>NZ_JQLN01000007.1 GCF_000744225.1 Kitasatospora mediocidica KCTC 9733 | reverse complement strand
ACACAGCGAGGACGCAGTGCACGTGACCGCCCTATTCCGGTGGTTGTCGTGCCGCTCAACGCGGGTGTTGAGCCCGATTACGGGCAGACATTCACGGAGAGTTTGATCCTGGCTCAGGACGAACGCTGGCGGCGTGCTTAACACATGCAAGTCGAACGATGAAGCCTTCGGGTGGATTAGTGGCGAACGGGTGAGTAACACGTGGGAAATCTGCCCTGCACTCTGGGACAAGCCTTGGAAACGAGGTCTAATACCGGATATGACCTGTCCTCGCATGGGGATGGGTGGAAAGCTCCGGCGGTGCAGGATGATCCCGCGGCCTATCAGCTTGTTGGTGGGGTAATGGCCTACCAAGGCGACGACGGGTAGCCGGCCTGAGAGGGCGACCGGCCACACTGGGACTGAGACACGGCCAGACTCCTACGGGAGGCAGCAGTGGGGAATATTGCACAATGGGCGAAAGCCTGATGCAGCGACGCCGCGTGAGGGATGAAGGCCTTCGGGTCGTAAACCTCTTTCAGCAGGGAAGAAGCGCAAGTGACGGTACCTGCAGAAGAAGCACCGGCTAACTACGTGCCAGCAGCCGCGGTAATACGTAGGGTGCGAGCGTTGTCCGGAATTATTGGGCGTAAAGAGCTCGTAGGCGGCTTGTCACGTCGGATGTGAAAGCCCGGGGCTTAACCCCGGGTCTGCATTCGATACGGGCAGGCTAGAGTGTGGTAGGGGAGATCGGAATTCCTGGTGTAGCGGTGAAATGCGCAGATATCAGGAGGAACACCGGTGGCGAAGGCGGATCTCTGGGCCATTACTGACGCTGAGGAGCGAAAGCGTGGGGAGCGAACAGGATTAGATACCCTGGTAGTCCACGCCGTAAACGGTGGGAACTAGGTGTTGGCGACATTCCACGTCGTCGGTGCCGCAGCTAACGCATTAAGTTCCCCGCCTGGGGAGTACGGCCGCAAGGCTAAAACTCAAAGGAATTGACGGGGGCCCGCACAAGCAGCGGAGCATGTGGCTTAATTCGACGCAACGCGAAGAACCTTACCAAGGCTTGACATATACCGGAAACGGCCAGAGATGGTCGCCCCCTTGTGGTCGGTATACAGGTGGTGCATGGTTGTCGTCAGCTCGTGTCGTGAGATGTTGGGTTAAGTCCCGCAACGAGCGCAACCCTTGTTCTGTGTTGCCAGCATGCCTTTCGGGGTGATGGGGACTCACAGGAGACTGCCGGGGTCAACTCGGAGGAAGGTGGGGACGACGTCAAATCATCATGCCCCTTATGTCTTGGGCTGCACACGTGCTACAATGGTCGGTACAAAGGGCTGCGATGCCGCGAGGCGGAGCGAATCCCAAAAAGCCGGCCTCAGTTCGGATTGGGGTCTGCAACTCGACCCCATGAAGTTGGAGTTGCTAGTAATCGCAGATCAGCATGCTGCGGTGAATACGTTCCCGGGCCTTGTACACACCGCCCGTCACGTCACGAAAGTCGGTAACACCCGAAGCCGGTGGCCTAACCCGTAAGGGGAGGAGCCGTCGAAGGTGGGACCAGCGATTGGGACGAAGTCGTAACAAGGTAGCCGTACCGGAAGGTGCGGCTGGATCACCTCCTTTCTAAGGAGCACATAGCCAGACCTGGGCGAATGTCCCGGGTTGGTTGCTCATGGGTGGAACGTTGACTATTCGGCACACACGGTTGAAGTCGTTAGTACTGTCCTTCGGGGCGTGGAACGCGGTGGAGGTCGGGTGTGTCGGGCACGTTGTTGGGTCCTGAGGGAACGGCCGTATGGCTGGTACCTCTGGAGCCGGTCCCACGGACATTGCCTCATTCTTGGGGTTGTGTAGGTGGGTGTCTGGTCGTTGTTTGAGAACTGCACAGTGGACGCGAGCATCTGTGGCCAAGTTTTTAAGGGCGCACGGTGGATGCCTTGGCACTAGGAACCGATGAAGGACGTGGGAGGCCACGATAGTCCCCGGGGAGCCGTCAACCAGGCTTTGATCCGGGGGTTTCCGAATGGGGAAACCCGGCAGTCGTCATGGGCTGTCACCCATACCTGAACACATAGGGTATGTGGAGGGAACGAGGGGAAGTGAAACATCTCAGTACCCTCAGGAAGAGAAAACAACCGTGATTCCGGGAGTAGTGGCGAGCGAAACCGGATGAGGCTAAACCGTATTGGTGTGATACCCGGCAGGGGTTGCCAATGCGGGGTCGTGGGAAAGTTCTTCAGTCGTCTGCCGGCGGCTGGGTGAGTCAGAAACCGTATGGGTAGTCGAAGGACATGCGAAAGGTCCGGCGTAGAGGGTAAGACCCCCGTAGACGAAATCTGTACGGCTCACTTGAGCTTCTCCCAAGTAGCACGGAGCCCGAGAAATTCCGTGTGAATCTGGCGGGACCACCCGCTAAGCCTAAATATTCCCTAGTGACCGATAGCGGATAGTACCGTGAGGGAATGGTGAAAAGTACCGCGGGAGCGGAGTGAAATAGTACCTGAAACCGTGTGCCTACAAGCCGTGGGAGCGTCGGACACCAGCTTGCTGTGTGTCTCGTGACTGCGTGCCTTTTGAAGAATGAGCCTGCGAGTTTGCGGTGTGTAGCGAGGTTAACCCGTGTGGGGTAGCCGTAGCGAAAGCGAGTCCGAATAGGGCGGTTGAGTTGCATGCCCAAGACCCGAAGCGGAGTGATCTAGCCATGGGCAGGTTGAAGCGGAGGTAAGACTTCGTGGAGGACCGAACCCACCAGGGTTGAAAACCTGGGGGATGACCTGTGGTTAGGGGTGAAAGGCCAATCAAACTCCGTGATAGCTGGTTCTCCCCGAAATGCATTTAGGTGCAGCGTCACGTGTTTCTTGCCGGAGGTAGAGCACTGGATAGGCGATGGGCCTCACCGGGTTACTGACCTTAGCCAAACTCCGAATGCCGGTAAGTGAGAGCGTGGCAGTGAGACTGTGGGGGATAAGCTCCATGGTCGAGAGGGAAACAGCCCAGAACACCGACTAAGGTCCCTAAGCGTGTGCTAAGTGGGAAAGGATGTGGAGTCGCACAGACAACCAGGAGGTTGGCTTAGAAGCAGCCATCCTTGAAAGAGTGCGTAATAGCTCACTGGTCAAGTGATTCCGCGCCGACAATGTAGCGGGGCTCAAGCACACCACCGAAGTCGTGTCATTGCAGCAATACTCCCAACGGGGGCTGTGATGGGTAGGGGAGCGTCGTGTGCCGGGTGAAGCAGCGGAGGAATCCAGTTGTGGACGGTTCACGAGTGAGAATGCAGGCATGAGTAGCGATACAAGAGTGGGAAACTCTTGCGCCGATTGACCAAGGGTTCCTGGGTCAAGCTGATCTGCCCAGGGTAAGTCGGGACCTAAGGCGAGGCCGACAGGCGTAGTCGATGGACAACGGGTTGATATTCCCGTACCCGCTTTGAAGCGCCAACGTCGAACCTCTGAATGCTAAAGCCGCGAAGCCGGCCTGGAGTCTTCGGACGAAGGGACGTGGTGGAGCCGCTGACCCAACAGGGTAGTAGGTGAGCGATGGGGTGACGCAGGAAGGTAGTCCAGCCCGGGCGGTGGTTGTCCCGGGGTAAGGGTGTAGGCCGAGTGATAGGCAAATCCGTCACTCATTGAGGCTGAGACCTGATGCCGAGCCGATTGTGGTGAAGTGGATGATCCTATGCTGTCGAGAAAAGCCTCTAGCGAGTTTCATGGCGGCCCGTACCCCAAACCGACTCAGGTGGTCAGGTAGAGAATACCGAGGCGTTCGGGTGAACTATGGTTAAGGAACTCGGCAAAATGCCCCCGTAACTTCGGGAGAAGGGGGGCCACGCCTGGTGATGGGATTTACTTCCTGAGCTGGGGGTGGCCGCAGAGACCAGCGAGAAGCGACTGTTTACTAAAAACACAGGTCCGTGCGAAGCCGTAAGGCGATGTATACGGACTGACGCCTGCCCGGTGCTGGAACGTTAAGGGGACCGGTTAGTCATGATTCGTCGTGGCGAAGCTGAGAACTTAAGCGCCAGTAAACGGCGGTGGTAACTATAACCATCCTAAGGTAGCGAAATTCCTTGTCGGGTAAGTTCCGACCTGCACGAATGGCGTAACGACTTCTCGACTGTCTCAACCATAGGCCCGGTGAAATTGCATTACGAGTAAAGATGCTCGTTTCGCGCAGCAGGACGGAAAGACCCCGGGACCTTTACTATAGCTTGATATTGGTGTTCGGTTCGGCTTGTGTAGGATAGGTGGGAGACTTTGAAGCGGCAACGCCAGTTGTCGTGGAGTCGACGTTGAAATACCACTCTGGTCGTGCTGGATGTCTAACCTAGGTCCGTGATCCGGATCAGGGACAGTGTCTGGTGGGTAGTTTAACTGGGGCGGTTGCCTCCTAAAGAGTAACGGAGGCGCCCAAAGGTTCCCTCAGCCTGGTTGGCAATCAGGTGTTGAGTGTAAGTGCACAAGGGAGCTTGACTGTGAGACCGACGGGTCGAGCAGGTGCGAAAGCAGGGACTAGTGATCCGGCGGTGGCTTGTGGAAGCGCCGTCGCTCAACGGATAAAAGGTACCCCGGGGATAACAGGCTGATCTTCCCCAAGAGTCCATATCGACGGGATGGTTTGGCACCTCGATGTCGGCTCGTCGCATCCTGGGGCTGGAGTAGGTCCCAAGGGTTGGGCTGTTCGCCCATTAAAGCGGTACGCGAGCTGGGTTTAGAACGTCGTGAGACAGTTCGGTCCCTATCCGCTGTGCGCGTAGGAATATTGAGAAGGGCTGTCCCTAGTACGAGAGGACCGGGACGGACGAACCTCTGGTGTGCCAGTTGTCCTGCCAAGGGCATGGCTGGTTGGCTACGTTCGGGAGGGATAACCGCTGAAAGCATCTAAGCGGGAAGCCTGCTTCGAGATGAGTATTCCCACCTCCTTGAGAGGGTAAGGCTCCCAGTAGACGACTGGGTTGATAGGCCGGATGTGGAAGCCCAGTAATGGGTGGAGCTGACCGGTACTAATAGGCCGAGGGCTTGTCCTCAGTTGCTCGCGTCCACTGTGTTGTTCTGAAACAACGACCCCATCCCTGTTTGGTCACAGGGGTGGTGCGGTTGACAGTTTCATAGTGTTTCGGTGGTCATAGCGTGAGGGAAACGCCCGGTTACATTCCGAACCCGGAAGCTAAGCCTCACAGCGCCGATGGTACTGCAGGGGGGACCCTGTGGGAGAGTAGGACGCCGCCGAACAATCATTCCAGATAACCCCCCTTCCCTTCGGGAAGGGGGGTTATCTGCATGTTTGGACCTTTTTTCGGCCTGCTGCCGGGGCTACCGTACAGATCGAACAGGACGCACGGGTATCCGAAGAGGCCCCGGGCGGACGTACGCCGCCCGAGGAGGAGACCGTCATGAACCAGCAGGAGACCACCACGACACTCGCGCCCATGATCGAGGTCGAGGATGTCTGGCGCAGCTTCGGCAGCGGCGCGACTGCGGTGCACGCGCTGCGCGGGGTCTCGTTCTCGGCCCGGCGGGGTGAGTTGACGGCGCTTCGGGGGCGGTCGGGCTCGGGAAAGACCACGCTCCTCAACCTTGTCGGAGGGTTGGACTCGCCGACCTCGGGGCGGATCACCTTGGACGGTGCGGACCTGGCCGGCCTGGACGAGTCCGGCCGGCTGGCCATCCGGCGGGACCGGATCGGTTTCGTGTTCCAGTCCTTCGGTCTCATCCCGATCCTGACCGCCGCCGAGAACGTGGGCGTGCCGATGCGACTGCGCAAGGTCGGTGCCGCGCGCCGCGAGGAGCGGGTGCGGACCCTGCTGGCGCTGGTCGGGCTGTCGGACCATGCCGACCAGCGCCCGTCCGAGCTGTCCGGCGGGCAGCAGCAGCGGGTGGCGATCGCCCGCGCACTCGCCAATGAACCGGCGCTGATCATCGCCGACGAGCCGACCGGCCAGCTGGACTCGGAGACCGGCCGCTCGGTGATGCAGCTGCTGCGTGCCGTCGTGCGCAGCGAAGGGGTGACGGCGCTGGTGGCCACCCACGACCCGCAGTTGATGGAACTCGCCGACCGGGTGGTCGAGCTCCGCGACGGGCGCATCATCGAGTAGGAGCGCGTAGCAGCGACCAGAAGATTTCTCCCCGCCTGAGGCCGGGCTGCCCCAGGGCGGTCCGGCCTCAGGCATGTGTGCGGGGCCGCAATCAGATCCGCTCCCACCGCGCCAGGTTTTCTTCCGGCGCGTGAACATTCGTTGACCCCTCGCCGTCGCGCTGGAAGCCTTTGTCGGGTGAGCCACCGAGCTGTTGCCCTGGTCGTTCGCCTGCACGTCGATCTGCGACGGCACGCGAGCGCACTCTGTGCTGCCTGCCGCTGAGCCTGCCCGGCTCCCTCTTCGCGCACCTCGCTCGCTCATCTCTCCTCGCGCGGCCCATTTCTGACGTGACGTCATTTCTTGCGACGTCACGCTCGTCGCCGCGCGCCATCTGGTCACCCTCGCATGTCCGCCACGCCGCAAAGGACCTTCGCCATGCCCGTTTCGCCACCGGCCGCCTCCCGCCGTCAGTTCCTCGTCCTGGCCGGCCTCGCCGCCGCAGCCTCCGCCTGCGGCACCGCCACCGCCTCGTCCGGGGGCGGAGGGGAGACCACCAGACTCAGGTACCAGGGCTCGGTAGGGACGGTGACACTTCCCGAACTAGCCCAGGATCTCGGCTACTTCGGGAATGTCACGCTGGACTGGGTGGGCAATACGATCAGTGGCCCGCAGGACATCCAGTCCGCCGCGACCGGCCAGACCGACTTCGGCGGGGCGTTCAACGGCTCGGTGGTCAAGCTGATCGCGGCGGGCGCTCCGGTGAAGGCCGTGATCGGGTACTACGGCGTCGACCAGGCGTCGTACGAGGGGTACTACGTCCTGGAGGGCAGCCCGATCCGCTCCGCCCGCGACCTGATCGGCAAGAAGGTCGGGGTGAACACGCTGGGCGCGCACTACGAGGCCCTGCTCGACATCTACCTTCAGCGCAACGGCCTTTCGCCCGGCGAGATCGCCAAGGTGGAGCCCCTGGTGCTGCCTCCGGTCAACACCGAACAAGCGCTGCGTCAGAAGCAGATCGACGTGGCCGTCCTCGGCGGCATCCTGCGGGACAAGGCCGTGGCGGCCGGGGGCATCCGCCCGCTCTTCACCGACTTCGAGCTGCTCGGACCGTTCACCGCGGGCACGTACGTGCTGACCAACCGCTTCCTGAAGGCGAACCCGACCACCTCGCGGATCTTCGTCACCGGCGTCGCCAAGGCGATCGAGTGGACCCGGACCACGCCGCGCGAGCAAGTGATCGCCCGCAGCGTCGACATCATCAAGAAGCGCGGCCGAAACGAGGACACCTCGGCGTTGCAGTACTGGAAGTCGGCAGGCGTGGCCGAGACCGGTGGCCGGATCAGCGACGCGGAGTTCCAGGTGTGGATCGACTGGCTGGTCTCGCACGGCGACCTCAAGGCCGGCCAGGTCAGGGCGGCCGACCTCTACACCAACAGTTTCAACGACGTGACTGCCGCCACCTCCCCTTCCCCGAGCCGGAGTTGAGAGCGCGATGACAGCGAGTATCAGCTTCCGGGGCGTCACCAAGACCTTCCCGGTCCGGGGCTCCGGCGGGGCCCGGCAACGGACCGAGTTCACCGCCCTCGACCGGGTCGACCTGGACGTGGCCGCCGGTGAGTTCGTCGCTCTGGTAGGTCCCAGCGGTTGCGGCAAATCCACGCTTCTGGACCTGCTCGGCGGCCTCGACACACCCACCGCCGGTGAGATCCTGCTGAATGCAAAGCCCGTCACCGGACCGGGTCCTGACCGCAGCACGGTCTTCCAGCAGTACGCCCTGCTGCCCTGGCGCACCGCGCAGGGCAACGTCGAGTTCGGCCTGGAGTCCATCGGGCTGCCACGTCGCCAACGCGCGGCCAGGGCCCGCGAGTACCTGGGCCTGGTCGGCCTGGCGGGCTTCGAGGAGCGATACCCGCACGAGCTCTCCGGCGGCATGAAACAGCGGGTGGCGATCGCCCGCAGCCTCGCCTACGACCCGGACGTCCTCCTGATGGACGAGCCCTTCGCCGCGCTGGACGCGCAGACCCGTGAGTCCCTGCAGGACGAGCTGCTGCGGATCTGGCGACGCACCGGCAAGACCGTGCTCTTCATCACCCATGGCATCGAGGAGGCGGTCTACCTGGGCGGACGGGTCGCCGTCCTGACCTCGCGTCCCGGCAGGGTCAAGGAGGTGGTCCCGATCGACCTGGGCAACCGCGCGGAGGACCAGGACCTGCGCTCCAGCCCGGAGTTCGCCCGACATCGGCACGAGATCTGGAGCCTGCTGCGCGACGAGGTGTCCCGGGCCCAGCAGTTGGAGAAGGAGGCCGCACCGGTATGAGTACCGATCTCACCGCACCCGCCCTGCCGGCGGACCACCCGCCCGCCCCGGCCGGGGGACCACCGGCAGCAGATCCGCCACCGCCGCCACCAGCGCCGCCGTCGCGGCGGACCGGCCGGCCGGCCACGCTGCTGCTCACCGCCGCCACCAAGTCGGTCGCGATCCTGCTTCTGCTGGCGCTCTGGGAGGTCGCTCCGCGCGCCGGCCTGGTCGACCGCACCTTCCTACCGCCGTTCTCCGAGGTGGCCCGGGCCTGGTGGGGCCTGCTGTCCGACGGTCAGCTGGCGAGCAACACCCAGGCCAGCCTGACCCGTTCGCTCGTCGGCTTCGGCCTGGCGGTGGTGATCGGTGTGCCGCTCGGGCTGCTCATCGGCTGGTACCGTGCGGTCGCCGACCTGCTCAGCCCGCTGCTGGAGCTGTTCCGCAACACGGCGGCGCTCGCGTTGCTGCCGGTCTTCATCCTGATCCTGGGCATCGGTGAGACGTCCAAGATCTCGATCGTGCTCTACGCCTGCGTCTGGCCGATCCTGCTCAACACGATCAGCGCGGTCCGCACCGTCGACCCGACTCTGCTGCGGCTGGCCCGTTCGCTGAACCTCCCGCCGCTGCGGCTCTTCCAGAAGGTGATCCTGCCGGCGTCCGTGCCGGCGGTCTTCACCGGGATCCGGCTCGCCGGATCGGTCTCGATCCTCGTTCTGGTGGCGGCCGAGATGGTCGGGGCCAAGGCCGGTCTCGGCTATCTGATCAACGCCTCGCAGTTCAACTTCGCGATCCCGCAGATGTACGCGGGCATTGTCACCATCTCCGTCCTCGGCCTGCTCTTCAACCAGCTGCTGGTCGCGCTGGAACGCCGCTTCACCCGTTGGCGCGCCCCGCTCTCCGCCTGAACTCCCCTGACCCTGAAAGGACTTCCGTCATGACTCTGGAGATTCACAAGATCGGCGGCCGGATCGGCGCCGAGGTCATCGGCCTCGACCTCGCCGGCCCGCTCGCGCCGGAGACGGTCGCCGAGCTGAACACCGCGCTGGTGGCGCACAAGGCGCTCTTCTTCCGCGGCCAGCGGCTCGACGACGACGGCCAGACCCGGTTCGCCGAGCACTTCGGCCCGCTCACCACCGCCCACCCGACCGTGGCGGCCCTCGACGGGCAGCCCAACGTGCTGGCCGTGGACAGCACCGAGGGCGGCCGGGCCAACCACTGGCACACCGACGTGACCTTCGTCCGCACCCCGCCGAAGGCCAGCACCCTGCGCAGCCTGGTCGTCCCGCCGTACGGCGGCAACACGCTGATCGCCAACACCCAGACCGCCTACCGCGATCTCCCGGACGCCCTGCGGGAGTTGGCGGACCGCCTGTGGGCCGTCCACACCAACGACTTCGACTACGCCCAGGGACGCGAGCCCGACGCCAAGGAGGCCGAGCGCCGCGCGGTCTTCACCTCGCGCACGTACCGCACCGCCCACCCGGTGGTCCGGGTGCACCCGGAGAGCGGCGAGCGCGGGCTCTTCGTCGGAGGCTTCGCGCAGAGCATCATCGGCCTGCCCACGCACGAGTCGCACGACCTGCTGCGCACCCTTCAGGCGTACGTCACCCGCCCCGAGAACGTGGTGCGCTGGCGCTGGGCCGAGGGCGACCTGGTGCTCTTCGACAACCGGGCCACCCAGCACTACGCGCCCGACGACTACGACGGCCTGCCGCGGCTGCTCCACCGGGTGACCGTGGCCGGGGACGTCCCGGTCGGCGTCAGCGGCGAGTCGAGCCGCGTCCTGGAGGGCGACGAGGCGGAGCACTACACGAGCGTCTAGCCCACTGACGACAGCGCCGCGAGGGTCCGAGTGGACCTCGCGGCGCTGTCGTACGGTCAGGCCCAGCGCCCCGCCGGGCGCGGCAGCCCGTAGTGCTCGCGCAGCGTCCGGCCCTGGTAGCCGTCGCGGAAGAGCCCGCGGGCGCGGAGCAGCGGGACCACCTGCTCGATGAAGTCGTCGAGGCCGCTGGGCAGGAGCGGTGGCATGACGTTGAAACCGTCCGCCGCGCCCTGGGTGAACCAGGTTTCGATGTGGTCGGCCAGCTGCTCGGGCGTCCCGACGACCACCTGGTGGCCGCGTCCGCCGCCGAGCCGCCCGACCAGTTGGCGCAGCGTCAGCCGGTCGCGCTCGGCGAGGTCGCGGATCAGCTCGAAGCGGCTCTTCGCGCCGTTGATCGCGGTCAACGGCGGGAGCGGGGGCAGCGGTTCGTCCAGCGGGTGGTCGGTCAGGTCGACGCCCAGCACGCTGGACAGCACCCCGACCGCGCGGGCCGGGCTGATCAGCTCGTCCAGCTCGCGGTCCAGTTCCTTGGCCTCCGCCTCGGTCGAGCCCAGCACCGGGACCACGCCGGGCAGGATCTTCACCCGCGCCGGGTCGCGCCCGGCCGCGGCCGCCCGGCGCTTGAGGTCGGCGTAGAAGGCCTGCCCCTCCGCCAGGGTCTGCTGGGCGGTGAAGACCGCCTCGGCCCAGCGTGCCGCGAAGTCCTTCCCGCTGTCCGAGGAGCCGGCCTGGACGAGCAGCGGGTGACCCTGCGGGCTGCGCGGTATGTTCAGCGGCCCGCGTACCTGGAAGTGCGTGCCGACGTGGTCGATGTCGTGCACCCTGGCCTGGTCGGCGAAGGCGCCGCTCGCCCGGTCGAGCACCAGCGCGTCGTCCTCCCAGCTGTCCCAGAGCGCGGTGGTCACCTCCAGGAACTCGTCGGCCCGCTGGTAGCGCACCGCGTGCTCCTGGTTGGCGGTGCGGTTGAAGTTCTGCGCCGAGCGCTCGCCGGCCGAGGTGACGATGTTCCAGCCGGCCCGGCCATGGCTGATGTGGTCGAGCGAAGCGAACTGGCGGGCCAGGTTGTACGGCTCGGAGTACCCGGTGGAGACGGTGCCGATCAGGCCGATCCGGCTCGTCACCGCGGCGATCGCGGCCAGCAGCGTGAACGGTTCGAAGGTGCTGATCAGACCCCAGCCGCCGTCGGACCGCGCCTCCACGCCGTCGGCCAGGAAGACCGAGTCGAAGGAGGCGGCTTCGGCGGCCTGGGCCAGCCGTTGGAAGTGGGCGATGTCGCCGGCGTCGGCGGGGTCGGTGCGCGGGTGGCGCCAGGCGGCCTCGTGGTGGCCGACACCCATCAGGAAGAGGTTGAAGTGCAACTGTCGGTCGGCGGTGGGCATGACGGGACACTCCTCGGGCGGTGAATGGGGTGATATCTCCACATTCTCGGCCGCTGTCGCCGCTCCGGCCACGATTTCTGACGCGGTGGAAGAAACCCCGCCGTCAGCCCGCCGCCCGGGCCGTCCGCAGGTCCATCGGCCGCTGGTACGTGGCGTCCAGCACCCCGGCGCAGGCCGCCACCGCCAGGACGTCCCGGCCGAACGAACCGACGGTCACCAGTTGGGCGGGCTCCGGCCGCACCCCGATCTGCTCGGCGAAGTACTCCCGCAGCCCGGGCACGGTCAGCATCCCGACCTCGACCACCACCAGCACCTCCGGGTTGAGCATGTCCAGCAGCAGCGAGGCCGCCGGGGCGAGCAGCCGCAGCCGCTCTTCGAAGAGCCGAAGCGCCGCGCCGTCGCCGGTCGCGGCCAGCGCTGCCAGCAGCGTGATGTCGGCGCGCGGGATCAGCCCCCGCGCATGGGCGTCGCGCGCCACGGTCAGCTCCGAGATGGTGGCCTGCAGGCAGCCGAGCCGCCCGCAGGGGCAGGGTTCGGTCGAACCCGCGACGGGCAGGTGGGCGATGTCCCCGGCCCGCGAGCGCCGTCCTCGCACGACCGTCCCGCCGGTGGCGATCGCGGCGTCCACCACGTTGCCGACGAAGAGCTCGACCAGTTCGGTGCAGCCGGTGCCCGCGCCGAACAGCAGCTCGGCCTGGGCCAACGCCCGTGCGTGGCCGTCCACATGGGTCGGCAGCCGGCTGATCCGGGCGTCCGGGACGCCGACCAGCAGGTCGCGCAGCGGCACGTCCCGCCAGCCCAGCGCGGTGTTCTCGACGACGCTGCCGTGCTCGCTGTCCACCCAGCCGCCGGTCACCACGCCCAGGCCCAGCAGCGAACGCCCGCCGGCCCGTCGCGCCAGGAAGCCCGGCAGGTGGCCCCGGACGGTGGCCAGTACCGTCGCGGCGTCCCCCGTCCGGGGCAACCGCTCCTGCGCCACCACCCGGCCGCGCAGGTCCAGCAGGGCGAAGGTCAGCCACGGCGCGCCGATGTGCACGCCGCAGGCCAGGTGGTGGCCGGTGTCGATGTCCAGTGGCAGCTGCGGCCGACCGGCCCGTGGTGGTCCCTCCACCGGCGGCAGCTCGCGCAGCAGACCGATGCCGATCAGCTCCGAGGTGTGCCGCGAGACGGCCGCCGGGCTCTGCCCGGTCGCCCGCCCCAGCGCGGTCCGGGACAGCGGCCCGCCCGCCAGCACGGCTCGCAGCACCGCTCCGGCACCCCCGCCCTCGGTGGGCGGCGGCGTCCTCGTGACCGCGGGAGGAGCAACCAGTGACAGCATGCGCCGATGCTCCCAGCACGGTGTTGCACCACCATGGCGGCAGCATGAAGCAGTGCGCGGGCCCTCCTTCGGCAGCGAACCGGAATCCGTCAAGATGCCGCTAAATCTGCCGTCTGACCAGCCCGATCGAAGGCAGAGCAGCCGTTACCCCGTAGTCTCGACAGCGCCGAACAGGCGTCCGGGGGTGGCCCTCGGGCTGAGCTCGATCAAGAATGGATCGCATGGCACGCGGAAGGCTGCGGATCTACCTCGGGGCCGCCCCCGGGGTCGGAAAGACGTACGCCATGCTCTGCGAGGCCCATCGGCGCCAGGGCCGCGGCACGGACGTGGTGATCGGCTTCGTCGAGCACCACAACCGGGAGAACACCGCCGAGCTGCTGGCCGGACTGGAGGCCGTGCCGCGCCGCTCCATGGAGCACCGGGACGCCGAGTTCACCGAGCTGGACCTGGACGCGCTGCTGGCCCGCCGCCCGCAGGTCGCCCTGGTGGACGAGCTGGCCCACACCAACATCCCCGGCTGCCGCAACGCCAAGCGCTGGCAGGACGTCGAGGAACTGCTCGCGGCCGGCATCGACGTGATCTCCACCGTCAACATCCAGCACCTGGAGTCACTCGGCGACGTCGTCGAGGGCATCACGGGGGTGCGCCAGCGCGAGACCGTGCCGGACGACGTGGTCCGCCGGGCCGACCAGATCGAGCTGGTCGACATGTCCCCGCAGGCGCTGCGCCGCCGCCTGGCGCACGGCAACGTGTACGCGCCGGACAAGATCAACGCCGCGCTCTCCAACTACTTCCGCCCCGGCAACCTGACCGCGCTGCGCGAACTGGCGCTGCTCTGGACGGCCGACCGGGTCGACGAGTACCTCCAGACCTACCGCGCCGAGCAGGGCATAGCCGACACCTGGCAGGCCCGCGAACGCATCGTGGTGGGCCTGACCGGTGGCCCCGAGGGCGCCACGCTGATCCGCCGGGCCGCCAGGATCGCCGCCAAGGGCTCCGGCAGCGAGCTGCTGGCCGTGCACATCTCACGCTCCGACGGCCTCGCCAACGGCGGTTCCCCGCAGACGCTGATCGAACAGCGGGCGCTGGTCGAGAGCCTCGGCGGCAGCTTCCACACCGTGCTGGGCGACGACCCCTCGCAGGCCCTGCTGGACTTCGCGCGCGGGGTCAACGCGACCCAGATCGTGCTCGGCTCCAGCCGCCGCAAGGCCTGGCAGTACATCTACGGTCCGGGCGTGGGCAGCACGGTGGCGCGCGACTCCGGTGACATCGACGTGCACATCGTCACCCACGAGCACGTGGCGCACGGGCGCGGCCGGATCCCGGTCCGTCCGATCACCGACCTGGGCCGGCCGCGCACCATCGCCGGCTGGCTGATCGGCGTCGGCGGGCCGCTGCTGCTCAGCGCGGTGCTCTCCGGGGTCCGGGGTCCGGGGCTGCCCACCGACATGCTGCTCTTCCTGTCGGTCACGGTCTGCGCGGCGCTGGTCGGCGGGCTGCTCCCGGCGATCGCCGCCGCCCTGGTCGGCTCCACCGCGCTCAACTACTACTTCACGCCCCCGACCCACACGTTCACCATCTCCGATCCGGAGAACATCCTGGCGGTGGGCATCTTCACGGCGGTCGGCATCTCGGTCGCCACCGTGGTCGACACCGCCGCCAAGCGCAGCCACCAGGCCGCCCGCAGCCAGACCGAGGCGCAGACGCTGAGCGCGCTGGCGGGCACCGTGCTGCGCGGCGCGCCAGGTGGGGAGGGCGTGCTCACCGCGGTGCTCGACCAGATCCGGGAGACCTTCCAGCAGGAGTCGGTCGCCCTCCTGGAGCGCGCCGACGAACACGCGCCCTGGCAGTGCGCCGCCGTGAGCGGGCCCCGCCCGCCGGCCCGTCCGGACGAGGCGGACGTGGACGTCCCGGTGGGCGAGAACCTCGCTCTGGTGCTGTCCGGCCGGGTGCTGCCCGCCGAGGACCGCCGACTGCTCGGGGCCTTCGCGGCGCAGGCCGCCGTGGTGCTGGAGCGCCGCCGCCTCGCCAAGGAGGCGATCGAGGCCCGCCGGCAGGCCGAGGGCAACCGGATCCGCACCGCCCTCCTGGCCGCCGTCTCGCACGACCTGCGCACACCGCTGGCCGGGATCAAGGCGGCGGTCTCCTCGCTGCGCGCCGAGGACGTCGAGTGGGACGCGGCGGACGAGGCCGAGCTGCTGGCCGGCATCGAGGCGGGCGCCGACCGGCTGGACCACCTGATCAACAACCTGCTGGACATGAGCCGCCTGCAGACCGGCACGGTCACCCCGCTGATCCAGGAGGTGGATCTGGACGAGGTGGTGCCGTTCGCACTCGGCGGGGTCCCGCTGGAGTCCGTCCGGCTGGAGGTGCCGGAGACGCTGCCGATGGTCCCGGCAGACGCCGGGCTGCTGGAGCGGGCGCTGGCCAACCTCATCGAGAACGCGGTGAAGTACAGCCCGCCGGGCGAGCGGGTGCTGGTCAAGGCCGACGCCCTGGAGCCGTCGACCGGCCCGGGCCGGGTCGAGCTGCGGGTGGTCGACCGCGGACCGGGCGTCCCGGAGGAGGCCAAGGAGAAGATCTTCGCGCCGTTCCAGCGCTACGGCGACGCGCCTCGCGGCGCCGGCGTGGGCCTGGGCCTGGCGGTGGCGCGCGGCTTCGTCGAGGCGATGGGCGGCACGCTGGCCGCCGAGGACACCCCGGGCGGCGGCCTGACCATGGTCGTCGTCCTGCCCGCCGTCGAGCGGCCGCCCGAACCGGGCGCCGCCGACCTGCCCCCGAGTACTCCCTCCCTCGCCCCCCGAAAGGCGGAGCACGCATGACCCGGGTCCTCGTAGTGGACGACGAACCGCAGATCGTCCGCGCGCTGGTGATCAACCTCAAGGCGCGCAAGTACGAGGTGGACGCCGCGCACGACGGCGCCAGCGCGCTGGAGCTGGCCGCCGCACGCCACCCCGATGTGGTCGTCCTCGACCTCGGCCTGCCCGACATGGACGGGGTGGAGGTGATCAAGGGCCTGCGCGGCTGGACCCGGGTGCCGATCATCGTGCTCTCCGCCCGGCACGCCTCGGACGAGAAGGTCGAGGCGCTGGACGCGGGCGCCGACGACTACGTCACCAAGCCGTTCGGGATGGACGAGCTGCTGGCCCGGATGCGGGCCGCCGTGCGCCGGGCCGAGCCGGTGGTCGGCGAGGACGACTCGCTGGTGGTCACCGAGGGCTTCACCGTCGACCTCGCCGCGAAGAAGGTCAACCGGGACGGCACGGACGTCCGGCTCACGCCCACCGAGTGGCACCTGCTGGAGGTGCTGGTCCGCAACGCCGGCCGGCTGGTCAGCCAGACCCAGTTGTTGCAGGAGGTCTGGGGCCCGGCCTACCGGACCGAGACCAACTACCTGCGGGTCTACCTGGCGCAGCTGCGCCGCAAGCTGGAGGCGGACCCCTCGCACCCGCGCCACTTCATCACCGAACCGGGCATGGGATACCGCTTCGAGGCGTAGGAACGGCGCTGTTCGACCACGACACCGGGGGGCTTCCAACCGGTACCCTTCCGACATGAGTGGTAACAGCAGCGACCAGTCGCAGGGCCGCCTGCGCCGGATGTTCAGCCGCCTCACCTCCAGCCAGGAGGAGCTCCAGGCGGAGGAGCTGCGCCAGGACACGGCGGAGTCGGGATGCACTCCGATCGCCAGTTGCGGGGACCGCGAAGTGGTCACGGTGGCAGGCACCCTGCGGACCGTGACCCTGCGGCCCAGGGCCGGTGTGCCGGCCCTGGAGGCCGAGCTGTTCGACGGCTCCGAGGCCTTGGACGTGGTCTGGCTCGGCCGTCGCTCGATCGCGGGCATAGAGCCCGGCCGCCGCATGATCGCCAGTGGCCGGATCGGCCACGCACGCGGGCGCCGCGTGCTGTTCAACCCTCGCTACGAACTGCGTCCGGTGGGACAGGGGAGCGATCACCAGTGACCAATCCGCCCGGCGGCGAACACGACGCCGCCGCTCCGCTCGCCGCTGCGCTCACGCAGGTCGACGAGCCGCCCGCACAGACGCCCGAGACGCCCGAGGAGGCCGCCGCCCGTGAGGCCGCGGCCTCCCGCGAGGCCGCCGACACGGTGATCAAGGCCTTCGGTGGCGTCCGCGGCATGATCGACATGACCCTCCCGGGTCTGGTCTTCATCCTCACCTTCAACATCACCCACCAGGTCTCCACGGCGGCCTGGGGGGCGCTCGGCCTGAGCGGCATCCTGGTGGTGCTGCGGCTGCTGCGCCGGGAGACCATCCAGCACGCCTTCGGCGGCGTCTTCGGCGTGGCGATCGGCGCCTGGATCTCGATGAAGACCGGCAAGGCGGAGAACTTCTACCTGCCGGGCCTGCTCTACAACGTCGGTTACTGCATCGTGCTGGCGGTCTCCGCGCTGGTGCGCTGGCCGGTGATCGGGGTGACGCTCGGCCCGGTGACCGGTGAGATGTTCACCTGGCGGACCCAGAACCCGGGCCGGCTGGCCGCGTACACCAAGGCCACCTGGGCCTGGGTGGTGATCATGGGCATCAAGCCGGTGATCCTCTTCCCGCTCTACTTCACCGGCAACGTCAACCTGCTGGGCTGGCTCAAGGTCGCCCTGGGCATCCCGCCGATGCTGCTGGCGATGTACGTGACCTGGCGGATCCTGCTGACCGCCCCACCGCCCATCAAGGCGGAGGAGCCCGACGAGGATCCCGCCCGCTGACGCCGAAGGGCCCGTACCCACCGGGGTACGGGCCCTTCGTCATGCGTACCTGCCGCGCTACGGCTGCGCTACTGGGCGCCGGAGCCCGCCGAGAGCAGGTCCTCCAGCTCCTCCTCGCGCTCCTGGGCCGCCACGAAGAGCAGCTCGTCGCCGCCCTCCAGGGTGTCGTCCTTGCCCGGCACGAGCACCCGGCCGGCCCGGATGATGGTGACCAGCGCGGTGTCGGTCGGCCAGCTGACGTCGCCGACCCGGGTCCCCACCAGCTCGGTGTCCGCGGCCAGCGTCAGCTCCACGAGGTTGGCGTTGCCCTGGCTGAAGCGCATCAGCCGGACCAGGTCGCCGACGCTCACCGCCTCCTCCACCAGCGCGGACATCAGCCGCGGGGTGGAGACGGCCACGTCGACGCCCCAGGACTCGTTGAAGAGCCACTCGTTCTTCGGGTTGTTCACCCGGGCGACCACCCGCGGCACGCCGTACTCGGTCTTCGCCAGCAGCGAGACCACCAGGTTGACCTTGTCGTCACCCGTCGCGGCGATGACCACGTGACAGTGCTGCAGGGCCGCCTCGTCCAGCGAGGTGATCTCGCAGGCGTCGGCCAGCAGCCACTCCGCCATCGGGACCCGCTCGACCGAGATCGAGTTCGGGTTCTTGTCCACGAGCAGGACCTCGTGGCCGTTCTCCAGCAGCTCGGCCGCGATCGACCGGCCGACCGCGCCCGCTCCCGCAATTGCGACTCGCATCAGTGACCCTCCTCCGGGCCCTTGGCGAACGCGGCCTCGACCGCCGCCAGATCCGCCCGGCGCAGCATCACCTGCACCAGATCACCCTCCTGCAGCACCATCTGCGGTGTCGGCAGCACACCTTCACCCAGACGGGTGACAAACGCGACCCTGGTCCCGGAGGCCTCCTCCAGCTCCCCGATCCGGCGACCGATCCACACGGTGGCGAACGGCACCTCGGCGAGCTGGACCGTCCCGCTCGGGTCCGTCCAGAGCGGCTCGGAGCCGCTGGGCAGCAGTCGGCGCAGCATCTGGTCGGCGGTCCAGCGGACGGTCGCCACGGTGGGGATGCCCAGGCGCTGGTACACCTCGGCGCGACGGGGGTCGTAGATCCGGGCCGCGACGTGCTCGACGCCGAAGTTCTCCCGGGCCACCCGGGCCGCGATGATGTTCGAGTTGTCGCCGCTGCTGACGGCGGCGAAGGCCCCCGCCTCCTCGATGCCGGCCTCCCGCAGGGTGTCCTGGTCGAAGCCGACACCGGTCACCCGCTGACCGTTGAACCCGGCGCCCAGGCGACGGAACGCCGTCGGGTCCTGGTCCACCACGGCCACCGAGTGGCCCTGCTTCTCCAGCGCTCTGGCGAGGGCGGAACCCACCCGGCCGCAGCCCATGATGACGATGTGCACGGTGTCGCTACCTCACCCGATCCGTTGGGGCCTTGACCTGGACAGACACCGTTCATCATCCTTCCGTGCCCCCAGCGTTCGGGGGTCCTTCACGCCGTCTCCCAGCTGGGCGGCGGCTCGGCAACTGAAGTGTTGCCCGCAAGCTCATCATCCGACACGCTAGCGGGTCTTTCGAACGGGACAGCGATGAACCCCGGACCTGCCGCAACCCTGTAATCGGGAACCCTTACGCTTTCTTAACGTGCCCAATCTGACGGACGTCCCCAAACGCATCCTCATCGGTCGCGCCCTGCGCAGCGACAAGCTCGGTGAGACCCTCCTCCCCAAGCGCATCGCGCTCCCGGTCTTCGCCTCCGACGCGCTCTCCTCGGTGGCCTACGCCCCGGAGGAGATCCTCCTCACGCTGTCGCTGGCCGGTGTCTCGGCGATCCACTTCTCCTGGCAGATCGGCGTCGTCGTCGCCGTCGTGATGCTCGCCGTGGTGGCGTCCTACCGGCAGAACGTCCATGCCTACCCCAGCGGCGGCGGCGACTACGAGGTCGCCACCGTCAACCACGGACCCAAGTCGGGCCTGGTGGTGGCCAGCGCCCTGATGGTCGACTACGTGCTCACCGTGGCGGTGTCGACGACCTCCGGCGTGGCGAACGTGGTCTCGGCCGTACCCGCGCTGCGCGGCCACGAGATGGGGATCAGCGTGCTGCTGGTCCTCGTCCTGATGGGCATGAACCTGCGCGGGGTCCGGGAGTCCGGATCGGCCTTCGCCGTCCCCACCTACGCCTTCATGGCCGGGGTCATAGGGATGGTGCTCTACGGCCTGGTCCGCCACCTGGTCTTCGGCACGACCATGCACGCCGAGAGTGCCGGGTTCCACCTCCAGCCGACCCCGGGCAACGAGACCGTCACCGGCTTCGCCCTGGTCTTCCTGCTGCTCAAGGCGTTCTCCTCGGGCTGCGCGGCGCTCACCGGCGTCGAGGCGATCAGCAACGGTGTGCCGGCCTTCCGCAAGCCCAAGAGCAAGAACGCCGCCACCACGCTGCTGCTGATGGCCACCATCGCGGTCACCATGTTCATGGGGATCATCTACCTGGCCCACCTCACGGGCACGCAGATGGCGGAGAACCCCGCCCAGCAGCTGCTCGGCTCGCCCGCCGGCTACCACCAGAAGACGGCGCTGGCGCAGATCAGCGAGGCGGTCTTCTCCAACTTCACGCCGGGCTTCTACTTCATCGCGGCCGTCACCGGCCTGATCCTGGTGCTGGCCGCCAACACCGCCTTCAACGGCTTCCCGGTGCTCGGCTCGATCCTCGCCCAGGACCGCTACCTGCCGCGCCAGCTGCACACCCGTGGCGACCGGCTGGCCTTCTCCAACGGCATCATCCTGCTGGCCGGCGCCGCGATCCTCTTCATCGTGGCCTTCGGCGCCGACCCCAACCGCCTGATCCAGCTCTACATCGTCGGCGTCTTCGTCTCCTTCAACATGAGCCAGTCCGGCATGATCCGGCACTGGACCCGGCTGCTGCGCACCGAGACGGACGCCAAGGAGCGCCGCCGGATGCAGCGCTCGCGGGCGATCAACACCTTCGGTCTGGTGATGACCGCGGCCGTGCTGCTCGTCGTCCTGGTCACCAAGATCGGCCACGCCTGGATCGCCATCGCGACCATGTGCGTGCTGTTCGTGATGATGAAGGCGATCCGCCGCCACTACGACACCGTCTCCCGGGAGCTGGTCGCCGCGGAGGAGCCCGACGACACCGTCCTGCCGACCCGGGTGCACGCCATCGTGCTGGTCTCCAAGCTGCACAAGCCCGCCCTGCGGGCGCTGGCGTACGCGCGGCTGGCGCGGGCGGACGTCCTGGAGGCGATCACCGTCAACGTGGACCCGCAGGACACCGCGTCGCTGCGCGAGGACTGGGAGGCACGCGGGGTCGCGGTGCCGCTCAAGGTGCTGGACTCGCCGTATCGCGAGATCAGCGGGCCGGTCCTGGAGTACGTCAAGAACCTGCGCCGCAGCAGCCCGCGCGACGTGGTCAGCGTCTACATCCCCGAGTACGTGGTCGGCCACTGGTACGAGCACCTGCTGCACAACCAGAGCGCGCTGCGGCTCAAGGGGCGGCTGCTCTTCAAGCCCGGCGTGATGGTGACCTCCGTCCCATGGCAGCTGGAATCGTCCGAGCGGCGCCGTACCCAGCGCGCGTGGACGGCGCCCGGCGCCGTTCGACGCGGCGAACCGCGGGCGGGCACGGTACCGTCGGGTTCCGTCGAGAACGCCGCCGATGCCAGCAAGGACGCCATTTCGTGAGTCGCAACACCCCGCCCCGTTCGTCGGGCAAGTCCGGACAGCCCAAAAAGGGGGGCAAGGGTGCCTCGACCGGCAAGCCCGGGCAGGTCGCCCGGCCGCGCTGGTCGAACAAGCCCGCGCGGCCGTCGGCCACCGACCGGGACGGCCTCTCGGTCGAGACCGCCCCGGTGGTCCCCGCCGAGCCGACGCCCGCCGAGCGGCCCGCGGCCCAGCCGCGGACCCCGCGCGAGCCCCGCACGCCGCGTACCCCGCGCACCCCGCGCACGCCCCGCAACCAGGGCGACGCGCCGCGCACCGCCCGTCCCACCCGCGCCGCCGCGCCGCGGGGGCCCGGCGGCGAGCCGCTGGTCGGTGAGCGCTACGAGGTCGAGGTCGGCGCCGTCGCGCACGGTGGCGGGCACTGCGTGGCCCGGCACGAGGGCCGGGTGCTCTTCGTGCGGCACGCGCTGCCGGGCGAGCGGGTGATCGCCCAGGTCACCGAGGGCACCACCAACTCGCGCTTCCTGCGCGCGGACGCGGTGGAGGTCCTGGAGGCCTCCAAGGACCGGATCGAGCCGCCGTGCCCGTTCTCCGGCCCCGGCAAGTGCGGCGGCTGCGACTGGCAGCACGTCAGCCCGGGCGGCCAGCGCAAGCTCAAGGGCAACGTCCTCACCGAGCAGCTGGCCAAGCTGGCCGGCCTCACCCCCGCCGAGGCGGGCTGGGACGGCAGTGTCGAGCCGGTGGGCGGCAAGCTGCCGCCCGGCGAGGTACCGGCCTGGCGCACCCGCGTCCAGTACACGGTGGACGCCGAGACCGGCGAGGTCGGCCTGCGCAAGCACCGCTCGCACGACCTCCAGCTCATCGACCGCTGCCTGATCGCCTCCCCCGGCGTGACGGAGCTGGGCATCGAGTCCCGCGACTGGACCGGGCTCGGCTCGGTCGAGGTGATCGCCGCCAGCGGCTCCTCCGACCGTCAGCTGATCCTGCGCCCGCTGCCGGGCGAGCAGCTGCCGCTGGTCGAGCTGGACAAGCCGGTCTCGCTCTCCCGGGTCGACTCCCAGGACCTCTTCCACCGGGTGCACGGACGCAACTTCGTGCGCGAGCGGGCGGCCGGGCGCACCTGGCGGGTCAGCAACGGCGGCTTCTGGCAGATCCACCCCGAGGCCCCGGACACCCTGGTGGGTGCCGTGCTGGACGGGCTCGACCCGCAGTACGGCGAGAGCGCGCTCGACCTCTACTGCGGGGTCGGCCTCTTCGCCGGCGCGCTGGCCGACCGGGTCGGCGAGGAGGGCGCGGTGCTCGGCATCGAGTCCTCCAAGCAGGCCGTCCAGGATGCCAAGCACAACCTGGCCGAGCTGGAGAACGTCCAGATCGAGTGCGGCTCGGTGGAGACCCTGCTGCCGCGCACCGGCATCACCTCCACCGACCTGATCGTCCTGGACCCGCCGCGCGCGGGGGCCGGCCGCGAGACGGTGGCCCACCTGGCCGCCCTGTCGGCCCGTCGGATCGCCTACGTGGCCTGCGACCCGGCGGCGCTCGCGCGTGACCTGGCCTTCTTCCGCGAGGGCGGCTACCGCCCGGTCTCGCTGCGCGCCTTCGACCTCTTCCCGATGACCCACCACTTCGAGTGCGTGGCCATCCTGGAGCCGATCGCGGGCAGCTGATCCTTGGTCGTTCGATGGTGTGTGACGTCGTGTGACGTCGTGTGATGGGGCGTGCGGACCTGGTCCGCACGCCCCATCCGCGTGTTCTGCGCGGTTTGCGACTCTCTGCGCGCGCTCTTGTCGTGCTAGCACATCGGCGCTAGCTTCGAGGACATGGGTAAGAAGCAGCTCAACGTGCGGGTGGACGCCACCACCGCTGAGATGGCCCGCGAGCGGGCGGAACAGCAGGGGATCAGCATGAACCAGTACATCGAGAGACTCGTCCAGCAGGACATGGGCGAGACCGGGCTGCGCTTCGTGGACGCGGCCGCCCAGTTCATGAAGGAGTTCGAGGGCGAGTTCCTGGCCGAGTTCGGCGAAGGCGCCGTGGCCGGGGACGACCGGCAGGGCGGGCGTCGTTGAAGCTGGAGGTCGACCTCTCCTGGCTGCTCATGACCGCCGAGCAGTACACCCCCGGCGACCCCCAGGTCGTCGACTACGGCTCGCTCCTCGCCGCGGTGGCCCGCCATCAGGCGGAGATCTTCGACATCGCGGTCTACCCCGAACCGCAGGACCGCGCCGCCGCCCTGATCCACCAGCTGATCCGGGTGCCGGCCCTGGAACGCACCAACGAGCTGTTCGCCACCGCCGTCGCCTACGCGTATCTGGTGGCCAGCGGCTGCAGCATCGCCACCACCGCACGCGAGGTGCGCAGCCTCGCGCGGGCGATCCGCGAGGGCAAGCTCGGCGTGGACGGCGTCGCCGAACGCCTGAACGGGTGGGTGGTGGACGAGGCAACCGAGGAGGGCGTCTCCGGCGAGGACGGTGACGACGACTCCGACGCGGAGTGATCTAGGGTGTTGCAGTGCTCCAGGACATCGAGCGGTACCTGACCTGCCCCCACTGCGGCCTGGGCCTCGCCCTGGGCGGCGACGGACGCGGGCTGCGATGCGCCGGCGGGCACGCCTTCGACGTCGCCAAGCAGGGGTACGTCAGCCTGCTGCCGGGCGACGCGCACACCGGCACGGGTGACACCGCCGAGATGGTGACCGCCCGCGCGGACTTCCTCGCGGCCGGGCACTACCGGCCGATCGCCGAGGCGCTGGCCACGGCCGCCGGGGGGACCGGCGGCCTGGTCGCCGACCTCGGCGCCGGCACCGGGTACTACCTCGGGCACGTCCTCGACGCGGTGCCGGACGCCTGCGGCGCGGCCCTGGACATCTCCAAGTTCGCGTTGCGCCGGGCGGCCCGGGCGCACCCCAGGATCGGCGCGGTGGTCTGTGACGCCTGGCGCCCGCTGCCGCTGGCCGACGGCTGCGCGGACCTCGTGCTGAACGTCTTCGCACCGCGCAACGGCCCCGAGATCCGCCGGGTGCTGCGCCCCGGCGGCCGGCTGCTGCTCGTCTCGCCCACCTCTCGCCACCTGCGGGAACTGGTCGGTGCGCTCGGCCTGCTCTCGGTGGACGAGGAGAAGGAACGACGAATCGACGAGAAGCTCAGCCCCTGGCTGGAGCTGGTGGAGCGGACCGAGCTGGAGTTCACGCTGCGGCTCTCGCACGCGGACGCCGCCGCCGTGGTCGGGATGGGGCCGAACGCCTGGCACACCGACCCGGCGCGGATCGCGGCGGGGCTCGCGGGGCTGCCGGAGCCGGTCGAGGTGACGGGGTCGGTGCAGCTCTCGGTGTATCGCTGACGGTTTCTCCTGCGCCGGTTTCTCCTGCGCCGGTTTCTCCTGCGCCGGTTTCTCCTGCGCCGGCTTCTCCTGCGCAGGACGTCGGCCGGTCCGACTTTGCGCGTGATCCGGGATCCTCGTTGGGATGAATCGCCGCCGCAGGCACGTTTCTGCGCGTCGAGCCGTCAGTAGCGTCGGAGCAGTGACCAGCGAAGCCGTCCCCGTAGCCGTCCCCGCTCCCGCGTACGCTCCCGCGCCCGTGGTCCGTCCGGCGGTCCGTCCCACCGTCGAGGAGGTCCGGCTCACCTCCTTCAAGTCCTATCGGCGTGCCACCCTCCCGCTCTCGCCCGTCACGGTGATCCACGGGCCCTCGGGCGTCGGCAAGTCGAACGCCCTGGACGCCGTCGCGGTGCTCTCCCGGCTGGCCCTCGGCGAGGAGATCGGCCCCTCGCTGGACGGCGTCGGCGGCGCCGGCGGCCCGCTGGCCGGGGCGGTGCGCGGCGGCCTGCTGGGCTGTGTGCCGCACGGCCGCAACGCGATCATCCTCGGCTGCACCGTGCGCTCCTGCGCGGGGCCGATCCGCCTGGAAGTGGTCATCCGGACCGACGGCCGGGTGCGGGTGGCCCGGGAGTCGCTCGCGCTGGACGGCCGGACCCTGGTGGAGACCGGCGAACAGGAC
Source organism: Kitasatospora mediocidica KCTC 9733 (assembly GCF_000744225.1). Lineage (GTDB taxonomy): Bacteria > Actinomycetota > Actinomycetes > Streptomycetales > Streptomycetaceae > Kitasatospora > Kitasatospora mediocidica. The sequence continues at coordinate 1,577,098 of NZ_JQLN01000007.1, read as the reverse complement.
GTCGGCAACGGCCGGATCAACGTCACCTGGCACAACGACAGCCGGCAGGGCGACATCCGCGCGCCGTTCCCGAGCACCTCTCTGATCGTCACGCAGATCCCGCTGCGGGTGGCCGGCTCCTCGCCCGGCGAGCGCCTGGTCCTGGCCGCCGCCGAGCAGCTGCTCACCGCGCTGCGCGAGATCTTCCCGGTGCACCCCGTGCCCGCCCTGATGCGTGGATGGGTCAGACCGGAGGCGGAGGCCAGGCTGCTGCCCACGGCGGCCAACATGTCGGCGGTGCTGGCCCGGCTGCAGGGCGAGTGCCCGCGCCGGTACGGGCGGCTGCTGAAGGCGGTGCAGTCGGCCGCCCCCTACCCGCTGCTCGGACTGGACGTGGCCCGGCGCGGCACACAGGCCCAGGAGCGGTTGCTCGCGGTGTTCGACGAAGGGGTGCTCGGCCGGACCGGGGCGGACCAGGCCTCGGACGGGATGCTGCGGCTGCTGGCCTTCGCGGCCGTGCTGCTGACCGGTGCCGAGGTGTTGGACGTCGACCCGGCCGTCGAGGTGCCGTGGGCGCGCCGCCAGCTCACCGTGCTCGCGGAGGACCTCGGGGCCGGGCTGGCGGCGGATCAGACGGCGGGGCTGCTCCGGCTGGCGCGCGAGATGTGCGGCAAGGAGCACGTCCGGTTGCTGGCGGCGGTGCAGGACGCCGTGGTGGTGCGGCCGGTGGCGGGGGTGGAGCTGGTGGAGTGCCGGCGGGATCCGATGACGGGGCACAGCGTGCTGCGTGCGGAGAGCGCGTGCGTGCCGGCCCAGCCGACGCGCGGGCCGCAGGCGGGTGCCGTCGGGTGGACCGGTGGCGGTGCGGGGTCCGCCGATGCGGTAGACCTGGAGCGGTGATCGAGCACTCCTCCCAGCAACCCCAACAGCCGCGGCCGCAGACCCAGCCGGATCAGGATCAGGACCAGGACCAGGACCAGGATCAGGACCAGGATCCGGCGCGGCAGCGGTCCGCTCCGGCCGCCGACCGCGGGCCCGGCGTCGATCTGGACGCGCTGAGCCGACGCCTGGCGGACTTCGCCGCAGTCCGCCGCTGGCAGCCCTTCCACACACCGAAGAACCTGGCCGCGGCGCTCAGCGTGGAGGCGGGCGAGCTGCTGGAGATCTTCCAGTGGCTCACCCCGGAGCAGGCGGACGCGGTGATGGACGACCCGGGCAGTGCGCACCGGGTCCGTGACGAGGTGGCCGACGTGCTGGCGTACCTGCTGCAGTTCTGCACGGCGGTGGGGGTGGATCCGCTGGTGGCACTCGCGGAGAAGATCGACCGCAACGAGCTGCGCTTCCCGCCGCCGAGCTGACCGACCCTGCTGGTATTACGCCAGGTGGGGGACGTTGGTTGTCCACAGCACCGGGGTTGTCCACAGCTTTACGACAGGGGGCTGCGCGACCTGGGATCCGCGCGCACTCTCGTCTCCTGACCGGCCGAGCGACGGCCCGTCAGGAGACGAGAGCGAAGGAGCGCACGTCATGGACGCGCTGCGATTGATCAAGACGGCCCGGCACGCGCTGGCCGAGGCCCGGAGCGTCCAGGACGTCGTGCAGGAGGCGTGGCAGGCCGCGATGCTCACCGAGGCGTTGGCCGGACAGCTCGGCGAACACCCGGTGGCGGAGGTGGCCGCGCTGGCCCACCTGCTGGCGGAGGCCGGCGGCCACGCGGGCGGCTGCCTGGAGGTACGGACCGAAGCGTCGGAGCAGGGGGAGTGGGCCCCTACCGGTCGGGCGGCCAGGCTGGGTGAGGTCGGCGAGCCGGTGCCGGTGCTGTGGCAGCTGCGGCAGCTGCTGAACGAGGCGTCCGAGGCGCTGATCATCGTGGCCTGCGGTGCCGAGACGGAGAGCGTCTACTGGCAGTGCATCGACGGGGTGGACGCCCAGGCCGAGTGCCGGGACCTGCTGGCTGAGCTGCTGCGGGTGCTGCGTCACCTTGATCCCGATCAGGAGCTGCCGCCCGACGATCAGGCGCCGCCGAAGCCGGGCGTGGTGTCGGAGCACGGTGCGGCATCGGTTGCGGAGTCGGGTGCGGAGTCTGTCGAGGGGGCGTCGAGGCTGCTGCTCCCGCTCGACCCTCCCGCCGGCCCAGCGCAGCACCCGGCAGAGCACTCGGCACCGTGCGCGCGGCGCTACCGGACGCCGACCCTCCAGCTCGGCGGTGCGGTGTGATGCGGGGGACGTCGGTTGCGCCGGTCCCGGCGGTCCCGGCCCTGCCGCCCGCGCCGGCGTCCGGTTGCCCGCTCCCGGGCCGCCGCATGCCGAACCCCGGCCGCGCGAGGTGCGCGACCGGGGTTCGGGGAGGACAGCCGGGCGGGCCGTCGGGAGTGCCTCGGAGGTCGGTCCGGAGGTCAGTTGTGCGTGTGCAGCTCGGCGTTCAGGCCGCCCCAGGAGCCGGAACGAGCGATCACCTCGACGGCACCGGACTGCGAGTTCCGGCGGAACAGCAGGTTGTCCTGGCCGGAGAGCTCGACGGCCTTGGCGATCTTGCCGTTCGGCAGGGTCACCCGGGTACCGGCCGTGACGTAGAGACCCGCCTCGACGACGCAGTCGTCGCCCAGCGAGATCCCGATGCCCGCGTTGGCGCCCAGCAGGCAGCGCTCGCCCACCGAGACGACCTGCTTGCCACCGCCCGAGAGGGTGCCCATGATCGACGAACCGCCGCCGATGTCGCTGTGGTCGCCGACCACGACGCCCGCGCTGATCCGGCCCTCCACCATGGAGGTGCCCAGGGTGCCGGCGTTGAAGTTGACGAAGCCCTCGTGCATCACGGTGGTGCCCACCGCGAGGTGCGCCCCGAGCCGGACCCGGTCGGCGTGCGCGATGCGGACGCCGGACGGCGCGACGTAGTCGGTCATCCGGGGGAACTTGTCGATGCCGTACACGGCCAGCTGACCTCCCTCGGCGCGGACGGCCAGTCGGGCCCGCTCGACCAGGTCCACGGGCACCGGGCCGATGCTGGTCCAGGCGACGTTGGCCAGCAGGCCGAACATGCCGTCCAGGCTCAGGCCGTGCGGCTGGACCAGCCGGTGGCTCAGCAGGTGCAGCCGCAGGTAGGCGTCGTGCGCGTCGAGCGGCTTCTCGTCGAGCGCGGCGATGGTGGTGCGCACCGCCACCACCTCGACTCCGCGGCGAGCGTCCGAGCGCAGTGCGCCGGTGGCGCCCGCGCCGAGCTCGGCCTCGGCCTGCTCGGCCGTCAGCCGGACGGTGCCGGCCGGGCCCGGTTCGGCGACCAGGGTGGGAGCGGGGAACCAGGTGTCGAGGACGGTGCCGTCGGCGGCGATGGTCGCCAGACCTGCGGCAACAGCGCCACGTGCGAGGGAGGTGGATTCAGCAGTCACATCGAGCACGGTAACGAATTCCGGCCGGGACTGCCGAACCCGCCCAGCGGGCGGACGGCCGTTCCCCCGCAAAACCATGTGCCCAGGTGGCGCCGCCCGACGATACTGACCAGGGTGTTCATCTCGATCTCCACCACCGGTACGGCCGAACGTCCGGCCACAGACCTGGGCTACCTGCTGCACAAGCACCCGGGCAAGGCGCAGCGTTTCTCCACCTCGCACGGTGAGGCGCACGTCTTCTATCCCGAGGCGAGCGAGGAGGCCTGCACAGCGGCGCTGCTGCTGGACATCGACCCCATCGCCCTGGTCCGGCGCGGCCGCGGCAAGAGTCGCGGCGGCTCCTCCGGTGCGCCTTCCGGAGCCGCGGCACTCGGCCAGTACGTCAACGACCGCCCGTACGCCGCCTCCTCACTGCTCGCGGTGGCCCTGCGCACGGTCTTCCGTACGGCGATGAAGGGCGTCTGCGAGCTGCGACCCGGTCTCGCCGAGCAGCCCCGGCCGCTGCGGATCGTGTTGCCGGCCGTGGCGACGGGCAGCGGCGAGAAGCGCTCGCACGACCACCGGCCGTCCGAGGAGCAGGCGCAGGACCAGCGACCGTTGGTGAACCGGCTCTTCGAGCCGCTCGGCTGGACGGTCGAGGCGGAGTCGATCGCGCTCGACACCTCCTTTCCGGAGTGGGGCGACTCGCGCTACACCCGGCTGGAACTGAGCGGCTCGCTGCGCCTGGCCGACGCCTTGCAGCAGCTCTACGTGCTGCTGCCGGTGCTGGACGGGTCCAAGCACTACTGGGTCGCGCCCGACGAGGTCGACAAGTTGCTCGACGCGGGTGAGGGCTGGCTCGCGGACCACCCGGACCGCGCGCTGATCATCCGTCGCTACATGCACCGCCGCTGGTCGCTGGCGAACGAGGCGATGCGCCGTCTGGAGCTGACCCGGCTCGCGGAGACGGACGACCGGGAGGCGGAGGAGCTGGACAACGCGGTGGACGCGACGTCGTCCGCCGACCGGAGCGAAGCCGATGCGGACGGGTCCGCCGAGCACGCGGTCGCGTCCGACGCCAAGCCGGTGCCGCTCGCCCAGCAGCGCCGCGTCGCGATCCTCGACGCCCTGCGCGAGGTCGGCGCCACCCGGGTGCTCGATCTCGGCTGCGGGCAGGGCGAGTTGGTCGCGGCGTTGCTCAAGGAGCCGCGCTTCACCGAGATCCTCGGTGTGGACGTCTCCTCCAGCGCGCTGTCGGCGGCCGAGCGCAAATTGCGCCTGGACCGGCTGTCGGAGCGCCAGGCGGCCCGGGTGAGGCTCGTCCAGGGGGCGCTGACCTACACCGACGCTCGGCTCAAGGGCTATGACGCCGCGGTGCTCTCCGAGGTCATCGAGCACCTGGACCTGCCCAGGCTCCCCGCGCTGGAGCACGCCGTCCTGGGCGCGGCCCGGCCGACGACGGTCATCGTCACCACGCCCAATGCCGAGTACAACGTCCGCTGGGAGACCCTCCCGGCGGGCCACGTCCGGCACGCCGACCACCGTTTCGAGTGGGACCGCGCCGAGTTCCGCGCCTGGGCGGAGCGCGTGGCCGCTCTGTACGGGTACACGGTCAGCATCCGGCCGGTGGGCCCGGACGATCCCGAGGTCGGCCCGCCGACCCAGCTCGCCCTGTTCCACCTCGGTACGCCCGCTCCCACGACTGCCGCCCCCACGACCGCCGCCGCCACGACTTCCGCTCCCGGCGCCTGCGCCGCGATACCCGCCACCGACCCGACCGCCTCTCCCGAAGGGAGCGTGACCCGATGACCGATGAGACCCTGGCCGCCCCGCACGCCCCGAAGCACCGACGGCTGCCGGTCACCGACCTCTCGCTGGTCGTGCTGATCGGTACCAGCGGCGCGGGCAAGTCCAGCTTCGCCCGCAAGCACTTCGCCCCGACCCAGGTCATCTCCTCCGACTACTGCCGCGGGCTGGTCTCGGACGACGAGAACGACCAGTCAGCCTCCGCGGCCGCCTTCGAGCTGCTCCACTACATCGTCGGCAAGCGGCTGACCGCCGGCCGGCTCACGGTGGTGGACGCCACCAACGTCCAGCCCGAGTCGCGCAAGCAGCTGATCAAGATCGCCCGCGACCACGACGTCCTGCCCATCGCGATCGTTCTGGACGTCCCGCCCGGCGTCTGCGCGGAGCGCAACCGCTCGCGACCCGACCGGGACATGGGCGCCCAGGTGATCCCCCGCCAGCACCGCGAGCTGCGCCGCTCGCTGAGCGGCCTGGAGCGCGAGGGTTTCCGCAAGGTGCACCACCTGCGTGGAGCGGAGGAGGTGGATGCCGCCGAGATCGTCACTGAGAAGCGCTGGAACGACCTGCGCCACCTCACCGGTCCGTTCGACATCGTCGGTGACATCCACGGCTGCCGCTCCGAGCTGGAGACCCTGCTCGTCCGCCTCGGCTACACGCTCGCCCGGGACGGGCAGGGCCGCCCGGTCGACGCCGTCCACCCCGCCGGACGGACGGCCGTCTTCGTCGGCGACCTGGTCGACCGCGGCCCGGACACCCCGGGCGTGCTGCGCCTGGTGATGGGCATGGTGGGCGCGGGGCACGCCGTCTGCGTGCCGGGCAACCACGAGAACAAGCTCGGCCGGGCGATGAGCGGCCGCCCGGTGACGGTCTCGCACGGGCTCAAGGAGTCCCTGGATCAGCTGGCCGGCGAGTCGGACGAGTTCCGCGCCGAGGTCCGCGCCTTCATGCGCGACCTGGTCAGCCACTACCTGCTCGACGACGGCAATCTGGTGGTCTGCCACGCAGGCCTGCCGGAGAAGTACCACGGTCGCAACTCGGGCCGGGTGCGCTCGCACGCCCTCTACGGCGACACCACCGGTGAGACCGACGAGTACGGCCTGCCGGTGCGCTACCCGTGGGCCGAGGAGTACCGGGGCAAGGCGCTGGTGGTCTACGGCCACACGCCGGTACCGGTGGCGACCTTCCTCAACAACACCATCTGCCTGGACACCGGCTGCGTCTTCGGCGGTTCGCTCACCGCGCTGCGCTACCCGGAGCGCGAACTGGTCTCCGTCGCTGCCGAGCAGGAGTGGTACGCGCCGGTCCGGCCGATGGCCACCGACGCGCCGGGCGCCCGGGAGGGCCGTCCGCTGGATCTCGCCGACGTGGCCGGCCGCCGGGTCGTCGAGACGTCCCTGCACGGGCGGGTCACCATCCGGGAGGAGAACGCGGCCGCCGCGCTGGAGGTGATGAGCCGCTTCGCGCTCGATCCTCGGCTGCTGCCGTACCTCCCGCCGACGATGGCGCCGAGTCCCACCTCCCGCCGGGAGGGCTACCTCGAACACCCGGAGGAGGCCTTCTTCGCCTACCGCGCGGACGGCGTCCGCCAGGTGGTCTGCGAGGAGAAGCACATGGGCTCGCGGGCCGTCGTGCTGGTCGCGCGGGAGCGGGCCGGGCTGGAGCGGCGCTTCGGCATCGACTCCTCCGGCGCCGTCTGGACCAGGACGGGCCGGGCCTTCCTCGGGGACCAGGAGCTGACCGACGCGATCCTCGACCGGTTGCGCGCGGCGGCCGAGGCGGCCGGGCTCTTCGACGAGCTGGCCACCGACTGGCTGCTGCTGGATGCCGAGCTGCTGCCGTGGTCCCTGAAGGCGATGGACCTGCTTCGACGCCAGTACGCCTCCGTCGGTGCGGCGGCCGGCGCGGCCCTGCCCGAAGTGCTGTCGGCGCTCGGCCGGGCGATGGAGCGCGGGATCGACGGGCTGGCCGAGCTGACGGCCCGTCACCGTGAGCGGGCGGCGGACGCTGCGGCGTTCACCGAGGCGTACCGGCGGTACTGCTGGCCGACCGAGGGGCTCACCGGGATCCGGCTGGCGCCCTTCCAGGTACTGGCGGCCGAGGGCGCCAACCTCGCCGTGCGCCCGCACGACGAGCACCTCGCCTGGATCGACCGCCTGGTCGCCGCCGACGAGGCCGCCGTCGTCGGCGCGTCGGGCGCGTCGCCGCTGGCCGGCGCGTCGTCAGGTGCGTCCGGCGGGCCGGGTCCGGTGGAACCGCTGCTGCGCGCGACCGGTCGGCTCCTGGTGGACACCGAGGACGAGGCCTCGATCGCCGAGGGCATCGCCTGGTGGGAGGAGCTCACCAAGGCCGGTGGCGAGGGCATGGTGGTCAAGCCGCTCGCCTCGCTCGTCCGCGCCGGTGCGGGGGAGGGACGGCCGGGCGGCCTGATCCAGCCGGGCCTGAAGGTCCGCGGGCGCGAGTATCTGCGGATCATCTACGGTCCGGACTACACCGGGCACCTGGACCAGCTGCGGCAGCGATCGCTGGGCCACAAGCGCTCGCTCGCGCTGCGCGAGTACGCGCTCGGGCTGGAGGCGCTGGACCGCCTGGCGGCCGGCGAGCCGCTCTGGCGGGTGCACGAGCCGGTGTTCGCCGTCCTGGCGATGGAGTCCGAGCCGGTGGATCCGAGGTTGTAATCGCTGGGCTGGGCCCCGTGTCGTCGGCACGGGGCCCAGCCTGGATTGGTCCTGCATATAAATTCCATCTATCGTATACACTTCCCGTGCTGGCGTACCCGTGACGCCAATCCAGCGTCCCCGCCCCGGGCGCCATCCATTCGCGTCGGGTCCGACGCACCGTCACCCCAGGAGCCCGGCATGGCCTCGAACCTCCGGAACCGGCACTTCCTCAAGGAGCTCGACTTCACGGCTCAGGAGTTCCGCTTCCTGCTCGACCTGGCCGCCCAGTTGAAGGCTGCCAAGTACGCGGGCACCGAGCAGCCCCGGCTGCGTGGCAAGAACATCGCGCTGATCTTCGAGAAGACCTCGACCCGGACGCGCTGCGCGTTCGAGGTGGCCGCCCATGACCAGGGGGCCTTCACCACCTACCTGGACCCGTCCGGTTCGCAGATCGGCCACAAGGAGTCGATCAAGGACTCGGCCCGGGTGCTGGGCCGGATGTTCGACGGGATCGAGTACCGCGGGCACGGGCAGGAGCTGATCGAGGAGCTGGCCGAGTACGCCGGGGTCCCGGTCTGGAACGGCCTCACCGACGAGTGGCACCCCACCCAGATGCTGGCCGACATGCTGACCGTCCGGGAGCACTCGACCAAGCCGCTCTCCGAGGTCTCGCTCGCCTACCTGGGCGACGCGCGGAACAACATGGGCAACTCGCTGCTGGTGACCGGCGCACTGCTCGGCCTGGACATCCGGATCGTCGCGCCCGAGCAGCTCTGGCCCGCCGAGGAGGTCCGCAAGGCCGCCGAGGAGCTGGCGCTCGCCAGCGGCGCGCGGATCACCCTCACCGAGGATGTCGCCGTGGGCGTGGCCGGCGTGGACTTCCTCTACACCGACGTCTGGGTCTCGATGGGGGAGCCCAAGGAGGTCTGGGTCGAGCGGATCGAGCAGTTGCGGAGCTACCAGGTCTCCATGGACACCGTCCGGGCCACCGGAAACCCGGACGTCAAGTTCCTGCACTGCCTGCCGGCCTTCCACGACCAGGGCACGGTGCTCGGCCGACAGCTCTTCGACATGACCGGGATGTCCGCGCTGGAGTGCACCGACGAGCTCTTCGAGTCCGCGCACTCCATCGTCTTCGACCAGGCCGAGAACCGTCTGCACACCATCAAGGCGGTGCTGGTCGCCACCCTCGGCTCCTGAGGGTCCGTGAGGTCAGGCCGTGAGGCCAGGCCGTGAGGTCAGCCCGCGGGGTCACGCCGAGGGGAGGCCGATGCCGCGGATCTCGCAGCGCGGCCCGCTGGCCCGCATCAGTCGAAGGTCCGCGGTGACCAGCGGCGCGTCCAGCAGTTCGGCCACCGCGACGTAGGCGGCGTCGTCCGGGGTCAGGTTGTCCTTCAGCTCCCAGACCCGGCCGAGCAGCGGCGCCAGCTCGACCTTCCGGAAGGCGAGTGCGGGCAGCTCCGCGGCCAGGGCGCCGACCTGCTCGGCGGAGTTCTCCTTCGCCAGGTACCTCCCGCGCAGTGACTGCATCACCTCGATCAGCAGGTGTTCCGGCGCGGCCCACTCGGCGTCCGCCGCCAGCGCGGCCCGGGCTTCGTCCCCCCGGGGCCCCTGGTCGGCCAGCGCGAGCACCAGGGCGGAGGCATCGACGACGATCATGGGCTGGGCTCCCTGGACTCGGCCGGTACGCGGGATCCCCGGCGCCGGGGATCCCGCGTACCGTAGCCCGCCGGGCCGCCCGGCCGTGCTGTTGCCCCCGCCCGAACGCCTGCGGCGGCCGTGCTGTCGCCCCCGCCCGGACGCCCGCGGCACGCGGGTGTGTCGCGGGCTCGCGCGGCCGGACTCGGCCCGGACTCGGCGAGGACTTCGGGGCAGCGCGAAGGTAGGGGAGAAGTGGGGGAGAGTGGGACGCGCCAGGGGGTGCCTGAGGTCCCTCCGCGGCGACCCATGCACTATGGTTTATCTCGACATCGAGATAACTCCACGCTATGATTTATCTCGATATCAAGATACTTGCCGAGAGGTACCCGCTTCTCTATCGGTAAGGCAGCCCTAACTTAGGTTCACCTTACCAGCACCTAGAAGGAGTCAGTCGTGTCCGCGAACAGCTTCGACGCCCGCAGCTCGCTGCAGGTGGGCGACGAGTCGTACGAGATCTTCAAGCTCTCCGCCGTCGATGGTTCCGAGCGGCTGCCGTACAGCCTCAAGGTGCTGCTGGAGAACCTGCTCCGCACGGAGGACGGCGCGAACATCACCGCCGCCCACATCAGTGCGCTCGGCAACTGGGACGCCACCGCCGAGCCGAGCGAGGAGATCCAGTTCACGCCGGCCCGCGTGATCATGCAGGACTTCACCGGCGTCCCGTGCGTCGTCGACCTCGCCACCATGCGTGAGGCCGTCAAGGAGCTGGGCGGCGACCCGGCGAAGATCAACCCGCTGGCCCCGGCCGAGCTGGTCATCGACCACTCGGTGATCGCCGACAAGTTCGGCACCAAGGACGCCTTCACCCAGAACGTCGAGATCGAGTACGGCCGCAACCAGGAGCGCTACCAGTTCCTGCGCTGGGGTCAGACCGCGTTCGACGAGTTCAAGGTCGTCCCGCCGGGCACCGGCATCGTCCACCAGGTGAACATCGAGCACCTGGCCCGCACCATCATGGTCCGCGGCGGCCAGGCGTACCCCGACACCTGTGTCGGCACCGACTCGCACACCACCATGGTCAACGGCCTGGGCGTGCTGGGCTGGGGCGTCGGCGGCATCGAGGCCGAGGCGGCCATGCTCGGCCAGCCCGTCTCCATGCTGATCCCGCGCGTGGTCGGCTTCAAGCTGAACGGCGAGCTCCCGGCCGGCGCCACCGCCACCGACCTGGTGCTGACGATCACCGAGATGCTGCGCAAGCACGGCGTGGTCGGCAAGTTCGTCGAGTTCTACGGCGCCGGCGTCAGCGCCATCCCGCTGGCCAACCGCGCCACCATCGGCAACATGTCGCCGGAGTTCGGTTCGACCTGCGCGATCTTCCCGATCGACCAGGAGACCATCCACTACCTCAAGCTCACCGGCCGCAGCGAGCAGCAGCTCGCGCTGGTCGAGGCGTACGCCAAGGAGCAGGGCCTGTGGCACGACCCGTCGGTCGAGCCGGTCTACTCCGAGTACCTGGAGCTGGACGTCTCCACCGTCGTCCCGTCGATCGCCGGCCCGAAGCGCCCGCAGGACCGCGTGAGCCTGGCCGAGGCCGCCACGAAGTTCGCCGAGGTGCTGCCGTCGTACGCCGCCCAGGCCTCGAAGCCGACCGCGGTCACCGCCGCTGACGGCACCTCGTACGAGATCGACAACGGCGCGGTCGTGATCGCCTCGATCACCTCCTGCACCAACACCTCCAACCCCTCCGTCATGCTGGGCGCCGCCCTGCTGGCGAAGAAGGCCGTGGAGCGTGGCCTGCACGTCAAGCCGTGGGTCAAGACCACCCTGGCCCCCGGGTCCAAGGTCGTCATGGACTACTACGAGAAGGCCGGCCTCGTCCCCTACATGGAGAAGCTCGGCTTCAACCTGGTGGGCTACGGCTGCGTGACCTGCATCGGCAACTCGGGCCCGCTGCCCGAGGAGGTCTCCGCCGCGGTCAACGAGGCCGACCTCGCCGTGGTGTCGGTGCTCTCCGGCAACCGCAACTTCGAGGGCCGGATCAACCCGGACGTCAAGATGAACTACCTGGCCTCCCCGCCGCTGGTGGTCGCCTACGCCCTGGCCGGCAACATGAACATCGACATCACCCGCGACGCGCTGGGCACCGACACCGAGGGCAAGCCGGTCTACCTCGCGGACATCTGGCCGTCCGAGCAGGAGGTCGCCGAGGTCGTCGCGAGCTCGATCGACCAGGACATGTTCGCCAAGGACTACGCGGACGTCTTCGCCGGTGACCACCGCTGGCAGTCGCTGTCGATCCCGACCGGCAACACCTTCGAGTGGGACGCCGAGTCCACCTACGTCCGCAAGCCCCCGTACTTCGAGGGCATGACGATGGAGACCACCCCCGTCACCGACATCGCCGGCGCCCGCGTGCTGGCCAAGCTCGGCGACTCGGTCACCACCGACCACATCTCCCCGGCCAGCAACATCAAGGCCGGTACGCCCGCCGCCCAGTACCTCACCGAGCACGGTGTGGAGAAGCGCGACTTCAACTCGTACGGCTCGCGCCGTGGCAACCACGAGGTGATGATCCGCGGCACCTTCGCCAACATCCGCCTGCGCAACCAGATCGCGCCGGGCACCGAGGGCGGCTACACCCGCGACTTCACCCAGGCCGACGGCCCGGTGTCGTTCATCTACGACGCCGCGCAGAACTACCAGGCCGCCGGCACCCCGCTGGTCATCCTGGCGGGCAAGGAGTACGGCTCGGGCTCGTCCCGTGACTGGGCCGCCAAGGGCACCGCGCTGCTGGGCGTCAAGGCCGTCATCGCCGAGTCCTACGAGCGCATCCACCGCTCGAACCTGATCGGCATGGGCGTGCTGCCGCTGCAGTTCCCCGAGGGCCAGAGTGCCGACTCGCTGGGCCTGACCGGCGAGGAGACCTTCGCGATCTCCGGCGTCGTCGCGCTCAACGAGGGTGGCATCCCGCAGACCGTCAAGGTCGTCGCGGGTGACATCGAGTTCGACGCCAAGGTGCGCATCGACACCCCCGGCGAGGCGGACTACTACCGCAACGGCGGCATCCTGCAGTACGTGCTGCGCAGCCTGATCAACGGCTGACCCCACGAAGCACCACGACGGGCCGTACCCCTCAGCGCGAGGGGTGCGGCCCTTTCGCATGTCCGCGCCCGCCCGGATGTTGCGCGAAGGTGCACATTTCTATGGCCAACCGCGCAGTGCGGCGTTAGATTCTGGGGGCCGCCGCGCAGGGACGTGAAATATGCAGGCACCCTGCACATTGCACATGCTGCACCGCCGACAACGCTTTGACCCCGGCGAGGCGTTACCGACGGGGAGACTATTGCCGCCGGATGAACAAAGGACTATACCTTTGCCCATCGAGGAAACCGCCTCTGACCGGCGCCTTCGCCGCTAGGCACGGTGAAGGCGCAGTCGAGGCAGGAGAGTTGACGGACCGTCGACCCACGGCAACGGACGTCACCGACCCGGCACTTTCGCGCCGCGCGAGCTTTTGGCAGGGCTCTGCGCGGAGTTCGGCAGCACCTCAGCAGCACGGAAACCGATCCATACATTGAGGGCGAGGGGTTAGGGCACTCATGGGCTCTGCAATCGAGTACAACCGCCGCGACATCTTCAAGCGCGCGGCCGCGATCACCGTCCTTGCGGCCGGCGGCGGTTCGCTGCTCGCGGCCTGCGCCGGCGGCACCGGCAGCAGCAGTGACAGCAAGAGCGCGAGCCCGGGCGGCGGCAGCGCGAGCAACCCCTTCGGCGTCAAGGCGAGCGACCCGCTCGACGTGGTGATCTTCAAGGGCGGCTACGGCGACGACTACGCCAAGGACTTCGAGGCGATCTACACCAAGGACTACGCCGGGGCGAAGATCAGCCACCTGGGCACCACCGACATCGCGGGCAAGCTCCAGCCGCGCTTCAACGCCGGCAGCCCGCCCGACGTCGTCGACAACTCCGGCGCCTCGCAGCTCAAGCTGGATGTCCTGGCGAAGAACAACCAGCTCACCGAGCTGACCCCGCTGCTGGACGCGCCCTACCTGGACGACCCGACCAAGAAGGTCCGCGACGTCCTGCTCCCGGGCACCCTGGATGCCGGCACCATCGACGGCAAGGTGTGGTCGCTGAACTACGTCTACACCGTCTTCGGCCTCTGGTACTCCAACAAGCTCTTCCAGGAGAAGGGCTGGACGCCGCCCAAGACCTGGGACGACTTCATCACGCTGTGCGGCACCATCAAGGCGGCCGGCATCGCCCCCTTCGCCCACCAGGGCAAGTACCCGTACTACGCCAACTACACGATCATGGACCTGATCGCGAAGCAGGGCGGTACGGAGCTGTTCAAGCGCCTCGACGCCTGTGACCCCACCGCCTGGGACGACCCGGCGGTCAAGGCGGGCATCTCGGCCTTCTACGAGATCATGGACAAGGACTACCTGCTCCCCGGCACCAACGGCATGACGCACACCGAGTCGCAGACCGCCTGGTGCCAGGGCAAGGCCGCCTTCATCCCGTCCGGCTCGTGGCTCGAGAACGAGATGATCAAGATCACGCCGGCCGACTTCGACATGGCGTTCCTGCCGGTCCCCGCGCTCGCGGGCGACAAGATGGGCCCGACCACGCTGCGGGCCGGTGCGGGCGAGCCGTTCATCGTCCCCAAGCAGGCCAAGAACAACGCGGGCGGCCTGGAGTTCCTGCGGATCATGCTCACCAAGGAGGCCTCCGGCAAGTTCGCCGCGGCGGCCAACTCGCTGACCGTGCTGAAGGACGGCGTGGGCGCCGACGTGGTGCTGAAGCCGGGCACCAAGTCCTCTTCCGCGGCGCTCACCGCGGCGGGCACGAACACCTTCTACTACACCTACCCGGACGTCCAGACCGAGTTCGACACCGCGTTGCAGGCGGCCACCGCCGACCTCTGCGCCAAGCGGATCGGCCCGGACCAGTGGATCGCGCAGGCCAAGGCCGCAGCGAGCAAGGTCAAGCCGGCCTGACGATCAGTCGCCGGCCAGTGACAACAGGCACCGGAGACCGCCCAGCGGTCTCCGGTGCTCCCGCGCCCGCGGCAGGCTGTGGCGGACAGGAGCAATCTTCATGCGTCATCGTAAGTACCCATTCATTGTGGGCTTCCTCTTCCTCCCGGTGCTGCTCTACACAGTGCTGGTGATCTGGCCCTACATCCAGACCTTCGGCTACTCGCTGACCGACTGGTCGGGCGTCTCGCCGTCGATGAACTTCGTCGGCTTCAAGAACTACACCGCGCTGCTGCACGACGACATCTTCATGACGGCGCTGGGCCACAACCTGTTGCTGATCGTCCTGCTGCCGGTGGTCACCATCGTGCTCGCGCTCTTCTTCGCCTTCATGCTCAACGTCGGCGGGCGCGGCGGCACCGGCGGCATCCAGGGGGTGCGCGGGGCCGGCTTCTACAAGGTGGTCTTCTTCTTCCCGCAGGTGCTGTCGGTGGCGATCCTGGCGGTGCTGTTCGAGGCGGTCTACCGCAGCGACGGCGGCGGCCTGCTCAACGGCGTCCTGATCAAGCTGGGCCTGGAGAACGCGCAGCAGCCGATCCTCTGGCTCTCCGACCCCGACCTGGTCTTCTGGTGCATCCTCGCGGTGCTGATCTGGTCCGGTGTCGGCTTCTACCTGGTGATGTTCTCCGCGGCGATGCAGTCGATCCCCAAGGACATCTACGAGGCCGCGCTGCTGGACGGCTCGGGCCGCGGGCAGACCTTCTTCAAGATCACCATCCCGCTGCTCTGGGACACCATCCAGACGGCCTGGGTCTACCTGGCGATCGCCGCGATGGACGCCTTCGCCCTGGTCTCCACGATGACGCCGCCCGCAGGCATCTACGGCGGTGGCCCGAACCACCGCAGTGAGGTGCTGGCCACCTACCTGATGCGCAACTTCCTGCCGTTCGGCAAGGCCGGCTACGCCTGCGCCATGGGTGTTGTGATCTTCTTCATCACCCTCATCCTGTCCGTCGTCTCGCTGCGGGTCACCCGGCGCGAGCGGATCGAGTACTGAGCGGGGCCGAGGTATGAGTACCAAAGTTGACAAGACGAGCACCATCCCGGCCCAGGGCTCCCCGACTGCGCCGGTCCGCCGCCCGCTCAAGGAGGAGCGGTTCGCGGACCGCGGCGGCGTCATCAACGTCTTCTCGCACGGCTTCCTGGCCGTGTGGGCGATCATGATCATCCTGCCGCTGGTCTGGGTGGTGCTGGGGTCCTTCAAGGACAACGCCGAGATCGGCGGCAGCGCCTGGTCCTGGCCCTCGCACTGGAGCTTCAGCGCGTTCGGCCGGGCCTGGAGCAAGGGCGGCATCGGCGGTTACTTCACCAACACGCTGATCGTGCTGGCCGGTTCGCTCACCCTGACGATGCTGCTCGGCGCGATGGCGGCCTACGTGCTGGCCCGCTACGAGTTCCGCGGCAACCGGATCATCTTCTACATGTTCGTCGCGGGCGCGATGTTCCCGGTCTACCTCGCGCTGGTCCCGCTGTTCTTCATGGTGAAGAACCTCGGCTCCATCTCCCCGCTGCTCGGCCTCAACAGCTATCTGGGGCTGATCCTGGTCTACGTGGCGTACTCGCTGCCGTTCACCGTCTTCTTCCTGCACTCGTTCTTCCGGACGCTGCCCACCGCGGTGCACGAGGCGGCGATGATGGACGGCTGCTCGCACGCCCGGGCGTTCTTCCAGGTGATGCTGCCGATGGCGAAGTCCGGCCTGATCAGCGTCGGTATCTTCAACGTGCTGGGCCAGTGGAACCAGTACCTGCTGCCGGTCACCCTGATGCAGCAGCAGGGCGGCAGCGACCCGGACCGCTCGATGCTGGCCCAGGGCCTGGTCAACCTGGCCTCGACCTCGGGCTACGCGAGCGACTTCCCCGGCCTCTTCGCGGGCATGACCATCGCGATGCTGCCGGTGCTGGTGGTCTACCTCTCGTTCCAGAAGCAGGTGCAGTCCGGCCTGACCTCGGCGACGCTGAAGTAGCCGCTGCGACAGCCGCACCCGGCCGGCAGAAACGGCCCGCCCCGACGAAGGGGCGGGCCGTTTCGCGTGCGCTCAGGCCCGTGTCGCGTGTGCTCAGGCCCGGTCGGCGGCCTGGGCCCGCAGCGCGCGGGCCAGGTCGTCACGGCACTCCAGGACGAGGCGGCGCAGGGCGGGCGCCGCCTCCCGGTGGTCGGCCAGCCAGCTGTCGGTGGCGTCCAGCGTCTCCTGGTCGGTCTGCAGCCGGGGGAAGAACCCGCCGACGAAGCGCATCGCGATCTCGATGCTGCGCTCCGCCCAGACCTTCTCCAACAGCTCGAAGTAGCGCGGCGTGTACGGCGCCGTCAGCTCGCGCTGCCCGGCCTGGGAGAAGCCCGCGGTCTGCGCGCTGACCAGCGCGTTGGGCAGCTCGTCCGAGTCGGCCACCGCCGACCAGGCGGCCGCCTTGGCCTCGGCGGTGGGTCGTGCGGCCATGGCCTGGACGGCCTTCTGGTTGCCGCCCGCGGTGTTGTCCCGCTTCAGCTCGGCGTCGATCTGCTCGACGGTGGCCCGGCCCTCGGCCGACAGCGCGAGCCAGAACGACCAGCGCAGGTCCTGGTCGACCTCCAGCCCGTCGATCGTGGCCCGCCCGGCCAGCAGGTCCTCCAGCAGCTGGAGCTGCTCGTCGCCGGTCGCGGTCTCGGCCAGGAAGCGGGCCCAGGCGAGCTGGTGGTCGCTGCCGGGGGCGGCGGCGCGCAGCTCGCGCAGCGCGCCCTCGGCGAGCAGCTGCCCGCCCGTCGCGCGCCAGGCCGGATCGACGTACAGCGACAGGGCGCCCAGTGCCTGCAGGTGGAGGCTCTGCAGCACGCCGATCTCCGACTCGCGCCCGGCGAACCGCAGCACCAGCGCCAGGTAGTCGCGGGCCGGCATGAGGCCGTCCCGGGTGAGGTTCCAGCAGGCCGACCAGGCCAGCGCCCGGGCCAGCGGCTCGCGGATCTCGCCCAGCGAACTGCTCACCGTGGCCAGCGAGTCGGGGTCGAAGCGGATCTTGCAGTAGGTCAGGTCGTCGTCGTTGACCAGGATCAGCGCCGGGCGCGGGCGCCCGGCCAGCTCCTCGACGACGGTGCGCGCCCCGGTCACGTCCAGCTCGACCCGGTCGGTGCGCACCAGTGAGCCGTCCGCCTGGTGGTCGTACAGGCCGATGGCCACCCGGTGGGTCCGCAGGGTCGGCTGCTCGTCCGTCGCGTCCTGCAGGACGACGAGTTCGGAGATCCGGCCGTCGTTGTCCACGGTCAGCTGCGGGGTGAGCGAGTTGACGCCGGCGGTCTGCAGCCAGGCGGCCGACCAGTCGGCCATCGCCTGCTCGCCGCGGCCCGAGGTCACGGCGAGGATCTCCAGCAGGTCGCCGAGCACGGTGTTGCCGAAGGCGTGCCGCTTGAAGTACTGCCGGGCGCCATCGAAGAAGGCGTCCCGCCCGGCGTAGGCGACCAGCTGCTTGAGCACCGCCGCACCCTTGGCGTACGTGATGCCGTCGAAGTTGAGCTTGGCGTCCTCGACGTCGCGGATGTCGGCGGTGATCGGGTGGGTGGTGGGGTACTGGTCCTGCTTGTAGGCCCACGCCTTGCGCTGGTTGGCGAAGGTGACCCAGGCCGACTGGTAGCCGGTGGCGGCCTGCTGGGAGAAGGCGCCCATGAAGTCCGCGAAGGACTCCTTCAGCCAGAGGTCGTCCCACCAGCGCATGGTGACCAGGTCGCCGAACCACATGTGCGCCATCTCGTGCAGGATGACGTTGGCGCGGGCCTCGTAGGCGGCCGCGGTGACCCGGGAGCGGAAGACGTACTCCTCGCGGAAGGTCACACAGCCGGGGTTCTCCATCGCGCCGATGTTGTACTCGGGCACGAAGCACTGGTCGTACTTGCCGAACGGGTACGGGTAGTCGAACTCGTCGTGGAAGAAGTCCAGGCCCTGCTTGGTGACCGTGAAGATCTCCTCGGCGTCCAGGTGCGCCGCCAGCGACTTGCGGCAGGTGGCCGCCAGCGGGATCTCCAGCCGTGTGCCGTCCGGCAGTTCGCGGCTCCAGTGGTCGCGCGCCACGTGGTACGGGCCGGCCACCACGGCGGTCAGGTAGGTCGAGATCGGCTGGGTCGCCAGGAAGTGCCAGGTCTTGGCGCCGTCCTGCTCATCGACGCTCTCCTCGGCGGAGTTCGCGTAGACGTCCCACGCGGCCGGTGCCGTCACGGTGAAGACGTACGGCGCCTTGAGGTCGGGCTGCTCGAAGTTGGCGAACACCCGGCGGGCCTCGGCCGGTTCGTAGTGCGTGTAGAGGTACGTCTCACCGTCGGCCGGGTCGGTGAAGCGGTGAAGGCCCTCGCCGGTGCGGCTGTACGCGCAGTCCGCGTCCACCACCAGCACGTTCGAGTCGGCCAGGCCGTCGACGGCGACCCGCATGCCGTCGAAGGCGGTGGCCGGGTCCAGCGGGCGTCCGTTCAGGGTGATCGAGCGGACGCCCGGCGCCAGCAGGTCCACGAAGGTGGCGCTGCCCGGCGCGGAGGAGCGGAAGCGGATGGTGGTGGTGGAACGGAACGTGGCGGCGGAGGCGTCGAGCGCGCTGGTGACGTCGAGGTGTACCTCGTAGCCGTCCACGCTCAGGATCCCGGCGCGCTGCTGTGCTTCGTCCCGGCTGAGGTTCTTCCCCGGCACTGCGGTACTCCTTTGTCCGGCTCGCACGGTGCTGTGCAGAAATGGTGGGCAGGTCTTGCCCTCCGGCATCTTTTCACGCGTGACGGGCCGTTCAGGGGTTCATTTCGTTAGCTGGGAGTCCGCTGGGAGTCCCGACGCTGCTTGGCGTAACCGGCCGCGCTCAGCAGCGTCACCAGGACGCCCGCGGCGTAGAGCTGCTCCCGGTCACCGGCGGTCGTGGTCATCAGTCCCAGGATGCCGACCACCCCGGCCAGCGCGATCCAGGTCAGGTACGGGAAGCCCCACATCCGCACGGTCAGCAGCTCGGGCGCCTCGCGCTCCAGCCGGCGGCGCATCCTCAACTGGGAGACGGCGATGAAGATCCAGACCACCAGGATGGCCACGCCGGTGGTGTTCATCAGCCAGCTGAAGACGGTGTCCGGCCACCAGTAGCCGGCCAGCACGGCGGCGAAGCCGAACCCGCAGGAGGCCAGCACCGCGAGCCGCGGCACCCCGCCGGAGACCCGCGCCAGCGCCTTGGGACCCTGACCGCGGGCGACCAGCGAGAAGGCCATCCGGGAGGCGCCGTAGATGTTGGCGTTCATCGCCGACAGCAGCGCGATCAGCACCACGGCCTGCATGACCACGGCCGCCCCGGGCACGTCCAGCAGGCGCAACACCGTGACGTACGGGCCCTCCTTGACCACGGCCGGGTCGTTCCACGGCACCAGCGTGACGATCAGGGCCATCGAGCCGATGTAGAAGACGGCGATCCGCCAGACCGCGGTGCGCACCGCGTTGGCGACGTTGCGCCGGGGGTCGGCGGACTCCGCGGCGGCGATGGTGACCGTCTCCAGGCCGCCGTAGGCGAAGACCGAGGCCAGCAGGCCCGCGATCAGTCCGGTGGTGCCGTGCGGCAGGAAGCCGCCGTGGCCCGTCAGGTTGCTGGTGCCCGGCGCGCCGCCCGAGCCCAGCACGCCGCAGACGCCCAGCACACCGAGGACCAGGAAGGCCACGATCGCGCTGATCTTGACGGCGGCGAACCAGAATTCGAACTCGCCGAAGTTCTTCACGGCGGTCAGGTTGCTGGAGCAGAAGAAGGCCATGAAGACGCCGACCCAGGCCCAGCCGGGCACCCCCGGCAGCCAGGAGTTCATGATGGTCCCGGCCGCGGTCGCCTCGGCGGCCACACCGCAGCAGAGCATCACCCAGTACATCCAGCCGGCGGTCACCCCGGCCCACGGGCCGATCTCCTGCTCCGCGTGCACCGAGAAGGAGCCGGTGGCGGGACGGGCGGCCGACATCTCGCCGAGCATCCGCATGATCAGCATCACCAGCAGCCCGGAGAGCGTGAAGGCGAGGATGATCGCCGGACCGGCGGCGGCGATGCCCGCGCCGGAGCCGACGAAGAGGCCGGCGCCGATCACCCCGCCGAGCGCGATCATCGACAGGTGCCGGGGCTTGAGGCCGTGGGCGAGCTGGGGTCCCTCGGTGCCGACCGGGGCGAGCGTCGGCGCGGTGGGCGCAGGCGGAGCGGAGGTGGGGGCCATGAAGCGGATCCAGACGTTCGGAAAGCGGACTTGCCGTCTCACTATCCGGCGCCTCGGCTGAGACCGCCAAGGGGTCGGCCCGACGGCCCAGATGGCGGACGATGCCCTCACGTGCGGTGATGTCGCTCGCACGCTCCGCTGTCGGCCGGGGTGGAATTCCACCAAGGAATGACCTGACGCTTTGTCGGAGCGCGGCTCGAAGGCGGGTGGTTCGGGCGCGTAGGTTCACAACTGTTCACCGAAACGGCTGTTCGCCGAAACGGCTGGGGCCACCCCCACCCGCAGCCGCCGACCCAGAGTGGAGACCCCGATGGCCATCGCCTCGTCGATACCGTCCCGTACCGTCCTGGCCGATCTGCTGCCCGCCGCCGGCAGCCGGTTCGGCGCGCAGCTGCGCGAGGTGGCCCTGGTGGGCGGCGGTGCGGCGCTGACCGGCCTGGCCGCGCAGCTGTCGGTGAACGTACCCGGCTCGCCGGTCCCGGTCACCGGCCAGACCTTCGCCGCCCTGCTGGTCGGCACCGCGCTCGGCGCCCGGCGCGGCGCGGCCTCGCTGGCCCTCTACCTGCTGGCCGGGATGGCCGGGCTGCCCTGGTTCGCGGCCGGCGGCTCCGGCTGGGCGGCGCCGAGCCTCGGTTACGTGATCGGCTTCGTGCTGGCCGGCAGCCTCACCGGCCTGCTCGCCCGGCGCGGCGCCGACCGCAGCCCGCTGCGGACCGCGGCGGCGATGGTGCTCGGCAACCTGGCGATCTACGCGGTGGGCGTCCCGTACCTGGCCGCCGTGCTGCACGTCCCGCTCGCCCGGGCGGCGCAGCTGGGGCTCTACCCGTACCTGGTCGGCGACGGCCTCAAGGTGCTGCTGGCGACGGGCGCGCTGCCGCTGGCCTGGAAGCTGGTCGGCCGCCGCGCCTGACCCATGTGCCGGTCGGTCTCGGGCGCGCGCGCATGCCACACTCATACGCATGCGCGTGTACCTGGGTTCCGACCATGCCGGATATGAGCTTAAGAACCACCTCGTCGAGTGGCTGACGGCGGCCGGCCACGAGCCGATCGACTGCGGCCCGCACATCTACGACGCCGAGGACGACTACCCGCCGTTCTGCCTGCGGGCCGCGGAGCGTACCGCCGCCGACCCCGAGGCGCTGGGCATCGTCATCGGCGGCTCGGGCAACGGCGAGCAGATCGCCGCCAACAAGGTCAAGGGCGTCCGTGCGGCCCTCGCCTGGAGCGAGCAGACCGCCGCCCTGGGCCGTGAGCACAACAACGCCAACGTGATCAGCGTGGGCGGGCGGATGCACACCCAGGAGGAGGCGACGAAGTTCGTCGAGATCTTCCTGGCCACCCCGTACAGCGGCGAGGCCCGGCACACCCGCCGGATCGAGATGCTCTCCGCCTACGAGGTCACCGGCGAGCTCCCGCCGATCCCCGCCCACCACCCGCAGGGCTGACCCTCCCGATCCCGAGTCACGCCCTGGCCGCCCGCCTCAGAATCCGTGCGGCAGCCAGGGCGCGACGTCCCAGCCGAACGCCCGCGAGGCCTCGGCCAGCGCGCCTTCGCGCAACTCCTGCACCAGCCCGGCCCCGGCCAGCGCCGCCAGTGACCGGCCGCCGAGGTAGACCGAACCCAACTCGCGTGCCGACAGTGCCAGTTCGGCCCGGTCGGTGGTGGGTTCGCAGTTCGCCCCCTTGCCCGGTCCGGCGCTGTGCAGCCGCCAGCGCCCGGTGTTCCAGGGGCAGAACTCGTCCGTCACCTCCAGCACCACGTCCAGCGGGCACTGGTAGTCGCGCGAACAGAGCGCGTCGCCCACGTCGACCAGCCGCAGGAAGAGCGCGTCGGCCAGCTTCGGCATCAGCCGGCGAGGGTCGGAGACCAGGTGCAGCAGCGGGTCGTCCACCGGCAGGCTCTCGCCGATGACGGTGTCGGTGAGGTCGAGGTCCAGCAGGAACCCCCAGAGCGCCGCGTACGCCTGCGGCGTCGCCGCCGCCGTGTCGCGCACCCGCACCACGCCGGCCGGGCCGCCGTGCTGCCAGTCGCCCTTGGCGCTGTAGCGGGCGTAGCCCAGCAGCTCGCCGGTCGTCCGGTCCTCGGCCAGCACGCACTGCAGGGGCGAGCGGCCCCCGCGGTCCTCCGGCGGGTCCAGCAGCGGGAGCCGCTCCCAGCCGGGCAGCCGGGCCAGCATCCCCGGACGCAGCGGGACCAGTGCCGCGTACAACTTCTCGCAGGCCGCGGAGACCTCGACCGGGTCGGCCAGCCGCAGCCGGACCGAGTCGTCGGCGGGCCGTCGCACCCGCACCCGGGTGCGGGCGATCTCCACGCCCATCTTCCAGGTGGCCAGGCCGTAGCCGTAGCGCCCGTAGATCGCGGGTTCGGAGGCGGTCAGCACGGCGAGTGACTCGCCCCGCTCGTGGAACTCGTCCAGCTGGTGGCGCATCAGCGCGGTGAGCACGCCGCGCCGCCGGTGGGTGGGCAGCACGCCGACATTGGCCACCCCGGCGGTGGGAAGCACCGAGCCGCCGGGCACGGCCATCCGGAACGAGTAGGCGGCGGCCGCACCGACGGGGGTGGGGCCGTCCCAGACGGCCAGCGAGCGCTCGAACTCGGTCACCGCCCGCCACAGCGCCCGCCGCTGCGGCGAATCCGACTCGCCGCCGAAGGCGACCTCCACACAGCGGTACCAGGCGTCCCATTCGGACTCGGCGAGGGGACGAAGATCGAGGCTGGGATGGTCCGCAGGCTGTGTCATATGACACAGGTACCATCCGGGGCGGTGCGATGCGACCCCGTATCGCCCTGCTGTCCCGGATTGAGGTGGGACAGCAGGGGCGAGAGCGGCGGCGGAGCCGGCGCACAGCGGGCCGGACCGGCGCGCGCGGCCGCCGTGCGCCTCAACTCGCCTCCTGCGACTGGCCGGTGAGCCCCCAGGGGGCCTTCGCGGCCCGGCTGAAATCAGTTGGACATTCGGGAGTTGCGTGACAGCCCGTCGACGTGGACCGGTCCTGGTGGATAGGGTCTGCCCCCATGGCTGGCAGCACGCCGGGCTCACCGCCCCGGACGACCGCGACGGGAAACGCCGCCGCGGACCCCCTGAAGGCCCGGTTGCGCAAGCGGCTCTACCGGGCCCGCCGAACGCTGCGCCGAACCGGAGTGGACTACTTCCGCGGCGACGCCGCCGACTGGCTCGCCTTCGCCGTCCTGCTGCTCATGGTCCCGCTGCTGGTCGCGCTGAACGTCTGGATCCCGGCCTGGATCCCGCCGACCGCGCTGGTCCTGCCGATCCTGGCGGGCGCCTTGCTGCTGCGCCCGGGCTCGCTCGTGCTGCTCTACGCGGCCGCGGCGCTGGGCCTCTCCGCCGAGTCGGTGATCCACACCGGCGAGCGGGTGGCCAGCAGCCGCCCGGACGCGTACGTCTTCGGGGTCACCCCGGGCGCCGCGCTGGTGGTCGGCGCGGTCGGGGTGGCCGGGCTGCTGGTCGCCCAGTTCCGCAGCCGGGTCGGAGTGCCCTGGCGCGGCGGCGGCTCGATGCTCTTCGACCTGCGCGAACGCCTGCGGGTGCAGAGCCGGGTGCCCGAGCTGCCGAAGGGCTGGCACGCCGACATGGCGCTGCGTCCGGCCGGCGGGCAGTCCTTCTCCGGTGACTTCGTGGTGGCCGCCCGGACCGGTCCCGGCCGCCGGGTGCTGGAGGCGGTGCTGGCCGACGTCTCGGGCAAGGGCATGGACGCCGGTTCGCGTGCGCTGCTGCTCTCCGGGGCCTTCGGCGGCCTGCTCGGCTCGCTGCCGCCGCACGACTTCCTGCCCGCCGCCAACGGCTACCTGCTGCGCCAGGAGTGGGAGGAGGGCTTCGCGACCGCGGTGCACCTCGCGCTCGACCTGGACACGGGGGAGTACGAGCTGCTCTCGGCCGGGCACCTGCCCGGCATGCAGCGGCTGGCGGGCGCCGGACGCTGGGAGATCAAGGAGTCCGAGGAGGGCCCGTTGCTCGGCATCTACGACGGCGCCAAGTTCGAGGGCGTGCGCGGCCGGCTCGGGCCCGGCGACGTGCTGATGCTCTGCACCGACGGGATGGTCGAGGCGCCGGGCCGGGATCTCTCGGAGGGGATGGACCGGCTGATGGGCGAGGCCGACCGCCTGGTGGCCGGCGCGCACCTGGGCCCCGGCAGCCGCGGCGCCGCCGGCCGGCTGATCGAGACGGTCGCCAAGGACATCAACGACGACCGCGCCGTCCTACTGCTCTGGCGCGACTAGGCCGTGTCTGACACGGCCTAGGGCGGATCCCTGTCAAGTCCCGGCGGTGATCTTCGGCCAAACCTGCACGGTGGCCCGGAAGCCGCGTCAGACCCCCGGCGACCTTGCCGATCGCCCCCGCCGACGGTGCGTCAGCCGCCCTCCGCTATCGTCTCGGACGGCGGAAAATCGTCTCACATCGCAGGATCCTTGGCACAGGTCAGCGGCAAGTCCTTTACGCAGTCCGCATGGTCGACCACACTGAGTCCGGGCGGGACTGACCGGGACTGGGGGAGCGGGGGCATCACGTGCGGCGTAGTCGGGCTCCCAGGAGTCAGCCGTACGACTCCCGGGCTGCGGGCGTGGTCGGCGTTTCCGCTTCGGGACCGTCGGAAAGGCCGGGGTCCGCTTCGCCATGACATGAGGAAGTGAGTCTCCGGGTGGCACTCTCCGTCTCCGCGCTGGTTCTGTTCGGTGTCGTCCTGCTGATCTTCATCCGCAACAAGCAGATCAAGGTGCCGCACGCGATCCTGGCCGCGCTCTTCGGTTTCATGCTCAACCAGTCCACGGCCGCCAAGCCGATCCAGGACTTCCTGAGCGAGCTCGCCAAGTCCATCGGCCACCTCGGTGGCAGCTGACGGCCCCGAACCGGCGCGTCAGCGGGCCCCGGGCCCGTTACTGACCGGCGCGCCGGGCCTGCCACCAGCGCCGCAGTGAACCGCCGCGCCGGACCATCGCCGGATCGGCGACGACCAGGGCCGGCCGGGCGGGCTGCGGCGGGTGTTCGGCGGACCGGGCGGTCTCCAGCACGCCCTGGTCGGCGGTCAGCAGGATGAACAGCCGCGCCCAGCAGAAGCGTTCGCCGCGCGGCCAGTCCAACGCGC
The DNA here is from genome assembly GCF_000744225.1 of Kitasatospora mediocidica KCTC 9733. Lineage (GTDB taxonomy): Bacteria > Actinomycetota > Actinomycetes > Streptomycetales > Streptomycetaceae > Kitasatospora > Kitasatospora mediocidica. Next base: position 1,551,339 of record NZ_JQLN01000007.1, on the reverse strand, counting down.
CGAGCGCCTGCGAGGCGGGCTGCGCCACCACGCCGTTCACCCGGACCTCGGCCACCTCGTCCCCCGCGCGCCCGCCGAGGAAGAGCTTCACGCCGTTCAGCCGCGGATCCGTCAGCTCCGGCGCGAGCGTGGCGGCCAGCGCGGGCAGCAGCTCGTGTTCGCCGAGCCAGCCGGAGAGGTCGGCGCTGCCGAAGCCGAAGACGGTGGCCGGGCCCTGCACCGCGTGCCAGCCGGGGAGTTCCGCGGGCTGCCGGTGGTCCCCGTAGCGGCCCCGGTGGTCGAGGAGTTCGACCACGGTCGAGGCGGTGGTGGCGGCCCACATCCGCACCGCGCTGTCGAGCTTCTCCTCCTCGGTGGTGCCCAGGCCCGCAGCGCAGTCCCAGACCACCGGGGTGTCGCCGCTGCCCAGCTCCAGCACGAAGCCGAGGTCCACATGGCCGGCCGAACCGTCCTCGGAGGGGTGCTCGCGGACCGCCACCGCGGTCGTGCCGGGGCCGCGCAGGAGATCCCCGTCGACGGTGAACTCCCGTCCGTAACGAGCCATTTCCCGGATCACTCCGCGCTGGATCGCGGCCAGCCGCTGCTCGGGACCCACGTCGCCCTCCCTCCGAGCCGAGACACCCCCGGCGCCCCTGTCGGACCGTCCGAACACGCGAACGGCCCCGGCTCGGGGAGCCGGGGCCGACGCAATCGGAGCGGGCGACGAGAATCGAACTCGCGTGGCTAGTTTGGAAGACTAGGGCTCTACCATTGAGCTACGCCCGCACACACTGACCTCCCGGCCGTCACCGGTCAGGAAGACGGGCCTCAGCCTACCTGGTCCGACGGCCCTCGCGCACACCGCTTGCACGCCGCCGCCCGGCGGGGGGAGCGGCTGCGAAATTCCGGCGAGCGGCCGATGCCCGGCGTGTACGCTTCCTCTCGCGACAGTGCGGGGTGTGGCGCAGTTTGGTAGCGCGTCCGCTTTGGGAGCGGAAGGCCGTCGGTTCGAATCCGGTCACCCCGACCACGATCGTTGCAGGGTCTCGTCCGGACGGACGGGGCCCTGTCGTTGTTTTCCGCCGTTGTTCCGCCGTCGTTTTCCGCCCCTGCTCCCGGTTTCCCGGTGACGGCGCGTGGTCCGGCGGACCGGCACGGTGGTGCCCTGGCGTGCGCCTTTCGTGGTACCGGTAGGATGGGCCGCTGGCGGTAGTCCCTGTGGCATGCACGCAGGCCGACCGCCCGGGTGACAGAGCCACGGCCCCTCCTCGCACCGTCGGGGGTGAGCCGCTCGCCGTCCACCCCAATACGGGAGATGCCGCACCAGGTGGCTCATCACCCGTCTGCCCGGCCCGTGCCCTCAGGGGAGGCGGACCGGACCAGACAAGCCGACCGCAAGCCCCATAGGAGACCCCACCGTGAAGAGCGCCGTCGAGACTCTGAACCCGACTCGGGTTCGACTCACCGTCGAGGTGCCCTTCGAGGAGCTCAAGCCCAGCCTCGACGCGGCGTACAAGAAGATCAACCAGCAGGTCTCGGTCCCGGGCTTCCGTAAGGGCAAGATCCCGAACCGCGTCATCGACCAGCGCTTCGGCCGTGCCGCGGTGCTGGAAGAGGCGGTCAACGACGCCCTGCCGCGCTTCTACACGCAGGCCGTCGACGAGGGCAAGATCGAGGTCCTCGGCCAGCCCGACATCACCGACATCGAGGGCGTCGAGCGCCTCGCGGACGGCGGTGACCTCAAGTTCACCGCCGAGGTCGACGTCCGTCCGGAGATCACCCTGCCGGAGTTCGGCGAGATCGAGGTGACCGTCGACCCGATCGTGGTCGAGGACGCCGACATCGACAAGTCCCTGGAGCAGCTGCGCGAGCGCTTCTCCTCGGTCAAGGACGTCGAGCGCGCCGCGGCCGAGGGCGACATCGTCGTCGTCGACCTGGAGGCCAAGGTCGACGGTGAGGTGCCGGAGGACGGCACCGCCACCGGCGTGAGCTACGAGATCGGTTCCGGCAAGCTGCTCGACGGCATCGACGAGGCCGTCATCGGCCTGGAGGCCGGCGGTTCGAAGACCTTCACCACCGAGCTCAAGGGCGGCACCCAGGCCGGCCAGAGCTCCGAGGTGACCGTCACCGTCACCGCCGTCCAGGAGAAGGAGCTCCCCGAGCTGGACGACGAGTTCGCCCAGCTGGCGAGCGAGTTCGACACCCTGGAGGAGCTGCGCGCCGACTCCCGCACGCGCCTTGAGCGCATGAAGGAGTTCGACCAGGCCACCCAGGCCCAGGAGCGCGTGCTGGACGCCCTGCTGGAGAAGGTCGAGATCGAGTACCCGGAGAAGCTTCTCAAGGACGAGGTCGAGACCCGCAAGCACAACCTGACGCACCACCAGCTGGAGCCGATGGGCATGACCCTGGAGGTCTACCTGGCCAGCCAGGACAAGACCGTCGAGGACTTCGAGCAGGAGACCGCGGACCAGGCGAAGAAGGGCATCAAGACCCAGTTCGTGCTGGACGAGATCGTCGCCAAGCACGAGGTCGGCGTCAACCAGGAGGAGCTCACCGAGCACCTCATCCGCCGTGCCGCCGGCTCGGGCATGACGCCCGACCAGTTCGCGCAGCAGATCGTCCAGGGTGGCCAGGTGCCGCTGCTCGTCGGCGAGGTCGCCCGCGGCAAGGCGCTGGCGCTGGTCGTCGAGGAGGCCAAGGTCGTCGACACCAACGGCCTGGAGATCAACTTCGACGAGGACGAGACGGACGAGTCGGCTGACGCCGCCGCGACCGTCGAGGCCGCCGACGAGGCCGCCGACCAGGCCTGAGCAGCCTGCGGTTAGCACACCCCTCGGGGCCCGGACGCCGTTGCGGCGTCCGGGCCCTGCGTGCTCTCCCGACCCGGTGGGCACCTGCGCTCACAGCGAACAGTTCTGCGTGGGGGATGGTGGCGCCCTGCCTGCGCGTTAGGGTCAACGAAAGCAAGCTTTCAACAGCGCGGGCAGGGCGGCCCGACGCGGCCCCGCGCCCGGGATGCCCGCCCCGGTCCCCGTACATGACGTAGTGACGGTCGAACAAGACGGACCGTCCGAATCGACTGAGCAGGTGGCTAAGTGACGTTCCCGCAGATGCAGATGCCTGGCCTGATGACGCCGCGCGCCGCCGGTGGTGACGTGCTCGGCGGCCTGGGCGACCAGGTCTACAACCGGCTGCTCAACGAGCGGATCATCTTCCTCGGCCAGCAGGTCGACGACGACATCGCCAACAAGATCACCGCGCAGCTGCTGCTCCTGGCCGCAGAGCCCGAGCGCGACATCTACCTCTACATCAACTCCCCTGGCGGCTCCATCACCGCCGGCATGGCGATCTACGACACCATGCAGTACATCAAGAACGACGTGATCACCATCGCGATGGGCATGGCGGCCTCGATGGGCCAGTTCCTGCTCACCGCCGGCACCCCGGGCAAGCGCTTCGCGCTGCCGAACGCCGAGATCCTGATGCACCAGCCGTCCGCCGGCCTCGGCGGCTCGGCCACCGACATCCGCATCCAGGCCGAGCAGCTGCTGCGCACCAAGCGCCGGATGTCCGAGCTCATCGCGCAGCACACCGGCCAGACCTTCGAGCAGGTCACCAAGGACTCCGACCGGGACCGCTGGTTCAGCGCCGAGCAGGCCAAGGAGTACGGCCTGATCGACGACATCATGCACAGCGCCGCGGACGTCCCCGGCGGCGGCGGCACCGGCGCAGCCTGAGCGCCCACGCCCCGCATCCCCAGACACGTCGGAACGCATCCGGAGGACAGACCGCAATGAACCTTCCCATCAGCCCCAGCGGCGAGTACCTCGGCGCCCGTGCCGAGGGTCGCTACATCGTCCCGCGCTTCGTCGAGCGCACCTCGCAGGGTGTCCGTGAGTACGACCCGTACGCCAAGTTGTTCGAGGAGCGCATCATCTTCCTCGGCTCGCAGGTGGACGACGTCTCGGCCAACGACATCATGGCCCAGCTGCTCTGCCTGGAGTCGATGGACCCGGACCGCGAGATCCAGATGTACATCAACTCGCCCGGCGGCTCCTTCACCGCGCTGACCGCGATCTACGACACCATGCAGTTCGTGAAGCCCGACGTCCAGACGGTCTGCATGGGCCAGGCCGCCTCGGCCGCCGCCGTGCTGCTCGCGGCCGGTACCCCCGGCAAGCGGATGGCGCTGCCGAACGCCCGGATCCTGATCCACCAGCCCTACACCGAGACCGGCCGCGGCCAGGTCTCCGACCTGGAGATCCAGGCCAAGGAGATCTTCCGGATGCGCGAGCAGCTGGAGGAGATGCTCTCCAAGCACTCCAACCGCGACATCGCCACGGTCCGCGACGACATCGAGCGCGACAAGATCCTCACCGCCGAGGAGGCGCTGGAGTACGGCCTTATCGACCAGATCGTCTCCACCCGCAAGACCTCGCTCATCGGCTGAGACCGACTGCGACCGGTTCCGGCCGGACCGGGGCGGGGCGTACCACGGTGCGCCCCGCCCCGCGACTGCGCGGCCCCGGCCACACCACTCGGCGGCATCTGTTCGGTATCAATTCGCCCAGGGCGTACGGCATAGCTGCCGAAGACGGCGGATTCACCGGCTCGGCAGAGTACCGTCGGATACCGAGACCTAACCGCCGAGTTGGCGGCGCCGGTCCACAGCACCAGGCCCCGGACCCCCGCGGGGCCCCTGGCGAAGGGGAAGCACCTCGTGGCACGCATCGGAGACGGTGGCGACCTGCTCAAGTGCTCGTTCTGCGGCAAGTCGCAGAAGCAGGTGAAGAAGCTGATCGCCGGTCCAGGCGTGTACATCTGTGACGAGTGCATCGACCTCTGCAACGAGATCATCGAGGAGGAACTCGCCGAGACCTCCGAGGTCCGCTTCGAGGAGCTTCCGAAGCCTCGCGAGATCTACGAGTTCCTCGACCAGTACGTGGTCGGCCAGGACCTCGCCAAGAAGGCGCTGGCGGTGGCGGTCTACAACCACTACAAGCGCGTCCAGGCGGGCGAGGCGGGGCGCAGCGGCGGCAACGGCCGCGAGGACGCCATCGAGCTGGCCAAGTCGAACATCCTGCTGCTCGGCCCGACCGGCTCGGGCAAGACGCTGCTGGCGCAGACCCTGGCCCGGATGCTGAACGTCCCGTTCGCGATCGCGGACGCCACGGCGCTGACCGAGGCCGGCTACGTCGGCGAGGACGTCGAGAACATCCTGCTCAAGCTGATCCAGGCGGCGGACTACGACGTCAAGAAGGCCGAGACCGGGATCATCTACATCGACGAGATCGACAAGGTCGCTCGTAAGAGTGAGAACCCGTCGATCACCCGGGACGTCTCCGGCGAGGGCGTGCAGCAGGCCCTGCTGAAGATCCTGGAGGGCACCACCGCCTCGGTCCCGCCGCAGGGCGGCCGCAAGCACCCGCACCAGGAGTTCATCCAGATCGACACCACCAACGTGCTGTTCATCGTGGGCGGTGCGTTCTCGGGTCTGGAGCGGATCATCGAGGGCCGGGCCGGCGCCAAGGGCATCGGCTTCGGCGCGACCATCCGCTCCAAGCGGGAGGTCGACGCCGCGGACCAGTTCCGTTCGGTGATGCCGGAGGACCTGGTGAAGTTCGGGATGATCCCCGAGTTCATCGGCCGGCTGCCGGTGATCACCAGCGTGCACAACCTCGACCGTGAGGCGCTGCTGCAGATCCTCACCGAGCCGAAGAACGCGCTCATCAAGCAGTACCGCAAGCTCTTCGAACTCGACGGTGTCGAGCTGGAGTTCAGCCAGGACGCGCTGGAGGCGATCGCCGACCAGGCGATCCTGCGCGGCACCGGCGCGCGTGGTCTGCGGGCCATCATGGAGGAGGTGCTGATGTCCGTGATGTACGAGGTCCCCTCGCGTCAGGACGTCGCCCGCGTGGTGGTCACCGAGGACGTGGTCTCCAAGCACGCGATCCCGACCCTGGTCCCGCGCGACATGATCAAGCGCGAGCGGCGCGACAAGAGCGCCTGAGCCGCGATCGAGTACGACGAAGGGGGCCCGCGCCGAGTGCGCGGGCCCCCTTCGTCGTCGCGCTGCTACTTGGCGACCACCGCGGCGTCGCGGATGGCGCGGGTCTGCGCCGCGGCCTGGTCGAGCGAGATCGCGCTGCTGCCACCGGTGAGCGAGACCTTGGCGAAGTCCACCGACCCGGCGGTCGAGTGGTTGGCCCAGATGCAGACCGGGACGCTGATCCCGCTGGCGCCGAGCTCCCCGCACTCCATCAGGCCGCCCGCGTCGTGCGGGTCCTTGGCGTCGACGGTGGCCAGCGGCTTGGTCCAGCTTGCACCGTCGGACTTCGTGCTGCTCGCCTTGATGGCGGTCAGCACCGCGTTCGGGTCGCTGATGGTGCCCCACGAACCGCCGAGGTTGACCGTGTCGGTCGCGTCGCCGCCCTTGTTGTAGTTCGCCGAGAGGCTGCCGTCGATCGAGTCGAACCCGTTGATCTTGTCCGAGGAGGTCGGCGGCTTGGACTGCGCCGTCTTCTGCACGTAGCCGCCGGACAGCGACTGCGGCGCGACGATCTTGTACTTGCCCGCGGTCGCGCTGCCGCTGCCGCCGCCGAGCACCTTGTAGGCCGCGAAACCGCCGCCGCCCAGCACCAGCGCGCCGATGACCAGGCCGACCACCAGGCCGCCCTTGCCCTTCGGCGCGGGCGCTGCCGGCTGGTAGCCGCCGAACTGCTGCTGCGGAGCGCCGTACTGCGGCTGCGCGGGCGGCTGGCCGTAGCCGGCCTGCGGTGCGCCGTACTGCGGCGGCGGGGGCTGCTGCCCGTACGTCGGCTGCCCGTAGCCCTGCTGGGGTGCCCCGTACTGCGGGGGCTGCGGAGCGCCGTACTGCGGCTGCGCCGGCGGCTGGCCGTAGGGCGGCTGGCCCTGCGGCGGGTACTGCTGCGGATTCTGCGGCTGTTGGCCCTGGCCGTACATGCTCTGCTGCTCCCCCGCCGCGTGGTGCGGCCTGTGACTGGACTGCCCTTGCCCGTCCGCCCCTGCGCACGAGTACCGGGCACGCTACCGTACGGCCCGGACGGCTGTCCTGAGCGGTTCGGGGGAGGCCGCGGGGACAAATGGAGAAGAGAGCCGTCCCCGGTTACGTAAACTGTGTGCCGTGACCGACAAGACGAACCAGCGCCCCACCGACCACGCGTCCGGGGACAACGTGGCAGCCCTTCCCACCGCCTACGCCCCGGCGGAGGTAGAGGGCGAGCTGTACGAGCGCTGGGTGGAGCGCGGTTACTTCACCGCCGACGCGAAGAGCGACAAGCCCGCGTACACGATCGTCATCCCGCCGCCGAACGTGACCGGTGCCCTGCACCTGGGCCACGCCTTCCAGCACACCCTGATGGACGCCCTGACGCGCCGTAAGCGGATGCAGGGCTTCGAGGCGCTCTGGCTGCCCGGCATGGACCACGCCGGCATCGCCACCCAGAACCGGGTGGAGCAGCAGCTGGCCGAGTCCGGCCTCTCCCGCCACGACCTGGGCCGCGAGGCCTTCGTCGAGAAGGTCTGGGAGTGGAAGGAGAACTACGGCGGCCAGATCCTCGGCCAGATGCGCCGGCTCGGCGACGGTGTCGACTGGTCGCGCGAGCGCTTCACCATGGACGAGGGCCTCTCGCAGGCCGTCCAGACCATCTTCAAGAAGCTCTTCGACGACGGTCTGATCTACCGCGCCGAGCGCATCATCAACTGGTGCCCGCGCTGCCTCACCGCGCTCTCGGACATCGAGGTCGAGCACGAGGACGAGGCCGGCGAGCTGGTCTCGATCCGTTATGGCGACGGCGACGAGTCGATCGTGGTGGCCACCACCCGGGCCGAGACGCTGCTCGGCGACACCGCCGTGGCCGTCCACCCGGACGACGAGCGCTACGCCCACCTGGTCGGCCGCACCATCGCGCTGCCGCTGACGGACCGCCGCATCCCGGTGGTCGCCGACACCCACGTGGACCCGGAGTTCGGCACCGGCGCGGTCAAGGTGACGCCCGCTCACGACCCGAACGACTTCGCCATCGGCCAGCGCCACGGCCTGCCCAACCTGACGGTGATGGACGAGCGCGGCACGATCACCGTGCACGGCCCGTTCCTCGGCCTGGACCGGCACGACGCCCGCGCGGCCGTCGTCGGGGCGCTGCGCGAGCAGGGCCGGATCGTCGACGAGAAGCGCCCGTACATGCACGCGGTGGGCCACTGCTCGCGCTGCCACACCATCGTCGAGCCCCGGCTCTCGCTGCAGTGGTGGGTGAACGTCGCGCCGCTGGCCCAGAAGGCGGGCGACGCGGTCCGCGACGGCCGGGTGCAGATCCACCCGAAGGAGCTGGAGGGCCGCTACTTCAGCTGGGTCGACAACATGCACGACTGGTGCATCTCGCGCCAGCTCTGGTGGGGCCACCGGATCCCGGTCTGGTACGGCCCGGACGGCGAGGTCGTCTGCGTCGGCCCCGACGAGCAGCCGCCGGCCGGCGAGGGCTGGCACCAGGACCCGGACGTGCTGGACACCTGGTTCTCCAGCGGCCTGTGGCCGTTCTCCACGCTGGGCTGGCCCGAGCGCACCCCGGAGCTGGAGAAGTTCTACCCCACCGACGTGCTGCTGACCGGCCACGACATCATCTTCTTCTGGGTCGCCCGGATGATGATGTTCGGCCTGTACGCGATGGACGGTCAGGCGCCGTTCCACACCATCGCGCTGACCGGCCTGGTCCGCGACCAGTTCGGCAAGAAGATGTCCAAGTCCTCGGGCACCGCCGTCGATCCGCTGGACTGGATGGACGCCTACGGTGCCGACGCGGTGCGCTTCACGCTGGCCCGCGGTGCCAACCCCGGCGCGGACGTGCCGATCGGTGAGGACTGGGTCCAGGGCGCGGGCAAGTTCTGCAACAAGATCTGGAACGCCACCCGCTTCGCGCTGATGAACGGCGCCACCGTCCAGGGCCCGCTGCCGGCCCCCGAGGAGCTGACCGCCGCGGACCGCTGGATCCTCAGCCGGCTCAACGCCACCATCGCCGAGGTCGACGCGCTCTACGACGACTACCAGTTCGCCAAGCTCTCCGACGCCCTCTACCACTTCGCGTGGGACGAGGTCTTCGACTGGTACGTCGAGCTCTCCAAGACCACCCTGGGCAAGGGCGGCGCGTCGGCCGACGCCTCGCGCCGGGTGCTGGGCGAGGTGCTGGACCTGACGCTGCGCCTGCTGCACCCGGTGATGCCGTTCGTCACCGAGACGCTCTGGACCACGCTCACCGGCGCCGAGTCCGTGGTGATCGCCGACTGGCCGGTCGCCGACCCGTCCCGCCGGGACGCGGCCGCCGAGGCGGAGATCGCCACCCTCCAGCAGGTGGTCACCGAGGTCCGTCGGTTCCGCACCGACCAGGGCCTCAGCCCGAGCCAGAAGGTCCCCGCGGCCCTGGAGCTGGCCGGCACGGTGCTGGTCGCCCACGAGGACGCGATCCGCTCGCTGGCGCGGCTGTCCGCCGCCGAGGACGGCTTCACGGCGACCGCCTCGCTCCCGGTGGGCGGCGTCACGGTCTCGCTCGACCTGTCCGGCACCATCGACGTCCCGGCCGAGCGCAAGCGCCTGCAGAAGGACCTCGCGGCCGCCGAGAAGGAGAAGACGCAGACGGCCGCCAAGCTCGGTAACGAGGGCTTCCTGGCGAAGGCCCCGGAGGACGTGGTCGTGAAGATCCGCGCCCGCCAGAGCGCCGCCGAGGCCGACATCGAGCGGATCACCGCCCAGCTGGCCGCGCTGCCGCAGGGCTGAGCAGCACCGCAGGGTTGAGCACGACCGTCGGGCCCCGGGCAGTCGCCCGGGGCCCGACGCTTCTCAGCGCTCCTGCCCGGCGGTCGCCTCGACCGCGTAGTCGTACAGGGCGGCGCGGTTGGCCCGGCCGGTCTTCGCCAGCAGGCTCGCCACGTGCTTCTCCACCGTGCGCGGCGAGATGTACAGGCAGCCGGCGATCTCCTGGTTGCCCAGCCGGGAGGCGAGGAGCAGGAACACCTCGTACTCCCGCACGGTCAGGCCCTGTCGGCGCAGCCCGGCCGGGACCCCGTCGGATCCGCTGCGGCGTTGCGGCACACTCGCCCCGGCCCGGCGCAGCAGGTCCCGGCAGGCGCTGGCGACGGCCGGGACGGCGGCGCCGTGGAAGTACTCCTCGGCGGTGCGCAGCCACGGGACGGGGTCACCCCAGTCGTCGGCGAGGGCGGCCTCGGCCACCAGCCGCAGGCCCAGGTTTCGGGCCATCAGGAACGGTTCGGCGGCCTCGCGGGCCTCTTGGACGGCCCGCAGCGCCTGGTCGGCCCGCCCGGCCCGGCCCTCGTGCACCGCGAACGCCAGCCGTTCGAACTGCCGGTTCCAGAGCAGCCCGGCGGCCGGCTCCGCGGCGATCCGCGCGTGCTCGGCCGGATCGGCCCGGCCCTCGATCGCGCGCAGCAGCGGGCGCAGCCCGTAGCTCCCGTTCAGGTAGAAGACGGTCGGGTGCTCCTGCTCCCAGGCGAGCGCGTTGTCCAGCTCGGCGAGCGAGCGCTCGCGGTCCTCCTCCAGGACGGCGCAGATCGCCCGGCAGGTGCCGAAGGCCAGCGGCAGTTGCAGCGAGCGGTCGCCGTCCCAACGGTGGAACTCGGTCAGCTCCTGCTCCATCTCGCGGCGCCGGCCCTGGTGCGCCGCCAGCGCGGCCCGGGTGAGCAGGACGAACTGGTGGTTGTCGACGTTGCGCAGCCGGGCGGTGGCCGCCACACAGCGGTCGGTGAGCTCCCGGGCCGCCGGGTAGGAGCCGCGCAGCACGGCCTGCATGGCCATCGTGGCCTCCGCGCTGTGCATCAGCGCCAGCGCACCCAGCCCCAGGGCCGCGCGGTGCGCCCGCTCCAGCTGGGTGGAGGAGCCGCTGCGCATGAACTCGTTGGCGCCCAGCCGCAGCAGCGCGTCCACCTGCCAGGTGGTCAGCTGGTGGCGGCCGGCCAGTTCGAGGATCCGCTCCAGCTGGGCGTCGGCCCGGTCGAATCCGTGCCGGCGCTCCAGCAGGGCCAGCAACTGCAAGGCCTGACAGGCGACTTCGGGGAGGTCGGCGGCCTCGGCGGCTTCGGCGGCGCGGCGCGCGAGCCGTTCGGCCTGCTCGGTGCGGTCGCCGCCGTCCGGGCCGGGGGCGCCGTCCGGGCCCAGGCTGCCGGCCGGCCGCGGCACCAGGACCAGATGCGCTTCGACCACGTCGATCGCCGGGGTGTGCGACGCGCTGTCGAACCGGCCGAGCAGGCCGCGGACGTAACTCACCCGGGCCGCCGCCTCCTCCAGCCGCAGGGCGGTCACCGCGGCCCAGGCCAGCCGGGTGTGCAGGGCCGCGGAGCGGGCGTCGTCCAGCGCGCCGGGACCGGTCAGCGGGAGCGTGTCGGCCAGGGCCAGCGCCCGGTCCAGCTGCCCGGTCTCGACCAGCGTGTAGACCAGCCGCTCCAGCACCGAGGCGGCCCCCGCGGTGGCCTGCGAGCCGGCCATCAGCTCGTGGGCGCGCTCCAGCAGGGCGACGGCGGAGGCGACCGCACCGCCGTCCAGCGCGGCCCGTCCGGCCTCGGCGAAGAGCAGCCCGGCCGCCCGGGCGTCCCCGGCGGCCAGCCGCAGCACCGCGACCCGCTGGCACCAGTCGCCGGGCAGTCCGGGGTGGGCCCGCTCGATCGCGTCCGCCGCCCGCTGGGCGATCGCGGCGCGTTCCATCGGCAGCAGCCCGGCCAACAGCGCCTCGGTGGTCAGCGCGTGCCGGAACTCGTAGTAGTCGGCCACCGGGCCGCTGGGCGATATGAGTTGGGCGTCGATGCCGGCCCGCAGGTGGACCAGCAGGCTGCGGTCGTCCAGCCCGGTGACCAGTTGCAGGACGGGCAGTGCGAAGCGGCGTCCCAGGACCGCCGCGACGTGCAGGAAGTCGCGGTCGGCCGGGTCGAGCCGGGCGGTCCGCTGGGCGACGCTGTGCACCACGGTGGTCGGTACGTCGATGGCGAGGTCCCCGCAGACCCGCCAGCCGTCGGCGTCGCCGCGCAGCACGTCCGCGCTGACCATCCCGCTGAGCAGTTCCTCGACGACGAACGGGTTGCCCTCGGAGTCCTTGACGAGCTTGTCGGTCACCTCGCGGGGGAGCTGCCCGTCCTGCGCGCCCAGGCAGGATTCGGCCAGCACCCGCACCTCGTCCGCTCCCAGCGGCCGCAACTCGACCGGGGTGGCCGAGCGGCGCCGGCCGGCCGAGCGGGCCAGGTCGCCGGCCGGCCCGCTCTCCGCGCGTAGCGTGACCAGGAGGAAGACCGGCAGGCCGGCGAGGTTGTCGACCAGGTACTCGATGACGGCGAGGGTCTCGGCGTCGGCGTCGTGCAGGTCCTCGATGACCAGCAGACAGCCCGGCTCCTGGCGGGACGTCAGATCATGCCCGACCGCCGCCAGCAGCCGCAGGACGGCCTCGGCCGTCTCCAGTACCGAGGCCCCGGCGGTGGTCGGCGAGCTGCTCCGCCACTCGGGCACCAGCTCGGCCAACGCGGGCCGGTAGGCCATGAGTTCGGGATCCTGCGGCAGCCCGCCGATCCGGAAGAGCGAGAGCAGGGCCTCGGCGACCGGGCGGAACGGCATGGTGGCGCCGGTGGTGCTGCCGCGACCGCGCAGCACCGCCATGCCGTCGGCGAAGGCCCGGAAGGCGCAGGCGGAGGCCAGCCGTGACTTGCCGATGCCCGCGTCGCCGAGCAGGAAGACCGCCCGGCCCTCGCCCCGCCGGGCCGCGGCCAGGCCCGCGTCGAGGTGCGCGAGCTCATCGTCGCGCCCGACCAGCACCGGCGAAGTGATGAGCATGGCCGGAGGCTACCGTCCGAAAAGCGGATCCGCCACGGGGCCGGTGCCGCGGCCCCGCCCGGCCGGGCGGCCGGTGCCGGTCGGGCGAGCCGTCAGGCGGGGCTCGAGACGCTCGTCACGGTCATCTGACTGGCCATCAGCGCCGCGCCCATGGCCAGTCCGCCCAGGCCGGTCAGCAGTGCTGCCCGGCGCAGTGACCGGGTGTTCTCGCCGGTCCGGATCTCTCCGGCGGGGTGGTCGGTGAGCGCACTCTCGCGGGCCTCGGGGTCCTTCCAGGACCTGACCAGTTCGTCGTTGTTCATGCACGTCCTCCTTCGGGCGGTCGCGGCGGGGTCGGCCGCGATCTCGGCTGGGCGGTGCGGGGTCGCGGCCCAGTCAGGTGTTCGGTGACTGCAGAAGCAGTACCGAGGGTATCCGGGCACCGAAGCCGAGCCGCAACAGCCCGTGTCCGATGCCCGCCAGGCCGGTGAGCAGCCCGGGACTGCTCACCCCGTCGGGGGTGCCGCAGCGCGGGCCGAAGCGGTCGAGCGAGGCCAGCAGGGCGCCGGCCCGGGCGACGGCCGGTCCGGGCAGGCCGGGGCCGCCGCCCGAGACGGTCAGCAGCAGTTCCAGCCGCCCCAACTCACCATGGCACAGGCTGTGGTTGGGCAGCGGGCCCGGCGCGGCGAGACCGGCCGTGGCCTGCTTCAGGTGGGCGGCCAGCTCGGGGTCGGCCGCCGCCGCACCGCTGTCGGCCAGCGCCAGGGCGGCGCCGGTCAGGCCCTGGCACCAGCTGGTGTCGACGCCCGGCAGCGGCGCCGGGCGGCGGCCGACAGCGTGGGACAGCCGGAGCAGGCCGGCCTCGGCGTAGGCGGGTCCGCCGCCGGCCTCGGCGAACCGCAGCAGGGCCCAGCCGATGCCGGCCGAGCCGTCGGCGAAGCCGGTCGACGCGGGCTCGTCGGCCGGCCGGGCCAGGAGCCGGCGGGCGCACTCCTCGGCGGTGGCGGCCGCCAGCGGGAGCGCGCTCGTCCGGTGCACGGCGAGCATCGCGGCCAGGCAGCCGGCCAGGCCGGTCAGCACACCGGTGTCCGGGAGACCGGCGTCGTCCTGGCCGCTCGGTTCGAGCCGGACGCCGAGCGCGGTGAGCCGGACCGCCTCGACGGCCCACTCGGCGATCTCCCGGTCCGCCAGCAGGCCGGCCAACTGGCTGAGCGCGTAGGCGATTCCGCCGAGTCCCTCGAAGCCGCCGCAGCCGACGGCGGACAGGTGCTCGGGGTGTGCGGCGAGCGTGGCGAGCACCTCGGGGATCGGCTGCAGCGCACGGCGGGCCACCGCCGCGTACCGCTCGGTCCCGGTCAGACCGGCGAGTTGGGCGAGGAAGAGCGCGGTGCCGCAGTAGCCGCCGGCCAGGCCCGCGCCCTGCGGCAGGATCGCCCAGTGCTGCTGCTCGATCGCCTCCAGGGTCAGCCAGTTGACCCGGCGGCGGTCGTCGTGGGCACCGGCGAGGATCTGGTCGGCGATCCCGCAGGCGGCGGCCAGCAGGTGTTCGGGGTCGGGGACGACGGCCTCGCGGTGGACCGGCAGGACGGGCCCGGGCCGGTGGGTGGCGTCGGTGTTGCGGGTGGCGAGGGCCGCCCGGATGATCCACTCCTGGTCGTACCGGTCGGTCCGGCCCATCTCGCCGAGCCGGCGGACGACCCGGTCGAGGCCGCTCTCGGCGTAGCCGGCGTCGGTGGGCCGGCCGGCGATGCTCGGCGTGCCCGCCGCCGGGTGCCCGGCCAGCAACGGGATGTCGCCGGCCCACAGTTCGCCGAGTTCGGCGGGGACCAGCGGCCAGCGGGCCGGGTCGCCGGCCGACTCGCGCCACAGCTGGTCGAGCAGGCGGTCCCGGTCGAGCGCGTCGCGCAGCACGTCGGGGTGGGTCGACTCGTCCAGCAGGGCGGCGTAGAGCCGGGTGTTGCGGGCCACCACCCGGGTCCGGTCCGCCGCGAACCGGGCCAGCAGGCCTTCCGGGCCGGTGAGTTCGGACCGGTGCGCGGTGATCGTGTCGTAGCCGGTCCGGAACCCGGCGAGCAGTGACTCGGTGTGCGCCGCCGGATCGGCGTCGCGGCCGTCCAGCCGGGGGCGGTTGGCGGCTCCGGCGAACACCGCCGGCGTCCGGACCAGGTGCATCTCATCGGTCGCCGGGGCGCTCCAGGCCACCGCGTCGACCGGCAGCGGCGCGCCCTTGTCCCCGCCCAACGCCGAGACGTCCCAACCGCCGTGGTCGCCGACCAGCAGGTGCGGCAGCAGCGCGATCCGGTACACCGAGGACTCCAGGGCCCGCCGCGCCGGGTCGGCCGCCAGCTGGTCGGGCAGCGCGAGGACCGGGTGGAAGAGCGTCTCCAGGTCCACCAGCACCGGCTGGTCCGCGCAGGCGATCAGGTTCTCGTGGTGGATGTCGGTGCCGCCCAGGGTGTGCAGCAACGCGAGCAGTACGCCGAGCCGGTGGTAGAAGAGCTCGACCTGCGCGGCCTCCTCGCACGGCCGGGCGCTGACGAACTCCGCCCAGCCGTACGCGGCCCGCTCCAGCACCGCCAGGGTCCGCAGGCCGAGCCCGGGCAGCCGGGCGTTGAGCCAGTGGACGGTGTCGTTGAAGTGCCCGTGCACGCCGAGCGGGCGCGGCTTGTAGACCAGCCGCGCGCCGGAGGCGAAGCCGAGCACCGCCACCGCGCGGCCGCGCTGGTGGCTGTCCCCGACGCCCGCGTCGATCCCGGTCAGCCGCCCGGCGTCGGCGGGCAGCAGGCCGCCGCGCAGCAGCGCGTCGCGGTCGGCGCACAGCCGGGTCAGCAGCTCCGTCCAGGCCGCCACCGCGTGCTCGCAGGTCTGCGCCAGCAGCCGGGCCAGCACGGCGTATTCGGTGAGCAGCGCGGTCAGTCCGGCGCGCTCGCGGGACTGCCGGACGAAGTCGGCGAAGCGCTCCTCGGGGGTCTGGCCGGCCAGCCGTCCGGTCACCCGCAGGACGTTCAGTTCGAGCACCAGGGTCCGCCGGGCCAGCCGGACCAGTGCCGCGGCCAGCCGCTCGGTGAAGCAGGCCCGGACGGCCCGCAGGTCGGCGATCCGCTGGGCGCCGGCCCGGCGTGCCGCGACGACCAGGCGGTCGGCGGCCTCCTCGGTGAACGGCGCGAGGACGGCGGCGAAGCCCTCGTCCCAGCTCCCGCAGGTCGCCGCGGGGGTGAGCCGCTCCGGGGTGGCGGCCAGCACCCGGTCGGCGGTCCTGGCCCACCCGGGCCGGTCGATCCGTGCGGCCAGGGCCGCCGGGTCCTCGTCCAGCAGCGCGCGCAGCCCGTCCTCGGTCAGGCCGTCCTCGGCCAGCCGGGCCTTGAACAGGCCCTCCTCGGCGGCGAAGTCCTCCCGCCAGCGCTGGAGACGGCGGTCCGCCCGGCGCTGCCCGGCCGGCAGGTCGTCGGGCCGCGCGGTCGTCGGGCACCCCAGCCGTTCGGCGAGTGCCACCCCTCGGCTCCACCAGGGCGGCATCCCCTGCTGCCGGTCGTTGTCGGAGGCCCCCGCGATGTTCATGGTCGAGACAATGCCATCGATGGGGACGGACGACATGGGGGACGGCCCCCATGTTCCGCCCACCGCGGCGCCGGTGTCCGGCCGGCTTGGGTGTGCCGGTGAGAATCTGGGGGCCGGACCCCATGGGAAGCCGGTCGGCGGGGATCCAAGCTCGGGGTATGAATTCGAACGTGGTTGAGGTGGGGATCAACGTTCTGGGACCGGTCGAGGCGACGGTCCGCGGCGCCCGGGCGCCGCTGGGCGGCCGTCGGCCCAAGGCCGTGCTGGTGGCGCTGCTGCTGGCGCGCGGCCGGCTGGTCGGCGAGGAGCAGATCATCGACGCGGTCTGGGAGGGCCGGCCGCCGGACAAGCCCCGGCAGACCTTGCACACCTATGTCGCGGACCTGCGGCGCGCGCTGGAGCCGGACCGCCGGGCCCGCCAGCAGTCCACCGTGCTGGTGCGGCACGCCGCGGGCTACGCGCTGGCCGTGCGCTCGGAGGCGGTGGACACCCACCGGTTCGTCACGGAGGCCGCGTCGGCCGCCGCGGCCTCCGCCGCCGGCCGGCCGGAGGAGGCGCTGGCCGGTGCCGACCGGGCGCTGGACCTGTGGACCGGGCCGCCGTTCGCCGAACTGGCCGACGCCCGCTTCGTGCGCGCCGAGATCGCCCGGCTGATGGAGTGGCGCTCGCTCGTTCGCGAGGTGCGGGTGGCGGCCTGCCTGGCCCTGGGCGACCACCGGGTCACCCTGGTCGAGAGCGAGGCGCTGACCACCGACTACCCGCTGCGGGAGTCGGGTTGGGCGCTGCGGGCGCTGGCGCTCTACCGCTGCGGCCGACAGGCCGAGGCCCTGGCCGCGCTGCGCGAGGCCCGCCGGGTGCTGCGCGACGAACTCGGCGTCGACCCCGGCCCCGAACTCGCCTCCCTCACCGGCCGGGTGCTCGCGCACGACCCCGGCCTGCAGTGGCGGGCCTGAGCGCGGGTGGCGCCGCCTCACGGCAGCAGTTCGTCGAGCACGAAGTTGAAGTTGCTGCGGCCGCCCGGGTGCGCGGTGCGCAGCCGGTCCAGGAAGAGCGCGACTCCGATCGAGCCGGTGGCGAAGTCGGTGCTCTCGCGCAGCGCCCGGCCGCCGGGGAACACCACTCCCTCGGCCCGGTCGGTCCGGCTCAGCAGCACGCCCTGGGCGACCCGCCGGGCCTCGGCGAACCAGCGTTCCTCGCCGAGCAGTTCGCCCGCGTCCAGCAGGACGTTGCCCAGTCCGGACAGGCCGTGGAACAGGCCCGGCACGGCGCTGTACTTGCGGGTCGTGTCGGCCAGCAACGCGGAGACCGAGGCGGCCAGTCCGGGTTCGGGGCGCACCACCAGGTAGCGCAGCGCGGTGGTGGCGGTTCCGGCGGTGCCGGTCTCCCAGCAGCTGCCCGGCAGGCCGTCGTCCTCGCCGCCGTAGCCGTTCACCCGGATGCCCCGCCGCAGCTCGAACGCCAGCGCGGACCGGCCGAGTTCGTACCACTGCTGCTCGCCGGTGGCGAGGTGCAGGTAGAGCAGGAAGAGCGCGATCCCGGCGGCGCCGTGGCCGTGGCCGACCCGGCTGTGCGGCTCTCCGCCCGGTTCGGCGGGGGCGGCCCAGCGGGCGCCGGAGGCGTCCTGCAGGCAGTCGGCCGCGAGTGCCTGCCCGGCCGCTCGCGCGTCGTCGAGCAGCCGCCCGACGCCCTGGCGTTGCCACAGGCGCAGGCAGGCCAGGCCGTAGCCGGCGCTGCCGTGCAGGACGCCCGGTGCGGCGAACCGCAGCGGGTGCTCGCGGGTGCGGTCCAGCAGGCGCAACGCCGCCTCCGGGCGGCCGAGTTCGTCGAGCACCCAGGCGACGCCGGCCTGGCCGAGGTACAGCCCCGCCGGGTAGCGGGCCGGATCGACGTCCTGCGCCATCGCCCACCCCAGCTGGGCCGCGGGGACCGATCCGCGCAGCCGGTGGATGCCGTAGAGCACCCCCAGCGCGCCGTGCGCGACCGAGAGCGGGTTGGTGTCGAACACCGCCGCGTCGGCGGGGTAGAGCCGGTCCTGACGCCGGGGATCCGCGAGCTCGACGGCATAGTCGACGACCTTCTCGGCGACCTCGGCCAGGTCGGCGTCGCGCAGGCCGGGCAGCCGCTCGGGGTGGCGGTACTGGTCGGTGGCCGGCAGCGCCAGGGGCACCGGCGTGGACCACAACGGGTGGCCTTCGAAAGGAAGTTCGTCGATCCGCTGGATCACCTTCGGACCGTCGATGACGGTGTCCCCGGCGGTCAGGTCGTCGATCAGGTCGACCAGTTCGGCGGGCAGCACCAGGTCGTAGGCCAGCTCCGCGAGGAACCGGCTGAGCGAGGGCCGGTGGAACCCGGTGGCGCCGCCGACCGCCATCACCGAACTGAAGATCAGCGCGCCGAGCGCGTCCCAGTCGGCGCCCTGGTCGTAACGGCCGGTCGCCAGCAGCCGGGGACTGGCGGTGCCCGGGGTGTGCACGCCCAGATGCGCGTCCAGGCCCTCGCGCACGCCGGTCTCCAGGCCGACGACCGTGGCGGTGCCGGTCTCCGGGTCGACGGACACCCCGGCGCAGGACAGGTCGCCCAGCAGGATGCCGCGCCGGTGGGCGGTGGACACCGCCTCGGCGATCCGGCGCCAGAGGCCGCGCAGGCCGAGGAAGTGCCCGCGCACCGAGGCGGGGTCCAGGTCGAGGGTGACGAGCGGGTTGGTCCGCAGGCAGTACCGGCCGAACGGCGTTCCGCGCGGCCGCTCGCGCACCAGGACCGCGCGGCCGCCGGTGCGCACCAGCTCGACCGGCCGGGCGAACAGCCCGGTGTCGGCCAGCTCGCCGAGCAGCTGGTACTCCTTCTCCAGCACCTCGATCGCCGGCCGGCCGGGGCTGCCGACCAGCACACCCGCCCGGGCCTCCTTCAGGACGACGTCGCGGCCGGTCCGGGCGTCGGTGGCCGGCCTGGCCCCGCCGCGCGCGTCCAGGGCCGGCACGGCGTAGCGGGCCCTCAGCGGCTCGTCCGGCTCGGCGGGCCCGGCCGGGAACGGGTCGCTCTCCCAAGGGGGAACCGTGAAGCAGCGGGACGGGACGTGGACGGCGACCCCGCCGTCCGGTGCGGCGATCACCAGCCCGCGCCGCCCGTCCGGGCCGACGCGCTCGGCGCGGGCGAAGCCGCCGTAGTGGTAGCCGACGGCGGTCGAGCCGGGCCAGCGCCGGTCCGCGCGGATCTCCGGCCCGGTCCGGCCCCGCAGCGCGGCGGCCAGCCGGGAGCCGACGGCCCGGAACTGCTCCAGGTCGAGGGGGTGGACGGTGAGCAGCCCGCCGTCGGCCCCCGCCCAGCCGTCCGCGCCGTTGGCCAGCCGCGCGCAGAACGGGTCGATCAGGAAGGTGAACGGTGTGCCGGCCGCGCAGAGCACGGGCAGCGCCAGCCGCAGGACGTCGGTGCTCTCCTCGGCGAGTGAGGTGACCCGCAGCTTCCAGCCCTGGGCCGGGGCGTCGGCCCCCGGCGGCCGGGCCGTCGTCCACAGGCCGCGTCGCCGGGTGCGCCAGCCGTCGGGCAGGACGGAGCGCAGCACCGCCAGGTGCTCGTCGCCGGGCAGGTAGCGGCCGGGCGACTCGTACCAGCGGCGGTCGACGAGCGTGTAGGACTGCGGGGACTCCCAGGAGGACATCGGCGAATCCGTTCGGACTGGCGGCGGCCGGGGGAAGGTGGCCCCCGGCTGCCGAACGCCGTACTGCCGGTTCGGCAGCCGGGGTTGCAGTGCACCACCGGCCACTGGGGAACCACTGAGAACACACTGAGGGGCCCTGGCCGGGACCGCAGCGGCGGTCGGCGGATTCCGAATGGCCGGCCTTTGGCCGCTCCGATTCGCTTGATACGGAACCGAATTCAACGAGGACCTGGCCGGCCCGCCGAACCGCTATCCGGGCAACTCGCTTCGCTGTCAGGGATCGTGGAAAGGCCGACGGGCGATCAAACGCGCTGACCGGGTGAATCCCGTTGATCCGCCGGGCGTGCGCGGGCCGAAATCCGGTCGGCCCGTTTCCATTCTTTGCCGCCTTCATCCGGCCAGGTCCGGTGACCTGGGAAGGTGCGCCGTATACGGTGTCCTGAAGTTTCGGGTGCTGGCAGAGGTGATGGGGAAGGCAGGGCAAGGTGACAGTGCACAAGTTGGCCGGCGAACTTCCTGCGCAGCGAGTGGAGGAGACCAAGGGTCAGGCCGCGACATTGTTGCTGGCCTTCCGGCACGGCAATCAACTCGCCTTCGACGACGCCTTGGACCGGATCCTGGAGGACCGGTCCGAGCGTGAAGTGGTCACGCTGCTGGTCTGGATCGCCGCCGAGGCGGTGCGCAAGGCCTACGCGCCGGAGGTCGGCGACAAGGTGCTGCGCACGCTGGCCCGCCGCGCCCCGGCCGGCCCGGTCACCGTCGCGGTGGACGAGGAGTCCGCCGACGCGGCCCGGCTGATCGAGGCGGTCCAACGCGGGGACGTCTTCGCCGTGCGGGAGTTGGTGGCCGCCACCGCCGACACCACGTTCCTGCTGGGCGGCCTGCTGC
This sequence comes from Kitasatospora mediocidica KCTC 9733, assembly GCF_000744225.1. GTDB lineage: Bacteria > Actinomycetota > Actinomycetes > Streptomycetales > Streptomycetaceae > Kitasatospora > Kitasatospora mediocidica. Next base: position 1,530,442 of record NZ_JQLN01000007.1, on the reverse strand, counting down.
AGGGGGTGGCGATGATGCTGCCGCTGCTGCCCGAGGAGGATGTCCGCGAGGTGGTCGCCGAGTTGAGGGCGCGCCAGTCGGGCGTGCCGGCCGAGCTGGTGGGCGCCCCCTGAGTTCGCCGGGCCGGGCGCACCCATTTCGGCGGGGATTCGCGGTCCGTGTTTCCCTTTCACAAGTCTTTACCTGTTCGTGACCCTGAGCGTTCTTTCCCGGGCCGGCCACCCCGTCGGGCCGCCCGGCCGCCTGTCCGGCAGCCGCCACTCCGTAGACTGGTGCGCGTGAGCAGCAGCGCCGAGCAGAACCCGTACACCGTCCGCCCCAGTAGCGCGGAACCCGCCGACCAGTCGGTGGGGCTTCGCGACATCGAGGCCGAGCTGGCCAAGCGCTGGCCCGAGAACAAGCTCGAACCCTCGCTCGACCGGATCAGCGCGCTGATGGACCTGCTGGGCCAGCCCCAGCGGGCCTACCCGTCGATCCACATCACCGGGACCAACGGCAAGACCTCCACGGCCCGGATGGTGGAGCAGCTGCTGAACGCCTTCGAGCTGCGCACCGGCCGCTACACCAGCCCGCACGTCGAGTCGGTGACCGAGCGGATCAGCCTGGACGGCAAGCCGATCAGCGAGGAGGGCTTCGTCGAGGCCTACCGCGACATCGAGCCGTACATCCGGATGGTCGACGAGTCCCAGCCGATCGCGCTCTCCTTCTTCGAGGTGCTCACCGCCATGGCGTACGCGGCCTTCGCCGACGCGCCGGTGGACGTGGCCGTGGTCGAGGTCGGCATGGGCGGCAGCTGGGACGCCACCAACGTGCTCGACGGCACGGTCGCGGTGATCACCCCGATCTCGCTGGACCACACCGACAAGCTGGGCGACACCACCGGCAAGATCGCCGTGGAGAAGTCCGGCATCATCAAGCAGGGCGCGCTCGCGGTGGTCGCCCAGCAGCCGCTGGACGCCGCCAAGACGATCCTCGAACACACCGTGCGGGTGGATGCCACGGTGGCCCGCGAGGGCATGGAGTTCGGGGTGCTGCACCGCGAGATCGCGGTCGGCGGGCAGCTGGTGACGCTGCGGGGCCTGGGCGGCGCCGAGTATGCCGACATCTTCCTTCCGCTGCACGGTGAGCACCAGGCGCAGAACGCGATGCTCGCACTGGCGGCCGTCGAGGCCTTCTTCGGGATCGGCGCGGCCCGTGAGGGCGCCCTGGACATCGACAAGGTGCGCGCCGCGCTGGCCGGCGCCACCTCGCCGGGCCGCCTGGAGGTCGTCCGGCGCAGCCCGACCATCGTGCTGGACGCCGCGCACAACCCGGCCGGCGCCCGGGTGACGGCGGCCGCGATCGGTGAGGCCTTCGCCTTCACCAGACTGGTCGGCGTGATCGGGACCAGCGGCGACAAGGACGTCTCCGGCGTGCTGGAGGCCTTCGAGCCGATCCTGAGCGAGGTCGTGGTCACCCAGAACTCCACCCACCGCGCGATGTCGGTGGACGACCTGGCGGCCCAGGCGGTGGAGGTCTTCGGCGAGGACCGCGTCCAGGTCGAGCCCAACCTCGCCGGCGCCATCGACGCGGCGGTCACCCTCGCCGAGGACGGCGAGGACCTGATCGGCGCCGGCGTCCTGATCACCGGCTCGGTGATCACCGTCGGTGAGGCCCGCCTGCTGCTCGGCCGGAGGGGATGACCGATGCGCACCCTCTGTTCCTCCACCCTGATCGGCGAGGCCCTGCTGATCATGTTCGCCGCGCTCGTCGCGGTGCACCTCTCCAGCGTCTCCGCCGGGACCATCTGGACCGTGAGCGGCATCGCGATGGTCCTCTGCGTGCTGCTCTGCGGCATGATCAACCGCCCGGGCGCGGTCGCGATCGGCTGGGCGCTTCAGCTCGGCCTGATCGCCAGCGGCCTGGTCCTGCCGACCATGTACGGCCTCGGGCTGGTCTTCGCCGGCCTGTGGTGGTGCTCGGTGCACTACGGACGCAAGATCGACGTCCTCAAGGCCCAGCGCGCCGCCGCCTCCACCGCCTCCGCCGTCTCCGTCTGACCGGCCGCGCAACGGCAGCCCGCACGTCTGTGCGGGCTGCTCACGCAAGGTAGCCTCAGCGAAAGCGGCATACACCATTCCGCCCCGAAACCACTGGAGCCGTACCGTGTCCCAGCGCACTCTCGTCCTGCTCAAGCCCGACGCCGTCCAGCGCGGCCTGGCCGGCGAGATCATCAGCCGGATCGAGCGCAAGGCCGGCTGGCGCCTCGCCGCCGTCGAGCTCCGCACCTTCGACCGCGCGACGCTGGAGCAGCACTACGCCGAGCACCTCGGCCGTCCGTTCTACGAGCCGCTGCTGGAGTTCATGACCTCCGGCCCGTCGATCGCGCTGATCGTCACGGGCGAGAACGTCATCCCGGGCATCCGCGCGCTGGCCGGCGCCACCGACCCGCTGGCCGCCGGCGCCGGCACGATCCGCGGCGACTACGCCACGATCACCCGCGAGAACCTGATCCACGCCTCCGACTCCGAGGCCTCCGCCGAGCGCGAGATCAAGATCTTCTTCCCCGGGCAGGCCTGAATCCGGTCCTGACGGAGGGTGAGCCGGGGCGCCCGAGTGCCCCGGCTCAGCCAACCGTGGGAATTTGATCCTCAAATATGGAACTGGGTCGCCCGACACGGCGTCCCAATGCCGGGAGAACCGATCCCGCCGCGCAGAATGGACGGCAGCCGACCCCGCCGACCAGCTCGCCGGGCGTGGCTACGATGGACACAACTCACGGGCCGGACAGGTCTGCTGTGCAGATCCGCGACGCGGATCGCAGGTCGCCGCGCGGGCCCGCAGGCGAGAACCCACCACCGCGAGCACAGCCCGCGAGGCCCACTCCCCGCCCATGACATCCAGTTCGGGAAGGCATTCCACACTCCATGGCCAACAATCTGTCGTTCATGGGCCGTGACCTGGCGATCGACCTGGGCACTGCCAACACGCTGGTGTACGTCAGGGGCAAGGGGATCGTCCTGAACGAACCGTCAGTCGTCGCGGTGAACACCAACACCGGCGGGATCCTGGCGGTCGGCTCCGAGGCGAAGAAGATGATCGGGCGCACGCCCGGCAACATCATCGCGATCCGCCCCCTGAAGGACGGCGTGATCGCCGACTTCGAGATCACCCAGCGGATGCTGCGCTACTTCATCCAGAAGATCCACCGCCGCCGCTACCTGGCCCGCCCGCGGGTCGTGGTCTGCGTGCCCAGCGGCATCACCGGGGTCGAGCGGCGCGCCGTGGTCGAGGCCAGCCACCTGGCCGGCGCCCGCCAGGTGCACATCATCGAGGAGCCGATGGCCGCCGCGATCGGCGCCGGCCTGCCGGTCCACGAGCCCACCGGCAACATGGTGGTCGACATCGGCGGCGGCACCACCGAGGTGGCCGTGATCTCGCTCGGCGGCATCGTCACCGCCCAGTCCATCCGGGTGGCCGGCGACGAACTCGACAACGCGATCGTCCAGCACATCAAGAAGGAGTACTCGCTGCTGCTCGGTGAGCGCAGCGCGGAGCAGATCAAGATGAGCATCGGCTCCGCCTACGGGTCGGAGAACGAGAAGGACGAGCACGCCGAGATCCGCGGCCGCGACCTGGTCAGCGGCCTGCCGAAGACCGTGGTGATCTCCGCCGCCGAGGTCCGCGAGGCCATCGACGAGCCGGTGAACTCCATCATCGACGCCGTCAAGACCACCCTGGACCAGTGCCCGCCGGAGCTCGCGGGCGACGTGATGGACCGTGGCGTGGTGCTCACCGGCGGCGGCGCGCTGCTCCGCGGCCTGGACGAGCGACTGCGCCGGGAGACCGGCATGCCGATCCACATCGCGGAGAACCCGCTGGACTCGGTGGCGCTGGGCGCCGGCCGCTGCGTCGAGGAGTTCGAAGCCCTGCAGCAGGTACTGGACGCACAGCCGCGTCGTTAGCCCGTCAGAGGGACACCACCCGTCAGAGGGACACCACCGACCCACTCCCAGAAGGGGCAGCTCCAGCGTCGTGAGGGACACCCGAGAGAGTCGACTGCTTCTCATCCTGCTGGTGGCCGTCGCCTTCGCGCTGATCACCGTGGACATCAAGGGCGGGGAGAGCTCGCCGCTCAACGGCGCCCGGAAGGCCGCGGCCGGGGTCTTCGGCCCGGTCGAGCGCAGTGCGGCCGGGGCCGTCGACCCGATAGCCCGCACTGTCCGGGCGATCCGTGACTCCGGGACCGAGCAGCAGCGGCTGAACCAGATCGGTGCGGAGAACACCGAGCTGCGCCAGAAGCTGGCCTCCTCCGACACCGCCACCGGCCGTACCAAGCAGCTGGACGACATGCTGCGGACGGCCGGCACCGGCGGTTACACCGTCAAGGCCGCCCAGGTGATCGCCATCGGCGCGGCCCAGGCCTTCTCCTGGACCATCACCATCGACGCCGGCAGCGACGACGGGCTGGCCCGGGACATGACGGTGATCAACGGTCAGGGCCTGGTCGGCCGGATCACCACGGTCGCCCCGACCACCTCCACCGTGTTGCTCGCCACCGACCCGGGCTTCACCGCCGGGACCCGGATGGAGGGCAGCGGCGAGATCGGCTTCGCGGCCGGCCAGGGCGCCGGGCCGATGAAGGTGCAGCTGCTCAACGGCAAGGCCCAGGTCAAGGCGGGGGACCGGCTGGTCACCTTCGGCTCGCAGAGCGGCCGGCCGTTCGTCCCGGGCGTGCCGGTCGGCAAGGTCGTCACGGTCGAGGCGACGCCCGGCGAGCTGACCAAGACCGTGCTGGTCGAGCCGTTCGTCTCGTTCACCCGGCTCGACCTGGTGGGCGTGGTCGTCGTACCGCCGCGGACCGACCCGCGGGACGCCGTCCTGCCACCGGCCCCGACGCCGGCCGCCGCACCGGCCCCGGCCGCCCCCGTGGCGCCGGCGCCCGCCGCACCGTCCGCCTCCGCCAGCCCGCAAGGGGGGAACTGAGCCATGGCCGTCAAGCGCCTCCTGCTCTCCGCCGTGCTCGTGCTGCTCGCCCTGGTGATCCAGGTGAGCGTGCTCGGCCGGCTCCAGCTGCCGGGGGCCACCCCCGACCTGCTGCTGCTCGTGGTGGTCGGCCTGGCCCTGGTGTACGGGCCGTCCACCGGCTGCCTGGTCGGCTTCGCCGCCGGGCTGCTGGCCGACCTGGCGCCGCCCTCCGACCACGCGATCGGCCGATACGCCCTGGTGCTCTGCGTGATGGGCTACGCGGCCGGGATGTTCCGCGCCGACTCGGGCCGCCGCCGTACCGTCATGGGCCCGCTGCTGGTGGTCGCCGGCGCGGCGGTGGTCTCCACCGTGCTGTACGCGGCGGTGGGCGCGCTGGTCGGCGACACCGCCGCCCGGCACGTCGGGCTGCCGGGCCTGGCCGCCAGCGCGCTGCTGTACGACCTGCTGCTGGCGCCGTTCGTGGTGCCCGCCGTGATGCTGCTGGCCCGCCGGGCCGACCCGGGGGCGGCCGGCGGGGAGATCACCGGCGCGGGCCTGGGCACCATCGCCCGCTACCGGACCACCCGTGAGGTCTCCTCCGGGCCGTCCAACGGCCGCAAGATGCGCGGCCTGAAGCTCTGACCACCTACTGCGCCACACTCTGCATCGGGGAGTCCCAGACGTGAGCAACATCCCGGAGACCGGCCGGACCCGCCGGGTGACGATCCGTCTGGTGGTGTTGCAGATCCTGGTGCTCTCGCTGCTCGCCACCCTCGGCGGCCGGCTCTGGTACCTGCAGATCCGCAACGGCAGCCAGTACACCGCGCAGGCGTCCAACAACCACATCCGCGAGGTGGTCGACCCGGCCGTCCGCGGCGAGATCCTGGACGCGGACGGCCGGGTGCTGGCCGGCAACCAGACCCAACTGGTGGTCTCGGTCAGCCGCACCTCGCTGCTCCAGCAGAAGGACCACGGCAAGGCCGCGCTCACCCGGCTCGCCCAGGTGCTCGGGATGAACCCGGTCGACGTCGAGAACAAGGTCCGGCTCTGCGACGCCAAGACCCCGCAGCCCTGCTGGAACGGCTCGCCCTACCAGCCGATCCCGGTGACCAGCCAGGCCACCACGCAGCAGGCGATGCAGATAATGGAACGCCGCGAGGACTTCCCCGGGATCACCGCCCAGCCCACGGCCGTGCGCCAGTACCCCAGCCCGGACGGCGCGAACGCCGCCCAGCTGGTCGGCTACCTCTCGCCGGTGACCGACGACGAGGTCAGCAAGTCCCAGGACAAGTCCGGCAAGGCCAAGTACCTGGCCTCCGACCAGATCGGCCGGGCCGGCCTGGAATCGGTCTACGACGGCGATCTGCGCGGCACCTCCGGAGTGACCCAGCTGGAGGTGGACAACCTCGGCCGGGTGATCGGCACCGCCGGCGACACGCCCGCCCAGCCCGGCAACAACGTGGTGACCAGCATCGACGCCCGGGTGCAGAAGAACGTCGAGGACAATCTGGCGCAGGCCATGGCCGACGCCCGCAAGACCTACGACACGGTGACCAGCCGCAACTTCGTGGCCGACTCCGGCGCCGCGGTCGTGATGGACGTGCACACCGGGCAGATCATCGCGATGGCCAGCGCGCCGACCTACGACCCCAACCTGTGGGTCGGCGGCATCTCGGCCAAGGACTACCAGAACCTGACCAGCCAGGACACCAACTACCCGCTGCTCAACCGGGCCATCCAGGGTCAGTCCGCGCCCGGCTCCACCTTCAAGGTGGTCTCCACCAGCGCCGCCGTGCAGGCCGGCTACTCGCTCGACGGCCACTACCCGTGCCCGTCGAGCCTGACCATCGGCGGCCGCGAGTTCAAGAACTTCGAGGGCGAGTCGGCGGGTGACATCTCGCTGGAGAAGGCGCTGGAGATCTCCTGCGACACCGTCTTCTACGGCCTGTCCTACGACCAGTGGCAGAAGGACGGCGGCATCAAGCCCAAGGCCAACCCCGCCGACTGGTTCTACAAGACGGCCCACCAGTTCGGCCTCGGCGCCAAGACCGGCATCGACCTGCCCGGCGAGGTGCCCGGCCGGGTCCCCGACCGCCAGTGGAAGACCGACTTCTTCAACGCCAACAAGGACGCCTGGTGCAAGCAGGCGGCCGGCGGCGGCACCGACTACGCCACCGAGATCGCCCGCGAGAACTGCGTGGACGGCGCCGTGATGCGCGCCGGTGACTCCGTCAACTACGCGATCGGCCAGGGCGACACGCTGGTCACCCCGGTCCAGATGGCGCGGATCTACTCGGCGATCGCCAACGGCGGCACGCTCTACACCCCGACCGTCGCCAAGGCCGTCGTCACCCCCAGCGGCCAGCTGGTGCGCAACATCGCCCCGCACGTCGACGGCAAGCTCCCCGACGACCAGAAGACCCTGCAGTACATCGACCAGGCGACCGCCGGCGTCATCACCAGCGGCACCGCCGCCTGGAAGTTCGCCGGTGCGGGCTGGCCGCAGGACAAGATCCAGCTGCACGCCAAGACCGGCACCGCCGAGGTCTACGGCAAGCAGACCACCTCCTGGCTGACCACCTACAGCAAGGACTACGCGGTCATCATGACGATCAGCCAGGGTGGCACCGGCTCCGGCGGTTCGGGTGACGCGGTCCGCCGGATCTACCAGGCGCTCTACGGCGTGGACGACAAGGGCAACATCGACGCCACCAAGGCGCTGCTGCCCGCCCCGCAGACCGCGCTTCCCACCTTCAACCCGGACGGCACCGCGGTCCTCAAGCAGGCGAGCTACGCGGCTCCCGCCCCGGCGCCCCTGACGTCCACGGTCTACACCGACCTGCTGGCCGTCGAGCCGTCCCGCGGCCTCGGAAGGAGCCGGGCATGACCTCCTCGTACGGCTCGTACCGCCAGCTCCGGTTCTCCCCGCAGCGCGGGCCGGTGGCCCGGGCGCTGGCCCGGGACGCGCCGCTGCGGCGGCTGGACTGGGTGATAGTGCTGGCCGCGCTGGCGCTCTCGCTGGGCAGCTCGATGCTCGTCTGGTCGGCCACCCGGGGACGCGACTCGCTCACCCACGGGGACCCGCAGTACTTCCTCTACCGCCACCTCACCAACCTGGTGATCGGCCTGGTGCTCTTCGGCGCGGTCGTGGCCATAGGGCACCACCGGATAAGAGCAGCCGTGCCGGTGCTCTACGCGCTGGCGATACTGATGCTGATCGCGGTGCTCAGTCCGCTCGGCTCGACCATCAACGGCGCGCACTCCTGGATCCAGTTCGGCGGCGGCTTCTCGGTGCAGCCCGCCGAGTTCGCCAAGCTCGCGATCGTGCTCGGCATGGCGATGGCGCTCTCCTCCCGGGTGGACACCGGGGAGCGGGCCATACCGACCGACCGCAGCGTGGTGCACGCGCTGGTGCTGGCCGGCATGCCGATCTGCATCGTGCTGTTGATGCCCGACCTCGGCTCGGTCATGGTGATGGCCGTGACCATCCTGGGCATCCTGCTGGCCTCGGGCGCGCCGAACCGCTGGGTCTTCGGCCTGATGGTGGCCGGCGGCGCGGGTGCCGCGGCGATCTGGAAGCTCGGAGTGCTGAGCAAGTACCAGATCGACCGCTTCGCTGCCTTCGCCGACCCGGCGCTGGACCCGGCGGGCGTCGGCTACAACACCGCGCAGGCCAGGATCGCGATCGGCTCCGGCGGGCTCACCGGCAAGGGGCTCTTCCACGGCACGCAGACCATAGGGCAGTTCGTCCCCGAGCAGCAGACCGACTTCGTCTTCAGTGTGGCGGGGGAGGAACTGGGCTTCGTCGGCGGACTGGCGATCATCGTGCTGGTCGGGGTGATCCTCTGGCGTGCCTGCCGGATCGCCCGGCAGGCCGGTGACCTCTACGGCACGGTCGTGGCGGCCGGTGTGATCACCTGGTTCGCCTTCCAGTCCTTCGAGAACATCGGCATGACGCTCGGCATCATGCCGGTCGCGGGCATCCCGCTGCCGTTCGTCAGTTACGGCGGCTCGTCGATGTTCGCCGGCTGGATCGCCATCGGGCTGCTGCAGTCGGTTCGCACCCAGCGCCACCTCAAGGCCTGAGCGCCTCTGTGAGTACGGCCCGGGCGGTCGCCACGACCGTCCGGGCCTGGTGCGCCACCTGCTGCTCTACGGGCACCCAGCGGGCCCCGAACCTGCTGCGCAGCCGGGCGCAGCGGGCGGCCACGTCGCCGCCGGGCACGCCGGCGCCGCCTGCCTGGTCGAGCCGGGCCAGCGCCGCCGCGACCCGCAACGGGATCCGCTCGGCGGCGATCTCCACCGCGGTGACCTGCGCGACCGTACGGGCCCAGTCGCCGCGCTCCCACTCCTCGGCCAGCCCCGGACCGACCAGCACGCTCTCCGCCGCCGCGGCCGCCAGCGCGCTGCCGGGCAGCTCGGGCACCCGGACCCCCGCCAGCCCCGCGCGCAGCCGCTCGGCCGCGGCCCGCACGGCGCCCCGCGGATCCGGGTGCGGCGTGCCGTCGGACACACCGTCCGCCACCCACATCGGGACCTCGACCACCGCCGTGGTCAGACCGGCGTACGTCCAGGTCGAGCGGGCCGCCTCCTCGGGCAGCGCGGCGAACCGCTCCGGCCCGTCGCAGCCGGGCAGCAGGTATATCCCGGGGCTCGGGCTCGGCCAGTACGCGGCGTCGGCCGAGCCGACGTCCAGCGGCAGCCCGGCGGCCGCGGCGGACCGTTCGAACGGCCGCGCGAGCCCGGGGACCGGCCGGGTCAGCTGGAGGAAGCTCCCGCCGAGGTCGACCCCGTGCAGCGAGAGCTGCAACGCCGGCCGCAGCTCGTCGATCACCCGCAGCAGGGCGGCCGTCTCGGGCGGCGGCGGATCGCTCAGCACCCACTCCGGCTGCCGGTGCGCGGGCGGGCGGAAGAAGTGCGCGTAGTGCCGCTCCAGGCTGAGCGGCCCGCGCAGCCAGCCCTCGGTCAGCGCGGCGCCGTCCGGGTCGAGGCAGAGCAGGAAGTGCCAGCGGGCCCGGCGCCCGCCCAGCGCCCAGCGGGCCAGCCGCAGCGCGGTGGCCGCCCCCACCGGCTCGTTGGCATGCGCCCCGGCGACCACCAGGACGTCGCGCTCCCCCTGCCCGAGCGACAGCAGCCAGAGCGGCCGCCCCTGCGCGGACTCCCCGATCCGGCGCAGTGTGCCCGCTCCACGATCGGCCAAGTCCTCTGCGGCCAGCCACGATTGATCGAGTGTTCGATACATCGGCCCTCCCGGGTCGAGCATCGCACGGCCCGGGCCGGACGCGGGGGCGGCCGGTGACCGTTCCGGAAGAGTTCTCGCACCGCGTTATCCTTGAGGGTCACCCGGCCCTCCTCGTCGGCCGGCACCCCGACCCGGGCGCGTTCCGCGCGACGTCCCTTCTCCGCAAAGGTCCTTTTGCATGACTGTTGAATCGGTCTTCCCACGCCTGGAGGCCCTCCTCCCGCACGTCCAGAAGCCGATCCAGTACGTCGGCGGCGAGCTCAACTCGACCGTCAAGGACTGGGACGCCTGCGACGTCCGGTGGGCCCTGATGTACCCCGACGCCTACGAGGTCGGCCTGCCGAACCAGGGCGTCATGATCCTCTACGAGGTGCTCAACGAGCGTGAGGGTGTGCTGGCCGAGCGCACCTACAGCGTCTGGCCGGACCTCGAGGCACTGATGCGCGAGCACCGGGTCCCGCAGTTCACGGTGGACGCGCACCGCCCGGTCAAGGCGTTCGACGTCTTCGGGCTGAGCTTCTCCACCGAGCTCGGCTACACCAACATGCTCACCGCCCTGGACCTCGCGGGCATCCCGCTGGAGGCCGCGGACCGCACCATCGACGACCCGATCGTGCTGGCCGGCGGTCACGCCGCGTTCAACCCCGAGCCGATCGCGGACTTCATCGACTGCGCGGTGGTCGGCGACGGCGAGCAGGCCGTGCTGGACATCACCGAGATCATCCGGGCCTGGAAGGCCGAGGGCCGCCCGGGCGGCCGCGACGAACTGCTGCTGCGGCTGGCCCGGACCGGCGGGGTGTACGTCCCGAAGTTCTACGACGTCGAGTACCTGCCGGACGGCCGGATCGGCCGCGTGGTGCCGAACGCGCCCGGCGTGCCGTGGCGGGTCTCCAAGCACACCGTGATGGACCTGGACGAGTGGCCCTACCCCAAGCAGCCACTGGTCCCGCTCGCCGAGACGGTGCACGAGCGGATGTCCGTCGAGATCTTCCGCGGCTGCACCCGCGGCTGCCGTTTCTGCCAGGCCGGCATGATCACGCGCCCCGTGCGGGAGCGAAGCATCACCGGCATCGGCGAGATGGTCGAGCGCGGCCTCAAGGCGACCGGCTTCGAGGAGGTCGGCCTGCTCTCGCTCTCCTCGGCCGACCACACCGAGATCGGTGAGATCGCCAAGGGCCTGGCCGACCGCTACACCGACGACAAGATCGGGCTCTCGCTGCCCTCCACCCGGGTCGACGCCTTCAACATCGACCTGGCGAACGAGCTGACCCGCAACGGTCGCCGCTCCGGCCTCACCTTCGCCCCCGAGGGCGGCAGCGAGCGGATCCGCAAGGTGATCAACAAGATGGTGTCGGAGGAGGACCTGATCCGCACCGTCGCCGCCGCCTACGGCAACGGCTGGCGCCAGGTGAAGCTGTACTTCATGGTCGGCCTTCCCACCGAGACCGACGAGGACGTGCTGCAGATCGCCGAGATGGCGAAGAACGTCATCCAGAAGGGCCGCGAGGTCACCGGCCAGAACGACATCCGCTGCACGGTGTCGATCGGCGGCTTCGTCCCCAAGCCGCACACCCCCTTCCAGTGGTCCCCGCAGCTCTCCGCCGAGGCCACCGACGCCCGGCTCGGCAAGCTGCGCGACGCGATCCGCAACGACCGCAAGTACGGCAAGAACATCGGCTTCCGCTACCACGACGGCAAGCCCGGCATCGTCGAGGGCCTGCTCTCCCGCGGCGACCGCCGCACCGGAAAGATCATCCGCGCGGTCTACGAGGACGGCGGCCGCTTCGACGGCTGGCGCGAGCATTTCAGCTACGACCGCTGGATGCGGGCCGCCGAGAAGGGCCTCGCCGGCACCGGCGTCGACGTCGAGTGGTACACCACCCGCGAGCGCGCCTACGAGGAGGTGCTGCCCTGGGACCACCTGGACAGCGGCCTCGACAAGGACTGGCTGTGGGAGGACTGGCAGGACGCCCTGGAGGAGGTCGAGGTCGACGACTGCCGCTGGACCCCGTGCTTCGACTGTGGCGTGTGCCCCCAGATGGACACCCAGATCCAGATCGGCCCGACCGGCGTCAAGCTGCTGCCGCTGACGGTCGTCAAGTAGTCCGATCCACCGTGACGCCCCCGCCGGAATGCTCGGCGGGGGCGTTCGTGCTGCCGGGGGCGGCGTGAGTGGGTCGGGTGGGCGCGTACCCTTTGGTATTGACACAGTCCGGATCGGGCTCGCAGTATCCGCCCCGGCCGGACCCGGCTTCTCTCGAAGGACTGAGCGACTCTGGCACGCCGCACGCCCGACGGTCCGCCCCCCGCACCGACGGTGCAGCGCATCCGGCTGCGCTACACCAAGCGGGGCCGTCTGCGCTTCACCAGCCACCGTGACTTCCAGCGCGCCTTCGAGCGAGCCCTTCGCCGGTCCGCTGTGCCGATGGCGTACTCGGCCGGATTCACCCCGCACCCCAAGGTCTCCTACGCCAACGCCGCCCCGACCGGGGTGGGCAGCGAGGCCGAGTATCTGGAGATCGGCCTGGCCGACGTCCGGGACCCGGAGGCGCTGCGCGCCCAGCTGGACGAGTCGCTGCCGGACGGCCTGGACATCATCGACGCGGTCGAGGTGCGCACGCCGAACTTCGTGGAGCGGCTGGAGGCCTCGCTCTGGGAGGTCCGCCTCCCCGGAGTGAGCGAGCAGCAGGCCGCGCACGCGATCGAGCTGTTCCTCGCGGCGGAGAGCGTCGAGGTCGAACGGCAGACGAAGAACGGACTACGGGTTTTCGACGCGCGCGGGGCCGTGGCGAGTCTGACGCTGGTCCCTTCGCAGGTCGACGTTGCTCCGGTCGGGGAATACTCGGCCACCTCCGATGTTCGTACCGGTGATGGCTGTGCGATACTGCGCCTGGTAGTACGACACGCCACACCCGCCGTACGACCAGACGACGTTTTGTCCGGTCTCCGTTCGACGGCCGACCTGGCGCCGCCGGTCCCCGCTGAGGTGACCAGGCTGGCGCAGGGGCCGCTCGACGAGGAGACCGGCACGGTGACCGACCCGCTGGCGCTCGACCGCGCTGCGGCCCAGGCCGTCCCTTCCGAGACCGCCGAGCCGCAGGCCGTAGCGTCCGCCTAGCGGGCGGAGGCGAGGACCGGAGTAACCGCCCGGTCCTGCGTGCTCCTGGCCCCCGCGGCTCCCCAGGGGAGCGAGCGTCGTCGCGCACAGGCCATTCCTCCGGTGGCCCACTGGCCCCATGGCTGGTGGGCCCCAGGAAATTCCCGCCGCCCTCTGGGCCGGTGGGGCCCGCCCAGGGAGCCACCCGGGGTTGTGGGGCGGCGCAGCTTGGGAAAATCTGAGAAGACTGGTCAGACCAGAAGACTTTCGACACCCCGCACCGTGCGGGGAGCCGAGTGAGACTACGAGCCCCTGTGCGGCCTCGCGTCCGCGCGGCGACACTGTGGAGAGTCGGCCCGGACGCCGAAGAGCGTCCACGGCCGGCCACCGGTGGCGCGCCGTGCCCGGATGTGGAGCCCGGGGGCCTGACGGGAGATCCACCCGCATGCCTGAGAACACTGAAACGCAGCACGCCGGAGAGCCGGGCGATTCGACCGGCGAGAACTCCGCCGCTCCGGTCCGCCGCCGCCGTCGTGCGGTGTCCCGCCCGGCCGGCGCCCCGCAGGGCGCGGCCGAGGTCGGCGCCGAGACCGTGATCCCGGCCGAGGCCGCACCGGTCGCAGAGGCTGTTGCTGAGCCGGTTGTCGAGCCGGAGAAGCCGGTGCGTGCTCGTCGTACGGCGCGTAAGCGTGCCGAGTCGCCGGCGGGTGCGCCGGCTGTCGTCGAGACCCCCGCGGTCGTCGAGGAGCCGGTTGCGGCTGAGCCGGTTGTCGAGCCGGAGAAGCCGGTGCGTGCTCGTCGTACGGCGCGTAAGCGTGCCGAGTCGCCGGCTGGTGCGCCGGCTGTCGTCGAGACCCCCGCGGTCGTCGAGGAGCCGGTTGCGGCTGAGCCGGTTGTCGAGCCGGAGAAGCCGGTGCGTGCTCGTCGTACGGCGCGTAAGCGTGCCGAGTCGCCGGCTGGTGCGCCGGCCGCCGTCGAGACCCCCGCGGTCGTCGAGGAGCCCGTCGTCGAGGAGCCCGAGGAGGCTGTCGTCGAGGCGCCGGCCCCCGTCGCGGCGCCCGAGCCCGAGGTGGTCCCGGAGTCCGCGCCGCGGGCCCGCCGCCGTGCGGTGCGCCCGTCCACCGCGATCTTCCAGGCCCCGGTCTTCCAGGAGCCGACCGCCTACGTCGCCCCGGTGGCCCCCGCCGCCGCCCCGGCCGCGGCACCTGCGCCCGCGGCGGCTCCGGCCGCGCAGGCTGCCCCCGCCGCGAGCGGCAGCCCGATCGGCCTGCCGGAGCTGGAGGCCGAGGAGGACTACGAGTACAGCGGTGTGGGTCGCCGCCGCCGCGGTGGCCGGACCCCCGTCCGGGTGACGCCGCAGACCCGCAGCAAGGGCGCCGGCCGCACCGGCCGCCAGGCGTCGGCACGCCAGGCCGCCGTGGAGACCCCGGCCGAGCCGGTCGCGCCCGCTGCGCCCGCCGCACCCGTCGCGCCGCCCGTCGAGCCTGCCGAGGTTCCGGTGCAGGCCGCCGCGCAGGGCCCCGAGCAGGACTCCGACTGGGAGGAGGACGGTCGGCCGTCCTCGCGCCGTCGTCGCCGGGGTGGCCGTCGTCGTCGCCGCGGTGACTCCGAGGAGTTCGAGGCGGAGGTCCAGGAGACCGAGCACTCCGCCGACGAGCCCGCCGACTCGCGGGCCGAGCAGTCCGCCGAGTCCGTCGACTCCGCCGATGAGGAGGAGGACGACGAGGACGACCTCGCCGGTGGCCTGGCCTCCTCGCGTCGTCGTCGTCGTCGCCGTCGTCGCAGCGGTGAGCCGGTCGAGCAGGCCGACAACGGCCAGGCCGAGGAGAACGTCCGCACGGTCGTGAAGATCCGCGAGCCGCGCCGGCGTTCCACCGAGCCGTCGTTCGACCCGGACGAGGTGCAGTCCATCAAGGGCTCCACCCGCCTTGAGGCGAAGAAGCAGCGCCGCCGCGAGGGCCGCGAGCTGGGCCGCCGCCGGGTGCCGATCATCACCGAGGCCGAGTTCCTGGCCCGCCGGGAGTCGGTCGAGCGCGTCATGGTGGTCCGTCAGAACGGCGAGCGCACCCAGATCGGCGTCCTGGAGGACGGCGTCCTGGTCGAGCACTACGTCAACAAGGAGCAGGCCACCAGCTACGTCGGCAACGTCTACCTGGGCAAGGTCCAGAACGTGCTGCCGTCCATGGAGGCCGCCTTCGTCGACATCGGCAAGGGCCGCAACGCGGTGCTGTACGCCGGTGAGGTGAACTTCGGTCAGCTCGGCCACAGCGGCCCGCGCCGCATCGAGTCGGTGCTGAAGTCGGGTCAGTCCGTGCTGGTCCAGGTCTCCAAGGACCCGATCGGCCACAAGGGCGCCCGGCTCACCAGCCAGATCTCGCTGCCCGGCCGCTACCTGGTCTACGTGCCCGAGGGCTCGATGACCGGCATCAGCCGCAAGCTGCCCGAGAACGAGCGGGCCCGCCTCAAGCAGATCCTCAAGAAGATCGTCCCGGACGACGCGGGCGTCATCGTGCGCACCGCGGCCGAGGGTGCCAGCGAGGAAGAGCTCACGCGCGACGTGCAGCGTCTGCAGGGGCAGTGGGAGGAGATCCAGAAGAAGGTCGCCAGCGGCAACGCGCCGACCCTCCTCTACGGAGAGCCGGACATGACAGTCCGGGTCGTCCGGGACATCTTCAATGAGGACTTCACCAAGGTCATCGTCTCCGGCAACGACGCGTGGAACACCATCCACGAGTACGTCGGCGGGGTGGCCCCCGACCTGGTGGACCGGCTGCAGAAGTGGACGTCCAACGTCGACGTCTTCGCCACCTACCGGATCGACGAGCAGCTGATGAAGGCGCTGGACCGCAAGGTCTGGCTGCCGAGCGGTGGCTCGCTGGTGATCGACCGGACCGAGGCGATGATCGTCGTCGACGTCAACACCGGCAAGTTCGTCGGCCAGGGCGGCAACCTGGAAGAGACCGTCACCCGCAACAACATCGAGGCGGCCGAGGAGATCGTCCGCCAGCTGCGGCTGCGCGACCTCGGCGGCATCATCGTGATCGACTTCATCGACATGGTGCTGGAGTCCAACCGGGATCTGGTGCTGCGACGCCTGCTGGAGTGCCTGGGCCGGGACCGGACCAAGCACCAGGTGGCCGAGGTCACCTCACTGGGCCTGGTGCAGATGACCCGCAAGCGGGTCGGCCAGGGTCTGCTGGAGTCCTTCTCCGAGAGCTGCGTGCACTGCAACGGCCGCGGCGTGATCGTCCACATGGAGCAGCCGACCGCCCTGGGTGGCGGCGGTGGCCCGGTCGGCACCGCCGGCGAGGCCGGCGCGTCCGGTGGCAAGCGCCGCCGTCGGGGCAAGGGCGGCGCCGCGAGCGAGGAGCCGCAGCCGCACCTGATCGAGGACGAGACGGACGAGCTGGACGAGGCGGACGAGCACGAGCACGAGGAGTTCGAGTTCGTCTCCGGCGGTGAGCAGCTGGAGATCGAGGTCCCCGCGGCGCCCGTCGAAGCCGAGCCGGTCGTCGAGGTCGAGCCCGAGGTCGAGGTTCAGGCCGAGGCCGAGGTCGTGCCCGCCGAGCAGCCGAGCCTGGTCGAGATCGCGCCCGTCGCGGCCCCCGCCGGCCGGACCCGCCGCCGCGCGGTCCGCAAGGCCACCGCTTCGGCCGGTTCGCCGGGCGAGGCCGAGATCGTGGTCCTGCAGTCCCGCGCCGAGGCCGTGGTCGAGGCCGCCCTGGCCGCCGCCGCGCAGCCGCCGGCCGAGGCCCCCGTCGAGGAGCCGGCCCCGGCCGTCGCCGAGCCGGTGGCGCCTGCCGAGGCCGAGGCTCCCGCCGAGCCGGTGGAGGACGCCGAGGAGGCTCCCGCCCCGAAGAAGCGGGCGCCGCGCAAGGCCGCCGCCAAGAAGACCGCCGCCGCCAAGACCACGGCGACGGCGGCCAAGAAGACCACCGCCCGCAAGACCGCTACCAAGCGGACCAGCGCGGCGGCCAAGAAGGCAGCTGCCGCCGAGGGTGATTCGGCGGCCGAGTAGGCCCGTTGGCCGGGGAGCGGGCACCTCGCCCGCTCCCCGGTCCGTACGGCCCGGTTTGCCCTGATGGCGGCCGATCCGTATTCTTGACCTCCGGCGTGTCTACGCCACGCTCCCGAGCAGATCACCTCTCGCGCTCCGCTTCACGGCGGAAGGCGAGGGAGGCCTCCTGTGTCCGTACCCAGGTGGCTGGCATCGAGAGTTCCGATCGAGTAAGAAAGCAGGTACCGCATGTACGCGATCGTTCGCGCCGGCGGCCGCCAGCACAAGGTCGCCATCGGCGACGTGCTGGAGATTGACCGCGTTGATGTCAAGCCGGGTGACTCGGTGGAGCTCTCGACCATCCTGGTCGTCGACGGCGAGGCCGTCACCTCTGACCCGTGGGTCCTGGCCGGCATCAAGGTTCACGCCGAGGTCGTCGACCACACCAAGGGTGAGAAGATCGTCATCCTTCGCTACAAGAACAAGACCGGCTACCGTCGGCGCCAGGGCCACCGCCAGCGCCACACGGCCATCCGCATCACCAGCATCGACACCGCGAAGTAAGTAAGGGGATAGCGAGATGGCTCATAAGAAGGGCGCAAGCTCTACCCGTAACGGCCGCGACTCGAACGCCCAGCGCCTCGGCGTGAAGCGCTTCGGCGGCCAGAAGGTCAACGCCGGCGAGATCCTGGTCCGCCAGCGTGGCACCCACTTCCACCCGGGTGCGAACGTCGGCCGTGGCGGCGACGACACCCTGTTCGCCCTGCAGGCGGGTGCGGTCGAGTTCGGCACGCACCGTGGCCGCAAGGTCGTCAACATCGTGGCCGTCGAGGCCTGATCTGCCTGACGCCGCGTCAAGCGGCATTCGGTAGGATTCACGGAGGGTGGACCGGTTTGTTCCGGTCCGCCCTCCTGTGTTTCACCCCTTTGTCTTTCCCCTTGTCTTGGAGGCACCCGTCATGACCACCTTCGTGGACCGCGTCGAACTGCACGTCGCCGCGGGTAACGGGGGCCACGGCTGCGCCTCCGTGCACCGGGAGAAGTTCAAGCCGCTCGGCGGCCCGGACGGCGGCAACGGCGGTGACGGCGGCAGCGTCACGCTGGTGGTCGACACCAGCATCACCACGCTGCTCGAGTACCACCACTCGCCCAAGCGCAAGGCGCAGAACGGCAAGCCCGGCGCCGGCGGCCACCGCACCGGCTCCACCGGCGAGGGCCTCGTGCTGTACGTCCCGGACGGCACCGTGGTGCTCGACCGCGAGGGCAACGTGCTCGGCGACCTGGTCGGCCACGGCACGACCTTCATCGCCGCCGCGGGCGGCCGTGGCGGCCTCGGCAACTCCGCACTCGCCTCCTCCCGCCGCAAGGCCCCCGGGTTCGCGCTGCTCGGCGAGCCCGGCGAGGCCCGCGACATCGTGATGGAGCTCAAGTCCGTCGCCGACGTCGCGCTGGTCGGGTACCCGAGTGCGGGCAAGTCCTCGCTGATCTCGGTGATCTCGGCCGCCAAGCCGAAGATCGCGGACTACCCGTTCACCACCCTGATCCCGAACCTCGGCGTGGTCACCGCGGGCGACATCGTCTACACCGTGGCCGACGTGCCCGGCCTGATCCCCGGCGCCAGCCAGGGCCGCGGGCTGGGCCTGGAGTTCCTGCGCCACGTCGAACGCTGCACCGTGCTGGTGCACGTGCTGGACTGCGCGACCCTGGAGCCGGGCCGTGACCCGCTCACCGACCTGGAGACCATCGAGGAGGAGCTCGCCCAGTACGGCGGTCTGGACGACCGTCCGCGACTGGTGGCGCTCAACAAGGTGGACGTCCCGGACGGTCAGGACATCGCCGACCTGACCCGCGCCTCGCTGGAGGAGCGCGGCTACCGGGTCTTCGAGATCTCCGCCGCCTCCCGCTCCGGTCTGCGCGAGCTGAACTTCGCGATGGCGCAGATCGTCGCCGACGCCCGCGCCGCCAAGCCGGTCGAGGAGTCGACGCGCATCGTGCTGCGGCCGACCGCCGTGGACGACGCCGGCTTCACCGTCACCGAGGAGGACGGCGCCTACCGCGTGCGCGGCCTCAAGCCGGAGCGCTGGGTCCGCCAGACCGACTTCTCCAACGACGAGGCCGTCGGCTACCTCGCCGACCGGCTGGCCCGGCTCGGTGTCGAGGAGAAGCTGTGGAAGGTCGGGGCCCAGGAGGGTGACACCGTCATCATCGGCTCGGACGACAACGCGGTCGTCTTCGACTGGGAGCCGACCATGGCCGCCGGCGCCGAGATGCTCGGCCGCCGTGGCGAGGACCACCGTTTCGAGACCCCGCGTCCGGCCGTCGACCGCCGCCGCGACAAGCTGAAGAACCGGGACGCCGCCGAGGACGAGTTCCGCGCGTTCGAGGCGCTCTCCTCCGGCCGCCCGGCCGCCGTCGACGAGAGTGACGACGAGGACTGAGCTCCCCGGTCCACCGGGTGATATGCGGTACTGAACGGTCCGTCTCGTCGCGTAGATTGCGCGCAGAGGCGGACCGTACTGCGTGAGGGACTCTTGATGAACGATCAGACACTGCGACCGGACGTCCTGGCAGCCCGCCGGGTCGTGGTCAAGGTCGGCTCCTCCTCGCTCACCACGGCCACCGGCGGCCTGGACGCGGACCGGGTGGACGCGCTGGTGGACGCGCTGGCCACCGCGCTGGGACGGGCCGACGCCCCGGAGATCGTGCTGGTCTCCTCCGGCGCCATCGCGGCCGGCCTGGCCCCGCTGGGCCTGGACCGCCGGCCGGCCGACCTGGCCAGGCAGCAGGCCGCGGCCAGCGTGGGCCAGGGCCTGCTGGTGGCCCGCTACACCGCCTCCTTCGCCCGCTACGGCCGCCGGGTCGGCCAGGTACTGCTGACCGCCGAGGACGCCAGCCGGCGGGCGCACTACCGCAACGCCTACCGCACCCTGGACCAGCTGCTGGCGATGGGCGCGGTGCCGATCGTCAACGAGAACGACACGGTGGCCACCGCCGAGATCAAGTTCGGCGACAACGACCGGCTCGCCGCCCTGGTGGCCCACCTGGTCCGGGCCGACCTGCTGATCCTGCTCTCCGACGTGGACGGCCTCTACGACGGCGACCCCAGCCGTCCCGGCACCAGCCGGATCGCCGAGGTGCACGGCCCGCAGGATCTCGCGGGCATCGAGATCGGCAGCGCGGGCAAGGCCGGCGTCGGCACCGGCGGGATGGTGACCAAGGTCGAGGCGGCCCGGATCGCCACCGGCGCGGGCATCCCCGTGGTGCTCACCGCCGCCCGGCACGCCGCCGACGCGCTGGCCGGCCGGCAGACCGGCACCCTCTTCACCCGGACCGGCGCGCGCAGCTCCGACCGGCTGCTGTGGCTGGCCCACGCCAGCAGCCCGCGCGGCGCGCTGCACCTGGACGCCGGGGCGGTCAGCGCCGTGGTGGAGGGCGGCAAGTCGCTGCTGCCGGCCGGGGTCACCGGGGTCGACGGAGATTTCGCCGCGGGCGATCCGGTGGACCTTCTTGCCGAAAACGGCCACATCGTGGCGCGTGGGCTGGTCAACTTTGATGCGAGGGAGCTGCCGCGCCTGCTGGGCCGGTCGACGCGGGAACTGGCCCAGGAGTTCGGCGCCGCGTACGAGCGCGAGGTCATCCACCGGGACGACCTGGTGGTGTTGCGCGGCTGACGGCCCGCCAGGCCGTGCGCGCCCGGGTTCGGGACAGTCCAGCGTCGAACAGGAGGCCGCCGGTGGCACGCAGGCACGAGGGAGCGACCGCCGGGGCCACCGTACGGGAGCTGCGCCCGGCCACCGGGCCGGTCGAGTCGCCGCCCCCGGCGGAGCAGGGCCGGCTCTGGCACGTGGTGCTCAGCGTGGCCGGCGAGGTGACCCCGCTGGGAGAGCTGCGGTCCGGCCTGGAACGGCTCGCGCACGACCACTCGTTCTTCCTGACCGCCCGCTACGCCGCCGACCACGCCGAGATCCGTTACTGGGAGCAGGCCCGCGATCTGCACGACGCGGCGGCCATGGCGCTGCGGCTCTGGGGTGAGCACAAGGCGAGTGCCAAGCTCCCGCCGTGGGAGATCGTCGGCCTGGAGGTGGTGGACCGGGCGACCTACCACCAGCGGCTGGCCGAGGGCTTCGCGGATCCGCCGCCGCAGCTCGGCGGCGTCCACCCGTACTGACGTCCGCCGGGGCGCCCGGCAGTTGAGACAGCGGCGTCCACCGGCGGGCCGACTCGTTACGCTTCGGGGCATGACTACCGACAGCCCTGTCCTCGCCACCGCGCGCCGAGCCCGTGCGGCTGCCGCCGCACTCGCCCCGCTGCCGCGCTCGCTGAAGGACGCAGCGCTGGTGGCGATGGCCGACGCGCTGGTGGCCCGCACGCCCGAGATCACCGCGGCCAACGCCGAGGACGTCGCCCGGGCCCGGGCGGCCGGCACCGCCGAGTCGGTGGTGGACCGGCTCACCCTCACGGTCGAGCGGATCATCGCGATCGCCTCCGACGTGCGGGACGTCGCCGCGCTGCCCGACCCGGTCGGCGAGGTGCTGCGCGGCTACACGCTGCCCAACGGCCTGGACGTCCGCCAGGTGCGGGTCCCGCTCGGCGTGGTCGGCATCATCTACGAGGCCCGCCCCAACGTGACCGCGGACGCCGCCGCGCTCTGCCTGAAGTCCGGCAACGCGGTGCTGCTGCGCGGTTCGGCCTCGGCCTACCGCTCCAACACCGCGCTGGTCGAGGTGCTGCGCGACGCGGTGGTGTCGGCCGGCCTGCCCGCCGACGTGATCCAGCTGGTCCCGGGCGAGAGCCGGGACTCGGTCACCGAGCTGATGCGCGCCCGCGGCCTGGTGGACGTGCTGATCCCGCGCGGCGGGGCCTCGCTGATCCGTACCGTCGTGGAGGGCTCGACCGTCCCGGTGATCGAGACCGGCACCGGCAACTGCCACGTCTACGTGGACGCGCAGACCGACCTGGCGATGGCGGTCGGCATCCTGCTCAACTCCAAGGCGCAGCGGGTCAGTGTCTGCAACTCCGCCGAGACCCTGCTGGTCCACCAGGACGTCGCGGAGGCCTTCCTGCCGCTCGCGCTGGCGGCGCTGGCCGAGGCCGGCGTGACGGTGCACGGCGACGAAGCGGTGCTCAAGGCGGCCGAGGGCGGCCCGGCCACCGTCGTTCCCGCCACCGAGGAGGACTGGGAGACCGAGTACCTCTCCTACGACCTCGCCGCCGCGGTGGTCCCCTCGCTGGACGCCGCCGTGGAGCACATCCGCCGCTGGTCCTCCGGCCACACCGAGGCGATCGTGACCACCTCGCAGGCCGCCGCCCGCCGTTTCACCCAGTTGGTGGACGCCGCGACGGTGGCCGTCAACGCGTCGACCCGGTTCACCGACGGGGGTGAGTTCGGCTTCGGCGCCGAGATCGGCATCTCGACCCAGAAGCTGCACGCCCGGGGCCCGATGGGCCTGCCGGAGCTGACCTCCACCAAGTACGTCGTGACCGGTGACGGGCATGTCCGCGGCGAGGCGACGCAGACCGTCGGGGGCTGAACGTACGCCTGTACGGAGGCCAAGTGCCCCGAGCCACAGACAAATCGCTCCCTCGGTAATACATTGAATCCCGTGGCTGAGGATGTGGGGGGCTCGCCGTACTCCGACGGCGCCGACCACGGTGGAGCGGACGACGAGTTCGCCACCGTGGTCTTCGACGAGGCTTTCGTCCGCTCGGCCGCCGTGCACGAGCCGACCGCCCGCGAGCGGCAGCTCGCCGCCGCCGAGGCCCGGCTGGAGCCGGAGGCGGTGCCCGGCTGGGCCCTGGAACCGGCCGGCCCCGAGGGGTACGACGGTCTGCCGCTGGAGCTGCGGCCGCACCCGTCGGGCCTGGACGACGACCGGATCTACACCGACCCCTGGGTCGGCCCCCGACGCCCGGCCGCGCGCCGTCGCGCGACCCGCTGGCCCGGCTACGGCTCGCGTGCGCAGTTGGGGCGCGGCCAGGTCGCCCAGCAGCGCTGGCACCGGCCGGTGGCCTGGGTGCTGGTGGTCCTGATGGGCGCCAGCCTGGTGGCCGTCGCGGTCGCCGCCGTCTACCGCGGCTCCGGCGGCGCCGGCAGCGCGCCCGGACGGCACCCCGGGGTGGGCAGTAGCAGCAGCTACGTCCCGGTCCAGCCCGCCGTTCCGGCCGGTCCCGCGACGGCGGCCGTCTCCGCCGTACCGCTGCCCGCCGGGTGAGGCCGCCCGCCGTGTCGGACCGCTGTGGAAGTTGCGCCGCGGGCCTCGTTCCGGACGCCGTTCGCGCTCTACTCTTGACGTATGGGTGACCCGGGTGATCCTCCGGATGGTGCGCCCGAGGGCGGATCCGGAAGCGATGACGAATACCGATCCGTCGTCTTCGACGAATCCTTCGTGCGGGCTGCCCGGATCCAGGAGCTGTCCGCCAGCGAGCGGCTCGGCGGCGGCTGGGCGCACCCGGTCCGGCGGCGGCTGGGCCTGGGTACGCTGGCCTCGCTGCCGCGCCAGGCGCTGACCCTGCTGCTGCTCATCGTGATGGCCTTCAGCGCCGCGGTCTACTTCGGGGTGAGCGCTCCGCAGCGCGACCAGGGCGCGGGCTCCGGGACCCAGCTGACCAGCGAGTTCACCGCGCTGGCTCCGGCCGGCGGCACGGTGGCGGCCGTCGACGCGGCCTCCCCGTTCGCCTCGCTCGGCGCCGCCGCGGGCTTCGCCGACGGCGCCGCGGGCCTGGGGATACCCACCAAGGCGAGCACCGCGCACTTCAGCCAGGCCGAGGTCACCCAGGCGCTGTTGACCGTGCAGAGCTATCTGGAGGTCTCCGAGCTCAGCGCGCAGACGCTCACCGACGGTGCCACCCTCCCGGTCCGGACCCTGCTGGCACCGTCCGAGCAGGGTCAGTTCGACGCCAGCGTGTCGAGCCCGACCGACGACCAGCACCACGCCCTGACCGGCTGGGTGGTCCGCTTCGACCCGGCCAGGGTCTCGCTGGCCTCGGACACCGTGAAG
The DNA here is from genome assembly GCF_000744225.1 of Kitasatospora mediocidica KCTC 9733. Lineage (GTDB taxonomy): Bacteria > Actinomycetota > Actinomycetes > Streptomycetales > Streptomycetaceae > Kitasatospora > Kitasatospora mediocidica. Next base: position 1,506,161 of record NZ_JQLN01000007.1, on the reverse strand, counting down.
GTGGCCGGCACGGTCAGGATCGCCGAGCTGAACTCCTCGATGCTGGAGATCACCAGTGACGACACCCTGGTGTACGCGCTGCGCCCGGCGGTCGCGGCGGGAACCGCGGCCACCGGGCAGGTGAGCCTCTACACCGTGCGCCGGGACGTCCGGATGGATCTGGACCGCACCGACATCGCCAACGGCCAGCTTCGGCTGATCGACGCGGTGGTGCAGGCCGGGCCCACCGCGTGTGGCGCCGCCCAGAGCGTCTATCTCCAGCCGCTGTCGGCCGGCTCCACCGCTGCCTCGCCCGGCTCGGTCGACCCGGCCAACCACGGGCAGCCGGCCTGGCAGCAGTGCGGCGTGCTGGCGGCTACGCCGACGGCGGGCTGAGCGGCAGTCGCACGACCAGCCGGGCCCCGCGCCCGTCGAGCGGTTCGACGGCCTGGACCGAGCCGCCGAGGCCCTCCGCGATGGTGCGGGCCAGCGCCAGGCCCAGGCCGGCGCCGCCGGTGGCCCGGTCGCGGGCGCTGTCGAGGCGGACGAAGCGTTCGAAGACCCGCTCGCGGTCCTCCGGCGCAATGCCCGGGCCGTCGTCGCCGACCGTCAGGACCGCCCAGCGGTTGTCGCGTATCAGCGAGGTGTCGTCGCGGACCAGCGTGACGCTGACCTCGTCGACCGCGTAACGCGCCGCGTTGTCCAGCAGGTTGCGGACCAGTCGGCCGACCAGTAGCTCACTGCCCGGCACGGTGGTGCTGTCCAGCGTGGTCGTCCAGCGTGGCGGGCCGGGGGCGTGGGCCCGTTCGGCGATCTGCTCGGAGACCAGGTCGTGCAGCTCGACGCGCTGGGCGCGGTCGGTGCTCTGCGCGGGGCAGGCCAGCAGCAGCAGGTCGTCGGTGAGGTCCTGTAGGCGGCCGGTGTCGCTCAGCGCCCCCTCGACCACGGTGGGCCAGTCCACGCCCTCGGGGTGGGCCAGCGGAACCTCCAGCGAGTTGCGCAGCACCGCGAGCGGGCTGCGCAGCTCGTGCGAGGTGTCCGCGACCAGCTGGCGCTGTTGGGCGAGGGCCTGTTCCAGCCGGTCCAGCGTGCTGTTGGTGGTCCGGGCCAGCCGGGCGATGCCGTCCCGGGTGTGCGGCACGGGGACGCGTTCGTGGAAGGCGCCCTCGCCGATCTCGGCCATCCGGCGCCGGATCCGCTCGACCGGCCGCAGCGCCAGACCGGTCACCAGCCAGGCGACCAGAGCGACGAACAGGGTGCCCCAGGGGATCAGGTACCAGGCCAGCAGGTGGGTGACGTTGGCGGCGGCCGCCTCGGCGTCCAGCGGGCTGACCAGGATGTAGATGCGCGGGGTCTGCGGCGGCAGGTTCGGCCGGCCGGTGTACTTGAGCAGGTCGGCGGTGGTCATCGGATTGGTCGGGAAGACCAGGAGGGTGACGGTCCGCCCGGCGATCGAGTGCTTGGTGTAGCTCGTGCCGGGGAAGTGGAACTGGACCGTCTGGGTCGCGATCGTGTTCATGTTGTAGGTGGGCAGCGGCAGCGGTTGGACACCGGGGCGGCCGTAGCCGGTCTCGGCGGTGTACTCGTTGAACAGGTTGGTGCTGCGCAGCCACGTCCCGTTCGCGTCGGTCACCACGTACGAGGCGTCCGCGTACGGCTCCTGCGGGGCGTTCGGTATGCCGTAGGCGATGCTCTGCCCGGTGCGCCAGGCGTGGTCCTCCTCCTGGCTCATCATGGTGCTGCTCACCGCGCTGCCCGCCAGCACGGTGGCCAGCGTGAAGGCCAGCGCCGCTGCGGCCGCGGCGGCCAGCGCGGCCCGGGTGCGGACCGCGAGCTTGCGCCAGCGGGGGAGCCACCGCAGGACACGGTTCTCAGCGGGCATCGGACACCACCCGGTAGCCGATGCCGCGGACGGTCTCGATCAGGCAGCCGGCCCCGGCCGCGTGCAGTTTGCGGCGCAGCGCCGCGACGTAGACCTCGACGATGTTCACGTCGCCGCGGAAGGCCGAGTCCCAGACGCCGTCCAGGATTTCGGCCTTGGGCACCGCCTGGTCCGGTCGCCTCATCAGGGTTTCCAGCACGCCGAACTCCTTGTTGGTGAGTTTGATGACGTTCTCGCCCGCGGTGCACCGGCGGGCCGCCGGGTCGATCCGCAGGTTGCCGACGGCCAGGACGGCGGGTCGGCTCGCCCCGCCGCGGCGCAACAGCGCGCGCAGCCGGGCGGTCAGGACGACATACGAGAACGGCTTGCTGAGAAAGTCGTCGGCGCCGCAGTCCAGCGCCTCGGCCTCGTCGTACTCGCCGTTCTTCGCGGTGAGCATCAGGATCGGCACCGCGTTGTTTTCGCGGCGCAGTTCCCGGCAGACCCGGAATCCGTTCATGCCGGGCAGCATCAGGTCGAGCACGATGGCGTCGTAGCTGCCGGAGCGGGCGAGTTCGAGCCCGCTGAGGCCGTCGCCCACCACGTCCACCGCGTAGCCCTCGGCCCGCAGCCCCTGGCTGAGCGACTGCGCCAGCCGTTCTTCGTCCTCGACCATCAACAGATGCATTGCGTCAGCATAGGTTAATTCCCGGACTGGGCAAGGCCATTGCCTGATGTGCCGGGAAAATCCGTTCTGAAGAATTCCTCAGGTTCTTTCAGGGGATCTTCAGCCCTATTTGCCTAGCATTCCGACCATGAATTCACGACGCCTTCTCCGCTGGCTGGTCGCTGTCATTTCGGTGTTCGACTGCTGCGCCGTTCTGCTCATCGGGAACTGGCGTGCGTAGACCACCGGGCCCGGCCTCGGAATAGTCGACGAGGCGGTTCGCTGCTGTGACGGGCTCGGAGCACCGACGGTGACGCTGAAGGGGGCCGGCTACCACTGGCTCGGCGAAGACTGGTGGACCGGGGGAGTCACGGTCCACCGCTGGGTCGGCTGAGAGCCGACGGAACTCCCGCCCTGAGTGTCTACTCAGAACGGGAGTTCCCGGGGCCACCGTTGTTATTCGGGGGTGTCCTGCGAACCGGAACCCCGCGACCCGGCGAAGGTGTCGCGCAGCTTGCCGCCGACCGATCCGGCGCCGTCCGCGATGTCGCGGATCAGGCTGAAGAGCGGGTCCTTGCTCTCCTTCACGGACTTGCCGTACGAGTCGTACGCGGCCTTCCACTGGTCGGAGACGCTGGCGTCCGGGTCGTCCGTGCGGCGCGGGTAGGCGCCGGCCAGGATCGAGCGGTACTCCTCGCTCTCCGACCACTGCTTCAGCTTGGCTACCCGGACGACCGCGAACGGATGGGTCTGCGGCAGCACCTGGAGGAGCTTCAGCACGCTGTCGCGCAGGTCGCCGGCCTTGTCGTACTCCTCGGCCTGCTCCAGGAACGCGTCGACGTTCATCTCGCCGAGGTTGTGGCCGCCGGCCAGCTTCATCAGACCGCGCATCGAGGCCTGCGGGTCCTGGCCGGCCAGCAGGCCGGCCCGGTCGCAGGAGAGTTCGGCCTTGCGGAACCACTCCTTGAGCGCGGTGACCAGCGCCATGATGGCGAGGTTGCCGAGCGGTATCCAACCGACCCGGGTGGCCAGGTTGGTGAGGATCAGCAGCATCGTCCGGTAGACCGCGTGCCCGGACATCGCGTGCCCGACCTCGTGGCCGATCACGGCCCGCAGCTCCTCCTCGTCGAGCAGGTCGACCAGGCCGCTGGTGACCACGATGACCGGGGTGTCCATGCCGATGCACATGGCGTTGACCTGCGGGTCCTGCGTCACGTACAGGTCCGGGACCTTCTCCAGGTCCAGGATGTACGCCGCGTCGCGGACCATGTCGAACAGCTCCGGGAACTGGCGCTCGGAGGTCTTCACCGCGGTGGCCAGGAACATCAGCCGCACGCTGCGCTCGGAGACCAGCCCCGCCAGCTTCTTCAGGATGTCGTCGAAACCGCTGAGCTTGCGCAGCGCGACCAGCGCCGAGCGGTCCGCCGGGTGCTCCCACGCCCGGCTGGAGATCTCGGGGAAGCGCTGACGACGACGGCTCGGCGCGCTGCCCTTGGCGAGCGGGTCGGTGCCACGGGTGGAATCGGTCATAGTGCTGAGTACCTCCTGCTCGACGCCGGTCCCGGCACGACGCCGGCCCCCGCTGTTCGAATGTTCAACGCCTGCCTGTGTGTACTCGTCCCCGGGCAGAGCGTACGCCGTGCGGGCGTCCCCGCCGGGGGTGGTGGCGGCTGTCCGGTATACCCGGGTCTAGGCTGACTCCCCGAGCGACACACCACCCCCGAGGAGCCCGCCGATGTCCCCCACCGCCCTGGTGAACCTGGCCGGACCGATCTCCAACGAGAGCGGCCCCGGGCTGTTCCTCCGGCTGGTCGTGATCGCATCGATCGTGGGCGTCGTCCTGCTGGGCTGGATCCTGGTCCGGGCCGGCCGCGACAACTGAGGACGGCCCGTCCGGTAGCCGTCGGCTGACAGGCTTCCTACCCCGAGTCAGACGCGGGGAGCCGCCGCGCGGTTGCACCCGGCGGCCCCGTACGATGAGCGCGCGGCCGCCCAGGTCGCCGGGACTCGCGTCCTGGCCCGCCACCGAGTCGAGAAGGCCCTGCCGATCATGACCTCCAACGTTCTGCCCCGCCTGGCCACCCTTGCCGAGGGCGGCAACCACAACAGCCTCCAGCCGCTGCTCACCGGCGGTTGCGCGCTGGGCATCCTGCTGCTGCTGCTCTTCCTGACCACCAGGTTCAACCGGGACCGCTGAGCCACCGGCTCCGACGCGGGTCCGCTGGGCCGGGAGCGCTCCGAGGTGCGGGGACGCTCCCTTCGGCGCGGGCGGGTACGGGCAGGCCAGGGCAGGCCGGACCCCGGTCATCCGGGTCGCGTAAGGTGTGGCGGCATGGGAGAGAGCAGGCCGACGGCGCGACCGCGCGGGCGTGAGCGGATCGGCGTCATGGGCGGCACCTTCGACCCGATCCACCACGGTCACCTGGTCGCCGCGAGCGAGGTCGCGAGCGCGTTCCACCTCGACGAAGTGATCTTCGTCCCCACCGGGCAGCCCTGGCAGAAGACGGGCCGGCCGGTGTCGGCCGCCGAGGACCGCTACCTGATGACCGTGATCGCGACGGCCGAGAACCCGCAGTTCTCGGTCAGCCGGATCGACATCGACCGCACCGGCCCCACCTACACCGTGGACACCCTGCGCGACCTGCGGGCCCTGCACCCCGACGCCGACCTCTTCTTCATCACCGGCGCCGACGCCCTCGCGCAGATCCTTTCCTGGCGGGACGCCGCGGAACTCTTCTCGCTCGCCCACTTCATCGGATGCACGCGGCCGGGGCACACTCTGACGGACGCCGGGCTGCCGGCCGGCGGTGTCTCGCTGGTCGAAGTGCCCGCGTTGGCCATCTCCTCCACCGACTGCCGACTCCGGGTCGCCAAGGGCGAACCGGTCTGGTACCTCGTCCCCGACGGCGTGGTGCGCTACATCGACAAGCGGGCGCTCTACGTGGACGCCGGCTGAGCCGACGGGCAGAGGACGTACGACGGCGGGGCGACAGCCCGGCCCACACGGAAGACCTGAGGGACGGCGTGACCGGATCGGCAGACCGCAGGGGACCCGAGGACGGCGACTGGTCCACCGGGCAGTACCCGCAGGCCCAGCAGGGGTACGGCCAGCCGTACGAGCAGCAGCCGTACGAGCAGCAGTCCTACGACCCGTACGCGCAGCAGCAGCACCAGCAGCAGCCGGCGCAGTCGTACGAACAGCAGGGCCAGTACGAGCAGCAGTACGTGCAGTACCAGCAGCAGCCGTACGGCCAGACCTACGAGCAGCAGTCCTACGACCCGTACGCGCAGCAGCACCAGCAGCAACACCAGGCGCCGCAGGGTTTCGTGCCGTACGAGCAGCAGCCGTACGACCCGTACGCCCAGCCGCCGCAGGCCTACGCCGCCCCGGTCCAGCCCGTGCAGCCTGTGCAGCCCGCCGTGCCGCAGGCCGCCGCCCCGCAGGCGCCGCCGGTGGCCCGGCCGCCGCGTCCGCGCAGCGCTCCGCCCGCGGCCGCGATGCCGGCCGCCGCCCGGCCCAGTGCGCCCTCCGAGCAGGTCGGCGGTCGGCGCAGTGTCGCCAAGCCGGCCCAGGGCGATGACCAGGACCCGTACCAGACCGGTGAGTTCACCTTCGTCGACGAGCAGGCGGAGGAGACCGAGGACGTCATCGACTGGCTGAAGTTCGCCGAGTCGCGCACCGAGCGCCGCGACGAGCGCCGCCGCAAGCTGCGCAGCCGGGCGATCGGCGCCGTGGTCGCGCTGGCCCTGGTGGCGGCCGGCGGCACCGGTTACCTCTACTTCAGCGGCGCCCTCGACGGCAACCAGTCGGCGGCCGCCGCGGCCGGACCGCGCAGCGTCGTGGTCGTCCACCTGCGCGACCTGCAGGGCAACGTGAGCACCGCGCTGCTCGTCAACGACGCGTCCGGGCACAAGGGTTCGGCGCTGATGCTGCCCGGCGACCTGCAGCTGCCGGCCTCCGCCGACGCGGCGGCCAGCCCGCTGAACAAGGCGATGGACGGCATCGGCACGGCGCCCACCCGGGACGCGCTGGGCAACCTGCTGGGCGCTCCGGTGGCGGGCACCTGGCGGCTGGACACCCCCTACCTCCAGCTGCTGGTCTCCCAGCTCGGCGGGATCAAGGTGGACACGAACGTACAGATCCTGGACGGCAACGGCGCGGTGCTGGTCGAGAAGGGCCAGCAGCGCACGCTGACCGGACAGACCGCTGTGGTCTACGCCACCTACCAGGCCCCCGGCGAGAGTCCGGACGCCCAGCTGGCCCGGTTCGGCCAGGTGCTGGACGCGCTGGTCCGCGCCATGCCGACCAACCTGCCCGACGCCACCGACGACGTGCACCGGATGAACGCGGTGCTGGACCCGTCGCTGCCGGAGAAGGCGCTGGCCGGCCTGCTCGTCGAGTTGTCCCAGCAGGCCCAGGCCGGCCACTTCGGCGTCAGCACGCTGGCGGTCCGGCCGGACGGCACGCTGGACCAGGCCGCCGCGGGTCCGCAGGTCAAGGACGTGCTCGGCGGCACCGTGCACACCGCCGCCGCCAACAGCGCACCGGCCCGGGTCAGCATCCTGGACGCCTCCGGGAACGACCAGGCGGCCGCCGCCGCGCAGGTCCAGGTGGTCAACGCGGGCCTCAACTTCGTGCCCGGCGGTGGCAAGGCCCCGGCCACCCAGGCCACCAGCGAGATCCACTACACCGACGACGCCCGGGCGGCCGCCGCGCAGTCGCTGGCGAGCAGCCTCGGCCTGCCCGCGACGGCAGTGAAGAAGGTCACCGACGCGCAGATCGCCGACCTCGTGGTGGTGCTGGGCAAGGACTACCAGGCGCCCAAGCAGTAGCGGGCGGGCCCGGGAGGCGGGAAATCCGGCCGGGCGAGCGGCGGCGGCGTGAGATCCTGGAGTGCATACCCATGTCATCGAGCCGGAAGAACACCGTGACCGCAACAGACCGCTCGCAGGAAATGATCACCGTCGCCGCGCAGGCGGCGGCCGACAAGCTTGCGCACAACCTGATCGCCTTCGACGTCAGCGACGTCCTGTCGATCACCGACGCCTTCCTCATCGCCTCCGCCGCCAACGACCGTCAGGTCAAGGCGATCGCCGAGGAGATCGAGGAGCAGCTCCGCGAGCAGCTGGACGTCAAGCCGGTGCGCCGCGAGGGCGAGCGCGAGGGTCGCTGGATCCTGCTCGACTACCTGGACATCGTCGTGCACGTCCAGCACTCCGAGGAGCGCTCCTTCTACTCCCTGGACCGCCTCTGGAAGGACTGCCCCGAGCTGCCGCTGCCGGCGGACGCGATGGCGACCCGCAACCGTCCCGAGGACGCCGTCTCCGACGAGGCGGGCAACGCCGTCGGTTTCGCCGAGGACCTCAGCTGAACGGCCGGGCGGGGGGCCCTCGGATCGTCTTCTGGCGTCACGGACAGACCTCGTGGAACCTGGAGTCGCGGTTCCAGGGCAGCACGGACATTCCGCTGACCGAGACCGGTGTGGCGCAGGCCAGGCGGGCCGCCCGGCTGCTCGCCGGCCTGAGCCCCGACCTGTTGATCTCCTCGGACCTCCAGCGGGCGGCCGCGACGGCCGCCGAGCTGGCCAGGCTCACCGGCCTGGACGTCCAGCACCACGCGGGCCTGCAGGAGACCTACGCGGGCGAGTGGCAGGGCCTGACCAACGACGAGATCCGCGCGGGCTTCCCCGAGCAGTACGAGGCGTGGGGGCGCGGCGAGGCGGTCCGGCGTGGTGGCGGCGAGCTGAGCAGCGAGGTCGCGGACCGCTCGGTCCCGATCGTGCTGGAGGCGGTCGACAAGCTGCCGGACCGGGGCACCCTGGTCGTGGTCAGCCACGGCGGGACGATCCGCACCATGCTCGGGCGGCTGCTCGGCCTGGAGCCGGCCCAGTGGGAGTGCTTCGGCGGACTCTCCAACTGCTGCTGGTCGGTCCTCGGCCACGGCGCGCGCGGCTGGCGCCTGTTGGAGCACAACGCGGGGACGCTGCCGCAGCCCGTGATCGGTGACGACACCTGAGGGCCTGCGCGGTCTCCGAGCCGGGATTTCGTAGTTCCGGGCCTGACCAGCTAGAGTCTTCCTCGTTCGCAGGAAAGAACGCCGCCCGGTCGGGCGGCGGGGAAATCCTGAGAGTGCGGGGCTGTAGCTCAGTTGGTAGAGCGCTTGCATGGCATGCAAGAGGTCCGGGGTTCAATTCCCCGTAGCTCCACTCCGCACCAGGAGTCCGCAAGGACGACGTGTGTCGCGGGGCTGTAGCTCAGTTGGTAGAGCGCTTGCATGGCATGCAAGAGGTCCGGGGTTCAATTCCCCGTAGCTCCACAACAGACCGAGGGCCGGTATCCGAAACGGATACCGGCCTTCGGCGTTCCCGGACGCCAGGCGCCCGGGCAGCGGGGTGGTGTCGGGGCCCGGGAGCGGTGTCGCGGGCGGTGCGGGGAACGGATTGGTTGAGCACCCCGTGGAACGTGTAAAGTAAGACGTGTCGCCGAGGGAAACCGCTGGTGACGAGCAGTACGTCTGGGGCTGTAGCTCAGTTGGTAGAGCGCTTGCATGGCATGCAAGAGGTCCGGAGTTCAATTCTCCGTAGCTCCACAGACACTTGACCCACCTACCAGCTCTGGTAGGTGGGTCAAGTCGTTTCCGGACCGCCGGGCCGGTCAGCTCGGTCAGGCCGGCAGCGGCTTCGGACGGGACGTCAGCCAGGGCAGCGCGGCGGCGGCCACGGTGATCGTGCCGAGCACCAGGAACGCCGTGCCGTATCCGGCGTCCGCCGCCAGCCGGGAGACCAGCAGCGGCCCGAAGATCCCGGCCAGGCTCCACCCGATCAGCATCAGCCCGTAGATCGCGCCGACATGGGCCAGGCCGAAGAACTCCGACGCCACGGCGGGCATGGTGGCGAAGCCGCCGCCGAAGGACAGGCAGACCAGGGCGGCCAGCGGGAAGAACATCGCCGGCGTCGAGACCTGGGAGAGCGCGATCAGGCAGAGCCCCTGCGAGGTGAGCATCAGCACGAAGGCGGTCATCAGCCCGGTGCGGCCCGAGAGCCAGCCCCAGAGCGGACGTCCGACCGTGTTGAACACCCCGAGCGCGCCGGTCAGCGCGGCGGCGGCGGTCGGGCTCAGGCCGGTCAGGCTGCCGGCCGCGGGGGCCACCACGGAGAGCATGCTGATTCCGGCGGCGGTGTTGAAGAGCAGGATGACGGTCAGCAGGTACCACTGCGGGGTGCGCAGCGCCTGCGCCGTCCGGTGGCCGCGCAGGGCGCCGCGCCCGGCGGTGGCCGTCGGCTGCGGCGGGTTGCGGAAGAACGCGGCGCCGGTCAGCGTGGTCACCAGGAAGATCCCGCCCAGCACCAGCAGCGCCCGGGCCGGATCGGCGTGGAAGTGCGCCACCAGGGCCCGCATCAGCGGCGCGCCGATCACCGAGCCCAGGCCGAAGCCGCCGGTGGCGACGCCGGCCGCCAGCGCCCGGTGCGAGGGGAACCACTTCTGCAGCATGGTGGTCGGCACGATGTAGCCCAGGCCCAGGCCGACACCGGCGATCACGCCGTAGCCGAGCAGCACCAGCCAGAAGTCGCCGCGGCCGTTCGCGCAGCCGGCCAGCAACAGGCCGCCGGCGTAGAGCACCCCGGCGAGCACGGCGATCCCGCGCGGCGGGCGACGGCTCATCAGCAGGCCGCCCAGTACCGTGCCGACGAAGACCAGGGCGTGCGCGGTGGCGAACGGCAGCCCGGCCTCGTCCCGGCCGAGCGCGAAGCCGCTCTGCGGTGACTGCAGGCCGGCCGACAGGATGCTCCAGGAGTAGACCGAGCCGTACGCGAGCTGGTTCAGCACCACGGCGGCGGCTACCAGGCCCCGGCGGCGGCCGATCCGGCCGAGCCGGCCGCGCGGCCGGGGGGTGCCGGGGGGTGCGGCCGGGGGACGGGTCAGGGTGGCAGAGGACAGCACGGGGGTCACCGCTTCCAGGGGAGGACCAGGGGATTTCCGACCTGTCCTACGGCTTTCGTGCACTCCTGGTTACGGTTGAAACGTCGGTACGGCCCAAAGCCGGGTGATTCTGCTGGCCCGTTCGGCGGCGTTGATCACGGACAGTGACTGTCGGGGCCGTTGCCCGTCCGTCCGGCGGGCCCGCTACGGTCGAGCCATGTCCGACCTGGCGCGCAAGCGGAACGAAGAGCTGGCGCGGATACTGCACCAGCTGGCCTGGAACCCCGAACGCCTGGCGCGGGAGGTCAACCTGGTGCTGCCCGCCGACCTGGCGATCAGCTCCACCGCGCCGTACAAGTGGCGCGACCGGGGCATGGTGCCGCGCGCGCCGCACGACCAGGCGGTCTGCGAGGTGCTCAGCCGCGCGGTCGGGATCGCGGTGACGTACCAGCAGCTGTGGGGGCGGATGGGCAGCCGCCGCGGCGCCAAGGCGCTCTCGCCCCAGCTGCTCACCGACCCCTGGACCGCCGACACCGCGCAGACCGCGCTGCGCGAGGCGGCGGCGGAGGCCGGCCCGGTCCGGCTGACCGACCTGTTCCGCGGCGACGAACTGGCGCTGGCGGCCCGGCACTGGGCCTCCCCGCCGCCGCCCGTCACCGGCGGCGAGGGGGCGCTGCGGATCGCCCCCGAGCAGCTGGCCGACCTGCGGATCAGCCATGACAGCAAGCGGCGGCTGGAGCAGTCCTGCGGCGGCGGCCTCGTGCTCACCCCGGCCAAGGCCGAACTCTCGATGGTGGGAAAGCTGCTGGAACTCGGCTCGTACGCCTGGGACGAGCCGCTGGGCCGCGGGCTCTACGGCGCGGCCGGCCGGCTGGCCCGGCTGGTCGGCTGGGCCGACTACGACATGGGCAACGAGGCCGCCGCGCAGCGCGCCTTCGTCGCCGCGCTGCGCGCCGCCCACGTCTCGGGGGACCCGCGGCTCGGGGTGAGCGTGGTCGGCTGCCTCGCGGTCCAGGCCACCGACGGACCGGCCGGGCGCGGCCTGGACACCGTGGCGATGCTCGACACCGCGCTGCGCGCGGCCGAGGGGTCGCTCAGTGCGGGCGAACGCGCCCTCCAGCTGGGCCGGATCGCCCGGGCGCACGGCCGCCGCGGCGAGCGGGCCGGCGCCGAGCAGGCGGCCGAGCAGGCCTTCGCGGCCCTCGCCGACGAGCCCCACGAGGGCCAGCGGCGGGCCGACCTGGACGGCATGGTCGGCGAGGCCCACCTCTTCCTCGGCGACCACGAGCGGGCCCGGGTGCTGCTCGCGTCGGCCGTTCGCGAGCTGACTCCCGAGCGGGCCCGCGCGAAGGCCCTGTTGATGGTCCGGCTGGCCGACTCCTACCGCCGCACCGGCGAGCCCGGGCAGGCCGCCCCGATCGCCGACCGGGCCCGCCGGCTGGCCGCCGGCATGCAGTCCGCCCGGGTGGCCCGCGCCCTGCGGGACTTCGACACCGCCTCCCGGCTCTCGACCGACGTGAATTGACGGAACGTCAGCTGACGTGCCCGGTTGTTGTCCGGGGCGCTGAGCCGCGCGGCCGCGTCGGACCCTAGGCTCGGGCGGTGAAGCCTGATCATCGGGCGGACACGAAGGAGCGTTTTCGGCATGAAGGTACTCATCTCCGGTGGCGCCGGGTTCATCGGCAGCACCATCGGCTCGGCCTGCCTGGACGCGGGCATCACCCCCGTCGTGCTGGACAGCCTGGTGACCGGACGCCGGGAGTTCACCGAGGGCCGGGCGTTCTACGAGGGTGACATCGCCGACGGCGCGCTGGTCGACCGGATCTTCGCCGAGCACCCGGACATCGAGGCCGTCGTGCACTGCGCCGCGCTGATCGTCGTCCCGGACTCGGTGGGCGACCCGCTGGGCTACTACCGGGCCAACGTCGCCAAGAGCCTGGAGTTCGTGGGGCACCTGCTGCGCAACGGCTGCGCCCGGATGGTCTTCAGCTCGTCGGGCTCGATCTACGAGCCGGGCGAGGACTTCAGCGTCGACGAGGACTCCGCGCTCGCGCCGCAGAGCCCGTACGCGCGCACCAAGGCCGTCTGCGAGGCGATGTTCGCCGACATCGCCGCCACCCAGCCGATCCGGATCCTCTCGCTGCGCTACTTCAACCCGATCGGCGCCGACCCGAAGATGCGCACCGGCCTCCAGCAGCGCCGGCCCAGCCATGCGGTCGGCAAGCTCATCGAGGCCCAGGAGGAGGGCGCCCCGTTCCGGATCACCGGCACGGACTACGCCACCCGGGACGGGTCGGGGATCCGCGACTACATCCACGTCTGGGACCTGGCGACCGCGCACGTCGCCGCGCTCGGGCGGTTCGACGAGGTGCTGGCGGGGGACACCCGGTCGTTCGTGATCAACCTGGGCACCGGGACCGGCAGCACGGTGAACGAGCTGGTGGCGGCCTTCAACAGCGTGGTCGAGACCCCGGTCGCGGTGGTCGAGACCGGGCCGCGTCCGGGTGACGTGGCGGGCGCCTACACCCGCAGCGACCGTGCGGCGCGGCTGCTCGGCTGGACGCCGCAGTACTCGCTGGCCGAGGGCATCCACGACTCGCTGCGCTGGGCGGAGCTGCGCGACGAGCGGCTCGCCGAACGGGCCTGACGGCTTCCGACGGGGGCGGCTGGGGCCCGGCCTCACGCTGCCGACGGTGGCGGGCGGCGCGGGCCTCTCGCCACCGGCCGGGTGTGCCTGCGGTACCCTGACCCCATGCGAACCGTGCGCCTGCTCCTTAGCCGGCCGCGCTGACCAGGACCGGCCGCCCGTTCGGGCCTCGCCGGAGTCAGCGTGGCGTCCCCTCCTGCGAGGGGCTTTTTTGTTTCCCCCGCAGCTTCCCGGCAGACCAGCCCGGCTGACGATTCGCTATCTGACATCGATGGAGCTTGAAGGACCATGAGCGAGACGACACCTGCCTCCGGCGCGGCCGAGGCCGCCACCGAGCCGTTCCGATACTCATCCACCCTGGCCGCCGACATCGAGTCACGGTGGCAGGACGTCTGGGAGAAGGAGGGGACGTTCAACGCCCCCAACCCGGTGGGTCCGCTGTCCGACCCCGCCGCCGGCGAGGTGAGCGCGAAGCCGCACAGCTTCATCATGGACATGTTCCCGTATCCCTCCGGCGCCGGCCTGCACGTCGGCCACCCGCTGGGCTACATCGCCACCGACGTCTACGCCCGCTACCAGCGGATGAACGGCCACAACGTCCTGCACACGCTGGGCTACGACGCCTTCGGCCTGCCCGCCGAGCAGCACGCGGTGGCCACCGGTGAGCACCCGCGGATCTCCACCGAGGCCGCGATCGCCAACATGCGCTCGCAGCTGCGCCGGCTGGGCCTGGGCCACGACTCGCGCCGGTCGATCTCCACGATCGACCCGGAGTACTACCGCTGGACCCAGTGGATCTTCCTGCAGATCTTCAACTCCTGGTACGACGCCGAGGCCGCCACGGCGCGCCCGATCCCCGAGCTGGTCGCCCAGTTCGAGAGCGGCGAGCGGGCCACCCCGGACGGGCGCGGCTGGTCCGAGCTGTCCGGCGCGGAGCGCGAGGAGGTGCTGGGGGAGTACCGCCTGGCGTACTCCAAGGAGGTGCCGGTCAACTGGTGCCCCGGGCTGGGCACCGTGCTGGCCAACGAGGAGGTCACCGCCGACGGCCGGTCCGAGCGCGGCAACTTCCCGGTCTTCAAGTCCAAGCTGCGCCAGTGGATGATGCGGATCACCGCCTACGGTGACCGGCTGATCGCCGACCTGGACCCGCTGGACTGGCCCGAGGCCATCAAGCTGCAGCAGCGCAACTGGATCGGTCGCTCCGAGGGCGCCCGGGTCGACTTCCCGGTCGCCGACGGCTCGGCCATCACGGTCTTCACCACCCGGCCCGACACCCTGTTCGGCGCCACCTACATGGTGCTGGCCCCCGAGCACGAGCTGGTCGACTCGATCGTCCCCGCCGCCTGGCCGGCCGACGTGCCGGCCGAGTGGACCGGCGGCGCCGGCACCCCGGCCGAGGCGGTGGCCGCCTACCGCGCGGTCGCGGCGTCCAAGTCGGACGTCGAGCGCCAGGTCGAGGCCAAGGTCAAGACCGGCGTCTTCACCGGCGCGTACGCGACCAACCCGGTCAGCGGCGAGAGCGTGCCGGTGTTCATCGCCGACTACGTCCTGATGGGCTACGGCACCGGCGCGATCATGGCCGTCCCGGCGCACGACCACCGCGACTTCGCCTTCGCCCGCGCCTTCGCGCTGCCGATCCGCTGCGTCGTCGAGCCGACCGACGGCCGCGACCAGGACGCCTCGGCGTGGGACGACGCCTTCGACACCTACGACTCGGTCATCGTCAACTCGGCCAACTCCGGTGTCTCGCTGGACGGTCTGAGCGTGACGGACGCCAAGGCGCGGATCACCGCCTGGCTGACCGAGCGCGGGATCGGCGAGGGAACCGTCAACTTCCGGCTGCGCGACTGGCTGTTCAGCCGGCAGCGGTACTGGGGCGAGCCGTTCCCGATCGTCTACGACGAGGACGGCGTGATGCACGCGCTGCCCGATTCGATGCTGCCGGTCGAGGTCCCCGAGGTGGAGGACTACTCGCCGCACACCTACGACCCGTACGACGCGGCGAGTTCGCCGAAGACCCCGCTGTCGCGCAACGAGGCCTGGGTCAACGTCGAACTGGACCTGGGCGACGGCGTCCGCAGCTACCGCCGCGAGACCAACACCATGCCCAACTGGGCGGGTTCCTGCTGGTACGAGCTGCGCTACATCGACCCGGTCAACGCCGAGCGCGTCGTCGACCCGGCCAACGAGCAGTACTGGCTGGGCCCGACGGAGACCAAGCCGGTCGGCGGCGTGGACCTGTACGTCGGCGGGGCCGAGCACGCCGTGCTGCACCTGCTGTACGCGCGCTTCTGGCACAAGGTGCTGCACGACCTGGGCCACGTCAGCTCGGTCGAGCCGTTCCACAAGCTGTTCAACCAGGGCATGATCACCGCCGACGTCTACCGTGACGAGCGCGGCTTCCCGGTCCCGGCCGCCGAGATCGAGGAGCGCGACGGCGGCTACTTCTGGCAGGGCGAAGCGGTCAAGCGCGAGGCCGGCAAGATGGGCAAGTCGCTGAAGAACGCGGTGGCGCCCGACACCATCTGCGAGGAGTACGGCGCCGACACACTGCGCCTGTACGAGATGGCGATGGGCCCGCTGGACGTCTCGCGTCCGTGGGACACCCGCGCGGTGGTCGGCTCGTACCGCTTCCTGCAGCGGCTGTGGCGCAACGTCGTCTCGGAGGCGACCGGCGAGCTGGTGGTCACCGACGAGCCGGCCGACGAGCCGACGCTGCGCGCGCTGCACAAGGCGATCGACGGCATCCGCGCGGACATGTCCGGGCTGCGCTTCAACACGGCGGTCGCCAAGGCCATCGAGCTGAACAACTACCTGGTCAAGCGTGGCAGCACGCCGCGTGCCGTGGCCGAGCAGCTGGTCCTGCTGGTCGCGCCGCTGGCTCCGCACATCGCCGAGGAACTGTGGCGCAAGCTGGGCCACGACGAGTCGCTGGTGTACGCCGACTACCCCGTCGCGGACCCGGTGTACGTGGTCGACGAGTCGGTCACCTGCGTCGTGCAGATCAAGGGCAAGGTCAAGGCCCGCCTGGAGGTGGCCCCCTCGATCTCGGACACCGAGCTGGAGGCGCTGGCGCTGGCCGACCCGGCCGTGATCGCCGCCGTCGGTGACGCGCCGATCCGTAAGGTGATCGCCCGCGCGCCGAAGCTGGTGAACATCGTCACCGGCTGACGGTTCATGATCTGCCGAGGCCGGCCCCTGGTGCTTCCGGGGGCCGGCCTTCGACGTGCTTGGGGTGCGCGGGGGTGCGGGGGTGTGGGTGGGCGCCAGGCTCTCGGGGACATCCCTGAGCTGTCCCTGATCTCCGCCCCGGCGCCCCCGCATCCCCTCCCGGCGGGGCTCCGGGCGGCTACCGTGGGGAGCGGAGACAGGACCGGCGGGACCGGCCCGGAGAACAGCCTCGGCACACGTGGAAGGCGGCAACCCCCATGGAAGCGATCGGCGCAGTGATCGCACTGGTCGTGCTGTTCGGGATCGGCATACTGACCCTCCTGATCGTCGCGGCGGTCAAGGCGGGCAGGGCGGTGGCGGCCACGGTCGAACGGACCGAGGCCAACGCCCGCCGGGCCGTCGAGAACGTCACGCTCAAGGCCAAGACGTACACCAAGCCGGGCGCCGCCGGGCAGATCGCCGGCGTGCGGCTCTCGCTGCGCACCGCGCTCCAGGGCACCCGCGAGGTGCTGGAGAGCGGAGTGGGCGCGGACGAGCAGCTCACCGAGGCGCTGCAGCTGCTCGCGCGGCTGGACGCGCACGCGGCCGAGCTGGACCGGGAGCTGCGCATGCTGGAGCGTGAGCCCGAGTCGAGCCGGGTCAGCGCCAAGCTGCCGCAGCTGCGCGAGCGGGCGGGGCGGATCACGCACTCCGCCGAGTCGATGCGGTGGGCGGCGCAGGACCGGATGCACCGCTTCGCCGAGGACGAGCTGGCCAGGCTCAGCCAGGACTGCGAGAGCGAGGCGGGTGCGCTGCGGCACTGGGACACGGGTGCGGGTGCGGGGTCGGGTGCGGGGTTGGGTACGGGGTCGGGTGCGGGGGCAGGGTCAGCGCGGGCTGCTGCTGGGGCTGCCTCTTCCGCTTCGTCCGGGTCCGCTGCTGATGCTCCGGTGCCGGGCATCGGTTCGGGGGGCGGGCGGTTGAGTGCCGAGGAGGTGCTCGGGCTGGCCGAACCGCTGACCCGGTTCGCCCAGCGTCTGCGCAAGCCCAGCCCCGGGTCCTCGGCGGGTTGAGCGGGAGAGGCTGAGCTCGGCGCTCGCGCGCTGTTCGGGTGCCGCTCGATCCCCGCTGTCCTCGGTGACGTTCGGGGAGTAACCTCCGGCTCATGCCCGCCCACCTCGCGATTGTCACCGATTCCACGGCCTACCTGCCCCAGGACGCCGTTGACCGGCACCGGATCGCGACGGTCCCGCTGAGCGTGGTGGTGGGCGACGAGGTTCTGGTCGAGGGCGTGGAGATCTCCCCGAAGGACGTCGCGGAGGCGCTGCGGGCCAAGCGCCGGGTGACCACCTCGCGGCCCGGTCCCGAGACCTTCGCCGCCGCCTACCGCGCGGCGGCGGAGGCCGGCGCCGAGGGCGTCGTCTCCGTCCACCTGTCCGCCGAACTGTCCGGCACCTGCGAGGCGGCCCGGTTGGCTGCCGCCGAGGCCGAGTTGCCGGTGCGGGTGGTGGACAGCCGGATGGTCGGCATGGCGCTCGGCTACGCCGTCCTGGCTGCCGCCGAGGCCGTCGCGGCCGGACAGGAGCTCGACGGGGTCGTCGCGGCGGCCGAACGACGGGCCGGTGCCTCGCACGGGTTCTTCTACGTCGACACCCTGGAGTACCTGCGACGTGGCGGCCGGATCGGCGCGGCCCGCGCGCTGCTCGGCTCCGCGCTCGCGGTGAAGCCGCTGCTCCACCTCTCCGGCGGACGGATCGAGCCGCTGGAGAAGGTGCGCACGGCGTCCCGGGCGATCGCGCGGCTGGAGGAGATCGCGGTCGAGCAGGCCGGAGAGGCGGAGGTGGACATCACGGTCCATCACCTGGCCGCCGAGGAACGTGCGGAGCCGCTGGCGGAGCGCCTGCGGGAGCGGGTGCCAGGGCTGCGCGACCTGTACGTGGGGGAGGTGGGCGCGGTGATCGGCGCGCACGTCGGTCCGGGGCTGCTGGCTGTGGTCGTCTCGCCGCGCTGAAACGCGCCCATGTGGGGGAAGGGCGTTGTCCACAGGACCGGGGTTTTCCACAGGAAATTTTCCGTTCCTGCCGATGGGCTCTCCAGTCCTTACCGTCGTGCCCATGAGCAGCACGATGCGCAGTACCCCAGGACCGACGAACCCGCTGAGCCTGAACCCGGTGCTGGCCCGCCGTAGGGAGCGGGAGCGTGCCGACCTGGTCCGGCACCGGATCAACCACCTCTTCGCGGTGACCGACCAGCCGATCACCGACCGCCCGCCCGAGGCGAAGCCCTGGCCGTCCGACGTCGGCGCACTCGATGCCGGCCCGCCCGATGCCGGCCCGCTCGGCACCGGTTCGCTCAGTACCGGGCTGCCCGGCGATGAGCTGCCGGAGGACTGGCCGCGCGGTTACGGGCGCCGCCGTGACCACCGGCGAGCCGACCCCGCTGCCGCACCTCCAGCCGAGGCTGACGTCGGCTCAGAGCCCGCTGCCGCGACGCCGGACGACGGCTCCCCCTCCCCGCCGACCGCCGCGCTGATCCCCCCGCCCCGGACCCACTCCACAACCGGCTCCGGCTCTGCCTCCACGCCCTCCGGTTCCCCTCGCCGCCCGGGCTCCCGGTTCCGGCCTCGCCTGCCGCCCTGCCTGCACTCGTTGCTCTGGGTGGACCGAAGAGCCGTGCTCGGCCTCAGCGTGCTGCTCCTGCTCGCGGTGGCCTACGCCGTGCAGCACTTCTGGTTCGGGCGCCCGCAGCCGGTCGCCGTTCCGGTGGCCTCCACCACCACGGCCGGATCACCGAAGTCCGCCGGCTCCCCAGCTGGTTCCTCCGCCGGTTCCCCAGCCGGTTCCCCTGCCGGGGTGCTTCCGCTCGCGCCGGCGGCGGCCACCGTGCCGGCGGTGGTCGCGGACGGTCCGCCGGACGCCTCGCTGCAGCAACTCCCCGCCGTGGTGGTCGACGTGGCGGGGAAGGTCGCGAACCCCGGGCTCCGCTCGCTGCCGGGCGGCTCCCGGGTGGCCGACGCGGTCCGGGCCGCCGGGGGTGCCCAGCCAGGGGTGGACACCGACGAGCTCAACCTCGCCCGGATTCTGGTCGACGGCGAACAGATCCTGGTAGGCGCCCCGGCGCCGACCTCCGCCCGTGCCGCCACTGCGGCCCCACGAGCGCCGGTCAGCCTGAACCGCGCGACCTGGGAGCAACTCGACGCTCTGCCGGGGATCGGCCCGGCTCTTGCCCAGCACATCGTCGACTTCCGCAGTTCCCACGCCGGCTTTCGCTCCCTGGAGCAGCTCCGGCAGATCAATGGGATCGGCGAGCGGAAGTTCGCCGAACTCAAACCGCTGCTCACGCTGTGAGCCCGAGCGAGAGGAGTGGTCGCGGTGCCGCCGCCCGTCCGAGGCACTGATGACCCGTCAGCCCACCGTCGAGACGTATCGGACCTCCGACTGCTGCTGCCGACGCTCGCGGCCTGGGTCGTCACTGCCCTGCTGCTCGACGTCGACTCCTGCTACGCGCCGTTGCTGCTGGGCGGGGCCGCACTGGTCGCCGCGGTCGCGCCGGCCCTGCTGTTCGGCCGCCGTCACTCCCGGCGGACGGGCGGCGGGGCCGCGCTGGCCCTGGTCGCGGCCGTACTGCTGACCAGTGCGGCAGCCACGGTCTGTACCGTTCTGCAGACCGCTGACCTGCACCGCGGACCGCTCCCCGCGTTGGCTCGCGCGGCCTCGGTCGACCGGGCAGCCGGTGGCGTCTCGGGCGGCCGTACCGAGCGCGCCGTCGAGGTGGAGCTGACGGTCACGGGCGACCCGCACAGCCACACCTCGCGGGCGAGCGGTTCCAGTCCCGGCCAGGACCTGCTCACCGTCGACGCCACCGCCGACCGCGTCACCGTCCGCTCAGCCGTCCCCTCGCCCGCCGTGTCGCCCGCCGTGGCGGCCGCTGCTCTGGCCGCACCCGACTCATTCGCCTCGCCCGTCCAGTCGCCCAGCCAGCCGCCCGTCAAGCCGCGCGTTCCGCCGCCCGGCCAACCGCCCGTCCCGCCGCCCGTCCCCGCCGGTGCGACGCGGACCCGGACGCCCGTCACCGTCATCGTCCGCGCTCAGGACGTGGCGACCTGGCAGGGCCTGCTGCCGTCCGCCCGGGTCGGCGCCGAAGTCCGGGTCCTGGCGCCGTCCGGACAGAGCGCCGACACCGGCGCCACCCTGCTGGCCCAGGGGCCGCCCCGGGTCCTGGCGCAACCCAGTGCCGTCCAGCGGCTGGCCGGACGGTTGCGCAGCGGACTGCGCCAGGCCTGCGACCAACTCCCGGCGGACGCGCGGGCATTGTTGCCAGGCCTGGTCGTCGGCGACACCTCCGCCGTTCCGGACGAGTTGGACGAGGCCTTCCAGGTCACCGACCTGGTCCACCTGACCGCGGTCAGTGGAGCTAACCTCTCCATCGTCCTGGCGGTCCTGCTGGGTGCTCCCGGCCGCGCCGGTACGGCCGAACGCGGCGGCCTGGCGGCTCTGTTGGGGGTCCCGCTGCGCGTCTCGGCGCTGCTCGGGGCGGCTCTCACCCTGGCCTTCGTGACGCTCTGCCGCCCCGATCCCAGCGTGCTCCGGGCGGCCGCGACGGGGTTGGTCAGTCTGCTGGCGCTCGCCACCGGTCGACCACGGCAGGCCGTTCCCGCACTGGCCGGGGCCGTGCTGGCACTGGTGTTGGCCGACCCGTTCCTGACCCGCTCGTACGGCTTCCTGCTCTCGGTCCTCGCCACCGCGGGTCTGCTGACGCTGGGTCGGCGGTGGACGGTGATCCTGCACGAGCGCGGTTGGCCGCATCACCTGGCCGGTGCGGTGGCCGCGGCCGCCGCCGCGCAGGCGCTGTGCGCACCGGCGACGGTCCTGCTGGCGCCGAGGGTGAGCCTGGTGGGCATCCCGTGCAACCTGCTGGCCGAACTCGCCGTCGCACCGGCCACCTTGCTCGGGTTCGCGGCGCTGGTGGCGTCGCCGTTCTCGATGGCCGCCGCACATCTGCTGGCGGGCCTGGCGGGCGTGCCTACGCAGTGGCTGGCCGCCGTGGCCCGCTACGGCTCCTCCGTGCCCGGCGCCCAGCTCGCCTGGACCCCTGGGTGGCCCGGGGTCGTGCTCCTGGCGATCGCCATCGCGGCCGCCGTCGCGGGTGCGCCACTGCTCTTCCGGCACCCGCCCGCCGGCCCCGCCACTCCCGGCCCCGGCACGCCCGGCCCCGGCACACCCGCCCCCGTCGTCCTCAGCCCGCCTACCGCCGGCCCGCCTACCGCCGGCCCGCCCACCCCCGGCCCGCTCACCCCTGCCTCGACCGCTCCCGACCGGGCCGCCTCCCTCCTCCAAACCTCCGCCCCACGCCCCACGCGGCGCCGACGGCTGCTCGTCCCCGCGCTCCTCGTCCTCGCGGTGTTCCTGCTCCTGTTGCGCCCACCGCCGCTGGTGCGGATGGCGACAGGCTGGCCGCCGGTCGGCTGGCGGCTTGTCATGTGTTCCGTCGGCCAGGGGGATCTGCTCGTGCTGCCGGTGCAGGGCGGCGGTGACGAGGCGCCGGACACCGCGGTGGTGGTCGATACCGGTCCGGATCCGGCGGCCGCCGATGCCTGCCTGCGGGATCTCGGGATCACCCGGGTCGCTCTGCTGGTACTCACCCACTTCCACGCCGACCACAGTGAGGGCCTGCCCGGGGTGCTGCGCGGTCGCGCGGTGGGGGCGATCGAGACGACGACGCTGGACGCGCCGCCGGGGGAGGAGGCCCGGGTGCTGGGGTGGGCCGCGGCGGCGCACGTGCCGCTGCTGCGGGCGACACCGGGGGAGCACCGCAGTGCGGGCCCGGGCCTGTCGTGGGACGTACTCTGGCCGGCCGGTCCGCTGGGGTTCGACACCCCGGGCCCGAACAACGCCAGCGTCTCGTTGCTGGTCACGGCGGGCCGACTGCGCTTCGCCCTTCTGGGCGACCTGGAACCGGCCGCCCAGGCGGCGCTGCTCACGCGCGCCCGCCCGGGCCCGGTGGACGTCCTCAAAGTCGCCCACCACGGCTCGGCCAACCAGGACTGGGATCTCGCGACGGCTCTGCACCCGCGCCTGGCCCTCATCTCGGTCGGCCGCGGCAACCCCTACGGACACCCCGCCGCCCGCACACTCGACCGCCTGCGCGCCCTCGGAGCCACCGTCCTGCGCACCGATCACGCCGGCGACATCGCCGTCCTGGGCGACGACCCGCACACCCTGCGCGCCCTCGTCCACCCCCACCCCGACACCCCCGACGACGCCGAAGCCCGCGACGAACCCGATGCCCCCGACGAACTCCCGGGCACGGTGGCGGCCCTCCTGCGAACCCGGCAACGCGGTGCTCGCGGTGGACCAAGCACCGGGCCCGGGGCCCTGGTTCGGGCGTCAGGGGGGACCTCGGTCCCATCCGCGATCTCGTCCTGCGCTCGGATCGGAGGGCGCCGACCGCGTGATGTGCTGGGGATTGACCAGGAGCCATCGGCATCGGCAACTCGCCTGGCCCGGCGCCACGTTGCGGACCACGCCCTGGCCGGGGGTGCCGTCGGCTCGGGCCGCAGCAGGCCTCGCGGGCGTCCCACGACCGCACCAGGGCCGAGGCGGTCACCTACGCAGGCGTTCGACGTGAGGAGTGATCGGTATGACCGAGAAGACGACGACAGGGCGACGCCCGCTGCTGATGGCGGCCGCGGCCACGCTGGGGGCGCTGCTGGCTCCCACGCCGGCCTACGCGGACCAGAAGGCCCCGGCGAAGCCTGATCGCCGGGACCCGGTCCGCGCCCTCGAACGGGCGGCCCACCCGCTGCGGTCGACCGAACCGGGCTCGGACACGACTGACCTGCGACCCCTGGGGGCGATGATCGGCGCCGCCACGGTGGTGGGCCTGGGGGAGGCCACGCACGGTTCGCACGAGTTCTTCGCCCTGAAGGAGCGGGTCTTCCGGTATCTGGTCGACGAGAAGGGCTTCACCACCTTCGCCCTGGAGATCGGCTGGCCGTCGGGGGTGCTGATCGACGAGTACGTCCAGAGCGGGCGAGGCGATGCGCGACAGATCCTGAAGGAGGCGCTGGGCGGATCGCCCTTCGAGCGCGAGGAGTTCCTGCATCTGGTCGAGTGGATGCGGGACCACAACCGATGCTCTCCCGGCCGCCGGGTGCACTTCATGGGTGATGACGTCGGTGCTCCCCGGGTGGGTGACGACTTCTTCGAGCGGGTGACGGGCTACGTCGGCCGGCACTACCCGCAGCTGCTGCCGCGCTTCACCGAGCTCTACACCGGCCTGCGTCCCCTCGACGACGCCATTGCCTACATGGGCGGACCACTGCCGCAGCGGCAGCGGCTGGCGGCCGGCGCCCAGCAGGCCCTGGCCCTGCTGGAGGCCCAGCAGGGCGCGGGCGGAGACGAGTTCGAGTGGACGGTGCAGCACGCCCGGTCCATCGCCCAGACCGCCACGTTCCTCGCCTACGACTTCGGCGACGCCAAGGCGCTGGGCGCCGCGGAGCTCTACCGCGACCAGCTGATGGCCGACAACATCGCCTGGTGGCAGCGCCACACCGGTCACCGGATGCTGCTGTCGGCCCACGACCAGCATGTGGCGTATGTGACCGCCGATCCCGAGACCTACCCGAAGCTGCAGGGCGCGTTCCTGCGCGACGTGCTCGGCAAGGCCTACCTCGCCATCGGGACCACCTTCGACCAGGGCTCCTTCCTGTCGCAGGACAAGAGCCTGGACGGCCCGTGGGTGAAGTTCACGGCGGACGCGGCCGCGCCCGGCAGCAACGAGTACGTCCTCGACCAGGTCCGCTACCCCGACTACTTCCTCGACACCCGCAGTGCCCCGGCCGCGGCCCGCGCCTGGCTGGACACCGCCCGCCCCACCCGCCAGATCGGCACCGCATACCCCTGCCCGCTCGACAACGTCGCGATAGCCCCGTCCTACGACCTCCTCATCCACGTCCACCGCGTACGGGAGGCCGACATGCTGCGCTGAACCACGCCGGGGCCACCGCCGACATCGCCGTCTCGCGCAGGCGTCCGCGCGCAGGCGTCCGCGCGCAGGCGTCCGCGCTCAGGCGTCCTCGCGCCAGCCGTCCTGGTCGGCCACGGCGCTGTCGAGCGCTGTCAGGAGGTCGTGCGTCCAGCCGGCGGCCGGGGGTTCCAGGACCACCAGCCACTGGGCGTCCTCGGCGTCGTCCTCGCCGGCGAGGGCGTCGCGGACGAGCTCGGGGGTGTCCAGCTCCGGGCAGCGGGTGCTGAGGTCGGCGGCCACCGCCTCGGCCGCGTCGCGGTCGGCGAGGACGAGCAGCTGTCGCCCGGTGGTCACGGGCCGGTCATCGATGTCATGGTCGGTCACCGCTCCATTGTGGCTGCTCGCGGGCCGGGCCTGTCGGCGCCCCATGGGATGCTGGTCTGCGATGGCCAGGAAGAGTGCACCCGATGACCTGCTCGCCCCGCTGACCCTCGCGGTCGGCCAGGAGGAGCTGCTGCTCGACCGTGCGGTCGCCCAGGTGGTGGCGGCGGCACGCGCGGCCGACCCCGACACCGATGTCCGCGACGTCGCACCGGGCGCCCTCCAGCCGGGCAGCCTCGCGGAGCTCACCACCCCCTCGCTCTTCGCCGAGCGCAAGGTGATCGTGATCCGTGCCGCCCAGGACCTCGGCGCCGACTCGGTCAAGGAGGTCAAGGCCTACCTCGACTCCCCGGTCGAGGAAGTGATCATGGTGCTGGTCCATGCCGGAGGCGTCAAGGGCAAGGGCCTGCTGGACGCCGGCCGCAAGGCGGGCGGCCGCGAGGTCGCCTGCCCGAAGCTGACCAAGGCCGGGGAGCGGATCGCTTTCGTCCGTGGCGAGTTCAAGAACCTGGGCCGGTCCGCCAGCCCCGAGGCCTGCCAGGCGCTGCTGGACGCGCTCGGCGGCGATCTGCGCGAGCTGGCCGCCGCCTGCAGCCAGCTCACCTCCGACGTCGAGGGGACGATCGACGAGCGGGTGGTCGCCCGCTACTACAGCGGCCGAGCCGAGGCGACCGGCTTCGAGGTGGCGGACTTCGCGGTGACCGGCCGGGCCGCCGAGGCTCTGGAACGGCTGCGCTGGGCGCTGGCCGTGGGCCAGCCGCCGACCGGCATCACCTACGCCCTGGCCGCCGGCGTCCGCGGCATCGGCCGGCTGGCCACCGCCGACCGTTCGATGCGCCCGGGCGACCTGGCCCGCGAGCTGGGCATGCCGCCGTGGAAGGTGGACCGGGTGCGTCAGCAGATGCGCGGCTGGACCGGTGACGGCGTCGCCACCGCGCTGACCGCCATCGCGCTGGCCGACGCCGCCGTCAAGGGCGGCTCCGACGACCCGGCCTACGCGCTGGAGCGAGCGGTCGTCGCGGTCGCCCGCGCCGCGCGCTCGGGAGCCCGCCAGTACTGACCTACCCGCCGCGCCTACCCGGCCCCGCCTGCCCACCCCCTGCCGCGCCGGCCCCGCCTGCCCACCCCCCGCCGCGCCGTCAGCGCCCGCCCAGCGCGCGCAGCGCGTCGCGGGTGTCGATCACCAGGGCCTGCCGGATGCCGTCGCGGTCCGGCGGGGTGTCCTTGCCCTCCTGGTAGGTGCCGGACCAGTTCAGGTAGCAGGTGAGCGCGCCGTCCCGGACGTAGAGCGTCTGGGTCAGGTAGTGCCGGGTCCGGTCCGACCCGCTCTGGTCGTCGAGGTAGCCGACGAACGCCTCGTCCCCCAGGTTGGGTACGTCGCTGACCTGGAACTTCCGCTGGTCGAACCCGCTGCGCTGGGCCTCGAACTCGGGCGCCGCGCTCACCGCCCGGTGCAGCTGCACCTCCATCGACAGCGTGACGTAGCCGCTGTCGTTGGCACTGTGCTTGAGGTACTGGCTGCAGTACATGTCGTCGAGCGCCGGGTTGTGGGTCGAGTAGTGGTACGCCGTGCCGGAGGCCACTGGGTAGAGCTGGCCGAACCGGTTGAACGGCACCTTGCTGCAGAGGTCGTCGGTGGTCCGGTAGCTGCCCACCCGCAGGGGTGACGAGGCCGTGTTGACCAGCGACGGTACGGCCCACAGCGCGGCCGTCCAGACCGCCGAGGCGAACAGTGCCCCGGCGAACCCCCAGGCCGACCGTCTCAGCAGCCGCCTGCTCCTGCTGAGGCCCGGCATTGGATCACCACCGGGCGCGGTCGGTGGTGCGGGCGGCGGCTGCGGGAAGCCGTAGCCGCGGGTGGTCTGGTGTGGCGTCGACATGGGTGTCCCAGGGGGTGGCGGCAGCGGAGCGTGACGAGGCCGGACGGAGCGTGGCTCAGACGATATCCGCCTCCTGCGGTCCCCCGAAACGCCCCCGGAACGCCGACAGGCGCCGCGGCCGTCCCCCGAAGGGGCTGCCGCGGCGCCTGCCGCTCTGTTCTGTGCACCGCACCCGCGTGGCGAACGCAGGCCGCGTGCGGTACGTGTCGTGCGCCTCGGGCTTCCGGGTAGAGGGCCGGAATCACCCCGAGGGGATAAGGCGTGGATCAGGCCGAGACGGAGACGCGCTTGGTGATCGCCGACTTCTTGTTGGCGGCCTGGTTCTTGTGGATGACACCCTTGCTGACGGCCTTGTCGAGGGCCTTGGAGGCCGCACGGGCCAGCACGGTGGCCTTCTCGACGTCACCGGCGGCAGCGGCCTCGCGGGCCTTCCGCACAGCGGTCTTCAGCGAGGACTTGACGGCCTTGTTGCGCAGGCGCGCCTTCTCGTTGGTCTTGTTGCGCTTGATCTGGGACTTGATGTTCGCCACGAAGGAGCCTCAGTCTTGTCTATTCGGTCTGAACTCGGATGCACCCGCCACCCCGAACCTGCTGAGAGGGCATGCCGAGGTGAGGTGCAGCGACCTACGGTACCAGGGGCGTCGCACCCGCCCCAAACCGGTCAGGCGCGGTGGACCGGTTCACCGTAGTGCTCGACCACCGGGAACGGCGCGTAGAAGCGGTGCAGCAGCTCGCGCCACCGCTCGTACTCCGCGGAGCCGCGGAACCCCTCGGTGTGGTCGGTCAGCTTCTCCCACCGCACCTGCAGCAGGAAGCGCGAGCCGCGCCCCTCGTCCAGGCAGCGCCGCAGTTCCAGCCCGCGGAACCCGGCCCGGCCCGCGATGAGCGGTTTGGCCTCGGCGAAGGCGGCGAGGAAGTCGTCCTCCTGGCCGGGCAGTACGTCCAGCAGCGCACTTTCCAAGATCATGACCGGCAGCCTACGGGGACCGCCGACGGGCGGGGAAGAGCTGGACGCCGCCGCGGGGCGGGCTCGTGGGAAGATGGTGGCAGCCATGTCGATCGGACGAGACCGTCCGGTCCCCGGGAAGCGGCTCCTTCTGTTGTCGAAGACGGGGCGAGCACCCGGCCCCCGGAGCAACGGAGAATCGGACCAAGGTGCCCGCGACCCCTACGAACGTGCCACAGCCCAGCCGTACCGACCCGGCGTTGATCCGCAACTTCTGCATCATCGCCCACATCGACCACGGCAAGTCCACCCTCGCCGACCGCATGCTGCAGATCACCGGCGTCGTCGACCCGCGGCAGATGCGTGCCCAGTACCTCGACCGGATGGACATCGAGCGCGAGCGCGGAATCACCATCAAGTCGCAGGCGGTCCGCCTCCCGTGGGCGCCGAAGACCGGCGACGACGTGGGCAAGACCCACATCCTGAACATGATCGACACGCCCGGCCACGTCGACTTCACCTACGAGGTCTCCCGGTCGCTGGCGGCCTGCGAGGGCACCATCCTCGTGGTCGACGCCGCGCAGGGCATCGAGGCGCAGACCCTCGCCAACCTGTACCTGGCGCTGGAGAACAACCTCACGATCATCCCGGTCCTCAACAAGATCGACCTTCCGGCCGCCCAGCCGGAGAAGTACGCCGCCGAGATCGCGCACATCATCGGCTGCGACCCCGAGGACGTCCTCAAGGTCAGCGCCAAGAGCGGCCTGGGTGTCGAGGACCTGCTGGACCACGTGGTCGCCAAGGTCCCGGCGCCGGTCGGCGTCAAGGACGCCCCGGCCCGCGCGATGATCTTCGACTCGGTCTACGACACCTACCGCGGCGTGGTCACCTACGTCCGTGTGGTGGACGGCGAGCTCACCAAGCGCGAGCGCATCCAGATGATGTCCACGGGCGCGACGCACGAGCTGCTGGAGATCGGTGTCATCTCGCCCGAGCCCAAGGTCGCCGACGGCCTCGGCGTCGGCGAGGTGGGCTACATCATCACCGGTGTGAAGGACGTCCGGCAGTCCAAGGTCGGTGACACCATCACCTCGATGCACAAGGGTGCGACCGAGGCGCTGGGCGGCTACAAGGACCCGCGTCCGATGGTGTTCTCCGGCCTCTACCCGCTGGACGGCAGCGACTACCCGCTGCTGCGCGACGCCCTCGACAAGCTCCAGCTCAACGACGCCGCCCTGGTGTTCGAGCCGGAGACGTCGGTCGCGCTGGGCTTCGGCTACCGCTGCGGGTTCCTCGGGCTGCTGCACCTGGAGATCGTCCGGGAGCGGCTGGAGCGCGAGTTCAACCTCGACCTGATCTCCACCGCCCCCAACGTGGTCTACCGCGTGGTGATGGAGGACGGCAGCGAGCACACCGTCACCAACCCGAGCGAGTTCCCCGTCGGCAAGATCGCCGAGGTGCACGAGCCGGTGGTCCGCGGGTCCATCCTGGTGCCCAACGAGTTCGTCGGCGCCGTCATGGAGCTCTGCCAGGGCCGTCGCGGCAACATGCAGGGCATGGACTACCTCTCCGAGGACCGGGTGGAGCTGCGCTACACCCTGCCGCTCGCCGAGATCGTCTTCGACTTCTTCGACCAGCTGAAGTCCAAGACCCGCGGCTACGGCTCCTTCGACTACGAGCCGATCGGCGAGCAGACCGCCGAGCTGGTGAAGGTCGACATCCTGCTGCACGGCGACGCGGTGGACGCGTTCTCCGCCATCGTGCACAAGGACAAGGCCTACAACTACGGCGTCATGATGGCCGGCAAGCTGCAGAAGCTGATCCCGCGCCAGCAGTTCGAGGTGCCGATCCAGGCCGCCATCGGCTCGCGGGTGATCGCCCGTGAGACGGTCCGCGCGATCCGCAAGGACGTCCTCGCCAAGTGCTACGGCGGTGACATCTCCCGTAAGCGGAAGCTGCTGGAGAAGCAGAAGGAGGGCAAGAAGCGGATGAAGATGGTCGGCCGCGTGGAGGTCCCCCAGGAGGCCTTCATCGCCGCGCTGTCGACGGACGCGGACAGCCCCAAGGACGCCAAGAAGTAACCCGGCGCCCGCAGAACGGCGAAGGCCGCCACCCCGAGGTTCGCGGGGTGGCGGCCTTCGCCGTTCTGCGCCGGTGGTTCAGGCCGTCTCGGCGACAGCCTGGGCGAACTGCGCCTGGTAGAGCTTGGCGTAGGCGCCGCCGGAGGCGATCAGGTCGTCGTGCGAGCCCTGCTCGACGATCGCGCCCGCCTCCATCACCAGGATCACGTCGGCGTCCCGGATGGTGGAGAGCCGGTGGGCGATGACGAAGCTGGTCCGGCCGGTGCGCAGGGTGGCCATGGCCCGCTGGATCAGCACCTCGGTACGGGTGTCCACCGAGCTGGTGGCCTCGTCCAGGACCAGGATGCTGGGCTGGGCGAGGAACGCCCGGGCGATCGTGATCAGCTGCTTCTCGCCCGCGCTGACCCCGGTGCCCTCGTCGTCGATGACCGTGTCGTAGCCGTCCGGCAGGGTACGGACGAACCGGTCGACGTGCGCGGCCTTCGCCGCCTCGACGACCTGCTCACGGGTGGCGTTGACCGACCCGTAGGCGATGTTGTCGGCGATCGACCCGCCGAACAGCCAGGTGTCCTGGAGCACCATGCCGATGCCCGAGCGCAGCTCCTCGCGGGACATCGCGGCGATGTCCACCCCGTCCAGGGTGATCCGGCCGCCGCTGACCTCGTAGAACCGCATCAGGAGGTTGACCATGGTGGTCTTGCCGGCCCCGGTCGGGCCGACGATCGCCACCGTGTGGCCGGGTTCGACCTTCAGCGACAGGTCCTCGATCAGCGGCTTCTCCGGGTCGTAGCGGAAGGCCACGTCCTCGAAGGAGACCAACCCGCGCAGCTCGGCCGGTCGTTCGGGGCTCAGCGGGTCGGCGGACTGCTCCTCGGCGTCCAGCAGCTCGAAGACCCGCTCCGCCGAGGCGACGCCGGACTGCACCAGGTTGGCCATCGAGGCGACCTGGGTGAGCGGCTGGCTGAACTGCCGCGAGTACTGGATGAACGCCTGCACGTCACCGATCGAGAGCGCGCCGCTGGCCACCCGCAGGCCGCCGACCACCGCGACCAGCACGTAGTTGAGGTTGCTGATCAGCATCATCGCGGGCTGGATCGTCCCGGAGATGAACTGCGCCTTGAAGCCTGCCGCGTAGAGCGCCTCGTTCTCCTGGCGGAAGATCTCGGCGGCCTCCTTCTCCCGGCCGAAGACCTTCACCAGCGAGTGGCCGGTGTACATCTCCTCGATGTGGCCGTTCAGCTTGCCGGTGGTCTTCCACTGCGCGACGAACTGCGGCTGGGCCCGCTTGCCGACCCGGGCCGCGACGACCACCGAGATCGGCACCGAGATCAGCGCGATGAGGGCGAGTATCCAGGAGATCCAGAACATCATGGCGAGCACGCCGACGATGGTCAGCAGCGAGTTCACCACCTGGCCCATGGTCTGCTGCATGGACTGGCCGATGTTGTCGATGTCGTTGGTGACCCGGCTGAGCACCTCGCCGCGGGACTGCCGGTCGAAGTAGCTCAGCGGCAGCCGGGAGAGCTTGGTGTCCACGTCGGTGCGCAGCCGGTTGACCGTCCGGTTGATCGCGCCGGCCGCCAGGCGGCCCTGCACGATGCCGAAGATGCCGGAGGCGACGTAGACGGCCAGCACCCAGAGCAGGACGGTGCCGATGGCACCGAAGTCGATGCCCTGGCCCGGGGTGAAGGGGACGGCGTTGAGCACACTGGCGGCATGGTTGCCGGCGTGCTGGCGGACCGCCGCGACCGCCTGGTCGTGCGTCAGACCGGGCGGGAACCCCGCGCCGATCGACCCCTTGACGATCAGGTCGGTGGCATGGCCGAGGATCTTGGGCCCGATCACCGCGCAGCCGACGCTGAGCGTGCCCAGCGCGACGACGCCGCTGAGCGCGGTCCGCTCGCGACCGAGCATGCCCAGCATCCGCTTGCCGGAGCCCTTGAAGTCCATCGACTTCTCGGTCGCCTGGCCGCCCATGAAGCGGCCTGCGCCCCCCGTGCCACGGCGGGCGGCCGCCTCGGCGGAGCCACTGACCACCGCGGGTTTCGCGGTGGTCGCGGTGGTCGCGTTCTTCGGGGTGGTCACGCCGCCTCCTGCTCGGTGAGCTGGGAGAGCACGATCTCCCGGTATGTCGGGTTGTCGGCCATCAGCTCGTGGTGCGTTCCGCTGCCGACGACCGCGCCCTCGTCCAGGACGATGATCCGGTCGGCGTCGCGGATGGTGCTCACCCGCTGGGCCACGATCAACACCGTGGCCTCGGCGGTCTCCCGGGCCAGCGCCTTGCGGAGCCGGGCGTCGGTCGCGTAGTCGAGCGCCGAGAACGAGTCGTCGAAGAGGTAGACCTGCGGGCGGCGGACCAGGGCCCGCGCGATCGCCAGCCGCTGGCGCTGACCGCCCGAGACGTTGCTGCCGCCCTGGGCGATCGAGGCCTCCAGGCCGCCGTCCAGCTCCTCGACGAAGTCCTTGGCCTGCGCGGTCTCCAGCGCCCGCCAGAGCTCCTCGTCACTGGCGTCCGGCCGTCCGTAGCGCAGGTTGCTGGCCACCGTGCCGGAGAACAGGTACGGCTTCTGCGGCACCAGGCCGACGGTCTCGGCGAGCAGCGCGGGTGCCAGCTCGCGGACGTTCACGCCGTTCACCAGCACCTCGCCGCCGGTCGCGTCGAAGAGCCGCGGGATCAGGCCGAGCAGGGTGCTCTTGCCGCTGCCGGTGCTGCCGATGACGGCGGTGGTCTGGCCGGGCCGCGCGTCGACGTCGATGCCGCGCAGCACGGGCGACTCGGCGCCCGGGAAGCGGAACTCGACACCGCGCAGCTCCAGCGTGCCGTGGTCGCGCATCTCGGTGACCGGAGCGGTCGGCGGGACCACGCTGGAGTCGGTGGAGAGCACCTCCATGATCCGCTCGGCGCAGACCTCGGCGCGCGGCACCATCATGAACATGAAGGTGGCCATCATGACGCTCATCAGGATCTGCAGCAGGTAGGAGAGGAACGCCGTCAGGGCGCCGACCTGCATCCCGCCGCTGGCGATCCGGTGCGCGCCGAACCAGAGCACCGCGACGCTGGAGATGTTCACGACCATCATCACGGACGGGAACATCAGGGCGAGCAGGCGGCCGACCCGCAGCGAGACGTCGGTCAGCTCGTCGTTGGCCCCGCCGAACCGGGCCTGCTCGTGGCCGTCCTTGACGAAGGCCCGGATCACCCGGATACCGGTGATCTGCTCACGCAGGATCCGGTTCACCTGGTCGATCTTCTTCTGCATGCTGCGGAACTGCGGGCGCAGCCGGCCCACCAGCACGGTCACGATGACACCGAGCACCGGCACCACGACGATCAGCAGGCTGGAGAGCGGGACGTCCTGGTTGAGCGCCATCACGATGCCGCCGACGCACATGATCGGTGCGGCCACCATCAGGGTGAAGGTCATCAGCGTCAGCATCTGGACCTGCTGGACGTCGTTGGTGGTGCGGGTGATCAGCGAAGGGGCGCCGAACTGGCCCAACTCGCGGGCGGAGAAGCTCTGTACCCGGTCGAAGACGGTGGCCCGGATGTCCCGGCCGATCGCCATCGCGGTGCGGGCGCCGTAGTAGACCGCGCCGATCGAGCAGGCGGCCTGCGCGAGGGTGACGGCGATCATCACCCCGCCGGTGCGCATGATGTAGTCGGTGTTGCCGGCGAGTACACCCTTGTCGATGATGTCGGCATTGAGCGTCGGAAGGTAGAGGTTTCCGATGGTTGCGATGAGCTGGAGGAGGACCAGCAGGATGATCGGTTTGGTGTAGGGCCTGAGGTGGGCCCTGAGAAGTCGGATCAGCACTCGGACACTCTCATTGTCGGCAGGGGGATTCGCATCCCTATTTTCGGTCTTCCGACCGACAACCGGACGGGATTACCGTGTTCCGGCGGTCGGCGTCGCGCTGTCCACTGCACTGGGATGGGCGTGTCGTGCCAGACACCTCACCCCTCTTACGTAACGGC
This sequence comes from Kitasatospora mediocidica KCTC 9733, assembly GCF_000744225.1. Taxonomy (GTDB): domain Bacteria; phylum Actinomycetota; class Actinomycetes; order Streptomycetales; family Streptomycetaceae; genus Kitasatospora; species Kitasatospora mediocidica. The sequence continues at coordinate 1,472,705 of NZ_JQLN01000007.1, read as the reverse complement.
CTCGTACCCCCTAGGCTGGCGGCTGTCTAGTTACCAGCCAGTTAACAAGCCCGTCGGGCGGCCCTCCCTCACCTCCGCTCGACTTCGCCCTCGGCCACCTGGTCCCCCGGAGGTCTCGTTGAGTTCTGCGCAATCCGTTATCGGCTCCGACAAGATTTCCGCCCGCCCGGCCTCGGTGGCACACCTCTTCCTCAGCAGGGTAGAGGCCACCCCGAACGCCGAGGCCTACCGGTTCCCCGTACCAGTGGACGAGCACGCGGCGGACAGCACGCCCGGAGCCGAGCAGTGGCGCTCTCTGACCTGGGCACAGACGGCCGTACGGGTCAGGAACGTGGCGGCCGGCCTGATGGCCCTCGGCGTCCGTGCCGAGGACCGGGTCGCGATCGCCTCCTCCACCCGGGTCGAGTGGATCATCGCAGACCTCGGCAACATGTGTGCCGGTTCGGCCACCACGACCGTCTACCCGAGCACCAACGCCGACGAGACCGCCTTCATCCTCGCGAACTCCGCCAGCAGGGCGCTCTTCGCCGAGAACGCCGCCCAGCTGGCCAAGGTGGTCGCCCAGCACGACCAGCTGCCCGAGCTGGCCCAGGTGATCCTCTTCGACGCGCCCGCCGAGCGGCCCGCCGTCGACGGGCTGGAGATCCTCACGCTGGCCGAGCTGGAGGAGCGCGGCGCCGGCTACCTCAAGGAGCACCCGGACGCGGTGGACCGGGCGGTGGCCGCGCTCGACCCCGAGCAGCTGGCGACGCTGATCTACACCTCCGGTACCACCGGCCGCCCCAAGGGCGTCCGCCTGGTGCACGACTGCTGGGCGTACGAGGGGGTGGCCCAGCAGGAGAGCGGGCTGCTGCGCTCGGAGGACGTGCAGTTCATGTGGCTGCCGCTGTCGCACGTCTTCGGCAAGACCCTGATCTCGGGCCAGATCGCCACCGGCCACGTGATGGCGGTGGACGGCCGGGTGGACCGCATCATCCACAACCTGCCGGTGATCCGCCCGACCCTGATGGCCTCGGCGCCGCGGATCTTCGAGAAGGTCTACAACGGCATCGCCGGTCGGGCCAGAGCCGAGGGCGGGGCCAAGTACAAGATCTTCCTCTGGGCTGCCCAGGTGGCCCGGGAGTACGCCCGCACCACCCAGGCCAGCCGCGTCGCCACCGGCAGGGAGAGCGCGCCGTTCGCGCTCAAGCTCCAGCACGCCGTGGCCGACAAGCTGGTGTATGCCAAGATCCGCGCCGCGTTCGGCGGCCGGCTGCGCGGCTCGGTGTCCGGCAGCGCCGCGCTGACCCCGGAGATCGGCTACTTCTTCCTGGGCGCCGGCGTGCCGATCCTGGAGGGCTACGGGCTCACCGAGACCAGTGCCGGCTCCACCGTCAACCGCGCCGAGGACGTCCGGATCGGGACCTGCGGCCCGCCGCTGCCCGGCACCGAGGTCCGGATCGCCGAGGACGGTGAGATCCTGCTGCGCGGCCCCGGCGTGATGCGCGGCTACCACGACCTGCCGGAGCAGACCGCGGAGGTGCTGGAGCCGGACGGCTGGTTCCACACCGGGGACATCGGCGAGCTGGACAAGGACGGCTACGTCCGGATCACCGACCGCAAGAAGGACATGTTCAAGACCTCGGGCGGCAAGTACGTCGCGCCCAGCGAGGTCGAGGGCAAGTTCAAGGCGATCTGCCCGTTCGTCAGCAACATCCTGGTGATCGGCAACGGCCGCAACTTCTGCACCGCGCTGATCTCGCTCGACGAGACGGTGATCATGCCGTGGGCGGCGGAGAAGGGCCTGACCGCCGGGACGTACGCCGAGGTGGTGGCCGCGCCGGAGGTGCATACGCTGATCGAGGGCTTCGTGAAGAAGCTCAACGGCGACCTGCAGCGCTGGCAGACGATCAAGAAGTTCACCCTCCTCCCGCGCGACCTGGACATCGAGCACGGCGAGCTGACCCCGAGCCTCAAGATCAAGCGGCCGGTCGTCGAGCGCACCTACGCCGACGCGGTCACCGAGATGTACGCGGGCGCCAACGAGGCGTGAGCACCGCGGTCCGGTACGGCCGGCGTCGGCCGTACCGGACAATGGGGGCATGCCCTCCGCACTCCCCGACGGCGAACCCGTGCCGTCCGACGGTTCCCTGCCCGCCCACGCCCTGACGGGGCTGGGCGAGCGGCCGTTCGGCTTCTACCTGCACGTGCCGTACTGCGCCACCCGCTGCGGCTACTGCGACTTCAACACCTACACCGCCACCGAGCTGCGCTCGTCGGGGGCGGTGGCCTCGCAGGAGACGTACGCCGAGAACCTGATCGGCGAGGTCCGGCTGGCCCGCCGGGTGCTGGGCGACACCGACCTGCCGGTGCGCACGGTCTTCCTCGGCGGCGGCACGCCGACCCTCCTGCCGGCCCGCGACCTGGTGGCGATGCTGGCGGCGATCCGCTCCGAGTTCGGACTCGCCGAGGACGCCGAGGTGACCACCGAGGCCAACCCGGAGTCGGTCGACCCGGCCTACCTCGCCGAGCTGCGTGAGGGCGGCTTCAACCGGATCTCGTTCGGCATGCAGAGCGCCCGCCCGCACGTGCTCCAGCTGCTGGACCGCCACCACACACCGGGCCGGCCCGAGGCCTGCGTCGCCGAGGCCCGCGCGGCCGGCTTCGACCACGTCAACCTCGACCTGATCTACGGCACCCCGGGGGAGTCCGACGACGACTGGCGGGCCTCGCTGGACGCCGCCATCGGCGCCGGCCCCGACCACGTCTCCGCCTACTCGCTGATCGTCGAGGACGGCACCAAACTGGCCGCCCGGATCAAGCGCGGTGAGTTGCCGATGGTCGACGACGACGTGCACGCCGACCGCTATCTGATCGCCGAGCAGGCCTTGGCCGCGGCCGGCTACTCCTGGTACGAGGTCTCCAACTGGGCCACCAGCGAGGCCGGCCGCTGCCGCCACAACGAGCTGTACTGGACCGGCGCCGACTGGTGGGGCGCCGGCCCCGGCGCGCACAGCCACGTCGGCGGCGTGCGGTGGTGGAACGCCAAGCACCCGGCCGCGTACGCGCAGGCGCTGGCGGAGGGGCGGACCCCGGCGCTGGGCCGCGAGGTCCTGCCCGACGAGGACCGCCGGGTGGAGCGGATCCTCCTGGAGCTGCGCCTGGTCGAGGGCTGCCCGCTCACCCTGCTCGCCCCCCAGGGCCTGCGCGCCGCCGCCCGCGCCCTCGCCGACGGCCTGCTGGACCAGGACGCCTACGCCGACGGCCGCGCCGCCCTGACCCTGCGCGGGCGCCTGCTGGCGGACGCGGTTGTGCGTGACCTGGTGGACTGACCGTCGTTAAGGAAAAAGCAGCCGTCCGAGGGAGCTGTGATGACCGCCGTGGATGGCCGGGTGAGAGGGATCTTCGAAGCCCTTGAGGTGCCTGAGGGATTCAAGGCTGAACTCATCAGGGGTGAAATTGTGGTGATGGCCGGGGCCCGACCGGATCCACAACTGGATCATCGAGTCGATCCAGGACCAGATCCCCCGCGCACGTTGGCATCGTTCGCAAACCCAGGACATTGCCATCCCCGGTGCGGCCAGCGAACCTCAGCCCGACCTCGCGGTGTACGAGCGCGGAGCCGTCGAGGGGCCGGGACGCCTGATTCCCGCCCCCGTCGTGACGCTGGTCGTCGAGGTGGTTTCCAAGGCCAGCGTCGACCGCGTCCACCGCACCAAGCGGCTGATGTACGCGGAGGGGACGATCCCGGCCTACCTGATCGTCGACCCGGTCGAAGGTGTCTGCGTGCTGCTCACCGAGCCCAGCGACGCGACCCCTTCGGGGCTGCCCGACTACCGGACCGAGCGGACCAGCCGGTTCGGCGATCCGGTGCCGGTCGGCGTGCTGGAGCTGACGCTGGACACCGAGGACTTCCAGACCTACAGCTGAGCCCGGCTCACTCCGTCGGGCTGACGAAGTCGATCAGTTCCTCCACCCGGCCGAGCAGGGCGGGGTCGAGGTCGCGGTAGGAGTTCACCGAGGCGAGGATCCGCTTCCAGGCGGCGGGGGTGTCCACCGGCCAGCCCAGGCGGCGGCAGATCCCCTCCTTCCACTCCTCGCCGCGCGGCACCTGCGGCCAGCCGGGGATGCCCACGCTGGCGGGTTTCACCGCGGCCCAGATGTCGATGAACGGGTGGCCGACCACCAGCACCGCGTCGCCGGTGACCCGGGCGGCGATCCGGTGCTCCTTGGTGCCGGGCAGCAGGTGGTCGACCAGGACGCCGAGCCGCCGCCCGGGGCCGGGGGCGAACTCGGCGACGATCGCGGGCAGGTCGTCGATCCCCTCCAGGTACTCGACGACGACGCCCTCGATCCGCAGGTCGTCGCCCCAGACCCGCTCCACCAGCTCGGCGTCGTGCCGGCCCTCGACGTAGATCCGCGACTCCCGGGCGATCCGGGCCCGCGCGCCGGGGACGGCCACCGAGCCGGAGGCGGTGCGGGCCGGGCCCCGGGCTGGGGCGGCGACGGTGGGCCGGACGAGCGTCACGGTCTTCCCCTCCAGCAGGAAGCCGCGCGGGGTGAGCGGGAAGACCCGGTGTTTGCCGTGCCGGTCCTCCAGGGTGACGGTCACCCCCTGCGCCGTCTTCTCGCACCGCACGACCGCGCCGCAGAAGCCGGTGGCGGCCTCCTCGACCACCAGGTCGCGGTCGGCCGGCACCTCCGGCGCGGGCTGCTGCCGCTTCCAGGGCGGGGTCAGGTCGGGGCCGTAGTGAGTGCTGCGCATCCAGGGACTATACGAAATCGCACGCCCCGTCAGCGGATGGCACGTCAGAGGCCGGGCGCGCCCCAGACCGGGAACCAGCGGGAGAGGTCCGACTCCACTCGCAGGTCGTTGCCCAGCATCGCCTTCACCTGGAGCTCCAGCGGGCTGTTGCGGCGCTCGCCGCCGCCGGGCATCGGGGCGAACGGGAAGAACGTCCCGCGCTTGTAGAGGTAGACCAGGGCCAGCGACTGCCCGGCCTCGTTGCGGAACCCGACCAGCGAGCAGAGCAGCTGCGGCCCGAAGCCGTTCGCCTCCAGCTCGCTGTTGACCGCGTGCAGGTCGTTGACCAGTTCCGGCAGCTCCTCGGGGAGGTGCCGGGCGAGGAGCCAGGAGTAGCCGTACTCGTCCTGGCTGGCCTCCACCGGCACCCCGCCGTTGGCGGTGTCGGCGTCCAGCAGGGCCCGCACCTGGCGTTCCACCTCGCCGAACGCGCCACCCTCGACGGCGGCGAAGCAGACCGAGCCGAGGCCGGTGGGCTTGAAGCCGACGGCCGCCTCCAGGGTCAGCGCGGCCGAGGGCACGCCGAAGAGCTGGTCGAGGTCGGGCCGGACCGGCTTGCTGCGACCGAGCAGCGCATCCAGGAATCCCACGGGTCGTTCCTTCCGCAAGGGCTGTGTGAGGGTGGCGGGGTTCAGCGTCCCAGCTCGGCGGAGATCTTGCCCAGCTGCTCCAGCCGCTGCTCCAGCGAGGGGTGGGTGGACATCAGCTGCGAGGCGGTCTCGCGCGCGCTGAGCGCGGGGGCGAAGTAGAAGGCGTTGTACGGCTGCGCCTTGCGCAGGTCCTTGGTGGGGATGGCGGCGATCTGCCCGGTCACCTTGGTGAGCGCCGAGGCCAGCGCGCTCGGCCGGCCGGTGAGCTGGGCGGCGGCCCGGTCGGCGGCCAGCTCGCGGTAGCGCGAGAGCAGCCGGGTCAGCAGGAAGCTGATCGCGTACACCACCATGCTGACCAGCGGGATGACGATCATCGCGATGGCGGCGTTGCTGTCGTTGTTGTTGCTGCGGTTGTTGCCGCCCATCATCCCGCTGTAGAGCGCGATCCGGGTGATCGCGCCGGCCAGCACGCCCAGGAAGCCGGCGATGGTCATCACGGCGACGTCCCGGTGGGCGACGTGCGAGAGCTCGTGAGCGAGCACGCCCTCCAGCTCCTCCGGGTCCAGCCGGCGCAGCAGGCCGGTGGTCACGCAGATGACCGACTTCTCGGGCTTGCGGCCGGTGGCGAAGGCGTTCGGCATGTCGTTGTCGGCCACCGCGACCCGCGGCTTGGGCATGTCGGCGAGCGCGCAGAGCCGGTCGATGGTGCCGTGCAGCTGCGGATACTGCTCGGGGGTGACCTCGTGGGCGCCCATCGCCCGTTCGGTGATCTTGTCGCTGAACCAGAACTGGGCGATGAAGAGGCCGCCGGCGATCAGCACGATCAGCGGCCAGGCCCCGCGGAGCAGGACGATCAGCACGGCGGTGAAGCCGACGTAGAGCAGGCCGATCAGGAACATGGTGGTGACCATCCGCCCGGTCAGCCCACGGTCGGGCGCGAAGCGGGTGTGGGGGCCGGACGCCGACATGGCTGCTCCTCTTGAAGTCACTCTCGGTTGCTGTCGATGCTGCCACTTTGTTCCCCCGCAGGCACCACCCATGCCGAGCCCGCCCTTGGCATCCGCGGAGAAAGTGATCCGCGCGGCATCCAGGGACAGGGCGTTCCTGCTGACGGACCCGGGCCTTACACTGGCAGGTACGGTTCTGGCACTCGGCTGACCCGAGTGCCAAACCCGTCACAGACACCGTAAGACCTGGTACCAGGACAACGTGCGAAGAGGGAGGTGCGTGCCATGTTCGATGAACCCGAGTCCGACCCTCGCCCGCCCGGCCGGGCGTCGGCCTCCGACGGGCCCTCGGGCCCTAAGGCCGCGCCTGCCCGCGCCGTATCCCGGCCCACTGCGGCCCAGCGCGCCGCAGCCGCGGTCCTGGCCCCCGAGCCCAGCCGCCTGGACGTCCGCCAGCTCGACGAGCGCAAGCTCTCGGTGCTGCGCGCCATCGTGCAGGACTACGTCGGTACCGAGGAGCCCGTCGGCTCGAAGGCCCTGGTCGAGCGCCACAACCTCGGCGTCTCGCCGGCCACCGTGCGCAACGACATGGCCACCCTCGAAGAGGACGGCTACATCCACCAGCCGCACACCAGTGCGGGCCGGATCCCGACCGACAAGGGCTACCGGCTCTTCGTCGACCGGCTGGCCGAGGTCAAGCCGATGAGCGCGCCGGAGCGCCGCGCCATCCGCCACTTCCTGGACGGCGCGGTCGACCTGGACGACGTGGTGGCCCGCACGGTGCGGCTGCTCGCGCAGCTCACCCGGCAGGTCGCGGTGGTCCAGTACCCGTCGCTGACCAGGTCCACCGTCCGGCACGTCGAGCTGCTGGCGCTCGCGCCGTCCAAGATCATGCTGGTGCTGATCACCAACACCGGCCGGGTCGAGCAGCGCATCGTCGACACGCCGGGACCGGTCGGCGAGACCACGCTGGCCGATCTGCGGGCCCGGCTCAACGCCCGGGCCGGCGGCCGCTTCTTCCCGGACGTGCCGGCCCTCGTGGAGGACCTGCCGTCCTCGTTCGAGCCGGCCGAGCGGGCGAACGTGACCACGGTCCTCTCCACCCTGTTCGAGTCCCTGGTGGAGCAGAACGAGGAACGGATCATGCTGGCCGGCACGGCCAACCTGACCAGATTCGGCCATGACTTCCCGCTCACCATCCAGCCGGTGCTGGAGGCCCTGGAGGAGCAGGTGGTGCTGTTGCGCCTGCTGGGTGAGACCGCCGACGCCGGGATGACCGTCCGGATCGGCCGGGAGAACGAATACGAGGGCCTCAATTCCACCTCCGTCGTCTCGGTCGGTTACGGTTCGGGCGACGAGAGCGTGGCGAAACTGGGGGTGATCGGTCCCACCCGGATGGACTATCCGGGCACAATGGGGGCGGTGCGAGCGGTGGCACGGTACGTGGGTCAGATCCTGGCCGAGTCGTAGAGCACAAGAGCGGACGGGCCCACCCGGGCACGTCCGAGACCAGTCGCAGCACCTTCTAGAGGCGGAACAAGCGGAGCATTTGGTGGCCACGGACTACTACGCGGTACTCGGCGTCCGACGGGATGCGGGGCAGGACGAGATCAAGAAGGCGTTCCGGCGCCTCGCGCGTGAACTGCACCCGGACGTCAACCCGGACCCGAAGACTCAGGAGCGGTTCAAGGAGATCAACGCCGCCTACGAGGTGCTCTCGGACCCTGCCAAGCGGCAGGTGTACGACCTCGGCGGCGACCCGCTCTCCCCGAACGGCGGCGGTGGCGGCTTCGGCGCGGGCGCGGCGGGCTTCGGCTTCTCCGACATCATGGACGCCTTCTTCGGCGCCGCCTCCGGCCAGCGTGGCCCCCGATCGCGCACCCGGCGCGGCCAGGACGCCATGATCCGCCTGGAGATCACCCTGGACGAGGCCGCTTTCGGCACGACCAAGGAGCTCCAGGTCGACACGGCCGTCACGTGTACCACCTGTAGCGGGGAGGGCGCCGCTCCCGGCACCTCCGCGCAGACCTGTGACATGTGTCGCGGCAAGGGCGAGGTCTCCCAGGTCACCCGGTCCTTCCTGGGCCAGGTCATGACCTCGCGTCCCTGCCCGCAGTGCCAGGGCTTCGGCACGGTCGTGCCGACCCCCTGCCCGGAGTGCGCCGGCGACGGCCGGGTCCGCGCCCGCCGCACGCTGACGGTCAAGATCCCGGCCGGTGTCGACAACGGCACCCGGATCCAGCTGGCCGGCGAGGGCGAGGTCGGCCCGGGCGGCGGCCCCGCGGGCGACCTCTACGTCGAGATCGCCGAGACCGCGCACCCGACCTTCCAGCGCCGCGGCGACGACCTGCACTGCACGGTCACCATCCCGATGACGGCGGCCTCGCTCGGCACCCAGGTGCCGTTGCAGACCCTGGACGGCCTGGAGGAGGTCGACATCCGGCCCGGCACCCAGTCCGGCCAGTCGATCCCGCTGCACGGACGGGGCGTCACGCACCTGCGCGGCGGCGGCCGAGGCGACCTGATAGTGCATGTCGAGGTGCAGACTCCCACCAAGCTCGACCCCGAGATGGAGGAGCTGCTGCGCCGCCTGGCGGTGCTGCGCGGCGAGGAGCGGCCCTCGGGCACCTTCGCGCCCGGACAGCAGGGGCTGTTCTCCCGCCTGAAGGACGCCTTCAACGGCCGCTGAACCGAGTTCGACCCTGGCCGGTCCGCCGCTCCTCGCGGCGGACCGGCCACCACCATTTCGTGAGGAACGCCGCATGACCGCGCCCGTCTTCGTCGTCGACACCGCCCGCCTCGCCGGCGCCTCCCCGGGCGCGGTGGTCCGGTTGGACGGTGCCGAGGGGCGGCACGCGGCCGCCGTGAAGCGGCTGGAGGCCGGTGAGGCGGTCACCCTGACCGACGGTCTCGGCCTCGGCGGGCACGGCACCGTGACGGCCGTGCACGGCAAGGACGCGCTCGACGTGACCCTCGCCGCGCTGGTTCAGGAGCCCGCGCCCAGCCCGCGGATCGTGGTGGTCCAGGCACTGCCCAAGGGCGACCGCGGCGAACTCGCGGTCGAGACCATGACCGAGGTCGGCGTCGACGTGGTGATCCCGTGGGCCGCCTCGCGCTGCATCACCCAGTGGAAGGGCGACCGCGGCGCCAAGGCACTGGCCAAGTGGCGCTCCACCGCGCGCGAGGCGGGCAAGCAGTCGCGGCGGCTGCGCTTTCCCGAGGTGCGCGAACCGATGACGACGCGTCAGCTCGCCCCGCTGCTGGCCGCGGCGGCGCTGGCCGCGGTCCTGCACGAGGACGGCGCCGAGCCGCTGGCCACGGCGCCGCTGCCGGCCGCCGGGGACGTCTTCCTGATCGTCGGGCCGGAGGGCGGGGTCAGCCCCGAGGAGCTGGCGGCGTTCGCCGAGGCGGGCGCCGCGCCGTACCGGCTGGGCAGCTCGGTGCTGCGCACCTCGACCGCCGGGGTGGCGGCCGGCGCGCTGCTGCTGGGCCGCTCAGGGCGCTGGTCCTGAACCCGGGCGGCGTGCCCGGCGGCCGGGCGCGTCCGGTAGTTTGACGGCACGTCCGACGGGCTGACCGCCCCCGTTCTCCGGAGAGTGACCCATGGCCGCACCCACCGAGGCCGACTGCATCTTCTGCAAGATCGTGGCGGGTGACATCCCGGCCACCGTGGTCCGCGAGACCGAGCGCACGGTGGCCTTCCGGGACATCAACCCGCAGGCCCCGACGCACGTCCTGGTGATCCCCAAGGCGCACTACCCGAACGCCGGCGCGCTGGCCGCCGCCGAACCGGAGCTGGCCGCCGCGCTGCTGACCGAGGCGGCCGAGGTGGCCGCCGAGGAGAAGATCGCCGAGTCCGGCTACCGGTTGATCTTCAACACCGGTGCGGGTGCCGGGCAGACCGTCTTCCACGCGCACGTCCACCTGCTCGGCGGCGAGCGCTTCCACGAGGGTCTGGTCTGACCCGTGTCGATGCGCGAACTCGTCGTCCTCGGTACGGCCAGCCAGGTGCCCACCCGGCACCGCAACCACAACGGCTACCTGCTGCGGTGGGACGGTGAGGGCCTGCTCTTCGACCCGGGGGAGGGGACCCAGCGGCAGATGCTGCACGCGGGCGTCTCGGCCACCGACCTGACCCGGATCTGTGTGACGCACTTCCACGGTGACCACAGCCTGGGCCTGGCCGGGGTGGTCCAGCGGATCAACCTGGACCGTGTCCCGCACCCCGTGCACGCCTACTACCCGGCCTCCGGCCAGGTCTTCTTCGAGCGGCTGCGGCACGCCACGGCCTTCCACGAGACGGCCGACCTGCGCCCGCACCCGATCGCCGCCGCCGGCCCGCTGGACGCCCCCGGCGCCCCCTTCGCCCTGGAGGCGATCCGGCTCTCGCACCCGGTGGAGTCCTTCGGCTACCGGCTCACCGAGCCGGACGGCCGCCGCCTGGTCCCCGAGCGGCTGGCCGCGCTGGGCGTGCGCGGTCCCGACGTCGGCCGGCTCCAGCGCGAGGGTCGGCTGGAACTGGACGGCCGTACGGTCACCCTGGCGGAGGTCAGCGAGGAGAAGCCCGGCCAGCGGTTCGCGTTCGTGATGGACACCCGGCTCTGCGAGGGCGTCCAGGCGCTGGCCGAGGGCGCCGACCTGCTGGTGATCGAGGCGACCTTCCTGGCCGCCGACGGCCACCTCGCCGAGGAGCACGGCCACCTCACCGCCACCCAGGCGGCGAAGGCGGCCGCCGCGGCGGGGGTGCGGACCCTGGTGCTGACGCACTTCTCGCAGCGCTACCCGGACCTGGAGGCGCACCTCGCCGAGGCCCGCGAGCACTTCGACGGCGACGTGGTGGTCGCCCAGGACCTCGCCCGCATTCCGGTCCCCTCACGCCGATGAGGGGCGGCGTTCGGTGAACCGGGAAAAGGGGTGGCATCGCCACCGGAACTGCCGGACCATCGTTGCGGCCGCAGCACGGCGAACAGCCGCGCGGCGTACCCTGGTGACCCCGGAACCGACCGAGCGGCACCCCGACACCACGGATGGGATGAGGCAGGCCTCAGAGCCGACCCATGAGTGAACCGATGAGTGACACCGCAAAGCCCCGCCCGCAGGCCGTGAACGGCGCCAGCGCCCGGATCGTGATTCCCGAGAAGCACCCGATGGTCACCCTTCTCGGTGCCACCGACTCCCTCCTGCGAGTGATCGAGCGCTCCTTCCCCGAGACCGACATCCACGTCCGGGGCAACGAGGTCACCGCCACCGGCACGCAGGCCGACCTCGCCCTGGTCCGGCGGCTGCTCGACGAGATGATGCTGGTGCTCGGCGCCGGCCAACCCCTGACGGAGGATGCCGTGGAGCGGTCGATCGCGATGCTCAGGAACGCCGTCGCCGACCCTGCCGGGGCCGGCGACAGCCCGTCCCAGGTCTTCACCGCGGCGATCCTGTCCAACCGGGGCCGCACGATCCGTCCCAAGACGGAGAACCAGAAGAACTACGTCGACGCGATCGACCGGCACACCATCACCTTCGGCATCGGCCCGGCCGGCACCGGCAAGACCTACCTGGCGATGGCCAAGGCCGTGCAGGCGCTGCAGGCCAAGGAGGTCAACCGGATCATCCTGACCCGGCCCGCCGTCGAGGCCGGTGAGCGGCTCGGCTTCCTGCCCGGCACGCTCTTCGACAAGATCGACCCCTACCTGCGGCCGCTCTACGACGCGCTGCACGACATGATGGACCCCGACTCGATCCCGCGGCTGATGGCCGCGGGAACCATCGAGGTCGCCCCGCTCGCCTACATGCGCGGACGGACCCTGAACGACGCCTTCATCATCCTGGACGAGGCCCAGAACACCTCGCCCGAGCAGATGAAGATGTTCCTCACCCGCCTGGGCTTCAACTCCCGGGTGGTGGTCACCGGCGACACCAGCCAGATCGACCTCCCGGGCGGCACCCGCAGCGGTCTCAAGGTGGTCCAGGAGATCCTCGCGGACGTCCCGGACATCCACTTCTCGATCCTGACCAGCACCGACGTGGTCCGCCACAAGCTGGTCGGCCGGATCGTGGAGGCCTACGAGCGCTGGGACGCCCTGGAGAACGCCGAGGACGCCCAGGCCGCCGGCGGCGGCGGCAAGGCCGCGGCCCGGCACAACAACCGCACACCCCGACAGCCCCATCGCACCGAAAGCTGAGCGCAGACCTCTTCATGTCCATCGACATCGCCAACGAGTCCGGCTGGGACGCGGACGAGGATGCCATCCTCGACGTCGCCCGCTTCGCCCTCGACAAGATGCGGATCCACCCGCAGTCCGAACTGTCCGTGATCCTCATCGACAGCGAGGCGATGGAGCAACTGCACATCCAGTGGATGGACCTGCCCGGTCCGACCGACGTGATGTCCTTCCCGATGGACGAGCTGCGTCCGGGCAAGGAGGGCGAGGAGCTGCCGCAGGGCCTGCTCGGCGACATCGTGCTCTGCCCCGAGGTGGCCAAGTCGCAGGGGCTGGCGGCGCCGTCGCAGCACTCGATGGACGAGGAGCTGCAACTGCTCACCGTCCACGGGGTGCTGCACGTGCTCGGCTACGACCACGAGGAGCCGGAGGAGGAGCGCACCATGTTCGCCCTCCAGAAGCGCATCCTGGACGACTGGCGTGCCGGTCGCGGGCTGTCGGGGCTCTCCCCGGCGCCCACCACGCACTGATCCGATGAGCGGAGACAGTACGAGTTTCCTGGTCGGGGCCTTCCTGCTGGTCATGCTCGGCTGGTTGGCGGCCTGTGCCGAGGCCGGGATCTCCCGGGTCTCCCGGTTCCGTGCCGAGGAGGCCGTTCGGGCCGGCCGGCGCGGTTCGGACCGGCTGCTGACGCTGGCCGGCGACCCGATCCGCTACCTCAACCTGGCCACCCTGATCCGGGTGGCCAGCGAGGTGGCGGCGGCGGTCCTGGTGACCGTGGTCTGCGTCCGGTCCTTCCAGCAGACCTGGCAGGCCGTGCTGCTGGCGTTCGGGGTGATGGTGCTGGTCTCGTTCGTCGCGGTCGGCGTCTCGCCGCGCACGATCGGGCGCCAGCACCCGCTCACCTCGGCCACCACCGCCTCGTTCGTGCTGCTGCCGCTGGCCCGGATCCTCGGGCCGATCCCGCGGCTGCTGATCCTGCTGGGCAACGCGCTCACTCCGGGCAAGGGCTACCGCGAGGGGCCGTTCGCCTCCGAGGCGGAGCTGCGGGCGCTGGTCGACCTGGCCGAGAAGGACGACCTGATCGAGGACGAGGAGCGCCGGATGGTGCACTCGGTCTTCGAGCTGGGCGACACCATCGTGCGCGAGGTGATGGTGCCCCGGACCGACCTGGTGATGATCGAGCGGCACAAGACGGTCCGCCAGGCACTCACCCTGGCGCTGCGCTCCGGCTTCTCGCGGATCCCGGTGGTCGGCGAGAACGAGGACGACGTGGTGGGCATCGTCTACCTCAAGGACCTGGTGCGGCTGACCCACATCAGCCGGGACGCCGAGTCCGACCAGGTGGACACCATGATGCGGCCGGCCGTCTTCATCCCGGACAGCAAGCCGGCCGGCGACCTGCTGCGCGAGATGCAGCAGATGCGCTCGCACGTCGCGATCGTGATCGACGAATACGGCGGCACGGCCGGACTGGTGACCATCGAGGACATCCTGGAGGAGATCGTCGGCGAGATCACCGACGAGTACGACCGGGAGATCGCCCCGATCGAGGAGCTGGGCGACGGCTCGTTCCGGATCACCGCCCGGCTGCTGGTCGAGGACCTGGGCGAGCTGTTCGGCATCGAGCTGGAGGACGAGGACATCGAGACCGTCGGCGGCCTGCTGGCCAAGCACCTCGGACGGGTCCCGATCCCCGGGTCGGCCTGCGAGGTCCCGCTGCTGCAGGACGGGCCGAGCGGGCTCAGCGCGATCAGGCTGACCGCCGAGAGCTCGGCCGGACGCCGCAACCGGATCGGCACCGTGGTGGCCGCGCCGGTCCGCCTCCTCCAGGACGTGTCGGAGCAGGCGGAGTAGGAGGGGGCGGAGTAGGAGCGGGCGCGGGGGACCGTCGGCTGGACACCCGGTGCCCCGGGGGCGGTCGGCGTCTTATGCTCAGCGGCATGACTGACCTCGATCTCGTCCTTGACCCCGAAGACCAGAAGCTCGTCACCCTGGCCCGCTCCGCTCGCGCCCGCAACGGCGTGGCGGAGGGGGCCGCGGTGCGTGACGAGACCGGCCGTACCTATGTCGCCGGCGCGGTCGTGCTGCCGTCGCTGGTGCTGAGCGCGGTGCAGACGGCGGTGGCGATGGCGGTGGCGAGCGGGGCGAAGGGCCTGGAGGCGGCGGTGGTGGTCACCGCGGCGCAGACGCCGGCTGAGGCGGACGTGGCCGTCGTCCGGGACCTGGGCGGCCCGGGGACGCCGCTGTTGCTGGCCGGACCGGACGGGTCGCTGCGGGTGCGCGTCGAGGCTTCGTGACAGCTAGTGCCGCGTCGCGGCACTAGCCGCGCCGGGACGCCGAGCCCACTAGTCCGATAATCTCCCTCCGATTGAGGGGGAGTGGGGCATGGGGGTACTCGGGTTCTTCGCCGCACTGCTGGTGGTGCTGATGGGGTTCGGGCGCTGGCACGAGACGCACTCGCCGTACTGGCTGGGGGGCTCGATCGCGCTGCTGTTGTTCACCCTGGTCGGGGCGTTGCAGTCGCGGCGGAAGTAGCGGCCCGGGGGTCCGCGCGGGGCCGCCCGGGCGGCCCCGCCGGGCGCCTGTCCGGTCCGGTCCGGGCGATCAGGGAGAATGGTCCCCATGAGCGACACTCCTTCTTCCCCGGCTGCCCCGTACCGATCGGGTTTCGCGTGCTTCGTAGGCCGTCCCAACGCGGGTAAGTCGACCCTGACCAACGCCCTGGTGGGGACGAAGGTCGCGATCACCTCCGACCGTCCCCAGACCACCCGGCACACCGTGCGCGGCATCGTGCACCGACCCGAGGCGCAGCTCGTCCTGGTCGACACCCCCGGTCTGCACAAGCCGCGCACCCTGCTCGGTGAGCGCCTCAACGACCTCGTCCGCTCCACCTGGGCGGAGGTCGACGTGATCGGCTTCTGCCTGCCCGCCGACCAGAAGCTCGGCCCCGGCGACAAGTTCATCGCCAAGGAACTGGCCGAGGTCAAGAAGACCCCCAAGGTGGCGATCGTCACCAAGACCGACCTCGTCGACTCCAAGAAGCTCGCCGAACAGCTGATCGCCATCCACCAGCTCGGCCTGGAGCTGGGCATCGAGTGGGCCGAGATCATCCCGGTCTCGGCGGTCGGCGACAAGCAGGTGGACCTGCTGGCCGACCTGCTCACCCCGCTGCTGCCGCTCGGCCCGCCGCTCTACCCGGACGGCGACCTGACCGACGAACCCGAGCAGATCATGGTCGCGGAGCTGATCCGCGAGGCCGCGCTGGAGGGTGTGCGCGACGAACTGCCGCACTCGCTGGCCGTGGTGGTCGAGGAGATGATCCCGCGCGAGGGACGCCCCGCGGACCGTCCGCTGCTGGACATCCACGCGAACGTCTACATCGAGCGGCAGAGCCAGAAGGCCATCGTGATCGGTGCGAAGGGCGCCCGGCTCAAGCACGTGGGAACGACCGCGCGCAAGCACATCGAGGCGCTGCTCGGGACGCCGGTCTACCTGGACCTGCACGTCAAGGTCGCCAAGGACTGGCAGCGCGACCCCAAGCAGCTGCGCAAGCTGGGCTTCTGACGGTTCATCGGCCACGCCGTCCGCGTCCCCTGCCGGGGCGGGGCGGCGTGGCCGTCTGCTGTCCTGGGGAGGGGGCCTGTGCCGGTCGGTCTTAGTCGCCGACCGCCGGGAGGGAGACCCCCTGGCGCAGCACCAGGGAGATCAACTCGCGCTGGGAGTCGGTCAGTTTCGGATCCGCGCAGTGCACCGTCCGGCCGTCCACGACGATCCGGTAGTGGTAGCCGTCCGGCACACCGTAGGAGGGGATCCGCGAGGCCCCCGCGACCGCCTCGCGGGCGAGCGCGTGCACGTGCGGGGCGTCGAGCCGTTCGGCGGTGTCCAGCTCGGCTCGTGCTGGGCGCCCCGCGAGGCCGCCGGTCCTGGTCACCTGTATACGCATGGTCGCCAGTCTGCTACGCAGTGCTCGGAATTGCTCGAATTTCTCGACACTGACACATGCGGGATGTCGCCGGGGTGTCTCTGGCTGACCGCTTGGGGTGACCGGTCGGGACAGTCGTCTCAAGGGGTGGAAATCTCCTGGACTCACTTCGGCCCCGCCGACCGCTGGGCTACGCTGGTCGCATCATGCGTTACGGGCTGCTTCTTCTTAGCTGCCGCGGCGAGGGCCTGTAGACGATACGAGGCCGGCTCCCTCGCCGCGGAGTTCAGTGCTGTGCGCGTTCTTCTCCAGCTCCGCGCCACACGAGTCGGCCTGTCGGGTGACCACCACCCCGACCCGCCAGCATCCGAAGAGAAGCCGAGAGTCTCCACCATGACTGAGCAGTCCTCCATCGCTCGCGCGTTCATCGACCGGCCCACCCCGATCACGGCGGCAAGCGTGACGCAGCAGCCGTCCGGCATGCCGTTCGCCCGCTACGAGCCCTTCGGCGTCGTCGACCTGCCGGACCGCACGTGGCCCAGCAAGGTGATCACGAAGGCGCCGCGCTGGCTGTCCACCGACCTGCGGGACGGCAACCAGGCGCTGATCGACCCGATGTCGCCGGCCCGTAAGCGCAAGATGTTCGACCTGCTGGTACGGCTGGGCTACAAGGAGATCGAGGTCGGCTTCCCGTCCTCGGGCGCCACCGACTTCGACTTCGTCCGCTCGCTGATCACCGAGGACGCGATCCCCGAGGACGTCACCATCTCGGTGCTGACCCAGGCCCGCGAGGACCTGATCGAGCGCACCGTGGAGTCGCTGGTCGGGGCGCCGCGCGCCACCGTCCACCTGTACAACGCCACGTCGCCGCTGTTCCGCCGGGTGGTCTTCCGGGGCAGCAAGGAGGACATCAAGGCGATCGCGGTGGACGGCACGCGGCTGGTCATGGAGTACGCCGAGAAGATCCTGCGCGACGACACGGTCTTCGGCTACCAGTACTCGCCGGAGATCTTCATCGACACCGAGCTGGACTTCGCGCTGGACGTCTGCGAGGGCGTGATGGACGTCTGGCAGCCCGGCGAGGGCCGCGAGATCATCCTGAACCTGCCGACCACGGTGGAGCGTTCGACGCCCAACGTGTACGCGGACAAGATCGAGTGGATGTCGCGCCACCTGTCGCGCCGCGAGTTCGTCGCGCTGTCCACTCACCCGCACAACGACCGCGGTACGGGCGTCGCCTCCGCCGAGCTGGCCGTGATGGCCGGCGCCGACCGGGTCGAGGGCTGCCTGTTCGGCCAGGGCGAGCGGACCGGCAACCTGGACCTGGTCAACGTCGGGATGAACCTGTTCTCGCAGGGTGTCGACCCGATGATCGACTTCTCGGACATCGACGAGATCCGTCGCACCTACGAGTACTGCAACCAGATGGTCGTACCGGAGCGCCACCCGTACGCCGGTGACCTGGTCTACACCTCCTTCTCCGGCTCGCACCAGGACGCCATCAAGAAGGGCTTCGACGCGCTGGAGGCCGACGCGGCGGCGGCCGGTGTGCCGGTCGGCAGCTACACCTGGGGCGTCCCCTACCTGCCGATCGACCCGAAGGACGTCGGCCGCTCGTACGAGGCCGTGATCCGGGTCAACAGCCAGTCCGGCAAGGGCGGCATCGCCTACGTGCTGAAGAACGACCACAAGCTGGACCTGCCGCGCCGGATGCAGATCGAGTTCTCCAGGATCATCCAGGCCAAGACGGACGCCGAGGGCGGCGAGGTCACCCCGGCCGACATCTGGGCCGTCTTCCAGGACGAGTACCTGCCCACCGCGGAGAACGCCTGGGGCCGGATCGCGCTGCGCGGCCAGCAGAGCCTGACCACCGAGGACGGCCGCGACACGCTGTCCAGCGCCGCCGTCGTGGACGGCGTGGAGACCACGCTGACCGGTGTCGGCAACGGCCCGGTCTCCGCCTTCGCGGACGCGCTGGCCCGGATCGGCGTCGACGTCCGGGTCCTGGACTACGCGGAGCACGCGCTGAGCGAGGGTGGCGACGCCCAGGCCGCCGCGTACGTCGAGTGTGCGGTGGGCGACCAGGTCCTGTGGGGTGTCGGCATCGACGGCAACACCGTGCGCGCCTCCCTGAAGGCCATGATCAGCGCCGTCAACCGGGTCGGCCGCCGCTGACCCGCCGACGCCACGCCCCGCCGGTGGCCCGGCCGTCGTCCTCGGACGGTGGCCGGGCCACCGGCGTATCCACCCCGCTGGAGCGCGGCTCGACGCGGGCTCGGATTCCCCCGGGACGGACGGGATGCGAGGGGCGGATGGGGCCTGCGTCAACGACAGGGGGGCCGGTTCCCTCGAACGTGTGGACCTGCTGGGGCTGATGTGGCCTGGGACACATTTTTCCCCGATGGCGGGTGTTGGAGGTGCTGACACATGTCGGTAACCGTGGCAACATCGACGCACCGGAAACGGGTCGGTGGGACGACCCCTGCTCCGGTCGCGTGACCTGCCCGTCGACGTGCAGGCCGCCTGCCATGTCTGGGGAGTTGGCGCCGTGACACGGTTGTGGGGTGTTCGCCCGAGGTGGCGGACGGATGTGCTCGGCGACTTCTTCTGTCCAGGCTGTGGCGGTGACCGCAACTACCGCCGGCAGCACGGCCGGCGGTGGCTGCGGTTGCTCGGCTCGCCGGTGCTTCCGCTCGGGCCCGTGCTCGGCAGTGTGCAGTGCACCTCCTGCCACGGCCGCTACGGCGTGGAGAGCCTGGAGCAGCCCACCAGCATCCGGCTCACCGGCATGCTCCGCGACGCGCAGTACACCGTGGCCCTGGCCGTTCTCGCGGCCGGCGGCACCGGCACCGCGGCCGCGCGGAGCGAGGCGTGCGCGGTGATCAAGGCGGCCGGCTTCGAGGACTGCGGCGAGGCCCAGGTGCTGGCCGCACTCGCCGCGCTCTCCGGCAGCGGCGACGGCGAACCGCTGGACGTACACGGCCTCGGCAGCGGGCTGGTCGTCGAACTGCACGCGGCGCTCGAACCGTTGGCACCGCACCTGGCCCAGCAGGGCCGCGAGCGACTGCTGCTGCAGGGCGCCTGGATCGCGCTGGCCGACGGCCGCTACCTCCCGCAGGAGCGCGAGGTGCTGGCCGCCGTCGGGACCTGCCTGCGCCTGGGCGAGGACGCCGTCCGCCGGCTGCTGGAGGCCGCCACCCGGACACCGCGCTAGGGACTGTCCGACCCGTGCGGGAGAATAGGGGGATGGCCACCCTGTCCCGTCGTCCGTCCGCCCCCGGAGCCCGCTCCGCCCGCTGCCGCGAGGCCCGGCGATGACGCTGGTCCGCGACGACGGCGTCGTGCTCCGGGCCCAGAAGCTCGGTGAGGCCGACCGGATCATCACCCTGCTCACCCGCCAGCACGGCAAGGTCCGGGCGGTGGCCCGCGGGGTGCGCAAGACCAAGTCGAAGTTCGGCGCCCGGCTGGAGCCGTTCTCCCATGTGGACGTGCAGTTCTTCAGCCGCGGCAGCGAGCTGGTGAGCCGCTCGCTGCCGCTCTGCACCCAGGTGGAGACCATCGCGCCGTACGGCGGGAGCATCGTCACCGACTACGGCCGCTACACCGCCGGCACCGCGATGCTGGAGACGGCGGAGCGCTTCGCCGAGAACGAGGGCGAACCCGCCGTCCAGCAGTACCTCCTGCTGGTGGGCGGGCTGCGCACCCTCGCCGCCGGAACCCACCAGTCGCACCTGGTGCTGGACGCCTTCCTGCTGCGCTCGCTGGCCGTCAACGGCTACGGCGCCAGCTTCACCGACTGTGCCAAGTGCGGTCTCGACGGTCCCAATCGCTTCTTCTCGCTCCAGGCCGGCGGGGTGCTCTGCGGGGACTGCCGTGTGCCTGGCTGTGCCGTACCCTCCCCTGAGACACTGGTCCTGCTCGGTGCGCTGCTGTCGGGAGACTGGCAGACGGCCGACACCTGTGAACCGAGGTACTGGCGGGAGGGCAGCGGCCTGGTCGCCGCCTACCTGCAGTGGCACCTTGAGCGGGGCATCCGCTCGATGAGATACGTGGAGAAGTGAGCATGGCAGCGCGACGGCTCTTCGGCGGCAGCAAGCAGCGGGAATACCTGCCCCCGACCCCGCACCCGAGCGGCGCCCAGCCGCCGAAGATCCCGGGGGAACTCGTTCCCGGCCACGTGGCCATCGTGATGGACGGCAACGGCCGCTGGGCCAAGGAGCGCGGCCTGCCGCGCACCGAGGGCCACAAGGTCGGTGAGAGCGTCGTGCTCGACGTGCTCAAGGGTGCGATCGAGCTGGGCGTCAAGAACATCTCGCTCTACGCGTTCTCCACCGAGAACTGGAAGCGGTCGCCCGAGGAGGTGAAGTTCCTGATGAACTTCAACCGGGACGTCATCCGCCGCCGCCGCGACGAGCTCGGCGCGATGGGCGTGCGGATCCGCTGGGCCGGCCGGATGCCCAAGCTCTGGAAGAGCGTGGTCCAGGAGCTCCAGGTGGCCGAGGAGCAGACCAAGGACAACGACGCCGTGACGCTCTACATGTGCGTCAACTACGGCGGCCGGGCCGAGGTCGCCGACGCGGCGGCGGCGATGGCGGCCGACGTGGCGGCCGGTGTGCTCGACCCGAAGAAGGTCAACGAGAAGACCTTCGCCCGCTACATGTACCACCCCGACATGCCGGACGTGGACCTCTTCCTGCGCCCCAGCGGCGAGCAGCGGACGTCCAACTTCCTGCTCTGGCAGTCGGCGTACGCCGAGTTCGTGTTCCAGGACGTGCTCTGGCCGGACTTCGACCGGCGCGACCTGTGGAGCGCCTGCGAGCAGTACGCGATGCGCGACCGCCGCTTCGGCGGCGCGCTGCCGAACGAGGCCGCCACCGCCGAGGTGCCGCCGCAGCGCTGAGTCACGACGACGGCGGCGTGGGCCCGGCCCGCGCCGCCGTCGTCGTGTCCTGCCCGCAGCGCGCCGGGAGACCCGTTGTACAGTGCCGTCAGTTTTTCGACAGTGCTTCAAACACGGGGAGTTGGCAGATGGCGGACGATCACTTCTTCATAGACCCGGGCAAGGTCACCGCGCTCGGCGCGGACTTCCACAGCACGTCCACGGGCCTCGACCCGAAGATCAAGACGTTCGGCACCAGCGCCGAGAACGTCAACGACGCCTTCGGTGTCCTGGCCGAATCCACCGCCGCGCTGCAGAAGTACGTCGCGATGACGCAGGCCACCGTGACCAGTCTGCAGCAGCTGAGCACCCAGCTCCAGGGGTACTCCGACGCGCTGGCGCAGACGGTGACCGCCTACCAGAAGACCGACCAGGCCCACGCGGCCCAGCTCAAGGGGGCCTGACGATGGCCCAGTCCCCTGACCCCCAGAGCACCCCGGCCACGCCGCCACCGCCCAAGATCACGTCGAGCTTCGACATCTTCAGCCCCGGCGGGGACCCCGGGGTCCTGCGGGCCTGCGCGACCGCCTGGCGCGGCATGGCCACCGACCTCAAGTCCGCCCGGGACCAGCTGGACCACCAGGTGTCCGGTCTCGGCGCCTCCTGGACGGGCCAGGCCGCGACCGCCTTCCACACCCACTGGAACACCACCCGCGGCCAGATCGACGGTGCGCTGCCGCACTTCGAGGAGGTCGCCAAGCAGCTGGACCACGCCGCCGACTCCATCGCGGCGGTCAACAAGCAGATCGAGGAGATCGTCGAGCAGATCGCCGCGACCGCCGCGATCGGCATCGGCCTCTCCATCGTCACCGCCGGATTCTCGGACGCGGCGGCGGCCTCGGCGGCCGCCGTGGAGGCGGGCGAGGCGAGTGCGGCGGTCGCGCGGCTGGCGAAGATCCTGGCGGCGATCGAGAAGGTCCTGGAGACCGTCAAGACGGCGATGGAGGACAACAAGCTGCTGGCGTTCGGCGTCAAGTTCGCCGGCAACCTGGGCGGCAACTACGCCGGCAACGTGCTCGGCCAGGCCATGGCGGGCCAGAAGGTCACCTGGGGCGCGGACTTCCAGGACGCGGCGGTCTCGGCCGGGGTCGGCACCTCGCTCTCCGGCCTGGGCGAGAAGTTCGCCCCCAAGGTGGTCGACGCGTTGGGCGAGAAGTTCGCGGGATCGGGTGCGCACGCGGGGAGTTGGGGTGGCGCGAGCGTCGTCGGCGACCTGCTGAAGGGCGACGGGCTGGTCGGCGGGATGTTCAGCAACGGCGTCACCAGCGCGGCCGGCACGACCGCGGCGGACAGCGTCGACATCGCGCAGGGCAAGAAGAACGGCACCAACCTCTGGCAGGACGTGCTGACCTCGGGTGCCGGCGGCCTGGCGGGCGGCGCCGCGGTGCACGGCGGGAACAAGATCTACGGTCCGGGCACCGGCACCCACCGCGCGGAGGGTTCGCCCGACAGCAACCTCCCGGGCGACGCCGCGACCAACGGCGCTGCCTACGGCGCGGCCGGCACGGCGGAGAACGACCTGACCGGCGAACCGTACCCGGACACCTACTTCGACGACGGGTCCGTGCTGGTCGATCCCAAGGGCGCGTACGGCTCGTAGTTAGGGTGGGGCGGGGTCGGGCCGGTGGGTCCGGCCCCGCGACCGGGAGGAGGGTCAGCAGTGTTCGAGGTCCGCAGGAGCATCCGCCGGTTCCGGGAGGACCCGGACTGGGTGTACGAGAAGCACTCGACGGCCGACTACGCCGAGTTCGACAAGCGGGGCTACCCGTTCAGCATCGAGGCCGGCAACGGCGCGCTCCGCGACGTGCTGCGCGGCACGGTGGCCGGCTACCCCGTCACGCTCGGGCACGTGCTGGTGCGCACCCGGCCGCCGAGCCGCGGCGGCGCGCTGCACGACTTCTCGATCGCCGCGCTGGACCTGCCGCGGGCGCTCCCGGCCACCGCCGTCACCTACCGCCGACTGGCGGCCAAGTGGCGCGCCGACAGCGCCTGGCCGATCCCGCCCGGCATCTGGGAGCAGCACCCGCTGCCCGGCGGCGGCCCGGGGGCCCAGGTCGAACGGGTCTGCGCGGACTACGAGTTCGGCGAGATGCTGATCACCGACGAGGTCAAGCAGCTGACCGCGCAGGCGGAGATCGGCTGGCGGATCGACCGGGCGCGGCTGATCGGCTGGACGGACGGGCGGCGCGGCTACGAGGAGCTGATCGTGCTGGCCGAGCGGTTGGCCGCCCTGGTGGCGGCCTTCCCGGCCGCCACCTGGCAGTGGCGCGAGTGGTCCTGAAAGCCAGCTAGCCGTGCTGAGCGGCCTGCTGGCGGGCCTCGCGCTCGGCCTGCTGCTTGGCGGCGCAGTCGCCGCAGGTGCCGAAGATCTCCAGGGTGTGCGCGATGTCGCTGAACCCGTGCTCGGCCGCGATCGAGTTCGCCCACCGCTCGACCGCCGGGCCCTCCACCTCCACCGTGCTGCCGCAGTGCCGGCAGACCAGGTGGTGGTGGTGCCCGCTGCTGCACCGCCGGTAGACCGCTTCGCCGTCCGAGGTGCGCAGCACGTCCACCTCGCCGGCGTCGGCCAGCGACTGCAGCGTCCGGTAGACGGTGGTCAGGCCGACCGAATCACCCCGGTGCTTGAGCATGTCGTGCAGTTCCTGCGCGCTGCGGAAGTCCTCGATCTCGTCCAGCGCGGCGGAGACGGCGGCGCGCTGCCGGGTGGATCGGGCGCGTGGCGACGGGCCTGCGGTGGTCACCGGGGCTCCTCCTGGGGGTCGGGGCGAGTCACAGCTCATTGTGCCAGCCTCGCACTCCCGACAGGGTCCTCCCGGACCGCGACTGTGACCGGCTCCTCCCGCGGCGCTCCGGCCTGCGGTGGCACGGAGCTCCGGTGCCGGCGTCGTGCCAGCGGGGCGGCCAGCAGGCTGAACAGCGCGAAGAGCGCGATGGCCAGCAGCACGATGGCCGAACCCGGCGGCACGTCGGTCCGGTACGAGGTGGCCACCCCGCCCAGCGAGACCGCCACGCCGATCGCGATCGCCAGCGCCTGGGTGGCCGCGAACGAGCGGGTCAGCAGCTGCGCCGCCGCGACCGGGACCACCATCAGGGCGCTGACCAGCAGCAGGCCGACGACCCGCATGGCGACCGTCACCGTCACCGCGGCCGTCACGGCCAGCAGCAGGTTGAGCAGACGCACCGGCACGCCGCTGACCTTGGCGAACTCCTCGTCCTGGCAGACCGCGAAGAGCTGGCGGCGCAGCCCGAGGGTGACCGCGACGACCAGCGCGCCCAGCGCGCCGATGGTCAGCAGGTCGGTGGAGTCCACCGCGAGGATCGAGCCCCAGAGGTAGCTGTCCAGGCTGCCGCTGGTCCCGGTGGCGGCGGGGGCCTTGCTGATCAGCAGCCGGCCGCAGGCCATCCCGCCGTAGAACAGCATCGCCAGCGCGATGTCCCCGCGCTGGTTGCCGCGGGCCCGCACCAGCTCCATGACCACCGCGGCCAGCACACAGACCAGCACGGCCATCCAGACCGGGCTGGTCTGGAAGACCAGGCCGAGGCCGACGCCGGTCAGCGCCACGTGGCCGATGCCGTCGCCCATCAGTGCCTGGCGGCGCTGCACCAGGTAGATGCCGACGGCGGGTGCGGTGACGCCGACCAGGAGGGCGGCCAGCAGGGCGCGCCGCATGAAGTCGTAGGAGAGCATCTCGGTCACAGCGGCCGTCCCGGGGTCGTGGTGAGGCGGCCTCGCGCGGCGCGGCTGTCCTGGCGGGGGAGCGCGCCGTACTGCTCCGGGACGGGCGTGTCGCGGACGACCCGGCCGTCCCGGAGCAGTACGGCGCGGTCGATCAGCGGCGCGAGGGGGCCGAGCTCGTGCAGCACCAGCAGGACGGCCGAGCCGCGCGCGACCTCGCGGCGCAGGATGTCGGCCAGCACCTGCTGGCTGGCCAGGTCGACCCCGGCGATCGGCTCGTCCATGATCAGCAGGTCGGGCGCGGCGACCAGTGCCCGGGCGATCAGCACCCGCTGCTGCTGCCCGCCGGAGAGGTCGGCGACCCCGTCGCCGGCCCGGTCGAGCAGGCCGACGGCGTTCAGCGCCCGGTCGACGGCCGCGGCGTCCCGGCGGCGGAAGGGCAGCAGCCGGTGCAGCGGCAGCCGTCCGGTGGAGACCACCTCGCGCACGGTGGCCGGCACGCCGCTCGCGGCGGTGGTGCGCTGCGGGACGTAGCCGATCCGGTGCCAGGCCCGGAAGGCGGCCCGCGGGGTGCCGAAGAGGTCCAGCTCGCCGCCGAGCAGCGGCACCGCGCCGACCACGGTCTTGACGGTGGTCGACTTGCCGGAGCCGTTGGCGCCGAGCAGCGCGACCACCTCGCCGGGGGCGACCGTCAGGTCCACCCCGTGCAGGACCGGACGGCCGCCGAGCGCGGCGACGGCGCCGCGCAGCCGGAGAGCCGGTGCGGTGGTGTGGGGCACGGGTGTCACGGGTGTCACCGGGAGCTCCCTCACTTCGAGCAGCCGAGTGCGGTCTGCAGGGCGGTCAGGTTCTGCCGCATGATCGAGAAGTAGTCGTTGGCGGCGGGCTCGCGGACGCCCTCGATCGGGTCCAGCACGGCGGTCTTCAGGTTCAGGTCCTTGGCGACCGTGGTGGCCAGCTTGGGGCTGGCCAGCGTCTCGAAGAAGACCGTGCTGACGCCGTGCGCCTTCGCCGCCTGCTGGATCTCACCGAGGCGGGCCGGGGTGGGCTCGGACTCCGGGTCGACGCCGTTGATGGCGATCTGCTCCAGGCCGTAGCGGTCGGCGAGGTAGCCGAACGCGGCGTGGCTGGTGACGAAGGCCTTACCGCCGCAGCTGGTCAGACCGTTGTGGAACTCGCGGTCCAGGCCGCCGAGCTTCTCGACCAGGGCGTCGGCGTTCTGCCGGTAGTCGGCGGCGTGCGCCGGGTCGGCGGCGGCGAGTTCGGCGCCGACGCCGGCCGCGACCGCGGCGTACCGGGTCGGGTCGAGCCAGAGGTGCGGGTCGCCGGCGGCGTCGGGGTGGCTGTGGCCGTCGTGGTCGTGGTCGCCCTCGGCGCCTTCGTCCAGGTGGTGGTCGACCAGCGGGGCGGCGACGGTGGCGTCCACCACGTGCCGCGAGCGGGACTGGGCGACGGCCTTGTCGACGGTGGGTTGCAGGCCCTTGAGATAGAGGACGGCGTCGGCGTCCTGCACCGCGCCGACCTGGCGGGCGGTCAGTTCCAGGTCGTGCGGCTCGACGCCGGCCGCGGTGAGGTCGGTCACCTTGAGGTGGTCCCCGCCGATCTGCTCGGCCAGGTACCGGAGGGGGTAGAAGGACGCCACCACGTTCAGCCTGCCGTCGCCGGCCTCGGCGCTGCTGCTGCCGCCACAGGCAGAGAGCAGCAGGGCGCTGCCCGCGGTGGCGGTGGCGAGGGCTATCGGGAGGCGGCGACGGTAGAGCATCATGACAATCATTCTCATCTTACTTGGAAATGATTGTCAACTCCCTTGGGCTTTGGCCCGGCTTTGACCGGGCTTCGGCTGAGCTTCGACCGTCTTTGGCTTATCGATTTGAATCCGCCACCCACCGGGCCGGTAACCTGAGGTATTCGGGCGCGCGGTTACGGTCGCGCCGCCCACCTCTCGGCGCGGGCCCTGTCTGCGCCCCGCCCTGGTCCATGACCGCGTCGTCGTACTGAAGAGAGCACTGTGGCCGCCGACAAGATCGACACGATCGTCAGCCTGAGCAAGCGCCGTGGCTTCGTCTACCCCTGCAGCGAGATCTATGGCGGTACGCGTGCCGCTTGGGACTACGGACCACTCGGCGTCGAGCTCAAGGAGAACATCAAGCGCCAGTGGTGGCGTTCGATGGTCACCGCTCGGGAGGACGTCGTCGGGATCGACTCGTCGGTGATCCTGGCCCGCGAGGTCTGGGAGGCCTCCGGCCACGTCGCGACCTTCAACGACCCGCTGACCGAGTGCACCTCCTGTCACAAGCGCTACCGCGCCGACCACTTGGAGGAGGCCTACGAGGCCAAGCATGGCAAGCTGCCGGCCAACGGCCTGGCCGACATCAACTGCCCGCACTGCGGCACCAAGGGCGCCTTCACCACGCCCAAGGAGTTCTCGGGCATGCTGAAGACGCACCTCGGTGTCACCGAGGACGCCTCGGGCCTGGCCTACCTGCGCCCCGAGACCGCCCAGGGCATCTTCACCAACTTCAAGGCCGTGCAGACCACGTCGCGCAAGAAGCCGCCGTTCGGTATCGCCCAGACCGGCAAGAGCTTCCGCAACGAGATCACGCCCGGCAACTTCATCTTCCGCACCCGCGAGTTCGAGCAGATGGAGATGGAGTTCTTCGTCAAGCCGGGCGAGGACGAGGAGTGGCACGAGTACTGGCTCCAGCAGCGCTGGGACTGGTACGTGGGCCTCGGCCTGCGGACCGAGAACATGCGCTACTTCGAGCACCCGAAGGAGAAGCTCTCCCACTACGCCAAGCGCACGGTGGACATCGAGTACCGCTTCAACTTCGGCGGCAACGAGTTCTCCGAGCTGGAGGGTGTGGCCAACCGCACCGACTACGACCTCGCCACCCACAGCGAGGCGTCCGGCCAGGACCTCAAGTACTTCGACCAGGAGTCCGGCGAGCGGTACTTCCCGTACGTCATCGAGCCGGCAGCGGGCCTCAACCGCGCGATGCTGGCCTTCCTGCTCGACGCCTACTTCGAGGACGAGGCGCCGAACGCCAAGGGCGTCATGGAGAAGCGCGTCGGCATGCGGCTCGACCCGCGGCTGGCCCCGGTCAAGGTCGCGGTGCTGCCGCTGTCGCGCAACGCCGACCTCTCGCCGAAGGCCCGCGGCCTGGCCGCCGACCTGCGGACCGCGTGGAACGTCGAGTTCGACGACGCCGGTGCGATCGGCAAGCGCTACCGCCGTCAGGACGAGATCGGTACGCCGTTCTGCGTGACGGTCGACTTCGACACCCTTGAGGACAACGCGGTCACCATCCGCGACCGCGACACCATGGCGCAGGAGCGGGTCTCGCTCGACCAGGTGAAGACCTACCTGGGCGCGCGTCTGATCGGCTGCTGACGTCGGCAGTACGCAACGCCGAAGACCCCCACCGTCGGTGGGGGTCTTCGTGTTTCACTGCCCTGCCAGTCGCCGCCGGGCCTCCATCAGCGCGAAGCCCAGCAGGTTGAGCCCGCGCCAGCGCGCCGGATCGGTGGCGAGTTCGCTGTCGGCGGCCAGCCCGATGCCCCAGATCCGGTCCAGCGGGCTGGCCTCGACCAGGACGCGCCGCCCGGTGCCCAGCAGGTACGTGCGCAGCGCCTCGTCCTGCCCGAACTTGGCGACGTTGCCCGCCACTACGAGGTCGAACCGCGCCGCGTCCCACCGCACGTCGTCGAAGCCGCGCACCAGGCGGCCGAGCTTCTTCGCCTCGGCGGGCGTACGCGCCGCCAGGATCCTCGGCACGATCTCCTCGTCGCCGAACAGCCGCGCCTTGCCCGCCATCATCCAGTGCTCGGCGGTCGCGTACCGCACCCCGTCGACCACGAAGGCGGCCGGCCACCACTGGCTCAGCGACCCCGCCCCGATCCGCCCGTCCCGCTCCGCGCGATGCCCCCAGAACAGCAGGTACTTGGGCCGCACCCCGGTGGCGACCAGGGCGGCCAGCTCCTCGCGGGTACGGGTCTCGGCCGGGGTGAGCTGCTCGTGCGTCGTCATGGACGTCATCGTGGCATCGAGGTCCGACAGGCGGCGAACCTGCCCGGCTTGGATCGGGTCATGACCTACCAGCAGCTCTCAGACCTGCGGACCGTACCAGCCTGCTCCGCCGGATGTTCAGCTACGGCGGCCGCTGCGCGAAGGCCTGCCGCCCGCGCCGGGCCACGCGGCACTAGGGCGTGTCTGACAATTCGCGTCGGATGAGCCCGCGGCGTTGGGCGCCCGGCTGGGCGTGCCGGCGGATCGTCCTCGTACTGGGTCGTACTTGGATGATCCGCCGGTGCGTCCAGCCGGGATGCCCGGCGTCGCGGGCCCGGCGGGAATTGTCAGACACGGCCTAGGGGCCTCTCCACCGCCGAGTGTCCCGGTTCTGTGACAGTCACCGCTTCCGTGCGACGGCAGACCCCACTCAGCGCGTCGGATGGTTCGACGAGTTGATCGAGTGGTGGGGAGACAGGGCAGTGGAGTCGAAGCGCATACGGGCCATCGGTGGACGATCGGGCCGTCCGGTCGGTGCGGCGCTGCTGTTGAGCAGCGCGCTGCTGCTGCTGACGGGTTGCGGCCCGAGCGATGGCGCCGCCGGTGCGACGAACGCTGCCGGGGCGCCGAAGGGGGCCGTCTCCGGTGGGCAGTCCGTTACCGCGGCGCCCTCGGCGGCGGTGCTGGATGTGCAGCCGAGCGACGGCGCCAAGAACGTGGCCCCGAACGGTGCGCTTAAGGTCTCGGTGGCCGGCGGCAAGCTGACCCAGGTGTCGGTGGCCGGCCCGGACGGGAAGCCGGTGGCCGGTGCGGTCGCCGCCGACGGGCTGACCTGGGTGCCGTCGACCGGCCTCGCGGTGGGGACGGCCTACAAGGTCAACGCCCAGGCCGTCGACGCGCACGGTGTTGCGAGCACGACGACCAGCGGCTTCACCACCCTCACCCCCACGAAGACGGCCGGCCTGGTGGACAACATCGACGGCGGCGGGACGTACGGCGTCGGCATGATCATCAGCGTCGACTTCCACCAGGCGGTCGTCAACAAGGCCGCGGCGCTGGCGGCCATCACCGTGGAGACCTCCGACAACACCCCGGTCAAGGGGCACTGGTTCAGCAACGACAGCCGGCTGGACCTGCGTCCGGAGACCTACTGGAAGCCCGGCACGAAGGTGACCATCCACTACCGCACCAAGAGCGCCGAACTCTCTCCCGGGGTCTACGGCAACGTCGACAAGGACGAGAGCTTCACCATCGGCCGCTCCAAGATCAGCACGGTCGACGCCGCCACCCACCAGATGTCGGTTGCCGAGGGCGGCACCACCAAGAACGTCGCGATCACCGCGGGCGCGGACGACAACCCGTCCTGGAACGGGACCATGGTGGTCTTCGAGAAGGACCGGATGGTGCACATGAACTCGGCGACCACCACCATCAAGGGCGCGCCCTACGACGTGACCGAGCCGCACGGCCTGAAGATCAGCGACACCGGCTCCTACGTGCACGGCAACCCCAAGGCCGTTGAGGCCGCGGGCCACGAGAACATCAGCCACGGCTGCATCGGCCTGCCGGACACCGAGGCCGGCGACGACAGTTCGGTGGCGGGCAAGTTCTGGGCCGACTCGATGATCGGCGACGTGGTGATCGTCAACCACTCGGTCGGCAAGCAGGTCGCCTGGGACAACGGCCTCGGCGGCTGGAACGCCCCCTGGTCCGCCTGGTAGCCACCAAAGCCCACCGAAGCCCACCGAAGCCCACCGAAGCCCCGGGGGCGCCGGGTCAGAGCGAGGAACCCTCGACCTGACCCGGCGCCTCGACGGGAAGGCCGCGCTCGATGGCGGCAGCAGCCAGCCGCTTGTCGTAGGTGACGAACGCCGTGAGCGCGTGTTCCAGGTGTTCGGCACTGGCCAGGTGAATTGCGTCCAGGCTGCGCAGATGCTGCCCGGGCAGCAGACGTGCGGCTCGCAGGATGGGATCCGACAAGCGGACTCGAAGCAGGCGATCCAGGGCGTCTTCGGCGGCGTCGAGCAGGTAGGGCGGGGCATCGACCCTGATGAGGGCTCGTGGCACCTCGACCTGGGCCAGTGCGCTGGTGGCGTGTCCTTCGGATCCGCGTGCGGAGAGGAACGTCCGCAGAGCGTCGGACTCCTGTTCCGGCACGATCAGCTTCAGCAGCGCACAGGAGTCGAGGTAGATCAACGCTCCTCCTCGTCCCTCATGTTCTGCAGGGCCTGCGACGGCGAGGCCAGCCCGTCCGGCGCGGTGGGCGGGACCCAGTCCGCGAGCCCGCGAGCGGTGGCCGCGTTCTCGGGATCGATCGTGCCGTCCCTGACGAGGTCTTCGAGAACCCGTTGCTCGGGGTCCGGCGGGGACAGCACCGCGATGAGCCGCCCGTTGCGGGTGATCTCGATGCGCTCGCCGGCGGCGACACGGTCGACGAGTTCGCTGGCGTGCTGCTGGAGCTGCCGGATCGGGACTCTTGACGTCATGAGACTCACGGTAGAAGGGAACGTGCGGCATGTGCCGCACATGTGCGGCACATTCAGCCGAACGAAGTACCCCTACCCCATCGTGCGCGGCAGCCGGGTGCTGAGCCAGAGGACCGTCACGGAGCCGAGCGACTGGATCGCCAGCACCAGGGCGAGAGCGTGGCCCATGCCCAGGCTGGGCGTCAGCGAGAGGAAGAGCGTCCCGAGCGTCGCCACCCCCAGGGCCAGGCTGGACTGCTGAGCGGTCGCCAGGACGCCGCTGCCCAAGCCCGCGCTCTCGGACGGCACCTTGGAGAGCACCACCCGGAAGAGCGGGGTGCCGACGAGGCCGTTGCCGAGGCCGGTGACGAGCATCCCGGGCAGCAGGGTGAGGACGGAGAGGCCGCGGTAGTCGGCCAGCACGGTCGTGATCAGGGTGACGGTGCCCAGCGCCTGCAGGGCGGAGCCGGCGGTGATCACCCGGCTGCCGAAGCGGCCGATCAGCCGGGGTCCGGCCAGCGAGGAGGAGAAGTAGCCGAAGGCCAGCGGGACCAGGGCCACGCCGGACATCACCGGGCTGAGCCGCAGCCCCTGCTGGAGGGTGATCGCCAGGACGAACATGAAGCCGCCGAAGCAGCCGAAGTAGGGAAGCGCGATGCCCAGGCCGTGCCGCATCTCGGGGATCCGCAGCAGCGACGGCGGCACCAGCGGCAGCAGCCCGGCCCGCTCGGCGCGCCGCTCCACGAGGACGAAGCCGACCGCGGCGAACGGGAAGACCGCCAGCAGCAGCCAGCTCCAGAGCGGCCAGCCCGCGGCCCGTCCCTCCATCAGCGGGACGAACAGGCTCAGCAGCGCGACGGTCAGCAGCACGGTGCCCGGCACGTCCACCCGGCTGGGCCGCGGCGAGCGGCTCTCCGGCACGTAGCGGATGGCGAGGACGGCGGTGAGCACCGCGAACGGGACGTTGAGCAGGAAGATCGCGCGCCAGCCGGTGCCGAACAGGTCGGCGGCGATCAGCATCCCGCCCAGCACCTGGCCGATCACCACCGAGACGCCGCCGACCGCGCCGTAGATGCTCAGCGCGCGGGCACGCTGGGCGCCGGAGGTGGCGGAGGTGATGGTGGCGAGTACCTGGGGGACCAGCAGAGCGGCCGCGGCGCCCTGGGTGATCCGGGCGATCACCAGGGTGGCGGCCGTCGGGGCGAGGCCGCAGGCCAGCGAGGTGACCGCGAAGGCGGCCGCGCCGGCGATGAACAGCCGCCGACGGCCGAGGCTGTCGCCGAGCCGGCCGCCGAGCACCAGCAGGACGGCGAAGGCGATGCCGTACCCGGCCGCGACCAGTTCCAGGACGGCCGGTCCGGCTGCCAGGTCGTGGTCGATGGTGGGCAGGGCGACGTTGACGATGAAGAAGTCGAGCATCGGCAGGAAGGCGCCGAGCAGGACGGTGACCAGGCCGGCGACCGAAAGGGCGTGGTGCGGCTCGGTCGTGCTGCGGGGCGCGGAGTGGATCGGGCGAACCTGAGCGTGTTCGAGTTGCTGAGTCACGAGTACGAGGATCCAGGTGTTCCTACCCTGGTACCAGAGTGTGGTTATCCAGGTATAAGGAATACCTGGCACCAGGGTTCGAACTGGCGCATGCTGGGGGCATGCGTACCGCAACCTCCGCCACCGCGGCCCCGGCAACCCCGCACATCGTGGACGTACGACGCCAGGAGCTGGCCGCCTTCCTGCGCAGCCGACGCGAGCGGATCCTGCCCGACCAGGTCGGGCTCCCGAGCAGCGGCCGGCGCCGCACCCCCGGGCTGCGCCGCGAGGAGGTCGCGCAGCTCGCCGCCGTGGGGGTCACCTGGTACACGTGGTTGGAGCAGGGCCGGGACATCCAGGTCTCCGCCCAGGTGCTGGAGTCGGTCTCCCGGGCGCTGCTGCTCGACCCCAACGAACGGGCGCACCTCTTCATCCTGGCCGGTGCCGGCGATCCGACGCCCAGCGCGGACTGCCCGATGATCACCCCGGCGGTCCAGCTGATCCTCGACCAGCTGTCACCGCTGCCCGCCGCCGTGACGAACAGCCGGTACGACATCCTCGCCTACAACACCATGTACAACCGCATGCTCGGCGACCTCGACGACCTGCCCTTCGAGGAGCGGAACCTGATCTGGCTGATCTTCACCAACCCGGAGTTCCAGACCCGCTGGGCGGACCTGGAGTCGGCCCGCACCCAGATGGTGGCGCGGTTCCGGGCCGCGATGGCCGACCACGTCGGCGACCCCGCCTGGAAGACCCTGCTGAAGCGGCTGCGGCAGGCCTCGCCGAACTTCGAGGAGGCCTGGCAGCGGCACGAGGTGGCGGCCCGGGAGGACGGCACCAAGGGGTTCGTCCACCCCGAGGCCGGCCTGCTGCGGATGGACTTCACCAACCTGTGGCTGGGGCTGCGTCACCAGACCCGCCTGGTGACCTACAGCCCGGCCGACGCGGAGACCCGCGAACGCCTGGAGCGCCTGGCGGTGTCGACGGGCCTGTCCGGACCGGCCGCTCAGGTCCGCTGAGCACCCGGGCCGGCCGCAGCCCGCGCCGTCCGCCCCGGCCCCGCCCGGCTGACGGCGACCGCCGCCCGGGGTCGCGCCGGCGGTGAGGGAGAATGGAGAGTCCTGTCCCGTCCGCCCCGCTTCTGCTGAGGATCTGCCGCGCATGACCACGACGCCCGACCGAGCCCAGACCCTCCCCGCA
The DNA here is from genome assembly GCF_000744225.1 of Kitasatospora mediocidica KCTC 9733. Lineage (GTDB taxonomy): Bacteria > Actinomycetota > Actinomycetes > Streptomycetales > Streptomycetaceae > Kitasatospora > Kitasatospora mediocidica. Next base: position 1,438,492 of record NZ_JQLN01000007.1, on the reverse strand, counting down.
GCGGCTCCCGCCCCGGCCCCCGCGCCGCCGGCGGCCGGTGAGTTCAAGCCGCTCACGATCGGCCCCATGCAGGTCTGGCCGCCGGTCGTGCTGGCCCCGATGGCGGGCATCACCAACGCCCCCTTCCGCACCCTGTGCCGGGAGCAGAGCGGCGGCAAGGGCCTCTACGTCTCCGAGATGATCACCACCCGGGCGCTGGTCGAGCGCAACGCCAAGACCATGCAGCTGATCCACTTCGACCCGAGCGAGAAGCCCCGCTCGGTGCAGCTCTACGGAGTGGACCCGGCCACCGTCGGCAAGGCCGTCCGCATGATCGCGGACGAGAACCTGGCCGACCACATCGACCTCAACTTCGGCTGCCCGGTCCCCAAGGTGACGCGCAAGGGCGGCGGCTCGGCGCTCCCGTACAAGCGCAACCTGCTCCGGGAGATCCTGCGCGAGGCGGTCGCGGGCGCCGGCGGGCTGCCGGTCACCATGAAGATGCGCAAGGGCATCAACGACGAGCACCTGACCTACCTGGACGCCGGCCGGATCGGCGCCGAGGAGGGGGTCTCGGCGATCGCGCTGCACGGCCGCACGGCGGCCCAGCACTACGGCGGCACCGCGGACTGGTCGGCCATCGCCCGGCTGCGCGAGTCGGTGCCGGCCGAGGTCCCGGTCCTGGGCAACGGCGACATCTGGGCGGCCGGCGACGCGCTGCGGATGATGCGGGAGACCGGCTGCGACGGCGTCGTGGTCGGGCGCGGCTGCCTCGGCCGGCCGTGGCTCTTCAAGGACCTGGTCGCGGTCTTCGAGGGCGAGAGCGACTACGCCCGCCCGAGCTTCGCCGACGTCTCCCGCGCGATGCTGCGCCACGCCGAGCTGCTGGGGCAGTGGATGGGCGACGAGACCCGCGGCGTCGTGGACTTCCGCAAGCACGTCGCCTGGTACACCAAGGGCTTCTCGGTCGGCTCGGAGCTGAGGGTCAGGCTCGCCAACGCCGGTTCGCTGGCGGAGCTGGCCGACCTGCTCTCCCAGGTCGGCCAGGAGCAGCTCTGGCCGGCGAGCGCGGACGGTCCGCGCGGCCGGACGAGCGGCAACGGCCGGGTGGTCCTGCCCGAGGGGTGGTTGGACGATCCGTACGACTGCGCCCTGCCGGGCGTTGAGGCCGAAATGGACACCTCTGGCGGCTGACCTGGACGGGCTGTCGAAAAAGCCCCGATGGCCCGCTCCGACAGTGCGGCCCAGCCCCCTTGGACAATCTGGCCAAGGGGGCTCCCTTTTGGCAGAAAGAGATCACAGTCAGTCGTGAAGTGGGCGCGTTGGGCGACGGATCGATGACTTCCCGTACGTACGATGAGCGAGCTGCGTCCGTGACTCTTGCCACACCGGAGTGCGGTTGACGGTGTATCAGGGGTACTCAATGTGCCATGGTGTCCAAAACGCTTCCCGAACGGGCGTCGGGGTGGATTCGGCCGCTTGGGTGCAGGAAATCAAGCCGGGGCCACGCCTCGGAGGAGCGGTCGCTACCCTCTGTCGGTTCGGAGCGATCTTCCTGCGTTCTTGTGTTCAAGTCCTGAATGCAAGCTAGCGTCAGGCGGACGATTTCAGCAACAGAGGTGAACGCCTTCACAAGCATTTGATCCCGTGGGTTACCAATCGGTATCGGCCCCGGACGGCCTATCTGGGGCGCAAAAGTGCCTTCGAAATGGGTATGTTCTCGGCGTCAGGGCAACCCCGTGCGAGGAGACCGACCCATGCCGGCCACGCAGAAGTTTGTTTACTCCTTCACCGAAGGAAACAGGGACCTCAAGGATCTTCTCGGGGGCAAAGGTGCGAACCTCGCCGAGATGACGAACCTGGGGCTCCCCGTCCCTCCGGGGTTCACGCTCACCACCGAGGCCTGCAAGGTCTACCTGGAGACCGGCAGCGAGCCCGCCTCGCTGCACACCGAGGTGAGCGAGCACCTCGTCGCCCTGGAGCAGGAGATGGGCAAGCAGCTCGGCCAGGCCGACGACCCGCTGCTCGTATCGGTCCGCTCCGGCGCCAAGTTCTCGATGCCCGGCATGATGGACACCGTCCTGAACATCGGCCTCTCGGACACCTCGGTGCTCGGCCTGGCCGCGCAGTCCGGCAACGAGCGCTTCGCCTGGGACTCCTACCGCCGCCTGGTCCAGATGTTCGGCAAGACCGTGCTGGGCGTCGACGGCGAGCTCTTCGAGGACGCGCTCGACGAGGTCAAGACCGCCAAGGGCACCACGAACGACCTGGACCTGGACGCTTCCGACCTCCAGGTCCTGGTGGAGACCTTCAAGGCGATCGTGCTGCGCGAGACCGGCCGGGACTTCCCGCAGGACCCGCGCGAGCAGATGGACCTGGCGATCCACGCCGTCTTCCACTCCTGGAACGGCGACCGCGCCCGCCTCTACCGCCGCCAGGAGCGCATCCCGAACGACCTGGGCACCGCGGTCAACGTCTGCAGCATGGTCTTCGGCAACCTCGGCGAGGACTCCGGCACCGGCGTCGCCTTCACCCGCGACCCCTCCACCGGCGCGGTCGGCGTCTACGGCGACTACCTCTCCAACGCCCAGGGCGAGGACGTGGTCGCGGGCATCCGCAACACCCTCCAGCTGGCCGACCTGGAGCAGCTCGACAAGAAGTCGTACGACGAGCTGATGGCCATCATGCACAAGCTCGAACTGCACTACCGCGACCTGTGCGACATCGAGTTCACCATCGAGCGCGGCAAGCTCTGGATGCTGCAGACCCGGATCGGCAAGCGCACCGCCGCCGCCGCCTTCCGGATCGCCGTCCAGCTGGTCGACCAGGGCCTGATCGACCTGGACGAGGCGCTGCACCGGGTGAACGGCTCCCAGCTCGCCATGCTGATGTTCCCGCGCTTCGCCCCCGACGCCACCTCCAAGCAGATCGGCTGGGGCATCGCCGCCTCGCCCGGCGCCGCCGTCGGCAAGGTGGTCTTCGACTCCTACACCGCCGTCAAGTGGTCGCGCTCCGGCGAGAAGGTCATCCTGGTCCGCCGGGAGACCAACCCGGACGACCTGGACGGGATGATCGCCGCCGAGGGCATCCTCACCTCGCGCGGTGGCAAGACCTCGCACGCGGCCGTCGTCGCCCGCGGCATGGGCAAGACCTGTGTCTGCGGCGCCGAGGAGCTCGAGGTCGACACCAAGCGCCGCCGGATGACCACCTCCGACGGGCAGGTGATCGAGGAGGGCGACGTGGTCTCCATCGACGGTGCCAGCGGCAAGGTCTACCTGGGCGAGGTCCCGGTGCTCCCCTCCCCGGTGGTGGAGTACTTCGAGGGCACCCTGCACGCCGGCGCCGACGTCCAGGGCGGCCTGGTCCAGGCCGTGCACCGGATCATGTCGCACGCCGACGTCCGTCGCCGGCTGGCCGTGCGCGCCAACGCCGACAACGCCGACGACGCGAACCGCGCCCGCCGCTACGGCGGCCAGGGCATCGGCCTGTGCCGCACCGAGCACATGTTCCTCGGCGAGGAGCGCCGCAAGGAGGTCGAGCACCTGATCCTGGCGGACAACGACAAGGACCGCGAGCAGGCGCTCTCCACCCTGATGCCGCTGCAGAAGGGCGACTTCGTCGAGCTCTTCCAGTCGATGGACGGGCTGCCGGTCACGGTGCGCCTGCTCGACCCGCCGCTGCACGAGTTCCTGCCGGACATCACCGAGCTGTCGGTGCGCGTCGCCCTCGCCGAGGCCCGCAAGGACCCGAACGAGAACGACCTGCGCCTGCTCCAGGCCGTGCACAAGCTGCACGAGCAGAACCCGATGCTGGGTCTGCGCGGCGTACGGCTGGGCCTGGTGATCCCGGGTCTGTTCGGGATGCAGGTCCGGGCGATCGCCGAGGCCGCGGCCGAGCGCCGGCTGGCCGGTGGCGACCCGCGCCCCGAGGTGATGATCCCGCTGGTCGGCACCATCCAGGAGCTGGAGATCGTCCGCGACGAGTGCGAGCGCGTGCTCGCGGAGGTCGCCGCCTCCACCGGCGTCAAGCTGGACATCAAGCTTGGCACGATGATCGAGCTGCCGCGTGCCGCGCTGACGGCCGGCCAGATCGCCGAGGCTGCCGAGTTCTTCTCCTTCGGGACGAACGACCTCACCCAGACGGTCTGGGGCTTCTCCCGCGACGACGTGGAGGCGAGCTTCTTCACCGCGTACCTGGAGAAGGGCATCTTCGGGGTCTCGCCCTTCGAGACCATCGACCGCGACGGCGTCGGCGCCCTCGTCAAGCACGCCGTGAAGGAGGGCCGGGCCACCCGTCCCGACCTCAAGCTCGGCGTCTGCGGCGAGCACGGCGGTGACCCGGAGTCGGTGCACTTCTTCCACGAGGTGGGCCTGGACTACGTGTCCTGCTCCCCCTTCCGGATCCCGGTGGCGCGCCTGGAGGCAGGCCGCGCCGCCCTTGAGACCGCGGGCAGCGATTCTCGCTGACCGCATCCCCCTCCAACGGGGAGGGGCGTACGGCGGTGCTCGGCGCAGGAGAACCGCCGGACGTACAGCAGCCGGGGCGGAACGGACAATGGCGTCCGTCCGCCCCGGCGGCATGTCCGGACCCGGCTGAGCTGTCCGGGTGAGGGGACGCCCCCGCCGACCGGTCGGCCGACCGGGCCCGGCAAGCTGGTCCCATGACCAGCCGCACCCGCCTGACCACCGTCGCAGTCCTGCTGGCCTGCGTGATCGCAGTAGCCGCCGCCTACGCGCTGATCGGCCGTCACCAGTCCGCCGGCCCGGCCGCCTCCTCGCGCGCCACCGCCTCGGCGAGGGCGACGACCGCCGCCACCGCGCAGGTCTGCCAGAGCAAGCTGCCCAGTCAGGCCCGGGACACCCTGGGCCTGATCGCCAAGGGCGGCCCGTACCCGTACCGCTCGGACGGCATCGTCTTCGACAACCGCGAGGGCCGGCTCCCCAAGCAGCGCAGCGGCTACTACCACGAGTACACCGTGGTCACCCCGGGCTCCGGCGACCGCGGCACCCGACGGGTCGTCACCGGCGGCCCGGGCGAGGAGTACTGGACGGACGACCACTACAGCACCTTCCAGACCATCGACCCGCACTGCTGAGGTCAGACCGACCGGCACATGGAGGGCGGTCTCAGCGGGCTCGCTGCCAGGTGATCCGGCGGTGCGGTCCGTGCGGGCCGGTGGAGAGCAGGGCGCGCAACTCGTGCAGCAGCGCGCCCGGGTCGCTGCGCAGCTGGGCCGGGGTGGCGCGGACCACCGGCAGCCGGGCGGCCTGCAGCCGGTTGCCCCGGCTCAGCGTCCGCTCGTAGTCGGCCGGCCGCAGGTGCCAGGCCCGGGAGTCGATCTCCAGGGCCACGCAGGCGTCCGGCCAGTAGGCGTCCGGGATCGCCAGGAACTGGCCGTCCAGCATCAGCACCGGGTTCCACAGCGGTTCGGGCAGCCCGCCGGAGCGCAGCAGCTCGCGCGCCTCGCTCTCGGCGATCGAGTACGCCCCCGCCGTCAGCTCGTCCGCGACCTGCTGGACGTGCGGCAGCGAGGCGGTGGTGGAGGGTCCGCCGAGCAGCTTGCCGAGCAGGTCGGCGCGCTCGCAGTGCCGCCCCTGGACGGCCTCCGCGCAGAGCGCCCGGAAGTTGCGGGGGCTCGGCAGGTGCGGCGCCAGGTCGGCCAGCGCGCGGCTCACCCCGACGCTCCACAGGCCGTCGTCCCGCTCGAAGCCGGCCGGCATCCCCGGCGCGCGGTGCACCCGGACGAAGTCCCGGCTGGCGACCCGCCGCCCGGACGGGATCAGCACGTCGATCACGTCCAGGTCGGCCGGGTGACCGGCGCTGGCCAGCCCGGCGTCGGCCAGCACCGCGAGGCCGGTCAGCAGGACGGCCCCGGGTCTGGGGCGCTGGCCCTTCGCCGCGGCGTAACTGAGCGCGGCGCGCAGGCGCTGATGGGCGGTCAGCCGGCCGCTCTGCAGGCAGATCACCCGGGGCAGCACCCGCTGCCAGGGTCCGCCGGGCCGCAGTCGATGCGCGATGGTGCCGGACGGCACCCCGTGCTCGATCAGTTGGGCGCGGGTGACGATGTGCTGCTGGTCGGCGCCGAGCAGCCGGACGGAATCGATGGCGGTCATGGGTGAGGAGTGCCCGAAGAGACGGTAGGTATGCGAAAGATCCCCCGGAGGTGGCTAAAGCGGACAGACGTTGACCAACGCAGTTCCTAGGATGGTCGACGATGACCAATCCTTCACTCGACTCCCTGCACGGGCTCTCCGTGGGAGACGCCCTCGGCGCCCAGTTCTTCGTCCCCGGTACCGTCCTCGGCATCGACCCGCCGGCCCCCTGGCCCTGGACGGACGACACCGAGATGGCCTGCTCGGTCCACGCGGCCCTCACCGAACGCGACGCCGGCCGGTTCGCCCGCACCCTCGACAGCTTCGACCTGACCCACGCCTTCGCCCGCCGGCACGACTTCGACCGCGGCTACGGGCCCGCCGCCAACCGCCTGCTCCGGCTGGTCCGCGAGGGCGGCGACGCCCGCGCACTGGCCGGTGAACTCTTCGACGGCCAGGGCTCGTACGGCAACGGCGCCGCGATGCGGGTCGCCCCGCTCGGCGCCGCCTTCGCCTCCGATCCGGGCGCCGCGGTCCGTCCAGCGGCCGCCACCGCCGTGATCACCCACACCCACCCACAGGCGGTGGACGGCGCTGTCGCGGTCGCGGTGGCCGCCGCGCACGCCGTACGGGCCCGCACCGCGCCCGGCACGCCCGCCGAGTTCCTGACCGCCGTGCGGGCGCTCACCCCGCGCGGGGCGGTGTACGAGGCGCTCGGCGAGGCCCGCGCGCTGCTCGACGAGCCGGACCCGGTGGCGGTCGCGCGGATCCTGGGCAACGGCAGCCGGGTGAGCGCGCTGGACACCGTGCCGTTCGCGCTCTGGTGCGCCGCGCGGTGGCTGGACGACTACCGGGGCGCGGTGCTGGCGGCGATCCGGGCCGGCGGCGACGTGGACACCACCGCCGCGATCGTCGGGGGCGTGGTCGCCGCCAGGACCGGCGTGGCGGGGATCCCGCGCGCCTGGCTGGAGGCCCGCGAGGCGCTGCCGCACTGGGCGTTCCCCGGGCTCGGCAGCGTCGCGGGCCCGGTCGACGGGCAGCGGCCGATGCTGCTGCCGCGCCGCCACCCCGTTCCGCCGGACCTGCGCTGGAGCGACCAGGAGTGGCAGCGCCTGCGTCGCGGCCTGACCGGCCGGTGGGCCAGCCGCACTGAGGAGGGCGTGCTGCACCTGTACCGGGCGCGGACCGGCTACGAGGTGCTGTCGGTCGCGGTGGTCCCGGCCCGCGACGGGAGTTGGCGCCCGGTCGAGCTCCTGGTGGAGACCCATCCGGCACGCTTCACCGGCGCGCAGGACGAGGAACTCCTCGCCCTGCTGCTGCGCCGGATGCCGTAGCGCCTGATCGGGGTCAGGCCGGGATCAGCGAACCGGCGTGTCTGACACACTCCTGGTCGAGTTCGCGCCCGACGCCCCGGGAGAGCCGGCGCTCGGGCGCGCTCGGGGCGATCGCGGCGGCGATCCGCAGCTCGATGATGTCGCGGACGGCGGGCCACTCCTCGTCCAGGATCGAGTAGAACGCGGTGCTGCGCACCACGCCGTCCAGGCCCCGGCTGTGCGCCCGGCGGACGCCCTCGCTGGTGGCGCCGAGCCGCTCGATCGCCGCGCGGGAGCGCAGGTTGCGTGCGTCGGCGCGCAGCGAGATCCGCTGCACGCCCCAGGTCTCGAAGGCGTGGCGGAGCATCAGCAACTTCGCCTCGGTGTTGATGCCGGTGCCCTGGGCGAGCGGCGAGAGCCAGGTGCGGCCGATCTCGGCGGCGTCCGGGGTCGCGGTCGCCGGGTCGCCGCTGGGTCCCTGCGGCAGCGGCGGCCAGACCACCGGTCCCTGCCAGTAGTCCAGTTCCAGGAACCGGGTGGACCCGACCACCAGGCCGTCCGAGGCCCGCACGGTGGCGAAGACCAGGGAGCGGCCGGCAGCCTGGTCGGCCTGCGCGGCGGCGATGAACTCCCTCGCGCCGTCCAGGCCCTGGGGGACGGCGGTGAAGGCGTACGTCGTACGGTCCTCGGCGGCTGCGCGGGCCAGGGCCTCGGCGTGCTGCTCGGAGAGGGGCTCCAGCCGAACGGTACGGCCGGTGAGGGTAACGGGAACTGGCACGGAACCTTCGGTCCTTCGGCAGTCGGAGGGTCCCTCGCGCCTGGGGTGCCGGCGGTCGGGAAGGACAAGTCGCCCCACCTACGGGAGTCGTCCGCCGCGTCCCGCGTACGCCGGAGCATCGGCTGTACGAGGGGATGGGCGGCCCGGAGGCGGGCAGCACGGTGCCGGAGCGGACACGGTTCGCATGGACCGGTCCGGCGGGAAGTGCGGGGGGACAGTGTGTGTCCGCGAATGGCCGAGGAAGGAACGAGAGCGCGAAGGGAAGCAGGCGGCCAGGTGAAGGCAAGGTGCGGGAGTCATGGCTGGCCGTACATGTTCGGGACGTGGCCCACGGCGTGACAGACGACGTGGCGACGACGCGACGATGCGAGGCAGCGAGAGGACGATACCTGCCCTGGACCCGTGCGTCACCTCGCGGCGCGCCATTGGGGGCGCGAGAGCGTCGTGGGCCCGCCGTCCGCTCCGGCAGGGGGCCTCTGACCAGGCACGATGCGGCCCTCGGGGGCGTAGGGGTGCGATGATTTCCGCAGGGCCCGTAGCGTGCCCGTCAGGGCAACCCGCGCTCCCGCGGCGAAGACGGCGGACCGGTCGGGAATGCCGGAGAACTGCGGCACGCTGGAGGGGGAGGGACCGGTGGCGTGCAGTAGCGTCGCGGCTCCGCAGACAGGCTGGCGATGGACCGACGAGAAACGGGTTGGGTGCGCGGTGCGCGATCTCGAGACGCTGTACGAGCTTGAGCCGCAGGGCGTGGCGGCGGTGACCGCCGCGAACTCTGCCGTCTCGCAGGACCACGGCGGCCCGGACGGCGGCTTGGTGCTGCTCTACCACTTCGACGGTTTCATGGACGCCGGCGAGGCCGGCGGCCAGGTGGTGGCCCACCTGCTGGAGGAGGGCAGCCCGGTGGTGGTGGCCCGCTTCGACCATGACCGCCTGGTGGACTACCGCGCCCGGCGCCCCGCGATGACCTTCGACCGGGAGAGCTGGACGTCCTACGAGCCGCCGGAGATCCTGCTCCAGCTGGTCCAGGACGCCACCGGCGCGCCCTTCCTGGTGCTGAGCGGTCCCGAGCCGGACGTCGAGTGGGAGGCGTTCGCGGGCGCGATCCGCCAGCTGGTGGAGAAGTTCGGGGTCCGGCTCTCGGTGGACTTCCACGGCATCCCGATGGGTGTTCCGCACACCCGCCCGGTCGGGCTGACCCCGCACGGCAACCGGCTGGAGCTGGCCGCCGGCTATCCGCAGTGGTTCGAGCAGGCGCAGGTCCCGGGCAGCGCCCAGGCGCTGGTGGAGTACCGCCTCAGCGAGGCGGGCCACGACGTGCTCGGCTTCGCGGTGCACGTGCCGCACTACGTCGCCCGCTCGGCCTACCCGGCGGCGGCCGTCCTGATCCTGGAGGCCACCCAGGCCGCCACCGGCCTGGTGCTGCCGGGCCATCTGCTGCGCGAGCGGGTCGGCGAGGTCTACGCGGACATCGAGGATCAGTTGGCCCAGGGCGACGGCGAGCTGCGTTCGGCGATCCGCGGCATGGAGGGCCAGTACGACGCGGTGGCCGGTGCGGACAGCCGAGAGAGCCTCCTCGCCGAGACCGCCGAGCTGCCCTCGGCGGACGAGCTGGGCCGCCGGTTCGAGGAGTTCCTCGCCGAGCACGAGCGCGGCGCGGAGTAGCCGAGTAGCCGCGCAGCGGTTCAGCGGCTCAGCGGCGCTGCGGCGGGCCGCGCGGGAGTCATTCGGCGCGGCTTGTTCGTTGGAGCCGCTGAAGCGCCCGGCGGACGGGCGGGACCCGCGACCGGGGGAGGGCGTCCGTGATCGGCCGAGTGGGCACCGCGTGGTGGCTGGGTGCCGCGCTGCTGCTGGCCGGCTGCTCGGCCGGGCGGGCGGCGCCGGCCCTCCCGCACCCCTCCGTGCCGCCGCCGAAGGGCCCGTACGTGGCGCTCGGCGACTCGTACACCGCCGGTCTGCAGATCGAACCGGCGGCCGCGGGTGCGCCCAGGGGCTGCGGCCGCTCCGGGGTGAACTACCCGTCGCTGGTCGCGCGGGACCTGGGCATCGCCGCCGCCGACTTCACCGACGTGAGCTGCTCCAGCGCCACCACGGCCGACCTGGGCGCCCCGCAGCACCTGGACGGCGGCGACAACCCGGCCCAGCTGGACGCGTTGAGCGACCGGACCAGGCTGGTCACGGTCGGCATCGGCGGCAACGACGCGGACTTCACCAAGGTGGTCGCCCGGTGCGCGGAGCAGGGGCTGGCCCAGACGCTGTTGGCCGGTCTGGACCTGAAGAAGGCCCAGGACTCGCCCTGCCGGGCCTCCTACACCGCCGCCGACGGCCAGGACCGGCTGACCGCGCTGCTGGACACCGTGGGCGACCGGCTCACCGGCGTGCTCCAGGAGGTCAAGCGGCGCGCCCCGCAGGCCAGGGTCTACCTGGTCGGCTACCCGGCCCTGCTGCCCGCCGATCCGGCCGGCTGCCAGTCGGTGCTGGGCCGGGCGGTGCTGCCGGGCGACCTGAGCTACATCGCCCAGAAGGAGCAGCAGCTGAACACCGTGCTGGCCGACCGGGCCAAGGCGGCCGGGGTGGCCTTCGTGGACACCTACAAGCCCTCCGCCGGCCACGACATGTGCGCGGGCCAGGCGGCTCGCTGGGTCGAGCCGCCGTTCCCGGCCGCAGGCCTCGCGCCGCTGCACCCGAACGCGGCGGGCCAGCAGGCGATGGCGAAGGCGGTGGCCGCGGCGATCCGGTCCTGAGGCCCGAGTCCTGAGGCCCGAGTCCTGAGGCCCGAGCGCTGAGGTCCGGGTGTCAGCCGGTGGCCAGGTGGACGATGTCGGGAGCGCCGCGCGGGACCGGGATCTCCAGCGTCCAGACCCGGCAGAAGCCGGCGTCGCGCAGGCGCTCCTCGAAGGCCGCCGACGGCTGGGCGCTCCACACCGCCAGCACACCGCCGGGCGCGAGCCGCCCGCGCAGCAGCGCCAGGCCCTGGCCCGCGTACAGGCCGCCGTTGGAGTCCGTGACCAGCCAGTCCGGGCCGTTGTCGATGTCGAGGCAGAGCGCGTCGTACCGGTCGGTTCCGGTCGCGACGTGCTCCACCAGGTCGGCCTCGACCACCTGGACACGCGGGTCGGTGAGCGCGTCGGCGGAGAACCGGCCGAGCGGGCCGGTGCGGTGCCAGTCGATGACGGCCGGCTCCCGTTCGACGACCACGATGCTGCCCCAGCGCGGATCCGCGGCGGCCTCCGCGAGCGAGAAGCCGACGCCGAGCCCGCCGATCAGTACGGACGGCGCGTTCTCCCGCTCCGGCAGTGCCTCCAGCGCGGCGTTGACCAGTCGGCGTTCGGAGCGGCCGTCGGAGGTGTCCATCAGGAAGCACCCGTTCGCGATGATCTCGAACAGCCCGTCCCGCTCACGCAGGACCACTTCGCCGTAGGGGCCCTCCCGGCGATCCACGGTGACGGCCTGACCGTCTGTCACGGGTGGCTGCGACACGATGACCCCCTCGGAGATGTCGTACCCGGCCGATCATAGCGAGCCGTCCAACATCGCTGCGGCAGAGCGCTCCTGGGCCTGGTGGCGGTGGCCGGCCAGGATCCGGCCGGGGCTGCTCGGCAGGTCGCGCAGCCCGCGCAGCGGGGAGAACCAGAGGGTCCCGGCGGCCAGCGGTACGGCCGCCGTCGCCAGCCACATCGCGGTGCGCAGGCCCAGCAGCGCGGCCAGCGAGCCACCCGCCAGTGCGCCCAGCGGGATGGTCCCGTAGGTGAGGAACGACGTTCCGGCCGAGATCCGGCCGAGCAACTCGGCGGGGCAGTAGCGCTGCTGGAAGGTCGACCGGAGGACGTTGCCGGCCACCACCCCCGCCGACACCGCGAACCCGCCGGCCAGGTAGCAGAGCACCCCGGCGCCGCCGGTGGTGAGCGGGATGAGCAGCACCAGGACGGGCAGTCCGAGCAGGAACAGCAGCAGGGCGCGGGCCGTGCCGAGCGCCGCGCCGACCCGGCGGGCGACCAGCGCGCCGACCACCCCGCCGGTGCTCGCCAGGCCGATCAGCACACCGATCGTGCCCTGCGGCAGGCCGGCCTGCTGGACCAGGAACACCACCAGGATCGACTGGTAGGCCGTCAGCGCCAGGTTGGAGCACGCGCCGTAGAGGGCGAAGCAGCGCAGCCAGCGGTCCCCGGCCACCTGGCGCAGGCCCTCGCCGACCTCGCTCAGCAGGGTCCGGCGGCGGCGCTGCGCAGGGTCGCGGACCGGTTCGCGGTGCCTGATCCCGGCCGTGCAGAGCAGCGAGACCAGGAAGGTCACGGTGTTCGCGAGCAGGCTGTCGACCGCGCCGAAGACCTGCGCGATGGTGCCGCCCGAGCCCAGCCCGACGATCTGCGCGGCCGAGGCGCTGCCCTGCAGCTTGGCGTTGCCCTCGGCCCGGTCCGCCTCGGCCACCAGGCCGGGCAGGTAGGCGGTGTAGGCGGTCTGGAAGAAGACCGTGCAGGTCCCGGCGCAGAGCGCGACGGCCAGCAGCTGGGCGAAGCCGAGCACGCCGAGCGCGGCGGCGACCGGGACGGTCAGGAAGAGCACCAGCGAGCCCGCGGCGGCGGCCATCATGACCGTCCGCCGGCGCATCCGGTCGACCCAGGCGCCGACCGGCAGCCCGATCAGCAGCCAGGGCAGCCAGCTCGCCATGGTCAGCAGGCTGACCCGGAACGCCCCGGCGTGCAGGGTGGTGGCCGCGATCAGGGGTAAGCCCAGGCCGGTGACGGAGGAGCCGAACTTGCCGGCCACCTCGCCGGTCCAGAGCAGCCGGAAGTCGCGGTTGCGGCGCAGCAGGCCGGGCCGGCGCGCGGAGAGGATGTCGGTCGTCATGATGCCGTGGCGTCCTTCGGTTTGGCGGCCAGGGACTGGAGCTGGATGAGGACCGGACGGGCGGCCGGGTCGACCGGCGCGTCGGGGCCGGGGACGTGGCGCTCGATCACGGCGAGGAGTTCGGCGTTCAGGGCCCGGAGCTGGTCGGCGGTCATCCGCACGTCGCTCCAGTCGGAGAGCGTCCCGGCGCCCACCCAGGGGCCCTGCGGCGTGACCGCCAGGGCCTCGGCGGCCCGCCTGAACTGCTGCTCCAGGTAGTGCCGGTGGTAGACCGAGAGCGCTGCGCGCAGCTGCGGGTCGGCGCGCATCCCGGTGGTGTCGACCACCCGCTTCTCGCGCACCGCCCGCCACCAGCGCTCGCGCTTGGTGCCGCGGCCCTCCTCCTCCTCGATGTAGCCGTGCTCGGCGAGGTGGCGCAGGTGCCAGCTGATCGTGCCGGTGCTCTCGCCGAGCGTCTCGGAGAGCCGGGCGGAGGTGGCGGGGCCGTCGTCGCCGAGCTGTTCCAGGATCCGCATCCGCAGCGGGTGGGCCAGCGCGCGCAGGCTGCGGGCGTCGACCGCCCGGGTGGGGCGGGCGGCGGGTGTGGGCGGGTGGTCCTGGGTGTTCTCGTCCATGACCGGAACAGTAGCGTGCAGAGAGTTCTCTGCATAGATCTCTCTGCAGAGAACTCTCTGCGTGTTGCCCGGTCGTGTGCGCCGCGTCGCCGGCCTGTCGCAGCGGCGGCGTACGGTGGCGGTATATGGACGACACCTCGTATCTGAGCGACCCGAACCCGAGCGACCCGAGCGACCCGAGCCACGCCGAGGCCCGCTGGGTGCCCGAGCCCGACAAGCGGCCCGGCCGGACGGCGTTCCAGCGCGACCGCGCCCGCGTCCTGCACTCCGCCGCCCTGCGCCGACTGGCCGGGACGACCCAGGTGGTCGCCCCGATGCGCAGTGACTTCCCCCGCACCCGGCTCACCCACTCGCTCGAATGCGCCCAGGTCGGGCGGGAATTGGGCGCTGTCCTGGGCTGCGACCCGGACCTCGTGGAGACCGCCTGCCTGGCCCACGACATCGGCCACCCGCCGTTCGGCCACACCGGCGAGGAGGCCCTCGACCAGGCCGCCGAGGGCTGCGGCGGCTTCGAGGGCAACGCCCAGTCGCTGCGTATCCTGACCCGGCTGGAGCCCAAGCGCTTCGCCCCGCTGGACGAGGCGCCCGCCCGGCTGGCCCCCTGGCCCGGCCGCAGCGTCGGCCTCAACCTCACCCGGGCCGCCCTGGACGCCGCGACCAAGTACCCGTGGGCCCGCGGCGACCACCCGGTGGACCCGGCCTCCTCCAAGTTCGGCGTCTACGCGGACGATCTGCCGGTCTTCCGCTGGCTGCGCTCCGGCACGCCGCAGGACCGCAAGTGTTTCGAGGCGACCGTGATGGACTGGTCGGACGACGTCGCCTACTCCACCCACGACGTCGAGGACGGCCTTCAGGCCGGCCACATCGCCACGGCGGCGCTGCGCAGCGGGGGCGAGCGCTCCGAGCTCTTCAAGGTCGCCGAGCGCTACGCGCCGGACGCCGAACCGGAGGAGTTCGGCGAGGCGCTGGACCGGCTCCAGGCCCAGGAGTGGTGGCCGCGCGGCTACGACGGCTCGGCCCGCGCCCGGGCCGGACTGAAGGACCTCACCAGTCAGCTGATCGGCCGGTTCTGCCTGGCCGCCGAGCAGGCCACCCGGGAGCGGTACGGCCCCGGTCGGCTGACCCGCTACGAAGCCGAGCTGGTGGTCCCGCGCGGCGTCCGCCTGGAGTGCGCGGTGCTCAAGGCGGTCGCCGTCCGGTACGTCATGCAGCGCGACGAGCAGGCGCAGCTGCGTTCCCGGCAGCGGGTCGTGATCGCCGAGCTGGCCGAGGCGCTCACCCGGCGGGCGCCCGAGGGGCTGGACCCGGTCTTCGCCGCGCTCTACCTGGAGGCCTCCGACGACCGGGCGGCGCTGCGCGCGGTGATCGACCAGATCGCCACCCTGACCGACGCCTCGGCCCTGGCCCTGCACGCCCGGCTGACCGGCCCGGCGAAGCCGTAGACTTCCACAGTGGCCGGGCGGATCAGGGACGAAGATGTACAGGCAGTGCGAGACGCGCTGCCCATTGACGTGGTGGTCGGCGACTACGTCCAGCTGACCGGCGGTGGCGGGGGGGAGCTCAAGGGCGTCTGCCCGTTCCACGACGAGAAGTCGGCGTCCTTCTACGTCAACCCGAGCAAGGGCTTCTTCCACTGCTTCGGCTGTCAGGAGAGCGGTGACACGATCACCTTCCTGATGAAGATCGAGCACTTCTCGTTCGCCGAGGCCGTCGAGCGGATGGCGACCACGGCCAACATCACGCTGCGCTACGAGGAGGGCGGCTACAGCCAGCGCCACCAGCCGGGCGAGCGGACCAGGCTGGTCGAGGCGCACAAGGTGGCCGCGGCCTGGTACCAGGAGCAGTTGACCTCGCCGGAGGCCGAGGTCGGCCGCGCCTTCCTCACCGAGCGCGGCTTCGACGCGGAGGCCGCCGCGCACTTCGGCGTCGGCTACGCGCCGGCCGGCTGGGAGCACCTGGTGCGCTACCTGCGTGGCAAGGGCTTCAGCGACAAGGAGATCCTGCTCGGCGGCCTGGCTTCGCAGGGTCAGCGCGGCGGGCTGATCGACCGCTTCCGCGGCCGGCTGGTCTGGCCGATCCGGGACACCGCCGGCGAGGTGGTGGGCTTCGGCGCGCGACGGCTGCGCGAGGACGACAACGGCCCGAAGTACCTGAACACCCCCGAGACCCCGATCTACAAGAAGTCGCAGGTCCTCTACGGCATCGACCTGGCCAAGAAGGAGATCGCCAAGAGCGGCCGGGCCGTCGTGGTCGAGGGGTACACCGATGTGATGGCCTGCCATCTGGCGGGCGTGACCAGCGCGGTGGCCACCTGCGGCACGGCCTTCGCCGAGGACCACATCAAGATCATCCGCAGGCTGCTGATGGACACCTCGCAGTACCGCGGCGAGACGGTCTTCACCTTCGACGGTGACGCGGCCGGCCAGAAGGCCGCGCTGCGCGCCTTCGAGGACGACCAGAAGTTCGCCGGCCGGACCTCCATCGCGATCACCCCCGGCGGGATGGACCCGTGTGAACTCCGGCTCGCCCAGGGTGACGAGGCGGTGCGCGAGCTGATCGCCAACCCCGTCCCGCTCTTCGAGTTCGCGCTGCGCTCGGCGGTCGCCCGGCACCGGGTGGACGCCGCCGAGGGGCGCGCGGCGGCCCTCGAAGAGGCCGCGCCGATCGTCGCCAAGATCAAGGACCCGTCGATCCGGCACGAGTACGCCGTCCAACTCGCGGGCCTGCTGGGCATCCTGGACGAGCAGTTCGTGGTGCGCCGGATCGGCCAGATCGCCCGCTGGCAGCGCGAGTCCCCGGCCAACGGGCGCGGGCAGACGCTGCGGCGCCCCGAGCCGCAGCAGCAGGCGCCCGCGCCGCAGCGTCCGGCCTTCCGCCTCAACCCGCAGGACACCGGTCAGTTCGTGGAGCGCGAACTGCTCAAACTGGCCATCCAGTACCCCGACTTGGTGAACCCGGCCTTCGACCAGTACGCCGAGGACGAGTTCCCCACCCCGCCGTACGCGGCGGTCCGGCGGGCGATCGCCAAGGCCGGCGGCACGGTCCACGGCGCCGGCCGCCCGGACTTCGTCACGGCCGTCCTGGACGTCGCCGACAACGACCATGTCCGGTCGCTGGTCACCGAGTTGACGGTCGAGCCGATCCGCACCCGGCGCAAGCCGGACGAGATCTACGCGGGCGAGTTCCTGGTGAAGCTGCGCCGGGCCTCCGTGCAGCGCCGGATCGACGAGGTCCGCGCACAGCTCCAGCGGCTCGGAAACCGCCCGGACGCGGGGGAGTTGACGGCCGTGCAGCAGGAGCTGTGGGCACTCCAGCAGTACGACGCCAACCTGCGCACCCGGGGATCCGCCGGACTCTAGCCTCTGTCTCCGCCAGAAACTCACCGCACGACTCTCGGCTACGACTGTGGCGTACCCCACACTGAGGGTGTCTCAGTCCGTACAGGTCGGGCCGCGCGGCCCGCGGAGGGGTGGGTCCCTTGGAGATCGCCGCCGCCCAGGACGCCGCAGCCGAGGACAGCGCGGCCGAGGACGACGCGGCCGAGAGACCGGATGGCGAGTCCGATCTTGGCCCGAGAGCCGAGTCCGGTCCCGGGCCCGAGCCCGGCTTCGGTGGTGCGGGCGGGTTCGAGGCCGAGGCCGTCGATCCGGACGACGACGCCGCGGGCCCGCTGCTGAACGAGCCACCGGGCCCGGCCGCCGACCTGTTCCGCCAGTACCTGCGCGAGATCGGCCGGATCCGCCTGCTCACCGCGGCCGAGGAGGTCGAACTGGCCCGCCAGGTGGAGGCCGGACTGTTCGCCGAGGAGCACCTGCACGACCACGGCCTGCCGGAGGGCCGGCTGGCCGACGACCTGGACCACCTGGTGGTGCTCGGCCGGATCGCCAAGCGCCGCCTGATAGAGGCCAATCTGCGCCTGGTGGTCTCGGTGGCCAAGCGCTACGTCGGCCGTGGGCTGACCATGCTCGACCTGGTCCAGGAGGGCAATCTCGGACTGATCCGGGCCGTCGAGAAGTTCGACTACGCCCGTGGCTACAAGTTCTCCACCTACGCGACCTGGTGGATCCGGCAGGCGATGAGCCGCGCACTGGCCGACCAGGCCCGCACCATCCGGGTGCCGGTCCACGTGGTGGAGCTGATCAACCGGGTGCTGCGGGTGCAGCGCCGGATGCTCCAGGAGCAGGGCACCGAGCCAACCGCGGCCGAAGTCGGCCTGGCCCTGGAGCTCACCGAGACCCGGGTCCGGGAGATCCTTCGGCTGGCTCAGGAGCCGGTCTCGCTGCACACTCCGATCGGCGAGGAGGACGACGTCGCCCTCGGCGACCTGATCGAGGACGCCGACGCGGCCTCGCCGGTGGAGAGCGCGGCCTTCCTCCTGCTGCGCGAACACCTGGAGGCGGTCCTCTCCACCCTCGGCGAGCGCGAGCGCAAGGTGGTCGAGCTGCGCTACGGCCTCACCGACGGCCGCCCGCGCACCCTGGAGGAGATCGGCGCGCTCTTCGGCGTGACCCGCGAGCGAATCCGCCAGATCGAGTCCAAGACGCTGGGCAAGCTGCGCGGCCACGCCTTCGCCGAGCAGCTGCGCGGCTATCTGGACTGACCCGGCTGTGACGGACCCGCCGCGGGCCGCTCCTCGCCGGACGGGACGAGTGTCAGACGGGTGTCAGTGGTGGAAGCCGCTCCGGGGGGCCACCCCGTGCTCCTGCAACGGGCCGGGCTGGTTCTGGAGTTCGGGCAGGATCCGGGCCAGGTCGGCCAGCAGCAGGTCCGCCAGGTCCATCGTGAAGCCGTTGCGGCAGACCAGGCGCAGGACCGAGAGGTCGGTGCGCTTCTCCGGGAAGGTGTAGGCGGGGACCTGCCAGCCGCGTTCGCGCAGGCGGCGGGAGATGTCGAAGACGTCGTAGGCGGTCACATCGTCCGCCACCGTACAGGCGAAGACCGGGAGTTCGTCGCCCCGGGTGAGCAGCCGGAAGGAGCCGAGCGCCTCGATGCCGGCCGCCAGGTACTGCGCCACCGCCCGGCAGGACTGCTGCACCGCGCGGTAGCCCTCCCACCCCAGCCGCAGGAAGTTGTAGTACTGGGCGACCACTTCGGAGCCGGGGCGGGAGAAGTTCAGGGCGAAGGTCGGCATGTCGCCGCCCAGGTAGTTGACCTTGAAGACCAGCTCCTCCGGCAGCGCCTCCTTGTCCCGCCAGAGCGCCCAGCCGACACCGGGGTAGACCAGGCCGTACTTGTGCCCGGAGGTGTTGATCGAGGCGACCCGCGGCAGCCGGAAGTCCCAGACCAGATCGGGGTCCAGGAACGGCGCGACCATGGCGCCGGACGCGCCGTCGACGTGCACCGGGATGTCCAGGCCGGTGCTCTGCTGGAAGGCGTCCAGGGCGGCGCAGATCTCCTGGACCGGCTCGTAGGAGCCGTCGAAGGTGGAGCCCAGGATGCCCACCACCCCGATGGTGTTCTCGTCGCAGAGAGCGATCGCCTGCTCGGCGCCGAGGTGGAACCGCTCGCCCTCCATCGGCGCGGTCCTGGCCTCCACCTCCCAGAACGTGCAGAACTTCTCCCAGCAGACCTGCACGTTGACGCCCATCACCAGGTTCGGCCGGGCGCCGGCGTCGTAGCGTGCCTGGTTGGCGCGCATCCAGCGCCGCTTGAGCGCGAGGCCCGCCAGCATGCAGGCCTCGCTGGAGCCGGTGGTGGAGCAGCCGATCGTCTGAGCCGGGTCCGGCGCGTTCCACAGGTCGGCGAGGATCGCCACGCAGCGCCGCTCCAGCTCGGCGGTCTGCGGGTACTCGTCCTTGTCGATCATGTTCTTGTCCAGGCACTCCGCCATCAGCGCCTGGGCCTGGACCTCCATCGAGGTGGTGACGAAGGTGGCCAGGTTGAGCTTGGCGTTGCCGTCCAGCATCAGCTCGTCGTGGATCAACTGGTAGGCGATGTGCGGCGGGATCGGCCCGGCCGGCAGCCGGTGTTTGGGTGGCGCCAGTCGCATCGCCCCCAGGGGATCGGCTTCGCCCAGGAACGCGTTGACGGCCAGGCGGTGGTCCGCGCTTGTGCCTCGGTGCAGTGCCATGTCGGGATCGCCTCTCGCTAGGTGACCCTTCCCACGCTAGTCCCGCTCGGCGATCTCCGGGTGGACCTGGTCGCGGACGGCGCGGTACTGCTGGCGAACGGCCTTGCCGAAGGGCTGGTCCGGGTCCGGCTCGATGACCGTCACCTCGGGCAGCTCCCACTGCGGCGGCTCGGCGGTGCCGGCCAGCGCCCAGGCGGCCTGCCGGGCCGCGCCGCGCGCCGCGTAGTCGCCCGGAGGCGGTATCACCACGGTCGCGTTGAAGACGAGCGGCGCGATCTCGCGGACCGCGGGCAGCCGGCCGACCGCGCCCAGCAGGACCACCCGGCGCACGGCCACGCCCTTGCCGCGCAGCGTGTCCAGCGCGTCCGCGACGTTGCACAGCATGCCCTCGACCGCGGCTCGGGCGAGGTGTTCGGGTGTCATCGACTCGGCCCGAAGGCCGGTCAGGCTGCCTGCCGCGTGCGGCAGTTTCGGGGTCCGCTCGCCGTCCAGGTACGGCAGCAGCACCACCCCGTACGCGCCGGGGGAGGAGCGCAGCGCCAGCTCGCTCAGGCCCTCCAGGTCGCGTCCCAGCAGGTGCGCGGTTGCGCGCAGCACGCCGGCCGCGTTGAGCGTGCCGACCATCGGCAGGTGGTGGCCGGTCGCGTCGGCGAACGAGGAGACCGTGCCGCTGGGGTCCACCACGGGCTGGTCGTGCAGGGCGAAGATGGTGCCGGACGAGCCGAGCGAGACGACCGCGTCGCCGGGGCCCAGGCCCAGGCCGAGCGCGGCGGCCATGTTGTCCCCGGTGCCGGCCGAGATCAGCAGGCCCTCGGGGGTGTGCCCGGCGGGCTCGTTGGGGCCGAGCACCTCGGGCAGCCGCATCAGCTCGTGGCCGAGCGCGAGTTTGACCAGGTCCTGGCGGTACTCGCCGGTGATCGGGGACCAGTAGCCGGTCCCGGAGGCGTCGCCCCGGTCGGTGGTGCGCCGCTGCGGGTGGCCCAGCAACTGCCAGACCAGCCAGTCGTGCGGTAGCAGCACCTCGGCGATCCGGCGGGCGTGGGCCGGCTCGAACTCGGCCAGCCAGCGCAGCTTGGCGATGGTGTAGGTCGCGGCCGGGACGGCGCCGATCGCCTCCGTCCAGGCGGCCGGGCCGCCCAGCGCGGCCACCAGCGCGGCCGCCGCACCGGAGGACCGCGGGTCGGTCCAGAGCAGCGCCGGACGCACCAGCACGCCGCCCGCGTCCAGCCCGATCATGCTGTGCTGCTGCGCGGAGACACCGATCGCCCGGACGCCCTCCAGCAGGCCGCCTGCGGCCGCGTCACCCAGCGAGTGCAGCCACGACTGGGGGTCCGCCTCGGTGGATCGGGCCTCGGAAGCCTCGGACGCCGGGTGCGGGGCCTTGCCGGAGCGGAGGACGGCGCCGGTGTCCGCGTCACACGCGACGATCCGGGTGCGAAGGGTCGAGCTGTCGATGCCCGCAACGATGGCCATGATGGAGATCATGCCTCAGCCGGGGGTCCTCCCGTCGCCGCTCCCGGCAAGTGTTGCCCACTCGGTACCGGGGTCCCGGGACTACGGGCGCACGGTGCCCCAGCTGTCGTCCTCGTCCTGTCGGCGGCCGAAGCAGGACACCCGGTCGGTGAGCGCGTCCGGCAGCCGGTCGCCGACCCGCTCGGTCACCGCGCCCGCGGCCTTGCCGGCCGCCGCACCGGCCGAGCGCTTGGCCCGTTCGGTGGCGTCCTGGACCTTCGGGTGCTCCGAGATCCGGCGTGCTGTCGTGGCGATCTGCTCGTAGCGCTGCCGGCCGGCCCTGGCCCCCAGGACGTAGCCCGCCGCGACCCCCACGACGAACGTCACTTTCCACATGTTCGGCCTCCACCCTCTCGCGCGGCGCTTGCCGCGGTGCCTTACCCGTCCCGGCCGCCGGCGAACCGCCCACCGGTCGGCGTGTCCCTCCACAGCATCCCCGGCGGGCGACCGTGCCGCCCGCCGGGCGCGCCGAGCGGAGCAGCTCCGGGGGCGCGCCGGGCGGTCCGAGGTGCACGGTTCGGAAAGCGATTGGCGGACCACCCCCCTGAGTGCGCTAATGTATGTCCCGCAGCGAACGCCGAGGCCCGGGAGACCGGGAACGTCCGGGAGACCGGGGAACGACCGAGGCCGCCAGCTCAATCCCGCATAGCTCAATTGGCAGAGCAGCCGACTGTTAATCGGCAGGTTATTGGTTCGAGTCCAATTGCGGGAGCCCAGAGAGGTGCCCGGTCCCCGTGACCGGTGCCACCCTGGTGAGCGGTCCCGCATAGCTCAATTGGCAGAGCAGCCGACTGTTAATCGGCAGGTTATTGGTTCGAGTCCAATTGCGGGAGCAGCGAGAACGCCCCTCGGTTCGCCGGGGGGCGTTCGGCGTTCCCGGACCGGCCCGGGACGCCGGGCGAGCCGCAGGCCTCAGCCGGTCGCCTGGTGGTAGAGGGCGGACACCCGGTCGTCGAAGCTGACGCTGTACGAGATGTCCGGGGTGTCGCCGCCCGCCTGGTAGCCGCCGATCACGCCGACCAGGGTGCCCAGGCCGCTCTGCGGGTCGATGTCGGTCAGCCAGGGGCTGCCGCTGGTGCCGTCCGAGAAGTCCCCGCAGTCGAAGCGTTCCTGGGTGGAGCTGCGGGCGCTGGTGCGGGTGCTGCAGGTGATCGGCTGGTCGCGGGTGAAGGGGTAGCCGGTGACGGTCACCGGCAGGTCGAAGCCGAGGTTGAGCCCCAGCTTGTTGCCGCCGAGGACGTCCTCGATCTGCCGGCCGCCCAGCGGCGCGACGGTCAGGAAGGCCACGTCGTACTCAGGATCCTCGTCGTCCTGCCAGTGCGGGTCGACGGTGATCCGGTTGACCGTCCAGCTGCCGTGCGGGGACTGGCCGTCGCGGTAGCCGGGCAGGAAGGTCAGACCCTCCAGCGGGCCGGCGGAGTGGCTGTAGACGCAGTGCGCCGCGGTGGCCAGCAGGTTGCGGCCGGGGCTGTCGACGACGCTGGCGGTGCAGGCGCGGGTGCCGTTCTGGGCGGGCAGCGTGAGTACGCCGATCCGGTCGCTGCCCGCGCTCTGCGGGGCGGTGTCGGCGCTCAGCGCGGGCCGCCGCGGGCCGTCCTGGGCGCACGCCGCGAGCGGCAGGGCCGCGGCCAGCGCGGCGGCCAGCGCCGCAGCGCGCCTGACGTACCCGTACCCCCGCCGGGCCATTCGCCGCCGCCTCTCGGTCATCGCTCGACGCCGGGTGCGTCTTCTCAGCAATGATCTACCAGGTACGGGCGGTCCGGCGCCAGATCCCGGACGCGGACGGCGGACGCCCGGCTTGGACCGGTCGGTCTCAGTTGGTCGCCCGGGCGAAGAGCGCCTGGACCTTGTCGCCGAAGTAGCTGCTGTACGAGACGTCCGGGGTGTTGCCGCCCTGCTGGTAGCCGCCGATCACGCCGACCACCGTGCCGGTGCGGGTGGCCGGGTCGAAACCGGTCACCCAGGGGCTGCCGCTGGTGCCGCCGGTGTAGTCGGGGCAGCTGATCCGCAGCTGGGTGGGGCTCTGCTGGACGGTCTGGTTGACGCAGGTGATCGGCACGTCGCTGCTGCTCGGGTAGCCGGTCACCCGGACGTCGAGCTGGTAGCCCTTGCCGATGCCGAGCTTGTTCGCCCCCAGCACCTGCTGGACCTGCTTGCCGCCCTGCGGCTGGACGACGGCGAACGCGACGTCCATATCGGGGTTGCCGCTGTCGGCCCAGCTCTGGTCGACGGTGATCGCGGCCAGCGGCCAGACCCCGCTGGGCGTCTCGCCGCCGCGGTAGCCCGGGACGAAGACCAGGTCGTTGCGCTGGCCGACCCCGGGGTCGTAGACGCAGTGCGCGGCGGTCACGATCAGGTTCTGCCCGGCGCTGTCGACGACGCTGGCGGTGCAGAAGTGGTCGCCGGACGCGCTGCGCGTGAAGACCGCGCCGACCAGGCCGTTCAGGGTCGTCGGCGAGGCCGTCCGGGTGGTGCCCTTGTGCTTGTCGAAGGCCTTGAGGAAGCGCTCCCGGGACCAACCCGAGGGGCTCGCCGCACCGGAGGCCGCAGCGGAGCCCTCGTCGGAGGCGCCGGAGGAGGGCGGTGCGTGGCTGCCGGTGGACATGAAGCCGGGCGTCGGCGTCAGAAACAGTGCCCCGCTCGGCTCGGGGGATGACCCACAGCCCTGGGCGGTCAGTCCGATCGCCAGCGCGGTGGCGCCGACGAGGGCCCTGCTACGCACCGTCATCCGACTCCCTCCAGCGCCCGTTGCTCCGGACAGCTTCACCCGGACACCGGTGCCCTGCCACCGGGACTCACCGGCCTGGACGCGGCGGGAGGACACACACGGCGCACCCGCGGGCCGGGCTCCGGGAACGCACTCGTGGTGCGCCCCCGGCGCGCACCACGGCTGATCGACCGGATATGCTGCCCGTGGCGGCCTTGCGGGGCCGCTGTGCTGCGCTGGAAGGCCACGGTGGTGGCCGACGCCAACGCGGTGAGTCGGGGCGGTAGCTCAGCCGGTTAGAGCAGGGGACTCATAATCCCTGGGTCGTGGGTTCGAGTCCCACCCGCCCCACCTCAGATCCAGACGGATCGTCAGATAAAAACAGCACTTGACCTGGCGAAACGTCTGACCGCCCGTCCTCAAGGCTACGGTAGACCACCGTCCGGAGCCCGCCCGCCACGCCGCGAGGGGCCCGGCCGAGGAGTTTTCGAGGAAGTCCCCCCGGACCGGCGGCACCGGTGGTGGTCAGAGGTCCTGATAGAGGATCTCGCCCGCGCCGGTGGCCTCGTCATAGATGCGGTAGCGGTAGCGGCCCGCTTCGAGGTGGTCGGCGAAGGACTCCAGGGCAGACAGCCAGCTCGGTGCGCGCACGTCGCCGGGATCGGGGTCCCAGCCCTGGTCCGAGTAGATCAGCCGGCCCGGCGACCCGTCGGGATCCAGGTCCAGCACCAGGTGGGAGCCGTCGCCTTCGTGGGTGAGCGGAACGTAGGCCTGCGAGGACCAGTCGTCGGCCGTCTCCTCGCGGATGGCGGCGAGTTCGCGGACGTCCCAGTGCATCCACTCGTCGGGGCCCGCGCCGGGGACGGCGACCGCGCGGTGGATCATGCACGAGGC
Source organism: Kitasatospora mediocidica KCTC 9733 (assembly GCF_000744225.1). Classification (GTDB taxonomy): domain Bacteria; phylum Actinomycetota; class Actinomycetes; order Streptomycetales; family Streptomycetaceae; genus Kitasatospora; species Kitasatospora mediocidica. The sequence continues at coordinate 1,413,688 of NZ_JQLN01000007.1, read as the reverse complement.
CGCGAAGTCCGCCGGCAACCGGTATCCGAGTTGCGTCTCGGCCGCCGCGATCTCCTCGGCGCTCGCCGGTCCGGCCAAACCGCCGAGCAGCGCCGGGGCGTGCACCATCAGCGAGCCCTCGATCCGCCGCCAGACGTCGGCCACCGCCGCGCGTTCCAGCCGTGCGCTCTCGCAGTCCGGGCCGGTCAGGAACCGCTCTGCCGCCTCGCGGTCGGGCGCGCCGAGCCGGGCCGCGGCCTGGAGCCGTAGCGTGCGGTTGAGCGGCAGGTTCCTGACGACCTGCCACAGTGCCTCGGTGACCTGGTCCTGATACTCCGGACCCGCGTCGAGCACCGCCGCCACGACGTCCTTGTCCCCGCCCGTGACCAGGTACTCCTCCGGGCTCAGCAGCAGCGAGCCGAGCGCCAGCCGTACCGCGTCGGGACGCTCGGCCGGGTCGAGCGCGGTGAGCGGCGTCGCGAGGAGCCCGACCGCCACGCCCCCGGCGACGGCCTCATGCAGCAGCTCGTACACGCGCTGCCGGTCCACGTACGGGCTCAGCGTGAACATCGCCCGCACGCCCTGCGGCGTCAGCCGTGCGGCCATCCGGACCAGCACGTCATCGGTGTGCCGCGGGCCGAGCAGGGCGAAGTCGGCGGCGAGGCGTCCGTCCGCGGAGCCGTTGCCGAGCCGGAACCGGGCGCGCGCCGCCGCGGCCTCGCCCGGGTCGAGGGTGGCCAACGCGATCTGGGTGCCCAGCGCGGCGGGACCGGCGGGGGAGAGGTCGATGCGGGGAGTGTGGACGAGCGCCCGGTCGCTGGGCAGGTCGGCCAGATAGCCGCTCAACTTCGCTGCTCCAAAAGCACGTTGCTCGGGAACGAGATCCACGATGGTGCGGGCCACCTCGGTGCGGTTGACGAAGCCGAGATCCAGCAGGTGGCCGAGGGCGCTGCCGACCGGCTCGCGCTGCGCCGCGTCCTCGGCCAGCATCTCGCGCGCCGCCGCGCACCCCGCCGGTATGAAGTCCGGCAGTTCGCGCAACGGGCCTTCCGGCGACTTCCACGCGTCCGGAAACAGCAGCAGGGACACGAGTGCCGACCGCGCGGCGTCGGCCTGCGGCGACGGTTCGAGTGCCATCAGCAGCATCGACTGCGGCACGGCCGGCCCACCGTGGGTCTCGTTCAGTTCGGCGCACGCCGTCAGGCGGGCCAGGGCGTCCGCTCTCGGCTGTGCGCCGAGCCGGGCGAACGCGGCGGCGTGGACTGCGGCGTCGGCGCCACCGGTGATCCCGAACTGCTCGCGTGCCGCCTGGAGTTCGCCGGGGTCCAGGACCGCCAGGGCGATCTGCGTGAGCAGCGCGGCGGAACTCGTGTCGCAGACGTCCTGGTGCGGATAGGGGATGCGCGCCCGGTCGTTCGTCCGGTCGGCACGGTAGAGGCGCAACTGCGCCGCCGCGGCCGCGCGTTGCTCGGGGACGAGCTCCACGATCGTGCGGGCCACGTCGGGGCGGATCGTGAAGCCGTGGTCCAGCAGGTGGATGAGGGCCCGGCCGACGGGTTCGCGCTGCGCGTCGTCGTCGGCCAGTGCCGCGTGCGCCGCCGAACACGCCGCCGAGGTGAACTCCAGCGTGTAGTACGGCGGTCCGTCCGGCAGTAGCCAGGCTGCCTCGCAGGAGCGGGGCGGGACATGGCTCAGATGGGTCACCAACGGTCAACCTCCACGAGATCGACGACCGACCGGCCGTCGAGGTCGCACCCTACGCGGAGGCCGTGACAGCCCGGGATCACGCCGAGCGATGGGAGCCCGGCTCTGGATGTTGACGCATAGTTATGCATCTACTGGTAAATCATTGCTGACAACTTCTCATATGTGTACGGTAAGCAGCATCCTCATCCACTACCTCGGAGGTTTGTCGATCATGGAGACCGTGGCACCGCAGGGCTTTCGCAGCGTCACCCGGAACATGGGACTCAAGGACGTCGACGACGACTTCGCCGTCGTCGTCTCCGAGGCGCCCGCCCGTTCGGCCGCGGTGTTCACCCGCTCGCGGTTCGCCGGCCCGAGCGTCGTGCTCAGCCGCGAGGCCGCGTCCCTCCAGCGCGCCCGGGGGATGGTCGTACTCTCGCGCAACGCCAATGTGGCGACCGGTCGGGCCGGGGCGGAGCATGCCGCGGAGGTGCGGCGCACGGTCGCCGAGATCGTCGGGATCGACCCGGAGGAGCTGGTGATCGGCTCCACCGGAATGATCGGCCGGCCCTACCCGATGGAGCACATCCGCGCCGGACTGTCCGAGCTGGCCTGGCCGTTCCCCGAGGCGGACTGCGCGGCCGCCGCCGCGGCCATCATGACCACCGACACCCGGCCCAAGCACCTCACCGTGCGCTGCGGTGACGCCGCGCTCACCGGGATAGCCAAGGGGGTCGGCATGATCGAGCCGAACATGGCCACCCTGCTGACCTTCTTCTTCACCGACGCGGACATCCCGGCCGACGCCCTCGACGCGCTCTTCCGGCGCGTGATGGACCGGACGTTCAACGCGCTGAGCATCGACACCGACACCTCGACCAGCGACACCGCGGCGATCTTCGCCAACGGCCTGGCCGGTCCCGTCGACCTGGACGCCTTCGAGCAGGCGCTGCACACCTGCGCCCTGCACCTCGTGCGGGCGATCGCCTCGGACGGCGAGGGCGCGAGCAAGCTGATCGAGGTGCACGTCACCGGGGCCCGCGACGATGCGCAGGCCAAGCGGGTCGGCAAGAGCGTGGTCAACTCCCCGCTGGTCAAGACGGCGGTGCACGGCGCCGACCCGAACTGGGGCCGGATCGCGATGGCGATCGGCAAGCTGGAGGACGAGAGCGACATCGACCCGGACCGGGTCGGGATCCGTTTCGACGACCTGGTCATGCACCCCGAGGAGCCGAGCGCCGCGCTCCTGGCCCGCGCCCGCGCGTACCTCCAGGGCGACGAGGTGCTGATCCGGGTCGATCTCGGCATCGCCGCCGGGGAGTTCACCGTCTACGGCTGCGATCTGACCGAGGGGTACGTCCGGCTCAACGCCGACTACAGCTCCTGAGCCCGCCGCCGCTCAACCCCACAGCGCCTGCGCCAGCGCCGATCCGGCGTACACCGCGCCGAGGCCGGCCACCACACTGACCGCCACGTTGGCCACCGCGAGGGACGCGGCGCCGTCCTCGGCCAGCCGCAGGGTCTCGTAGGAGAAGGTCGAGTAGGTGGTCAGCGCGCCGCACAGGCCGGTGCCGATCAGCAGTTGGAGCTGCGAGGAGGCGGCCCCGGCGGTGACGGCGCCGGCCAGCGTGCCGAGGATCAGGCAGCCGGTGACGTTGACCGCGAGGGTGCCCCAGGGGAACACGCTGTCGTGCCGGGACTGGACGGCCCGGTCGGTCAGATAGCGCAGCGGGGCGCCGACAATCGCGCCGACGATCACCAGCAGCCAGTTCATACCGCCTGCTCCTCGCCGCCGGCGCGCACGACCTCGCACGCGTCCAGGGTGATCAGCCCCTGCGGGCCGAGCTCGTCGAGCTGCGGGAGAAACGCTCGCACGCGTTCCTCGGTGTCGACGATCACCACGGCCACCGGCAGGTCCTCGCCGAGCGACAGCAGCCGGTTGGTGTGGATGACCCGGGAGGCGCCGAAACCCTCGATGCCGCGGAAGACCGAGGCGCCCGCGAGTCCGGCGGCGTGCGCGCGGTGGACGATCTCGGCGAACGCGGGCCGGTGGTGCCAGGTGTCGTTCTCCCCGAGGAGGATCGTCGCCCGCAGGGCGCGGCCGGTGAGCGTCATGACTGCCTCCAGCTGATCGCGCGGCGGGTGAGGGTCGCCGCGGTCCACACTGCCAGCAGCGCCGCCAGCAGCGTCAGGGCGAGATACGCCAGGCCGGTCGCGGCGTGCTTGCCCTCGACCAGTCGGTGGATGTCCACCGCGTAGGTGGAGAAGGTGGTGAAGCCGCCGAGCACGCCGGTGCCGAAGAACGGCCGGAGCAGCCGGTGTGCCGACCAGACCTCGGTGATCAGCACCATGAAGACGCCGATCACCGCGCAGCCGGCCGTGTTGATCACCAGCGTGGCCCAGGGGAACGCTCCGGGCGCGGTCGGCCAGAGCAGTCCGGTGCCGTAGCGGGCGCTGGCGCCCAGCGCGCCGCCGACGGCGATCACCGCCAGGATGTCGCCCTGCCCGTGCCAGCTCGCGCGGCGGGGTGGGGGCGGGTTCGGGTCGACGTCGGGGTCGACGGTTCCGGCGGCCGGTCGCATCTGCGGCATATACGTCTCCTACTCGCGGGGCGCCGGTCTGCGGGCGCGCGCCAGGGCAAGTAGGGACCGTTGGCGGCGGGCTGCCGCAGTTCGGGTACGGCGGGCCCCACCGCCGCGCGGCGGCTCCGGACCGCGTCCGGGGCGACCGCTGCGCCCATTCTAACGGCCGGACTGCGCTCACCGGTCGCGGGCGGCGCTCACCGGTCGCGGGTGGCGCGTAACAGCCACTGGGCGCCGCGGCCGATCGCCGCGCGGCGGCGCTGGCGGCGCGAGACGAACCGGGCCTGAGCCGGGATCAGGCCCGGCGCGGTGCCCGCCAGATCGGCCAGCCGGCGTGCCGCCGTGCTGAGTTGGGCCAGGATCCGGCGCCGCCGGTCCGGGTCGGTGGTGCGGAGCAGGGCGGTGTGCAGTCCCTCGATCTCGGCCACCGCGGCCGCCAGCCGCAGTTCGGCGGCGTTTCCGGTGTCCCGGTCCCCCCAGAGCATCTGAGCGGTACTCCTTCCCGGCCGCGGTCCTGGCCGCGTCCGTAGCTGTAGGTTCCGGCCGTCAGCTGTCAGCCGTAGGTCAGGCCGGCGCAGACGTCGGTGTCGGCGGTCCGGATGTTCTCCGCGATACCGCTCGGGACGGCACTCGGACTCCCCGATTGGTGCCCGCCCGGTCCTGTGCCCGGGCGGGCGCTCGGCGCGGGGCCGGTCGGTCCGTCGGCGCCGAAGGACGGTCCGGCCGCCGCCAGGTAGTCGTGGCCGAGGTCGACGGCGACCCCGAAGGCCCCGGCCGCCGGGTCGGCGTTCACCTCGGCGCCGGGGAAGAACCGGGCGATCTGTTCGGCGTCGGCCCGGTGGCCGGGACCGTAGCCCACGGCGGTGACGGCCCGTGAGATGCCCGGGCTGCCGGCGGTGACCTCCAGGTACCCCTGGCCGGCCAGTTCCTGGACGGCCTTGCCGACCAGCCCGAGGGTCCCGGTGCCGTTGCGGACCACGACCGGGACGGTCAGGTCCGCACCCGCCGCCGGGGTCGCCGCGGGCGTCGCGGAGGCGGCCGGATCCGGGATCTGTCCGGTGTTCTGGCCGTCCAGCGTCCGGTCGTGGCGCAGCAGCGACCAGAGCGTGTCCACGTCGGGGTGGACCAGCGACACCCGGTCCCCGGCGTAGCGCCAGGGCGCGGTGACGAAGCTGAGGTTGCCGAGCTCGATCGAGCGCATCGACTGCGCGAAGACGGCCAGCTTCAGCGCGCTGCCCAGACCCGCGTCCACGGTGAGCGAGCGGGTCGCCGCGTCCGCGAGCGGGAGCAGCGTGGTGAGGTCGAAGCCCTGGCTCTGGATCTTCTTGAACAGCGAGCCCAGGAAGGCCTGCTGGCGCTTGACCCGGCCGATGTCCGAACCGTCGCCGATCCCGTGCCGGGCCCGGACGTAGTCCAGTGCCAGCTGTCCGGAGACGGTCTGCCGGCCCTTGGCCAGGTGGATGCCGTAGCCGTCCACCGCGTTCGGCAGGCAGACCTGAACGCCGCCCACCGCACTGGTCATCGCGGCGAAGCCCTTGAAGTCGATCACGACGGTGTGGTCGACCCGCAGCCCGGTCATCGTCTCGACGGTGTTCTGCGAGCAGGCGGGGTTGCCGGTGGGGGAGCCGCCGACGGCGAAGGCCGAGTTGAACATCTGGTCGTGCTGCGGGCCGGTCCACCGGCCGCTGGGCAGCTTGCAGGGCGGGATGTCCACCAGCGAGTCGCGTGGGATGGAGACCGCGACGGCGTGCCGGTGGTCGGCGTAGACGTGGACCAGCAGGGCAGTGTCCGAGTTGCCCGCGCCGATCGCGCCGCCGGCCAGGTCGTCGTTGCCGTTCACCCGGGTGTCGGAGCCCAGCAGTAGGACGTTGACCGGCGTGGTGCCGTTGGCGTCGGCGGGACCGGCGGCCGGACGGCTGGCGGAGATGCCGCCGCTGTCGAAGACGTTGAGGTTGCCGTTCAGGCGTTGGTAGAACCAGAGTCCGGCGCCGGCGGTGGCGAACAGCAGGCCGGCCATCGAGAGGCAGCCGATCCGCAGGGCCCTGCGGCGGTGCGGGTGTGCGTCGGTCTCGGACCGTCGTACGCTGAACCCTTCCGCCGGGTGCTGGGGGTGCTGCGGGTACTGCTGCTCGCCGGGGCCGGTCTGAGGATCGGTCATAGATACGCTCCGTGCGGTCGCCGGCGAGCCGGTCGATCAGGGGGACGGCTCGATCGTGCGTCCGGTTGCACAGTTGCGCAATTTAGCAAGTATTGGGCGGATGGCAAACCCCGCCACCACGGCCAACCGGGTGTCAGGGCCGCCGAGGGGTCGCCATGTGGCGACCTTGGCTAGGCGGCCGCGGCCGTGGCCGCGAGCGACCCGCTCGGTTCAGGTTCGGGATCCAGGGTGGTGCGGCCCGCCGCGTCGCTGAGTTTGATCATCAGACCGGTGAGCAGCCAGTTCGCGACCGTCGAGGAACCACCGGCCGCCAGGAACGGCAGGGCCTTGCCGGTCAGCGGGATCAGTCCGGTCACCCCGCCCACCACGACGAAGACCTGCAGCGCCAACGCCGCCGCCAGTCCGGTGGCCAGCAGCTTGCCGAACGGGTCGCTCAGCGCGACCGCGGTGCGCAGGCCGCGCTGGATGAAGAGCGTGTAGACCAGCAGGACGGCGGTGACCCCGGCCAGACCGAGTTCCTCGCCGATGGTGGTGAAGATGAAGTCGCTGCGCCCGGCGAACCCGATCATCCAGGGCCGGCCCTGCCCCAGGCCGGTGCCCAGCAGGTGGCCGGTGCCGAAGCTGAACAGCGCCTGGGCCGGCTGGTCCGAGATCAGCGAGGGGTCGTGCACGGGCTTGTAGTAGTCCAGCGGGTGCAGCCAGGCCTCCACCCGTCCGTGCACGTGCGGCTCCAGGGTGCCGACGACCACCGCTCCGCCGACCGCCATCAGCACACCGAGGATCATCCAGCTGGTCCGCTCGGTGGCGACGTAGAGCATCACGACGAAGACGCCGAAGAAGATCAGCGAGGTGCCCAGGTCGCGCTCGAAGATCAGCACCAGCAGGCTGACCACCCAGATCGCCAGCACCGGCCCGGCATTGCGCCCGCGCGGCAGGCTCAGGCCCCAGACCTTGCGGCCCACCAGCGCCAGCGCGTCCCGGCTGACCGTCAGATAGCCGGCGAAGAAGATCACGATGGCGAGCTTGACGAACTCGTCCGGCTCCAGCGAGATGCCGGGCAGCCGGATCCAGCGCTTGGCGCCGAAGGTGTCACCGGGGAAGAAGGCGGGCGCGGCCAGCAGCACCAGTGACCCGACCATCAGGATGTAGACGTAGCGCTGGAAGAACCGGTGGTGCTTGACCAGCACGATCAGCGCGATCGCCGCGAAGGACGCGATGAAGAGCCACATCACCTGGGAAGGCGCGGCGGGCAGCTTCTGGTAGTCACCCTTGGCGGCGTGCACGATCGCGTACGACTGGTCGAGCCGGTTGAGCAGCACCAGGCCGAGGCCGCTGAGCAGCACCGCGCACGGCAGGATCAGCGGGTCCGCGTAGCGCGCGAAGCGCCGCACCACGAGATGCAGGACGAGCGCGAGCAGCGAGAAGCCCACGCCGTAGAGCAGCAGGCCGCTGGGCATCTTGTTGTTCAGCGCGAGGTTGGCGTCGATATAGCCGTACAGCGAGACCACGACGGCGAACGCCACCAGGGCCAGTTCGAGGTTGCGGCGGCGGTCGGCGCCACGCCGCCCCTCGGCCCGCAGGCTGCCTATCACGGAATCTCCCCACCAGCACGACATCCTGGACCGGCGAATTCTCGCACGTATCCGGTGTGCCGCAGTCCACGGGCCCCTTCGCGCCCGAGAGGAGCGCGGCTACACTGAGCCCCCTTGCGAGCCGGTTCGCAGACCAGTTCGTCGAACGGTTTGCCCATCGGCTCACCGACAGTTCGAAAACCAGCGAGAGGGCGGTACGGATGACGGGCTGGTCCAGTCTCGACGACCCGTCCCCGCAGCTCCTGCAGCAGGCGGCGGCCTCCTTCGGGCTGCTCGCCTCCACGATGCGACTGCATATCGTCTGGGTGCTCAGCCAGGGCGAGGCCGACGTGGGCACGCTCGCCGACCGGGTCGGCGGCACCCTGCAGGCCGTCAGCCAGCACCTCGCCAAGCTCAAGCTGGCGGGCATGGTCTCCAACCGCCGCGAGGGCCGCCGCCAGGTCTACGAGGTGGACGACCCGCAGGTGGCCACGCTGGTCCGGCTGATGGTCGAGAAGCTGGACGACCCCACCTTCGGCGGCGAGGTGCACCGACTGCGGAGCAGCGGTGCCTGAGCGCGGGTTGCGCTCGCTGCCGCTCGCGGGACTGCGCCGGCCCGAACCCCTGGACGAGGCCTCCCGGCCTGACCCGCTCGCCAGGCTGAGCAGGCTGCAGATCCTGCGCGAGGCCGACTCCTCCCCGCGCGGCCTCACCGAGGCGCAGGCCGAGGCCCGGCTGGCCGAACACGGCGACAACACCGTGCTGCCGCGCCGCGAGGCGTCCTGGCGCCGGCGCGCGCTGAACGCCCTGCGCGACCCGTTCACCGTGCTGCTGGCCGGCCTGGCGCTGATCTGCGCGGTGGTCGGCTCGCTGGGCAGCGCGACGATACTGGCGGCCCTGGTGCTCACCGCGGGCCTGCTGCGCTTCCTCGGTGAGCGGCGCACCGCGCTGGCGCTGCGCGTCCTGCGTGAGCTGCTGCCCGGCACCGCCACCGTCTTGCGCCGGGCCGAGCGACAGGACCTGCCGCTGGCCCGGGAGATCCCGGTCGACCAGCTGGTCCCGGGCGACGTGGTCCGGCTGACCAGCGGCGACGCCGTCCCGGCCGACCTGCGACTGCTGCGCGCCGACGGCCTGACGGTGGACCAGTCGGCGCTCACCGGCGAGAGCGACCCGGTGCCGCGGCTGGCTCCGGACACCCCGCCGACGGCCGCGGCGGCCAGTGGTTTCGACGAGCCGCACCTCTGCTTCACCGGCAGCCGGGTGGTGACCGGCAGCGCGACCGGCGTGGTGCTCGCCACCGGCGACGCGACCCGCTTCGGCGCCGCGCACGCGTGGGCCCCGGCGGTCGGGGCCGGGCGCTCCGTCGTCGAGCGCGGCGTGCGGCGGGCGGTCTGGGCGCTGATCGCCTTCATGCTCGCCGCGGTGCCGCTCACCGTCGGCGCCGACACCCTGCTGCACGGTTGGAGCGCCGCGCTGCTGCCGTTCGCGGTCGCGGCGGCCGTCGGGCTCACCCCGGAGCTGCTGCCGCTGGTGCTGAGCACCGTGCTGGCGCGCGGCAGCCGGCGGCTGGCGGCCGGGGGGCTGCTGGTGCGGCGGTTCCCGGCGGTCTCCGAGCTCGGCGCGATGGACGTGCTCTGTGTCGACAAGACCGGCACCCTGACTACCGGGACGCCCGCCGTCGCGCTCTCGCTGGACCCGGCGGGCCGGCCCGATCCGCAGGCGCTCCGGCTGGCCGCCGTCGCCGCCGACGCGGCCTTCGGCCACGCCGACCCGAGCGGCTTCGACCCGGCGGACGAGGCCCTGCTGGACGCCGCCGAGACGGCCGGGCTGCTGGACGGGCCGGTGCCCACGGTGCTGGAGGTGCTCCCGTTCGACGCGGCCCGGCGCTGCGCCTCGGTGGTGTTGCGGGAGCCCGGCCGGCACGTCCTGCTGCTCAAGGGAGCACCGGAGGCGGTCCTGGAGCGCTGCGCCGAGGTGCGCACCGGAGCGGGCGGGACCCGCCCGCTCGACGAGCGGGTGCGCGCCGAGCTGGCGCAGCTGGCCGCGGAGCACGCCGGCGCCGGGCTGCGGATGCTCGCGGTGGCCCGCGCCGAGCGGGCCCCCCGGCTGGGCGGCTACGGCCCGGCCGACGAGCGGGACCTGACGCTGATCGGCTTCGTCGGCCTGCACGACGAGCCGGCCGACTCGGCGGCCGAGGCGCTCGGCCTGCTGGTCGCGGCCGGCGTCACGGTCAAGGTGGTGACCGGGGACCACCCGCGCACCGCCGTCCGGCTCTGCGACCGGCTGGGCCTGCCACCCGGTCCGGTGCTGCTCGGCGGCGACCTGGACGCGCTCGCGGCCGAGGGCGGCGGCCGGCTGGCCGAGGCGGTGCGCGGCGCCGCGGTGCTGGCGCGCTGCACCCCGGAACAGAAGGCCGCGGCGGTGCAGGCGCTGCGTCGCGGCGGCCGCAGCGTCGGCTATCTCGGCGACGGCGTCAACGACATCCCCGCGCTGCGCGCCGCCGACGTCGGGATCAGCGCCGGTACGGCGGTCGGCGCGGCCCGCGCGTGGTCGGACGTGGTGCTCGGCGACGGCGATCTGACCGCGCTGGGCCGGGCACTGGCCGTCGGCCGCTCGGCCGTCACCAGCGTGGCGGCCTATCTGCGGATCGCGCTCTCCTGCAACCTCGGCAACGCGCTCTCGATGCTGGCCGGCGGGGTGCTGTTGCCGTTCCTGCCGATGCTGCCGGTCCAGGTGCTGCTGCAGAACCTCTGCTTCGACGCGGCCCAGCTCTCCTTCGCGGTGAGCAGCCGCGACACCCGCGCCGGGCGCGCGCCGGTCCGGCTGCGCTGGGGCTCGCTGGCGCTCTTCGCGGCCCTGTTCGGGCTGCTCAACTCGGTCTGCGACATCGCGATGTTCGAGGCGATGAGCCGGGTGACCAGGGGCTTCTCACTTCCGGACGCGGCGGGGATGTTCCACACCGCGTGTTTCAGCGAGAACCTGGCCACCCAGGCGCTGGCGCTGCCGCTGCTCTACGGGGTGAGCAGCCCGGGCCTGCGTCCGCCGCGCGCGGTCTGGTGCGCGGCGGCGGCGCTGGCGCTCGGCGGCCTGCTGCTGCCCGGCAGCCCGCTGGGCGAGCTGCTGGGTTTCGAGGCCATGCCTGCGGCGGCGTACGCGGCATTGGCCGCCGTGACGGCCGGCTACGGCGTGCTGCTGCTGATCGGCCGCGTCTGTTGGCAGCGCTCCCGGCTCTCGCGGCTCTAGAGGTTGGCGCCGGTCAGGATGCGCTGCAGCAGGTCGCGCAGGGTGGTGCGCTCGGCCTCGTCCAGGGCGGCGAGCGGCTCGCGGGCGAAGTTCAGCGTCTTGCGCAGCTCCTCGGTGGCGGCCTGACCGGCTTCGGTGGCGGCGACCAGCTTGACCCGGCGGTCCTGCGGGTCGGCCTCCCGGGTGACGAACCCGCGGGTCTCCAGCCGGTCGACGATGCCGGTGATGTTCGACGGCTCGCAGCTCATGGTCTGGGCGATGTGCCGCATCGGCATCGGGCCGCGCCGCAGCAGCGCCAGCACCTTGGCCTGGGCACCGGTGAGCGAGCGGGCGGCCGCGGCCTCCTCGTACTCCCGGTGGAAGAGGGCCACCAGGCCCGCCATCAGGTCCACGACCTCGCGGGTCAGATCGTCGGCCGACACTGGCACGGGTTCGTTCGACATGCCGACAGCGTACCTGAATATTTGACAACCTGAACCTTTCATGTCCATGGTTGCTTCAGTAAGTCAACCTTTGATGTGGACCAGAGAGCAGGGAGCAAACCGATGGCAGAGCAGACCGTGCCGACCACCGCCCGTGAGTGGCACCTCAAGGCCCGGCCGGACGGCTGGCCCGTCCCCGGTGACTTCGACCTCGTCGAGGCGCCGGTTCGTCAGCCTGCCGAGGGCGAGATCCTGGTCCGCAACGCCTTCCTGTCGGTCGACCCGTACATGCGCGGCCGGATGAACGACGTGAAGTCCTACATCCCGCCGTTCCAGATCGGCGCGGCGATGGACGGCGGCGCGGTCGGCTACGTCGTCGCCTCCGCCGCCGAGGGCTTCGCGGTCGGCGACGCGGTGCTGCACGGCCTGGGCTGGCGCGAGTACGCCACCGTGCCGGCCAAGGGCGCGGTCAAGGTCGACCCCGAGCTCGCTCCGCTCTCCTACTACCTCGGCGTCCTCGGCATGCCCGGGCTGACCGCCTACGCCGGCCTGCTGGAGGTGGCGAGCCTGCAGAAGGGCGACGCGGTCTTCGTCTCCGGCGCGGCCGGCGCGGTCGGTTCGCTGGTCGGCCAGATCGCCCGCCTCAAGGGCGCCTCCCGGGTGGTCGGTTCGGCCGGCTCCGCGGCGAAGGTCGCCAAGCTGGTCGACGACTACGGCTTCGACGCCGCGTTCAACTACAAGGACGGACCGGTCCACGAGCAGCTCGCCCAGGCCGCCCCCGACGGCATCGACGTCTACTTCGACAACGTCGGCGGCGAGCACCTGGAGGCGGCGATCGGCGCGCTCAAGGTGCGCGGCCGGGCCACCCTGTGCGGCGCCATCGCGCAGTACAACGACACCACCGCGCCCGCCGCCCCGCGCAACCTCGCCCTGGTGATCGGCAAGCGGCTGCGCCTGCAGGGCATGCTGGTCGGCGACCATGCCGCGCTCCAGCCGCAGTTCGTCGCCGAGCTGGCCGGCTGGCTGAAGGACGGCAGCCTGCGCTACGACGAGACCGTGGTGGACGGTGTGGAGAACACCCCCGAGGCCTTCATCGGCCTGCTGCGCGGTGACAACACCGGCAAGATGGTGGTCAGGCTCGCCTCCTGATCCCTCGTCAGAACCTCCCGCGCCCCGGTGGACCGCCAAGGTCCCCCGGGGCGCGCGCGGTTGTGCCGCGCGACCCCCGGAGTGCGGATTCCGGCCGGTTCCGAGAGAGCGTCAGACATGCTTCGGCCCGGCGCGATAGCGTGGCGGCAGCGCCGTACCGGAGCTTGATGGGGCCGTTCGGGGGAGAGATCCCGATCAGGGGTAGACCTCTCTGTGGAACTGACTACCATGGTTGAAGCCTGTCCGTTTTGAGCAAGTTAGTTACCTAATGTCGATTGACCAGCGTGACAAACGGGCAGGAAACCGCCATGTGGCGCTCAGGACCAACCGGCCACGGGCACGAGGCAGCTGGGGAAGGCGACCCTCGTCCACAGCCTGGAGGTCCCGGTGACGACACGTGGAGTCCTGTACATCCACTCCGCGCCCCGCGCGCTGTGCCCGCACGTCGAATGGGCGATGGCGGGCGTACTCGGCGTGCGGGTCAGCCTCGACTGGATCCGCCAGCCGGCCGCGCCCGGCCACTGGCGGTCCGAGTTCTCCTGGCAGGGGGAGCCGGGCACCGCGTCGCGGCTGGCCTCCGCGCTGCGCGGCTGGCAGCTGATGCGCTACGAGGTGACCAGCGAGCCCTGCGCCACCGCCGAGGGCGAGCGCTACAGCAGCACCCCCAGCCTGGGCATCTTCCACGCCGTGACGGGCATGCACGGCGACATCCTGATCCCGGAGGACCGGCTGCGCGCCGTCCTGCTGCGGGCCCGTAACGAGGGCGGTGACCTGGAGGCCGAGATCTCCCGGCTGCTCGGCAAGCCCTGGGACGACGAGCTGGAGCCGTTCCGCTACGCCGGCGAGGGCGCGCCGGTGCGCTGGCTGCACCAGGTGGTGTGACGCCGACGGGCGGGCCCCCAGTGGGGGCCCGCCCATCGCGAACGGTTGATCAGCGTGCCTGGTCTCAGACGCTGCGGAAGGCCAGCACCACGTTGTGGCCGCCGAAGCCGAACGAGTTGTTCAGCGCGGCGATCTGGCCCTGCGGCAGCTCACGGGCGGCGATCCGGACGATGTCCGCGTCCACCTCGTCGTCCACGTCGTCCAGGTTGATGGTCGGCGGCGCCATCCGGTGGTAGAGCGCCTGGACGGTGGCCACCGTCTCGATCCCGCCCGCGCCGCCCAGCAGGTGGCCGGTCATCGACTTGGTCGCGGAGACGGCGACGTGGTCCAGGTGCTCCCCGAGCTCCTTGCGCAGCGCCTTGATCTCCGCGATGTCGCCCTGCGGGGTGGAGGTGGCGTGCGCGTTGACGTGCACCACCTCGGCCTTGTCCAGGCCGGTGGACTCGAACAGCTGGGCCAGCGCGCGGGCCACGCCCGAGCCGGTCGGCTCCGGCTGCGCGATGTGGTGGGCGTCCGAGGAGAGCCCCTGGCCGACTGCCTCGCAGTAGACCCGGACACCGCGCGCGGCGGCGTGCTCGGCGGACTCCAGGATCACCACGCCGGCGCCCTCGCCCAGCACGAAGCCGTCGCGCGCCTTGTCGTACGGGCGCGAGGCATGCTGGGGGGCGTCGTTGTTCTTGGACATCGCCATCATGTTGGCGAACGCGACGATGGGCAGCGGGTGGATCGCGGCCTCGGTGCCGCCGGCCACCACGACGTCGGCGCGGCCGGTACGGATCATCTCGATCGCGTAGCCGATCGCCTCGGCGCCGGAGGCACAGGCGGAGACGGGGGTGTGCACGCCGGCCCGGGCACCGACCTCGATGCCCACGTTGGCGGAGGGGCTGTTGGGCATGAGCATCGGCACGGTGTGCGGGGACACCTTGCGGACGCCCTTCTCCTTCAGCACGTCGTACTGGTCGAGCAGCGTGGTGACGCCGCCGATGCCGGAGGCGATCACGGCGCCCAGGCGCTCGGGCTCGATCGCGGAGGACTCGTCGGTGGCCGGGGTCTCGAAGCCGGCGTCGGCCCAGGCCTCACGCGCGGCGATCAGCGCGAACTGCGCCGAGCGGTCCAGCTTGCGGCAGAGCGGGCGGGGCAGGATCTCGCTCGGCTCGATGGCGGTGCGCGCGGCGATCCGGACCGGCAGATCGGCTGCCCACTCCTCGGTCAGCGCGGCCACGCCGGAACGGCCGGCGAGCAGGGCCTCCCAGGTGGAGGCGGCGTCGCCGCCCAGCGGCGTGAAGGCGCCGATACCCGTGACGACCACGGTGCGGTTTTCAGCGGTCACTGGTTCTTCTTCTTTCACGTGTGCAGGCGGTGCCGGCCAAAAAGGAGGGGGCCCGGTGGGGGCGGCGGATCCCGCCACCCCCACCGGAGGGGTACATCAGGAGGCGTTGGCGAGGATGTAGTTCACCGCGTCGCCGACCGTCTTCAGGTTCTTGACCTCGTCGTCCGGGATCTTCACGTCGAAGCGCTCCTCGGCGGCCACGACGACCTCGACCATGGACAGCGAGTCGACGTCCAGGTCGTCGGTGAACGACTTCTCGAGCTCAACGTCCTCGGCCGGGATACCGGCGATCTCGTTGACGATCTCGGCGAGACCTTCCAGGACCTCGTCCTTGGTAGCCATAGTGGCTGCTCCTCATTCGGTGGTGTTGGCGTCCCGCGGGTGCGCGATGCCGGTTCAGCGGTCCGTAAGGCGTGTCACGGTGCCTATGGGAGGGTAACGACTGCCGCGGCGTAGACCAGACCCGCCCCGAACCCGATGATCAGGGCGAGGTCGCCGCTCTTCGCCTCACCGCTCTCCAACATCCGCTCCATGGCGAGCGGGATGGAGGCGGCGGAGGTGTTCCCGGTCTCGGCGATGTCGCGGGCGACAGGCACCGAGTCGGGCAGTTTGAGGGCCTTGATCATGGCATCGGTGATGCGCATGTTGGCCTGGTGGGGGATGAAGGCGCCGAGCTGATCGGCCGTCACTCCGGCGGCGTCCAGCGCCTGCTGGGCGACCTTGGCCATCTCCCAGACCGCCCAGCGGAAGACCGTCTGGCCCTCCATCCGCAGCGCGGGCCACTTCTGCTCCGCCCCGACGCCGTTGACGGCGTCCGGCTTGGCGAAGGCGGTGTCCCATGCCTCGGTCTGGGTGATGACGTCCTTCTGCGAGCCGTCCGACCCCCAGATGATCCGGCCGATCCCGGGCGTGTCCGACGGGCCGACCACGGCCGCGCCGGCGCCGTCGCCGAAGATGAAGGCGGTGGAACGGTCGGTGGTGTCGGTCAGGTCGCTGAGCCGCTCGACGCCGATGACCAGCACGTACTCGGCGCTGCCGCCGCGGATCATGCCGTCGGCCAGCGAGAGGCCGTAGCCGAAGCCGGCGCAGGCCGCGGAGATGTCGAAGGCGGGCGCGGTGCCGCAGCCGAGCCGCTCGGCGATCTCGGTGGCGACGGCCGGCGTCTGCTTGAAGTGCGAGACGGTGGCCACGATGACACCCCCGATCCGGGAGGCGTCGATGCCGGCCGCGGCGATCGCCTTGCCGGCCGCCTGCACCGACATCTCGGCGACGGTCTCGCTCGGACCGGCCCAGCGCCGCTCGGCGATCCCGCTGCGGGTGCGGATCCACTCGTCCGAGGACTCGATCCATCCGAGCACCTCGGCGTTCGGGATCACCCGGACCGGCCGGTAGCCGCCCACCCCGTGGATCCGCGCGAACGCGGCGCCGGAGTGCGGCTGGATCCGGGCCGTGCTCATGCGCCCACCTCGCTGTGCTCGGCGACCAGGGCGCGGGCCTTGTCCAGGTCGGCCGGGGTCTTCAGGGCCAGCGTCGCGACACCCTTGATGTTGCGCTTGACCAGCGCGGTCAGCGTGCCGGCCGGGGCCAGCTCGATCACGCAGGTGGCGCCGAGCTGCTGCAGGGTCTCCATGCACAGGTCCCAGCGGACCGGGTTGGACACCTGGGCGACCAGCCGGGAGAGCACCTCGGCGCCGGACTGGACGACCTCGCCGTCCTTGTTGGAGACGTAGGCGACCGACGGGTCGGCCACCGTCAGGCTCGGGGCCAGCTCGGCCAGCCGCTGCACGCCGGGCGCCATGTGGACGGTGTGGAACGCCCCGGCCACCTTGAGCGCGATCAGCTTCGAGCCGGCCGGCGGGTCGGCCCGCAGGGCCTCCAGCTGGTCCAGCGTGCCGGCGGCCACGATCTGGCCGCCGCCGTTGTTGTTCGCGGGGGTGAGGCCGTGCTCGTCGAGCTTGGCCGCGACGAGCTCCGGGTCGCCGCCGAGCACGGCGATCATGCCGGTCTCGGTGACGGCGGCGGCCGCGGCCATCGCGCGGCCGCGCTCGCTGACGAAGGTGAGCGCGTCGAGGGGGCTGAGCACGCCGGCGATCGCCGCCGCGGTGATCTCACCGACGCTGTGTCCGGCGAGCGCGCCGACGAGCTTGCTGACCTGGTCCGGGCCGGGCAGCAGCTGGTCGACGGTGACCAGGCCCGCGGCGACCAGCAACGGCTGGGCGACGGCGGTGTCCTTGATCTCCTCGGCCGAGGCCTCGGTCCCGTAGTGCGCCAGGTCGAGTCCGGCCACGTCCGACCACTGGCCGAGCCGGTCGGCGACGCCGTCCAGTTCGAGCCAGGGGTTGAGGAAGCCGGGGGACTGGGCACCCTGTCCAGGGGCGACGATTACGAGCACGGTTCAACCCTCTCTCGCCAGGCGCCCGAGGGCGGGTAGGCGACGGTAACGAAGATAAGTACGTCGGATTGTGGAATCCCTACAGGTCGTCAACCCTGTTCGGCGCCGGACTCCAGTCGGCCCAAGGCAAGGGCGATGCGCAGAGTGAACGCCGAACGTACGTCCGAAGGGGCGTAGCCAGTGACGTCAGTCACACGACGGAGCCGGTAGCGCACGGTGTTCGGGTGGACGAAGAGCATTCTGGCCGCGCCTTCGAGTGAGGAGGCCTGCTCCAGAAAGACACTCAGCGTCTCCAGCAGTGCCGAGCCCGCCTCGTCCAACGGTGTGTAGATCTCCTCCACCAACTGACGACGCGCCACCAGATCTCCGGCCAGCGCGCGTTCGGGCAGGAGATCGTCCGCCAGCACCGGGCGCGGGGCGTCCGGCCAGGCCGCGCAGGCCTTCAGACCGGCCGCCGCGGCATGCGCGGAGCGGGTGGCCGAGAGCAGGTCGTTGACCGTCGGGCCGACCACCACCGGGCCGGGCGCGAACTGGCCGATCAGCGCGCGGGCGGCGTGCACCGGCTCCTTGTCGCCGCCGACCACCACCACCAGGCGCTTGCCGAGCACGCCGGTGAGGACGTGCAGCCGGGCGTACCGGGCGGCGCGGCGGATCGCCTCGACGACCGCCTCGCTGTCCCCGTCCGGGGCGCTGCCCATCACCACCCGCACCTGGCTGGGCTGGCCCCAGCCGAGCGCGGCGGCCCGCGACAGGACGCCCTCGTCGGCGTCCCCGGAGAGCAGCGAGTTGACCACCAGCGCCTCCAGGCGGGCGTCCCAGGCCCCGCGGGCCTCGGCGGCCTGGGCGTAGACCTGGGCGGTGGCGAAGGCGATCTCGCGGGCGTAGACCAGCACGGACTCCCGCATGCCCTCCTCGTCGCCGGGCGCGGCCACCTCCGGGATGGCCTCCTCCATCACCTCGATGGTGGTGCGGATCAGCTCGACCGTCTGGCGCAGCGTGATCGCCCGGGTGAGCTCGCGCGGGGCGGTGCCGAAGACGTCGGTGCTGATCGCCTGCGGGGCGTCCGGGTGGCGGTACCACTCGGTGAAGGCGGCGATACCGGCCTGGGCGACCAGGCCGATCCAGGACCGGTGCTCGGGCGGCATTCTGCGGTACCAGCCGAGTTGGTCGTCCATCCGGGCGATCGCCGCGGTGGCCAGTTTGCCCGCCGACTTCTCCAGCCGCTTGAGCGTGGCCGCGCGCAGCTCGGCGCGCTCGGCCGAGAGCCGTCGTTCCACGGCTGTCGCGCCACCGCCGGATTTCCGGACGGTCCGCTTCGCGCGCGGCGGATTCTGGTCGTTCGCTGCTGGGGCTGAGGGGGCTGGCACAGGGACAAGACTGCCTCACGCCGCAGGCTCTTCGCTGCACACCCCCGTGGAACCGGCACGGTGGTGCCGCTCACACCCGATACGGTGAGTCGCTGTGACCGACCTCGAAACCGACCGGGAACGCCCCCGGGCCGACCTCCGCCGCACCGCCGAGCGCTACGTCTCCACCCCCGCCGAGGGCGTGGAATCCCGGCACGCGTTCTCCTTCTCGTCCCACTACGACCCGAAGAACACCCACTTCGGCGCGCTGCTGGCCTGCAACGAGGAGGTCCTGGCCGTCGGTGCGGGCTTCGACTCGCACCGGCACCGGGACGTGGAGATCCTCACCTGGGTGCTGGAGGGCGCGCTCGCCCACCGGGACGGCGACGGGCACGCCGGCGTGGTGCGGCCGGGCATGGTGCAGCACCTCAGCGCGGGCAGCGGCGTGGCGCACACGGAGCGCAACGTCGGCGGGGCCGACGTTCCGGTCAGGTTCATCCAGATGTGGTTGCAGCCCGACGTCTTCGACACACCCCCCGCGTACGGACTGCGTCGAGTGGCGCCCGAGCCGGTCGGCTGCATGCTGCTCGCCTCCGGATTCGCCCGGGACGCCGACTCGCCCGCGCTGCGGCTGCGCCGCTCCGACGCCGCGCTGCACCTGCTCACCGCCGGACCGTGGCAGCCGCTGCCCGAGCTGCCCCCGGCGCCGTACCGCTACGCGCACCTCACCCGGGGGTCGCTCGGCTACCGCACGGTCCCCGGGCCGCAGGGCGCCGGCCGCTCGATGGAGCCGGGGGACAGCGTGCGGATCACCGGGGAGGCCTTCGCCGACCCGACCGCCGGACCGGACGGCGTGGAGCTGCTGCTCTGGGAGATGCACTCGCCGCTCAGCTACGGCTGAGAGCGACCGGTCCCGAGACCGGCCGGTCAGCCGCGCAGCTCGTCCAGCACGGCGTCGGTGAACTCCGGCCAGGCCTGCGCCGCCCAGGGCCCGAAGTCGCGGTCCGTCAGCGCGACACAGGCCGCGCCGGCCGCCGGGTCCACCCACAGGAAGGTCCCGGACTGCCCGAAGTGCCCGAAGGTCTCCGGCGAGCTGGTCGTGCCGGTCCAGTGCGGGGACTTCTGGCCGCGGATCTCGAAGCCCAGACCCCAGTCGTTCGGGCGGCAGTGCCCGAAGCCCGGGAGCACGCCGCTCAGCCCGGGGAAGGCCACCTCGCGGGTAGCGCCGCTCACCGTGGACGGGTCCAGCAGCCGGGGCGCCTGCAGCTCGGCCGCGAAGCGCACCAGGTCGGCCACGGTGGAGACGCCGCCCGCGCCGGCCGGTGCCCGGTGCGCGGTGTCCAGGTAGGTCGCCGTCATGCCCAGCGGCTGGAACACCGCCTCGGCGGCGTACTGCGCGAACGGGATGCCGGACGCCTTGGCCAGCGTCTCGCCGAGCACGTCGAAGCCCGCGTTGGAGTAGAGCCGCCGGGTGCCGGGCTCGGCCATCGTGCGGTGCTCGTCGAAGGCCAGCCCCGAGGTGTGGGCCAGCAGGTGACGGACCGTCGAACCGGGCGGGCCCGCCGGGTCGTCCAGCTCGAAGACGCCCTCCTCGACGGCGACCAGCGCCGCGTAGGCGCTGAGCAGCTTGGTCACCGACGCCAGCGGGAACGGGTGCTCCTGCGGCCCGTTCTCGCCCAGCAGTGCGCCGTCCGCGCCGCGCACCACCGCCGTCGCCGCCGTCGGTACCGGCCAGTCCTCGATCATCCGCAAGCTCTGCATGGTCGGAACTCTAGTGCGGTCCCGTGGCAGGCTTGCTTGGAGTGCACTCCAACTCAGTAGCGTCGTACCCACGTCGCCACCGACCACCGGGGGTTATCACCATGGCTACCGCCGTCCAGCCCGCTCCGCTCAGCCTGCTCGACTGCAGCGAGGCCTACCAGGACCCCGGTCCGGTGCCGGACCGTACGCCGCGGCACACCATCAGCGAGGTGTCCGCGGCCAGCGGGCTCAGCGTGCACACCCTGCGCTGGTATGAGCGGATCGGCCTGCTCGACCCGGTGGACCGCTCGCACTCCGGGCAGCGCCGCTACAACGACGGCGACCTGGCCCGGCTGGCGTTCCTCGGCCGGCTGCGGCTGACCGGCATGCCGGTCGCCGACATGCTCCGCTACGTGGAGCTGGCCCGGGCGGGCGAGCACACCGTGCAGGGGCGGCGCGAGCTGCTGGTGGCGCACCGCGAGGAGGTCCGGCAGCGGATCGCCGACCTGCACGCCACGCTCGCGGTCCTCGACTACAAGATCGACCTCTACTCAGGGAAGAAGCAGACCTCATGAGCCACCCCAGCACTCTCCCCACCGTCTGGCTCGGCGCGGACGGCCCGTTCGTCGGTGTCCAGGGCCTCGGCTGCATGGGCATGAGCGAGTTCTACGGACCGACCGACAACGTCCAGGCGCTGGACACCCTGGACGCCGCCCTGGAGGCCGGGGTCACCCTCTTCGACACCGCCGACGTCTACGGCTCCGGCGCCAACGAGGAGCTGATCGGCCCGTTCGTCCGCGCCAACCGCGACCAGGTGGTGCTCGCGACCAAGTTCTCCATCGAGCGCAAGGCCGACGACCCGCACTACCGCGGCATCCGCAACGACCCGGCGTACATCCGCACCGCCGTGGACGCCTCGCTGCGCCGCCTGGGCATCGACGTCATCGATCTGTACTACATGCACCGCCGCGACCCCGCCGTGCCGCTGGCCGAGTCGGTCGGGGCGATGGCCGAGCTGGTCCAAGCCGGCAAGGTGCGCCAGCTCGGGCTGTCCGAGGTCACCGGCGCCGAGCTGCGCGAGGCGCACGCGGTGCACCCGATCGCGGCGCTGCAGTCGGAGTGGTCGCTCTTCTCCCGGGACGTGGAGATCAGCGCGGTCGGCGCGGCCGCCGAGCTCGGCGTCACCCTGGTCCCGTACTCGCCGCTCGGCCGGGGCTTCCTGACCGGCGCCTTCGCCGACGCGGGCACGCTGGCGGCCGACGACTTCCGCCGCTACCAGCCGCGCTTCAACGGCGACAACGCGGCGGCCAACGCCGCGCTGATCGCGCCGGTCCAGAAGATCGCCGCCGCGCGGGGCGTCACCACCGGCCAGATCGCCCTCGCCTGGGTCCACCAGCGCGCGGACGTGCACGGGCTGACCGTCGTCCCGATCCCCGGCACCCGCAAGCGCTCGCGCCTCACGGAGAACACCGCCGCCGCCACCCTGCGGCTGACCGAGGCCGAACTCGCCACGCTGGAGCCGATCGCCGCCGAGGTCGCGGGCAACCGCTACCCCGACATGAGCTCCACCTCCGCCGCTCGCGAGTAAGACCGGTCGGTCTCAGCACGGCGGATGGCCGCTCCGGCAGCGGTCCTGACGACAGGTCAGTCGGTGCGGTAGCTGACGGACCCGTAGCTGCCCAGCGCGATGGCGGCGAAGTTGTGCAGGCTGGCCGTGCCGTCCGCGAAGTAGCCGACGTGGCCCTCGGCGCCGGTCGAGGCGATCTCCTCGGCACCGAAGTCGGCGCCGGTCGGGTCGGCGCCGTGGCCGAGCCCGCCGACCTCCAGGAACGGGACGCTGCCGATCCAGTCGCTCGGGTCCCGGGTGGCCCACAGGTGCACGCCGGTGCCCAGCTCCTCGGCGTCCTGCACGCCCATCCCGGGGCTGCCGAGGACGACCATGTCGGTGGTGGCGCCGTGCAGGCTCGGTGCGGCGCTCCCGCAGACCACCGTGCCGTAGGAGTGGCAGATCAGGGTGGGCGGTGCGACCGGGGCGCTGGTCAGCCGCAGGCCGTTCAGCAGGCGGACCAGCCGGGGGGCGCCGGCGTCGGCCAGCCGGGAGGTGACGGCGTCCGGGCCGAGGCCGACGGGGGTGACGTACCCGGTCCAGGCGACCACCGCGGTCCGGGTGCCGGGCGCCTGGCGCTCCTCCTGGGTCCGCAGCGCGCGGGCCATGCCGGCGGGGGAGCGCAGCGGGTCGACGCTGCGGTCGAAGTGGCCGAGGTCGGTGTCCGAGCCGGGGACGATCACCGAGACCCGCTGGGCGTCGGCCAGGTCGCCGAAGACCTCGCTGACCAGGCCGCGGCCGCGCGGGTCGAAGGCGAGGATCTGCCGGCCGGGGGCCAGCAGCCCCTGGCAGTCGTTGGCGCGCGAGACGGCCAGCGCGCGGTCCGTGGAGTCGAGCTTGGGGTCCTTGGCCGCCGCCCGGGCGCGGTCGCGCTCGGCGGTCAGCGCCACGGAGTTGGCGCGGTAGCGCAGCTGGAGCGGGGCGCCGTCCAGGTTGCCCACGACCAGCGGGTAGTCCTGGATCAGCCGGTCCTGCTGGGCGGGGGTGAGCGTGGCGAAGAAGGCCGCCACGGTGGCCGCGTCGGCGGTCGCGGGGTCCGGCAGTGCCCGGCCGAGCGAGTGGTCGGCGACCCATGCCGCGCTGCCTGCGGGCGGGGTGGTGATCACGACCTGTTCGTTGGAGGCGGCCGCCTGGGCCGCTGCCGCGCCTGCGTCCGCGAGGACCGCGCAGGTGGCGAAGACGCCTATCAGTACACGCTTCAGCCGCCTGCGCTGCATCGCGTCAACTCCCTCGGAAACCCATGACCGTGTTTGCGGGCCGGGCCCGGTGGTCGTGCGAATGCCAACTACAGTCGGCCAGCGTATTCGTTCCGAACGGAGGATGGAGACGGGCCAAACTGTGGCTTCCGTCACACCGACTCGGGCTTGACGCGGCGTACTCCTTCACCGTCCGTTCGGAGATCGTTCGCCGGCGGGCCTCGGTCAGCCCGTCATCTCACCCGTCCGGGCGAGCGCGCGCGCCGGTGGGGGGCGGGCGCGGCAGGGTCAGCGCCAGTCGCCGACCAGGGCCGGGCCCAGCTGGTCGAAGTGGCGTTCGATGATGGCGATCATGCCCTCGGGGCCGACGCCCGGCTGCGGGAGCGGGTCGGATCCCCAGGCCAGGTGCGAGACCCGCAGGACGGCCCCGAAGACGGCGGCCAGCAGTCGCGGCCGCAGGTCGGTCGCCGGGTCCAGCCCCTCGCGGTCGGCCAGCACCTGGGCGACCACGCCCTCCTGCTCGGTGGTCCGGCGCAGGTGGGCGGCGAGCAGGGTGGGGGTGCTCTCGATCAGCTGGAGCAGCTCCAGTGCGGCGGTCACCCCGCCGGAGTGCTCGGAGCCGAGGCCCCGCCAGGACTCGGTGATCGCGGCCCGCATCGCCTGCACCGGGTTCTCCTCGGCCGGTCTGCGGCGCAGGCACGCGATGAAGTAGTCCTCGGCGTCGGCCAGTACGGCGAGCGCGGCCTCGTCCTTGTTCGCGAAATAGCGGAAGAACGTGCGCTGCGAGACGTCCACCGCGGCGGCGATCTCGTCGACGGTGGTGCGGGCGTATCCCTGGCTGAGGAAGAGGCCGTGCGCGGCCTCCACCAAGGCGTCCCGGGTGCGTTGCTTCTTGCGCTCGCGCAGGCCGAGCGCCCGGCAGGGGGCGTCGGTGGCGGGGGGTGCCGTGGGGGTCGCAGCCATGGCTCAACGATAGCGCTCTGTCAGATGACAGCGATCGACAGAAGACAGTGTTTGCCGATTGTCAGCTACTGCCATAATCTGCTGGAAGGTGGCGCTCGCGCGACCGGGACGCTCGTGGGGACGGGTGGGGTCCGGGCGCCACCGCGCCCTTCTCCACTCCGCCAGTCGCCTGGAAGGCCCTGTCGATGAGCCAGTCCGACGTATCGACCACCAAGACGGACGCCACCGCGCCGCGCAACGAGCCGCCCGGTGGACGGCGCAGCCTCCAGGGGCACCCCTGGCTGACCCTGCTGACCGTGGCGGTCGGCGTGATGATGGTGGCCCTCGACGGCACCGTCGTCGCCATCGCCAACCCCGTCATCCAGGCCGACCTGCACGCCTCGCCCGCCAACATCCAGTGGGTGACCAGCGGTTACCTGCTGGCGCTGGCGGTCTTCCTGATCACCGCGGGCAAGATCGGCGACCGGTTCGGCCACAAGACGACCTTCCTGGTCGGCGCGGCCGGGTTCGCCGCGAGCTCGGCCGCGATCGCCTTCGCCACCAACATCCAGACGGTGATCGCCTTCCGGGTGCTGCAGGGCCTCTTCGGCGCGCTGCTCCAGCCCGCCGCGCTCGGCCTGCTGCGCGGTGCGTTCCCGCTCGAGAAGCTGAACATGGCCATCGGCATCTGGGCCGGCGTGATCGGCGCCTCGTCGGCGGCCGGGCCGATCGTCGGCGGCCTGCTGGTCGAGCACGTCAGCTGGCAGTCGGTCTTCTTCATCAACATCCCGGTCGGCCTGGTCGCGGTCGCGCTGGGCCTGTGGATCCTCAAGGACGTGAAGGCCGAGAACGCCGTCCGGTCCTTCGACATCCCCGGCATCGTGCTGCTCTCGGCCGCGATGTTCATGCTGGTCTTCGGCATCATCAAGGCGCCGTCCTGGGGCTGGGGAGACGGCCGGACGCTGGCCTTCCTGATCGGCGCGGTGCTGGCGATGGCCGCCTTCGCGTTCTGGCAGACCCGGGCGAAGGAGCCGCTGGTCCCGCTCGGCCTGTTCCGCTCGGTGCCGCTCTCGGCGGGCGCCCTGCTGATGGTGCTGATGGCCTTCGCGTTCTTCGGCGCGATCTTCTTCGTCACCTTCTACCTGCAGAACGTCCACGGGATGACGCCGGTCCAGGCGGGTGTCCACCTGCTGCCGATGACCGGCATGATGATCATCGGCGCCCCGGCGGCCGGCCTGGCGGTCGGCAAGCTCGGCCCGCGGATCCCGATCGTGGTCGGCATGCTGGCCACCACCGTGTCGATGGCCGGGATGTCCACGTTGACCACCACCTCGGGCAGCGCGGTGATGTCGCTCTGGTTCGTGCTGATGGGCCTGGGCATCAGCCAGGTCATGGTCGGCGCCACCGAGGTGATGGTCGGCAACGCCCCGCTCGCCCTCTCCGGCGTGGCGGGCGGCCTCCAGCAGGCCGCGATGCAGGTCGGCGGCAGCCTCGGTTCGGCCGTCCTGCTCGCCCTGATGGCCGCCCGGGTCGGCGACGTGCTGCCGGGCAACTGGGCCAAGGCGGGCCTCGGGCCGCTCCAGGGCGAGCAGCTGGCCCAGGTCAAGCAGGGTGCCCAGCTGGGCATCGCGCAGGCCGGCCCGGGCGCCACCCCGGCCCAGGCCCACAGCGTGGTCGAAGCCGTGCACACGTCCTTCGTCAGCGGCATGTCCACGGCCTTCACCGTCGCCGCCGTCGTCTCCCTCGTCGCGGCCTTCCTCGGCCTCCTCGCCAAGCGCGGCACCACCGACGCCGGCCCGGCCGTCCACGTCTGACCCACCGCCCCCGTGCCCGACCCGAACGCACCACCGGGTCGGGCACGGGTGCGCGCGGGCGCCGTCGCGCGGGGGTGAAACCGGGCGACTACTTCGTGGCCGTCCCGGTGGTTGCCTACTCCTACGGGGTCGTGGGGTCGGGGGGTGGGGTGTCGGCTTCGCGGAGGTAGCGGGCGCGTTCTTCGAGTTCGAGGTCGGGGAAGTAGTCCTTGAGGCGGGTGTTGGCCTCGACGGGCGGGAGGTGGAGGTCGGTGAGGAGGAACCGGGCTCTGGCGATGATCTCGTCCTTCATGGGCCGATCATCGCGCCGACCGGGCTTCGCTGCCCGGGGAGTTGGGCCGAGCGGAGCAGGGGTCAGTCCAGGCCCCGGGCGGTGCGGAAGCGTTGGCCGGCGGTGGCCAGGTCGACGATGGGGGCGGGGTAGTCCGGCTTCTCGCGCAGCAGCCACGGCTGGTGGACGGCGCGGTCCGGGATGCCCGCCAACTCCGGGACCCAGCGGCGGACGTAGTCGCCCCGGGGGTCGAAGCGGCGGGCCTGGGCGAGCGGGTTGAGGACGCGGTTGGGGCGGGTGTCGGTGCCGGTCCCGGCCACCCACTGCCAGTTGAGCTGGTTGTTGGCCACGTCGCCGTCCACCAGCAGGGAGAGGAAGTGCGCCGCGCCGACCCGCCAGTCCTGGTAGAGCGTCTTGGCGAGGAAGCTCGCGGTCAGCAGCCGGGCCCGGTTGTGCATCCAGCCCTCGTGGGCGAGTTGGCGCATCCCGGCGTCCACGATCGGGTAGCCGGTGCGGCCGGTGCGCCAGGCCTCGACCTCGGCGGGGTCCTTGCGCCAGGCGTCGCCCCGGTCGCGGTAGTCGGCGTGCGCGCTGGCGGGGCGGGCGGCCAGCACCTGGTGGTGGAAGTCCCGCCAGGCCAGTTGGCGGACGAAGGCGTCCTCGCCGGGGCCGCCGCGCTGGATCAGCTCGTTCGCCGAGAGGCAGCCGAAGTGCAGGTAGGGCGAGAGGCGGGACGTCCCGTCGCCCGCCAGGTCGTCGTGCAACTCCTCGTAGCCGTCGCCCTGCCAGGCGTTCCAGCGGGCGCGGCCCGCGCTCTCGCCGCCGGCCGGCAGGCCGGGTGAGTCGGGCCGGACCTCGGGCACCGGGTCGCCCTCGACGTCCGCCGGCACCCGGACGGTTCGCGGCGCGCCCAGCGGACGCCGCAGCCCGGCCTGCTGCCAGGCCCTGAAGTACGGCGTGAACACCGCGTAGTGGTCCTTCCCGGCCGGCGTGACCGCGCCCGGGGCGACGGCCGTCAGCACGGCCTCGTGGACCACCAGACGCTCGCCCAGCGCGGCCCGCAGCCGCTCCTCGCGGCGCTGCGCGAAGCCGCTCACGCCGGCGGCCAGGTGGACCGAGACCGCGCCGGTCAGCTCCGCCAGCCGTACGGTCTGCGCGACCGCCTCGCCGGTGCGCAGCACCAGCCGCCCGCCGCGCTCGCGCAGCCCGGCGTCCAGGTCGCGCAGGCAGTCGGCGAGGAAGGCCGCCCGGTTGGGCACGGCGAAGCCGGCCGCGCGCACCCGGTCGTCCAGGACGAAGAGTGGCACCACCTCGTCGGCCGAGCCGAGGGCGGCCCGCAGCACGGGGTTGTCGTGCAGCCGCAGGTCCTGGGTGAAGAGCGCGATGGCGACGGTCATGGCTCATCGGTACACCCGCCGGGCCCTCCACCGGAAACGCCCGAGGGCCGGACCCCCCGAAAGGAGTCCGGCCCTCGAACGGTCACTCGACGATCAGGCGTCGCCGCCCGCGGCACCCGGGTGGGCGGCCGACACGTCCAGCAGCTGGTAGCGGTCGATCGCCTCCTTGAGCGCGCTGCGGTCGACCTTGCCCTGCTTGGCGAGCTCGGTGAGCACGCTGAGCACGACCGACTGCGGGTCGATGTGGAAGAAGCGACGGGCCGCGCCACGGGTGTCGGCGAAGCCGAACCCGTCCGCACCCAGCGACTGCCACTGGCCCGGCACCCAGCGCGAGATCTGGTCCGGCACCGCACGCATCCAGTCGGACACGGCGACGAACGGGCCCTCGGCGCCCTGGAGCTTGGCGGTCACGTACGGGACGCGCTGCGGCTCCTCGGGGTGCAGCAGGTTGAACTCCTCGGCCTCCACCGCGTCGCGGCGCAGCTCGTTCCAGGAGGTCGCCGACCACACGTCGGCCGCCACGTTCCACTCCTCGGCGAGGATGCGCTGGGCCTCCAGGGCCCACGGCACCGCCACACCCGAGGCGAGGATCTGGGCCGGGATCTGGCCGGCGGTCGCCGGAGCGTACCGGTGCAGACCCTTGAGGATGCCCTCGACGTCCACGTTCTCGGGCTCGGCCGGCATCTTGATCGGCTCGTTGTAGACGGTCATGTAGTAGAAGACGTCCTCGCCGTGCGGGTGCTCCGCCGACGAGCCGTACATCCGCCGCAGGCCGTCCTGCATGATGTGCGCGATCTCGAAGCCGTACGCCGGGTCGTACGCGACGACGCCGGGGTTGGTCGAGGCCAGCAGGTGCGAGTGGCCGTCCGCGTGCTGCAGGCCCTCACCCGTGAGGGTGGTCCGGCCGGCCGTGGCGCCGATCACGAAGCCGCGGGCCAGCTGGTCGGCCATCTGCCAGAACTGGTCGCCGGTGCGCTGGAACCCGAACATCGAGTAGAAGACGTAGACCGGGATCAGCGGCTCGCCGTGCGTGGCGTACGACGAACCGGCGGCGATCAGCGAGGCGGTGCAACCGGCCTCCGAGATGCCGTCGTGCAGCATCTGGCCGCTCGGCGACTCCTTGTAGGCGAGCAGCAGATCACGGTCGACCGACTCGTAGGTCTGGCCGAGCGGGTTGTAGATCTTCGCCGACGGGAAGAGCGAGTCCATGCCGAAGGTGCGGTACTCGTCCGGCGCGATCGGCACGAAGCGGTTGCCGATGCCCTTGTCCCGCATCAGGTCCTTGAGCACCCGGACGAACGCCATGGTGGTGGCGATGGTCTGGTTGCCCGAGCCCTTCTTGACGGCCTTGTACGCATCGTCGCCCGGGAGTTCCAGCTGACGCGGCCGCACCTTGCGGGTCGGCATGTAGCCGCCCAGCTCCTTGCGGCGGTCGTGCATGTACTGGATCTCTTCGGAGTCCTTGCCCGGGTGGTAGTAGGGCGGGTAGCCCTCGTCGAGCTGCTTGTCCGTGATCGGCAGGTGCAGGCGGTCGCGGAAGCGCTTCAGGTCCTCGACCGTCAGCTTCTTCATCTGGTGCGTCGCGTTGCGGCCCTCGAAGTTCGGGCCCAGCGTCCAGCCCTTGACGGTCTGGGCGAGGATCACGGTCGGCTGGCCGACGTGCTCGCGGGCCGCCTTGAACGCCGCGTACACCTTGGCGTGGTCGTGGCCGCCGCGACCCAGGTGCTGGATCTGCTGGTCGGTCATGTTCTCGACCATCTGGCGCAGCCGCAGGTCGCCACCGAAGAAGTGGTCGCGGATGTACCCGCCGGTCTCGGTCGCGTAGGTCTGGAACTGGCCGTCCACCGTGGTGTTCAGCTTGTTGACCAGCACGCCGTCGCGGTCCTGCGCCAGCAGCGGGTCCCAGCTGCGGTCCCAGATCAGCTTGATGACGTTCCAGCCGGCGCCGCGGAACTGCGACTCCAGCTCCTGGATGATCTTGCCGTTGCCGCGGACCGGGCCGTCGAGGCGCTGCAGGTTGCAGTTGACCACGAAGGTGAGGTTGTCCAGGCCCTCGCGGGAGGCGAGCGAGAGCTGGCCGAGCGACTCCGGCTCGTCCATCTCGCCGTCGCCGAGGAAGGCGTAGACGTGCGACGCGGAGGTGTCCTTGATGCCGCGGTGCTCCAGGTAGCGGTTCATCCGGGCCTGGTAGATCGCGCCGAGCGGGCCGAGGCCCATCGAGACGGTCGGGAACTCCCAGAAGTCCGGCATCAGCCGCGGGTGCGGGTAGCTGGAGAGGCCGTACGGCGCCTTGGACTTCTCCTGGCGGAACGCGTCGAGCTGCTGCTCGCTCAGTCGGTCCAGGAGGAAGGCGCGGGCGTAGATGCCGGGGGAGGCGTGACCCTGGAAGAAGATCTGGTCGCCGGACTCGCCGTCCGCGTCCTTGCCCCGGAAGAAGTAGTTGAAGCCCACGTCGTAGAGCGACGCGGACGAGGCGAAGGTGGCGATGTGGCCGCCGACGCCGATGCCCGGGCGCTGGGCCCGGGAGACCATGACGGCCGCGTTCCAGCGGGTCGCGTTGAGGACCTTGCGCTCGATCTCCTCGTTGCCGGGGAAGAACGGCTCGTCCTTGGTGGCGATGGTGTTGACGTAGTCCGTGCTGCGCATCTCGGGCACGGCGACACGCTTCTCGCGGGCGCGCTCGATCAGGCGGAGCATGAGGTAGCGGGCGCGCTCGCGCCCCCGCTCGTCAATGGCCGCGTCGAGCGACTCCAGCCATTCCGCGGTCTCCTCGGGATCGAAGTCCGGGACCTGACTCGGAAGGCCGCCAATGATGATCGGGTTGCGATCGGATCCGGAAGCCACGCTGTTCCTTCACTGTCGGTAGAAACTAGAGGTGTGTCGCGCCGCCTCCATCGTGTACCGCAACTCGGAGATCCGTCATCTCTACCGATGGGTAACCCTCTCACCCGTAGGGTGATCCGGTCAGTTGGCGTGCGGCAAGGCTTCGTTGCCTGTCCGCGCACCACCGGGTGATACGAAGAGGTGGTCCGACCTGTACCTGCTCTGCCTGCGGTACCTGGATTTCCCAGGTGCTCCAGGCCTTCAGGCTCCCCGTCCGCCCGATGGCGGGTGGCCGGGGTGAGGGCCAACAGGAGACTC
Organism: Kitasatospora mediocidica KCTC 9733; assembly: GCF_000744225.1. Classification (GTDB taxonomy): domain Bacteria; phylum Actinomycetota; class Actinomycetes; order Streptomycetales; family Streptomycetaceae; genus Kitasatospora; species Kitasatospora mediocidica. Next base: position 1,382,841 of record NZ_JQLN01000007.1, on the reverse strand, counting down.
TACGCCCGTGATCGCGTTGCACTCGAATGCCGTTCGCATCGCGGGCACCACGACCCCTCGCGGGGCCGCCGGACCAGCGGCATCCGCAGCATGGGCGAACCGGCGACAAAAGGGCAAATCGGTGTGATTCCCGACACAGGAAACGGCGTGTCTTGCCACGACACGTCAACCTTTGGGTGGGATCGGGGGTCGGGTACTTGCGCGAACCGCCGGTCCCGTGTGGACTACGGCCACAGCCTTGGCGCCGATGCCAGGCCGAATACTGGAGGTTATTCCCGTGAGCGCGACCGCGGACCCCGCGGACAAGTCCAACCCGGCTTACCGACTGGGCTTCGAGCCCGGCCAGATTGTGCAGGAGCTCGGGTACGACGAAGACACTGACCAGGATCTCCGCGAGGGCATCGAGGAGATCACCGGTGCGGAGCTCGTCGACGAGGACTACGACGACGTCGCCGACGCCGTCGTGCTGTGGCACCGCGAGGAGGACGGGGATCTCACCGATGCCCTCGTCGACGCCCAGGAGTACCTGGCCGAGGGCGGGTTGATCTGGCTTCTCACGCCGAAGACGGGCCGTGACGGCCACGTCGAGGCGCATGAGATCAACGATGCCGCGCAGACCGCGGGGCTCTCCCAGACCAGCTCGGTGACCGTCGCCAAGGACTGGGCCGGCACCCGCCTTGCCACGCCGAAGGCCGCAGCCAAGTCCGGGAAGCGCTGACTCTCCGGGAACGCACGGCAGGGCCCCGCTGGAGCTTTCTCCGGCGGGGCCCTGCCGCGTCCGGGCCCGGTCGCGGGTGTGCCGGAGATCGTGTTCGCCCCGGGCGAAACCCCCTCGGCCGACTCGCGCCCTCACCCGTTCGGCCGAATCGACCCCGACGAATGCGAGGATGTGGCCGGGGCGGCCGCCGCGGCGGCCGCGGTACCGATGCGATACCGATGCGATCACCCGCGATCACCGCTGAGAGAGGTCTCACCCATGGCCATTGAGGCCGGCACCCTGGCTCCTGACTTCGAGCTCAAGAACCAGCACGGCGAGCTGATCAGGCTCTCCGACCTGCGGGGCGAGAAGAACGTCGTCCTGGTCTTCTACCCGTTCGCCTTCACCGGGGTCTGCACCGGCGAGGTCTGCGCGATCCAGCGCGAGCTGCCGCGCCTGCAGAACGACGACGTCCAGGTGCTCGCGGTCTCCTGCGACTCGCCCTTCACGCTGCGCGTCTTCGCCGACCGGGAGGGCCTGGAGTACCCGCTGCTCTCCGACTTCTGGCCGCACGGTGAGGCCTCCCGGGCCTACGGCGTCTTCGACGAGGAGAAGGGCTGCGCGGTGCGCGGCACCTTCGTGATCGACAAGGCCGGCCTGGTGCGCTGGTCGATCGTCAACGGCCTCCCGGACGCCCGTGACGAGCAGGAGTACCTCAAGGCCCTCAGCGCGCTCTGAGGGGCGCTGTGGCCTTTCCCCGGCCACGCCGGGCCGTAACGATGCCCGGGGCGGGAACCCGGCACTACGATCGGGCCGTTGGCTGGAAGGAGAGCCCGTTTCGCGGGCGCTCGGACCGCACTACGGGGGTGCCGCGAGGCGCCTCCCGATTCTTGGAGGATCCTGTGGGTGTCAGCCTGAGCAAGGGCGGCAATGTCTCGCTCACCAAGGAGGCCCCCGGCCTGACCGCGGTCGTCGTCGGTCTGGGCTGGGACGCACGCACCACCACCGGCAGCGAGTTCGACCTCGATGCCAGCGCGCTGCTCTGCAACGACCAGGGCAAGGTCGCCAACGACAGCAACTTCGTCTTCTTCAACAACCTGAAGAGCCCCGACGGCTCGGTCGAGCACACCGGCGACAACACCACCGGTGAGGGCGAGGGCGACGACGAGTCGATCAAGATCAGCCTGGCCACCGTGCCGGCCGACGTCTCGAAGATCGTCTTCCCGGTGTCGATCTACGACGCCGAGAACCGCCAGCAGAGCTTCGGCCAGGTCCGCAACGCCTACATCCGGGTGATCAACCAGGCCGGCGGGCAGGAGATCGCCCGCTACGACCTCTCCGAGGACGCCTCGACCGAGACGGCCATGGTCTTCGGCGAGCTCTACCGCAACGGCGCCGAGTGGAAGTTCCGCGCCATCGGCCAGGGCTACGCCTCCGGCCTGCGCGGCATCGCCCAGGACTTCGGCGTCAACGTCTGACAGCCGCACCGCCGTACGCCGCGGCCCGCACCCTCGACCGGTCGAGGGTGCGGGCCGCGGCCGTACCGACGCGTTCAGACCGCAGGCAGGGCGTAGACCCGGTCGTCCTGAACGGCGATCAGCGTCGAGCCGTCCGTGCTGAAGGACCACGCGACGTTCGTCGACACGCCGACCTGGTAGATCCAGCGGATCTTGCGGGCCTGGATGTCGATCGCGTAGATGCCCTTGCTGTCGGTCGAGACGAAGAGCGTCTGCTGGACGAGGACGGGCGTGGTGTCCATCGACACCTCGTTGGGCAGCGGGAGCCGCCACAGTTCGGTGCCGTCGGTCGCCCGGTAGGCGATCACCGTCGGGCCGGCGCTCGGGGTGGCGTTCCACTCCGGCAGCGTCATGCCGCCCAGCACCGTGTAGACGACCCCGTCCGCGACCGCCGGGGCGCTGTACCAGAGGTCCTTGCTGCCCGCCGGGGGCGACTTCACCCAGACCTGCTTGGTGCTCGCCACCCCGACCGCCTGGAGGCCGTAGCCGGCGGCCGAGCAGTAGACCCGGTCGCCGTCGGTGGAGAGCTGGTAGCTGGCGTGCGAGTCGGTGTTGACGAACCAGAGCTGCTCGCCGGTGGTGAGTGAGCGGGCGACCAGGTTCTTCTGGGTGTCGGTGTAGAGCAGCAGGTCCTTGGTGACCGCGGCGGAGATGCCGACGGTGTCCGCGGTGGCGGCGCGGTGCTGGCTCCAGAGCACCGAGCCGTCCTTGCGGGAGAGGGCGAAGATCCCGGGTGTCGCCTTGGCGGACGGGTCGGGGTTTCCGGAGCCGTTCAGGGGCGCGAAGCTGCACAGCGCGTAGACGGCCCGGTCGTCGGCGGCCAGCACGGTGTCCGGGTCGAGCCGCGCGGTGGCGCCCTTCGCGGGGGTGGCGGAGTACGTCCAGAGCACGCTGCCGGTCGCCGGGTCGATGCTGACCAGGTCGCTGCCGTAGTACTCGGCGCTCGCGGCGGTGGCGGCCAGGCCGTTGGTGGACTGGTCCGGCTTGCTCCAGCGCTGGGCGCCGGACTTCACGTCGAAGGCCCAGATGCCGCCGACGGCGTAGAAGTAGACCGTGCTGCCGACGCAGAGCGGGGTGGCGCCCATGGTCACGCCCGGGAGCTGCTTGTTCCACAGGGCGACCGGCGGCACGCCGGGCGCGCGGGTGGTGGCCGGGGTGGGCGAGGTGCTCGGGTGGGTGGGCTGCGGCGCGGGGTGCGGGACGGGCTTGGCGCTGCCCGACAGGGCCCAGGCCGTGCCGCCGAGGGCCGCCACCAGGGCGGCGCCGCCGCCGGCCAGCAGGCGGCGGCGGGAGGTCCCGCCGGTGGCTGCCGGGGTGTCGGCGGCGGCGGTGAGCCGGACGGTGCCGCGGGCCGGCGCGGTCGCGTCCAGCTCGGTGCGCGGGTGGTCCACCGTCCGGCGGGGATCGGCGGCGGCCGGCACGCCGCGGGCCGGGGTCTCCATGTCCATCACCGTGGCGGCGTGGGTGGCGATGTCCGAGGAGAGCGCCGAGGGCAGCCAGCCGCCGCGGCGCAGCGCCTGGCCGCCGCCGAGCAGTTGGGCCAGCTCGGCCGGGGTGGGACGGTCGGCCGGGTTCTTGGCGAGGCAGGCCGTCAGGGTGGGCCACAGCTCGTCCGGCAGGCCGCTGAGCGTGGGTTCGTCGTGGATGACCCGGTAGAGCAGCGCGGCGGCCGAGCCGGAGGCCTCGCCGGAGCCGCTGAACGGTCCGGCCCCAGTGGCGGCGAAGACCAGCACCGAGCCCAGCGAGAAGACGTCCCCGGGCGGGCCCATCGGCGCGCCGCCGGCCTGTTCCGGGCACATGAAACCGGGGGAGCCGACCACTACGCCGGTGCTGGTCAGCTTGTCGCCCTCCAGGGCCCGGGCGATCCCGAAGTCGATCACCCGGGGGCCGTCGGCGGCCAACAGCACGTTGGAGGGCTTCAGGTCACGGTGGATCAGGCCGGCCGCGTGGACGGCCGCGAGCGCCTCGGCGAGGCCGGCGCCCAGCGCCCGGACCGCCGGGACGGGCAGCGGGCCGTGCGCGGCCACGGCCTCGCTGAGCGAGGGGCCCAGCACGTAGGCGGTGGCGAGCCAGGGCGTCGGGCCGTCCCGGTCGGCGTCCACCACCGGCGCGGTGTACGCCCCGCTGACGGCCTGGGCGGCACTGACCTCACGGCGGAAGCGCTCGCGGAACTCCGGGTCCTCGGCGAGCTCGGCCCGCACCACCTTGACCGCGACGGTGCGGCCGCCGGTCGAGCGCGCGAGGTACACGCGGCCCATCCCGCCGGCCCCGAGTCTGGCCAGCAGCCGGTACGGGCCGACGGAGTCGGGATCGGTGGGTTCCAGTGGCTGGAACGGCATGGTGTGGCTCCCCCGTTGCTGCGGTGCCGACTGCTCGTCCGTCAGGTCGACGGGCGGGCGGGCGCCTGGTGAACGGGAGGATCGTACGGCCTGTCCGCGCGCCCGCTCCAGGGTGGCCGGTGGCGGGAAACCGCGGGTGGGCCGCTTGATAGGTTCGGCGGGTCCGAGATGTTCAGGAAGTTCAGCGTCCGGGCCGTGGCCGGGTGGGGGCACGAGGGCATACATCTTGTGGGTACGCCTTCTGAGCTGCCGTGCGGTACGGCCCCGCGAAGCTGACGGCGTTCCAGGTCGGGGCGCCGGGGAGTGGGAGGAAGAGCCAGCATGAGTGTCACGCTCGCCAAGGGCGGCAACGTCTCGTTGAGCAAGGCGGCGCCGAACCTGACGCAGGTGCAGATCGGTCTCGGCTGGGACGCCCGGTCCACCACCGGTGCGCCCTTCGACCTCGACGCGAGCGCCCTGCTCTGCTCGGGTGGCCGGGTGCTGGGGGACGAGTACTTCGTCTTCTACAACAACCTGAAGAGTCCCGAGGGCTCGGTGGAGCACCTCGGCGACAACCTGGTCGGTGGTGAGGACGGGGAGGAGGGCGACGAGGAGGTGGTCGTGGTCAACCTCGACCTGGTGCCCGCGCAGGTGGACAAGGTGGTCTTCCCGGTGTCGATCTACGACGCCGAGGCCCGGCTGCAGAACTTCGGCCAGGTCCGCAACGCGTACATCCGGGTGGTCGACCAGGCCGGGGGCCAGGAGATCGCCCGCTACGACCTCTCCGAGGACGCCTCCAGCGAGACCGCGATGATCTTCGGGGAGCTCTACCGCTACCAGGGCGAGTGGAAGTTCCGCGCGGTCGGCCAGGGCTATGCCTCGGGCCTGCGTGGCATCGCGCTTGATTTTGGGGTAAACGTACAATAATTGGGTTGCGTCGAGCGCGCTTCCTAGAAATCAACGGGCAGTGTGGGGGGTCGGCCGGAAATCATTTCCGGCCGACGGGGGTGACCACCCCGGCGCGCCTCGACACTGAAAGGTACTCATTCCGTGTTCCTCCGTACGTTCGGATGGTCTCTCGCGACCACGATCGCCGGGCTGGTCGCAGCCGGACTGATCTGGGGTGCCGAGGGATTCGGCGTGGTGCTGATCCTCGCGATCCTCGAAATCTCGTTGTCCTTCGACAATGCGGTCGTCAATGCCACGGTCCTGAAGCGGATGAACCCGTTCTGGCAGAAGATCTTTCTGACCGTCGGCGTGCTGATCGCGGTCTTCGGCATGCGGCTGCTCTTCCCGCTGCTGGTGGTCGGCCTCACCGCGCACATCAGCCCGTCCACGGTGATCGACCTCGCGCTCAACTCCAGCCACACGTACAACGGGCTGACGTACGCCCAGCACCTGGAGGCCGCCAACCCGGCGATCGCCGCGTTCGGCGGGATCTTCCTGCTGATGATCTTCCTGGACTTCATCCTCGGGGAGAAGGACTTCCACTGGCTGCGCTGGGTGGAGAAGCCGCTGGAGCGGATCGGCAAGCTGGAGGCGCTCTCCTCGGTGATCGCGCTGATCACCCTCGCACTGGCGTCGCGCTTCTTCGCCGGGGAGCACGCCGAGACGGTGCTGCTGGCCGGACTGCTCGGGCTGATGACCTACCTCGCGGTGAACGGCCTGTCGAGCGTCTTCGAGTCCAGCCTGGAGGACGAGGCGGAGGAGGAGGACGAGGAGGCCGCTGAGGCGGCCGCGAGCGGCGGCCGGGGCCGGTCCGTCGTGCAGGTGGCCGGCAAGGCCGCGTTCTTCCTCTTCCTGTACCTGGAGGTGCTCGACGCCTCGTTCTCCTTCGACGGCGTGGTGGGTGCCTTCGCGATCTCCAGCGACATCTTCCAGATCACCCTGGGCCTGGGCATCGGCGCGATGTACATCCGCTCGCTGACCGTCTTCCTGGTCCGCAAGGGCACCCTGGACGACTACGTCTACCTGGAGCACGGCGCGCACTACGCGATCGGCGCGCTCGCGGCGATCCTGCTGATCTCGATCGAGCACAAGATCCCGGAGATCGTCACCGGCCTGATCGGGGTGGCCTTCATCGGCGCCGCGCTGGCCTCCTCGCTGGCGCGCAACAAGCGCGAGGCGGCGCTGGAGCCGGTGGCCGATCCGGTGGAGTCGTCGTCGGCCAAGCGCTGACGCCTTCCGCTGTATGCGCCTTCCGCTGTATGCGACAAGGGCCCGTCCACCTCCGGTGAGGTGGACGGGCCCTTGTCGCATGCGGTGCGCTGTGCGGGTCAGCCGAGCTGCTTCTCGATGGCGCGCAGCTTGCGCTCCAGCGAGTCGAGCGAGTCCAGCTTCGGCATCGACAGGGTGTCGTCGTCCGACGTCAGGTCGATGCTGGAGGTGCGGTGTGCCGAGGCCGACAGGGCGGCGGGCTCCGCCGAGTAGCTGCCGGAGACGGTCCTCAGGTCATCTGACGCGGCTAGCGCAGGCTCCGTAGCGGGCTGTCCGTCGCCGGAACCACCGGAGGTCAGCGCGGGCACCTGGCGGCCGCCACGGGCCCGGGAGAGCATGCCGCCCTGGCGGGAGATCGCCTTCAACTCGGCCCGCTCGCGGCGGTCGGCGTTGCGGGCGCGCAGCTTGGCGTCCAGCTTGGTCTGCCGGTCCTCGCGGACCTCGTCGACGGCCTCGTCCAGGCTGCGGACGTTCTCCAGCAGCATCAGCGACCAGGCCGCGAAGGTCTCGCGCGGGGCGCGGATCCAGCGGACGATCCGGATCTGCGGCAGCGGACGCGGTATCAGGCCCTGCTCGCGCAGTGCGGCCCGGCGGGTCTGCTTGAGGGCGCGGTCGAACAGCACGGCCGCCGAGATCGACATGCCGGAGAAGAACTGCGGGGCACCGGCGTGGTCGCCGCCGCGCGGCGCGTGCACCCAGTTGAACCAGGCGGAGGCGAAGGCGAAGAGCCAGACCAGCAGACGGGAGCCGAGCGCGGCGTCACCGTGGCTGGCCTCGCGGACCGCGAGCACGGAGCAGAACATCGCCGCGCCGTCCAGGCCGAACGGCACCAGGTACTCCCAGCCGCCACTGAGCCCCAGGTTCTCCGTGCCGAAACCGACCAGGCCGTGGAAGGAGAGCGCGGCCGCCACCCCGGCGCAGCAGAAGAGCAGCACGTAGGAGGAGATCCCGTAGATCATTTCCTTGCGCCGGCGGCGCTCCTCGGTGCGCTCCCAGGAGTCCCCGCTCTCCTGGGCCTTGGTGTTCTTGAAGCGCAGCGTGGCGACCAGGATGGCGGTGAAGAGCAGGGCCGCGCCGCCGACGACGGCCCAGACCAGCTGTATGGAGGTGAGTGTCATTGCGGGGTGGGCCTCTGCTTTCCGCAGCTCAGGGCAGGGGTTGATGCGTGGTACCGGAGCAGTACCACAGGGGCGTCAGTTCCCGTCGCGGACACTGTCCCTGACGGCTCGTCGTGCGAGCACGGGCCGGCAGAGCGTACCCGTACGTGACGGAGGGGACACCTGTGCGGCTAGACGATATCGCGTCCGAAGGGGCGGCATGTTACGGGAGCCGGGGTTGGGGGCACCACCCGCCATTCCGGGGGGTCGGCCGACGGTGGCTCAGGCCCGTTGGAGGGTAGGTGGAGCAGGGCACAATGGTGCGCCGGGGTGGGAAATGACGAGAGCTTGGGGGCGGTCGGGATGGCCACGGTCTGGGAGTACCTGCGCGGCGAGCGGAACAATCCGATGGACAGTGGGGTGCACGGCAAGGTCACGCTCACCAAGTCCCAGCCGCAGTACCCGATCACCGGCTCCGGGCCCACCACCGGCAACCTCTACGTCAACCTGCACTGGACGGCCCGGGCGTCCCAGCGCTCGACCAGCCAGCTGCGCCGCAAGCTGCTCCAGCCACGGCTGTTGAAGCCGCTGGAGGTGCAGTCGTACCAGAGCGAGCAGTTGAACGTGGACCTGGACCTCGCCTGCATGTACGAACTCGCCGACGGGACCACGGGCGTGGTGCAGCCGCTCGGGCAGTTCTTCGGCGACCTCCAGCGCCCGCCGTACATCAAGCTCAGCGGCGACGACCAGTACGGCGCGCCCTCCGGCGAGACGATGTACATCAACCTGGAGAAGAAGGACCAGTTCAAGCGGCTGCTGATCTTCGTCTACATCTACGACGGGACGCCCGCGTTCGACCAGACCCACGCCCAGATCCAGATCGTGCCACCGACCGGGCCGCGCCTGGAGATCAACCTGGAGGAGCGGGCGCCGGCCGCCCGTTCGTGTGCGGTGGTGCTGATCGAGAACCGGGGCGGGGAGCTGATGGCCCGTCGGGAGGTGCGCTACGTGCACGGATTCCAGTCGGACCTGGACCGGCTGTACGGCTTCGGGATGCAGTGGCAGCGCGGGTACAAGGAGGAGTGAGGCGCCCGCTCCCGGGTCCGGGAGCCCCGCCCGGGCCCGGGCGTCAGTGGGCCTGGCGGGGCTGGAACTGCGGGCCCTGCGGCGGGAGCACGAAGCCGGCCGGGTCGGGCTGCGGCGGGTAGCCGTAGGCGGGCGGCTGGGGCTGCTGCGGTGGCTGGGGCTGCTGAGGGTGCTGGGTGGAGGGGTAGCCGTAGGCGGGCGGCTGCGCCGGGGGGTAGCCGTACGAGGGCGGCGGCTGCGGGGCGGGGTGGTTCAGGGGCGGCGCGGGCTGGGGCGGGTAGCCGTACGCCTGGGGCTGGGCCGGGAGCTGGGCCGGGGCGGGCAGCTGGGTCGGGGCCTGGCTGGGCGGTGCGGGGATGCTCGGGGGTGCGAGCGGGAGCGCGGGGGAGAGCGTGTAGGTCGCCGGGTCCTGGCGCGGCTCGGGGACCGCGACCGGGGCGGCGACGGGCGCGGGGGCGGGGGTGAGGTGGGGGTTGCGGAGGCGGAGGCGGGGCCTGGGGAGTGGCCGGGTCGGCCGCGTCCGGGGCCTGCGGGCCGTCCTCCTCCACCGTGATGCCGAAGTCGGTCGCCAGGCCGACCAGGCCGGACGCGTAGCCCTGTCCGACGGCGCGGAACTTCCAGCTCCCCGCGCGGCGGTAGAGCTCGCCGCAGACCAGGGCCGAGACGTCCTCGACGTCGGTCACCGGGAACTGCGCGAGCGCCTCCCCACCCGCCGGGGAGGCCGCGTCGTACAGCAGCAGGTGCAGCCCGCTGACGCTGCGGAACGACCCCTCCTCGGTGGAGCCGGCCAGCACCACCCGCTCGATCTCGGGCGGCAGCTTGGCGAGGTCGACCTCGACCGTGTCGGCGATCTCCTCGGTGCCGGGCACCCGCTGCTTGGGCAGGTGGCGCACCACGCCGGACGGGTGCCGGGGCTGGTTGTAGAACACGAAGTCGGCGTCCGAACGGACCCGGCCGTCGGCACCGAGCAGCAGCGCGGAGGCGTCCACGTCGGGTCCGCCCGGCAGGTCGGCCCAGCGCAGCACGGCGCGAACCGCTGCCACGGTCAGCGAGATATTGGCGCCCTTCGCCATCACGTGCGTCATAACCGCCCATCCTGCACGCTGGTTGGCCCTGCGGACAACGTGGGGGTGGGCACGGTTCGGCCGCAGGTGGTGGCGGGCGCCGCGTGGTGTGGCCGCGACGGGTTGCGCGCGGTTGTGCGCGCCTTCGCGCGGGGCGTGAATGGGGTACTGAGTCCGTGTCCGGGTCTCGAATAGTTGCGCGACGTCGCAAGCGGTTTGTCGATGATGAAGTGGAAGGTAATCTTCCGAAAATTCGATGTTTCAGGACTCGACGCGGTCGGTTTCATCCGTACGATGAGCGACCAACGGCGAGCGGCGGGGGGACGTGTTTTCTGCCGCGCTTACTCCGCTCTTTTCCTCCGCTCAACCAGTTGCTCTCATCCGTTGCTCTCCGCAGTCATCTCCGCCAGTCCTGCCCTTGGTCATCCCCTCCGTCTCTTCCGCCGCGACTCTTCCGGGAGTGCACTTTGCGCCATTTCGGCCACCTCGGTAAGGAAATCCGCCGCCGGCTCTTCCTCACGGAGCCCGCGTCGTTCGACCGCCACAGCGCGGCCGACACGCTTTCCACCGCGCTGGGCGCCACGCTCTACAGCCCCGCCACCCGGCCGTCGTTGGCCGACGACATCCGCAAGCAGGCCGCCCGCGGTGTGGTCTCCATGGTGCTCTGCCTGGAGGACGCGATCGGTGACGAGGAGGTCGAGGCCGCCGAACGGAACCTGGTCGAGCAGCTCGGCGGCCTGACCGACCCCGCCGCGCTCCCGCTGCTCTTCGTGCGGGTGCGCGCGCCCCGGCAGATCACCGACCTGGTCCGGCGGCTGGGCCCGGCCGCCGGCCTGCTCAGCGGCTTCGTCCTGCCCAAGTTCACCGAGGAGAGCGGCGGGGAGTTCCTGGAGGAGCTCACCGCGGCCGAAGCCGCGTGCGGACGGCGGCTGTTCGCGATGCCCGTCCTGGAGTCTCCCGAGCTCGCCCACCTGGAGACGCGGCGCGCTCAGCTGTTCGGCACGGCGGACCTGCTCGCCAAGTACCGCAACCGGATCCTGGCCGTCCGGCTCGGGGTGACCGACCTCTGCTCGGCGTACGGCCTGCGCCGCTCGGCCGACCTGACCGCGTACGACGTCGCCCTGGTGGCCGCGGTGATCGGCGACGTGGTCAACGTGCTGGGCCGGGCGGACGGCACCGGATACACCGTCACCGGGCCGGTCTGGGAGTACTTCCCGGTCCAGGAGCGGATGTTCAAGCCGCAGCTGCGCCGCACCCCGTTCTCCAGCGCCTCCCCGCCGCGTGACGAGGTGCGCCGCCGACTGATCGAGCACGACCTCGACGGACTCATCCGGGAGGTCGAACTCGACAGGGCCAACGGCCTGTTGGGCAAGACCTGCATCCACCCCAGCCATGTGCCGGCCGTGCACGCGCTCTCCGTCGTGACGCACGAGGAATACTGCGACGCGGGCGACATCCTGCGTCCGGAGCGGGCGGGTGGCGGGGTGCTGAGATCGGCCTACACCAACAAGATGAACGAGGCCAAGCCGCACCGGGCCTGGGCCGAGCGGGTGATGCGGCGGGCGGAGGTGTTCGGTGTGGCCCGCGAGGACGTGACGTTCGCCGACCTGCTGTCGGCCGGGGTCTGCGGGTAGCGCGCTCGTCGGCTCGGTCAACCCTGGCTCAACCAAAGCAAGAGGAAGCAGCACGATGGAAGAGACCGCCTGGAGCGGCCAGTGGGTCACCGACCGGCTGGGCATCGGCCTGACCGGTTCGCCCGAACTCCCCGACCTGCTCGGGCTCGCCGTCCGCGAGAACGCCAAGCGGGCCCACCTGCTGGTCTCCCAGGTCCTGGGCAAGCACGTGCCGCAGCGGCCCGCCGTGGTCTACGGCGCGGGCCGGCGGCTGGGTGAGCTGGTGCGTGCCGTGCTCGGCGGCGACGGGGTGGGCGGCGACGGGGTAGGTGGCGACGGGGTGGGCGGGGCCGTGGTGCTCGGGTACGCCGAGACCGCGACCGGGCTCGGCCACTGTGTCGCCGACGTCCTGGGGGCCGACTACCTGCACTCCACCCGGCGGCCGGTGCCCGGGGTGGCCCAGGCGGCCGGTTTCGAGGAGGAGCACTCGCACGCCACCGCGCACCTGTTGCTGCCATCCGACCCCGAACTCCTCTTCGGTGACGGCCCGTTGATCCTGGTCGACGACGAACTGTCCACCGGGCGCACGGTCCTGAACACCATCGCCGCGCTGCACCGGCACCGCCCGCGCGAACGGTACGTGATCGCCTCGCTGGTGGACCTGCGCGGGGACGAGGACCGGGCCGCGCTGGCCGCGTTCGCCGCCTCGCTCGGCGCGCGGGTGGACGCCGTCGCGCTGGCCGAGGGCCGGGTGCGGCTGCCGGAGGGGACGTTGGAGCGGGCGCGGCAGCTGGTCGCCGAGGTCTCCGCGGGAGCGTCTGCCGGGGTATCCGTTGCGGCGGGGGGCGCCGCGGTGGACGGCTCCGCCGGCGCCACGTCCGGGCCGGTCGGTGATCTGGTCCGCGTCGAGCTGCCCTGGCCGGCCGGGCTGCCGGACGGCGGTCGGCACGGCTTCACGCCCGGCCACGCGGCCGCGCTGGCGGCCGTCCTGCCCGGGCTGGCCACCCGGCTGGCCGGCGCCCTGCGCGGCGGCGAACGGCGGGTGCTGGTGCTCGGCTTCGAGGAGCTGATGTACGTCCCGCTGCGGCTGGCCGACGCGCTGGCCGGGGAGTTGGGGGAGTCCGCCGAGGTCAGGTACTCCACCACCACCCGTTCGCCGGTCCTGGCCGTGGACGACCCCGGCTACGCGATCCGGACCCGGCTGAGCTTCCCCGCCCACGACGGCCCGGCGGACGGCCCGGGCCGGCGGTACGCCTACAACGTCGCGCCCGGCCGCGACCGGACCCGGCGCTTCGACGCGATCGTCCTCGTCCTCGACGGCCCGGCCGACACCCCCGAACTCGCCGGGCTGAGCGCACAGTTGCGCGAGGTGACCGACCGGGTGGTGCTGGCGGTGCTCCCGTCGCACGTCCCGGGTGGGGCCCTGCCGGCCTCCTTCCGTCCCACCCTCCCGCCCACATCCCCTTCCCGACTGCTGCCGAGTGCACCCTCGAAGGTGAGCCTGCCGATGTCCACGACCGACCTTCCGACCCTGCCGAGGCCGCTGCACGGCCCGGCCTTCTCCTCGTACGCCTCCGAGGAGGTCGGCTGGCTGCTGACCGACCTCTCGGAGGTGGCCCTGGAGGCGCCTGTCGAGGAGCGCGAGGAGGCCGTCCAGTCCGGCGGCGCCCACTACGCCGAGTCGCTGCCCGTCGAGTACCAGCCGAGCCCCGAGTACCAGGAGCTCTTCCACCAGGCGCTGCGCGGCTCGGCCCGGCGGATCGCGCTGGCCGTCGGCACGGTCGCCGAGACGCTGGTGCGCGAGCGGGGGGCGGGTGTCGGGCAGCAACTGGTTCTCGCCTCGCTGGCCCGGGCCGGCACGCCGGTCGGCATCCTGCTGCGCCGCTGGCTCGCCGCCACGCACCGGATCGAGGTGCCGCACTACGCCGTCTCGATCGTCCGGGGCCGGGGCATCGACCCGGTCGCGCTGCGCTACCTGGCCTCCCACCACGACCCGGCCGGCGTGGTCTTCGTGGACGGCTGGACGGGCAAGGGCGCGATCACCCGGGAGCTGGCGGCCGCGCTGGAGGGCACCCCGTTCGACTTTGAACTCGCCGTGCTCGCCGACCCGGCCCGCTGCGTGCGGACGTACGGCACCCGCGACGACTTCCTGATTCCGTCGGCCTGCCTCAACTCCACGGTCTCGGGGCTCGTTTCGCGCACCGTGCTGCGTGACGACCTGATCGGGCCGGACGACTTCCACGGCGCCAAGCACTACGGCGAGTTGGCCGGGGCGGACGTCTCGAACGCGTTCCTGGACACCGTCGCCGACCACTTCGAGGCCGTGCGCGAGGAGGCGGCCACGGCCGCCCTGTTGCTCACCGCCGAGGACCGCACGCCGAGTTGGGAGGGTTGGGCGGCAGTGGAGCGGATCAGCACCGAGTACGGCATCGACAACGTGAACCTGGTCAAGCCCGGAGTCGGCGAGACCACCAGGGTGATGTTGCGACGGGTGCCCTGGCGCGTGCTGGCCCGGCGCGGAGCGGGCAGCGACCTGGACCACGTCCGCCTGTTGGCCGCCCAACGCGGCGTGCCCGTGGAGGAGGTGGACGATCTGCCGTACTCCTGCGTCGGCCTGATCCACCCCCGCTACAGCCGCGGTGTCGTCGGTGAGCACGGGCAGGCCGTCTGATGGCTGTTCATCAGAACACCTTGGTCGCAAGCGACTTGGACCGTACGCTGATCTACTCCGGGCGGGCGCTGGCGCTGTCCGGCCCCGACCGCCTCGCCCCCCGGCTGCTCTCGGTGGAGGTGCACGACGCCAAGCCGCTCTCGTTCATGACCGAGCGAGCCGCCCGAATGCTGGTGGAGCTGGTCCGGGAGGCGGTCTTCGTCCCCGTCACCACCCGCACCCGCGTCCAGTACGAGCGCGTCAACCTTCCCGGCCCGGTGAACGGTTGGCGACCGCCGTACGCGATCTGCGCCAACGGCGGGCGGCTGCTGGTCGACGGCGCGGCCGACCCGGCGTGGGACGCCCAGGTCCGGACGCGGCTCGCCGCGACCGGCGTCCCGCTCGGTGAGGTCGTCGACCGGCTGGCCCGCTGCGCCGACCCGGAGTGGACGCTGAAGCGCCGGGTCGCCGAGGACCTGTTCGCCTACCTGGTCGTCGAGCGCGGGCAGTTGCCGGACGGCTGGCTCGCCGAGCTGACCGGCTGGTGCGCCGAGCGCGGCTGGACGGTCTCCCTCCAGGGCCGCAAGGTGTACGCCGTGCCGGCCGCGCTGACCAAGAGCGCGGCTCTGGCGGAGGTGGTCCGCCGGGTGGGTGCGACCTCGGTGCTGGCCGCCGGCGACTCGCTGCTCGACGCCGACCTGCTGCTCGCGGCCGACGAGGGCTGGCGGCCCGGCCACGGCGAACTCGCCGACAGCGGCTGGACCGGGCCGAAGGTCACCGCGCTGAGCCAGACCGGCGTGGCGGCGGGCGAGGAGATCGTGCGCTCGTTCCTCGCCCGCGTCCGGGAGGGCTCGGACACGGCCCGGTAGGTCAGCCGCAGCAGCCGCCGCCGCAGCAGCCTCCGCCCGAGGCCGCCTGCGGGGCGGCGCCCGCGCCGGCCGCCCCCGTCACGGCGACGGTGGAGAGCAGCTTGACGGTGTCCGGGTGCCCCTCGGGGCAGACGGCGGGGTCGTTGGCCTGGGCCATGGTGCGGCGCAGTTCGAACGTGGCGCCGCAGGAGCGGCAGCGGAAGTCGTATCGAGGCATGCCCGCAGCGTACCCAGTCCCGCCGCCGTCCCCACCTGTCGGCTCAGCGCGGCGTCGGTCCGGCGTGGCTGCCGCTCAGCGCGGCCCCGTCCCCACTTGTCGGCTCAGCGCGGCGTCGGTCCGGCGTGGCTGCCGCCGAGATCGCCGCGGATCAGCGCCACCACCTGAGCGGCGGTCGCCCGGACGGCGTCCAGCTCGGTCAGGAACTGCCAGTAGTCCGGGTGCCGTCCCGCCGCCTCCAACGAGGCCACCGCCCGGTCCAGCCGTCCGACCGCGGCGTCCAGCGGCCCCGCGTGCCGGGGATCCGGCGTCTGGCGCCCCGCCATCGCCAGCCGCTGGGCGTCGCGCACCGCGAACCGGGCGTGCTGGATCTCCTGCTGCGCGTCGCGCTCCACCTCGTTCAGCCGCCGCAGCCGGTCGGCCACCGCCGCCACCGAACCGTCCGCGGTCTCCAGCAGCGCCCGCACCGTGCCGATCACCGCCGTGGCGTCCGGCCAGCGCTGCTCGTCCCGTGCCTTCGCCGCCTCGGTCAGCCTGGCCTGTGCCGTCCGCACCGCCTCGGCGGTCTGCTGCGGCACCCGCTGCAGGTCCTGCCAACAGGCGGCCGAGAAGCGCCGGCGCAGCTCGCTCAGCGTCGGCTCCACCGATCCGGCCTTGGTCTCCAGTGCCTGGATCCGGGTCCGCAGGCTGGCCACCCGGCGGTCGATCTCCCGCGCCCGCTCCGGGAGTTGTTCCGACTCCACGCGCAGCGCGTCGGCCTTGCGGGCCACCTCCTCGGCCCGCGCGAGGGTCGCCGCCACACCGTGCCGGGCCGCCCCCTCGTTGAGCTTGGTCAGCTCCGGCGCGAGCTCGGCCAGCCGGGCCGCCAGATCGTCCGCCCGCAGCCCCGCCGCCCGCACCGCGTCCAGCGCTCCGCTCGCCCCGAGCAGCGCCTGCTTCGCCTTCGCCACCGCCGGGGTCACCCGGATCAGCTGGGCCTCCGCGTGGTCCAGCAACGGCTGGAGGCGCCGCAGGAAGTTGTCCAGCTCGGTCTGCTTCGCCGCCAGCTCGTTGCGCGCCTGCTCCAACCGCTGCTGAGCCTGCGCGGCCGCCCCCGGCGCCAGCTCCGGGGCGTCCAGGTCGCACACGTCGAGCGCGGCCAGGTAGCCCACGTTCACCTGGTCGATCCGGGCGGACAGGCCCTGGAAGTCGGCAAGCGCCTGCCGCGAGGTGGCACTCTCCTCGGCCGCCCGGACCGTCTCGACGGCGATCTCCACCTCACGCTGCGCCGAGTCCAGCTCGTAGAACGCCTGCTGCGCCGCATCCCGCGCCGCCAGCGCCCCCGCCCGCTGCCCGTCGTTGCGCCCCCGCCACCAACCCCGCCCGCCACCGCCCCGGCCCCGCCCCCGAGAACGACGCCGCACCCCCCGCCAACGCCACCGCCGCCACCGCACCCGCCAACACCAGCGGCGTCAGCACAACCTCCGCCACGAGCGCCACGGCACCCCGCGCCCCATACCCTCGTGAGCTACCCGCCTGCACTTCGCGCTCCCTGCTCCGCCGCCGACCCGGCCCTCATTGTCGCCGATCGCCCCCCGATCCCCCCGACGCGCCCCCACATTCCCCACCACCGTGCACCACGCCCCCGGCGGAACCAGGTATTCTTACCTCTCACCGCATGGCCACCCCCGGGTACGCCCACGCGGCTGGGGCGCATAGCTCAGCGGTAGAGCGCTGCTCTTACAAAGCAGATGTCGGCGGTTCGAAACCGTCTGTGCCCACCAGTTGAGCAGCGCATTTGGCACTGTCGGCCCAGGTCAGGAGCATGATCCCGACCTGGGTCGTTGTCGTCTCTGCGATTTGCCTACAGTCCCGCTCGGTCTGCCTACGGGGCGACTACAGAAGTTGATCTCCCGGATATCTCCCGGATGATCATGGAAAGCCGCCAGCTCATGGCCCTTGTCAGACGAAGGCGCCCCCGGCCGCTGTCCACGGTCGAGAGCGCCTGGTCGCCAGATTGGGAGGGGGGTCAGTCGTTCGTGTGGGTCACCAGGAACGCGCGCACCATCTCGGCCTCTTCGTCGCTTTTCGGGTCAGTCGGCGTCTCAGCCTGTCGGGCTGCGGCCTCGCGGTACCAGGCGACCACGTTCGCGTACCTGGGGTCTGTCCACTCCATGGCGCTGCCTCCACTGTCGGTCAGTCGAGTATGCCCGTCCGCTACTTCTCGGACGACTTGGGTCGGGGGACTCCGGGCGGGTTGATGATGATCGGGCCGCAGTTCGGGCCCGGCGTGTGCCACACGTTGGCTGTGACTGCTACCCCGCCATCGTCGGGGCCGGCCCAGAGTTCCCGGTCGGCGGCGAACCCGAGCACTGCCATGGCCGTGATGGTGCGTTCCACCGTGCCCAGCGCGTAGCCGTTCTCCTCGGGGCGCTGGGGGTAGTGGTGGATGAAGCCGCCGCCGAGCCCGTCGCAGAGCCGGGCGTACAGCTCCGTGTGGAGGACCAGGGCGTGCCAGCCCTCATCTACGACGGGCGACGGGGCGATCTGCGCCTCGCGGTCCTGAGCGACCGTGGAGAGATAGGCGAGTGCCTCGGCGACGATTCGTCGGGCCAGCTCCGGCTCCATGCCGGGGTTGGCACCGGTGACCGTGTCGGCGATTCGCTGGAACTCGCCGGCGGTCAGGAGGTCCATCCCGCGGACCGAGCGAATCCTGCGGTCGAGCTGCTGTTCAGGCGCGGTGGTCATACTGGTCTCCGTTCACTGAGGCGAACCGGCCACCGGTCGGTGGCCAGGCCCTTCGGTGGTGCGGACCCGCTCCGGTCGTTGGCCTGCCAGGGATGGCGACCGGGGCGGGGGTCTAGGTCTACGGGATGCGGGAGCGGTTCACGGGGAGTTCCGGGGCGTTCCGCCGTCGCGTCGTCGGATCGAGCGATTGGCCAGCAGTCGTCCGTACTCGGCGGCGTCCGGCGTGAGTTCCTGGTAGTGGTCGATGGCGTCGCCCGCGTGGACGGTGTCCGAGGCGCAGCCGACGCACCAGCCGATCCCGGTGTCCAGGTCCCGGAGTTGGGCCTTGGCTGTCTTGCACCAGGAGCAGCGTTCCGCCAGGACGACGCTGCGCAGACAGCGCTCGCACCAGTCCTTGTGTGTCTCGTGGTCCTGGAAGCGCGGGCCGGCAGCCTGACAGCCGTGGCAGGTCCGGCGGTGTCGCCCCCAGGTCGCTGACGAGCCGCTGCCGGCCCTCAGCGCGGCACTCCGAGGACGGCCAGCTGCTGGCTGGTGTGGATCGGCGCGCCGGCGCGGGCTGGGTCGAGGCCTTCGAGCCAGGACAGCAGCGCGTCCGTGGTGTCCGCGAGGAGTTCCTCGACCCGCTGGGCGCTGAGGTTGGGGGGAAGGGCGGCGCGCAGCTCGGGGTGTTCGGCGGCTTGGTCGGTGAGCTGCTGGAGGATCCAGTGCCGGGTGAGGAGTTGGACGCCGAAGGTGATGTGCAACGACGGTGCGTCGTCGGTGTGCCCGTAGTGGATCCAGCCTCGCGGGATGAACAGCACCTGCCCGGCTTCCAGGACGACGGCCGCCGCATCCCGCTCGACCCGGGCGAGCTGCTCGTCGGTGAAGCCAACCCGGGTCCAGCGATGGCTGTCCAGCGGGTCGGTGAAGATCGGCGGGTGCAGCCGCCACGTCTTGACGCCCTCGACCTGGGCCAGCAGGACATGGTGAGTGTCCCAGTGCGGGCCGTAGCCACGGGATGCGGCCGGCGTGCGGTAGACGTTGGCGGTGATGGGGTGGCCGAGTTCGGCGGCGAGCTGCCGGGCGAACGCGGCCAAGGGCGGCCAGGTCAGGTGGAGCCCGTTGAGGACCAGCGTGTGGGTGGGGTGGTCCGCGTCGGGTGCGATCGCCGCCGGCGCGCCCTGGTGCACCATGCCGACCTCGATCGAGCGCAGGGCCGGATCGGTGACCACTCGGCGGCCGTCGTCCTGGTTGAACAGGGCCGCGAGCTGGACTACGTACCGCTCGTAGACCGTGGGTTTGTCGGGCCAGCCGGTGAGGAAGCGGCGCGGGTCGTCGACGAGGCGTTGGAGAGCGGACATCACGGCTCCGGGAGAGAGGTGAGGGGCCGGGCTCCTCGCGCACGGCGCAGGGGCGCGAGGAGCCCGGGATCGTGGGTGGGTCAGACGAGGTGGTCGAACTCGCCGGCCTTGGCGCCCGCGAGGAACGCCGTCAGCTTGGCCTTGGTGGCGATCAGGGGGATCTGCGTCGGGTCGGTGGTGATGCCGATCGCGGTGCCGCCCGCCGGGGTGACGGCGAGTCCGATGCTGTCGTCCAACTGCTGCTGGTTGGACTTGCTGGACTTGATCCAGGCCAGGCCGGGAAGCGCGGGCGGGTCGTAGTTGGTGACGCTCACGGCGTTGCTCATGAGGTTCTCCGCTCTGGAGTGGACCGGCCGCACCGGACGGCGGGCCGGAGTTGATGGTCTGACGGGAGGAGCGGCTACCGCTCGGGCTCGTCCGGTGCCGGTGCCGGTGCCGGTGCCGGTGATGCGAGTGCGAGGACGCGGATCTCGGCTGCCTCGGCCGCGGTGGCCCGACGTACATCGGCTGGCTGAGCGGTCCACGTATCCCGCATGCGACAGGGGTCCCGTCTCGGTTCCGCACACGATGCAGGCCCGTCCGTACAGCTGCGCCGAGGTCACGAGCATCCGCTGCGGACTGCCGTCCAGGGGTTGGTAGTGCGCGACCGCCGCAGTCCGCACGCGGTCAAGGGCGCTCCGGAGCAGGGCAGCGTCAACGAGCCCGAGGGGATCCTCGGGGTCCGGCGGCGCCACCCAAATGGGGCCCCGGCGGCATCAGTGTCGTCGGCCCGGGAACGGCGACGTACGAGCCGCAGGTCAGGAGCCGCTCGCGCTGCCAAGTTTGGCGACTGTCAACGGCAATGAGGAAGTACAGACGTGGCGTGGGGCCAGCGGTATCCCAGATGATCGGGCCCGGTCGGTGCCCCGTTGCGTCGTCGAGCTGTTCGAGTGCCGCAAGCGCGAGATGCCGCTGGACCGCTACCGCGTCCCGGCGGTCGCCTGCGGCGACTGCGGCAACGGTGCCGCTCGGCGGCATCCAAGCGGGTGCCGCCCGCCGGGCCAGAGTCTCCATCGCTGCTCCTGACTGGTTCGGGTGCCAGTAGAAGCCTGATGGACAGCCAAGGGCCGAACTATCACAGCCTGGTGATAGCCCTTGACCTGCTCACATGCCTACCCAGGCAGCGAAGTTGGCTACCGTGTCCGGCGTAGTCCGCTGTGCCCGGACGATCCCGGCTAGCGTCTCGCGTACAGCGGGGCTGTGACGGGACTGTTGTGGCGCGAGCTCCCGCGCAGCCAGCAGGCTGCGGAATGCTGCGTCGGAGCGACCGGTCCACAGCTGGGCGCGCGCGATTTCGGCTTGGTGGTGAGCGGCGCGGCTGGCCGGCCAGTCCGCCGGGACGGTGATGCTGCGGGCCACGCTCAGCGCCTCGGCGAATCGCGCCTGGTCGATCAGGGCGGACGTGTGATGCACGACCACGTTGGTGGGGCCGAAGGTGAGCCAGCGGACCCTGGGGATCTCACCAGTGGTCTCGGCGATCCGGGCTGCCGCCGCAATGTGCTCCGTCATGTCGTCGCTGTTCCCGGCCCGGGCCGCTAGCACGGCGGATCCCAGATGCAACTGCCCTGTGACGGCGTCCCGCTCTGCTCCCGGGGCGGCCTGTTCGGTCACCTTGCGGCCGGCCTCAGCAAGGCGCATCCCCGTGCGGTACTGCCCGGCGCGTAGGTAGGCGAGTGAACGCAGGTACTGGCGTGTGCCCGCACTTACGGCGTCCGAAGCGCGCTCCGATGCCCACGCCATTCGGCCAAGGGCAATCGACGACAGGTCGTGAAATCCCAGCTTCGTCGCGACGTCGTAGGCGCTGCGGTAGGTGCTGGCCAGGGTTCCCCACCCGCGGTCGTCGCCCGTGGCGTGGGCAGCGGTGGTGGCCTCCGTGATGAGCCCGGGCAGTTCGGCAGCGGCCGTCCGAAGGTCTCCCGCGCGGACGGCGGCGCAGATCCGGTCCGCGTGGGCGATGAGGTCGACGACTGGCCGGGCACTGATGTCCGGATCTGCGCCGAGGTCGTACACGTCGAGCGCCTCGCGGATCGGCTGGATCAGGCCGTCGAGCTGGTCCTGGCGCAGTTCCTCCAGGTACGGCTGCCCCGTGAGATCGGCGACAGGCACGGAGAGGGCCCGTGAGAGAGCGGCCAGAACGGCGGAGCTGGCGGGCTTCCGGCCCTGTTCGATCTGGAACATCAGGCTGTAGCTGATGCTGGCGCGTTCAGCGAGTGCGCGCTGGGTGAGGTGGCGGAGCTTGCGGCAGGCGGCGATGCGGGCGCCGACGGTGTCTGGGGCTGGCGAGGCCATAACGGAACCCCTAGGTTCGGTAACCGAGGGTGCCGACGATACTCGGCCACACCAGGGCCGTGGCGTGAACCTTGTGGCTTGCGCGGCGCGCGCGCCGCCTTGTTGCATGGGGTCATGCCGACTGATCGAGTTCTGTACCTCCTGGGGTCCGCAGCACCACCGGTGCTGGCACTGCCGCCGGTGATCAAGCAGGCGCAAGCTGCTGGCTGGGACGTCTGCCTTGGCTTGTCGCCGACGGCAGCTGACTGGCTGGCCGACGACTTGGGCGCCCTGGAGTCGCTGACGGGCCATCCGGTGCGGCATCGCCACCGTAGGCCCGGGCAGGTCGATCCGTGGCCGCCAGCCGCAGTTGCATTGGTGGCCCCGGCCACCTTCAACACGATCAACTCGTGGGCGTTGGGGCTCACCAGCTCGTTCATCGTGGGGTTTGCGGCCGAGGCGATCGGCAAGCGGATCCCGCTGGTCACGATGCCGTGCGTGAACTCGGCACTCGCCAGCCATCCGCAGTTCGGCCGCAGTGTGGACGTGCTGCGGGATGCCGGGGTCCGAGTGCTGCTTGGGGACGGCGGGTTCATCCCGAACGCGCCTGGCCAGGGCCAGCCGGGCGCATTCCCGTGGGAACGCGCTCTCGCGGTGGTGCGGGACACGTAACCCTATGACGTGGGATCGGTGCTGTCCCGTACGATCCGGCCGTGCCCGACAGCGCCAAGTTCCCCGCCGACCTGGTCAACCTCCAGGGCCACCGCCTCGACGCGCAGACCGCAGCGGAAGCGCACGCCGCTGGTCGGTGGGCATCCACCTGGGACGCCCTGCAGGCCGCCTGCCGGACGGTCGCTGAGCAGCCAGAGGGTTGGACGAAGGAGGACAACTCCCGTATCCGGGAATCGGCCTGACCAACGCGGCCCGGACATGTCGCTGCGCCGCTCTTCGGGAACGCCCCGAAGGGTGTCGCGATTCCGCTGCTGATGGCGACGTAGATCGGAGAGCGCCTCGTCTGGCTCGGCAAGCAGCGGGGACAGCAGCCCGACCCGGGCACGCGCCTTCGGCTGGGGGCCGGAAGAGGCGCTGGAGCGGTTCGGCCAGACGGGGCACGACGTCGACCGGGCGACTTCTCGGCGCCGGAGCTTTATGCCGCAAGGCATAGCACAACGGCCGCGCCGGTCAGAATGGCGAAACTGAGGATGCCCCACATGGCGGTGCGGCAACCGTCATGTCCGGTGGCAGTGGGCCGACCGTCCGCGGGAGCCGCTGGAGCTGTGCCCGATGCCGGGTCTGTTCGACGGCAAGGCTCGGTAGTGCCCGACGGCGTGGGTGAACTACAGGGCGCGGTGCGGGAGGAACAGGCCGGCGTCATCCCGGCGGCGTGGTGCCGCTGTCCTGCGTGATGGGGCGCCGGATCCGGGCGGTGATGGTTGATCCGATCAAGGGATCCGCACGGCGGCTGGGCGACCGCCCCGTCGCTGGACCGTGCGTGCGCGCTACGGTGCAGGTATGACGATCGCCGGGGAGGGTCAGGAGGCTGCGCGCGGCCAGGTGCTGTTGCTGGCTGCGGCGCCTCGGCGGAGTCGGCGGCGGCTGCTTGATCCCGAGCACGGGGTGAGTGCGGTCGCCGCGGTGCCGACCCGGGCGTTGTTGCCGGGGTGGAGTGGGCCGGTGGACATGGTGCAGCTGGTCGATCCGGCGGAGCCGCAGGCGGTGCTGGCGCGGATCCGGGCGGCGGCCGCGGTCGGGGGCCGTTGCTGGTGTACGTCGTCGGGCAGTTGTGCCGGGATCATCGGCAGCGGCTGTTGCACCTCGCGCTGGCGGGGACCACGGACACGACGATCCGCTACACCGCGCTGCCGTGGCCGTGGCTGGCGCGGGAGTTGGCCGGGCGTCAGCCGGGTAGTACGGCGGTGGTCCTGGACCTGGTGGTCGATCCGAGCTGCCTGCCGATGCGGGACGACGATCTGCTGCTGCCCGAGCAGGTGGCCCGGTGGGGTGTGGTCGCGCCGCCGGTCCGGCGTGGGCCCCGGCAGGTGCCCGGGTACACCAGGGCGCTCACCGAGCTGCTGCGCAACGCCCCTGCCGGGCGGGTGCACCTGCCGGAGTTGCACGCGCTGGCCGCCGGGCAGGCCGGTCTCGCGCCGGGCACTGTGTTGCTGGCGTCGCCGGTGCGGGAGCCGGCCGACGTGCCCAGACCCCGGCCGCAGGCACCCGCGCCGGCGCCGGTGCAGGCGCCAACACCCGCGCCGGAGCAGGCCGGAGACCCACGCCCGGCGATCGCGGAGGCGATGCGCGCGGGGCACCACCACGCGGCCGCGGAGCTCGCCGCTCAGTGGGAGCGCGTGGTGCTCCGCTCCGCGGGGCGGGAGTCCGCGCTGATGGGCGACGTCCTGGAGGTGCAGGCCACCGCGGCCGCGGCGGCCGGTGCGACCGTACGGGCCGCCGAGCGGTGGATCGCGACCGCTCAGCACCGGTTGGGCTGGGGCCACCCCGGTGATCAGGCCGTGCGCCTCGCCGTGCGCAACGGCCTGCACTGCTGGCGGCAGTTGGACGACGACGAGCCGCAGTTGGCCGAGTTGGGCGCGCGGCTGGCGGCGGTGCTGCGGGCGATCGACCGCGAACAGAGCGCGGCCGGTGTCGAGGAGCGGTTGGCCGATCTGCACGGGCCGACCTACCTGCCCCCGGCCGTCTGGCAGGTCTGACGCGGGACCCGAGAGCGGGAGCTATCACGTGGCGGTCGCCCCGGTGGGAGGTATCGGGGAGCCTCACTCGATCGGGTGAGGCGGCTGGCGCCTGCTGAGTTGCGGGGCGCGGGTCCGAGATCGTTGGTCGGAATTCCACCACGTGACATGAGGAGATGGTGATGACGGCTACCGCCGACCCCGCCGAGGAGCGCACCAACCCGGCTGCCAGGCTGGGGTTTCAGCCCGGCCAGGTCGTCCAGGAGATCGGCTACGACGACGACGTCGACCATGAGCTCCGCGAGGCCATCGAGGAGATCACCGGTCAGGATCTGGTGGACGAGGAGTACGACGACGTCGCCGACGCCGTCGTGCTCTGGTTCCGGGACGAGGACGGGGACCTCACCGATGCCCTCGTGGACGCCATCGGGCTGTTGGAGGACGGCGGGGTCATCTGGCTCCTGACGCCGAAGAGCGGGCGCGACGGGTACGTCGAGTCCGGTGAGATCAGCGAGGCGGCACAGACCGCGGGGCTCTCGCAGACCAAGTCCGTGAGTGTGGCGGCGAACTGGTCCGGGGCACGGCTCATCGCCCCCAAGCGCTGACCGGGCGGCCGGCCCGGCGCCGGCCCGGCGCCGCTCCGCAGGCCTGCGGAGCGGCGCATAGATCCGTCGTATATCGCAGGCTGTCAGCGTCTCCCCAGATCGAGTGACCGAGCAGGGACAGAGGGGAAGCCACGATGTACCGAGAGACGACGTGCATGAACTCCAGGCTGGTGCGGGCCCTGGCGGTCGCCGGTGCGGCAGCGGTCCTGCTGAGCGCCGCCCCGGGGCTCGCGCGGCCGGCCGACGGTGCGTCGGACCACCGCGCGGCGGCCGTCGTCAGCGCCGCCGCCGCGGGCGGCCCCGGCGACGACGTGCAGGACTGGAACAGCACCGGCTCCTCCGTCCTGCCGAAGAGCTGAACCGAGCCCCGGATGCGCCCTGTTCAGCGGCTGCCGATCCGCTCCGCGGAGGGCCCGGCGACGTCCGCCGGCGCCAGCCCGTCCAGCAGCAGTGCCACGTCGGCCGCGTCGGGCAGGCCGAGCCGGGCGAAGACGGCGTGCGCCTGGCGCAGCCGCAGCTGCGCCGCCTCGACGCGGCCGAGGTCGGCCAGCGCGCGGCCCAGCACGACCAGTGCGTGCGCCTGGTCGCGTTCGGCGCCGATCTCCTCGCAGCGGACCAGCGACAGTTCGGCGTAGTCCACCGCCTCGGTGGCCCGGCCGGTGACCCGCAGGGTCTCCGCGAGGCGGTACCAGGCGTGCGCGGCCCGGTCGCGGATGCCCGCCGCGTCGCAGAGCTCCAGGCACTGCGTGTAGCGGGCCACGGCCTTGTCGTGGTGGCCCAGTTCGTGTTCGGCCAGGCCCAGTACGTACAGGGTGTAGGCGACCCCCCGGGTGTCGCCCATGGCCTGCAGGGTGGGCAGCAGCGCCTCGCACTCGGGGACCGCCTCGGCGGCCCGCCCGCACCGCACCCGGGCCAGCGACGCGTTCACCAGCGTCACCAACTCGCCTGACCGGTGGCCGATTTCACGGGCCAGCGTGACGGACTCGGCGTAGTGGCGCAGCGCGTCCTGGTAGCGGCGCTGGAACTGCGACACCAGCCCGAGGTCGTTCAGCGCCTGGCG
The DNA here is from genome assembly GCF_000744225.1 of Kitasatospora mediocidica KCTC 9733. GTDB lineage: Bacteria > Actinomycetota > Actinomycetes > Streptomycetales > Streptomycetaceae > Kitasatospora > Kitasatospora mediocidica. The sequence goes on along the minus strand of NZ_JQLN01000007.1, from coordinate 1,356,770 downwards.
CAGGATCACCAGGTCGCCCACCGTGCGCGCGGCGTCGGCCGCCATCCGGGCCTGCGTCTCGGCGTCCGCCAGCCGGGTGCTCTGCAGCGCCACGGTGCCGCAGATGAACCGGGCCCGGCCGACCGAGCGGTGGTCGCCGACGGCCTCGGCCGCCTCCGCCGTCGCCTGTGCGACGGGGACCAGCTGCTCGTAGCGGACCTGCTGGGCGAACGGGCTGAGCGCGATCAGCAGGTCGGCCGCCTTGCGCAGCCGTCCGGCGGCGGCCGGATCGCCCGCCTGGGCCGTCTGCGCCGCCATCAGCACGACGGCCAGCGCGCCTTCGAGTTCGATCGCGACCCAGCTGCGGGCCGTCCGCAGGTCGCGCAGCGGCAGTCCGGCCGTCCGCTTGGGGCCGAGCGCGTTGCCCACCGGGTCGCCGGGGATCACCTGTTGGAAGGCCCCGGCGGCGGTGGCGAGCAGGAAGTCCAGCAGCCGTTCCAGCGCCTCCAGGCTCTCCCGTCGGCCGACCTCGCCCGCCCGCTGCCGGGCGAAGGCGCGCAGCAGGTCGTGGTAGCGGTAGCGGCCGGGGAGCGAGGACTCCAGCATCGCGGCGTCCACCAGGGACTCCAGCAGGTCCTCCGCGTCGCTCTCGTCCATGCCGAGCACGGCGGCCGCGGCGGGCACGCCGGTGTCCGGGCCGCCGACCGCCGCGATCAGCCGGAACGCGCTGGCCTGGTCGGGCGTCAGCTGCTGGTAGCCGAGTTCGAAGACCGCGTCGACGGCCAGGTCGCCGATCCGCAGCTCGGCCAGCCGGCGGCGCTCGTCGGCGAGCCGGTCGCTGAGCGTCTGGACGGTCCAGGACGGGCGGGTGGCCAGCCGGGTGGCCACGATCCGCACGGCGAGCGGGAGCCGGCCGCAGCTGGTGACCAGGTCGAGCGCGGCGGCCGGGTCGGCGGCGGCCCGGTCGGGGCCGGCGATCCGGCCGAGCAGGGTGAGCGCCTCGTCCGGGTCGAAGACGTCCAGGTCGACCTGGACGGCCGTGGGCAGGCCGAAGAGCCGCGAGCGGCTGGTGATCAGGACCGCGCAGCTGGCCGAGCCGGGCAGCAGCGGGCGGACCTGGGCGGCGTCCCGGGCGCTGTCCAGCAGCACCAGTACCCGCCGGCTGTCCAGCATCGAGCGGTAGAGCCGCGAGCGGTCCTCCAGGCTCTCCGGGATGCGCTCGGCGGTCAGGCCGAGCGCGGTGAGGAAGCTGGTGAGCACCAGGCCGGGGTCGGTCGGCTCCTGCTCGCTGCCGCGCAGGTCGGCGTAGATCTGCCCGTCGGGGAAGTCGGCCTTGACCCGGTGGGCGACCCGCAGCGCGAGCGCGGTCTTGCCGACGCCGCCCATGCCGGCCACCGCGGCGACCGGCAGCGAGCCGTTCCCGGTCCGGGTGAGGGCCTGCGACAGCTCTGCCAGTGCGTCCGTACGACCGGAGAAGTCGGCGGTGTCCATGGGAAGTTGGGCCGGTGTCAGGGTCGCGCCGAACTCCCGGGCCAACCGGCCGGCCGGGTCCTCGGGATCGCCGCCCTGGTCGCCGTCCCAGGCCTGCTCGGCCGCCTCGGCGGTGGGGCGCTCGGGTGCGCGCAGGACGGTGGACGGGCGGATCGCCGCGGTCAGCGCCGGATCGCTGGACAGGATCTGCTGGTGCAGCGCCCGCAGCTCCGGGCCGGGGTCGACGCCCAACTCGTCGGCCAGCAGCTGGCGCAGCCGGGCGAAGACGCCGAGCGAGTCGGCCTGCCGGCCGGCCGTGTAGAGCGCGCGCATCAGCAGGCCGTAGGGCCGTTCGCGCAGCGGGTGCTCGGCGGTGAAGGCGTTCAGGTCCGGTATCGCCAGCGCGTGGCGGCCCAGCCGCAGGTCCAGTTCGTAGCGCTCCTCCAGCAGGGCGAGGCGCAACTCGCGCAGCCGGGAGCGCTGTTGTTCGGCGAACGGGCCGGGGATGTTCGCCAGCGGTTCGCCCCGCCAGAGGTCCAGCGCCTGGAGCAGCAGCCGGCTGGACTCCTCGGGCGACACGTCCTCGCCGGTCCGCAGGGCCTTGGCCGCCAGGTCCTCGGCCAGGTGGGCGTCCAGGTTCTGCGGGGGCAGCGTCAGCCGGTAGCCGTCGCCCACCGACACCAGCACCCGCGGCGCGGCCCGGTCCTGTTCCAGCGCCTTGCGCCAGCGCCAGGCGTAGGTACGGACGGTGGCCAGCGCGGTCTCCGGGGACTGCTGCCCCCAGACGGCGTCGATCACCTCGTGGACCGAGACGGCTCTGCCCCGGCGCAGCAGGAGCGTGACCATCATCGCCTGTTGCTGCGGGGAGCCGACCGCAAGCTGGGCCTCGCCCCGGTATGCCCGCATCTGTCCGAGCACCATGAAGCGGATGTCCTGCGGCATTGCGGCCCTGCCTTCCCCTCTTGTCGTCCTTCCGGGCCCGGTTGAACCGTGGTGAGGCCGGCAGGACGTGTTGTGGTACGACCCTGATGCGCTGCTCTGTGTGACTTTGCCCCGAAGAGCGGCCACGTGACAGCGGGCACCACGTGATAGTCACATGCCAAACCTATTCTCGGATAGGTCGACCCGACATTCCGGGCACGGCTGAACTATCGCCAGGTCAAGTAGTAGGCGGGCAGAGTTCCGCGACGGGTTTCGGCCGACGGTCGCACGGTCGTGGCGGATCCCGCGCCGTCCGCCGCGCGCGCTCTGCCGCGCGCACCCTCCAGGGCGGGTGAAGATAAGATGATCTCTTTGCCGCGTGGGGAAGTTGGAAGCCATGAATGACCGTTCGATCGCCGATCTGGTGCGTTACGTCCGAACGCACTCGCCGTTCTACCGCGAGCTCTACGCCGGTCTGCCCGAGGGCACGACAGAGCTGACCGCCCTTCCGCTGATCGACCACGCCGCCTACTGGGGCGCCCACGGGATCGAGGAGAGCCGGCTGCTGACCGGGCCGCACGGTGACGGGATCGTCTTCAAAACCGGCGGGACCACCGGTAAACCGCGCGTCTCGATGTACACCCGGGACGAATGGCGGGAGATGAGCCGCCGGTTCGGCGACGGACTGCCGGCCGCCGGGCTGCGCGACGGTGACCGGGTGGCCAACCTGTTCTACGCGGGGGAGCTGTACTCCAGCTTCGTCTTCACCCTCAACCTGCTCCAGGAAGCCCCGGTCGCCGCAGTCCAGTTGCCGATCGGCGGCGCGGCCCCGCTGGACTACGTGATCGGCACGCTGCGCGACTTCACCGCCACCGTGCTGGCCGCCCCGCCCACCTCGCTCTGCCGGCTGGCCAGGGAGGTCATCGACACCGTCGGCACCCTGGCGCACATCCGGCTCGTCCTGTTCAGCGGCGAGGCCTTCTACGGTGACCAACTGGAGCTGCTGGCCACGGCGTTCCCGGGCGCCGAGGTCCGCTCGATCGGCTACGCGAGCGTCGACGCCGGCATCCTGGCGGGTCCGGTGGCAGGCGAGAGCGACACCCGGATCCACCAGGTCTTCACCCCCGACAAGGTGATTGAGCTGCTGGACCCCGAGACCGGCGAGCCGATCGAGGAGGCCGGCCGGCCCGGCCGGGTGGTCGCCACCGACCTGGCGCGCCGGCTGATGCCGGTGATCCGCTACCCCGTGGGCGACCTGGCCGAGTGGGTGGACTTCCCGCAGCGCCGGTTCCGGTTGCTCGGACGCTCCGAGGAGGGCGCCCGGGTCGGTCCGGTGACCGTGTACCTGGAGGACCTGCGCGCGCTGGTGGAGAGCACCGACGAGGCCGGCCTGGTCGCGGAGGTGCAGGTGGTGCTGCGCCACCGCGAGGAGCGCGACGAGCTGGTGCTGCGGCTGGCCGGGCCGGCCGAGGACGCCGGGCAGGCGAAGGCCGCCCTGGCGGACGCGCTGGCCGCACGGCTCGCGCAGACCCGCCCGATGTTCGCCGACCACGCCGACCGGGGCCTGATCCACCCGCTGGCGGTGGAGTGGGTGGGCCCGGGCGCGCTGGCGATCAACCCGCGGACCGGCAAGCTGGTCCGGCTCGTCGACGAGCGGATGGACTGACCCGCGACGCGCGCACGCGGGACGGGGGGTGACGGCAGCGGCCGTCACCCCCCGTCCCGTCCGGTCGGACCTCAGCGGTTGCGCGCCCGCCGCTCGACCACGCTCAGCAGCTTGCCGCTGGCCGCGGTGTGCTCGAAGCCGTCGGCCGGCCCCACCTCGACCCGCAGGGTCAGCAGCCCCTCCTGCTCCACCGCCGAGCCCAGCTCCGGGTACCCGTCCAGGAACGCCCGGGCCGCGGCCGCGCCGTCCGGCGCCGTGCCGGCCTCCAGACGGACGGTCAGCGACTCGCCCGCGTCGTCCTCGTCGAGCAGGATCTGCAGCGCGCCGCGGTGCTCGAAGGCCTCCTCCGCGATCGTGACGAACCGCCGGTAGTTGAGGAAGTAGCTGCCGCTGCGGAAGACGTCGCCGAAGCGGCCCAGCAGCTCGAAGCGCGGGGTGCGGCGCCCGCAGCCGCACTCCCCGGCCACCCAGCGGCCCAGGTCGCCGATCTCGTAGCGGTCCAGGCGCTGGCCGCGCCGGGTGTGCGAGGTGAAGACCAGCCGCCCGGCCTCCCCGGCGGGCGCCGGCCGGTCCTCGTCCAGCGCCAGGATCTCCAGGGTCTGGAGCCCGCTGAACAGGTGGTGCACCCGCGCCGGGGTCTCGCCGCACTGGTAGCCCAGCGGGCCCGCGTCGGCGCTGCCGTACGCCGCCGAGCGGATCAGCTCGACCCCGAACTCCTCGCGCAGCCAGGCCTGCTGGCGCTCGGGGAAGTGCTCGCCGCCGAAGTAGACCTTGCGCACCCCGCGGTAGCCGCGCAACGCGTCCGCGCCCTCGGTGAAGACCCGCAGCAGGTAGCTCGGCATGCCGAACAGGGTGTCCACCCGGTGGTCGACGATCGAGCGGGCCACGGCCGCGTGGTCGTCCTGGGCGGCCATCGGGAACTGCACGGCCTGCAGGTTCTCCAGCACCGAGAAGAAGCTCAGGAAGCCGCCGTAGAGCTGCCCGCCGAAGAACAGGTTCATCGCCCGGTCGGTGCGCGGGTCGAACCCGGCCGCGAGCAGGCCCTCGGCCCCCGAGCGCATGTGCTCGTGGTAGTCGTCCCATGCGAAGGCCGAGAGCTTGGGCGCCCCCGAGCTGCCGCCGCTGCGGAAGAACACCTCGGCGCGCCCCAGGTCGTCCTGCAGCTGTTCGAACTCGGTCTTGCCGGTGACCGGGACGGACGGGACGGCCAGCTCGCGCGCGCCGACCAGGTCGTCCAGGCAGGAGTCGGTGGCGAACCGCTCGTCCAGCTGGACGTCGACCCGGCGGCTGTAGCGCTGCAGCGCGTAGACGCCGTCGTGCGGCTCGCCGTCGTAGCTGTCCAGCATCCGGCCGGGGACGGTGACCCGCAGCACGCCCGCGGTCAGCACCTCGCCGGCGAGGACCGCCAGGTCGGCGCGCTCGGCGCCGATCGCGGCGGTCTGCAGGTAGCGGCGCATCGGGCGCAGCACCTGGACGATCTCCTTGCGCGGCAGCGGCTTCACCCACACCGTGCGGTACAGCGGCGAGGCCCGCAGCGCGCCGCGGACGTCCGCCAGCACGTGCCAGTTGCCGTCCGGGGCCGCGTGCACCCGGGTCAGGCCGAGGTGCTCCTCCAGCCCGGCCACCAGCACGGTGTTGGTGATCTCGGCGCTCTCCAGCAGGTCCGGCAGTGCCGGGTCGAGCTCGGCGACGGTCTGCGACAGCACGCCGGCGAACCGCTCGGCGAAGGCGAAGACCTGCTCGGTGTCGTCGGTGTCCAGGTAGATCACCTGCGGGCTGGAGCAGGCCTGCTGGTCGAGCCGGCAGATGTCGTCGGCGATGCCGCGCAGCGCCGACGCGTCGGCCCAGGAGTGCTCGGTGAGGTAGGCGAAGGAGAGCTTGGGCCCCCAGTCGACCAGCCGGCAACCGGCCGGCACCAGCGCCGCGACGCCCGCGAGCGCCTCCTCGCCGCCCCAGGCGGCCACCGCGTCGGCGCCCGCGCACAGCCGCTCCAGCCAGCCGGTGCGGCTGGACGGGAAGGCCAGCACCAGCACCCGGGTGGCGATCGTGCCGGTCGGGTCGAGCTCGGCGAGGGCGGCCAGCAGCAGCTGGGTGAAGCGCGAACTGCCGCTGGTCTTGATGGCGTTGACGTTCCCGGCGAGCAGGCCCTCGATCACGCTGAACGCGCCGGCGGCCGGTGCGTTGCCGGGCGCGACGTGCACCAGCAGGCCGACCGGCAGCCAGCCCTCGAAGATCTCCCGCCGGAAGTCGAAGCGGGCCAGCCGGCCCGGGTCGATGCCGCCGAGCTCGCGGGTCAGCTTGGCCTCCAGGGCCTCCCGGGAGAGTCCCTCGGCGATGTCGGTCAGCGTGCGGGCGGCCTCGCCCGCGGGGATCCGCGCGGCGCGCAGCTCGGCGAAGAGCCGCACCGACTGCGCGCTGGCCGGGTCGGCCAGGGCGAGAGCCAGCCGGTCGCAGGCGGCCAGCACGGTCAGCGGGTTCAGCCTCTCCCCGAGCGCGGTGGCGACGTGACTGTCGATGGCGTCCAGGCGGCGGTCCGCCTCGGCGTCGTCCACCCACTCGCCCTGCCAGTAGTGCTGATCGGTGGTCATGACTTCCCCTTGAGCAGTTCGGCGGCGGCGACGGCACAGCTGCGGTTCCGGCTGACCCCGGCCCGGCCGTGCACGGCGAACCAGGGGGTGGGCAGGCCGCAGCCGCACTCCTCGGGGGAGTGCTGCGAGACCAGGTCGCCCATCAGGACGGACTGGGCCGGCACCGAGGTGATGTAGGGCGAGACGAACTGCGCGTAGCCGCGCTCGCCGTAGGGCAGCGGCGCGAGCGTGCGCACGTCGCGGACCAGCATCCGCGACCAGGTGGGCACGTGCAGGCGGTGGTTGGCGCACTCCATGTACAACACCGAGTGCTCGACGGCGCCGTAGCCGTCCCTGATCCGCTCGTCCGGGATGCCCAGTTGCTCGTGGATCCGGCGGTAGAGCTCCGGCCTGGCCACCTGCTTGTCGGCGTGGCCCTTCCAGCCGCCGCCGAAGGCGACCAGCGACTTCGGGTTCAATTGCACGGGCGGGAGCCCGAGTTCACGCATCCGGTCGAGCGTGAAGGAGAGGAACGCGGGGAACCCGAGGATGCGCACCGGCGCGCCCTCCTCGGCGAACCGCAGCAGCGCCCGCACACAGCCGAACGGGTCGAACTCGTGGCCGCTGCCGGTGTGTTTGAGGGCGTACTCGACCGAGCGCACCGGCGCGAAGTCGCACAGGTACTCGTCGGTGAACGCGGTGCCCAGGTTGAGCCCGGGCCGGGGCTGGTAGTTGGAGAGCAGGTAGTTGACCGGCTCCTCCTCGCCCAGCCAGCCGTAGGAGTCGAAGACCCGGGCCACCATCCGCTGGCCGTTGCGCAGGGTCCAGTCGTCGAAGAACATCTGCGACTTCTGGCCGGTGGTGCCCGAGGAGGTCACGTGCAGCGCGACGTCCTCGGGGGCTATCGAGACCACCTCGTGCGCCTTGAAGAAGTTGGCGTGCACGAAGGGCAGTCGCTCCAGGTCGGCGACCGATTCGAGCGGGCGCCGGGCGGCCTCGCTCGACTCCCAGAGCTTCGCGAAGAACGGCGACCTGGCCGCGTGCCAGGCGTTGGACTCCGCCATCGCGGCGACGAACAGTTGGTCGGCGTCCTCGCCGACGGTGTACGGCTCGGCGATGTCGCACAGCCGCTGCACGTGGGCGAGGGCGACCGGGTCGGGGACCTGGACCGGGTTGAGGTACTGGCTCACTGGAAAACCCCATGGGTGTTGAGGTACCGCTGCTTCCACAGCTCGATGTACTGCTCGGTGAAGGGTTGGAAGGACGCGTCGATGGACAGGCCGCGGAAGTCCAGCGGCTGGAGGCTGCGGGCCATCACCACGTAGTCGCGGAAGCCCTCGCCCTCGCGGCGCATCGCCGGGTAGGCGGCGGCCGGCAGGAAGCCGTGCGCGAGCAGCAGGCTGAGGTCCTCGTAGCAGTCCAGCGGCAGCAGGGTCTCGATGTGCGAGGCGCCGTCCTGGCCGAGGCGGTCGATCAGCGCCTCGAAGTCCCGTGCCAGCGAGGCGAGTCCGGGGGCGGCGCCGATCAGCGCGCAGTAGCCGTCGGACCGGTTCAGCTGGGCGAACAGCTCGTACGCGCCGTCCGCGGCGGCCAGCAGCACGTTGGGCGTGTGGAACGGGTAGAAGCGCTGCTCGGGATCGGGCACCACCTCGGCCAGTCGGCGCAGCACGAACTGCGGGGCGTCCACCAGCTCCACGTCACGCACCGGGCCGCGCGGCGGGGCCGGGTGTGGCTCGTCGTCGACGGCGGGCAGTGGCTGGCCCGGCAGGCCCACCGCGTCGTGCAGGGCGCGCACCAGCCCGCCGAGGCCGGCCGGCACCCGGGGGACCGGCAGCCGTCGTTCCAGGACGCCGTCCCGGTGCTTGGCCAGCAGCACCATGGTCTCGTGCCGTTCGGCCTTGCGCAGGTTGGGGAAGACGCCCAGGGCCTTGAAACCGCTGCTCAGGCAGATCCGTTGCGGCGCTGTGGAGTTGGTCCGGGCGGTGGCGTAGACGGAGTCGGCGGCCTGGTCGCCGCTCAGCATCATCTCGCTGAGCCGGCGGACCGCCTGGTGGGCGAGGCCGCCGCCGCGGATGTCCGGGTGGATCACCAGGCCCTGCAGCTTGCCGAGCCGGTCGTCCGGGTCGACCGTGCCGAGGATCGAGCCGACCACCCGGCCGGTACCGGGCTCCCTGACGACCAGCCAGGTCGTGCGGGGGGAGGAGATCTCCCGGGCCATCACCTCGGGGTCGGTACCCAGCGGCAGTGCGTAGCTTCGTCCGTAGACCTGCCGGTAGAGCGCCAACAGCCCGTCGATGTCGCCCAGCTGAACGGCAGTGAACTCGTAGGTCAAAATACCTCCCCGAAGAACTGATGCGCATACGGGTCAACGTGGCGCATCGGACAGCTTTCCCTCGCCGTCGAATGCGGGAGGCCCGGGTGGGGGCGTCCGCAAACGGAAATCCGCGTAGGGCGGCTGCCGTGCCGCAGCGCCGCCGGAGTGGGGGTGGTCCGGCGGGGTGCGAGTCGAAACGAGGAAGCGGCCGTTGATGTCCGGCCGCTGTTCCCACTCTAGCGCGCGCCTTTCCGATCGGATGGTCCGTCAACTGCCCGTTCGGGCACAACGGTGGGCAAATGCGATCAGGATCACAGGCCGTCAGTTCGCCACCGCGGATCGCTATGCGTCGCCCTGCATAAGAAGCGCAGGATGTCGCGAAAATTGGTTCAACGTTCTCCGAATTGTGGTGCACGGGAGTGGAGATGGCTTCGTGATGTGGTCCGGGACACATTCGGGGATTGTTCTCCGGCGATGGCCGGACGCTTCTCCGGAAATGGCCGGAAAGCATCACGGGGGTGGGAGGAATGCGCCGGCGGCGCGAGCCGCCCTTCCGAGGTATAGTAAGTCTGAACTGATAAGTCTATGCTGATGGCCATGAGCACTGACACGGCACGCATCGCGGCAGACCTGCGCGCCTGCCTGGGTCCGCTGGTCCGCCGGCTGCGGCAGGTGAAGCCGGACGGCGAGCTCACCCTGTCGCAGACCTCGGCCCTGGTCCGGCTGGACCGCGACGGCCCGGCGACGGCCACCGAGCTGGCGGCGGCCGAGGGCATCCGTCCGCAGTCCATGGGCAGCATTGTGGCGACCCTGCTGGAGCGCGGGCTGGTGGCCCGCGAGCCCGATCCGTCGGACGGCCGCCGGGTCGTCCTCTCGCTGACCGAGTCCGGACGCGAGGGCCTGCGCGGCGCCCGCGAGGAGCGCGCGCGCCGCCTGACCGAGGCCATCGACGCCGAGCTGACGCCGGCCGAGCAGCAGCAGCTGGCCGCCGCCATCCCGCTCCTGGAGAGGATCAGCCACCGTGTCTGAGAGCGCGGGAGTCTCCCCGCCGTCCACCGTCCGCCCGGCCGGCGGCAGCACGGCGGCCGGCCCGCCCCGGCCGGACCGCTACAAGTGGGTGGCGCTGTCCAATACCACGCTCGGGATGTTCATGGCCACCGTGGACGCCTCCATCGTGATCATCTCGATGCCCGCGATCTTCCGCGGCATCCACCTGGACCCCTTCGCGGCCGGCAACATCAGCTACCTGCTGTGGATGATCATGGGCTACCTGCTGGTGACCGCGGTCCTGGTGGTCACTCTCGGGCGGCTGGGCGACATGGTCGGCCGGGTGCGCATCTACAACCTCGGTTTCGTGGTCTTCACGCTGGCCTCGGTCGCGCTCTCCTTCGACCCCGCGGACGGCGGCGGGGGAGCGGTGTGGCTGATCGCCTGGCGGATCGTCCAGGCGCTGGGCGGTTCGATGCTGATGGCCAACTCCGCGGCGATCATCACCGACGCGTTCCCCGCCCACCAGCGCGGCACGGCGCTCGGCATCAACCAGATCGCCGGCCTGGCGGGCCAGTTCGTCGGCCTGGTGCTGGGCGGGCTGCTCTCCGCCTGGGACTGGCGGGCGGTGTTCTGGATCAACGTGCCGGTCGGCATCCTCGGCACCGTCTGGGCCTACCGCTCGCTGCGCGAGACCTCGGCCCGCCGGCCTGCCCGGATCGACTGGTGGGGCAACCTCACCTTCGCCGTGGGCGCCGGCCTGCTGCTGGTCTCCATCACCTACGGCATCCAGCCCTACGCCGGTCACACCATGGGCTGGACCAGCCCCAAGGTGCTGACCGGACTGAGCCTGGGGGTGATCCTGCTGGTGGTCTTCGGGTTCGTCGAGACCAGGGTCGCCCAGCCGATGTTCAAGCTCTCGCTGTTCCGCAACCGCGCCTTCGCCGCCGGGAACGCCGCCGCGCTGCTGGCCTCGGTCGCGCGCGGCGGGCTGCAGTTCATGCTGATCATCTGGCTGCAGGGCATCTGGCTGCCGCTGCACGGCTACGACTACGCCGACGCGCCGCTCTGGGCGGGCATCTTCCTGCTGCCGCTGACCGCGGGCTTCCTGGCCGCCGGGCCGCTCTGCGGCTACCTCTCGGACCGCCTGGGCGTGCGCTACTTCACCACCGGCGGCCTGCTGGTCTTCGGCGGCAGCTTCGTCGGCCTGATGCTGCTGCCGGTCACCTTCCCCTACTGGGCCTTCGCGCTGCTGATCGCCCTCAACGGCATCGGCTCGGGGATGTTCTCGGCGCCCAACACCTCGGCGATCATGAGCAGCGTGCCGGCCGAGCACCGCGGCGCGGCCTCCGGCATGCGCTCGACCTTCCAGAACTCCGGGATGTCGCTGTCGATCGGCGTCTTCTTCTCGCTGCTGATCGCCGGCCTGGCGAGCCGCCTGCCGCACACCCTGAGCGCCGGACTCCAGGCGCAGGGCGTCCCGGCCGCCGTCGCCCAGCACGCCGCCTCGCTGCCGCCGGTGTCGACCGTCTTCTCGGCCTTCCTCGGCATCAACCCGGTGCAGACCCTGCTGGGCCCCACCGGGGTGCTGCCGACGTTGCCCGCCTCCAACGCCGCCGTGCTGACCGGCAAGGAGTTCTTCCCCACCCTCATCTCGGGGCCGTTTCACCACGGCCTGATCATCGTCTTCGCGACCGCGACCGGGATGTCCCTGCTGGCCGCCGCGGCCTCGCTGCTGCGCGGCAACCCGGCCCCGACCGGCGGCTCTAAGCCCTGAGATCGGCGATCAGGCGGAACCGCTCCAGCACCACCGGGGTGTCGTCGTCCACGGTGAAGTCCGGGTCCTCCAGGGCCTCGCGCATGGCCGGGCTGTGCCAGAACCGCTCGTGCGCGGCCCGCCAGTCGGCGACGGTGGTGTAGCCCTCGCCCTCGTCCATGGCGTGCGCGAGGTCCACCTCGCGGAGCGCGACGACGCCACCGCCGGTGGTCTCGATCACCGCGACCGGACGGTGCTGCGAGTCGACCACGACCGAGCGGGTGCCCGGCACGGGCAGCGGGTCGCCCTCGTGCTCGTAGTCCGCGAGCACGCCGGTGGTGGAGGTCTTGGAGCCGTCCAGGATCGCCGCCACCAGCTGGTCGCGCAGCGGCCCGGGAAAGGCGAACTCGGTGATCGGCAGGGCGGCGAGCTCGTCGGGGTGGAACGCGTCGGTGGTCATGGCCCCGACCCTAGGGCCAGGCGCCGGACGGCGTCAGTAGTCGAGCCCGCCGAACCAGTCGCCGCGCCCCTGCGGGGTGAGGTCCAGGACGTGCCAGACGGGGGAGAGCAGGTCGATGCCGCGCTGGTCGACGTCCTCGGCCAGCCGGGGGTGGGCCGAGTAGCGGTGCCGGACGGTGCCGTCCGGGTCCCGGGTGAAGACCGAGATGGTGGCGTCCTGGTTGCCCTGCTCGTCCTCGCTGCCCAGGTCGTACTTGAAGGTGTTGTCCGCGCAGCTGAGCAGCCGCAGCCGGTCCCAGCCACGGGTGCGGGCGAACGCGCGCAGCGGGTGCGGGTCGGCGGCCGCGACGACGGCGAAGTCGACCCTCTGCGCCAGGTGGCGGACCACGCCGTTGTAGCCGTCGATCCACAGCGTGCACATCGGGCACGGGCTGGTCTGGAGCTTGCCGTACATGAACTGGTAGACCACCAGCGGGCGTTCCGGTCCGCTGAAGAGCTCGCTCAGCTTGACCGAACGGACCGGTTCGTCGCCCTCGTGCAGCTCGGCCGGCCCCTCCAGGAAGCTGTGGTCGTGGACGGCCGCGCCCTTCGGCAGCGCCCGGCGTTGGGCGGCGACGCGCTCGCGGTGGCGCATCAGGTCGAGCTCGGCGAGTCGCAGCTCCTCGCGGGCCGAGCGGTACGCGGACGACTCGCCGGGCAGCCGGGTGTCGTGCGGGCGGGGGCCGGAGTCTGTCATGGGAACCGTTCCTGGTCGCGGTGCGGGCGGTACTCCCCGCCAGCGTCGGCGCGACCCGGCGCCGGGGCAACCCGGCCGCCGCCGCACGGGGGCGCCGTCACCCGGCGCCCCCTGCGGTGCTCCTAGCGGTGGGACGGGAACTGCACCACCTGCTGGTAGGTGGGCCGGTTCTGCCAGGTGGTCTTGGCGTCGGTGACCCCGCCCAGCGGGCGCTGGATGATGGTGTCCGCGCACCACTGGTCACCGGCCGAGCAGCTGCTGTCGCCGGGGTAGACCTGGGCCGGCGTCTCGGCGGCGGCCTGCTGCAACGAGCTGATCACGACGCTCCGGCAGGCCGACAGGCTCCCGCCGCCGCAGAACGGCTGGGCGAGCGGTCCGGCCACCGACTGTCCGAGCACCGAGCGCAGGTCCTTGTCGACGTAGGACCACCAGCCGTACTGGAACGACGAACCCTTGTGCGGGATCGACTCGTTGGCGCTGACGCCGCCGCTGACCGGGCCGGTCTGGCCGCCCGAGGGCGACTCGTTGATCTGCAACGCGCCGGTCAGCGCGTTGAACAGCCCGCTGCCCAGGCCCGGTTGGAACTCCGCCTGGGCCAGCAGCGGCCACCAGGCGTCCATCACCCGGATGGCGTCCGCGTCACGGTAGGTCTGGCTGCCGGCGCTGGTCTCGGTGCGCTTGGTGCCGTCCGCCTGCCAGTTCTTCAACTCCTGTACCAGGTTGGCGAGTTGGGGATCGGTGATGGGAGCGCTGTTGATCACCTGGAGCAGATCGGGCAGCACGTCCTCACCGCGCAGGTCGGTCAGGGCCGCGCTCTCCATCGCCTGAGTGAGTGAACTGCGGCTCACCTTGCCGCCATTGGCGATCAACGCCTTGACCCTGCTGTCCAGCAGGTTGGCCCGGTACACCGAGCCGTCGCCGAACGCGGGGGAGGCGTAACCGGGGGCCGGCTTGTTGTTCCAGGAAACGTAGTAGTCCTGGTCGACGGACTGCGGGTGCTGGGACGCCGGGGTGTACTGGGCGGTGTTGGTCGCCGGATCGAAGCCCTGCCACTCGTAGGCGGGGGAGGCGGTCACCGGCAGACCGGGATCGACGCCGGGCGCCCGCACCGGGTTGCTGCCCGAGTTGTAGTACGCCGTGTCGTTGGCGTCGGCGTAGAACCAGTTGAAGGTGTAGTTGATGTTCTGCGCGGCCTGCTGGAAGCTCGCGGCGTTGTGCACCGCGCCGGGGTCGTTGAACATCTGGAAACCGATGATCGAGTCGGCCTCGTGCTGGTAGCTGGAGCGCAGTGAGGTGAAGGCGACCGGCTTGCCGCCGACCGTCCCACGGGCCGTCACCAGCCCGTAGTCGGAGCGGTACATCACCAGGTTGTACGAGCCCGCCGGTGTGGAGTCGGCGGTGGTCGGCGCCCAGGAGTCGGACTGGGTCAGCTTGTCGAACGGCAGGCACTGGCCGTGGTAGAGGTAGGACTCGCTGGCCAGGGTGACCGCCGAGCCGTCCGTGGTGCAGAGCGGCACGGCGTAGGTGTCGGTGATGTCCTGGCCGGCCGAGGTGGCGCTCCAGGCGTAGTCCGCGCCGCGCCCGAGCTCGACATAGAAGCTCAGCCCTGCGAAGGCCGCGCCGCGCGCGCTGATCCCCGGGCCCTGCAACTCCTCCAGCATCAGCAGCTGCGGGGCGAAGTAGCCGGTCTGCGGGCCGAAGACGGCGACCGGGTGCCCGTCGTCGGTGTGCGCTCCGGACACCACCAGCGCGTTGGACATGCCGTGCTTGGCGGTCAGCAGGTTGCCGGGCAGTACGCCGGTCGCCTTGGTGCTGTTGCTGGTCGCGGAGCCGGTGGCGTTGTAGATCAGCTGCTCGGGGACGACCGAGCCCGGGTCCGGCATCGCCACGCCCTGCGGGTTCGCGGGCGGCAGCGCGTACGGGAAGGACTGCCCGTCGTGCACGGTGGCGAGGGCCTCGGGGTCGTCCGCCTCGCGCAGCGACTTCCAGACGGCGTCGCCCTGCGCGGTGCCGTACTGCGCGTCGGCGGCCTGCTTGACCTGGGCGGACTGGAGTTCACCCCCGCCGCCGGAGCCGAACAGCGCGCCGATCACCGAAGCCAGCGCGACCAGGTCGGTCAGCTTGAAGGGCTGGATGGTCCCGGCGTTGGTGATCGCGTTGATCTGGCCGGTGAGGTCGTACTCGCCGGGAAAGGTACGGCTGTTGTAGGCGCTGGTGATGTACTGGTTGATGCCGTCGACGTACGCCTGCGCGTCGCCCAGCGCCTGCTGGCCCCGGCTGCCCTGGCTCGCGATGGAGTCGATCTGCTGCTGAAGTTCGGGCTCGGTGTACGGCGCGACCTGCCAGAAGCTCTGCTCCAGCTGGCGGTTGGCGGCGGCGCCGCCCGCGAAGCCGGAGAGCTCGCCCCGGCCGACGTGCCGGAACAGGTCCATCACCCAGAGCCGGTCCTGGGCGGCCGCGTAGCCGGCGCCGTACTCGGTGCCGTAGCGGGTGGTGCCGGTGACGTGCGGGACGCCGGTCGCCTTGTCGCGCACGATCGTGACGTCCGGGCGCGGGCTGATGCTGCTGGCGACCTGGCTGGGCTGGACGCCGAACGAGGCGTCGTTGAAGAAGCTGCCCAACTGGCTGTCGGTGAGCCCGGGGTAGGCCGCCGCGAGGTTGGCGTACGGGCCGAGCTGGTCGTTGGTGTGGGCCGGGCTGGTGCCGAAGATCTTGTTGCCGAGGATGTCGGCGAGAGTGGCGTTGCCGTTCTCGCCGGGCGGCAGGATGTCGTCGCACTGGCCGCCGCAGTAGTCGGCGGCGGTGTGGGGGGTGGCGGCGACGGCGGAGGCGCTGGTGACAGCCGGCGCGGCGGCCAGCAGGACGAACGCGAGGGCGGCGGCCGGGAGCTTGCGGCCTAGCCGTCCGGGGGTGGGGGCGCGTCTGGGCAAAAGCCTGCTCCTCACTCGGAACTCTCAAGGGTGGGGAGTTGACCGTAAGTTGGTTACTGGTCGGTTGCCTAGCTGTTGTGCGCGGATTTGTCATGATTCTTTGTCATGTCTTGATCGAACGTGGGGGAGGTCGCGCCCCACCTGCGGGAAAGTGCTGGCCACCGTTCGCCTGTTCGACAGATCCCTTTGGCCGGAAGCACGTCCGGCCAGGCAACAACCAGGACATGCGTGTCGTCATCGCCACCGAGTCCTTCCCGCCCGAAGTCAACGGCGTCGCCCACAGCGTGCTCCGCACCGCCGAGCACCTGGTCCGTCGCGGCCACCAACCCCTGATCGTCACCCCCGCGCCCGCCCGCGGCGCGAGCTCCCCGGCGCACACCTTCGGCCCGGACGCCACCGTGCTGCCTGTGGTCCGGATCCCCTCCGTCCCGCTCCCCGGCTACCCCCAGGTCCGGCTCGCGCTGCCCAGCTCCCGGCTGGGCGCGGCGATCGCCGGACACCGGCCCGACCTCGTCCACCTGGCCAGCCCGTTCGTCCTCGGCGCCCGCGCGGCGGTCGAGGCGACCCGGCTCGGCGTGCCCTCCCTCGCCGTCTACCAGACCGACCTGGCCGGCTACGCCCAGGCCTACCGGGTCGGTGGCGCGCTCGGCGCCGGCGCCGCCTGGCACCGGATCCGCACGGTGCACCGCGCGGCCGCCCGCACCCTGGCCCCCTCCACCCCCGCCGCCCAGGACCTCACCGCCCACGGCGTGCCGCGGGTGCATCTGTGGCCGCGCGGCGTCGACTCGCTGCGCTTCCACCCCCGGCACCGCGACGAGGCGCTGCACCGCGCACTCGCCCCCGGCGGCGAGGTGCTGGTCGGCTACGTCGGACGGCTGGCGCCCGAGAAGCGGGTCGACCTGCTCGCCGGGGTCGGCGCGCTGCCGGGCGTGCGGCTGGTGGTGGTCGGGGACGGGCCGAGCGCCCCTGCGCTGCGCGCCGCACTGCCCGGCGCGGTCTTCCTGGGCCGCCGCACGGGCGAGGAACTGGCCCGCTGCTACGCCACGCTGGACCTCTTCGTGCACACCGGCCCGCTGGAGACGTTCTGCCAGACCATCCAGGAGGCGATGGCCAGCGGGGTCCCGGTGGTGGCGCCGGCGGCCGGCGGACCGCTCGACCTGGTCGGGCACCGGCGCACCGGCCTGCTGGTCGCCCCGCGCGACGCCCGGGCCGTCACCCAGGCGGTGGCCGAGCTGGCCGCCGACCGGCCCCGACGGGTGGCCTACGGCCGCGCCGGGCGGGCCGACGTCACCGCGCGCACCTGGGAGGCGGTGGGCGATCTGCTGCTGCGGCACTACGCGGAGGTCCTCGCCGAGCACCGCGGCGAGACACCGCCGGTGCCCGTTGCGCCGGTCCTGCCGATGACACCGATGACACCGATGACACCGGTGGCACCGCTGCTGCCCGTCCCCGCCGAGGAGCAGCCCGCATGAGCACCGCGCTGCGCATCGTCCGGCTCGCCAACTTCGTCACCCCGGTCTCCGGCGGCCTGCGCACCGCCCTGCGCCACCTCGGCGCGGGCTATCTCGCCGCCGGGCACGACCCCGTCCTGATCGTGCCCGGCCCCGCCCACCGCGACGAGAGAACCGACCAGGGCAGGGTGATCACCCTGCCCGGCCGGGTGCTGCCCGGCTCCGGTGGCTACCGCGTGCTGACCGACCGCCGTGCGGTCGCCCGCACGCTGACCGCCCTCGCCCCTGACCGGCTGGAGGTATCCGACCGCACCACCCTGCGCTGGACCGGGGATTGGGCCCGCCGACGCGGCGTGCGGGCCGCGATGGTCTCGCACGAGAACGCCACCGGCCTGCTCCGCGCCCACGGACTGCCGCAGGGGGCGGCGGAGTTGGTCGCCGACCGGCTCAACTCCCGGACCGCCCGGGCCTACGACGCGGTGATCTGCACCACGGCGTGGGCCGCCGCGGAGTTCCGCCGGATCGGGGTGCGCCACCTGCTGGAGGCGCCGCTCGGCGTGGACCTCGACCTGCTGCACCCGGCGCGCCGCGATCCGGCCGTCCGGGCCCGGTACGCCGCGCCCGGGCAGCCGTTGCTGGTGCTCTGCTCGCGGCTCTCCTCGGAGAAGCGACCCGAACGCGCCCTCGACGCCCTCGTCGAGCTGCGTCGCCGGGGGCGGGACGCCGTCCTGGTGGTGGCGGGCGCGGGTCCGCTGCGCGAGCGGCTGGAGGGCCGTGCCCGTCGCACCGGACTGCCCGTGCACTTCCTCGGCCACGTCGCCGGACGGGACGCCCTGGCGGCCCTGCTGGCGTCGGCCGACGTGGTCCTCGCGCCCGGCCCGGTGGAGACCTTCGGGCTGGCCGCGCTGGAGGCGCTGGCCTGCGGGACACCCGTCGCGGTCAACCGGTCCTCCGCCCTGCCGGTCGTCGTCGGGCCGGCCGGCGCGGTGGCCGAGGACACCGGTACGGGCTTCGCGGACGCCGTCGCCGCCCTGCTCGCCCGTCCGGAGCCGGTCCGCCGCGCCGGGGCCCGCGCCCGGGCGGAGGCGTACGGCTGGCCGCCGGCCGTCGCGGCGTTCCTGGCGGTGCACGAGGCCGACCCGGCCGAGCTGGCGGGGCGGCGGCGATGAGCGCCGGGACGCTGCGCTTCGTCGCGCTCGGCGACTCGCTCACCGAGGGCGTCGGCGCCCCGGGCCCGGACGGCTGGCAGGGCTGGGCGGCACTGCTCGCGCCCGCGCTGGCCGCCGATCCGGCCCGGGCGGCGTTCTGCAACCTGGCCGTCAGCGGCGCCCGTGCCGCCGACCTCGCGGAGCTGCAACTGCCCGCGGCGCTGGACTTCCACCCGCAGCTGGCCGCCGTGCTCGTCGGCGGGAACGACACCCTGCGGGCCGACTTCGACCTGCGGGCCACCGCGGCCGCGCTGGACCTGGCGCTGGGCGAGTTGGGCGGCGCCGGAGCCGTCCTGCTGACGGCCTGCCTGCCCGATCCCGGCCTGTTGCTCGGCCTGCCGCCCTCGTTCGCCCGCCCGCTGGCCCGCCGGATGGCCGCCGTCAACACGGTGGTCCACGAGCTGTCGGACCGCCACCACGCCCTGCACCTGCACCTCGCCCGGCTGCCCTGGACGGCCGACCGCACCCTGCTCAGCGCCGACCGGCTGCACCCGAGCCCGTCCGGCCACCTGCTGATCGCCCGCCGCTACCACGAGCTGCTCGCCGAGTCCGGCCACCGCCTCGGCCCCACACCCGCCGCCGTCCGCACCCCCGCGCCCCCCGGCCGCGCCGCCGACCTCTGGTGGCTGGCCACCCGCGGCACCGCCTGGCTGGCCCGGCGCAGCGTCGACCTGCTCCCGGGCCTGCTGGCGCTGGCCGCCGCCGACACCGCCCACCGCCTGCGCGGCACGTCCGCCCTGTTGGACGAGGAGTCCCGCAGGGCGACGGCCGCCGCCCTGGCCGCGCTCCCGCCGCCTCCCTTGGCTTCGAGTCCGATGGAAATGCGAGGGTGATCACGTCACAGCAGCCCGCCGGACAGGCCGCTGAACCCGCGCACGCCGAAGGCAGGATGAGACCATGCGACTCCACCCGATCAGCTGGCCCCGACTGACGGACCGGCTCGCCGACCGCGTCGAGCGCCTGGAGCCGTCCGACGGAGGGGCCTGGCCGCGGATCGCCCTGGACGGTGCGCCGGCCACCCAACCCGAGCGTCTGGCGGCCGACTTGGCCGAGGCCCTGCGGCTGCGCGGCCGATCCGTCCAGCGGGTGAGCGCCACCGGGTTCCTGCGCCCGGCCTCGCTGCGGCTGGAGTACGGCCATCAGGACGCCGACGCCTACCACGACCTCTGGCTCGACGGCGACGCCCTCCTCCGCGAGGTCTTCACCCCCCTCGACCCCGGCGGGACCGGCCGCATCCTGCCCGACCTCCGCGACCCCGCCACCGACCGCGCCACCCGCAGTCCGTACGTCGAACTCGCCCCGGGGACAGTCCTGTTGCTGGACGGCCCGCTCCTCCAGGGCCGCTGGTTCCCGTTCGACCTCACCGTTCACCTGCGGATGTCCCCCGCCGCCCTGCGCCGCCGCACCCCACCCGCCGACCAGTGGACCCTCCCCGCCTTCACCCGCTACGCCGCCGAGTCCGCCCCGGCCGAGTCCGCCGACGTCCTGATCCAGACCGACGACCCCAACCACCCGGCCAGCAACCTGGATTGACGGCACACGGCGGCGGCGCGGTGTGCTACTCCCAGGGGTGCGAGGTCTCGCCGCCCGGCTCCAGGCCGTAGCGGAGCAGGCGGCGCCAGGACGGGTCGGCGGCGTGGCGCCTCGCCAGCGCCTCCAGGGGCGCGCTGTGTCCGGCATCGGCCGAGCGCCGGGCCGACGGTTCCGGCTCGGGTGCCTGTTCCGCCTCCTGCGGCTGGGACGCGAGGGTGATCGCCCAGAGGGCGACGACGCTGCTGCGTGCCGCGGCGTCGTGGACCAGTTCGTCCAGCGTGGGGTGTTTGGTGGCACCCATCCGCAGCCAGGGAATCGCGAGTTGCGCATCGTAGTCCCCTGATCGGAGGGCCTGGGCCAGGAGGCGCCTCATCGGGGCCGGGTCTCCGTGGCGTTCGAGCAGCCAGGCCAGGTCCCACGGTGCGAAGCTGCTGCCGGCCTCGATGTTCGCCCGGTAGAGGCGCGCCGCCTCGTCCGGCTCTCCGGCCTCTTCCCGCATCCGGGCGAGGAGTTGGTAGACGCTCATGTCGTGGTCGCTCGCGGCCTGCTGGGCGAGGCGCTCGGCCTCCGCGCGGCTGCCGACCCGCTCCCGCAGCCTGGCGAGGCCGTACAGCGTGTCCGTGCTGCCCGCCTCGTACGCCGACTGGTACAGCAGCGCGGCGTGCCGCAGCCGCAGCCGGAGCTCGGCGGCGCGGCCCAGCTCGGCGGCATCGGTGGCGGCGGCGTGGCTGACGGCGGCTTCCCAGAACGCGGGGCCGGGAACGTGGTGCTCCCGGGTCCGGTGGCCGTACTGTTCGAGGTAGTCGGCCAGCCGGAACCGCGGCAGGTCCGGACCGGCCGCTGAAGGGTTCCCCGGCGTGCGCGTGACGGGGTCGAGCGGTCCCGGGGCGCCGTTGCACGGCGCGGTGGCGCGGCCGACCGCCTGGTCCCACCAGTCCGGTGCCAGGGCGCCGCGCTGACTGCGGGTGAGGTAGGCGGGCGCCGCGGCGGCCAGCAGGGCGAGCGGCAGGTCCAGGCCATGGCCGAGGCGCCGGAGGTCCATGGCGGCCTCGATCACCGCCCGGGTGGTCGGCGGGGCGGTGTCGTAGCGTTCGAGCAGCATCGGCGCGCCCGCGAGGTACTGGGCGATCTCGCCGTCCTGGGCCCGCTCGGCCGCCTCGCGCAGCCGTCCGTCGTGCGATGCGAGGTCGGCCAGCCGCGCCAGTTCCCGTTCGGTGAACGCGTGCGGCACGGTGATGCCGCGCCCGGTGAGAAGCGCTCTGGCGTGCCGGTGCTGCTCCTCGTCGAGGAGAGCCCAGTACTCGGGCCACAGGGTGCCCAGGACGAGGACGGGTCCACGGCCGGGGTCGCTCAACAGCGCGCGCAGGCCGACCGCCGCCTCCTCCGCGTCCGGCGAGGACGGCTGGAGGAGATAGGACTGCGTCTCGTCGAGCCAGAGCAGCGTGTGGGGGGCGATCGATCCGGGCGTGCGCAGTGCCGCGCACAGCCGTGCGAGGGTCAGCGGGTGCCAGATGCGCCAGTGCGAGGGCAGTTCGCGCAGCGCCTCCCAGCAGCTCCGGGTCTTGCCCGTCGACGAGCCGCCGACCAGGGCCGCCACGGTGCTCGTGCCGTCGACGGCCCGCCGGACGGCTTCGCGCAGCGTCGCGTCGTGCGGGCGCTCGACGTAGGCGGGCAAGCCGGCTCCGCCCGAAGGGTCCGGATCGATGCTCCGGTGCACGTTGAGAGCCAGCGGGTCGGCGAGGTCGTGCAGTGGCAGTCCCACCTGCCCCGGCCCGGCGGGCTGCCCCGCACCGTGGAGATGGACGACACGGGCCTGGACGACCGGCCCGTAGAAGGTCCCACCGCTCACGTTGTTGTCGACGTGGTCCGAGGAATCCACTCGCCGAAACCTCCCGGGGGCCGGGGCCGCAGGAGGTGGGGGGAACGGGCGACGCACCCCCCACCCTTGGGAGCATGGTACGGCCCGGCGTGCGCGAGAGCGGTCAAGTGCCCAACGCCGAACGGGACCTGACGGCCGGGCAGCATGTCGCGGGCAGGGGGTGGGGTGGGGCGACGTCAGTCCGCCGTCGCCGAGGTGACATCCCGCTGCTGCGGCAGCGCGGCCCCGGATCCGGCCCCGGATCCGCCCGGGATCTCGCGCTGGTCGGCGAGTGCCTCCTCGGTCGAGCCGTGCACCTCGAAGATTTTCTCGACGCCGAAGAGCGAGAGCACCTGGCGAATATGTGCTTCCGGACTGGGCAGCACCAGACGCAGTCGGCCGCCGCGAGCGGAGATCAGACGGCGGGTGGCCACGAGTACCGCGAACCCCATGGAATCGCAGAATCCGAGCCCGCTGATATCCACGACCATCTGCTGGCAGCCCTCGATGATCAGTTGTTGCAGCCGTTCGCGCAGGGCCGCCACTCCGTCGAGGTCCACCTCTCCCGTGACCTGGACAACCGTCCAGCCGTAGCGCTCTCCGTAGCTGACGTTCAATGTCACGCTGGTGCCCTTCGCTTGGAACCCACCCCCGCTGGGGGCGAGACGACCCTATGCCCGCGTGAGGGGCGATCCTCCGGGCAAACGTTCGTCCAGAAAGGGGGATCGCCGCACTCACGCCGTGATGGCAGCCGTCTTTTCCCCGCGATCCTGCGGGAAAATCACCGGTACCGTGGCGATCTCGCGAGAGGTTTGTACACATTCAGTGAATGGCGGCGATCACTTCTCGCCACTACGGTGGAACGGGCTCGATCATCCGATAACTGGGGTACGCCACATTCAGTAAACCTTCGCCATATCCGCCGCAACGCCTCACTGATCGTTTCGCCCAGGGATTGGACGGCGTCAGACGTGCGTGGTCGAGCCCGGCCGGATCACCATGATCACCGTGACCGCGGCCCAGAGCAGCGAGAAGATCCCGGTGCTCATGGCGAGCAGCTTCAGCCCGGCGAGCGCCGACGCACTGTCGGAGTCCTCCTCGCCCGCCAGCGCGGCCACCACGGCCTCCTGCCGGGGCAGCACCAGCACCATCAGCACCAGGGCCGCCACCGCGGTGAGCGCGAGCGAGACGATCAGCCAGATCTGGCCCATCACGCCCATCACCTGGGCGAGCCCGAAGCCGAGGACGGGGACGGCGATGCCGAGCAGCGCGTACACCTTGGTGATCCGGTGCAGCAGCCCGACCGAGGCGACGGCCTCGGCCGCGCCCGGCTGCTGCCCCTCGCCGCCCGCCAGCGCGGCCTGCGCCTTGCGCGGGAACATGCTCGCGGCCACGGTGACCGGGCCGATCGCCAGGATGGCGACGAGGACGTGCAGGCTCAGCAGGAACTTGGCCATGGGGGCGACAGCCTTAGCGGTAGATCGACAGGCCGGAAATCGACCCGTCCGGCACGCTAACACCCACCCGTTCGGCCGCTCCAACTGGCCCGCAGCTGGACCGTTCGGCTGATTTTCAGCCCGGAACCGGTGCGGCCTCTGCTCCGCCGCACCGCCCCCGGCCTTCGATGGCCCGGATGCGCGCGTCCAGGCCGTCGAGAGCCGGAGCGCTGAACCTGCAGAGCCGAAGGGGACCCTCCATGAGCCCAGCCAGCAGGACGCCGAGCGGGTCGCCGAGCGCGCCACCTGCTGCCCAGTCAGGGAGCACGCTGCGCAGCAGGGTCGCGCTGCCGGCCGCGATCGCGCTGACGTCCGCGCTGGCGGTGGGCACGCTGCTGCTTCCCCGTCCGGCCGCCGTGGCTGCGCCGTTGCCGCCGCCGCTCGGCGCCTGCAGCGGGCCGGACTGCCCTTCGCCGTTCCCGACGCCGCCGAACAACAACGACTTCGCGGGCCGCGACGCGACCATCAACATCTTCACGGGCGGCGACTACACCGTGAAGGGCCGGGCCGCCGAGGCCGAGGGCAAGATCGTCACGCTCGGCAACCTGACCATCGACAAGGACGACGGCGGCGCGTTCAACGTGGGCGTGGTCGGCGTCGGTTCGCGCGTCCCGCCGCCCTCCGGAACGGACTACGTCTCGGTCGGCGGCAACCTGCTGGTCAAGCCCACCAACCACCTGATCGTCGGCGGCCACGACTCCCGCGCCCCGCAGCCCGTCGGCGTCGCCTGGGGCAATGTGCGCTACGGCGCGACCACCACCGGAACCGTCGAGCTGGAGCCGACCGGCCGGCAGATCCACGACCCCACCGTGGGCTCGAAGTTCACCGACGTGCGGACCACCATCGAGACACTGTCCGCCTGTTACGCCAAGGCGACGGCCACCGGCGCGGTCGTGGTGACCAACAGCGAGGCGACCTTCACCGGCGACGGAACCAGCTCCCGCCAGGTCTTCAACGTCAACCAGAACCTGGCGAGTTCGACCGGAGGCCAGATCGGGTTGGTCTTCAAGAACATCCCGGCCGGCGCGACCGTGCTGGTCAACATGCTGCCGGACAACGCGCTGATCAACACCTACACCGGCACCGGCGCCCCCGACGACCCGACCACGATCCTGCGGCCCAAGCTGATGTGGAACTTCCCGACCTCCACCACGGCGAAGATCACCGGGGGTTCGCAGTTCCAGGGCTCGATCATGGGCGGCAACCCGGTCGGCACCACGACGATCTCGACGGCGGGCGACAACGGCCGGGTCTACCTGGCCGGCGACCTGATCCAGGAGGGGAACGGCGGGTACGAGTTCCACGCGTACGACTTCACCGGCGACCTGCCCGACTGCGGGACGCCGACCCCGACGCCCACACCCACCCCCACGCCGACACCTACCCCCACACCTACGCCCACTCCCACGCCCACCCCCACGCCGACACCTACCCCCACACCTACGCCCACTCCCACGCCCACCCCCACACCTACGCCCACGCCCACGCCGACACCTACCCCCACGCCCACCCCGAAGCCCACGCCCACCCCGACCCGCCCGCCGCGTCCCACCACCGCCTGGCCCACCCCGAGCCGCCCGCCGCTGCCGGACACCGGCCTGCCGATCGCGCCCGGCTACGCGGCGGGTGCGGCCGCCGTTCTCCTGCTGGGCGGCACGGCAGCCGTGATCGTCAGCCGACGCCGTGGACGGCACGACTGACGCGTGAGCAGCACCCGTGGAGCCTGCGGCCAGTCGGCCGCAGGCTCCACCCGCGTTCGGCTCAGGTCACCATGCCGCGCCGGTCGAACCGTTCGTCCCGCCACTCGCCGCTCGCCAGCACCTCGCGCAGCGCCTGCGCGGCGTCCCAGACGTCCGTGTACGAGAGGTAGAGCGGGGTGAACCCGAAGCGCATCAGGTCCGGTGCGCGGAAGTCGCCGATCACCCCGCGCTCGATCATCGCCTGCACGACCGGGAACCCGTCGGCATGCCGGATCGACACCTGGCTGCCCCGGAGCTCTGCCTGACGAGGCGTCACAACCTCCAGGCCGTCGGCCTGTTGGAGGAAGATCTCGGACATCAGCAGGCTCTTGGCCCGCACCGCGCTCAGGTCGACCTGGTCCCAGATCTCCAGCGTGGCGCGCAGCCCGGCCAGCGCGAGCAGCGAGGGGAAGCTGGTGAGGAACCGCCCGATGCCCTCGGCCGGTTGGTAGCCGGGCTGGAAGGCGAACGGCGCGGCGTGCCCGAACCAGCCGGTCAACGGCTGGTCGGCGACGGCGTGGTGGCGCGGCGCCGCGTAGAGGAAGGCCGGTGCGCACGGTCCGGCGTTCAGGTACTTGTAGGTGCAGCCGACCGCGAAGTCCACGTCACAGGCGGCGAGTTCGATCGGCAGTGCGCCCACCGAGTGGCAGACGTCCCAGATCATCAGGGCGCCGGCCCGGTGCACCCGCTCGGTGATCTCCGCCATGTCGAGCAGCACGCCGGTGCGGTAGTCGACGTGCGAGAGGACCACTGCCGCCACGCTGTCGTCCAGGTGCGCGTCCAGGTCGTCCAGGGACGGCAGCAGCACGCTGCGGCCGCCCTCGAAGAGGCCGGTGACGCCCTCGGCGATGTAGAGGTCGGTGGGGAACGAGGTCTCCTCGCCGAGCACCGTCCGTCGTCCCGGGCGCAGCCGCAGGGCGGCGGTGAGCACCTTGAAGAGGTTCACCGAGGTGGTGTCGCAGACCACCACCTCGCCGGGCCCGGCGCCGACCAGCGGCGCGATCCGGTCCCCCAGGGTGTACGGCAGGTCGGTCCAGCCTGCGGCGTTCCAACTGCGGATCAGGCCCTGGCCCCACTCGTCCTCGACGGTCCGGCGCACCACCTCGGGGGTGCGCACGGGCAGTGCGCCCAGCGAGTTGCCGTTCAGGTAGATCTCGCCCTCGGGGAGGGTGAACTCCTTGCGGAAGGCGGCCAGCGGATCGGCGGCGTCCAACGCCGCGCACTCCTCTCGACTGACCGGCACAGGGCTGACGGGGAAGTTCACAGTGCTCCTCGCACGGTCCACAGTTCGGGGAAGACGTCCTGGTCGGCGGCGGCCTTCAGCCAGTTCAGGCCGCTGGAGCCGCCGGTCCCCGGCTTGGCGCCCATCGAGCGCTTCACCGAGGCGTAGTGCCGCTGGCGCCAGCGGGTGACCCGCTCGGCGGTGTCGAGCAGGGCCTCGGCCAGGGCCGCCAGGTCGGCCAGCGCCGGGTCGGTGTAGACCGTCCGCCAGGCCTCCTCGACCGCGGCGTCAGCCTGGTAGCGCCCGGTGCCCGGCGTGCCGTCCACCGCCAGGCCGCGGCGGCCGAGCAGCGCCAGCACGTCGTCGTACAGGCTCGGGCCGCGCAGCGCGCCGGCCAGTTCCTGGTGGGTGGCGGTGCTTCCCTGGTACATCTCCAGCAGCTTCTCGGCCTTGTTGCCGATCAGGAACTCCAGGTGCAGGAAGGCCGAGGACTGGAAGCCGGACGCCTCGCCGAGCACCGGCCGGAAGGCGGTGAACTCCACCGGGGTGAGGGTGGCGAGGAGGTCCCAGGAGCTGTTCAGCACGTCCTGGACGTGCGTTCCGCGGCGCAGTGCGGCCACCGTCCCGGTCAGGTCGTCCTCACGCAGCGCGTGCTGGGCGCGGGTCCACTCGTGCCGCAGCAGGTCGAAGAGCAGCTCCATCACCTGCGTGGTGATGATGAACGACAGCTCGGCGTCGATCTTGCTGCGCGGCTGCTGGAGGGTGTGCAGGACGTCCAGGCGGGCGTACCGCTCGTACGGCGTGGCCCCGCTGTCCTCGCCGCCGGGGCCGAGGCCCTCCGGGGCGAACGCCAGCTTGGGCGTGCTGACGGTGTGCTGAGCCATTGCCTGTTCCTCCTGGTGGCCGATGCGGACTATTGTGCGGCGGGTCGTCCTTCCTCCTGAAGGGGCGACGCCTACCTGATCCGGGGCCCCGCCTTCCATTCAAAAGGTCTTTCCCGGATCCGGCCTGCCATGCGTGAAGGCAACCCCGCGAACCCCGCGAACCCCGCGAACCCCGCGAACCACCGCACCGCCCGCACCGCCCGCGCCACCCGATCCACCGGAGCAGCCATGGACGCCGTCGACCGCCGCCTGCTGGCCGAACTCCAGCAGGACGCCCGGCTCTCCTACAACGAGCTGTCCCGGCGGGTCAGCCTCTCCCCGCCCGCCGTCGCCGAGCGGGTCCGCTGGCTGGAGGCGGACGGCGTGATCAGCGGCTACCACGCGCACGTCGACCTGACCCGGGCCGGCCTGCCGGTCACCGCCCTGGTGCAGATCCAGTGCTACGGACCGCGCTGCGTGCTGCGCGACCCGGCGGTGGCGCAGTGGCCCGAGGTACTCCAGCTGCACCGGGTCACCGGCGGCGCCTGCTGCGCGCTGCTGGTCGCGGTGCCGACGATGGCCGACTTCGAGGCGTTGATCGACCGCCTGGCCGCCTACGGGCAGCCGGCCAGCTCGATGATCCTCTCCAGTCCCGTCCCCTGGCGCCCGGTGACACCCCCCGACCACTGAGGGCAGGAGGACAGGTCAGTGCGAGCTGCCCGGCAGCGGCACGCCGAGCCCGGCCAGACCGTTCAGGAAGAGCTCCACGCCGACCGCCGCCAGCAGCAGGCCGAGCAGCCGGGAGAGCACCTCCAGCGAGGTCTGGTGGGTGCGCCGCAGCAGCGGGGCGAGGACCAGGACGCAGACCGCGTTGATCGCCACCACCGCGAGGTAGGCGGACGCGATCGTGGTGCGCCAGGCCCAGGTGTCCTTGGTGAGCGACTCGACCAGTACGGCCGTCATCGCCAGCGGGCTGGCCACGTACGGCAGCAGCAGCTCGCGCACGCCCTCGGCCAGCGGGTTGGACAGCCGGTCGCTGTCGTCGTCGCCGGTCGAGCCCAGGTGCAGGCCCAGCACCAGGGCGATGGCGTAGATGAAGAAGATCACGCCGCCGGCCAGCTGCAGCGACTCGTCGCTGACGTGGAAGAACGAGGTCACCGCGTCGGCGCTGAAGGCCATCACCGTGCCGACCAGCGCCGCCAGCGCCGAACTGACCAGGGTCAGCCGGTGCATCCGCGCGACGGTGCGCTCCCGGCTGAGCTGGGCGTACGCCAGCAGCACCTTGGGCGGACCGACCACGGCGAAGAAGGTGACGAACGCGCTGCTCAGGTTGAAGACGGACATCCCCCCAGCATGGCCGCGGGCACCCGTCGCGGGCCGCAGCCGCACCGGGAGCCCGCCCGCTGGTCCGGCGGTCCGGCGCCGGGGTCCCTCGGATGGCCTGCTCCGGTCGAGGACCGGTGGGCGGTCGGCTGGGATGGAAGGCGCACGGGGGTTCGCAGAGAAGAGGACATCATGGGCTGCGTCAATCGCAAGGACCTGGGGCTGCTCGCCCTGCGCGCCGCCGTCGGCGGGGTGCTCTTCGCGCACGGCACGCAGAAGCTCTTCGGCTGGTTCGGCGGCGGCGGCCTGGAGGGCACCGCCCAGGGCATGGAGAAGATGGGGTTCAAGCCGGGGGGTCAGAGCGCGCTCGCGGCCGGGCTCGGCGAGGCGGGCGGCGGCGCGATGCTGATCGCCGGCCTGGCGACCCCGGCCGCCGGGGCGATCGTGGCGGGGACGATGGCGGGGGCGATCGCGGTGCACTTCCCGCACGGATTCTTCGTCACCAAGGGCGGCTACGAGTACCCGGCGCTGCTCGGCGCCTGCGGCCTGGCCCTGGGGATCGCCGGTGCCGGCTGCTACTCCCTGGACGCGGCGACCGGGCGCCGGCTGGACCAGCCGTGGATCGGAGTGGCCGCCTTCGCAGCCAGTGCGGCGGGCGCGGTCTCGGTGGTCTCCAAGCGCCAGCGGGTGGTCAAGGAGGCGGCCGCGGCGGCCGCCGCGACGATGGCCTCGGAGCCCGAATGACCTTGGGATGACCGCTGGATGAATTCCGGCCCCTGACCGTCGGGCGTCTACAGATCTGTAGTACGTTCTCGCTGGCAGGGGCCTAAGCGTGGGTTAGACACACCTCGGTACGCTGTCCCCTTCCCGTAGACACCCGTACCGCAGAGCTGAAGGTGTGCGATGTCCCTGACCTACCCGGAATCCATCGGCGTGGGACTGCTGCAAGGCGTCACCGAG
Organism: Kitasatospora mediocidica KCTC 9733; assembly: GCF_000744225.1. Classification (GTDB taxonomy): domain Bacteria; phylum Actinomycetota; class Actinomycetes; order Streptomycetales; family Streptomycetaceae; genus Kitasatospora; species Kitasatospora mediocidica. The sequence continues at coordinate 1,327,332 of NZ_JQLN01000007.1, read as the reverse complement.
CTCTTCCCGGTCTCCAGCCTGGGACACAGCATCCTGATACCCGCCCTGATCGGCGGCGGGGTGCACCACGACCTGGACATGACGGTCCCCAAGTCGCCCTACCTCGCGGTGCTGGTGGGCCTGCACCTGGCGACCGCGCTCGCGCTGGTGGTGTTCTTCCGCAAGGACTGGGTCCGGGTGATCAGCGGGCTCTTCAGCTCCATACGCGAGCGGCGGATCGAGACGGTCGAGCAGCGGCTCGCCTGGCTGCTGATCGTCGGCACCATCCCGGTCGGCATCGCCGGCCTGGTCGCCGAGAAGGCATTGCAGGCCGCGCTCGGCAAGCCCGTCCCCGCCGCCATCTTCCTGGCCCTCAACGGCTTCGTCCTGCTGGGCGCCGAGCGCCTGCGGCGCGGCGGCGGCGGACGCCGACGGGCCGGCCAGCAGGTCGCGCACACCCCGGGTGTGGACCCGGCCATCGAGTCCGACCGCCGGCTCGCGCAGCTGAGCCTGCGCCAGGGCATGTGGATCGGCTCCGCGCAGATCCTGGCCCTGCTGCCCGGCATCTCCCGCTCCGGCGTCACCATGAGCACCGGCATCCTGCGCGGGGTCAACCACGAGGACGCCGCGCGCTTCTCGTTCCTGCTGGCCACGCCCGTCATCCTGGCCGCCTCGCTGCTCAAGGCGCCGGAGCTGTTCGCACCCGAGAACGCCGGCATCCGCGGCCCGCTGGCCGCCGGCTGCGTGGCGGCCTTCGTCGCCGGGTACGTGTCGGTGAAGTTCCTCACCAAGTACTTCGAGACCAAGAGCATGACGCCGTTCGCGATCTACTGCATGGTCGCCGGTATCGGCAGCGCGGTCTACCTCAGCCTCTGAGGTCGCCTGACGCGGCACTGGGCGTCGCACGGATGCGCGGTCCGGCTAGCGAGGTCCCCCCACCTGACGAAGGGTGAAGGGGACCTCCGTCGCATCCAGGAAGAGGCCGCCATGGTCCGCCCGCCGTCCCGCTCCGCCCGCCGCCCGCACGCCCCCGCCGCGCTCCTGATCGCCGTGACCCTGCTGGGGACGGCGGGGGCGGCCGGCTGCTCCTCCAGCACCACCGCCAAGGCGACCTCGGCGGCCTCCTCGGCAGCGGCGGCGGCCCAGTCGCTGGCCTCGCAGGCCCAGTCCGCCGCCGAGTCACTGGCCTCGCAGGCGGCCTCCGCCGGGCAGTCCGTCGGGTCGCAGGCGGCCTCCGCCGCACAGTCCCTCGGCTCGCAGGCGGCCTCGGCGGCCGGCGGGCTCGGCTCCGCCGGCGCGTCCGCCGTGGCGTCCGCCGCCTCCTCGGCGCAGTCCGCCCTGGCAGGTATCCCGGGCGGCCTCGACGCCACCGGTGACGTGACCCTCGGCGAGGTGACCGCCGGCTCGGACGGTCGCAGCGACGTCGCGGTCACCGTCACCAACCACCAGTCCGAGGCGAACCGTTACACGGTCAAGGTCGACTTCAAGGACGCCTCCGGCAACCTGCTCGACACCACGATCGTCACCTTCCCCTCGCTCGCCGCCGGCCAGGTCGCCGGGCTCACCGCCCGCAGCAACCGCACCCTCACCGGCACCGTCAAGGCCTCGGTGGGCGCCGCCCTGCGCTACTGATCATTGATGGGAATGACTCACTCGGTGGTGTGGTCCTCACGCCGCTCCCTCCCGCTACTCTGGGCCTGTCGGTGAGGATCGCCCCATGGGAGGAACCATGACCGCTGTACCTGACTGGCTGATCCCGCCCGTGGGCGGCTTCACCGCCGACGATCTCGACCGCCTGCCCGACCTCCCGCCGCACACGGAGTTGCTCGACGGGAGCCTGGTCTTTATGAGCCCGCAGAAGTTCTTCCACTCGCTGGTCATGTACCTGCTTGAGCAAGGACTTCGGTCGACGGCGCCTGAGGACCTCCAGGTGGTTCGCGAGATGACGGTCACGCTCGGCCCCCGCGACCGCCCCGAACCCGATATCTGTGTGGTCCAGGCGTCGGCCGTCAGCGAGGATGCCGAAGAGACCGGCTTCCAGGCCGCTGACGTGCTGCTCGCCGTCGAGGTGGTCTCGCCCGAGTCCGTCGAGCGCGACCGCGACACCAAACCCCGCAAGTACGCCCAGGCGGGCATCCCGCACTTCTGGCGGGTCGAGAAGGCCGAGGGCCGTCGCCCGGTGGTCTACGTCTTCGAGCTGGAGCCGGCCACCCGCACGTATGTGGTGACCGGCATCCATCACGAGCGGCTGAAGACCGGTGTCCCGTTCACGATCGACATCGACCTCACGGCCATCGACCGGCTCTGACCGGCAGGTCACCCGGCGCGGCGGGCCAGCGCGATGACGTGCTCGCCCGCTTCGACTACCTCGGCGGCGGTCCAGTCCAGGCCCGAGCCGGCGATGGTGACCTCCGTCATCGACTGGCCGGGGGCGACGCTGTCCTGCCAGCGGTCCACGAACCAGACCCGCTGCTCCTCGGCAAGGGTGAGGACCGCTTGGTTGAGGGCCTCGGCCGGGTGCGGCAGCCAGAGCTGGAAGCGGTGGGTGTGCGGCGGCAGCGGGTTGACCCGGGCGCCGGGGAGCGCGGCGAGGGCCGCGGCGACGACCCGGGCGTGCTGGACGTAGCCGGGCACGCGCGGGAGCTCGGTGTCCAGGCCGCTGAGCGCGGCGAGCGCGGCCGGCCACTGCTGGGGGAGCGTGCCGCCGTACCGGTGGCGCCAGGTGCGCGCGTACGCGGCCAGCTCGGTGGTGCCGGCCAGGGCCGCGCCGCTGATCCCGCCGAGCGTCTTGTAGAAGGAGACGTAGGTGCTGTCCGCGAGGGCGGCGATCTCCTCCAGCGGGCGGCCGAAGTGGACCGTGGTGTCCCAGATCCGGGCGCCGTCGAAGTGCACCCGGGCGCCGGTGGCGCGGGCTGCTGCGGTCAGCTCGACCAGCTCCTCCCAGCTGGGCAGCAGGAACCCGGCGTCGCGCAGCGGCAGTTCGACGGTCAGAGTGCCGAACGGCTGTCCCAGTGCGGCGAGTTCGGCCGCCGAGGGCTGGCGTGCGGCGGTGCTGGGCCAGAGCCCGCGCAGGCCGGTGAGCTGGGTGTAGGCGTTCCGCTCGTGGCGCTCCAGGTGGCTGAGCGGGTGGAGCGCGACGGCGTTGCGGCCGGTCAGCTCGGCGCCGTAGCGCAGGGCGACCTGCTGGGCCATCGTGCCGGTCGGGAAGAAGACGCAGTCCTCGGTGCCGAGCAGGCCGGCCACCCGCTCCTCCAGCTGCCGTACCGGGCCGCCGTCGCCGTAGAAGTCGGGCGGCGCGTCGAGGCCGTCGACGCGGGCGAGTGCGGCCAGTCGCTCCCGCATCGTCACCGGCCGTCCCTCGGAGAGGATCCGTTCGCAGGCCCGCAGGGCGGTGGTGCGACGCTGCTGGGCGGGAGGTAGGGCGTTCATCGTTCGATTCTCGCACCGGGGCCGGTCCGGGGAGCGGGAAAAAGCGAGGGAGTGCGTGTCAGGCCGGGCGCACCAGGCGGTTCTCGTAGGCGAAGACGACGGCCTGCACGCGGTCGCGCAGCCCCAGCTTGAGCAGGATCCGGCTGACATGCGTCTTCACGGTGGCCTCCGCGAGGTACAGCTCCGCGGCGACCTCGGAGTTGGAGAGTCCGCGCGCCACCTGCACCAGCACGCTGCGCTCGCGCGCGGTCAGCGCCTCGATGGCCTGCTCGCCGCGGGCGGGGCCGCCGCCGTCGGTGGGCAGGTGGGAGGCGAAGGTGTCCAGCAGCAGCCGGGTGATCCGGGGCGCGACCACGGCGTCCCCGGCGGCCACCGAGCGGATCGCGCTGAGCAGTTCGTCCGGCTGGGCGTTCTTCAGCAGGAAACCGGAGGCCCCGGCGCGCAGCCCGGCGAAGGCGTACTCGTCCAGGTCGAAGGTGGTCAGGATGAGCACCTTGGTGTCCGGGCAGTGCTCGACGATCCGCCGGGTGGCCTCGATGCCGTCCATGCCGGGCATCCGGACGTCCATCAGCACCACGTCGGGCCGCTGCTCGGCGGCCAGCCGGACGGCCTCGGCGCCGTCGCCGGCCTCGCCCGCCACCGCCATGTCCGGCTGCGAGTCCAGCACCAGGGTGAAGGCGACCCGCAGCAGCGGTTGGTCGTCCACCAGCAGCACGCGGATGGTCATGACGGCGGTACCTCCTGGGGGTCGGGTCCGAGATCGAGGGTGACGGCCACCCGCCAGCCACCGCCGGGCAGCGGCCCGGCGGTCAGGCCGCCACCGTACGCGGCGGCCCGCTCGCGCATGCCGGCCAGCCCGTGGCCGACGTGCGCGCTCCCGCCCGGCCCGCCGCCGCTCCCGCTCCCGCTGCCGCCCGGGACGGCCCGGCCGTCGTCGCGGACCTCCAGCTGCACGGCGGCGGCCGAACACCGCACCACGACGACCGCGCGGGCACCGGGCGCGGTGTGCTTGAGCGTGTTGGTCAGCGACTCCTGCACCAGCCGGTAGACGGTCAGCTGGGCGCCGGGCGAGATCGCGGCGCTGTCGCCGTCCAGCCGCAGCTCGGTGGGCAGCCCGGCGGCCCTGACCTGCGCGGCCAGCGCCTCCAGCTGGCCCAGACCGGGCTGCGGGTGGCGCAGCGCGTCGGGTTCGTCGGCGCGCAGGACGCCGAGGAAGCGCCGCATGTCGGTGAGCGCCTGGCGTCCGGTCTCGGCGGACTGCCGCATCGCGGCGGTGGCCCGGTCGGGGGCGTGCGGGTTGGCGTAGACCGCGCCGTCGGCGAGGGCGACCATCACCGAGAGGTTGTGGGTGACGATGTCGTGCATCTCCCGGGCGATCCGCGAGCGCTCCTCGGCGACCGCGAGGGCGGCCTGCTGGTCGCGCTGGAGCTCCAGCTCGCGGGCGCGTTCACGCAGCGCGCCGAGCTGGGCCCGCCGGGCCCGGACGTTCAGTCCCAGGACGGCGGCGGCCGTGGTGGCGCCGGAGAGCATGAAGGCCGCCTTGCACCAGCTCTCCAGGGGGCTGTCGAAGGCGTTGTGCGGCAGCCACCGGGTCACCGCCAGGACCACGCCGAGTTCGGCGACCCCGTAGGCCACCAGGGTCCGGCGGCGCGGGCAGTGCGCGGCGACCGTGTAGAGCGCCAGCAGGACGGCGATGTCGGCCGGCATCCCCGCGCTGGTCAGCCACTGCACGAAGGCGACGGCGGCGGTGACCCCGAAGACGGCGTACGGCGCCCGGCGCCGGAAGGTCAGCGGCAGCACCAGGGCGACCTGGAGCAGCCAGACCCCCGGGTGGTGGTGCAGATGGCGGCCGTGCGTCGCGGCGGTGAGCACCAGGACGACGAGCGCGAAGCCGAAGTCGACCGTCGTGGGGTAGCGCTGGGTGAGCAGCCGCACGCGCAGACCGGCCAGCCCTCGGGCGGCGCCGGGGAAGCGCCGCCCGAGGGCTGCCGGGAGCAGGTCGGACGTGGTCATCGGGCCATTGTCCTATGGCCGCCGATCCCGTCCGGCCCGCCGATCACGCATCGCGCCGCTTGAGCACCACGGCCGCGCCCAGGTAGGCGACGACCAGGTAGACGGCGAGCACGAGCAGGCCGGTGCCGGGGGAGAGCAGCGTCGGGTCCTGCTTCAGCGTCATGACGGCGGAGCCGGCGGCGCTGGGCAGGTACGGCGCGATGTGGTCGTGCCAGGTGGTGGGCAGGCCCTCGACCAGCAGCGGGACGATGAAGAGCACGCCCAGCAGGGTGGCGATGCCGCCCGCCGCGTTGCGGATCATGGTGCCCAGGGCGACCGAGAGCAGGCCGACCACCGTCAGGTACAGCGCGGTGCCGAAGACCACCCGGGAGACGCCGGGGGCGGAGATCGTGGTCTGCACGTGGACGGTCGACAGGATCGACTGGCCGACGAAGAACGAGGTCAGCACGCACACGCAGGACAGTACGGCCGCCACGACGCCGAACACGGCCGCCTTGGCCCAGAGCATCGGCAGCCGACGCGGCACGGCCGAGAGGCTGGCGCGGATCATGCCGGTGGAGTACTCGCCGGTGACGATCAGCACGCCGAGCACGCCGAGTGCCAGCTGCGCCAGGTTGTAGCCCTGAAGGCTCCACTCGGCGGGGCTGAAGTCCTGCAGGAAGCGCCCCGGGCCCTCGTGGCGCGGGTGCTGGATGCGGTCGACGGCGCCGTAGCAGGACGCGATGCCGATGCCGATGTCGGCGACGACGACCGCGAGCAGCGTGTAGTACGTCGAGCGCAGCGTGCGGAACTTGATCCACTCGGCGTTGACCACATGGGCCAGCGTGACCTTGCCGGTGCCGGCCTTGGTGGAGATGACCGTCGGGACGGCGGCGGGGGAGGGGGCGATGCTGGTGCTCATGCGGCGGGCTCCTTGACCAGCTCGGACGGGGTGACGACGGCCTCGTACTCGACGGAGTCCTTGGTGAGTTCCATGAACGCCTCCTCCAGCGAGGCCTGTTGCGGCGTCAGCTCGAAGAGCACCAGCCCGTGTTCGGCGGCCAGTCGGCCGATCCGCTCGCTCGGCGCGCCCTCCACCGTCAGCAGCTGGACGTCCGAGTCGTCGCTCCGCACCGTCACCTCGGGCAGCGCGCCGAGCAGTTCACCCAGCCGGACCGAGTCGGGGGTGCGGACCAGCACGCCGCCCTGCGAGGCGCTGCGGGTGAAGTCGGCGACCGAGGTATCGGCGATCAGCTTGCCGCGGCCGATCACGATCAGGTGTTCGGCGGTGAGGGCCATCTCGCTCATCAGGTGCGAGGAGACCAGGACCGTACGGCCCTCGCTCGCCAGCGACTTGAGCAGATTGCGGATCCACAGGATGCCCTCGGGGTCGAGCCCGTTGACCGGCTCGTCCAGGATCACGGTGGCCGGGTCGCCGAGCAGCGCCGAGGCGATGCCGAGCCGCTGGCCCATGCCGAGCGAGAAGCCGCCGGCCCGTCGGCGGGCCACCTCGCGCAGGCCGACCAGGTCGATGACCTCCTCCACCCGCGCGCGCGGGATGGCGTGCGTGGCGGCCAGTGCGAGCAGGTGGTTGTAGGCGCTGCGGCCGGTGTGGATGGCCCGCGCCTCCAGCATCGCGCCGACCTCGCGCAGCGGCGCGGCGTGCTCGGCGTACCGGCGGCCGTTGACGACGGCGTGGCCCGAGCTGGGGGTGTCCAGGCCGAGCAGCATCCGCATGGTGGTGGACTTGCCGGCCCCGTTGGGGCCGAGGAATCCGGTGACGATGCCGGGGCGGACGCTGAAACTCAGGTCCTGGACGGCGGTTTTCGGGCCGTAGCGCTTGGTGAGGCCGACGGCTTCGATCATGGTGTGGTCCTCGGGCGGAGGTGGCGGGACTGTCGCCTCCCACGCTAGGGAGCGGACCGGGAGCGGCACGAGCCGCGCAAGGGGGAGTCGGACGGTCCGCCGCATGGGCCGCAGGATGCAGCGGACGTACATCTCAAGACTGACCCGAAGTCGGTTCGAGTGAAATGTTGATCAAAGGTTTACGCGCTGGTCAGGTGCCTTTCACGAAGAGACCGAACCTTAACGGCGGCTCAAGGCCCGCAAGTGGCTCTTGACGTCGGAGTTGGTCTAGTCCATTTTAATGCCCAGGTGCAGGGAGCCCCTGAGCCGGCGTCAGTGGTCTCGACCACTGACGCCGGTCCTGGTGCTCTCCGGCGTCCGTCACAGCAGGTCCTCGCACGCCCTACCCCTGTCATGCCCATGGCTGAGCGGCCCCACCCCGCTCGACTTCCTCCCCGGGCACGGCGGGCCCCCACAACCAGGAGTGACGCACCCCATGACTACTCGCTCTGTCCCGCCGGGACCGGCCGTCCAGGATCGGTCCAAGCCGCGCCGGTCCCGCGGCGCCATCGCCATCGCCCTGGGCGCCACCGCCTCGCTGCTGCTCGGCGCGAGCCTCTCGCTGACCGGCGGCGCCGCGACCGCCCAGGCCGCGGCCACCACGCCCGCCAACACCACCGGGGCGGCGGCCACCAGCGGCGGCCTCAAGGTCGCCTACTTCGACCAGTGGTCGGTGTACGCCAACGCGTACTACCCGAAGACCATCCAGGACACCGGCGTGGCCGGCAAACTGGACTACCTGATCTACGACTTCGCGAACATCGACCCGACCAGCGGGAAGTGTTTCGAGGCCACCAAGGCCGCCTCGCAGGACGACAGCAACCCGAACGCCGGTGACGGCGCCGCGGACGCGTTCGCCGACTACGAGAAGTCCTACGACGCCACCACCAGCGTCAGCGGCACGGCCGACGTCTGGAACCAGCCGATCGCGGGCAACTTCAACCAGCTCAAGGAGCTGAAGGCGAAGAACCCGAACCTCAAGATCCTGCTGTCGATCGGCGGGTGGACCTACTCGAAGTACTTCTCCGACGTCGCCGCCACCGACGCCTCGCGCAAGGCCTTCGCCTCGTCCTGCATCGATATGTTCATCAAGGGCAACCTGCCCACCGACGCCGGCTACGGCGGCGCGGGCTCGGCCGCCGGCATCTTCGACGGCTTCGACATCGACTGGGAGTACCCGGGCGGCGGCGGCCACACCGGCAACCACTCCAGCCCCAACGACAAGCAGAACTACACCGCGCTGCTCGGCGAGCTCCGCTCGGAGCTGGACGCACAGGGCAAGACGGACGGCAAGACCTACGCGCTGAGCGCGGCGGTCGGCGCCGGCCAGGACAAGATCCAGAACGTCGAGACCAACAAGATCGGTCAATACCTCACCTTCATGGATGTCATGACCTATGACATGCATGGCGGTTGGGAGGGTACCGGCCCGGCCAACCACCAGGCGCCGCTGTACTCGGACCCGAACGACCCGAGCAGCGCGATCGCCCCCGGGACCGCGAAGTACTCGATCGACGAGGCCATCAAGGCCTGGACCGTCGGCGACCCGCAGTACGGCATCGTCGGCGGCTTCCCCGCCAACAAGATCAACATGGGTGTGCCGTTCTACTACCGTGGCTGGACCGGCGTGCCGGCCGGCCCGAACCACGGCCTGTTCCAGCCCGCGACCGGTCCCGCGACGGGTGCCGCGATGTCCGGCAACGTCAACGGCATCCGGATGTACAAGGAGCTGAACGGCGTCGTCGACAACCCGGCGGACACCTACTGGGACGACACCGCCAAGGCCGCGTACTTCTACGACGGCACCAACTTCTGGAGCGGTGAGGACACCCAGTCGATCCAGGCCAAGGCCGACTACCTGCACTGCAACGGCCTCGGCGGCTCGTTCGCCTTCTCGCTCTACGACCTGGGCACCCAGACCGGGCTGTTCGACACCATGGTGAACGCCACCAACGGCTCCGCCGCCGGCTGCCCGGCCGCGCCGACCGCGTCCCCGACGCCGACGTCCTCGCCGACCGGCAGCCCCAGCAGCAGCCCGACCGGTTCGCCCACCGCGTCCCCGACGGTCCCGTCGAGCCCGTCGGCGTCCGCGACCCTGCCGTCGAGCCCGTCCGCCTCGCCGACCCTGCCGTCCGGCAGCTGCACCGCGCCGAGCTGGTCCGCCAGTGCGGTCTACGCGACGGCCGGTACCAAGGTCTCCTGGAAGGGTCACAACTACACCAGCAAGTGGTGGACCACCAACGAGGACCCCTCGCTCAGCGGCCAGTGGGGCGTCTGGACCGACAACGGCCCCTGCTGATCCCGCGACACCACTGACCCCTTGAGGCCCTGACGGACCCTCACCGTGCCAGGCGGCGGCCCGGACCGACTCCTCGGTCCGGGCCGTCGTGCTGCCTGTCCGCTCCCGGCCGGCGGGGCCAGCCGCGGGTTCGGGTCTGACGGTTGCTCAGGCCTGGCCGGGCTCGGTGGGCGCGATCATCCAGAAGATGCCGCCCTGCGGGTCCCGGATCGGCGCCATCCGCCCGACCGGCGTGTCGAAGGCCGCTGCCACCAGCGAGGCGCCGGCCCGCACCGCGGTGTCCACCATGGCGTCGGTGTCGTCCACCGCGAAGTAGGTGGACCAGTGCGAGGTGGTGCCGGCCGGATGCCTGGCGAGGCCCTGCATGCCGGCGACCGTCCGGCCGCCCACGGTGAGTGAGAAGTAGCTGTCCATCCCCTCCATCGGGGCGACCCCGATGCCGAGCGCGGCCGGGTAGAAGGCGGCGGCGCCGGCCGGGTCGGCGGTGTTGAGCTCGTTCCAGACCACCGCGCCGGGCTCGTTGACGATCTCCGAGCCGATGAAGTCCACCGGCTGCCAGACGCCGAACACCGCGCCGGCCGGGTCGGCGGCGATCAGCATCCGGCCGACCGTGCCGACGTCCATCACCGGGGTGAGCAGTGTCCCGCCGCCGGCCGCGATGCCGATCGCGCTGGCGTCCGCGTCGGCGGAGGCCAGGTAGGTGGTCCAGGCGGTGGGGGGCGGCGGCTGGTCGTTCATGGCCATGGCCGTGCCGATACCGGCCACCGGCTTGTCCTTGAGGGTGAGCACGCAGTAACCGCCGAACTCGTCGGGGCCCCGCTCGCCCTGCCAGCCGAACAGGTCGCGGTAGAAGTCGATGGCCGCCTGCTGGTCGGGCGCCATCAGATCGACCCAGCACGGGGTGCCGGGCGGGTATGCGGTGACCACGGACATGGTGTTCGCCTCCAGCGGCGCGGTGGTCCGGACGGGCGTCTTCGCCCCCTCGCCTCACCCTCGCGCAGCCCCCGTGGGCCCGCCACCCGAGCGGCTCGGCAGCCCAGCGGCCGTGCGGCCGTCAGCGGTTGCTGTCCTCGATCCGGTGCAGCATCCGCCCGAGCATCCCGGAGAGCACCGCCCGCTCCTCGCCCACCACGTCCTGCAGCAGCTCCTCCTCGAAGACCGCCGCCATCCGCATCGACTCCAGCCACTTGTCGCGGCCGTTCGCGGTCAGCTCGATGATCACCCGCACCCGGTTGCTCTCGTCGCGTTCCCGGGTGACCAGGTCCTCCGCGACCATCCGGTCGATCCGGTGGGTCATCGCGGCCGGGGTCAGGCCCAGCCGCTTGGCCAGCTCGCCCGGTCCCAGCTGGTACGGGGTGCCCGCGACCACCAGGGCCTTGAGCACCTCCCACTCCGCGCTGGTGATTCCGAGCACATTCATCTGGCGGGTGTAGGCCACGCCCATCCGGCGGGCGACCCGCGACAGGGTGGACATGATGGTCTCCACCTGGGGGTCCACCGTGGGGAACTCCCGCTGGTAGATGGCCACCTGCTCGTCGACGGACAGCTCTTGGGCGGTCGTCGGCGCGGGTCTGGGAGCGGTCATGGTTCCCAGTCTCCCACGCTCCGCTGCTCCGGTTAAGCCTTTGACATCACACTCTTACGGTTTGTATATTTTAGCTCTGAAATCTTGCAGCCTAAAAACTTGAAGGGGTGTCCACCCATGAAGAAGCAGCACACGTCCGGAGCGGGTGGCCCCCTGCGCCGGGTCCAGGTCGGCAACGCGCTGAGCGCGTTCGGCAGCGGGTTCACGATGCCGTACATGTTCGTGTACGTGGACCAGGTGCGCGGGCTCGGTTCGCTCGCCGCCGGCATGGTCTTCACCGTCTTCGCGCTGGCCGCGCTCTTCGTGCTGCCGTTCGCGGGCCGCGGCATCGACCGGTACGGGCCGCGCCCGGTGCTGCTCGCCGGCGCCGCGCTGGCCGCCACCGGCGCGTTCAGCTTCGGGCACGCCACCGGCACGGCCGCGCTGCTGGTCTCCTCCTTCCTCTTCGGCGGCGGCGTCACCACCTGCCAGCCGGCGCTGGCCACGATGATCGTGCGCTGCTCCACCCCGAAGACCCGCTCGCACGCCTTCGCGCTGCAGTTCACCCTGGTCAACCTGGGCATGGGCTTCGGCGCGCTGGTCGGCGGCCAGATCGTCGACGTCTCCGACCCGGCCAGCCTGACCCGGCTCTTCACCATCGAGGCGCTGGCCTTCCTGGCGCTGGGCGCCGTCACCGGCACCGCCAAGATCGCCCGGGACCACGGCCTGACCGCCACCCCGGTGGCGCTGGCGGCCGTCTCCGACGCTCCGAGCGGGCTGCGCGCGCTGAAGGCGGACAAGGCGATGCTGCGGCTCTGCCTGCTCGCCGGCCTGATCTTCTTCACCTGCTACGGCCAGTTCGAGTCCGGTGTGGCGGCCTTCGCCACCGACACCGTGCGGACCGCGCCCGCCACCCTCGGCATGGCGCTCGGTGCCAACGCGCTGACCATCGTGGTGCTGCAGATGTTCATGGTGAAGATCACCGCGCGGCACCGCCGGACCACCGCGATGGCGGCCACCGGAGTGATCTGGCTGGGCGCCTGGGCCGCCGCACTGCTCGCCGGCCTGATCCGCGGCGAGGCGATGGCCGCGACCGTCGCGATCGTCTCCATCTATGTGCTCTTCGGGATCGGCGAGTCGATGCTCGCCCCGACCCTGGGCCCGATCGTCGCCGACCTGGCGCCGACCCGGCTGCTGGGCACCTACAACTCCGCGTTCGCGCTGGTGAAGCAGCTGGCCATCGCGGTCGGCCCGGCCGTCGGCGTGCTGCTGATCGGCACCGGGATGTGGCCGGTCTACCTGGCCGCGATGACCGGCTGCACGCTGCTGATCGTCGTGCTGGCGCTCGGTCTGCGGCGCTACCTGACGCCGGCCCAGGACAACGTCCGGGGCGCGGAGGCCACCCCGGAGGCGGTCCTCGTGCCGGTCCGTGAGCTCCAGACGGCGGCATGAGAGGGTGACGAGGCTGGCCACCGGGACATAGGGTCAGTCCTCTGGTCAGCGCGTCGACATCGGTGGGGTCATGGCAGAAACGGCAGTCACCGAACGGCTCGACATCGGTCCGCGGGACGCCGGGCCGCCGCCCGTCCTGAACGTGCTGGACACGCTGGCCGGGCGGACGTCCTGGCTAGTGCGCCACTCCGGCTGGCTCGGCCCGATCGCCGTCGCGCTCTTCGCGGGCGTGCTGCGGTTCTGGAACCTCGGGCTGCCCAACGCCTTCGTCTTCGACGAGACGTACTACCCCAAGGACGCCTGGTCGCTGCTCCAGCAGGGCTACGAGGGCACCTGGCCGGCCACCGCCAACGACCAGATCCTGGCGGTGCCGCAGGTCATCCCGCTCTCCCCGGAGCCGGCCTTCGTCGCCCACCCGCCGCTCGGCAAGTGGGTGATCTCGCTGGGGGAGTGGGGTTTCGGTCTGCACCCCTTCGGCTGGCGGCTGATGGTCGCGGTGGCCGGCACCCTGTCGGTGCTGATGCTGGCCCGGATCGGCCGCCGGCTCTTCGGCTCCACGCTGATCGGCTGCACCGCGGCGCTGCTGATGTCGGTGGACGGCCTGCAGTTCGTGATGAGCCGGGTCGGGCTGCTGGACGGCATCCTGATGTTCTTCGTGCTGGCCGCCTTCGGCTGCCTGCTGATCGACCGTGACCAGACCCGGGCCCGGATGGCGGGCGTCGACGGCGACCGGGTGCGACTGGGCCTGCGGCCCTGGCGGCTGGCCGCCGGACTGCTGCTCGGCGCCGCCTGCTCGGTCAAGTGGAACGGTGTCCAGATCCTGGCCGCCTTCGGTCTGCTGACGGTCCTCTGGGACCAGGCCGCCCGCCGTCGGGCCGGTGCCCGCCACCCGCTGCGCAGCATGCTGCGGCGCGACGCGGCACCGGCCTTCGGCTCGCTGGTCCTGGTGGCCGCCGGGACCTACCTGGCGGCCTGGTCCGGCTGGTTCGCCACCAGCGGCGGCTACGACCGGCACTGGGCGGACGGCCGCTCCGGCCTGCTGCCCGCCGCGCTGCGCAGCTGGTGGCACTACCAGGCGGAGATGTACCGCTTCAACACCACGCTCACCTCGCCGCACCAGTACCAGTCCAACCCCTGGAGCTGGCTGGTCCAGGGCCGTCCGGTCTCGATGTACGTGGAGAACTCCTCGGCCGGCCAGCACGGTTGCACCGCCGTCGACGGCTGCACGGCGCAGATCCTGGCGCTCGGCACCCCGCTGCTCTGGTGGACGGCCTGCTTCGCGCTGCTCTACCTGCTGTGGCGGTGGTTCTTCCGCCGGGACTGGCGCTCGGGCGCGGTGCTGTGCGCGGTGGCGGCGATCTACCTGCCGTGGTTCGGCTTCCAGCAGCGGACCATCTTCTCCTTCTACATGGTGGTGCTGGTCCCCTTCCTCTGCCTGGCGGTGGCCCAGATGCTGGGCGCGATGCTCGGCCCGGAGGGCAGCAGCCGGCAGCGGCGCGCGATCGGCGCGACGGCGGCCGGGGCGATCGTGCTGGCGGTGGTGGTCTGCTTCGCCTACTTCCTGCCGCTGTACACCGGAGCGGTGATCCCCACGACCGTCTGGCGGGACCACATGTGGTTCGTCAGCTGGATCTGACCGCCATGCCGCTCGCCGCCTCGGCGAACAACCAGCTGTTGCCGGTGACCCCGGTCCTCGGCGTCGCCATGGTCCTGCTGCTGGTCGTGGCGGTGGCGGTGGCCGGCTGGGGGATGCTCGGGCAGGGCCACGCGGTGCTGCGCGCCGGGCTGCGGGCGGTGGTGCAGCTGGCGGCCGTCGCCTTCGTGATCACCTGGGTGGTGCACTCGCTCTGGTGGACGGCGCTGTTCGTGCTGCTGATGTTCTCGGTGGCGGTGCGCACGGCCGGCCGGCGGATGACGGACGCCCCGGGGTGGGAGTGGGCCTGGGCGGCGGCTCCGATCGGCGCGGGCGTGCTGCCGGTGCTGGCGCTGCTGCTCGGCGCCCGGCTGCTGCCCTGGCAGGGCCTGTCGATCGTCCCGGTGGCGGGCATCCTGATCGGCGGCGGGCTGACCGCGACCTCGCTGGCCGGCCGCCGGGCACTGGACGAACTGGCCCAGCGGCACGGCGAGGTGGAGGCCGCGCTGGCGCTCGGTTTCGACGACCGGGACGCCCGGCTGGAGATCTGCCGGACGGCCGCGGCCACCTCGCTGGTACCCGCGCTGGACCAGACCCGGACGGTGGGCCTGGTCACCCTCCCCGGCGCGTTCGTCGGCATGCTGCTCGGCGGTGCCTCGCCGGTCTCGGCGGGGGCGGTGCAGCTCTTCGTCCTGGTGGCGCTGCTGGCGGTCGAGGCGGTGGCGATCGTGGTGGTGCTGGAGCTGGTGGGCCGGGGCCTGGTACGGCGTCCGGTACAGTGGGGGCGTTGAAGGGGAGTAGCCCTCCACCGGACCGTCGACATACTGGCGTCCCGCTCGCGCGGGAGGCCCGGCGCCCGGGACATCCGCGGTGACCGGGGTGTTGGCGAGACCTTCGGCCGCAGTGCTGTGATCATGACCAGTGCTGCCGGGCCGGGGTCTCTTTTTTTATGAGGCGGATCGGCCGGGCAGCCCCAACCTAGGGAACCGACCCCGATGGATCTGAGCGTATTCGCCGTCACCTTCGGCATCATCTTCCTGGCCGAGCTGCCGGACAAGACGGCGCTGGCCGCGCTGATGCTCGGCACCCGCTACCGGGCCGCGTACGTCTTCGCCGGGGTGGCGGCGGCGATGGCGGTGCAGGTCGGCCTGGCGCTGGTCGCCGGCAGCCTGCTGGCGCTGCTGCCGCACCGCTGGGTCGAGGGCGTCACCGGCGCGCTCTTCCTGGCCGGCGCGGTGATGCTGCTGCTGCACAAGGACGAGGAGGCGCACGAGGCGAAGGAGCCGTCCTCCAGCAGCTTCTGGAAGGTGGCCGGGACCAGCTTCCTGGTCGTCGCGGTGGCCGAGTTCGGCGACCTGACCCAGATCATGACCGCCAATCTGGCCGCCAAGTACGCCGACCCGCTCTCGGTGGGCCTGGGCGCCTGGCTGGCTCTGTGCGCGGTGGGCGGCCTGGCGATCGTGGGCGGGCAGAAGCTGCTGAAGCACGTCCCGATGAAGGTGATCATCCGGGTCGCGGCTGCCGCGATGCTGGTGCTGGCGGGGATCAGCATCGTCGGGGCGATCACCGGCTAGAGCTTGCGCGGCTCAGCAGGTGGTGCCGGACTCCAGGGCGGCGCGGGTCTGCGGGCCGTAGACGCCCCACTGGTCCTGCCAGAGCTGGTTCTCCTCCTGGAGGAGGACCACCGCCTGTTCGGTCGCGTCGTCGTAGACGCCGCTGTTCAGGTGCCGGCCGCAGCCGGCGGTCATCAGCTGGTGTTGAAGCGTCGTCACCTGGGGGCCGCGGTCGCTGTAGCTCAGCGTCTGTGCCGGGGCCGAGGTGCTCGGGGCGGCGGACGGGCTCGGTGGCGGGCTGCTGGGGCTGGGCGGGGCGGAGCTGGGGGCGGGCGCGGACGGCGCGGGGGCGCTGGTGACCGAGACCGGGGTCTGCGTGGTCGGGCGGGCCGCGGGTCTGGAACGCGAGGCGGACGCCGACGGTTTGGCCGAGGTGGCGGGTGGGCTGCTGGGAGCGAGGGTGGGCGGCGCGCTGGTGGGCGGCGGGGTGGGAGCGCCGGTCGGCGCCTGGTCCGGGACGCTGGTGGGCAGCGGCACCAGCGCGTCGTGCTGGACGTCCGGCGGGGATCCGAGCGCGAAGGCCAGCCCGACGCCGAGGGCCACCACGCCGGCGCCCGCCCCGACCACCGCCAACCTGGCGGCGCGGTGGCGTCCCCCGCGGCGCGCGGCGACCCGTCCGGGGCGGGCTGCGGCGCGGCGGAGAGGGGGTAGAGGCCGAGCTCGCGCGGCGTCGACGGTGCCGCGGTCGGCTGCGTGGGGATGTAGGGCATCGGCCCCGCGGCCGCAGGCGCGGGCGGCTGGGTGGGCGGGCCGGGCGGCGCCGCCGGCATGGCGGGGAGCACCGCTGTGCCGTACAGGTCCTCGGACCACTCCGCGGCCGCGCTGACGGCGGGCACGTACGGCCGGACCAGCGGTGGGCCCTCGACCTGCGGCAGGACCGCAGTCTCCGTGGCGTCCGCAAAGCAGCCGCAGCCGTAACCGGTCTGTGCGGCACCGCATGCGGGGCAGTGGCCTCCCTGCATGGGCCGTTCCTCCTCGGATCGCTGACAGCGGGTCGAACGCGCCCGATTATGCAGGACGCGGCGGTGGGCGAACAGAGCTGACCGCCGGTTTCGGGCTTACGGATGGCCCAGTCCCGTGCTGCAAAACGGGGCAAATCTGACACGATAGGAAATCGGAGTGATCATCAGATTGTCGATGTGTCGATTCGTCGCGCATCGACTCGTCAGCTGATCGCCGCATCAGCGCCCAGCAAGGAGGACCCGATGGCGGACCCGGCTGCCGAGCCCGAGCGCATCGACGCGCAGCCCGAACCGCCGATCTCCCAGGAGGCGGGCGTCCACAACCTCTGGGTGCCGATCGGGGCGCTGCTGCTGGCGCTGCTGATCGCCGCGCTCGACCAGACCATCGTCTCCACGGCGCTGCCCACCATCGTCAGCGACCTCGGCGGCCTCGAACATCTCTCCTGGGTGGTCACCGCCTATCTGCTGGCCTCCACGGCGGCCACCCCGCTCTGGGGCAAGCTCGGCGACATGTACGGTCGCAAGCGCTTCTTCCAGGCCTCGATCGTGATCTTCCTGATTGGCTCGGTGCTCTGCGGAATCGCCCAGAACATGGGCGAGTTGATCGCCTTCCGGGCCTTGCAGGGCCTGGGCGGCGGCGGCCTGATCGTGCTGAGCCAGGCGATCGTCGGCGACCTGGTGCCGCCGCGCGACCGGGGCAAGTACCAGGGCCTGTTCGGCGCGGTGTTCGGCGCCACCAGCGTGCTCGGCCCGCTGCTCGGCGGGCTGTTCGTGGACAACCTGTCCTGGCGCTGGGTCTTCTACATCAACGTGCCGATCGGCATCGTCGCGCTGGTCGTCATCGCCGCGGTGCTGCACACCAGCGAGACCAAGCGCCAGCACCGGATCGACTACCTGGGCACCGTGCTGATCGCCTCGGTCGCCACCTGCCTGGTCCTGATGACCTCACTGGGCGGCGTCACCTGGCCGTGGGCCTCCTGGCAGGTGATCGGTCTGGGCGTGCTCGGCGTGCTGCTGCTGGTGGCCTTCATCGCCGTCGAGCGCCGGGCCGACGAGCCGGTGCTGCCGCCGCGGCTCTTCGCCTCGCGCACGTTCAGCCTGGTCGCGGTGATCTCCTTCGTGGTCGGCTTCGCGATGTTCGGCGCGCTGACCTTCCTGCCGACCTTCCTCCAGGTGGTGCAGGGCGTCTCACCGACGCTCTCCGGTATCCACATGCTGCCGATGGTGCTCGGCATGCTGCTCACCTCGATCGGCTCCGGCCAGATCGTCGCCCGGACCGGGCACTACCGGATCTTCCCGATCGCCGGGACCGCCGTGGTGACGGTGGGCCTGCTGCTGCTCTCCCGGCTCACCCAGGACAGCAGCACGCTGGTGATGAGCCTCTACTTCCTGGTCTTCGGCCTGGGCCTGGGCCTGGTGCTCCAGGTGCTGGTGCTGATCGTGCAGAACTCCGTCGGCTACCAGGACCTCGGCGTGGCCACCGCCGGCGTCACGTTCTTCCGCTCGATCGGCGCCTCCTTCGGCGTCTCGATCTTCGGCACGATCTTCACCAGCGGCCTCAACCGGCGGCTGAACGACGCGCTGGCGGGCGTCCCGCTCCCGGCCGGATTCTCGCCGAGCGCGATCACCTCCGACCCGCAGGTGGTGAAGAGCCTGCCGGCGCAGGTCCAGCACGACGTCCTGCACGCCTACTCCTCGTCGATCACCCAGGTCTTCCTGTACGCGGTGCCGGTGGCGGCGGTGGCCTTCGTGCTGGCGCTCTTCGTCCGTGAGCAGCCACTGCGCGCCACCGTCACCGCGCCGGACCTCGGCGAGGCGATCGGGATCAACCCGGTGGAGCGCTCCTCGGTGGACGAGATCGCCCGCGCGCTGACCGTCCTGAACAGCCGGGAGGCCAGGCGCGATCTCTACCGGCGGATCACCGCCGAGGCCGGGCTCGACCTCCAGCCGGCCTCCAGCTGGCTGCTGATGCAGATGCACCGCCAGGGCTCGGTGGAACCGGCCGAGCTGGCCGAGCAGAGGATCATCCCCCCGCAGGTGGTCGAGGCGGCGGCCCGGGAGGTCGAGGGCCGGGGGCTGGCGCACCGCAACGGCCTGCCGATGCGGCTCACCGAGACCGGTGAGGCGATGGCCGTGAAGCTGCTCGCCGCCCGCCGCTCCCAGCTCTCCCAACTGCTCGGCGACTGGGACGAGAAGCAGTTCGCCGACCTCGCCGCACTGCTCACCCGCCTCAGCAACAACCTCTGCGGCGACGTCGGGGACCGGCCCGACCCCACGCCGCAGGAGCACGTCCCGCACAGCGAGGGCCGCTCGTTCTGAGCGGCCCCGGTGGCTCCTGCGGCTGGCCTCAGCTGATGGTGCTGTTCGGCTCGCGCTGCTGCGCCTTGTAGTCCGCGCCGAGGGCGAGGACCTGGACGACGCGGACCCGGCGGGTGGACGGCGTCACGGTCAGCCGGACCGTGCTGCCGGTGGCGAAGCCACTGGGCGGCCCGGGCAGCGCCCAGGCGACCGTGCGGTCGGCCGAACCGTCGTCCACGGCCAGGAAGTTCGGCCACTTCTCGTTGTAGCGCGACTCGATCCGCAGCACCTCGCCGGTGATCGTCACGCCCGGCCTGCTGTCCAGGACGGCCAGCGCCAGATAGAACCCGGCCACCGCCGCGAAGACCCCGATCGCGACCCACTCGCCGAGCAGCGGGCCCGACCCGTCCAGTGCCCGGTCTCCGATCCGGTCGCCGAGGGCGCCGTTGGCGAACGCCCCCGCGAAGAACACGAGACCCGCCGTCAGCCGGCTGAAGCGCCCGGCCAACGCGATGCCGAGCCACGCGAGCACCATCCAGCCGAGCGCCAGCACCGCGTGGCCGGTGCCCAGGGTGCCGCCGCCGTCCGTCCAGGACTGCTGCCGGAGCTCGGCGAAGAGCGCGAGCCCGCCCGACACGACGGCCGCGGCCAGGGCCCGTTGCAGCAGACCGCGGTTGGTGGCGCCGTAGCCGGGCCACACCCGCGGGTAGCGGATCCGCACCTCGCGCCAGGTGCCGCCGTACCCGGACCAGACCCGGCGGCGGTTGCCGGTGCCGAAGTCGAGCAGCTGGTTGACCCGTACGGTGACGTCCAGCGCCGCGCCGTACGCCAGGTAGCGCTCCCACACCGTGACGGCGGCGGGCGGCAGTTGGGTGAAGCTCTCGTGCGCTTCGAGCCACTGGCGCACGCCGGCCCAGTGCCCGGCCCGGTCCAGGCCCGCCGGGGTGGCGCGCTCGGTGACCGCCGTGGCCAGCAGGAAGACCAGCACGATGAAGGTCACCGCGCCGGCCAGGAGACCCGCGCGGATGCCGTGCGAGCCCCCGATGGTCAGCAGTGCCAGGCCGAACAGCACGGCCGGGACGACCGCCGCCGCCATCAGCGTCGTGCCCAGGGCGCTGCCGATGCGAGGCCGGGAGAGCCCGCGTTGGCGGGCCTCCGCGACGATCTCCCGCCGCAGCAGCCGGTTCCAGGTCGCCGCCTGCTTCGCCGCGCGGAACGCGACGGCTCCGATCGGTGCGCCGTCGGTGCCGGCCTGGGCGGTCACCCGGGCCAGCACCCGGTGCTCGTAGGGCCGCAGGACGGTCGGGGCGTTGTCCGTGAGGTGCACGGTGGTGTCGGCCGGGTTCTCGCCGGCCTGGCGCAGTTCGAGATGCCCGCGCGCCGCGAGGTCGAGCAGGGTGGACTCGGCCGCGTGGGCCGTGGAGCGCCAGCCGTTGGCGAGCAGGCTCACCACGGCGGGCGGTTCGGGGGAGTCGCCGAGCTCCTGGGTGGCCGGGCCGGCCTGGACCGTCCCGTTGCGGGTGGCGAGCAGGACCAGCCCGAAGGCGAGCAGCCACAGGACGACGGCCGCCGCGCCGCCCGCGCCGAACTCCGCGCTGACGCTCACCGGAATCTCACCTGGACGCTCTCGCGGCTCTCGGCCCCGGCCTCGAAGTACTCCTGGCGCGCGTGCTCGGACAGGCCGGCGACCAGGTTGCCGGGGAAGGACTCCTGCGCGGTGTTGTAGGACTGCACGGCGGCGTTGTAGAACTGCCGGGCGTAGGCGATCTTGTCCTCGGCGCCGGCCAGCTCGCTCTGCAGTCGGAGGAAGGTCTGGCTGGCCTTCAGCTCCGGGTAGGACTCGGCGGTGACGAGCAACCTGGCCAGCGTGGAGGAGAGTGCGTTCTCCGCCTCGGCGCGCTCGGCCGTCCCGAGGTCGGGCGAGGCGGCGGCGCCGCGGGCGGTGGTGACCGCCTCGAAGGTGCCGCGCTCGTGGGCGGCGTACTCGGCGGCCGTCTCGACGAGGTTGGGGATCAGGTCGTGCCGCCGCTTCAGCTGCACGTCGATCTGGGCCCACGAGGCCCGCGTCTGGTTACGCAGCCTGATCAGCCGGTTGTAGGAGCGGACGACCGTCCATACCAGTCCGACGACGACTATGGCTATGACTGCGCCGACCGCGCCCACGACGACACCCATGGTGTCCATCCCCCGTATCCACTCTGTGCAGAGTTCCAGCTCATGTGACCAGCCTCAAAGCGGATCATCGAGATAGTAAACCCTTCGTCAAGTGCCCGGCTCGAGGTTTATCGCCGCACAGGGCCGCACAGGGCCGAGCGGGCCCGGCAGGCCGGCCTGCTCGGCCCGTGTCACGTTTTCGGTGGCTGTCCTGTCAGTCCTGTGGAGGGGCCGCCCGGCCCCCGGCTCCGGAGGAGGACGACGTCATGGCTCGCATCTCGCTCAACCCGCCGCGCACGCTGCTGGTGCGGTTCGGGGAGTGGTACTCGCGCCGCACGTACGGCAAGGTACTGGACCCCGGGCAGGCGTACGGGCACCACAGCGGCGTGCTGATGGGCTACGCGCGCTTCGAGCGCGGGGTGGCCAAGTGGAACAAGCTGGACCCGCTGCTGAAGACACTCGCCGTGATGGCGACGGCGGTGCGGATCAACTGCTCGTGGTGCACGGACTTCGGCTACTGGGAGGGCACCCGGCACGGCCTGGACGCGCTGAAGATCAGCAAGGTGCCGGTCTGGCGCGAGGCGCCCGAGGTGTTCAGCCCGTTGGAGCGGCTGGTCATGGAGTACGCGGAGGCGATGACCGACACCGCGCCGACCGTCACCGACGCGATGGCCGCCGAGTTGATCGCCCGCCTGGGCGAACCGGCCTTCGTGGAGCTCACCACGATGGTCGCGCTGGAGAACATGCGCTCCCGGGTGAACAGCGCATTCGGCCTGACCAGCCAGGGATTCTCCGAGGCCTGTGCGGTACCGTCGGCCGGGTGATCGACCGACAGGACGGGCCGGACCCGCAGGACTTGGCCGGGCAGGACGTCGCCCGGCAGGACGTGGCCCGGCAGGACGTGGCCCGGCAGGGCTTGGACGCTTCGGAACGGGCGGCCGCCTTCTCCGAGCACCGGCGGATGCTCTTCGGCATCGCCTACCGGATGCTGGGCAGCGTCGCCGACGCCGAGGACCTGGTGCAGGACACCTGGATCAGCTGGAGCCAGGCCACCGCCCAGGTCGCCAACCCGGGCGGCTACCTGGCCCGTACCGTCACCAACCTCTCGCTGAACCGGCTGCGTTCGGCCGTCGTCCAGCGGGAGGCGTACGTCGGGCCGTGGCTCCCCGAGCCGCTGGTGACCGCTCCGGACGCGTCGGCCGACGCCGAACTCGCCGAGGCGGTGTCGCTGGCGATGCTGGTGGTGCTGGAAAGCCTGTCGCCGCTGGAGCGTGCGGTCTTCGTGCTCAAGGAGGTCTTCGCCTTCTCGTACAAGGAGATTGCCGAGGTGCTGGAGCGCGGCGAGGCCGCCGTCCGGCAGCTCGGCAGCCGGGCGCGCGCACACGTCCAGGCGCGCGACGCCCGCTACGACGCGCCGGCCGAGACCCGCCGGCAGGTCACCGACGAGTTCCTGGCCGCCTGCGTGGGCGGCGACCTGAACCGGATGCTGGAACTCCTCGCCCCCGACGTCACCGCCTGGACCGACGGCGGCGGCAAGGTCCGGGCCGCGCTGCGCCCGGTCCACGGCGCCGACAACGTCGCCCGGTTCATCCTCGGCATCATGGCGCGCCGGATCCCCGACTTCGGCGTGCGGGCCGTGCTGGTCAACGGGCAGCCCGGCCTGCTCGTCACCAGCGAGGGGCGGACCGACACGGTGGCCTGCTTCGAGGTCGCGGACGACCGGGTGGCGGCGATCCACCTCGTACGCAACCCCGACAAGCTCACGCACGTGCGACCGGCGGACCTCGCGGGCGACTGACCTGTTCCCCGTCCTGGCGGTATGTCAGGCCTGGAAGAGCGTCGGCCCGCTGCCGTCGATCCTGCTCCTGTCGGGGCACTTCTCGCTGTCGCACACACAGTGCTCACCCGCCGCCAGCCCTTGAGGCAGGATGGAGCCATGAGCATCGTCAAGATCAATGTGCTGACCGTCCCCGCCGAGCAGCGGGAGGTGCTGGAGAAGCGGTTCGCGTCGCGGGCCGGGTCTGTGGAGAACTCCGACGGGTTCGAGTGGTTCGAACTCCTCCGCCCGGTGGAGGGGACGGACCAGTACCTCGTGTACACGCGGTGGGCGACGGAGGAGGCGTTCCAGGCCTGGATGTCGGGGCCGATGCAGGCTGCGCACCGGCCGAGTGGGGATGCGCAGGCGCGGCCGGCGGCTTCGGGGTCGACGCTGTGGTCGTTCGAGGTGGTGCAGTCCACGGGCCCGAAGGGCTGAGGTTCGTGGCGTGAACCCGGCCGGTGTGGGTGATCCCTGCCGGCCGGGTTGCGGGGGGACACGGTGGTGCCAGGGTGGTGGGTAGGAAGGTGGTGAGGTGCCATGGCTGAGCATCCACATGCGGCGCTGGTTCGCAAGGGTTACGAGGCGTTCTCGCGCGGTGACATGGACGCCCTCAGAGGGATGATGACGTCGGACTGCACGCATCACGTCCCTGGAAACAGCCCAATCTCCGGCGACCAGAAGGGCATCGACGCCGTCCTCGGTCACTACGGGCGGCTCGCGGCGGAGACGAACGGGACGTTCCGGGTCGAGTTGCGGCACGTGCTGGTGGACGGCCGGGGGCATGTGATGTCGGTGCACGGGTTCACCGCTGAGCGCGGCGGCCGGAAGATCGACGCGAGGGGCGGCATCGTGTTCCGGGTGGTCGGGGACAAGATCACCGATCTTGACGAGTGTGTGGAGGACATGGAGGAGTCGGACGCGTTCTGGGCGTGAGCTCACCGTTGTGGTCCGGCTGCGGGGGGACGAAGGCGACCGGGGCGGCGAAGGCGGCTCGGCGGGTGGCCCGGCGCAGGGCGCGCAGGACGGGGGTGCCGAGGGTGAGGCAGAGGACGGCGGTGAGGACGGCGCGGGGGAGGTCCCAGCCGAGGGAAGTGGTCAGGCAGTAGACCAGGAACCGCGGCAGGTTGGCGCTGAGCGGGTCACCGGGGACGAACGCCACCGAGCTGCTGAGGCCGCCGATGTAGGGCCAGCCCTGGAGGTTCATGATCGTGCCGTAGAGGACAGCGGAGACCGCGCCGTAGCCGGCGAGCAGCAGCAGTTCGCCGCGTCCGCGCAGGGTGGCCGGGCGGGGGAGCAGGCCGGCGCCGAGACAGACCCAGCCCATGCTGAGCATCTGGAACGGCAGCCACGGGCCGACCCCGCCGGTGAGCAGCGCGGAGGCGAACATCGAGACCGAGCCGAGGACGAATCCGAAGCCCGGTCCGAGCGCGCGCCCGGCGAGCACCATCAGGAAGAACATCGGCTCCAGGCCGGCCGTCCCCGCGCCGAGCGGGCGCAGTGCGGCGCCGGTGGCGGAGAGCACACCGAGGAGGGCGACGGCCTTCGGGTCCAGGCCGGACTCGGAGATCTGCGCGACCACCACGGCCAGCAGCAGCGGGAGCAGCAGCGCGAAGAGCCAGGGCGCGTCGGCGGAGTGGCCGACCGCGGCGGAGCCGGTGCCCGCGAGCAGCGGCCAGCCGAAGGCGGCGACGCCGATCAGCGAGGTCAGGACGAGGACGGCGATCGAGCGGTGGCCGAGCGGGACGGGCCGGGCGAGGGGCATCGCGGGAGTCATGAGGACGACTCCAGCGCGGCGGCGACCTGGCGGACGGTCAGCCACGGTTCGGGCTGCAGCACCTTGGCGACCTGCGGCGCGAACGCGGGCGAGCCGAGCACCACGTCCGCCGACGGCCCGTCGGCCACCACCTCGCCGTCCGCCAGGACGACCGTGCGGTGGGCGAGTTCGGCGGCGAGTTCGACGTCGTGGGTGGCCAGCAGGATGGCGTGCGAGTCCGCCGCCAGTGCGCGGAGGATCTCCACCAGCCGTGCTTTGGCGGCGTAGTCGAGGCCGCGGGTGGGCTCGTCGAGCAGCAGCAGGGCCGGGCGGGCGGTCAGCACGACGGCGAGTGCGAGGCTGAGCCGCTGGCCCTCGGAGAGGTCGCGTGGGTGGGTGTGGTCGGCGATGCCGGGGAGCAGGCGCTCGACCAGGGCGCGGCAGGTGCCGGCGGCGGCGCCGGCGTCGTGGTCGGCGGCCGTGCACTCGGCCTCGACCGTCTCGCTGTAGAGCAGGTCGCGCGGGTCCTGCGGGACCAGCGCGACCTGGCGGATCAGCTCCTGCGGGCGGGCCTTGTGCGGGGTGAGCGCGCCGATCCGGACCGTGCCGGAGGCGGGGGCTTGCAGGCCGGCCAGGGCGCCGAGCAGGGTGGACTTGCCGGCGCCGTTGCGTCCCATCAGCGCGGTGACCTCGCCCGGGCGCAGCGCCAGGTCGACGCCGCGCAGGGCCGGGACGGGCCCGCGCCGCACGGTCAGCCGGGCGGTCTCGGCGAGCGGTTCGGCCGCGACGGGTGCCGGGACCTCGGGCCGCAGGCCGGCCAGCCGCGCGCGCAGCGGTGCGGCCCGCCGCCGGGCGTCGCGGACGCTGAGTGGCAGCGGCGACCAGCCGGCCACCCGGCCCAGGCCCACCACGGGCGGGAAGACCGGCGAGTGCGCCAGCACCTCGGCGGGCTCCCCGAGGACCGGCGGCTGCCCGCCGCCGGGCAGCAGCAGCACCTGGTCGGCGTACTGGACGACGCGCTCCAGCCGGTGTTCGGCCATCAGCACGGTGGTGCCCAGATCGTGCACCAGCCGTTGCAGGACGGCGAGCACCTCCTCCGCCGCGCCCGGGTCCAGCGCGGAGGTGGGCTCGTCCAGCACCAGCACCTTGGGGTGGACGGTGAGCACCGAGCCGATCGCCACCCGCTGCTGCTGGCCGCCGGAGAGCGTGCCGAGCGCCCGGTCGCGCAGGTCGGCCAGGCCCAGCAGGTCCAGCGTCTCCTCCACCCGGCGGCGCATCACCTCGGGCGCGATGCCCAGCGACTCCATGCCGTACGCGAGTTCGTCCTCGACCGTGTCGGTGACGAAGTGGGCGCGCGGGTCCTGGCCCACGGTGCCCACCACGTCGGCGAGTTCGCGCGGACGATGGGTGCGGGTGTCGCGTCCGGCGACGGTCACCCGGCCGTGCAGGACGCCGCCGGTGAAGTGCGGGACGAGCCCGCTGACGGTGCCGAGCAGGGTGGACTTGCCGGCGCCGGACGGGCCGACCAGCAGGCAGAGTTCGCCCTCGGGGAGGGTCAGGTCCACGCCGGTCAGGGCGGGTTCGGCGGCGTCGGTGTAGTGGACCGAGACCTGCTCGAAGGTGATCACGACTGATCGGGCTTTCTGTCGGCCCTCGCGGTGGAGGGCAGCGCGCCGGAGGGCGGCGAGGGGGCGGCGAAGGCGGGCAGCAGGCCGAGCAGGACGGCGGCGGCAGCGGCCAGTGGCAGCACGGGCGCGGCCGGCGGGACCACGGAGGTGGCGAAGGCCGCCGGGTCGCGCCCGGAGAGCCAGATCGTCGCACCGGCCACCGCGAGGCCGGAGCCCGCCACCAGCCACTCCGCACGGGCCCAGGGATCGGGCCGGTAACGGGTTCTGACGGTCCGTCGGCTGCCGAGCAGCAGCCCGCCGCCGGCCGCGCCGAGGCCGAGCAGCAGGACGGGCACGGTCCAGTCGCCGCTGCCCGCGGTGAGCAGCCCGTAGACGGCGGCGCAGATGCCGAGCAGTCCGCAGACGGTGAGTGCGGCGGTGGCCCGGGCGATCGACCGCGGGACGGGCGCGGTGCGGCCGAAGCCGCGGGTGTCCATCGCGGCGGCCAGCGCGACCGAGCGCTCCAGCGCGCTCTCCAGTACCGGCAGCCCCACGCTGAGCACCGAGCGGATGCCGTGGTCCGCCCGCCCGCGCAACCGGCGTGCGGCGCGCAGCCGTTGGACGTCCGCCACCAGGTTCGGCGCGAACGAGGTCGCCACCACCGCGGCCACCCCCACCTCGTAGAGCGCGCCGGGCAGCACCCGCAGCAGTCGGGCGGGGGAGGCGAGGGCGTTCGCGGCGCCGACGCAGATCAGCAGGGTGGCCAGCCGCAGCCCGTCGTACAGCGCGAAGAGCACCGCCTCCAGGGTCACCCGGCCGCCGATCCGGACTCCCTGCGCCCAGCCGGGGAGCGGCAGTTGGGGCAGCGTGAAGAGGACGTGCGAGCCGGGGACGGGCGAGCCGAGCAGCACCGCGAAGAGCACCCGGACGGCCAGCACGGCCAGTCCGATCCGCAGGAAGGCACCGTAGGAACGGGACCAGGGGGCGTCCGAGCGCCGGGCGGTGACCACATAGGCGGCCACCGCGACGATGAGCAGGAGCAGCAGGGGATTGGTGCTGCGCGAGGCCGCCGCGGCCAGCCCGAGCGACCACAACCACCAGGCGCCGGGGTGGAGGTGGCGCGGGCCCAGGGCTGAGCGGGTGCCGCGCGTGCGGGTCGCCGGGGTGGCCGGGGTGGCCGGGGGCACCGGGGTGGCTGGGGTCACCGGGATGCCCTCAGCCCTGCGACCGGCGCCGGCCGGCCTGCCACCAGGCGCCCGCGCCGAGCAGCACGACGAGCGCGCCGCCGGCGATCAAGCCGAGGTTCGGGCCGGCGCTCTTCGCCGCGCCGGCCGGGGCGGCGACACTCGCAGCCTCGCCGCAACCGCTGGTCGGGTAGCCCGCGATGGCGCAGATCAGGCCCGCCGAGCTGTAGCGCAGCGGCGGGGCGACGGCTGCCAGCGCGTCGGCGGAGCTGGCGCCGGGGGCCAGCGCCGCGCAGCCGGTGCGCGGCGCCGACGCCGGGACGGCCTCGGCGACCCCGTCGGCCGGGGTGCCGTAGTCCAGCACCAGGGCGACCCGCTTCTTGCCGGGCTGCGGCGGGGTCTTGGCGCAGATGGTGGCGAAGTCGCCGCCGGCGCCGGGGCGTTCGGTGTCCGCGGCGCCGTCGGGGCTGAGCGTGAAGCGCCAGCCGTCCACCGAGCCGTCCGCCGGGACGTAGCCGGTCGCACCCTGTTGCTGATACGTCCAACTGTCGCCGCCCCAGCGCCAGAAGGACCAGTAACGGTAGCTGGTGGCACTCGCCGGGGCGGCCGCCAGCAGGGCGACCAGGCCGAGCAGGACGGCGGCGAGCAGGCCCGCCGCCGTCCGTCGAAGCGCCGTGGTCACTTCCCGGTCCGCTGGCCGCGCTTGCGGTTCATGCTGATGTACATCCCGGCGCCGATGCCGCCGAGCAGGCCGAAGCCGATGACGAGGAGCGGGGAGCCGGCCTTCTTCGCACTGCTCGCGGCGGCCTTCGGCGTGGGGCCGGCCGCGGTGAGCTGGGCGACCAGGTCGGTGCCGCCGAAGGCGTGCAGGTTGTGGCCGGTGGCCTCGGCGGCCAGCAGCAGCGTCGCGGTGGCCGAGGCGTCCGTGCCGGACGGGCCCTTGGCCCAGCTGCCGGCGGTGTCGGCCAGCCAGGCGACGGAGTCGGCCGCCTGCTGCGGGTGGCCGGCCCGGACCAGGCTGATCGCGGCCCAGGCGGTCGCGTTGTAGTCGGGCGTCGGGGTGGCACCGGGCATGGCGAGCATCAGGTGCTTGCCGCCGGTGGCCAGCTGGCCCGCGAGGTAGGCGGAGGCGCCCTCGGCCGATCCGGCGCCGGAGAGCTTGGCGGTGGCGTCGGCGCAGGCCGGCGCGGTGGGGGCGGGCCCGGTGGGGCTGCCGGCGGCCACCGGCAGTGAGCCGCCGGCGGCGGCCAGCGCGGCCTGCGAGGTGGCCAGCGCGTTGGCGGCGAGTGCGCCCTTGGCGTCCGGCTGGTAGCCGAAGGCGCCGCGCTGGTCGGCCGGGGCGTCGCAGCCGAGCTGGAAGGCCTCCAGGCCCTGCAGGCCGTTCCGGCCCGCCTTGGCGACCGTCGACGGGTCGGTCTTCGCGGCCCGCAGCGCGCTGACGACCAGGCCGGTGGAGTTCGCGTCACCGGGGGTGCCGGGGTTGTAGGACCAGCTGCCGTCGGCGTTCTGGTTGCTCTTGATCCACTGCACGCCCTTGTCCACGGCGTCCTGGTGCCCGCCGAGGGTGGTCAGCGCCTGGATCGCGACCGAGGTCGCGTTGCTGTCCTCGGCCGAGGGGATGCAGGACATCGCGGTGTTGGCCCGGAAGGAGGGCCAGCCGCCGTCCGCGCACTGCTGGCCGGTCAGCCAGGAGACCGCCGAGTCGGCAGGGTTGATCTTGGCGGCGGCCAGCGCGGTGAGCGCCAGCGACTGGCGCCAGACACCGTCGTACGTCGGGTCGCTCTTGCCGTACAGCGCGGCGGGGGCCGCGACCGGCGAGGGCGACGGCGAGGCGGAGTCGGCGACAGCGGGCCCGACGGCGAGGCCCGCCAGCAGGCCGGCGGTCAGGAGGGCGGCGCCGGTGCGGGCGGGGGAGAGCATGAGAACGCTGGGCCTTTCGAGCGGGTGGACGGCCTTAAGACTGTACCTGCCGTCTCGCGGCGCCCACCCAGACCAGCAACAGCAGGCTCGCCACGGCGGCCAGCGCACACCAGGTCGACACGAACGCCAGCTGCCACACCAGCGCGCAGATCCCGGCGCCCACACCCACCACCGCGCCGAGCAGCCGCAGCAGCGCGTCGCCGCTCACCAGCAACGTCCCCACCGTGGCCAGCAGGTAGCCGGTCAGCAGCAGCGCCGCGTGCGGCACGCCCACCCCGTATGCCAGGGTGTGCCCGTGCACCCGCGCCGTGACGGGGTGCGCCGCCACCGCCGCCGCGAGCGGGACGCCGACGGCGACCCCCAGCACCGCGAACGCCGCCACCCGCGCGCGGCCGGTGGCGCACCACACCCCCACCGGGACGAGCACCGGCAGCAGCGGCAGCGCGATCACCGCCCACAGGGTCCGTGCCCAGGCGGTCGGGCCGGCTCCGGCTCCGCCGTCCGCCCCCAGCCAGACCACCGCCTCCAGCAGCTGGTGCAGGCCCAGCACCAGCGGAAGCGCCGCGAGCGGCAGGTCCCGGGCCCGCCGGACCCGGGCCAGGCAGGCCAGCCCGAGGCCGGTGACGACGGTGCCCGCCACCAGGTCCGCCTGCGCGCTCCAGCACATCGGCGGGCCGGCTCAGCCGTCGTCGCGTCCGGCGTACTGGAGGACGAAGCCGATGACGGCCCCGGCCACCAGCGCGAAGCCGACCGCGACCAGCCAGAGGGCGAAGACCACCCCCAGCGCCAGCACGGTCAGCCCCAGCGCGACGGCCACGGGCCAGCCGCTGCGCGGCGGGAAGAAGCCCAGCGGCCCGGCGGTGTCGGCGATCCGGCCGGTGCCGGTGTCCTGCGGGCGCGGCCCGCAGCGGCGGTACTGCACGTAGTAGAAGAACCCGACCAGCGAGGACATCAGGAACCCGACGGTCAGCGCGGTGGTCCCGGCCGGCTCCCGGGCGAAGATCCAGTAGACCAGCGCGGTGCCACCCAGGAACAGCGCGAGCCCGCCGAACAGGCGCCCCTCCAGCTTCATCGGACGACCTCCTGGCGCGCGGAGGCCTCGACCTCGGGGTGGTGCAGGTCGAGCGCGGGGGACTCGGAGCGGATCCGCGGCAGGCTGGTGAAGTTGTGCTTGGGCGGCGGGCAGGAGGTCGCCCACTCCAGCGACCGCCCGTACCCCCAGGGGTCGTCCTCGGTCACCCGCGGGGCGTGCCGCGCGGTCCACCAGACGTTGTAGAGGAAGACCAGCGTCGAGGAGCCCAGCACGAACGAGCCGATCGAGGAGACCGTGTTGAGCGTGGTGAAGCCGTCGGAGGGCAGGTAGTCGGCGTAGCGGCGCGGCATGCCGATCGCGCCCAGCCAGTGCTGCACCAGGAAGGTGGTCTGGAAGCCGACGAAGAGCAGCCCGAAGTGGATCCGGCCCAGCCGCTCGTCCAGCATCCGCCCGGTGAACTTGGGCCACCAGAAGTAGAAGCCGCCGAAGGTGGCGAACACCACCGTGCCGAACAGCACGTAGTGCATGTGGGCCACCACGAAGTAGCTGTCGGTCACATGGAAGTCGATCGGCGGCGCGGCGAGCAGCACGCCGGTCAGGCCGCCGAAGAGGAAGGTCACCAGGAAGCCGATCGACCAGAGCATCGGCGTCTCGAAGGAGAGCGAGCCCTGCCACATGGTGCCGATCCAGTTGAAGAACTTCACCCCGGTGGGCACCGCGATCAGGAACGACATCAGCGAGAAGAACGGCAGCAGCACCTGGCCGGTGGCGAACATGTGGTGCGCCCAGACCGTCATCGACAGCGCGGTGATCGCGATGGTCGCGCCGACCAGGCTGGCGTAGCCGAAGACCGGCTTGCGGCTGAAGACCGGCAGGATCTCGCTGATGATGCCGAAGAACGGCAGCGCGACGATGTAGACCTCCGGATGCCCGAAGAACCAGAACAGGTGCTGCCACAGCAGCGCGCCGCCGCTGCCCGCGTCGAAGACGTGCGCGCCGAACTTGCGGTCCGCCTCCAGCGCGAGCAGGGCCGCGGTCAGCACCGGGAAGGCCATCAGCACCATGATCGAGGTGAAGAGCACGTTCCAGGTGAAGATCGGCATCCGGAACAGCGTCATCCCGGGGGCCCGCAGGCAGGTGATGGTGGTGATGAAGTTGACCGCGCCCAGGATCGTGCCCAGACCGGCCACCACCAGGCCCATCGTCCACAGGTCGGCCCCCGAACCGGGCGAGAAGACCTGGCCGTTGAGCGGCGCGTAGGCGAACCAGCCGAACGCGGCGGCGCCCTGGGCGGTCAGGAAGCCGCTCAGCACCATCAGCGCGCCGAGCAGGAACGCCCAGTAGGTGAACGCGTTCAGCCGGGGGAACGCGACGTCCGGCGCGCCGATCTGCAACGGCATCACCGCGTTGGCGAAGCCGACGAAGGTGGGGGTGGCGAAGAGCAGCAGCATGATCGTGCCGTGCATCGTGAACAGCTGGTTGTACTGCTCGTTGCTGACGAACTGCAGCCCGGGACGCATCAGTTCGGCCCGCATCAGCATCGCCAGGACACCGCCGACCAGGAAGAACCCGAAGGAGGTCGCCAGATAGAGGTTGCCGATCATCTTGTGGTCGGTCGAGGTCACCCAGCGCAGCACCGTGCGGCCCTGGCGCACCGCCGCCCGGCCGGTGGTCGGTTCGGTGACGACGGCCGTCATGCGTCCTCCTGCTGGTGGTCGGTGCCCGCGCGGGCCGGGGGTGCGACGGCGGCGGCGATCGCGCGGCGCTGCTGTTCGGTGGCGGGCAGCTCGACCCGGTCCGCGTGGAACCAGCGGCTGAGCGCCGTGCGCACGCGGGCCAGCAGGCGCAGCACCCGCGGTCCGCGTACCGGCGGCGCCGCCAGCGGGTCGGGGACGTCCCGGGCCAGCAGGACGTAGCGCTGCCCGGCGGTCAGCGCCCGGTGCCGCTCGGTGTAGCCGCCCTCCACCGACTGGACGACGTCGCCGCTCTCGTCGCCGCCCAGCAGCCGTTCGCGGTCGTGCGCCTGCAGGGCCAGGCAGAGCCGCTTGGTCAGCAGGAAGCAGAGCGGCGGCAGCAGGACCAGCAGGGCGCGGAAGGTCCAGACGAAGGCGTTCACCGACAGGCCGAAGGCGTAGACGATCACGTCGTCGCCGCCGGCCACCAGCAGCACCCCGTAGAACGCGATGCCGGCCACCCCGAGGCCCGTCCGGGTGGGCTGGTTGCGCGGCCGGTCGCACAGGTGGTGCTCGCCCCGGCCGCGGGTGATCCAGCGCTCGGCGAACGGGTAGAGGTAGAGCGCCGTGAAGATCACCCCGGGCAGCAGCACCGCCGGGACGAACGCTCCCCAGGAGATGCTGTGCCCCAGCGCCCGGGTCTCGGTGGCCGGCATCAGGCGCAGCGAGCCCTCCAGGAAGCCCATGTACCAGTCGGGTTGCGAGCCGGTCGAGGCCTGGTCGGGGCGGTAGGGGCCGAACAGCCAGATCGGGTTGATCTGGGCGAGTGCGCCGAGCGCCGCCAGGACGGCGGCCACCGCCAGGAAGAGCCCGACGGTGCGGGTGAGGAACTGCGGGAAGAACGGCAGCCCGACCACGTTGCGGTTGGTCCGCCCGGGCCCGCCCCAGTGGGTGTGCTTGAGGGTGAAGACCAGCTGGAGGTGCGCGCCGACCAGCGCCACCAGCAGGCCCGGGATCAGCAGGATGTGCAGCGAGTACAGCCTCGGGATGATGTCGGTGCCCGGGTACTGGGAGCCGAACAGGAAGAACGCCAGGTAGCTGCCGACCAGGGGCAGCGAGAGGGTCACGCCCTCGGCGATCCGCAGGCCCTCGCCCGAGATCAGGTCGTCCGGCAGCGAGTAGCCGGAGAAGCCCTCCAGCAGGGCGAGGACGAACAGCGTCACGCCCAGCAGCCAGTTCAGCTCGCGCGGGCGGCGGAAGGCGCCGGTGAAGAAGGCCCGCAGCATGTGCACGCTGAGCGAGGCGGTGAACACCACCGCCGCCCAGTGGTGGATCTGACGGATCAACAGACCGCCGCGGACGTCGAAGGTGATGCCCAGCGCCGACGCGTACGCCTCGGTCATCCGCACGCCGCTGAGCGGTCGGTACGAGCCCTGGTAGATGATCTCGCCCATGCCCGGCCGGAAGAACGCCGTCAGGTAGACGCCGGTCAGCAGCAGGACGGCCAGCGCGTAGAGGGCCAGTTCACCGAGCAGGAACGACCAGTGGTCCGGGAACACCTTGCGGACCACGCCCTTGGCGACGTCCAGCAGCGGCAGCCGCTGGTCCAGCGCGGTCGCGGCGGCCTCCAGCCTCGGCGTGCCCCGCGCCCACGCGAACGCCGTCCGCCGCTGCGGCCCGCTCTGCTTCGTCACACGCGGTGACGCTAGCCGGGTGGGCCATCCGGAGGCGGCGGGCTCGCCGTGCTGTCCCCGGGACGGAGCACAGGGCTCAGAGCGAGAGCAGCCGGGCGGCGGTGCCCAGGTCGGCCCGGACCTCGTCGAGCGAGGAGCGGCCGGACAGCCAGCTGACCAGCGCCGAGTGCCAGGTGTGCTCGATCACCCGGACCGCCGCCCGCTGCCCCTCGTCGGGGCTCTCCGGACGGCCGATCGCGTGCAGGATGATCGCCGAGGTGAGCTTGCTGACCTCGTCCACCTCCACGCTCACCGAGCGGTCCGCGAAGGAGAGCGCCCGCACCATCGCCTCGGCCAGCTGCGGCTCGCGTTGCAGCGCGTGGAACGCCCGGGTGAGCGCGTCGGCCACCCGGGCCGCCGGGTCCTCCCCGGTCGGCGGGTGCCGGCGAACCTGGTCGAGCAGCCGGCCGAGCTGATCCTGCATCACCGCGACCAGCAGGTGGACCTTGGACGGGAAGTACCGGTACAGGGTCCCCAACGCGACCGAGGCGTCCTCGGCCACCTCGCGCATCTGCACGGCCTCGTAGCCGCCGCGGCAGGCCAGCGCGGTGGCGGCGGCCAGCATCCGGCGTCGCCGTTCGGCCTGGCGAGGCGTCAGTGCGAGGCGGGCGGGCGGATGGGCGGTGGCACTCAACGGGACCCCTGACGGCGCACGGCGGCGGCATGGCGGCAGCACGGCCGCAGCGTGTCGCGAATCACCAGCCCTGCTTCCGACGGCGAAGCTACGGGCCGGTATCTTCGAGGTCTCTCATTGTTCACATGTCCAATGACGAATTCCACACCACCATGAAACTTGATCTACTTTTCCGCTGAGGCCGGCCGGCCGGGGGGAAGTGGGCAGAAGGGGCCGACCATGACGGGGCAGCCACCCTCCACTGCCGCCCGGCGGCCGCTGCGGATCGCGCTGCTCTCCTACCGTGGCGACCCGTTCTGCGGCGGGCAGGGCGTCTACGTCCGCCACCTCTCGCGCGAGCTCGCCCGGCTCGGTCACCACGTGGACGTCATCGGCGCGCAGCCGTTCCCGGTGCTGGACGAGGTGGCGGGCCCGGGCTCGGTCCGCCTGGTCGAGCTGCCCAGCCTGGACCTGTACCGCGCGGACGACCCGTTCCGCACCCCGCGGCTGGACGAGTTCCGCGGCCCGGTGGACCTGCTGGAGGTCGCCGGCATGTGGACCGGCGGGTTCCCCGAGCCGCTGACCTTCTCGCTGCGCGCCCGCCACTACCTGGCGCGGCACAAGGGCCGCTACGACGTCGTGCACGACAACCAGACCCTCGGCTACGGTCTGCTGGGCCTGGAACGGCACGGGTTCCCGCTGGTCACCACGATCCACCACCCGGTCACGGTGGACCGCCGACTGGAGCTGGAGGCGGCCCCCACCCGGCTGAGGCGGCTCTCGCTGCGCCGCTGGTACGCCTTCACCCGGATGCAGCGCCGGGTGACCGGGCGCCTGGAGCACATCATCACCGTCTCCGGCAGCTCGAAGGCCGAGATCACCGCGCAGCTGGGCGCCGCGCCCGGCGCCGTCTCGGTGGTGCCGATCGGCGCGGACACCCGGCTCTGGTCGCCGTCCGAGGCGGTCGCCGTGGTGCCCGGACGGATCGTGGCGACCTCCAGCGCGGACGTGCCGCTCAAGGGCCTGGTCCACCTGGTCGAGGCGCTGGCCAAGGTGCGTACCGAGCGGGACGCGCACCTGGTCGTGGTCTGCAAGAAGCAGGGCACCGGACCGGTCGCGGACGCGGTGCGGCGCTTCGGCCTGGAGCCGTACATCGACTTCCGCACCGGGCTGACCGACCAGGAGCTGGTGGACCTCTACCGCTCCGCGGAGGTGGCCTGCGTGCCCTCGCTCTACGAGGGCTTCTCGCTGCCGGCCGCCGAGGCGATGGCCACCGGCACGCCGCTGGTCGCCACCACCGGCGGGGCGATCCCGGAGGTGGCGGGCCCCGACGGCGAGACCTGCCTGGCCGTGCCGCCGGGCGACGCCGGCGCGCTGGCGCAGGCGCTCGGGCGGCTGCTGGACGACCCGGAGCTGCGTGCGCGCCTCGGTGCGGCCGGGCGCGAGCGGGTGCTCGCCCGGTTCACCTGGGAGCGGGCCGCCGAACTGACCGCCGACCGCTACCGCGCGGCCCTCGCCACCGGCGTCGGGCAGCGGGCCCGGGCCGGCGCCGGCTGGCGCTACGTCGCCTGATCTGCCCGACCCGCACACCAGACCTGACCCTCCGTCACCCTCCAGGAGACCCGCAGTGCTGACCGTCGACTTCTCCCGCTTTCCGATCGCTCCTGGCGACCGGGTGCTCGACCTGGGCTGCGGCGGGGGCCGGCATGCGTTCGAGTGCTACCGCCGCGGCGCCAACGTGGTGGCGCTGGACCAGAACGGCGAGGAGATCGCCGAGGTCAAGAAGTGGTTCGACGCGATGGCCGCCGCCGGCGAGGCCCCGGCCGGCTCCTCCGCCGTCGCGATGGAGGGCAACGCGCTGGCCCTGCCGTTCGAGGACGAGAGCTTCGACAAGATCATCATCTCCGAGGTGATGGAGCACATCCCCGACGACAAGGGCGTGCTCGCCGAGATGGCCCGGGTCCTCAAGCCCGGCGGGCTGCTCGCGGTGACCGTGCCGCGCTGGCTGCCGGAGAAGATCTGCTGGGCGCTCTCCGACGAGTACCACGCCAACGAGGGCGGGCACATCCGGATCTACCGCGGCGACGAGCTCCTGGAGAAGCTGGGCTCGGCCGGCCTCACCCCGTACGGCACCCACCACGCGCACGCGCTGCACTCGCCGTATTGGTGGATCAAGTGTGCCGTGGGCGTCGACAACGACAAGGCGCTGCCGGTGAAGGCCTACCACCAGCTGCTGGTCTGGGACATCGTCGGCACCCCGGTGATCAGCAAGCTCACCCGCGCCGCCGAGGCCGCGCTCAACCCGGTGATCGGCAAGAGCTTCGTCGCGTACGCCAGCAAGCCGAACCGGCCCGGCGCATGATCCCGGGGGAGGGGCTGGCCGTCTCCGAGGCGCTGCTCCTGCCGGGGGTACTGGACGCCGCCCAGGCCGCCGCCACGGTGCGCAGCATCCTGGCCGAGCAGCGGGCCGACGGCGCGATCCCGTGGTTCACCGGTGGCCACCTGGACCCGTGGGACCACACCGAGGCCGCGATGGCGCTGGACGCGGCCGGTGAGCACGCCGCCGCCGAGCGCGCCTACCGCTGGCTGGCGCAGCGGCAGAATCAGGACGGCTCCTGGTATGCCGGCTACTTCGGCGACGGCGCCGAGGGCGTCTCCAACGCCGCCGTGGAGAGCAACTTCTGCGCCTACGTCGCGGTCGGCGTCTGGCACCACCACCTGAGCACAGGGGACGACGGGTTCCTGGACCTGATGTGGCCCATCGTCCGGCGCGCGCTCGACTTCACCGTCGGGCTCCAGCTGCCCGGCGGCCAGGTGGCGTGGCGGCTGGACGAGGACGGCGGCGCCGTCCAGGAGGCGCTGCTCACCGGCTCGTCCAGCATCCTGCACGCCCTGCGCTGCGGCCTGGCGATCGCCGAATACCGCGAGGAGCCGCAGCCGGACTGGGAGCTGGCGGCCGGCCGGCTCCAGCACGCGGTGGCCCGCCACCCCGAGCGGTTCCTCGACAAGGCCCGCTACTCCATGGACTGGTACTACCCCGTGCTCGGCAGCGCGCTGCGCGGTCCGCAGGCGCAGCGGCAGATCGCCGAGGGCTGGGACCGCTTCGTCGTCCCCGGCCTCGGCGTGCGCTGCGTCAGCGACCGGCCCTGGGTGACCGGCGGGGAGAGTGCCGAACTCGCGCTCGCCCTCTGGGCGGTGGGCCAGTCGGACCGCGCCCTGGAGATCCTGCGCTCGATCGGTCACCTGCGGCACGAGGACGGCTCGTACTGGACGGGATACGTCTTCGAGGACGACGCGATCTGGCCCGACGAGCGCACCACCTGGACGTCCGGCGCCCTGCTGCTCGCGGTGGCGGCGCTCGGCGGCGACCCGGCGACGGTGGCCGTCTTCGGCGCCGACCAGCTGCCGGCCGGGCTGGCCATCGAGGGCTGCTGCTGACTGCGCGGACACAGCAGGAGGGCCCGGCGGGAAACTCCCGCCGGGCCCTCCGCGTGTGGGGATCAGCCGCGCTGGATGCCCGAGACGTCGTTCAGCACGCCCTGGGTACCGTCCTGCAGCTGGGCGACCAGCGCGCTGCCGCGCTGCTCGACGGCCAGGTACCAGGTGCCGGGCACCAGGTCGCCGACGACCGGGCCCGGGGCACCGTCCTTCGGGGTGAGCCGGCGGGGCTCCGGGACGGCGAACCAGAACGGCGCGAAGTCGGCGGCCGGGGCGGCCGCGGCGGCCGCGGCCGGAGCGGGTGCCGGGGCGGCCTCCTGGGCCTGCGGGGCGTGCTGCCCGAAGGCGGGCGCCTGCTGGGCGGCCTGCTGGCCGAAACCTGCCTCGGGCTGGCCGACCGCCGGGGCCTGCTGAGCCTGCTGGGCCTGCTGGCCGAACGGGGACGGCTGGGCGGCCTGCTGGCCGAAGCCGGCGTCCTGCGGCTGACCGGCACCCGGCGCCGGGAATCCGTAGCCGCCCTGCTGGGGCTGGGGCTGGGGCTGGCCGCCGAAGCTCTGGCCGCCCGGGTAGCCGTAGCCGCCCTGCTGGGGCTGCGGCTGGCCGCCGCCGAAGGTCTGGCCCGGGCCGGGGTAGCCGCCGCCGACCGCGCCGGGGTACGCCTGCTGGGCGGGGACCGCCGGCTTGTCGCTGACCAGCGGGCCCGCCAGCGCGGGCACCAGCGGGCCGGCCAGGGCGGCACCGGTGAGCACGATCAGCGAGAGGATCCCGAGGTAGGCGCCGATCGAGTGGTTGGAGCCCGCGCCGAGCGACCAGAGCGAGGTCCAGAGCGCGACCACGGCGAACGAGCTGCCCCACTGGTCCAGCCGCAGGCCCAGGATCTGACGGGTCTTCGCCGCCTCGCCCTGGAACTTCTGAAGCAGGATCAGCGCCGCCGCGGCGATGCCGAGCAGGTAGATCGAGGGCAGCACCGGCAGGAGGTTGGTGGCCCACGCGCTCGACGAGCAGGCGGAGGCCGAGCAGTCCACGGACCAGTAGGGCAGGAAGGACGAAATCAAAAGCAGGACGGCCGCACCTGCGATGGCGGCGTCTCCCCTGGTGAGAGCGCGCAGATTCACTAACATTCCCCTCGCTGGTGTGTCGTGGACGGCATGACGGGGTGTGATTGTACTGAGCGCACGCACATCCGGTCGGACCAAGAGCCTAGGGCCATCGTGTCAAGCGGTGCACGGCGGGCTCCCGGAACCGGACAAGGACCGTCCCCGCCGAGCGGGTTGGCCGCGGTCATCCGGAAGCCGTGGTCAGGTAGGCCGTGAAGGCGTCGGCGATGCCCTGAGCGGCCTTCTGGCGCCACTGAGGGTCCGTCATCCGTCCGGCGTCGCCGGCGTTGCGCATGTTGCCGCATTCGATGAAGACCTTCGGCACCGTGGAGAGGTTGAGACCGCCCAGATCACTGCGGGTGTCCAGCCCCTGCTGCGCGACGTAGTCGGCGTACGGCTCGGCGGTGGCGGCCTGGAACTTCTCGCGCAGCAGCAGGCCGAGGCGGTGCGAGGGCGCGACGATCGGGCCGGTGTCGGCGGCCCCGCCCTTCACTTCGGCGGGCATGATCACGTGGAAGCCGCTGCCGGTGGCCGGGCCGCCGTCGCCGTGGATCGAGATGGCGGCGTCCGCGTGGGCGGCGTTGCCGATCGCGGCGCGCTCGGTGACGCACGGGCCCCAGGGCCGGTCGCCGTCCTGGGTCAGCACCACCTTGGCGCCCAGGGTCTGCAGGAGGTCCCGCAGCCGGTTGGAGACGTCCAGGGTGTAGGCCGCCTCGGAGTAGCCGGCGTCGGTCTCGGTGCCGGTGGTGTCGCACTCCTTGTGGCCGTTGCCGACGTCCACCTGGGCGTTGATCTCGGTGGTGTGGTCGACGTTGCCGGGGTTGTGGCCCGGGTCGATCACGATGGTCCGGCCGGCCAGTGGCTCGGCGGACGGGGTCGCCGCGGGCGTCGGGGCCGCGCTCGGTGGCGGCGTCGGCGCCGCCGACCCGGACGGCGGGGGCCGGCCGGGGAGGCGACGGGTGCCAGTGCGGCGGCTGCCGGGGGTTCGCCGGCCGGTGCGCCGGCGGCCGTACCGCAGCCGGTCAGGCCGGTCAGCAGGAGCGGGGCCGCGAGCAGCAGCCGCAGGCGGCGGGAGCGCGGGGTCGGGGGGTGCGGGTGCGGATGGTTCAAGGGAGTGTCAGATCCTGTCCCAAGTCCGTGCGGCCAGGCCGTACGTGCTCGCCAGCGCGTTCCACTTGGCGACGAAGTCCTGCTTGGACTGCGTGGCCTGCGGATTGAGGTCGTCGGCATGCTGCTTGTCGGGGGTACTGGGGGCGGTCCTGGAGGTGCCGCAGCCCTGGGCGCCGACCGTGCGTGCCCAGGCGGCGTAGGAGCGGTCGATGTCCTCGGACTGCTGCCAGGCGGTCTTCAGGCTCTGTGCGGCGTCGTTTCCGCCCGGCAGGTCGCTGAAGCTGAGTTTGCCGAGCTGGCCGAGCAGCTGGTCGCGCTGGGCGGCGCCGGAGTCCAGGATCTGTGCCGCGCTGTCGATGTCGGCCTTCGCGGGGCAGCTGGCGACCATCGCCACCGCGTTGCCGATCGGCGCCTTGGCGGCCTCGCCCTGGGTCAGCAGGCTGTCCAGCGCCTGGGCCTGGCCCAGCGCGTTCGGCCCGGCACTGTCACCGACGCCCGGTCCGGTGCCCGCGCCGGTGCTCGCGCCACTGCTAACGCTGCTGCCCGGGCTCGGCGCGGCGCTCGACGGGGTCGAGGGGGCCGAGCCGGACGGCGTGCCGCCCGGGTGCTGCGAGGCGGTGGCGGGCGGCGCGGGGTTCGCCTGGGCCTTGCTGGAGCCGCCGCTGTTCTGCAGCGCCAGCGCGACGCCGCCGCCGACGGCGAGCAGCAGCACGACGCCGACGCCGACCAGCAGCGGGTTGCGCTTGGCCGCAGTCGGCTCGGCGGCCGGGACCGGCTCGTACCGGTAGGGCTGCGCCGGTGGCTGCTGCGGGGAGAGTGGCGGGTACGGCGGGGGCAGCGGTGGCGGCGTAGGCGTCGGCGTCGGTGCCTGGACCGGCGGGGTGGGCTGGACGGTCGGGGCGTCCAGGAAGGACTGGAGATAGGGGCGCGCCGTCAGCGGCGGACCCTGGTCACCCACCGAGCCGGCCCCCGGCTGCGGCGCCACCGGGCCGACGACGGGCGCCGCGGGCGTCGCGGGGCGCGCCTGGGAGGGCGACCGGCGGACCCAGCCGCCGGCGCCGTCCCGCGCGGTCGGGTCCCAGATCGCCGGTGTCGGCTCGTTCTGGTCCGTCATGGTGTGGCCCCCGCCTCCGTGCGCCTCGCCCGATCCCGGAGCCCCGTGTTCCGCAGAGCCTGCGGGT
Organism: Kitasatospora mediocidica KCTC 9733; assembly: GCF_000744225.1. GTDB lineage: Bacteria > Actinomycetota > Actinomycetes > Streptomycetales > Streptomycetaceae > Kitasatospora > Kitasatospora mediocidica. The sequence continues at coordinate 1,285,891 of NZ_JQLN01000007.1, read as the reverse complement.
CACGGAGCCGTTTGGCTCTTAGCCCGACACCGTACCGGCCGATGGTGTGGCGGCGGCGGCGCCTCCCGGAGGAGGCCGGGAATCACCGTCCGGTCAGCCGCGGGCCGTTCGGCGCAGCACGCGCAGCGAGCCCGTGACCGAGATCTCCTCGAATCCCTCGGCCAGCGCCCGCAGGTAGACCCGGTAGGGAGCCTGGCCGCCGTCCGCCGGGTCGGGGAAGACGTCGTGCACCACCAGCAGACCGTCCTCGGCCAGGTGCCGCACCCAGCCCTCGTAGTCGCCGGTGGCGTGTTCGTCGGTGTGCCCGCCGTCGATGAAGACCAGGCCGAGCCGGCCGCCCCAGAGGGCCGCGATCTGCGGGGACCGGCCGACCAGCGCGACCACGTGGTCCTCCAGGCCGGCCGCGTGCAGGGTGCGGCGGAACCGGGGCAGGGTGTCCATCAGGCCGACCTCCGGGTCGACCAGGCTCGGGTCGTGGTACTCCCAGCCCGGCTGCTGCTCCTCCGAGCCGCGGTGGTGGTCGACGGTCAGCGCGACCGTCCCGGCCTCGCGGGCGGCGGCGGCCAGCAGGATCGCGGAGCGACCGCAGTAGGTGCCGATCTCCAGCACCGGCAGCCCGGTGCCGCGGGCCGCCTCGACCGCGGCGGCGTAGAGCGCCAGGCCCTCGTCGACGGGCATGAAGCCGGTCGCCGCCTCGAACGCCGCGAGCACCTCGGGTGCGGGGAGGGACTGCGCCCGGGGGTCGGTCATCTGGTGGCTCCCTGTGTCCTGCCGTGTCCGGCGTGGCGGGGCGCCGCGCCTCGTCCGGGACCCTACTCGATGGGCCGACGCCGACGGTTACCGGCCGGTAGAGGGTTTGTCCCGGCCTTTCCCGGCCTTCCCGGCTCCCGGCCGGTGCGGTATAGCTGCGGTGTACGGGACAATTCCGCACGGTAGAACGGGTTCTACCTTTCTCTGGCGACAACCGGGAGGGCCAGCATGCGCGCAGCGGTTCTGCACACCATCGGCGACCAGGAGCTGGAGGTGCGCGACGACGTCGAGGCGGTCGGTTTCGGGCCCGGCCGGGTCCGGGTCCGCCTGCGGGCGGCCAGCCTCTGCCACTCGGACCTCTCGGCGATGAGCGGTGTCCTGCCGCAGCCCGCGCCGTTCGTCCCCGGGCACGAGGGCGCCGGTGACGTGGTGGAGGTCGGCGAGGGGGTCCGCGGCCTCGCGGCCGGCGACCGCGTGGTGCTCTGCTGGATGGCCCCGTGCGGCCACTGCCCGCACTGCCGGCGCGGCCAGGGCCACCTCTGCGTGGACAGCCTCGGCCGGCTGCGCGTGCCGGGCTTCCGGATCGGCGCGGACACCGACGCCTTCGGCTTCTACAGCACCGGCACCTTCGCCGAGGAGGTCGTGGTCGCCGCCGAGAGCGTCCTCAAGGTGCCGGCCGACATGCCGTACGAGCTGGCCGCGCTGGTCGGCTGCGGGGTGACCACCGGGCTCGGCGCCGCCGTCAACACCGCGCGGGTCGAGCCGGGCGCCGCGGTCGCGGTGATCGGCGCGGGCGGCGTGGGCATCGCCGCCGTCCAGGGCGCCCGGGTCTGCGGGGCGGCCCGGATCACCGTGATCGACCCGGTGGCCTCCCGCCGCGAGCGCGCACTCGCCTTCGGCGCCACCGACGCGATCGCCCCGGAGGAGCTGAAGGGCGCGGCCAGGAGCCTGCCCTCGGGCGGCTACGACTACGTCTTCGAGGCGGTCGGCCACGGCGACACGGTGCGCGCGGCCTACGACGCGGCGCGGCGCGGCGGCGCGGTGGTGGTGATCGGCGCGGGCGCCCGGGACGACATGGCGCAGTTCAGCATGGCCGAGCTGTTCTTCAACGAGAAGCGGCTGCTGCCCTCGATGTACGGCGGCGGCGAGGTGGCCCGCACGGTCGCGCTGGCGGTCGAGCTCTGGCGGACCGGCCGACTGGAGCTGGCGGGCATGGTCACCCACCGGGTGAAGCTGGACGAGGTGAACCTCGCGCTGGCCCAGATGCGCAGCGGCGAGGCGCTGCGGACCGTGATCACGCTCTAGCCGTACGGACTCGTACGGACTCGTACGGATGTGACGGAGGCCCGCCGCGCCGAGCGCAGCGGGCCCCGAGGGTGCGGACGGATCAGGAGGCGTCGGCGGCACCCAGCCGGTGACGCCCGTGCGGGTCGGCCTCGGGGGTGTCGTCGGGAGCGGTCACACCGCGGTGCCGGCCGTGCAACTGGTCCTCGGCGGTGGCCTCGTCGGCGCCGTGCTCGGTGGTGTCGGTGAGGGTTTCGGACATCTGAATCGTCTTCTCCGTGCGAGGGTACGGGTCTGTGGCGCCGCAGGACGCCGTCGGCCGTGAGCCGGCCGACCGTGGGGAGTGTTCCCCCGGAGCGCCGCAGTACCCCACGCCACGCCGGGACTCGCACGCCCCATCCGTGCGTCACCCTAGCCGCCGATTCGAACGGAAAGCCATCGAGGCACGTGCGCCTCAGCCGACCCGCCCGGTGCGCAGGAACCCCGCGAGCAGCTCGTGCAGCGCGGTCGAACCCTCCTCGGCGAGCAGTTCGTGCCCGGCACCCGAGGCCTCGACGTACCGGAAGTCGACGCCCTCGACGCGGCCCTGGCGCAGCAGTTCGTGCCGCAGCGCGCGCGACTGGCCGACCGGCACGGCCTCGTCCCGGTCGCCGTGCAGCATCAGCAGCGGCGCGGTGAGTCGGTGGACGAGCCGGAGCACGTCGCGCGGGCCGCGCTCGTCGTCGATCGGGTCGGCGCCGCCGAGCCGGGTGGTCAGCGCCTGGACCGCCGGTGACGCCTCGGCCAGCAGGCGGGCCCCCGACAGGAAGGGGGCGACCACCGCGCAGCGCGAGATCCGGTCGGCGGGCGCGTGGGCGGCGGTCAGCAGGGCCAGGAACGCGCCGTAGCTGACCCCGAAGAGAGCCGGGGCCTCCAGGCCGAGCGCGGCGCGCTGCCCGGCCAGGCCGTCCAGCAGCATCAGGACGTCCGCCAGGTCCGGGCCGCCCCAGGCGCCGTGCACGGCCATCGCGTGCGGCAGGCCGTACCCGGTGCTGCCGCGCTGGTTGGGTGCCAGTACGGCCAGGCCGGCGGCGGCCAGCCGTTGCAGGGCCGGGTCGAACTCCAGCCGCCAGGCGTCGGCCGGACCGCCGTGCAGCGCGACCACCAGGTGTGGACTGCTCAGCCAGGCCTCGTCGCCGTAGAGCACGGACTCGATCGGGCCGGCCGGGCCGGCCAGCTCCACGCTGCGCGCGGGGAGCCAGCGGCCGCCGTCGGCGGGCGGGGCACTGCCGTCCAGCCGCCAGCCGGCGCGTCCGACGGTGGGCGGCGGGCTGGTCCTCGGTGACTGCGGGCCGATGCCCCGGCCCGCGCCCAGCGGCGCGAACTGCAGCGGCAGCGGGACGGCGCCCGCGGCGGGTCCGGCGGCGGACGCGAGCAGGGCGTCGACGTCCAGGGTGGCGAGCGCGGCGGGCCGGTCCGGCGCGGAGTAGGGCATCCGGAGCCCGGCCGCCGACCAGTGGCCCACCGCGCCCAGTCTCCCGGGCGGCACCGGGAGTGGTTCGAGCCGTCCGTCGGCCGGGCGCCACAGCGCGAGCGTGGAGGCGGCGCCGCGGTCGATCTGGACGGCCACCCGGCTCTGTGCCGCCTCGGGGGCGCCCGGCTCCAGGGCGACCGGGCGCGGGAACAGCCCGGGCAGCTGGAGGCATTCGGGGAAGCGCACCGGCTCCGGGCTGCCGAGCACCCCCCAGCCCAGCCGGTCGGTGCCCGGCGCGTCGCTGCGCAGCACCAGGAGCCGGGTGTCCGGGTCGAACAGCACCAGGCGGTCGTTGCTGCTCTCGGCGATCTCCAGCAGCGGGGTCACCGAGCCGTGGTCGAGATCCAGGACGACGCTCTTGACGGCTCCCGCGTGCACCCGGTCCAGCGCGAGCAGGCGTCCTGCCCGGTCCAGCCAGACGCCGCCGCCGTGCAGGCCGGGGAACTCGGCGACCTGGCGCGGCTGGCCGCCGTCCGCCGTGATCAGCCAGACGGTGGTCACCGGGCCGGCCTCGCTGCCCAGGGCGATCGCGACCGGTCGGCCGGGCGGTGCGTCGGCCGTGTGGGCCGTCGGCAGTGGGAGTAGTCGCAGGCCCGGCAACTGTACGGTGGCCAGCGGGAGTTCGATGGTTCTCCGGTCGGGGTCCGGGTCGGCGGCGAGCAGGACCAGGTCGTGCCGGTCGCGCTCGTGCCGGCAGAGCAGCACCCGGCCGTCGGGCAGCGAGACCAGCTGGGAGTGCAGACTCTCCGAGCGGCCGCCGGGCAGCGGCAGCGCGGTCGGGTGGGCGGGCTCCGCGCCGTCCAGCCGCCAGCTCTCGGTGTACCAGCGGCCGTCGGTGCCGGCGGCCAGGCAGGCGGCGTGCGAGCCGTCCGGCGCGAAGGTGAAGCTCAGGCGGCGCAGTGAGCGGGTCGCGGTGGCGTGCAGGGCGGCGCTCATCCGGCGGCCGCAGGGGTGCGGGGGAGCGGGGTGGCATGTCGCAGCCGGAGCAGGAAGGCCAGCGGGTGGGCGATGTGGGCGGGGGCCTCAGGGAGTGGTGGGATCAGCAGGTGGCCGTCCCGCAGGGTTGCTCCGGCCGCCAATTGGCGGGCGGCGTGTTCGGCGCCCGAGCGGAACCGGGCCTCCCCGGTGGCCTCGGCCAGATCGAGCAGGAACGCGCCGTCGTCGGCCGGTCCGTGGCAGCCGCAGGCGTCCGGGCGGCCCAGCAGCGTCAGGCCGGCCGCGTGTGCGCGGTCGAGCGCGGCCCGGTCAGCGGTGGCCCGCCAGCGCCGGAGCTCTCGCAGGCCGACGGCGGCCGCGCTGCCACAACCGTCGCGCGCTGCGCCGCCGTCCGGGCGGTCCGGGCGGCGGCAGGGCAGTGGCAGGCGTCCGGCGAGGCGGTCGGCCCGGGCGGCGAGGCCGGGATCGTCGAGCACGTCGGCCGCGTCGCGCAGTGCCCGCAGGTCGGAGCCGTCGAGCAGGGCCGGGATGCCCCCGGCGGCGCAGCGTCGCGCCAACCAGTCGGCGGCCGTCCGGGCGGTCCGGGCGGCGCTCGCGCGCAGTTCGGGCGGCAGGCCGGTGGTGACCGCGGCCCGGACCAGCACGGCGAGGGCCGGCCCGGCGGGGAGGTCCGGCCAGAGGCGGTCGGGCCGGTGCGGGGTGATGCTCTCGGCGAGGTGGCGCAGTCCGTCGTGCAGCACGCGCTCCACCGGCGGCGCGGTGGGCCGGTCGGTGGGCCGGTCGGTGGTTGGGTCCGCCGCGGGTGGTCCCAGCGCCTCGCGCACCCGGGCCGGCTGCCAGCGCTGCTGCGGGCGCTCGGCGCGGAGGCCCAGCACGGCGGGCGCGAGCCGGCGGGCCGTCAGCCCGTCGCGGGCCGCCAGGCTCAGCCAGCGGCCCAGGGCCTGTCCGGCCGATCGCGTCGGGCGCGCGAGGTTCGGCCATGCGTGGACCGGGCGGGCCCGGGGCAGATCCTCGGGCAGCTGCGGGTGGTGGCCGGTGGCGAGCAGGAAGAAGAGGCCGCCCAGGGCGTACCGGTCACCTTCCGGTTCGGCGGGGCAACTCCCGTACCGGCGCCCGACGATGGACGTCGGTGCCTGCTCGGGGGCGCGGTAGCCCGGGCAGCTGTCCCGGTCCTCGCCCGGTCTCGCGTCGGTACCCGCCGGGCGGAGAGCCGCGAGGTCCACCAGGATCGGACGCCCGCCCGGCAGGACGATCACCCGGTCCGGTGCCAGGTCGCGCAGCACCAGGCCGGCCGCGTGCGCCCGCTCGACCAGGTCGAGCAGCGCCAGGGCCATCGGACGGGCCTCGGCCCACGGGACGCCCGGCGTGCCGTCCGTCGACAGCCGGGCGGCGACCCAGCTGTCCAGCGGCCGGCCCGGTGGGCGTTCCCGGACGGGCAGCGGCGCGTCGTCCCGCTCCACCAGGTGCAGCGGGCGCGGGGCGGGCCCGCTGCCGCCCGGCAACGCCCGCCGACCGCCGCCGTCCCCCGCCGCCCTGCCGTCCCCGGTCGACCCCCTCCCCTCGACGGGGTCGACCGGCTGGGCCTCCCCGCCCCGGTCGTCCACCGGTCCCGGTCCCCCAGCAGGCCGCAGTGGTGTGCGTGCCCACATCTGCCTCACACCCCTCGGTTGTCCGGCTGTTCCGGAATCGGTCGTGGCGGTCGTGGCGGCCGTCGGCGGTGCCCGACCCCGCGCCCGGCCCACCCGTGCCCTGTACGCCCCCGGGCCGGGCGGCTTGCGTGGCCGGGACAACTCCCTTTCGCCTCAGTGAAGTTACTTTCCGGCCCAGGACGGCTCAACGGCTACACCGGTCACTTCACTCATTAGGGTGATCCAGATCCGATTCGGCATCGCCACCCCCGCCCCGGTGTGGTGCGCACCTGTACGCGGCCCGGCCCGCACCGGCCTCTGCCCCGGTCGGGTGGCTGCGCGCGGTAGTCTCAACGGGTGCCGAAACTGTCCGACGTCATCAGCGTGCTCGAAGAGCGTTACCCGCCGCGGTGGGCCGAGTCCTGGGATGCCGTCGGCCTGGTCTGCGGCGACCCCGACGACGAGGTGCGGCGCGTGCTGTTCGCCGTCGACCCCGTCCAGGCGGTGGTCGACGAGGCCATGGAGTGGGGCGCCGACCTGGTCGTCACCCACCATCCCCTCTATCTGCGCGGCACCACCAGCGTCGCCGCGACCGGCTTCAAGGGCCGGGTGGTGCACACCCTGATCCGCGCCGGGATCGCCCTGCACGTCGCCCACACCAACGCCGACCACGCCGACCCGGGCGTCTCCGACGCGCTGGCCGAGGCGGTCGGCCTGCGGATCACCGGCCCGCTGGTGCCGGACCCGACCGACCCGGCGGGTCGCCGGGGCGGCGGCCGGATCGGCGAGCTGCCCGAGCCGATGGCGCTCTCCGCCTTCGCCGCCCAGGTGGCGGCCGGACTGCCGGCCACCGCGGCCGGCGTGCGGGTGGCGGGTGACCCGGACCGGCCGATCAGCCGGGTCGCGGTCTGCGGCGGTTCGGGCGACAGCATGCTCGCGGCCGTCCGGGAGTCCGGCGTCGACGCGTACGTCACCGCCGACCTGCGTCACCACCCGGTCTCGGAGGCCACCGAGGCCACGCCGCTCGCCCTGATCGACGCGGCCCACTGGGCCACCGAATGGCCCTGGCTGGCCGCGGCCGCCCGTGAGCTCGGGGTGGACGCGGAACGGCTCGGCTGGCCGCTGGAGACCCGGGTCTCCACCCGGGTCACCGATCCGTGGACGGCCCACGCGCCGATGCCCTTCACCGCCTCGCCCTGATCCCTCCGGATCTCCCGCGCCGGGACACCGCGCGCACCGACACGTCCGCCCCGCTCGACATCTTCACCTCAGGAGCCCCCCGCTTGAACGCCGCGCCCGCCGACCAGATCCGTCTCCTCGACCTGCAGGCCATCGACGCCAAGCTCGACCAGTTGGCCCACAAGCGCCGCTCCCTGCCCGAGCACGCCGAGATCGACAAGGCCACCGCCGACCACACCGCGCTGAAGTCCCTCGTCGTCGCCGCCGAGGCCCAGCTCAGCGACACCTCCCGCGAGCTGACCAAGGCCGAGCAGGACGTCGAGCAGGTCCGCGCCCGCTCCACCCGCAACCAGGAGCGGATGGACTCCGGCTCGGTCACCTCCGCCAAGGACCTGGAGAACCTCCAGCACGAGAACGGCTCGCTGACCAAGCGCCAGGCCGACCTGGAGGACGTCGTCCTGGAGGTCATGGAGCGCCTGGAGTCCGCGCAGACCCGGGTCACCGAGCTGACGGCCCGTCTGGAGCACTCCACCGTCGTCCTGGAGGAGGCCGTGGCCCGCCGCGACGCCGCCTTCGCCGAGATCGACGTCGAGGTCGCCAAGGTGGCCCGCGACCGCGAGACCGTCGTCGCGGTGATCCCGGCCGACCTGCTCAAGCTCTACACCCGGCTGCGCGAGCAGCAGGGCGGCGTCGGCGCGGCCCGCCTCTACCAGCGCCGCTGCGAGGGCTGCCGGGTGGAGTTCTCCACCAACGACCTGAACGCCATCAAGGCCGAGCCGAAGGACGCCGTGGTGCGCTGCGAGAACTGCGGCCGGATCCTGGTCCGCACCGCCGACTCGGGCAACTGATCCCGTGACGGCCCGCAGGTTCATCATCGAGGCGGACGGCGGCTCCCGGGGCAACCCGGGCCCGGCCGGCTACGGCGCGGTCGTCCGCGACGGTGACACCGGCATGATCATCGCCGAGGCGGCCGAGTTCATCGGCCGGGCGACCAACAACGTCGCCGAGTACAAGGGCCTGATCGCCGGTCTGCGGGCCGCGTACGAGATCGATCCGTCGGCCGCCCTGGACGTCCGGATGGACTCCAAGCTGGTCGTCGAGCAGATGTCCGGGCGCTGGAAGATCAAGCACCCGGACATGCAGCCGCTGGCCGCCGAGGCGCGCACGGTCTTCCCGCGTTCGCAGGTCACCTACTCCTGGATCCCGCGCGAGCGGAACAAGGACGCCGACCGGCTCGCGAACGAGGCGATGGACGCGGGCCAGGCCGGCCGCCAGTGGGAGCCGAAGGGCCGTCCGGCCGCTGGCGCCGCTGCCGTCGCTGATGCTGCTGGCGGCGTTGACGCCGCTGTCGTCGTCGAGGCCGAGTCCGAGACGGCCGCGCCGAAGGCCGGCTGGTCGCAGGCGGCCGACCTGGGCATCGCCACGACCTTCGTCCTGCTGCGGCACGGCGAGACGGCGCTGACCCCGCAGAAGCGGTTCTCCGGCAGCGGCGGCAGCGACCCCGAGCTCTCCGAGAAGGGCCTCTGGCAGGCCGAGCGGGCCGCCGAGGCGTTCGCGGCGCGCGGCAGCGTCGAGGCCGTGGTCAGCTCGCCGATGCGGCGCACCCGGCAGACCGCCGAGGCGGTCGCCCGCCGGCTCGGCCTGGAGGTCCGGATCGAGGAGGGCCTGCGCGAGCTGGACTTCGGCGACTGGGAGGGCCTGACCTTCGCCGAGGTGCAGCAGCGCCACCCCGAGGACCTCAACGCCTGGCTGGCCTCCAGCAGGGTGAAGCCGACCGGCAGCAACGAGAGCCTCGCCACGCTGAGCCAGCGGATCGGTGTGACCCGGGACAGGGTCCTGGCCCGCTACGCCGGGAAGACCGTGCTGCTGGTCTCGCACGTCAGCCCGATCAAGACGCTGGTCCGGCTGGCGCTGGGCGCCCCGCCGGACGCGGTCTACCGGATGGAGCTCTCGGCGGCCTCGGTCTGCGCGGTGCAGTACTACTCCGACGGCAACGCCTCGCTGCGGCTGCTCAACGACACCAGCCACCTGCGCTGATCCGTACTTCCGCTAGTGCACGTCGGTCACCACGACGTCGAGCTGCCACGGCTTGCGGGCGGTGCCCTGCGCCGCCACCTCGACGGTGTAGCCGAGCCCGCGCAGCGCGTCCACCAGCTCGTCCGGCGCGGTCGGTTCGGCGCCGGAGACCAGCAGGTCGCGGACCAGACGGCCCTTGGTGGCCTTGTTGAAGTGGCTCACCACCGAGCGCTTCCCGTCGCGCTCCTGGAGCACCCGGACGGTCGCCGTCCGGGCCACCAGCTCGCCGGCCGGCTTCCAGGACGCCGCGTACGCCGCGCTGCGCAGGTCCAGCACCAGGCCGGGCGCCTCAGCCGGCAGCACGTCCGCCATCTCGCGCCGCCAGTACGCTCCGAGCGCCCCCAGCGGAGGCAGTTTCACCCCGCCCGAGCAGCGGTAGGACGGGATCGCGTCGCCCACCCGGACCGCGCCCCAGAGCCCCGAGAAGACCAGCAGCGAGCGTTCCGCCCGGGCGTACGCCTCGTCGTCCAGCTTCGCCAGCCCGAGCGCGTCGAAGAGCACCCCGGTGTACACCTCGCCGGCCGGCAGCGTGCCCGCCGTCCGCAGCCCGGCGTTGCGGGCGATCTCGCCGCGCAGCCCCTGGCTCAGCCCGAGCACCTCGGCGGCGGCGTCCTCGCCGCCCCGGCAGAGCTCCACCAGCGCGTCCAGGACCCGGGCCCGCGCGTCGTTCAGCCCGGGCAGCGACAGCGCGGCGAGATCCAGCGGCGCGCCCTCCCGGGTGGGGGCCTTGCCCTCCGACGGCGGCAGCAGGACCAGGAACGGCATCGGTGGATCTCCTCAGAACGTGGAACTACGGGAAGCAATCTACCCGGGCCCGGCCCGCCGCCCGCCGGTCCGTTCCAGCTGGTGAGACCCCCGGGGACGGCATGGCCGCAATTCATCCCACCAATGCGACAATGCAGACGTGATGGACGAAAGCACCCAGCTGACCCGCCGCAGACGACTGTTGATCCTGGCGATCTGCTGCCTGAGCCTGCTGATCGTCGGGCTGGACAACACCATCGTGAACATGGCGCTGCCCTCGATCCAGCGCGATCTGAACGCCCCGGCGTCCGGCCTGCAGTGGATCATCGCTGCCTACACCCTGGTGCTGGCCTCGCTGCTGATGCTCTCCGGCTCGGTCGCCGACCGCTTCGGCCGGCGCCGGATCTTCCAGACCGGCCTGCTGCTCTTCGTCCTCGGCTCGCTGCTCTGCAGCATCGCGCCGAGCCTGGGCTGGCTGATCGCCTTCCGCGCGCTGCAGGCGGTCGGCGGCTCGATGCTCAACCCGGTGGCGATGTCCATCATCACCAACGTCTTCACCGACCCGCGCGAACGGGCCCAGGCGATCGGCGTCTGGGGCGGCGTGGTCGGCATCAGCATGGCGCTCGGCCCGCTGGTCGGCGGGCTGCTGGTGGAGAGTGCCGGCTGGCCCTCGATCTTCCTGATCAACGTCCCGATCGGCCTGCTCGCCTGGCTGCTGGCCGCCCGTTACGTCCCCGAGTCGCGGGCCGAACACCCGCGCCGGCTCGACCCGGTCGGCCAGCTGCTCGCGCTGGTCGCCCTCGGCGCCGGGACGGCCACCATCATCGAGGGCCCCGGCCACGGCTGGACCTCGCCCGCCATCCTCACCCTCGGCGCGGTGGCGCTGGCCGCGCTGACCGCCTTCCCGCTCTGGGAGCGGCGCTGCGCCGAGCCGCTGCTCGACCTGCGGTTCTTCCGCAGCGTCCCGTTCACCGGCGCGACGGTGATCGCGGTCTGCTCGTTCGCCTCGCTCGGCGGATTCCTCTTCCTGAACACCCTCTACCTCCAGGACGTCCGCCACTTCAGCCCGGTCGAGGCCGGCCTCTGGACGCTCCCGATGGCCGGGCTCACGCTGGTCTGCGCACCGCTCTCGGGACGGATCGTCGGCGCGCGCGGCCCCCGGGTGCCGCTGCTGATCGCCGGCGGCTCGTTCGTCGCCAGCGGCCTGCTGCTCACCGGCCTGAGCGCGACCTCCCCGGCGGCCCTGCTGCTCGTCGCGTACGCGTTGTTCGGGCTCGGCTTCGGCATGGTCAACGCCCCGATCACCAACGCCGCCGTCTCCGGCATGCCGCGCTCGCGGGCCGGCGTCGCGGCGGCGGTCGCCTCGACGAGCCGTCAGGTCGGGCAGTCGCTGGGCGTCGCGGTGGTCGGCACCGTGGTCACCTCGGCCGTGGTCGGCCCGATGGCGACGGGCTTCGCCCCCGCCAGCCACGCGGGCTGGTGGATCATCACGGGCCTCGGCCTGGTCGTCCTCGTCCTGGGCGTGGTCACCACCACCCCCTGGGCCCGCGCCACCGTCGCCGCCGCCCTCGCCGACGGCCGCCGCTCCGACCCGCCCGGTCCGAGCGGCCCCGCCCGACCGGCTACGATGACCAGTACGGCGGACGAGCCGGCCGGGCGGTCGCGTCGGGTCCCGTGAGGGTCCCGCCGAGGAACGTCCGGGCTCCACAGAGCAGGGTGGTGGGTAACGCCCACCCGGGGTGACCCGCGGGACAGTGCCACAGAAAACAGACCGCCTGCGGCTTCGGCCGCAGGTAAGGGTGAAACGGTGGTGTAAGAGACCACCAGCGACCGAGGTGACTCGGCCGGCTCGGTAAACCCCACCCGGAGCAAGGTCAAGATCGGTGCCTCCGGGCACCGTGCGCGGATGACCGAGGGCTGCTCGCCCGAGTCCGCGGGTAGACCGCACGAGGCTGTCGGCAACGGCAGCCCTAGATGGATGACCGCCTCCCCGAAGGCCGCAAGGCCGAGGGAGACAGAACCCGGCGTACAGGCCGACTCGTCCGTCCCTCATCTGAGGAGAGGCCTCCTGATCTGCGAGTGAGCAGGCCAGGAGGCCTTTTCTGCGCTTCGGATCTTGTAGTAGCTCGCTGACTCTTCGTGTCTTTTGCTGCCTGTTTCCGGGTGGTGAGTGGAAATCATGTGGAAGTGGGACTCGATCTTCTGGCCAGCGGGCTGCCGCCGCTCTGTCAGCTGGCCTTGAGGCGTTCGAGGAACTCCGGGACGCCGTCCACCTGTCGGTAGAGCCTGAAGGCCGGTGCGAGCTCGCGGACGAGGGCGACGCACCGTGGCGCGCCGATGCGGGTGGCCAGGTCCAGCGACTCGCCAGTGACCGCGAGCGCCTGTTCGACGTCGTTGGCCTGGAGGTAGCCCTTGGCCTGGTAGGTCAGGAAGATCCCGCGCGTCTTGTCCCTGGCGCGGGGCAATAGCGCCATGCCCTCAGCCATGCGCGCGTGTGCTTCGCCGGTTCGGCCGAGGTCCAGAAGGCATTGGCCCGAGTCGACGGCCAGGTCGGCCGGGCTCATCCACGCGCACCAGCCAGGTGCGGGGTCGGCGGCCTCGATGGCCAGCGCGGTTTCGGCCTCGGACAGGTCGCGATAGCAGGCAGAGCGATCACCGAGGGCGGCGTGGGCCCTGGCTCGGCGGAGGAACAGCAGCGACCGGGCGGTGGGGTGCTCGGTGCCGGACAGCGCGTATCCGAGTTGGTCCACCGAGACCTGTGGCTGGCCGAGCCAGTTCGACTGGTAGGCGAAGTCGGACAGTACTCCGGCGCCGAAGTCGCGGTCGTCGGCGGCGTGCGCGGAGTGCAGGGCAGCCCCCCAGAACTTTCCGGCCACCCAGTGCTGTCCGAGGTCGAATCGGTGCCAGCCGCAGGTGGTGGCGAGGGAGGCGGCGAGCAGGTGGAGCCGCTGACCGGTCGTTTCGCTGTAGCGACCGTCCTCGATCAGGTCGGTCACCGTGGCGAGGTGGGCGTCCATCAGGCGGATCGTGTGTTGGCGCTGTTCGGTGGGCAGAGCCGTCAGTTTCGCGCTGGTGTCCTCCAGCCAGTCCACGAGTTCCGAGTCCACCCGTTTGCCGCTGAGGGCCGAGGTGAGACGGTCCGGTTCCAGGGTGGCCCACTGGGCGGCGAGGCCGGCCAGTGAGACGGCGCTGTAGGTCATGAAGCTGCGGCGGTCCATGGCGGCTCTCTGTGCGTCTCGGAGTGCTTGAGCGGTGCAGCCGGACCCCAGCGGCAATGGTTCGTCTCGCCCGGGAAGCCAGTGGGGCCAGCCGTACGCCTCCGTGTCAGAGACCGGGACGCCGAAGGCTTCGGCGATCAGGAGCTGGGAGTTGAGGTCCGGTGTCTTGCGCCAGTGCTCCCACCTGCTGATGGCCGTCTTGTCGGCACCGGAGCGGAGTCCATGGCTGCGGGCGGCGATGGCGAGCCGGGCGACGAGGTCGCCCTGCGACCAGCCGCGCTGTTCGCGTGCATAAGCGAGGGGGTGCCGGATTGGGTCGTTCACGGGCCAATCCCATCATCGACAGTGACGGTGAGCCTACTGCCGGCGAGGGCGGGACAACCCCAGGACTACGGACAATGCCTGTTCGGTGGCTGTCCGTTGGGCTGTACTCGACACGCATCGACAAGTTCCCTTGCGAAGCGGAAGGAGTCTGCCCATGAAGCGACGCGCTGCGGTCATCGGTCTCGGCCGCCAGGCTCTCGAAGACCACCTGCCCGGCTTGCTCGGTTCCGGCAGAGCCGGACTGGTCGGGGTCTGCGACAGCGACCCTGACGTTCTGCGCCATCGTCGGAGATCGTTCCAGGTACCGGCTTTCACCAAGGTGGCCGACCTGTTGGAGGCGGTGGAGCCGGACTTCGTGATCGTCGCGGTCCCGCATCACGCGGGCCGGACCGTGATCGAGGAGTGCGCCGCCCGAGGCGTCCACGTCCTCAAGGAGAAGCCGTTCGCCATCTCGCTCAGCGAGGCCCGCGAACTCACCGCCATCTGCGGTGCCGGGCGAGTGGAGTTGATGGTCACGCTCCAACGCAGGTTCAACCCGATCCACACCAGCATGCCGAGTCTGCTGGACCAGATCGGCACCCCGTTCCTCATCGACGGCCAATACACGTTCCACGCCGACGACCCCGGAGCAGGCTGGCGCGGGAACGTGGAGCAGGCCGGTGGCGGCTGCATCATCGACATGGGCTACCACCTCATCGACCTGCTCCTCTGGTACTTCGGCATGCCCAGCCGGGTGATAGCCGATTTCTCCGCCTCCGCCCTGCCCGACGTCGGCTACGACGCCGAGGACACCGCCGTCATCCAACTCGGTTACGACGCCGATCTGTACGGATCGGTCCTGCTGTCGCGCTGGGCGGCCCCGAAGACCGAGAAGCTGCACGTCGTCGGCACGCGGGGCGCTGTGTTGCTGACGAGAGACCAGGTCCAGCGACTCGACCTCAACGGCAGGGTCGTGGAGGAACTGACCCGCCCGCAAGCCCCCGCGAGCGTGGCCAGCGCCCAGATCGACTACTTTTGCCGGGTCCTGGACGGTCAGCGCCCGAACACCTCCGGCCCTGAACAGCACTTGGCCCACGCCGCCTTCATCGCCGCCTGCTACGAGTCCAAGGCAGCCGGGTGCTACATCAACCCGAAGGAGATGCTGTGACCTCCACCCTCGCTCTGCTCGGCGGAGTACCCGCCGTGACCGCCAGCGGTCCTCACTTCGAGTGGCCGCCGATCGACGGCACCACCCGTTCCAAGGTCGCCGCCCAGCTGGATGCGGCCGTGTCCATTCCCGGCCGGGCCGGCATCGTCGCCGAGCTGGAGGACGGCCTGCAAACGTACTTCGGCGTGCGGCACGCGGTCACCACGAGCTCCGGCACGGCAGCTCTGCACGCGCTCTACTCGGCCGTTCGGATCAAGCCCGGAGACGAGGTGATCGTTCCGGCCTGGACCTTCCACGCCACCGCCTCTCCGCTGTTCCACTTCCGCGCGGTGCCGGTGTTGTGCGAGACCGGTCCGGACGGCAACATCGACCCGAACCGGGTCGAGGAGCTGATCACGCCGCGTACCCGGGCGCTGATGGTCACGCACCTCTGGGGTCGCCCGGCCGACGTGGCCGCTCTCGCCGAGATCGCCCAAGTTCACGGTCTGGAGCTGTTGGAGGACGGCTCGCACGCGCATGGCGCCAGCGTCCAGGGGCAGAAGGTCGGCACCTTCGGCATCGCCTCGGCATTCTCCCTGAACGGTCCCAAGCCGCTGAGCGGGGGTGAGGGCGGGTTCGTCCTCACGGACGACGATGACACCTACTACCGGGTGCTGACGTTCGCCCACTGCAACAAGCGGTGCAGGTCGGAGATCCCGCAAGGCCATCCACTCGCGCGGTACGCGGTCACCGGGTCCGGTCTCAAGCTCCGTATCCACCCGCTGGCCGCCGCGCTCGCCGTCGACCAACTCGGTCGGCTCGACGGCTACCTGGCCGGCCGGGCGGAGATCGCCCGGCGCCTCACCGAGCGGTTCAGCCGGGTACCGGGGTTGGAAGTCGTGCCGGTGAACGATGGGGTGGTCCCCTCCTGGTACGGATTGACGCTCACCTATCGGCCCGACGAGCTGGGCGGTCTGCCCATTGAGCGGTTCCAGCAGGCCCTGCTCGCCGAAGGTGCGGTGGAGTTCGACCGGCCGGGATCCACCCGTCCCCTCCACGAACTGCCGCTCTACCAGAACCCCGACCTGCTGTTCCCTGGCCACCCGCACCACCACCGGCAGTACTCGCCAGGCGCGTTCCCGGTCGCCGAGCACGCCTACCGGCACACGATCAAGCTCCCGGTCTGGCATCGTGAGCAGGATCTCGCGCTGGCGGAGCAGTACGTCCGCGCGGCCGTCAAGGTGAGCGACCACCACGAGGAGTTGCTGTGACCATCCCCTCCGCCGAGTTCCTGGCCGGCCTCGTCAGCGACGCCCGGCGGGACGGCGTCACCCGCCTCGTAGCCGCTGCCATTGTGACCGATGGCGACCGGGTCCTCCTGGTGCGGCGCAGGCCTGACGACTTCATGGGCGGGATGTGGGAGATCCCCTCGGGCAAGGTCGAGGAGGGCGAGAGTCTCCTGGAGGCGCTCCACCGTGAGACCGCCGAGGAGACCGGCCTGATTATCGACGGCGTACACAGCTACGTCGGGCATTTCGACTACCCGAGCAGTCGCGGCGGCACGACCAGGCAGTTCAACTTCGCTGTCACGGTCGAGAAGAGCGAGCCGGTCGCCCTCACCGAGCACGACGCCCACCAGTGGGCCGTGCCCAGTGATCTGCCCGAGGTGAGCGACGCAGTGCGCGGGCTGATCGCGCGTCGCGACAGCTGAGAACGAAGCTGCCGTCCGGGGTGTGGCGATACGGTGGCGATTGGGCCCACCCGGACGGTGTTCTCACAGGTCACTGCCCTGAAGAGACTGTTCCCGGCGTACAGGCCGACTCGTCCGCTGCCACCAGCAGCTTTGCCCCGGAGAGGGCCTCTGACCTGCGTCGGAGGCCCTCTCCGGTTTTCGGGGGCTTGATAGGTCAGTCGTGGTCGTACACGGTCACGGCGATGCTGCGGCCCGTCAGCCGCGCGAGGACCAGTGGTTCGACCCGCTCCCATCGGCCGCCTGACAGCCCGCAGCCGATGCGGGGCATGTGGACGGACGCGCCGAGCTCGACCGCGCGTTCGGCGAGGGCGTCCAGCGCGGTGTCGATGGCCTCGTAGCGCACGGGGACGCCCTTGCTGCCGGTGCGTATCCCGCGCTGGCCGACCATGTTGGCGACCCACAGCAGTCGGTCGACCTGCACCACCTGGACGGCTCCGAGGCCGAAGTCGTTGCCCGCCCGCTCACGGTGCCAGCGCCGGTACGCCGTCTCGGGCTCGGGCCAGCGTCGGGAGAGGGCCAGGACGAAGCCCTTGCCCCAGCCGCCCAGGTCGTTGCAGACATGCGCGATCACCTTCGGGCCCTTGCCCAGTGGCGTGGTCGCGTCGCCCCGCACGTACTCGATCCCCGTTGCCATACCGCGCACGGTAGCGGGTGGCACTGACAACGAGGCAGTGATTATCCCGTGGTCCTCGGCTCGGGGTGGCTACTACGGTGGGCAGTCGATCAGGTGAGCGAAGGAGACCACGATGCCTCAGGCAGAGCTGACGACGCTGTGGCGTCCGACCGGCCCCGAGGAACTCGCGCTGGTCGAAGCGTCGGGTTGGCGGGCCTGGCCGCCGCGCCTGCCCGAACAGCCCATCTTCTACCCGGTGCTCAACGAGGACTACGCGATCCGCATCGCGAGGGACTGGAACGTGCCCGCCTCCGGGGTCGGTTATGTGACCCGGTTCGAGGTCGACGCCGAGTTCCTGGCGCGCTACCCGGTTCGTCAGGCGGGTGGCGAGACGATCCTGGAGCTGTGGGTGCCGGCCGAGGAGCTGGCGGAGTTCAATCAGCACATCATCGGCTTGATTGAGGTCGTCCACGAGTTCCGGCCGCAGGCGTGAGCGTCTAAACGCTGGACCGTTCGAAGGACACGTCAGCCCACCCGGAGACCGACCGCCAGCGTCAGTTCGAGGACCCGCTGCGGCGATCCGAGATCCGGAAACAGCTCCCGTAGCTGCGACATCCGGTACCGGACGGTCTGGGGATGGACGAACAACGCCGCCGCCACCTCGTCCCGCCTGCCCTGGTGCAGCAACCACGCCCGCAACGTCTCCTCCAGCCGCCGCGCGGTCGCGGCAGGCAGGGTCCGCAGCGGTGCGAGGGCTCGGGCGCGCAGGTCGGCGAACGCGTCCGCGTCGGCGCTCAGTACCAGCTCGGGCAGGTGCTCCTCGGTGTCGCGGATATCGGAGGAGAGGGAGCGCGCCCGTACGGCTCGTGCGTAGGAGGCGGACGCACGCGTCCATGGCCGGGCCGGGCCGACCACGGTGGTGCGGTCGGGCAGCTGCCTCAGGAGATGTGCTCGGTCGGCATCGGGGACGAAGAGCACGCCGGAGGCGTCCGGCAGATCGTCCAGGACAAGGGTGCCCGGGTCGAGCGTGCGGTAGGCGGGCCGGGCCTGGGCGGCGGGCAGCAGGACTGCGGTCAGCGAAACCGGCGGCTGCCACCCGGCCCGTTGAGCGGCAGCAAGGAGCACGTCCGGGCTCGCGCCGGCGAGGAGGTCGCGGGCGAGTTGTTCCAGGTGGCGTTCGTGGGCCCGGCCCCGGGCGGCCAGTTCGTCGGCGTGGCCCGCGGCGCTCGCGGCGGAGAGCTCGTCGATGTAGGCGAAGGTCAGCTCGGCGAACTTGGCGACCTCGGCGGCGGGCAGACCTGCGGGTACGGCACCTGCGGCCAGGCCTCGCCAGGCCACGCGGGCGCCGACCCGGTAGGCGCTGAGCAGGGCGTCCATCGAACGGCCGTCGCGGACCTCGCCGCGGCCCAGCTCGTAGGCCGCGTCGCCGGCGTCGCCGCCCGTGGCGTTCCCGCTAGCGAGGTCCAGGTAGAGGCCCAGGGCGGTGCGGACGGCTCGGCGGATGGTGGCGCCCATGCGGCCCGAAAGCGCGTTGGCGTAGGGAGGGACCTCGTCGATGATCGCCTGGACGACCTCGTCGGCGGTGGTCCTCAGCGCGGCCCGAAGCGCGGCGACCGTCGTCTCGTCCAGGACCAGTTCGCTGGCCCTCCGGATTGCTTGGCTCACGTTTTTGTTCCTTGCGAACAATTCCACCGATCAGATTCACGTCCTACGTACAGGACTTTACCCTCGGAAGCGCACCAAGCTGGGGTCATGACGACTGCAGCCCTCCGCAGTAGGGCGTGGAAACTGCTGGAGATGGTCACGACGCCGCTGCTGCCGTCGGACTACCTCGACCTGGTCAGCCCGCTGCGCGCGGGTGCCGACCTGCGGGGGCGCATCGAGGCCGTGCACCCCGAGACGGGTGACGCCGCGACCGTCGTGATCAGGCCGGGACGGGACTGGCGCGGCCACACGGCCGGTCAGTATGTGCGGATCGGGGTCGACGTCGACGGGGTGCGCCTGTGGCGTGCCTACTCCATCACCTCGCCGACCAACCGCCAGGACGGCCGCATCACGATCACCGTGAAGGCGATCGCGGACGGCAAGGTCAGCAACCACCTGGTCCGCGGGGCGAAACCGGGCACGCTGATCCAGCTCGGCCAGGCGACCGGTGACTTCGTGCTGCCGGAGGCCAAGCCCGCCAAGGTGCTCTATCTGACGGCCGGCAGCGGCATCACGCCGGTGATGGGCATGCTGCGCGACACCGGGCTCGAGGACGTCGTCCTGGTCCACTGCGCGCCGCGGCCGCATGACGTGATCTTCCGCGACGACCTGCACGACCTGGTCGCGGACAAGAAGCTGCGGCTCATCGAGGTGCACACCGACACCGACGGCAGGCTCGACATCGCCCGTCTCGACGAACTCGTCCCCGACTGGGCCGAGCGCGAGACCTGGGCGTGCGGGCCCGCGGGCCTGCTCGACGCCGCCGAGGAGCACTGGACCGGGCACGGCGTCCCGGAGCGCCTGCACACCGAACGCTTCCGTCCCAGCGTCGTCGTCGCCGGCGACGGTGGCCAGGTCACGTTCAGCACCACCGGCAAGACCGTCGACGCGGACGGCGCCACGCCGTTGCTGGACGTCGGCGAGGAGGCCGGCGTGCTCATGCCGTCCGGGTGCCGGATGGGCATCTGCTTCGGCTGCGTCACGCCGCTCAAGGCGGGCGCCGTCCGCGACCTGCGTACCGGCGAGATCACCGAGGCCGAGCCGGGCGTCCTCATCCAGACCTGTGTGTCCGCCGCGGCGGGCCCCTGCGACATCGAACGGTAGGAGCGCCTTGACCGCCATCGACCCCACCGCCCACCTGACCGCGGAGCAGATCGAGGAGCTCGGCCGCGAGCTGGACGCGATCCGCGACGAGGTGATCGCCGGCCGCGGCGAGAAGGACGCCGCCTACATCCGCAAGGTCATCTCGGCGCAGCGCAAGCTCGAGCTGGCGAGCAGGGGCGTGCTGCTGTTCTCGATCTTCCCGCCCGCGTGGCTGATCGGCACCGCCGGCCTCTCCGTGGCGAAGATCATGGAGAACATGGAGATCGGCCACAACGTCCTGCACGGCCAGTGGGACTGGATGCGGGACCCGAAGATCCACTCCACCACCTGGAACTGGGATCACGTCTCGCCGGCCGACCAGTGGAAGCACTCGCACAACGAGCTGCACCACACGTACACCAACGTGATCGGCAAGGACAACGACCTCGGCTACGGCATCATGCGCGTCGACGAGGACCAGAAGTGGCACCCCTTCCACCTCGGCCAGCCGCTGTGGAACTTCCTCAACGCCTGCTTCTTCGAGTACGGCATCGCCGCCTACGACCTTGAACTCGGCAAGAACCTGCACAAGCGCCGCCGCAAGAACCCGGAGTTCCGCGCGCGGGTCAGGGCCGTGGGCCGCAAGATCCGCAAGCAGGTGCTCAAGGACTACGTGATCCACCCGCTCCTTTCGGGCCCGTCGTTCCTCACCACGCTCGCCGCCACGTTCACCGCGAACCTGGTCCGCAACCTCTGGACCCACTCGGTGATCATGTGCGGGCACTTCCCCGAGGGCGTGCAGGTCTTCGAGCGCCGGTCGATCGAGGGCGAGACGCGCGGTCAGTGGTACCTGCGCCAGATGATGGGCTCGGCGAACATCAGCGGCAGCAAGGCCATGCACTTCATGACCGGCAACCTGTCGCACCAGATCGAGCACCACCTGTTCCCGGACCTGCCGAGCAACCGGTACGCCGAGGTCGCGGTGAAGGTGCGCGCGCTGTTCGAGAAGTACGAGCTGGCATACGTCACCGGGCCGCTGCCCAAGCAGGTGTACTCCGCGTGGCACAAGGTCTTCCGGCTCTCACTGCCGAACAAGAAGCCCAAGGTCACGACCCCGGACCGCGAGCGGGAACTCGTCGCGGCCTGATCCCGGTAGGGGTTCGAATCCTTCGGCCGTACCGGTGGCACCGCCGGTCTCGGTGAGATCCATTGGAAGGCCCGGTTCGCCACACCCAACTCGTTGACGTGGGCGTACCGGTGCCCCGGACGGTTCAAGGCATCGGAGCGGTCCTCTGCCGCCTGCTCATCAACCGACTTAGGTGCGTTTTCCTGACACAGAGCAATGATCGGACCTGTGGCTCGGCACGGTGAGGGCATGCTCTCCTGAGGATCGATTCCTGGTCACCGATGAGACCAACGCACCAACGTCGTTTGGGAGGCTACGCCCTGTGCTTACCTTACTGAACTTGATTGAGTGAAGCCGGGCTGTTCTCCTGACGGCGCGGGTTCGGGTCCGGTAGATAATGGCGGGAGTGCGGCGAGGGCGGGGTCCACGTTCCGCAAGGCGTAATGAGTCCTTACCCCACCACTTGCTCCCATCGGGCGCCGGTCGAACCCGCCTCTGACTCGCCTGCTCTCGGACGGCCCCTGCACCGGCCTCATGCACTGGTCCAACCCTTGTCGGTCGGCGACGTCGGGCCAGCTCCAGCGGGCTGGTCCCGCCGTGAGCCGCGTAGAGAAAATCTGGACGCACGCCTCCGGCCGGCACCGGGGGTTGGGAATTGCGAGCCTGCCGGAGTGGGGTGGCTGGTCAGCAGAGCCGGACGCGGGTGATGACATAGACCTGCGGCACTCGACCGCGACTCTCCTTCTCGAACAGGGCATCGAACTCGTCGTGATCAAGGAGCTCCTTGGCCACGCCCACATCGGCGTCACCGCCACCGTGTATGCCCACGTCCGGCTCCGCCTCCAGCGTGACGCCATCGACCTCCTCAGCCGCACGCTCGGCAAGCCTCCCGAGGCCGCCACCGAGCCCGACAACGACGACGACCCGCCGCTTTGTGCAGCACTCGTTCGCGACGTTGCCGTCAACTACTGCCGTCAAGGCACGACGCATTTTCGCAGGTGCGCACCATATCCCTACGCGGAGGAGCCTCACCGAATCACGCTTCGGTGAGGCTCCCCACAGGCATTCAAAGAGGCCAGGCGCCCGACAGACCCCACGGATCAGATCGGAGACAAGTCCGCTCTCCGGCCAATAGCTTGAAGCGCGTGGTATCCATCATCGGCCACTTTGGCGAGAAATCGGTCATGCCCCCCGTATGTGGCCCCATCCGGCGCCATGTACAGAAATAGGTTTCCGCTCGCCGAATAGCCGATGGGGCACAGTTCGACGCCAAGTCTCTCCTCGTAATCCATCACGAGCGACCGGGCGACCTGTTGCGCCGAAAATGCCCCAGAGACCAGGCATCCATGCGTTCCACCGACTGCCGGATGTCGGGGGTAATCAAACTGGAGACCGCTACACTCCGACATGAATTCTAGAACGGAGCCGGAAGCGGCGTACCCCTCAGTTGACCATGCCTCAAGATCGCCCTGCAGATCGACATATCGTCCGGGGAACCATCCGATTCCTTCCAGGAAGTCAATCAAATTGGCATCCCTGGCCGGAAAGTCGAGCAAACCCATTAGTTCACCGCCTCCCTTGCGCCGCCGCCACCCAACAGGAATCGACAATTGTCGCAGGATGGGAAATTCAATCCAGTTTTTCTGACAATGGTGGCGTACCCAACCTCATCAAGGCGCGCCGTTGGCACCTTGAAGAGCAGATTATTGCAGGCGTTGAATTCTGCACATTCACCAGCTGGCCATGATTCCAAGGGCCCTCCGTGCTGCTCCATCAAATCATCGAGGCGCCCGCGCAGTTGAGGATGAATCCGTGCAGGTACTGTGCCGCTCTCCCCATATGCCCACTCCCCTGTGTAGGTATCGCGGGCGACCGCCCCAGCAGTATTGGAAGTGGTTGACTTCGCCGATTCGGCTGGCCAAATCGTGCAGATCACAGTTGTGGACGAGGGCCGGCGTCGTCCCCGCCAGCACATAGTACGTGTGCGGATTGATGAACAGCGAGGCGGTGCGAGGGCGGCCGAGCATGTCAGCCTTCCGCTCACCTTCGATGCAATCCCAAGTAAGACGATGAGAGGCCTGCCCAAAAAGGTGAATCTGGGCAGGCCTCTCATCGTGCCTCAGCTTTTCACTTGGCCGTTACGATATCATTTCGACAACAGATGATCACGACCACTCCTCCTCCGGAGAAAACAGCGCGTTATAGACCTTCGCGTGCTCAATTCCCGGAAATGTCAAGTCAATAGCTGCGGCCAGCTGAACGTCCGAAAGTACACGGAAGCCCCGTGTCATCAGTAGCCGCAATACATCCCGCTCAAAGTCGGACGAACAGGTTGCATGTGAATGTATAAATTTGACAGCCCTTTCATCATGCGATCTGGCAAAGGTGACATACGGGCCGACCATCGAAAGACGGACGAAAAACAAGCCGTCCAACTCAAGCATGTAGGTGAAGCACACGTCACAGTTGATATCAGTGTCGTCCGTCACGCTGGCCATCGCGCCCAAGGCGCCGATGAGATCTCGGTACGGTTGCTGCCGCGCAGCGGTCAGCGCGAAGGCCCTTCTTGGATTACGGAGATCCTCATACGCAATTCGCACATTTTGCATCAACTCGTCCCAGGCCTGCCAGGGCCAGGAGAGTTTCGCGTCTGCAGAATTCCGCTTCTTCATCTCACTCATCAAAGTATTCGGGGCCGGCTGGGTGCGCGTGTATCTTGCCCGACTGGTCAATATGAGCCCGCACCTTTGTCTGCCATCCACCATTTGGGCCTCTGCCTACCGGTTGGCCATACTGGTAATCGCGAACATTGGAACGGCCAGGCACCGGAGTCCCATTCTCCCATGCGTGTTGCGCGTAGGCATCCGCTTCGCTGCGAGTACTGAATACTGATGTCGGCGTGCCATTACTCCCCGCCCCCGCAACCACCTCCACTCCCGCCAGCACGGAGTTCGCCGCACCGGCGCTCACCACCAGCGCCGACACGTCCGCGAACAGGAACTCGGCGCTGGAACGCCGGGCGCGGCTGACCGCCAGGCTGGCCAAGCTCGCCGCCGCCGGACACCTCGCACCCCTGGCCCGGCAGATCGGCTCCCTGGGCGGCTGCGCCCGCCCGATCCGCCTGACCGGGCACCGCACCCGCGTGGACCGTGCGACCGGCCAGATCCTCGACCACCTCGACACCTGCCACCTGCCCGCCGGCGAACTCCTGGTGCGCTGCGGCAACCGCCGCACCACCCGCTGCCCGGCCTGTTCCACCCTCTACCGCTACGACACCTACCAGCTCATCGCCGCCGGACTGCGCGGCGGCAAGACCGTCCCCACCACCGTCGCCACCCACCCCCGCGTCTTCGCCACCCTTACCGCCCCCGGCTTCGGCCCCGTCCACAACCAACCCGGCACCACCCCCTGCACCTGCGGCACCCGGCACGCCGACGGCGACCCCCTCCTCGGCACCCCGCTGAACCCACAGCGGTACGACTACACCGGCGCGGTGCTGTGGAACGCCCACGCTCCCGCCCTGTGGTCCCGCTTCACCACCCACCTGCGCCGCGAGATCGCCAACGCCGCCGGACTCACCCAGCGCACCCTGCGCCACCACGCGACCCTGTCCTACGCCAAGGTCGCCGAATACCAAAAGCGCGGCCAGATCCACTTCCACACCGTCATCCGCATCGACGGACCCACCGGCCCCAGCAGCACCCCGCCTGCCTGGGCCACCACCGCGCTCCTCGACCACGCCGTCCGCGCCGCCGCCAACCGCACTCGCGTCCAGCACCAACACCCCTCCCGGGCCGGGGAGGCCGACCCGGCACAGTCGGCAGAGCCCATGGTGTTTCGCCTCGGGCGGCAGATCGACGTCCGCGCCATCCGCAGTACCGACTTCACCGGCGACGCCCCCGTCACCGACCGCCACGTCGCCGCCTACATCGCCAAATACGCCACCAAGGGCGCCGAAACCACCACCGGCACCCTCGACCGCCGACTCCGCCTCCTGGCCGAACTCGCCCAGCACGACCTCACCGACCACGCCCGCCGCATGATCCACACCGCCTGGCACCTCGGAGCCCAGCCCCAGCACACCCACCTCCGCCTGCGGCAGTGGGCCCACATGCTCGGCTTCCGAGGCCACTTCTCCACCCGCACTCGCCACTACTCCACCACCCTCACCCACCTCCGCGCCGAACGCACCACCTGGCGCACCCGCCAAGACGACGCCACCTCTGCCTCGACGCCGCTCGACCCGGCAGCTGTTGGCCGACACGCCGGTCAGGAACCGACCGATGAGGGCCAGCCGGCCACTGACCGGCACAGTGACCGCGAGGACCGCGCTGACCTGACCGCCGGTCACACCGACCCCGGCCCCGGTCACCGCGCAGGTCACCGCGCGAAGGACAGGCGGCGTGGCGGCGCGGACACGACTCTGGTGATCTCGCACTGGCAGTACGCGGGAACCGGCCTCCTGCCCGAACTCGCCCACCTCGCTGACCTCCTGTCCACCACACCGCGCACCCGGACCGAACAACCAAGCCGCCCCCGGCAGGCGCGGCGCGCCAGTGACCCGGCCGGTCACACCACCGACCCGCTGACCACCGCCGTCCAGACGGGGGCGATCGCGTGACCGCCGAGGCCGAACTCCTCACCGTTCCCGAGGTCATGGCACGCCTAAAGATCAGCCGCTCCACCGTCTACGACCTCATCCGCACCCGGCGACTGGCCTCGATCACCATCGGCCGCGCCCGCCGCATCCCCACCCACGCCCTGTACACCCTCGTACACCACCAACTCGCAGAGGCAGCCTGATGACCACCCCGGACACCAACCCCACCACCGGTTCTCGCAGGGTTCGCGCCAACGGTGACGGCACCGTGTACCAGCGCAAGGACGGCCGCTGGGAAGCCGCCGGCTACGTCCTCGCCACAGGCGACACCCGCAAGCGCGTCAGCGTCTACGGCACCACCCGCAAGGACGCCCTCGCCAAGCTCACCGAGAAGACCGCCGCCAGCAACCGCGGTGTCCCCGTGGTCTCCGCCCAGGGCAGCCTCGGGGCGTACCTGACGTACTGGCTGGAGAACGTCGCCGTCCATCAGCTCCGCGAGAACACCCACACCCGCTACGCTGCCGTCGTGCACCAGTACCTCATCCCGGGGCTGGGCCGGAAGAAGATCGCCAAGCTTGCCGCCAAGGACGTCCGCACCTGGCTGAACGAGCTGCGGACCGTCTGCCAATGCTGCGCACGCGGCATCGACGCCCGACGCAAGCCCGACGCGCAGACCGACCGCCGCCCGCGCTGCTGCGCGCTCGGGAAATGCTGCGGCAAGCACCTCTCCCCGCTGACGCTCGCCTACCTCCACTCCGTACTGAAGTCCGCGCTGGAGCACGCGGTACGCGAGGAAGAGATCCCTCGCAACGTCGCCCGCAACGTCCGCACCGGCACACCCCGACCGCGCCGCTTCGAACCCCTCACCACCGACGAAGCCCGCACCTTCCTCTTCGCCGTGCAGGGTCACCGCCTGCACGCCCTGTTCGAACTCGCCCTCCGCACCGGACTCCGCAAGGGCGAACTCCTCGGCCTGCGCTGGGAAGACCTCAACCTGACGGCCAGCACCGCCAGCATCCGACGCACCCTCCAGCGCACCAGCACCGGCGGCCTGACCACCCTTCCCACCAAGACCGTCAGCTCCGAACGTCGCATCGCCCTGCCCGCTCCCTGCCTGCGCTCACTGCGCGACCACCGCGACAAGCAGACCCGGGAACGGAAGAAGGCCGGCCGGAACTGGAAGGAGAGCGGTCACGTCTTCACCCGGCCTGACGGCCACCCGATCGAACCCGCCACCCTCACCCGACACTTCAAGGCACTCCTCCGCCGAGCCGGACTCCGTCAGATCCGCTTCCACGACCTCCGACACTCGACCGCGACCCTTCTCCTGGAACAGGGCGTCGAACTCGTCGTCATCAAGGAAATCCTCGGCCACGCCCACATCGGCGTCACCGCCACCGTCTACGCCCACGTCCGACTCCGCCTCCAGCGCGACGCCATCGACCTCCTCGGACGCGCCCTCCACAACCCCGCCGAGACCACCACCCAGCCCGACGATGGCGACGACCCGCCTCTTTGTGCGGCCCACGTCCGCTGACGTTGCCGTCAACTACTGCCGTCAGACGCCACAGAGGCCCCGCAGGAAACAAATCCAGCGGGGCCTCTGCAAGCTCCTCAATAAACTGACCAGAACTTACAGCACCCAGGCCCCTATAAGCTGCGGCCTGGTTCCATCAGCTAGCTTCGCAAAGAATTCGTCAGCAGAGCCCGAATATGCGAATACCGAAGCGTCCATCCCGGCGAAGAACTTGCCGGAAGGCGAAATGTACACAGTGAGGTGGAATCCGTCAATTCCCACTGGGCACAGTGATTCACCGGCCACCTCAGAGCACAGGGTCGCAGTTCTCGCATCGCGCTCCGTGCATACCCGAGTCGGATCGAATTCGGTCCAGCAGAATAGGTCTTTTCCATCTATGTTGATGCTTGGCTGATGCTCGATCCGCAGGCGCCAGAACTCTTCTAGGAACTTGTGGGCCGCAGTTGATACATCGAAGCCGACACGCCTCATCTCATGGATAAGTCCGGAGATGTCGACCGCCCGCTCGGGGCTCCAGCCTGCCGCTTCAGCCAGACTGCGACCTCGGCCACGGATAGCGAAGTCCATGCTCACCCTCTCGATAGGTCAGTCGCGCCACGCCGCACAAGCGCGCTCTGACAGGATAGGCATGCTGCCTCTGGCGCGCCATTGAAGCTTCTGACCGTCAGAAATTCGATGTCGCTGAGCTGCAATGGACGCCCGAACGTTTCCTCGAAATCTGCTGCATGATTAGCAAACAGGGCATTGCATGCACGCATCTCCGCGCAGTTTGCTGCGTCGCCCCCGAACATCTGCCCGCCGTCGGCAGCGGCGTCCTCGATCTCAGGTTCAAGGAAAGCAGGGCGAGAAGAGGGTCCGGAGTAACCAATTTCCGTGATGTTTGTATCCTTGATGCGCGCAACTGCAGTCATTGTTGCATCCTGAGGCGCATTCTTCGCGGCTGCACGGGCAGCAGCTCCCATATCTGGCCCACAGGAATTGTGGACCAAGATCGGCGTGGTACCTGCGAGCACATAGTACGTGTGGAGGTCGGCGACCGTGAGGTTGTAGGCGGTCTGCTCAGGGGTCTCGTAGTTCCGTACCGAACGGACGGTGACAGTGCTGCCGTCCGTGGTCAGGAGCTGGTCGCCGACGTGGAGGTCGGCGGCGTCGGTCCAGCGGTGGGTGGTGACGTTCCAGTAAGGGTGGTGCTGGGTGGAGGTGAGGGCGGCCGCGGTCTGACTCGTGGTGGTCAGGGTGAGGGCGGTGAATGCGTGGTCATCGGGGGTGACGATGGTCTGGGTCACCGGTTCGGCCAGTGTCAGGCTGGTCTGCGGATCGGTCGAGGCGACCTGGTCGCCCGTTGTGAGTTTGTCGATGGCCTTGGTCGCACCGTTGGCGAGCAGGACCAGAGTGCCAGCGGGGAAGCTGTTGGAGCACGGGTTGAGGAAGTCCGCGAGCTTGCCGAGGACGGGCTTCGCGGCGATGCCCACTCCTTCTCCGACGATGGCGCTGTATTCGCCGCTCGCTGCTCCGTCGAGGATGCTCTCCTGTTGGCCGCCAGAACTCAGCAGATTGTGCGCTGCGGTACTGGCAGCACCAGCCACTGCACCACAGCCGGCCACGCCGGCTACCAGGGTTGCCCCGGCCGTTTCTGCCGCGCCGAGTCCGGCTACCGCATAGCAGCCTGCGAAGACACCCGCGTAGGTGACGGCCTCCGCGATGTCGGCCTTGTGGTCCCAGCTCCAGCCGACCGGGTCCTTCCAGAAGGACTTCTTCTTTGGTTTGCCGTTGCCGCCCTTACCCGAGCCGTTTCCAGGCGAGGATGCCGGCTTGCCGAGGCCGGTAGGCGCTTGGATCGTGGGTTCCGGGGTGTTGTCCAGGCTGCAGCCGGTGGGGTCGGTGCAGGCGGTCTCGCCGGCGCCACCGCTGTAGTAATCGGCCTGGTGCATGCGGCCCGTGGGGTCGGAGCTGTTGACCGGGTCGTTGTTGCTGTAGGCGTAGCCGTTCCACTGCTGGGGGTCGGAGGTGTCCAGGAGTGGATCGGGGTTGAGGAAGCGGCCGTGGACGGGGTCGTACTCGCGGGCCCCGAGGTTGGTGAGGCCGGTGACGGGGTCCAGGGTGCCGCCGACGAAGCCCTTGTCGCCGGCCCAAACGCCGGAGTCGAGCGGGTTGCCGCGGGGGTTGCCGAAGGGATCGGTGAGGCGGCGGGTGACGGTCTGGGCCGGGTCGGTGCCGATCTGGACGCTGTTGGTGCCGTGCGGGTCGGCGGCCTGGTAGACGGTGGTGCCGCCGGGGTTCTGAGCGGTGAAGGTCCTTGTGATGGTGATGCCACCGGACGAGCCGTAGTAGCGGACATCGCTCAGCGAGTTGTCGGAGGTGGAGAGAGTCAGTTCGTCGGTGCCGAGGTTGACCGTGGTGCTCGATGGCTCGTAGCGGATGAGCTGGTTGCCGTCGGCGTCGTAGAGGTAGCTGGTGCTCCCGTTGTGGCCTGTGGTCGAGACGGAGGCCAGCTGGTCCTCGTTGTTCCAGACCATGCTGGTGGTGCCGGAAGTCCCGGTGACGGAGGTGGTGTTGCCGAGCTGGTCGTACTGGTAGCTGGAGGCGCCGGTGGAGGCTCCGGTGGTCGTAGTGGAGAGCAGTGCGTGCGGGCCGCCCGTGCCGCCGCCGGTGTTCGGGGCCTGGGTGGAGGTATTGACGGTCTTGGCTGCGCCGAAGGTTTGGGTAGTCGTCGTCGGGTGGTCGGTGATCACCTGCTGGGAGAGTGTCGCCCAGGCGTTCCAGCCCAGGCTGACACCGTTGCGCATGGTGTAGCTGACATTGCCCGCGCCGGCGGTGAGGATCTTGAGGTTGGCGCCGGTGCTGGTGGCGGCGATCGTGGTCTGCGACGAGATCGCGCCGGCCGCGCCGGTGACGTCACCCCAGCTCTGCCAGGTGCCGTCGTTGTGGCGGATGGTGTGCCACGGGGTCCCGCCCGAGAGGGCGATGACCTGCAGGCCTGTCGAGGTGCCCGTCAGGCCGAGTTGGCCCCCTCCCGGCAGACCGTGCGGCAGCGCTCCGGTCTCCCCGTAGACGTTGCCCCAGGCCTGCCAGGTGCCGTCGCTGTGGCGGACGGTGTGGTTCAGTGTGCCGCCGGCCGTGACGATCACCTCCATGCCGGAGGGTGTTGCCGCAACGGCGACCTGGGAGGGTGAGGTGAGGGCCCCGGCCGCGCCGTAGACGTCGCCCCAGACCTCCCAGGTGCCATCGGCGCGGCGCACGGTGTGCAGCAGTCGGCCGCCGGACAGCGCCATGATCTCCAGGCCGGAGCTCGTCGCGACGATCGCGACCTGAGTGGCGGCTTGGGCGAGTGCTCCGACGGCCACGGTCAGGTCGGTCCAGCCGCTCCAGGTACCGTCGGCGTTGCGGGTGGCCTGCCAGGGCTTGCCGTTCGCGAGGGCCACGACGGTCAGCTGGCCGTTGTACCAGGTGGCGGCCACGGAGGTGACTCCGCTGAGCTGGCCGGAGGTTGCCGTCACGCTGGTGAAGGGGACCCAGCTGCCGTCCGGGTTCTGCTGGGAGGCCCAGACCGTGCCGCCGGCCACGCCGACCCCGAACGTCTGGTTGGCGCCGTCGCTGGCGATGGCCAGTCCGGTGACCTGGGACGGGTCGAGTGGTCCCTTGGCCGACGAGACCTGGTGGGAGGTCAGGCCGGTCCGGTTGCCGGTTGCGTCGTAGGTGTAGCTCTGCCAGTACGGTGACGGACCGCCCACGCTGGCGGGCCCGGCCGGGCCGCCGGCGTTGTTGCAGCCACCGATACCGGGGACGGAGATCGAGGTGCCGGAGCCGATCGGCGCGCCGCCGGAGGAGTCGTTCCAGGTGCCGGTCGGACGAGTCTGCGTGCCGCCGGTGTCCGTCCAGGCGCTACTGAGGCGCCCGAGATAGTCGTAAGTGAAGCACTGGGTGTCGGTGGCCGCGGTGCTCTGGTTGTCGCTGACCGAAGTGACGTTGCCGGAGGGGTCGTAGGTGTACGTGTACTGGTCGGCGGCAGATGTGGCGTTCTGCGGACCGACATAGGAGCTGATGACGCGCCCGGAGGCCTGGTCGTACTGCTGGGTGGAGGTGACGGCATTGCCGGGTGCGCCGACGGTGGTTTTGACCGGCCGGCCGTAGGCGTCGTAGTTGACTGCCTGGACCAGCTTGTTGTTGCCGCCGGAGTCGATCAGATAGCCGGTGAGAGTGCGGTCGTAGCCCACCTTCTCCGCCGGAGTTCCGGCTGGTAGGAAGGGCAGCGCCGGCATCGTACTGGAGGCGAGAGTGCCGAGGACCGGGTCATAGGTGTTGGTGGTGGTGTACGTACCGGCCAGCTTCCCCTCCGTGGACGGGATGGTGATGCTGGTGCCGAGCGGGTGGTAGGCGGTGTCGTAACCGGTGGTCGCCTCGACGTAGGCCGGGCCGCTGGTGCCGCCCTTTCCGTAGCGGGTGGAGGAGGTCAGCTGTCCCAAGGCCAGGGTGTCGTAGGTCCAGCCTGCCTGCTGGTTGGCAGGTGCGACGGTGCCGTTGTAGAGGCCGGTCTTGCGGCCGAGCAGGTCGTAGCTGTAAGCGAGGGTGTTGCCCTTGGCGTCCGTGGTGTGGTCGACCCGTGCGTCGGCGTCGTAGACCGTCTTCGTGACACCGGTGTCCGGGTCGGAGGAGGACGTCTGGCGGCCGAGCAGGTCGTAGGTGTAGCTCCAGGTGTTTCCGGCAGCGTCCGCCCGCGAGGCCGGTTGCCCGCTCGGGGTGTAGCTGTAGGACGTGACGTCGGCGTCGGTGGCGTTACCGGTCGCGGTGGGGGTGTGGTACTGCCACAGGGCGGTGGTGTGTCCGCGAGAGTCGGTCACGGTGCTGGTGGGCGTTCCGCCCTGGGGCGGAGTCACATCGGTGCGGTCGGCGCCCGGGTAGGCGGTGTTGGTACCCCACTGCGGCACGTTGTACGACAGGAACTCGCTCTGGGTGACCCGGCCCATCCCGTCGTAGATGGTCTTGGTCTCGCCGGGGACCTGGGAGTCAATCGAGTCAATCGGCTTGACGAGCGTGCCGTTCGGGAGGGTGTTGATGTCGAAGTACGGCGACCTGGTGAGGACGGCCCAGCCGTGCGAGTCGTACACGGTGTCGGAGATCAGTCGTCCGTTGCCCGTCTGGGGGACGGTGGTCTGGGTCTGCACCAGCCGGCCCAGGCCGTCGTAGAGCTCGGTCTTCCAGGAGAAGTCGCTGATCTCGGTGTTGTTGCCGTTGGTCTCGCGCTGGGTGCGGGTGGTGACCACGGACGGAGCCTTGACCCCGTCGATCGCGTAGGAGTACTCGACGTTGGAGGTCTGGTCGGTGGAGCGGCCGGGTTGCCAGACGTCGACCAGGCGACCGAGGCCGTCGTAGTGCTCGGTGGTCACCCGCTTGTTGGGATCGCTCGATGTCAAGGGCAGCGAGCGGCCCGGGTCCAGGGTGACCGTGCTTGTCCAGCCGAGCGGGTTGGTGGTGGTGATGGAGGTCGGAACCGCGCCGGTGGCCGGGGTGTAGGCGGTGGTCGTGGTTGCCACTGCCGTGTTCGGGCCGGTCAGTTGATTTCCGGCGGTGTCGTAGGTCGAGCCGTCGGTCGTGGAAACGCTCAGGGTTCGCCCGTAGACATCGGTGGGGGCCAGGCTGCCCGACAGGACGTAGACCGGACTTCCGCTGGTGTCGTAGTGGTCCAGCGCCTGACTACTGGACGGGTCGCCGAGCGCGCCGAGTTGGCCGAAGGGCTTGCCGTCGTACAGGGTCCGAGTGTCGGACACCGTGTTGGCTGCCGTCGCCGTGGTACCGCAGGCGCCCGCGACGGCCTGCTTCTCACTGACTGCCGAGAGCACCGCACTGGTGGGCACGGTGGGGTCGGTGGGACCGGTCGCATACTTGATGTGGGTGCAGATCTCCGGGGCCGCGCTGGTCCCGTCACCCTTGTCGTCGCTCCAAGTCAGGCGGGCACCGTAGGCCTGATCGATGGTGTCTACCTTGGTGGTGGTCCGCCAGGTGGTTCCGTCGGCCAGGCGCGCCATGACCTTCGACGTGAGTTGCGTGGCCGGTGTGCGTGCGATCAGCGCTGGGGCGCCGTTGGTCGGCGCAGGCGTCTGAGTGGCAGTGGGCTTCTGGTCGGTACTCGACGTGGTCCCGGTCATCGACTGGACCGTGCCGTTGGCCTGGTCGTAGACCTGAGTGGCCAGGACCGAACCGGCAAGCCAGTCGCTGTCGGTGACGTTCGGGCCGCCGAGCGGGTTGGCGACCTGGCCGGTGCACTGCGAGTTGGTGGCCCAGGCATCGCCGTCCATGCCGCGCAGGTAGGTGACGGTCTGCTGGGTTCTGGGTGTCTCTCCGGCGTTCGTGCTGCCGGTCGTGGTGGTGACCGTCTGGTAGCCGCGGAAGTTGTCCCAGGTCCGAGTGACCGGATCGGTGAACGGGGAGTCGTTCTGGTGCCAGGCCGCGCCCCCGCAGCCGCCGTAGGTGTAGTGGGTCGACTTGATGATGCCGGTGACCGCATCCTGCTCGGTCACGTCGGTGACCAGGTACTTCTGGAACCAGTCGCTGACCGGTGTGGTGGTACTGCCCCCCGGGAAGTACCACTTGACGGGCATGCAGGGCTGCGTGTTGGCGGCGGGCGACGGAGCCGAGGAGGAGGTGAACGAGCAGGGTTTCGGGTTGGTGCCCGATTGGTCGGTGTCGTTGTAGATGATGTTGATCTGACCACCGGTTTCAGTGGTGATCGTCTTCATTCGCGGCTGGTTGAACAGCGGCAGGCCCAGCGTCTGTGGCGGCACTGCGTCAGGTTTGGCGACGGTCGTGGTGACCCGGTTCGCCATCTCGCCGCCGCCGAACATCACCGGCGGCAGCGGGGTCGGGTTACCGCTGGTGTACCCGGTGCGGATGATCGAGTCCAGCCACAGCGACTTCGGGGTTCCGTCTCCGGGATCGGCCCATGACTGGGCGAGGGCCCACGAGTCCACAGCTGAGTAGGAGGAGCCAACCAGCACCTTCGTGGAGATGGAGGTCAGCCGCTTGGTGCTGAAGAAGGTCGGACTGGTGTTCGTGCAACTAGCGCCGGTGCAGACCTGGTCGACGGGGATGTCGTGCCAGGCAGCGGCGTCGGCGGTCGTCAGCTCGCTCTCGTTCGGGGCACAGGTGACCGTGGCGTTCGGCTCGCACCGCTCGCCGGTACCGAAGGTCACCACGGAGGCCGGTGACAGCTTGCCCTTGGCCGCGATCTGGTCGGGGAGCCGCTGGCCGTAGAAGATCTGTGAGAGTGTGCCACCGCGGATGTAGGACGCGGGCTTTCCGCCGCCCTTGTTCTGGCCGCCGCCCTGCTGGTAGTTGTTGGTCTCGGGGTTGTAGGTGTAGCTGATCAGGTTCTGGTGGACGTCGACCACGTAGTCGAGGTTCCAGCGCCAACCCATGGTGCACGACGAGCCCGCGCCGGTGGCGTCGTTGTAGCAGGGGCCGTCTGCCTTGTTGGGAGAGTAGACGGGCTCGGACCAGGCCGAGTTGGAGGGCGCGTCGGTGCCGTCGCCACCCGGCAGACGGTTCTGTCCGAAGTAGTACTTCGTGCCGTCGTCCGTGGTGACCAGCCAGTACTCGCCTGTCGGAAGCAAGTTGGGGGCGCCGGTCAACTGCCGAACGGTGGTCCCGTCGTCATTCTGGGGATGCCACAGGGTCTTGTCGTTCTGGTCCTGGACGAGGGGGCCTGAGTGGCCCGCAAGGCTCATGGTGGCATTCTGACCGGCCCAGCAGTTGTCCCCGCTGCCGGGGATGCCGTCCTTGGAGCAGCTCTGGTAGGAGCGCTCGATGAAGCCCGGCTGGTAATCCCAGCCGGTGCCGACCCAGGAGGACTGCGCGTTCTGCGACGACGTCATGCCGTCCACCGCGGAGGAGTCGTAGGACAGTGCCACGGAGGGCGCTACGCCGCTCACCGAGGGCGGCAGCTGGACCGGGTAGGAGTAGGTGAAGTTGCCGACGTTGGACCCTGAGTTCCAGGCCATTGACGGATTCAGCGACGTGGCAGCGTAGTTGCCTCCCGAGCCGGCTGCCGTCGCGATGGCGCCCAGCAGGATCTTGGGCGCCTCCGACGTACTGCCGGACGCCGCGGGGGAGAGGGAGACCTCGGCTGTGAGTGTGCCCGAGGCTGGGTCCACTGTTGAGGTGACCGGTGTCTGCACGCGGCAGTCGGTCGCGTCCGGCGTCGTCAACGCACAGGCGGGCACGGCCACGAGACGGGCACGGTCGGCCCACAGTTGGCCGCCCAGTGGCTTCAGGTCCAGGGCGACGTTGACCTTGCCGTCCGTGGCGCCCTTGTCGGCGTCGGTCAGGGTGACGAGGGGTGTCGGGATGCCGACGGCCTTGCCCTTGGCCGGGTCGGAGACGGTGACCTGAACGGTGCGCGCGGCGCCGGTCGTGTCCGTGCCCACCGAGACCGGGAGCTGTCCGGCCTGTACCAGTGTGGAACCGCCGGAGGCCGGAGAGCCGCCACCGGTGGCCGCACGGGCTGCCCGCGCCTCGGTCGAGTCGACGCCGAGCTGGACCGTCGCGCTGCCGGTGTGCAGGGGCGGTGCGGCGGGCGTCGGCGTGCTCGTCGGCGCCGCCGCCGGCTTCAGCGGCGTGATCTTCACCGGGCTGACGCTGACGGACTTGGTCGGCGCGTTGAGCGGGGTGCCCGTTGGGCTCCAACTCTTGCCGGAGGAACCTGCGTTGAGTGCTGACGCTGTGGGTGCGGTCAGCAGTGCGAGCAGGACCGCGAACACGAGCGACAGGCTCATGCCGCTCGTGCGGGGACGCCGTTTGCGTCCCGAAGGCGTACGCGTACGCCGAACCCCCACCACAGGCACTCCCCAGTGCTGTTCAACCTCACGGAGCGTCACGAGATGAGTCCGGTGACGCGATCTCACCAGACCCTAGGCGAACGAATATTCGGATCACCAGCCCGTTTGCCGTCGACTTGAAAGACTTTGTAAACCCTTGACCTATCTGCTGGAACCAAACCGGGCATGTCATCACAACTTGCCGTATCGGCTTGACCCTGGCCGGGTCAAGCAGCAGGGTTCCGAATCGAACGCCTGCTCGTGGAGTGGGCTGTAGGGAGGGACGAGGATCGTCATGTCACAAACTGAACGCATCTGGCGCAAGACAGCACCACACAGGAAACGGTCAAGTGCCGCCCACCTGCTCACTCTGGGGGTGAGCGGAGCGCTCGCAGTGGGGATGCTCGTCGCCCCCGCTGCCCAGGCCGAGACCCCGGTTCCCGTACCGGTGCCAACCGGTGCGACGGCGACGGGCTCGGCCGCGCCCGCACTGTCGCCGACCGCGCAGGCGATCCTCGACGCACGCACCAAGGCGAAGACGAGCGGGCAGGCTGTCGCCGTCGATGCCCTCACCACGGGCTCGTCCACGACGGTGGTCAACCCCGACGGTACGCTCAGCACCACCGATTACACGGCTCCCGTACGGATCAGGCAGAGCGCCGGCTGGGCCGCCATCGACGCCACCCTGCGAACGAACACCGACGGGACCCTGAGTCCTACCGTCTCGCCGACCTCGTTGAAGCTGTCGGGCGGTGGCAGTGGTGCTCTCGCGACGCTGACCACCCCGGACGGCAAGCAGCTGTCCGTCACGGCTCCCTTCACACTGCCCAAGCCCACCCTGTCCGGGGCAACGGCCACCTACGCGGGTGTGCTGACGCCCGATGTCGACCTTCAGGTGACCGCAGACCCCCAGGGTGGCTGGCGGGATGTCATCGTCGTCAAGACCGCTGCCGCCGCTGCCAATCCGGCACTGACGTCCCTTCACTTCCCGATCTCGACGACAGGGTTGACCGCCGGATCGGACGCGGCTGGCAACCTTGCCTTCACCGACAGCACCGGGGCCGTGCGGCTGCACGCCCCGACGCCGATGCAGTGGGATTCCACGCCGCCGCCACCCGCCGTTCCGACCGCCTCGGGTGCCGTGGCTGCCCGGGCCCGTTCGCTTTTCGCGGCTCCCGCACCCCAGCCCACGAGTGGGTCCACACCTGACGCGCCCGGCGAAGGCGCGAACGTCGGCACGATCGGTGTCACGGCCAGCTCCGATGCCATCGACCTGACCCCGGATCAGAGCGTCCTTGGGAAGGGCGTCGGGCCTTGGTACCTCGACCCCAGCATCAGCGTGAACAGCGCTGCCCAGGCCTGGGACATGGTCCAGGAGAACCATCCCGACACCAAGAACTACATGGCACCGGCAGACCTGGGCATCGGCTATTGCGGCTACGGCGACTGCACCGGCTACGGCAGGTACCGCGCCTATGTCCAGATCGGGATCAACCCAGCCATCTACACTCAGCCCGGCGGCGCTCCGGCGCCCCCGACCGTCTACAACTCCACGCTGTTCGTGAACATCACGGACGCCTCCAGCCCGTCCACCCAGACCCCGCTGGGTCTCTACTGGACGGACCCGATCAACGGCGACACCAACTGGAACAACCAGCCCTGCGGCACTGGCGGGACCATGCTCGGATGCAGCAAGATCGGTTCCAGCATCGTCACCGGTACCGGGCCGATCACCTTCGACGTCACCTCTCAGATGCAGACGGCCGCCCAGCAGAAGTGGGGCAACTGGACGATCGGCATCGCACCCGACGACGAGAACAACGCGCTCTACCGCCACCACATCGGCAACAACCCGCACATCGTCACCACCTACGACATCGCCCCCAGCCTCTGGTGGCCGCGCGTCACCCCGCAGCCGGGCTTCGCCAACGCTGACGGCAGCGGCCACCCGACAGGCTCCGACTGCGCCACCAGCAGTACGAACGCCCCTTGGGTCGGCGGCAACCAGAACGTCACCCTCACCGCCTCCAACTTCTCCCCCGCCGGGATGAACCTGCACACCGTCTTCCGCCTGTGGAACGACGCCGGGTGGTCCTGGACCGGCGACAGTGGCTGGGCCGCCTCGCAGAACTCCAACGTCAGCGTCAACATCCCGGGCACCTCGCTGGCCGACGGCCACCTGTACGCGTGGACGGCCAACGCCTACGACTCCGATCCGCCGAGCGGAGGCCTTGGCTCCCCGGACGTCGCGGCCTGCTTCTTCCGGATCGACAAGACCTCACCTACCCTCGCCGTCAACTCGAGTGAGTTCCCGCCCTCCGGCACTCCCAACCCCCACCCCACCGTGTACGCGGGCAGCAGCGTGGGGGGGACTTTCACGCTGACCGGCAACGACCCCGCCCCCGCCGGCGGCACCGCCTCCGGCACGGCCTGCTACCGCTGGAGTACGGACCCGACCCCCGTCACCGGTTGGAAGTGCTCCGACGGCGCCGGGGCCGGCATCGTCCTCCAGTCCAGCCCCAGCTTCACCTACACCCCGGGCTCGGCGAGTTGGGGGACGAACATCGTCTATGTGCAGGCCCAGGACAACGCCGGCAACTACGGCCAACCCGCTGCCTACTCGTTCTTCGCACCCTGGAACCCGAAGGGCACCTCGGCCTACGGCGACGTGACCGGCGACAGCAAACCCGACATCCTGCTGCCGGACGCCGTCGGCAATCTCCGGATCGTCACCGCCGGCGTCGACCCCGCGAACGCCATCAGCGCCTATGCCACGGCGGCGCCCACCGAGAACTGGAACACCGTCCAGGTCACTCACCGGGGCAACCTGGACGCGGGCACGGTGGATGACGTCGTCGCGCTCAATAGCGCTGACAGTACTCTCAGGTGGTACAAGAACTACGGGAACGGCACGTTCTCTTCTTCCGGAAATGTCAAACCGGCTCCCACGAGCTGCACGGACCTGAGCGGCAAGGCATTGCCGGGCGTCTGCCCGTTCACCGGAGCTCAGCCCTGGGCGGGGGTCACCCAGATCCTCGCGCTCGGCACGCCCAGCGGTGAAAGCACCAGTGCCGCTTCGATCGGGCGCACGTCGCTGCTCGTGGTCGACGGCTCCCAGCTCTGGCTGCTGAACTCCGCAGCACCCGGCGCCAACTCAGACCAGCTGGACGGCACAGCTCATCTGGTCTCCACCGCGGACTGGAGCAACTACGACCTGATCAACCCCGGCCCGGCCAACGGTCCCAGCCTGAGCGCCGGCGGTGCGATGCAGCCGACGCTCTGGGCCCGTAACCGCAAAACCGGCCAGCTGACCGCCTACCCGATCACCGGCGGTAGTGTCCCCAACTACAGCCAACTGGCCGATCCCACCAAGGGTCTTACCATCGCGGGGGTCAACCTCCAGGTGACGGACTACCCCCAGGTCGGCTCGTCCGGTGACCTCAACGGCGACGGCGTCCCCGACCTGTGGGCGACCACCTCGACCGGCCAGCTCGTCATCTGGACCGGCAGCACCACGGGTTGCCCCGCGTCGACGTCGTACACCTGCTTCATCTCCACGAGCCAGACCCATCCGGCCGATCTGCGCACCCCCGTCGGCCGCTGGCCGTTCACCGGGAAAACGACGGGGCCCACCGGCGTCATCACGACTCCAGATGCCCTGAACCAGCACGCTGGTGTCGTTACCGGTGCGGTCACCTTCCTCCCTGACGCCATCGACGGCGTCGCGACCAACGTCGCGCAGCTGGCCTCGAACGGCGTCGGCGAGATCGACATGACGGGCAGCACGCTCGACACCAGCAAGTCCTTCACCGTCAACGTCTGGGCCAAGCCGACCGCTGCCGGCGGGATCGTGGCGAGCGAGGACGGCATCAGCGCCAGCGGCTTCATGCTCTGGCCCGACAAGAACACCAACACCTGGCGGTTCGCCCTCAGCAACGCCGACAACAACGGCTGGCCCTACGACCAGACCGACGACGTCATCAGCAGCTCCGGCACAGTCCAAACCGGCGTCTGGACGCACCTCGTCGCCAGCTACGACGCCGACAGCCACCAGACCAGCCTCTACGTCAACGGCACACTGGCTGCCAACGGCCACCACACCACCAACTCCGGCATCAAGGGTCCCCTCGTGGTTGGCCGTTACCAGCTGGCCGGGCAGCCCAGCTCCTACTACGACGGCTCGGTCGCCGACCTCGTGGTCTCGCCCTACGCCACCAACACCGCCAACCCCGTCCCCAACCGCATCATCTCGGGCATCGGGGCCAACAAGTGCCTCGACGACAACGGCGCCGGCACGGTGCCGGGTGCCGTCATCCAGATCACGGACTGCAACGGGACGATCGCCCAGAACTGGACTGTCAACGCCAACGGCACGCTCAACGTCATGGGCGGCTGCCTCGACAACACCAACGCCGTCAACAGCAACGGCAACCTCCTCCAGTGGAACACCTGCACGGGCAGTCCCGCCCAGCAGTGGATCCCGCGCGCCGACAGCAGCATCTACAACCCGGCCACCGGCCGCTGCCTGGACGACCCCGGCGGCAGCACGGCCAACGGGACCCGTCTCCAGCTCTACGACTGCAACGGCAGCCCCGCGCAGCGGTGGCTGATCGCGCCGGGTAGCTGATTCGCCCGTTCCCT
Source organism: Kitasatospora mediocidica KCTC 9733 (assembly GCF_000744225.1). Taxonomy (GTDB): domain Bacteria; phylum Actinomycetota; class Actinomycetes; order Streptomycetales; family Streptomycetaceae; genus Kitasatospora; species Kitasatospora mediocidica. The sequence goes on along the minus strand of NZ_JQLN01000007.1, from coordinate 1,245,246 downwards.
CGACACGCAGGGCCCGCTTTCCCCGGCCTGACGCCCGGTGGAGGCGGGCCCTCTGCGCTGTCCGGTCCTACCGGTGGGTGCCCATGACGTGGCCGCAGAGGCGGCAGCGGCGGGTGAGGGCTTCGGAGAGGCCGAGGGTGGCGAGGGCGGCGGTGCTGCGGACGGTGCCTCGGACGGTTGCGCGGGCGGCGTTGCCGAGGGGGGAGCCGGTGCAGCGGGAGCAGTCGCGGCAGCTGCTCTCGATCTTGACTCGCTTCGCCATGGTGACCTCTGACCTCTGGAGTAGCCGTCGCCGGTGAGGATCGTGCCGCTCCCATGGTAGGGGGCGGCACGACCGCTTCGGGGGTGGTTTCCGGTCATCAAGGGGCGGAGCGTGGACGGATTTTGACGGGATGTCAGTGCGGGATGCTGTCGATCAGCTCCCGCGCGCCCTGCCGGAGCAGTGCGACGGCGACCGAGGTGCCGAGGGTGGCGGGGTCGAGGGGGCCGGCCCATTCGTGGGCGTCCAGGACGGTCTTGCCGTCGGGGGAGAAGACCCGGCCGCGCAGTGAGAGCCGGCCGTCCCGTTCGGCGCGGGCGAAGCCGGCGATCGGGCTGTTGCAGTGGCCCTGGAGGACGTGCAGGAACATCCGTTCGGCGGTGGTCTCCCGCCAGGCGCCCGCGTCGCCGAGGCCCGCGACGGCGGCGCTGGTGACGGCGTCGTCCTCGCGGCACTGGAGGGCCAGGACGCCGGCGCCGATCGGCGGGCACATCGTCTCGACCGAGAGGATCTCGGTGATCCGCTCGGTGAGCCCGATCCGGGCCAGTCCGGAGGCGGCGAGGAGGAGGGCGTCGGCCTCGCCGGCGTCGAGCTTCTCCAGCCGGCGGTTGACGTTGCCGCGGAACGGGACGCAGGTCAGCTGAGGGTGTGAGACGGCCAGTTGGGCCACCCGGCGGACGGACGAGGTGCCGATCCGGGTGCCGGGCGGCAGCTCGTCGAGGGTCAGGCCGCCGGGGTGCACCAGCGCGTCGCGGATGTCGTCGCGGCGCAGGAAGGCGGCGAAGACCGTACCGGCCGGGAGCGGGCGGTCGGCGGGGACGTCCTTGACGCAGTGCACGGCGAGGTCGGCCTCGCCGGCCAGCAGTGCCGCGTCCACCTCCTTGGTGAACGCGCCCTTGCCGCCGAGCTCGGAGAGCGCGCCGGTCCAGCGGTCTCCGGAGGTGGTGACGGGCACCACCTCGGTGCGCAGGCCGGGGTGGAGGGCGGCCAACTCGGTTCTGACGCGCTCGACCTGGGCCAGGGCCATGGGGGAGGAGCGGGAGACGATCCGGATCGGACCGATGGGGGCGGGCGGCGGCGACGACGGCATGGCGACCACGATAGAGCGCCACGCCCCACTGGTGGGACTGCCGACACCATGTGGTCTCGCGGTAGCGTGCGTCAGTCGCACGAGAAATCGAGTAGTCGAGAGAGGTTCGGATGGCCGAGACCCTGGGGACCGCGGTTCCGGCCAGGCGGGTGCCCAGCTGGGGCCGGGCGGCCCGGGTGGCCCGCGCCGCCGGAGCCGGGCGGCTGGACGACGTCCTGCCGCACGTCGCACTCGCGGCGTTCTTCCTGCTCGGCTACACCGTCCTGGCGGTCCTGCGCTACCAGCGCTTCGGCTCGCCGTCCTGGGACTTGGGCATCTTCACCGAGGCGGTGAAGGGCTACGCGCACTTCCACGCTCCGGTGGTCTCGATCAAGGGGCCCGGTTTCAACGCGCTCGGCGACCACTGGTCGCCCGTCCTCGCGTTGCTCGCGCCGTTCTTCTGGGCCTTCCCGTCCGCGGTGACCCTGCTGGTCGCCCAGGCCGTGCTGTTCGCCTGGTCGGTCGGCGTGGTCTCGGACACCGCTGCCCGGCTGCTCACGCCCAACCGGGGGCTGCTGATCGGCGTCGCGTACGGGCTGTCCTGGGGCCTGCAGCGGGCGGTGGACGCGGAGTTCCACGAAATAGCTTTCGCCGTGCCGCTGTTGGCCCTGGTCGGCCGGCAGCTGCTGTTCGAGCGCTGGGAGCGCGCGGCGTGGTGGGCGCTGCCGCTGGTGCTGGTCAAGGAGGACATGGGGCTGACGGTCGCGGCGGTCGGCGTCGTGCTGGTTCTGATGGCCCGGCGGTGGTTCACCGGGGGCGTGCTGGTCGTCTTCGGCCTGGCGTTCACCGCGCTCTCGGTCCTGGTGCTGATTCCGCACTTCAATCCGCAGCACCACTTCGACTACTGGTCCAAGCTGCCGGGCGGCACCCATCCGAAGATCTGGCAGGTGCTCATCGGTCCGTTCACCCGGCTGACGGTCTGGAAGACCAGCGGGTGGATCTTCGGCATCGTCGGGTTCCTGGCCCTGCGCTCGCCGCTGGTGGTCCTGGCGCTGCCCACGCTGGCCTGGCGGTTCGGCTCGTCCAACCCGATGTTCTGGGGCCCGGACTGGCACTACAACGCGACCCTGATGCCGATCGTCTTCCTCGCGCTGGTGGACGCGGTGCAGCGGATGGGCCGCTCCGAGCGCCCGGGCGTACGGGCGTTCGCGGACGGGATGGTGCCGGCCGCGCCGGCCATCGCGGTGGCCTGCCTGGTGAGCCTGCCGGTCGGCTTCGGCGGCCTGACCGACCCGTCGGCCTGGAGCGGCGGCACGCACGCGGCGGCGCTGCGGGCGGCGATCGCGCAGATCCCGCCGGACGTCCGGGTGGAGTCCTCGATGGGGCCGCTGGCGGCGCTGGCCGCGCGCGACGACACGTACTGGCTCGGCGGCTGCAAGCCGGCGGCGCCGGACTACCTCCTGGTGGACCGGGACGGCTGGGGCGACGCGCCCGCCGACATGCCCGGGTACGCGACGGCGCTGCACCCGGGCGCGCGGTACGGCGCGGTCTTCGACCAGGACGGCGTCGTCGTGCTGCGCCGGCTGCCCTGACCCGGCGTCGGCGACGACGGCTCCGACGTGGTGCCGTGACGACGGCTCCCACGTGGTGCCGGGCAGGCTGCCCGCAGGCGGTCGGCGCGGCACCACGCGGGGGTCAGCCCAGACAGCTGCAGTTGGTCATCAGCGCCTCGACGCTCTTCACATAACCCGGGTTGGGGATCACCTCGGTGCCGGTGGCGGTGACCAGGCCGCTGGCCGGGTCGGTGCTGCTGACGGTGTTGTAGTGGACGTTGCCGGCGCCCGCGTTGTAGGCCGCGACGACCACGTCGAGCAGCGGGCTCTTGCCGGTGACCGGGTCCGGCGACAGGTCGTACTTGCCGCCGAAGTCCGAGTCGCCGTAGTAGGCGACCAGTTCGTCCAGCAGCTCGGCGCCGAGGTCGGTGTTGCCGGCCAGCGTCTGGACGTCGTTCTTCGTACCGAACTTGCCGTTCATCCAGGTCGCGGTGGCGGGCATGATCTGCATCGTGCCGATGCCGCCGTCGCAGGCCAGGATGGCCGACTGCCAGCCGCTCTCCTGCCAGGCGATCGCCTTGACCAGGTTGACCGGCAGCGGCGGGAGCTTGTCGGTGCCGCCGCTGCCCAGCGTCAGCGTCCTGGACTTTCCCGCGGCGGCGGTGAGGGCGGCGCCGACGTCGCTCTGCGGCTGGTTGGTACCGGTGAAGCTCTTGCAGCCGCCCTGGGCCGGCGGGGTCTGCGGGGCGGTGACGGGCGGAGGCGGCGGTGCGACCGGGCCGGGCTTGGCGGTCGGCGCGGGCGCGGCGGAGGCGGCGGCCTGGGTCTTCGGAGTCGTGCCGCCGGGCTGCGTGGAGGCGGTCGCGGACGAACCGCGCGAGGTCGAACGGCTCGCCGAGGCACTGGGCGAGGCGCTGCGCGAGGCACTGGCCGAGGCGCTCGCGGACGGGCTCGCGCTCGCGCTCGGCGACGGGAGCGCGGAGTCGCTCGGCGGGCCGGTCGGGGACGGGACCTGCCCGGCGGGCGGGTCGGCGACCGTGACGGTCCGTACGTCGGCTGTGGTGTGTTTCGCCCCCAGCTCCGAGACCCCGTAGGCGCCGAACGCGCCGGCCACCGCCACCGCCGCGAGTCCTGCCGCGGCCTTCTGGCGCCTGCCCATGCCCGTGCCCATGCCGATGCCCATGGTCCCCACCCCCGTTGTGTTCGTCGCGCCTGTGCTCACACAGGAGTTCGTCATGCTACCCATCGGTTGGGCGGTGATCGGTGCCAGGTTCGACTGTTGAAGTTTGGGTGATTCTGCCGACTTTCCGCGTCCATGGCTTCAGTTTGGTGTGAGTTATTGACCGATGATGTGGAGTTTTGATTCCCTGGGTCCGCCATGCGCATGGCGGACGCACCACGCACGAGCACCCTCCCTCCCCAGCACCTCTCACCACCCAGGAGATGGCATGAAGAAGGCGTGGGCCGCGCTGCTCGCCGCCGCGATGACGGCGGTGCCGCTGACCGTCGTCACGGCGACGGCGACACCGGCGGCCGCAGTGGACAACGGACTGGCGAAGACGCCCCCGATGGGCTGGAACGACTGGAACACCTTCGGCTGCGACGTCAGCGAGAAGCTGGTCGAGCAGATCGCCGACAAGCTGGTGGCCAGCGGCATGCAGCAGGCCGGCTACCAGTACGTCAATATCGACGACTGCTGGATGAGCAAGTCCCGCGATGCGGCCGGCAATCTTGTGCCCGATCCGGTCAAGTTCCCGGACGGCATCACCGGCGTCGCCGCGTACGTGCACAGCAAGGGCCTCAAGCTCGGCATCTACGAGAGCGCGGGCACGATGACCTGCGCCGGCTACCCGGGCAGCCTGGGCCACGAGGACGCGGACGCCGCCTCGTTCGCGTCCTGGGGTGTGGACTACCTCAAGTACGACAACTGCTACAACCAGAACATCCCGAGCCAGCAGCGCTACAAGGCGATGGGCGCGGCGCTCGCGAAGACCGGCCGTTCGATCGTCTACTCGCTCTGCAACTGGGGCAATGAGAACGTCGCGTCCTGGGGGGCCGGCGTCGGCAACCTGTGGCGGACCACCGGTGACATCAGCGCCGACTTCGGCTCGATGCTGGGTAACTTCCACACCAACGTCGCGCTGGCCGCCGGTGCCGGCCCGGGCGCCTGGAACGACCCGGACATGCTGGAGGTCGGCAACGGCATGACCCCGGCCGAGGACCGGTCCGAGTTCTCGCTCTGGGCCACGATGGCCGCGCCGCTGATCTCCGGCGCCGACCTGCGCGCCGCGTCCGCACAGACCATGGCGATCTACACCAACCGCGACGTCATCGCGGTCGACCAGGACCCGCTGGGCAAGCAGGGCGTGGAGATCGCGCACAGCGGCGGCCTGGACGTACTCGCCAAGCCGTTGGCGGACGGCAGCGTGGCAGTCGCGCTGTTCAACGAGAACGCGACCACCGCGACGATCAGCACCACCGCCCAGGCCGTCGGACTCGGTGCGGCCAAGGGCTACACGCTGCGCGACCTGTGGAGCAAGGCGACCACCGAGACGCCGGGCACCATCAGCGCCGCCGTCCCGGGCCACGGGACCGTCCTCTACCGGGTGGCGAAGACCGACAAGCCCGGCCAGTTCGCGCCGAGCATCTCCCTGAACACCGCGATCCCCGCCCAACTGGACGGCGCCACCGCCACGGTGACCTCCTCGTTCACCAACAACGGCAGCTCGGCGGTCGGTCAGGTCACCCTCGGGCTGAACGCGCCGGCCGGCTGGACGGTCGAGCCGCTCACCGCCACCGGGTTCGGCACGGTGCGCCCCGGCCACATGGCCATCGCGGCGTTCCGGATCACCGCGCCGACCGTGCTCAGCGTGCCGATCGAGACCGACACGCTGACCGGAACGGTCGCCGCCCGCTGGAGCGGCGGCAGCACCGCGGCCGACTCGGCGGGTACCGTCCGGGTGACCGCCCCGGTGCGCGCGCCGTACCTGACCTACAGCGACACCACGGCGGTCTTCGGGCAGTCCGGCACACGGCTGGGCGTGCTCGGCGGCGGCGCCGACGCCTGGGGCAGCACGGACGAGTACAGCACCGTCTACCAGAAGGGCGCGGAGCACGACGGCTCGACCACCGTCGTGCAGGTCACCGCCCAGGCCGCCACCAGCAGTTGGGCCAAGGCGGGCATCATCGTCCGCAACGACGTGACGGCGCCGGGCAGTTCGCCCGGCTACCTGATCCTCGCCGTCACCCCCGGCAACGGCTACGTGCTGCAGTGGGACAGCACCGGCAGTGGCCGGCTGGACAGCAACTCCGCTCCCTCGAACTCGGGCCTCGGCACGGCGAGTTACCCGACCTGGCTGAAGCTGGTGCGGACCGGCGGCAGCTACACCGGCTCCTACTCGACCGACGGCACCACCTGGACGACGGTCGGCACCGCCACCGTCCCCGGCGCCGCGTCGGCCCAGGACGCCGGTGTGTTCATGACCGCCCACAACAACGGCGGCGGCACCACGGGAGAGGTGGACTTCGACCAGCTGACCCAGAACTGACACGACTGAACGGCATTGTGGGGGCGGGTCTCGACAGAGATCCGCCCCTGCGGCGTCCGCTGCCGGTGTGAAACTCCCGCCGCGTCGACCCCATCGTCAGATAGCCGAAGTAGGAGCCCAGTTCAATGCCGCTCTCGACAAGCGAAGAGCGCATCCTCCGTCATGCTCTGGCACATGTAGTGAGCGTTCGCCCCCATACCATCCCCGACGTTGACTACCAGCAGGCGGTGGAGACTTCGGTCGCGTGGCCCAAGTCCTGACGCAAGTGGGTGGGGTGCGGTAGGGCGGCGCCGGCACACCGCGTTGCTCCGTGACGGCTGGCGGGACTCCGACATGTTCAGCCTCCTCGAAGGGGTGATCGCATCAGTCCGTCACGCCGTACCTGAGGCCGTCCAGGATGAGGTCCAGGAGGTGTTCGGCCTGCTCGCGCTGTTCGGGCCTTCCCGAGGCGAGGGCGACGCCGGTCAGGGCGGCGAACATGTCGGTTGCCGCGATGTCCGCCCGGATGGTGCCGGCCGCGGCTGCGGCGTCCAGCAGCGAGGTGAGTGCGGTCATCATCAACTCCCGGCTGTGGGCATAGGGGTTGACGCCGGAGTCGACGACGGCGCGCAGGGCGTCGGCCATGCCCAGTTTCGCCGTGGCGTAGTCGATGAAGTGGCCCATCCAGGCACGCAGCGCCGCGCGTGGCGGCATGGTCGCGAGCAGTTCGGGGGCGGCCTCGCACAGTCGGTTCAGTTCGTTGCGGTAGGCGGCCTCGATCAGGAGTTCCCGGGTCGCGAAGTTGCGGTAGAGCGTGCCGGTCCCGACCCCCGCTTCCCTGGCGATGTGCTCCAGGTGCGCATCCAGTCCCTGTTCCGCGAAGACGCGTACCGCGGTGGAGAGGATCTTCTCCCGGTTGCGCCGTGCGTCGGCCCGCAGCGGGCGCCCGGTGTCCGTACTCATGGGAGGGCTCTTTCGTTGACGAGTTGCTAAGTGGCGGCGCCTCCGCTTACCTTGGCGAAAGTGGCGGCGCCTCCACTTTCGAGTGTAGGGCACCCTGCCGCTGCCGTCCGCAGGCTGCGGGCAACTCACTCAGAGGAGAAAACGATGAGCCTCCCGCTCGAAGGCAAGGTCGCTGTGGTCACCGGTGGCGCGTCCGGGGTCGGCCTGGGTATCGCCCAGGAGTTCGTGGACCAGGGCGCCCGTGTGGTCATCACCGACCTCCAGCAGAAGCAGCTGGACGAGGCGGTCGCCGTGATCGGACCGAACTGCTCGGGCATCGTGGCCGACGTCACCGCGCTCACGGACATGCAGGCCGCGTACGAGGAGGTCAAGGCCCGGTACGGGCGGCTCGACGCCGTCGTCGCCAACGCCGGAATCGGCGCACACGCCCCGCTCGGCGAGATCACCGAGGAGCAGTTCGACCGGACCTTCAACGTCAACGCCAAGGGCGTCCTGTTCACCGTCCAGCCGGCACTGCCGCTGCTGCCGCCCGGCGGCACCGTCGTCATCATCGGCTCGACGGCCTCCATCCAGCCGCCGCGCGGAATGGGCCTGTACGGCGGCTCGAAGGCCGCGGTGCGCGCCTTCATCCGGTCCTGGATCCAGGACATCAAGGGCTCCGGCATCCGCATGAACGTCCTCAGCCCCGGTGCGGTCGACACCGAGTCCCTGCGGCGCGCGCTGGCGATGGCACAGGGCGCCGACCAGGTGGGCGCCGCCGTCCACCGCATGGGCGAGGGCAACCCGACCGGCCGGATCGCCGATCCCCGTGAGATGGGCAAGGCCGCGGCGTTCCTCTCCAGCGATGCCTCCAGCTTCATCACCGGCGTCGAACTCTTCGTCGACGGCGGCATGGCGCAGGTCTGAGGCGCCAGCCGCGACGCGCGCCCAGCGGCCGGGGCCACCGGGGACGCCTCGCGGCCGCCGGAAGCCCGGTGATCGAGGGCGGCAGCCCGGATCGACCTGCCCGGATCAGCCCCGGTTGTGGTCGCCGGTCGAGCCGTCGATGAGCTCGCGCAGGATGTCCAGGTGGCCCGCGTGCCGGGCGGTTTCCGTCGTCATGTGGATGAGTACCCAGCGCAGCGACACGTCATTGCCGGCGTAGGACCTGCCGAGGTCGTCGAGTCCGAGCTCGTCGATCACCTTGTCGGCTGCCGCCCGGGCACGGCCGTAGAACTCCAGTACGTCCGCGGTGGACTCGTGCGGCTCTATCCGCATGTCGGAGGTTTCGTCCACCTCGAAGTCGAACGGCAAGGGCCCCGTTTCGCGGCCGAAGGTCTCGCAGAACCAGCCGAGCTCGGCACCCCCCAGGTGCTTGACCAGCCCCAGCAGGTTCGTCCCCGACGGAGTCATCGGCCGCCGCAGCTGCTCGTCGTCAAGGCCTTCGAGCTTCCACAGCACCGCATCACGATGCCGGTCGAGGGCAACGTACAGACTGTCCTTCTCATCACCGGTGAATGGCACACGCTTTGTCATGCGCGGACCGTAGCAGCACGCCAGGACACCTCACTCCGCAGTGCAGCTGCGTCCCTGGCTCTGTCCGGGGGAGGCCCAAGTCCGAGCTCGGGACCTGACTGAGCGGCTCCAGGGACGGGTGGGACTCGCAGCTGACCAAAACAGGACATCAAGTGTCCCGTCCCGATTTAGCTTGTCGGCAGGGGGTGTCGCTGACCTGCGGATAGGCAAGGTGGGTGGGACAGGACCGCAGTTGGCGTCCCGGAAGACGTTGCCACCCAAGGCGCTTTGAGTGCGACTGTCCCGTTTTAGGTTGCCTGTGGGGCGCGAACCGCAGGCGTGGGACTGGGCTGATCGGACCTGCACTCCCGAAGCTGCCGTGACGTGAATCTGCGGGACAGGCCGCATCCGGCTGTTGACTGTCGGCGTACACAGGTATGTGCTCAGCGGCGTACAGCCAAAGGTGCGCAGCTCGGCGGGGTTGGGTGCTCCAGGAATAGGCATGCGATCCGGGTGGAGATGCCGGACACTTCACCGGGTGATCGTGATGCAGCCCGTCGTGGAGATAGTCGCCCCCGATGCGTTCGGCCTCTGGCCTGTCGCCGAGGTCGAGCGCTTCGGCTTCCAGTCGCTCAGCGGCAAGCTCTCACCCGCCGAGGTCGGGACAGCAGTAATGGGCATCATCCGCTGCAACGACACCGAACCGGACGGCGATCACCCGCCGCGGCCGACCGACCCGCTCAGCTCCTTCCTCCACGGACTGCTGACCCTCGACCCCCTCTTCGCAGCTGGCGGCTTGCGGGTGTCGGACACGTCAACAGGGGTCACCTTCCTGCCCGGGTGCTGCGACGGGCTGGAAGACTGGCGGGACTGGCACCGGCTGATCAACGACGGCGGCTCGCTCTGGTTCGGCCACGATCCCATGTCACCGCTCGCCGAACGCATCGGCGACACCGTCCGGCTCACCGTCGACACCTGCCGACACGACAGCCCGCTGATCGAACTGCCCGTGACCGAGCTCGTCCACCTTCTCGCCGACGCCGAACGCGACCTGGCCGACTTCCTCACACTGGCGGCCGACTGGGCCCCCGCGCACGTGCCCGACCACATCGACTCCGTTACCGCCGCGCTCGCTCGACTATTCGGTCTGCCGGCTCCGGCCTCACCACCAAAGGCGTGAGCAACAGCAGGACGTAGCCGTGTGCTCACCTACGGCCGCGGTGGGCGCGTTCACGTGTACCTGGCTGAGCAGTTCGACATGTACGCCGACATTGGCCTGTGCGCCCGTTTCGAAGCCGTTGATCAGACCCCGAGTCCGGCGCGCTTGGCGACATCCGTGTCGAAGATGACGAGCACATCGTCAGTGCACAAGTAGAACGGCCCAGGCCCGTCAGGCTCGTAAGTGGCCGAGCGGCCGGCGGCGATCCACACCTGACCACTGGCGGTCCGCAGGTGGATGGCCTCCGGCAGCGGAGTCGGAGCGCCGTGCTCCTCGCCGCACCATTGGATGCGACACGACTCGATCGGGCAGGAAAGGATCCCGGTCCAGAGAGGGTGCTCCGTGACCGCGACGCGCGCCGACCCGCCCGGCTCGCCGAGGAGGGAGAGGAAGTCGCGCATAGGCGCCGAGTAGAGCTCGACTCCGTAGCAGTCGAAAGTGTTGCCCCAGATAACCGAGTAGGTGGCGCCGTTGTCCATGGTCAGCTCGACGCCCATCGTGGGCTCGTGCCACGTTCCGTAGTCCCACTCGTCAGGATCGGTACCCTCGTCCCCGACCATCAGTACGAAGTAGTCGACCGCGACGATGGTTCGTCCGCGCAGGCCAACGACGAGTCGTTCGTAGCTGTCGGAGGTCAGGAGCGGCGCGGTACTCACCGGGACATCCTGTCAGTGGCACTTCGACCTGGGCGACCGGATTTCGCGGTCACCGTGAGGGCGGCCTGTCACTTCGCGGCAGTTTCCGGAGTGCGGGCCTGGTCGACCGACAGGTCGAGTCCGCGCATGAGGCCGTTGAGCTCCCAGAGGGGGAGGCAGAGCTGCTCGGCGACGTCGAGCGGCGTGATCCCCTGGGTCTGGAGGGCCTCGAACACGTGGGGCAGCACGTTGCTCTTCTCCGGTGCGGAGTGTTCGCGAAAGCTGAAGGACGCCTTCTTGACCTCGGTGATCGCTCGTCGGAAGGACCATTCCTGCATCAGACCCAGGTCATGCAGGCGATAGGTCAAGGCTTCGGCCGTGACCCCCCCAGATGTGGTTGGCCGTGGTGATCCTCTCGAAGGTGACGTTGCGGAGCATGTGGCTCAAGACTCCGGTGCGGGGCATCAGGAATGCGGCGGCGAACTTGCCGGCCTCGGCGTCCAGAGCTCGCCAGTCCATGCGGGTGTGTTCGGGCCGAAGCACGAGGTGCCCGAGTCCGCGGGCGGCGTCGAGGCGGTCTTGTGCGCCGCGCTGTCCGGGGGCGAGAAAGACGAACGGCGTGTCACGGTGAATGACCGAGAACGAGCCCACGTCTGAGCAGTCCAAACTCCGGCGACGCCATCAAGGTCGGCAGATGCATCGCCGCAGTGCCACCCGCCTCGTCCGCGAGCCGGACCAGCACCCCCGAGATCCCGGCGACGGTTTGCACCCTGCCCTCGAACCTGACCCGATCGCCCGGCCGGATCACCAGCGGAACGCGCATCATCCGGCCAGGCCCCCTTCGGGAGCGGAGCCGACCAAAGTGTCCGGCCCCAGCGGACGTTCACTCAGATCCGCGGTCAGCAGGCGCCGCCAGAGCAGGTGATAGAGCACTGGCAGCACGGCCAACCGGTCCCCGACCGCCGACGCCCCCGCGAACAGGCATCTCGGCTCCGCGAACACCTCCCGCAGCCCCGCAGCTGTCCGCGGCTGCCAGTAGCGCGGATGGCGATAGCCCGCCAGCCAGCGAACGTTGGCCAGCAGCACCGGGGCGATCACCCCAACCCGGCGGAACGACCAGCCCGCCAGCTCGCAGGCCCGAGCCGAGGCCGCGAACGCCTCCGCGTCGCCCGGCTCGATCTGATCATCCGGCCGAACGTCCACCAGCACCGTCGTGCCGTCCGCCAGCCGTACGAAGAAGTCCGGGACGTGGCCTCGCCGTCCCCGCTGTCCCGGCCAGAACAGGCGGAACGGCTGCGACACCAGCCCAACCGCCAGCGGGTCGAAGTCGAACAACATCGCGTGGTCCCGCTCCAGCCGCGACTCGCAGCTGACCACCTGCCCCGTCCGGGCGAACCAGTAGTCCCTGACCACCGAGCGCTGCCCATGGAAGGAGCGCACCTTCCGGACCGGCTCCATCTCCTCGAACCGAGTGGTCCACACCGCGGGCAGCGGCTCGTGCCGCCGGATTCCGCCCTCGTCGACGTACTCGACGGAGAAGACACCAGCCTCGACAGCTGCGGGCGCACTCGCAGCCACCCGTTCCTCGCCCTGTACCCGTGCCAGCTTCACGAGCCAGCTCTTACCGGGCCACGAAGTGCCGAACCGCCAAACCGCCCTATAAGGGGAAATTCAGTGGCTTCGGAGGGCCTGTCAGCTGGACAAGGCGCCGCGCCATACGACTGCTTCGTCCGGTAGCAACCAGATACCAAGCATGAACGGGAAGACCGGACTCAGCGTCAGCCGATGCAACTGCCGTCCATCTTTGAATTCGCCAGGCACAGCATCAACCTTGACTACATGTCGCAGCTCCACATTGAAGACCGCCGTTGACGTCATCGCTCGAAGCCCAGAGCCCCGTTCCAGCGTGATCGTTGCGTCACCGCTCGGTCCAGTCGTCAGCAGCGGCTCGACCGCCCCTGATGCAACCAAGCCATCAGAACGAGCCGGGACGCCAAGATGCCGAGTCGGTCGACGGGTCGTGTCCCGACCAGCCGCGGTCACGGCGGCCGGAGTAGGGATCACGATCGAAGGTGCTGAGTGCCGCCGCACCTCTACGGCCCGACGCGTCAGGGCCAGAACCAGCAGCGCAGCAGTCAGCCCCACGGCCAAGCCAGCTTCCTGGTTCGAGTGGCCCCAGAAGGGGGCGCCCACGATGCCGATGAGGCAGCCGACCATGCTCCCGGACGCGAACGCGCTCACCACGTTCGGGATGACGAACGCGAGGAAGGCCGCTGCGGCACCTATCAGGAGGGCGGCGAGGACCCCGTGCCACCAGGCAGATATGCGCTCGCTGTTCGCGTGTTCAGCGGGGAAGCCGATACCCCAGATGAACACGAACCCGTAGACGATGAACATGTTGCGGATCCCTCGGCAGGCGATGTGAGGGCCACATCATGGCGCACCAGCGCCTGCGGTGTCAGTGGTTCACCGTCCGCGACAACACAGCGGGCGGCGGCAATCTCCAGCGGGACGAAGACCGCTCAGCGGCAAGCTCGCTCGGGATGGGCGTGCCTGCTGTTCATCGGAGCGGGAACCTCACGCCGGACGAAACGCGAACCGGACAAGACACGGTGGACGGCGGCAACCTACGCCGGGACAGGACATCAAGCCTCGTCGCATCGAGACAGTCGCCGATATATCGGTGAGCGTTGACGAGCGACCGTTAGCGATATATCGTCGAAGTATCGAGACAGTACTTCGACAGGAGGTGCTGCCGATACATCGAGAGGTGGTGCGCATCATGCGCGCGGAATATTCGTTCGGACCCGGCCCTGGCGGCCGGGGCAGGCGTGAGCAGGGCAGGCGGCGCGGGCCCGGGTTCGGGGGCTGCCGGGGGACGGCGGGGAGCGCGTCGAGGGGCGCGGGCGCGGGGGGTTCGGGCCGCCGTTCGGCGGTGGCGGGCCCTTCGGTGGCGGGCCGTTCGGCGGGGGTGGGCCGTTCGGGCACGGCGGTGGAGGCCGGGGGCGCGGGCGGCACGGTGGCCGGGCGCGGCGTGGGGACGTTCGTGCCTCGCTGCTGGCGCTGCTCAAGGACCGGCCGATGCACGGCTACGAGATGATCACCGAGATCGGTGAGCGGACCGAGGGCGCCTGGCGCCCCAGCCCGGGTTCGGTCTACCCGACCCTCCAGCTACTGGAGGAGGAGGGGCTGATCGTGGCTCAGGAGTCCAGCGGGAAGCGGCTGTTCGAGCTGACGGAGGCCGGTCGCGCCGAGGCCGAGGCCGGCCCGGCGGAGCCGTGGATGCAGACCGGCCGCGAGGTCGGCTGGGAGGCGGTCCAGGAGGTCGGCCAGGCACTCGCCTCGGTGGACCACGCCATTCGCCAGGTGATGGGCACCGGCACCGAGGAGCAGCGCGCCAAGGGGCTCGCGGTCCTCGTCGAGGCCCGCAAGAAGCTCTACCTCATCCTGGCCGAAGAGGCGTGAGAAGGAGCACAGGGGCGGGTTATTCCGGTGGCGGTGCGTACTCGTACCGCCACCGGGAGCGTCCCTTGGCGTCGTACTCCTTGGCCCGGACGTAGCGCAGCGTCTCGGCCGGAACGTCCCCGTGCGCGGGCACCGGCACCCGGTAGACCTTGGGGACGCTGTGAAACGGCGACAGCAGGATGGGCAGGACCTGGCCGTCCAACGGCCCTCCCACGAATTCGGTGTCCGCACTCCTCATCCGCCCAGCTTCGCACCTGATCGGGTACGGACCCAAACCCCTGGGTCCGCAGGAGCCCGGCGCTCCCTTATCCTGCTCAGTACGCCCCCGGGGTTCACCCGGGTCAGCGGCCCCGTGCGGGCCGGGTGGCGCGCGGAAACGCGCCTTCCCGCCGAGCCTTCCGTTCTCGCGCTCCGCACTGTGGACCAAGGCGTCGGCCGACCGGTGACCCCGGCTACGGCTGCCCGGCCGATTGACCTGATGCCCCCGGGAAGCAGCGGGTGGCGCGGGACGTTGCGTCGGATGTGCGTCGAGCGCTGTGCCACACCAGACACAGCGGGTGCGAAAGGGGACCGATGGAAGCCAGCAGCAGGTGGACCACGTGGTGGCAGCGACGCGATCAGCGCACCGGAACGGACACCGGCGGCGCGACTTCCCCGGCTGCCCGGCTCGATCTGCTACTGGCCGCCGTCCGGGCCGGCTTCCCGCTCGCCCCGGCCGCCCATCCGGCCGGCCATCGCTGTTCCTGCGACCGGGTCGGCTGTCCGGCCCCGGCCCAGCACCCGGTCTCGTTCGCCTGGCAGTCCCAGGCCACCACCGACGCCGAGCAACTCGCCCGCTGGCTCTCCCGTGACCCGCAGGCCAACTTCATCACCGCCACCGGCCGGGCCCACGACGTCCTGGACGTACCGGTTTCGGCGGGCAAACTGGCGCTGGAGCGGCTGACCGAGGCGGGCGTCGGGGGCCCGGTGGCCGCGGTCGGCGAGGATCGCTACCTCTTCTTCACCGCCACCCGCGGTACCCCCGCGGACGAGGACGAGTGGTGGTCCAGTGCGCTGGACACCCACCCCGACACGGTCTCCGAGCACCCCGGCCTGCGCTGGCACTGCCGCGGCTCGTACACCCTGCTGCCCCCGGCCGCGCTGCCGGACGGCTCCGAGGTGCGCTGGCTGCGCGGCCCCGAGCAGCCGCTGCCGGACGCGCTGCGCGTGCTGGACGTGCTGACGGACGCCTGCACCGAGGTCGGCGCGGTCGCCGAGGAGCAGTGGCTGATCGGCTGACCGGCCGTCAAACGGACGCGGGGGCAGTGGGGAAGGCGTCAGGGGAGGGTGAGGACCTCGGCGCCGTCGGCCGTGACCACCAGCGTGTGTTCGAACTGCGCGGTGCGCTTGCGGTCCTTGGTGACCACGGTCCAGCCGTCCGCCCAGATCTCGTAGTCGTACGTGCCCAGGGTGAGCATCGGCTCGATGGTGAAGGTCATCCCGGGCTTGATCACCTCGGTGGCCCGCTCGCTGTCGTAGTGCGGCACGATCAGGCCGGAGTGGAACGACGTGTTGATCCCGTGCCCGGTGAAGTCCCGGACCACGCCGTAGTCGAACCGCTTGGCGTAGGACTCGATGACCCGGCCGATGACGTTGATCTGGCGGCCGGGCTTGACCGCCTTGATCGCCCGGGCGAGCGACTCCCGGGTGCGCTCGACCAGCAGCCGCGACTCCTCGTCCACGTCGCCGCACAGGTAGGTGGCGTTCAGGTCGCCGTGCACCCCGTGGATGTAGGCGGTGGCGTCGATGTTGACGATGTCGCCGTCCTGAAGGACCGTCGAGTCCGGGATGCCGTGGCAGATCACCTCGTTGACCGAGGTGCAGATCGACTTCGGGAAGCCCCGGTAGCCCAGGTCGGACGGGTAGGCGCCGTGGTCGCACATGTAGGTGTGGGCGACGGCGTCGAGTTCGTCGGTGGTGACCCCCGGCGCGATCAGCTTCGCGGCCTCCGCCATCGCCTGTGCGGCGATCCGGCCGGCGATCCGCATCTTGTCGATGGTCTCCGCGCTCTGCACCTCGGGTCCGGTGTACGGCGTCGGCGCGGGCTTGCCGACGTACTCCGGACGGGCGATGTGCGCCGGAACCTTGCGGACGGGGGACTGGGTGCCGGGAACGAGGTGAGCCATGGCCGCGATTCTATCCCGCAGGCCCGTTCCACCCCGGTTGTGTGTGCGAGCGGGACGGCCGGGAATGATCTCCCTGAACGAGAGGAAGAGGCCCATGCCCCTGGGATTCGGCCGCAAGCCCACCGGAAAGCCGGGCGAGTGGTTCTACTGCGTCAAGCACGGCAAGGTCGAGGAGGGCCCGGAGTGCCCGGCCAAGGACCGGCTCGGTCCGTACGCCACCCGTGAGGAGGCTGCGCACGCCCTGGAGACGGCCGCGGAGCGCAACCGGGAGTGGCAGAACGACCCACGCTGGGACGACCGTCCCGCCGAGGACCGCGAGCAGGACTGACCCGGCGTCAGGCCGCCGGTGCGACGTCGGTGGCCTCGGCCGTCCGCTCCCGCTGGGCGCGGACGGCCGCGACGTGCGGGTCGGTCCTGGAGTCGTAGGCGAGGAGCTTCGGCAGTACGGCGGCAAGTCCCAGCACCCCGGCCACGCAGGCCACCCCGCCCATCCAGACCGAGCCGCGCACCCCGACCAGCCCGGCCATGCCGCCGGCCCGGACCTGGCCGAGCTGCGGTCCCACCGAGTAGCTCAGCAGCTCCACCCCCGCCAGCCGGCCGCGCAACTCGTCCGGAATGGACTGGTTCCAGATGGTCGACCGGCCCATCCCGCTGACCATGTCCGCCCCGCCCGCGACCGCCAGGAAGAACAGCACCAGCCAGAGGTTGCCCACCAGCCCGGCCAGCGCCATCGCGGCGCCCCAGCCGAGCGCGGCCAGGACCACCATCCGGCCGTGCCGGTGCACCCCGGACGCCCACCCGCTGGTCGCCGAGACCAGCAGGCCGCCGACCGCCGAGGCGCCGTACAGCAGCCCCAGCGCCCAGTGCGCGTGCAGGTCGTCGGCGAGGAACGGGAAGATCGCGACGGGGAACGCGAAGAGCATCGCGACGATGTCCACCACGTAGGTGCCCAGCAGCTCCGGACGGCTCCAGGCGTACTTCACCCCCGCCACGACCGCCGCGACGGACGGCTTCTCGGCGCCGCTGGGCGGCGGCACCGCGCTCAGCTTGGCGAGCAGCAGCAGCGAGATCGCGAAGGTGGCGACGTCCAGCGCGTACGCGGTCTGCACGCCCGCGAACGCGACCACGAATCCCGCCAGCGCCGGGCCGAGCACCGAGCTCGTGCTGCGGTAGAGCGAGAGCAGCGCGTAGGCGGCGGTCATCTGGTCGTGCTCGACGATGCGCGGGACGAGCGTGTCCAGGGCCGGGCGTTGCAGGCCGTCCACGGCCGCGACCATGGCGGTGACCAGGTAGATCGGCCAGAGCACCGGGTGCGGCAGCAGGGCGTTGACCAGCAGCAGGGCGATCAGCAGGCCGAGCCCGGCCTCCGAGGCGAGCACCAGCTTGCGCCGGTCGAGCGCGTCGGCCAGCGCACCGCCCCAGAGTCCGAAGACGATCAGCGGCAGCAGTTCGACGGCGCCGATCAGGCCGACCGCGAGGTAGGAGCCGGTGAGTTCCTTGACCTGCAACGGGACCGCGACGTAGGTGAGGAAGCTGCCGAAGGAGGAGATGCAGCCCGAGCCCCAGAGGAGCCGGAAGTCCCGGGAGGTGCGCCAGGGGGTCAGGTCCGGCCGGATTCTGCTGAACAGGCTGCTGCTGGTACTTCGGCTGTCGTCACTCACGGGAGGTCATGATGCGCGGGCCCGGCGCCAGGGGCAACGGGATTTCCGCCCGCAGCCCGCAGCCCGCAGCCCGGCGCCCGCAGCCCGCAGCCCGCAGCCCGGCGCCCGCCGATGAACGCCGCCACGTCACCAGCGGTTGACCGGCTCCGTACTGAACGTCGCCAGCAGGCGCGAGAGCCGGGAGCCGGCCCGCCGCCGCTCCCCGGCCGCCGCGCTGACCAGGTGCTGGACGAGGTCGAAGCCCGGTTCGTCCGGGCTGTCCACCGTCAGGCTCTCGTGCGCGAGCGAGGCCAGCTCCTGGTCGCCGGCCTCCAGCGTCAGAACGGTCGCCCCGGCGCGGCGGGCGTCCTGTACCCGGTCCAGCAGGACGGCGCCGGCCGCTACCGGTGTGACCACCAGGACCGTCTCGCCGCGCCGGGCGTCGGTCAGCCGCCGCAGGTCGTGCCGCAGATGCGCGGGCGCCCCGGCCGGGACCCGGTGGCGCACCAGCGCCGGCGCCAGCAGCGGGGCGCCGGACCAGGCCGCTTCGTCCTGCAGGTGCGCGGCCAGGTGCCAGGGCTCGTGCTGCGGGGCGCCGACCAGCAGCAGCCCGCGGGCGGAGCGCCGGGTGACCGACCCGCGCAGCGCCCCGGCGAAGGCGCGGGTCGCCGCGAGCAGACCCGAGCCGGCGCCGGGCGCGCCGTGCCGCCCGCCGCCGTGCTGCCCGCCGAGTCGTTCGTCGAGCTGTTCGGTGAGTTCCGACACTCGCTTCGCGTCCATGCGCACCAGGATGGAGCCGTCGGCGGATCCCCGAAAGGCTCTTCGGCGCAGGGTCCCCCGATCCGGTGACCGCGCGGGCGGCTTGGGCCCGAGGACGACCGGTACGTGGCGTTCCGCGACGCTCCGCGATCGGACGGCGACCGTTGCGTGAAGATCGTGTGGCGACACGGCGGCCCGGACCTCACCCGGATGCCGGCCTCCGCGGACCGTCGGTGAGAATGAAGGCCGACAGACCCCGACCCCTGGAGCCGGCTGCCATGCCCCGCAACGCCCTGTATGCCTCGATCGTCTTCGTCCTCGCGGTCGCCGCCGCCGTGGTCTCCTTCGTGCAGGGCAACTGGTTCGGCGTGATCTGGGTGCTGCTGGGCGGCCTCTCCAGCAACATGGCGTGGTTCTACCTCCGCAAGGAGCGCCTCAACCAGGCGGCCGAGCGCAACGGCTGAACGGACGGACCGGAGTGCGTCCGGTCAGTGCGTCCAGAAGCGGAACAGGTACTGCCCGGCCTCCGCGAACCCGTCCTGGACGCCGAACAGGCCGAGGATGTCGTGCACCAGGCCGAAGAACCACTGGTTCACCTGCGACTGCCAGAGCACCACGAAGACCGCCATCAGCCCGTACGGCGCGAACGGCTGCACCGCGCGGCGGGTCTTCAGTGACAGCCAGGGTTCGATGATCCCGTAGCCGTCCAGCCCGGGCACCGGCAGCAGGTTCAGCAGTGCGGCGCTCACCTGGAGCAGGCCGAGGAAGGACAGCGCGGCGGCGAAGGAGCTCACCGGGTAGCCGTCGACCGCGACGGTGGCCGGCAGGTCGTCCAGCCAGCCGGCGCCGACCGGGACCAGCAGCAGCACCGCGCAGAGCAGGTTCACCAGCGGCCCGGCCGCCGAGATCAGGCTGTGCTTGAGCCGCCCCTGGATGCGGTGGCGCTCGATGAAGACCGCGCCGCCGGGCAGGCCGATGCCGCCGAGGATCACGAAGACCACCGGCAGGACGAAACTCAGCACGGCGTTGGCGTACTTGAACGGATTGAGCGTCAGATAGCCCTTGGCGCCGACCGTGATGTCCCCGCCGTGCAGCGCGGTCCGGGCGTGCGCGTACTCGTGCAGGCAGAGCGAGACCATCCAGCCGGCCACCACGAAGAGGAAGACGCCGAAGCTCGCTGTGCCGTAGCCCGTCCACACCGCCCAGCCGGAGGTGCCCAGTATCGCCAGCAGGACCCAGAACACCGGGCTGATCCGGCGCTCCTCGCGGCTCGGGCGGCGCGTGTCGGCATAGCTCATGGTGTTCGGGTCTCCGGGGGGACTGGGCATCGGGCGGTCGGACCCGACCGATCATGCCGGGCGGTGCGGCTGCGGACAAACGACGGCTGAGCGAACACTGGGCGGGCGCCGGGCGGAGGCGCATCCTGCTCCCGGCCTCCCGCAGAGGGGAACGTCCGCAGCCCGGTCCCCGGTTCCGTTCCGGCTACCGACAGAATGGACAGGTGCACTACGGCATCCTCGGTACCACCACGGCCCACCACGACGACGGCACCCAGGTCCCGCTCGGCGGCGCCCGGCTGCGCGCGCTGCTCGCGGCGCTGGTCCTGCGCCAGGGCCGGCCGGTCCCGGCCGACACACTGGTCGCCGAGGTCTGGGACGGTGAGCAGCCGCAGGACTCGGCCGCGGCGTTGCAGACCCTGGTCGGGCGGCTGCGCCGGACCGTCGGACGGGACGAGATCGGCTCGGGGCCCGGCGGCTACTGGCTGACCGGGCGGGACACCGACCTGGGACGGTTTCAGGAGCTGGCCGAGCGCGGCCGCACCGCCCTGGAGGCGGGTCGGCCGGAGCAGGCCGCGCAGGAGCTGCGGGCGGCTCTGGCGCGGACCGGTGCTGGCGGACCTGCCGGACCCCTCGGGCAGCGCCGTCCGGCTGGAGGCCCAGCGCTCCGAGGCGCTGCGCCGGCGGATCGCCGCCGACCTGGAGCTCGGGCGGGCCGCCGAGCTGACCGCCGAGCTGGCCGGCCTCTGCGCGGACCGGCCACTGGACGAGCCGCTGCACGTGCTGTGGATCCGCGCCCTGCACGAATCCGGGCGTACGGCCGAGGCGTTGAGCCGCTACGACGCGGTGCGGCGGGCTCTGGCGGACCGACTCGGCGCCGACCCCGGTGCTCAACTCACCTCCCTCTATCGCGAGTTGCTGTCCAGTGACGGCAGCCCCGCCACCCCGGCGCCGGCCCAGGCCGTCACCCCGCCCCCGTCACCGCAGCCCCGGCCGGCAACCTGCGGGCTCGGCTGACCAGCTTCGTCGGCCGCGAGCAGGATCTCGCCACGCTGGCCGACCTGTTGGGGCTGGGCTCTGAACCGGCCCGGGCCACCGCCCGGTTGGTGACCCTGACCGGCCCGGGCGGCTCGGGCAAGACCCGGCTCTCGGTCGAGGCCGGCCGCCGCGCCCAGTCGGCCGGGTGCTGGCCCGACGGCACCTGGCTGGCTGAACTCGCCCCGCTGGAAAGCCCGTCGGCGGTGCCGGGCGCGGTGCTCTCGGCGCTCGGCCTGCGCGGCACGGTGCTGCACCTGGCCGATGCCGCCGAGGGACGCCCGGAGGACCCGCTGCGCCGGATCATCGAGCACTGCGGCCCCGGCCGGATGCTGCTGATCCTGGACAACTGCGAGCACCTGATCCAGGCCGCCGCCGAACTGGCTGACCAACTGCTTACCGAATGCCCGGGGTTGACCATCCTGGCGACCAGCCGCGAGCCGCTCGGAGTGCCCGGGGAGGTGGTCCTGCCGGTCGAGCCGCTGCCCGACTCGACGGCGCTGCGGCTGCTCGCCGAGCGCGGCGCCGCCGCCCGTACCGGCTTCGACCCGGCCGACGACCCGGCCGCCTGCGCGGAGATCTGCCGCCGGCTGGACGGCCTCCCGCTCGCCATCGAGCTGGCGGCCGCCCGGCTGCGCAGCATGGCGCCGGCGCAGCTGGCCACCCGCTTGGACGGCCGGTTCGCCCTGCTCACCAGTGGCAGCCGGACGCTGCTGCCGCGTCAGCAGACGCTGCGCGCGGTGGTCGACTGGAGCTGGGAGCTGCTGGACGCGCGCGAGCGCGCGGTGCTGCGCCGGCTCTCGGTCTTCGCCGGCGGCTGGACCCTGGAGGACGCCGCCCAGGTCTGCGCCGACGCCGTCGACGTGCGGGCCGAGGACGTCGCCGACCTGGTCTTCTCGCTGGTCGACAAGTCCCTTTTGGTGGCCGGCCTGGACCAGGACGGCCCGCCGCGCTACTGGATGCTGGAGACCATCCACGAGTACGCCGCCGAGCGGCTGGCCGAGGCGGTCGAACCCGAGGTCGCCCTGCGCCACCTGGCCTGCTTCCGCGAGGTGGTGCGCACCGCCGAGCTCCATCAGCATGGCGCCCGGCAGGTGCACTGGCTGGGGGTGCTGGAGCGCGAGAAGGACAACGTCCGGGCGGCGCTGCGCCGCGCGGTGGACATCGGCGCCGAGTCCGACGCGCTGGTGCTGACGCTGGGCATGTCCTGGTTCTGGGCCCTGCGCGACTACCGCGAGGAGTCCCGGAGGTGGTTCGAGGCGGTGGCCGCACTGGGCCCCGACCCGTACGCCGACGACGCGCCGGCGCCGCAGCCGCTGGACCGCCGGCTGCCGGAGTACCCGCTGCCGATGTCCGAGCCGGTACTCCAGGAGGCCCGCCGCCAGCTGCGACTCCTGCTGCTGGTCAGCAAGTTCGACGGCGGCATGGACGTGATCGGCGACGAGGACGGCGCCGAGCTGGCCGAGCGGGTGCTGCGGCTGTACACCCCCGACCTGCCGCAGTCGTACACGATCACGCCGCTGCTGCGGATCTTCGCGGCCTTCCTGTCCGGCTGGGTCGACCGGATGGAGGAGTTGATGGACGACGCGGTGGCGGGCTGCCGCCGCTACGGCCGGGACACCGCACTGGCGTTCAGCCTGCAACTGCGGGCGAAGCTGTCCAACGACCGGGTGGGCGGCCAGGCGCAGGCCGAACGGGACAGTACCGAGGCGTTGGAGATCTACACCCGGCTGGAGGACGTCTGGGGCATGGCCGAGGCCCTCGGCGCACTGGCCGAGACGGCCTCGCACGGCGGTGATCCGGCCGCGGCCGCACCCTTCTACCGCCGGGCCATCGAGCTGGCCGACCAGCTGGGCGCCACCCAGGACGCGCCGGTCCTGCGGGTGCGGCTGGGCGAGGCGCTGCTGGCGACTGACGAGGCGGCGGGGGAGAAGATGATCATCGAGGCGCTGGCCGGTCTGCGGCCCGGCTCCATCGCCTCGGCCGGCCCGCTGTTCTACGGGCACATGGTGCTCGCCGCGCTGTACAGCGACCGTGGTGACTTCGCCGACGCCGAGCGGCAGTTGGACCGGCTGGACGAGGTCAACGGTCACCTCGGCCCGGCCGTCCCCGGCGTCTTCCACGGCATGCTGGCCTGTGCGCGCGGCCTGGTGGTCGCGCGCGGTGGTGACCTGCCGCGCGCGCTGGAGTACCTGAGGCAGGGGCGCAGCCGGCTGAGGGCGGTCTCGGGCTCCGCCACGGTCTTCGCCCAGCACGTCACGATGATGACCATGCCGCTCGCCATCGGCGTCCTGGTGCTGCTGGCCGAGCGGGAGGCGGACCCCGAACTGTCCCGGCGGCTGGCCCTGTTGTTCGGGGCGCATGGCGGGCAGATGGTGAACGGCTCCTACCTCCAGCAGCGCGAGCACGACCGCAGCCGCGACATGCTGGTCGCCCAGCTCGGCGAGCCGGAGTACCAACGGGCATACGCCGAGGGCGGCGACCTCCCCTGGGAGGAGGCCGTCGCCCTGCTGGACGGGCTGGTCGGCTGAGCGGCCGGCTGGCTGACCAGCCCGATCAGGCCTTCTTGCGGAACCGTGCCACCGCCAGCGGCGCGGTGATCGCGGTGACCGCCACCGACCAGACCAGCACCATGGTCACCGAGTGGGCCAGCGGCCCGCCGTTGATCAGGCTGCGGCAGGCGTCCGCCAGGTTGGAGAGCGGGTTGTAGCGGGTGAAGGTCTGCAGCCAGTGCGGCATGGTGCTGGTCGGGGCGAAGATCGAACTGCCGAACTGCAGCGGCATGATCACTATCATGCTCACGCCCTGGACGGCCTGGGCGCTGCGCATCACCAGGCCGAGCAGCATCGAGATCCAGACCATCGACATGCCGAAGACCATCGAGAGGCCGACGGCGGCGAGTACTCCCAGCGGACCGGTCTTGAGCTGGAGCCCGAGGATCAGCGAGAAGCTGATCAGGACGGCGAAGGAGATCATCCCGCGGCAGGCCTCGGCCAGCATCTTTCCGATCAGCACCGAGGAGCGGGCGATCGGCAGGGTCCGGAAGCGGTCCATCACGCCGGTCTGGAAGTCGGTGTTCAGTCCGGTCCCGACGGCCATCGCCAGGTTGAGGCCGGTGGTGCCGAGCAGCCCGGGGATCATGTACTGCTTGTACTCCTGCTGACTGCCCGAGACGGCGCCGCCGAAGACGTAGACGAAGAGCAGGGTGAAGATGATCGGCACCAGCAGCGCGTCGAGCATCGACTCCGGGTCGGCCTTGATCCGTACCAGGTTGCGCCTGGTCAGCGCGCCGATGTGGCGCAGGTTGCCGGCCAGGCCGATCCGGCTGTCCGGCTCGGCGTAGGCCGCGGCGGCGGGGTGGGTGGCGGCGGGGTAGGTCGCGGTGCTCATGCCTGGGTCTCCTTGTCGGCCGGTGCGCTGCCGGACTTGCCGGTGATGGTGAGGAAGACCTCGTCCAGGCTCGGCACCTGGGTGTCGATGCCCGCCACGCCGAATCCGCGGGTGCCCAGCACCCCGATGACGGCGGTCAGTTGCTCGTCGCCGGTGATCGGCACCGCGAGCACTCCGGCATCGGCCGAGACGGTCGCTCCGAGGATCCCGGCCTCGGCCAGGCAGCGGGCCATCTCCGGGAGTTCGGCCGGGTGGGTGGCCCGTACCTGCAGGGTCTGGCCGCCCACCTGGGCCTTCAGGCCCGCCACCGACCCGGCGGCGATCACCCGGCCCCGGTCGATCACCGTGAGGTCGTCGGCCAGCTGCTCGGCCTCCTCCATGTACTGGGTGGTGAGCAGCACGGTCGACCCCTCGCGGACCATCCGCTGCACCTCGTCCCAGACCTCGTTGCGGGTGCGCGGGTCCAGGCCGGTGGTCGGCTCGTCCAGGAAGAGCACCTGGGGCCGGCCGATCATGCTCGCCGCCAGGTCGAGCCGGCGCCGCATGCCGCCCGAGTAGGTCTTGGCCTCGCGCTTGGCGGCCTCGGTGAGCGAGAAGCGCTCCAGCAGCTCGGTGGCGCGGGCCTTGGCCTCCTTGCGCGAGAGGTCGAGCAGCCGGCCGATCAGGTAGAGGTTCTCGTAGCCGGAGAGCAGTTCGTCGACCGAGGCGTACTGGCCGGTCAGGCCGATCGTGCGGCGCAGCTGCTTGGGCTGGCGCAGGACGTCGAACCCGCCGACGAAGGCGCTGCCGGCGTCCGGTTTGATCAGCGTGGAGAGCACCCGGATCAGCGTGGTCTTACCGGCTCCGTTCGGCCCGAGCACGCCGCGCACGGTGCCCTGCTGGACGGTGAGGTCGACGCCGTCCAGCGCCTTGGTCTCGCCGAAGTGCTTGACGATGCCGCGGGCCTCCACGGCGTTGCCGGAGTCGGTCCGGCTCTCGGTGTGCTGCTGCCCCTGGTCGTTCGGGGCGGTTGCGGTCTGTGTCATGCCCCCAGGTTGTCCGGCCGTGCTGTCAGCCCGCTGTCAGGGCGCTGTCGCCACCGACAGCGGGCTGTCATACCGGTCCCGCGGTTCCTACCCGGCCCGCGTCAGTGGAAGCTGTGCTCCGCGGCCGGGAAGCTGCCGCCCGTCACGTCGGCGGCGAACTCCCTTGCGGCGTCGCCGAGTACGGCGCGCAGGTTGGCGTACTGCTTGACGAACTTCGGGACCCGTCCGGCGGTCATCCCGGCCATGTCCGTCCAGACCAGCACCTGGGCGTCGCAGTCGGGACCGGCGCCGATGCCGACGGTCGGGACCGCCAGCGACTCGGTGACCTGGGCCGCCAGCTCGGCCGGGACGGCCTCCAGCACCACGGCGAACGCGCCGGCCTGCTGGACGGCCTTGGCGTCGCGCTGCAGCTTGTGCGCCGCCTCGTCGCCGCGGCCCTGGACGGGGTAGCCGCCCAGCGCGTGCACGGACTGCGGGGTGAGGCCGATGTGGGCCATCACCGGCACCCCGGCGTCGACCAGCAGCTCGATGGTGCGGGCACTGCGCTCGCCGCCCTCCAGCTTGACCGCGCCGACCCCGGCCTCCTTCATCAGCCGGGCCGCGTTGCGCAGCGCCTGGGCGGGGGACTCCTGGTAGGAGCCGAACGGCATGTCGCCGACGACCATGGCGCGCTTCGTTCCGCGCACCACGGCTGCGGACAGCATCGTCATCTCGTCCATGGTGACCGGCACGGTCGTCTCGTACCCGAGGTGACAGTTGCCCGCCGAGTCGCCGACCAGCAGGACCGGGATGCCGGCCTCGTCGAAGACGCCGGCGGTGAGCGCGTCGTACGCGGTGAGCATCGCCCACCGCTCGCCGTGCTGCTTGGCGGCGGCCAGGTCGCGGACGGTGACGCGGCGGTTGGTGATCCCGCCGTAGAGAGAGGTGCCCACCGAGGTGGAGGCCGGGGCCGAACCCGCGGTCGGCGTCTGGGCAGGCGAAAGCGGAGAAGCGTTCATCGAACTGGCTCCTGAAGGGTTGTCGTCTCGTGGCGCCGTGCGGCGTCCCCGGATCCCCTCCATGCTTGCACGCCGTCCCCGCACCGCAAAAGCCCCGCGTCGTTGCCCAATGTTTATTCGATACGGGTCCGTCTCGTATCGAAAAGGCGCTACGCTGATGGGAGCAATTACGAGACGCAGGCGTCTCGCAGTACCTCGGCACACCTTCTTCGTCCGAACGGGGCACACGTATGACCACCGCAGTAGCCGCCACCCCACCACGCGTGCCGGAGGCCATCCACCGCCGCCGCTGGGCCATCCTGGGCACGCTGATCCTCGCTCTGCTGGTCGTCGTGCTGGACAACTCGATCCTCAACGTGGCGATGAAGACCATCGCCACCCCGGCCCCGGTGGGCCTGGGCGCCACCCAGAGCGACCTCGAGTGGGCGATCAACTCCTACACCCTGGTCTTCGCCGGACTGCTCTTCACCTCGGGGCTGCTCGGTGACCGGTTCGGCCGCAAGAAGGCCCTGCTCGCGGGCATGCTGGTGTTCGGCGTCGGCTCGCTGCTCTCCGCGCTCGCCAGTGGGCCCGGTGAGCTGATCAGCTTCCGCGCGGTGATGGGCCTCGGCGGCGCCTTCGTGATGCCGGCCACGCTGGCCATCATCATGAACGTCTTCGAGCGCAGCGAGCAGCCGAAGGCGATCGGCATCTGGGCCGGCGCCGTGGGCCTGGCCATCGCGATCGGCCCGATCACCGGCGGCCTGCTGATCGAGCACTTCTGGTGGGGCTCGGTCTTCCTGATCAACGTGCCGATCGTGGCGGTCGCCCTGGTCCTGATGTTCGTGCTGGTCCCGGACTCCAAGGACCCGAACCCCGGCAAGCTCGACCCGATCGGCGTGCTGCTGTCGATCATCGGCCTGGTGGCGCTGATCTACGGCATCATCAAGGGCGGCGACCTGGCCTCCGTCACCGACCCGAAGGCCGTCGTCCCGGTGCTCATCGGCGTGGCCGCACTGGTCGCCTTCGTCTTCCACGAGAAGCGCACCAGCCACCCCGCGCTGGACATCACCTGGTTCCGCAACAAGGCCTTCTCCACCTCGGTGACCGTGGTCGGCCTGGTCTTCTTCGCGCTCATGGGCGTCTCGTTCTTCGGCGTCTTCTACACCCAGAGCGTGCGCGGCTACAGCCCGCTGGCCGCCGGCGCGCTGATGCTGCCGCTGGCCGTCGCCCAGCTGCTCTTCGCGCCGCGGGCCCGCCTGGTGGTGGACCGCCTCGGCGTCCGCGCCACCTGCGCCGGCGGCATGGCGCTGATCGCGATCGCCTTCCTCGGCTACCTGCTGCTGGGCACCGACACCCCGATCTGGGTGCTGGAGGTGATCGGCTTCGTGATGGGCGCCGGCATGGCGCACGTGATGCCGCCGGTGACCGTCGCCATCATGGGCTCGCTGCCCCGCGAGAAGGCCGGC
The DNA here is from genome assembly GCF_000744225.1 of Kitasatospora mediocidica KCTC 9733. Taxonomy (GTDB): domain Bacteria; phylum Actinomycetota; class Actinomycetes; order Streptomycetales; family Streptomycetaceae; genus Kitasatospora; species Kitasatospora mediocidica. Next base: position 1,217,325 of record NZ_JQLN01000007.1, on the reverse strand, counting down.
GCGGGCTCGGCGCTCAACAACACCTTCCGTCAGGTCGGCGGCTCGCTCGGGGTCGCGGTGCTGGGCGCGGTGCTCTCCACCGTCTACCGCAACGGGATCACCGACCACCTGAGCGGGCTCCCCGCGGGCCTGCGGCAGACCGCCGGCGAGTCGATCGAGGCCACCCTCGGGGTCGCCGGGTCGCTCGGCCCCAAGGGCCAGGCGCTGGTCCACCCCGCGTACGACTCCTTCATCCACGCCATGCACGTGGTCGCGGGCCTGTCGGCCGGTGTGACGCTGGTCGGCGCGCTGCTGGCCTGGTTCTTCCTGCCCGGCAAGGTGACCGGCGCACCGTCCGCTCCGGCCGCCCCCGTGGACGCGGCGCGCGTCGCCGAGCCGGTGCGGCAGGCGAAGGCCTGACCGGTCCGATGGAGAATGGGAGCATGGACACGGATCGTCAAGCCTCTCCCAGCGCCCTCGCCGTGGAGCCGCTCTGCGCGGCTCCACGGCGAGGGCGTCCGCGCTCGGAGGCGGCGGAGCAGGCCATCTTCGCGGCCATCGAGCAGCTGATGATGGACGGCACCGGCCTGGGAGAGCTGACCATCGAGGGCATCGCGCAGGCTGCCGGGGTCGGCAAGGCCACCATCTACCGGCGCTGGCCCAACAAGGAGGCCCTGCTGGTCGACGCCGTCGTCAAGCTGGAGACCCCGGAGCCGGAGCTGAGCGGGCGCAGCGCCCGGGACGACCTGATCGAGACGCTGGAGTACATGCGGCGGCGCGGGCTGAACAAGCGCTCGCGCTGGGTGCTGATGGTCATCTTCCACCAGCTGCACTCGCTGCCCGAGCTGAAGAGCGTGTACTACGACCGGGTGATCCAGCGCCGTCGCCAGGTGATCCGGGACGTGGCCCGGCGAGGCGTCGCCTCCGGCGAGTTCCGGGCCGACCTCGACCTCGACCTGCTGGCCGAGATGCTGGTCGGCGCGATGCTCGTGCGCACCGTCCTGTGGGACGACTCACCGCTGGACGATCCGGCGCTCCCGGTCACCATGGTCGACGCGCTGCTCTCCGGCCTGGGTGGTCCAGCTCACCTCCCCGCGGGCGGGTAATCCGGACCGCGCCGCAACCCGCCGTGACCGGTCGAGCGTCTGTCCCGTCATAGGGTGGGCCGAGAATCCGATCATTTGCACCGAATCTCGGCACGGCCCGGACCGTACGCGAGCACCAAGGGGTCACGGTATGACGCAGGCCGGCGAAGCATGGGCGCCGACGGACGGCGACGAGCAGCAGCCCACCGGGAGCCCGTCCGCCCGGTGGAGCTGGGGCACCGACCGCCGCGGCCGCTCCACCTGGCGGCGCGGGTGGGTGCTCGCGGTGCTGGCCGTGCTGATCGCCCTGCTGCTGGCCTTCCACGCCCAGCTGCCGAACTCGGTCGGCAACCTCGGCAGCCTGCTGGAGACCTTCCTGCCCTGGCTGGGCCTGCTGGTCGTCCCGGTGCTGCTCGGGTTCGCGCTCTGGCGCCGCTCGGCGACCGCCCTGCTGGCGCTGCTGCTGCCGGCGGCCGTCTGGGTGAACCTGTTCGGCGGCCTGCTCAGTGACAAGAGCACCGGGCACGGCGACTTCACGGTGCTCACCCACAACGTCGAGGCCGGCAACACCGACCCGGCCGGGACGGTGAAGCTGGTGACCGGCTCCGGCGCGCAGATCGTCGCGCTGGAGGAGCTGACCGGCGCCGCGCTGACCACCTACGAGTCGGGCCTGGCCCCCGCCTACCCGTACCACGTGGTGGAGGGCACGGTCGGGCTCTGGTCCAAGTACCCGATCGGCGACACCCGGGTGGTGGACATCAGGATCGGCTGGACCAGGGCCTTCCGCACCGAGGTGACCACCCCGAAGGGGCCGGTGGCGGTGTACGTGGCGCACATGCCGTCCGTCCGGGTGAAGTTCGACGCGGGCTTCACCGCGGACCAGCGCGACGTCAGCGCCCAGGCGCTGGGCGACGCCATCCAGGCCGAGGAGCTGAAGAAGGTCCTGCTGCTCGGCGACCTGAACGGCACGATGAACGACCGCAGCCTGGCGCCGGTGACCTCGCAGATGCGGTCGGCCCAGGGGACGGCGGGCAGCGGCTTCGGCTTCAGCTGGCCGTCGGCCTTCCCGATGGCGCGGATCGACCAGATCATGAGCCGCGGCCTGACCCCCACCGACTCCTGGGTGCTGGCGGCAGACGGCAGCGACCACCGGGCGATCGCCGCCGACTACCGCTACTGACGGCGGCCTAGCCCCGCCGCCAGCCGTTGGTGATCGGCAGCCGGCGGTCGCGCCCGAAGCCCTTCGCGGAGATCTTCGGGCCCGGCGGGTACTGCCGGCGCTTGTACTCGGCGGTGTCCACCAGCCGCACCACCCGGTCCACCACGGCCGCCTCGAAGCCCAGCGCCACGATGGCGTCGCGGCCCTGGTCGCCCTCGATGTAGGCGTCCAGGATCGAGTCCAGCAGGTCGTAGTCGGGCAGCGAGTCGCTGTCCACCTGATCCGGCCGCAGCTCGGCGCTGGGCGGCTTGAGGATGGTGTTCTCCGGGATCGGCGGGGTCTCGCCGCGCTCGGCGGCCGCCTCGTTGCGCCACTTCGCGAGCCGGAAGACCAGCGACTTGTAGACGTCCTTGATCGGGCCGTAGGCGCCCACCGAGTCGCCGTACAGGGTCGAGTAGCCGACCGCCAACTCGCTCTTGTTGCCCGGCGCGAGGACGAGGTGGCCCTCCTGGTTGGAGATCGCCATCAGCAGCGTGCCGCGCAGCCGGGACTGCAGGTTCTCCTCCGCCAGGCCGGTCAGTTCGAGTGCACCCGTATAGGCGTCGAACATCGGGGCGATCGAGACGGTACGGAAGTTCAGTCCGGTGCGGCGGGCCAACTCGGCGGCGTCGTCGCGGGAGTGCTGCGAGGAGTACCGGCTGGGCATCGACACGCAGTGCACGTTCCCGGCGCCGACGGCGTCCACCGCGATGGCGGCCACGAGCGCCGAGTCGATGCCGCCGGAGAGTCCGATCAGCACCGACGTGAAGCCGTTCTTGCGCACGTACGCCCGGGTGCCCGAGACCAGCGCGGCGTAGATCTCCGCCTCGTCGTCGATCCGCGGCGCGATCTGCGCGACCGCCGGCTCCTGCGGGCGTCCGGCCGGTTCGCCGCCCAGCTCGGTACGGACCAGGTGCAGGCCGTCGCCGAGCAGCAGTCCGTCGGTGTGGTCCGAGGTCGCGGCCGGCAGTTCCAGGTCCAGGACGATCAGGCTCTCCTCGAACTGCGGTGCACGGGACAGTACTTGACCGTCCGCCTGGACCACCAGCGAGTCGCCGTCGAAGACCAGCTCGTCCTGCGCGCCGACCATGTTCAGGTACGCGAGCGTGCAGCCCGCCTCGGCGGCCCGGCGCTGCACGAGAGCGAGCCGCTGGTCGTCCTTGTTGCGCTCGTACGGCGATCCGTTGATCACCAGCAGCAGCCCGGCGCCGGCCTCCCGGGCGGCCGTGACCCGGCCGCCGTCCTGCCAGATGTCCTCGCAGACGGCCAGCGCGACGTCCACGCCGTGCAGCCGCAGCACCGGGAGCTGGTCGCCGGGGACGAAGTAGCGGTACTCGTCGAAGACGCCGTAGTTGGGCAGGTGGTGCTTGGCGAACCGGGTGGCCACCGTGCCGCGGTGCAGCACGGCCGCGCAGTTCTGCGGCGAGCCGGCCGGTCGGCCGAGCCTGGGGGAGTCGTGCTCGGAGCGGCCGAGGTAGCCGACCACGACGGGCAGCTCGCCGAGCCCCTCGGCGGCCAACCGGGCGGCCAGCTCCACCAGGGCGGCCCGGGAGGCGTCCACGAACGACCGGCGCAGCGCGAGGTCCTCGACCGGGTACCCGGTCAGGACCATCTCGGGGAACGCGACCAGCTGCGCACCGCGCTCGGCGGCGCGCCTGGTCCACTGCAGCACCTGCTCGCTGTTGTGCGCGATAGCGCCGACGGTGGGGTCGAGCTGGCTCAGGGCGAGGCGGAGACTGGGCATGTCGCCAGTGTAATCGTCGATCTGACGCTATGGGGGGTCGGGGGGCCGGGACCACCTGTTCATCCGCCCTGGGTGCCCGTGGGCCCGCGTATCCGCGATGATGGGCCCAATAGTGCATACGCCCGACGTGGTGCTCCGCCATCGCCCCAGGCGTAACACGAACGTAAAGAGCAGAGGTGAGACTGTCCCCATGGGCAAGCAGCAGGAGTTCGTGCTTCGTACGCTCGAAGAGCGTGACATCCGGTTCGTCCGGCTGTGGTTCACCGATGTGCTCGGCTTCCTCAAGTCGGTGGCGGTCGCCCCGGCCGAGTTGGAGCAGGCCTTCGAGGAGGGCATCGGCTTCGACGGCTCGGCGATCGAGGGATTCGCCCGGGTGTACGAGTCCGACATGATCGCCAAGCCGGACCCGACCACCTTCCAGATACTGCCCTGGCGCTCGGAGACGCCCGGCACCGCCCGGATGTTCTGCGACATCATGATGCCGGACGGCTCCCCCTCCTACGCCGACCCGCGCTTCGTCCTCAAGCGCACCTTGGAGAAGGCCTCCGCGCTCGGGTTCACCTTCTACACCCACCCCGAGATCGAGTTCTTCCTGCTCAAGAACCTCCCGCACGACGGCACCCCGCCCGAGCCCGCCGACCAGTCCGGCTACTTCGACCACACCCCGCGCGGGGTGGGCCACGACTTCCGGCGCCAGGCGATCACGATGCTGGAGTCGATGGGCATCTCGGTCGAGTTCTCGCACCACGAGGGCGCCCCCGGCCAGCAGGAGATCGACCTGCGCTACGCCGACGCGCTCTCCACGGCCGACAACATCATGACCTTCCGCCTGGTCATGAAGGAGGTCGCGCTGGAGCAGGGCGTGCACGCCAGCTTCATGCCGAAGCCGTTCTCCCAGCACCCCGGTTCGGGCATGCACACCCACCTCTCGCTCTTCGAGGGTGACCGCAACGCCTTCCACGAGACCGGCGCGGAGTACCAACTCTCCAAGGTCGGCCGCTCCTTCATCGCCGGCCTGCTGCGCCACGCCGCCGAGACCGCCGCCGTCACCAACCAGTGGGTCAATTCGTACAAGAGGATCTGGGGCGGCTCGCAGCGCACCGCGGGCGCCGGCGGCGAGGCCCCCTCGTACATCTGCTGGGGTCACAACAATCGCTCCGCGCTGATCCGGGTCCCGATGTACAAGCCCGGCAAGCAGGGCTCCACCCGCATCGAGGTCCGCTCCCTCGACACCGGCTGCAACCCCTACCTCGCGTACGCCGTCACCCTGGCCGCCGGCCTCAAGGGCATCGAGGAGGGCTACGAGCTCCCCCCGGGCGCCGACGACGACGTCTGGGCGCTCTCCGACGCCGAACGCCGCGCCATGGGCATCCAGCCGATGCCGCAGAACCTCGGCGAGGCGATCGACCTGATGCAGCGTAGCGAGCTGGTCGCGGAAACCCTCGGTGAGCACGTCTTCGACTTCTTCCTGCGCAACAAGCGCCAGGAGTGGGAGGAGTACCGCTCCGAGGTCACCCCGTTCGAGCTGCGCAAGAACCTCCAGGTGCTGTAACCGCTCGGCGAACGGGCCCGGGCCGGCGACACGAAGTCGCCGGCCCGGGCCCGTTCGTCGTGCAGCCCGCGCGGAAGGGGTTGTTCCCGTACGACCGAGCGGGGCCGGGTGACGGATTCCGACCGATCACCAATGGCTGAACGTAACAGGGCAGGCACAGAGGGTTCGTGCTGCGATGGGGGTAGCGCCCTCACGAGGGGCGCTGCGACCGGTGATCCGGGGTGTTCCGGGTCCGAATCGAGAGGTGCTCATGTCCCCTACCGCAGGGCGTGCCGCAGACGCGCGCACGCTGGCTCGTCGTTGCGGAGTCGCCGCCGCCGCGACGGCCGCCGCCGCCGCCCAGTTCCTCACCGTTCCGGCGGCCGGCGCCCAGCCGGTCACGGCTGTACCGGCCGGCGCCGTCGAGCGTGGTGGCCCGGGGGCGTCGCACCGTGACGACCCGAACGCGCCGGTGCTGAGCGAGCACCAGATCCCGCTCACCACCCGGTTCCAGGCCGACATGCACGGCTCGATCACCCGGATCGCCAACACGCTGATGACCTGTGACGAGACCAAGCCGCCGGTCAAGGCCGGGGTGGCGTCCTGCGAGGACGCGCGCCGGGGCGTCGGCCAGGGGATCTTCAACAACAACTACCCGATGAAGTACGTCAACATCGAGCAGCCCGGCACCATCGGCCCGCTCGGCGACGAGATCTACTCGTCCAGCTCGGCCGACCTCAAGCTGGCCGACCAGTCCGACATCAAGTACGCCCGGCTGTACTGGGGCGGCACCCGCGGTATCGGTACCGACGTGCTGCCGCTGAGCCAGGTCGACGAGGTCTACTTCAAGGCCCCGGGCGACAGCGACTTCCGTGACATCGCCAACGACGGCGGGCAGAGCAACATCGGTCAGATCAACACCACCGAGGAGACCGCCTACCAGGCGTCCGCCGACGTGACGGACATCGTCAAGGGAGCCGGCAACGGCACCTACGAGGTGGCCAACCTCGACTCGGTGGTCAAGCCGCACAGCTGGGGCAGCTGGACGCTGGTCGTGGCGTACGAGAACTGCAACAAGCCGCTGCGGCGGATCAACCTGTGGGACGGCTTCCAGGTCGAGCTTCCCAACTCGCCGCCGATCGACGTCAAGCTGAACGGCTTCAACGTGCCGGCGGACGGGTCGAAGATGGGCGCCAAGCTCGGTTACGTGGCCTACGACGGCGACCGGACCTACACCGGGGACTCGCTCTCGGTGAAGACCACCAACGGCCCCGAGACGCAGCTCAGCGACGCGGAGAACCCGGCCGACGACATCATGAACTCGACCATCACCGAGACCTCGCCGGCCGACAGGTTCAAGCGGGTCCCGAACTACAACAACACCTTCGGACTGGACGCCGACCGGTTCGACATCTCCAAGCTGATCCGGCCCGGCGACACCGACCTGCGGATGCGGTTCAACACCGCGAAGGACGGCTACCAGGTCGGCGCCGCCTACACCTACCTCAACCTGGACGACAGCGACGACGCCAGCTGATCCTCCCCGTGCTCCTCGCGCCCCCGCGCCGCCGGTACCCCGGTGGCCGGGGGCGTGGCGCGTCCACCGCGCAGCCGGCGTTCGCAGGGGACTTCCACCGTGTGGTGGAGCAGGGCGGCGACGGCCAGGGTGAGCGCGGTCAGCAGCAGCCAGACGGCGGCGGTGGCCGGGCCGGGGGAGGGTTGGCCGAACCGGTGCAGCCAGAGTCGCAGCACGATCTCCTGCACCAGGTACCACGCGTACGACCAGTGCCCGAGCCGGACCGCCCAGCGGCTGCCCAGCAGGCCCGGGGCGCGGGCCAGGTCGCGCTGGGCGACCGCCGTGATCAGCCCGGCGAAGAGCACGGCGGGGCCCAGCTGGGCGGCCGAGTACGGTCCGTACCAGCGGTCGTCGCCGGCCGCCTGCGACCACGGGACCAGCAGCAGGTGCCAGCCGACCAGCGCCGCCGCCCACCAGCGGGCCCGCAGTCGGGGCAGCCGGCCGCGGCGCACCGCGAGTCCGGCCAGCACGCCGAGCACGAACTGCGGCGTGCGCGAGAGCGGCAGGTAGTCGAGCAGCCACCAGCGCAGGGCGGTGTCGTGGGTCAGCGAACCGCTCCACCAGAGCGCCGGGCCGGCGGCCGCGCAGAGCAGTGCCAGCGGCAGCCAGAGCCGGGCCCGTCCGCGCAGCAGCGCCAGCAGGCCGGGGAGCAGCAGGTAGAACCATGCCTCGTCGCCGAGCGACCAGGAGGCCGGATTGCCGCCCTTGGCGAGGTCCTGCACCCAGGGGTGCACCAGGAGCAGCGACCAGAGCGCGGCGCCGACCGGCACCGTGGCGCCGATCGCCGCGTAGGCCGCCAGCGACAGGGCGGTGGTCAGCGCGTGCAACGGCCAGATCCGGGCGAGCCGGCGGCGGTAGAAGCGGACCGCGCCCACCTCGGCGGCGTCGTAGGTCCAGGCGAGGACGAAGCCGGACAGCACGAAGAAGAAGGTCACCCCGCTGCGGCCGTACCAGACCAGCGGCCCGATCCCGGGCAACGGGCCCAGCTGGCGGCTGAGGTGATAGAGCACCACCAGCAGGGCCGCCCAGAAGCGCAGTCCCGTCAGGGAGGGCAGCCGGGCGCGCGAGGAGGAGGACACCTGGGCCTAACGGTTCGACCGGCCGGTGAGTCACTCGCTCGGGCTGGGGAATGAGCCTGACGAACATCTACGCTACAAAAATGATCAGTCGGATACGAGGAGGCGCCGGATGACGGCAGCGGGCAGCCGTACCAGCAGGCCGGAGGTCCGGCTGGTACGCCGTGGCTTCACGGACCCCGAGGCGGCCGTCCGGCGGCTCTCGGCTCCCGCCCTGACCGGGCTGGCCGACGACGCGGTGCTGCTCGACGCACTGGGTGCCACCGCCGACCCCGACCTCGCCCTGCTCGGCCTGGCCCGGCTGCTGGAGGCGCTGGGGGAGTCCGAGCGGCACGCCCTGCGCGACACGCTGACCACCTCCAAGCCGCTGCGCGACCGGCTGCTGAGCGTCCTGGGGGCGTCCGCCGCGCTCGGTGACCACCTGGCGGTGCATCCGCGCGACTGGCACGCCCTGGTCACCTTCGACGTCTTCGACATGCACCCGGGCACCGCCGAGTTCCACCACGAGCTGACCCAGCGGGTCGCGGCCCACCCGGGCGACCCCGCCGACGCGCTGCGGGCCGGCTACCGCCGCTGCCTGTTGACCATCGCCGCCCGCGACCTGACCGCCACCACCGACCTGGCCAAGGCCGCCGCCGAGCTGGCCGACCTGGCCGCCGCCACGCTGCGGACCGCCCTGGCGATCGCCGCCGAACAGGACGCGGAGGCCGCCGACGCCTGCCGGCTGTCGGTGATCGCGATGGGCAAGTGCGGCGGCCGGGAGCTCAACTACGTCTCCGACGTGGACGTGATCTTCGTGGCCGAGGCCCGCGAGGGCGTCGAGGAGCACCGCGCACTCCAGGCCGCCACCCGGCTGGCCGCCAGGATGATGCGGCTCTGCTCGGACACCACCGGGGAGGGCACGATCTGGCCGGTGGACGCCAATCTGCGCCCCGAGGGCCGCAACGGGCCGCTGGTACGCACGCTGGCCAGCCACCTGGCGTACTACCAGCGCTGGGCCAAGACCTGGGAGTTCCAGGCGCTGCTCAAGGCCCGCCCGGTCGCGGGGGACGCGGCGCTGGGTGAGGCGTACGTCGAGGCGCTGGCGCCGATGGTCTGGCAGGCGGCCGAGCGGGAGAACTTCGTCGCGGACGTGCAGCGGATGCGCCGCCGGGTGGTCGAGGCGATCCCGGCCACCGAGTTGGACCGCCAGCTCAAGCTGGGCCCGGGCGGCCTGCGGGACGTCGAGTTCTCCGTCCAGCTGCTTCAACTGGTGCACGGCCGCACCGATCCGGCACTGCACAGCGCCAACACCCTGGAGGCGCTCGCCGCGCTCTCGGCCGGCGGCTACGTCGGGCGGGCGGACGCGGCCTCGCTGGACTCCGCCTACCGCTTCCTGCGCTCGCTGGAGCACCGGATCCAGCTCTACCGGCTGCGCCGCACCCACCTGATGCCCACCGACCCGGCCGACCTGCGCCGGCTGGCCCGCTCGATGGCGTCGATGATCAACGACGACACCAAGGCGGACCCGGTGGCCGCGCTGGAACGGGAGTGGAAGCGGCACGCGCTGGAGGTCCGGCGGCTGCACGAGAAGCTCTTCTACCGGCCGCTGCTCGACGCGGTGGCCGGGCTCTCGGCGGGGGAGGCGCTGACCCCCGGGACGGCGGCGATGAGCTCGGCGGCGGCCAAGGCCCGGCTGGAGGCGCTCGGCTTCGCGGACCCGTCGGCGGCGCTGCGCCACCTGGGCGCGCTGGCCGCCGGGGTCAGCCGCAAGGCCGCCATCCAGCGGACGCTGCTGCCGGTGCTGCTCGGCTGGTTCGCCGACTCCGCCGACCCGGACGCCGGGCTGCTGGGGTTCCGGCAGGTCTCCGACGCGCTCGGCCGCACCCCGTGGTACCTGCGGCTGCTGCGCGACGAGAGCGCCGCCGCCGAGCAGCTGGCCCGGATCCTGTCGGCCGGGCGGCTCGCGCCCGACCTGCTGTTGCGCGCCCCCGAGGCGGTGGCGATGCTGGGCGATCCGCAGGGCCTGGAGCCGCGCGGCCGGGCGGCGCTGGAGCAGGAGATCCTCGCCGCGGTCGGCCGCGCGCCCGAGCCCGGCGCGGCCGTCGTGGCGGCCCGTTCGGTGCGCCGCCGGGAGCTCTTCCGGACCGCCGCGGCCGATGTGATCGGCCGGTTCGGCGACGATCCGGGCCAGGCCCTGGAGGCCGCCGCCGGGGCGCTCACCGCGCTCAACGCCGCCACTCTGCAGGGCGCGCTGGCGGCCTGCACGGCCGGCTGGGAGGCGGCGCACGGCGAACCGCTGCCGACCAGGATCGCGGTGATCGCGATGGGCCGGTTCGGCGGCCACGAACTGGGCTACGGCTCGGACGCGGACGTGCTCTTCGTCCACGAACCGCTCCCCGGCACCGAGCACGACGCGGCCGGGGCCGCCCGGGCGGTCTGCAACGAGCTGCGCACCCTGCTGGCCGCGCCGTCCACCGAGCCGCCGTTGCTGGTCGACGCGGACCTGCGTCCGGAGGGCCGGCAGGGGCCGCTGGTGCGCACCCTGGGCTCGTACGCGGCGTACTACGCGCGCTGGTCGCACGTCTGGGAGAGCCAGGCGCTGCTGCGGGCCGAGCCGATCGCCGGGGACGTCGAGCTCGGTGAGCGGTTCCGCGCGCTGATCGATCCGCTGCGCTACCCGCTGCAGGGCGTGCCGGAGCGGGACCTGATGGAGATCCGGCGGATCAAGGCGCGGATCGAGAGCGAGCGGCTGCCGCGCGGCGCCGACCCGACCACACACACCAAGATCGGCCGCGGCGGCCTGGCCGACGTCGAGTGGACGGTGCAGCTGCTCCAGCTCCAGCACGGGCACGAGCTGCACGGGCTGCGCACCACCCGGACCAGGCGGGCGCTGCTCGCGGCACACGACGCCGGGCTGCTGGCGGTCGAGGACGCCGAGGTGCTGGACGCCGCCTGGGTGCTGGCCTCGCGGGTGCGCAGCGCGGTGATGCTGGTGCGCGGGCGGCCGGGCGACAGCTTCCCCGGCGAGGCGCGCGAGCTGGCCGGAGTGGCCCGCTACCTCGGGTACGGGGAGGGCCACTCCGGCGAACTGGTGGACGACTACCGGCGCACCACGCGGCGGGCGCGCAGCGTGGTGGAGCGGCTCTTCTACGGGTGACGCGGGGGGCGGGCCGCCGGCGTCAGCGGCTGCCGGCGCCGATCGGGCTCGGCCGCTGCTCGGGTACCGCGGGGGGCGTGGCGGTCTGCCAGGAGGCGGGGATCTGCGGGAACTGGAAGGCCCAGCGGTCGTAGATCAACCGGGCGGCCAGGAAGCCGATGCCCAGGCAGAGTGCGCCGCCCAGGGCGTCCATCCAGTAGTGGTTGGCGGTCGAGATGATCACCATCAGGGTCGCCGCCGGGTAGAGCAGTCCCAGCGCCCGCACCCAGGCCCGTTCGGCCAGGAAGAAGAGCGTCAGGCCGCACCAGAGCGACCAACCGATGTGCATCGAGGGCATCGCCGCGAACTGGTTGGACACGCTGGCGCCGGCCCCCGAGGCCAGCGAGCCCCAGGTGTGGTGGACCTCGACGGTGTCGATGAAGCCGCCGTTGGTCAGCAGGCGCGGTGGGGCCAGTGGGAAGAAGTAGAAGCCCACCAGGGCGATGCCGGTGGTCACGAAGAGCACCGTGCGGCTGGCCGCGTACCGGCCGGGGTGGCGTCGGTACAGCCAGACCAGGACGCCGATGGTCATGATGAAGTGCAGCGTCGCGTAGTAGTAGTTCATCCCCACGATCAGCCAGCCGACCGAGTTCACGCCGTGGTTGATCGAGCGCTCGACGGCGACGCCGAGGTTCTGCTCCAGGTGCCAGATCCAGGAGGCGTGCTTCTCGGCGATCGACTGCTGCTCGGGGACCGCGTTGCGGACCAGCGAGTACAGCCAGTAGCTGATGCCGATCAGGGCGAGTTCGAAGAGCAGCCGCGGGCGTACCGGCCGGCGGCGCTGGGCGCCGATCCGGGTGCGCAGTGCGGTCGCGCCCCGCAGGCCGGTGCTCCCGGTGGCTCCGTCGGCTCCCTCGTCGCTGGGGCGAGGTGCTGCGACGGAACCGCCTCCGGTTGCCGTGGCGGTACGGTCGGCGCCAGGCTCATGGTTCTCGGTCGGTTCCCCCATGAACGAGAAGTCTGCCAGACGTTCCGTGGCCGTCCGATCATCCTCTGGTCGTGGATTCGTCACCGGCTGTCCTCCCACAGTGCTAGTTGGCTACCCCGACCGGCGTGGGGGGAAGCGGCACGGGTCGCGCGAGTAGAGCGCGTCGGAGAGACACACATGCGTTCCATTGTTACTCGTTCGCAACGTCCTCGGCGAGGCGGCCCCCCTGGTGACGGTTCCCCCGGTCAGGGGCGCCAGCAGGCTGGCAGGGGACAGGGGTGCCCTGCTCGGGTGGCGGTGGAGCGAACGATGGAAATCCTTTCAGCATCTTGCTGAAACATATTGCAGCCGCTAGCGTCCAGCCACTCGACGACGACGTCCCGCCCAAGGGAGCCCGCTGTGGCCGCTGTTCAGCTCCGCCCTGCCCGGAGCACGACCGCCCGAACGAGATCCGGCCGGAGCCGACCACCGAGCGGGGTGCTGCTGGCCGTCGTGCTGACGGCCGCCACGCTCGGTGCGGCCCCGCTCGCCACGGCCGCCGCCGCGCCGCCGCCGCCCTCGGACCAGCGGCTGGCCGCCGCGGCCGACCGGCACGACCTGACCCGTGAGCAGTACTACTTCGTCCTGCCGGACCGCTTCGCCAACGGCGACACCGGCAACGACACCGGTGGCATCACCGGCAGCCGGATGGACAACGGCCTCGACCCCACCGACAAGGGCTTCTACCACGGTGGCGATCTCCAGGGCGTGATCGACAAGCTCGACTACATCCAGAACCTCGGCACCACCGCGATCTGGATGGCGCCGATCTTCAAGAACAAGCCGGTCCAGGGCACCGGGGACGCCGCCTCGGCCGGCTACCACGGCTACTGGATCACCGACTTCACCCAGGTCGACCCGCACTTCGGCACCAACGCGCAGCTCAAGGAGCTGATAGCGAAGGCGCACGCCCGAGGCATCAAGGTCTTCTTCGACGTCATCACCAACCACACCGCCGACGTCATCGACCACACCGAGCCGGGCAGCGCCTACCGCTCGACGGGCGCCTACCCCACCCTCGACCAGGACGGCGCGCCGGTCGACGAGACGGCGGTCGCCGACGCCGACGCGGCCACCGGGAGCACCGCCTACCCGAAGCTGACCGCGAACTCGTTCCCGTACACCCCGGTCGTCACCGACCCCAAGGCCAAGACGCCGGCCTGGCTGAACGACCCGTCGCTCTACCACAACCGCGGCGACTCGACCTTCGCCGGCGAGTCCGGCACCGAGGGCGACTTCTCCGGGCTGGACGACCTGGACACCCAGAACCCCAAGGTCGTCCAGGGCTTCGAGAAGATCTACCAGGACTGGGTCAAGCAGACCGGCGTCGACGGCTTCCGGATCGACACCGTCAAGAACGTGAACATGGCCTTCTGGCAGCAGTGGGCGCCCGCGCTCAAGGCCTACGCCGCCAAGCAGGGCAACAAGAACTTCTTCATGTTCGGCGAGGTCTACGACGCCGACCCGGCGGTCACCTCCCCGTACGTGACGAAGGGCAAGCTGCAGGCCACCCTGGACTTCCCGTTCCAGGACGCCGCCCGGCGCTACGTCTCGCAGGGCGGCTCCGCCCAGGCGCTGGCCGCGCTGTACGCGCAGGACTACCGGTACACCACGGCCGACGCCAACGCCTACGAGCTGCCGACCTTCACCGGCAACCACGACATGGGCCGGATCGGCGGCTTCCTGCAGGCCGACAACCCGGGCGCGGACCCGGCCACGCTGCTCGCCAAGGACGAGCTCTCCGACCAGCTGCAGTTCCTGACCCGCGGCCAGCCCGTCGTCTACTACGGCGACGAGCAGGGCTTCACCGGTCCGGGCGGGGACAAGGACGCGCGGCAGGACATGTTCGCCTCGAAGGTCGCCTCCTACAACAGCGACGCGGTGATCGGCGGGACCCCGGGCCCGGCCGACCGCTACGGCCAGAGCGGCCCGCTCTACCAGGGCATCGCCGACCTCGCCGCACTGCGCCGGGCGAACCCCGCGCTGGCGGACGGCGCGCAGGTCCAGCGGTACGCCGCCGACGGGCCGGGCGTCTACGCGTTCTCCCGGATCGACGCCAAGCAGCAGGTGGAGTACCTGGTCGCGGTCAACAACGCGACCGAGCCGAAGACCGTCACGCTGGACACCTACTCGGCCGCGATGGGCTTCGACCAGCTCTACCCGAGCGGGGGGCAGCGGCTCACCAGCGGCGCCGACCGCAAGGTGACGGTGACCGTTCCGGCGCTCTCCTCGGTGGTCTACAAGGCGGCCGGTCGGCTCGCCCCGTCAGCCTCCGCGCCCGCCATCACGCTGAGCGCGCCTGCCGCCGGCTCCACCGGCACGGTGACCGTGGGCGCGAACGTCGACGGGTCCGACTTCCACCGCGTCACCTTCGCCGCGGAGGTCGGCAACGGCCCCTGGCAGACCCTGGGCGGCTCCGACACCGGCGTGGACAAGGTGACGCAGGACCTGAGCGGCGTCGCCCCCGGCACGGTCGTGCACTACAAGGCGGTCGTCCAGGACTCCAGCGGCCACCTGCGCTCCACCACCGGCAGCTTCACCAGCGGCACCCCCGCCCCGCAGCCGCCGCCGACCGCCACCGCGCACCCGTACGCCGTCGTCCACTACCAGCGCAAGGACGGCGACTACGACGGCTGGAACCTCTACGCCTGGGGTGACATCGCCGACGGCGAGGGCACCAGCTGGCCCGCCGGGCACCCGTTCACCGGGCGTGACGCGTACGGCGCCTTCGCGTACGTCAAGTTGAACAGCGCGGCCTCGGACGTCGGGTTCATCGTCGAGAACAACGGCACCAAGGACGGTTCGGCCGACCGGCACATCGACGTCGGCTCGACCGGCGAGGTCTGGCTCAAGGACGGCGATCCGACCGTCTACACCCAGGATCCGGGCCCGGCCTCCACGGTGCCGGCCGGGATGGCGGTGATCCACTACCACCGGGCCGACGGCGCGTACGCCGGCTGGGGGTTGCACGACTGGACCGGCGCGGCCACGCCGACCGACTGGACCAGCCCGCTGCAGCCGGCCCGCCAGGACAGCTTCGGGGACGTCTTCGAGGTCCCGCTCGCGGCCGGTGCGACCAGCCTCAGCTACATCCTGCACAACGGCGACACCAAGGACCAGAGCGCCGACCAGTCGCTGGACCTGGCCACCTTCGGCCACGAGGTCTGGGTGCTCGGCGGCCAGCCGGGCTACCTGCTGCCGCAGGTGGCGACCACCGGCGCGCAGCTCGACCTGGGCACGTCCAAGGCGCAGTGGATCGACGCGAACACGGTGGTGGTCCCGGCCGGCTACGGCGCGGGCGACGGGGAGTTGAACGGCGGCACCAGCGCCCAGCTCGTCTACGACCCGGCGGGTGGCATCACCGTCGACAAGGGGGTGCTGAGCAAGCAGGGTTACTGGCTGCGGCTCGACCCGGTGGCGGGCGGCCTGACGGACGCGCAGAAGAAGAAGTACCCGAACCTCGCCGGTTACCGCGCCTTCCGCGTCGACCCGAGGGACACCGGGCGGGTGGCCAAGGCGCTGCGCAGCCAGCTGGCCTTCACCGAACACCTGCCGAACGGCGCCGTGCTGGCCGCCACCGGGGTGCAGATCCCGGGCGTCCTGGACGCGTTGTACGCGGGCGGGGCGGCGAAGGCGGCGCTCGGACCGGTGTACAGCGGCGGTGCGAGCTGGTGGCCGTGGGACCGCAAGGTCACCCTGTCGCTCTGGGCGCCCACCGCCGCCGACGTGTCCGTCCAGCTCTTCGACGGCCCCACGGGCGGGACACCCCGGACCGTCCCGCTGCACCGCGACGACGCCACCGGCATCTGGTCGCTGACCGCGGGCCGGGACCAACTGGACGGCCGGTACTACCTGTTCCAGGTGAAGGTGTGGGCGCCGAGCGTCCAGCGGGAGGTCGTCAACCTGGTGACCGACCCGTACTCGGTCGCGCTCTCCACCGACTCGCAGCGCAGCCTGGTCGCCGACCTGGCGGCCCCCGCGGCCAAGCCGGCGGGCTGGGACGGCAGTCGGAGCCCGGCGCCGATCCCGGCGGGCAAGCAGCAGATCCAGGAGCTGCACGTGCGCGACTTCTCGGCGGCGGACAGCACCGTGCCGGCCGCCGAGCGCGGCACCTATCTGGCCTTCACCCAGTCGCAGTCGGCCGGTATGCAGCACCTGCGCGACCTCGCCAAGGCGGGCGTCACCACCGTCCACCTGCTGCCCACCTTCGACAACTCCTCGATCCCGCCCGCCTCCGAGCAGAAGCTGCCCGCCTGTGACCTGGCCGCGCTGGCGGCCGACAGCGACAAGCAGCAGGCCTGTGTGGCGGCCGTGCAGGCCGACGACGCGTACAACTGGGGCTACGACCCGGTGCACTACACGGTGCCGGAGGGCGCCTACGCCACCGACCCGAGCGGGCTCGGGCGGACCGTGCAGTTCCGTCAGATGGTGCAGGCGATGCACCAGGTCGGGCTGCGGGTGGTGCTCGACGTGGTCTACAACCACACGGCGGCGGCCGGGCAGGATCCGCGCTCGGTGCTCGACCGGATCGTCCCCGGCTACTACCAGCGGCTCAGCGACACCGGCGCGGTCACCACCGACAGCTGCTGCGCGGACACCGCGCCGGAGCACGCGATGATGGACAAGCTGGTCGTCGACTCCGTGGTCACCTGGGCCAGGCAGTACAAGGTGGACGGGTTCCGGTTCGACCTGATGGGCCTGGACCCGAAGTCGACCATGCTCGACGTGCAGTCCGCGCTGCGGACGTTGACACCGCAGCGGGACGGGGTCGACGGCTCGTCGCTCTTCCTCTACGGCGAGGGCTGGAACTTCGGCGTGGTGGCGAACAACGCGCGCTTCGAGCAGGCCACCCAGCAGAACATGGCCGGCACCGGCATCGCCACCTTCAACGACCGGATCCGCGACGCCGGGCGCGGCGGGAACTTCATGCTCTCCTCCGCGCCGCAACAGGGCTTCGCCTCCGGCCTGTTCACCGACCCCAACGGCTCGGCCGCGAACGGGACGCCCGACCAGCAGAAGGCCGCGCTGCTGCACCAGATGGACGAGATCAAGGTCGGACTGACCGGTGACCTGGCCGGCTACGCGTTCACCGACAGCTCCGGAAAGCCCGTCACCGGCGCGGGAGTCGACTACGGCGGCTCGCCCACCGGTTACGCGGCCAACCCAGGGGACGCCGTCGAGTACGTCGACGCGCACGACAACACCGACCTGTTCGACGCGCTGGCCTACAAGCTGCCGACCGGCACCTCGCCGGCCGACCGGGCCCGGATGCAGGCGCTCGGGCTTTCGCTGACCGCACTCACCGAGGGTCCCGGGTTCGCCCAGGCCGGCAGCGACCTGCTGCGGTCCAAGTCGCTGGACAGCAACTCCTTCGATTCGGGCGACTGGTTCAACGCGATCCACTGGCAGTGCGCCGACGGCAACGGCTGGGGGCACGGACTGCCGATGGCGGCCGACAACCAGTCGATGTGGCCGACGGCGGGCGCGCTGCTGGCCGACCCGCGGCTGACGGTCGGCTGCGCGCAGATCACCGGCGCGAGCGCGCAGTACCAGGCGTTCCTGGCGATCAAGCAGTCCTCGCCGCTCTTCTCGCTCGCCACGGCGGCCCAGGTGCAGCAGCGGCTCTCCTACCCGCTGTCGGGCACGCCAGGGGAGACCCCCGGCGTGATCACCATGCACCTGGACGGCACCGGCCTGGCGGGAGCGGAGAAGGGCATCACCGTCGTCTTCAACGCCACGCCGACGGCGCAGACGCAGACGGTGGCCGCGCTGAAGGGCTCCGCCGAGGCGCTGCACCCGGCGCAGGCGGCAGGCTCCGACCCGGTGGTCAAGCAGTCCGCCTTCGACCCGGCGACAGGGACGTTCACCGTGCCGGCGCGGACGGTGGCGGTGTTCGTGCAGAAGTAGGGACGCCCGCCGAACCGCCCGAGCGAGGTGCTCGGGCGGTTCGGCATGCCCTGGCGCGGGCGCTCCGACACCGGGGTCGGGCGCTGCCAAACCGTTGCCTTCGGGAGTCTTGACGCGATCTTGAGGTCGCTCTAGGTTCAGCGCTGAAAGTTTCCTGCAAGTTTCAGAAAGCTTTCAGGGATGTGTTACCCACCGTATCCGGCTGCCCCACCTCAGCCACCCCCAGGAGACAACGTGGTCACCTCAGTTCCGATGCGCCCGGGCGGCTCTGGCCGCCGTGGCCGCAGAGTCGTCAGCGCACTCACCGCCTCGACCGCCCTCGCGTTCTCGCTGGTCTCCGGCATCGCCGCCGCACCGGCCGCGCAGGCTGCCCCGCCCGGTACCAAGGACGTCACGGCCACGCTCTTCGAGTGGAAGTTCGACTCGGTCGCCCAGGCCTGCACCAGCACGCTCGGCCCGAAGGGCTACGGCTACGTCGAGGTCTCGCCGGCCGAGGAGCACATCCAGGGCCCCCAGTGGTGGACCTCCTACCAGCCCGTCAGCTACCAGATAGCCGGGCGGCTCGGCGACCGGGCCTCGTTCCAGAACATGGTCAACACCTGCCACGCGGCCGGGGTGAAGGTGATCGCCGACGCCGTCATCAACCACATGACGGCGGGCTCGGGCACCGGTACCGGCGGGACGGTCTACAGCAAGTACAACTACCCCGGCCTGTACCAGGACCAGGACTTCCACAGCTGCCGCCAGCCGATCAGCAACTACATGGACCGCACCAACGTCCAGACCTGCGAGCTGGTCAACCTGGCGGACCTGGACACCGGCAGCAGCTACGTCCAGCAGACCATCGCCAACTACCTCAACGACCTCTCCGGTATGGGCGTCGACGGCTTCCGGATCGACGCGGCCAAGCACATTGCTGCCTCCGAGCTGGCCGCCATCAAGGCCAAGACCAGCAACCCGAACGCCTTCTGGGTCCAGGAGGTGATCTACGGCGCCGGTGAGCCGATCCAGCCGTCCGAGTACACCGGCAACGGCGACGTCGACGAGTTCCGGGTCGGCACCGACCTCAAGCGGATCTTCACCAGCGACAAGCTCGCCAACCTGAGCACCTGGGGCGCCTCCTGGGGCTACCTGCCGAGCAGCCAGGCGCGGTCCTTCGTCGACAACTGGGACACCGAGCGCAACGGCTCCACGCTCAACTACACCTACGGCAACACCTACACGCTGGCCAACGTCTTCCTGCTGGCCGAGAACTACGGCTCCCCGAACATCTACTCGGGCTACTCCTTCACCAACACCGACGACGGCCCGCCGAACGGCGGCACGGTCAACGCCTGCTACCAGGACGGCTGGAACTGCACGCACGCCTGGCGGCAGGTCGCCAACATGGTCGGGTTCCGCAACGCCGTGACGGGCACCGCGGTGACCAACTGGTGGTCCAACGGCAACAACGCGATCGCGTTCGGCCGCGGCAACAAGGGCTATGTCGCGCTGAACCACGAGTCCGGTCCGGTCACCCAGACCTTCCAGACCTCGCTGCCGGCCGGCAGCTACTGCGACGTCGAGCACGGTGACCCGGCCTCGGGTGGCTGCACCGGCCCGTCGTACACGGTGGCGGCCAACGGCACCTTCACGGCCACCGTCGGCGCGGGTGACGCGATCGCGCTCTACGTCGGTGCGCCGGGCGGGGGTTCGGGTGGCGGGTCGGTCAGCAGCGGGGCGTCGTTCGCGGTGAACGCGACCACCGTCGCGGGCCAGAACATCTACGTGGTCGGCGACAATGCGGCGCTCGGCGCGTGGAACACCGGCCAGGCGCTGCTGCTCTCGTCGGCGTCCTACCCGGTCTGGAAGCTGAACGTCCCGCTCGCCGCCGGAACGTCCTTCCAGTACAAGTACATTCGCGAGGACGCGAGCGGCGCGGTGACCTGGGAGTCCGGCGCCAACCGCACCGCCACCGTCCCGGCGAGTGGCACGGTGACGCTGAACGACACCTGGCGTCCCTGACGGTTCATCAGCTCTGCGCCGCCCCACCAGGGTTGCCTGGTGGGGCGGTCGGCGTTCTCAGCCGCGTCCGACGTAGGGCATCGTGGTGGCCAGCACGGTGACGGACTGGATGTTGGCCTCCAGCGGGAGCCCGGCCATGTGCAGGACCGTGCGGGCCACGTCGGCGACGTCCATGGTCGGCTCGACGGCGATCCGGCCGTCCGCCTGCCGCACGCCCGTGCTCATCGCGGCGGTCATGTCGGTGGCGGCGTTGCCGATGTCGATCTGGCCGCAGGCGATCCGGTAGGGGCGGCCGTCCAGCGAGAGCGACTTGGTCAGGCCGCTGACGGCGTGCTTGGTCGCGGTGTAGGCGATGCTCTGCGGGCGCGGCACCTGGGCGGAGATCGACCCGTTGTTGATGATCCGGCCGCCCTGCGGGTGCTGGCCCTTCATCTGCCGGAAGGCGGCCTGCGCGCAGAGGAAGGCACCGGTCAGGTTGAGGTCGACCACGGACCGCCAGTCCTGGTAGCTGAGCTCCTCCAGCGGGACGGGCGCGCCGAAGGTGCCGGCGTTGTTGAAGAGCAGGTCGATCCGCCCGTAGCGCTCGGCGACCTCGGCGAAGAGGGCGTCCACGGCGGCCGGGTCGGTGACGTCGGTCGGGATCACGGCGGCGGGAGCGGTGCTGGAGGCGCCGGCCAGCGCGGCGGTCTCGTGCAGCGGTTCGGCGCGCCGTCCGGCCAGCGCCAGCTGCCAGCCGGCGGCGGCGAGTTCGAGTGCCACGGCGCGGCCCACGCCGGTGCCGGCTCCGGTGACGACGGCGATCTGCTGCGACATGGGCTGCTCCCTGTGGTGCGGTGACCTCCGATGATCGCCCACGGTGGCGCCCGCGTCATTGGTGGGACGGCCCAAAGAGTGCGGGCGGGTGCCCGCCGGGGCTGGAGGGTGCCACGGGGACTCGGCCGGTCCGGGGGCTTGCCAAGGCCGTGGGGATGATTTAATTTCTGAAACTAACTACTTGGCGGCGATAGAGTGCGGGGGAGGAGGCAGCCATCGTGGACGTCCGGAACGACCAGCCCCAGGGCCTGATCACCCCAGGTCAGCGCGCCGAATACATGCGGCAGGGCAACGCCTCCGCCGTGCTGCGCGCGGTACTCGCCTACGGCCCCGTCTCGCGGGCCGAGATCGCCCGGCACACCGGCCTCTCGGCGCCGAGCGTCACCAAGCTCACCAGCACGTTGATCGATGTCGGGCTGCTCGGCCAGCTCGCACCCGTCGAGCCCACCCAGGGCCGTCCCCGGGTGCCGCTGCGGGTCGACCCGGACCGCACCGCCGCGCTCGGCCTGCACATCGGCGTGCTGCGCAGCACCTTCGGCCTGGTCGGCCTGGACGGCCGGGTCCTCGTCGAGCGCGAACTCGCGCACGCCGAGCTGGCCGACACCTCCCCCCGCGCCATCGCCGACCAGGCCGTTCGCGGGGTGCAGAGCCTGCTCGACGAGCGCCTCGGCGACCGCCGGCTGGTCGGCACCGGGGTCAGCATCGGCGGCTGGGTGGACGGCGCGCGTGGTCGGGTCGTCGAGCACGGCCCGCTGGGCTGGCGGGACGTCCCGCTGCTCGACCAGCTCGCCGGGCGGCTGCCGGGGCCGGTGGTGCTGGAGCAGACCGTCCGGGCCATCGCCCGGGCCGAACTCTGGTTCGGCGCCGGGCGCGAGGTCGACGACTTCGCCCTGGTCTTCATCGGCAACGTGCAGGGAGCGGCGATCGTGGTGGACCGGACCGTGCACCGCGGGCCGGGCGCGGCGGCCGGCGGCATCGAGCACCTGCCCGTCACCGACGACCCCGAGGTCCGCTGCCCGCGCTGCGGCGCCGGCTGCCTGAGTGCCGCCGCGGGCGACATCGCGTTGACGGCCCAGGCCCGCGCGGCCGGCCTGCTCGGCCCGGCAGAGGGCACGCCCGGCGGTGAGCACGGCGCGGCGGGCTATGGCCTGGACCTCGAACGTCTGGTGGCCGCCGCCCGCCCGGCCGGCTCCGGCACCGGTGACGTCCGGGCGCAGGACCTGCTGCGCCGCCGCGCCCGGCGGGCCGGGCGGGCCGTCGCCACCATCGTCGACCTGCTCAACCCGAGCCGGATCGTGCTGGCCGGCGGCATCCTGGTCGCCGAGGAGTACCTGGACGACCTGCGGGCCGAGGTCGCGCTGCGCAGCCACCGCGGGGCCGCGGTGGTCGAGGACATCGTGCCCGCCGTCTTCGGCGCGCGCACCCTGGTCCGTTCCTCCGCGGTGCCCGCGCTGGAACGGGTCATCACCGAACCCTTCGCTGCCCTGGGGATGCTGTGACCGCTGTGACCACTGGGATGACCACTGTGACCACTGGGATCGACGCCCAGCAGGTCGAGCTGTACCGCTGCTCGGTCAGCCTGCGCACCGACTGGCTGCTGCTGCGGCTGACGGATGCCGACGGGGTGACCGGCTGGGGTGAGTGCTCGGACGCCGGGCCGGTCGGCGCGGTGCTCCGCCAGCTCGACGGCTGGGCCCAGGACCCGCTGGACACCGGGGCGTTCACCCGCACCACGCTGCTCGGCGGCTTGGAGCAGGCCCGCGCCGACCAGGCCGCCCGGCGGGCCGGCCAGCCGCTCTGGCGGTGGCTGGGTGGCAGTGCGCCGACGGACGCGGCACCCTCGGTCGAGCTGTACGCCAACGTCAGCCGCGCATCGCGCGGCCGGGCCCCCGCCGAGGTGGCGGCGACGGCTGCGGCCGCCGGCGCGGCCGGGTTCCGCGCGGTGAAGCTGGCGCCCTTCGACACGCCGGGCGGCGACCGCCTCGCCGACCTCGGGCTGGCCCGGGTGCGCGCGGTGCGCGAGGCGGTCGGCGCCGGGGCCGAGGTGCTGGTGGACTGCCGTGAGCGCCTCCCACTGAGTGAACTGTCGCGCCTGCTGGACGCGTTCGCCGAGCTGCGGATCGGCTGGCTGGAGGACGGCGTGGGTGTCGACCGCCCGGAGGAGTTGGCCGAGCTGCGGGCGCGGACCGACATCCCGTTGGCCGGCGGCGAGTTCGCCGGCACTGCGGAGGAACTCAAGGCGGTGGCGGGCCTGTTGGACATCGTGATGCCGGACGTCAAGCACGCCGGTGGCCCGAGCGCGGTGCTCGCGCTGGCCGCCGCCGCGGCGGGGGCCCGGATCTCGCTGCACAATCCGGCCGGGCCGATCGCCACGCTGCACAGTGCCCACCTGGCCGTGCAGTTGCCGCCCGAGCCGCTGGAGTACGCCTTCGGCGAGGTGCCCTGGCGCTGCGACCTGCTGGGTGGCGCCGAGCGGATCAGCGCCGGACGGCTGACCCTGCCGACGGGTCCGGGCCTCGGCGCGGAGCCCGACCTGCGCCACCCGTCGGTGACCCCGCTCTGGCGCGGAGCCGCGGACCTCGCCGGAGCCTGTTGTCCGGTCGGCTAGTGCGGCAGTAGTTACCGGTTTCCCGAGGTGATTGTCGGACAGTCCGTCTGACACATTTCCAGTCCTTCCGACAGAACTCAGAATTCCGGCGGAAACCCCGCCGATCGGCCCCCGCCGATCGACTGGAATTTTGCCAAACCCGGACCAAATGTTGGCTGGTGGGCTGCCTGGTCGCAACCATCGGAGGCTGGGGCCACGTCATAGGATCAAACCATCGTGCGCTGCTCTGCCCCCCGCGGCGCCGCCCGGATCCTGCCATGGTCCGGGTGCCACCCCGAGCCGGAAAGACCCGCCTTGCTACCGCAGTCCGCCCGCCCACGCGCCGTCCTGACCGTCACCGCCGTCCTGGCGCTGGCCGCCACACTCTCCGCCTGTGGTGGGGACGGGGGCAAGCCGGCCGCCCAGAGCAAGCCGGCCGCCCAGCGCGCCCGGCAGCCCGGCCGCGGTGCCGCCGAGTTCGACGCCGTCGCCCTCCGACAAGGTGCTGATGCCGACCGGTCCGGCCACCCAGCTCAGCAAGGCGCGGGACACCGCGGCCGGCCCGATCATGATGACCACGCTGACCGGAAAGAAGTCCGGGGTCAGCGCCAAGGTCTGGGTCTGGCTCCCGCCGGAGTACAACGACCCGAAGTATGCGAACTACGGCTTTCCGGTGATCACCCTTTTCGCGGGTGGCCAGAGCAACGGCTACAACACCTGGACCGACGACCAACTGCCGATCCAGGTGGCCGACGCCGAGCTTTCCAAGGAGGGCAAGGCCCACCCGTTCATCATGGTCATGCCGGTACAGAATCTGATCTCCGACGAGCAGCGGGCGCTGGACTGCAGCGACATCCCCGGCCAGCCGAAGATGGGCACCTGGATGTCCCAGGACGTCCCGGACTTCGTGCGCGCCAACTTCAGGACCCTGAAGAGCCGGGACGGTTGGGGCCTGATGGGTGCCTCGACCGGTGCCTTCTGCAGTGCCAAGCTGGCGCTGGAGCACCCGGACCAGTACAAGGCCGCGGTGCCGATCGACGGCTACTTCAAGCCGGACTCGCTGGACTGGAAGGGGCACGACGCCGAGCGGCTGGCGGGCAGCCCGGACGTCCTGGTCGGCCAGGGCAAGGCCGACGTGCGGATGCTGGCGACCGCGGGCGGCGGAAACCCCCCGGAGGCCAACCTGGTCAAGGCCTGGGTGGCCAAGGCCGCGCCGCCGCTGAAGATCGACTACTACGAGCAGCCCGGCGGCAAGCACCTCACCTCGGACTTCAAGAAGATGATCCCGAACACCCTGCAATGGCTGACCCAGAACATGGCCGGCCCGTCGGCCTGACGCCCCGGGCGGCCGGCCCCGCACAATCCGTCAAACCGGCTCTGACCTGCACGGCAATCGGGCATTGATTCGCTGCTGATCGACTGTGACCACATTGGACGGCAGCGCCGTTCGTCACCGGTCTCACCACCGGGCCGAGCGGCGCCGCACCGTCCCCGAGTTTCAGTCGTGAAGAGAGCGCCATGCAGACGCACCTTCTGTCCGTCCCCGCCCCGCGCGGCCCCGCCGAGCCGGTCCAGCCGGTCCGGCCGCCGCTCCGCTTCGCAGGGCTGCGCCTGGTCCATGCCGCACTGCGCCGGGACCTCGCCCGGCTGCCCACCGCGCTGCGGCTGCTCCAGCCCGGCGACGAGGCCGGCGCGACGGCGCTGCGCGGCCACTGGGAGTTCCTCACCGCGATGCTCACCTGCCACCACGAGCAGGAGGACCACCGGGTCTGGCCGCTGCTGCGCCGCTTCGCGCCCGAACTGCGCCTGCTGGTCAACTGGCTGGAGGACGACCACCACAACCTGGATCACTCGTTCACCCGCGCCACCACGTTGATGCGGGTGGCCACCGGGGATCCGGCCAGCGCCTGGCCGGTCGCCTACGCGCTGGAGGAGCTGGCGGCCCGCCTGGAGACCCATCTGCGGGTCGAGGAGGACCAGGTGCTCCCGGCGATGGAGGAGCTGTTCTCGCCGCACTCCCGGGTCGGCACCCTGGCCGAACTGCTCGACCTGCTCCGCGCCGCCGAGGGGCCGGGTGCGCCGGACGCGCTGGCCTGGCTCCTGGACGGGGTCGCGCCGGAGGAGATCGAGGCGCTGATAGGCCAGTGCGACGACCTGACCGCTCGGCAGTGGCCGCACTGGCAGGCCGTTTACGCCCGCTGCACGGCCCAGTTGTGGGGGACTCTGCCGATCGGCGAGTGAAGGTTCCGGGTGTGATGCAGGTAGCCGGTGTCGCTCGCGTGACATCCGGCGTACATGCGGCCTGTGAATCCTCCGGGCCTGTGCGAACGGCGAGTTGACGCGCGTTCGACCGTGGACCGGCGGGTGGGGTCGGGGTGGGGCAGACGTCCCTCCGTGGGCGGGGAGCTGACCCGCCGTCGTCGCCCTGCTAGCGTCCTGCGGATGTCCTCACTCCTCGAACCGCCCCTGTTCGCCCGCCTGAAGGGCGCCTCGCGGATCCTCGTCGCGGGCGCCGGTGGCGGTTTCGACGTGTACGCGGGCCTGCCGCTGGCGCTGGCGCTGCGGGCGGCGGGCAAGGAGGTCCATCTGGCCAACCTGTCCTTCAGCCACCTCGGCGGCCTGCCGCTGGACGTCTGGCTGGACGCGGACGTCGCCGCGATCGGCCCGGACACCCCCTCCCAGGAGCGCTACTTCCCCGAACGCACGCTGGCCCGCTGGCTGCGCCTGCACGGGATGCCCGAGACGGTCTGGGCGTTCGCCTCCGTCGGCGTCCAGCCGCTGCGGGCCGCCTACCGCGCGCTGATCGCTCACCTCGGCATCGACGCGGTGGTGCTGGTGGACGGCGGCACCGACATCCTGATGTGCGGCGACGAGATGGGCCTCGGCACGCCGGAGGAGGACATGGCGAGCCTGGCCGCGGTGGCCGGACTGGACGGCCCGGCCGAGCGCCTGGTGGTCTGCCTCGGATTCGGCGTGGACGCCTATCACGGGGTCAGCCACGCGCTCGTGCTGGAGAACCTGGCGGCCCTCGCGCGCAGCGGCGACTACCTCGGCGCCCTGTCGCTGCCGCGCGACAGCCGTGAGGGCACGCTCTACCTGGACGCCGTCGCGCACGCCCAGGCGGCCACCCCCGAGCACCCGAGCATCGTCCAGGGCTCGGTGGCCGCCGCCCTGCGTGGCGAGTTCGGCGACGTCCGGTTCACCGAGCGCACCCGGCACAGCGAGCTCTTCGTCAACCCGCTGATGACGCTCTACTTCACCGTCACCGTCAGCGGTCTGGCCGCCCGCAACCGCTACCTCGACCGGCTGGAGCGGACCGTGCTGATGCGTCAGATCAGCACGGTGATCGCCGAGTTCCGGGACGAGCTGCCGCACCAGCGCCCGCCGCGTGCCTACCCGCATTGAGTCGCGCCGACGGGAGGCGGCCGCTCGGGCCTTCTTCGCGTCAGCTCGTCTTCGCGTCAGGTCTTCTTCGCGGCGGCCACGATCTTGACCGTGGTGTGCAGGAAACGGGCGGTGCCCTGGCCCTGGTAGGACTTGCCGAAGACCGCGCCGGGATTGCCGGCCGGGCGCCCGTTGATGATGTGCGCCACCACGAAGGCCGCGCCATCGGTGGCGCCGATCACCTCCAGATCGCCCTTCGGGGTGCTGCGGGGGAGCTCCAGATCGGCCGGCAGCGGCTCGGAGAGGAAGACCACGCAGAACCTGTTCTCCGCGGTCAGCTCGATCCCCGCGAACGGGTCGGCGGCGAGGAGCTCCTCGACCTCGCCCACCGTGCGCAGCATGGTCGGGACCGGGAAGCCGAGGGCCTGCTCCAGGTGCGCCTCGATCCTGCGGGTCAGCGCGGCCCGGTCGGTGCCGGCGGCTGCGGAGAAGAAGACGTTCCCGCTCTGGATGTACGTCCGCACGTCCGCGAGGCCGAGCTCGCCGAAGAGCTCCCGTACCCGTGCCATGGTGACGGTGCGTCCGCCGACGTTCACGGCGCGCAGGAATGCGATGAAGGTCTCTGCCATCGTTCCAGTCTGGCACCGGCCACTGACAACGACGGGCGGTGCCCCGTCGTTGTCAGTGGCCGGTGCCAGACTGGGAGTCATGGCTACTTGGCAGGATTTCGAGAAGGAAGCCCCCGATCTCGCCCCCGCCGTGCTCGCACGCCTGGAGGCCCACCGCCACCACGTGCTGGCCACGCTCCGCAGGGACGGATCGCCACGGGTCAGCGGCACCGAGGTGCTGGTGATGGGCGCCGATCTGACGCTCGGCTCGATGCCCGACGCGGTCAAGGTGCGCGACCTGCGCCACGATCCGCGTTTCGCGCTGCACGCCAACCCGGGCGACGGGTCACTGGAGGGCGGCGACGCCAAGCTCTCGGGGCTGGCCGTGGAGATCGTCGACGAGGTGGGCCGGCTGGCCTACGAGTCCGAGCTCCCGCAGCCGCCGTCCGGGCCGTACCACGCCTTCCGGCTGGACATCACCGAGGTCGTCCTGACCTCGATCGGCCCGGGCGGTGACCACCTGGTGATCCAGAGCTGGCACCCGGGCGAGGAGGTGCGCACGGTCCGTCGCGCCTAGCGGTGCCGCGCGGGTCGCGCGGTCAGCGCTTCTTCTTCGTCGGCTCCGGCAGCACCGAGCGCAGCGCCTCCGGCGTGCGGGCGACGATGGCGTGCCCGTCGTCGGCGGTGATGATCGGGCGCTGGATCAGGATCGAGTGCTCGGCCAGCGCCGCGATCCAGCGTTCCCGGTCGCCGTCCTCACGGCTCCAGTCGCGCATGCCCAGTTCCTTGGCGATCGGCTCGTCCAGGCGGGTGATGTCCCACGGGTCGAGCAGCAGCCGGCCGAGCACCTGCTCCAGCTCGGCCGCGGTCGGCCGGTCCTCCAGGTAGCGCCGCACGGTGTAGTTCGCACCGACGGCTTCCAGCTCGGTCAGGGCGGCGCGGCACTTGCCGCAGCGTGGGTTGATCCAGATCTCCATGCCGCCAGCGTACGCACCCGGCCGAAACCGGAACGGGGAACTCCGTCCATCGCGTCGCCGGTTCACCTAGCGGTCCGGAATCTCAGCGAGAGGCTCAGGCATGGACGGTACGCAGATCATCGACCAGTTGCTCACCCCCGAAGGGTCGGCGGACCCGTACCCGCTCTACGCGCAGGCGCACCGGCTCGGCCCGGTCGCCCCGATCTGGGACGACATGCTGATGGCGGTCGGGTACCGGACGGTCCACCGGCTGCTGCGCGATCCGGGGTTCGGGGTGGCCGACGCCGAGCGGCGGGAGGTTTTCGACCCCGAGTACCTCGAGCACAGCTCCAGAACGCTGCTCAGCTACTCCGTCCTGGAGGTCAACGCGCCGGACCACGCCCGGATGCGCTCGCTGATCGCCTCGGTGTTCACCGCCCGCCGGGTGGCGGCGCTGGAGCCGGCCGTGGCCGCCACGGTCCGCCGGCTGCTCGACGAGATGGCCGAACTCGGTTCCGGCTCGGCTGCGTTGGACTTCATGGACACCTTCGCCTTCCGCCTGCCGGTCAACGTCATCTGCGAGCTGCTCGGCGTCCCCGAACAGGACCGCTACCTGTTCCGCACCCTCGCCGCCGACCTCACGGTCTCGCTGGAGATGATCGTCGAACCGGACGACATGCTGGCCGCGGACGCCGCCACCGACCGGCTCGCCGCGTACTTCACCGAACTGGCCGCGCGGCGCCGCGCCGACCCGCGCGACGACCTGGTCAGCGCCCTGGTCCAGGTCGCTGACGCGGCCGACGCCCGGCTCACCGATCAGGAACTGCTGGCCAACCTGGTCCTGCTGCTGGTGGCCGGGTTCGAGACCACCACCAACCTGCTCGGCAACGGGCTCGCGCTGGCCTTCCAGCACCCGTGGACGGCGGACGGCCTGCGCACCGGCAAGGTCACCCCGGCCGGTTTCACCGACGAGGTGCTGCGCTACGACTCGCCCGTACAGCTCACCTCGCGCCTGCCGCTCAAGCCCGGCCTGACCATCGAGGGCCACCCCGCCGGCAACGGCGCCTTCCTGCTGCTCGGCGCGGCCAACCGGGACCCGGCCCGCTTCGTGGACCCGGACGTCTTCGACCCGACCCGCACGGAGAGCCAACCGCTCTCCTTCGGCGGCGGCCCGCACTTCTGCCTGGGCGCCCAGTTGGCCCGTCTGGAGGCGAACCTGGCGCTGCCCGCCCTGCTGTCGCGGTTTCCCGCCCTCACTCCGGCGGGCGATCCCGTCCGCCGCGACCGCCTGGTCCTGCGCGGCTACCAGTCGCTTCCGGTCGCCCTCGCCTGAGTGGTCGCCCTCGCCTGAGTGGCCGGCGTCCCGGGGAATCCAACCGGGACGAAGGTCCCGACCGTGCGGGGCAAAGGGCTCCCTCGGCGTACGGGGGCGCCACGGGAGAATGGAGCTTCCACCCCGCCCGTTCCCGACTCCCCGTCCCCCTTCCCTGTTCCCTGTTCCCGCTCGTCGCGCCGGCTGAGGAGGCCCGCAGTGTCCGCACCTGCCCAGCTGCGCCATACCCCGGCCGCATCGCGCGGTGACGCATCGCGCGGTGACGCGTCGCGCGGTGACGCGTCGCGCCGTGACGCCGGGCGCCGTGCCACGCCGCCCGGCCGCCGTACGCCCGGTGGCCGTGTGCCCGGCGGCCGTCCGCCCGGCCACGCCGCCACCGCCGCCGAGCGGCGGATCGATCCGCGCTGGATCCGCTGGCTGCCGGTGCTGCTGGTCCTCATCGACCTGATCATCGAGGCGGCCCTCCCGCAGGCCACCGCGGCCGGCTTCCTGCTGACCACGCTGCCTGTCCTGGTGGCCTTCGGCTTCGGCCCGCTGGCCACCGGCCTCTCCACGGTGGCCGCGCTGGCCCTCCAGCTGGCGCTCGCGGCCCGGGTCGACCACCTGCTCGAACACCACCACCTCTGGGTCTACGTCTCGACGATGCTGGCGGGCCTGGCCGGTGTGGCGCTAGCCCACCAGCGCACCCGCCAGGACGGCTACCTGGTGCGCGCCCGGACGGTCTCCGAGGCCCTGCAGCGCACCGTGCTGCGTCCGGTGCCCGAGCTGGTCGGCGGCCTGCGCACGGCGGGCCTCTACCGGGCGGCCGAGGCCGAGGTGGCGATCGGCGGTGACCTGTACGAGGTCTGCGACACCCGTTTCGGCACCCGGATCCTGCTCGGCGACGTTCGCGGCAAGGGCTTGGAGGCGGTCCGGACCGTGGCCGACGTGCTGGGCGCCTTCCGCGCCACCGCCCACGAGACCGCGGACCTGGTCGAGCTCGCCGAGCAGCTGGACCGCCAGGTCCGCCGGGAGGCGGCCGAGTGCGGTGACGAGGAGCTCTTCGTCACGGCCGTCCTGGTGCAGCACGAACCCGGCTCCGGCCGGGCCGAGGTGGTCAGCCGGGGCCATCTGGACCCGGTCCTGCTGACCGGCGGCGCCGTGCGGACCGTGCCCTGCTCGCAGGACCTCCCGCTGGGCCTGGGCCACCTGCGCGCGCAGGGCCCGCCGCCGTCCACCTCGGTCCCGCTCGGCCCCGGGCAGACCCTGCTGCTGCACACCGACGGCGTCACCGAGGCCCGCGACCGGGCCGGCCGGTTCTACCCGCTGACCGAGCGCCTCGCCGCCCGCTTCGAGGGCCGCAGCACGGTCGCCCCCGACCAGCTGGTCGCCTTCCTCGGCGAGGACGTCTGCGCCTACGGCGGCCAGGCCACCGACGACCTGGCCGTGCTCGCCCTCTCCCCGCTCGCCCTCTCCCCGCTCCTCTCCGCGCCGGAGTAGCCCAGGCTCGTCCGTTCCGCCGGGACGGCGATCTGACGTGTCGTCACGACCGCCTTGAGTGACGACCGTCACTGCTCCGAGATCGTCACGCAGACCGACCTGTTGAGGTCCCGGATCGAGGGCGCGGACCTGACGCTCCCGGTGCCCCCGGCCTCGGTCGAAGCCCTGCAGGTGCTGCCCCTGGTCGCGACGGTCGGCTTCCTGCTGGTCGCGCTGCGGGCCACCGTGGTGATCGGCGACCCGCGCTGGGCGATCGCCGCCGGGGTCTACCTGATCCCCGTCGGCCTCTCCGCCGCCGCCATCGCGATCACCCGGCCGGGCGCCCTGGTGACGCTCGACGACCAGCTGCCGGCCGTCCTGCTGGCGGCCGCCTGCGCCGTGACGCTGGTGCGCCGCCCCCGGCGCCGCGCCGCGAACTGACCGCGAGCCCGGGCCTGTTCCACAAACCATATTTCCCGTGCCCACCGGACCGCACCCGGTGGGCACGGGACGCTGCACCCCATCGACACGTCCCGTCCGGATCCCGTGGCCGGACCGGACTACCGCCGCGAGCCTGCCGAGCCGGGGCCGGGCAGATCGTCCCTGGACTGCCGAGCCACGCATTGATACATTCCCGTATCGGATACGTTGGTGTATCGAACTGAGGATGCCGATGGCCACGCTTGTACCCGCGCCCCCTCCCGACGCCCACGCCCCACGCGTCACCCGGCGCCGGATTCAGACCCGGGCGCGTCTGCTCGACGCCGCCTTCGACGTCTTCGCCGCCGTCGGGTTCGGGCAGGCGTCCATCGAGGGCATCTGCGAGGCCGCCGGCTACACCCGGGGTGCGTTCTACTCGAACTTCACCGGCCTGGACGAGCTGTTCTTCGCCCTCTACGACGTCAGGGCCGAGCTGATCACCCGCCAGCTCGCCGATGCACTCGCCACGGCCGACGGGATCCTCGACCAGTCGCTGCCCGACCTGCTCGGCCGCGTCACCGACGCCCTGCTGCTCGACCGCGACTGGCTGCTGGTCAAAACGGAGTTCCTGCTCCACGCCGCCCGCCGCCCCGCCGTCGCACAGGCGTTGGCCGCACACCGCGCCACGCTCCGCGCGACCGTCGCCCAGCGCCTGCGCGAAGTGTCCGTCCACCACGACCTGCCGCCGCTGCTGGCCGACCCCGACACCGCCGCGCACGCCGTGGTGGCCGTCTACGACGGTGTCACCGCCCAACTGCTCCTCGACGGCGACACCGCCGCCGCCCGCACCGCGCTCCACCGGCTGCTGACCACCCTGCTCACCACCGAGGAATCCCATGGACGCTGACGTCATCATCGTCGGAGCGGGCCTCGCCGGGCTCACTGCCGCGCACGAACTCACCTCCCGCGGACGGAAGGTGGCGCTGGTCGACCAGGAGAACGCCGCCAACCTCGGCGGGCAGGCCTGGTGGTCGTTCGGCGGCCTGTTCCTGGTCGACTCCCAGGAGCAGCGCCGGATGGGCGTCAAGGACTCCTTCGACCTGGCCTGGAGCGACTGGCAGGGCAGTGCCCAGTTCGACCGCCTGGACGACCAGGACTCCTGGGCGGTGCGCTGGGCCCGCGCCTACGTCGAGTTCGCCGCCGGTGAGAAGCGTTCCTGGCTCACCGGCCACGGCCTCTCCTTCCTGCCCACCGTGGGCTGGGCGGAACGCGGCGACCTGCGCGCCGACGGGCACGGCAACTCCGTACCCCGCTTCCACGTCACCTGGGGCACCGGCACCGGCGTCGTCGAGCCCTTCATCCGCTCCGCCCACCAGGCCGCCGCACGCGGGCTGCTCAGCTTCCACCACCGCCACCGGGTCGACGGGCTCGTCGCCACCGACGGCACCGTCACCGGGGTGCGCGGCCGGGTACTCGCCGAGGACCGAGCGCCGCGCGGCGCCGCCTCCAGCCGCGAGGAGGTGCGCGACTTCGAACTGACCGCCCAGGCCGTCGTGGTGACCACCGGCGGCCTCGGCGCCAACCACGACCTGGTCCGCGCACACTGGCCTGCCCGGCTCGGCACCGCGCCTCAGCACATGGCCACCGGGGTGCCCGCCTATGTCGACGGCCGGATGCTCGCCATCAGCGCCGAAGCCGGCGCCCGCCTCGTCAACAGCGACCGGATGTGGCACTACACCGAGGGCGTGCACAACTGGGACCCGGTCTGGGCCGGCCACGGCATCCGGATCCTGCCCGGCCCCTCCTCGATGTGGTTCGACGCCCTGGGCCGCCGCCTGCCCCAGCCGTACCTGCCCGGATACGACACCCTCGGCACCCTGCGCCACCTGCGGACCACCCCCGACCTGAGCGAGCACGACCACTCCTGGTTCGTCCTCACCCAGAAGATCATCGAGAAGGAGTTCGCCCTCTCCGGCTCCGAGCAGAACCCCGACATCACCGCCAAGGACCGCCGCGCCTTCCTCCGTGAACGCCTGCTCGGCAGCGGCGCGCCCGCGCCCGTCGAGGCCTTCAAGCGCAACGGCGAGGACTTCGTGGTCGCCGCGACCCTGGAGGAACTCGTCGCGAAGATGAACGCGCTGACCGACAAGCCGCACCTGGACGCCGCACTGATGCGCAGTCAGATCGAGGCGCGCGACCTGCAGACGGACAACCCGTACAGCAAGGACGCCCAGATCCAGGGCATC
This sequence comes from Kitasatospora mediocidica KCTC 9733, assembly GCF_000744225.1. Lineage (GTDB taxonomy): Bacteria > Actinomycetota > Actinomycetes > Streptomycetales > Streptomycetaceae > Kitasatospora > Kitasatospora mediocidica. The sequence goes on along the minus strand of NZ_JQLN01000007.1, from coordinate 1,183,275 downwards.
CGCAACTCCCGCCGCTACCTCGGCGACCGTCTCGGACGCACCGCCACCCCGCACCGCCTCCTCGATCCGGCCGCAGGCCCGCTGATCGGCGTCAAGCTCCACGTGCTGACCCGCAAGACCCTGGGCGGCATCCAGACCGACCTCGACTCCCGCGCGCTCGGCCACGACGGCACCCCGGTGCCCGGGCTCTACGCCGCCGGCGAAGTCGCCGGATTCGGCGGCGGCGGTGTCCACGGCTACAACTCCCTGGAAGGCACCTTCCTCGGCGGCTGCCTCTTCTCGGGCCGCGCGGCCGGCCGCGCGGCGGCCGCAGCCACGGCCTGAGCCCACACCGGGAAACGGCGCCCTGGTCCAACTGTGGACCTCCAACGGCCGGTCCAACCAGACGTGGAACCAACCTGAGGGCTTCTCTGCGGACGGCGGATGCCCCGGTGGCCGGTCCCCGCAACGGCGGAGACCGGCCACCGGAGCCCTGTTCAGCTGCGCAGGCTCCACTGCTGGTTGCCCGCGCCCGAGCAGGCCCAGAGCTGGAGCTTCGTCGCGTTCGCCGTGCCGGCGTTGGTGTCGATCTTGTAGGGGGCGTCGCCGCAGTCGTGGCTGATGTCCACGGCCAAGCCCTGGTCGCACAGGCCCTCGGCGAGGCGCGCGGCCAGGCGTTCTTCGTCCTCGACGATCAGGATCCGCATGGGTCATCCTCTCGCGGAGGTGGACGCGGAGGCGGCAGGTCTGGTGAGCAGCTCGGGCAGGCCGGACGTGTACCAGGTGGCGCCCTGCGGGTCGACGGTCAGGGCCTGGTAGCCGGTGCGGTGGGCGAGGTCGTCCAGCCAGGCGTGGGCGGTGACCGGGCCGTCGGGGCCGGTGGTCATGGCGAGGGCGGCGGTGGCGTAGCCGTCGGCGAGGGTGAGGTCGGGGCCGGTGACGGTGACCTGGGCCAGGCCGGTGGCGGGGCGGGCGGTGCGCGGGTCGAAGACGTGGGCGCCGCGCTCGGTGGTGCCGGAGGTGGCCACCGCGCCGTCGTGCACCTGGAGCACGGTCAGGACGGTGCCCGGGTGGTGGGGGTCGGTGATGCCGACCCGCCAGGGGGCGGCGGGGTCGTGGCCGCTGTGCAGGCGGACGTCGCCGCCGGCGTTCAGGACGTGCCGGGGCAGGCCGTGGGCGATGGCCAGGGCGGAGGCGCGCTCTGCGGCCCAGCCCTTCACCGCGCCGCACGGGTCGAAGTGGGGTGGGTCGCCGACCGCCCAGGCGTCGAACGCACCGTCGCTGTCCTGCTTCAACTGCTCGCAAAGGTGCAGGACTTCGCGAATGCCTGGGCCCTCGGGGTGGTCGGCGAGGGCGGTCAGGGGCAGGCGTCCGTCGCGGATGCGGCTGATCGGGCTGTCCGGCTTGAAGGGCGAGAAGACCTCGTCGATGTGGTGGAGGTGGGCGAACGCGGCGGTGGCCGCGGCCTGGAAGAGCGCGGGGTCGGTGGTGCCGGGGGCGCTGAGGGAGACGACGGTGCCCATGACGTGGTCGGTGGCGGTGCGCACGGCGGTCACCGGTGGGCCGCGTCGAGGGCTGCCTGGAGCGACTGGGCGTATCCGTCGGAGGTGTAGGTCGCGCCGGAGACGACGTCGATGTTGGCGCTCTGCGCCTGCAGTGCCTCGGCCTTGAGCTGGGGCAGGGCGTAGGAGTCGATCTGCGAGCTGTGGCCGCCGGTGGTCTGCTGCAGCACGGTGATGTCGGTGATCTTGCCGGCGGTCAGGACGGCCTGGACCTGGACCGGGCCGTAGCGGGTGTCGACCACGCTGCCGGTGAACCGCCCGCCGGCCGAAGCCCCGGCGGAGCCCGGGGTGCTCGTGCCACCGGACGGTGCCGCAGCGGTGGGTGCGCCGGGGTTCGTGGAGCTGCCGCCTGCCGGTGACTGCGCGCCCGGCGGGCCGGAGGTCGCGACGAGGGCGGAGTGCGGGGAGGTGGCGGACTCGACCTTGGCTCCGATGACCAGGGCGAGGCCGGCACTGGTGGCGAGCAGCGCCATCGTGGTCTTGCGCATGGGGCGTCCGCCTTCCTAGAACTCGAATGCTTCGCTGTGGATCCGCCGTGCGGGGACCCCCAGGTGGCGTAGCTGGCGCTCGGTGGCCTGTGCCATGCCGGCGGGCCCGCACACGTACACGTCTCGGTGGGCGACGTCGGGCACGCTCTGGCGCAGGCGTGCGGCGGACAGTGGGTCGCCCTGGGGTCCGCTGCGCGGGCCGACCAGCGGGTGGAGGCCGAAGCCGCGCCGGTGGGCGATCTCCTGCAGCTCGCGGTAGAGGACGAGGTCCTCGGGACGGGAGGCGCGGTAGAGCAGGATGACGTCGTTGCCGGTGCCGGGCAGGCTCTCGTAGAGGGCGCGGATCGGGGTGATGCCGGCGCCGCCGGCGATCAGCAGGACCTTGCGGGTGGGGTTGCGGCGCTGTCCGGTGAAGGCGCCGTAGGGGCCTTCGAACCAGACCCGGGTGCCGGGGCGCAGGCGGCCCAGGGCGGTGCTGGAGTCGCCGAGGTTCTTCACGGTGATCCGCCACTGGCCGCGCTCGGGTGCGGCGGACAGCGAGTAGGGGTGGGACTGCCACCACAGGCCGCGGGCCAGGAAGCGCCAGCGCAGGAACTGGCCGGCGCGGGCGTCCAGCGTGTCGAGGTCGTGTCCGGTCAGGTGGATCGAGACGACGCCGGGCCCTTCGGGGACGACGCGGGCCACGCGGACCTGGTGGCGCAGGGAGCGGCGCAGCGGCAGTGCGACGCGGAAGAGGAGGACGGCGGCGGCCACGGCGATGTGGGCACCGGACCAGAGCAGGCGGTTGCGCGGCGAGGCGGAGAAGTCGGCGCCGACGGAGAACTCGTGGGCGAAGGCGAGCGCGATGGCGACGTAGACGAGCAGGTGGATGTGGTACCAGGTCTCGTAGGGCAGCTTGCGGCGCACCGCGCGGGCCGAGACGACCCCCACCAGGACCAGCAGGGCCAGCGCGATGGTCGCCAGCAGCACGTCCGGGTAGTCGAAGACGACGGTGACCGTCTCCGAGAGCGGGTTGGTGCCGGACTGCCAGGAGTAGCCGAGGATGATCAGCACGGCATGCGCGGCGGCCAGGGCGACGGTGTACTCGCCCAGCGTCCGGTGGTAGCGGGTCACCACGTCGGAGCCGACCCGGTTCTCCAGCCAGGGGATGCGCGCCATGAGCGCGACCAGGACCAGCAGCAGGTAGGCGGCCAGCAGGCCGGACAGGCGCCCGGCCGAGGTCACGTAGTCCCCGGCGCCGCGCAGCGAGCCGGGGATGGTGTTCTGCCACCAGATCGCCAGGACGGCCGGCACCCCGGCCCAGATGACCAGCAGCAGGGCCCGTGACCAGAGGTGGCCCACCGGCGGCAGACCGGACGGCTGCTGCGGGGGCGGGCCGGCCCGGTGGCGGGCATGCCGTGCGGAGTGCGCGCTGACGGTGGACACCGGCGGCTCCCATCACTGAGCGGGATCTTCCAGTGCCACTCTTCCCCCCGCCGCATAACACTCCGGTAACAGCCCGGTGCGCGAGCTCACGCGGGTTCGCCGACCCTGTCGCGGGCGGTCCGACTCCCGGTGGGCGCCATGCGCGCGCCGACCAGCCCCGGATCAGGACACGACCGGGTGTCCGGCGGCAGTCGATCAGAATGCCGATCTGCGAAGCGCGGCGGAATGCCGATCCACCGACTGGCTGCACGGGCCGGAGCTGCCGCGCCCGGCCTCGACCGTGTCAGCGGGGCGGCTGCTGGGTGCGGTAGTAGTCGCGCCAGATCAGCCGGTGGACCCGGGTCCAGCGGGGGATGGACCGGATGCCGGGGATGAAGGGGACCAGGACCAGGGCCACGCTCAGCAGGGCCATCAGCGCCCAGACGAGGGCGTCGGCGTTGCCGGAGCTCTTGAACGGCTCGATCTGGTACCAGAAGGTGTAGAGCCACAGCCAGGCCTGGCCGGGATAGTTGCCGGTCTCGTTCATCATGCCCCACTGGTCGCCCGCCAGATGCTGGGCCTGGGCGAGGTTGGCGAAGTAGGTTCCGTCGCCGAGGAAGAGCAGCGGGCGGGTGTAGTCGGTCTGGTAGAACTGGCCCCCCTCGGTGAGCAGTTCGCCGTCCAGGGCGCCCGACTGCGCCAACTGCAGAAGGCGGGAGGTGAGCACCGGGACCGGGCCGTAGCCGCCGGGGGCGACCTGGGCGGGGTCGCCGTTGGGGGCCTTGCCGAGCGCGTCGGAGTAGGCGGAGGCCCACGCCTGCTGCTGGTTGGCGGGTGCGGCGCTCCAGGCGGCGAGGGCGTCGGTGACCGCGGGAGGTTCGGGGGCCTGGCGCAGGGGCTGGATCACGAAGTCGTCGGCGGTGTCGATCGGGATGCGCACCCCGGCGAGCCGTTGCAGGCCGAGCGGTCCGATCTTCTGTCCGGCTCCCGGGGTGTGGTTGTACGGGGGGCCGTACTGGGCGGTGGTGCTGGTGCCGTCGAGTTCGGAGACCGCGGTGGCCGTGAAGTCCGCCGAGGCGGTGCGGGACCAGGAGCCCAGGGTGACGGGCCGCTCATCGGGGGAGGAGAAGAGTGCGGCGAGGCCGGCGGTCAGTGCGGCGACCAGGACCATCGCGATGGTGACCTCTTTGATCAGGTCGTAGGGCCGGGTCGGGAACGCCGACGACTCCGGCGTGGCGGCCCGGCGGTTTCTTCGGGTCACGCTCGCTCCTCCTGGCCGGGCGGGATCAGGTGGGTGTCGGGTGCGGGGGCGTCGATGGGTGGCACGATGCCGCGCAGGCGTACCAGCAGCACGTGCCACGCGCTCAGCAGGCAGATCACGGCGGGGAACAGGACGATGTGCCACGTCAGCATCTGGCCGAAGTCCAGGACGTTCCAGAACGCGCCGATGCCGACCGCGTTCATGCCGTCCTTGGCCTGGTCCGCGATCCACTGCGAGTCGAAGTTCTGCTGCACCAGGTAGCCGGAGAAGGCCGTGCCGATGGAGGTCAGGAACGCGACCGCGCCGGTCATCCAGGTCAGGACGCGCCGCCCCCGCCAGGCGGCCATGAAGAACTTCGCCCACAGGTGGAGTACCAGGACGAACATGAACAGCTCGACACTCCACAGGTGCAGGCTGTTGACGTACTTGCCCACCGCCGAGACGTGCCACCACGCCGGCCCCTTCAACGCCAGCAGCCCACCGCTGACCAGCACCACCGCCAGCGACGAGACGGTCGCGACGCCGAAGAGGTAGACCCACGACGACATATAGGCCGGCTGGGAGTCGGGCAGCAGCTTCTCCGGCGGCAGCGCCGCGACCACCCGACGGCGCAGCCACCCGGTCCAACCGTGTTCGGGAGCCGGGGCGGCGCTGCTCATCGGCGCTTCCGTCCGCGCGGGAAGGGCAGCAGCACGGCGAGCACGAAGACCAGCACCATCAGGGCGATCACCACGAGGTTGGCGACGGAGATCTGCACGACACCCCAGTGCACGTAGCGCCCGGTGCCGTCGAGGTCGATCGGCGCAGCCAGCGTGCGTGTGAACTCGTACCCGGATCCGACCATGGGGCCCCGACTTCCTCAACAGACAAGTGAACTGACCGGAGCTCGACCGCTCCGGGCCGGCCGCGTCCCGCGTCAGCGGCCGCAAGGAGGCTTCCTCATGCCTTCGAGGTGGCACGCGGGACCGATTGTCGCCTGCCGGTGCCGCGCAGCGCCCGAGGCGCCACCGGGGTTCACCCGGTGGGCCGAGTGATCACACCGGCTCCGGCGAGAGGGAGAACGAGGCGACGGCCAACAGCCGGTGTCAGATGCCTGAGGCGTGGGCGAGCTGTCCGACCGCCGCGGTGACGGCCATCGCGAGCGCGCCGCCGACGACGACGCGCAGCGTCGGACGCAGCAGGGGGGTGCCGGCCACGCGGGCGGCCAGGAGGCCCGCGACGGCGAGGCCGCAGAGGGTGACGGCGACGATCAGCCACAGGCGGGCGGTGGTGCCGGTGGCCAGCAGTCCCAGGAACGGCACGAGGCCGCCGGTCAGGAAGCTGCTCGCGGAGGCGAGGGCGGCCTGGAGCGGCCGAGCGGCACTCTGCTCGCTCTGCCCGAGCTCGTCGCGCAGGTGCGCCTCCAGAGGGTCGGCCTCGTGCAGGGCCTTCGCCACCTGCAGAGCCAGCGGGCCGGGGACCCCCCGGGCTTCGTAGATGGCGGTGAGTTCGGCGAGTTCGGCCTCCGGGTCCTCCGCCAGCTCCCGGGTCTCCTTGGCCCGGTCCGCCACCTCGACGTCGACCTGGGAGCTGACCGAGACATACTCCCCGGCCGCCATCGCCATGGCTCCGGCGGACAGCGCCGCCAGACCACCGGTGACCACCGTCGACGTGCTCGTCCCGGCCGCCGCCAGGCCAACCATCAGGCTCGCGACCGAGACCAGACCGTCGTTGGAGCCAAGCACTGCGGCGCGCAGCCAACCCGCCCGGCCGGCACTGTGGCCCTCCGGGTGTGGACTCAGCTGATCGAGGAAGGACATGGCGCAGACGCTCCTCTCCGGGACGACACAGCCATCGTCCACCGCCCATGGCCGTTGTGCCCGTCGCGGCAGCCCGGTCGGCCTCCGCACCGACCATGCTCGGCGAGGACCGGCGAGGACCGGCGAGGTGACTGTGGAACGCCGGCCCCTTCACGCCGACCCTGAACGGGCGGGATCCCGATTCAGAGGCTTCTCCTAGCCTTCAGCGGTAGCCAGGGTTCTGATCCTGCGTCAGCATTGTCCCCGTCACGTCAAGTCCGCGCTCGGCGGCAGCTCTCCGACGTGCATCCGCGGGGAACCGTCGGGCTCGCCGACGCGCCCGACGCCCCGGTTTTCCGCACCATCCCGGCACGCCTTTCCCCATGCCCCGGAGGCTCTGATGCCCACGCCCGCCCCCACTCCCGCCCGCATCCTCCCCAGAGCGGCAGCCGCCCTGCTCTGCCTGGCCGTGTCCTGGATCCACGTCCAGGACCAGGGCGGATTCCCCGGCGACAAGACACCGCACTACGTCGCCATCGGCTACTACCTGCTGGAGGCGACCGGTGTCCTCTGCGCGGTCCTGCTCCTCGCAGGAAGCAGACTGCGCGGGCTGCGCAGCGACGCCTACCCCGTCGAATGGCTGCTCGCCGCCGGCGTCGCTCTCGGCCCCCTGCTCGGCTTCGTCCTCTCCCGCGGCCCCGGGCTGCCCGACTACAGCGACGACAAGGGCAACTGGACCGAACCCCTCGCCCTCATCAGCCTCGCCGTCGAGGGCACCCTGCTGCTCATGGCTGCCGCGATCGTCCTGGCCGCCTTCAGGACGGCGCAGGCCACCGCAGGACGGCGCGTGCCCAGCGGCTCCTCCGCCCGCTGACCGAGCCGGCGCAGGGGCAGCACCGCGCCCTCGTCACTCGGACCAGTCCGGCCCAGCTCCGGCGCGGGCCTCAGCCGCTCCGGCGTCGTCGACTGGCGCTGGGACGTCAACCCTCAGGCCAATTCCGGGGGAACAGCCTCTTCATCGAGGCGAGTTGCGGTGCGCGGATCGCCGGCCCCGGCACTCACGGACTCCGGCCGATACTGCGGCCTCGACCAGGCATGGGACGGCTACTCCCAGCAGTGGGCCTACCAGGAGCAGGTCTGCGTCACGGTCCCCTGAGTGGGCCCAGGAGGTTCCAAGCCGGTGGCGAGGGGCATCGCACGGCCCCCGGTCCTGCGCGGAAGACTCGGGACCGACTTCAGGAGAGGGAGCACAGTGAGTCGGCGTACACCCCTGGCCGCTCTCATGGCGGGCGGTGTCCAACTCCACTCGTCAGGCACCAGTTCAGCAACTGCCCCCTGACGATCCGCCTCCGCTCGCACCCGCTCGCCCGACCGGACAACGGGCACCGGCGCCGGTCGAGCGCCGGCAAGTACGAGCCGCTCGCGGACCGACCGCGGGCGGGGGACAGGAGAACTCCTCGTGATCAGCAAGCCCCTCCTCGTCGCGGCGACAGCCGCCGCGGCCGCGGGCGCGATCGTGGCACCCCAGACGGCCGCCGCGCAGACAGCGCCGATCAGCACCATCTACTCGGCCACGCAGAACACCTGCCTGGACACCAGCACGACCAACCCCGGTCAGTACTTCCTCGACACCTACGGCCACTCCTGCAACGGGTCGACGAGCCAGAACTTCGCCTTCGAGGCGGTCGCCGGCACGCCCGCCACCTACCAGATCGTCAGCCAGGCCAACGGCCAGTGCATCGAGAAGCTCCGCTGGGGCGTCCGGCAGGCGGTCTGCAGCAGCTACACCGAATGGACCCTCCACCCCGTCGGCGCAGGTGGCAACCGGTACCAGTTCGCCGCTCCCAGTATCTACGCCTACCCCGAGGCCGACTGCATACAGGTTTCCCCGACACCCAACGGATACCCGGGCCCCCTGTTCGACCTGGCGGCGTGCAACAGCTCCAATCCCGCACAGATCCTCGCGCTCAGCACCGCTCCGTAGCATCCGTCATCGCCCGGCACCGCTGCACGCCGTCGAAGGGAGCTGAACGTGCTCGCCGACTTCTCGCCCTGGTGAGGCTGTGCCGTGGCGTGGACGGCGTCGTGGCGGCGACTGACCGGCTCGGGTACCGGATCGACGGCATCGTCCCGGGCGATCCGGTCGGCAGCACTCCGTCGGTGGCGTGAAGCGAGGCGTCACGGGTGCGGCACCGTGAACCAGACCGTCTTGCCGGAACTCGTCGGCCGGGCACCCCAGCTGTGCGCCAGGGCCTCGACGAGGAAGAGGCCGCGGCCGTCCTCGCTCGCGCTGTCGGCCAGCCGCGGCGCCGGGAGCTGGGTGCTGCCGTCGGAGATCTCGATGGTCAGCTCGCGACGGGTGCGGTGCACCCGGAGCCCGATCGGGCCCTGGGCGTGCCGCACCGCGTTGGTGACGATCTCGGAGGCGAGCAGGCAGGCGGTGTCGCAGGCGTCCTCGCACTCCCAGCCCCGCAGGGTCGTGCGCAGGAAGCGGCGGGCCGCCGACGCCGTCACCGGCTCGGCCCGGAACTCGGCTGCGGCGCTCGCCAGCGGTGCGGCCGGAAGGTGGGCCAGCAGCAGGGTGACGTCGTCGGGGTAGCCCTCCGAGCGCGGCAGCATGGCCTCCAGGACCTGGTCCGCGCACTGCTCCAGCACCGGCGTCCGGGTGAAGGCGGCCTGGAGCTCGACGGTCAGTTTGGCGATCTGCACATCCAGGTCGCTCGCTGGTGTCTCCACCAGGCCGTCGGTGTACAGGACCAGGGTCGAACCGCGGGGGACGGGCAGCGTGGTCTGCCGGTGGGTGACCTCGCCCACGCCGAGCGGGACGCTGATCGGGGCCGGAAGCTGACGGACCTCGTTGGCCGGCGCCACGAGCAGCGCGGGCAGGTGTCCGGCCGAGCAGATCGTCACCTCGCCGGCGTCCGGGTCGACGATCAGGTAGCAGCACGTCACCAGCTGGTCCGGGAGGTCGGCGACGACGGCGTCCAGAGCGTGCATCAGTCGGCTGGGCTGCATGCCGGTCTTGGCCAGTGCGTGGGCGGCTGAGCGCAACTGGCCCATCACGGCCGCCGCCTCCAGCCCGCGGCCCATCACGTCGCCGATGATGACGCCGATCCGGTGGGCGCCGAGCGGGATCAGGTCGAACCAGTCGCCGCCGACACCCGCGCCCTGGGTGGAGGCGAGGTAGCGGCTGGCCGTCGGCATGCCCGGCACGTCGGGCGGCGAGCCCATCAGGCTGCGCTGCAGGGTGAGGGCGATGTGGCGCTGCTGCTCGTAGAGCCGGGTGAGTTCGAGTTCGGCGCGCTTGCGCTCGGCGACGTCGCGCACGATGGCAGAGGCGCCGGTGATCTCGTAGTCATGGCCACGGGTGGGCCAGAGCGTCGCGTCCACGTGCAGCAGGCGCCCGATGTCGGTCACCCGCAAGGTCTCGCAGTGCTCGATCCGCTCGCCGTCGGCCAGGCGGTCCAGCAGGGCCGCCACTTCGTCCTTGTGTTCCGGGGGAGCCAGTACGGCGAGGTGCAGGCCGACCGCCTCGGCCGCGCTGTAGCCGTAGAGGATCTGGGCGGCCGTGTTCCAGTAGGTGATCCGGCCGTCCCGCGTCGTAGTGATGATGGCGTCCTGTGACGACTCGACCAGGGCCGCGAGTTCACTGATCCGCGCCTCGGCCGCCTTGCGGTCGCTGACATCGCGGATCGCCGCGGAGACCAGCAGCCCTTCGGCCGTTTCCAGCGGACTGAGGCTGATCTCGACCGGGAACTCCGTGCCGTCCCTGCGCAGCCCGTACAGCTCCAGTCCGGAACCCATCGGCCTGGTGCGGCGGTTGGTGGTGTAGCCGGCGCGGTAGTGGGGGTGCCGGGTGCGGAACCGCTCGGGCAGCAGCACTTCCACCGGGCGGCCGAGCAGCTCGTGGCGGTCGTAGCCGAACAGCGCCTGGGTCTGCGCGTTGACCAGCTTGATGGTCCCGGAGTCGTCCACGATCACCATGGCGTCGGGCGCGGACTCCAGCAGCCCCCTGAACCGTTGTTCGGCAGCGCGCAGTTCGCTCAGATCCTGGACCGTGGTCCGCCGCGTTCGGGTGGCCGACTCCTCTCTCGCCTCTGGTACGGACACCGCGTCAGTCGAACCGCCCTGGGTGGCAACCATGCGCTGACGCTAGTGCGCGCCGCGGTGGTACGCAGGTGCTGCCCCAAGGCGCTCGCTTTTGCCCGTAATTGATTCTGAAGGTGGGTGGTTCCGACCGCTGGGGGCAGTCTGCCCGGCTGTACCGATCAGGCGGGTCGCTCGTCGTGCCCGTCCTGTTCTGGCACGACGGCGACCGGACACGAGGCATGGTCGGCCTACGGGTCCGTCAGGTCACGCGCGTGAGAAGAGGGCGCGGACGGCCAGGTCGTCGGTGCGGGCGTGCTCGTCGCGCTGTGGGTGAAGTGGTGCAGGTGGGTGTCCGGGCCGGGGAACAGCGTGGTGGTGTGGCCGTTGTCCGACCAGAGCACATCCCAGGGCGGGCTGCCGTCCTCATGGTGCAGCCCGACGATCCGCCCGTCTCGGCGCACTGCGCCGGGACGTGTGCCCTCCACGATGACCCGGTCTCCGATGCCGGCCTTCATGGCAGCCTCCAGGTGTGTGAAGCGTTCGACGTTCGGGCTCGACCGCCCCTTTGCTCCAGATCCAGACCATCAGAATCGGCCGGCGCTGACCAGGGCCGATTGGGTCGGCAGGGTGGGGCCGGCCGGAGGCTTCTGCTGGCCGGTCGGGCGGAATGGGAGCAGCGTGGGGGTTGAAGGTTTCGGTAGCGACGGTGAGGTGGACTGGGATGACCGGGAACGATGCGGCGCCGCGGGTTGTGGTCGGTGTCGACGGCTCGCCGTCGTCGTACGCGGCTCTGCGGTGGGCGATCCGCCAGGCGCAGCTGATCGGGGGGACGGTGGACGCTGTCGGTGCGTGGGAGACGCTGGTGGCGTACGGCTGGTCAGCCCCCATGATCGCCCCGGACCTCGACGAGGGCGTCGCCCGCCGGAAGTTCGATCAAGAACTCGGCGAGGTGCTCGGTGCCGGGCAGCCGGTGGAGGTGCAACGGCGGCTGGTCCCTGGGAACCCGGCCGACGTACTCATCGACGCGGCGCGCGGCGCAGAGCTCCTGGTGGTGGGAAGCCGGGGGCACGGCACTTTCGCGCGGGCACTGCTCGGCTCCGTGAGCGAGCGCTGCGCTATGCACGCCCCCTGCCCGGTGGTCATCGTCCGGGAGGGCTGAGCCGGCCGGCCCTACGGGGCCGTACGAGCGGTATCGGGTGGTGGGCCCACCGGCCCAGCAGCCGGGGGTTCGGATATCGCTCTGGGTCGACGACAGCGGAAAGCAGGCAGCGACCCCGCAAGCCGACCGCCGGCTGGAGACGACGGCCGGCATGTACGGGCTCGGCGTCTTCGCCGTGACAGGTGCAGCGGTGTGGACCGGTCGCGCCGTCCGTCGGCGGGTGCTCGACCTCGGGCTGCGTGCGGGTGGGAGCACGACTGGCAGCAGGTCGAGCCGCTCTGGTCCGGGCGAAGTCGGCGCCCGGAGAACGGTGAGCGCTGAACGCTCAGAGCTCTGTCCTCGGGGCCTCGACTTCGACGGTGGCATCGCCGTCGGAGTCGAGGTCAGTCGTGCAGGGTGTCCAGCGCGGCACGGAGCCGGGCCGTCGCCTCGTCCGCGACGGGCGTCAGCTCCGTCCGGTCGCTGATCCGTACCATCACCTGCGGGTTCATGGCCTCGACCACGGTCCCGCCGTCGGCGGCGCGGACCACCACGTTGCACGGCAGCAGCAGGCCGATCCGGCGGTCGACGCCGAGGGCGCGATGTGCGAGTGGGGGGTTGCACGCGCCGAGGATCAGGTAGTCCTCCATCTCCTCGCCGAGTTTGGCGCGAAGCGTCGCCTGTACGTCGATCTCGGTCAGAATGCCGAAGCCCTCCGCGGCCAGTGCGGCTCGCACGCGTTCGACGGCGTCTGCGAACGGGAGGTCGAGCCAGACACTGAGTCCGTAGTCCATGGTCTTCTCCGATGCCGGTTGGCCGCCCTTCCATGGTGGGCCGGACCGGCTCTCGCGGCCAGGCCAGCCCGTCGGCGGGCGCGCGGCGAGGCCACGGTTGCCTCATGCGGCCCCTCTGCGCTGCGGGTGTCATGCTCGGTGGGAGGAGGTGATCGGTCGTGAGCGAGGACACCACGCCGCCTGACGAGCCCGGCCGTTCGACACCAGGCCGGCAGGGCGGGTTCGCGCAGCGGGTGGCGCAGCGCCGGCGACAGCTCGGACTCACCCACGAGCAGCTGGCGACCCGGGCCGACATGGCGCCGCGCTACCTCCAGCTTCTGGAGGAGCTCGGCGGCGACTTCGACAGCGTCGGGCTGCACCGACTGGCGGCGGCTCTGGAGACGACGCCACGGGAACTGCTGGACGGCAGCGGTGACGGGCCGCCCGGGCAGGGCGACGCGGCCTCCGGGCAGGGACTGTGGAAACTGGATCCCGAGGAGTCCCGCGACCGGCTCGGCTCGCACGGGATCGGTCGCTTAGGGCTGTCCACGCCCGACGGGCCCGCCATCGTCCCGGTGAACTACACCGTCCTCGGCGGGACGATCATCTACCGCACGGCCCCCGGCACCGTGACCGCGGCCGTGCCGGGCGGCGAGGTCGCCTTCGAGGTGGACCAGATCGACGAGACCCGCAGCCGGGGGTGGAGCGTCGTGGTCGTCGGGACGGTCGAGCACGTCACCGAGCCCGCAGCCGTCCAACTGCTGATGGAGCAGTCCGCGGCGGAGCCCTGGGCGGGTGGCAGGCGTGACCTCTGGGTACGGATCAACCCGACCCGGGTCACCGGCCGGATCATCCGCCCGGCCTGAGCGCGTCACGGCCGCCAGGGCTGTCGGGGCGGCTCATCCCAACGGCACCACGGCGACCGGGCAGTGCGCGTGCTGCACGACGGCCTGGCTCACCGAGCCCAGACGCCGCAGGGGCCCGCGTACCGCCCCGTGACGCCCGACCACCACCAGCTGATGGGCTTCGGAGAGCGTCACCAGCAGCTTCGCCGCGCTGGAGCGCACGGCGATCACCGCCACCTCCACGTCGGTGTGCTTCTTCATCGTCTTTGCGAGTGCCTCGGTGAGCATCCGCTCCCGCTCAGCGGCGATCCGCTCTTCCTCGTACACGGCGGGGAAGGCGTGGCCCGGCCCGCTGACCAGGGGATAGCTCCAGGCGTGCACGGCCTGCAGCGGCAGGTTCCGCCTGCCGGCGGCCTCGAAGGCGAAGGTGAGCACCTCCTCGCCGCCCTGCTCGCCGTCGACGCCCACCAACACGCCACCGGGCGTCGACCGGGCCTCTCGCGGATGGACCACGACGACCGGGCACAGGGCGTGGACGGACAGGTGCAGGCTCGTCGAGCCGACCAGCAGGCGCGAGAAGCCGCCGGAGCCGCGGGCCCCGAGGACCAACAGGTCCGCCTCCTCCGACGCGGCGAACAGGGCTTCGCGGGCGTAGTCGTCCAGCAGCTCGGTGGTGACCTCCAGACCGGGGCTGTGCATGCGGGCCTGTTCGCGAGCCGCTCCGAGGGCCTCCTCGCCGGCGTCGCGGGTCTGCCGGGTCACCTGCCCGGCCGGCGCGTTCAACGTCTCGCCGAGCCAGGCGTGCACCACGTGCAGGGGGACGCCACGCAGACGCGCCTCCTCGGCGGCCCAGCCGACCGCGTCGTGGCTGGCGTCCGTGCCGTCGATTCCCACGATGACCGGGTGTCTCATCGGCTTCTCCCTCGCTCCACGGACCGTCGCCGAAGTCGCCGGTAGCCCGTCCGTCGCCATGCCCGACGTCCTCAGTCGGCTCCTGCGCTCCTTCTCATCGTCCTGCCGCGATGGGCTGCTGTCCTGGCCTGGCCACCGTGCCGGACAGACGTTTCACGGTGCCACGGTGCCCGGCGCCGAGGTGTCGGGAGCCGGGTGCGTGCGAATGGCCCGGGTTTTTGTTGCCCGCAGCGCACTGCGGGCAACAGCACGGGTGTCACTTCTGCAGGGTCGCCCTCTCAGCCGTGGGCGCGCCGTAGGCCGCCAGCAGGTCGGTGCCGGTGCGGGCGTTGGCCGGGTCCGCTGCGGCCGTCATCAGGCGCTCGGCGACGGATGCCTCGGTCCCGGGGGGAATCACCAGCAGTTCAAGGCGCCGTGGGATGAAGGAGCAGACCATCACCTCGTCCGCGTCCTGCTCCTGTTCGAACCAGCCGAGTTGGATGACGTGGCCGGTGACCGGGACCTCGCGGGGGATGACCGGCCAGTGCGTCGGGTTCACGGTGACGCGGATGATCCGCCCCCACCTGGGGTCCATCTCCGCTGCGAGTGAGGGGAGTTCGCGCACGAGGTCATGCGAGCGCGGCCACCACGCCCCGTCCAGTCTCCCGGGGGATGCACCGGTGGGTGTCAGCGAGACCCGGGCCGGCAGGTCCGGTGCCTGGGTGGTCGCGGGATCGAAGGAAGTCGTCATCTCTGTACCTGCCTCGGGATCGAGTCGGACTGTCGGGGGTGCCGATCGGCACCCCGTGTGATCAGAGGGAGCCACCGGACCTGATCGTGACGCCGTGCGGTCGGTGACGGATACGACGCCGTCGACGGAGCGGCACAAGCGCAGCACGATCGGGGTCAGGCGGCGCGGTTCGATGACGCCGCTGAGGACGACGCGACCCTGCGTGACCTCGACTCCGACGGCGGCCGGGCTCACGCCCTCGATCTGGCCCAGGACGTCCTCCACGATGTCGTGCTGGATGACCTGGTCGTCACGCAGGAACACTCTGAGCAGGTCGCTGCGGCTGACCATGCCCGCGAGTCGGCCGTCCTCGTCGACGACGGGCAGTCGCTTGACGTGATGGCGGTCCATCGCGCGGGCGGCGGCCACCACGCTGGTGCTCGGCGTGGTGCACAGGGCGGGGGCGGTCATCAGCTCCTGCGCTGTTTCGGCGCCGGTCCGGTCCGGGCCCTCGGCCTGCGCGGGTGGTGGGGGCAGCGGGGAGGACGGATCCTCCTGGGCCTCCTGGGTGTACATCAGATCGGCTTCCGAGACGATGCCGATCGGATGGTCGGCATCGTCGACCACGGGGACGGCGGTGATGTCGAACTCGGTGAGCAGGGCCAGGATCTCGTGGAAGCCGGTGGTGGGCACGACGCGGACCACCTGGCGGGTCATCACGTCCTGGACCGTGCGGTGGCTCATGGTTCACCGCCCTCCGAGGTGTTCCGCATGCCGCTCAGGTCCAGCGTCTGCGCCACCGGGCGGCGGGGCGTGGCGGATCCGGGCGGCCCGTAGCCGATGCGTAGGACGAGCTGGACGTGGCCGGGGCCCTCGGCCGGGTCGCGCAGTCCCCAGCGGGTGTCGGGCCACTCGACGGCCTGGTGCAGCACCGAGACGCGGACACCCTCGACCGTGGCCAGCAGCCACACGCGCTGCATCGCCTGGCCGGCGCGCAGCCAGTCGGCCGGCAGGTCGGCACGGGTGGTGAGGGTGGCCAGTTGGGGCAGCGCCTCGAATCGCTGGGAGTGTGCGGCGTCCGAGGACGGACGACCGGTGAAGCTGCGCATCGGCACATGGGCCTCGTGGTCCTGCGGGCCGAGCGCGGCCTGCGGGATGCCGTCCGTCGCGGGCTGCTCCACCCGCAGCCAGCTGCGGGTCTCGGCCATCCGGGCCAGGTCGGCGTCCGTGCGCCGCTCGGCCTGCGCGGTCAGTGACAGGACCCGGCGCACTCCGTCCTCCTCCAACGCGGACAGCACCACGCCCTCGTCGACGGCCGCCGCCATCAGTTCGCCGAGCACCGCCTCGGGGACGTCGCGATTGGCGAACGGCTGACGGCTGGAGTGGCGCTGCGTGATCGCCCGGTAGAGGTCCCGGCCGTAGGGCTGTGGGTCGGCGCCGGGCTGGGAGAGGTCCAGTACCGCGACCAGGTGGGGGTCGCTTGCGTGGGGAAGCAGTCGCACCGCTGGCTCCCGTCCGAGGTGGAGGGCGGCGAGCCGAAGGTTGAACAGGGCTGCGCCCAGCGAGATGTGCAGGGCCCGGCCGTCGGGGTCGGTGAGCGGGACGGACCGTTGCGGATCGGCGGACAGGCACAGACCTCGCGCGTCAGGGGTGGGCCAGAAGGCCCACGGCTGGCTGTTGTGCAGCGACGGCGCCGCTCCGCCGGCCTCGGCCAGCAGGCGCAGTTCGTCGGGGGTGAGGGCTTGCATGGTCATGGTGAGTACCTCCTGGCCGGCAGGAAGTCAGTCGTGCGGCGCGGGGTCGTCCGTCCAGGAGTCGGTCCGGCCGGCGTTGATCAGTTGTCGGCCGAGGTCGAGGAGGGCGCGGCCGGCCGCGTACTCGTCGCCGATCTCGGGGGCGGGATCATCGTGCGGGTTGCGCTGGGCGGAGGCGTGACTTCGCAGCGTGTTGTCGCCGGTGTTCAGAACGGCGTGGACCTTGGTGATGTCGCCCTCCTCGAAGATGTCGAGGTGCAGCGTCCACTGCTTGGTGCGCGCCTGCTGCGTCGTGGTGCGTTCGTTCATGGCCAGGTGCATCCTTCCGTCTGTCCTCCCGGGGCGCAGTCGCGCGGGCTGGTGCGGATCGGTGGCGGTCTGCCGCCGCCCGTAGGTGACGAAGCGTGATGGCTCGGACAGCCGGTGTTCGCGATGCCGGACACTCGTGATCCGAAGCCTTCGCCACGGCGACCGCCTCCTTTGCTCCCTGTCACCTACAAGCCTGCGCTGTCGGAGGGCTCCGGGCTTGGGCCGTCCGGCCCTCATCCGGTTCCGGACGGACCCGTTCGGCGTGTTCACGGCCCTCGCCTACCGTGCTCGGCGCCGACCCGGTGGGCGTGGGCGACGATGTCGGCGGCCGCGTGTTCGCTCACGTCCAGGGCGCGGGAGAGTCGGTGGGCACTCCAGCCGTGGCGGGCGAGCAGGACGGTCAGCGGGTGGTGGCCGCCGCTGTCGGCCGCAGGTTGGGGGAGTACCGGTGCAAGCGGAACGGACTGCGGCACCGGGAGTGGGCCGGCGCGGTGGCGCAGCAGCGCCCGGCGTAGTTCGTCCGCGCCCCAGACGATGAAGGGGAAGGGCAACACGGTGGCGAGCTGGAGCGGGGTGAGGGCCGCGGTGCCGAAGACGGAGTGCAGGGGCGGCAGGTAGACGAGCGCGGCGGCGAAGGTGAGGGAGAAGACGATGCCGCCGAGCAGGTAGCGGTTGCTGAACACGCCCAGGGAGCGCAGCGAGGCGTGTTCGGTGCGGACGGCGAAGGCGGTGCCGATCTGGCAGCTGACGATGCCGAGCCAGGTGACGGTGGTGGCCTGCTGGTAGGTGTGGTGCAGTGCGGTGCCGGCTCCGGTCGGGTCGCCCGGGTGCCAGCCGCCGCGGCTGAGGGTCAGGAAGTAGCCGCCCATGACGAGGACGGCGGAGATCAGTCCGAGGAACCCCCAGGCGCGGGCGAGCATCGCGGGCTGGATGACGCCTTCGTTGCGTGGTCGGGGCGGGCGGTCCATCAGCCCGGGTTCGGCTCTCTCCCGGCCCAGGGCGAGGGCGGGGAGGGTATCGGTGCCCAGGTCGATCGCGAGGATCTGCATCACCGTCAGCGGCAGCGGGATCATGCCGCCGGCCAGGGCGAAGACCAGGAACGGGACGACCTCGGGGACAGCGTGGGCGAAGATGTAGACGATGAACTTGCGGATGTTGTCGTAGGTCCGCCGGCCCGCCTCGACGGCGGCGACGATGGTGGCGAAGTTGTCGTCGGTGAGCACCATGGTCGCCGCCTCGCGCGCGACGTCCGTGCCGGAGCGACCCATGGCGATGCCGATGTCCGCGCGGCGCAGGGCCGGTGCGTCGTTGACGCCGTCACCCGTCATGGCGATGGTGTTGCCGGCGGCGCGCAGCGCGTCGGCGATCCGCAGTTTGGCCTCGGGCGAGGAGCGGGCGAAGATCACCTCTTCGCCGCGGGCGAGCAGGGTGTCCAGTTCGCGTTCACTCATCGCCTCCAGTTCGGTGCCGGTGACGATGCGCATGCCGCGGTGGCCGATGCCGACCCGCGCGGCGATGGCGGCCGCGGTCAGGCCGTTGTCGCCGGTGACCACGTGCACGGTGATCCCTGCGTGGTGTGCCAGTTCGATGGCGTGGGCGACCTCGGGGCGCGGCGGGTCGGCCATGGCGACCAGGCCGAGGAAACAGAGGTGCTGCTCGGTGTCCTCGCGGCTGCCGGGTGGGAGCTGCCCGCGGGGAAAGCGTCGACGGGCCACGGCGAGGACCCGCAACCCCCGCTGGGCCAGCGATCCGACGGTGTGGACGATCTCCGCCCGGTCGGCGGGGGTGAGCGGGCGCTCGCTCCTGTGGTCGAGGACGGCGTCGGCGTGGAGGAGGAGTTCCTCCGGCGCGCCCTTGCTGTGCAGGACCACGGCGTCGTCGTCCTCGGCATCGGCGGTGGTCATCAGTTTGATCCGCGGGTCGAAGCGGAACATCGCCCGTCGCCGCCGGTCGCGCTCCTCGGGCGGAGCCTGGTCGCCGAGGCGGGCGGCGAGGTCGAGCAGCGCGAGTTCGGTGGGGTCGCCGGTGGGGTGGCCGTCCGGCCCGGCGGCCGACGTCGCCGTGGTGCAGGCGGCGGCGGCAGCGGCCAGCAGGTGGACCTGCTCCGGTACGGCCCCGGGGATGGCATCTCCCAAGTCGCTCTCGCCCCCTGGGGTCCAGACCGTGGTGACCCGCATCCGGTTCTCGGTCAGCGTCCCGGTCTTGTCGGTACAGACGACCCGTGTCGAGCCGAGCGTCTCCACAGCGGACAGCCGCTTCACCACCGCACCGCGCCGGGCCAGCGCGCGGACCCCCGAGGCAAGCGCGAGGGTGACCGTGGGCAGCAGGCCCTCCGGCACGTTGGCGACCAGCAGGCCGATCGCGAACGCCACCGTGGCCGTCAGCGACAGCCCGGACGCCAGACCCAGCGGTACGAACGCCACACCCACACCCACCGCGATCACCGCGATCAGCCGAGCCACCCGCTTGACCTGGTGCTCCAGCGGGCTCTCCTCGCGCTGGGTGCGCTGGCTGAGCGCCGCGATCCGCCCCAGCTCCGTGTGCATCCCGGTGGCCGTGACGACAGCCAGAGCCTGCCCGCCCGTACACGTCGTGCCAGTGAAGAGCAGCTCGCGAGCCTGGAGCAGTGGCCCGGAGGCGTCGATGAACTCGGCCGACCGGAACACCGGGACCGACTCGCCGGTCAGCGCCGACAGGTCCACCTCCACCCCGCCCGACAGCAGCCGGGCATCCGCGCAGATCCGACTGCCCTCCTCAACCACCAGCACGTCACCGGGCACCAGCGCGGTCGCCTCGACCTCCTGACGCACCCCGTCCCGGACGGCCGCCGCCCGATCGGGAAGAAACGCCGCCAACGCCTCCACCGCCCGCTCCGCCTGCTGCTCCTGCGCGAAGGCGAGCAGGGCGTTGAGCACGATCACGGCCAGGATCGCCAGCGCGAGCGCCGGTGCGCCGGTGGCCGCGGCGAGGACCGCGGCCAGGGCCAGCAGCAGCGCCAGCGGTTGCGTGAACTGCTGAGCAAGCTCGCGGGGCCAGCGCCGCCCGCCTCGTCGTGCCAGCGTGTTCGGCCCGTAGACCGTCAGCCGGCGGGCCGCCTCGCGCGCCGCCAGCCCCTGCGGCGAGGTTCGCATGTCGCGCAGGAGCAGGGACAGCGGCTCGCGCGGGTCGGGGGACCCTGGACCCTCGGTGCCGACTGTCGGCGGATGCGACAGGGGCAGTGCCTTGCCGGCCATGTCCTGCTCAGTCCGTCGCCTGGTCTGCGCCGTCCCTGACGCCGTCGCGCAGAACGCTCCAGGAGATGGGGCCGAGCAGGTCGGCCAAATGCTGGAGGACGTCGCGGAAGAGGTCGTCGATGGCGAGCATGCCGACCGGGCGGTGGCCGTCGAGGACGGGCAGGCGTCGAACGCCGCTGCGGTTGAAGAGCCGGTAGGCGCTCTCCAGGTCGTCCGTGACGTCCAGGGTGACCACCGGCGTGGACATCAGCTGGCTGACGGGGGTGTCCGGGGCGAGTCCGCGGGCGAGCGTACGCACGGTCAGGTCCCGGTCGGTGACGAGGCCGTGGAGGTGCTCGTCATCGGCGACCAGGAGGCACCCGACCGCCTCCTCGTCCATCCGTAGCGCTGCCTGCCGAGCGGTGGCAGCGGGAGCGGCGACGACCGGCGGGGAGGTCATCAGGGCGGAGACCTTCATCGTGCTGCTCCGCTGGTGCGGGTGGCCGGATCGGCGCCGCGGTCGGCCTCCGGGACCGGTCCGACGCTGACGAGGGTCTCTACGTCCACGACTCCGGGTACGGATCGGGCCAGCAGGTCCAGGACGCCGAGCGGGGAGGGCTCCGGCACGGTGCCGCGCAGGGTGACCATGCCCTCCTCGACCTTCACGCCTATGCCGGACGCGTCGGTGGGCAGCGGGTGGGCGAGCAACGCGCGGCGCACGTCAGCCTCGATGTCCTCGTCGGGGCGCAGATAGACCTTGAGCAGGTCGCCCCGGCTGACCACGCCGATGAGGTGCCCCTCGGCGTCGATCACGGGCAGGCGTTTGACGTGGCCGTGCACCATGGCCCGGGCGGCCTGGGCCGTGGTGGCTTCGGGGTGCACGGTGATCGCTGGGAACGACATCAGCTGCCCGGCCGTCACCGCGTGGGCCTGCCGTTGGAGGGTCGCGTCCGCCGTCCGGTCGGACGGCGGCAGGACGGCGTCCCTGAGTTCCTCCCGGGCCAGCAGGTCGGCCTCGGAGACCACGCCGACCACGCGTCCGTCGCCGGCCAGCACCGGTAGCGCGCTGATCCGCCACTTGCGCAGGTTCTCCACGATCTCCTGGAACGGCGCGTCGCGGCCGACCGCGATCACGGCGTGGGTCATGACGTCGCCGACGGTGTGCAGGTGCTTCATGGTGTCCTCCGTGTCAGTGGCGGGCTGTGTAGGGGCCGACCATGCCGCGGACGAGGGGCTTGCCGAGGTCGAGGTCGGTGTCGTCGGTGGCGTAGCCGAGGGTGTGGTGTACCGCGACGACGCCGTCCACCGAGCGGCAGAGCCGTTCGACGATCGGGATCAGGCTCTTCTGCTCGACGCGACCGGCCAGGGTGACGACCCCGTCGTGCACGGTGACCTCCACCGCGGTGGGGGCCAGCCAGAGGGTCTCGCCGAGGACGTCGTGCATGATCTCCGCGCGGATCTCCGCGTCCTGGCGCAGGAAGACCTGCAGCAGATCGGTGCGGCTGACGATGCCGACGAGCCGCCCGGCCTCGTCGACCACCGGCAGTCGCTTGACCTTCTTGCGGTCCATCACCCGGGCCGCCTCGACGATGCTCCAGTCGGGGCGGGCGGTCACGGCGGGGCTGCTCATCAGACCGCCGGCCGTCTCGGCCTCGGCGCGGGCCCGTTCGTGCGGGCTCAGCCGGGCTCCGGCGGAGTGGCCCTCGGGGTCCGGCTGGACGGCCTCATTGCGCAGCAGGTCCGCCTCGGAGACCATGCCGAGTGGGTGGTCCCGGTCGTCGACGACGGGGACGGCGGTGATGTCGTTGCGGTGGAACAGCCCGGCGACCTCCTTGAACGGGGTGTCGGGCCGGGCGGTGACGACCCCCTGGGTCATCACGTCGTGGACGGTACGGTGCTGCATGGCCCTCACGCCTCCTGGGTGTGAATCCCTGCCGAGGACACGATCGCCCTCCTGCTCCCAGACTGCGCCCACGCCGCCGGCCCGGACAGGGCCGATCGGTCCCTGCCTGGCTACCGGGCATCCTGGCGCGCCTCTCCCATGAGGAGGAAGAACACCTCGTCCTCGCGGGTGTGCACGTGGAAGGGCGGAGCCTCGCCCTTGGGGACGTCGAAGAGTCCGACGGTGAGCCGTCCTTCGGTGGCCTGGCTGTCGAGCAGGACCGTGAACAGGCCGCCATGGAGCCATTCCAGGGTCTGCCGCTGGTCGCGTTGGGCGAGGTAGGGCATGGTCATGACGGTCTCCGGGGCAGGTGCGGTGGCCCGCGTGGGGCGGGTCAGGAGGGGAGGCCGAGGCGTCGTTGGCGGCGTTGGTGATGGCACCACGAGCTACTCGGGCGGCCTGAGCAGGCGTCAGGATCGGCGTAGTGACGTGATCACGAAGGCGGGGATCACCGCCGCACCGATGATGAGGTGCAGCAGGGCCAGCAGGAGCTGGTCGGACGGTGTGACGCCGGCCCCGTTGTAGGGGAGGCCGCCGACGAGCACCAGAACGGCGAGCGTTCCCCAGATGGCGGTGGCGCGCCGTGGGGCCCGTCGTTCCAGCAGCTCCAGGAGGCCCCAGCCGAGCAGCGGCGGGATGACGGAGCTGGCGATCACCAGGCTGATCAGGATGGACTGGGCCGGCTGGCCGAACACGGCGGGAGTCCTGAGGTCGTATCCGGCGATGTCGGTGAGGACGATCACGTACGCGAGGTTCGCGAGGAGACCGATGCCGATGGCGGCCGGTCGCACCACCCGGCTTGTGGTCGTGGGAGGGCGACGGGTTCTCGACAGTGTGGTGGCCATGGTGGCTGCTCCGTTGGCTTGGGGGGCGTCGGTCAGTGGATGACGGGCAGGACGAGGTGGGAGGGGTGGTCGGCGTCGTGGTGGATGAGGTTGCGGCCCGTCTGGTGGCCGTAGTAGTGGTGGAACAGGCCGTCGGAGACCGGGGAGTCGCCGTTGGCGATCTCCAGGCGGATGCGGCTGCCCTTGGGGAACAGGTAGGAGGTCGGCCAGACCTCGATCTCGTAGCGGACGACGGTTCCCGGCTCGACGGGCTGGGGCGGGCGGGTGCGGTGGGAGGCCTTCAGCCAGCCGCGGGTGACCATGGCGGAGGGCGGCGGTACGTTCTTGGCGACCTTGCGCATGAGGGTCTGCCTGAGCTTCGGGACGGCCTTCTGCTCGGAGACCTTGACGTGGAACTCGGTGTCGCTCTGGTCGGACTCCGCGTACAGCACCAGGGTGATCTTCCCGGTGACCTCGGTGTCGCGCTCCAGCGGCGGGGTGGTGAAGGTGAGGATGCCGCGGGTGGGTTGTGGGATGCCGTCGGTGATGACGGTGGTGCCCACCGTCCACTCGGGGTTGGGGTAGTCGTAGGCGGTGGGCTGCCCGGTCGGCTGGGTGGGCGCGGTGGCGGTGAGGCTGCCGTCGTTGAGTGAGTCGACGGCGTGCGCGGGATCGGGGTGCAGGTAGAACGTGGTCGGCACGGCGCGCCGGGGCGGCCATTCGGCTTCCTCGCGCGGCGGGCACCCGGAGTTGGCGACCTGGATACGGACCGGCGGCCCGTCCATGACGCCGTTGTCGACGCCCTTGAGCCAGTGGTCGTACCAGGGGCGGATGTGGGTGTCGAGGAACTCGGGCCGGTAGTAGCGCTCGTGGCTGTCGGTGCCGGCGAGCACGACGAGGCGCTTGTCGGTGCCGCCGAGTCGCTCGTAGCCGTCGAGTTGGCCGCGCAGATGCAGCCCGACGCTGTACCACCAGGCGATGTTGAGCACCGGGACGTCGATGTCCTCGACTTTCACCGCTCGCTGGTCCCACCAGTCGTCGGCGACGGGCCGGTCCAGGGTCATGCCGATGATGTCGGTGGTGATGCCGCCGGGGCGTGGCGGGGTGCCGCCGCCGATGGTGGCGGCGGCGCGGAGGTGGTCGGTCGACCAGAAGGTGAGGAACCCCAGGGAGTAGACGCCGCCGTGGTAGACCGCGTCGTGGTGGAGGTTGGTGAACCCGTTGTAGATCAGTGCGCAGGTCAGGTGCGGCGGGCGCTGCGCGGCGGCCAGCCACTGGTTCACGCTGTAGGCGCTCTCCCCGATCATCGACACCTTCCCGGTCGACCAGGGCCGGGCCGCGATCCACTCGACGGTGTCGTAGAAGTCGCGTTGCTCGGCGGGCCCGAACAGCGCGAACTCCCCTTCGGACTTGCCGGTGCCGCGCTGGTCGCCGACCACCACCGCGTAGCCGTGTCCGGTCCAGTAGTCGATCGGGCCGGTTTCGATGTACCGGAACGTCGACACCGGCGGCAGGTACAGCAGGTCCTTCTGGTACGGCGCCACCGCGTACAGCGCCGGGAACGGGCCATCCCCAGCGGGCAGGTAGACATCGACGCAGATCCGGACGCCGTCGGACGCCGTGATCCACTCATCTTTGAGCGCGTGCATGACCAACTCCTAATTTCCTCACATGTGGAAACTAATTTCAGCGTATGCTGAAACTACTGAGAAGGGGAAGCCCCCTCTTCGACCCGTTGCGAAAGGTGGTGCGGAGTGACTGGGCGAGGCCCCCGGGGAGAACGCGGAGAACAGGCGGACAAGATCCTCGCCGCCGCCCGCAGATCCATCGCCACCCGCGGCTACACCGCGACCTCACTGCGGTCGGTCGCCCAGGACGCCGGTGTCGACCCCGGCTTGGTGCACTACTACTTCCGCACCAAGCCCGGACTACTGGAAGCAGTCATGGAACCCCCCGAGGCGTTCGGCGCAGCAGTGGCGGCCGCCGCCGAGCAGCCCATCCACCAACGCGGACGCGCGTTCGTGCAGGCCAATCTCCGCCTGTGGGAGGACCCCGCTGCCGCCGAGATCCTGCGCGCCATCATCCTCACCGCCGCCCAGGAACCCGCCGCCATGAAGCGCCTGCGGCAGCTGTTCTCCCAACTCGTCCTGGCCGTCGTCTCGCACAGCCTGACCGACGACGAACGCAACCTGCGCGCGAGCCTCATCGCCACCCAGATCGTCGGCCTGGTCATGAACCGCTACATCTGGCAGGTCGGCGACATCGCTGTCCTCCCCGCCGACGCCGTCACCGACCTCCTCGCCCCCACCATCCAGCGCTACCTCGCCGACCCCCTGCCCACGACGCTCGGCGACCGCCCGACGCCGCGCTGACCGGGCCCGTCCGGGTGCAGGCCGGCGAGCCCTGGAGTGGCTGCATCCCGCTCCTCCGGGCAGGGTGGGAGACGGGTGTTCCGAGCGCCGGAGGCGGTACACGATGACTGACGACGTGATGGCTTCGCCGCGGATCGTGGTGGGGGTCGACGGGTCGGACCCGTCCAAGGCTGCGCTGTGGTGGGCGGTGCGCCAGGCGGGGCTGATCGGCGGCGTGGTTGAGGCGGTCACGGCCTGGGAGTACCCGTCCGCCTGGTACGGCTGGACGCCTCCGCAGGCGGAGGTCTTCGACTACGAGAAGAACGCGGGCAAGACCCTCACCGAGGCCATCGACCGGGCCATCGGCCCCGATCGGCCGGTGGAGATCCGCACCCGGGTGGTCCGGGGACACCCCGCCGCCGTGCTGCTGCACGCCGCCCGAGGGGCGCACCTCCTCGTCGTCGGCAACCGTGGCCACGGCGGGTTCGCGGAGGCCCTGCTCGGCTCGGTCGGGCAGCACTGCGTGCAGCATGCCTCCTGCCCGGTCGTCGTCGTGCGCGGCCCCGGGGAGAGCGGCGGCAACTGAGGTCGGCCCCGCCCAGCCGCAAGCAGTACCCGTCCCGAGCGCAGGGAGGATGTCCGTGGACCATCCGTCCGAGGCGGACTCCCCGCGCGTGCCGCAGCTGCGGCTGGACGACCTGCTGGACGAGCTGCAAGCCAGGCTGGACATGGCCCGGGGGGCCAGGGACCGGGTGCACGGCCTGCTGGAGGCGGTGCTTTCGGTGGGGCGGGAGCTGGAGCTGGGCCAGGTGCTCCAGCACATCGCGGAGGCCGCGGTGGAGCTGGTGGACGCCGAGTACGGGGCTCTGGGAGTGATCGGCGAGGACCAGTGGCTGTCGCAGTTCATCCCGGTGGGCCTGAGCGAGGAGCAGACCCGGCGAATCGGCCCACTGCCGGCCGGTCATGGACTGTTGGGCGAGCTGATCCGCCACCCCGCACCGCTGCGCTTGGCCGAGTTGTCCGAGCATCCGGCCTCCTACGGCTTTCCGGCCCATCACCCGCCGATGCACAGCTTCCTCGGGGTGCCGATCCGGGTACGGGACAAGGTCTTCGGCAACCTCTACCTCACTGAGAAGCGCGGCGGTGGGGAGTTCGACGCCGAGGACGAGGCGGTGCTGGCGACACTGGCGGTGGCAGCCGGGGTGGCGATCGACAACGCCCGGCTGTACGCCCAGGCGCAGCTGCGCGAGCGCTGGCTGTTGGCGACCGGTGAGCTCACCAACAGTCTCATGTCGGGGCACTCCCAGGAGGAGGTGCTGGACCTGTTGGTCGCCCGGGCCGGTGAGATCGCCGGCGCCGATCTGACCGTGGTCGCGCTGCCGCTGCCCGACTCCGACGAGTTGGAGGTGCGGTTCGCCGTAGGCCTGGCAGCGGAGGTACATCGCCGGTTGGTCCTGCCGGTGGAGGGTTCCTTCGTGGGGGCAGCGGTCCGCAGTGGGGGGCTGGTCACCACCGTCGATGTGACCAAGGACCCGAGGATCACGGTTGGTCCGCCGCGCTGGGAGGGTTTGGGCCCGGCGGTGGCCGTCCCGATCGGCACGAGCGGGGGCGGAGTGCGCGGAGTGCTGATGCTGGCCAGGGCGGCGGGCCGCCCGGTGTTCGAAGCGGAGGAGTGCGCTCCGCTGCCGGGCTTCGCGGGACAGGCGGCGGTGGCGATGGAGCTGGCCGAGCGCCGACGGGACTCCGAGCAGGTTGCCCTGCTGGAGGAGCGCGACCGTATCGCCCGGGACCTGCACGACCAGGCGATCCAGCGGCTCTTCGCGACCGGGATGACCCTGCAGGGCGCGGCCAGGCTCATCGAGCACCCGGAGGCCGCCGAACGGGTGCGGCGGGCCATCGACGATCTGGACGACACGGTCAAGACCATCCGGTCCACCATCTTCGGGCTGCGGGCGAGGAAGGACGGCCCGGCTGGCAGTGGCCTGCGGGCCGACGTGGTGGCTGCGGTCCAGCGGGCCGCCGCCACCCTGGGGTTCGTGCCGGCGCTGCGGATGCAGGGCCTGATCGACTTGCGGGTGCCCCCGTCGCTGGCCGAGGAGGTGTTGGCCGTGCTGGTGGAGGCGTTGTCGAACGTCGCCCGGCACGCGGGGGCGCGAACGGTGGAGGTGGTGCTGGCTGCGGAGGGTGAGCTGGCGTTGACCGTCACCGACGACGGTGTCGGCCTGCCGGAGGGTGGGCGCCGCAGCGGCCTGGGCAATCTCGCCGAGCGGGCGGCGAGGCTCGGCGGGACCTTTCGAGCCGAGGCGGCCCCCGCGGGTGGGACGCGTCTGGAGTGGCGGGTGCCGCTGCCCGAACTCGGCGAGCCCGGCCGGACCTCAGGATGAGCTGCGGGGGTGTCGAGCGCTGCGGGAGCCGTCTGGCCCAGGGCCCGTCTGCTCAAGCCTGGTGGCGATGACCGCGGCCTGGATCCGGCGCTCGACGCCCAGTTTGGCAAGGATCCGCGAGATGTGGTTCTTCACGGTCTTCTCGGCCAGATAGAGCTCCTGGCCGATCTGCCGGTTGGTCTCGCCCTTGCCGATCAGGGCCAGCACGTCCTGCTCCCTGGGGGTGAGATCGGAAAGTCCGGGACCTGCTTGGGGCTCGTCGCGGTGGCGCAGGCTCGCCATCAGGTGGGCGGTGGTCGCCGGGTCGAGCATCGACTGGCCGGCGGCGACGGTGCGTACCGCGGTGACCAGGTCGGCGCCCTTGACGTCCTTGAGGACATACCCCGCGGCGCCGGCCATGATCGCGTCCAGCAGCGCGTCGTCGTCGTCGAACGAGGTGAGCATCAGACAGGCCAGCTCCGGCAGCCGGGAGCGCAGCCCCCGGCACACGCTGATCCCGTCGCCGTCGGGCAGCCGGACGTCCAGCACGGCGATCTGGGGCCGCAGCGCCGGCACCCGGACGAGCGCCTGCGCGCAGGTCCCGGCCTCGCCGACCACCTCGACGTCCGGTTCGGCCTCCAGCAGGTCCCGCAGCCCGCGCCGGACCACCTCGTGATCGTCGAGCAGGAACACGCGGATGGACTGCGGGTCGCAGCTTGCGCTCGTGTCCATGGGTGCTCCCGCCGGGGCAGATCTGGAGTGTCATCTCCGAGTGTGCCGGGAAGGCCGGCGCCCGGCCCGTCGAGGGGAGTCGTCGGGCGTTGGCGACACGCTTCGTACGGTGGTCCCATGGAAGCAGCAGGCCCGGCCCGGACGAAGGTGTGGGGAGCGGCTGACGGACTCACCCCCCAACGCAGGCAGGCCGGTTGGTCACCCCCTTGCCCGCGGAGGTAGTCATGGCCTCGACTCGTCGTGTCATCCGGTTCTCCGGGATCGGCCGTGCGGATGTGAGCGTCGTCGGTGGGAAGAACGCCTCGCTCGGCGAGATGGTCGTCAATCTCGGCCCCGCCGGCGTCCGGGTGCCCGACGGCTTCGCGAGCACCGCCGACGCCTACCGGGAGTTCCTCGACACCGGCGGGCTACGCGAGCGGATCACCGAGCAGGTCGCGCTGTTGCACGCAGGCACACCTCTCGACGAGGTGGGCGCCGCGATCCGCGCCCTGGCGCTCAGCACTCCGCTACCGCCCGCCTTGGAACGGGAACTCGCCGACGCGTATGCCGACCTCGGCCGGGAGGCCGGCCGGGCGGACCCGGATGTCGCGGTGCGCAGTAGCGCCACGGCCGAGGACCTGCCGGAGGCGAGTTTCGCGGGGCAACAGGACACCTATCTCAACGTGGTGGGCCGCGAAGCTCTGCTGGATGCCTGCCGCCGTTGCTATGCGTCGCTGTTCACCGACCGGGCGATCGACTACCGCGAGCGGATGGGATTCGACCAGCTCGCGGTGGCGCTGTCGGTCGGTGTGCAGGTGATGGTCCGCTCCGATCTCGCGGGTGCCGGGGTGATGTTCACCCTGGACACCGAGAGCGGCTTCCCCGACGCGGTGGTGGTCAGCGCGGCCTGGGGACTGGGCGAGACCGTGGTCAGCGGGCAGGTCGACCCCGACGAGTACCTCGTCTTCAAGCCGCTGCTCAAGGACCCGGGCCTGAACCCGGTGATCCATGCCGAGACCGGCGCCAAGCGCCGCAAGGCCGTCTACGCCGACGAGGGGCTGACCCGCACGGTGGACACCACCGCGCAGGAACGCGCAGGGCGGGTGCTGGACGAGGCGGAGGTGCGCACGCTCGCCCGCTGGGGCGTGGCCATCGAGCAGCACTACGGCTGCCCCATGGACATCGAGTGGGCCAAGGACGGTCGCACCGGCGAGATCTTCGTCGTGCAGGCCCGCCCCGAGACCGTCGTGTCCCGGCGGCGCGCAGCGATCCTGCACCGCTACCGGCTGACCGGCACCGGTCACGTGCTGGTCGACGGCATCGCGGTCGGCGAGGCGATCGGCGTCGGCGCGGTGTGCGCGCTGTCCACCCCCGTCGAGCTGGAGCGCTTCCCGGCCGGAGCGGTGCTGGTCACCGGGATCACCGACCCGGACTGGGAACCGATCATGAAGCGGGCCGCCGCCATCGTCACCGACCACGGTGGCCGCACCTCGCACGCGGCCATCGTCAGCCGCGAGTTGGGCGTGCCCGCGATCGTGGGGACGGGCCGGGCCACCGAGCTGCTGCACGAGGGCCAGGCCGTCACCGTGTGCTGCGCCGAGGGCGAGGACGGACACGTCTACGCCGGACTGCTCGACTACGAGCAGTCCGAGATCGACCTCGCCGGCCTCCCGCGCACCCGCACCCGGGTGATGCTCAACCTTGCCGCCCCGGCAGCGGCGTTCCGCTGGTGGCAGCTGCCGGCGGACGGCGTGGGGCTGGCCCGCACGGAGTTCGTCGTCGCCCACCAGGTCAAGGTCCACCCGATGGCGCTGGTCCACCCCGAGCGCCTCGACCCCGAGGAGCGGCGCCAGGTCGACGCGCTTACCGACGGCTACGCCGACCGCACCCGGTACTTCACCGACCGCCTCGCCCAGGGCGTCGCCCGGATCGCCGCCTCGCGCTGGCCCGACCCGGTCGTCGTGCGCACCAGCGACTTCAAGACCAACGAGTACGCCAAACTCGTCGGGGGCCGCCCCTTCGAGCCGGTCGAGGCCAACCCGATGATCGGCTGGCGCGGCGCGAGCCGCTACTACAGCGAGGGTTACCGCGAGGGCTTCGCCCTGGAGTGCCGGGCGCTGCGCCAGGCCCGTGACGAGATGGGCCTGACGAACGTGGTGGTGATGATCCCGTTCTGCCGCACGGTGGAGGAGGCGGACCGGGTGCTCGCGGTGATGGCCGAGGAGGGCCTGCCGCGCGGCGGGAACGGGCTGAAGGTGTACGCGATGGCGGAGATCCCGGCGAACGTGATCCTCGCAGCCCAGTTCGCCGAACGCTTCGACGGGTTCTCCATCGGCAGCAACGACCTCACCCAGCTCACCCTGGGCGTGGACCGCGACTCCGACGCCCTCGCGCACCTCTTCGACGAGACCAACCCCGCCGTCACGCGCAGCATCGAGACCCTGATCGCCACCGCCCACGCGGCCGGCCGCCCGGTCGGTCTCTGCGGCCAGCGACCCAGCGACGACCCGGAGTTCACCCGCTTCCTGGTGCAGGCCGGGATCGACTCGATCTCCGTGGCACCCGACAGCTTCGTCGCGGTCAAGCAGCACGTGGCCGCCGCCGAGCAGGACTGACCCGCAACGCGCTCGGTCGGTCTCCACGCCTGCTTGCTGTGCCGGATGCTCCGGGGGCCGCACGGCCCTGGCGGTGGGCGGGGTGACCGCGTCGGCATGGTCGGCGTGCCCTGATCAACGGTCCGGAGCCGGCGCATGGGCCGGTGGCCGCCGGGTGCTCCCGATCGCGCCTCCTGTGCTCGCGCAGCAGGATGGAAGGAGTGACCGAGTGAGGAGGTCGACGTGGCGGGTGAACTGCGCGATGGGCGTGGGGTAATGGTGGCGTTGCTGGACCTCTTCGAGCGCTCCCCATGGAGTTCCGCCGCTCTGCGGAGGACCTGGGAGAGCAGCCGCGGACGATCGAGGTCACAACCCTCGTGTCACCGCGATGAGCGGCGCTGAAGTGTCCGGTCCGCTTTCGGCGGGTCGGGGCGAGGCGAGTCCGCTGTCCGAGGCCATGCCTGCGATCCTCACCCTGACGGTGAACCCCACCGTCGACATCTGCTACCAGGTCGACCGTCTGGCGGGCATCGGCAAGACCCGCGCCCGAGTCAGGCACGTGGCCGCCGGCGGTGGAGGGATCAACGTCGCCCGGGGCCTGTCGCGTCTGGGAGGACGGGCGACGGCTGTCCACACCGCAGGCCGTGAGGTCGGCCAGCGCCTGAACCGGCTACTGGACGAGGAAGGGGTCGACCACCTCGCCCTCGGGATCGCGGGTGAGACCCGCGAAGCGTTCGTGCTGTTCGAGACCGAGACACGCCGCAGCTACCACATCGTGCCGCCGGGCCCGCGACTGGACGACGGCGAGGGAGAGCGTCTTGTGGACGTGCTGGGCCGAGCAGCCGGGAGTCACCAGTACGTCGTGGCCAGCGGCAGTCTGCCCAGCGGCCTGCCCGACGCTTTCTACGCGGCTGTTGCCCGCCGGGTCAAAGAGGCCGGGGCCCGGCTCGTGCTGGACACCTCGGGACGGGCCCTGCGCGAGTCTCTGCGTGAGGGCGTCTATCTGCGAAGGTGCAACAATCACGAGGCCGCCAGCCTCGCCGGCCGGCCCGTCCGGACCTTCGACGACGCCCGTGCCGTCAACGGGTACCTACTCGCCGGAGGAGCGACCGAGGTCGCCATCACCACCCTCGGCGAGCTGGGCGCACTCTGTTCGACCAGGCACGGCCACACCGAGTTGCGGGCCCCGCCGTTGCCCGGGGAGGCGCTCAGCGACGCCGGGGCCGGAGACGCCATGGTGGCGGCACTCACCCTTCGGCTGGCTGCGGGCGACGATCCAGTCGAGGCTTGTGCCCTCGGGGTCGCCGTGGCCGCCGCAGCAGTACTCACCCCGGACACCGAACCGTTCGATCGAGAGGTGGCCGAGTCCCTCCGTCGCGCGGTGCGGATAAAGCGGCAAACCGGCTCATGACCCACTCGTGCCGGCGTCTTCGATCCCCGCGGAGTTCGACGCGGCGGTTGCGGCAGCTTACGACGCCCTGCACAGCCGGCTCCCGGATGGACGGCCGGTCAGTTCTCGGCCTGTCGGATCACGACGACCGGGCAGTGTGCGTGCTGCACGCAGTGCTGGCCCACCGAGCCCAGCAGAGCGCCGGAGAAACCGCCGTGGCCCCGGCTGCCGACCACCAGCAACTCGGCCCCGTTCGCCTTCTCCAGCAGCACCTCGGCGGCGTTGCCGAGTACGACGCTCTCGCGGACCTCCACCGGCGGGTTGTCCCCGACCACCTCGGCCACCGTCTGGGCGAGCATCTTCCCGGTGACGTCGGGGAGTTCGGGATCCACCCCGGTCATCCCCCACCCGTAAACCGTCGGATAGGCCCAGCAGGCGACCGTATCCACGAAGGCCCCGGTCCGCTGGGCTTGATCGACCGCCCAGCGCAGCGCGGCCTTCGAGGACGGCGAACCGTCCACGCCGACCACGATCCGACTTCCTGTCGACTGTCCTGCACTCATCTCGCACCTCGCAACTCGGTTAGCAGTCTCAGGCTGCTCCTTTGGCGCCCGACCGCCCAGGGCCGGACGGCCCCTGGCTCGGCCCGTTCGGGCCAGACAGCCCGGCCGTCCGAACGGGCGGTCAGCCGGTCGGCCAGGCCCCGGTGGCGTGCGGCTCGGGCACGCGTTGCTGTGCGATCCGGGAGATGTCGTGGCCGGTGACGATGCCGACCAGTCGTCCGGCGTCGAGCACCAGGATCCGCAGCGGCGTCGTCACGCCCGGTCGCTCCAGCGCGTCGAGGAGGGTGTCGTCAGGTGCGGCTTGTGCGCAGCGCGCGAGGGGGGTGGCCCCGTCGCGGGCTCGTAGCTCGGCTCGCCGCGCGGGCGGGACGGCCGAGAGCCGGCGCAGCTCGACGATGCCGCTCGGGTGTCCGTCGAAGTCGAGCAGGGGGATCGCCGAGTGGCGGCCCTTCGTCGCGGCCTCGTCGAGGAATCGGTCCACGGTCAGCCAGTCGGCCCCGGTGGTGACCGGCGAGGACATCGCCTGGGCCACGAGCACGCCCCGCAGCGCGGTCTCCAACGTGGCGCGGCGGACCTCGGCCACCGCGGACAACGAGATGAAGAAGCCGACGAGGATCAGCCACAGGCCGGCGCTCGCGCCGTGGGTCAGCTCGACCCAGCCGGCCACGGCCATCAGCGTTCCGGCGACCTGGCCGGTGCGACCGGCGATCCGCTGCGCCTGTTCGCGGTCGCCCCGGCGCCACCAGAGCACCGCTTGGAGGACCCGTCCGCCGTCCAGTGGTGCGGCGGGCAGCAGGTTGAACGCGCCGAGCAGCAGGTTGGCCCAGCCGGTCCAGAGCAGCACGGCCGAGGGAATCGCCCAGTGGAGGGCGTGCTGCGTCGCGAGACCGGCGGCGATCGCGACTCCGCCGAGCGCCAGGCTGGTCAGGGGCCCGATCGCCGAGACGCTGAGGCCGACCCGGGGAGTCTGGGCGCGACCCATTCGGGTGACCCCGCCCAGCCCCCAGACCGTCACGTCCTCGACCTTGATTCCGGCCCGTCGCGCGGTGACCGCGTGCGCCGCCTCGTGCGCGAGCAGGCTCGCCATCAGCAGGAGTGCACCGACGAGGCCGGCTGTGGTGTAGGCGGTGGTGGAGTGCCCCGGCGCCCAAGCGGGGAGAGTGCTGCTGCTGAGGCTGTCGGCCAGGAGAAGGACCAGCAGGGGCGCGCTCCAGTGGATGCGCAGGGGCACGCCGAGGATCCGTCCCAGGGGTACGGCGCCCTTCATGGTGTCCCTGCCTTCTGGCGTTACCGCGCTGCCGGGGCGGCCGGGCCGGCTGGTGCCTGCTCGGTCGATACGGAGGCCACTTCCATCGTCGTCCTCACACTCCCTCGGGACAGGGCCGGTCGGTCCCCACAGCGGGCCGATCCGGCCCCTGCCGGGCGCGCCTCACGGTGTGACAGTGGACAGATGGGGATCCGGTCCGCGCGTGGCGCGGCCCGCCGAGGAGAGGCGGCCACCATGGTCGACGACGTCGAGAGCGGCAGCGATGCCGGGAGCGGGCCGAAGCTTCGGCCGGGGCTGCTGACCTTCCTCGGCGGGGTGGGCACGGTCACCGGTAGCAAGTTCATGGTCGAGACCGACCATGCCCGGGTGCTGGTGGACTGCGGCATGTTCCAGGGCATGGCCGAGCTGCGGCGGCGCAACTGGCGCCCGCTGCCGCTGGACCCGGCCGACGTGCACGCCGTGGTCCTCACCCACGCGCACCTCGACCACTGCGGCTACCTGCCGCGTCTGGTCAAGGACGGCTTCCACGGCCGGGTGGTCTGCACCCCCAACACGGCCCGCCTCGCCGAGATCGTGCTGCGCGACAGCGCCCACCTGCAGCAGGAGCAGGCCGAGCACGCCAACTCGCACGGCTGGTCCAAGCACAGCCCCGCCCAGCCGTTCTACGACGACGCGGATGTCGACCGCGCCCTGAGCCTCTTCGAACCCGCGCCCGTCGGGGCCGAGACCGAGATCACCACCGGCACCGTGCTGCGCCTGCACCACGCCGGCCACATCCTCGGCTCCGCCTGGGCCCACCTCACCCTGGAGGACGGCCACACCCTGGCCGCCAGCGGAGACCTCGGCCGCCCCGTCCACCCGCTGCTGCGCCCGCCCGACCCGTTCACCGGCGCGGACGTCCTGCTGATGGAGTCCACCTACGGCAACCGTCACCACGACGAGCGCGGCGCCCGGGCCCGGTTCGCGGACGCGCTGTCGCACACCCTGGCGCGCGGCGGCACGGTCGTCATCCCGTCCTTCGCGGTGGACCGCACCGAGGTCGTGCTGCATGAACTCGCCCAGCTGCGCCGCTCGGGACGGCTGCCGGCCGGGGTGCCGGTCTACGTGGACAGTCCGATGGCGCTCGCTGCCCTGCGCGTCTACCAGGACGCCTTCGCGGACCACGCGCCGGAACTCCGGACGGAGGTGGTCCGCGGGGACGGGTCGGTGCTGGACCCCGCGCCGTTCACGGCGGCGCGGTCGGTGCAGGAGTCGGCTGCGATCCAGCGCTCGGCGATGCCGTCGATCATCGTCTCGGCCTCGGGCATGGCCACCGGTGGCCGGGTCGTGCACCACCTGCGCCGACTGCTGCCCGACCCGCGCAACACCGTGCTGATCGTCGGCTTCGCAGCGATCGGCACCAGGTCCCGGGACCTGGTGGACGGCGCGCGCACGTTGAAGATGTTCGGCACCTACGTGCCGGTGCGGGCAGAGGTGGTGAGCGTTCCCGGGTTCTCCGCACACGCCGACGCGGGCGAGATCCTGGAATGGCTGGGCGGAGCGCCGCCGCCCAGCGCGACCTACCTGGTGCACGGCGAGCCGGAGGGCTCCCAGGCGCTGCGCGACCGGATCGACCGGGAGCTGGGCTGGACAGCCGTGGTACCACGTTCGGGCGAGCGGGTCCTGGTCCAGTGAAGTCGCAGGCCCGGTGCACCGGGGTGGAGTCGGCCAGCCACACGTCGTCGTCTTCACCAACAGTGCGGTCGTGAGGGTGTCCAGGTCGGCGTTGACCAAGCCTCCAGGCTCCGGCGTCGGGGCGGTGCGGGGCCGGAGCCTGGAAGTACGGTGCTGACGGCCGGGAATCGCGTACCGAACCGGGAGCGATCAGATCATTCAGCGAGTTCGAATCGGTCGGCGATCTGCTCGATGAGTGGCAGGTGCTCCTCCCAGGTCGCGCTTCCCATGCCGAGCACGAACGCGGCGTTCCCGCGTACGGCGAAGTACTCCCGCGTCCGGCGGACGACTGTCCCCTCGGTGTTGCGGGTGACGAAGTCGAGCGCTACTGCCGACTGTCCGGCGAACTGAGTCACGGTGCGTGTGAAGTCCTCGAAACCATGGGCTGCGAGCCTCTCCTGCGCCGCGTCCGCCACCCGGGCAGCGGTCAGTCCCCTGGCGGGCATCTTGAAGACGATCAGCATCTGACCGGATCCTCCGGTGGCTCGCAGGATCTCCGGCCCGTTCGCCGGGACGGGAGGCAGCGCCTCCCAGCCAATTGGTACATGCAGGATCGCCCCGTACGGGGTGATCCTGATTGCTTGCCAGGTGGCATTACTGATGTCAGACATACGGCGGCCTTCCGGGGCGACGTTCTCGGTTGCCAGGTGTGATACCGGCAATCGCCCGCAGTGCGAACCTCGCACAAGCCGCCCGGGCCGGTATCCGTAGGAGCGGCAACCACACAAGCGTCGAATGAGGAGACCACCGTCGTGACCAGTCAGCAGGCCGAGCCGGACGCCTGCGAACGCGAGCGCCTCGTGGCCTTGCACGGCGACCTCGTCGAGCGCGAGGTCGCCCGCTACCGCACCTGGCACATCGACCGGGCCGACCTGCGACAAGCCGGCATCCTCGGGCTGCTGATCGCCGCGAGCCGCTTCGATCCCGAGCGCGCCGTGCCCTTCGGGGCGTACGCGCACACCTGGGTACGCAAGGAGATCCAGCGCGCCATCTCCCGACAGGAGTTCCCCGCTGTCCTACCCGCCGACCTCGTCGGCCGCACCGTCGCCCTGCGCCGAGCCCTGGACGAGAACGCCGACAGCCTGAACCTGGCAGCCGCCGCACTGGGCATCTCACCGGCGACCGTCGCTGCGCTACACCGGCAACTTCGCACCACCGGCCCTGAAGACGACGAAGAACTGCCGGCACCTGGCTACGTCCTGACCGATCCCGCGCACACTGCTGTCGCACAGGACTTCATCAGCACGGTCCGTACCGCTCTGGCCCGCATCGACTCGCGCGAGGCCGAGGCGCTGATCCTGCGCTACGGACTGGATGACCGCCCAGAACGGTCCTTCCGTGAGATCGGCCGTCACCTCGGTGTCTCCGACCACACCGCCAAGAAGCTCGTCGAACGCGCCCAGGACGAACTGCGTCGCCTCATCACCTGACGCATCCAGGCCCTCCACCCATGACTGCCCGCCGGCTACCCCTTGGAACAGATCGTCCAGGCGCCGGCGGGTCCACCGGGTCAGCTGACA
The DNA here is from genome assembly GCF_000744225.1 of Kitasatospora mediocidica KCTC 9733. Lineage (GTDB taxonomy): Bacteria > Actinomycetota > Actinomycetes > Streptomycetales > Streptomycetaceae > Kitasatospora > Kitasatospora mediocidica. Next base: position 1,145,824 of record NZ_JQLN01000007.1, on the reverse strand, counting down.
TCAGCCGCCCTCGCACCACCCATGTACCAGTGACCAGCAGGCTCCGCCGAAGGACTGGTGGCAGACGCGAGGTCAGGTGGCATGTCGATGTCGCCCGATGTTGACGGCATTGAGGACGAGGCGGACCACCACGCCCAGGGCCAAGAGGTCCAGCATCATCTGGGTGGTGACGATGATTCGGGCGGCATCGCTTTTGGCCGTGATGTCACCGAATCCCACGGTGGTGAAGACGGTGGCTGAGAAGTACATGGCACCGACGCGGCTGAGAGGCTCGCTGAAGGTCGTGGCTTGGGTGTGGCTCATGAGGAAGTAGACGGTGGCGAAGAGGAGAACGAAGAGTGGGACGGTGAGGGCGAGTGCCTCGATGGCCTGGATTCCGGGGCGCTTGGCTCGCATGATCCCGCGCAGCTGCCAGGCCACGACGACGACGAGCACCAGAATCCCGAGGACCAAGCCTGTCACCGTCGCGGCGTTCACCGTCCGGTCCATCGGGATCAGGAAGTAGACGGCCGTGACCAGCGTGATCCGGACCGTCGTTCGCAGGGTCGCGACGACCAGGAGGCGTCGTCTGGGCGGGGCCGGCAAGTCGTCAAGCTGTGTCTGCGCCATGCCGGCTCTCCTGTAGGGGCGTCGCAGTATCGGGTGGAAGCAGTACCTCGGCAGCGGAAGCGCACATCCGACCAGCACAGCGAAGCCCTGGGGGGTGTTGTTGAGGGGGTTTCCCGGCGGCCGGGCTGTGGGGGAAGGCGGTCAGGCTGGTCCTGGGGGTGCTTGTGCGGTGGGTCTGGCGAGCAGGCCGGCCAGCAGCATGACGAGCAGGCCGATTCCCACGCCGCACAGCGTCCACAGCATCCGGTAGCCCTCGGCGGCGTAGTCGGAGGGCTGCGGGAGGTCCACCAGGATGAGGACTCCGGCGGCGATGGCCGCGCAGTAGAGCGCGTAGTTCCAGAAGCGGATGGCTGCCCCGTGCATCAGCAGGATGAGGGCGACCACTTCGAGTCCGCGGGTGAGCGCGAACAGTCTGAGTCCGTGTTCACCGGCGGGCAGGAGCAGCAGCACCGCGGCTGCGGTCGCGCCGATCAGTGCGCCGGCGAGGCGCTGTGCGGCGACGAGCGTGGCCTGCTCCAGGCTGGGTTTCATGGCGATCATGGCCGCGATCGGCAGCCAGTAGCCGTGCGAGAGGTTGAGTCCGAAGGCGAGCGCGACGGTGCCGGCGATGGTCAGGGCGCGGATCACCGCGAACATGATCAGCGGCCGGGTCAGTTTTTTGCGTGAGGTGTCGCCGGGGAGCTCGGCGACCGGCTGGGGCCGGTCCACGCGCCCGCGGATCAGCCACCCGGTGAACGTCACCGCGATCCACAGCGCCGATCCGCCGGCCCAGGCGAGTGTCTGGGCCCAGGTGTAGCTGGTGATGCGGGTGTAGTGATGGAGGCTGGAGGCGACCCCGAGGGTGACGATGAACCAGAGGTTGAGCAGCAGGGCGGTGACGAACCTGCGCACCCCGAACGCGACCGCCAAGCCGGCCACCAGTGTGACCGCGAAGGCCGCGAGCACCAGCCAGCCCCAGGCGTCCGCGCCGATCCCGAACCCCAGCGCGGTCACCCCTGCGCCGGTCAACGCGAAGACGCCGATGTGCGAGGCGCGTTGCCCGTAGCCGCCGCCCGGGTCGTCCAGCATCGCGAACAGCAGTCCGAACAACGCGCTGAGCAGGTACTGCTCGTGCCCGATCGCCCAGAAGACGACCAGCGGCACCAGCGCGACGTCCAGGAACATCACCGCTCGCGGCCAGTTGATCCCCGAGCGGTCGAGCTCGAACACCTTCGACAGCCAGCCCGCGACCCGCCCCCGGTGAACGGCCTGTCGAGGATCCTCGCTCGCAGTGCCCATGCCGCCCTCACTCGCCTGAGTCGCTAGGTGTACCGCTCCAGTCCCGCATTCTGCGGTTCCGCCGAGACCGCCGCGGTGCGACCCGCAGGGTCTGATCGAAGACAGCCTGTCCCTCAGCCATACAGCGGAGCGAGCCGACACCCGGCGAGCATCCTCCGGGCCCGGGCCTCCCACCTCACACCAGCCACCTGGTGACCTGCGGCGTCAGGGTGGAACATTCCCAAGGGCAGCCTCGACTGCGTCAGGCACTCAGCTCGCCGCCGGCTGGCGCAGCCTGCGCAGGTAGGGGTCGAACGGGTGCCGGGGCTCCAGCCGCACCCTCGCGTCCACGCAGAGCAGCCCGTCGGGGGTGGCGATGACCGGGTTGAGGTCGGCCTCGGCGAGTTGGGGGAGGTCGTCCGCCAGCCGGGAGAGTCTGGCGAGCATGTCCTGAACGGCTGTCAGGTCGGCTGCGGCCCGGCCGTGGTAGCCGAAGAGCACCGGGGCGCAGCGCAGTTCGGTGGTCATGGTGTGCAGGTCGTTCTCGGTGAGCGGGGTGAGCCGGGCGGTGCGGTCGTCCAGCAGGTCGGTGGTGGTTCCGCCCATGCCGAAGGCGATCAGCGGGCCGAAGACCTGGTCCTGGACGACGCCGGCGAACAGCTCGGTGCCCGGCGCGGCCATCGGCTGGACGACCACGCCGGCCAGCCGTTCGCCGAAGCGGTTCTCGAAGTCCTGGTAGGCGGTGCGGACCGACGCGTCGTCACCGGGGCCGAGGTATACGGCGCCGGCGTCGCTCTTGCGGACCTGGCCTGGCCAGTACGCCTTGAGCGCGATCTTGTCCTCGTGGCCGAGCTGGCGCATGGATCGGGCGGCGAGCACCGTGCCGTGCTCGTCGGGAGCCCAGATGGACGTGGTGAGCGGCAGGCCGTAGCAGCGCAGGAGGTCTTCGGTGAGGGCGGGGTCGAGCCGGCCGCCGTCCGGGTGCGCATCGAGGAACCGTGCCACCAGGTCCTTCGCGGTCTGCTGGTCGCAGTCGTGGACGGCGGTTTCGGCACCGGGCGGTTCGGCCAGCCAGCGGGCTCGGTCGCGCGCGTGGGCGAGGGCGCGGGCGGCGGCCTGCGGATCGGCGTAGACGGGGATGCGCGCGCCGTCCGCGCAGTCCAGGTAGCGCACCGGGACCTGCTGATCGAGCAGCACGGCCGCCACCGGGATGCGGCGCCGGCCCGGGCCGTCGAGCAGGGCGCGCAGGGGGTCCTGCGCGCGATCTGTGGCCAGCGCGGTCGGGACGAGGCAGACGAGCACCGCTTCGACGGCCCGGCTGCGCGTCAACAGGTCCAGGCAGGAACGGAGTTCGGTCGGGCCTACGGCGGCGCCGGTGTCGACCGGGTTGGCGGCCGATGCGCCCGCGGGGAGGACCCCGGTCAGTTCCAGTGCCAAGTGGGCCGGAAGTTCGGGGAGCACGAGCCCGAAGTCCATGCAGGCATCGGCGGCCAGGATTCCCATCCCGGCGGCGTTGGAGACCACGGCGACGGCGGAGCGGGCGTCGGGCAGCGGCTGGGCGTGCAGCAGTGCGGCGGCCTCGACGAGTTCGGCGATACCGTGCGTGGCGGTGATGCCCGCCTGGCGGAACAGGGCCGTGCGGGTCACGGTCGGGGTTGCGCCGGCCGCGGTGTGCGCGGCGACTCCCCGTCGGCCCGCGGCGGAGCGTCCGGCATCCACGGTGAGGATGGGGAAGCGGCGGGTCACCCGGCGGGCGGTGCGGGAGAAGGCGCGCGGGTTGCCGAAGGACTCCAGGTGGAGCAGGGCGAGGTCGGTGCGGCTGTCGCTCTCCCACCACTGCAGCAGGTCGTTGCCGCTGACGTCGTACTTGTCGCCCAGCGACACGAAGTCGGACACCCCGATGCCCAGCCAGTTCAGCCGCTCCAGCAGGGCTATCCCGACGCCGCCGGACTGTACGGCCACCCCGGCGGTGCCGGACAGCGGCTGTGCGGCACCGAACTCGGCGTCCAGCCGGACGGCGTCGTCGGTGACCGCGATACCCAGGCAGTTCGGTCCGACCAGGCGCATGCTGTGCCGGCGGCAAGCAGCCAGCAGCTGCCGCGCGTCGGCGCCGCTCAGCCCGGAGGCGAGCACTACGAGGGCACGGACACCAGCCCGGCCGCACTCCTCAGCGGCGTTCGCGACGGCACCCGGCGGCACGGCGAGCACCGCCAGATCCGGCGTCCCGGGCAGTGCGCTCAGCGCCGGGTACGCCGGCTCGTCCGCGATCTGCCGAGCGTGAGGGTTGACGGCCCACAGCTCCCCCCGGAAACCGCCCTGCCGGATTTTCTCCAGCACCGTCCGGCCCACCGAACCCGGCCGCTGGGAAGCGCCCACCACCGCGACCGAGCGGGGGCGCAGCAGCGGCACCAGGCTCGCCACGTCCGCGCTGCGCCCGCGTTCCTCCACGGCGCTGCGGTAGTGCTCGTCCGTCTCGTCCAGGGGCACCCGAACGCGGATCTCACCGTGGTCGAGGCGGCGGTGCACCCGCAGCCCCAGGTCGGCGAAGACCTGGTGGACGGCCCGGTTCCCGGCCAGGGTGTCGGCCTCGATGGTGCGCACGCCCTGCTCGCGAGCGGCGTGCAGAAGATGCTCCAGCAGCAGCGTCGCCACCCCGTGGTGCTGCCACCGGTCAGCCACGGCCAGCGCGATCTCGGCCGCGTCGGGTCGCTCGCGGACGATCTCGTAGTCCGCCGCGCCGACGAGTTCCCGGTCGACCCAGGCACCGAGCGCCATGAACCCCGGGCGCGGTTCACACAGCCGGTCGGCCGCCAGCTTCGGGGCCAACCGGCTGGCCCCGAAGAAGCGCTGCCGACGGCTCTTCTCGGACATCCGCACGGCGTGCAGGTCGTACGCGGCTTCCCGGTCGGCCGGCCGCAGCGGTCTGATGGCTGCCGTGGTGCCGTCCGAGAGCAGGGCCTCGACGGTCGGCGGGAGGGGCTGGACGGTGGACATGCGGGCTCCCGGGCTCGGCGCCGCCGTGCCGCGGCAACTCGGCCGGGCGGACACGGAGGCGGTGCCATGCCGGGTGCCCCGGACGTGGCACGCCCGGCCGCTCACCTCCAGGCTCCGCCGGGGGCCGACCAGCCGCACAGGGCCGGTCGGGCCAGGACGGTCCGCCCGGCTTACCCCTTTCGGCCCTGGGGACCCGGTCGGCCGCTGCCGAGAATGGAACAGGCGACTGCTGAAGGGCGGGGCGGGAACGATGAGCGACGACAGTGCGAGCGCGGTGCCCCGAGGGGTCTCCAGAATTCGACAGGTGCGGGCCCGCCGAGCCGCGGCAGCCGAGGCGGTCAAAGGGCCCTGGCCGGAGTGGGAGCGCCTGACCGCCGAGGCCGTCGGCACGTTCTTCCTGGTCCTGGTGGCCGCCGGAGCGGGTGTGGTCGCCGCCGTGTCCGGCGGGGAGGTGAGTCCGGCCGCTCAGGCCGTCGCGCCGGGGGCCATGGTGGTCGCGCTCATCTACGCGCTGGGTGAGACGTCGGGTGCCCATCTCAACCCGGCGGTGTCGGTGGCCTTCGCGGCGCGCGGCGACTTCCCCTGGCGCCGGGTGCCGGGATACCTCCTCGCTCAGTTGGTCGGGGCATTCGCCGCGGCGGGACTGCTGCGTGCGCTGTTCGGCACGGTGGGCCGACTGGGGGCCACCGTGCCCGGTCCGGGGGTGGGGGACGGGACCGCGCTGGTCCTGGAGGTCGTGCTGACCCTGGGCCTGGTGACGGTGATCCTGGGGACGGCGTCCGGGGCCCGCAACATCGGGCACAACGCCGCCATCGCGGTCGGTGGCTACGTGGTGTTGGCCGGGCTCTGGGCCGGTCCGGCCAGCGGCGGATCGATGAACCCCGTGCGCAGTCTCGGCCCCGCCGTCGTCAGCGGCAGCGCTGGCCAGGTGTGGATCTACCTGGTGGGCCCGCTGGTGGGCGCGGTGCTCGCTGTCCCGCTCGCTTGGGTCCTGCGCGGGCCGCACACGGCGGCGGCCGTCCTGGCAGCCCAGGGCCGGTGGGCTCGTCTCGCGGATGAGCGGACCGACGTCGGCTCCCACAGCGGCGGCGGAGCCGAGCCGTCGGCCATCTGCCCCGAGTGCGGCAGGCCGCTCGACTGACCGCGCTCCAGCCCGGCTGCCGTCGGGCGCCGGGAGGGGGAGGCTGTGAGGGGGACGTCAGCGCGTGCGAACGGACGGAAGGAGAACGCGATGCAGTCGCAGAGGCCCTCAGCCGTTGTCGTCGGAGTCGACCCTGGGCACCCCAGCCTCATGGTGCTCGCCTGGGCGGCCGACGAGGCCGGCCGCCGCGACCTGCCGCTGCGTCTGGTGGTGGTCTGTCGACCGCCGACACACGTGAGCGCGCGGCCGCTGCTCTGGGCCGAGGTGGAGGAGGAGGCCAAGCGGATCCACGCGGCCGGGGAGCGGACCCTCCGGGAGGCGGCACGGTTCGCCGGCGAGCGGCGGCCCGGGCTGGTGGTGGACGCCGTGCTGGCGGACGGCGAGCCGGCCGAGGTTCTGCGCTCCGAGGAGCAAGGGGCGGCGCTGCTCGTCCTGGGCTCACAGCACCTGCCGGCGGTGCGGGAGCTGTTCGCCTCCGGCTCGGTGGCCGTCTCGCTGATCGCTCACGCGAGCCGCCCGGTGGTGGTCGTTCGCGACCCCGAGCATGTGACCCGGCAGCCTCCCTACCTGGTGGTCGGAGTGGACGGCAGCCCGGTGTCGCAGGCCGCGCTGGACTACGCTTTCGCGGCCGCCTCCCGGCGTGGTGCGGGTCTGCGGGTGATCTACGGACTCCACGCCGGACGTCCCGGCCGGGCTGACGAGCACCAGAGCGAGCAGGAGGCCCGCCGAGTGGTCGCCGAGGCCACGGCCGGGCGCGCCCAGGTCTATCCCGATGTCGACGTGACGCACGAAGTGGTGTACGGCCACCCGGTGGCCGTCCTGTCCGAGGCGTCCGAGCACGCCTTGGCCCTGGTGGTCGGAACGCGCGGACGCGGCGGCTTCACCGGCATGCTGCTGGGCTCCGTCAGCCAGGGAGTGCTGCACCACGCGCGTTGCCCGGTCGTCGTCGTGCCCGGACCGTCGGGTGACGGCGACCGGCGGGACGGCGGTGCCGCCTGAGCCCACCCGGCCGGGGGCGATCGGCGGTGTCAGTCGGCGAGCAGGAGGGCGACGCCGGTGATCCGGTCGGCTGCGAGGTCCGTCGGCGCGATGTCGGCCCGGCTCATGGCGTAGCGCTGTACGTGGACGGCGGGGTGGTGCGGCGCGGCTTCGGCCAGGTAGGCGCGGCCGTCCTCGCGGGTGTTGGCGGTGACGCTGCGCAGGGTGCGTTCATGGAACAGGTGGCGGTCGTAGTTCAGGCTGGGGATGTCGGTGAGGAGCAGCGGAGCGAGTTCCTCGTCGGCTGGGCCTTCGGGCAGCGGGTAGGCGAGCGGGTGTCCACCGTCGTGTGTCCGGCGTAGCCGCCGGGACATGGGCCGGGGCGACGACAGAAGCCACCCGCCCCCACTCCATCCTCCTCCAGGAGCGCACAGGGGCCGAGCGTCGGCGCGATGGACCCGATCGGCCCTACCCGGCCGCGCCGGACCCGGCCAAGCTGGAGGTGCGGTTGGCCAAGCGGGCCGGCCCAGAGCCCACCGAGCGCAGGAGGCGTGCCATGAAGAGGCAGCGGATCCTGGTGGCCTACGGCAGCAAACACGGTGCCACGGCCGGTATCGCCGAGCAGATCGGCCGCACGCTGGAGGAGGAGGGCTTCGACGCAGCGGTCCATCCAGCGCGGGACGTTCGGGAGGTCGAGGGGTTCGACGCGGTGATCCTGGGCGGTTCGCTCTACGCGGGCCACTGGAACCGGGACACCATGCGCTGCGCCCACCGCAATGCCGAGGCGTTGTCGCACCGGCCGGTGTGGCTGTTCAGCAGCGGCCCGGTGGACAGCTCCGCCGAGCGGCACGAGATCCCGCCGGTGCCGGCCGTGGCCGAGGAGATGGAACGCCTGCACGCGAAGGGGCACCGCACGTTCGGCGGCAGCATCACGGCCGGCACGCCCGGCCTGGTCGCCCGGACCCTGGTGAAGCACGGCAAGGGCGGCGACTTCCGCAACGCGGAGGCGATCCAGAGCTGGGCCCACCAGGTCGGCGAGGAACTGCGCGCGGACGGGAAGGCGTAGCCCGATATCGGTGATGGAGATCGGCGCGGGTGCCACCGTTCCGATCGTGCTGGATCGGGCCTCAGAGGGAGAACGTGTGGCTCCTCCCAGGCAGGATCGCCCTCGTCGAGCCTCGGAACGCGACCCGGACCGGCGGCTGGCGGCTCTCGGGCAGGCTGACGGTGACCGTGTGCCGGTCAACAGAGATCCGGATGCCCCAATGGCCTCGGTAGCGCAGGTCGAGTTCGAGCCGGCCAAGGGCCGAGGGCAGGTGCGGATCCAGCCAGAGGGTGTCCTCGCGGATCTCCAACCCCGTGTAGCAGCGTTGCAGGAGGTCGACGGCGCCGGCCATCGCGCCGAGGTGGACGCCTTCGGCGGTGGTGCCGTGCTGGAGGTCGAGGAGGTCGCTGCTGAGCGCGTCGCGGAAGAACCGCCAGGACCTGCGGCGGTCGGCCCTGGTAAGCACCCAGGCGTGCACGACCGCGCTGAGGGTCGAGCCGTGGACCGTTCGGCGCAGGTAGTAGTCGGTGGTGCGGCGCAGCAGCTCGTGCCCGGCCGGATAGCCGAGGCGGCGCAGCAGGCCCCGCAGTTCGCGCGGGGAGAAGAGGTAGCAGAGCATCAGGACGTCCGCCTGCTTGGACGCCTTGTAGGTATTGACGGTGTCGCCTTCGGCTTCCAGGATCCGGTCGAGGCGCTGCAGGTCGGGGTAGCGGCGCCGGTAGGCGGGCCAGTCCAGCTCGGTCAGGCGCTCGTAGCCGTCGAACTGGCTGATCACGCCGTCGTGGAACGGCACGTGCAGGCGGCGGCCTACCTCCTGCCAGCGGTCGAGTTCGGTCCGGTCGACGGCCAGGCGCTCCAGCAGTTCGTCCCGGCGGTACCCGGGCAGCAGCTCGACGGCCTCCAGCGAGCGGGCCAGCACCCAGGAGGCGAGCACGTTGGTGTAGGCGTTGTCGTCCAGGCCCGGACCCTCGGCCCACGGGTAGGCGTCGTGGTACTCGTCGGGGCCGAGAACGCCGCGGATCGAGTAGCGCCCGCGGGTCGGGTCGTAGGTGGCGGCGGATGACCAGAAGGAGGCGATCTCCAGCAGCATCTCGGCGCCGGTGGTGGCGAGGAAGTCGAGGTCGCCGGTGGCCTGGTAGTGCTGCCAGACGTTGTAGGCGACGGCCGAGCCGACGTGTCGCTGCAGGTGGCTGTGGTCGGGCAGCCAGCGTCCGGAGAGCGGGTTGAGGTGCAGTTGCTGGGACTCCTCGCGGCCGTCGCTCGCGCTCTGCCACGGGTACATCGCCCCGCGCAGGCCCGCCTCGCGGGCGGCCGACCGGGCGGCGGGCAGGCGGCGGTGGCGGTAGTTGAGTACGGCGCGGGCCAGCTCGGGGAAGCGCAGGTTGAGCACGCGCAGGACGAAAAGCTCGTCCCAGAAGACGTGTCCCCGGTAGCCCTCGCCGTGCAGGCCGCGAGCCGGGATGCCGACGTCCAGGTCGACCGAGTGCTCGGAGTAGGTCTGCAGCAGGTGGAACAGGTTGAGATGCAGGGCCGTCATGCCGTCGAAGTCGGCTTGAATGCGGCAGCGCCGCCACAGTTCGGCCCAGTGCAGAGTGTGCTCGTCGAGCAGCTGCTCGAACCCCGGTGCCCGGGCCGCCAGACGCCGTGCGGCCGGCAGAGGTGCGTCGATGGCCGGGTCGTGGGAGGTGTACACGGCCACGGTCTTCTCGACGGTGACCGGAGAGCCCTCGGAGACGTCCAACGTGAGGAGTTCGGCCGCCCAGCCGTCCCGTAGCCGACTGGTGCGGCGCAGCTCGGGCGGTGTCGCCCGGGTGCGGGCGGCGAGGGCGATGTGCAGGGGCGATCCGGCGGTGGCGACCTGCAGCCACAGCGTGCCGTCCTCGTCCAGACCCTGTCCGGCGGGTACCAGGTGACGGCTGGTCAGGCCCTGGTAGCGGGCGACGCCGGTGTTGGTGACGGTGCCGTCCAGGGTGGAGCGGATTTCGAGCGGGCCGGACCAGTTCTCCGCCAGCAGCTCGGTCTCCAGCACGACCAGATGCGGCTGGGCCTGGCTGGCGATCCGGCGCTGCACGAGACGGGTGCGCCGACCCTGCGCGTCCACGACCAGGGCGTGCCGGGTGAGCACGCCCTGGCGTAGGTCGAGGTCGATCCGTTGCTCGGCCGGCGGCCCGGTGAACCAGTCCCCGTCGGCGGGGCGGAAGCTGAAGGACTGCCAGTTCGGGCAGTTGACCAGGTCCTCGTTCTCGACCGTCCGGCCATCGGCCACCGACACCGCCCGGTCGTAGACGCCCGCCAGGTAGGTACCCGGGTAGTGCACGCCGTCCGCGGACGACTCCGGCGCGGCGGCACGGCTCACCAGGTAGCCGTTGCCGACCGCGCAGAGCACCTCGCGGACACCCTCCTCGGCCGGGTCGAAGCCCTCGAATCTCAGGTGCCACGCGTCTGCCGGGTCCTGGGTCGGGGCCGTCACGGTCGTGGGTCGAATCCGGCGACGATCGGTGTGTTCACGGTGATCCTCCGGATTCCGTCACGCCCTGGGGACGGTGGCCCGTCCTCCATCGTGCGCGCCGTAGGCAGAGCGGGCCAGCGGAGCGTGCCCCGGCGATCGCGGCAGGTCAGGTGGGCACGACGGCGACCGGGCAGGCCGCGTGGAGCACGGTGGCCTGGCTCGTGGAGCCCAGGCGGCCGAGCGGGCCGTGCGGTTCGCCGTGGCGGCCGACCACGACCAACTGGTGCTCGTGCGAGCGCGCGACCAGTTCCCCGGCCGGATGAGCCCGGACGGCTGTCGCGGTGACGTCGACCTGCGGGAACCGCTCACGCCAGCCGGCCAGTACCTCGGCGACCAGTCGATCCTGCTCCGCGCCGATGTGGGTCTCCTCGAAGACTGGAGGGTTGGCGTGGCCGGGCATGGCGATCAGCGGGTAGGTCCAGGCGTGCACGGCGAGTAGTGGTAGGTTCCGCCGCTGGGCGAAGTCGAAGGCGAACGCCAGGACTTCCCCGTCCCCGTGGTCGCCGTGGATGCCCGCGACCACCCCGCCTCTGCCGGGCTCGGTGTCGGTGGGCCGGACGACCACCACCGGGCAGGTTGCGCGCGCCGCGACGAAGAGGCTGGTGGAGCCCGCCAGCAGCCCGGGGAACCCGCCCGACCCGCGAGCCCCCAGCACCAGCAGGTCCGCGTCGGCTGCCGCCTCGGTCATCACGTCGCGCAGCCGCCCGTCCGGCAGCTCGATCGAGATGTCCAGGTCCGGGTGCTGCCGAAGGGTCCGGGCGAGGGCCTCGTCGAGCAGCGCCTCGCCGGCTTCTCTGCTGGGCGGTGACTCCTGGCCGTCGGGCGCCTTCGTGGTCTCCTCGACCCAGATGTGCCGGACGCTCAGTGGCTCGGCGCGCAGCTGCGCCTCGTCGGCCGCCCAGTCGAGTGCGTGCCTGCTGGCTTGTGATGAGTCCATACCCACGATGACCGGTCTGCCCATCGTCGGCTCCCTTCGCTTGCGGAGGACCGCCTCGTCCCCGCCGGGTTCCTGGTCGGTGCTCTCGGTTCAGGCTATGTCGGCGGTCGCCGTGCGGCAGGGCGGCCCACCGCCCGTACGGTCACTGTCTCGCGGTGGTCGGTAACGGTACCGTCGGCACAGCCGTGCTGATCGGTGCCGGCAACAGTCCCAGCAGGCACAGGGCGTCCGGGCTGAACGGTGACTCCGGCCCGTGGGTCCGTTCGGTCAGCTCACCGGCCAGCCGGCCAGGGCGACGACGGTGCCGATCACTCCCGCGCCCAGTAGGGCGCCGACCACGCCGCGACGGGCCGCCAGCAGCCAGACGGCCGCCCCAGCCAGCACGCCGAACTGCCACCCGTGCTGCAGTGCCAGTGCGAGGGGGATCGCGGAGCCGGCGATCGCGCCGATCACAGCAGGCCCGGCACCGGTCAGGAACGCCTGCACTCGCAGGTCGGCCCGCAGCCGGTCGAACCCGGGGCCGCCGAAGATCACGAACAGGAAGGACGGGGTGAACGCCACCACGGCGGCCAGCAGCCCGCCCCACACCCCGGCGGCGGCATAGCCGACCACCGCGACGGTCTGCACCACCGGACCCGGCGTGATCTGCCCCAGTGCCACCGCGTTGAGGAACTGGCCGTCCGTCATCCAGTGGTAGTGATGCACAGCGTCGGCCTGCATCAACGGGATGATCACGAACCCGCCGCCATAGGACAGCGCGCCGACCTTGAAGGCCACCCACGCCAGCGCCAGCAGGCCCCCGGCGCCCGCCGCCGGGGCAGCGGCCAGCAGCGGCCACGAGCCCTGCCGGGTCGACCCCGCCGAGGAGCCGGCCCGCACCGCGACCTCGATCAGGCCGGCACTCACCAGCACCAGGACCAGCCACGGCCCCAGCAGCGCGGCCGCCATCCCGCCCGCAAGGCCGTAGCCGATCCACCGGCCTCGGGCGGCCAGCACGTCGCCGGTCCGCTTCCAGCTCGCCGGTACCAGCGAGGAGGCCGCCTGCACCGCGACCGCCGCCACCGCCGCCCCCGCACCGGCCGCGGCGCCCCGCACCCACAGCGGCGGATGCCCGGCCAGGAACAGCGCGGCCAGCGCCAGGATCAGCACCAGTCCCGGCACGATGAAGCACACCCCGCCGACCAACGCGCCGGCCAGCCCGCGCAGCCGCCACGCCGCGAAGATCGCCAACTGGGTCGACGCCGGACCCGGCAGCAGATTCGTCGCCGCGATCCCGTCCTCGAACTCCGTGGCGGCGATCCACTGCCGTCGCTCCACGCACAGCTTCCGCAGCAGCGCGATATGGGACGGCGGCCCGCCGAACCCGATGCAGCCGATCCAGCCCCACTCCAGGGCGATCGTCCCCAGCCCAACCCGGCCACCGGCCGGGACCTCACCTGTCACCACGTTGCGTTCTCCTCGCCGGCCCACACAGCGGCGCGACCCTACAGGCACGGGCTGAACGAAGAGCACCGTCCCGCCTCCTCCCGCGGCTCGAACCCTTGGACCACACCCCACTGCACCTGGAGCGGCAGCGGCGTTACCCCCTGAGGCCCACCCCTCCGGGACCGATCGGCCCTGTGCCGACCGGACGGGCAGCGGGAGCCTGGAGATGTCAGCCGCCGCCACACGCCAGGAGAGTGATCTGACATGAAGGCCCTCACCTATCACGGCCCCGGACGCCGCACCTGGGGCGACGTCCCCGACCCGGTGATCCAGGACGCCGAGGACGCGATCGTCCGCGTGGATGCCGTGACCATCTGCGGCACCGACCTGCACATCCTCAAGGGCGACGTCCCGGAGGTGACCGACGGCCGCGTCCTGGGCCACGAAGCCGTGGGCACGGTCGTGCAGACGGGGGCGGCCGTGCGGACGCTGAAGGAAGGCGACCGCGTCCTGGTCTCCTGCATCTCCGCGTGCGGGCGCTGTGCCTACTGCCGGACGGCGACTTACGGCCAGTGCACAGGCGGCGGAGGCTGGATCCTCGGCCATCTGATCGACGGCACGCAGGCCGAGTACGTTCGCACCCCCTTCGCCGACAACTCCCTCCACCGGCTCCCCGCCGGGGTGAGCGACGAGACCGCGCTGCTGCTCGCCGACATCCTGCCCACCTCCTACGAGGTCGGCGTCCGCAAGGGGCAGGTCGAACCCGGCGACACCGTGGCAGTCGTCGGGGCCGGGCCGATCGGGCTGGCCGCGATCACCACCGCCCGGCTCTACAGCCCCGCCCGGATCATCGCCGTCGACCTGGCGCCCAGCCGCCTGGACGCCGCCAAGCGCGCAGGCGCCGACATCGCGCTCACCTCGGCCGAGGCCACCGAGGAGGCGGTCCGCGCCCTGAGCCGTGACGGCCGTGGCGTCGACGTGGCGATCGAGGCCGTCGGCGTGCCCGAGACCTTCGAACTGTGCACCCGTGTGGTCCGCCCCGGCGGCCGGGTCGCCAACGTCGGCGTGCACGGGAAGCCCGCCACCCTCCACCTGGAGGACCTCTGGATCAGGGACGTCACCATCACCACGGGCCTGGTCGACACCAGCAGCACCCCCCTGCTCCTCGACATGGTGGCCGCCGGCCGACTCGACGTCTCCGAGCTGGTCACCCACCGGTTCGGCCTCGACGAGATGCAGGAGGCGTACGACGTCTTCGCGGACGCCGGAGCGAACGGCGCGCTCAAGGTCGCCCTGTTCCGTACCTGAGAACCGCCAGGAGACTGTGCGCGTGCGCCCGGGACGGGATTCCCCCGGCCCGGAGCGCCTGCCACGCGCCCCCACTACTCCTGCTACTCCTGCGGCCCGGTGAGAGCCCCCTCGCTTACGCTCTGGCGCCACGTCACTCGGTGGTGTCAGGTTTGGGGACCGGCCAGTCCCTCGTCCTCGATCTCCCAGCGCAGGTCGTCGGCGACGCTGACGACGCCCTCGACGGCCCGTACGCGGTGCAGCAGTTGGTCGGCTTGGTGGTGGTGGACGGTGCGGGCCTCCAGGGCGACCCGGCCATGGACGCAGCCCACCCGCAGGGTCGAGGCCACCGTGCCGAGGTCGGGTGCGAGGGCGACCACCTCGACCTCGGCACGGACGGCGGCGTCGTCGCGTCGTAGGACTTTCAGCAGGTCGCACAGGCATACGATCCCGGTGAGCCGCCGTTGGGAGTCGACCACCGGCAGGTGGTGGACGCGGTGTCGCAACGCCAGCAGGGCCGCCTGCTCCACGGTCGTCCGCTCGCCGACCGTCACGACCGGCGTGCTCATGAGTTCACCGGCCTCGACGCCGGCCGCCTTGCGCCGGATCGTCCGCGCGTTTCGGGACTCCCACAGCATGGCCCGGGCCGGCAGGGCTTGGACTGCGAGCTTGGTGAGCAGGTCGGAGGCGCAGACCATGCCCATCACGTGCCGCTCCCGGTCGACCACGGGCAGCATGTCGTGGTGGTGCTCCTGGAGGGCGGAGACGACCACGGCGAAACCTGCCCGGGGATCGACCGCGACGACCTGGCGGGACATCACCTCGCTCACCCGAGTCCGGTGCGGGAGCTCGCTCGGTGGGCTCGATGGCTCGTCGGCCCGGTAGTGCCTTGTCTTGAGGCTCTCGGTGCTGTCGGTGGGCCTGGTCCGTCCGTTCGACTGTCGGGACACGGCGATCGCCTCCTCGTCCTCGTCCTCGTCCTCGTCCTGCTTCCCTCCCCGGTGTGCGGGTCAGTGCTGCTCGCGGAGGAGGCGCAACCTCCTGGTCGTCCCCGAGAACCACTCTGCGCCGATGACAGACGGAGCGAACAGGGCCGCTCGGCGCGGAAGGCGGGGCCGGTCGGCCCCCGCGTACATACGCCTGCCGCGCGCACGATGAGCAGTGGGAGGAGGAACTCCCTCTTCCGCCGGCGGAGGAGGCTCTCATGCTCACCTCGACTCTGGACGCTGCGACTCTGGAGCACCTGGTCTCCGCCGCAGTCGCGGCGCCGTCCATGCACAACACCCAGCCCTGGCGTTTCCGCTTCCGCCCCGAGACGACCACGCTGGAGGTCCGGGCCGTGCCGCAACAGGCGCTGCAGGTCACCGACTCCGCCGGCCGTGGGGTTCACATCTCCGTCGGCGCGGCCGTGTTCAACCTGCGGGTCGCCGTCCGCCACTTGGGCTGCGAGCCGGTCGTGCACCTCCTGCCCCGCCCGGCGGAACCGGACCTACTGGCAGCCCTCCGTCTCGCCGGCCCCACCCGCATCGTCGCGGACGGCGATCGGGACCTTTACGAAGCGATCTGGCACCGGCACAGCAGCCGTCTCCCCTTCACCGGTCGGCCGGTCGACCCGGCGATCCTCGCCGAACTCGCCACTGCGGCCCGCGCGGAGGGCGCCGAACTTGAGATGCCCGACGATGTGGAGGTTCTCCGGCTGCTGGCGGTGACGGCGGAGGCCGAGCGACGCAACACCACCGAGCCCCGACGGAGCGCCGAAAGCCGCCACGCGATCCACGCGGCCGACATCGGTCCGCACGGCATTCCGGTGGCAGCCCTCGGCCCGCAGGATTCCGCAGGCCGACTGCCGGTCAGGGACTTCTCCGCCATCAGCCCCGCCGAGCACCTGCCGCCCGTCCACTTCGAGGCCCACCCGTGCATCGTCCTGCTGTCCACCGCTCACGACGAGCCGGCCGACTGGCTGCGCGCAGGCCAGGCACTCGAACACGTCCTGCTGCTCGCCACCGAATACGGCTTGCAGGCATCCCTGCTGCACCAGGCCATGGAGTGGCCCGACCTGCGCTGGTCGCTGCGCAACCCGGAGCACGGCCCCGGCCACCCCCAGATGCTGATCCGCCTGGGACACGGGCCCGAAGGCGCAGCCACACCCCGCAGCCCGGCGCGCGACGTCCTGGACGGTGAGTCCCATGATCCCCGCTGAAGCCCCCAGGTCAGCGCCGCAGCCCAGCGTGCTGCCGATCGACCCGTCCGGTCAGTCCGGTGACACCTGGACCCGCGTGCAGAGCTTGGATCTGCTGCGCCAGACCGCGGCCGGTCGCCTCATCCACACCGAGGGCGCGATGCCGGCCGTCACTCCGATGTGCTTCGTACTCGACCCCGACGGCGCCGTGGTGGTCCCGCTGCCGGCCGGCTCAGGGCTGGCCACGTCACTGGAGGACGTCGTCGTGGGATTCCAAGTTGATCGGCTCGACGAACAGACACTCCAAGGCTGGTCCGTAATGGTCATCGGTCGATCCCATCTGCTCACCGACCCGACACGGCTCGCCGACCTTCGCCAGGACGGGCCGCAGCCGTGGGGCCACCAACACGTGGGCGCGTACCTGCGCATCGAGAGCGAGCTGGTCACCGGCACGCCGCTCGGATTCTGAGGCGACCCCGAGCCCAGGCGCCCCCAGGCTGACGCATACGCCACGTCGCCAGCTCCCTCGCCTCCCACGAGCGCATCGGACGCTCACGGGCGCACTGGCGCGAGCACGGGTGCCCCACCTCGGCGTCGCCGCCGTGGACGAGCAGCGTCACCAACGCCCACTCCGGATCGGGGTGGAGACCGGTGGCGCCGCCGCGGGGGAAGGACCCGTACGTCTCTGCCAGGTGCGGCGTGTGGAACGTCGTCATGCCGACGAAGAACACCGGCGGCAGCGCGGTCGGGTGGCTTCGGTGGCGTTCCAGCTGGCGAGGAGATTGAGGGCGTCGGCGTCGCGACTGCCGGGCACGACGCCACACACGACGAGGGACAGACCCTCGTCGGCGGCGAGTTCCATCGTTTCGTAGTTGATCGTCAGCTGTCCGACCAGTGGGTGATTGAGGCGTTTGGCGCCGGCGCGGTGGCGGCGGACTTCGTGTCGAGCCCAGCGTTGGCGGAAGGTGTCGCCGCGGGTGGAGAGTTCACCGATCAAGTCGGACAGGGCCTTGTCGTACGGGTTGCGGCCGACTTCGGCGCGCAGGGTGGCGACGTTCTGGTCGGCGACGGCGTCCCAGTCGGGGTAGAACTCGGCGGCGGCCGGGTCCAGGAACGTGAAGCGGGCGGAGTTGACCGGTCGGGCAGGGCTGTCGAAGACCGGCGCGAACAGGGCGCGGGCGAAGGCGTTGCCCGCCAGCAGGTCCAGGCGGCCGTTGCGGATGTAGGCGGGGACAGCGCTCATCGCCTCCAGCATGTTCCACAGCTCCGGGCGCAGGCCCGGGACGCGGCGTGTTCCCTCCAGGGGGGAGGGCTTGAGGCCGGCCTGCTCGGGGGTGACGCGGGCCCGGCGGGTGGTGAGGAAGTCGCGGATCTCGGTGCGTCGGTCCATGCCCCGACCCTACGGCCGGGCGCTGTGCCGCATGCGGGCGTGGGGGACCTTGTCAGGGTCTGCTTGGCGGCCCCGAAGGCGTGCTGGGCGGTGTTGTCTGGAGGAGAGCTTCGTCCCCGGCCCACCGCAGGAGGTTCCCCCGGAACGGAGCAGTCCCTGCGACACGCCCCACCCTGCCGACCGACGCCGATCGACCTGTGGAGAGTGAGTCCCGTGTCTTCGATCAGAGCTTCGCCCTGGACCGGACCCGCGACCTCTACCGGGCCATGGCCGATCGTCGCACCCCGAAGGCCCTCATCACCCTGTGACCACACCTCCCGGACCGGTCAGGCCACGACCCGCCCCTGCCCGGCGCACGACCCCGACCAGCGAACGAACAGGACTCCTCCCGTGAAGCACATCCACCTGCGCGACCTCGACGTCTCCCGCATCGGCCTTGGAGCGATGGGCATGTCCCACGGCTACACCGGCGCCGGAACCGACGACGACCAGTCCATCCGCACGATCCACCGCGCCCTGGAGCTGGGCGTCACCTTCATCGACACCGCCGAGGTCTACGGCCCCTACACCAACGAGGAACTCGTCGGCCGCGCCCTGAAGGGCCGCCGGGACCAGGTGGTGCTCGCCACCAAGTTCGGCCTGATCTCCCACACCGGCCGCCCCGGGGGTACCGACAGTGGCCCGGCCAACGTCCGCGCCGCTGTCGAGGGCTCGCTCAAGCGGCTGGGAACCGACCATATCGACCTCTACTACCAGCACCGCGTCGACCCGGGTACACCCATCGAGGAGACCGTCGGAGCCCTGGCCGAGCTGGTGGCCCAGGGCAAGATCGGGCACATCGGCCTGTCCGAGGCCGGGCCCGAGACCATCCGCCGCGCCCACTCGGTCCACCCGGTCACCGCGGTGCAGTCGGAGTACTCGCTGTTCACCCGTGACCCCGAGGCCCGGGTGTTGCCGGTGTTGCGGGAGCTGAACATCGGCTTCGTTCCCTTCTCCCCGCTGGGGCGAGGCTTCCTGACCGGCACGATCCGCTCCGCCGGGCAGTTCGACCCGGACGACTTCCGCGCCGACAATCCGCGCTTCACCGGCGAGAACTTCGAGCACAACTTGCGGCTGGCCGACCAGGTCGCCGCCGTCGCGACCGAGATCGGCGCGACCCCGGCGCAGGTGGCGCTGGCCTGGCTGCTGGCCCAGGGCGAGAACATTGCGCCCATCCCTGGCACCCGGCGTGTCGCCCGGGTCGAGGAGAACGCCGCCGCCGACGCCGTCCAGCTCACCGAGGATCAGCTGACCCGGTTGAGCGCCCTGCCCCAGGCCGCCGGTGACACCCACAACGAGGCCGGCATGCGGATGATGGAGCGCTCATGACCGGCACCAATCCGCGCGTCGCCCCGGACCTCGTCCGCCAGCACGCCACGCCCCGAAACTCGCCGACCTCACCGATGACGTGCTCCTCGCCGACGTCTGGCAGCGGCCCGACCCGTCCCCGCGCGAGCGCAGTATGGCCCGCCGCCATGAGCGCCACCGGCGTCCTGGCCTCGGTCACCGAGTCCACCGACTGACCCCCATCTGCTCGACCACCAATCCGTTCAAGGAGCACCCGTGCAGCACGTCACCCTGAACAACGGCGTCCAGATGCCGATCCTCGGCTTCGGCGTCTACCAGATCCCGGCGGACAAGACCGAGCAGGCCGTCTCGGACGCCCTGGCCGTCGGTTACCGGCTGCTGGACACCGCCGCCGCCTACGGCAACGAGGAGGCCGTCGGCCTGGCGATCAAGAACAGCGGCATCCCGCGCCAGGACCTGTTCGTCACCACCAAGCTCTGGGTCCAGGACGCACCCGCGCAGGACAACACCCGCCGCGCCATCGAGACTTCCCTGACCAAGCTCGGCCTGGACCACGTCGACCTGTACCTGATGCACCAGCCCTTCGGCGACGTCTACGCACAGTGGCGCGCCATGGAGGCCGCCAACCGTGAGGGCCTGGCCAAGGCGATCGGTGTCGCCAACTTCTACCCCGACCGCCTCCTGGACCTGATCTTCAACAACGAGATCACCCCGCAGGTCAACCAGATCGAGACCCACCCGTTCTACCAACGCACCGCCGACCACGACCTCATGCGCGAGCACGGCGTCCAGCACCAGGCGTGGGGCGGCTTCGCCGAAGGCAAGAACGACCTGTTCACCCACCCTGTCCTCAGCGAGATCGGCGACGCCCACGACAAGTCCGTGGCCCAGGTCGTGCTCCGGTGGATGATCCAGCGCGGCATCGTCACCATCCCCAAGTCGGTCAACCCCGACCGGATGGCACAGAACATCGACGTCTTCGACTTCAAGCTCACCGACGACCAGATGGCCCGCATCGCCGCCCTCGACACCGGCACCACGCTGTTCTTCGACCACCACGACCCCGAGATGGTCGCCTGGCTCAGCAAGCGCCGCCTGGACAACTGAGCCGCAGCACCAGCTCCACCGGAGGCTGATGCCCCGGCGCGTGGCACACGGAACTGCGGCAGGTCAGGCGTTGGTGTCGTCGAATGCCAGATTGCCGCCCAGCTCGCGGGAGGCACGAGCCTGAGCGAGCAGTTCCTGAGCTTTGGCCTCGACACCCTCGATGGCGTCGGCGCCGGCCACGAACCGCAGCGGCGGGGTGTCCTGGGCGGCGAGGGCCAGCAGGGCCTGGGCGAGCTTGACGGGGTCGCCGCCCTGCTGGCCGTTCATGCTCTTCCAGGCCGCGATGGTCGCGGTGGTGCGCTCTGCGTAGTCGTCGATGGTCGGCTCGGGCCAGGTGGTGGAGGCGTCCACCAGCAGCTCGGTCCGGAAGAAGCCGGGCTCCACGACCGTGGTGCGGATGCCGTACGGCTCCACGTCGTAGCGCAGGGACTCCATCCAGCCCTCCACGGCGAACTTGGAGGCGGCGTAGGCGACGCAGAACTCCTGGCCGATCAGTCCGGCGGAGGACGAGAGCGAGATGATGTGACCGGCGCGCTGCTTGCGCAGGATCGGCAGGACGGCGCGGGTGACGTTCATGGGGCCGAAGAGGTTCGTCTCGAACTGCTGGCGCATCTGCTCGGGGGTGATCTCTTCGAAGTAGCCGGCGAAGAAGTTCCCGGCGTTGTTGACCAGGACGTCGATGCGGCCGAAGCGCTCGACCGCGGCCTGTGCGGCCGCCTGCGCGTCCTGCGGGCTGGTGATGTCCAGCTTGGTGACCAGCAGGTTGTCCTGCGGACCGCCCAGGGTCTTCTCGACCTCTTCGGGGCGGCGGCCGGTGGCGACGACCTGGTGGCCGGCCTTGAGGGCCTGGAGGGCGATGTCCGTGCCCAGACCGCGTCCGGCACCGGTGATGAAAATGACCTTGCTCATGAGGGGGCTCCCTTACAGGCACCGTGTCCGGCACCCGGTGTGGTGTGGTGTAGATGTGCGGGTGTCGCCGACGGCGTTAACCGCAGTTCGCGGTCAGGCCTGGTCGGTAGGCATGATCCACAGTTCGCCGACGGAGGCATGGCGGGGACGGGTGACCATGTAGGCGACGCCGTCGGCGATGTCCTCGGGGGCGAGGACCTCGGTCTGCTCGTAGAAGCTGTTGATCGCCTCGCGAACCTCGGCCTTGTGGTCGTTGTGCGAGCCCAGTTCGGTGGCAACACCGCCCGGCTCCAGGACGCCGACACGTACGTGACGCCGCGTCACCTCCTGGCGCAGGGACTCGGTGAAGCCGTTCACCCCGAACTTGGTGAGGTTGTAGACGCCGTAGCCGTTCCAGTGCCACGATCTGTGCAGTGGGCCCTGCATCCAGGCAACCACGTGCCGACCACGCCCGGACGGCCATACGGGGCACCGCTCTGCCGGGGGTCTGCCAGTACCCCTTCAGGCGCCCCAGGGTGCGGGGGCCGGCCGTACCGTGGACCCATGGACCGCAGCACCGAGATCCGTGAGTTCCTGCGCACCCGCCGGGCCCGGATCACCCCCGAACAGGCCGGCCTCGCCCCCGACCCGCGGGTTCGTCGGGTGCCGGGGTTGCGCCGCGAGGAGGTCGCCCAGCTCGCCGGGGTCAGCGTGGACTACTACATCCGCCTGGAGCGCGGCCGAACCCAAGGCGTCTCCGGAGCCGTCCTGGACGCCGTCGCCCGTGCCCTGCAGCTGGACGACACCGAGCGCGCCCACCTGTTCGACCTTGCCCAGCCCACCGCCACCCGGGCCCGCCGCCGCAGGCCGTTCAGCCCGCAGCGGGTGCGCCCGGTCATGTACCGGGCCCTGGACTCCCTCAGCGCCCCCGCGCTCATCCAGGGGCGACGCATGGACGTCCTGGCCTCCAACCCGCTCGGCTCCGCGCTCTTCGCCGACTTCCAGGCCCGGCCCCACCGCGAGCGCAACTTCGCCCGCTTCGTGTTCCTCGACGACGCCGCCCACAGCCTGTACGCCGACTGGGAGAAGGCCGCGGGCGACTGCGTGGCCACACTGCACCTGTACGCCGGACGCCACCCCGACGACCCGCGGCTCACCGAGCTGATCGGCGAGCTGTCCCTGCACAGCGACACCTTCCGGCGCATGTGGGCCGACCATGACGTCCTGGCCCACGCTAGCGGCACCAAGCGCCTGCACCACCCGGTGGTCGGCGACCTGACCCTCGACTACGTGGTCCTGGCGGTCGAAGGCGACCCCGACCAGACCCTGGTCATCCTGACCCCCGAGCCGGCGTCCCCCTCCGCCGAAGCCCTTGCCATCCTCGCGAGCTGGACCGGCACATCCACCACCGGGCCGTACACCCCTGAACGGACCACCCGACCCGTCTGATGGGCTGACTATCCCTTCGGGCGCCATCGGGACCTTGAACGCCGTCCTGGCGCCCGCCGACCTCATGGCCTCCGCCCACGCGCGGACCGCGTCACTGTTGACCTTTTCCACGGGGTGGGGGATGGAGAGCCGTCGACTCAACTGGCGGTTCCAGCAGTAAGGAGCCGTCCGGCGGCCTTTGGCTCGACGACGGCGGGCGGTGGATTGGTTCGCGCGCAGGCCTGCCATTGGTCAGCTTCTGACGCATCGTCAGCCGATGCCACGTGATGGCACACAAGTCGCATCGCTCGGGGTCCGTGGGCGGAGGCCGATCCGGTCGGTTGGCGCCGGTTCGCCGACGGGCCGCGGGGGCGGTTGGACCTGAGGCGGGCGAGGCTGGCCTGCTGGCCCAGGCCCTGGGAAACGGACGGTCGGCCCGGGACGCTTGGTGGCCGTCGCCGACGAGCTGGACTGCCGCCACGCAGAACGCTCGGCCGGGGAATCCCAGCCGAGCGCACGCACGGACTACTCGCGGTCTGATCAACCACACGTGATCCAACGACCCGTCGAATCCGTCCGTCAGGTGGCAATCGGGACCACGGCGCACAGCCGACGGCTACTCATCGTCACGTGAGCAAGGGTCGCGCTGTGGCGGTTCAGGTCGCTGAGAGGTCTTGTGCTGAGTTCGATCTCCGCGCACTCTCATTGCACATCGCAAGCCTCTGAACCTTCGATGCCAGCCCTCCCGTGGACGTTTCCGCAGGTCAGCGAGGTGCTGACCTGCGGAAACAACAAGAGATCGAACTGCGTTTCCGCAGGTCGGAGGCACCCCTACAGGTCGTAGTAGAGCTCGAACTCGTGCGGGTGCGGGCGCAGGGCGATCGGGGCGATCTCGTTGGTGCGCTTGTAGTCGATCCAGGTCTCGATCAGGTCGGGCGTGAAGACGCCGCCCGCGAGCAGGTACTCGTGGTCCTTCTCCAGGGCCTCCAGGACGGCCGGGAGGGAGGCGGGGACCTGGGGGACGCTGGCGTGCTCGTCGGGGGCGAGCTCGTAGAGGTCCTTGTCGACCGGCTGGAGCGGCTCGATCTTGTTCTTGATGCCGTCCAGGCCCGCCATCAGCATCGCGGCGAAGGCGAGGTAGGGGTTGGAGGACGGGTCGGGGGCGCGGAACTCGATGCGCTTGGCCTTGGCGTTCGAGCCGGTGATCGGGATGCGGATCGCGGCCGAGCGGTTGCGCTGCGAGTAGACCAGGTTGACCGGGGCCTCGAAGCCGGGCACCAGGCGGTGGTAGGAGTTCACCGACGGGTTGGTGAAGGCGAGCAGCGAGGGCGCGTGCTTCAGCAGGCCGCCGATGTAGTAGCGGGCGGTGTCGGAGAGGCCGGCGTAGCCCTGCTCGTCGTAGAAGAGCGGCGCGCCCTCGGCCCAGAGCGACTGGTGCACGTGCATGCCGGAGCCGTTGTCGCCGAAGATCGGCTTGGGCATGAAGGTGGCCGTCTTGCCGTTGCGCCACGCGACGTTCTTGATGATGTACTTGAACAGCATCAGGTCGTCGGCGGCGTGCAGCAGGGTGTTGTACTTGTAGTTGATCTCGGCCTGGCCGGCGGTGCCGACCTCGTGGTGCTGGCGCTCGACCTCCAGGCCGGAGGCGGCCAGCTCCAGCGACATCTCGGCCCGCAGGTCGGCGAAGTGGTCCACCGGCGGGGTCGGGAAGTAGCCGCCCTTGTACTTGACCTTGTAGCCGCGGTTGCCGCCCTCCTCGATCCGGCCGGAGTTCCAGGCGCCGGCCTCGGAGTCGATGTGGTAGTAGGAGGCGTTCGCGGTGGTCTCGAAGCGGGCCTCGTCGAAGACGTAGAACTCGGCCTCGGGTCCGAAGAAGGCGGTGTCGGCGATGCCGGAGGAGGCGAGGTAGGCCTCGGCCTTCTTGGCGACGTTGCGCGGGTCGCGGCTGTAGGCCTCGCCGGTGATCGGGTCCTGGATGAAGAAGTTGATGTTGAGGTGCTTTTCCTTGCGGAACGGGTCCAGGCGAGCGGTCGCCAGGTCCGGGACGAGCGCCATGTCCGACTCGTGGATGGCCTGGAAACCGCGGATCGACGAGCCGTCGAACATCAGGGTCTCGGCTGGGTCGAACGTTGCCGCAGGCACCGCGAAGTGCTGCATGACTCCGGGCAGGTCGCAGAACCGCACATCGACGAACTTGATGTCGTTCTCGGTGATGTACGCCTTGACCTCGGCGGCGTTCTTGAACATCAATCCTCCTCAGCCCGGCCGCTGAGCCGGGTTCAGACGTTCACGGACCAGTCGTCCCAACCGGCCGTGGTGCGGCTCACGATAGGAACCGGCCGTTTCCTGGTCGTGACCCCATCGTTTCGCCCATGTTAACCAGGCGCCCCGGATGGGCGGCAAAGCCGCACGGCTTCGGGCAAATCGCATCCCGGCGCAGGCCGGGCTCCTGAACTGGTCTGGACCACTTGAAAGGAGCGGGTGTGGCGGATTCACCCGCAGGGGGAGTCGATGACGGTCGACGGCCGCTGCCCGGATAGTGTGCGTTCGTGGACAGCAGAGAAGCGTTGGGATCGTGGATCGACGGGCCGAAGGCCGCCGCCGAGCGGATGGGCGCCGACTTCGGCTACCGGGGCGAGCGGCTCGGCCTGCCGCAGGAGGGCACCGGCTCGATGGCCGGCGTGGGCCGGCGGATCGGCGCGCTCTTCGTCGACGGGTGGCTGTGCAGCCTGGTCGCGTACGGGCTGCTCGCGCACGGTGAGCAGTCGCGGGCGAACCTCTGGACCACCCCGCTCTTCTTCACGGTCACCGTGATCCTGCTGGCGACCACCGGGACGACCATCGGCAAGCGCCTGTTCGGCCTGCGCGTGGTGCGCCTGGGCGGTACCCGGGCCTCGATCCCGCAGGTGCTGCTGCGCACCTTCCTGCTCGTCCTGCTGGTGCCCGCCCTGGTCTGGGACCGTGACTCCCGCGGCCTGCACGACAAGGCCGTCGGCACCGTCGAGGTCCGGATCTGAGGTCCGGATCTGAGGCGCGCCCCACGCCCGAGGGCAACGAGAGGCCCCGCCGCGGAGATCTGCGGCGGGGCCTTGGGCTATTCGGGAGCGGTGGGGCTCAGCGGCCCTGGCCGCCCTTGGGCATCCTGGCACCCTTGGGCATCGGGCCCTTGGGGATCGGCGCCTTGGAGAGCAGGTCGCCCAGCGCCCGCAGCCGGTCGTTGGTCTCGGTGACCTGGGCGGGGGTGATCGCGCGCGGCAGACGCATCAGGTGGATCTGCAGCTTCTTCAGCGGCACCTCACCCGGACCGTCGCCGACCACGATGTCGTGCACCGGCACGTCGCCGACCACCCGGGCCATCTTCTTCTTCTCGGCGGCGAGCAGCGGGCGCACCCGGTTCGGGTTGCCCTCACCGATCAGCGCGATGCCGGCCCGGCCGACCGCACGGTAGATCGCGTCCTGGTTGCGGGTGACCGCGACCGGGGTGGGGTTGCTGCTCCAACCGCGCTTGATGTTGTTCAGCACGGCCGCCGCAGCGCCCGGCTGTCCCTCCATCTGCCCGAAGGCGGCTCGCTCGGCCCGTCGTCCGAAGACGATCGCCATGGCCAGGAACGCCACGATGAAGCCCAGGATGCCCAGGTAGATGGGATGACCGATCAGGAAACCGATGGCGAGGAACACGCCGAAGGTGAGGAGGCCAACGCCCCCGATAATCAGGCCGATCTTGGTGTCGACCTTCCTGGTCATGCTGTACGCCTGACGGATCTGCTTGAGCCGCCCGGGATTCTCGGATGTTTCCCTCGCCATGAACGTCATGGTACGTGGCGGGGTGATCGGATCACGAAGCCCGGTCCCGATTGGGCGGAACTGTGATCCGGATGGTCTTACTTCGCAATCACAGCAGTGCGGGCCGCCTCGCGGTCCGCGGCGTAGCGGCGGTTCTCGCAGACCGAGGTCCACGCGTTGAGCCTGGCCTGCTTGCGGCCGCCGGCCAGGAGGACGCTCTCCGCCAGCCTGATCGCGCTGCCGATGGTGGTCGTGGTACCCATGCCTGGCATCTCCTTTCGCTGGGCTCGGGCCCAGTCTCCGCCGCCGGTGTTTCCGGACAGTGACCAACCGGTCAAACGCGGATGAAAAGATGAAACCAGAAGAGCCCGGCCGCCTCTCGGCAACCGGGCCCCACACGGGTGAAAACCGTCAAACGGCGGTGC
Organism: Kitasatospora mediocidica KCTC 9733; assembly: GCF_000744225.1. GTDB lineage: Bacteria > Actinomycetota > Actinomycetes > Streptomycetales > Streptomycetaceae > Kitasatospora > Kitasatospora mediocidica. The sequence continues at coordinate 1,119,095 of NZ_JQLN01000007.1, read as the reverse complement.
GCTCGCGGTGCTCCAGCGCCTGGCGGTACAGCCGGCCCGCCCGGTACGACGAACGGACCAGCGGCCCGGACATCACACCGGCGAAGCCGAGCTCCTCCGCCTCCTCCTGAAGCTCCACGAACTCGTGCGGCTTGACCCAGCGCTCGACGGGGTGGTGGCGCACGGACGGCCGCAGGTACTGGGTGATGGTGATCAGCTCGCAGCCGGCGCCCACCAGGTCCTCCAGCGCCTGGCTGACCTCCTCGCGGGTCTCGCCCATGCCCAGGATCAGGTTGGACTTGGTCACCAGGCCGGCCGCGCGGGCCTGCGTGATGACGTCCAGCGAACGCTCGTAGCGGAAGGCCGGGCGGATCCGCTTGAAGATCCGCGGCACCGTCTCGACGTTGTGCGCGAGCACCTGCGGACGGGACGAGAAGACCTCGGCCAGCTGCTCGGGCACCGCGTTGAAGTCGGGGATCAGCAGCTCGACGCCGGTCTGGCCGCCAGCGCGGTCGGCCGTCAGCGCGTGCACCTGGCGGACCGTCTCGGCGTACAGCCAGGCACCGCCGTCGGGCAGGTCGTCGCGGGCCACACCGGTGATGGTGGCGTAGTTCAGGTCCATCGTGACGATGGACTCGGCGACCCGGCGCGGCTCGTCGCGGTCGAAGTCGGCCGGCTTGCCGGTGTCGATCTGGCAGAAGTCACAGCGCCGGGTGCACTGGTCGCCGCCGATCAGGAAGGTGGCCTCGCGGTCTTCCCAGCACTCGAAGATGTTGGGGCAGCCGGCTTCCTGGCAGACCGTGTGCAGGCCTTCCTTCTTCACCAGCGACTGGAGGGCGTTGTACTCCGGGCCCATCTTCGCCCGGGTCTTGATCCACTCCGGCTTCCGCTCGATGGGGGTCTCGGCGTTGCGGACCTCCAGGCGGAGAAGCTTCCGGCCGTCGGGGGCGACAGCGGACACGTGCGACTCCTAGAACTAGACGGGGTACCCCCCAGGGTACGCCTGTGCTTGTACGGTCTTGGCCGAGCCTGAGCCCCGCATTCGCAGGGCAACAGTCGGCGCAGGTCAGGGATTCCCGATCAAGGCGGGTTCCGGCAGTTCGGCGAAGACCTCGGCCAGGTAGCGCTCGACCACCGGCAGGGCCTCGCCCACGGGGACGTCCCGGCCCAGCTCGGTGGAGAGCGAGCCGACTCCGGCGTCCCGGATCCCGCACGGGATGATCCGGTCGAACCAGGTCATGTCCGGGTTGCAGTTGAGCGCGAAGCCGTGCATCGTCACGCCGCGCGCGACCCGCACGCCGATCGCCGCGAGCTTGCGGTCGTCGCCGCGCTGACCGGCGTTGGAGGGCGCGTACTCGGGACCCGCCAGCCGCGGGTCGATGCCCAGCGGCAGGCCCATCCGCAGGGTGAGGCGCCCGATGTCGAGCACCTGGGACGGGTCCACCCGGGCGTCCGGCAGTTCCTCGCCCAGCACCCAGACGCCGCTGCGGCCCTCGACCCGGCTGGACGCCACGCCGAACTCGGTGCAGGCGCGGATCAGCGCCTCCTCCAGGCGGCGCACGTACGCGACGACGTCCATCGGCTCGGGCAGCTTGACGATCGGGTAGCCGATCAGCTGGCCGGGCCCGTGCCAGGTGCCCTCGCCGCCGCGGTTGACCTCCACCACGGGGGTGCCGTCCAGCGGCAGGTCCTCGGGCTTGGTGCGCCGGCCGGCCGTGTAGACCGGCTGGTGCTCCAGCAGCAGCACGGTGTCCGGGATCTCGTCCGCCCGCCGCAGGGCGTGCAGCCGCTGCTGCTCCTCCCAGGCGACCTGGTACGGCACCGCGCCCTCGCCGATGCCCATGCGTATGAACCGCACGTTCTCGCTCACCACTGCTCCTTGCCCAGGCGTTCGAGACCAACCTGGCTAGCGTACGCCCGCTCGCTCACCTGCCCGAGAGCAGCTGGAGCCTGAGCGCGAGCTGGAGCTCCAGGGCGCGCTCCGGCTCGTTCCAGCGCGGGCCGAGCAGCGCCTGGACCCGGTCCAGCCGCTGGACGACGGTGTTCACGTGCACGTGCAGCTCCTCCTTGGCCCGGGTCAGGCTGCCGCCGCAGTCGAAGTAGGCGCGCAGGGTGCGGACCAGCTCGGTGCCGCGCCGCGCGTCGTACTCCAGCAGCGGCCCGAGCGTGCGGCCGACGAACCCGCCGACGTCGTGCCCGTCGCCGAGCAGTACGCCGAGGAAGCCGAGCGACTCCGCGGACGCGCCGTCCCCCTCGCGGCCGAGCACGCGCAGCGCGCGGACGCAGCGCAGGCCCTCGCCGTACGAGGCGGCCAGCGCGGACGGGCCTGCCGCGCTGCGTCCGGTGCCGACGGTCACCGGCTGGCCGACGAGCCGGGTCAGCCGCTCGGCGGCGAGGGCGGCGGCCCGCGCCGGGTCGGCCGAGCCGTCGTCGGGCAGCAACAGCACCACGGACTCGCCGTACTCGGCACTGACCCCGCGCGAGGCACCTGCGCCGCGCGAGGCGCCCACCCCCCGCGAGGCGCCCACCCCGCGCGAGGCGCCCACCCCGCTCGCGGCACCAGCGCCCTCCCCCCGCGAGCCCGAGCCGAAGAGCAGCCGCACCGCGGCCCCCGCCAGCCGCGCCCGGCCGTCCGGCGCGGTCTCGGCGACCAGCACCAGGTGCGGCCGCCCCAGGTCCACGCCCAGCCGCCGCCCTCGGGCCAGCAGCCCGGCCGGGTCGCGCCCGGGCTCGCTCAACAGGTCGGCCAGGAGCTCGCCGCGGACCCGGTTCTCCGCTTCGGCGACCGAGCGGCGCAGCAGCAGGAGCAGCGCGGTGACCACCCCGGCCCGTTCGAAGAGCCGTCGGTCCGGGTCGTCCAGCTCGGGCCGGCCGCGCAGCAGCAGGCTGCCCAGCGGCTCCTGCCCGGCGAGCACCACGCAGACCCAGCTCTCGCCGTGCCGCACCGCCCGCCCCTCGGCCCGCGAGCGCTCCACCGCCGCCGCCAGCGCGCCCGCCCCGGCCGGCCGCCCGGCCAGCGGACGGCCCTCGGGATCGTGCACCGCCACCTCGCCCTCCAGCAGCACGGCCACCTCCGCGGCCACGTCCGCCACCTCGGCGCCGCGCAGCACCAGGTCGGTGAGCCGGTCGTGCGCCTGCTCGGCACGCTGCACGGCCGCCGCGTGGGCCCGGATCACGGCGTTGGCGCTGTTCAGCTCGGCCAGCGCGGCCCGGGTGCCGGCCACCGACTTGGCGGTGTCGATGGCGATCGCGGCGTGCGCGGCCAGCGAGCAGAGCAGCGCGACCTCGTCGGGGGAGAAGGAGCGCGGCGAGCGGTCGGCGGCGAAGAGCACCCCGATCACCCCGCCGCCGAGCAGCAGCGGCACCCCGAGGATGGCCACCAGGCCCTCCTCCAGCACGCCCGCGTCCACCCGTCCGGTGTGCTGGAAGCGTTCGTCGCTGCGGTAGTCGGGCGACGCGTACGGGCGCGCGGTCTGCGCGACCAGGCCGCCCAACCCCTCGCCCAGGCGCAGGCGCAGGCTCTGGAAGAGCGGCGAGACCGACCCGTCGGTGACCCTCATGTACGTGTCGCCGGCGTCCTCGTCCGGCAGCGTCAGGTACGCGGTGTCGGTGCCGAGCAACATTCGGGCCCGGCGGACGATGGCGCGCAGCACCGCGTCCGGGTCGCGGGAGGCGGCCAGGTCGCCGGCGGTGTCGAAGAGGGCGGTCAACTCGGTCTCCCGACGCCGGTGCTGACGCAGCGTCCGGTGGATCCGCAGGGCGACCCAGACGGCCTCGTCGACCTCCGCCAGCACCGCCGGTTCGACCTCCCGGCGGCGGGTCTCGGCGAGCACGTCGGTCAGGTCCTCGGCGGCGGCGCCGGAGGCGAGCAGGTCCAGCAGCCGGCGCAGTGCGGGTGCCGCGCCGGCCGCGGGTGCTGAGTCATTCATGGTGCCGGACACCGTCTCACACGGGCACGACGCTCGCAGCACCCTCCAGCGCGACGCCCGCCGGTTCGACCTCGGCCAGGTCGCGGCCGCGGGTCTCCCTGGCACAGAGCACCGCGATCACCGTGACCACCGCCGCGAGGGCCACGTAGACCGCGATCGGGGTGGCGTTCCCGTAGCCCTTGAGCAGCGCGGTGGCGATCAGCGGCGCCGGTGCGCCGGCCGCGACCGAGGAGAACTGCGCACCGATCGAGGCACCCGAGTAACGCATCCTGGTGGCGAACAGCTCGGAGAAGAACGCCGCCTGCGGCGCGTACATCGCGCTGTGGAAGAACAGGCCCACCGTCACCGCCAGCACCAACTGCCCGAAGCTCCTGGTGTCCACCAGTCCGAAGAAGACGAACGCCCAGACACCGGTGCCCAGCGCGCCGAACAGGTAGACCGGTTTGCGGCCGACCCGGTCGGACAGCGCGCCGAAGAGCGGGATCAGCGCGAACTGGACGGCGGAGCCGATCAGTACCGCGTTGAGTGCGGTCTGCTTGTGCAGGTGCACATGCTCGACGGCGTAGGCCAGGACGAAGGTGGTCAGTACGTAGTACGAGATGTTCTCCGCCATCCGGGCGCCCATCGCGACCAGCACGTCCCGCCAGTGGTTGCGCAACACGGCCACCAGCGGCGGCTGTTCGGGGACCGGCCGGGCCTTCGCGGCGGCCAGCGCCTGCTGGAAGAGCGGCGACTCGTCCACCGAGAGCCGGATCCACATCCCGACCATCACCAGCAGCGACGAGAGCAGGAACGGCACCCGCCAGCCCCAGGCGAGGAAGGTCGCGTCCGACTGGAAGGCCGTCAGCAGCGAGAGCGCGCCGGCCGCCAGCAGGTTCCCGGCCGGTGCGCCGCCCTGCGGCCAGGACGCCCAGAAGCCGCGCCGCCGCTGGTCGCCGTGCTCGGAGACCAGCAGCACCGCGCCGCCCCACTCGCCGCCGAGCGCGAAGCCCTGCACCAGGCGCAGGGCGGTGAGCAGGACCGGTGCCAGCGCGCCGACCTGGCGGTACGTCGGCAGGCAGCCGATCAGGGTGGTGGCTCCGCCCATCAGCAACAGGCTCACCACCAGCAGGCGTTTGCGGCCGATCCGGTCGCCGAAGTGGCCGAAGACCAGGGCGCCGATCGGCCGGGCGGCGAAGCCGATCGCGTAGGTGAGGAAGGAGAGCAGCGTGCCGGTCAGCGGGTCGGTGTTCGGGAAGAAGACCTTGCCGAAGACCAGCGCGGCCGACGTTCCGTACAGGAAGTAGTCATACCACTCGATCGTGGTGCCGATCAGACTGGCGCCGACGACCTTCCAGAGGTTGGTTCTTGGCATCGGTCAACGTCCTTCCGGGCAGTGGGGCGATGGCAGTGGGGCGATGGCAGCGAGGTGATGACAGTGGGGGACGGGGGTCAGCGCGCGGTCCAGCCGCCGTCCACGGGCAGGCTGGCGCCGGTGACGAAGGAGGTGTGCGGCGAGCAGAGCCAGAGCGCCACGGCGGCCACCTCGGCCGGTTCGATCAGACGCTTGACGGCGTTGCGGTCGAGCATGATCCGCTCCACCACCTCGTCCTCGCCGATGCCGTGCACGCGGGCCTGGTCGGCGATCTGCCGCTCGACCAGCGCGGTGCGGACGTAGCTGGGATTGACGCAGTTGCTGGTCACGCCGTGCGGCGCGCCCTCCAGGGCGACCGTCTTGCTCAGGCCCTCCAGCGCGTGCTTGGCGGTCACGTAGCCGGCCTTGAACGGGCTGGCCCGCAGGCCGTGCACGGAGGAGATGTTGACGATCCGTCCCCAGCCCCGCGCGTACATGTGCGGCAGGGTGCGGCGCAGGATCCGGAACGGCGCCTCCACCATCACCCGTTGGATCAGCGCGAACCGTTCCGGCGGGAACGCGTGGACGGGGGCGACGTGCTGGAGTCCGGCGTTGTTGACGACGATGTCGACCTCGGCCGGCAGCGTCTCCACCAGCTCCGGATCGCCCAGGTCGACGACGTGCGCCACCCCGCCGATCCGCTCGGCCAGTTCGAGCGTCGGCCCGGCCGCCAGGTCGACGACGTGGACGAGGGCGCCGGCCGCGGCGAAGGCCTCGGCGCAGGCCAGGCCGATGCCCGCGGCGGCTCCGGTGACCAGGACGGTCCGGCCGGTCAGATCGGTCCCGCCCGGGTCGGGACCCGGCGGCGGTGGTGTGGTCTCCATGACCCAGAACGGTAGGAATCCGCGCGTCCGGACCCCATGTGATGGACAGCCACAGACGGCCGCCGTCCCATAGTGCCGGACACCATGTGGGCGCCGAACCGAGACACGCAAGCAGAGCCAAACCCCCAGTGAGGCACCTTCCCCACAACGGACGCCCGTCCTTCACCCGTTCGGAGGATTGCCTGCCCAGAACCACCCATAGCGCCCGAATGCTCGCTACATTCACGCCGATTCCCGACAGGGGGCGCCGCGCCGGGCAGCGGGGGATTGGACTTCCCGGTGCGCCGTCCGAGAGGTGTTGACTGACATGTCCCAACGGCCTGCGACCGACAGCCCGGCCTACGGTCCGCTCGACCCGCACGAACGGCGGGCCGCGCGGTCCCTGCCGGATGCCTCCCTGTCCGCACCGCCTGACGACGAGCGCGCGGACGAGATCGCCGCCGGCGGCCGGACGCCCGTCGAGCGTGCCCAGAACCCGGCGCTCGCCGCGCTGATCGAGGAGGCCGGCTTCTCGCACGCCGGCCTGGCCCGCCGGGTCGACCAACTGGGCCTGGAGCACGGGCTCGACCTGCGCTACGACAAGACCTCGGTGACCCGCTGGCTGCGCGGCCAGCAGCCGCGCGGGGCCACTCCGGCGTTGATCGCCGAGGTCTTCACCCGGCGCCTGGGCCGACGGCTCTCCGCCCAGGACATCGGCCTGGACGCCTGCGCGCCGGTCTACGCGGGCCTGGAGTTCGCGCAGACCCCGCAGGAGGCGGTGGACATCGTCGCCAGCATGTGGCGCAAGGACACCGGGCCGCAGTCCGAGCTGCGCCGGATCGCCTTCACCCCGGCCGGCCTGGTGGTCCCCAGCCGGGACTGGCTGATCGGCCGCAGCGACGAACAGGTCGCCCGGGACGGCTCGGTGGGCGGCTACCCGGCGGGCCCGGGCCTCCCGCCGGACCCGGCCGACCCGGCGGACCACCCGCCGCTACGCCCCGGCAGCGTCCCCGCCGCCCGGTCGGCCGGCGCCGGGCGGGTCCCCTCGCAGAGCCGTCGGCCGCTGGTCTCCGAGTTGCGATCGCCCCAGGCCGCGGTGGCGCCGCCGCCGGACCCAGGCACCCGCGTTCCGCGCCCCGGGCTGCGGGTCGGCCGCGGCGACATCGCGGCCGTCCGGGCCGTCGGCGACCTCTTCCGCGCCCTCGACCACGCCTATGGCGGCGGCCACGCCCGGCAGGCCCTGGTGCGCTACCTGGAGAGCGAGGCCGAGCCGATGCTGCGCGGCCGCTACGGCGAGCAGATCGGCCGGGCGCTGTTCGCCGCCGTCGCCGACCTGACCAGGCTGGCCGGCTGGACGTCCTTCGACATCGCCGCCCACGGGCTGGCGCAGCGCTACTTCGTCCAGGCGCTGCGGCTCTCCCAGGCGGCCGGCGACCGGGTGCTCGGCGGGTATGTGCTGATCACCATGAGCCAGCAGGCGGTGCACCTGGGCCACGGCCGCGAGGCGGTGCAGCTGGCCCGGGTCGCCCAGCAGGGCGTGGGCACGGCCGCGCCGGCCGCCGTCCAGTCGCTGATGCACGCGGCCGAGGCCCGTGGGCACGGAATACTGGGCGACGTCCGCTCCTGCACCACCGCGCTGGTGCGCTCCGAGCGAGCCCTCGCGGTCGCCCGCAGCGGCGACGAACTCCCCTCCTGGGCACGATACTTCGACGAGGCCCAGCTGGCCGACGAGTTCGCCCACTGCTACCGCGACCTGCAGCAGTGGCGGCCCGCCGCGCAGCACGCCGAGAAGTCGCTGCGGCTGCGCTCGGCCGTGTACGCGCGCAACCGGGTCTTCTGCCGGATGGTGCTGGCCGCCTCCCGGCTGGGCATGGGCGATCTGGAGGAGTCCTGCGCGATGGCCACCGAGGCCCTGCGCGCGGCGGGGGAGATGCGCTCCGCCCGGACGGTCGAGTACCTGCGCGACTTCCACCGCCGGCTGGCCCCCTACCGCGGCAGCCCGGTGGCCCGCGCCTTCGAGGAGGCCGCCCGGCAGGCGGGGGTGATCTAGTGCCGCGTCAGGCAACCTTCACCCCGTCGCGACGCCCGGTGCGCACTCTCGCCGCACCGGCCGAAAGCCCAAGTACGTCCAGTACGAGGACTTCCGGCCGACACGCCGAGAGCACGCACCGGACACCGCTCCTTGACGGGCAAAAGTTGCCTGACGCGGCATTAGGCGCAAGGACCGTACGGCCGCGGGCGACTGCTCACCAGCTCTCCGCCCGCGGCCGCCGGGCCGACCCGGCGGCCGACAGCTCGCTCCCGCCGCGCAGGTGCTGGGCGAGCAGCGGCAGGATCAGTACCGAGAGCATCCCGGCGCCGACCAGCGCCGCCGCCGTGGAGCCGGCCAGTTGCTGCTCCTGCACCTCGATCGTGGTGATCACCACGATCAGCGGCAGCGCCGTGGCCGCGAACAGCCCGAGCGCGGCCCGGTCCCGGACGGTCAGGTCGGGCGGGCCGAGCAGCGCCGCCGGGAGGCCGCGGACCGACACCAGGAGCAGCAGGAAGACCGGCACCAGCAGCAGCGTCCCGGGGTCGTCGAGGAGCGCCTTCAAGTCGAAGGTCATCCCGCTGTAGACGAAGAACACCGGCACCAGCACGCCGAAGCCGATCGCCTCCAGCTTCGCGTCGATCACCGCCTCCTGGGCCTCCGGCACGTCGCTGAGCAGCAGCCGCGAGACGATCCCGGCGGTGAAGGCGCCGAGCAGCATGTCCAGCTCCAGCCAGACGGCCGCCGCGACCATCACCGCGAGCACGAACACCACCGCGCGGATCGCGAACTGCCCCGAGGTCCGCAGCGTTTGCTGGATCAGGTGGGTCGCCCACGCCGGCCGGGGGCGGCGTGCGTAGGCGACCGCGAGCGCGGTGATCCCCGCGAACACGGCGAGGATCACCGCCGACCGCCCCGGTGTGTTGCCACTGAGCAGCACCGCGATCGCGATGATCGGGCCGAACTCGCCCACCGAGCCGGTGGCCATCACCAGCGAGCCGAACCGGGTCCCCAACTCGCCGGAGTCGCGCAGGATCGGCAGCACCGTCCCGAGCGCGGTGGTGGTCAGCGCCAGCCCGGCGAAGGCGCCGGTCAACGCCGACCGGTTGACCAGCGCCCCGACGCCCAGCGCGACCACCAGCGCGATCAGCCAGGCCGCGCCCGCCCGCCTCAGTGGGCCGCCGCGCAGCCGGGCGAAGTCCAGCTCGTAGCCGGCCAGGAACATCAGCATTGCCAGGCCGAACTGCGACATCGCCGCGACGAGCGGGCCGGTTTTCGCCCACCCCAGCCCGTCCGGTCCGATCAGCACACCGAGCACGATCTCGAACACCACGGTCGGCACCGCAAGCCAGCGCCGTGCCCGGTCCGCGAGGAGCGGAGCGGCGAGCGCGGCGGCCGGGACGAGCACCAGCGTCAGCGGCTGGACCTGCACTGTCGTGTCGGACATGGCGGCATCCTGGCACGCGCCGCACCCGCCGCCGCGGACCGAACCGGAGCGCGGGCCCGTACGGGTACCGGCCCGTCGCCGAGCCGGTACCCAAGCCATGCCACTGTCCGTGCCGCGCCGCCTGAGTCCTCCTCAGGCCGCCTCGCGGGCCTCCCGCGAGCCGGCGTCGCCCGCCATCCCGAGGTCACGCAGCACGGCCTGCGCCGCCCGCCGTCCCGAGAGCAGCGCCCCCTGCGCGCTGCTGGTGTCCCGGTGGTCGCCGCAGACGTACAGACCGGCCAGCACCCGCACCGGCCGGCGGAAGTTGTGCGGCGGCGGCATCGCCGGGACGGCGTCCGGGAGATGGCGCACGCTCAGGAACTCCCACTCCCGCGCGGACACCCCGTACAGCTCGGTGAGCCGGGCCCGGACCGCCGGTTCGAGCCCGGCCGGGCCGCCGGCGTCGAAGCTGCGCCGCCCGAGCACGGTGGTGGCCACCAGCGAGCGCCCGGCCGGGGCGTAGGACGGGTGCACCTCGCTGAGCACCAGCGAGTGCGAAACCGGAGCCGCGCCGCTGGGCCGCTCGGCGTCCAGCAGCAGTACTGCCTCGGCCAGCGGCGAGCCGGCCGTGGAGTGGTAGTACGTGGTCACCGGGTGGAAGTCCGGCAGCCGCAGCCCGGGCAGCAGTTCGGCGGCCGACCGGGCGTCGGTGGCGAGCAGCACCGCGCGGGCGCCGATCCGCCCGTGCTCCTCGGTCAGCACGCCACCCGCCCCGATCGAGGTCACCCGCACGCCCAGCCGGACGGTGCCGGGCGGCAGCGCGTCGGCCAGCCGGCCCGGCACGGCGGCCGTCCCGGCGGCGGGCAGACAGAGCCGTCCACGGGCGTAGCCACGCAGCACCAGGTCGGCGACCCGGCTGCTGGTGCCCAGCGCCGGGTCGCTGAGCAGCGCGGTCAGCAGCGGGCGCAGGAAGCCGTCCACCATCCGGGGGGAGAGCCCCCGTTCGCTCAGCGCCCGGGCGGTGGTGGTCTCCGGCCGGGCCAGCAGCCGGGGCACCGGGGTGGCGGCGAGCCGGCTGAGCGCCGAGCCGAGCCTGGCCTTGTCCAGCGAGCCGCCCAGCGGCGCGCGGGCGGTGGCCTGACGGATCGCCGGCGGCTGCGGGCCGACGGTCCGGTAGCGGCGGCCCGCGCTGTGCACCTGGACCCCGGGGGCCAGTGCACGGAGCTCCAGACTGTCCAGGTCGAGCCGGCGGATCAGCTCGGGAAAGTCGGTGTTGAGCAACTGCCCGCCGTGGTCGAGCCGGTAGCCGTCCAGCTGGTGGTCGGCCATCCGGCCGCCGATCCGCTCGGTCGCCTCCACCACCTGGACGTCGAGTCCGGCGGCGATCAGCGCCCGGGCGGCGGCGAGGCCCGCCAGGCCTGCGCCGACCACGACCACGTCGGGGTCGGCGGGGCGGCTGCGGCGGGTGATGTCATATGCGGTCACGGGCGAGCTCCCTCCCTGGTCCCGGAGCTCCGGCCGGCGAACGGCTGCGGGGTGCCGGGACGGTCCGAACAGGTGATGCCCCGTCAAAGCCTTGTTCAGCCAAGGGCATTCGCTCGGATCTGGGCGGTCCCCGCCGTGCCGGTGGCACGCCCGTCGGGAACGGCGGCGCGCCGTGCGCTGTCGGGCGCCGCGGAGTGCCCCCGTGCGCCCCCTCTGCGGCCCTGCTGGCGCTCCCCGCCGCCCCTCGCCGCCCCCGGGCGCCGCCGCGCGCCAGCACCCCGCACAAGGCCGCCGTAGCCCGCCGCCGCACGGCCGTACCCGCTGCCCTGCGGCCGTACCCGCTGCCCTGCGGCCGCCGCACGAGGCCGCCGCACGGATGGGTACGGCTAGCGAGCCGCCAGCGCCGCCGCGTCCACGGTCGGGTGGGCGAAGCGGAACCCGGCGTCCAGCAGCTTGCGCGGCACCACCCGGTGGCTCCCGACCACCTCCACCGCCATCTCGCCCAGCGCGACCCGCAGCACCGCCTCCGGCACCGGGAACGGCGTGGGCCGCCCCAGCGCCCGGCCCAGCGCCGCCGTGAGCTCGCGGTTGGTCACCGGCTCCGGCGCCGTCAGGTTCACCGGGCCGCTCAGCTCCTGGTGGTCGATCAGGAACCGCAGCGCCGCCACCTGGTCGACCAGCGAGATGAAGCTCCAGAACTGCTCGCCCGAGCCAAGCCGCCCCCCGAGGCCGAGCTTGAAGAGCGGGAAGAGCCGTCCGCCGGCCCCGCCCTGGGAGGACAGCACCAGCCCGGTGCGCGGGTGCACCACCCGCACACCCGCCTCGGCGGCCGGGCGGGCGGCGCCCTCCCACTCCACGCAGACCCTGGCCAGGAAGTCGTCCCCGGGCGGTGCGCTCTCGTCGATCACCCGGTCACCGGTCTGCCCGTAGTAGCCGACAGCCGAGCCGCTGACCAGCACGGCCGGCGCCTTGTCCGCCGCCAGCAGCGCGGTGACCAGGGTGCGGGTGCCGCCGACCCGGCTGTCGTGGATCGCCCGCTTGTACGAGTCCGTCCAGCGCCGGTCGCCGACCCCGGCGCCGGCCAGGTGCACCACGGCGTCCGTCCCGGTCAGCGCGGCCTGGTCGAGCTGGCCGAGTTCGGGACTCCACCCGATGCCGACCGACCCGTCGGGCTGCGGGCCCACCGCGCGGCGGTGCCGGACCAGCCGGACCACCTGGTGGCCGTCGGAGAGCAGTGAGCGGACAAGGGCGGAGCCGATCAGGCCCGAGGAACCGGTGACAGCGATACGCATGCCGCCATCCTGGCAGGCACCCCGCCCCGTCCGGTCCCTGGACCCGGGCGTGTCGCCACCTGTCACCCGCCGCCCGGTGACCGTCGCGAGCCGTCCGACGGTCCGTCACCCGGTTGGCCTGTCTGCCGCCGCTCCCGACCGATACGGTACGGCGGTGAGCAACTCGACTCCTCCCGGCTGGTACCCGGACCCGCAGCGCGGACCCGACGGCGGCGCTGCGCAGGAACGCTACTGGGACGGCGGCGGCTGGACCGCGCAGACCCGGCCGCCCGCCGCGCCGCCGCGCTGGGACGCGGTCGGTCCGGCCGTCCCGCCGCCTCACCGCTCGGTGGTGTCCGACGCCTCACCCGCCTACGGTCACCCGGCCGTCCCCGCCCCGGTCGAGCCCCCGGCTACGGCTTCCCGCCGCAGCCCCCCGCCCCGGCGGCGTACGGGTTCCCGCAGCCTGCGCCGTACCCCCCGGTAGGCCCCCCGGCCTATCCGCCGACCGCACCGTACGGCGGCCCCTACCTCCCGCCGCAGCCCCCGCGCCAGCGCACCGGGCTGATCGTCGGCGTCCTGGCCGGCGCCCTGCTGCTGGTCGGCGTCACGGTCGTCGGCGCCGCCGCGCTGCTGAGCGGCAGCGCCGGCCCCAGCAGCAGCGCCGCCGTCGCCCCGACCCCGGCGGCGAGCGCACCGGCGGACGGCGCCGCGCCGCAGCCCGCGCAGCCGACCCCCGGTCCCTCCGACCAGCCCCAGCCGCAGAGCAAGGCCCCGGTCTCCCCGGACGGCAGCTCGGCCACCGACACCACGCACGGCTGGACCGTCCCGCTGCCGACCGGCTGGACCTCCACCGACCACGGCGCCGGGACCGCGCTGCTGACGGTCACCACCCCGTACGACTGCAGCACGCCCGGCGGTTGCGTCCGCGGCAGTTTCTCGATCGACAGCGCCCCGACCCAGGGTGCCGACGCGCAGTCGGTGGCCCGGGCGACCATCGCGGACTACGCGCCGCAGCTCTACGGCGACCTCGCCTCGCACCAGGAGCTGGCCTCGGCCCCGATCACCGCGGCCGGCCTGACCGGCTACGCGGTCCGCTGGCACGTGGTTCCGTCCACCGGCACCCAGGGCTACATCCTGCTGGTGGCGCTGCCCTCGGCCGGCGGCGGCTTCTCCATCCTGGTCGGCTCGGTCGACGACGATCCCAGCGCGCCGCAGCCCGCGGTGCTCGAACAGATCGTCGCCGGGATCCGCGTCGCCGCGCCGGCCAACGGCGTCTGAGGACGCTCTGCCGGACCGTCCAGCCGGCTTCTAATCCCCGTACTGCTCCCAGAGCTTGGGGAATCGTTTCGCCATCTCGGCCGCGTCGTCGAAGTCGAACGGCGCGCCCTCCGGCTGCCGGGGCTGCTGCGTCCCCAGGTCCGGCAGCGGCATGCCGGTCAGCCGCTCGTGCGCCTCGTCGGCGGCGTAGCCGAACTCCTCGGCGTCGCCGTCCTCCTCCTCGTCGAAGTCGGAGACCAGCTCGGCGAGGTCGTCCGGGTGGTGCACCGCACCCTCGAAGACCTCCCGCCCCTGGGCGATCAGCCAGCACCGGAAGTAGTCGAAGGCGTCCTCGGACGCCCCGTCGAGCATCAGGTACGCCGCGCCCCAGAGCTCGCGCGTGTAGGCCCGCTGGAAGCGCGCCTCGAAGAGCCGGGCGAAGTCGATCACCTCATCGGGCGTCAACTGCCCGAGCCGCTCCACCAGCAGGTCGGCCTGGTCGTCCGGATCGCCTTCCGCGGCGTCGCGGGTCTCATCGATGATCTGCCAGAAGTCCGTCTCGTACATCACCGCTCCAGCATCCCTGGTCCACGAACCGAACGCACACCCTATGCGCCGCCCGTGCGCCGCGCGCGTCGGGCGGAGAAGCGCCGAGCCCCGGACCGCGCAGTGACGGTCCGGGGCTCGGCGATGGTGCAGATGGTGCCTGCTGCCTGAGGGGCAGGTGCCTTACAGGCCGAGGTCGCCCTCGAAGGCGCCGTCTTCCAGGCGCGCCTTGACGGTGCCCAGGAAGCGGGCCGCGTCGGCGCCGTCGACGATCCGGTGGTCGTACGACAGAGCCAGGTAGACCATGTCGCGGATCGCGATCGTCTCGCCCAGGTCCGGGTGGTTGATGACCACCGGGCGGCGCACGGTGGCGCCGATGCCCAGCATGCCCACCTGCGGCTGGTTGAGGATCGGGGTGTCGAACAGCGCGCCGCGCGAACCGGTGTTGGTCACCGTGAAGGTGCCGCCGGCCAGCTCGTCGGGCTTGAGGCCACCGTCGCGGGTACGGGCCGCCAGGTCGGCGACCTTCTTCGCGATACCGGCGATGTTGAAGTCACCGGCGCCGTGGACGACCGGGACGAAGAGCCCCTTCTCGGTGTCCACCGCGATGCCGATGTTCTCGACGTCGTGGTACGTGATGGTGTCGTCGTCGTTCACCCGGGCGTTGACGATCGGGTGGACCTTGAGCGCCTCGGTGGCGGCCTTGATGAAGAACGGCATCGGCGAGAGCTTGACGCCCTCGCGCTGCAGGAAGCCGTTCTTCGCCTTGGCGCGCAGCTGCATGATGCGCGTGACGTCGACCTCGACCACGGTGGTCAGCTGGGCCGACACCTTGAGCGACTCGACCATGTGCTTGGCGATCGCCTTGCGCACACGGGTCATCGGCACGGTCTGGCCGCGCAGCGGCGACGGGGTGACCGGGGCGGCGGCCTTCGCGGCAGCCGGGGCGGCGGCCGGAACGGCGGCGGCCTGGCGGGCGGCGGCAGCGGCCTCCGCGGCGGCGATGACGTCCTGCTTGCGGATCCGGCCACCGACACCGGTACCGGCGACCGAGCCGAGCGCGACACCCTGCTCGGCCGCGAGCTTGCGGACCAGCGGGGTGACGTAGGCGTCACCGGCGTCGGCGACCGGCGCGGCGGCGACGGGCGCCGGGGCAGCGGCGGCCGGAGCCGGAGCGGCCACGGGGGCCGGAGCGGCCGGAGCCACCGGAGCGGCGGGCGCGACCGGCGCGGGGGCCGGGGCGGCGGGGCCGGAGCCGGGGCAGCGGCGACCGGGGCCGGAGCGGCCACGGGGGCCGGAGCAGCCGGGGCTGCCGGAGCGGCGGCGACCGCACCCGCCACGCCGATCAGCGCGAGCTGAGCGCCGACCTCGGCCGTCTCGTCCTCGCCGACCAGGATCTTCACCAGCACACCGGCGACCGGCGACGGGATCTCGGTGTCGACCTTGTCCGTCGAGACCTCGAGCAGCGGCTCGTCGACCTCGACGGTCTCGCCCTCGGCCTTGAGCCAACGGGTGACGGTGCCCTCGGACACCGACTCGCCGAGCGCGGGCAGCAGGACCGGGGTGGCGTCGGCGGCGGCGGCCGGAGCGGCAGCCACCGGGGCGGCCGGAGCCTCGGCCACGGGGGCCGGAGCGGCCGGAGCCACCGGAGCGGCCGGGGCCTCGACGACCGGGGCCGGCGCAGCGGCGGCGGCCGGGGCGGCAGCGGCCACCGGGGCGCCCGAGCCGTCGTCGATGATGGCCAGCTCGGCGCCGACCTCGACGGTCTCGTCCTCGGCGACCTTGATGGAGGCGAGGATGCCGGAGACCGGCGCGGGGATTTCGGTGTCGACCTTGTCCGTCGAGACCTCAAGCAGCGGCTCGTCGGCCTCCACTCGCTCACCCTCGGCCTTGAGCCAACGGGTGACAGTGCCCTCGGACACGCTCTCGCCCAGTGCGGGCAGCGTTACTGAGACCGCCATGGTTTCAGCGACTCCTATCAAGTCTTGCGTTCAGGAAGGGGGAAGTGGAGGGGCGATCAGTCGTGCGAGTGCAGCGGCTTGCCGGCCAGCGCGAGGTGCGCCTCGCCGAGCGCCTCGGACTGCGACGGGTGCGCGTGGATCAGCTGCGCGACCTCGGAGGGCAGGGCCTCCCAGTTGTAGATCAGCTGGGCTTCGCCGACCTGCTCGCCCATCCGCGCGCCGACCATGTGCACGCCCACCACGGCGCCGTCCTTGACCTGGACGAGCTTGACCTCGCCGGCGGTCTTCAGGATCTTGCTCTTGCCGTTGCCGGCCAGGTTGTACTTGAGCGTGACGACCTTGTCCTTGCCGTACACCTCGATGGCCTTGGCCTCGGTGATGCCCACCGACGCGACCTCGGGGTTGCAGTACGTGACGCGCGGCACGCCGTCGTAGTCGATCGGCACGGCCTTGAGGCCGGCCAGCCGCTCGGCGACCAGGATGCCCTCGGCGAAGCCGACGTGCGCCAGCTGCAGGGTCGGGACCAGGTCGCCGACGGCCGAGATGGTGGGGACGTTGGTGCGCATGTACTCGTCGACCAGGACGTAGCCGCGGTCCGTCGCGACGCCGGCCTCCTCGTAGCCCAGGCCCTGCGAGACCGGGCCGCGGCCGATGGCGACGAGCAGCAGGTCGGCGTCGATCTGCTTGCCGTTCTCGGTGGAGACGCGCACACCGTTCTCGGTGTACTCGACGCCGGAGAAGCGGGCCTTGAGCTCGAACTTGATGCCACGCTTGCGGAAGGCCCGCTCCAGCAGCTTGGAGGAGTTCTCGTCCTCCAGCGGTGCCAGGTGCGGCAGGGCCTCGACGATGGTGACGTCGACGCCGAAGGACTTCCAGACCGAGGCGAACTCGACGCCGATCACGCCACCGCCGAGGATGACGGCGGACTGCGGGATGCGGTCGAGCTTGAGGGCGTGGTCCGAGGAGATCACCCGGTCGCCGTCGATGGTCAGGCCCGGCAGCGACTTCGGCACGGAGCCGGTCGCGAGGACGATGTGGCGGCCCTCGTAGCGCTGGCCGTTGACGTCCACCGAGGTCGGCGAGGAGAGACGGCCCTCGCCGGTGACATAGGTGATCTTGCGCGAGGCGACGAGGCCCTGCAGACCCTTGTAGAGGCCCGAGATCACGTCGTCCTTGTACTTGTGGACGCCCTTGATGTCGATGCCCTGGAAGGTCGCGAGCACGCCGAACTCGGCGGCCTCGCGGGTGTCGTCGGCAATCTCGGCCGCGTGCAGCAGCGCCTTGGTCGGGATGCAACCCCGGTGCAGGCAGGTGCCGCCGAGTTCGCCCTTCTCGATCAGGGCCACGCTCAGACCCAGCTGAGCGGCGCGGAGCGCCGCGGCGTAACCGCCGCTTCCGCCTCCGAGAATGACTACGTCGAAAACGGTGCTGGCGTCGTTCGCCACGTCACGTCCTCCATGCAATGGGGTGTGGATCGTCCGGGCCGGGGCTGGTCCGGTGTGTCGGGCGGGCCCTTGTGGGGCGCCCAGTCGTGCCGGAAATACATCTTCGCACTTGTTCGCGGCGGCTGATGTCCGGGTCCACTCCGCAGGGGGTGCGCGGGGGCCGGGCAGGGGTTTCGGCGACCCCCTTTTCCCGCCGTCTGTGCAGGTCAACGCCGCAACGCCGGGGTCTGTTCCGGGTGCTGCGCCGATCGTGACCGAACTTGATTCCGCTTTGTGGAACAAAGTTTCGCCCCAAGCGAACACGAAGGCGCGAGCCGCTGAGGGGCTACCAATTGGTAACCGGGAAATGCGGACACCCGGGGTGATCCGGCGGGCACGCAGCCGTCACGGCAACGCAGCCGTTATGGACGCGCAAACCCCGCAGGGCCCGGCGCCGAGGCGGCCGGGCCCTGCGGAGAGAAGGCTGCGTCAGGCCTGCGCGGTCTCCTGCGCGAGCTGCACCAGGGTGCGCACGGCGCTGCCGGTGCCGCCCTTGGGGGTGTAGCCGTACGGAGCGCTCTCGTGGAACGCCGGACCGGCGATGTCCAGGTGCGCCCAGTCGATGCCGTCCGCCACGAACTCCTTGAGGAAGATGCCGGCCACCAGGCCGCCACCCATCCGCTCGCCCATGTTGGCCAGGTCGGCGACCGGCGAGTCCATGCTCTTGCGCAGCTCGGCGGGGAGCGGCATCGGCCAGGACTGCTCGCCCGCGCGCTCGGCGGTGGCGTGCAGCTTGTCGCGGAACGCGTCGTTGCCGGCCATCACGCCGAAGGTGCGGTTGCCCAGCGCCAGCACCATGGCGCCGGTGAGGGTGGCGACGTCCACGATCGCGTCCGGCTTCTCCTCGCCGGCCCGGACGATCGCGTCGGCCAGCACCAGGCGGCCCTCGGCGTCGGTGTTGAGCACCTCGACGGTCTTGCCGCCGTACATCCGCAGCACGTCGCCGGGGCGGGTGGCGGAGCCGGACGGCATGTTCTCGGCCAGCGCGAGCCAGCCGGTGACGTTGACGGCCAGGCCCAGGCGCTTGGCCGAGACCACCGCGGCGAAGACCGCGGCCGCACCGGACATGTCGCACTTCATGGTCTCGTTGTGGCCGGCCGGCTTGAGCGAGATGCCGCCCGAGTCGTAGGTGATGCCCTTGCCGACGAAGGCGAGGGTGGCCTTGGCCTTCGGGTGGGTGTAGGCCACCTTCACCAGCCGCGGCGGGTTGGCGGAGCCGACGCCGACGCCGAGGATGCCGCCGAAGCCGCCCTTGGCGAGCGCCTTCTCGTCCCACACCTCGACCTTGAGGCCGTGCTCCTTGCCGGCCGCCTGCACGATGGCGGCGAACGCCTTCGGGTGCAGGTCGTTCGGCGGGGTGTTGATGAGGTCGCGCGAGCGGTTCATCTCCTCGCCGAGGACGGTGGCGCGCTCGACGGCCGCCTTGGCGTCCTTGCTGCCCTTGCGACCGGTCAGCACGACCAGGTCGCCGACCGGCTCCTTGACGCCCTCACCCGTGCGGTAGACGGTGAAGTCGTACGAGCCGAGCAGCGCGCCCAGCGCGACCGCCTCGATCTCCTCGGCCGACTCGGCGGGCAGCGCCAGGCCGGCCTTCTTCGTGCCGGACAGGGTACGGGCGGCGACGCCGGCCGCACGGCGCAGCGCCTCCAGCGGGTAGCCGCCCTCGGCGGCCTCGCCCAGGCCGACCGCCAGCACGAAGCCGGCCTTCAGGCCTGCGGGGGACGGCAGCTTGACGGCCTCGCCCTCGGCACCGTTCGCGCCCAGGGTGGCGAGGGTCTCGGCCAGCTTGCCCTCGAACGCCTCGATGACGGCCTCGGCGCCGGAGGTCACGACGAGACCCTTCGGCCCCTTCGCCACGCCGATCACCAGAGCGTCCGCACGCAGCGCGGCGGCTGAGGAGGTGCTCACAGACAATGCAGTCACGTAATTGCGTCCTGTTCTTTCGCGGTCCACGGCCGGATTACGGCATGGGTAAAGCCCCAGCGTGCTCCGCCATGACGGCGCAGGGCTACGGTGCTTCCCCGCATGGTAGTCCGCATGTTGGGACTGTGTTGCCCCCGGTCCTTGCGGGAGACCGACGGGTGTGCTTCAGCGTCATGGCAGCTCATCGCAGTGTGACAGCTGCGGTCTCGTTGAACGAGAGGGCGCTCAGCGGCGGCTGAGAGTCAGCCCGATCAGGCAGAATACGGCGGCCGTCTCGGTCATCGCGCCCAGCACGTCACCGGTGATGCCGTCGAAGCGGCGCACGCAGCGGCGCAGCAGCAGCCAGGCGGCGAGCAGACCCAGCGTCAGGGACAGCGCGTAGCGCGGGTCCGCTCCGAGCAGGGCGAGGGCGACGGCGCTGAGCAGCGAGACGGCGGTCGCGCCGGCGGGGGAGACCGTGCCGGCCACCATCGCCCCGAGACCGCCGGGGCGGGCGGCGGGCACCGACCGCAGGCACCCCCAGCCGAGCGCGCACCGGCCGGTCACCGCCGCGGCCAGTACGGCCAGCGCGCCACGTGCGGCGGAGTGCGCGAACTGGGCTTCCAGGCAGGCGATCTGAGCGAACATCAGGAGAACGAGCGTCAGTACACCGAACGGGCCGATGTCGGACTGCTTCATGATCCGCAGGGCGTCCTCGGCCGGTCTGCCGCTGCCGAGGCCGTCCGCGACGTCCGCCAGGCCGTCCAGGTGCAGCCCCCGGGTGAGCGCGGCCAGCGCGGCCACCGAGGCGACGGCGGCGAGGAGCGGGGCGCCGCGCCAGGCGGCGACGGCGCCCAGCGCGCCGGCGAGGACACCGAGCACCACGCCGACCAGCGGCGCGGCGAGCATCGCCCGCCCGGCGGAGGCCCGGTCCCAGCGATCCACCCGGACCCGCAGGACGGAGAGCGTGCCGAAGGCGAAGCGCAGGCCGTGCAGCACCACTCAGCCCTTGCCCAGCAGCTCCAGCGCGGTGGGCAGCTTGGCCGGCTCCTTCGGCAGCAGCGGCGCGGCCGGACCGGCGGAGCCCTGCTCGGCCAGCGCGTCGGAGGCCGCCTGCAGCATCGGCAGGGCCATCAGCGCGCCGACGCCCTCGCCCATGGTGATCTCCTGGTCGTGCAGCGCGGTCAGGGTCAGCCGGTCGTACGCCTTGGCCAGGGCCGGCTCACCGGTCAACAGACCCGCCCGCCACCACTCCGGCGCGCGGAACGAGACCCGCTGGGCGACCAGCGCGCAGGCCGCCGAGACCACGCCGTCCAGCACCACCGGCAGCTTGCGCACCGCGGCCTGGAGCAGGAAGCCGGTGATCGCCGCGAAGTCCGCGCCACCGGTCGCCGCGAGCAGCGCGAGCTGGTCGCCGAGCACCGGCCGGGCCCGCCGCAGCGCGTCGCGGATCGCGGCGCACTTGACCATCCACACCTTGTCGTCGATCCCCGAGCCGCGCCCGCAGACCGCCGCGGCGTCGGTGCCGCAGAGCGCGCCGATCAGGACGGCGGCCACCGTGGTCGAGCCGACGCCGAGGTCGCCGAGGATCACCAGGTCGGTGCCGAGGTCGGCCTCCTCGTCGGCGACCGCCATGCCCGCCGCGAACGCGGCGGTGGCCTCCGCCAGGGTCACCGCGTCCTCGACGTCGATCCGTCCGGAGCCGCGCCGCACCCGGTGCCGGACGACCTCGGCGGGGAAGTCCGCCGGGTCCGCGTCCACCGAGAGGTCGACCACCCGCACGTCCGCGCCGAACCGGCGGGCCAGCCGGGCCACCGGCGCACTGCCGTCGAGCACCGCGTGCACCCGCCGGGCGGTGCCGCCCTCGGCGGACATCCGGGAGACCCCCAGCGAGGCGACGCCGTGGTCGCCGGCGAAGAGCAGCACCTTGGGAGCGGTGATCGCCCGCACCGGGGACTGTCCCTGGACAGAGGCCAGCCAGCTGCCGAGCTCCTCCAGCCGGCCGAGACCGGCGCGGGGCTTGTCCAGGTCGAGCCAGCGCTCCTCGGCCGCGCGGCGGGCCGCGTCGTCGGGGCGCTCGACGAGCGAGGCGAAGGTATCGAGATCCACGGTGGTGTCCATCGTGGCGAACATTACCAACCGGTGCTCACGCTGTCCGGTGGCCGGGGCCCGCAAGCTCCTTGATGGCGAGTACCTGCCCCGCCACCACCAGCAGCACCCGGTCGGACTCCTGCGCCATCGCCATGTTCAGCCGGCCCAGGGCGTCGCGGAACCGGCGGCCGGCGGCGGTGCCCGGCACCACGCCCATGCCCACCTCGTTGCTGACGGCCACGACCTGGCGCTCCGTCAGCCGCCAGGCCTCGGCCAGCTCGGCGCAGCGCGCCTGCACGGCCTGCTCGGCGCCGGCCGCCCAGGCGCGGTCGTCCCAGGCGTCGGCCTCGTCCATCGCGGCGGTCAGCCAGAGCGCCAGGCAGTCGATCAGGACCGGCGCGGAGTCGGAGCGGTCGGCCAGCACCGCCGGGAGGTCGCAGGTCTCGACGGTCCGCCAGCTCGCCGGACGGCGCTCGCGGTGCAGCGCGACGCGCTGGGCCCACTCGCCGTCGCCGTCCCGGTTGCCGCTGGTCGCGACGTAGCAGACGTCGGGGTGGTCGAGCAGCAGCTGCTCGGCCCGGGTGGACTTGCCGGACCGGGCGCCACCGAGGATCAGAGTGCGTGCCATGGCCACCATCCTGCCCGAGCGCGGTTGACGCCGATCGCCTCAGGGCAGCCTGAGAGTCTGGGCAGGGGCGGTAGCCTGCGCTCAAGCATTTCCGAGGGAGGAGCCGGGCATGGCGTGGACGTGGCGGTACGAGGCGGCGGACGGTTCGGTCATCACCCCGGCCGAGGAGGCCGAGGACTTCCCCGGGCAGGGCGACGCGGAGTCCTGGATCGGCGAGGAGTGGAAGCAGCTCCTGGAGCAGGGCATCGAGAAGGTGGCGCTGCTGGACGACGGCCGGGAGATCTACACGATGAGCCTGCGCGAGAGCTGACGCCCGAGTGGGCACGGAGCTACTTCGTGCCCACCAGGTGGAGCAGCGCGGCGACCTGCCGGTACGGGTCCTCGCGTCCGGCCCGCTCCTCGGCCTCCAGCAGCTGGGCGAGCTGGCGCCCGTCCACCGGCAGCGCGGCGTGGTCCGGGGCGGCGTCGGTGAAGACCCGTACGCCGTACCAGTGCCGCAGCGGCACGGAGACCTCGGAGAGCGTGCGGGCCAGGTCCGCCAACCGGTCGGCGCGTGCGGTCAGGCCCAGCCGGTTGGCGTAGTGGTCGTTGTCGAACGCCTGCAGGGCGGCCCGCCAGTCGCCGGTCAGCCCGGCTCGCATGGCCAGCGCGTCCCCGTTGCGGGCCAGCAGCGAGAGCAGCCCGCCGGGGGCCAGCATCCGGGCCAGCGAGGCGATCATCGGATCGGGGTCCGGCAGGTACATCAGCACGCCGTGGCAGAGCACCAGGTCGAAGCTGCCGGCGCCGAACCAGCGGCCGCACTGGTGGCCGTCGCCACCCAGCAGCCGGACCCGCTCGCGCACCTCCGGCGGCTCGGCCGCCAGCTGCGCCTGGGCCGCGCCGAGCGTCACCGGGTCGGAGTCGAGGCCGGTGACCAGGTGGCCGGCCCGGGCCAGCCGCAGCGCCTGGGTGCCCTGGCCGCAGCCGACGTCCAGCACCCGCAGCGGCGCGGCGGTGGCGCGCTCGCCGAAGTGCGTACCGATCCGCTCGGCCAGCTGCCGGGCCACCATCTCCTGGCGGACCAGGTTGCGCAGCCCGCCCTGCCGGTCCAGCCATGCTCCGGCGCCGCCCGCGAACGAACCGCTGCGGGCCGGCACCCGGCCGTGGCCGGTCCGGTCGTACGGCGCCAGGTCGTAGCCGGCCCGCTGGTCGTACTCCGGATAGCTGTCCCGCTGGTCGTAGGCGGTGCGCTGGTCGTGCCCGCCGGCCGCCTGCCCGGGCAGCGCGTACAGACCGGGCCCCTGCGCGGCGGGGGACCAGCCGTACGGCAGCGGCTCGGCGGTCAGGGGCGCTCGCCCCGCTTCACCCGCGGCTTCGGCAGCCGCAGCCGGCGCATCTGCAGGATGCGCATCAGGGCGTAGCCGACGGCACCGCGGCTGTTCTCGTTCGGGAACCGCTCCGCGACCTGCTTGCGCAGGCCGAAGCCCAGGCGCAGGAAGTCCAGCACGACCAGCACGAAGAAGAGCAGGAAGAGCACCGTGGAGAGCAGCTGCAGGGCCGGCACCCGGACCACGCTGAGAATCAGGATGATCACGGCGAAGGGCAGGAAGAACTCGGCCAGCGACCAGCGGGAGTCCACGTAGTCGCGGGCGAACCGGCGGACCGGGCCCTTGTCACGGGCGGGCAGCGCCCGCTCGTCACCGTTGATCAGCGCGACCCGTTGCTTCTCGCGCTCGCCGCGCAGCCGCTCACGGGACTGCTTGGCGGCCTCCTTGCGGTCCTTGGGGACGACCACGCGGGTGCGGCGGTTGGCCTCGGCGTCGCTGCGCTTGGGTGTCGGGCGGCCCTTCTTGGCCTGCGGATCGCGGGCCTGGGTCGCGTCATCCTGCTCGGCCAGCGCAGTGGCGGAGGAGGGGGCATCATCTGAACGGCGTCGGAACACACCACAAGCCTACGTGCTGGTCCAGGTGGACTCTGGGTGGTGGAGGACCCAAACCCGTATCGATCTGCCCGGGCGCTCCTCAGGGGACACCCTGACGGGGGGCCCACCTGCGCATCCACCCACGGGATGACGTCGCGCGGCGATATCCGTAGCAGTCTTGTAGCAGGCCGGTGTACTGCGGTGGATGGCACGCTGCAACTACACTCGCACTAGATTTGGTACGAGATAGAAACCGCAGGCCGGAGAAGGGGGCACCCGAGGCCCATGAGCGACGGAATCATGAAGCGTATGGGGCTGATCTTCAAGTCCAAGGCCAATAAGGCCTTGGACCGTGCAGAAGATCCGCGAGAGACGCTCGACTACTCGTACCAGAAGCAGCTGGAGCTGCTGCAGAAGGTGCGCAGGGGCGTGGCCGACGTTGCCACGTCGCGCAAGCGCCTGGAGTTGCAGCTGACTCAGCTGCAACAGCAGTCGTCCAAGTACGAGGACCAGGGCCGCAAGGCACTGTCGCTGGGCCGCGAGGACCTCGCCCGTGAGGCGTTGACCCGTAAGTCGGCGATGCAGTCGCAGATCAACGATCTGGAGGTGCAGTACCAGCAGCTCCAGGCCGAGGAGGAGAAGCTGACGCTCGCCTCCCAGCGGCTGCAGGCCAAGGTGGACGCCTTCCGCACCAAGAAGGAGACCATCAAGGCCACCTACACGGCTGCCCAGGCGCAGACCCGGATCGCGGAGTCCTTCTCCGGGATCTCGGAGGAGATGGGCGACGTCGGCCTCGCGATCCAGCGGGCCGAGGACAAGACCGCGCAGATGCAGGCCCGGGCCGGCGCGATCGACGAGCTGCTCGCCTCCGGCGCTCTCGACGACTCCAGCGGCCTCGGGCGCAAGGACGACATCGAGGCCGAGCTGGAGCGGGTGGCCGGCGGTTCGGATGTCGAGCTGGAGCTCGCCCGGATGAAGGCCGAGCTCGGCGGCGGGTCCTCGGGCCCGGCCGCGATCGAGCAGGGCAACGGCGGCGCGGCCCAGCAGGGCGGCCAGCACGGTGGTCAGCAGGGTGGCGCTCCGCAGGACACTCCGCCCACCATCAATTACCACAAGTAAGCGGCCCGTCGACAGCAGGGAGAAACGCCAGCATGATCATGAGGATCATGGGTGAGGGTCAGTTCCAGGTTGCGGACGAGCACCTGAACCGGCTGAACCAGCTCGACGACGAGCTGCTCACCGCTCTGGATTCAGGCGACGAGACCGCTTTCCGCACCGCCCTGGGCAGTCTGCTCACGGCGGTCCGCGAGGTCGGTTCTCCACTGCCGGACGACTCCCTGGAGCCGTCCGAGCTGATCCTGCCGGACGACGGCGCCACCCTCGACCAGGTCCGCGAGTTGCTGCGGACCGAGGGCGACGGGCTCATCCCCGGTCTTCCGGAGTAGGGCCCGAACAGCAGACGTGAGAGGGGCGGCGCACCGGTCGGTGCGCCGCCCCTCATACGTGCTCGTCCGCTACGGCAGGGCCAGCATGCGGTCCAGCGCGGCCTTGGCGTACTTCTCGGTCTCCGGGTCCACCGTGATGACGTTCGGCACCCGGCCCTCGACCAGCGACTCCAGCGTCCACACCAGGTGGGGCAGGTCGATCCGGTTCATCGTCGAGCAGAAGCAGACAGCCTTGTCGAGGAAGACGATCTCCTTGTCCGGGTGGGCCTTGGCGACCCGGCGGACCAGGTTCAGTTCGGTGCCCACGGCCCACTTGGAGCCGGGCTCGGCGGCGTCCAGCGCCTTGATGATGTACTCGGTCGAGCCCACCTGGTCGGCGGCGGCGACGACCTCGTGCCGGCACTCCGGGTGCACCAGGACGTTCACGCCCGGGATCCGCTCGCGGACCTCGTTGACCGAGTCCAGCGTGAAGCGCCCGTGCACCGAGCAGTGCCCGCGCCAGAGGATCATCTTGGCGTTCCGCAGCTGCTCGACGGTCAGGCCGCCGTTCGGCTTGTGCGGGTTGTAGAGCACGCAGTCGTCCAGCGAGAGGCCCAGATCGCGCACGGCGGTGTTGCGGCCCAGGTGCTGGTCCGGCAGGAAGAGCACCTTCTGGCCCTGCTCGTACGCCCACTCCAGGGCGCGCTTGGCGTTGGAGGAGGTGCAGATGGTGCCGCCGTGCTTGCCGGTGAAGGCCTTGATGTCGGCGGAGGAGTTCATGTACGCCACCGGCACGGTGACGTCGGCTATGCCCGCCTCGGCCAGCACGTCCCAGCACTCGGCGACCTGCTCGGCGGTGGCCATGTCGGCCATCGAGCAGCCTGCGGCGAGGTCCGGCAGGATCACCCGCTGGGTGTCGCCGGTCAGGATGTCGGCCGACTCGGCCATGAAGTGCACGCCGCAGAAGACGATGAACTCGGCCTCCGGACGGGCCGCGGCGTCGCGGGCCAGCTTGAACGAGTCACCGGTGACGTCGGCGAACTCGATGACCTCGTCACGCTGGTAGTGGTGCCCCAGGATGAAGACGCGGTCCCCGAGCGCGGCCTTGGCGGCGCGGGCGCGCTCGACCAGGTCCGGGTCGGAGGCGGGCGGCAGGTCGCCGGGGCACTCGACGCCCCGCTCGCTGTTCGGATCGGCCTGGCGGCCGAGCAGCAGCAGAGCGAGCGGCGTCTGGCTCGGCTCGGCGAACCCTCCGACGGACGGAATCTCAACGGTGGTGGTCACGGGCGGGTGCCCTCCTGTGCGGCCGGAGGTTCCCAGCCTTCTCGTCTTTCTGACATTATCTATGATAACGCGTTCGCGTCACTCTGACGATGGCCATCGTGTCGATGTGACGCGATCCGCTCGACAGGACGTCGGTGGACCGGTCGTGTTCGCTGGGGTCATGAAGGCAATCGCGATACGTCAGTACGGCGGCCCGGAGGCCGTCGAGTACGTCGAACTCCCCGATCCCAAGGTCGGCCCCGACTCGGTGCTGGTCAGGGTACGCGCGGCCGGGGTCAACCCGGTCGACTGGAAGGTCCGCGAGGGGTATCTCGACGCGGTCATGGACGTGCACTTCCCGCTGGTGATGGGCTGGGACATGGCCGGAGTGGTGGAACGGGTCGGCCCGGCCGTCACCGAGTTCCGGCCCGGTGACGAGGTGATCGGCTACGTCCGCAAGGACGCCGTCGAGCACGGCACGTACGCCGAACTCGTCTCCGCGCCGGTCCGCTGCCTGGCCCGTAAGCCGCCCTCGCTGGACTGGGCGCAGGCCGGCGGTCTGCCGCTGGCCGGGCTGACCGCCTACCAGGGCCTGGTCAAGGCGCTGCGGGTGCGGGCCGGCGAGACCGTCCTGGTGCACGCCGCGGCCGGCGGTGTCGGCGGCTTCGCGGTGCAGATCGCGGCGGCGCTGGGCGCCCGGGTGATCGGCACCGCCAGTGAGCGCAACCACGCCTACCTGCGGAGCCTGGGCGCCGAGCCGGTGGCGTACGGCGAGGGGCTGGCCGAGCGGGTCCGGGCGCTGGCGCCGCAGGGCGTCGACGCCGCCTACGACCTGGTCGGCGGTGACGCGGTGGAGGTCTCGCTCGGCCTGGTCGCCGAC
The DNA here is from genome assembly GCF_000744225.1 of Kitasatospora mediocidica KCTC 9733. Taxonomy (GTDB): domain Bacteria; phylum Actinomycetota; class Actinomycetes; order Streptomycetales; family Streptomycetaceae; genus Kitasatospora; species Kitasatospora mediocidica. Next base: position 1,091,441 of record NZ_JQLN01000007.1, on the reverse strand, counting down.
CCGTCCCGGATCGCCTCGGTCGCCAACCACGAGGTGCTGGCGGCCGGTGGCCACTACGTCTTCGTCCGCGCGGACGGCGCCGACCTCGCGGCGCTGGGCGAGCTGGTCGAGACGGGCAAGGTCCGGGTCACCGTCGCCTCCACCTTCCCGCTGGCCCAGGCCGCCTCGGCGCAGGCGCTCAGCGCGGAGGGACGGACCAGAGGCAAGATCGTGCTGATGGTGGACTGATCGGCGGATGTCGTCAGAATGGGAGCACACCCCCACCGCCCCGGCCCGATCTCGTGGAGACCCCGCACCGATGAGTACCACCCGACCGCCCGAACCGGCCGGTGTCTCCCTGGACGAGACCGACCGCCTGCTGCTGGCCCACCTGGCCAGGGACGGGCGGGCCTCGTATGCGGACATCGGGGTGCTCAGCAACCTCTCCGCCACCGCCGTGCGGCGCCGGATCGACCGGCTGCGGGCGCGCGGGGTGGTGCGCGGCTTCACCGTCGTCCTCGACCCGGCGATGCTCGGCTGGCAGACCGAGGCCTTCGTCGAGGTGTACTGCCGCGAGCGCACCGCGCCCGAGGAGATCCTGGCCAGCCTGCGGCAGTTCCCCGAGGTGGTCGCGGCCTGGACGGTGACCGGCGACCCGGACGCGCTGGTCCACCTGAGAGCCGCCGACACCCGCCATCTGGAGGCCGTGATCGAGCGGATCCGCAAGGAGCCCGGCGTGCAGCGCAGCCGCAGCTCCGTGGTGCTGTCGCGGCTGATCGGCTGACCCTCACGGCCGCGCAGGATTCCTGCGTCCCACCGGTCGAACACGCTCGAAAGCTGCCTGGTCGGGCGCATTCCGACGCGCGGGCGCACGCCCCCGCTGCCTAGGCTGATCGACAGGCCTCAGCCGGCCTCAGCCCGATCGAAAGGCCCGGACCGTGACCGCAGCACCGCACCGTATGCACCAGCCCGACAACGAGCTCGTCGACCTGGTTTTCGGCTACATGCGAGAGCGCCTGCAGTACGACCCGGTCCCGCTGGACCACCCCGGGGACGGCGAGCAGCTGCGCAGCCACCTGGCCGGCCTGCTGAACGAGCACGGCAACCCGGCCGCCGACGTGCTCAAGCTCTACGACCACGAGCTCTCCCGCGCGGTGATCTCCGCGGACAGCCCGCGCTACCTCTCGTTCATCCCGTGCGCCCCGACCAAGGCCGCGCTGCTCTTCGACATGGTGGTCTCCTGCGCCTCGCTGCAGGGCATCTCCTGGCTGGAGGCGGCCGGCGCGATCGCCGCCGAGAACCAGGTGCTGCGGCTGATAGCCGACCGTGCCGGGATGCCCGCCTCGGCCGGCGGCACCTTCGTCTCCGGCGGCTCGGCCGGCAACCTGTCCGCGCTGGTGGTCGCCCGCGACGTGGCGCGCCGCAAGCTGGGCGTGGGCCCCGAGACGCGGCTGCGGGTGGCGGTGGCCGACCAGGTGCACTCGTCGGTCAAGAACACCTTCAACATCATCGGCGTCGAGGCCTTCAAGGTCCCCACCGTGGACCGCCGCTTCACCGGCGAGGCGCTGCGCGCCGCGCTGGCCGCCGACCCGCACCCCGAGACGGTGATCGCGGTCGTCGGCACGGCCGGCACCACCAACGAGGGCATCATCGACGACCTGGCGGGCCTCTCCGAGGTCACCCGCGAGCGCGGCATGTGGTTCCACGTCGACGGCGCGTACGGCGGCGCGGGCCTCTTCGCCCCCTCCGTGCGCGAGCGCTACAACGGCATCGAGCACGCCGACTCCTTCGTCGTCGACCCGCACAAGTGGCTCTTCGCGCCCTTCGACTGCGCCGCGCTGCTCTACCGCGAGCCGCAGCTGGCCAAGGCCGTGCACACCCAGGACGCCTCCTACCTGGACGTCCTGCACCACGAGGGCGACGAGTGGAACCCCACCGACTACGCCTACCACCTCACCCGCCGGGCCCGCGGCCTGCCGCTCTGGTTCTCGCTCGCGGTGCACGGCACCCAGGCCTACACCGACGCGATCGAGGAGGGCCTGGCGCTGGCCCGGGAGACCGCCCAGCTGGTGCGCGAGACCGAGCACCTGGAGCTGCTCCAGGACCCGCAGCTCTCCGCCGTCTGCTTCCGCCGCACCGGCTGGACCGACCAGGACTACTACGCCTGGTCGCAGAAGCTGCTGGCCGACCAGATCGGTTTCGTCACCCCGACCGGCTGGGACGGCGAGACGGTCGCCCGCTTCGCCTTCCTGCACCCGGGCACCACCATGGACATGGTCCGCGAGATCCTCGACACGATGGTCTGAGCCGCTCATCCGAGTCCGCTCAGAGGAAGCCGCCGCTCGGCAGGTACGGGGCTGGCGGCTTCATCCCGCGCAGCGCCAGGTAGCCGCTGCTCTCCAGGGTCAGGCCCAGCTCCAGGCCGACGTCCACCGCCCACTCCTGCTCGGCGGTCAGGTGCTCGACCCTGGTGTCGGTGCCGTCCGGCACCCGGGCCAGCGCCTCGCGCAGCAGCCGGACGGCCAGCCGCTTGGAGGTGGCGGCGACCAGCTTGACGGCACCGCCGACGCGGTAGCAGTAGCCGCTGCCGGCCAGGGTGTCGGCGATCAGCAGCTCGTCGTAGTGGGCCAGCATGAAGTCGTGCTCGGGCCCGTGCGCGGCCCCGCGCAGCCGCCGGTCCACCGAGTCCAGCAGGTGCTTGTGGGTGGCGTTGCCGGGGTGCACGGGGATGTCGCCGGCGTCCAGCAGACCGGCCCGGTCCACCCGCCCGGAGAGCTTCATGGTGGGGTGCAGGGTGAACCCGGCCAGCCGGTAGCGGCGGGCGGCGCCCGGGTCGGGGGAGGCGCAGATCATCCCGCGCAGACAGCCCCGGCCGTGCGCGGCGGCCCGTTCCAGCAGCAGCCGCCCGATGCCCTTGCCCTGGGCCTGCGGCAGGACCGCGAACAGGCTCAGCATCCACAGGCCCTCGCGCCGCATCGACAGCGCGAACCCGACCGTCCGGCCGCCCTCCTCGGCCAGCCAGCAGCCCTCCGGGTCGGTGACCGCCAGATGCCTCGTCCGGGCGAGGTGCGCGGTGATCTCCGCCGGGCTCTGCGGAGGCAGGTCACCGGCCCCGGGAAGGGCCCGGAAGGCGGCATTGGCGATCTCCCGGACGGCTGCGGCGTCGGCGGGGGTGTCACGGACCTGGCGCAGGATCATGGGCCCATCCTGGCGCCCGGCACGGGCCCGTGCGGCCGGTTGCGCGAATCGCGAGGTGATCGGCGGCACTGGTCCGCACGGTCGCCGAACCGTGACCGCGGTCCTGCGGTGTGCGAGCATGGACGGGTGGGGCCGCGTGGACAATCGTCCGCGCACAGAATCACCGCCCGGAATCAATCCGGGCAACCGTTGGTTGGCACCGGCGGCAGAACTGTCGTCACAGACCGGGAGTAACGAGATGACCGTCCAGGACGAGACCACCGTCGAGAGTGGTCTGCTCCTTACCGACTCAGCCGCGGCCAAGGTGAAGGGCCTGCTGGAGCAGGAGGGTCGCGACGACCTCGCGCTGCGCGTGGCCGTGCAGCCCGGCGGTTGCTCGGGCCTGCGCTACCAGCTCTTCTTCGACGAGCGCTCGCTCGACGGCGACGTCCTGAAGGACTTCGGCGGCGTCAAGGTCGTCACCGACCGGATGAGCGCCCCGTACCTCGGCGGCGCCACGGTCGACTTCGTCGACACCATCGAGAAGCAGGGCTTCACGATCGACAACCCGAACGCGACCGGCTCGTGCGCCTGCGGCGACTCGTTCAGCTAGTCGCTCGCAGCACATACGCCGAAGGCGGCCCCCGGAGACTTCCGGGGGCCGCCTTCGGCGTATCGCGGGTGGGTCAGTTCGCGGCGCTGACCGGGCCGCCGTTCGGCACCGACTCCAGCGGGACGTTCGCGCCGGTGTCCAGGTCGACCACGGCCCGGCCCTGGAGCGGGTGGGAGAGGGTGGCCTCGACGCCCTGCTGCTTGACCAGCGCCGGGCAGACCTGGCCGGCCGGGGCCTTCTCGGTGATCACGACGCTGACGCCGACCTGGCCGGCCTTGCTCTCGTCGGTCTTCAGCCCGTACTTGTCGCACACACCGCCGAAGAAGAAGACCGTCAGCTGGTTGCCGGTGGTCAGGTAGTTGTTCGGCTTGAGGTGGCTCGGCAGGTCGGGCGCCGTCCCGGTGCCGGCCGGCGGCGGCGAGCTCGGCTTGGCCGGCCGGGTGGGCGCGGCGGGGGTGGACGACGTGCCCGTCCCGCCGCCGCCCGCGGCGGGCGGGGCTGTGGTCGGCGCCCCGGCCGCGGTGGACGGCGCGGTCGTCGGCGACCCCGCGGGGGTGCTGGGCGCGGCCGGGGCGGACGGCGTGGGGCTACCGGCGGCGGACGTGCTCGTCTTGGCGTTGCAGCCGGTGACAGCCGCCGCGACCGCCAGCAGCAGTGCACCGGCCGCCAGCGCACGCCGTCGGCGTCCGCGCGGTCCGCCCGCCGCGGCACCGGTGACGGCGGGGTGGGCGAGCGGCTCGGCTGCGGTCTTGTCGTCCATGGTGCGACGTCCTCCAGAGTCTGCGGATTCCTGACGGGCAGCTGTGGCTGCGCGGATGTGACGTGTCACGGAGGAATCCGGTTCCCCGGGGTCTGCGGGGAGCGCCTCAGAGGCCGAACTCGGCCATGCCGGCCACCAGGTCCCGGGTGCGGGCGGGCACCGAGATGCCACCGCTGGGCCGGCTGGCGGGCTGCGGCCCGGTGGCCAGCGGCGGCCAGAACGCGCCGAGCCGACGGGAGGAGTCGAGCAGGGCGTCCAGGGTGTCCGGGTCGGCCTCGCCCTTGAGGGCGCTGGGGACCTGGACGGGGGTGTGGCTGGGCAGCATGGCATGGGCTCCGATCGCCGCCGCGGCCTCGTCGCCGCGGGCCTGGGGGCTACGACGAGCCCCTCTGATCGCGACCCTAGGCCGCCTTCCGGGACCGGGCCAGGCCTACCCGCAGGTAGTCGTCAATTCGGACATCTTTCGATCACGGTGCCTTGACAGCGGGGGCGACGGCTACCGTAGGGGGGTTGTCCCCATGGCCTGCCATCCCTACCGAGGAGCCTTCGTGCGCATCGCCGTCGCCGGTTCGATCGCCTCCGACCATCTGATGACCTTCCCCGGCCGCTTCACCGACCAGCTGGTCGCCGAGCAGCTGCACACGGTTTCCCTGTCGTTCCTGGTCGACACGCTGGACATCCGCCGCGGCGGGGTCGCGCCGAACATCACCTTCGGCATGGGCGTGCTGGGCCTGCGCCCGGTCCTGGTGGGCGCGGCCGGCGGCGACTTCGAGGAGTACCGGAGCTGGCTGGAGCGCCACAACGTGGACACCGAGTCGGTCCACATCTCGGAGACCCGGCACACCGCCCGCTTCATGTGCACCACGGACGAGGAGCACAACCAGATCGCGTCGTTCTACACCGGTGCGATGGCCGAGGCCCGCTACATCGAGCTGAAGCCGATCGCCGACCGGCTGGGCGGCCTGGACCTGGTGCTGATCGGCGCCGACGACCCGCAGGCGATGGTCCGGCACACCGAGGAGGCCCGCACCCGCGGCTACGCCTTCGCCGCCGACCCCTCGCAGCAGCTGGCCCGCCTGGACGGTGACGCGATCCGCGAGATCGTCGACGGCGCCGCGTACCTCTTCACCAACGAGTACGAGGCCGCGCTGATCGAGAGCAAGACCGGCTGGGCCGCGGCCGAGATCCTGGAGCGGGTCGGCACCCGGATCACCACCCTGGGCAGCAAGGGCGTGCGGATCTCGCGCAAGGGCGAGGAGGACATCCTGGTGGCCTGCGCCCAGGAGAAGCAGAAGGCCGACCCGACCGGCGTCGGCGACGGCTTCCGGGCCGGGTTCCTGGCGGGCCTGTCCTGGGACCTCGGCCTGGAGCGCGCCGCCCAGATCGGCTGCATGATGGCCACCCTGGTGATCGAGACCGTCGGCACCCAGGAGTACGAGCTGCGCGCCGCGACCTTCGTCGAGCGCTTCGCCGCCGCCTACGGCGAGGACGCTGCCGCCGAGGTCCGCGCCCAGCTCAGCTGAGCCTGCGGACCCGGTAGGCGAAGCCCCGGTCGGCGCCGTAGCCGGCGGCCGGGGCCTCGCCCAGGTACTCCTGCTCGCGCATCGCGCACCAGGCGGGGATGTCCAGCCGGGCCGCCTCGTCGTCGGCGAGGACGACCAGCTCGCCGCCCGGCGCCACCTCGCCGAGCCGCTTGGCCAGCTCGATCACCGGCAGCGGGCAGCGCTTGCCCAGCGCGTCGATCACCAGGACGCCCTCCTGCGCGGCCCCGGCCGCCACACCGGCCCCCGCAGGCGCCGGCAGGTCCAGGCCCAGCGGGGCGCGGACCGCGGCGACCAGGTCGGGCAGCACCGCGAGGAAGCGGTCCACCTCCTCGGCCGGGGTGCCCTGCGGCAGCGAGACCCGGACGTTCCCCTCGGTCAGCACGCCCATCGCGGCCAGCACATGGCTCGGCGTCAGGGTGCTGGACGTGCAGGAGGAGCCCGAGGAGACCGCGAAGCCGGCCCGGTCGAGTTCGGTCAGCAGCACCTCCCCGTCGACGTAGAGGCAGGAGAAGGTGACCAGGTGCGGCAGCCGGCGGACCGGGTCGCCCACCACCTCCACCTCGGGCACCAGCTGCGGCACCCGGGTCCGGATCCGCTCCACCAGCGCGTGCAGCCGGGCGTTCTCCTGCTCGGCCTGCGCCCGCACCGCCCGCAGTGAGGCGGCGGCTGCCACGATCGCGGGCACGTTGACGTAGCCGGGCACCCGGCCGCTCTCCCGCTCGTCGGCGGGCAGCACCGACGAGAAGCGGACGCCCTTGCGGACGGCCAGCACCCCGACCCCGGGCGGCCCGCCCCACTTGTGCGCACTGGCCGTCAGCAGCGACCAGCCGTCCGGCACCGGCAGCCGCCCGACGCTCTGCGCCGCGTCCACCAGCAGCGGCACCGTGCCGCAGCGCTCGGCCGCCTCGGCCACCGGCTGCACCGTGCCGACCTCGTGGTTGGCGGACTGCAGGACGGCCAGCGCGGTGTCCGGCCGGACCGCGAAGCGCTCGACCAGGACCCGGCCCGAGCGGTCCACCGGCACCACGTCCACGGACCCGCCGTCCGCCTCGTGCAGCTCGGCGGTGTGCAGCACGCTCGAGTGCTCGACCGCAGAATGCAGCAGGTGGCGCCCGGTGCGGCGGCGCCCGCGCAGTGCGCCGAGCATCCCCAGCTGGACGGCCTGGGTGCCGCTGGTGGTGAACGACACCTCGTCGGCCCGCGCGCCGAGCACCTCGGCCACCGTCTCGCGGGCCGCGTCCAGCAGCATCCGGGCCTGCCGGCCGGAGCGGTAGAGCCGGGCCGGGTCCGCCCAGCCCTCGTCCAGGGCGGCGTTCAGCGCCTGGCGCGCGACCGGGTGCAGGGGAGCGGTGGAGGCCGCGTCGAAGTAGGGCACGACGACACCGTAGCCGGGTCTCACTGCGCGTCAGCTGAGCACCTGATTTGTCCGCTTCGTCCGCACCCGACGATCCGTCACCCAGACGCCTCGCTGCCGTCCCCTGATCGGGTGAATGGACCCCGAATGCCTGCCGTGACCTGCGAGTCCACGCCTGCCGGGGCTGATCGGGTAGGCGGACGGCGCGTTACCGGGACCTGCTCGTCAGGTCCGCATAAGGCTGGAGTAGGGTTTGGCCCGCATAAGCATTCAAACCGTGCCCGTGGGCGGGTCGCCGGGGAGGCGAAGCACTCCTCGGGACGACGCGATCGCGGGCGAGACTTCGGGAAGGCGCTACGTGAGTCCCAACGGCTCCGACCGCTCGCCGCGGCGCACGATGCGGCGGAAGCTGCCTCAGGCGCTGGCACTGGGCCTCGTCATCGCGACCGCTACCGGCTGCTCGGCCAACGACCTGCCCAGGCTTGGCCTCCCCAGCCCCGTCACCACGGACGGACATCTCGTCCTCCAGATGTGGCAGGGTTCCTGGATCGCGGCGCTGGTGGTCGGCGTACTGATGTGGGGTCTGATCATCTGGAGTGTGATCTTCCACCGGCGCAGCCGCACCGGTATCCAGATCCCTCCGCAGACCCGGTACAACGTGCCCATCGAGGCGCTCTACACCGCGGTCCCCATCGTCATCGTCTCGGTGCTGTTCTACTTCGTCGCTCGCGACGAGTCGCGCCTGACGCATGTGTCGGCCAAGCCGCAGCACTTCGTCAACGTGGTCGGCTTCCAGTGGAGCTGGGCGTTCAACTACGAGAACACCGAGACCCCGGACCCGACCAGCACGACCGCGGCCTACGACGTCGGCACTCCCCAGGACATGCCGACGCTCTGGCTGCCGGTCAACGAGTCGGTCCAGTTCCGGCTGACGTCGCGTGACGTGATCCACGACTTCTGGCCCATCAACTTCATGATGAAGATGGACGTCGTGCCGGGCGTGGTGAACAAGTTCGAGGTCACCCCGACCGTGCTGGGCACCTACGACGGCAAGTGCGCGGAACTCTGCGGCGTGAACCACGACAAGATGCTCTTCAAGGTCAAGGTCGTCACCCACGACGAGTACATGAACCACCTGCAGCAGCTCCGGGCCAGTGGCCAGGCAGGCGCGGTGCCTTCGGGCATCACGACCATGGGAAGTGAATAGTGACCATCCTCAATGAGCCCGCCGCTGCCGGCGGGGCATCCGGGGGCGCCGTCAGGGTGGGCGGGGGCGTTCAGCGCACCCGCAAGCCGGGTTCCACCATCATCAAGTGGCTGACCACCACCGACCACAAGACGATCGGCACGATGTACCTCGGTACGTCGTTCGCGTTCTTCCTGATCGGTGGCATCCTCGCCCTCGTCATGCGCGCCCAGCTGGCCCAGCCCAACGGCCAGATCCTGACGAACGAGCAGTTCAACCAGGCATTCACGATGCACGGCACGATCATGCTGCTGATGTTCGCGACGCCGCTCTTCGCCGGCTTCGCGAACTGGATCATGCCGCTCCAGATCGGCGCTCCCGACGTGGCCTTCCCGCGTCTGAACATGTTCGCCTACTGGCTCTACCTGTTCGGCTCCACCATCGCGGTGGGCGGCTTCCTCACCCCGCAGGGCGCGGCCGACTTCGGCTGGTTCGCCTACTCGCCGCTGTCCGACGCCGTCCGCTCGCCGGGTGTCGGCGCCGACATGTGGATCATGGGTCTGGCCTTCTCCGGCTTCGGCACGATCCTGGGTGCGGTCAACTTCATCACGACCATCATCTGCATGCGCGCTCCCGGCATGACGATGTTCCGGATGTCGATCTTCGTCTGGAACGTCCTGCTGACCGCCGTGCTGGTGCTGCTGGCCTTCCCCGTGCTCGCCGCCGCGCTCTTCGCGCTGGAGGCGGATCGGAAATTCGGGGCACATATCTTCGACCCGGCCAACGGCGGGGCGTTGCTCTGGCAACACCTCTTCTGGTTCTTCGGTCACCCCGAGGTGTACATCATCGCGCTGCCGTTCTTCGGCATCATCTCGGAGATCATCCCGGTCTTCAGCCGCAAGCCGATGTTCGGTTACTCCGGCCTGATCGCCGCCACCATCGCGATCGCCGGCCTCTCCGTGACGGTGTGGGCGCACCACATGTACGTCACCGGACAGGTGCTGCTGCCGTTCTTCTCCTTCATGACCTTCCTGATCGCGGTCCCGACCGGTGTGAAGTTCTTCAACTGGGTCGGCACCATGTGGAAGGGCTCGCTGAGCTTCGAGACCCCGATGCTCTGGACGGTCGGCTTCCTGGTGACCTTCCTCTTCGGTGGTCTGACGGGCGTCCTGCTCGCCTCCCCGCCGATCGACTTCCACGTCTCGGACTCGTACTTCGTCGTCGCCCACTTCCACTACGTGGTCTTCGGCACCGTCGTCTTCGCGATGTTCGCCGGCTTCCACTTCTGGTGGCCGAAGATGACCGGCAAGATGCTCGACGAGCGCCTTGGCAAGATCACCTTCTGGACGCTGTTCATCGGCTTCCACACCACCTTCCTGGTGCAGCACTGGCTCGGCGCCGAGGGCATGCCCCGCCGCTACGCCAGCTACCTGCCCTCGGACGGCTTCACCACCCTGAACACCGTCTCGTCCATCGGCTCCTTCCTGCTCGGCCTGTCGATCCTGCCGTTCCTCTACAACGTCTGGAAGACCGCCAAGTACGGGGAGAAGGTGGAGGTCGACGACCCGTGGGGCTACGGCCGTTCGCTGGAGTGGGCGACCTCCTGCCCGCCGCCGCGGCACAACTTCCTCACGCTGCCCCGGATCCGTTCGGAATCCCCGGCGTTCGACCTGCACCACCCGGACATCGCCGCGCTGGACTACCTGGAGTTCCACGGCCACCCGGCCAAGCACTTCGAGGGCGTCACGCCGGCCGTCTACGACACCCCTGAGCTGACCACCAAGGGCAAGAAGGAGGGCGACGCCTGATGAAGGAACAGGGCAAGATCTTCGCGGGCTTCGCCATCTTCATCCTGGCCTGCGCCATCACCTACGGCGTGTGGACCACCCACAGTTCGCACGGCACGGAGGCCGCCGGTACCACGGCGCTCTTCCTGGCCTTCGGCCTGTGCGCCTTCATCGCGTTCTACCTGGGCTTCACGGCCCGCCGGGTGGACCTCGGTGCCGGTGACAACCCCGAGGCCGAGGTCTCCGACGACGCCGGCGAGCAGGGCTTCTTCGCCCCGCACAGCTGGCAGCCGCTCTCGCTCGCCTGTGGCGGTGCGCTGGCCTTCCTCGGCGTGGTCTTCGGCTGGTGGCTGATGTTCTGGTCGATCCCGGTCATCCTGATCGGCCTGTTCGGCTGGACCTTCGAGTTCTACCGCGGCGAGAACCAGAACCAGTAGGTACGGTTCGCCCGCTTGACGGCAGGACCCCTCTTCGGAGGGGTCCTGCCATTTTTGTTGGGCTCACCGGGTGGGGCGTTCACTCGGCCGGGCGCTGCGGCGTGCGTCCGGCCGGTCGGGATGCGCTGATGTTCCTACGATCGAGAGCCAGTGTCGGGGACCCGACGCGAACTCAGGACCAGCTCTCGGACAGGCCCGAAACCCCCCAGGAGGCTCCGGTGGCCGGCACACGCGCAGCAGGTCGAGAGAACGGGACGGGGCGGCACCGCACGCTGCCGGCCTGGCTGGCGCTGGCGCCACTCGTGTTGAGCCCACTCGCGGGCTGCTCGGACGGCGGGGGGCAGGACGGCAGCGGCAAGCCGCCGCGCGCCGTCAACGCGGCCACCCTGGTGAACACCTCCGACGTCGCGAACGCCGACCCCGCCAAGCCGTTCACGGTCACCGCCAAGCCGGGCGACAAGATCACCGACGTCACCCTGAAGGGTCCCAGCGGCACCGTGGTGGCCGGGGCACTCGACAGCGACGGGCACGGCTGGCACAGCACCGCACCCCTCGCCCCCGCCACCCACTACACCGCCCGGATCGCCGCCGCCGACGACAAGGGCGCCCGAGGCGAGACCACCGCCGACGTCAGCACCAAGCCCGCCGACCGGCTGCTCACCGCGGCACTGGGCCCCGACCTCGGCCGCGACGTCTACGGCGTGGGCGAGCCGCTCACCGTCCAGCTCTCCCAGCCGGTCACCGACCCCGCCGCGCGCCGGCAGGTGGAGCAGGGCCTGACGGTCTTCTCGCAGCCCGCGGTGACGGGTGCCTGGCACTGGGTGGACGACAAGAACCTGCACTTCCGGCCGCAGCAGTACTGGCCGGCCAATGCCTCGGTGCGGCTGACCTTCGACACCCAGGGCCGCCAGATCGGCACGGACGGGACGTACGGCGGCGCGCCGAGCCGGGTCGCCTTCCACACCGGGGACCGGGTGGAGGCGCTGGTCGACGCGTCGACCGACGAGCTGACCTTCAAGCGCAACGGCGAGGTGGTCAACACCATCCCGGTGACCACCGGCAAGCCCGGCTTCGACACCCGCAACGGCATCAAGGTGGTGCTCGGTCAGGAGCGCGAGGTGCAGATGAGCAGCGAGACCATCGGCATCGCCAAGGGCAGCAGCGAGGCGTACGACCTCAAGGTGGAGTGGGCCACCCGGGTGACCTGGAGCGGCGAGTACGTGCACGCGGCGCCCTGGTCGGTGAACTCGCAGGGCGTGGAGAACGTCAGCCACGGCTGTACCGGGATGAGCACCGACAACGCCGAGTGGTTCTTCCAGCAGACCCGGGTGGGCGACATCGTCCAGGTGGTCAACAGCAAGGGCCACACCATGGAGCCGTTCGGCAACGGCTTCGGCGACTGGAACCTCGACTGGGCGGACTGGGTCAAGGGCAGCGCGCTGGGCAAGGAGATCAGCACCACCAGCCCCACGCCCGTCGCCGCGGCCACCGCCACGCTCCGGCCGCAGGTCTGATCAGCCCCGCCCGCTCCGCCCGTAGACGAGGTCCAGCGCGCCGCTCACGGCCGCCAGGGCCTCGTCGCGCGTGACACCCAGCCGCTCGGCCCGTTCGGCGAACTCGGTGGCGGCGGCGGCCGCCAGGCGGTGTGCGCTGTCGCCGGCGGCGGCGATCAGGGTGCCGCGCCGGCCGTGGGTCTCCACCACGCCGTCGGCCTCCAGCTCCCGGTAGGCGCGGGCCACCGTGTTGGCGGCCAGCCCCAGTTGCTCGGCCAGCGCCCGGACGGTGGGCAGCTTCAGTCCGGCCGGCAGCACGCCCGAACGGGCCTGCTCGGCGATCTGCGAGCGGAGCTGCTCGTACGGGGGAGTGGCGGCGGAGTGGTCCATGCTCAGCTGCACGGTGGGGAGCCTCCTCAAGGGGTCGGCGACGAGATCTGATCGGGTCATTCTCGCGCGGTCCGCGCCGGTGAAACGCCAAGGGCCCCCGTCCGGCAGTGCCGGACGGGGGCCCTCAGGTGGCGAGTAGTCAGCTCAGGGGATCAGTGGTGGCCGTGGCCGCTGGTGATCTCCTGGTGCTCCTCGACAGTCGGCTTCGGGATCTGGCCACCCTCGCCGAAGTAGCCCTCGGAGAGCTTGGCGCGGGTCTTGGTGAGCAGGCCGACCTTGCGGGCGACACCGTTCTCGTCGACCTCGGACGGGAGCTCCAGCGGCTGCGGCTGCTCGTGCGAGGTGAGCGAGTGCAGCGTCGCCTGCGGCAGCTGGGCGTGCACCTCGATGAACTCACCGTGCGGCAGGCGCTTGATGACGCCGGTCTCGCGACCGTGCAGCACCTTCTCCTTGTCACGGCGCTGAAGGCCGAGGCACCAGCGCTTGGTGATGTAGAAGACGGCGATCGGGAGCACGAACGAACCCACCCGTACGAAGTACGTGATGTCGTTGAGCGACAGGTGGAAGTGCGTCGCGATCAGGTCGTTGCCGCCGCCGATCAGCAGCACCACGTAGAGCGTGATCCAGGCCGCGCCCAGACCGGTGCGGACCGGGACGTTGCGCGGGCGGTCCAGGATGTGGTGCTCGCGCTTGTCACCGATGATCCAGCCCTCGATGAACGGGTAGGCCGCGATCAGGGCCAGCACCAGCGGGAAGAGCATCAGCGGGATGAACACACCCAGGTTCAGGGTGTGGCCCCAGGCGCGGACCTCCCAGCCCGGCATGACACGGATCAGACCCTCGGCGAAGCCCATGTACCAGTCGGGCTGCGCGTCGGTGGAGACCTGGTCGGGACGGTACGGGCCGTACGCCCAGACCGGGTTGACCGAGGCGATCGCGGACATCGCCGCGATGATGCCGAACACCAGGAAGAAGAAGCCACCGGCCTTGGCCATGTAGACCGGCATGAGCGGCATGCCCACGACGTTCTTCTCGGTCTTGCCCGGGCCGCCCCACTGGGTGTGCTTGTGGTAGAAGACCAGGATCAGGTGGGCCACCAGCAGGCCCAGCATGACGCCGGGGATCAGCAGCACGTGGATCGTGAAGAACCGCGGAATGATGTCCGTGCCGGGGAACTCGCCCCCGAAGAGGAACATCTGGATGTAGGTGCCCACCAGCGGGACCGCGAGGACCGCGCCCTCCATGAACCGGATACCGGTGCCGGAGAGCAGGTCGTCGGGGAGCGAGTAGCCCATGAACCCGTCGAAGAAGCCGAGGCAGAGCAGCAGGAACCCGAAGACCCAGTTGATCTCGCGCGGCTTGCGGAACGCACCGGTGAAGAAGACGCGCATCATGTGCACGAACATCGCGGCGACGAAGACGATCGCCGCCCAGTGGTGGATCTGACGGATCAGCAGGCCACCGCGGACCTCGAAGCTGATGTTGATCGTGGAGGCGTAGGCCTCCGACATCCTGATGCCGTCCAGCGGCGCGTACGAGCCGTTGTAGACGACCTCGCCCATGCTGGGCTTGAAGAACAGGGTGAGGTAGACACCCGTCAGGATGATGATGACGAAGGTGTAGAGGCAGATCTCACCGAGCATGAAGGACCAGTGGTCCGGGAAGATCTTCCGCAGGTTGGCCTTGGCCAGGGAGTAGATCCCCAGCCGGCCGTCCAGGTAGTCGGCCGCGGCCTCGCCCTTGTTGGCGGGCTTGGCACGGGTGCTGGCCGGGGTGGCCGGCGGCGTGGTGCTGGGCGAGGAACTCATGCGCTGCGCTCCCAGAAGCTCGGGCCCACGGGCACGGTGAAGTCCTGCGTGGCCACCAGGTAGCCCTCGGTGTCAGTAGTGATCTTCAGCTGGGGCAGCGGGTGGCCGGCCGGGCCGAAGATGACGCGGGCGCCGTCCGACAGGTCGAAGGTCGACTGGTGGCAGGGGCAGAGCGCGTGGTGGGTCTGCTGCTCGTAGAGGCTGATCGGACAGCCGACGTGCGTGCAGATCTTCGAGTAGGCGAGTACGCCCTCGAAGCCCAGGGCCGACGACTTCTCGTCCTTCAGGTCCTGCGGCTGGATGCGGACCAGCATCAGCGCGTCCTTGGCGATCGCCTGCTGGAAGTCCTCGTCGGAGTCCTGCAGACCGTTCGGACGGCTGGCCGACGGGCCCGGCTTGGCGAACGTCAGCGAACCGATGGCGAGGTCCTCGGCCTTCATCGGCTCGTCGGTGTTCATGTTGACGAGACGGATCGGCGCCGTGGGGGTGGCCTCGATCCAACCGGTGTGGTCGAGCTTCTTCTCCGGCAGCGGGCCGAGGTCGCGCAGCAGCACGACACCGGCGAGCGGCACCATGGCCATCGAGCCGATCATGGTGTTGCGGATCATCTTGCGACGGCCGAAGCCGGACTCCGCGGCACCGGTCTTGAACTGCTGGATGACGTCGGCACGGACCTCGTCGTCAGCCTCGATCGGGTGACGCTCGGCCGGCATCTCGACGTCGGACATCAGGGTGCGGGCCCAGTGGACCGCACCCGCGCCGATGCAGAAGAGCGCCACCGCGAGCGTCATGCCGAGCGCGAAGTTGAGCGCGCTGACGTGACCGAGCGGGAAGATGAAGACGAGCTTGTCGGGCTTGATCGCGACGTAGGACGCGATGAAGCCGACGGTCGCCAGCATGGAGGTGACGAAGAGCAGCGACACCTGACGCTCGGCCCGCTGGGCGGCCCGCTCGTCGATGTCGGTGCGCCGCGGCTCGTGGGCCGGCAGGCCGGGGTCCGCGAACGGGTCGTCGGCTACGGCGGGGAGGCCGTGCCCTTCGGAAGCGGCGTGCGCATCCGGCAGCTTGTCATCTGAGATGTTGTCGTGGCTCATGACTTCTTGGCCTTGGTGGTGTGGGCAGCGACCCAGATCGCGACCGCGATGAGAACGCCGAGACCGAAGATCCACCCGAACAGGCCCTCGGTCACCGGACCGAGACTGCCGAGGGTCAGACCACCGGGGTTGGGGGCCTCGTTCGCCTGGTAGCGGACGAACGCCACGATCTCCTGCTTCTGCTTCTCCGGCATGGTGCCCTCCGGGAAGACCGGCATGCTCTGCGGGCCCGTCTGCATCGCCTCGTAGATGTGCTTGGCGCTCACGCCCTCCAGCGAGGGGGCGTACTTGCCCTGCGTCAGGGCACCACCCGCACCGGCGAAGTTGTGGCACTGCGCGCAGTTGGTACGGAACAGGTCGCCGCCCTTGGAGATGGCGTCCGTCTCCGTGGAGGTGTACTGCTCGGAGGTCGGCGTCACCGGGCCCGGGCCCAGCGAGGCGACGAAGGCGGCCATCTGGTCGATGTCCGACTGCGAGTAGATGTTCCTCTTGGCAGGGATCTGTGCGCCGGGCTGCTGCGCCGGCATCCGGCCGGTGCCGACCTGGAAGTCGACCGCGGCGGAACCAACGCCCACCAGACTCGGACCGTCAGCGCTGCCTTCGCCGTTGAGGCCGTGGCAGGAGGAGCAGCCCACGGCGAAGAGCCGCTTGCCCTCGTCGATCGCGAGCGACTGCGCCGAGCTGTCGGCCTGTGCCTTCTCGGCGGGCGCGAACGCGGCGTACAGCCCCCCGGTGATCGCCAGGGCGAAGAGTAGAACGACCAGCGCCGCCAGTGGGTGGCGCCGTCGTGCGGAGAGCTTTTTCACGGAATAACCCCGGTGTCAGGATCTGGTCGGCTGGTGGTGGGCCCGGCGCGCGGTCGGCGTCGGCAGGGCATCGGCACGGGCAGAAGGACCCGTAGCCGGTGAGGGCAGCGGGTCCGGCCGGCGGCCAGCGACCTGATCGGCTACTTGATCAGGTAGATGGTCGCGAACAGGCCGATCCAGACCACGTCGACGAAGTGCCAGTAGTACGACACGACGATCGCCGCAGTGGCCTGCTCGTGCGTGAACCGCTTGGCTGCATACGTCCGTCCCAGGACCAGCAGGAAGGCGATCAGACCACCCGTCACATGCATCCCGTGGAAGCCGGTGGTCAGGTAGAACACCGAGCCGTACGGGTCGGAGGACAGCGAGAGGCCGTCCTTCTTCACCAGCTCGGTGTACTCGAAGATCTGGCCGCCGATGAAGGTCGCGCCCATGATGAAGGTGATCGTGAACCACGAGCGGAGCTTCTTCACGTCACCGCGCTCGGCGGCGAAGACGCCGAGCTGGCAGGTGAGCGAGGAGAGCACCAGGATCGTGGTGTTCACGGAGGAGAAGGGGACGTTGAGGGCATGTGCCTTCTCGGCCCAGAAGTCTGGTCCCTTCACGGAGCGAGCCGTGAAGTACATCGCGAAGAGGGCCGCGAAGAACATCAGCTCGGAACTCAGCCAGACGATGGTTCCGACGCTGGTCATGTTCGGTCGGTTGACCGATCCATGTGCGTGCCCGGTTTCTGTTGCTGTTGCTGTCGCCACGACCGACATTATGTCGGTCCCTTATTCCGTCTTCACGTCGGGGGGTCTCCCTCGGAGTGTCCGGTGCGTGCGGTATGCCCGGATGGCGGTGTCCGGGTCGCCCGGGACGCGGCGAGCCGTGCGGGGCGGATGAGATTCGTCGTCCGATGCGACTTTTCTGACGGTTCGTCCGGCCGGACCACCCCTTCGCCCTGCGTGTCCTGACGCCTGGGGAGGCTGCGAGCCGGTAGCGCGTGGGCCGTTCGGGTGATCTGTAGGGGTGGGGGTGACGGCGGTTCGCCCGGTTGGGTGACACCCCGCCGCAGCCGGTCCGCAAGAGATCACGCCGGACGCTCACCGGGGCGGGTGATGCGGAGTAGCATCCGGGAGTGGTGGACGTGGTACGGATCACACCCGTGGCGCGTTGTACCGGCGATACCAGGCGACGTACGAGGCACCCTTCGAGGCACCTCTTCGAGGCACCTTTTTCTGAGCACCCGGGAGCAGGGCCATGACGCACACCAGCGACGAGAAGCTGACGGTTCTCGTCTACAGCGACGACCGCAACACCCGTGAGCAGGTCACCATCGCACTCGGCCGGCGGCCCGCCGCCGACCTTCCGGAGCTGGCCTACCTGGAGTGCGCCACCACCCCGGCGGTGCTGCGTGCTCTGGAGAAGGGGGGCGTGGACCTCTGCGTCCTGGACGGCGAGGCCGTTCCGGCCGGCGGACTCGGGCTGGCCCGCCAGGTCAAGGACGAGATCTACGGCTGCCCGCCGGTGCTGGTGCTGATCGGCCGTCCGCAGGACTCCTGGCTCGCGGCCTGGAGCCGGGCGGACGCCGCGATCTCCCACCCGGTGGACCCGGTGGCGCTGGCCGAGGCCGCCGCCACGCTGCTGCGGGCCCGGCTCGGCGCGCGGAGCCTCTCCAGCTGACGTGGGCCGGTCCCGGTGGCCGAGACGTCGCGGCCGCCCCACCCGCGCGAGACGTCTCAACAGGAGAGAAGCGGCCGCCGTCCACCCGACGGCGGCCGTCTCGGCTGCCCCGCTCGATAGGCTGGCGGCATCCCTTTTCGAGCACGTCGGATGCGAGCTGGAGTCAGCCATGGTGAATGTGAACCCTGCGAACGGCGGCCAGGACCCCGTGCAGGTGGTCCACACCTGGCCGGACGTCCTGAGCACGCTGCTGAACGGCGCGAACCTCGCCCGGGTGGACGCCGCCTGGGCGATGGACCGGATCATGAGCGGCGAGGCGAGCCCGGCGCAGGTGGCCGGCTTCGTGGTCGCGCTGCGGGCCAAGGGCGAGACCGTCGACGAGATCGCCGGACTGGTCGACGCGATGTACGCGCACGCCGAGCCGCTGCACATCCCCGGCCCCGCGGTGGACATCGTGGGGACCGGCGGTGACCGGGCGAAGACCGTCAACATCTCGACCATGTCGGCGATCGTCGCGGCGGCCGCCGGTGCCAAGGTGGTCAAGCACGGCAACCGGGCGGCCTCCTCGTCGAGCGGGTCCTCGGACGTCCTGGAGCGGCTCGGCATCCGGCTGGACCTCAGCGCCCGGCGGGTGGCCGAGGTCGCCGAGGAGGTCGGCCTCACCTTCTGTTTCGCGGCGAAGTTCCATCCGGCGATGCGCCACGCCGCCCCGGCCCGCCGCGATCTCGGGGTGCCGACGGCCTTCAACATCCTCGGCCCGCTGACCAACCCGGCCAAGGTGACCGCGCACGCGGTGGGCTGCTTCGACACCCGGCTGGCCGGCCTGATCGCCGGGGTGCTGGCCCGGCGCGGGTCCAGCGCGCTGGTCTTCCGGGGTGACGACGGCCTGGACGAGCTGACCGTCTGCACCACCTCGCGGGTCTGGATCGTGCGCGGCGGCGAGGTGACCGAGACCGTCTTCGACCCGCGCGAGGTGGGCCTGGAGCTGGCCGGCGTGGAGAGCCTGCGCGGCGCGGACCCCGAGTACAACGCGGACGTCGCCCGCCGGGTGCTGGCCGGGCAGCGCGGGCCGGTACGTGACGCCGTGGTGCTGAACTCCGCCGCGGCACTGGTCGCGCTGGACCTGACCGGCGCTCCGCTGGCCGAGCAGCTCAAGGCCGCCATGGTGCGCACCGCGGCCGCCATCGACTCGGGTGCGGCGCAGGCCGTCCTGAAGAGCTGGGCCGAGGCGACCGCGCGGGTCTGAGCGCAGTCCCATCCGGATATTCGTGAGACCCGCAGGGCGCTGACCTGCGGGTCTCACTGCTGTCCGGATGGTGGAACGGTGTTTGACCATCCTCCGGTCGCTGGATAAAGTCTTCGTCAGGTCATGAGTGACAGCGCGACTAGCCCCAGCTTGCTGTCCGGCAACCCTCCGTCCGTGGCGGGGTGCCCTGGGTGAAGACCAGGCCAGGCGGCGACAGGTCCGCGTGGCAAGCGCGGACCACCGGTGTATCCACCTCCCGGGGTCCAGACCCTGGAGGAGTGCACCCATGTCTGCATACTCGTCGCCCGTCACCTCGGCCGTCCGCCCCCCGCTCGCCGTGCTCGGCTCCGCCGTGGAGGTCCCGCTCGTCGGCGGCGAGAAGGTCAGCTACGCCGCGCTCGACTACGCCGCCAGCGCCCCGGCGCTCCAGCGGGTCTGGGACGACGTCGCCGCCTACGCCCCCTACTACGGCAGCGTGCACCGCGGTGCCGGCTACCTCTCGCAGCTCTCCACCGACCTCTACGAGCAGAGCCGGCGCACCGTCGAGGAGTTCCTCGACCTGCGCGAGGGCGACCAGCTGGTCTTCACCCGCGCCACCACCGACTCGCTGAACCTGCTGGCCGCCGTGGTGCCCGCCGGCACCCGGGTCTTTGCCTTCGAGACCGAGCACCACGCCTCGCTGCTGCCCTGGCGCCGGCAGGGTCTGGCGGTCAGCTTCCTGCCCGCGCCGCGCTCGCACGCCGAGGCCGTCGCCGCACTGGACGCCGCGCTGGCCGCCCAGCCCGCCGAGCACCGGCTCTTCTGCGTCACCGGCGCCTCCAACGTCACCGGCGAGTTGTGGCCGGTCGCCGAGCTGACCGAGGTGGCGCACCGGCACGGCGCCCGGGTGGTGCTGGACGCCGCGCAGCTGGCGCCGCACCACCGGGTCTCGGTGCGCGAGCTGGGCGTCGACTGGGTCGCCTTCTCCGGGCACAAGCTGTACGCGCCGTTCGGCGCCGGTGTGCTGGCCGGGCGCGCGGACTGGCTGGAGGCGGCGGAGCCGTACCTGGCCGGCGGTGGCGCGAGCCGGACCGTGGCGCGCCAGGAGGACGGCTCGGTGGCCGTCGAGTGGCACCAGGGACCGGCCCGGCACGAGGCGGGCTCGCCCAACGTGATCGGCGCCTACGCGATCGCCTCCGCCTGCCGGGCGTTGACCGAGGCCGGCTTCGACGCGCTGCAGGAGCGTGAGGAGCAGCTGTTGGAGCGGCTCAAGACCGGGCTGGCCGAGATCCCCGAGGTCACCGTGCTCAACCTGTTCGGCGGCGAGGCCCCGCAGGTGGGCGTGCTCTCGTTCGTGGTGCGGGATTGGAACAGCTCGCACTTCTCGGCCGCGCTGTCGGCCGAGTACGGCATCGGGGTGCGCGACGGGCTGTTCTGCGCGCACCCGCTGGTCCGCACCCTGCTGGCCGGGGACGCTGCGGCGCCGGCCTCCAGCTGTGGCGCGCCGGACGCCTCGCTGCCGGGGGAGCGCAGCCTGAACGCGATCCGGGTCAGCTTCGGCGTCGGCACCCCCGAGGAGCACCTGGAGCGCTTCCTCGGCGCGGTCCGCGAGCTGGTCTCGGACGGCGCGCGCTGGACCTACCGCAACGAGGGCGGCCGCTGCGTGGCGGACACCCGCCGCTGACCGTGGACCTTAGGCCGAGTTACTCCAGGCCGAGCGCGAAGGCGGTTTCCAGGTCGTGCTGCGAGTAGGTGCGGAAGGCGATCTGGGTCTCGGTGTGCTCGACGCCGGGGACCTTGTTGAGCCGCCCGGGGATCACCTCGGCCAGGTCCTCGTGGTGGCGCACCCGCACCATCGCCACCAGGTCGTAGCCGCCGGTCACCGAGTAGACCTCGCTGACGCCCTCGATGGCGGCGATCGCCTCGGCGATCTCGGGGATCCGGTCGACGCTGGTCTTGATGAGCACGATGGCGGTGATCACGAGGGGGCTCCTGGGGGACGAGAGGTGCGGCCAGCGTATCCGGCACGCCGATGGGCCACCCACACGGCGAGGAAGCCCGCGCTGAAGCCGATCACATGCGCGAGGTAGGCGACACCGGGGACGGCGTCGCGGGCCGACCACCACTGGACGCCGAACCACAGCCCGAGCACCAGCCAGGCGGGGAAGCGCAGTGGCAGGAAGAACAGCAGCGGGACGAGCGCGGTGACCCGGGCCCTGGGGTAGAGCCGCAGGTAGCCGCCGAGCACTCCGGCGATCGCGCCCGAGGCGCCGACCAGCGGCCGCAGCGACTCGGCGCCGCCTCCGGTCAGGGCGTAGCCGTACGCCGCCAGGGCCCCGGCGGCCAGGTAGAAGAGGAGGAAGCGCAGCCGGCCCAGGCGCTCCTCCACCCCCGGGCCGAAGACGAAGAGAAAGAGCATGTTGCCCAGCAGGTGCAGCCAGCCGCCGTGCACGAAGAGCGAGCTGAGCAGCGAGAGTGCCGGGCTCTTGCCGGGCGTGGCGGTCGGCGGACAGCCGGGCAGCGGCGGCGTGGTCCCGGCCAGCTGAGCCGCGGTCAGTGGACGGTCGCTCAGCAGCTCGGCGGGGATCGCGCCCCAGCGCTGCTGGTAGTGCTGGGCGGCGCAGGCCCGGTCGGGGGCGGTCGCGCCGTACAGCGGGTTGAGGCCGCTGGGCCCGAGCAGGAAGACCACGCAGTTCAGCGCGATCAGCAGGTAGCTGACGAGCGGGGCCGGGCCGGTCGGCCCGTCCTCGTGGCGGCCGACCTCGTCGCGTACCGGGAGCACCATGCGGGGATGCATTCCGCGCCGGGCCGTCGCCGACACCGCCGTGTGCTGCGACCGGGTTACCGCGAGGTCCGCGCGGGCCGTCCGGGCGCTGGTGGGAACCGGTATCCGGTGCCGGGTGCTTCAGGGCCAGGGCCTAGGCTTGGAGCCTGGGCAGAGCACCGGCCCGGACCATGGACCAGCCGAGAGGACCCCGCCCATGACTGTCCCCGCGCCCACTGCCGAAACCCGCTGGCGCTGCACGCTGTGCGGCAACCTGACCCGCTTCGACGTGACGCGCTCGTCCCGGGTGGTCGAGTACGTCCACCTCGACCTGGCCGGCGAACCGAAGGTCGAGGAGCGCGAGGTGCTGAGCGAGTCGCTGGAGTCGGTCCGCTGCCGTTGGTGCAACGCGGTCGACCAGATCGAGCTGGTCGCCCGCCCGGGTTCCGAAGAGTAGCGGGTCCGATCGGCCGGGGGGCGCGATGTGTGGCGTGGTGTCCGCTGAGGCGCGGTTCACGCGACAATTGCCCACAGTGGTGAGTTCAGGGCGTCGGGCACCCGGCCGGACGGCCCCGCAGACCAGGATCGGAGCCGAGGAACGCGATGGACGCAGCGAGGGAGGCCGCTGAGCCGCAGGAGCAGCTGTCTGCTGCTCCCGGCCCGGAGGCGCAGACCCCTGAGGAGGCGTCCGGCGTTGCCGAGCAGTTGGACCGGCCGCTTCCCGAGGGCGTCCGCCGCCGGGTGGTCGGGCTGGCCGCCGACGCGCTCGGTGGGCTGCCCGCCGCGGAGTTGCCCGCCTCGCTCCGTCCGTACGCGAAGTTCACCCCGGCCCGCCGGGCCAAGTACGCCGGCACGGCCCTGGCGGCCGCGCTGGAGGCCGAACCGGTCTTCCGGCTGCGGATAGCGGACCGGCTGCGGCTGGGCCAGCCCGACCTGGTCAAGGCGCTGGAGGCGGGGAGCGTGCCCGGCGCGGCCGAGCCGCTGGACGTGGCCGCCGCCGCGTACCTGCTGCGGCCGCGCGGCTGGGTGCAGCTGGTGATGGACGTCAGCGAGCTGGTGGAGCGGGCCGGTGCCGACGACGCCGTCGCGGAGTCCGCGCGGATGGTGGAGAAGCTCCAGGAGGAGCTGTCCTCCCTGCGGTCCTCGGCCCGGGCCGACCTGGACCGCCAGCGGGCCGAGTCCGAGGGCACCCGCCGGGAGCTGGAGTCGCTGCGCAAGAAGCAGCGGAGCCTGGAGAGCGACACCCGCCGCGCCCAGGCCGAGGTGAAGAAGCTTCAGGCCGAACTGGCCGCCGCGGCCTCGGCCGCCACCGTCGAGCGCGGCGCGGCGGAGAGCGAGAGCCGGCGGCTCAAGCACCGGATCACCGAGCTGGAGAGCGCGCTGGAGACCGGCCGCCGCTCGGCCCGGGAGGGGCGCAGCGTCGAGGACATGCGGTTGCGGCTGCTGCTGGACACCGTGCTGCAGTCGGCCCAGGGCCTCCAGCGCGAGCTGGCGCTGCCGGTCACCCAGCTGCACCCGGCCGACCTGGTGGACGCGGTGGTGCCGGCCTCGGCCTCGCCGCACGACGTCGCCCGCCGGGCGCTGGCGGAGGACGACCCGGCGCTGCTCGACCAGCTGTTGGCGATTCCTCAGGTCCACCTGGTGGTGGACGGCTACAACGTGACCAAGACCGGCTATCCGACGCTGCCGCTGGAGCAGCAGCGGATGCGCCTGCTGGGCGGCCTGGCCATGCTGGCGCAGCGCACCCAGGCCGAGGTGACCTGCGTCTTCGACGGCCAGGACCTGGACGTTCCGGTCATCATGGCGCCTCCGCGCGGGGTGCGGGTGCGGTTCAGTCGGACCGGGCAGACCGCGGACGAGCTGATCCGTCAGCTGGTGCGGGCCGAGCCCCAGGGGCGGCCGGTCGTGGTGGTCTCCACCGACAAGGAGGTCGCGGACGGCGTGCGCAAGGCGGGCGCCCGTCCGGTCGCCTCGGTGCTGCTGCTGAACCGGCTCTCCCGAGCCTGAGTGACTCGGTGGTTGCCCGGGTGTGGAGGTTCGGTGAGGGCCCTTGGTGGGACGGTAGTTCGTGCCACGAGGAGAGTGGCGCAAAGATGTGATCTTCACTAGGGTCTGCCGTCAAACCTATTTTTCCGGCCACTCGCCCGATCGGGTGAGACCGCAGGAAGAAGGAGCCGTCCAGTGGCGTCCCATCGCCGTCCCAAGCAGCCGAGCCGTGCACGGATCGTCGTGCTCACCGCAGCTGCGGCGACCGCTGTCGCGCTGTCCGCGCAGAGCGGCGCCTGGGCTGATCCCAAGCCCTCGCTGGACGACGTCAAGGCGCAGATCGACGGCCTCAACACGCAGCAGGAAGCGGCCTCCGAGAAGTACGACGGAGCCAAGGAGCGCGGCGACCAGCTGCGCCAGCAGGCCTCCGACCTGCAGGACCAGGTGGCCCGTCAGCAGGCCGAGGTGACGCAGCTGCAGTCCGGCCTCGCCGGGGTGGCCGCGGACCAGTACCGCAGCGGCGGTATCGACCCGTCGGTGCAGCTGATGCTCAACTCCAACCCGACGGCCTATCTGGACCAGGCCTCCAGCATGGCGGAGGCCACCTCCACCGAGACCGAGGCGCTGAAGTCCCTGCAGTCCGACCAGCGCAAGCTGGACCAGGAGAAGCAGGAGGCCGCCGCCACGCTGGCCGAGCTGGACCGCTCCACGCAGGAGCTGAACCAGGCCAAGGCGGACGTCCAGGCCAAGCTCGCCGCGGCGCAGAAGCTGATGAACTCGCTCAGCGCCGCCGACCGGGCCTCCCTGGCCCAGGCCGACCGCGCCTCGCGCGACAGTGCCCGCACCGACCTCAGCAGCCTCAACCTGCCGCCGGCCTCCGGCTATGCGGCGACCGCCGTGCAGGTCGCGCTGAGCGAGCTGGGCAAGGCGTACGTCTGGGGCGCGACCGGTCCGAACAACTTCGACTGCTCGGGCCTGATGGTCTACTCCTACCTCCAGGCCGGCGTCTCGCTGCCGCGCACCTCGCAGGAGCAGGGCGTCTACGGCACCCGGGTGCCGAGCCTGGCCCAGGCCGAGCCGGGCGACCTGGTCATCTACGGCGGCGACATGCACCACGTGGGCATGTACATCGGCAACGGCAAGGTGGTGCACGCTCCGCACACCGGCGACGTGGTCCGGATCGCCGACGCCACCTCGATCGGTCCGATCAACACCATCCGCCGGGTCTGACCTGGCGGCGGTCGCCGACCGCCGCCGGCTTCACCCCGCCTGCTCCACTCCCGCCCGGCTCCCACCGTTCGCCGACGCCGAACGACGCGTCGGCGCGAGCGGGCGCGCCGAGCTCTGACGTTCAGTCGCTCCGACGGTCGTCGAGCGCAACTGACGCCCCGCCACCGGTTTTTGTGAGCTGTGCCACTCGGCGCTCCCGCCATGATCGACGACCCGTGACCCCCATATCACCCACAGTCAAAGTTGGACCTTTTTTCTGACAAGGATTTGAACGGATCACGGTTCTGTTACTAGGGTCCTGCTGTGAGCCGCCGCGATGGAGATCACCCGACCCGGGTGACAGCGGGGGCTACCGCCGAGTCTGGAATGCAGCCGGGCAGTTGACTGCCCGACGGGGATCCCCCGTGAGGGTGCTGCGGACCGGAGCCGGGGAACCACGTTCCTCGGGGTGAATCGGCGCCAGGTCGACCGAGAGGTCGGTGAGGCGTCGTAGGGCATCTCTTCCAGCCCGAACCCGTCAGCTCACCCGGTAGGCGGACGTAGGAAGAAGGAGCCCGCCTTCGTGGCGTCCCATCGTCGTCCCAAGCCCGCCGGTCGAACTCGCGCGTCGATCCTGACCGCAGCCGCCGCAACCGCCATGGCCTTGTCCTCCCAGGCCGGAGCGCACGCAGACCCGGCGCCCACGCTCGACCAGGTCAAGTCTCAGGTCGATGCCCTGAACGCGCAGGCCGAGACCGCCAGTCAGCAGCTGGACGGTGCCCAGGAGAAGCAGGCGGACCTCACCAAGCAGGTCGGCCAGCTCCAGGACCAGGTGGCCCGCCAGCAGGACCAGGTGACCAACCTGCAGGGCGGCCTGGCCGAGGTGGCCGCCAACCAGTACGCCTCGGGCGGTATATCCCCGACCGTGCAGCTGATGCTCAGTGCCAGCCCGGACACGTTCCTCACGCAGGCCGGCTCGGTCAGCCAGATGAACAGCACGCAGTCCGAGACGCTGAAGGACCTCCAGCAGCAGCAGCAGAAGCTCGACCAGGACAAGGCCGACGCGCAGAGCAAGCTCGCCGACCTGGCCGCCACCACGCAGACCCTGCAGGCCGCCAAGACCGACGTGCAGGCCAAGTTGGCGAAGGCCCAGGACCTGCTGAACTCGCTCACCGAGCAGCAGCGCCAGCAGATGGCCGCCGCCGAGGCCAAGGCCGCCGCCGACTCCGCGGCGAAGGCATCGGCCGCCGCCCAGGCCGCCGGTGGTCAGGCCGCCTCGCGCGGTGCGACTCGCACCGACCTGACCTCCACGGCGGGCGCCAACCCGCAGGCCGCCGCCGCGGTCGCGGCCGCCGAGAGCAAGCTCGGTGCGCCCTACGTCTACGGCGCCACCGGCCCGGGCTCGTTCGACTGCTCCGGTCTGACCCAGTGGGCCTACGCGCAGGCCGGCGTCTCGCTGCCGCGCACCTCGCAGGAGCAGGAGGCGTACGGCACCAACCTGGGCACCAACCTGGCCAACGCCCAGATCGGCGACCTGATCATCTTCTACGGCGGTGACCACGTCGGCATCTACGTGGGTGGCGGCAATGTGATCCACGCCCCGCACACCGGCTCGGTGGTCCGTTACGAGGCTGCCTCGAACATGCCGATCACGGCCATCGTGCGCCCCTGATCGCAGGGCCTCGCGGCCGACTGCGGCCCGGTCTCCCTTGGGAGGCCGGGCTGTTGGCGTTTCCGGGATCGGACGAATGTCCGATTGATGGTCAAATATTCGTCTTGGCAAGGGTTTGGAGTCATTCGCCGTACCCGCTAACGTCGGCGCTCGGAGTTCCGCTTTCCACGTCGATTGGAGCCGTCGCCTCATGGTGATGCCGCACCGTCCGACCCACCCCGGCCGCGCTGCCCTCCCGGGCACCGCACGGCGGTTCGCCCGCGCCCTGGCGGTCACGGCCGCCGCGACCACCGCCCTGGCGATAGCCGCCGCAGGCGGCGCCCAGGCCGTCCCCACCGCGCCGACCCCCGACAAGAAGGACGTCAAGGCGCAGGTCGACCAGCTCTACTCGGAGGCCGAGCAGGCCTCGGAGAAGTCCAACGCGGCGGAGGAGGCGCAGAAGCGTCTGCAGAGCGAGTCGGGGGTGCTTCAGGCGCAGGTCGCCGAGGGGCAGGACGCGCTGAACCGGATGCGCGGCCAGCTGTCGACGGTCGCGGCGGCCGAGTACCGGTCGGGCGGCATGGACCCCTCCGTGCAGCTGATGCTCTCCTCGGACCCGGAGCGCTATCTCGACCGGGCCCGTAACCTCGCCCAGGCCGCCGAGCAGCGCGCCGCCTCGCTGCGCGAGGTGGTCGAGCAGCAGCGCCGGCTCGACCAGCGGCGTGCCGAGGCCACCAGCAAGCTCGCCGAACTCGACGGCGTGCGCAAGTCGTTGGTGGACTGCAAGCAGCAGGTCCAGCAGCGGCTGAAGAGCGCCCAGGTGCTGCTGAACACGCTGGACGCCCACGACCGCGCCCAACTCGCGGCCCAGGACGCCCGGGACGCCCACGACCGGGCCGCCCGCGGCACCGACCGGGTCGACCTGGGCACCCAGTCGCCGTCCTCGGACCGGGCGGCTGCCGCGCTCGCGGCGGCGATCGGCAAGATCGGCTCCCCGTACGTCTACGGGTCCACCGGCCCCGGTTCCTTCGACTGCTCGGGTCTGATGTACTGGGCCTGGCGGCAGGCCGGAGTGACCCTGCCGCGCACCTCGCAGGCACAGGCGTTCGGGGGGCAGCGGATCAGCCTGGCCGAGGCGCGACCGGGAGACCTGGTGATCTTCTTCAGGGACATGCACCACGTCGGCATGTACGCCGGCGGTGGTGTCGTCGTACACGCGCCCTACCCCGGCGCCCGGGTGCGTTACGAGAGCGTCTCGGCGATGCCGGTCGCGGCGGTGGTGCGGCCCTGAACAGCGACGAGCGGCTGCGGTCCGCCCCGGCGGCCGCAGCGGCCCTGGGGCCTGCACGGCTGTCCCGGCGGGCCGCGCTGCTGCTCGCGGTCGGCGGGCTCGCCCAGCTGTCGTTGCCCCGGGTGGTGGCCCCCGCCCGGGCGGTGACGAGCGGGCCGACGGCTGCGGCGGTCGAGCGGCTGCTCGCCGCGCACGCCCTGGAGCTGCGCGCGGGCCCGCTGGCCGCGCTGCCGCTGGTCGGCCTCGACTACCGGGTGACCGCGCTGCGGGACTCCGAGGTCTTGGCTGAACTCTCCTACCAGATCAAGGACTTCGACGACTACCCGGCCGTCCTGCAGCGCCGCCTGACGCTCGGCGCGGACGGTCGGCCGAGCGCCGAGACGCCGGCCCCCGACAGTCCGGCCGCGCCGTGGGACCCGGGCCCGCTCGGCGTGGTCACCGGCGATCGCTGCCTGGTGATGGGCGCGGCCGCCCGCGACGAGCTGACCGTGCTGGCCGCCGTCGCCGACGCCGCCGTGCCGGCCGTCGAGGATCTCTGGGGGACCGGCTGGGCGGATCGCCTGGTCCTGCAGCTCCCGGACACCGAAGCCCAGTTCGCGAACCTGTTGGCCGTCCCCGCGGGCAGCTACCAGGACATAGCCGCGGTCACCAGCGCGGCCGCCGGGGCACCCGTGCACACCCCCGCCGACCGGGTGCTGGTCAACCCGGAGGCGTACCGCCAACTCAGCGCACTGGGCCGGCGGGTGGTCATCACGCACGAGTGCACCCATGTGGCGACCCGCGCCGACACCCACCCCTGGACCCCGCTCTGGCTCTCCGAGGGGGCCGCCGACTACACCGGCTACCTCGGCACCGGCCGCACCGCCCGGGAGATCGCACCGGAGCTGGCCGGGGACGTCGCGGCCGGCCGACTCCCGACCGCCCTGCCACTGGACACCGACTTCGCGGCCGGCGCCCCGGCGATCGCGCAGGCCTACGAGCTCGCCTGGCTGGCCTGTGACCTGATCGCCCGGCGGCACGGCCGGCCCGCGTTGGTCGAGCTCTACCGGGCGGTCGGCGCGGCCGGGCCGGGCTCCGGCCGGGAGCAGCAGCTGGACCAGGTCTTCCAGGCCCGGCTCGGCTACGGCCTGGCGAAGTTCACCCAGGACTGGGTGGCCGAGACGGTCAGCCAGCTGAGCTGAGCTGAGGCGCGGCCGCTCAGTCGTCCAGCAGGCTCTGCTCGTAGGCGATGCCGGGCCGGACCGGGTAGTTGGTCTCCGGCTCCGCCACCACCGTGCTGACGGCCTGCGGAGCCGTCCCCTTGGTGGACTTCCAGAGCCGGTAGCAGGAGATCAGGGTCGCGGCCAGCAGCAGCAGGTTGCGGCTGGAGAGCACCACCACACCCCACGGCAGGCTGTTCACGACCTGGCCGAACATCAGCGGGAACTCCGCCGTGGTCAGCGCGGTGGCCAGCAGGATCAGCGCCGCCACCGGCTTCTGGCTGGTCCCGCGCACCGTCAGGCAGACCGCCGCGAGGCCGACCAGCCAGACCATGTACTGCGGGCTGATCACCCGGCTGGTCACGGTGAAGATCAGCAGCGCGGCCAGCGCCGCGTCGAAGGTGGTGGAGGGCTGCCAGCGACGCGCCCGCAGCCGCCAGACCAGCAGCCAGCCGAAGCCCGCCACGGTGGCCAGCACCGCGACCTTGGAGATCACCGGCACCCAGGGCCCGAGCATCTCCACCGAGCCGTAGTTCATCATCACCTGGCCGTGCCAGGCGCCGGCCAGCCGGGCGAAGTGCAGCGGCAGCGCGCCCAGTGACTCCACCTCGATGCCGCGGTCGGCCTGGAAGGTCAGGAACTGGAAGGCGCCGTTCATCCCGGCGGCCAGCAGGAAGGCCAGCGCCGCCAGGGTGGCCGCCGCCGCCGTCCAGGACTGCCGGGTCCGCCGGCCGCGCGGGGTGCCCGCCAGGGCGATCAGCGGCCAGAGCTTGATCAGGCCGCCCAGGCCCAGCAGGAAGCCGCCCAGCACCGGCCGGCGCAGCAGCACCAGCAGCCCGGCGACGGCCAGCGTGGTGACCAGGATGTCGTAGCGGCAGTAGACCGTCGGGCCGAGCAGCGGCACGCCGACCACCCAGACCCAGCTGCCCGCGAAGCTGCGCCCCTTGCGCATGCCGTTGCGCACCAGCATCGTCATGGCCACCGCGTCGAAGACGCCGCACAGCACGAAGAACGAGGTCATGTACGTCCAGGGCAGCATCCCGGGCAGCAGCATCACCAGGGCCGCGCCGGGCGGGTACTGCCAGGTCACGTCGTCCATCGGGAAGGTGCCGGTCTGCAGCACCTCGTACCAGCCGTGGTAGATCACCGACACGTCGGTGGTCACGTCCAGCTGGCTGATCCTGATGATCCCGAAGACCAGCAGCAGGATCAGGACGCGGGTGGCTGTCCAGGACGCGCCGAGCGTCCAGAGGGCCCCTCGCGCCGCGGTCGGGGGAGCCGGGGTGAGCGCGGTGGCGCCCTGTGCCCGGTGCTCGGCCACGGCGAGACCGCCACTGCCGCTGCCAGCCTGGCCGGCTGGGCCGTCCTGCGCCAACACCACTGAGCTCCCTCGTCAACGTCTCCGCATGCCGGCCTCTCCGCATGCCGTTCTGAACCTGTGCCGACTAGGACAGGCTCAGCGGAGAAACGGTTCCGGTCGGGTCATCCGTTCCCAGCATTCGGGCATGGTGTCCTATGGTACGGATCAGTGAGCGGTGAACCGTGCACCCCCCGACCGAGCGAGCCGTGGACAGTATGCGCAAGACCCTCATCGTCACCAACGACTTTCCCCCGCGCCCAGGCGGAATTCAGGCCTTCGTCCACAACATGGCGGTGCGCCAGCCGGCGGGCAGCATTGTGGTGTACGCCTCATCGTGGGGCCCCCGAAGCGACGCCCACCGGCGCGAGACGGAGCGTTTCGACGCCGAGCAGCCCTTCCCGGTGATCCGCGACCGGACCACCATGATGGTCCCGACCCCGCGGGTGACCCGGCGGGCCGCGGAGATCCTTCGGGCCGAGGGCTGCGACGCCGTCTGGTTCGGCGCCGCCGCGCCGCTGGGTCTGATGGCCCCCGCGCTGCGCCGGGCGGGCGCCGCGCGGCTGCTGGGGATGACGCACGGCCACGAGGCCGCCTGGGCTCAGCTGCCCGCCTCGCGGCAGCTGCTGCGCCGGATCGGCGAGGGCACCGACACGCTGACCTACCTCGGCGAGTACACCCGCTCGCGGATCGCCCGGGCCGTCGGTCCCGGCCCGGCCGCGCGGATGGTCCAGCTGCCGCCGGGTGTGGACGAGAAGACCTTCCACCCCGACTCGGGCGGCGCCGAGGTGCGCGCGCGGCTCGGGCTGACCGACCGGCCGGTGGTGGTCTGCGTCTCCCGGCTGGTGCCGCGCAAGGGGCAGGACACCCTGATCACGGCGATGCCGCGGATCCTGGCCGTCGAGCCGGACACCGTGCTGCTGATCGTCGGCGGCGGGCCGTACCTCGCGGACCTGCGCAGGCTGGCGGAGGCGACCGGGGTCGCCGACTCCGTGCGGTTCACCGGGTCGGTGCCGTGGGCGGAGCTGCCGGCGCACTACGGCGCCGGGGACGTCTTCGCGATGCCCTGCCGGACCCGGCGGGGCGGGCTGGACGTCGAGGGCCTGGGGATCGTCTACCTGGAGGCCTCGGCCACCGGGCTGCCGGTGGTCGCGGGCGACTCCGGCGGGGCGCCGGACGCCGTCCTGGAGGGCCGGACCGGGTACGTGGTGCCCGGCGGGGCGCCGGGTGCGGCGGCCGAGCGGATCGTGCGCCTGCTGGGCGACGAGGGGCTGCGCCGCGAGCTGGGCGCGGCGGGCCGGCGCTGGGTCGAGGAGGCCTGGCGCTGGGACCTGCTGGCCGGCCGGCTGGGCGCCCTGCTCGCGGGGGAGTAGGGCGCCCAGCGGGCTGTTCTACTTCTGGTAGAGCGCCTCGACCTCGGCCGCGTAGTCCTTCAGCACGACGCCGCGCTTGAGCTTGAGCGAGGGCGTCAGGTAGCCGTTGGCCTCGGAGAAGACGGTGTCCAGGATCCGGAACTTCTTGACCGCCTCGGCGTGCGAGACCGCCTTGTTGCCCTCGTCCACGGCCTCCTGGACGGCGGCCAGCAGCGCCGGGTCGTCGCGCAGTTCGGACAGCGGCGCGGCCGGGCGGCCGTTCGCCTCCAGCCAGCGGGGCAGGAACTCCTCGTCGACGGTGACCAGGCAGGCGATGAACGGCTTGCGGTCGCCGACCACCATCACCTCGCCGATCAGCGCGTGCGCCCGGATCCGGTCCTCGATCACGGCCGGGGCGACGTTCTTGCCGCCGGCGGTGACGATGATCTCCTTCTTGCGGCCGGTGATCGAGAGGTAGCCCTCGTCGTCCAGGCTGCCCAGGTCGCCGGTGGCGAACCAGCCGTCGCGCAGCGCCTCGGCGGTGGCGGTCGGGTTGTTCCAGTAGCCGGTGAACACCTGCGGGCCCTTGAGCAGCACCTCGCCGTCCTCGGCGATCCGCACCGAGGAGCCCGGCAGCGGCTGGCCGACCGTGCCGATCTTCGGCTTGTCGGCGGGGTTGAACGCGGTGGCCGCGCAGGTCTCGGTCAGGCCGTAGCCCTCCAGGACGGTGAAGCCGATGCCCCGGTAGAAGTGGCCGAGCCGCTCGCCCAGCGGGGCGCCGCCGGAGATCGCGTGGGTGGCCCGGCCGCCCAGCGCGGCGCGCAGCTTGCTGTAGACCAGCTTGTCGAAGACCTTGTGCTTGAGCCGCAGGGCCAGGCTCGCGCCGCCCTGGTCCAGCGCCCGGCTGTAGGCGATGGCGGTGTCGGCGGCCTGGTCGAAGATCTTGCCCTTGCCGTCCGCCTGGGCCTTGGAGCGCGCGGTGTTGTAGACCTTCTCGAAGACCCGCGGCACGCCCAGGATCAGGGTCGGGCGGAACGAGGCCAGCTCGGCGGTCACGTCCTTGATGTCCGAGACGTGGCCCAGCTTGCAGCCGGAGATCGCCGCGGCGATCTCGGCGATCCGGCCCAGCACGTGGGCCAGCGGCAGGAAGAGCAGCACCGAGCTCTCGTCGGGGCGGAACAGCTGCGGCATCCGGGCCGTCACGTTGCCCAGCTCGGACAGGAAGTTGCCGTGCGTGAGCTGACAGCCCTTCGGGCGGCCGGTGGTGCCGGAGGTGTAGACGATGGTGGCGATCGAGTCCTCGGTGGGCACCGAGCGGCGCTCGGCCACCACCGCGTCGGCCACCGCGCTGCCGGCCTCGGCCAGCTCGGCGATGGCGCCCCGCTCGATCTGCCAGCTGTGCTTCAGCTCGGTGAGCCCCGCACGGACCTCGGCCAGCACGGCGGCGTGCGCGTCGGTCTCGGTGATGACCGCGACCGCGCCGGAGTCGCCGAGGATCCACTGCACCTGCTCGGCGGACGAACTCTCGTACACCGGCACGGTGATCGCGCCCGCGCACCAGATGGCGAAGTCCAGCAGCGTCCACTCGTAGCGGGTCCGCGACATCACCCCCACCCGGTCGCCGGGCAGCACGCCGGAGGCGATCAGGCCCTTGGCGGTGCGGTGCACCTCGGTCAGGAACGCGGCTGCGGTGATGTCCTCCCAGCGGCCGTCCACCTTGCGGCTGAGCACCGCGGTGCCGGGGCGCGCGGCGGCGTTCTGGTGGACCAGATCGGAGAGGTTGCCACCACTCGGAACCTGGTAGAGGGCCGGAAGGCTGAACTCGAGCACTGCTGCTCCTGTCTGCGACGCTGCGGGACGGCAGGACGTTACTGCCCGGTAGGGAGATTCGGGTAGGGGGTCGGGCAGGGTGTTCGCAGTGTCACACCGGCGGCCCGCCGGGGTTCGTTCCGATCCGCACCTTACGGCAGGCCGTCGGTGACCCGTGGGTAGGCCCGTCTGCCGGACCCACAGCGGTGGGACCCGTGGGCCGGGCGGTGTCCCCGGTCGCGATAGCCTTCGGGCGCGCACACCTGACGACTCGCACGGGACAACGCGGAGGCCCACTCATGGCGGAACACACCAGGTCGAGCATCGTCATCGCGGCGACCCCGGCCGAGGTGATGGCGGTGATCGCCGACTTCGAGGCCTACCCGCTGTGGACGGGCGAGGTCAAGGAGGTCGAGGTCCTCGGCCGTACCGACGCCGGACGGGCCACCGAGGTGCGCCTGGTGCTCGACGCCGGGGCGATCCGCGACGAGCACGTGCTGGCCTACACCTGGGACGGCGACCGCGAGGTCTCCTGGACCCTGGTGAAGAGCCAGATGCTCCGCGCACTGGACGGCTCGTACGCGCTGGCCCCCGCGCAGGGCGGCACCGAGGTCACCTACCAGCTGGCGGTCGACGTCAAGATCCCGATGCTCGGGATGATCAAGCGCAAGGCCGAGAAGGTCATCATCGACCGGGCGCTGGCCGGTCTCAAGAAGCGCGTCGAGGGCTGATCGCCCGATGCCGGGAGAGGGCGCGGCGGGCGTGATGCGGACCGTCCTGGTCACGGGCGAGAACGGCGGGGTGCCCGAGGTGGCCGCCGCCACCGCCCTGCACGCCGCCGGGCGCGGGCGCCGCACGCTGCTGCTGGCCGCCGACGACCCGCACCGCCGGATCGACGACCTGCTCGGCCACCGCCTCACCACCACCCCCGAAGAGGTCGCCGACGGCCTCTGGGCCGCCCGGATCGACGAGCAGCAGGCCTTCCGGCACGCCGTCGCCGCGCTCGACGGGCGGCTGCGCACCGGCTACGACCTGCTCGGCGTCGACCCGCTGGACGACGACGAGCTCACCGCCCTGCCCGGCACCCGCCAACTCGCCCTGCTCCGCGCGCTGCGGCAGCCGCCCGGCCAGTGGGACGTCCTGGTGGCCGCCGCCCCGCCGCCCGCCGAGCTGACCGCCGCCCTCGCGCTGCCCGAGCAGCTCGACCGCTACCTCGCCCGGTTGCTGCCCGAGCAGCGCCAGGCCGCCCGCTCGCTGCGCCCGATGCTGGCGGCGCTGGTCGGCATGCCGATGCCGGCCGACTGGATCTACCAGGCCCGCGGCTGGGCCGAGAGCCAACTCGCCGC
The DNA here is from genome assembly GCF_000744225.1 of Kitasatospora mediocidica KCTC 9733. Taxonomy (GTDB): domain Bacteria; phylum Actinomycetota; class Actinomycetes; order Streptomycetales; family Streptomycetaceae; genus Kitasatospora; species Kitasatospora mediocidica. The sequence goes on along the minus strand of NZ_JQLN01000007.1, from coordinate 1,056,159 downwards.
CGCCCGCGAGGTGGTGGAGTCCCCGGCCACCACGGTCCGGCTGGTGGCCGACGCCGGTGGCAGCACCGCCGCCGGGCTGCGCCGGGCCCGGGCCGGCCTCGCGCTGTTCGGGCACCGGGTGGACGCCGTCGTCGCCCACCGCGCGCTGCCCGCCGCCGCACTCACCTCCGCCGACCCCTGGCTCGCCGCGCTGGCCGCCCGCGAGCGCGAGCGGCTGGCGGGGCTGGCCCTCGACGTCCCGCTGCTGGTCGGGGACCAGCTGGCCGAGCAGCCGTCCGAGCTGGCCCGCCAGCTGTACGGCGAGGGCCCCGGGCCGGAGCCCGTCGAGAACTGGCCCTGGACGGCCGAGGACCGGCTCGCCGAGGACGGGGTGCTGCTCTGGCGGCTCACCGTGCCCGGCGCCGACCGCGCCGACCTGGAGCTGATGCGGCGGGGCGACGAGCTGGTGGTGGGGCTCGGCCCGTACCGCCGGATTCTCTCCCTGCCGTCCGCGCTGCGCCGCTGCACGGTGGCGGGCGCGGGCCTGCGGGACGGCGAGCTGACGGTGCGCTTCGCGCCCGATCCGGAGCTCTGGCCCCGCTCCTGAGCGGGCTCCGCCGGGGCTCCGGCGGGCTCCGGTAGCGTCGGTGCAGGGGCCGCGGTCGCGGTCGCCGGCACGAGGAGGCGCCCGTCATGAACAGTTCAGATCCTGTCGACAACCCGCTCGGCTCGCTCGTCGAGGAGACGCGCAAGCTCGCGTGTGCCGTCGGCGAGAAGGCGCAGCAGGCCGCCGACCAGCTCCGTGACCAGTATCCGGACGTCTACGGGCACCTCGCCGCAGCCGGTACCGAGCTGTTGGCCGCCTACCGCGCGGCCGTGGCCGGCCACGAGCGCCGCTGGTCGGCTCCGGAATCCACCGATACCGAACACATCGACGTCGATGGCTGAGTTCGGTTACCCAGGGATCCCGACGCGCTACGGATCGATTTGAATCGTACGACTATTGAAGCCTCTCGGCGGGGTTCGCTAGCTGTTGTCTTCGGATAATGTATGGCACGGTGTGTTAGGGGAGCACGGACCGGGCGAGCACCGGTCCTCCCATCGGGCACGAGCGAATGACTGAGGGACACATGGCTCTGACCATCGGCGTCGACGTCGGCGGGACCAAGATCGCGGCCGGGGTGGTCGACGAGGCCGGCGAGATCCTGGCCCGCACCCGGGTACCCACTCCGGCCGACCCGCAGTGGGCCGTCGACGCCATCGCCCAGGCGGTGCGCGAACTCAAGGAGCAGTACCCCGACGTGGCCTCGGTGGGCGTGGGTGCCCCCGGCTTCGTCGACCGGGACCGCTCGACGGTGATCTTCGCGCCGAACATCGACTGGGAGAACGAGCCGCTGCGCAGCCGGATCGAGGAGCTCACCGGCCTCGACACGGTGGTCGAGAACGACGCCAACTGCGCGGCCTGGGCCGAGTTCCGCTTCGGCGCCGCGGCCGAGCACAGCGACATGGTGCTGATCACCGTCGGCACCGGGATCGGCGGCGGCCTGGTGCTGGACGGCCGGCTGCACCGCGGCCGGTTCGGCGTGGCCGGCGAGATCGGCCACCTCAACATGGTCCCCGACGGCCTGCTCTGCGGCTGCGGCGGCCACGGCTGCTGGGAGCAGTACGCCTCGGGCCGGGCGCTGCGCCGCTACGGCCGGGAGAAGGCGGCCGCCGACCCGATCGCCGGCAAGCGGATGCTGGAGCTCAACGACGGTGTCGCCGACACCATCCGGGGCATCCACATCACGCAGGCGGCCGAGGACGGCGACCCGCTCGCCCTGGAGTGCTACGCCGAGGTGGCCGACTGGCTCGGCCGCGGCATGGCCGACCTGGCCGCGCTCTTCGACCCGGGCGTCTTCGTGCTCGGCGGCGGCGTCTCCGACTCCGGCCGGCTGCTGCTCGACCCGGTCGCCAAGGCCTTCGGCACGTACCTGAACGGTGGCGTGCACCGCCCGCGCGCCGAGGTCGTGCTGGCCTCGATGGGCTCGGCGGCCGGCATCGTCGGCGCAGCCGACCTGGCCCGTACGCGCTGAGGATCCGTCACGCTACCGGTCTCGCAGCGGCGGAACCGGTAGCGTGACGAGGGTGACCCTCGACCTCCCGCCCTCCGGCCCGGAACCCGACGGCGCCGAACGGGTCCGCGTGCTCAGTTACAACGTCCGCTCGCAGCGCGACGACCGGCGTGCCCTGGTCCGGGTCATCCGGGCCTGCGAGCCCGACCTGATCTGCATTCAGGAGTCGCCCCGCTACTGGCGCCCCGAGGCCCAGGCCGCCTGGCTCGCCCGCGAGACCGGCACCGTCGTGCTCTCCGGCGGCGGCCGGGCAGCCGCCGGCCCGCTGCTGCTCGGCACCCCGCGCGCCACCGTGCTGCGCCGCGCCGACCTGCTGCTCCCCAAGGCCCGCGGACTGCACGCGCGCGGCTTCGCCACCGCCGTCGTGCGGCTGGGCCGTGCGGCCCCCTTCGCGCTGACCAGCTGCCACCTGAGCCTGGACCCGGCCGAGCGGCTGAGCCAGTTCCAGCTGCTCCCCGGACAGCTCGCGGGCGCCGAACAGGGCGTCATCGGCGGCGACTTCAACGAACACCCCGAGGACCCCGGCTGGCAGTGGCTGGCCGCCCGCTACCAGGACGCCCACGCCACCGCCCCCTGGGGCGGCGAGTACACCTCCCGCCCCGGCGACCCCTACCAGCGCCTGGACGCCGTCTTCACCACCCCCGCCATCCACCCCCTCGCCTGCGGCGTCCCCCCACTGCCGCACACCGACGTGATGGCCGCCACCGACCACCTCCCGGTGGTCGCGGTCCTACGCGTCCCGCCGGCCTGAGCCGAAGGTCGCCTCAGACGACCGCGCCGCCGTGGGGGTCCGGGGGCTCGTCGTCGTCGCGGTCCTTCATGCGGATGACGAGGGTGGCGAAGCCGCCGAGGAAGGCGGTGAGGCCGACCCAGGCGGGCCAGCCGGCGATCTCGCGCCAGAAGAAGGCGTCGAAGAGGAGCAGGGCCGGGCCGCCGAGGACGGCGATCCAGGCGAACTTGGCGGTGGTGTCGCCCTGGGGGAGGGGCGGGGGCTCCGGTGGGACGTAGTGGCCCTCGTCGGGGTCCTCGGCCGGTGTCCAGCTGCGCGGGGGGTCGGCCGGGGTGGCGGGGGTGCTGGGACGGGGGCGGGGCTGGGGGGAGAACCCGGCCAGGTCGTTCTTGGCGCGCAGGTTCTCGATCTCCGGCCAGTCCGGCCGGTTGAGATCCACCGGGTCGTCGAACTGCGCCACCAGGGCGGCGAAGATCGCGTCCTGTTCGGCCTGGCTGCCGGGGGCCGGGGCAGGAGTGTTCTCGCTCTCCTGGGGACGGTCCTCGTCGGCGCCCGGCGCCCCGCTCATCGGTACTGCCTCATCTGCTCTGCCGGCCCTTCAGCCCTGGTTGGCCCTAGCCCTGACGATCTTCGGCCCTCACGACATTGGTCAAACGCTCGACGAACGCGAGGGATTCCTCGAAGATCAGTCCGGCGTCGTGATCCAGCGTCGCCACATGGAAGCTGCGCTCGCACAGCCGCTCCGTCACATCGACCGAGGATATCCGGGCGAGTACCAGAGCGGAGTTCGCCGGGGACACCACGTGGTCCTGCGGACTGCGCAGCAGCAGGACCGGCTGGGTCACCCGCGGCAGGTCGCGCTGGACCTCGCGCCAGAGCCGGGACAGCGACCAGGCGGCGTGCAGCGGCGTGCGGTGGTAGCCGACCTCCGAGGCGCCGTCGAGGGCGATGTCGCCCGCCACCCCGGGGATGCTGGGGACCAGGTGCCGCAGGGCGGGGAGCAGGACGCCGGCGGGGGTGTCGGAGCGTACCGACGGGTTGACGACCACCACGCCGGAGATCAGTTCGCTGTGCTCGGCGGCCAGCCGCAGGGCCAGCGCGCCGCCCATCGACAGGCCCGCCACGAAGACCTGCTCGCATTCCTCCGAGAGGAGCAGCAGCTCGCGCGCGACCTCGGCGTACCAGTCCTCCCAACGGGTCACCTGGAGGTCCTGCCAGCGGGTGCCGTGGCCGGGGAGCAGCGGGAGCGAGACGGTGAGCCCGGCGGTGACCAGCCGGTCGGCCCAGGGACGCATCGACTGCGGGGAGCCGGTGAAGCCGTGGCAGAGCAGGACCCCGACCGGGCCGCCGCGGTGGCGGTACGGTTCGGCACCGGGCAGCAGCGGCATGCGCAGGCTCCTTCGCGGAGGTGGGGAAGCGCCGGGAGCGAATCGTCCCACGGGCGAGGCGGCCAGTACACCCCGCGGAGCAGCCTCCGAGCGGTGCGCCCGGGCGGTCGGGTGTCAGGACGGGCACTTCGGGGCATTAGGATCGACCGGTCTGCAACACAGGAGGCCCCGGTTGTTCTACCGACTGATGAAGATGATCGTCGCACCGCTGCTACGGATCTTCTTCCGGCCGTGGATGGAGGGTGCGGAGAACATCCCCGACGAGGGAGCCGCGATCATCGCGAGCAACCACCTCTCCTTTTCGGACTCCTTCTTCCTGCCCGCGCTGATGAAGCGTCGCGTGACCTTCATCGCGAAGGCTGAGTACTTCAACACGCCCGGACTCAAGGGCAAGCTGACCGCGGCCTTCTTCAAGGGCGTCGGCCAGCTGCCGGTGGACCGCTCCGGCGTCCGCGGCGCGGGCGAGGCGGCGATCCGCAGCGCGATCTCGGTGATCGACCGCGGCGAGCTCTTCGGCGTCTACCCGGAGGGCACCCGTTCGCCGGACGGCAAGCTCTACCGCGGCAAGGTCGGCGGGCTGGCCCGGGTCGCGCTGGCCACCGGTGCGCCGGTGATCCCGGTCGCGATGATCGACACCGAGAAGGTGCAGCCGCCCGGCCAGGTGCTGCCCACCTTCGGCATCCGGCCCGGCATCCGGATCGGACGGCCGCTGGACTTCTCCCGCTACCAGGGCATGGAGAACGACCGCTTCATCCTGCGCTCGGTCACCGACGAGGTGATGTACGAGATCATGCGGCTCTCCGGCCAGGAGTACGTGGATATCTACGCGACCGCCGCCAAGCGGCAGATCGCGGACGACAAGAAGCGGGCCGACGCCGAGCGCCGGGCCGAGCAGCGCGCCGCGCACGCCGAGCAGAAGGCGGCGCTGAAGGCGCAGCAGGAGGCCGAGAAGGCCCAGCAGGAGGCGGACGCCAAGTCCGAGGCACAGGCGAAGAAGCAGGAGCCGGACGCCTAGAACGCTTGTCCGGCACAGGTCGACGGGGGACGACGTGGCGGGGACGGACGCACTGGCTCGGGCGCAGTTGCGCAGCGGGCCCGGCGGAGCGGTGGCGAACGGCGGGATGTCGGTGGAGCTGCCGCTCTGGCGGGCCATCTCGTGGTTCCGGGTGCTGGCGCTGGGCTATGCGCTGATCCGCTTCGCCCTCGCCTACCAGCACTTCCGGCACCCCGTCGCGGGCTGGATCTACCTGGGCGCGCTGGTGCTGTGGACGCTGGCCAGCCTGCGCGCCTTCACCGGCCCGACCCGTTGCACCTGGCCGGTGCTGGCCTGGGACCTCACCATGACGGTCACCGGGGTGGTGATGAGCGGGGTGATCGACACGCCCGCCCGGGTGGCGGCCGGCGCCGCCACGCTGCCCACCATCTGGGCGGCGGGCACGGTGCTGGGCTGCGCGGGCAAGGGCGGCTGGCGGCCGGCCGCCGTGGCCGGCCTGGTGATCGGGATCGCGAACATCGCCCGGCACGGCGGCTTCACCACGGACAACGTGCACGACATCGTGCTGCTGCTGATAGCCGGCTGCGCGATCGGGTACGTGATCGAGCTGGCCCGGGCCAGTGAGGCGACGCTGACCCAGGCCCTCCAGGTGGAGGCGGCCAACCGGGAGCGCGAGCGGCTGTCCCGCGACATCCACGACGGGGTGCTCCAGGTGCTCGCGTTGGTGGCCCGCCAGGGCGCCGAGCGCGCCGACGGCTTCGCCGAGCTCGGCCGGCTGGCCGCCGAGCAGGAGCGGGCGCTGCGCGCGCTGATGACGGGTGGCCCGCTGCCTGGGCAGGTCCGCGGGGAGCAGCAGGACCTGGGCGCACTGCTCGCACCGTACGCGGGCGAGCGGGTGACGGTGTCCGCGCCGGGGGAGCCGGTGCTGTTGCCGGGACCGGTGGCCGCCGAGCTGCTGGCCGCGGTGGCGGCGGCGATGGACAACGTCCGTCGGCACGCCGGGCCGGACGCCCGGGCCTGGATCCTGCTGGAGGACGAGGTGGACCAGGTGACCCTGACCGTCCGCGACGACGGCGCCGGCTGCGCGCCGGACCGTCCGGCCCAGGCGCGGCGCGACGGACGGCTCGGGGTGGCGCAGTCCATCCAGGGCCGGTTGCTCGACCTCGGCGGCACCGCCGAGTTCAGCTCGGCGCCGGGCGAGGGCGTGGAGATCGAGATGTGCATACCGCGGAAGGGGGCGTGACAGTGGAGCAGTTGCGGGTGATGGTGGTGGACGACCACCCGATGTGGCGGGAGGCGGTCTCCCGCGACCTGACCGACGCGGGGTTCGCGGTGGTGGCCACCGCGGGGGACGGCGCCGAGGCGGTCCGGCGGGCCCGGGCCTGTCTGCCGCAGGTGATCGTGCTGGACCTCAACCTGCCCGCGCTGCCCGGCGTCGAGGTCTGCCGCCAGGTGGTGGCGCACGATCCGGCCGTCCGGGTGCTGGTGCTCTCGGCCAGTGGGGAGCAGGCGGACGTGCTGGAGGCGGTGAAGTCCGGGGCGACCGGTTATCTGGTCAAGTCGGCGGGCCGCGAGGAGCTGTTGGCGGCGGTCCGGCGGACGGCGGCCGGCGATCCGGTCTTCACCCCGGGCCTGGCGGGCCTGGTGCTGGGGGAGTTCCGCCGGCTGGCCGGCCGGCCGGCTGCCCCGCCGAGCGCGGGGCAGCCGGCCGTCCCGCAGTTGACGGCGCGGGAGACCGAGGTGCTGCGGATGGTGGCCAAGGGCCTGTCGTATCGGCAGATCGCCGACCGGCTGGTGCTCTCGCACCGCACGGTGCAGAACCACGTCCAGAACACCCTGGGCAAGCTCCAGTTGCACAACCGGGTCGAGCTGGTCCGCTACGCGATCGAGACCGGCCTGGACACCCCGGAGCCTCGCGCCTGACAGGGCGTCAGACATGAGGCCCGGGCATCCGGTCAGCGCCGGAGGAGCGGCACGCCGGTCGTGACGGGCAGCAGGGCGGCCACGATGTCCACGCCGTCCCTGGTCAGCACCGACTCGGGGTGGAACTGCAGGCTCGCGAAGCCGGGCCCGCGCAACGCGTGTACGTCGCCGGTGAGTTCGTCGCGGGCGACGCGGATCCCGCTCGCGCTGAGCCGCTCGGCCTCCGCGTCCGTGCAGCGCGCGGTGAAGGTGTTGTAGAAGCCCACCGTCCGGCGCTCGCCGAACAGGTCGATGCTCTCCTGCGCGCCCTGGAACGGCACGGCCTTGCGGCCCAGCGACAGGCCCAGTTCGCGGCAGAGCAGCTGGTGGCTGAGGCAGACGGCGAGCACCGGCGCCGTGCGGGTCAGCGACCGGACCCCCTCCAGCGCGTCGGCGGTGATCTGCCGCAGCAGCGCCATCTTGGGGTCGGCGAGGTCGGCCGGGTCGCCGGGGCCGGGGCCGAGCACCAGCGGCCCGGTGTGCGCGGCCACCCTGGCCCGCAGGCCGGGGACGTCGTAGCGGACCACGTCGACCCGGTGGCCGAGCGAGGTCAGCAGGTGGGCCAGCATCGAGGTGAAGGTGTCCTCGCCGTCCACCACCAGGGTCTGCGCCTCCTGGGAGGCCGGGGCGGGCTGCTGCATCCGCAGCCAGAACGGCGCCAGATTGGTGCGGCGGGCGTCCAGCGCGTTCTGCACCCGGTGGTCGTCGGCCAGGCGCGGGCCGGAGCCGCGCGCCGAGGGGCGGGCGGCGGCGGGGCGGGCGCCGATCGCGGTCAGCACCCCGGCCGCCTTGGCGTGCGTCTCGGCCACCTCGGACTCCGGGTCGGAGTGCCGGACGAGGGTGGCGCCCACCCGGACCACCAGCCGGCCGGTGGCCGGCTCGATGTCCGCCGTGCGGATGCAGATCGGCGAGTCCAGCTGCTGGCCGCCGCTGGAGGAGCGGCCGATCAGGGCGAGCGCGCCCGAGTAGTAGCCGCGCCCGCTGCCCTCGTAGCGGCGGATCACCCGGGTCGCGTTCTGCACCGGGCTGCCGGTGACGGTGGCCGCGAACATGGTCTCCTTCAGCACCTCCCGGACGTCCAGCGAGGTACGGCCGCGCAGCTCGTACTCGGTGTGCGCGAGGTGGGCCATCTCCTTGAGGCGCGGGCCGAGCACCTGGCCGCCCAGGTCGCCGACGGTGCACATCATCTTCAGCTCCTCGTCGACCACCATGGTGAGCTCCTCCAGCTCCTTGGGGTCGTGCAGGAAGTCGAGCAGCGAGCCGAGGTCGGGCCCGGCGGCCGGATAGCGGTACGTCCCGGAGATCGGGTTCATCACCACCGTGCCGCCGCTCTGCCGGACGTGGACCTCCGGCGACGCGCCGACCAGCACGCGGTCCCCGGTGTGCACCAGGAACGTCCAGTACGCGCCACGCTCCTGCTCCAGCAGGCGGCGGAAGAGCGTCAGCGCCAGGGCGGGGGAGAAGTCCTCCAGGGTGGCGCTGAAGTCGCGCCGGATGACGAAGTTCGCCCCCTCGCCGTTGCCGATCTCGTCCTGGATGACCTGTCGGACGATCGCGGCGTAGCGCGCGTCGTCGATGTCGAAGCCGCCGCCGGTCAGCGCGACCGGCCGGACGGGCAGCGCGGGCAGCACCTCGGCCAGCGGGAACGCGTACTGCTCGGTCACCGAGAGGGCCTGCAGCGGCGTGCCGTCGTCGTGCGCCTCGAACCCGCGCTCGCGGATCTGCCGGTAGGGGACGAGGGCGAGCAGGTCGTGCCGCGGCGCGCCGTCCGCCGGACGCCCGAACCGCACCGGCAGCTCGGCCAGCGTCTCGTACGAGCCGACCTCGCCCAGCAGGATCTCGACGGTGTCCGGGGCGAGCCGGGGAGCACGACGGTGCAGCAGGGCGAAGGCGGGCGCGCCGGGGGCGCTGAGGCGGTCGAGCAGAGTGGCAGCTGTGGGGCTGGTCACGTTCGGCGTTCCTTCCGGAGGTGTTCTCGGGTGCGGGATGCGGACCGCTGTGCCGGGAAGGCCGTCTGCCGGTGAAACGCCGACGGCCGCCCCGAGGGGCGGCCGTCGTGTCGTCAGGGACGCGCGATCAGTGGGCCACCTCGGGGATGGTCCACCACCAGGAGAAGGTGTGCGGCGCGTTCATGGAAGCGACAGTAGCCGATGGGCCGCCGGGGTGAGACGGATCCGTGAATTGTCCGCGAGCCGTCTCACCCAGCGGGCAGTGGGCACAATTCGGTTGTGGCACCCCGTAGCCTTGGCTGCGTGACCGTGACAAATCATCACTCCTGGCAGTCCCTGCCCGCGGCGCAGCAGCCTGAATGGCCGGATCCTGAGGCGCTGCGCACCGCTCTTGCGGACCTCGCCTCGTATCCGCCCCTCGTCTTCGCCGGCGAGTGTGACCAGCTGCGCGCCCGGCTCGCTGCCGTAGCGCGTGGTGAGGCCTTCCTGCTCCAGGGCGGCGACTGCGCCGAGGCCTTCGACGGCGTCTCGGCGGAGCACATCCGCAACAAGCTGAAGACCCTGCTGCAGATGGCCGCGGTGCTGACCTACGCGGCCTCCGTCCCGGTCGTCAAGATCGGCCGGATCGCCGGGCAGTACTCCAAGCCGCGCTCCAAGTCGACCGAGACCCGGGACGGCGTCACCCTTCCGGTCTACCGCGGCGACTCGGTGAACGGCTTCGAGTTCACCCCCGAGTCCCGCCGCCCCGACCCCGAGCGCCTCAAGCGGATGTACAACGCCTCCGCGGCGACGCTCAACCTGGTGCGCGCCTTCACCACCGGCGGGTACGCCGACCTGCGCCAGGTGCACGCCTGGAACCAGGACTTCGTGCGCAACTCGCCGGCGGGCCAGCGTTACGAGCGCCTCGCCAAGGAGATCGACAACGCGCTGAGCTTCATGCAGGCGTGCGGTGTCGCGCCCGAGGAGTTCAAGACCGTCGAGTTCTACTCCTCGCACGAGGCCCTGGTGCTCGACTACGAGACCGCCCTGACCCGGGTGGACTCGCGCACCGGTGACCTCTACGACGTGTCGGGCCACATGGTCTGGATCGGCGAGCGCACCCGCCAGCTGGACGGGGCGCACATCGAGTTCGCGTCCAAGATCCGCAACCCGATCGGCGTCAAGCTCGGCCCGACCACCTCGGTGGACGAGGCGCTCACCCTGATCGAGCGGCTCGACCCCGACCGCGAGCCCGGTCGGCTCACCTTCATCACCCGGATGGGTGCGGGCAAGGTCCGCGACAACCTGCCCGCCCTGGTGGAGAAGGTCACCGCCTCGGGCGCGCAGCCGGTCTGGATCTGTGACCCGATGCACGGCAACACCTACGAGGCCGAGACCGGCCACAAGACCCGCCGCTTCGACGACGTGCTCGACGAGGTCAAGGGCTTCTTCGAGGTGCACCGTGCGCTCGGCACCCACCCGGGCGGCATCCACGTGGAGCTGACCGGCGACGACGTCACCGAGTGTGTCGGCGGCGGCGACGAGGTGTCGGAGGACGACCTGCACCAGCGCTACGAGACGGCGTGCGACCCGCGGCTCAACCGCAGCCAGTCGCTCGACCTGGCGTTCCTGGTCGCCGAGATGTACCGCGGGCACTGACCGCGCCCGGTGTGACGAAGGCCCCTTCGGTCCTGGAGCGAATCCAGGCCGAGGGGGCTTTTTCGTTCCCCGAACGCCAGGTAAGGTAAGGCTTAGCTCAAAGACGCTGAGACCCCGGGAGATACCGCGATGTACGTGTGCATGTGTCATGCGGTCACCGAGGACCAGGTGAAGCAGGCCATCGACAGTGGTGCCAACTCCCCGCGCCAGATAGCCCAGGGCTGCAAGGCCGGCACCGACTGCGGATCCTGCGTGCGGCGCATCCAGGCGATGCTCGGCGAGCACGGCGCGCGGCCGTGCCCGACCGCGCGGCTGGCCGCCAAGCTGGGGCTGGCCGACCCGGAGGTCAACCTGCCGGCCCTGGCGGAGTCACCCGTACGCCGCGTCGCGTGAGGCTCTAGGGACTCAGGACTCCGGCTGCTCGATCAGCTGCGCCAGGTAGAGCGCCTCGCCGAGCTTCTCCAGCAGTTCGAGCTGGGTGTCCAGGTAGTCGATGTGGTGTTCCTCGTCGGCCAGGATGGATTCGAAGATGTTGGCCGAGGTGACGTCGTTCTTGGCGCGCATCACCACGATGCCCCGGCGCAGCCGGTCGATCGCCTCGACCTCGACCTGCCGGTCCGCCTCGAACATCTCCTTGACCGTCTGGCCGACCCGGACGTGGAAGAGCCGCTGGTAGTTCGGCAGGCCGTCCAGGAAGAGGATCCGGTCGGTGAGCAGCTCGGCGTGCTTCATCTCGTCGAACGACTCGTGCCGGGTGTACTTGGCGAGCTTCGTCCAGCCGAAGTTCTCCTGCATCTTGGCATGCAGGAAGTACTGGTTGATGGCGGTCAGCTCGGCGGTGAGCTGCTCGTTGAGGAACTCGATGACCTCGGGGTCGCCCTTCATGGCGTGCCTTCCTGCCTGCGGGTGGAACAGCGGCTTTCGACCGGAATCCTGACAGCAGCGGCGACGATATTTCCAGTAAGTTCACACTTACCCGCAGATGGGTTGGATTGTCCGATTGGGGGACGTTCTTCCGATTGGGGGGAGTGCGGCTCCGCCGAGGGGCGCGCGGCGAGCATCGCCCGCCGTCTGTCACCATGGACGCATGGGTCAGTCCGAACAAGAAACTCAGCAGTCTGACCCGAGCCTCCCGCCCGGCCAGCGCCTGCAGCGCGGCTGGCCGGTCCTGCACTACGGTCCGGTTCCCCGCTTCAAGCCGCTGACCTGGGATTTCCAGGTCTTCGGGGCGACCGCGTCGGCCGAGAAGCACAGCTGGGACCACGAGGGCTTCCACGGCCTGCCGCGGCACACCGTCCGCGCCGACTTCCACTGCGTGACCCGCTTCTCGATGCTCGGCAGCGAGTGGAGCGGCGTGTCGGGCGCCACCATCCTGGAACTCGCCCCGCCGGACCCCGACGTCACCCATGTGATGGTCTGGGCGGAGTACGGCTACAGCTCCAACCTGCGGCTGGACGACTTCGCCGACCCCCGGACGCTCTTCGCCACCCACCGCAACGGCGAGCCGCTGACCGTCGAGCACGGCTTCCCGGTGCGCCTGGTCGTCCCGCAGCTGTACGCCTGGAAGGGCCCCAAATGGGTCCGCGCCGTGGAGTACATGCGCGCCGACCGCCGGGGCTTCTGGGAGGAGCGCGGCTATCACAACCGCGCCGACCCCTGGTCCGAGCAGCGCTACTCCTACCAGGAGGAGCCCGGCGACGGGCCGCTGCGCTAGAACTTGATGGTCACGGTCGAGCCCCTGGGGGCCGACTGGCCGGCGTTCGGGCTCTGCGAGCTGACGTTGAGCAGCCCCAGGAGGCTCAGCCCGCTCTCCTTCACCTTGAAACCGGCCGCCGTCAGCGCGTTGGTCGCCGCCGACTCGCTCATGCCGGTCACGTTCGGCACCACCACCGGCTGCGGCCCCTTGGAGAGCGTCAGCGTCACGGTCGAGCCCGGTACGGCGGTGCCGGTGACGTCCTGCGCGGTGACCGACCCGGCCGGCACGGTGTCCGAGTAGGCCTGGTCGCCGCCGAGCGCCGCCTTGAAGCCCGCACCCGTCAGCGCGCTCTGCGCCTGGGTCACTGGCTGGCCGACCACGTTCGGGACGCTGACCGGGGCCGGACCCTGGCTGACCACCAGCGAGACCGGGGCGTTCACCGGCAGCGGCTGGCCGGCGGCCGGCGAGGTGCTGATCACCGAGCCCTGCGGCACGGAGGGGCTGTAGTCCTGGCTGGTCGTGCCGGGGGTCAGCCGGGCGGCGGTGAGCTGCTGCTTCGCCTGGTCCAGCGGCTTGCCGGTGAGATCCGGGACGTTGATCCGCTCGGGCCCCCGGGAGAGCGTCACCTTGACCCCGTCGCTCTTGCGGGCCCGCGCGCCGACCCCGGGATCGGTGCTGATCACCTGGCCGGCCGGCACGGTCTCGCTGAACGCCTGGACGAAGCGCCCCTGCAGTCCGGCGCCGTTCAGGGTGGTGACGGCCTGCGCCTGGGTCTGGCCGAGCACGCTGGGCACCGCCGCGTACACCGCGCCGGACAGGAAGTAGCTGACCACCGCGACGACCAGCAGGACGGCGCCGAGCACCGAACCCCAGACCAGCCCGCGCCGCGAGCGCCCGCCGCCGCTACCGTTCCCGCCCGCGTTCCCGCGCCGGCGGGGTGCCCGGGCGGGCGTCGGCTCGTTGTACGGCCGGGGCGGGGTGAGCAGCTGCTGCTCCGGGGGGAAGGCGAAGACGCTGGTGCGCTCGGGCGGCGGCGCGGCGATCACCGAGGTCGCCTCGTTGGTGGCGAACCGCGGGGTGGGCCGGGTGGAGGCGGGCGGCTCGGCGTCCAGCTGCTCCGGCGTCAGGGCGCGGCGCACCCGCTGCAACGCGGCCAGCAGTTCCACCGCGTCCCACGGGCGGTACTGCGGATCGCGGGCGGTGGCCGCCGCGACTATCGCGTCCAGCTCGGGCGGGACGCCGGGGACGGCGAGCGAGGGAGCCGGGACGGACTCGTGCAGGTGACGGTAGATCACCTGCATCGGGTTCTCGGCGGTGTACGGCTTCTGACCGGTCAGCAGCTCGTAGAGCACGATGCCGGCCGCGTAGACGTCCACCCGCTGGTCGGTCGGCTCGGTCTGCATGATCTGCTCGGGCGCCAGGTACGAGACGGTCCCCATGATCATGCCGGGCGTCGTGGCGCTGCCGCTGTCCGCGGGGCCGGCGGCGTCCGCAGGGCCGGCGGCGCTGCCGGAGAGCAGCCGGACCAGGCCGAAGTCGGCGACCTTGACCATGCCGCCGTCGGTGATCAGCACGTTCTCCGGCTTGACGTCCCGGTGCACCAGACCGGCCCGGTGCGCGGCGCCGAGCGCGGCCAGCACCGGCTCCAGCACGTCCAGCGCGGCCCGGATGCTCAGCGCCCCGCGGTCGGTCAGCACGTCGCGCAGGGTCCGCCCGGGGACGTACTCCATGGCGAGGAAGACCGCGGTGCCGTCGGCGCCCTGGTCGAAGACGTTGACCACGTTGGGGTGCGAGAGCCGGGCGACGGCCTTCGCCTCCCGGATGAACCGCTCGGTGAACCCCGCGTCGCCGGCCAGCCCGGGGTGCATCACCTTGAGCGCCAGCACGCGGTCCAGCCGGGTGTCGGTGCCCCGGTAGACCGTGGCCATGCCGCCCACCGCGATGCGCTGCTCGACCCGGTACCGGCCGTCCAGCAGCGCTCCGAGCAGGGGGTCGTTCAGCGTCATGTCCACCGGAGCAGTGTAGGGGCGGGCACAACACGAAGTGGTGACCGCGCTGTCATGGTTCGGCACGGCCGGCGCGACGCGGGGTCAGAACGCCGGGCGCTCGCGGTGGTCGAGCTCGGCCCGGCCGGCCATGGTGGAGGAGGCCTCGGCGTGGAAGCGGCGCGGGATCCGGCCGGCCCGGTGGGCCAGCCGGCCGGCCTCGGCGGCCCTGCGCATCGCGTCGGCCATCAGCACCGGCTCCTGAGCCCGCGTCACGGCCGAGGCCAACATCACCGCCGCGCAGCCCAGTTCCATGGCCAGCGCGACATCCGAGGCGGTGCCCGCACCCGCGTCCAGGATCACCGGGACGTTCGCGCTCTCCACGATCAGCTGGAAGTTGTGCGGGTTGCGGATGCCCAGGCCCGAGCCGATCGGCGAGCCCAGCGGCATGATCGCCGCGCAGCCGACGTCCTCCAGCTTGCGGGCCAGCACCGGGTCGTCGTTGGTGTACGGCAGCACGACGAAGCCGTCGTCCACCAGGGTCTCGGCGGCGTCCAGGGTCTCGATCGGGTCGGGCAGCAGGGTCCGCTCGTCGGCGATGACCTCCAGCTTGACCCAGTTGGTGCCGAGCGCCTCGCGGGCCAGCCGGGCCGTCAGGACGGCCTCGCCGGCGGTGAAACAGCCGGCGGTGTTCGGCAGGATCCGGATGCCGTTGCGGGTCAGCACGTCGAGCACCGAGCCCTGGGTGGTGGTGTTCACCCGGCGCATGGCGACCGTGGTCAGCTCGGTGCCGGAGATCACCAGCGCCTGCTCCAGCACCTCCAGGCTGGGGGCGCCGCCGGTGCCCATGATCAGGCGGGAGGCGAAGGTGGTGTCGGCGATGGTCAGCAGGTCGTCGGCCACGGTGGTCAGCCTCCCTGGACGGCGGTGAGGATCTCGACCCGGTCGCCCGTGCTGAGCACGGTCCGCTCCCAGGCGCCGCGCGGCACGACGGTCTCGTTGAGCGCGGCGGCCACCCCGGTGGGCGCGCTGCTCAGGGTGCCGACCACCTCGGCGAGGGTGACGGACTCCGCGAGCTCGCGGGGTTCGCCGTTGACGGTGAGCGCAATGGGGTTCATCAGGCGGCCTTCACGGTGAAGCGGGTGGGCGAGAACGGGAGGGCCGGCCCGGGGGTGACCCCGGTGGCCAGGTACTCGGCGAGCAGGTCGCCGGTGACGGCGCTGAGCAGCACGCCGTTGCGGTAGTGGCCGGTGGCGGCGACCAGGCCGGGCAGGTCGGTGGGGCCGAGCAGCGGCGCGTTGTCGGGCGAGCCCGGACGCAGGCCGGCGCTGGTCTCCACCAGCGGCAGTTCGGTGATCCCGGGGACCAGGTCGTGCGCGTCGCGCAGCAGTTCGTAGACGCCGCCCGCGGTGACGGTGGTGTCGTACCCCTGCTCCTCGCTGGTCGCGCCGATCACCAACTCACCCTCGGCGCGCGGCACCAGGTAGAGGTGCCGGCCGCGGACCACCGCGCGGACGTTGCGGGAGAGGAAGGGCCCGTGCGCCTGCGGCATCCGCAGGCGCAGGATCTGTCCCTTGACCGGCCGGATCGCGGGCAGCACGCCGTCCGGCAGGCCGGGCAGCAGGTGGCTCTGCGGGCCGGCGGCGAGGACCAGTTGAGGAGCGCTCAACGGTTCGCAGCCGTCCAGCTGGACACCGCTGGCGCGGCCGTCCTCGACCAGCAGCGCGGTCGCCCGGGTGCGCCGCAGTACCACGCCGGCCTGCTCGCAGGCCGCCACGAGGGCGGCACTGAGCCGACGGCCGTCCACCTGGTGGTCGTCGCCGACGAGCAGCCCGCCGCGCACCGTGGGGGAGAGCATCGGTTCGAGCCGACGGCACTCGCGGCCGTTCAGCCAGTGCGAGTCCAGGCCCAGCCGCTGGTGGAACGCGTGCAGCTCGCGCAGCTCCTCGCGGTCGTCGGAGTCCAGCGCGACGGCCAGCGTGCCGGTGGCGCGGTAGCCGGTGGAGAGGCCGGTCAGCTTCTCCAGCTCGGCGGTGAACGCGGCGTAGCGCTCGTTGGAGGCCATCCCCAGCCGCAGCAGCGGCTCCTCGCCGTACTGCAGCTCGGTGACCGGGGCCAGCATCCCGGCCGCCACCTGGACCGCGCCGCCGCCCGGATCCGGGTCGACCACGGTGACCGCGAGCCCGCGCTGGGCGGCCCGCCAGGCGACCGAGAGTCCGATGACGCCGCCGCCGATGACGAGGACGTCGATCGGCCCGTCCGCCCGGTCCGGTCGTGCGTCGCGCGGGTCTGTTCCGGTATCGGTGCAAGCCAAGGCGCTGATGCTCCCTTCGCCGGAATGACCCGGATCAGGTTCGGACGGTCGCAGGCTGCCTCGGCCCGCCTCTCAGCCCGGTGCACCGGGCTCCCGTGATGAGGATGCCCCCACCATAACGCCGGGCGTCGCCCGCGCCGAAGGCCTGTCCGCTCCCCAATACGCCTCGATAGGGTGAGCGGGTGGCTGAACTGGAGAGCGCTGAACAGGTGGTCGTGGTCGGTTCCGGCATGGCGGGGGCGCAGTGCGCGCTCGCGCTGCGCCAGGGCGGCTGGCGAGGGGGGATCAGTCTGCTGGGGGCGGAACCGCACCCGCCGTACGACCGGCCGCCGCTCTCCAAGGACGTGCTGCTCGCGAAGTCCGACAGCACGGTCTTCGACCTGGACTACGCGCAGCTGGGCATCGAGCTGCTGCCCGGCCGCCGCGCCACCGCCGTGCGGCCGGGGGTGCTGCACACCGACGCCGGGGAGCTGCCGTACGGGCGGCTGGTGCTGGCCACCGGCGCCGACCCGCTGCGGCTGCCGGCCTCGGACGGGGCCCGGGTGCTGCGCACCGTCGACGACGCCCTCGCGCTGCGGGCCGCGCTGCGGCCGGGGGCGCGGCTGGTGCTGGTCGGTGCGGGCTGGATCGGCGCCGAGACGGCCACCGCTGCCCGCCAACTGGGCTGCGAGGTCACCGTCCTGGAAGCGGCCGCCGAGCCGCTGGCGGGCGTGCTGCCGCGTGAGCTGACCGCGCCGATGGAGCGCTGGTACGCCGAGGCCGGGGTGGAGCTGCGGCTGGGCGCCAGGGTCGCCGCGGTGGAGCCGGGCGAGGTGGTGCTCGCGGACGGCGACCGGGTGGCCGCCGACGAGGTGGTGATCGGCATCGGCGCGCGGCCGGCCACCGGTTGGCTGGCCGACTCCGGGATCGAGCTGGACGCGGCCGGCGCGATCGTCGCCGACGCCTCGCTGCGCACCAGCCTGCCGCTGGTCTGGGCGGCCGGGGACTGCGTGAGCTACCCGTCGGCCCGGTTCGGCGAGCGGATCAACGTCCAGCACTGGGACCACGCGATGCACTCCGGCCGCGCGGTGGCCGCGGCCCTGCTGGGCTCCGACGAGCCCTACGACCCGGTGCCGTACTTCTGGTCCGAGCAGTTCGGACGGATGGTCCAGTACGCGGGCCGGCACACGGCCGGCGACCGGCTGCTGCTGCGCGGCTCGACCGAGGAGCAGGCCTGGAGCGCGGTCTGGCTGCGCGAGGGCGTGCTGGTGGCGGCCATGGCGGTCGACCGGCCGCGCGACCTGGTGCAGGCCCGCCGACTGATCGCGACGTCCGCGACACTCGATCCCCAGCGGGCGGCCGACCCCTCGGTGGCCCTGAAGGCCGCCGTCGTCTGAGACCCTTGTGCTGTGAGTAGCGATACGGATGCCAAGATCGAAGCCCTCGTGAGCGAGTGGATGTACCTGCCCGACATCTCCGAACAGTGGGGTGTACTGGTCACCGAAGTGCGTCAGATGGTCAAGGACCAGAAGCTGATCGCGTTCCGCCGCGGCGAGAACCGCTCGCTCCAGGTGCCGGCCGCCTTCATCGACGGTCCGGGCCTGACCAAGCACCTGGCGCCGACGCTGACCCTGCTGCGCGACGCCAAGTTCACCGACGAAGAGATCATCGAGTGGCTCTTCACCGAGGACCCGTCGCTGCCGGGCAGCCCGATCCAGGCGCTGCAGGAGAACCGCGGGACCGAGGTCAAGCGCCGCGCCCAGGCGATGCTGATCTGATGGGCGGCGCGGACCACCGGGCGAAGCTCGCCGACGCCCGGCTCTACCTGTGCACCGACGCCCGGCGCGAGCAGGGCGATCTGCCGCAGTTCCTGGACGCGGTGCTGGCCGGCGGCGTGGACATCGTCCAGCTGCGGGACAAGGGCCTGGAGGCCAGGCAGGAGCTGGAGTACCTGGAGGTCTTCGCGGACGCCGCCCGGCGGCACGGGAAGCTCTTCTCGGTCAACGACCGTGCCGACGTCGCGCACGCCGCCCGCCCCCAGGTGCTGCACCTGGGACAGGACGACCTGCCGGTCCCGCACGCCCGGGCGATCCTGGGCGAGGACGTGGTGATCGGGCGCTCCTGCCACGCCGAGTCCGAGGTGGACGGGGCGATCGCCGAGGCCGGCGTGGACTACTTCTGCACCGGGCCGGTCTGGCCCACGCCCACCAAGCCGGGCCGCTTCGCACCGGGCCTCGGCCTGGTGGAGTACGCGGCGCGGCAGTCGACGGACCGTCCGTGGTTCGCGATCGGCGGGATCGACCTGGGCAACCTGGACGAGGTGCTGGCCGCCGGTGCCCGCCGGGTCGTGGTGGTCCGGGCGATCACCGCGGCCGAGGACCCGGGCGCGGCCGCCGCGGAGCTGGCCCGCCGGGTGCGCGCGGTCGCCCTGTAACTCAGAAGCGGCGGAGTAGCTCAGTAGCGGCGGACGGTGGCGGCCCGGGCGAGCGCGAGCAGCGTGGCCCGGGCCGCCTCGTCCGCCAGCGGAGCGGCGTCCAGGGCGGCCAGCGACTGCCCCATCAGCACGTCGATCCGCTCCTCGACCCGCTCGGCCGCGCCGCTGCGGGCCACCAAAGCGCCGAGCTCGGCGATCTCCTCGACGGTCAGGCCCGGCGCGCCGAGGCGCGCGTCCAGCCGGCCCGCCTCGGCGGGCGCCAGCGCGCGCAGGGCGAGGGCGATCAGCAGGGTGCGCTTGCCCTCGCGCAGGTCGTCCCCGGCGGGCTTGCCGGTCACGGCCGGGTCGCCGAAGACCCCGAGCAGGTCGTCGCGGAGCTGGAAGGCCTCGCCCAGCGGCAGCCCGAAGGCCGAGTAGGCCTCGACCAGCGCGTCCGACGCGCCCGCGAGCCGGGCGCCGACCTGCAGCGGCCGCTCGATGGTGTACTTCGCCGACTTGTAGTGCAGGACGGTCTGCGCGCGGTCCAGCGCGAGCGCGTCGGTCGAGTCGCCGGCCACCGGCTCCAGCACGTCCAGGTACTGCCCGGCCATCACCTCGGTGCGCATCAGGTCGAAGACCGGCTTGGCGGCCAGCACCGCGGCGGGCGTCAGGCCGCAGCGGACGAACAGCTCGTCGCACCAGATCAGCAGCAGGTCGCCGAGCAGCACCGCGGCCGCCGCGCCGTACTGCTCGCGGTCGCCGCGCCAGCCGCTGTCCCGGTGCAGCGCCTCGAATCGGCGGTGGATGGAGGGCAGTCCGCGCCGGGTGTCGCTGCGGTCCATCAGGTCGTCGTGCACCAGCGCGCTGGCCTGGAGCAGCTCCAGCGCCGCCGCGGCGTGCGCGATGCCGTCGCTGTCGGCGGCCCCGCCGGCGCCGCGCCAGCCCCAGTAGCAGAACGCCGGGCGCAGCCGCTTGCCGCCGTCCAGCAGGAAGTCCCGCAGCGCCTCGGCGGCCGGCACCAGTCCGGGGGAGATCTTGCCGAGCAGGGCGCCCTGCTCGTCCATGAACGCCGCGAGGGCGGCGTTCACGCGCTCGCGGACCGCCTCCACATCAAGGGGCTGGACGGGCGAGGGGCTGGGCGAGGTCACGACGGTCTCCGCAATCACTGGGGTACCGCCAGACTAGCCCGGGCCGCCGGGCGCGGGCGTCCGCGCCGCTGCCGGGTCGTGTGGACATTGTGTCTCGTACTTTGGACTTCGCCTGTCCGCCACCCCCGTCCGACGATAATCTGCGGACATGGCTCTAGGTATCCCCTCCACCAGAACCGACCGCGCGCTCACGGTCCGCGAACTCCTGGCGGCTGGGAAGCGGTCCTTCTCCTTCGAGTTCATGCCCCCGCGCAGCGAAGCCGCCGAGCACAAGCTCTGGGACGCGATCCGCCGCCTGGAGACGCTCAACCCGAACTTCGTCTGCATGACCTACGGCGCGGGCGGCTCCTCACGCGGGCGCACCGTCAACATGGTCGGCCGGATCGCCACCGAGACCACCCTGACGCCCGTCGCGCACCTGACCGCCGTCGACCACTCGGTGGCGGAGCTGCGCAACATCATCGGCCAGTACGCGGACGAGGGCGTCCGCAACGTCCTCGCGGTCCGCGGCGACCCGCCCGGCGACCCGCTCGGGGACTGGGTGCGCCACCCCGAGGGTGTCACCTACGCCTACGAGCTGGTCGAGCTGATCAAGGGCATCGGCGACTTCTGCGTCGGTGTGGCGGCCTTCCCGCAGATGCACCCGCGCTCGGCCGGCTGGGACGAGGACATCCGGCACTTCGTCGCCAAGGTGCGGGCCGGCGCCGACTACGCGATCACCCAGATGTTCTTCGAGGTCGAGGACTACCTGCGGCTGCGCGACAAGGTCGCCGCGGCCGGCTGCGCGGTGCCGATCATCCCGGAGATCATGCCGGTCACCAACGCCAAGCAGCTGGAGCGCTTCCCGCAGCTGAGCGGCTCGGCCTTCCCCGCCGAGCTGGAGACCCGGCTGCGCGCCGTCGTGGACGACCCGCAGGCGCTGCGCGAGGTCGGCATCGAGCACGCCACCACGATGTCGGAGCGGCTGCTCGCGGAGGGCGTGCCCGGGCTGCACTTCATCACCCTCAACGGCTCGTTGGCCACCCTGCAGATCTACGAGAACCTCGGCCTGCACCGGGGCTGATCCCGGGCACGGGCGGATGTGGGCCCGGGAGGGCGAACCCGGTACAGTCGCCGCACGCGCGCGCCGCGCGCCGGGCTGTGGTGGAGGTCGCAGATGAGCATCGGATTGCTGGTGTTGTACGCGGCCCTCGCGGTGGTCGCCCTGTGGCTGGTCGCCGAGCTGCTGCTGCAGAACCGGGCGCCGCTGCACTGGCGCGGCGTCGCGCTCGGCGGGTTCCTGCTGGTGGTCGCCGGGATGGCGATCCGTTCCGTGCCGGTGATCGGGGCGGGCGCGGTGGCCTTCGCGACCGGCCAGGTCTTCGTGACGCTCGCGGTCAAGCGCGGGACCACCCACAGCTGGTCGCTGCGCTCGACGGACGGCGCGCTGCCCGGCCCGCTCGCGAAGGTGCCGCTGCTCAGCGCGGCCACCGGCGGCGAGGCGGCGGTGGCCGCGGTGGCGGTGCCGGTGGTGGGCGAGGTCGGCCCGATCGAGGAGCCCGAGCACGCGGTCCTGCCGGAGCCGGTCGACGAGGACGACTTCGGCGTCTACGAGCCCGGGACCGGCTACCGCCAGCAGGAGTCCCCCGAGCAGCAGGTGTACCCGCAGTACGGCGAGCAGCAGCAGTGGCAGCAGCAGCCGGCCTCCGGATACGAGCACGAGCAGCAGGGCGGCTACCAGAACGCCGGCTACCAGCAGCAGGGCTGGGACGACCAGGGCTACCCGCAGCAGCAGCCCCAGCAGCCGTACCAGGACCCGTACTGGCAGCAGCAGGAGCACCAGCAGCACCAGCAGCAGGCGTACGACCAGGCCCAGTACCAGCCGGAGTACGGCATCCCGCAGCAGCCGAACCACCAGCAGCAGGGCTACGAGTACTACCAGCAGCCGCAGACCTGGACCCAGCAGCAGTAGGCCGGTCCAGGCGGCTCAGGCCGGGCCGATCAGCCCCGCCGTGATGCAGGCCGACATGCCCGCGCGGGCCAGCCCGCCGCCCGGGTGCGCGGCGCCGCCGATGACGTACCGGCCCGCCGTCGCCTCCTCGTTGGGTGTCCGCAGGAACGCCCCGCCCGCGCCCGCCAGGGCCGGCCGGGGGACGGCGCCGCCCGGGGCCGAGGTCTCCCGCTCGGTGTCCGCCGGGGTGCGCACCACCCGCCACAGCAGCCGCTCGCGCAGGCCGAGCCCGGCCGCGTCCGCGTGCTCCAGCAACCGGTCGGCGAAGCGGTCGGCGACGCCGGGTGCGGTCCAGTCCAGCCGGGCCTGCGAGGGGACGGTGACGGTGAGCACGACGCTCTCGTGGTCGTCGTCCGGGCGCAGCGAGGGGTCGTCGGGGCGCAGCACCTGCACGGTCGGGCGCTCGCAGAGCCGGGCGGTGGGGCCGAACAGCGCGTCCAGCTCGTCGGTCCGGTCGGCCGCGTGCAGGACGGTGCGGTGCGGTGTGCCGGCCGGCCGCGCTCCGCGCAGCGCGAGCAGCACGCTGACCCGGCCGGGCAGCTGCGGGTCGCCGGGCGCCGGGCGCAGCGACACGCCGTCCGGCGGCTCCTCGACCCGGGTGTCGAAGCGGAACTCGACGCCGCGCTGCTCGCAGCGCCGGTAGACCGCCTCGGCCAGCGCCCGCATGCCGCCGCGGACGTACCAGACGCCGAAGCTCTGCTCCATGTACGGGATCACGGTCGCGCCGGCCGGGACGGTCCGCGGGTCGAAGCCGAACCGCACGGCGTACTCCTCCAGCAGCGCGGTCAGCGCCGGGTGGCCGCCGAGTTCGCGTCGCGCGACCTGGGCGAGGGTCGGCGCGCCGCCGAGCAGGCGGCCCAGGCCCCGGCGCGGTGCGGCGGGGTACGGGTCGTTGCCCAGCGGCCCGGGGTCGGCGGGCAGCGGTTCCTCCAGCAGCGGGCGCCGGGTGGCCTCCCAGACCGTGCGGCCGCGGTTGGTCACCTGTCCCCAGCCCGCGCCCGCCCCGGCGCCGAAGGCCGCGTCCAGGGCCTGGGCGACCCCGCCGCGCGAGGCGTTGGGCAGCAGGACGGACGAGCCGTCGGCGAAGACGTGCCGGCTCTCCGGGTCCACCGGGGAGAGCTCGACCAGCTGCTCCAGCGGCTCCCGGCCGGTCTTCAGCGCGAGGTCGCGGTAGACCGCGGGGAGGGTGAGCAGGGTGGGGCCGGTGTCGAAGGCGAAGCCGTCGCGGCGGTACTGCCCGAGCATCCCGCCGTAGGTCGAGCCCGCCTCACAGACCGTCACGCGGTGCCCGACGGTGGTCAGCCGGGCCGCCGCCGCCAGTCCGCTGATCCCCGCTCCGACGATGGTGATCCGTGCCATGGTTCAGGATCCCACGGGGCTGGCCAGCGGTGTCCGGGCCGCCCGGCGTTCGCGGCGCTCGCGGCGGTTGGCCAGGAAGCGCCGGATCCGGGAGAAGGCGAACCAGACCAGCAGCAGGCCCACGGTCAGCAGGGTCGCGGCGATCGAGGCGGCCACCCAGGGGTGGAAGATCGCCAGCGTGACCAGGCCGGCCACCGCGAGGTCCTCCAGCAGGCTGATCACGATGTTGCTGAAGGGCTCGGGAGAGGTGTTGACCGCCATCCGCAGCGAGGCCTTCACCAGATGGCTGGCCAGCGCGGTGCCGCCGCCGATCGCGCCCGCCGCCACCTCGCCGAGCGAACCGGGGTGCTGGCTCGCCAGCAGGGCGGCCACCACGGCGCCGGCGATCGGACGGATCACGGTGTGCACGGCGTCCCAGACCGTGTCCACGTACGGGATCTTGTCGGCCACCGCCTCGCAGACGAAGAGCACGATCGCGGCGATCAGTACGTCGGTGCGCTCCAGGACCGGCGGCACCGAGTCGGCTCCGGCGAAGCGGCCCAGCAGGCCGAGCAGCATG
Organism: Kitasatospora mediocidica KCTC 9733; assembly: GCF_000744225.1. Lineage (GTDB taxonomy): Bacteria > Actinomycetota > Actinomycetes > Streptomycetales > Streptomycetaceae > Kitasatospora > Kitasatospora mediocidica. The sequence goes on along the minus strand of NZ_JQLN01000007.1, from coordinate 1,031,962 downwards.
ACAACGGCGTACGCGTTGATTCCGCTCGCCCAGCCGCTGGTGAAGATCAGTGGTAGGACCGTCAAGGTTCTCTCCCCCGTGTGGAACAGGTCGGCGGTCACCGTATCGCGAGCCGCCCCGGGCAGGCCCACGACCTGGGCGGTAGACGGGAGACGGGCTCGTTGTCAGTGGCGGGGGACAGCATGGGCAGTGCGGGTCGACCGATCCGTGCCGCTGCTCAGGACCGGGGGAGTACATGAACGTCACCGACCTCCCGAACGAGATCCCCGACCGCACGTCCGCCCGGACGTCCGACCAGATCCCGCTGCGCTCCGTCGACGTCCACCCGGTGCTGCTCAGGGCGGGGGCGCCGCCGGCCGCCCTGGACCTGCTGGCGCAGGCCCACCGCACGCTGGTCCGGGCCGGCGGCGCGCAGGACCCGCTGGAGCGGTACGCCACCGCGCACCTCGCCGCGCTGCGCACCACCGCCGCCGTGCTCGCCGTGCGCGGGCGCCCCGAGACCAACCCGCGCCGGCGCAAGGCGATCCGCAGCGCGTGGGAGGTGCTTCCCGAGATAGCCCCCGAACTGGCCGAGTGGGCGGTCTACTTCGCGGCCGGGGCGGCCAAGCGCGCGGCGGCCGAGGCCGGCCTGCAGGGCGCCGCCAGCGCGCGCGACGCCGACGACCTGGTCCGCAACACCGCGGTCTTCCTACGCCTGGTCGAACGCGTCCTGCGGCTCGGCCCTCCGCCCGGCGTGCCGGGGCAGGCCGCCGACTAAGGTGGAGTCGTCCGGCCCGCCGCCCTCCTGAGGAGACCTCACCTTGTACCCGACGCGTCCCCGCAGCGCCCTGCGTACCGCCGTGGTCTGGGAGGTGGTGCGGACGGCCCTGGAGCGCCGGGCGGCCGAACTGGACCAGCCGGTGCTCGACGTGTTGGACACCGGCGGCGGCACCGGCAACTTCGCCGTGCCGGTGGCCCGGCTCGGCCACCGGGTGACCGTGGTCGACCCGAGCCCGGACGCGCTCTTCGCGCTGGAGCGCCGCGCCGCCGAGGCGGGCGTGACCGACCTGGTCCGCGCCGTCCAGGGGGACACCCAGACGCTGCCCGAGCTGATCGCCCCCTCCTCGGTGGACGCGGTGCTCTGCCACGGCGTCCTGGAGATGGTCGACGACCCCGCCGACGCGCTCGCCAACCTGACCGGGACGCTGCACCGGGGCGGCCTGGTCAGCCTGCTGGCCGCGAACCGCAACGGCGCCGTGCTGGCCCGGGCGCTGGCCGGCCACTTCGAGGAGTCGCGGACGGTCCTCACCGCGCCGGACGGCCGCTGGGGCGCCGGCGACCCGATGCCGCGCCGCTTCACCGCCGACGAACTCGGTGAGCTGGCCGCCGCGGCCGGCCTGCGGGTGGAGTCCGTGCACGGCGTCCGGGTCTTCGCCGACCTGGTCCCCGGGGTCCTCGTCGACACCGAGCCGGGAGCCATGGAGGCACTGCTCAAGCTGGAGGAAGCCGCCTCCCAGCAGCCCGCTTTTCACTCGGTCGCCACCCAGCTGCACGTGCTCGCCGCACTCGGCTGAGTTACCCTGCGCGCCGCGGGCACTCCGGCGCGTTCTGGTGCGTTGGCCACGGTGCGGGGTGCTCGCAGATGTGTCGGACACGACGGATCGTCGCCCGCCCCGAAGGGCACCCGTGGACCGTATGATCTGGGTAAAGCCAGAACGCATGACGGCCAGGCGCATGGGGCATATGGACCACAACGAAGCCAGGTGGCGGACCGGTCGCCCCCGCGACCGACGAGTAGGAGGACTCCGTGCCGCTCTCGGAGCACGAGCAGCGACTGCTCGATCAGATGGAGCGAGCGCTGTACGCCGAAGATCCCAAGTTCGCGACAGCGCTTGAGGGAACCGGGCTGCGGATGTACACCCGTCGGCGGGTGTACCAGGCCGCGGCGGGGTTCGTGGTGGGAGTCGCCCTCCTGATGGGCGGCATGGTCGCTCAGCTCATCTGGGTGAGCGTCGTCGGATTCCTGGTCATGCTGGGTTGTGCGGTCCTCGCGGTCACCGGCTGGCGCCGTCGTACACCGGCCGGGCAGGGGCCCGGTCCGCGTACCGCGCCCGCGCCGCGCCGCAAGGCCGGCGTGATGGACCGGATGGAACAGCGCTGGCAGCGCCGCCGGGACGAACACGACGGCATGTAGTCGTCACCACGACGCCGACGTACGCAGCGGGAAGACCCGCGAGAAGCACGGTGGGCGGGCAGTCCGAAGACTGCCCGCCCACCGTGCTTCTCGGCGTTACGGCTGCCCGCCGTCACCCTCCCCGGCGCGTTCGCGCCGGCGCAGGACCCGCCCCAGCGGAGCGCCCACCCGGGCCGCCGCGGCCCGGGTGCGCAGCCGTGCGGTCAGCAGCCGGTCGGAGGCCTGCCAGGCCAGCCGGGCAGCGGACGGCGGCAGCAGCAGCGCCCGCAGTCGCCGACCCCGTCCGGCCGAGGCCAGCAGGCCCTGGCGGGCGGTGCGGACGTCCGCACCGAGCGGGGTCGGGTGTCCGGCGTCGCGGGCGTACAGCACCCGCTCGGCGGCCAGCGCCACCCGCCCGACGGCGGCCTGTCCGGCCTCGTCCAGCGCGCCCTGTTCGGTGAGCCGCTGCATGGTGTGCCGCGGGCTGCGGGCCTCGTCCGGCGCGATGCCGAGGTCCCACGCCGAGTCGATCAGCTCGGTCCAGGCGGCCAGCACCTGGGCCTCGCTCAGTCCGCCCGGGTCGGCCCCGGTCCGGCGTCGGCCGCCGCCCAGGCGGCGCCGGCGCAGCCGGGCCCGCCAGACCATCGGCGAGAGCAGCAGAAGCAGCACCACGACGCCGCCCGACAGCAGCCCCAGCGCCTGCGGGGAGGCCCCGGAGGAGCCCGTCGCGCCGGTCGTCGAGGTCGACGCGTGCTGCGCGGGGCATTCACCCAGACGGCGCAGCGTGCTCGTGCAGTCGGAGCTGGACGTCGGAGCCGCGCTCGGCTGGACGGTCGGGGTGCTGGTCGGCGCCTGGGCGCTCTGCGACGGCGCGGGAGCGCTCTGCGCGGTGGTGTAGTCCGGCGCGGTGCCGCGGCTGGGGGTCGGCTCGAACCGCAGCCACCCCGCGCCCTGGAAGTACAGCTCCGGCCACGCGTGGTAGTCCTTGCTGCCCACCACGTAGGTGTCGCTGCCCTGAGCGGTGCCGGGCGCGAAGCCGACCGCGACCCGGGCCGGGATGCCCAGGGTGCGCGCCATCGCCGCCATGGTGGCGGAGAAGTGCACGCAGAACCCCTTCTTGTCCTGGAGGAACTTCACGATGGCGTCCGGGCCGGTGCCGGCGTCCACCGAGGAGCTGTAGGTGAAGAGGCCCGAGGTGGCGAACCAGTTCTGCAGCGCCACCGCCTTGTCGTATGCGGTGTCCCGGCCCTGGGTGACCTGCAGCGCGGTCTGCTTGACCACCGGCGGCAGGTTGTCGGGCAGCCCCAGGTCGGCGGTGCGGATCGCCTGCGGGGCGTCGGGGGCCGCGCGCAGCTGGTCGGCGGTGGGCTCGAGGTCCAGCGAGGTGACGGTGTACTTCAGCCCGGTGGCCTTCTGCCCGCGGTCGCCGATCAGCGAGCGGGTCTGCGGCTCGTAGCGCCAGTTGCCCGGCGGGTTCGCCTGGATCATCGGGTACGGCGCCGGCAGCCACTCGGTGCTCAGCTGCGGGGAGACGGTGACCTGGGTCTCGATCGGCTGTTCCGTCACGTCGCCCAGCAGCCCCTCCGGGGTGGGCAGCACGCCGGGCACCGACTGGGCCTGCTGCTGGCTGGGCTTCCACTCGACCCCGGTGAAGTCGTCCAGCGCGGTGATCCGCAGGTAGGCGGTCGCGAGAGCGGGGTCGCCGCCGCGGTAGGTGATCAGGTTCTGGTTGCTCGGACTGCGCAGCCCGTCGGCCAGCGAGACCACCGGGTTCAGCGCGTTGATGTTGCCGCCGTGCCCGTCGGACCCGCCGTCGGCCAGCCCGCTGCCGATCAGGCTGAGGTCCCAGTTGGGGGCCAGGAAGGGCAGCAGCAGGGCGACCGCCAGGGCCACCAGGCCGATCTGGTGGCCGCCGATGGAGAGCGGGTTGCCGCTGCGCTCGGGGCCGTTGCCCGCGCCGCGGAAGACCCGGCCCCAGCGGGAGAGCCGGTCGCGGCCCTCCGCGAAGAGCAGCATGAGGTAGCCGCCGCCCGAGAACAGGAACCAGAGCACCGGTGAGGCGTCGCTGCCCGCGAGCCCGGTGCCGACCGAGTAGAGCGCCAGCAGCGGAAGCCCGGCCAGCGCGGCCCGTCGGTAGGTGACCGCCAGCGCGTCCACCAGGACGGCGATCAGCGCCACCGAAGCGGTCAGCAGCAGGGTCAGCCCGTCGGAGGCCGGGGCGGGGATCGCATACTGCTGGATCTCGTTGCCGGCGGCCGAGAGCAGGGTGCCGACCGCCCGGGCGGCGTCGGGTCCCGGCAGCACGCCCATCGTCATCCGGCCGGGGACGTTGAGCAGCAGCACCAACCAGAGGGCCAGCACCAGCTGGCCGAGCGCCACCATCGGGCGGGCCACCGAGAGCCGGCGCAGGCCCGCCCCGGCCAGCGCGTTCACCAGGATCAGCAGGAGACCGGTGAGCAGCCAGCCGGCCGGATTGATCAGTGGACTCAGGCACAGCGTGGCCATGCCGGTGGCCAGGGCCGCGTAGACCGTCAACCTCGCACGCGTGGTCATGCGCTCGCCCCCTTCCGGGCCTGGCCGCTGTCAGCCGCGGAGGCTGCGGCGTGTGCGGCGTTGCGGTCCGCCTGCCGCCAGATGTCGGGGAGCGACTCGCCCGCCCGGACCGGCAGGACCGTCCAGCCGGCCTCGCGCAGGACGTGCAGCTGGCGTTCGGCCGAGCTGTCGGAGCTCTCGGGGAAGATCGCGCGCAGGCCGGTCCAGGTGCCGGTGTCCAGCACGAGGGCGACGGCCGCGCCGGCCCGGCGGCGCAGCGGGCCCAGGCGCGCCAGCTGGTCGTCGTCGAGTGCGCCGACGATCGCCACGAGCAGGCCCTCGCCGCCCAGCCGCAGCACGTCCTCGGCGTGGCCCAGCCCGCCGCCGTGGGAGTGTTCCAGGACGGCCAGCGTGTCCAGCAGCAGGCCGATCGACTCGGTGACCGAGCCGGAGCCGCCGGTGGTCGAGCTCGGCACCGAGACGCCGGTGTCGGTCAGCAGCCGGGTCCGGTAGCCGCGCTCCATCAGGTGCACGCCGATCGAGGCCGCGCAGCTCACCGCCCACTCGAAGGAGGAGGCCGGGCCGTTGCCCCGGTGCCCGATCTCGCGGGTGTCCAGCAGCACGGTGGCGCGGGCGCGCAGCGGCTGTTCCTCACGGCGGACCATCAGCTCGCCGTACTTGGCGGTGGACTTCCAGTGCACGCGCCGCAGGTCGTCGCCGTGCCGGTACTCGCGCGGCACGGCGTCGTCGTCGCCGGCCAGCGCGACCGCCCGGGACATGCTGTCGCCGTAGCCGGCCCACTCGCCGGCCAGCTTGACCTCGGGCAGCTTCTGCACCTGCGGGACCACGGTGAGCACGTCCGAGGCGGTGAACGCCCGGGTCAGCTCGCACATCCCGAACGGGTCGGTCAGCCGCAGCTGCAACGGGCCCAGCAGGTAGCGCCCGCGCAGGTCGGAGCGGACCCGGTAGGAGACCTCGCGGAAACCGCGCGGTTCGACCCGGTCCAGCACGAACCGCGGGCGCGGCCCGAGCACGTACGGGACCTTGTCCTCCAGCATCAGCAGGCCGGTGGGCACCCGGGAGATGTTGTCCACCCGCAGGTGCACCCGGGCCTCCTGGCCGGCCGGCGCCCGGTGCGGGGTGAGCCGGCGGCCGCTGGCCACCCGGTAGCGGGTGCGCACCAGCAGCACCGCGGCGGCCAGTGGCAGGGCCATCAGCAGCACGCCGACCCGCAGCAGGGCGCTCTGGCCCAGCAGGTACGAGCAGAGCACCGCGGTGCCGCCCGCGGCGAGGAAGGAGCGGCCCCGGGTGGTCAGACCGCGCAGGCCCGCCCGGACGCCGGAGGCGTCGTCCTGTGCCGGCACCTCAGATCCTCCGCGCCGGGCCCTGCGCGTGCGGGATCGGCAGACGCTGCACCAGGTCGCGGACGATCTGCTCGGCGCTGCGGCGGCTCAGCTGGGCCTCCGAGGTCGGCAGCAGGCGGTGCGCGAGGACGGGGACGGCCAGCGCCTGGATGTCGTCGGGCAGCACGTACTCGCGGCCGTCCAGCGCGGCGGCCGCGCGGGCCGCCCGGATCAGGTGCAGGGTCGCGCGCGGGGAGGCGCCGAGCCGCAGCTCGGTGCTGGTGCGGGTGGCGGTGACCAGGTCGACGGTGTAGCGCCGGACGCTGTCCGCGACGTGCACCGTGCGGACCAGCGCGATCAGCTTGAGGATGTCGGACGCGTGCGCGACCGGCGTGAGGTCGTCCAGCGGCGAGGCGCCGGAGTGCGAGTCGAGCATCGCCAGCTCGGCCTCGGGACTGGGGTAGCCGATCGAGACGCGGGCCATGAAGCGGTCGCGCTGGGCCTCGGGGAGGGGGTAGGTGCCCTCCATCTCCACCGGGTTCTGGGTGGCCACCACCATGAACGGCGAGGGCAGCTCGTAGGTGGTGCCGTCGATGGTGACCTGGCGCTCGGCCATCGACTCCAGCAGCGCCGACTGGGTCTTGGGCGAGGCGCGGTTGATCTCGTCGCCCACCACGATCTGGGCGAAGATCGCCCCCGGGCGGAACTCGAAGTCCATCCGCTGCTGGTCGAAGACGTTGGTGCCGGTGACGTCCGAGGGCAGCAGGTCGGGGGTGAACTGGATCCGGCGCACCGTGCAGTCCACCGACCGGGCCAGCGCCTTGGCCAGCATGGTCTTGCCGACGCCGGGGACGTCCTCCAGCAGCAGGTGACCCTCCGCCAGCATCACGGTCAGGGCCAGTCGGACGGCCTCCGGCTTGCCCTCGATGACGCTCTCGATCGAGGCCCGGACCCGGTCGATCACCGCGTTCAGCTCGGGCAGACCCATCGGTCCCACCGGCACCGCCGGCCTGGCCGGGAAGGAACCGGGCTCCGACCGCGGACCGGGCCCGCGCCCGTCGAGACCGGCTTCTTCGTTGTAGGTCGTCACCCGTGAACTCCTCGCCCCACTCATGCCGGTCCTGCTGGTTCGGAACCGGCCCCCACCCGTTACTACGCGGCCGGCCCCGGGTTCGGATCAGCTGGGATCGACCAGGGGTGGCGGCTCGCGGTCAGACCGCCCCAGGTGGTGCGGGGCGCAGGCCTGCAGGCGCATTCTTCCCTGTGAGGTGGGCAGAAGTCACCCTTCCCCCCGCGTGGAACCGCCGGGGGGAAGGGTGGCGTCCGGATCAGTGGATTTCGCGGAGCAGTCCGGTGTGGACGTCGAAGACGAAGCCCCGGACGTCGTCGGTGTGCAGCAGGAACGGCGAGGTGCGCACCCGCTGCATGGACTGGCGGACGTCGCTGTCCAGGTCGACGAAGGACTCCACGGCCCACTGCGGGCGCTGGCCGACCTCCAGCTCCAGCTCGCGCCGGAAGTCCTCGGTGAGGCCGAGCAGGCCGCAGCCGGTGTGGTGGATCAGCGCGATCGAACGGGTGCCCAGGGCGCGCTGGCTGATGGTGAGCGAGCGGATCGTGTCGTCGGTCACCACGCCGCCCGCGTTGCGGATGACGTGGGCGTCGCCGAGCTCCAGGCCCAGCGCGGCGAACAGGTCGAGCCGGGCGTCCATGCACGCCACCACGGTCACCTTCTGCACCGGGCGGGCGTCCATGCCACCGTCCCGGAAGGTGACCGCGTACGCGCGGTTGGCGCTGACGAAGCGGTCGACGATCGTTTCGGCGTCAGGGGTGCCGGAGGTGGCCCGGATAGGGGGACCGTCATGGGCCGGCCGGTCAGGGGTCACTGTCATGGGGACGACGTTAGTAGGATTTTCCTGGTCCTGGTGAGACCTGGCCCAGGTCAGGGGGCCGGTGTGATGGAGCACATAGGGGGCTTGCGGCAGCACGAACAGCCGTGCACCCGCCGTCGCCGAGCGCGCCGGATCGACACGCCCGTCCGCGTGAACCGGCTCTGGCCTGCGATGATTCGTTCGGCCGCGCGGGTGGCACCCGGGCCGGGACGATTGACTGGGAGGGGCTGCGCGGTAGGCTGGCCGCGCAGTGGAGCACAAGCCTCACGCGTCGTCAACTGCGCGCCGGGGGCGCCTCGGGGCACATGCGGCGGCGCACTCCGAGGATCCGTACGCATCCCGCGGCCTCCCCCCGCTCCGTGCCACCTGGCGCACCTTCCCCGGTGCCGGGCGGTCACAGCCTTCCCCGCGAGCGGGTGGGGACCACGGGCGGCGTGCGCTCCGCGCTCGCGCGGTGGTCCAAAATGGTCGGATCACAGCTCCCCGGCGCCGTACGCGACTCTCGGGCGGCTCCGCACCGAGGAAAGGCGCCACCGCGCATGACCATGGGCAGTCCCGATCCCAAGCACGTCCCGGTGATGCTGCAACGCTGCATGGACGCCCTGGCGCCGGCGATCGGCGCTCCCGGCGCGGTCGTGCTGGACGCGACGCTGGGCCTGGGCGGTCACAGCGAGGCGCTGCTCACCCAGTTCCCCGAGGTCCGGTTGATCGCCGTGGACCGGGACCCGGCGGCGCTCAAGCTCTCCGCCGAGCGGCTGGCGCCGTTCGGCGAGCGCGCCACCCTGGTGCACGCCGTCTACGACGAGATCCCCGAGGTCCTCGCGGACCTGGGCATCCCCGCGATCCAGGGCATCCTCTTCGACCTCGGCGTCTCCTCGATGCAGCTGGACGAGGCCGAGCGCGGTTTCGCCTACGCCCAGGACGCGCCGCTGGACATGCGGATGGACCAGACCCGCGGGCTGAGCGCCGCCGAGGTGCTCAACACCTACAGCCACGGCGACCTGGCCCGGATCCTCAAGGTCTACGGTGAGGAGCGGTTCGCGGGCAAGATCGCCTCGGTGATCCTGCGCGAGCGCGTCAAGGAACCGTTCACCAACAGCGCGCGTCTCGTGGAGTTGGTGCGCAACGCCATCCCGGCCGCCACCCGGCGCACCGGCGGCAACCCGGCCAAGCGCACCTTCCAGGCGCTGCGGATCGAGGTCAACGGTGAGCTGGAGGTGCTCGACCGGGCCATCCCGGCCGCGCTGGACGCCCTCGCGGTGGGCGGCCGGATCGCCGTGATGTCCTACCAGTCGCTGGAGGACCGCCTGGTGAAGCAGTACTTCGTCGCGGCCGCCACCAACACCGCCCCGCCCGGGCTGCCGATCATCCCCGAGGAGCACCAGCCCTGGCTGAAGCTGCTCACCCGAGGGGCCGAACTGGCCACCGAGGAGGAGATCGAGGAGAACCGGCGCGCCGCCCCCGTGCGGCTGCGGGTGGCGGAGAGGATCAGGCCCAGCCAGTCGAAAGCGCGGGGCTCGAGCCGCCGGGGCTGATCCGGGCGGGGGGCGACAGTGTCGAACGCGAGGGAGAGCGCAGTGCCGGTGCCGGCCGCCAGCGATGGCATCCAGGAGGGCGGGCGGCTGCCCGGGCAGCCGGGCCGGGCCCGGATCACCGTACGGCCGGGCAGACCGCCGAAGGGCAGCGGCCGGGGGCGGGCGCCGTTCGCGATCCTCATGGTGCTGCTGCTCACGCTCGGGCTGCTCGGGCTGCTGATGCTCAACACCGCCCTCAACGAGGGCTCCTTCGAGCTGACGAAGCTGCAGAAGCAGACCCAGCAGCTGACCGACCAGCAGCAGAACCTCCAGCAGCAGATCGGCCAGAACTCCGCACCGGACGCGCTGGAGCGCAACGCCCGCCAGCTCGGCATGGTCCCCGGCGGGGACCCGGCCTTCCTGCAGGACGACGGCAAGGTGCTCGGCTCGCCCAGCCAGGCGGTGGACAGCCCGCCGGTCAAGCGCACCGGCGCCGACCTGTGGCCCTCGACGGCCCAGCCCGCACCGTCCTCCTCGCAGTCCGCCACGCCGGTCGCGGCGGCTCCGCCCGCCGCCGCACCGCCGGTGCCCGACCCGGTGGCCACCGGTGAGGGCAGCCTGCGGGTGGACCCGGTCAGCCCGTCGCCCGCCGCACCCGCGCCGGCCAACCCGAGCGGAGCAGCCGCGCGATGACCACCCCACGCCGCCCCCGCGAGCCCGGTGACCGTCCGCGTCGTCCGGCCGCCCCCCAGCAGCGTCACGAGGGCGCCCGGACATCCCCGCGGCCCGTCGCCAAGCCGGGCCGGCCCGCCGCCAAGCCGCGCGCGGGCGAACAGCCGCGCCGCCCCGCGCAGGGCGGCGGCGCCCGCCCGGGCACCCGTCGGCCCGCGGGCCCGGCCGGGCAGCGGCCGATGGCCAAGCGCCCGGTGGCCCGCCCGCAGCCGCGCCCGCTGCGGCTGGCCGACCCCCGGCGCCGGCTGCGCACGGTACTGGTCGCACTCGCCGTGGTCTTCTCGGTCTTCGCCGGCCGGTTGGTGCAGATCCAGCTGTTCGACTCCAGCGCGCTGGCCGCCGACGCCGGCGCCTTCCGCTACGTCGACGTCCCGCTGAGGGCGGAGCGCGGCGCGATAACGTCCTCCGACGGCGTGGCGCTGGCGACCACCGTGGACGCCTACGACATCAAGGCCGACCCGACGCTCTTCACCCAGGACGCGCTGCGCGTCGCCGACGGCCCCGAGCAGGCCGCTGCCCTGCTGGCGCCGATCCTGAACCTCCCCAAGGACAAGCTGGCCGCCAAGCTGCGCACGCCCAAGACCCGCAACGTCACGCTGGCCCTGCGGCAGACCCCGCAGACCCGCAACCAGATCATGGACCTGCGCGCCGCGCTCACCAAGAAGACCGACAGCAAGACCTGCCGCGCCGAGCGGAACCTGCTGGCCAAGCCGGCCGACCAGGGCGGCCGGACCACCCTGGACGACGACTGCGTCAACCCGCTGGGCGGCATCGTCCCCTTCGAGACCGCCGCCCGCGTCTACCCGGCCGACGGTGTGGCGTCCAACCTGGTCGGCTTCGTCAACGGCTCGGGTGTCGGCGCCGGAGGCCTGGAGCTGCAGTTCCAGAAGGAGCTCGCCGGCCAGGACGGCCACCGCATCTCCGCGGTCTCCAACGGCCAGCCGATCCCCACCGGCGGCGGCAGCCAGCAGGCCGCGGTGCCGGGCCAGGACATCCGGCTGAGCATCAACCGGGACATCCAGTGGGAGGCCCAGCGCGCCATCACCGACCAGGTGACCACGGCCGGCGCGGAGAAGGGCTATGTGATCGTCCAGGACGTGAAGACCGGCCAGATCCTGGCCATGGCGACCTCGCCCGGCTTCGACCCCAACGACCTGAACAGCGCCAAGCCCGACCAGCTCGGCAACCCGGCCCTCCAGGACGCCTACGAGCCCGGCAGCACGGCCAAGCTGATGACCATGGCGGCCGTCCTGGACACCGGCTCGGCGACCTGGGACAGCCATGTGACCGTCCCCGGCACGCTGACCCGGGCCGGCCAGGTGTTCCACGACGACGTCGAGCACGACACCTGGTACCTCACGCTCAACGGGGTGCTCGCCAAGTCCTCCAACATCGGCACGATCGAGGCCGCCGGCCACCTGGGCACCACCCAGGAGCAGGCGAACCAGGTGCTCGGCGGCTACCTGCAGAAGTTCGGCATCGGGCAGCCCAGCGGCCTCGGCTTCCCCGGCGAGACCCGCGGCATCCTGGCCAACCCGGGGGACTGGAAGGGCACCCAACAGTTCACCATCCCGTTCGGCCAGGGCCTGTCGGTCAACGCGCTGCAGGCCACCTCGGTCTACTCGACGATCGCCAACGGCGGCGTCCGGGTCGCGCCCAGCCTGGTCGAGGGCACCACCGGACCGGACGGCCGCTACACCCCGGCCCCGGCCGGCGCCGAGACCCGGGTGGTCAGCGAGCAGACCGCCAAGACCCTGGGACAGATGCTGGAGTCGGTGGTCACCGACGACCAGGGCACCGGCAACACCGCGCAGATCCCGGGCTACCGGGTGGCCGGCAAGACCGGCACCGCCAACCGGGTGGACCCGGCCACCGGCAAGTACTCCGGCTACACCGCCTCCTTCATCGGCTTCGCCCCGGCCGACAAGCCGGAGCTGACCGTCTCCTGCGTCATCCAGAACCCGGTCAACGGCCACTTCGGCGGCCCGCTCTGCGGCCCGGTGTTCAAGCAGGTCATGGAGTTCGCCCTGAAGACCCTCCAAGTGCCGCCGAGCGGCAGCCAGGCCCCCAACCTGCCCGTCGAGTGGAAGCCCTGAACATGAGCGCGCACCCCGCTGTGCCTGTGAACCCCCTCACACCGAAGGGCGTCTCTCCCCAGCAGCCCCAGGGGGGCGCCGAGGGCTCACTTGGCCCCGACCGCCTCCGGGCCGATAGCCTGCCCGCCGTGCCGAAATCAGACCAAACCAGTGTGAGCCCGCCCCGCCCGGTCGCGGGGGAGCCGACCCCGCTCGCCGAGATCGCCCGGATCCTCGGTGTGGAGCCGGTCGAGGGCGCCCCGGCGGGCGGCATCACCCACGACTCCCGCGCGGTCCGCCCGGGGGACGTCTACGTGGCCTTCGCCGGTGCCAACCACCACGGCGCGGCCTTCGCCGGCGCGGCGGTCGAGCGCGGCGCGGTCGCCGTGCTCACCGACCCGGCGGGCGCGCAGCAGGCGGCGACGCTCGGCGTCCCGCTGCTGGTGGTCGAGCAGCCGCGGGCCTGGATGGGCGCGCTGGCGGCCCGGATCTACGGAAACCCGTCGCAGGCGCTGCTGACCATCGGCATCACCGGCACCAACGGCAAGACCACCTCCTCCTACCTGGTCGAGGGCGGCCTCAAGGGCGCCGGCCGGGTCCCGGGTGTGATCGGCACCGTGGAGATGCGGGTCGGTACCGAGCGGATCAAGAGCGAGCGCACCACCCCCGAGGCCACCGACCTGCACGCGATCCTCGCCGTGATGCGCGAGCGCGGCGCGGACGCGGTGGTGATGGAGGTCTCCAGCCACGCCCTGGTCTACGGGCGGGCGGACGGGGTGCACTACGACGTCGCGGTCTTCAACAACCTGACGCCGGAGCACCTGGACTTCCACCCGGACATGGAGGACTACTACCGCGCCAAGGCACGGCTCTTCGAGCCCGCCCGCAGCCGCGCCGGCGTGGTCAACCTGGACGACCCGTACGGCCGCCGGCTGGCCGGCGAGGCCGTGATCCCGGTGACCACGTTCTCGGCCACGGGCGATCCGGACGCCGACTGGCGCGCGCTGGACGTCCAGCTCGGCCCGACCGGTTCCACCTTCCGGGCGGTGGGTCCGGGCGGGCAGTCGGTCGACGCCGCCGTCCCGCTGCCGGGCCCGTTCAACGTCGCCAACGCGCTGGCCGCGATCACCGCCCTGGTCACCGCCGGGCTGACGCCCGAGGACGCGGCCGCGGGCATCGCCGCCGTGCCGGGCGTACCGGGGCGCCTGGAGCGGGTGGACGCCGGGCAGGACTTCGTCGCGGTGGTCGACTACGCGCACAAGCCGGACGCCCTGCGGGCCGTCCTGGAGTCGCTGCGCGAGGTGACCAAGGGCCGGCTGCACGTGGTGGTCGGCTGTGGTGGCGACCGCGACCCGCACAAGCGCGCTCCGATGGGCGCGATCGCCGCCTCGCTGGCCGACACCGCCGTGCTGACCAGCGACAACCCCCGTTCGGAGGACGGCCTGGCCATCCTGGCCAGCATGCTGACCGGGGCCGCCGACGTCCCCGAGGCCGAGCGCGGCGCCGTCCTGGTGGTGCCCGACCGGGCCGAGGCGATCGCCTCGGCGGTGGCCCGCGCGCACGCCGGGGACACCGTGCTGGTCGCCGGCAAGGGCCACGAACTGGGCCAGTACGTACGGGACGAGATCCGCCCGTTCGACGACCGGGAGGTGCTGCGCGAAGCCATCGGGCACGCCTCTCCCCAGCCTTCGGCTGGGGAGACCCCAAGCGACCGAGGAGTAGAGCAGCAGTGATCGCACTGACCCTCGCCGAGGTGGCCGCCGCGACCGGCGGCCGACTGGCCGATGTGACGGACCCGCAGGCCCCGGTCACCGCACCGGTGGTGATCGACTCCCGTCAGGTGCAGCCCGGCGGCCTCTTCGCCGCCTTCGCCGGCGAGCACGTGGACGGCCACGACTACGCCGAGCGCGCGATCGCCGCGGGCGCCGTCGCGGTGCTGGCGGAGCGGCCGGTCGGGGTGCCCGCGATCGTGGTCGGGGACGCCCAGGTGGCGATGGGCCTGCTGGCCCGCGCGGTGGCCGAACGCGCCAAGGCGGTCCGGACGGTGGCGCTGACCGGCTCGGCCGGCAAGACCAGCACCAAGGACCTGATCGCCCAGGTGCTGCAGAAGCTCGGCCCGACCGTGTGGACCGAGGGTTCGCTCAACAACGAGCTCGGCCTGCCGCAGACCGTCAGCCGGGTCGAGGAGTCCACCCGGCACCTGGTGCTGGAGATGGGCGCCCGCCACCGGGGCGACATCGCCTACCTGACCGGCCTGGTGCGCCCGACGATCGGCCTGGTGCTCAACGTCGGCACGGCGCACCTGGGCGAGTTCGGCTCGAAGGAGGCGATCGCGCAGGCCAAGGGCGAGATGGTCGAGTCGCTGGCCGAGGACGGCGTCGCGGTGCTGAACGCGGACGACCCGCTGGTGCGGGCGATGTGCACGCGCACCAAGGCCCGCGTGGTGCTCTTCGGCGAGAGCCGGGACGCCGACGTCCGGGCCACCGATGTTCGCCTGGACGCCACCGGCAAGCCTTCGTTCACGCTGACCACCCCAGCCGGTTCCGCACCCGTACGGCTGCGCCTGTACGGTGAGCACCACGTCTCGAACGCACTCGCCGCCGCCGCGGTGGCGATGGAGCTCGGGCTGTCCGTCGACGACACCGCCGCCGCCCTGGGCGAGGCGGGTGCGCTGTCCCGCTGGCGCATGGAGGTCGTCGACCGTGCCGACGGTGTGACCGTCGTCAACGACGCCTACAACGCGAACCCGGAGTCCATGCGGGCCGCGCTGCGGGCCCTGGTGACGATGGGCGGCCGCGGCCCGGAGCGCCGCCGTACCTGGGCGGTGCTCGGCGAGATGCGGGAGCTCGGCGAGGAGAGCCTCGACGAGCACGACGCCATCGGGCGGCTCGCCGTTCGACTCGACGTCACCAAGCTGGTGGCGGTGGGCGGGCGCGAGGCGGCCTGTATGGAACTCGGCGCGAGGAACGAAGGTTCGTGGGGTGAGGAGTCGGTGCTGGTGTCCGACGCGGACGCGGCGGTCGAACTGCTGCGCGGTCAACTGCTGCCTGGGGATGTGGTCCTGGTGAAGGCCAGCCGCTCGGTGGGCCTGGAGAGGGTCGCCGAAGCGCTGCTCGCCGATGGGGCCGCCCAGTGAAGCAGATCCTCTACTCCGGCATGATCGGCCTGGTGCTGTCGCTGTTCGGCACCCCGGCGCTGATCCGGCTCCTGGCCAAGAACGGCTACGGGCAGATGATCCGGGACGACGGCCCCAAGGCGCACCACAGCAAGCGCGGTACGCCCACGATGGGTGGCATCGCCTTCATCCTGGCGACGCTGGTGGCCTACGCCGCGACCAAGGTGATAACGGGTGAACAGCCCCGGGCCTCCGGCCTGCTGGTGCTGTTCCTGATGACCGGTCTGGGCCTCGTCGGCTTCCTGGACGACTACATCAAGGTCGTCAAGCAGCGCTCGCTGGGCCTGCGGGCCAAGGCCAAGCTGCTCGGACAGTCCTTCGTCGGCCTCGCCTTCGCGATCCTGTCGCTGCAGTTCCACGACACCCGCGGGCTGACCCCGGCCTCCACCAGCCTGTCGTTCATCCAGGACTTCAGCTGGAAGATCGGCCCCGTGCTGTTCGTCATGTGGGCCTATTTCATGATCGCCGGTATGTCCAACGGTGTGAACCTGACGGACGGTCTGGACGGCCTGGCCACCGGCGCGTCGGTGATGGTCTTCGGTGCCTACGTCTTCATCGGCGTCTGGCAGTACGGCCAGAGCTGCTCGATCGCCGCCCGCGCCACCGCCAACTGCTTCGAGGTCCGCGATCCGCTGGACCTGGCGGTGGTCGCCTCCGCGCTGATGGGCTCCTGCTTCGGCTTCCTGTGGTGGAACACCTCGCCCGCGAAGATCTTCATGGGTGACACCGGCTCGCTGGCCCTGGGCGGCGCGCTGGCCGGTCTGGCGATCTGCTCGCGCACCGAGCTGCTGCTCCCGCTGCTCGGCGGCCTCTTCGTGATCATCACCCTCTCGGTGATCATCCAGGTCGGCTCGTTCCGGATGACCGGCAAGCGGGTCTTCAAGATGGCACCACTGCAACACCACTTCGAACTCAAGGGCTGGAGCGAAGTCCTGATCGTCGTCCGGTTCTGGATCATCCAGGGCCTGTGCGTCGCGGTCGGCCTCGGCCTCTTCTACGCGGGATGGGTGAACGGATGACCTCCCCGGACTGGACCGGTCTGCCGGTCGCGGTGGCCGGCCTCGGCATCTCCGGGATCAGCGCGGCCCGGGTGCTGCGCGACCTGGGCGCCGACGTCACCGTGGTGGACGGCGGCGACAGCCCCGTCCTGCGGGACCGGGCCGCCGCGCTGACCGGCATCCGGGTCAGGCTCGGCGACGGAGCGACGCTGCCCGAGGGCACCCGACTCGTCGTCACCTCGCCCGGCTGGCCGCCGAGCAGCCCGCTCTTCGCGGCCGCCGCCGCGGCGGGCGTCGAGATCTGGGGCGACGTCGAACTCGCCTGGCGGCTGCGCAAGCCGTTGCCCGCCACCGGCGAGCCGGCCCCCTGGCTGGCCGTCACCGGCACCAACGGCAAGACCACGACCGTCCAGATGCTTGCCTCGATCCTCACCGCGGCCGGTCGGCGCACCGCCGCCGTCGGCAACGTGGGCGTCTCGGTCCTGGACGCGGTGCTCGCCGGCTTCGACGATGACGGTGAACCGTACGACGTGCTGGCCGTCGAGCTCTCCAGCTACCAGCTGCACTGGGCGCCCAGCCTGCGCCCGCACTCGGCGGCGGTGCTGAACCTGGCCGCCGACCACCTGGACTGGCACGGCTCGATGGAGGCCTACGCCGCCGACAAGGGCCGGATCTACCAGGGCAACCAGGTGGCCTGTGTCTACAACCTGGCCGACCCGGCCACCGAGGAACTGGTCCGCGAGGCCGACGTCGAGGAGGGCTGCCGGGCGATCGGCTTCGGCCTCGGCGCCCCCGGGCTCTCCCAGCTCGGCGTGGTGGACGGCCTGTTGGTGGACCGCGCCTTCGTGCCGGACCGCCAGAAGAACGCCGCCGAGCTCGGCGCGATCGAGGACGTCAACCCGCCGGCCCCGCACAACATCGCCAACGCGCTGGCGGCGGCCGCGCTGGCCCGCGCCTACGGGGTGGACACCAAGGCCGTCCGGGACGGCCTGCGGGCCTTCCGCCCGGAGGCGCACCGGATCCAGCACGTCGCCGAGGTGGGCGAGGTGGTCTGGATCGACGACTCCAAGGCGACCAACCCGCACGCCGCGGCCGCCTCGCTGGCCGCGTACCGGCCGGTGGTCTGGATCGCCGGCGGCCTCGCCAAGGGGGCCGAGTTCGACGAGCTGGTCAGAGCGGCCGCGGGCCGTCTGCGGGCCGCCGTGCTGATCGGCCGGGACCGCGAGCTGATCCGCGCCGCGCTGGCGCGACACGCCCCGGATGTACCAGTGATCGAAGCGGCCGCGGGCCAGACTGGCGCGGTGGCGATGGCCGAGGTGGTGCGGGTGGCCGCCGGACTGGCCCAGCCGGGCGACACCGTCCTGCTCGCCCCGGCCTGTGCGTCGATGGACATGTTCACCCACTACGGCGAACGGGGCGACCTCTTCGCCGAGGCGGTACGGGAACTGACGAGCTGACGACTGACAGGGGAAGGGGCGGCGCCGTGGCGGGTCAGAGCAAGGCGGAAACCACCGCCCCGCCGGAGCGCGGCCCCTCCCGGCTGCCGTTCATCTCGGCGACCACCACCACCTTCAAGTCCGAGGGTCCGGTCGGCCGGCTGCGCGCGCTGCGTGGCCGGATCCGCTACACCCTGAACCGTCCGCTGACGCCGTACTACCTGATTCTCGGGTCGATGGCGCTGCTGGTGGTGCTCGGGCTGGTGATGGTCTTCTCCTCCTCGAACATCACCGCGATCCGGCAGGGCCTGCCCGGGCTCTTCTACTTCCGCAAGCAGCTGGTCGCGGTGCTGCTGGGCTCGCTGCTGATGGTCGCGGCGGCCCGGGTGCCGGTCGCGGTGCACCGGGTGCTGGCCTACCCCGTGATGCTGGGCGCGATGGCCGCGATGGTGCTGGTCGCCATCCCGGG
This sequence comes from Kitasatospora mediocidica KCTC 9733, assembly GCF_000744225.1. GTDB lineage: Bacteria > Actinomycetota > Actinomycetes > Streptomycetales > Streptomycetaceae > Kitasatospora > Kitasatospora mediocidica. The sequence goes on along the minus strand of NZ_JQLN01000007.1, from coordinate 1,013,647 downwards.
CATCGGCATGGAGGTCAACGGCAACCAGAACTGGCTGAACTTCGGCTTCTTCCAGGTGCAGCCCTCGGAGTTCGCCAAACTCGCCCTGGTGCTCTGGGGGGCCGACCTGCTGGCCCGCAAGGAGAAGGCCGGGACCCTCAACCAGTGGAAGCACCTGCTGATCCCGCTGGTGCCCGGGGTGCTGCTGCTGCTCCTGCTGATCATGATCGGCGGCGACATGGGCACCTCCATGATCCTCGTCGGCATGGTCTTCGCGCTGCTCTGGATGGTCGGGGCGCCGCTGCGGCTCTTCGTCGCCACGCTAGGCATCGCGGTGGTCGCCTGCACCGCGTTGATCATCACGGTTCCGCACCGGCTGGACCGCCTCGCCTGTATCGGCACCACCAAACCGGTGCCGGGACACGACTGTTTCCAGGCCCTGCACGGCCTCTACGCCTTCGGCCTGGGCGGACCGTTCGGGTCCGGACTGGGCGCCGGCTTCGAGAAGTGGGGCCAGTTGCCGGAGGCGCACACCGACTTCATCTTCGCCGCGACCGGTGAGGAACTGGGTCTGGTGGGGACGCTGTCGGTGATCGGTCTCTTCGCGGCACTAGGGTATGCGGGTATCCGAGTGGCCATCGGCACGAAGGACGCCTTCGTCAGGTATGCCGCGGGAGCCGCCACCACGTGGATCATGGCGCAGGCCATGATCAACCTGGGGTCGGCACTGGGTCTGCTGCCCATCGCGGGCGTACCCCTCCCGCTGTTCTCCTACGGGGGATCCGCCATGCTGTCGGCCATGTGCGCCCTGGGAATGCTGCTCTGCTTCGCACGCAGCATGCCCGGGGCAAAGGCGGCCCTGGCCGCGAGGAGCTCGAAGTCCCGGTTCAGGACAGGTCTGCGCCGGGTGCTGCCACGACGACGAACCACAGCGCGCCCGGCCGGCCGGCCGCCGCGCAGGGAGCGGTGAATTTCGGTGCATGTCGTACTCGCCGGCGGAGGCACCGCCGGACACATCGAGCCTGCAATGGCGCTGGCGGACGCGCTGCGCAGGCACGACCCCAGCATCGGCATCACCGCGCTCGGCACCGAGCGCGGCCTGGAGACCCGGCTGGTGCCCGAACGCGGTTACCACCTGGAGCTCATCCCGGCCGTGCCGCTGCCCCGCAAGCCCACCCCCGAGCTGATCACCGTCCCGGGCCGGCTGCGCGGCACCGTCCGGGCCGCCCAGGAGATCATCGAGCGGGTCAAGGCGGACGCCGTGGTCGGCTTCGGCGGCTACGTCGCGATGCCCGCCTACCTGGCCGCCAAGCGCGCCGGGGTCCCGATCGTGGTGCACGAGGCCAACGCCCGTCCGGGCCTCGCCAACAAGATCGGCGCCCGGTACAGCGACTTCGTCGCGGTCTCCACCCCGGACAGCAAGCTGCGCGACTCGCGCTACATCGGCATCCCGCTGCGCCGCACCATCGCGACGCTGGACCGCAACGCGGTCCGTCCCGAGGCCCGGGCCTACTTCGGCCTCGACCAGCGCCTGCCCACCCTGCTGGTCTCCGGCGGCTCCCAGGGCGCCCGGCGGCTGAACGAGACGATCCAGGCGATCGCCCCCCGGCTCCAGCAGTACGGCGTGCAGATCCTGCACGCGGTCGGCCCCAAGAACGAGCTGCCGCAGATCGACGACATCCCCGGGATGCCGCCGTACCGCGCGCTGCCCTACGTGGACCGGATGGACCTCGCCTACGCCGCGGCCGACCTGATGCTCTGCCGGGCCGGTGCGATGACCGTCGCCGAGCTGGCCGCGGTCGGCCTGCCGGCCGCCTTCGTGCCGCTGCCGATCGGCAACGGCGAGCAGCGGCTGAACGCCCAGCCGATGGTGAAGGCCGGCGGCGGGCTGCTGGTGGACGACGCCGAGCTGACCACCGACTGGGTGCTGCACAACGTGCTGCCGGTGCTGACCGACCCGCAGCGGCTCTGGGACATGAGCCGGGCGGCCGCCGAGTTCGGCCGCCGGGACGCCGACGACCTGCTGGTCGGCATGGTCTACGAGGCGATCGAAGCCGCCAGGGGCGGCCGTCGTCGTGGTTGACGACGCACTGGAGGACGAGGAGGACTACCGGCCCCGGCTGCGTCTGTCGCGGCGCGGGATCCTGGTGCTCAGCGGTCTGGGTGCGGCCGTTCTCGGCCTGCTCGGCTGGGTGGTCTTCTTCTCCTCCGTCCTGGATGTCCGGATTGTGGCCATCCAGGGACTCAACGACGACAAGTTGACGGTCGACCAGGTGCGCGACGCCATAGGGGCCGTCCAGCACGGACCGCTGGCCCAGGTGGATCTGGACGCGGTCCAGCGCCGCGTCCAGGGCATTCCCCGGGTGGCCAAGGTGGAGGTCTGGCGGGGCTGGCCGCACACCCTTCGGGTGAAAGTCATCGAGCGTCAACCGGTCGCCGCGGTCAAGGAGGCGGACGGACGGTTCACCGAGGTGGACGCCGGCGGGGTGAGCTTCGCCACCGATCCGACCCCGCCGTCCGGCGTTCCGGTGGTCCAGCTCCAGCTCAGCCCCTCCGCCCAGGACGCCGCGACGGTCTTCTCGCAGGCCGATCTGGTCAAGGGCGCGGTCCAGGTGGCCGCCGGACTGCCGGCCGAGGTGGCCGGTCGGGCCGGTTCGCTCCAGGTTCGTTCGTATGACGACATCGAACTCCAGCTCACCGGTGGGGGACTGGTGCGCTGGGGGAGCCCGGAACTGACCGCGCGCAAGGCGAAGGTGCTGGTCGCCCTGCTGCACCAGAAGGCCGCCACCTACGACGTGAGCGCCCCTGATGCGCCGGCGATCTCGGGCTGATCCGAAATCAGGTAGGTTTTGCTCCTTGGGGGAACCATTGACTAGCCGTCGGTGATTCCCCGACCCTGGGTGGCTACCCCGGTTCTTGTCGCCGGTTGATGATCACATAGGCTCAAAAGAAAAAAGGGAAGCTCGGGCGTGTTCGTTGAACACGGGCCCGCCGCGACTTAGTGTCCTGTCACCAGGCTGTGTCCGGCAGTGATCTGATGTGTCTTCAGTGATCTTGTATCGATGCAGTGTGAACCCTCAACGTCAAGTTTAGGGTTCGGGTCGGCGGTCTCCATTTCGGACATTCAGTCAGGAACCGGGCTCCCCACCCATCGACATCCGTCGGTTTCCATGACCCCTGGGAGCCGACCCGGAAATTCGAGGCGAGAGGCCTTCGACGTGGCAGCACCGCAGAACTACCTCGCAGTCATCAAGGTCGTCGGTATCGGCGGCGGTGGTGTCAACGCCATCAACCGGATGATCGAGGTCGGTCTCAAGGGCGTCGAGTTCATCGCGATCAACACCGATGCGCAGGCCCTCCTGATGAGCGACGCCGACGTCAAGCTCGACGTGGGCCGTGAACTCACCCGGGGCCTCGGCGCCGGAGCCAACCCCGAGGTCGGCCGCAAGGCCGCCGAGGACCACCGCGAGGAGATCGAGGAGGTCCTCAAGGGGGCCGACATGGTCTTCGTGACGGCCGGCGAGGGCGGCGGCACCGGAACCGGTGGCGCTCCCGTCGTGGCCAACATCGCCCGTTCGCTCGGCGCGCTCACCATCGGCGTGGTCACCCGCCCCTTCACCTTCGAGGGCCGCCGCCGGGCGAACCAGGCCGAGGACGGCATCGCCGGACTGCGCGAGGAGGTGGACACCCTCATCGTCATTCCGAACGACCGGCTGCTGTCCATCTCGGACCGCCAGGTCAGCGTGCTGGACGCGTTCCGCTCCGCCGACCAGGTGCTGCTCTCGGGCGTCCAGGGCATCACCGACCTGATCACCACGCCCGGTCTGATCAACCTCGACTTCGCCGACGTGAAGTCGGTCATGTCGGACGCCGGCTCGGCCCTGATGGGGATCGGCTCGGCCAGGGGCGAGGACCGCGCGAAGGCGGCGGCCATCATGGCCATCTCCTCGCCGCTCCTGGAGGCCTCGATCGACGGCGCACGCGGCGTGCTGCTCTCCATCTCCGGCGGCTCCGACCTCGGTCTCTTCGAGATCAACGAGTCGGCGCAGCTGGTCAGCGAGGCCGCGCACCCCGAGGCCAACATCATCTTCGGCGCGGTCATCGACGACGCGCTCGGCGACGAGGTGCGGGTCACCGTGATCGCCGCCGGCTTCGACGGCGGCCAGCCGCCGGCCATCGTCCGCGACCCGGTGGTCAAGTCGACCCCGGCCGCGGCGGCCACCCCCGAGCGCCCGGAGCGCCCGGCCACCCGGCCGTACGGCGGCATGGGCTCGGTGACGGGCCGTTCGGAGGAGAACAACTCCTCCGCGAAGGCCGAGAGCGCCCCGACCCCGGTCCCGCCGCAGGCGCAGCCGGCCCGGCCGCTCTACGTGGAGAGCGCGGCCGAGGAGCTCGACGTGCCGGACTTCCTCAAGTAGCAGTCCGGCTCGACGGAGCGCGGCTCGCGGTCATAAGAAATACTTTTGCAGGGCCAAGGTGCCCGCCGTTCGACACTGAAGGTGTCGGAGGGCGGGCACCTTGGCGTGATGCGCGCGCCGGTACGAGTAGTGAGTTGGGAACCGAACAAGATGACGAACCACCAGGACCGGGAGTTCCCGGCGGCGGGCCGGCTGGCCGAGCTGCGCTCCGGGCTCGACGCCGTGGAGCGCCGGATCGACGCGGCCTGCGCGGCTGCCGGACGGCCGCGCTCGGAGGTGACCCTGGTCGTGGTCACCAAGACCTACCCGGCCTCCGACACCCGGCTGCTGGCCTCCCTCGGAGTCCGCGAGGTGGCCGAGAACCGCGACCAGGACGCCGCCCCCAAGGCGGCTGACTGTGCTGACCTGCCGCTGACCTGGCACTTCGTCGGCCAGCTGCAGACCAACAAGGTGCGCTCGGTGGTCGGCTACGCGGACCACGTGCACTCGGTGGACCGGCTGCGGCTGGTCGAGGCACTCTCCGGCGCCGTACTCCGGGCCGAACGCCCGGAGCTGGGCTGCCTGGTCCAGGTGGCACTGGACAAGGAGGCGGGCGAGGGCGAGGGCCGGGCCGGGGTCGCCCCCGAGGACGTGCTCGCGCTGGCCGACGCCATCGCCGACACGCCCGGGCTGCGCCTGGACGGTGTGATGACGGTCGCTCCGCTCGCCGGTCCGTTGGCCGGCGATCCCGCGGCCGCGTTTACGCGCCTGGCGGAAATCTCAACCGCCGTACGCGCGACCCATCCTGCTGCCACGATGGTTTCCGCAGGGATGAGTGGTGACCTTGAGCAGGCCGTGGCCGCCGGAGCGACACATGTACGCGTCGGTACGGCGGTGCTCGGAGTGCGGTCACCGCTCGGGTAACGTCACCGGGTAGTAGATCAGACTGCAGGACAAATCAGGACAAAACAATGATTCGTCCTGAGGATGCCAACCAATCGTGGATCGTATGTCCGCGGCCACGCGCACGGATTGACAGATTGTCGGCTGAACGTAGCTGCGGCCTGACAGACCGTGAGCGGACCGCGGTCCCGCAGCTCCCACCGTACTCGAAGGAGTACCGGTACTGCGGGGTCTGGCCGGTGACGGGCTGATCCACCACAGAGCGGAGGACAGGAGCATGGCCGGCGCAATGCGCAAGATGGCGGTCTACCTCGGCCTCGTGGAGGACGAGACGTACGACGGTCAGGGTTACGACCCGGACGACGACTACGACACGGACCCCGAGCCGATCCGGACCGGGCGTACCGAGGACATCCCGCGACCAGCGGCTCCCCCGGCGCAGGTTGCCTCGATCGCGCCCCAGCCGGTGCCGGCGGCGGTGCCGATCCGGCAGGAGCCGAGGATGGCCCCCGTGTCGTCCATCACACCCGAACGCCGTCAGAACCTGGAGAAGAGCGCGCCGGTGATCATGCCCAAGGTCGTGAACGAGCGAGAGTCCTACCGCATCACCACGCTGCACCCTCGGACCTACAACGAGGCCCGTACCATCGGGGAACAGTTCCGCGGCGGGACCCCGGTGATCATGAATCTGACCGAGATGGACGACACCGACGCGAAGCGGCTCGTAGACTTCGCGGCTGGACTCGTCTTCGGTCTGCACGGCAGCATTGAACGAGTGACGCAGAAGGTGTTCCTGCTGTCGCCTGCTAACGTCGATGTCACGGCGGAGGACAAGGCACGGATCGCCGAGGGTGGGTTCTTCAACCAGAGCTGACCCGGCCACGACGTCATGTGTGGAACGTCTGACAGTGAGTGACCAAGCGGCAAGCAGCACCGGATGAACCTGGAGAGGGATACCCGATGGGGATCGTGGGGGCAGTGCTCTACTACGCACTGACCGTCTTCCTGGTGATTCTGCTGTTCCGCCTGGTCATGGACTGGGTCTTCCAGTTTGCCCGTTCGTGGCATCCCGGGAAGGCCGTGGTCGTGGTCCTGGAGGCCACGTACACTGTCACGGATCCACCACTGAAGCTTCTTCGGCGGTTCATTCCGCCGTTGCGTCTCGGGGGCGTGGCGCTCGACCTGTCCTTCTTCGTACTGATGATCATTGTGTATGTCCTGATCTCGCTCGTGCAGCGTCTGCCGTGGTGAGCGATGCGGCAGGATGCCAGTGTGCCGACGATCACGTTGAGGTGAAGAGATGCCGTTGACCCCCGAGGACGTTCGGAACAAGCAGTTCACGACCGTCCGGTTGCGTGAAGGCTATGACGAGGACGAGGTCGATGCCTTCCTCGACGAGGTCGAAGCCGAGCTGACCCGACTGCTCCGCGAGAACGAGGACCTGCGCGCCAAGCTGGCCGCCGCGACTCGTGCCGCAGCGCAGAACCAGGCGAACATGCGCAAGGAGCAGCCCCAGGACCAGCGTCCCGGTGCTCCCGTTCCCGCTGCCATATCCGGCCCGCCGGTCCCCGGCCAGCAGGGCCCGGGACAGCAGATGGGCAACCAGCAGCAGATGGGCGGCCAGCCGCTCGGCCTGCCGTCCGGTGCCCCGCAGCTTCCGCCCGGCCAGGGCAACCCCATGCAGCAGCAGGGCCAGATGCCTGGTCAGGGCGGCCCGATGCAGGGCCAGATGCCCGGCCAGGGCAACCCGATGCAGCAGCAGATGCCCGGCCAGGGCAACCAGATGCAGCAGCACCAGGGCAACCCGATGCAGCAGCAGCACCAGACCATGGGCGGCCAGCAGCAGCTGGTGCAGCCGATGGGCGGCCAGATGCTGCAGCCGATGGGCGGCCCGATGCAGGGCCAGATGCCCGGCCAGGGTGGCCCGATGCAGGGTCAGATGGGCCAGCAGCAGATGGGCACCATGGGCGGCCAGCAGCAGCTCGCCCCGATGGGCGGCCCGATGGGTCAGCAGCTCGGCGGCCCGCTCGGCGGCGGCCCCATGCAGCAGCAGGGTCCCGGTGGCGACAGTGCCGCCCGCGTCCTCGCACTCGCGCAGCAGACCGCCGACCAGGCGATCTCCGAGGCCCGTTCCGAGGCCAACAAGATCGTCGGTGAGGCGCGCAGCCGCGCCGAGGGTCTGGAGCGCGACGCCCGTGCCAAGGCCGACGCCCTGGAGCGGGACGCGCAGGAGAAGCACCGCGTGGCGATGGGCTCCCTGGAGTCCGCCCGCGCCACGCTGGAGCGCAAGGTCGAGGACCTGCGCGCCTTCGAGCGCGAGTACCGCACCCGCCTGAAGTCCTACCTGGAGACCCAGCTGCGCCAGCTGGAGTCGCAGGCGGACGACTCGCTCGCCCCGCCGCGGATCCCCGCCACCGCTTCGCTGCCGCCGGCCGCGTCGTCGATGTCGCAGTCCGGTGCCGGCTCGATGAGCAGCCCGTCGTTCGGTGGTGGCCAGCCCTCCTTCGGTGGCAACCAGTCCTTCGGTGGGAACCAGTCCTTCGGCGGCGGCAACGGTCAGGGCGGCTTCGGCAGCCAGGGCAACGGTGCTCCGCAGATGGCCCCGGCCGGGATGACCCAGCCGATGGCCTCGGTCCGCCCGCAGCCGCCGCAGCCCATGCAGCCGATGCAGCAGGCCCCGGCCCCGATGCGCGGCTTCCTCATCGACGAGGACGGCGACAACTAGTCTCCGCACGCAGCACGAAGTGCGCCCCCACCGCTGAGCGGTGGGGGCGCACTGCTGTTCGCCTCCGGGGAGCACACGGCGAAAGGCCGCCCCTCGCGCGCTGCGAGGGGCGGCCCTAGCCGTACCGGTTACGCCTTGCGAAGCTGGAAGGTCAGGGCCAGGCCCTCGTCCGTGAAGGTCTCGGACTCCCACTCGGCCGGGCCGGTGGCGAAGTCCAGGGCGAGGACCTCGTCGGCGACCAGGGCGGCGTGCTCGGTGACCGCGGCGGCGGTCTCCTCGGTGGCCGACTGCCAGCGCAGCACGATCCGGTCGGAGACGTCCAGGCCGGAGTTCTTCCGGGCCTCCTGGATCTGCCGGATGGCGTCGCGGGCGATGCCCAGGCGCTTGAGCTCGGGGGTGATGTGCAGGTCGAGCGCGACGGTGGCGCCGGACTCGTTGGCCACCGCCCAGCCCTCGCGCGGGGTCTCGGTGATGACGACCTCGTCGGGGGAGAGCGCGATCCGCTCGCCGTCGAACTCCACCGAGGTGGCGCCGGTGGCGCGCAGCTCGGCCGCGAGCACCGCGGCGTCGGCGGCGGCGACGGCCTTCGCCACGTCCTGCACGCCCTTGCCGTAGCGCTTGCCCAGCGCGCGGAAGTTCGCCTTGGCGGTGGTGTCCACCAGCGAGCCGCCCACGGTCGCCAGCGACTCCAGCGCGACGACGTTGAGCTCCTCGGCGATCTGCGCCCGCAGGTCGTCCGGCAGTTCCTCCCAGCCCTGGGCGGCGATCAGCGCCCGGGAGAGCGGCTGGCGGGTCTTGACGCCGGACTCGGCGCGGGTGGCCCGGCCGAGCTCGACCAGCCGGCGCACCAGGGCCATGTGCCGGGAGAGGTCGGTGTCGATCAGCGTCTCGTCCGCCACCGGCCAGGAGGCCAGGTGGACGGAGGCAGGCGCGTCGGCGACCACCGGGACGACCAGGTCCTGCCAGACCCGCTCGGTGATGAACGGGGTCAGCGGGGCCATCAGCCGGGTGACCGTCTCCAGCGCCTCGTGCAGGGTGGCCAGCGCGGCCGCGTCGCCCTGCCAGAAGCGCCGGCGCCCGCGCCGGACGTACCAGTTGGAGAGGTCGTCGACGAAGCCGGAGAGCAGCTTGCCGGCGCGCTGGGTGTCGTAGGCCTCCAGCGCCGCGTCCGTCTCGCGGACCAGGGTGTTCAGCTCGGAGAGCACCCAGCGGTCCAGCTGCGGCCGGTCGGCCGGGCGCGGGTCGGTCGCGGACGGCGCCCAGTTCGCGGTGCGGGCGTACAGGGCCTGGAAGGCGACGGTGTTCCAGTAGGTGAGCAGCGTCTTGCGCACCACCTCCTGGATCGTGCCGTGCCCGACCCGGCGCGCGGACCAGGGCGAGCCGCCGGCCGCCATGAACCAGCGCACCGCGTCGGCGCCGTGCTGGTCCATCAGCGGGATCGGCTGCAGGATGTTGCCCAGGTGCTTGGACATCTTGCGGCCGTCCTCGGCCAGGATGTGGCCCAGGCAGACGACGTTCTCGTAGGAGGACTTGTCGAACACCAGGGTCCCGACCGCCATCAGCGTGTAGAACCAGCCGCGGGTCTGGTCGATCGCCTCGGAGATGAACTGGGCCGGGTAGCGGCTCTCGAACAGCTCCTTGTTCTGGTACGGGTAGCCGTACTGCGCGAACGGCATCGAGCCGGCGTCGTACCAGGCGTCGATCACCTCGGGCACCCGGACGGCGGTCGCCGAGCAGCTGGGGCAGCCGAAGGTGACGTCGTCGATGTACGGGCGGTGCGGGTCCAGACCGCTCTGGTCGGTGCCGGTCAGCTCGCTCAGCTCGGCCAGCGAGCCCACGCAGGTGAGGTGGTTCTCCTCGCAGCGCCAGATCGGCAGCGGGGTGCCCCAGTAGCGGTTACGCGAGAGCGCCCAGTCGATGTTGTTGTTCAGCCAGTCGCCGAACCGGCCGTGCTTGACGTTGTCCGGGAACCAGTTGGTGGCCTCGTTCTCCCGGATCATCGCGTCCTTGACCTGGGTGGTCCGCAGGTACCAGGACGGCTGCGCGTAGTAGAGCAGCGCGGTGTGGCAGCGCCAGCAGTGCGGGTAGCTGTGCTCGTACGGGACGTGCCGGAAGAGCAGGCCGCGGGCCTGCAGGTCGGCCACCAGCTGCTCGTCGGCCTTCTTGAAGAAGACGCCGCCGACCATCGGGACGTCCGGCGAGAAGGTGCCGTCGGCCTCGACCGGGTTGACCACCGGCAGGCCGTACTTGCGGCAGGTGGCGAGGTCGTCGGCGCCGAAGGCGGGCGCCTGGTGGACGATGCCGGTGCCGTCCTCGGTGGTGACGTAGTCGGCGTTCAGGACGAAGTGCGCGTCCTCGATGGCGACCAGGTCGAACGGGCGCCGGTAGGTCCAGCGCTCCATCTCGGCGCCGGTGAACGACTCGCCGGTGGTCTCCCAGCCCTCGCCGAGCGCCTTGCCGACCAGCGGCTCGGCGACGACCAGGCGCTCGGTGCCGTCGGTGGCGACCACGTAGGTGACGTCCGGGTGGACCGCGGCGGCGGTGTTGGACACCAGGGTCCACGGGGTGGTCGTCCAGACCAGGAGTGCCGCGTTGCCCGCCAGCGGTCCGCCGGTCAGCGGGAAGCGGACGAAGACGGACGGGTCGACGACGGTCTCGTAGCCCTGCGCCAGCTCGTGGTCGGAGAGGCCGGTGCCACAGCGCGGGCACCAGGGGGCGACCCGGTGGTCCTGGACCAGCAGGCCCTTCTCGAAGATCTGCTTGAGCGACCACCAGACGGACTCGATGTAGGACGGGTCCATGGTCCGGTAGGCCTGGTCGAGGTCGACCCAGTAGCCCATCCGCTGGGTCAGCTCGGTGAAGGCGTCGGTGTGCCGGGTGACCGACTCGCGGCACTTGGCGTTGAACTCGGCGATGCCGTAGTTCTCGATCTCCGGCTTGCCGGAGAAGCCCAGCTCCTTCTCGACGGCCAGCTCGACCGGCAGGCCGTGGCAGTCCCAGCCGGCCTTGCGGGCGACGTGGTAGCCCTTCATCGTCCGGTAGCGCGGGAAGACGTCCTTGAAGACGCGGGCCTCGATGTGGTGGGCGCCGGGCATCCCGTTGGCGGTCGGCGGGCCCTCGTAGAAGACCCACTCCGGGCGGCCCTGGGACTGCTCCAGGCTGCGCTGGAAGACCTTCTGGTCCTCCCAGAAGCTGAGGATCTGGTACTCCATGGCCGGCAGGTCTACCTGGGCCGGTACGGCGTTGTAGCTGTTCATGCGGGGCGTCAACCTCCGACGGATGCGTGGACTGGCTTCCGACGGAGGGACGAGACGGCTTGCCGTCCCGCGGTACCACCCTCCTTGGCCGTCCAACCTCGGACGGCCCACTCCTTGGGTTTGCTGCCGGGTCTACTGGGCCGGGGGGCCGTTCTTCCGGCGGCTCCGGGTGATCTTCCCGCCGCGCACACCCCCGGGCTCGCACCATCCCCGGGTCGCTGCTGGCTGCGTACGTCGGTACTCGTCCCATCTGCGCCTTGCGGGCTCAGTCTACAGACCGGTGGCAACCCGATTGTGCCGCCGGCGCCCGGCCACGCCGGGGGGTTAGGGAGTGACGATCTGGGCACAACCCTGTCAATGTCGGTTTGTCAATGCCCGGGCACCCGCCACCGTCGGCGGCTGCCCGGGTGTCATCACTGCGAGGCGTCGGTATGTCCCGTTGTGACCGGATTCGATCAGGATTATCGTTCCGGCACCAGAGGCCGACGGGAACCGTTGGCCGGAGTCATTCGTAGATGGGGTCGAAGCCATGGCTGAGAAAGCAACGGGCGCGGGTATCGCCACCAGGCGGCCCCGGAAGGCCGTGGCAGGCGACTCAGGGGAGGGTTCCGTGACCACGACACGGCGGAAGACCAGCACCACTACCGGACGCGGCGCGGGCACCAGCCGGCATCACACCCCCGCGGGCAGCGGCGCGCGGGCGGCGGCGGGCGGCGCGGAGTCGGTGGACCCGGCCGAGCTGCCGGTCCGCCCGGGCGAGGAGTCCTGGACCGCCCCGGAGGTCGCCGAGCTGCACGCCGAGCTCAACAGCGAGCTGGTCCGGCTGCGGGACGAGATCGACGCCTCCGAGGCCGCGCTGACCGGCCTGATGCGCGACTCCAACGACGGCGCCGGCGACGACCAGGTGGACGCCGGGACGAAGAACATCAGCCGGGAGAGCGAGCTCTCGCTCGCCAACAACGCCCGCGACATGCTGAGCCAGACCGAGCGCGCGCTGGTCCGGCTGGAGGGCATCGGCTTCGGTGTCTGCGAGTCCTGCGGGCAGGCGGTCGGCAAGGCCCGGCTGCAGGCGTTCCCGCGGGCCACCCTGTGCATCTCCTGCAAGGCCAAGCAGGAGCGCCGCTGACGGTTCCAACGGGACGGGGCTGGGTGGCCCGGCACACCGCGTGCCGTACGCTCGACCCCGTAACGTCGGCCCCAGATGGCAGCGGAGCGGATCATCAGTACCCCAGGTTCCCCCCAGACCCAGGACGAGCCGGCCCCGGCCGAGGCAGCAGGAGCGACCGCCGCGGACGGCGCGCGGGCCGCGCTGCGCCGACGCCGGGTCGGCGTGCTCTTCGCGGTCGCGTTCTGTGCCTATCTGATCGACCTGGTCAGCAAGCTGACCGTGGTGGCCAAGCTGGAGGGCCGCTCGCCGATCAGGATCGTCAGCGACGTGGTCACCCTGCAGGTGATCCGCAACCCCGGTGCCGCCTTCGGCATGGGCCAGACCATGACGGTGGTCTTCACGCTGATCGCCGCCGCCGTGATCGTGGTCATCTGGCGGATCTCCCGCCGGCTCTACAGCCTGCCCTGGGCGATCGCCCTGGGCCTGCTGCTGGGCGGGGCGCTGGGCAACCTCACCGACCGGCTGTTCCGCGCGCCTGGGGTCTTCCGCGGGCACGTGGTGGACTTCATCTCGGTCCAGCACTTCGCGGTCTTCAACCTCGCGGACTCCGCGATCGTCTGCGGCGGCATCCTGGTGGTGCTGCTCTCGTTCCGCGGCAGCAACCCGGACGGCTCCACGCACCAGCAGTCGGCCGCCCGGTCGACGGCGCAGCCCGCCGAGCCGGCGGAGCCGACCCAGCCGACCCAGCCCACTGAGGCCGCCGAGCTGTCCGAGCCGTCGGCCAAGACCGACTAGCTCGTTGCGGCATACTCGTACGGGTGAGTACCGCAGCGCAGATCCGCACCCTTCCCGTACCGGACGGCCTTGAGGGCGAGCGTCTCGACGCCGCCCTCGCCCGCATGTTCGGCTTCTCCCGCACCAAGGCCGCGGAGCTGGCCGCCGAGGGCAAGGTCCGGATCGACGGCGACCTGGCCGGCAAGTCCGACCGTGTGATGGCCGGCTCCTGGATGGAGGTCGAGCTCCCGGCGCCCGCCGCGCCGGTGCAGATCGTCCCCGAATTCGTCGAGGGCATGCGCATCGTCCACGACGACCAGGACATCGTGCTGGTCGACAAGCCGGTCGGCGTCGCCGCGCACCCCAGCCCCGGCTGGACCGGCCCCACCGTGATCGGCCACCTGGCGGCCGCCGGCTACCGGATCTCCACCTCGGGCGCCGCAGAGCGCCAGGGCATCGTGCACCGCCTGGACGTCGGCACCTCGGGCCTGATGGTCGTCGCCAAGTCGGAGCGCGCCTACACCGACCTCAAGCGCCAGTTCCACGACCGGGTGACCGAGAAGAAGTACCACACCCTGGTCCAGGGCCACCCGGACCCGATGAGCGGCACCGTGGACGCCCCGATCGGCCGCCACCCCAGCTCCGACTGGAAGTGGGCGGTCACCCAGGCCGGAAAGCCGTCGGTCACCCACTACGACCTGATCGAGGCCTACCGGGCCGCCTCGCTGCTGGACGTCAAGCTGGAGACCGGCCGCACCCACCAGATCCGGGTGCACATGTCGGCGCTGCGCCACCCCTGCGTCGGTGACCTCACCTACGGCGCCGACCCGACGCTCGCCAAGCGCCTGGGCCTGACCCGGCAGTGGCTGCACGCGGTCTCGCTGGCCTTCGAGCACCCGGCGGACGGTGAGTGGGTGCAGTTCACCAGCGACTACGCGGCCGACCTGCAGAAGGCCCTCGACGTGATCTCCGCGGAGAGCTGATGCCGATCGCGGTCGTCTCCACCGAGGCGGAGCTCGAGCTGGCCCGCCGGGTGCGGCTGGAGGTCTTCGTCGAGGAGCAGGGCGTGCCGGCCGAGCTCGAGTACGACGATCTCGACGCCACCTCGCTGCACCTGCTGGCGCTCGGCGAGGACGGCGTGCCGCTCGGCACGGCCCGGTTGATCAGCGGCGCCGAGGCGCTGGCGCTCACCGGCGTCGAGGGACGGGTGCTGCTCGGGCGGCTCGCGGTCGTCAAGCGCGCCCGGGGCACCGGGCTGGGCGCGGACCTGGTGCGGGCCGTCGAGCGGGCCGGCCGCGAGCGCGGCGCCCGTCAGTGCGAGCTGCACGCCCAGGTGCAGGCACTGGGCTTCTACGAACGACTCGGCTACGCGGCCGAGGGCCCGGTCTACCAGGACGCGGGCATCCCCCACCGCACCATGGTGAAGAGCTTCTGAGCAGGTCCCCCCGTCCGGTCCGTCGGCCGTCCCCACTACGCTCTGGGGCGGCACGACGCCACTGACCTGGACGGGGGACCCCATGCGCTACCTGGTGCGCGACCGGATGTTCGCGTTTCACGAGGAAGCCTGGATCGAGAGCGAGCACCGCGAGAAGCTCTACCGGGTCAACAAGAAGCTCTTCCGGCTGCGGACCACCTTCGCCTTCGTGGACGGCCGGGGCACGGTGGTGGCCGGCATCGTGAAGAAGGCCTTCACCTTCCACCACACCATCCTGATCAAGCACGACGGTCAGGTGCTGGCCAAGTTCAGCAAGAAGAACTTCAAGCTGTTCGGCGACCGCTTCAAGGTCAAGCTCAGCGACGGGCGCCGGCTGCGGATAGCCGGCAACTTCTGGGACCGCGAGTTCGACATCCAGCACGAGGGCAGCACGCTCGCGCACATATCCCGGCGCTGGTTCAGCCTCCGGGACTGCTACGCGGTCGACGTGATGAGCCAGCAGGACGCCCTGTTGCTGGTGATCCTGGCGGTCTGCGTGGACCACACCCTGCAGGACCGCAAGGGCGAGCGGCTCACCAACTTCTGACCGCGCTCAACGGCCCTCGCCGGTGCGGATCCGGGGGAGCGCGCCCGGATGCTCGTCCCGCAGGAAGGCCAGCAGGTCCTCGCGGACCTGGCAGCGCAGCAGGAAGGTCTCCTGGGGACTGCGGGCGGTCATCGTCGCCCGCACCACGACCGTGCTCGGCGTGCTGTCGACGACCCGCAGCGCCCATTCGTCGCCGTCCCAGTGCGCGCTGCCCGCCAGGGACTCGTGCAGCCGTTCGCGCAGTTCGGGCATCGGCGTGGTGTGGTCCAGGTGCAGCAGGACGACCGCCAGCAGGCCGGGGTCCTTGCGGGTCCAGTTCTCGAACGGCTTGCTGACGAAGTACGAGACCGGCACGATCAGCCGCCGGTAGTCCCAGAGCCGCACCACCAGGTAGGTGAGGGTGATCTCCTCCACCTCGCCCTGCTGCCCCTCGACGACCACGGTGTCGCCGATCCGCACCGTGTCGCCGAAGGCGATCTGCAGCCCGGCGAAGAAGTTGCCCAGCGTGCTCTGCGCGGCGATGCCCGCGACCACGCCGATCAGCCCGGCCGAGGCCAGCAGGCTGGCGCCGACCGTGCGCATCGCCTCGAAGGTGAGCAGCATGACCGCCAGCGTGACCACCACGATCAGCGCACTGGTCATCCGGCGCAGCATGCTGATCCGGGTGTGCACGCGTTGCAGGCGGGCAGGATCGCCGGCCGTCGTCTCGTAGCGGCTGAGCACCGCCTCCAGCAGTGCGGCGGTGATCCTGACGGCCAGCCAGCCGAGCGCGGCGATCAGCACCAGCAGCAGAGCGTGCTGGAAGTCCCGGTCGGGCAGGTCCAGCAGCCGGGACGGCAGCCGGGCGGCCATCAGCAGGGCGACGGCGACCACCAGTTGCAGCGGCACCCGGCAGCGCCGCAGCAGCGCCCAGACGCGCGCGTCGGGGCGCCGGGCCGCGGCCCGCTGCAAGGCCTGATCGACCAGCCAGCCGACGGCCAGCGTGACGGCGACGACGGCGAGCAGGGTGAGCAGCGGCCAGAGCACGGGATCACGATAGGGGGACAGCCGACGGTTTCGGGTGATTGGTGATGCTTCGTCCGGGGCTTGGCGTGTACTCAGGTTCGACGGGTAGGGTCGCTATCCATGAACCTGGGTGGCCCTTGGCGTCGTTGGCGTGAGTGCGGCAGGCCGACGCGCCGGCGGGTGGTGGCGGCGTTGGTCGCGCTACTGGTGGTCGTTGGGCTGGGCACGGCGGTGGCCGTGGCGGGCCAGCCGGCGCCGGTGCGCGAGGAGGACCGGTTCCTGTCGATGCCCGAGACCCCCGGCAGCGCGGCCCAGGTGTCCATCGACACCTCGTTCTTCACCACTGGCAGCACCCCGCGCCCGGCGATCCTGCTCGCGCACGGCTTCGGCGGGAGCAAGGCGGACGAGGCCGGGGAGGCGCGCAGTCTCGCGCGGTCCGGGTACGCGGTGCTGACTTGGTCGGCGCGCGGCTTCGGGCACTCCACCGGGCAGATCGGGCTCAACGCGCCGGACCGCGAGGTTCAGGACGTCAGGCACCTGGTCGACTGGCTGGCCCAGCGCCCGGAGGTCCAGCTGGACGGACCCGGCGACCCCCGGGTCGGCATCACCGGCGCCTCGTACGGCGGGGCCATCTCGCTGCTGGCCGCCGCGGCCGACCCGCGGATCGACGCCGTCGCCACCCGGATCACCTGGTGGAACCTGGCGGACGCGCTCTTCCCGCAGGGCGTCCAGGGCGGCTCGGCCGAGGACGGGGTGTTCAAGAAACTCTGGGCCGGAATCTTCTTCACCACCGGTTCGGCCGGCGACCTGACCGCCTCCACCACCGGCAAGCCGGCGCCAGCGGTGACCACCGGGACCGGCCCGGTGGGCTGCGGGAGCTTCACCGCCGAACTCTGCGCCATGTACAACCGGGTGGCCACCTCCGGACACGCCGACCCGGCGGCGATCGCGCTGCTGGAGCAGTCGAGCCCGTCCTCGGTGGCGGCGAAGCTGAAGGTGCCGACCCTGGTGGTCCAGGGTGAACAGGACTCGCTCTTCCCGCTGGACCAGGGCGACGACATCGCCAAGGCGGTCGCCGCCAACGGCGCGCCGGTCGCCGTCGACTGGTTCGCCGGCGGGCACGACGGCGGGACCGAGACCAGCGACCGGGTGGACGCCCGCGTCGGGGCCTGGTTCGACCACTACCTGAAGAAGCAGGACACCGGCACCGGACCGGCCTTCCGGGTCACCCGGACCGGGGGAGTGGACTCCACCGGCTTCCAGGCCGTGCTGCGCGGCGCCGACGCGAACAGCTACCCCGGACTGAACGGCACCGGGTCGCGCTCGGTCGACCTGACGGGCGGCCGGCAGACCTTCGCCAACCCGCCCGGCGGCGCCCCGCCGGCCATCTCCACGGTGCCCGGCCTCGGCGCGCTCTCGCAGGCCGCCACGCTGGGCGTCGGCCTCTCGCTCGACTTCCCCGGCCAGTACGCCGAGTTCGACTCCGCGCCGCTGGCCACCCCGCTGCAACTGACCGGCAGCCCGCAGATCTCCGTCCAGGTGCACGCCGACCAGCCGGACGCCGTGCTCTTCGGCAAGCTCTACGACCTGGGGCCGGACGGCAAGCGCACCCTGCCGCAGCAACTCGCCGCGCCGCTGCGGGTCACCGGCGCTGACGTGCCGGGCGGCCGGACGGTGCGGATCTCGCTGCCCG
This sequence comes from Kitasatospora mediocidica KCTC 9733, assembly GCF_000744225.1. Classification (GTDB taxonomy): domain Bacteria; phylum Actinomycetota; class Actinomycetes; order Streptomycetales; family Streptomycetaceae; genus Kitasatospora; species Kitasatospora mediocidica. Next base: position 995,785 of record NZ_JQLN01000007.1, on the reverse strand, counting down.
CCGTCGACCACTCCTTCGCCGCCGGGCACCGGCTGGGCCTGGTGCTGGCCAGCACCGACCTCGCCTACGCCTCGCCCGTGCAGCCCGCGACCTACCAGGCCGCGGTGGCCGGGCCGCTCACCGTGCCGACGGTGGCCGAGCTGCACACCGAGGCCACCCCGCTGCCCGCGCGGACCTGGGTGCTGCCGCTGGTCGCCCTGGTGGCCGCCGCGCTGCTGCTGCTCCCGCTGCTGCGCCCGCTCGGCCGGCGCCGCCGGGACCTCGCCGCCGACCCGGAGCTGCTCGGCGTGCCCCTGCAGATCACCGGCCTGAGCAAGCGCTACAAGGGCGCCACCGACCGCTACGCCGTCCGGGAGCTGGGCTTCCGGGTGGAGGCGGGCCAGGTGCTCGGACTGCTCGGGCCCAACGGCGCCGGCAAGACCACCACGCTGCGGATGCTGATGGGCCTGATCCGGCCGGACGCCGGGGAGGTGCGGATCTTCGGCCACCCGGTGCGGGCCGGTGCGCCGGTGCTCTCCCGGGTCGGCGCGTTCGTCGAGGGCGCCGGCTTCCTGCCGCACCTGACCGGACGGGCCAACCTCAAGCTCTACTGGCAGGCCACCGGCCGCCCGGCCGAGGACGCCCACCTGGACGAGGCGCTGGTGATCGCCGACCTCGGCGAGGCGCTGGACCGGGCCGTGCGCACCTACTCGCAGGGCATGCGCCAGCGCCTCGCGATCGCCCAGGCGATGCTGGGCCTGCCCGACCTGCTGATCCTGGACGAGCCGACCAACGGGCTCGACCCACCGCAGATCCGCGAGATGCGCGAGGTGCTGATCCGCTACGCGGCGGCCGGCCGGACCGTCATCGTCTCCAGCCACCTGCTCTCCGAGGTCGAGCAGAGCTGCACCCATCTGGTGGTGATGGACCGCGGGCGGCTGGTCAGCGCGGGCGCGGTCGAGGAGATCGTCGGCGCGGGCGAACTGCTGCTGGTCGGCACACCCGCCTCGTACGGCCTGGAGGAGCTGACGGCCGCGGCCGGCAAGGCCGCGACGCTGCCCGGGGTCGGCGCCGCCGAGGTGGCCGGGCACGGGCTGCTGATCCGGCTGGACGGCATGGCGGCCAGCGAGCTGGTGGCCGAACTCGTCCGGCTCGGCATCCCCGTGGAGCGGGCCGGTCCGCACCGCCGCCTGGAGGACGCCTTCCTCTCCCTGATCGGAGGCTCAGCGTGAGCGTTCCCGTTGTCGAGACCGACCGCGCGGCCGGCTACAGCCCGCACCGCACGCTGCCGCTGCGCACCGAGGCGCTGCGCCAGCTGCGGCGGCGCCGGACGCTGATCATCCTGGCGGTGCTGCTCGCCCTGCCGTTCGTGGTGCTGGTGGCGTTCCAGATCGGCGGGACCCCGAGCCGGCCGGGCCAGACCACCTTCATCGACCTGGCGACCGCCTCGGGGCCCAACTTCGCGGCCACCATGCTCTTCATGGGCACCGGGTTCCTGCTGGTCATCCCGGTCGCGCTGTTCTGCGGGGACACCGTGGCGGCGGAGGCCAGCTGGTCCTCGCTGCGCTACCTGCTGGCCGCGCCCGTGCCGCGTACCAGGCTGCTGATCCGCAAGTTCACCGTCGGACTGCTCTTCTCGGCCGCCGCGATCGTGCTGCTGCCGCTGGTCGGCCTGGCGGTGGGCACGGCGGCGTACGGCTGGGGCGACCTGCGGCTGCCCACCGGCGACAGCCTGCCCGCCGCCACCGCGCTGCCGCGCCTGGCGATCGCCGTCGCATTCGTCTTCCTGGGCGAGCTGGTGGTGGGCGCGCTGGCGTTCTACCTCTCGACGGCGACCGACGCGCCGCTCGGCGCGGTGGGCGGGGCGGTCTTCATCTCGATCGTCACCGGGGTGCTGGACGCCATCACGGCGCTGGGCGGCCTGCGCGAGTGGCTGCCGGCGCACTGGCAGTACGCCTGGGCGGACGCGCTGCAGCCGCACCTGGAGTGGGGCGGCATGATCCAGGGCGTGACGCTCTCGCTCTCGTACTCGGTGATCCTTCTGGCGCTGGCGGTCCGGGGCTTCGCCCGCAAGGACGTCGTCTCCTGAGATCAGCCGTCTCCTGAGATCATGAGGGGGTACACGTCGTTGAACACCCCAGGAGCACCCGGTGGCCCAGATCGTCCTCTTCCACTCCGCCTACGGCCTGCGCCCGGCGGTGCACGCCGCAGCCGACCGGCTGCGGGCGGCCGGCCACCAGGTGAAGGTGCCGGATGTCTACTACGGCCGGGTCTACGACGACCTCGACGAGGGCATGGCCTACCACGATGAGGTCGGCACCGACGAGCTGCTGCGCCGGGCCGTCACCGAGGTCGGTCCGCTGCTGGCCGACGGCGGGCGGCTGGTCTACGCGGGCTTCTCGCTCGGAGGCGCGCTGGCGCAGAACCTGGCGCTCGCGGACGAGAACGCCCAGGGCCTGCTGCTCCTGCACGGCACCTCGGACGTGCGGGAGGACGCGACCACCTCGGTGCCGGTCCAGCTGCACGTGGCCGAGCCGGACCTGTACGAGAGCGAGGACTGGCTGAACACCTGGTACCTGCAGCTGCGCAGGGCCGGTGCGGACGTGGAGGTGCACCGCTACCGCGGCGCGGGCCACCTCTTCACCGACCCCGAGCTGCCGGACTACGACGCCGAGGCGGCCGAGCTGACCTGGGCCGCGGCGCTCGACTTCCTGGCGGAGCTGGACTGAGAGCGGTCTAAGGCGCCGGCGGGGCGTCGGTGGGGGCGGCCGGGTAGCCGTAGCCGGGCTGCTGCTGCTGCGGCTGCTGCTGCGGGGGTGCCGAGGGGGCGGCGGCGGGGCGTAGCCGGGCTGCGGCGGCTGGGGCGGTTGCTGCGGGAAGGCAGCGGGCTGCTGTTGCTGCTGCGGGGTGGGGTAGCCGACGGGCGGTTGCGGCTGCTGCTGCTGCTGCGGGGCGGGGTAGCCGACCGGCTGCTGCTGCGGGGTCGCGCCGAACTGCGGCTGCTGCCAGCCCTGGTAGGCGCCCGGCTGGCCGGGGACGAAGGCCGGCCGGGCGGTGCGGGCCGGGCCGCGGGTCGCGGCGACCACGATCACGAAGGCCAGCGCCAGCAGCATCTGGGCGATCACGTCCAGGTTGAGCAGTAGGTTGCTGGTCGGCTTGGTGAAGGACTCCTCGGTGTGGGCGTAGCCGGTGAACTGAGCGCTGATCACCTGGACCATCCCGTAGGCGTTCACCGACAGCAGCAGCGCCCCGGCGGGCCGGATCCAGCCGCGCCCGCCGAACCCCGCGATGATCATGGTGATCAGTGCCACGCAGGCCGCGAAGTCGGAGCCGAAGAAGCCCACCGGCCCGTTCGCGAAGGTCGAGTAGGTGAAGCCGGCCGCCGTGGTCAGGTAGGCCGCGCCCTTCTGGTTCAGGTCGTAGCCGAGGATGGCCAGTTCGAGGACCAGGTCCGCGATCAGCAGCACCGACAGGCCCGGCAGGCCGCCGGGGCGGGTCTTGGCGGGCGGTTCGGCGAAGCCGCCGGCGGGTGGCGGGTAGCTCATGGTGTCCCCCTCTGGACGGCGCGGCCCGCGGCGTCTCCACGGCTCGTCGCGCGCTGAGACTAGCGTGCGACGAGCCGTGGTCAGAACGGGGGAGGAACCAGTTATTCGATCGCCCAGGCGCCCGGGCCCAGCAGGGTCTTGATCTCGCTGGCGAAGGCCCCGTTGTCGGGGTTCACCATGAAGCCCAGCTCGAACAGGACGCTCTTCTGCGAGCCCTTCATCAGCAACCGCACCGGGACGTCCCCCGGGTGGGCGCGCAGCGAGCGCTTGAGCTCGGAGGTGAGCTGCGGGGTGATCCGCTTCTCCTGGATGGTCAGCTTGATCGGGGGCTTGCCGCCGTGCTCGGCCGAGGAGATGTCCAGGGTGGTGATCTCCTGGCCGAAGATGCTCAGCGAACCGTCGCGCTCGTTGAGCCGGCCGCGGGCCGAGATCACGTTGTCCTCGACCATCTGCTCGGCCATCAGGTTGTACGTGGCGGGGAAGAACAGCACCTCCACCGAGCCGTCCCGGTCGGCCAGGGTGATGATCGCCCAGGGGTTGCCGGCCTTGTTGATCCGGCGGTCCACCGAGGTGATCAGCCCGGCGAGTTTGACCTCGCCCTCGGTGCGGCCCGAGCCCATCAGCTCGGCGATCGAGGTGTCGCGGTTGCGCGAGAGGATGTGCTCGGCGCCGTCCAGCGGGTGACTGGAGACGTACAGGCCGAGCATCTCCCGTTCCAGGCTGAGCAGTTGGCGGCGCGGCCACTCGCGGTCGGTGAGTTCGAAGTCCAGCCCGATGGCCGGCACGTCCTCGCCGGTGTCGAGCGCGCCGAACAGGTCGTCCTGGCCGATCGCCTGCTGCTTCTTGACGCCGGTCACGGCGTCGATCGCGTTCTCGTGCACGGAGGTCAGCGACAGCCGGGTGTGCCCGAGGGAGTCGAAGGCGCCGGCCTTGATCAGCGAGTCGATGGTGCGCTTGTTGCAGACCACCAGCTCGACCTTGTCCAGGAAGTCCGCGAAGGAGGAGTACTTGCCCTTGGACTTGCGGGTGGCGACCAGCGAGTCGATGACGTTGACGCCGACGTTGCGCACGGCCTTGAGCCCGAACCGGACGTCGCTGCCGACGGCGGTGAAGTCGACCACGGACTCGTTGACGTCCGGCGAGAGGATCTTGATGCCCATCTGGCGGCACTCCGCCAGGTAGATGGCCATCTTGTCCTTGTCGTCCGCCACCGAGGTCAGCAGGGCGGCCATGTACTCGGCCGGGTAGTTGGCCTTGAGGTAGGCCGTCTGGTACGAGACCAGGCCGTACGCGGCGGAGTGCGATTTGTTGAACGCGTAGCCGGCGAACGGGACCAGGACGTCCCAGACCGCCTGGATCGCCTCGTCCGAGTAGCCGCGCTCCTTGCAGCCCGCGTGGAAGGGGACGAACTCTTTCTCCAGGACCTCCTTCTTCTTCTTGCCCATCGCGCGGCGCAGCAGGTCTGCCTGTCCCAGGCTGTAGCCGGCCAGCACCTGGGCGGCTCGCTGCACCTGCTCCTGGTAGACGATCAGACCGTAGGTCGGGCCGAGGACCTCGGAGAGCGGTGCCTCCAGCTCGGGGTGGATCGGGATGATGTCCTGCTGGCCGTTCTTGCGCAGGGCGTAGTTGGTGTGCGAGTTCATGCCCATCGGGCCCGGCCGGTACAGCGCGGAGACGGCGGAGATGTCGGCGAACTCGGTGGGCTTCATCAGCTTGAGCAGGGCGCGCATGGGCCCGCCGTCGAGCTGGAAGACGCCCAGGGTGTCGCCCCGGGACAGCAGTTGGTAGGTGGTCGGGTCGTCCAGCGCGATCTTCTCGATGTCGACGTCGACACCGCGGTTGGCCTTCACGATCTTGATGCAGTGGTCGATGATGCCCAGGTTCCGCAGACCCAGGAAGTCCATCTTGATCAGGCCCATGGCTTCGCACGACGGGTAGTCGAAGCCGGTGATGATCACGCCGTCCTTGTCCCGCTTGTGCAGCGGGACGAGTTCGAGCAGCGGGGTGGAGGAGAGGATGACGGCGGCGGCGTGCACGCCGGTGCCGCGGATCAGGCCCTCGATGCCGAGACCGGTGTCGATGATCTTCTTGACATCGGGCTCGTTCGCGTACAGCGAGCGGATCTCGGCGCCCTCGTTGTAGCGCGGGTGCTTCTCGTCGAACAGGTCGGCCAGCGGCACGCCCTTGCCCATCACGTCCGGCGGCATCGCCTTGGTGATCCGGTCGCCCATCGCGAAGGGGTAGCCGAGGATCCGGTTGGCGTCCTTGACGGCTGCCTTGGCCTTGATGGTGCCGAAGGTGTTCACCTGGGCGGTGTACGCCTCGCCGTACTTGTCGGTGACATAGCGCACCATCTGGTCGCGCTGGCGGTCGTCGAAGTCGATGTCGACGTCGGGCGGGTTGATGCGCTCGGGGTTCAGGAACCGCTCGAACAGGAGATCGTGCTCCAGTGGGTCCAGCTCGGTGATCCGGGTCAGGTAGGAGACCATCGAGCCGGCCGCCGAACCGCGGCCCGGGCCGACCGGGATGCCGTTGTCGCGGGCGTACTGGCAGATGTCGGCGACCACGAGGAAGTAGGCGTCGAAACCCATCGGGGAGATGACGCCCATCTCCAACTCGATCCGGTCCAGCACCTCCTGGCTCGGGTTGTCGCCGTAGCGGTGCTGGAGGCCGGCGGCGATCTTCTGGCGCAGGTACGAGGCCTGCGTCTCGCCCTCGGGCACGTCGAACTGCGGCATCCGGTCGACGTAGTTGAAGACCTCGTCGTAGGGCTGGATGCGCTCGGCGATCGCGAGGGTGTTGGCGCAGGCCTCCGGGAGCTCGCTGAAGAGCGCCTGCATCTCCTCGGGGGTCTTGATGTAGTAGCCGCTGCCGTTGAACTTGAAGCGGTTCGGGTCGTCCTTGTTCTTGCCCACGCCGACGCAGAGCAGGCTGTCGTGCGCGTCCGCCTGGTCGGCGGTGACGTAGTGCGAGTCGTTGGTGGCCAGCAGCGGGATGTTCAGCTCCTTGGCCACCCGCAGCAGGTCCAGCCGGACGTCCCGCTCGATGGACAGGTCGTGGTCCATCAGCTCCAGGAAGTAGTTCTCCTTGCCGAAGATGTCCTGGTATGCGCTGGCGGCCTTGAGTGCCTCCTCGTACTGGCCCAGGCGCAGGCGGGTCTGCACCTCGCCCGAGGGGCAGCCGGTGGTGGCGATGATCCCGGTGGCGTTCGCGGCGATCAGCTCGCGGTCCATCCGGGGCTTCATGTAGTACCCCTCCATGGACGCCAGGGAGGAGAGCTTGAAGAGGTTCCGCAGCCCGGTGGCGTTCTCGGCCCACATGGTCATGTGGGTGTAGCGGCCGCCGCCGGAGACGTCCTTGCCGCCCTCGCCGCCGTCGGCGCCGCTGGCCCGCTGGCCGCCGGGGGCCCAGAAGGTCTGCTTCTTGTGGAAGCGCGAGCCCGGTGCGACGTACGCCTCGATGCCGATGATCGGCTTCACGGCACCGTCGAGCTTCTTGGCGCTCTGGAAGAACTCGTAGGCACCGAACATGTTGCCGTGGTCGCTCATCGCGATGGCGGGCATCGCCTGGCGGTGGGCCTCCGCGAACAGCTTCCCGTTCTTCGCTGCCCCGTCCAGCATCGAATACTCGGTGTGGACATGCAGATGCACAAAGCTGTCGGCCACGTGGGGAGGGCTCCTCGGACGTCGATCTCCGGATGGGGACCTCCCACCCTAACGCGATCCGGCCCCTGTGAGCTGCGCCACTCCCGTGCGTCGCACGAACGACGGCCGGCCCCCCAGGGGACCGGCCGTCACACTCAACTCCTGGGCTCTCAGCCCTCCTTGACCACCACGGTCTTGGCGGCCTTGTCGTGCAGGCACTGCTGGAACGGCTTGTCCCAGAGCAGCCACAGGCTGTCGAGCAGGGCGAACAGGCTGCCCAGGCAGTAGACCGCCGAGGGCAGGCCGTAGACGGCTGCGCGGACCCACAGCTCGTTGTCCACCGGGCGGCCGCCGTGGGCCAGCGACACCACCCGGATCTTCATGACCTTCTTGCCGACCGTCTGCTGGTTCTGCGTGAGCATCATCGCAGCCTCGTAGCCGAACACCAGCAGGGCGCCGATGATGCCCGAGACGATGGAGCCCAGACCGCTGGCGATCACGAACTCGATCAGGAACAGCGGGACGATCAGCACGCCCAAGTCGATCAGCCGGGCCAGGAAGCGGTCACCGGCGGTGGCCATCGTCCGGGGCGGGCCGCCGTACTGGCCGGGGGTCGCCAGCCAGGGCGGACCGCCGGCGCCGAACAGCGGCTGGCCGTAGGGCGCCTGGCCCGGGCCGGGCTGCGGGTACGCGTAGGGCTGCTGCGCCTGCTGCGGGTCGTAGCCGGGCGGCGGGGTGCCGTACCCGGGTGCGGCCGGGGGCTGCTGCGGGTAGCCGTACGGCTGCTGCGGCGGCTGGTCGTAGGGATTCTGCGGCGGCACGCCCTGCGGGGCCTGCTGGCCGTACGGGTTCTGCGGGTCCGACGGATAGCCGTACCCCGGAGGTTGGTTGTCGCTCATACTCCCGCTCGTCTCAAGATGACCTGCCCTCAGTTGTTGTATACGGGGATGTGCCCGGCCGGGAAGGGTCCGGTGTGAACCGTTACGCGAACAGCACCGTAAGTCGGGGGGTCAGGGTCCCTGCAGGCCGGCCGGGAGGGCGGTGCGGACGGCTGCCACGAAGGCCGCCACGGCCGGGTGGTCGGCGGCGCCCTCGCGGAACGCCACGGCGGTGCGCCGGGACATCGCCAGCCGCCGCAGGGTCACCTCGGCGGGAGGGTCCGTCGCCCCCAACTCCGGTACCAGCGCCACGCCCTGGCCGGCCGCCACGAGGGCGAGCACGGTGGCGAAGTCGTCCACCCGGTGCCGGATCCGCGGGGTGAAGCCGGCCGCCTGGCAGGCCCGCACCGCCATCGCGTGGCAGAGCGTGCCGTGCGTGGCCATGATCCACGGGGCGTCCTGGAGCTCGGCGAGTGCGGCGCGGCCCGGGGGTGGGGTGGCGAGGTACATCGCCTCGGCGAAGAGCGGTGCGCTCTGCACCCCGGGCTCGGGCGGCGAGGGGACGAAGTCGTAGTCGTGGACCAGGGCGACGTCCAGTTCGCCGGCCCGCAGCAGGTCCGCCACGCCGGCCGGGTCCACCTCGGCGACCATCGGCTCCAGGCCGGGGTGGAGCGCGGCCAGGGCGGCCAGTGCCGGGGGGATCACCACCCGGGCGGCGGAGGGGAAGGTGCCGATCCGCAGCGGGCCGGACGGGCCCTGGCGGGCGTCCGCGAGCTCGGCGGAGGCCAGCTCCAGGCGGGCCAGCACGGCTTCGGCGTGCGCGACCAGGTTGTGCGCGGCGGGTGTCAGCGCCACCCGCCGCCCGGTGCGCTCCAGCAGCGGCACCCCGGCCTCCCGTTCCAGGACGGTGAGCTGCTGGGAGACCGCGGACGGGCTGAAGGAGAGCGCCTCGGCGACGGCGGCGATCGTGCCGCGGTGGGCGAGTTCGCGCAGGAGCCGCAGGCGGCGGACGTCAAGCATCGGCCCAGCTTACGGGTTGCACCGGAAAAGCGAACTGGATCCGCAGGGTTCGGTGCGGCAGGCTCGCAGCATGAGCTACCTCCTGAGCGGCATCCACATCCCGCTGATCACGCCCTTCACCGAGGCCGGCGAACTCGCCGCGGACGCCCTCGAAGCGCTGGCGCACTCCGTCCTGGACGAGGGCGCCGCGGGCCTGGTCGCGCTCGGCACCACCGGCGAGCCGGCCACCCTGGACGAGGCGGAGAAGCGGGCGGTGACCGAGATCTGTGCCCGGGTCTGCCGCGAGCGCGGCGCCGCGCTGACCGTCGGCGCCGGCGGCAACGACACCCGGGCCAGCGTCCGGGCGCTGCGCGAGCTGGCGGGCCTGCCCGAGGCGACGGCCGCGCTGGCGCTCGTCCCGTCCTTCACCAGGCCCTCGCCGGCGGGCGTCCTCGCGCACTTCACCGAGCTCGCGGCGCACAGCCCGGTGCCGTTGATCGTCTACCACATCCCCTACCGCACCGGTCAGGAGCTCGACCCGGACACCCTGCGCCGGATCGCCGAGCTGCCCGGGGTCGCCGGCATCAAGTACGCGCCCGGGGTGCTCGACCAGGACGCGATCGCCTTCCTCGGCGACCTGCCGGACGACTTCGCCGTGCTGGTCGGGGAGGACGCGCTGCTCTCGCCGCTACTGGGGCTCGGCGCCGCCGGTGCCGTCCTCGCCTCGGCGCACCTGTGCACCGGGCGCTTCGTCGAGCTGTACGAGGCCTGGCAGGCCGGGGACCTGGCGCACGCCAGGGCGCTGGGGCACCGGCTGGCCGCGCTGTCGGCCGCCGCCTTCGCGGAGCCCAACCCGACCGTGATCAAGGGCGTGCTGCACGCGCTGGGCCGGATCCCGAGCGCCGCCGTCCGGCTGCCGCTGCTGCCCGCGGGCCCGGCCGCCGTGGACAGGGGAGTCCACCAGGTGAAAAGCATCGGGGGCTCGGAGCGGTGACAAGGCAGGATGAAGCCGACAGGACCAGCGGAGGAGGAGTCGGATGAAGATCGGCATCGTAGGGGCCACCGGACAGGTCGGCGCGGTGGTGCGCGCGATCCTGGCGGAGCGGCAGTTCCCGGTGGAGCAGCTCAGGCTCTTCGCCTCGGCCCGCTCGGCCGGCAAGCAGCTGCCCTGGCAGGACGGCACGGTCACCGTGGAGGACGCGGCCACCGCCGACTACCGCGGCCTGGACGTGGTGATCTTCTCGGCCGGCGGCGCGACCTCGCGCGAGCTCGCGCCCAAGGTGGCCGCGGCCGGCGCCGTGGTGATCGACAACTCCTCCGCCTGGCGGCGCGACCCCGAGGTCCCGCTGGTGGTCAGCGAGGTCAACCCGGAGGCGATCGCCGACCTGCCCAAGGGCATCATCGCCAACCCGAACTGCACCACGATGGCGGCCATGCCGGTGCTCCGCCCGCTGCACGAGGAGGCCGGGCTCACCGCGCTCGTCGTCGCCACCTACCAGGCGGTCTCCGGCAGCGGCCTGGCCGGTGTCGCCGAGCTGCACGGCCAGGCGGCCAAGGTGGTCGAGGGCGCGGCGGCACTGACCCACGACGGCTCGGCGGTGGACTTCCCCGAGCCGCAGATCTACGCCCGCCCGATCGCCTTCAACGTGCTGCCGCTGGCCGGCTCGATCGTCGACGACGGCCTGAACGAGACCGACGAGGAGCAGAAGCTGCGCCACGAGAGCCGCAAGATCCTCGGGATCCCGGACCTCAAGGTCTCCGGCACCTGCGTGCGGGTGCCGGTCTTCAGCGGCCACTCGCTCCAGGTCAACGCCCGTTTCGCGCGCCCGATCACCCCCGAGCGGGCCCGCGAGCTGCTGGCCGACGCGCCCGGCGTCGAGCTGAGCGAGATCCCGACCCCGCTCCAGGCGGCCGGCCAGGACCCGACCTTCGTGGGCCGGATCCGGGCGGACGAGACGGTCGAGCACGGCCTGTCGCTCTTCCTCTCCAGCGACAACCTGCGCAAGGGCGCAGCGCTGAACGCCGTCCAGATCGCGGAGCTGGTCGCCGCCCGGCTGGGCTGAGCCGGCGAGGACGGCTGCCCGCACCGGCGGGCAGCCGTCCTGCCGTCTTCCGGCAGGCCCGCCGGGCCCGGCACGCCCGCATGGCCCAGCGCGGTGCGGGGGCAGCCGGGTGATTCACGGCGCCGTCGGAGGGTAAAGAAGACCGCAACGGTCGGGCGGGCCGCTCCTGGGGCCACCGCTCGGGCAGACTGCTCCGTACCGCACGCCACAGAGGTGATCGGACAAGGGTCAAGGGTGGGGGTCCGGCCGCCACCGGGCCGACCGGGAGAAGAGGTGCGGAAGTGGACCGCTGCGTCGTCCTCGTGGACGCGGGATACCTGCTGGGTGCCGCCGCCAGCCTGCTCGCCGGAGAGTCCTCCCGGTCCAGGGTGACGGTGGACCACACCGCTCTGATCGCCTCGCTGCGCGAGCGGGCCGAGGAGGAGACCGGGCTGCCGCTGCTGCGGATCTACTGGTTCGACGCGGCCCCCGAGCGCCGTCCGATGCCCGAGCACCGGCGGCTGCGGGTGCTGCCGCGGGTGACCGTCCGGCTCGGCGCGCTGACTCGGGCCGAGGGCCGCTGGGTGCAGAAGGGCGTGGACGCCGCGATGCACGCCGAGCTCTCCGAACTCGCCCGCAACCGGGCCTGCGCCGACGTGGTGCTGGTCACCGGGGACGGCGATCTGCTGCCGGGCATGATGTCCGCCAAGGAGCACGGCGTCGCCGTCCACCTGTGGGCGCTGCAGGCCGCCGACGGCGACTTCAACCAGTCCGAGGACCTGGTCGGCGAGGCCGACGAGCGCCGGGTGCTGGACCGCGAGTGGATCACCCGCTCGGTACGCCTGCGGGAGCCCGCCATGGCGTTCCCGCCCGCCGGGCCGCCGCCGGAGATCGCCAAGATCCTGGCCGCGCCGCCCTCGCACAGCCTGCGCCCGACCGGCTCGGCGCCCGGCGCGGCCGCCGCCGAGCTGCCGGAGCCGGCCGCCGAGCCCGTCCAGGCGCCCGCCGCGCTCAAGGTCGTCCCCACCCCGAAGGACCTGGCCGGGCGGGTCGCGAGCCCGGCCCACCCGCCGGTGGCCGTGGCCGCCACCAACGGGCCGGTGCTGCGCTGGTCCTCCGACCGCGGCTGGGTGGACCGGCCGTCCGGCGAGATCAGCACCCCCGGCGACACGCTGCCGACCCTCGCCCAGCTGACCACCGCCGAGCAGCGCTGGGCCGACCGCGAGGAGGACATCACCGCGATCGGCGGCGATCCGCACGAGGTCGGCCAGGTCTTCGCGCGCCGCTGGACCGACCGGCTCGGCGACCGCGAGCGGCTGACCACGCTCTGGGGCGACTACCCGCGGATCCCGCACCGGGTCGACGGCGAGTTGCTGCGCTACGCCGCCCGGTTCGGCCTGCTCGCCCACAAGGACGACCAGATCGACGAGCACGACCGCTACGCGATCCGGGCCGGCTTCTGGAAGGAACTCGCCGTGCGGGTGCCGGGCGGCGAACTGGTGGTCGTGGACGACTAGCGCCTGACGCGGCACTAGGTCGCCTCCGGGACCTGTGGTCGGGATCCTCATGGTCAGCGCGTAGAGTCTTCGCTCGTGAGCGAGACCCCCCTGCTGCCCTGTTGCTCCGTCCGGGGCCTCACCAAGAACCACGGTGAGATCCGGGCCACCGACGGGGTCGACCTGGAGATCCGCCAGGGCGAGGTCTTCGGCCTGCTCGGACCCAACGGCGCCGGAAAGTCCACGCTGGTGCGCCAGCTGACCGGACTGCTGCGCCCCGACGCCGGCAGCATCGAGATCCTCGGCCACGACGTGGTCCGCCACCCCGACCGGGCCGCCCGGCTGCTCGGCTACCTCGGCCAGGAGTCCACCGCGCTGGACGAGCTGACCGTCGCGCTGGCCGCCGAGACCACCGGACGGCTGCGCGGCCTCACCCGGGCGCAGGCCCGTGCGCAGAGCGCCGAGGTTCTGACCGAACTCGGCCTGGAGCCCCTCGCCGCCCGCCCGCTGGCCAAGCTGTCCGGCGGCCAGCGCCGGCTGGCCTGCTTCGCCGCCACGCTGGTCGGCGAGCGCCCGCTGCTGGTCCTGGACGAGCCCACCACCGGTATGGACCCGGTGGCCCGCCGCGCGGTCTGGGCCGCGCTGGACCGCCGCCGGGCCGAGCGCGGCACCACCGTGCTGCTGGTCACCCACAACGTGATCGAGGCCGAGACCGTGCTCGACCGGGTCGCCGTCATGGACGAGGGCCGGGTGATCGCCTGCGACACCCCCGGCGGCCTCAAGGCGCTGGTCGACGGGGACGTCCGGCTGGACCTCGTCTGGCGGCACGACGCACCGCTGGAGGTCCCGGCCGTCGCCCTGCTGGCCGACCGGGCCGAACGCACCGGGCGCCGCTGGACCCTGCGCACCACCCCCGAGGAGGCCAGGGAGCTGGTCGCCGCCGTGACCACCGGGCCGGCCTTCGCCGCCCTGGACGACTTCACCCTGGCCACCCCGAGCCTGGAGGACGCCTACCTCCGGCTCGGCGGGCGTCATGGAGGACTGGCGAAGTGACTCTGCTCTCCGCTCCCGTCGCCCTGCCGTCGGCCCAGGCCGCGCCGCTGGCCCCTGCGGCCAGGCTGCTGCCGGCGCTGGCGGCCGTCTACCGGGCCCAGCTGGCCCGGGCCAGGGTGGCCCGGATCCCGCTGATGTTCGTCGCCTCGTTCCAGTCGATCGGCATCCTGGTGATGATGCGCGGGGTGGTCGACCCGGGCGACAACCCCTCCGCGCGGGCGGTGGTGGCCGGCTCCAGTGTGCTGGTGGTGGCCTTCGTGGCGCTCAACCTGCTCGCCCAGTACTTCGGACGGCTGCGCGCCACCGGCGGCCTGGACCACTACGCGACGCTGCCGGTGCCGGCCGCCTCGGTGGTGCTCGGCGCGGCCGGCGCGTTCGCCTCCTTCACGCTGCCCGGCTCGCTGCTGACGGCGGGGATCGGCGCCTGGCTCTTCGGCCTCTCCTGGGCGCACCTGTGGGTGCTGCTGGCGGTGGTGCCGCTGGCCGGGGCGGCGCTGTCCGGTCTCGGCGCGGCCTGCGGGCTGCTGGCGCCCAAGCAGGAGATCGCCACCATGCTCGGCCAGCTGGGCATGTCGGCCGCGCTGCTGCTCGGCGTGCTGCCGGCCGGCCGCCTGCCGGTGGCCGTCCAGTGGCTGCGCGACGCGCTGCCCTCGACGTACGGGGTGGAGGCCTTCGCGCGGACCTTCGCGGCCCGTCCCGACTGGGCGGCGGTCGGCGCCGACCTGGCGGTCTGCGCCGGTGTCGGGGTGCTCTCGCTGACCGTGGCGACCTGGGCCTATCGCCGCGCCACTACCCGTTAACCAGAACTGCCGGGTTGACGTGAAACGATGTCCCGGTGACCGTACCGAACACTCCTTTGGACGCCGGGCCGCTCGATGCCCGGCCGCAGGCCTCCGCCGTCAGCAGGGCTGTCGGTGAACTGAAGATCGGTGCGCCGGTCGCGGCCGCCTGCGCGCTGCTTGGACTGGTCATGGGCCTGCTCTGGGTCTGGCTCGCGCCCGAGGTGCCGCTCGTCGTGCACGGGCAGCAGGTGCTCTACGTGGACCCCGAGGGCGAGCAGCGGGCGGGCGCGGACAGTGTCTTCGCGCTGCTGGGCGCCGGGATCGGCATCCTGACCGCGGCGGCGGCCTTCCTGGCCACCCGTCGGCGTGGCGGCGGCATCGCGGTCGCGGTGGGCCTGGCCGTCGGTGCGCTGGCCGGCTCGGTGGTGGCCTGGAAGCTCGGCGTGGCGCTCGGCCCGACCACCGACGTGGTGGGGCACGCCAAGCAGGTCGGCGACGGTCACGGCTTCAACGAGGCGCTGGCGCTGGGCGCCAAGGGCGCGCTGCTGGTCTGGCCGATGAGCGCCATGGTGGTGCTGCTCGGGCTGTCGGCGGCGTTCGGCCGGCGCGAGGAGGACCCGCCGCCGTACTACGCCGAGCCGCAGTGGTCGCAGCCCGGTGACCCGGACGCGGCCGCCGACGAGCAGATCGAGGCGCCGACGAAGCCGTCCGTCGAGCAGATCGAGGCGCCGACGAAGCCGTCCGTCGAGGAGAACGCCGACGCGGACGGTACCCGGCAGCCGAAGTAGCGGGCGGCCTCGCCTCAGGTCCGGCCGATGGCGGCCGTGACGGCGCCGGTGAGGGCCACCAGGTCGGCCGGCGCCAGCTCGACCTCCAGGCCGCGCCGGCCCGCCGAGACGTAGACCGTCGGGTGCTCCAGCGCGCTGGCGTCCAGCACCGTGCGCAGCGCCCGGCGCTGTCCCAGCGGGGAGATCCCGCCCAGCACGTACCCGCTGCTGCGCTCGGCGGCGGCCGGCTGCGCCATCGCCGCCCGCTTGCCGCCCACCGCGGCGGCCAGCGCCTTGAGGTCCAGCTGCCCGGCCACCGGGACCACGCCGACGGTGAGGGTGCCGTCGACCTCGGCCACCAGCGTCTTGAAGACCCGCTCCGGCGCCACGCCGAGCGCCTGGGCCGCCTCGCCCCCGTAGGAGGCGGCGGCCGGGTCGTGATCGTACGCGTGGACGGTGAAGGGGACCTCGGCGGCCGCCAGGGCGACGGTCGCGGGGGTGCCGCCCTGGCCGGACTGCTTCTTGGGCACGGGGGCTCCTAGTTGGGGCTGAACGCCTGGCGGGTCAGGTCGGCGGCCGGCAGCGACGGCAGCCAGGCCAGCAGCGCGGTCTCGCGGCGCAGCAGTTCCAGTTCGGCGGTGAGCCGGCTCGCGGTGTCCGGGCAGGCCAGCAGCCGCTGGCGGGTCGGGACGTCCAGGACGGAGGCGGCCGCCACCAGGTAGGAGAGCACCTGCGGGTCGTCCGGCAGCTCCTGCTCCCCGCTCAGGCTGGCCTTGCGCGCGCCCGCCAGCCGCTTCTGGTACGCCCGGAAGGCCCGCGCGACGCCGCCGGCCAGGGTGCCCGCGCCGTGGCCGAGCTCCTCCTCGATCGGCTCGGCCACGCCGACCAGGTAGGCGCCGCCGGTCTCCATCGAGCGCAGCCGGAACCGGGTGGTGCCGGTGATCAGCAGCTCGTACCCGCCGTTCGGCTGGGACTCCACCGAGGCGATGTCCGCCACGCAGCCGATGTGGTGCAGCGCCTCCAGCGGGTTGCCGGTGCCGGTGCCCAGGCCGCTCAGCGGGCCGGCCGGCGCCTCGCTCTCGCCGACCGGGGCGACCTCGCGGCCGTCCTTGATGGCCAGCACCCCGAACCGCCGTGGTTTGTCCTCGGGTTGGGCGACCAGATCGGCGATCAGCCGCCGGTAGCGTTCCTCGAAGACGTGCAGGGGCAGCACGAGACCGGGGTAGAGCACCGCGTTGAGCGGGAAGATCGGGAGCCGTTCTGTCACGGCGCACAGCGTAGTTGGCCCGGGGCCTCGCGCGCGCCGTCGTTTTGCGGCGGGAGCGGGCGCCGGTCAGCCGCGCTGGAGCAGCCGGCTGGCGCCCGCGGCGGCCGTGGTGGCCAGCACCCAGCCGGTGAGCACCAGCGCGGCGCTCACCAACTGCCCGGTGCCACCCGGGTTCCAGCCGTCCTGGCCGAGGTCGACGATCGGCAGCACCTTGCTCAGCGTGTACAGCGCGGCGTTCCAGTGCGGGATCTCGTCGGCCTTCAGCGGGGACGGCTTGTGCAGCTGGAAGTAGAGCGTGCCGACCGCCCAGGCGGCGACCAGCCAGAGCGCGGCGCGGCCGGGACGGTAGCCGTAGCCGACCGTGATGTCCTGCAGCCGGCCCCAGACCCGTCCCGGCAGCGACTGGGTCTGCCGGCGGCGGCGCTGTTTGGCGTAGAGCACCTCGCGGGCGTCCTCGTCGGAGCCGTCGCGGCGCAGTGCGGCGGCCAGCTGTTCGTACGGCTCCGGCTGGAATTCGCTCAGCGCGCCGTCCAGCCAGGCTATCCGCTGGTGCACGGTGAACGGCCCGGCCGGGCGCAGGCATTCGTACGTGAAGCCGGTCAGCCCGAGGTCGCCGCTCGGCCAGGCCTCCGGGATGTCGACCAGGTTGCCGACCCGGGCGCGCGAGAGCGAGACGTGCCCGCTGGGCGCGACCGGGCAGGTGACCCGCAGCTCGGGGGTCTGGATCCGGCGCAGCGAGAGCTCGCGGCCGGGCCCGAGGTGGAACTCGGCGCCGACGATCAGGCAGGCGCTCTCGAACCGGCTGTCGTTCAGCCGCACCCCGCCCCAGGCGCGGAACGGGATGCTGGCGCCGCCGGTCGGCGCGGCCTCGCCGTAGCCGGTGCCGTACATCTGGCCGAGCTGGCTGCCGGGCAGCCAGCCGCTCAGGTAGAAGGTGTTGCCCACCGAGAGCCGGGGCGCGTTGAGGCAGTCGCGCTGTCCGCTCCTGGCGCGCAGCTCGGCGCCGCGCAGCGAGAGCCGGCCGCCGACCCGGGCGCTGCGGAGGCTGAACTCGCCGTAGCTGACGACCCGGTCGGCCTCGAAGTCCTGGCTGACCGTGAGGCCGTCGGCCGAGAACGAGCGGTCGTACATGTCGCTGCCGACCAGCAGGTGGTTGACGATCAGGTCGGTGCCGATCTGGGCGTCGGTGAGGCGCAGTCCGGCGGCCACCACGCAGCGGGCGAAGACCAGGTCGCCGGAGGTGGCCAGGCGCGAGGCGTCCACCCGGGGGAACCAGCAGCCGTCGAAGCGGATCGTCCCGGCGCGGGCCTCGGAGAGCAGCATGTTGGTGTCGAAGCGGCAGCCGCGGACGTCGATGAAATCCTCGATCCGGCCGCCCGCCAGGTCGAGCTGCCCGGTGACGAGCGCGCCGGTGAGCTTGAGGGCGCGCACCGAGCCCGGCACGGCGCTGGGCCCCGCCAGCAGCAGCCGGGCCAGCACGGCGGCCCGGATGATCCGCTCGGGCCCCCACGGGGTGGCGTCGGTCGGGTCGTTCTCGGCCGGGTCGGCGGACTGCAGGTCGTAGACCCGGCCCTCCCGGAAGGCCGCCCAGAGGCCCTTCTCCACCGGACTCCAGTCGCGCGGCGCGTGCTCCACCTGTCTCCCCCTGCTGGTGACGACGGTTCCCGGCCCAGGCCGTGTCCACCGGCAGGCCTCCCTGTGGGTCTTCCCGTCTCGGCAGTCGTATCACGGACTGAAATGCGGGACCGGCGGTTCCGGCCACTCCTTACACTTGACCCGTGATCTCTCGAATCGACCTGCGCGGCGCCACCGGCGACCCGCGCGACCTGCTGCCCCGTGCCGAGTTCGACGTGGAAGCCGCCCTGGAGAAGGTGCGGCCGATCTGCGAGGACGTACGCCATCGCGGGGTCACGGCGCTGATCGAGATCACCGAACGCTTCGACGGCGTGACGTTGGCCACCACCCGGGTCCCCGAGGCGGAGATCACCGCTGCCCTGGAGACGCTGGACCCCAAGGTGCGCGCGGCCCTGGAGGAGTCGATCCGCCGGGCCCGCCTGGTGCACAGCGCGCAGCGCCGCAGCGACCACACCACCCAGGTGGTGCCGGGTGGCACGGTGACCGAGCGCTGGGTGCCGGTCGACCGGGTCGGGCTGTACGTGCCGGGCGGCCTGGCCGTGTACCCGTCCTCCGTGGTGATGAACGTGGTCCCGGCCCAGGAGGCCGGCGTCCAGGGCATCGCGGTCACCTCGCCGCCGCAGAAGGACTTCGGCGGCGGCGTCCACCCGGCGATCCTGGCGGCCTGCGCGCTGCTGGGCGTCACCGAGGTGTACTCGGTCGGCGGCGCCCAGGCGGTCGCGATGTTCGCCTACGGCACCGCCGAGTGCGCGCCCGTCAACCTGGTGACCGGCCCCGGCAACATCTACGTGGCCGCCGCCAAGCGCCTGCTCAAGGGCCGGATCGGGATCGACGCCGAGGCCGGGCCGACCGAGATCGCCGTCCTGGCGGACGACAGCGCCTCGCCGCGCGACGTCGCCGCCGACCTGATCAGCCAGGCCGAGCACGACCCGATGGCCGCCTCCGTGCTGGTCACCGACTCGCTCGCGCTGGCCGAGGCGGTGGAGGCCGAGCTGGCCGCGCAGGTGGCGAACACCAAGCACCGCGAGCGGGTCACCGAGGCGCTCGGCGGCCGGCAGTCCGGCATCGTGCTGGTGGACGACGTCGAGCAGGGCCTGGCCGTGGTCAACGCCTACGCCGCCGAGCACCTGGAGATCCAGACCCGGGACGCGCACGCGGTGGCCGCCCGGGTGCGCAACGCCGGCGCCGTCTTCATCGGCCCGTACGCGCCGGTCTCGCTCGGCGACTACGTGGCCGGCTCCAACCACGTGCTGCCCACCGGCGGCTGCGCCTGTCACTCGTCCGGCCTGTCGGTGCAGTCCTTCCTGCGCGGCATCCACGTGATCGACTACAGCCGCGAGGCGCTGGCGGACGTCGCCGCGCACGTGGTCAACCTCGCCAACGCCGAGGACCTGCCCGGTCACGGCGACGCGATCCGCGCCCGCTTCGACTGGACGGTTCCCGGCTCTTGAACATCGACGACCTCCCGGTCCGCGACGAACTGCGCGGACAGTCGCCCTACGGCGCCCCGCAGCTGGATGTCCCGGTCCAGCTCAACACCAACGAGAACCCCTATCCGCTGCCCGAGCCGCTGGTGGCCCGGATCGCCGAGCGGGTCGCCGAGGCCGCCCGCACGCTCAACCGCTACCCCGACCGGGACGCGGTCGAGCTGCGCGAGGGCCTGGCGCGCTACCTCACCACCACCACCGGTTTCGCCCGGACCCGCGAGCAGGTGTGGGCGGCGAACGGCTCCAACGAGGTCATCCAGCAGCTGCTGCAGACCTTCGGCGGCCCCGGCCGCAGCGCGCTCGGCTTCGAGCCCTCCTACCAGATGCACGAGCTGATCTCGCGCGGCACCGGCACCCGCTGGATCGCCGGCCCGCGCCGGGCCGACTTCACCATCGACCTGGACGCGGCGATCGCCGCGCTGGCCGAGCACCGCCCGGACGTGCTCTTCGTCTGCTCGCCGAACAACCCGACCGGCACCGCCGTCGAGGCCGACACCGTGCGCGCGCTCTACGACGCCGCCCAGGCCGTCAAGCCGACGATGGTCATCGTCGACGAGGCGTACGTCGAGTTCTCGCACCGCGACTCGCTGCTGCCGCTGCTGGCGGGCCGCCCGCTGATGGTGGTCACCCGGACGATGTCCAAGGCCTTCGGCGCGGCCGGCCTGCGGCTGGGCTACCTCGCCGCCGACCGGGCCGTGGTGGACGCGGTGCAGCTGGTCCGGCTGCCGTACCACCTGTCCGCCGTCACCCAGGCCACCGCGCTGGCCTGCCTGGAGCACACCGAGACCCTGCTCGGGTACGTCGAGCTGCTCAAGGGCGAGCGTGACCGGGTGGTCGGGGCGCTGCGCGCGCTCGGCCTGGAGGTCACCGCCTCCGACTCGAACTTCATCCAGTTCGGGACCTTCGAGGACCCGCACGCCGTCTGGCAGGCGATCCTCGACCGCGGCGTCCTGATCCGCGACAACGGCGTCCCCGGGCGGCTGCGGGTCACCGCCGGCACGCCCGCGGAGAACGACGCCTTCCTGGACGCCGTCACCACTGTGATCAAGGAGCTGTAACCCCGCTATGTCCCGCATCGGGCGCATCGAGCGCACCACCAAGGAGACCTCGGTCCTGGTCGAGATCGATCTCGACGGCACCGGCAAGACCGACATCTCCACGGGCGTGGGGTTCTACGACCACATGCTCGACCAGCTGGGCCGCCACGGCCTCTTCGACCTCACCGTCAAGACCGAGGGCGACCTGCACATCGACACCCACCACACGATCGAGGACACCGCCCTCGCGCTCGGTGGCGCGTTCAAGCAGGCGCTCGGCGACAAGGTCGGGATCTACCGCTTCGGCAACTGCACGGTGCCGCTGGACGAGTCGCTCGCCCAGGTCACCGTGGACCTCTCCGGCCGCCCGTACCTGGTGCACACCGAGCCGGAGTCGATGGCGCCGATGATCGGCAGCTACGACACCACGATGACCCGGCACATCCTGGAGTCCTTCGTGGCCCAGGCGCAGATAGCGCTGCACGTGCACGTCCCGTACGGCCGCAACGCGCACCACATCGTGGAGTGCCAGTTCAAGGCCCTCGCCCGCGCGCTGCGCTACGCCGCGGAGTTCGACCCGCGCGCGGCCGGCATCCTCCCCTCGACCAAGGGTGCGCTGTGACCGCCTCCACGATCCTGATCGCCGGCGGGCTCTTCCTGGGCGCCGGTGTGTACTCCTTCTGGAAGCAGGGTCTGCCCAAGGGTGTCACCGCCGTGCTGGCGATCGGCTCGGCGCTCTGCCTGGCCGCCGGTCTGATGCGCCTCTAGTCACGGGAGTTGATTGCTGTGGGCAAGAATGTGGTCGTCTTCGACTACGGGTCGGGAAACCTGCGCTCGGCCCAGCGCGCGGTCGAGCGCACCGGCGCGACGGTGACGGTGACCTCCGACTTCCAGCAGGCGCTGGACGCGGACGGGCTGCTGGTCCCCGGCGTCGGCGCCTTCGAGGCGTGCATGCGCGGCCTGCGGGCCGTGCGCGGCGAGCAGATCATCGGGCGGCGGCTGGCCGGCGGCCGTCCGGTGCTCGGCATCTGCGTCGGCATGCAGATCCTCTTCGAGCGCGGCGTCGAGCACGGCGTCGAGACGGCGGGCTGCGACGAGTGGCCCGGCACGGTCGAGCCGCTGGACGCGCCGGTCGTCCCGCACATGGGCTGGAACACCGTCTCCGCGCCCGAGGGCAGCCGGCTCTTCGCCGGGATGGACCCGCAGACGCGTTTCTACTTCGTGCACTCCTACGGCGTGCGCCACTGGGAGCTGGAGTCCAACA
The DNA here is from genome assembly GCF_000744225.1 of Kitasatospora mediocidica KCTC 9733. Lineage (GTDB taxonomy): Bacteria > Actinomycetota > Actinomycetes > Streptomycetales > Streptomycetaceae > Kitasatospora > Kitasatospora mediocidica. Next base: position 973,910 of record NZ_JQLN01000007.1, on the reverse strand, counting down.
ACGAGCGGCTGCACGCGCCGCTCGTCACCTGGGCCACCCATGGGCAGCCGTTCGTCGCGGCCGTCGAGAACGGCCCGCTGTGGGCCACCCAGTTCCACCCCGAGAAGTCCGGCGACGCCGGCGCCGCCCTGCTGACCAACTGGGTCAACACCCTCTGATGTCTGGAAAGTTGTCTCCCATGAGCCGCCTGAGCCGTCTTGAACTCCTGCCCGCCGTCGACGTCCGGGACGGCCAGGCCGTGCGTCTGGTCAAGGGCGCCTCCGGCACCGAGACCTCCTTCGGCGAGCCGCTCGCGGCCGCCCTGGCCTGGCAGAACGCCGGCGCCGAGTGGCTGCACCTGGTCGACCTGGACGCCGCGTTCGGCACCGGCAGCAACCGGGACCTGCTGCGCGAGGTCACCGGCCGCCTCGACATCAAGGTCGAGCTCTCCGGCGGCATCCGCGACGACGAGTCGCTGGCCGCCGCGCTGGCCACCGGCTGCACCCGGGTCAACCTCGGCACCGCCGCGCTGGAGAGCCCGGAGTGGGTCGCCAAGGTGATCGCCGAGCACGGCGAGCAGATCGCGGTCGGCCTGGACGTCGTCGGCACCACCCTGCGCGGCCGGGGCTGGACCCGCGACGGCGGCGACCTGTTCGAGGTGCTGGCCCGGCTCGACTCCGAGGGCTGCGCCCGCTACGTGGTCACCGACGTCAACCGCGACGGCACCCTGACCGGCCCGAACCTCCAGCTGCTGCGCGACGTCTGCGCCGCCACCGACCGTCCCGTGGTCGCCTCCGGCGGGGTCTCCTCGCTCGACGACCTGCGCGCCATCGCCACTCTGGTGCCGGAAGGTGTCGAGGGTTCGATTGTGGGCAAGGCCCTCTACGAGCAGAAGTTCACCCTCGAAGAGGCCCTGGAGGCCATGTCGTGACAGACCCTCGGATCGTGCGTGGCCGGGTCGCCGGATTCTCCCCCTGGGAGGACCAGTTCGGATACTCGCGGGCGGTCGCCGCGGGCGACTACGTCCATGTGGCCGGCTCCACGGCGTGGGTCGACGGGAGGATCGAGCACGAGGGCGACCCGTACCGGCAGACGCTGGCCGCCTTCGGCGTCGGCCTCAGCGCCCTGGCCACGTACGGTCTGACCGCGGCGGACGTGATCCGCACGCGGATGTACATCACCCACGTCCGGGACGCCGACGAGGTGGGCCGGGCCCACAAGGTGCTCTTCGACGCCAGCCGTCCGGCCGCGACCATGGTCGTGGTGGAGGGCCTGATCGACTCCCGGATGATGGTCGAGATCGAGCTGGACGCGCACCGCGTCGGACTCGCGAACTCGTTGGCGAATTCCTCGGAAGGTAGCAGTACATGACCCTCGCGGTCCGAGTCATCCCCTGCCTGGACGTCGACGCGGGCCGGGTGGTCAAGGGCGTCAACTTCCAGAACCTGCGCGACGCCGGAGACCCGGTCGAGATGGCCAAGCTCTACGACGCCGAGGGCGCCGACGAGTTGACCTTCCTCGACATCACCGCCTCGTCCGGCTCCCGGGAGACCACCTACGACGTGGTGCGCCGCACCGCCGAGCAGGTCTTCATCCCGCTGACGGTGGGCGGCGGGATCCGCGCCGTCGAGGACGTCAACAGGCTGCTGCGGGCCGGCGCCGACAAGGTCGGCGTCAACACCGCGGCGATCGCCCGCCCCGAGCTGATCCGCGAGATCGCCCAGCGCTTCGGCCGCCAGGTGCTGGTGCTGTCGGTGGACGCCCGCCGCTGCCCGCCCGGCACCGAGACCGCCTCCGGCTACGAGGTCACCACCCACGGCGGACGCCGGGGTACCGGCCTGGACGCCGTCGAATGGGCGGGCCGGGCAGCCGAGTTGGGGGCCGGCGAGATCCTGCTCAACTCGATGGACGCGGACGGCACCAAGGACGGCTACGACCTGGAGATGATCCGCTCGGTGCGGGCGTCGGTCTCCGTCCCGGTCATCGCCTCCGGCGGCGCGGGCCGCCTCGCCGACTTCGCCCCGGCCGTGGAGGCGGGCGCGGACGCGGTGCTCGCGGCGTCGGTCTTCCACTTCGGCGACCTGCGCATCGGCGAGGTCAAGACCGCCCTGCGGGAGGCCGGCCACCCGGTGCGCTAGAAGCCGGGGCCGGCTGACGCTGTGACGCAGCTCACAGTGGACGCAGAACCCGAACGCCGCGGCGGGCGTCTGGCTGGTGTGAGATCACGCAGGAGAGCACCCGACGAGCTGGACGAGGAACACCTCCTCCGGCTGGTGGCCAGAGGTGACCGCGAGGCGTTCGACGAGTTGTACCGGCGCACGTCGCCGTGGCTGGCGGTACGGTTGCGCCGCCGCTGCGCGGACCCGCAGATCGTCGCCGAGGTCATGCAGGAGACGTATCTGGCGGTGTGGCGCGCGGCCGGCGCGTTCGCCGGGAGCGCGGTCGGCGGGACGGCCGTCGGCTGGCTGTGGACGATCGCGGCGCGCCGCCTCGTCGACGCGTTCCGGCGCCGCGCCCACCACGCCGAGCCGCCGGTCGCCGCCGCCGAGCGGGCGGTGGTGCCCGCGGCGGAGGACGAGGCACTCGCCGGGACCGTCGGCGGCGACGTCGGCGACGCCCTGCGGCAACTGGCGCCGGAACTGCGCCAGGTCCTGCAGGCCACGGTCCTTGACGGGCTTTCCGTCCGGGAGACCGCCGTCCTGCTCAGACTCCCCGAGGGCACGGTCAAGACCCGCGCCCGCCGGGCCCGGATCGCGATGCGGGAGGCGCTGGCATGAGCGCGGAACACGCGTCGATGCGACTGATCGACGACTATGCCCGGGGTGACACGCAGTTGCCCGCCGACACGCTCTGGGCGCTGGAGTCCCATCTGGAGACCTGCGCGAGCTGTCGCAGCCGCCTGGCGGACTCCGTGACCAATGAGGCGCCCGGCCTCGCCGCGCTCGTCGACACCGTACGCGCCGGTCTGGAACCGCAGTTGGACGCGGCCGTGCAGATGCCGTCGCGGCTGCGGCGCCCGAGGTGGGTGTCGGCCTGGCTGACCCCGGCGATGACCCCGTGGCTGCTCATGACGGTCGCCGTCACCCTGATCGCGCTGCTGCTGGACGCGGCCGGGCTGTCGGGGAACTTCGGCGGCGCCTCGCCCCTGCTGCTGATCGCACCCGTGCTGCCGCTGTGCGCGGTCGCCGCGTCCTGGTCGCGCGGCCTGGACCCGGCGTACGAACTGATGGCCTCGACCGCCCGGGCCGGCCTGCCGCTGCTCCTGCGGCGCACCACCTCGGTGCTCGCCGTGGTGCTGCCCGTACTCCTGCTGGAGGGCTGGTTGACCGGAGCTATGACGGCCGCACAGTGGTTGCTTCCCTCGCTGGCCTTCACCTCAACGGCCCTGGCACTGGGCAGCGTTGTGGGTGTGACCCGGGCCGCCATCGGGCTGGCGGCTGCCTGGGGCGTCTTCGTGGTGGCCCCCGCGTGGGCCGGCGGGCCGTCTCCCCTGGCCCTGCGGTTGGACCAACTGCCCCTGTGGGGGCTGCTCCTGGCACTTGGAACGGGCGTCGTGATCGCCCGCAGAAAGGCGTACTCAGCGCTGTGAAACCATCGTTGACCCTCGGAAGGGACCACCGCATGACGCCCGCCCTGAGCGCGGCCGACGCCGCGCCGAAGACCTACGCCTGGGAGATCCGGGCCACCGGCCTGAGCGTCCGAGCCGGACGGAAGAAGATCGCCGTCGACGGGCTCGACCTCTCCCTGGGCACCGGCGCCCACGGCCTGCTGGGACCCAACGGCGCGGGAAAGACCACCCTGATCCGGGCGCTGGCCACCGTGCTGCGCCCCGCAGCGGGTGAACTCGACCTGTTCGGCAGCTCCGTGGGCGCGCTGGCCGACCTGCGGGCCGTGCGCCGCCGGATCGGCTACCTGCCCCAGGAGTTCGGCTACTACAAGCGCTTCACCGTGCGCGAGTTCGTCGAGTACATGGCCTGGCTGAAGGAGGTGCCGAAGGCCGACGTCCCCGCGGCCGTCCAACGGGCCGTGGAGCGGGTGGGCCTGGCCGACCAGGCCGACCAGCGGATGAAGACCCTGTCCGGAGGCATGCTGCGGCGGGCAGGCATCGCCCAGGCCATCGTCAACGACCCCGCGGTGCTGCTGCTGGACGAGCCGACGGCGGGCCTGGACCCGGCGCAGCGGCTGCGCTTTCGCGAGCTGTTGCAGGAACTGGGCCGCGAGGCCTGCGTGGTCGTCTCCACCCACCTGGTCGAGGACGTCGCGGCCGCCTGCTCGGACGTGGTGCTCTTCGCGGACGGCAAGCTCGTCTTCCAGGGCACACCGCAGGACCTGGCGGCGGCGGGCAGCCCCGAACATCCGGGCGACAGCCCGCTGGAGCGCGGCTACTCGGCGCTGCTCCACAACTCCGAGCAGCAGAAGGGCGCCTGGTGAACGGACGCGTGCTGGGTATCGAGCTGAGGCGTTCCGTCGCCCCGTGGGCCGGCGTTGTCGTGCTGGGCGGCAGCCTGGCGTTCCTCTACCTGATCAACGGACTCTGGTGGCAGGGCGCCTCGGCATGGACCGCGCAGTGGACGTCGATGGCGCTGACGACCCGCTGCCTGCTGGCCTACCTGTGGCCGCTCGCGGTGGGCCTGGGGGCGGTGCACGGGTTGCGTGACTCCCGCTCGCGGATGGCCGAACTGCTGACGACCACGCCGCGGCCGGCCTGGCGGCGTGCGGCACTGCCGGCCGGGGCGACGGCGATCGCGGTGGCGTCGGGCTTCAGCCTGCTCGTTCTGTGGGGCGCGGTCCAGGTGGCCCTCGGCCCCACCACCTACCTGCCGCTCGGCTGGCCGGTGATCTCGCTGGTGGCGGTGCTGGCCCTGGTCGCGGGGGCCGTGTTCGGCATGGGTGTCGCGCGGGCCTTGCCCTCCCCGCTCACCCCGCCGCTCCTGGTCGTGGTCTTCCTGGCGGCGACCGTGGTGCTGCGGCAGACCACCGACGGGGCCGTGCCCTCCGGCATGGCGCCGAACCGGCTTTCCCAGCTGTCGCCGGCGACCGACATGCCCCGGCAGATGCTGCTGACCCTGTCCGGTTCCGTGGACCTCGGCCAGACGCTCTGGCTGCTCGGCCTGCTCGCCACCGGGTTCGCCCTGCTGGTGGCCGCGACCGTGCGGACGCGGCTGCTCGCGCTGACGCCCGTCCTGGTCGGCGCGGCCCTGGCGCTGCTGATCATCCCGGCCGATCCGCGCGACACCTTCGTCGTCGACCGGGCCGCCGCGGCCATGGTCTGCGACGGCCCGGTGTGCGTGACGCAGGCTCACCGGGAGCGGCTGCCCGCACTCGCGTCGCAGGGCCGGGAGGCGCTGCGCGTGCTGCACGACGCCCTGGGTGACCAGGCGCCGGACTCGGTGCGGGAGGAGACGACGCTGCGCGCGATCGCCGACCCGCGCCAACTCTCCTCCGGCGTGGTGCTGGTGAACTTCGACGACCCGCTGATCGGCCCGGCGTCGGGGCAGCGACTGACCCGTCTCCTGGTCGCCCAGGGCCTGCTGCCGAACTGCCGGCCGCACACACCCTGGGAGGGCGGAGGGCAGCTCGACATCCCCGCGCAGAGCATCGCCGCGAGCTGGGCCCTCGGCGATCAGCACCTCGTGCCTCTGCAGACGCCCGAGACCGACCAGTACGCGAGTGCGGCGTGGGCGCAGGCCGAAGCCGCCTGGACGAAGCTGACGGCGCTGTCGCCGGCCGAGCAGCGCGCGCGGATCGCCGGGGCACGCGCCGCCGCGCTCTCCTGCACGGACCAGCCGAACCCGCTGGCGGGGCAGGTGTCCTCGTGAACTGGCTGGTGCTGTACGCCCGTTCGCGGCAGATGCCGGCCTCGGCGGCGGTCATCGCACTCGCCGCGTTGGTCGTGTGGGCCCTCACCCGGGGCGGCCACGGCTCGCCGGACCCGGCGATCGTGCTCCTCGTGCTCACCACGAATGTCGCGGTGGCCGCCGTCGGGCTCGGCGGGCAGGACACCGCGCTCGACGCGACGGCCGCGATCCGCTGGGCGCCCCGCCGGGCGGCGCACGTGCTGCTGATCGGCGCGGTCGCCTGCGTGGCGGTCCAGGCGGTCCAGGCGGTGGGATCGCAGCCCACCGCCGCCGCGCTCGTCGTCCGGGACAGCGCGGGCCTGGCCGGCCTGGCCGCGCTCGGCGCGACGCTGTGCGGGGCGTCCTACGCCTGGACCCCGCCGACCGCCTGGCTCGCGTTCACCCTCCTCTCCTCGCCCCCGGGCGGCATCGCGGGACAGGTGGCCGGCTGGATGATCCTTCCCCCCGGCACACCGGCGGCCACCTGGACGGCGTTGGTCCTGCTGGCGACCGGCACCGTGTCGTATGCCGTGGTGGGACCGAGGCGGTAGCGGGCGGCCTCGGTCCGAGCCGCTGCTCAGGGGGCGCGCCGCCCGAGCGGTTCAGTCGATGACCTGTGTCGTCCAGGTGTGCTCGTCGGTCCCGAACAGGGTGATGTGCCGGAGCAGGCCCGGCAGTCCGCCCAGGGCGACCAGGGAGGGCGGCGCGGGGGCGTCGGCCTCGAACACACAGACGGTCAGTTCGCCCTGTGTGGAGCACAGTTGGCCGTTGGTCGGAGCGAGGACGACGCTGGCGAAGTTGACGCCGACGCCGATGAACGCTCCGTCGGGTGTGGTGAAGCCCCCGCTGACGTTCCACGGGGCGCGGCCGTTCGCTCCGGGGCGGTTGATGGCGAAGCCGGCGAGGGTGAAGTCCTTGGGGACACCGGTGATCCGCAGGGGCAGCGGGATGGCGGTGTCGCCGAAGCGGACGTCGGTCGCGACATGGGTCAGGGTGCCCCTGGGGTCGGCCTCGCGCAGGTCCGAGCTGGAGACCTCGGCCCAGCGGCCGGTGGGCGTCTGCCAGCGCAGGAGGGTGTCGACCGGTCCGCCGCCCCGGCTGGCGTCCTCGATCAGCCAGGAGGAGGCGCCGCCGTTGATCGGCGGGCCGGCGAACGTCGACTGGGTCACTCCGGCGGCGGGTTTGCCCACGCTCGGTGTGACGCCGGCGGGGTAGATGCGGAGATGGATGTGTTCGGCCGCTTTGGCGTCACCGGCTCCACTAGCGGTCAGCGCCGTCTCCGGCGCGCCCAGGTCGGGGACCGTGCCGTACCCCACCCCCGCATCAGCCCCCGGCGGCAGCCAGCCGAACGCGGCGGGGGCGACCAGCGGGTCGGTCTGCGTGGGCTTCTCGGCCTGACGGCCGGACGCGGGCGGGGTGGCGGCTCTGCCGTGTCCGGGCAGAGCGGCCGTGCCGATGCCGAGCGCCAGGACGAGTGCGCCCGATCCGGCGGCCAGCAGCAGTCGTCGGCCGCGCAGTTGCTTGCGGCCGGCGGTGAGCGCGGCGTCGATGTCGACGGTGCTGCGCGGCGCCGGGACGAGGGACAGCTCGTCGAGGCGCGCGGTCAGCCTCGACAGGTCGTCGGTCATGAGTGAGCTCCGTCCGGGGTTGTCGGCACGGGGTCCGTGGCGAGGAAGCGGCGTAGTGAGTCGATACCGCGCGAGGTCTGGCTCTTGACGTTGCCGGGCGAGCAGGCGAGTGCCTCGGCGGTCTGTTCCACGCTGAAGTCGCAGAAGTAGCGCAGGACCACGGTCGCGCGCTGGCGGGGCGGCAGGGCCGCCAGCGCCTCCCGGAGGTCGAGTGCGGCGTCGAGGTCCGGCAGGTCGGACGGTTGGTCGCCGCCGTCGGGGCCGAGGACGACCCGGCGCCCCCAGGGTGAGCGCTGCTCGGCGAGGTAGGTGTTGACGAGTACCGTGCGCGCGTAGCCGTCGATGTTCTCGACCCGGCCGGCGCGGCTCCAGTTGACGTACAGCTTGGTGATCGTCGTCTGGACGAGGTCGTCGGCCCGGTGCCAGTCGCCGCTGAGCAGGAAGGCGACCCGTCGCAGCCAGGATTCCCGTGCGGTGACGTACGCGGTGAACTCGGCGTCGCGTCTGCGCTCCGCCATGGGTGTGTCCCCCCTCTCGGTTGTCGTGGTGTTTCGCTCCTCTAATGCGCGTGACCGGCGAACGGTTGCACGACCTGCGCGAACCGGTCGGCGGGTGGCTGCCTGCGGTTAATCGCAGCGGGCCGGCGGGTGCGTTGGGTACGGTCAAGCACATGGCAGAGGTGGACAGTTCGGGCTGGATCGTGCGGCGGGCCGGTACGCGGGACCTGCGCGGGCTGGTGCGGCTGTCCAGAGTGGACCCGGCGGCCGAGTCGGTGGCGTCGGTGGCGGCGCGGGTGGCCGGGCTGCTCGCGGACTCGCGGCGTTGCATCGTCGTCGCGGAGGCCGGCGAGGAGCTGGTCGGGGTGGCGGAGGCGCAGTTCTACGGGGTGGCCATCCGGCGGGCCAGTGGCTCCGCGCGGTTGCACGACCTGTTCGTCGAGCCGTCGTGGCGCCGACGCGGCATCGCGGGGGCGCTGTTCGCCGAAGTCAGGGCGTGGGCACGGGCGTTGCCGCAGTGCCGGCACCTGGAGTGGCAGTCCTCGCCCGGCGCGCTGGCGTTCTACGAGCAGATGGGCCTGGTCGGGAACGAGGCCGACGATTCGGGGGAGTACCCGTTCTTCGAGATCCCGGTCTGAGGTCAGTCCTGGTCCCGCCGCAGGACCGTGACGCCGTCGACGACCGCGGCCGGACGGTAGTGGCGGTCCAGGATGCCCTGGAGGCGGCCCGAGGGGTCCAGTGAGCTGGGCGGGGCGTAGCGGACGATCCAGCGGGGTGCGAGCGGGCCGTCGAGCCAGCCGGCCAGCTGGGGTTCGGCCGACGGGATGGCCTGGAACGCCGAGTTCCACAGGTAGGGAAAGCCCGTCGAGCGGTCCGCGAGCAGGTAGAGGTCGGCGGAGGCGGTGAACGCGAAGACGGTGTCGGAGGGCGCGGTGTGGGTCCGCAGCCAGGTCGACATCTGCCCGTTCACCAGCTGGCGTTGGTCGTCGATGACGGCGGCGGCCCGCTGCTGCGGCGGCTTCGTCGCCAGGTCGAGCTGGACGACGAGCGGGCCGGCGACGGCGGCCGTCAGCAGGGCGGCGGAGGTCAGGACGCGGCCGCCGACCGGACGCGGCCGGGTGACCGCCACGGCGGCGAGGACGGCGAGGGGGGCGACGGCCTGGACCCAGTAGTGCGGGTGCGCGAACGGCCCGCCCAGCACGGCCAGCAGGGCCACCGCGAGCCACAGCAGCAGCGGCAGCCGACGGACCGGGCCGCGCGGCAGCGCCGCGCAGCCGAGCAGGCCGACGACGGCCAGGCCCAGCAGGTCCGGGGTGACGTGCAGGAAGGTCCGGTAGTCCGAGGCCAGCCGCGCGCCGGTCCCACCGCTGGTCGCGGCGACCGCCGACTGGAAGCCGACGACCGCGAAGTACCAGGACGACCAGCCGGTGACGGCGCCGTGGACGGCCGCCGCGGCGAGCGGAACCGCCGCGCCGCCGAGAGCGGCGAGTAGGGCTCGGCGCCTGCGGCCGGTGCTGGTCAGCGCGACCGCGAGCAGCACGACCAGGCCGTCCACCGCGGACTGCTTCACCAGCGGCGCGCAGCCGCACAGCACCCCGGCCGGTACGAGCCAGCCGGCCGCCGCCGCGCCGCGCTGCCACCAGAGGGCCGCCGCGATGCCCGCCGTGCCAACCGCGGCGGCGATCAACTCGCCATTGAACTCGTACCCTTCGACGTACGGTCCCGCGCTGACCACCGCGACCAGCAGCCCCGCGACGACGGCCGCGCGCCGGCCCGCCAGCGCCCAGGCCGCGCTCGCGGTGGCCAGCGTCAGCACGGCGGCGGCGGCCATCGCGCCCACCCGCAGCGCCGTGGCGGTGTACGACAGGTCGGTCACCAGGCGGAAGACCAGCATCAGCCCCTGCGGCCGGTCGACCCAGGCGGCGGGTGAGTAGAGGCGCGCGCCGCCTGCCCACTTCGCCGCCAGGTAGGCGTAGCCACCCTCGTCCGGATCCAGCGGCAGGCGCAGCAGCGGGAGGCGGACGGCGACGGCCAGCAGGGCGGCCAGGGCGATCGCGGTGAGCGCCGCGCCGCGTCCGTCACGCGAGATCGGTGCAGGTGGGGGCGGTGTCGGCCGCCCGCGCGCGCCGGTGCTCTTCATCCGTGGATGGTAACCGGCGTGTCCTGTGAGGCCGGTGCGGCCCGGGGGACCGGCCTGTCGGTGGGAGCGGGTCGAGGGTTGACCGCCTGTTGTCAACAGATTCCAACATGACAAAACCCTTGACGCTTGGGCATTGGCAGAGTCTTCTGTTCCCCAGCAACGTTTGAAACTGGCGGATTATGAGCGGTCATGAGGTCTTTCCGTGATTGGCTCGGGCCGTCCCACCCTCTGGAGTCCCGTCATGTCCACCCTCACGCACGGGCGCCGCCGCACGGCCGCCTCCGTCGGCCTGGCGCTCCTCCTCGCGCTGTCGGCCTGCTCCACCGGCCACGCGTCCGACGGGAGCGGGGGAGGCCTTGCCACCGTGCACGGGAAGATCCTGCTCACCTATCTGCAGAAGCAGGGCGACCAGCAGTACTTCGTCGACGAGGCGGCCGGCGCCAAAGCCAGGGCGGCCCAACTCGGTGTCGACCTCACGGTGGTGAACCTCGGCAACGACGCCGGGAAGGCGGTCGCCGAGGCGAAGTCCGCGCTGGCGGCCGGGAGCAACGGACTGGTCGTCGTCGTCCCGGACCCGGCGGTCGGCCCGCAACTCGCCCAGCTCACCGGTGACGCCAAGGTCCCGCTGCTCGCCACGGACGACCAGATCTGCGCCACCAGCCCCTACCCGTCGAACTGCGACGCGAGCCAGCTGGTGCCGCGGATCGGCTTCAGCGGCACCCAGCTGGGCATGGCGGTCGGCAAGCGGGCCGCCGAGGAGTACGGCAAGGCCGGCTGGGACGAGGGCACCACCCGGATCGTCTCCGCCTGGGAGCCGGACGTCACGGTCTGCTCGGACCGGGTGGCCGCGGCCAAGGACGCCTTCCTGGCCGCTGCGGGTGCCAGCATCCAGAAGATCGACCTGCCGACCGACAACTCCGTCGCCGGCGCCCAGAGCAGGACGGCCGCGACGATCGCCGCCAACCCCGGGGTCAGGCACTGGATCGTCTGGGGCTGCAACGACGAGAACGTCCAGGGCGCCGTCACCGCACTGCAGAACGCCGGCTTCGGCGCCGGGGACGTGATCGGGGTCGGCCTGGGCGGCTACCTCGCCTGCAAGGACTGGGGGTCCGGGCAGGCGTCCGGGATGCGGGCCGCGCTGTTCATCAACGGTAAGGACGTCGGAGCCCTGGCCGTCCAGAGCACGGTCGACCGGCTCCGCACCGGCAAGGCGTTCCCGGCCGAGGTGTTCGCCCCGACCACCATGGTCGACGCGAGCGACTGGCGGAACTCGGGCCTCCAGTGCGACTGACGCCGTAGGCGTCCGACGGCCTCCCTGCGAGCTACCATGGCGTCACGGACAGTGAGCAGTGGTGGTGGGAGTGGGGAGATGAGCGGGCGGACCGGCGGCGGTGACGGCGGGTGGCCGGTCCGGGTCCCGGTCGGCTACCGGGTCGGGCGGTATGAGGTGGTGGCGCCGCTCGCGCACGGGAGTTGGGGGAGCGTGTACGCCGGGCGGCGGCTCGACGCCGACCGGGCCGTGGACGTCGCGCTGAAGTTCCTGCCCGCGCAGCGCGGCACGCCCGGCCAGTGGGGCGCGCTGGCGGACGTGGTCGGGCGCGAGTTGGCCGCCGCCGGGCGCTGGGAGCACCCCAACCTGATCCGCACGCACGAGGCGCTGACCGTGCGGGACCCGGCCGAGCCCGCGCTGGACGGCAGCCTGGCCGTCGTGATGGACCTGGCGGCGGGCAGCCTCGCCGACCGGCTGCGCGCCGCCGAGCCCGGACGGCCGCTGGCCGGCGCCGGGCGGATTCTGTCCGACGTGCTCGCCGGGCTGGCTCATCTGCACCGGGCCGGCTGGCTGCACGGCGACCTGAAGCCCGCCAACGTGCTGCTCGCCGCCGACGGGACGGCCCGGCTGGCCGACTTCGGGCTCGCCGCCGAACTGGACGGCACCCACGCCTATCTCCCGCAGTTCGGCAGCACCGACTACCTGCCGCCCGAACGCTGGACCGAGCAGTGCACCGCGGCCGGCAGCCCGGTCCGCACCACCGCGGACCTGTGGGCCTTCGGGATCACCGCCCACCTGGTCCTCACCGGCGGCCGCTACCCCTTCCCCGGCGCCACCCACCAGACCCGGCTGGCCGCCGTGCTGGCCTACGCGCGGGGCGCCGAGTCGCTCCGGCTCGTGGAGCAACTGCCGGACGGCTGGCGGGAGATCGTCGCCGACTGCCTGGCGCCCGAGCACGCCCTGCGGGCCCGGCACCCGGCCGAGGCGCTGCGGGTCCGGGCCGCCGCGCTGCCGGCGGTGGCCGCCGGACCGCGTGCCGCACCCCAGCCGCCGCCGTCCCCGCCGCTTCCGCCGTCCCCGCGACCGCCGGCGCCGTGGCGCGCGCGTGCCGTGCGGGCCGCCCGGGCCGGTGCCGCTCTCGCCCTGGTCGCCGCGCTGGCCGCCGCCTCCGGTCCGCCGTACGGCAGTTGGGTCAGTGGCGGTGAGCTCCGGGCGGACGCCGCCGTCCCCGCCGAGTACCGCCCGGTCATCGAGAACGCCGCACACTCCTTCGACCGCAGGGCCGTCAGCCCGGCCCTGATCGCCGCGATCCTGGCGACCGAGAGCGGCTTCGACCCCAACGCCCGGGGCGTCGGCGTCGACGGCACGCCCGAGTACGGCATCGCCGGCTGGACGCCCCGGGTCTACGCGGGCTACGCGCTCGACGCCCGGGGCGACGGCCACCCCAGCTACCTGGACCCGGTCGATGCCATCTACGCGCTGGCCAATCAACTGAGCTGGGAGGATCAGCAATTGGGGACACTGCCGGGTGACCGCGCCCTGCTGCTCGCGGCCGGTTACCACACCAGCCTCTGGTACGTCCGCAGCACCGGCTGCCGCGGTCCGAAGAACGCCGACTACATCGCCCGAGTCCTCGACCACCTCCAGCAGTTCACCGATCCACGCGACGGCCGACCACCGGGAGCCCCACCATGACGGACCACGCGGCGCACACCGTGCTCGTCCAGCCGCCCGAGCTGCCCGGCCGCCCGCGAGCGGCGCTGCTCGAACTCGGCCCGGGCCAACTCGCCTCCTTCGGGCGGACGGTGGCGGGCGGGCCGACCGGCATCGCGATCGCCGACCCGGCCGTCTCCCGGCTGGCCGGCGAGATCCGGGCGACCGCCGACCACTGGCTGCTCTCCAACCTCAGCCGCGACACCACCTACGTCGTGGAGAACCCCGAGGGCGGCGGCGAGTACCTCAAGGTCGCCCCGCGCCGGCTCGGCGCGCCGGTGCCGTTCGAGTTCGCCCGCCTCCTGGTGCCCGCCTCGGACGGCTTCGTCGCCCTCAACGTCTATGCGCCGCAACACCGTTACGCCGACCAGCAGGACCAGGGCGGTGGCGAGCCGACCTGCCGGCTGTTCGCGCTCGACGAGAGCGCCAAGTACTTCCTGGTGCTGGTCGCGCTCTGCGAGCCCCGGCTGCGGGACCTGCCGAGCCCGGCCGCGGTGCCCACCGCGACGCAGATCGCGGTGCGGCTGCGCCCACTGCCGCAGTGCGCCGATCTCACCCGGTCGGCGGTCAACTTCCACCTGGACTACCTGGCCGGGCCCAAGCTCCGGCTGCGCCCCGGGCACGCCGAGCCGGCCCAGCGGATGGAGTGGAAGCGGGAGGCACTGGCCGCCCTGGCGCTGCGGATCGACCTGGTGCGCGAGGAACACCTCGCGCTGCTCCCGGCCCTGCGGACCGCGGTCCCGCCACCCTGACGCCCGTCAGGTTACCGGCCCGCCCGCCCGGCGGCAGAGTGGAGCTCGTCCCCGCCGGTCCCGACCGGCCGGCGGGGACGGCACCGACCACACACCGAACGGGAGTGAACGATGGGCACGTTGAACAGGCGGCTGGCGGGACTGGGGATCAGCGCGGTGCTGGGGGTGGCCACGCTGCTGCTGCCGGCCGCCGCCGCGCAGGCGTCCGACGGCTGCACCGCACGCGGCGACGGGACGTACAACTGCAATGTCTGGACCTACGCGCCGTCCTTCTACGAGAACAACGTCGCCACGGGCGGCGGCGTGCACGCCGGGACGAACTACTTCTACTGCCAGGCCACCGGATCGGAGGTGAACCTCAACGGCTACCACAACAACTGGTGGGCCAAGACGGACGACGACAACGGGCACAAGAACGTCTGGGTCAACGTCGTCTACCTCTCCGGCGGCGCCAACGACCAGGCCGAGCCGGGGCTGCCTCTGTGCTGAAGCGGTTCAGTCGCCCTGGGAGTCCGCCGGCAGCGGAAGGCGGGCCCCCAGAGCGGTGACCGCCTCGGCCGACCCCTGGACGGTGAGCCGGGCCTGCGCTCCGCGCCCGAACGCGAAGAGCAGCAACTCGCTCGGCTCACCACTCACCTGTACGGTCAGCGGCTCGCGCGGCCGGACCGTCAGGAACCGTCCGTCCGGGCGGCGCAGCAGCAGGCGCACGGGGGTGCGCCGCCCGGCCTCGAAGCGGGCGAGCAGCGGCAGCCGCTTCCACAGCGCCTCCTCGAACTCCGCTGCCAGTGGCCGTGGTTCCCAGTCGCCCGCGCGCCGGACGTCCTCGGCGTGCACGAAGTACTCGACCGTGTTCGCCGCCTCGTCCGCGCCCGGCAGCGCGAAGAACGACAGGCGCGGCGGCCCGGCCCGGAAGTCGCGCACCAGCTGCTCGTACGGCCGCCGCGCGTAGCCGTCCTGGACCCGCTTGGTCCACCCGGCGAACTGCCGCAGCTGGATGCCCGGCCCGGCGTCCGGCCGGCGCTCGCGCAGCAGCAGGTGGGCCGCCAGCTCCCGGGTGCGCCAGCCGGCGCAGAGCGTCGGTGCCTGCGGCCCGGCCGCGGCCAGCAGGTCGGCCAGACGGTGCCGTTCGGTGCGGGCGTGGTTCGACATGGCGTCAGGGTAGCGCCGTACTGCTCCTAAGGAGCCTGGTAGCCCTTGAGGTGTCCGGTGAGTTTGGCGCCGCCCTGCGCGGCGGAGTCGGTCAGCACGCAGGTCGCGTCCCGCAGGCCCTGGTGGTAGAAGGCCAGGTCGGGCCCGATCGGGAAGCTGTACCACCGGCCGCCGCCCTGCCGCGCCGTCCAGTCGTCGACGAACGGCTGACAGGCCTTCAGCAGCGCCTGGCCGATCTGGCTGTCCTTGGCCAGTCCCTCGGGCAGCACCGGATTGGCGATCGCCTCCCCGTCGTGCGACTGCTCGCACGGGCGCGCCTCGGCCTTGGTGATCCCCTTGCTGAGCTGCGGGTGGTCGATGCACGTCCCGGCCGGGAAGTAGGGGTAGGGAAGCTGCTTGACCGGGCTGGCGGAGGGCGTCGGCGAGGCGTGCGGGGACGGCGGCGGGGCGCGGCGGCGGCGGGGTGGTGTGCGGCCGGGCGCAGCAGCACGGCCGCCACACCGCCCGCGGCCACCAGGACGACGACGAGCGCGACCAGGCGGCCGCGGCGCCTGGGGTGGCCGGTCCGGTCGGGCGGCTGGGGCAACTCGGTGGTCATGCCGACCAGAATCGCGCAGCGGCGCTCCCGCCGTGCCGCTTTCCACCAGATCACCGGGTTTCCGCCGGATCACCCGCGGCTGCCACAATGTCGGCATGTCTTCCGCACCGTCGTCCGTGCCCGCCGCCCCCGGCAGCACCGCCCTCGACCCCGCCGTCGCCGCCCGTCTCAAGCGCACCGAGGACGGGCTGCTGCCCGCCGTGGCGCAGCAGTACGACACCGGCGAGGTGCTGATGCTCGGCTGGATGGACGACGAGGCGCTGCATCGCACGCTGACCACCGGCCGCTGCACGTACTGGAGTCGCAGCCGCAACGAGTACTGGGTCAAGGGCGACACCTCCGGCCACCTCCAGCACGTCAAGTCGGTGGCGCTGGACTGCGACGGGGACACCCTGCTGGTGCAGGTGGACCAGGTCGGCGCGGCCTGCCACACCGGCGCCCGGACCTGCTTCGACGAAGACGTTCTGCTGCCCCGCTGACACCTCCATCAACCAGAGATCGGTGCCCCTTCCATGGACCTTGAGGCCTTCCGCAAGCTCGCCGTCGACACGCGGGTCATCCCGGTCACCCGCCGGCTCCTGGCGGACGGCCTCACACCGATCGGGCTCTACCGCAGCCTCGCGGCCGAGCGCCCCGGCACCTTCCTGCTCGAATCGGCCGAGCAGGGCCGCAGTTGGTCGCGCTACTCGTTCGTCGGGGTGCGCTGCGCGGCCACCCTGACGGCCGACCCGGACGGCAACGCCCGCTGGCACGGCACCCCGCCGGTCGGCATCCCGACCACCGGCGACCCGCTGCAGGTGCTGCGCGCCACCGTCGAGGCGCTGCACACGCCGCGCCACGACGACGACGGCCTGCCGCCGCTCACCGGCGGCCTGGTCGGCTACCTCGGCTACGACATCGTCCGCCGGCTGGAGAAGCTGCCGAACCTCACCCCGGACGACCTGAAGCTGCCCGAGCTGACCATGCTGCTCGCCACCGACCTGGCCGTGCTCGACCACGTCGACGGCACCGTGCTGCTGATCGCCAACGCGGTCAACCACAACGACCTCGCCAGCGGCGTGGACGAGGCCCACGCGGACGCCGTCGCCCGGCTGGACGCGATGGAGGCCGAGCTGCGCAAGCCCGTCGACCCGGGCCTGGCCACCTTCACCCCGACCGCCGCCGCCGACGCCCGTTCGCCCTTCGGTGGGGCGCCCTACCAGGCCGCCGTCGAGCTGGTGAAGGAGCGGATCCGGGCCGGCGAGGCGTTCCAGGTGGTCCCCTCGCAGCGCTTCGAGACGCCCTGCCCCGCCTCCGCGCTGGACGTCTACCGGGTGCTGCGCACCACCAACCCCAGCCCGTACATGTACCTCTTCCGGTTCCCCGGCCCGGACGGCACCGCCGAGGGCGGCTTCGACGTGGTCGGCTCCAGCCCCGAGGCGCTGGTGAAGGTGACCGGACGCCAGGCGATGGTGCATCCGATCGCCGGCACCCGGCACCGCGGCGCCACCCCGCAGGAGGACGCCGACCTCGCCGCCGAGCTGCTCGCCGACCCCAAGGAGCGCGCCGAGCACCTGATGCTGGTCGACCTCGGCCGCAACGACCTGGGCCGGGTCTGCACGCCGGGCAGCGTCGAGGTGGTCGACTTCATGTCCGTCGAGCGCTACAGCCACGTGATGCACATCGTCTCGACGGTGACCGGCGAGGTCGCGGCCGACCGCACCGCCTTCGACGTGCTGACCGCCTGCTTCCCGGCCGGCACCCTCTCCGGCGCCCCCAAGCCCCGCGCGATGCGGATCATCGAAGAACTCGAACCCACCCGCCGCGGCCTCTACGGCGGCTGCGTCGGCTACCTGGACTTCGCCGGAGACTCCGACACCGCGATCGCCATCCGCACCGCCGTCCTGCGCGACAACATCGCCTACGTCCAGGCCGGCGCGGGCGTCGTCGCCGACTCCGACCCGGTCAGCGAGGACACCGAGTGCCGCAACAAGGCCGCTGCCGTCCTACGCGCCGTCGCCACCGCCAACACCCTGCGCCCGCCAGTATCCTGAGGGTCACAAGGACGTCGAAGTCGCACGGAGAGGCGCCGAGGATGACCGCGATGAGCACCGAGAGCGCCTGGGACCTGGTGGGGGATCCGCAATTCCCGCGCGGCTACCGGGTGGAGATCACGGACGGGAAGATCATCCTGACCCCTCAGGGGGAGAGGCAGTGGAATGTCATCCTTGAGGCTGCCCCGTAGATCGAGGCACAGCTCGCAGGGCATGGTGACATCCTCTCGAACGTCATGGTCGACTTCCCGTCCAGCCTCTACGGCTACGCCCCCGACCTCGCGATCGTCGCCCCCGGCGCCGAGCACAACAGCCGTGGCCGCTACGAATGGCACGACCTCGAAGCCGTCCTGGAGATCGTCTCCAAGTCCAACCAGGACAACGACTTCGTCAAGAAGCTGAGGCTCTACGCCGAGTGCGGTATCCCGGTCTACGTGGTCATCGACCCGGCCGGGGCGGTCTGCACGGTCCACAGCGCTCCGCAGAGCACCGGCAGCTACCGGAAGACCGGGGCGGTGCCCTTCGGTGAGGACCTGGTGGTCCCGCTCGACGGTCGCGAGATCGTGATCCGCACCGGTCAGTTCCCCCGGGACGACGCCGCGCGATAGGGCCGGTGCGGGGTGGTGAGCGGGGGCGGGGGATAGTGGACGGGTGACCGTGATTCCCCCGCCCCGTGCCTCGTCCGTCCCCGCCGCCGCCGGTTCCTCCCGGCGGAGCCTGGCGCTGATGCTGCTGCTGACCGTCCTGGGGGCCGTGCTGGTGCTCACCGCGGTGAGCAGGACCTGGGCGCAGGGGCGGGTCAGCGGGCAGCTGGCGGTCAGTGCGACCGGGAGCGAGATCTCCGGGCTGCCGGGGGCGCTGGCGCTGGTGGGGCTGGCTTCGGCGGTGGCGGTGTTCGCCGTCCGCGGGGCGGGCCGGATCGCGGTCGGCGCGCTGGTCGCGCTGGCGGGGCTGGGCGCCGCGGTGGCCGCCGCGCTGGGGGCCGGCGACACCTCGACGGTGGACGCCACCGCCGCCACCAAGCTCGGGCTGGTGGGGACCACGGCCGACCACGTGACGCACAGCGCCTGGCCGTGGGTCGCGCTGGCCGGCGCGCTGCTGCTGGCCGGGGCGGGCCTGCTGACCGTCCTGCGCGGGGGCGGCTGGCCGACCATGGGCACCCGCTACGACGCCCCCGCCGCCGCGAAGGCTCGCCCGGCGGCCGGGCCCGCGGACACCCCCGCCGACTTCTGGAAGGCCCTGGACCGCGGCGAGGACCCCACCGCGGGCTGAGACCGACCGTGACCGCTGTCACCCCGACCCCGCTTTGGGGCGGACGTAAGAGTCCGCAACAATGGAGGGTGACAATCCGCCGGGGCCCGGTCGGGGCGAGAGCCCGCGCCCACCTGGCCGGAACCCGGTAGGACCGTAGAGCCAAGGAGCACCCTCACATGTCGGCAGCATCGCACGGACACACCGTCGCCGCCTGGACCGGTTCGGCCATCGCCTTCGTCGGCTTCTGCATCAGCGGCGCGGCCATGATCATGGCCTCGGTGCCGCTCTTCTGGGGCGGCATGGTCGTGGTCGTCGCGGCCGGCGTGGTCGGCAAGGCCATGGCGATGGCGGGCATGGGCAAGCAGCCCAACCCGGCCGTGGAGGCCCTCAAGGCGGAGGCGCGCGAGACGCGTCAGGCCGAGGCCCGTCAGGCCGCGACCGCCTGACCCAGCCGGTGAGCGGGCCCGGTGCGGCCCGTACCAGCTGGTGAGTTCTCCCCGGACCGGGGCGTGAGTCGAGCGACTCGCGCCCCGGTCCGCGTGTGTGCGCCCGGCAGTGTCCGCGCGGCGGGTCCGATCGGGTGACGCGGCGGTGCAGAATCAACCCCGTGACCGCCTCCCGCACCTCGGCCGGTGAGCTTTCCGCGCTGCGCCGCCTCGCCCGTCCGTTCGGCGCACTCGCTGCCGTCGCCCTGCCCACCCTGTACGTCTCGGCCGTCGACCCGAACGCCCCGGGCCACTACCCGACCTGCCCGTTCCTCCAGGCCACCGGCTGGTGGTGTCCCGGCTGCGGCGGGCTGCGCTGCGTCCACGCGCTCAGCCACGGCGACCTGACGGCCGCCTGCCACGACAACCTGCTCGCGGTCGCGCTCTTCGGCGTGCTGGGCGTGCTGTGGGTGCGCTGGGCCTGGGCGGCGCTGACCAACGGCGCGCCGCCGCGGATCGCCTTCGGGCTGCGCGGCACGGTGGCGCTGCTCGCCCTGCTGGTGGCGTTCACGGTCTTCCGCAACCTCCCGGGCGGCGCCGGCCTGGCGCCCCCGCTGGTCTGACGGCGGCCCGCCGCCGGTCTGACCTGCGAGACGACCGTCGGCCCTCACCGCCGCCGTCCGGTCCGCTCCGCGAGACGCGCGCCGGGCGGATGCGCCCCGTGCGCCCCGGTGCCGATACCATCGAGGTGCCAACGGGGGCGCTTCACCATCGGATCCCCGCCGGTCCGAGCGACTCGCGACCGTGGCCTCGACGTGCATGGTGACGTGCGTGTCCTGACGTGATGTGTCCGGACGTACGCGGTCGGAGTCGGCACTGTCGACCCGGGCGTGGCGCCACCGGTCGCATCTTCCGGCTAGCAGATTGATGGGGGCGCCAGCGTGAGCGTGCTCGACGAGATCATTGACGGGGTCCGCGAGGACCTCGCCGAGCGGCAGGCCCGGGTCTCCCTGGACGAACTCAAGGAGCTGGCCGCCAAGGCCCCCGACGCGAAGGACGGCGTGGCCGCCCTGCGCGGCGAGGGCGTCCGGGTGATCTGCGAGGTCAAGCGCTCCAGCCCCTCCAAGGGCGCGCTCGCCGCGATCGCCGACCCGGCCGCGCTGGCGGTCGACTACGCGGCCGGCGGCGCCGCCGCGATCAGCGTGCTGACCGAGCAGCGCCGCTTCGGCGGCTCGCTCGCCGATCTGGACGCGGTCCGGGCGGCGGTGGACACCCCGCTGCTGCGCAAGGACTTCATCGTCACCGCCTACCAGCTCTGGGAGGCCCGCGCCCACGGCGCCGACCTCGCGCTGCTGATCGTGGCCGCGCTGGAGCAGGAAGCCCTGGTCTCGCTGATCGAGCGGGCCGAGTCGATCGGCCTGACCCCGCTGGTCGAGGTGCACGACGAGGAGGAGATCGCCCGCGCGGTCGACGCCGGGGCGCGGATCATCGGCGTGAACGCGCGCAACCTCAAGACCCTCGAGGTGGACCGCAACACCTTCGGCAACGTGGTGGACGCGATCCCGTCGCACATCGTCAAGATCGCCGAGTCGGGCGTGCGCGGCCCGCACGACCTGATCGCCTACGCCAACCTGGGCGCGGACGCCGTCCTGGTCGGCGAGTCGCTGGTGACCGGCAAGGACCCGAAGGCCGCGGTCGCGGACCTGGTGGCGGCCGGCGCCCATCCGGCGCTGCGCAACAACGGACGGGGCTGACCCTCCGATGAGTGCCCGTCTCGCCCCCGGCTGCCGCCCGCGCGGCTGCCGCGCGCCCGCGCGCCGGGTGCTGGGGCGGCGGGTCAGGTACGTGATCGGCTGTGAGCCGGGTCAGGTGCCGGGACGCCGATGGCGCGGGACAGCCGGCTGACGCCGTTCCCGCCCCACGTCATCGCATGCCCGACATCTCAGCCAAGGACTCTGTCATGTCCGAGAACGACTACCTGCCCGGTGCCCAGGTCCCCGACGCCCGGGGCTACTTCGGCGCGTACGGCGGCCGCTTCATCCCGGAGGCGCTGATCGCCGCCGTGGAACAGGTCGCCGACGAGTACGAGAAGGCCAAGAACGACCCGGCCTTCCTCGCCGAACTCGACCTGCTCCTGAAGGACTACACCGGCCGCCCGAGCCCGCTCACCGACGTCGACCGCTTCTCCGCGGAGGCGGGCGGCGCGCGGGTGCTGCTCAAGCGCGAGGACCTGAACCACACCGGTTCGCACAAGATCAACAACGTGCTGGGCCAGGCACTGCTCACCCGGCGGATGGGCAAGACCCGGATCATCGCCGAGACCGGCGCCGGCCAGCACGGCGTGGCCACCGCCACCGCCTGCGCGCTCTTCGGCTTCGAGTGCACCATCTACATGGGCGAGGTCGACACCGAGCGCCAGGCGCTCAACGTGGCCCGGATGCGGATGCTGGGCGCCGAGGTCATCGCGGTGAAGTCCGGCAGCCGCACGCTCAAGGACGCCATCAACGAGGCGTTCCGCGACTGGGTCGCCAACGTGGACTCCACCCACTACCTCTTCGGCACGGTGGCGGGACCGCACCCGTTCCCGGCGATGGTCCGCGACTTCCACCGGGTGATCGGCATCGAGGCCCGCGCCCAGGTCCTGGAGCGCACCGGCCGGCTCCCCGACGCCGTGGTCGCCTGCGTCGGCGGCGGCTCCAACGCGATGGGCATCTTCCACGAGTTCATCCCGGACGCGGGGGTGCGCCTGATCGGCTGCGAGGCGGCCGGCGAGGGCGCCGAGACGCCGCGCCACGCGGCCACCCTGACCAAGGGCGACCCGGGCGTGCTGCACGGCGCCCGCACCTACGTCCTGCAGGACGAGGACGGCCAGACCATCGAGAGCCACTCCATCTCGGCCGGTCTGGACTACCCGGGCGTCGGCCCGGAGCACGCCTGGCTGAAGGACACCGGACGGGCCGAGTACCGCCCGGTGACCGACGACGACGCCATGCAGGCACTGCGCCTGCTGTCCCGCACCGAGGGCATCATCCCGGCGATCGAGAGCGCCCACGCGCTGGCCGGCGCCCTGGTGCTGGGCCGCGAGCTCGGCCCGCAGGCCACCATCCTGGTCAGCCTCTCCGGCCGTGGCGACAAGGACATGCACACCGCCGCGCAGTACTTCGGCCTCTACGACAGCGAGGGCAAGTAACCATGAACTCGAAGTTGAGTGAGGTCCTCGCCGCCGCCAAGGCGGAGAACCGCGCGGCCCTGATCGGCTACCTCCCGGCCGGCTTCCCGAGCGTCGAGGGCGGGATCCGGGCGGTCCGCGCGCTGATCGAGGGCGGCTGCGACATCGTCGAGGTCGGCCTGCCGCACTCCGACCCGGTGCTGGACGGCCCGACCATCCAGACCGCGGACGACATCGCGCTGCGCGGCGGCGTCCGGATCAAGGACGTGCTGCGCACGGTCCAGGAGGTGGCCGGGTCCGCCCCGGAGGCGGCCGTGCTGGTCATGACGTACTGGAACCCGGTGGACCGCTACGGCGTCGCCCGGTTCGCCGCCGACCTGGCCGCGGCCGGGGGAGCGGGCGTCATCCTGCCGGACCTCCCGGTCGAGGAGTCCGAGGAGTGGCGCAAGGCGGCCGGCGAGCACGGGCTCGACACCGTCTTCGTGGTCGCGCCCAGCAGCAAGGACAAGCGGCTCGCCGAGGTGACCTCGGCCGGCAGCGGGTTCGTCTACGCGGCCGCCGTGATGGGCGTGACCGGCAGCCGGGCCCAGGTCGGCACCATGGCGCACGACCTGGTCGACCGCACCCGGGCCACCACCGACCTGCCGGTCTGCGTCGGCCTCGGCGTCTCCACCGCCGCGCAGGCCACCGAGGTGGCCGGCTTCGCCGACGGTGTGATCGTCGGCTCGGCGTTCGTCCAGCGGATCCTGGACGCGGGCGAGGACGAGGAGGCCGCGCTGGCGGCCGTCCGCTCGCTGGCGGCCGAGCTCGCCGAGGGCGTCCGCCGCCGCTGAGCCACCGCCGGATCGCCGGCCCGACGGCCCGTCACCCCCGCCCGGGGGTGACGGGCCGTCGGCGTGTTCCCCGTACGAGTGAACTATCGGGCCGTGACGTGTCATCGGCACCAGCCGGGCGTTGGACGGGCAGCGGCTTGGGGACTCTTCCCTGTCGTCACTGTTCGTACACTTCTCAACAATCCCAGCCGCTCCGAAGGGATCGCCGTGGCCTGTCTCCAGCGTGCTGTACTCCTGCGGGCGGCTGCCGCCGCCCTGGTGCTGGGCGTGGCCTTCGGGGGTGAGCACGTGGTGGGGGCGGCGCTGGCCAGGCGAGGGGCGGAGCAGGCGGCCCGGCAGGCGTACCCGCGGCACGGCGAGGACCAGGCGCAGGCGGCCCTGCGGGCGGCCCGGTCCGGCGCGCGGGGGCAGCGCCCGACGCTCCCCGCGTCGGGTGGCGGCGTGAGTGCGGAGCCGATCGTCAACCAGGGCAGATAGGGCATGCACCCTCATTCGGGTGAATGGGGCAATGTGCGGGAACCGGGTGATATCCCCTACGGTTCGTCAAGTAGCCCCGGCGGCAGGCCTGCCCGGGCAGATGGCGTTCCCGAGGGGGTCTTCCGATGGCCAGTCAGCAGCACAGTCCGCCCAGCCGGGCGGGTGGGGCGCACGGCTCCACGGCCGGTGAGCGGTCACCGCTGCGCCGGGTGACCGACGGGCCGGCCGCCGAGTGGATCAGCACCGCCGCCCGGCTCGGCCTGGCGGTCGTCTGGGCGTGGGCCGGGCTGGCCAAGGTCTCCGACCCGGCGGTGGCCGCGCAGGCCGTCCGGGCCTACCGGCTGCTGCCCGAGGGGCTGGTCAAACCGGTCGGCTACGGGCTGCCGTTCCTGGAGATCGCGCTGGCCGTGCTGCTGGTGATCGGCCTGGGCGTGCGGATCGCCGCGGTGATCTCCGCGGTGCTCCTGCTGACCTTCATCGCGGGGATCAGCTCGGCCTGGGCGCGCGGCATCTCGATCGACTGCGGCTGCTTTGGCGGCGGCGGCGCGGTGGACGCCTCGCAGACCGAGTACCTGCAGGAGATCCTGCGCGACATCGGCTTCCTGCTGCTGGCGCTCTGGCTGGTCTTCCGGCCCCGCACCAAGGTGTCCGTGGACGCCTGGCTGGCCGCCTAGTGACGCGGCACTAGCCCGTCCGTCGGCGCAGCCGCCCAGCCGGCTGTGACCTCCCACCCGTCTGTGACCTCCCACCGAACCCGCCGAGTCTGCTGAGAGCTAAGTCAATGAGTGAGAAGAACCGAGAAGGCAAGCGCACGGCCCGTGAGCGGATGCGGGAGGACCGGGCCGCTCAGGAGGCCAGGGACAGCCGCAAGAAGAAGATGATCGTCCTGGGTTCGGTCATCGCGGTACTGGCGGTCGCGGTCGGCGTCGGCGTCGTCGTGCAGAACCAGCGCTCCAAGCCGGACACCCCTACCGCCTCCCCGGCCGGCGCGATCGGCAACAAGAACCTGGTGATCCCGGACGGCCCGGCCAACGCGCCCTCCACGCTGACCGTCTACGAGGACCCGCGCTGCCCGGCCTGCGGCCAGTTCGAGCGCCAGTTCGCGCCCACCATCGACCAGTTGCAGGACCAGGGCAAGCTCTACGGCAACTACCACATCGTGTCGTTCATCGACCGGCACGACAACGGCAAGGGCTCCAAGAACGGCGCCAACGCGCTCGCCTGCGCTCAGGACGCCGGGTACTTCCGGGCCTACCACGACGTGCTGTACCGCAACCAGCCGGACGAGACGGTCGACAGCTGGAAGGACAAGTCCCAGCTGATCGCGCTCGCCAAGCAGGTGCCGGGCCTGGACACGCCCGCCTTCGAGAGCTGTGTCAACAGCAACAAGTTCGGCAGCTGGGTCTCCGCGGTGGAGCAGGACTTCGACAAGTCCGGCTACACCTCGACGCCGACCATCCTGCTCAACGGCAAGCCGATCTACCCCAAGAACGGCAACGACGAGATCACCCCGGACAACCTGGTGAAGTGGGTCAACGAGGCCAACGCCGGCAAGACGCCGGGCACCACCGGCTCGGCCTCGGCCAGCCCCGCGCCGACCAGCACGGCCGCCGAGACCGACCCCAACCAGCCCGTTCCCCCCGCGGCGGGCTGAGCCCGGGGACCCCGCGTCCACGGCGCCGCTCCGCACGACGCGGAGCGGCGCCGTTTCCGAACCGGTACCCCGGTCGGTACCGGAAGCAAGGTCACGACACGGTAGCGTCGACCCTGCCATGGATATCGCTTACATTCCGAGCCCGTCGCGGGGCGTCCTCTATCTCGGACCCGTCCCGCTTCGCGCGTACGCCTTCTGCATCATCATCGGTGTCGCCGTCGCCGTCTGGCTCGGCAGCAAGCGCTGGGTCGCCCGCGGCGGCGCCAAGCACACGGTCGGTGACATCGCCGTCTGGGCGGTGCCGTTCGGTCTGGTGGGCGGCCGCCTCTACCACGTGATCACCGACAACCAGCTCTACTTCGGCCCGGGGATGGACCCCTGGAACGCCCTGCGGATCTGGGAGGGCGGCCTCGGCATCTGGGGGGCGATCGCGCTGGGCGCGGTGGGCGCCTGGATCGGCTGCCGCCGCCGGGGCGTACCGCTGCCCGCCTACGCGGACGCCATCGCGCCGGGCATCGCGCTCGCGCAGGCCTGCGGACGCTGGGGCAACTGGTTCAACCAGGAGCTGTACGGCAAGGCCACCACGATGCCCTGGGGCCTGGAGATCCACAAGACCAACCCCGACGGCAGCGTGGTCAACGGCGTCTTCCAGCCGACCTTCCTCTACGAGTCGCTCTGGTGCGTCGGGGTCGCGCTGCTGGTGCTCTGGGCCGACCGCCGCTTCACGCTGGGCCACGGCCGGGCGTTCGCGCTCTACGTCGCCGCCTACACCGTGGGGCGCGCCTGGATCGAGTATCTGCGGATCGACGAGGCCCACCACATCCTGGGCCTGCGGCTCAACGACTGGACCTGCCTGGTCGTCTTCGTCGGCGCGGTCGCCTATCTGGTGATCGTCGGCCGCAAGCGGCCCGGGCGGGAGGCCCCGGACTCCATCGACCCGGAGGCCGGCGCCAAGCCGGAGAGTGAGCCGCAGAGCGCCGAGCTGGACGCGGTGGACGCGCTCAAGGCGGTGGACGAGGCCGACGAGAAGCCGGCGCAGGAGTCGGCGGACGTCGCGGACGCTGCGGACGCCGCAGAGGAGAAGGCCGCCGTCACCGCCGACGGCGCGGCCGCTTCCTGACCCGTTGTGACATCGGACCCCGGAGCCCGGCTCCGGGGTCCGACCCATGTCCGGGTAAAACCGCAGGTCAGGGAGGTTAGCCAGGGCTTGCTTGCTGGAAACCGTCAGACGATCGGACTAGTTTCATCGCATGAGAGCCCTTGGGCAGCCCCTTTTCTCACGGCCGTTTCGCCGTGCCCGGCTGCGCTGAAGGGGGGACGCCCGACCGAAGGACCAGCGCCGTGACCGTGACCATCGCAGAATCGACCATCACCGCGGAGGTCACCGAGCCGCTCGCCGCGGAGGCGCACCAGCACAGCCACCGCGACGTCAACGGCGGCTGGCTGCGCCCGGCCGTCTTCGGCGCGATGGACGGCCTGGTCTCCAACTTCGCCCTGATGACCGGCGTGGTCGGCGGCGCCGCGAGCAGCAGCGTCGTGATCATCACCGGTCTGGCCGGGCTCGCCGCCGGCGCCTGCTCGATGGCGGCGGGGGAGTACACCTCGGTCGCCTCGCAGCGCGAACTGGTCCAGGCCGAGCTGGAGATCGAGCGCCGGGAGCTGGCCCGCAACCCGCAGGACGAGCTGGCCGAGCTGACCAACCTCTACATCTCCCGCGGTGTGCAGCCCGAGCTCGCCCGCGAGGTGGCGATCCAGCTCTCCGCCGACCCCGAGCAGGCGCTGGAGATCCATGCGCGGGAGGAACTCGGGATCGACCCGCACGACCTCCCCTCCCCGCTGGTCGCCGCCGTCTCCTCGTTCGGCTGCTTCGCGCTCGGCGCTCTGCTGCCGCTGCTGCCGTACCTGCTGGGCGCGACCTCGCTGTTGCCCGCCCTGGTGCTGGCCGTGCTGGGACTGTTCCTCTGCGGCGCGGTGGTGGCCCGGGTGACCGCGCGCAGCTGGTGGTTCAGCGGTCTGCGCCAGCTGGTGCTGGGCGGCGCGGCGGCCGGTGTGACGTACCTGCTGGGGTCGCTGATCGGCGGCCACCTCGGCTGACGCGGTCGGTGGCGGGGAACGCCCCCGCCACCCGAACGCACTTGTCCGAAACCACAGCGCTCTGCATGTTTATACCTCCCGCCGCGTGACGTTCCGCACATAGGTCGAGGTGGCCGGGTCGCTCTACCATCGCCGAGAGGCGCACCGGACCCGCAGGTCCAGCGCCTGAGGCCGCCCCTGAGGGGTGGAATCACAGGCGCTCTCCGAGGCGCTGCGCCGGTGCTCGTTTCCGCCTTGTTTCGGGCCGCGGGACACCGGGCACACTTGGGGGAGCGTGAGGATGAGAAGTTGTCTCTCCCCGTTGCCATTACCGGCCGGTAACAGCCTCTGACCTGGGGTTGTGTCCGCCATGTGGACGACAGATTCCACTTTCCGGGATGTGCGGCATCATGTAACCTGCACGAAATCGCAGAGGGCCAACGTCGTCCCTGTTGCACATGCACCTCTTGCCAAAGACGACGACGGGAGAGCCGATGCTGTCCGCATCCATGCACTCCGCCAACGAGCCCGAGCAGGCCGGCGCCGCGCGCCGCCCGTATGCGCTCGTTCCGGATGCCCGACCTGCTGCTCAGGGCCTGTACGACCCGCGAAACGAGCACGACGCCTGTGGCGTCGGCTTCGTTGCCACGCTGACCGGCATCGCCGATCACAAGATCGTCGAGCAGGCGCTCACCGTCCTGCGCAACCTGGAGCACCGCGGCGCCACCGGCGCCGAGCCGGACTCCGGTGACGGCGCGGGCATCCTGACGCAGGTCCCGGACGCATTCCTGCGCTCCCAGGTCGCCTTCGAACTCCCCGCCGCCGGCGCCTACGCCGTCGGCATCGCCTTCCTCCCCGACGACGACGCGGCCGACGCGGCCGCCGTGGCGCAGATCGAGGCCATCGCCGCCGAGGAGGACGTCACCGTCCTGGGCTGGCGCGACGTCCCGGTCGCCCCCGACCTGCTCGGCGCCACCGCCCGCTCGGTGATGCCGCGCTTCCGTCAGGTGTTCCTCAGCCACGCGACGCGCACCGGCATCGAGCTGGACCGGATCGGCTTCGTCGTGCGCAAGCGCGCCGAGCGTGAGGCCGGGGTGTACTTCCCCTCGCTCTCCGCCCGGACCATCGTCTACAAGGGCATGCTCACCACCGGGCAGCTGGAGCCGTTCTTCCCTGACCTGTCGGACCGGCTCTACGCCTCCGCGATCGGGCTGATCCACTCCCGCTTCTCCACCAACACCTTCCCGAGCTGGCCGCTCGCCCACCCGTACCGCTTCGTCGCGCACAACGGCGAGATCAACACGGTCAAGGGCAACCGGAACTGGATGACCGCCCGGGAGTCCCAGCTCGCCACCGACCTGATCCCCGGTGACCTCTCCCGGATCTTCCCGGTCTGCACCCCGGACCACTCCGACTCGGCCTCCTTCGACGAGGTCCTGGAGCTGCTGCACCTCGGTGGGCGCTCGCTGCCGCACTCGGTGCTGATGATGATCCCGGAGGCCTGGGAGAACCACGCCACCATGGACCCGGCCCGGCGGGCCTTCTACCAGTACCACTCCAACCTGATGGAGCCCTGGGACGGCCCGGCCTGCGTCACCTTCACCGACGGCACCCAGATCGGCGCGGTCCTGGACCGCAACGGCCTGCGCCCGGCCCGTTACTGGGTCACCGAGGACGGCCTGGTCGTGCTCTCCTCCGAGGTCGGCGTGCTCGACATCGACCAGGAGAAGGTCGTCAAGAAGGGCCGCCTGCAGCCCGGCAAGATGTTCCTCATCGACACCGAGCAGCAGCGGATCGTCGAGGACGAGGAGGTCAAGGCCGCCCTCGCCGCCGAGTACCCGTACGAGGAGTGGGTGGCCGCCGGGCAGATCCAGCTCTCCAAGCTGCCCGAGCGCGAGCACATCGCGCACACCCACGCCTCGGTGACGCGCCGTCAGCAGACCTTCGGTTACACCGAGGAGGAGCTGCGGGTCATCCTGGCGCCGATGGCCAAGACCGGCGGCGAACCGCTCGGCTCGATGGGCACCGACAGCCCGATCGCCGCGCTCTCCGAGAAGCCCCGGCTGCTCTTCGACTACTTCATCCAGCTCTTCGCGCAGGTCACCAACCCGCCGCTGGACGC
This sequence comes from Kitasatospora mediocidica KCTC 9733, assembly GCF_000744225.1. Taxonomy (GTDB): domain Bacteria; phylum Actinomycetota; class Actinomycetes; order Streptomycetales; family Streptomycetaceae; genus Kitasatospora; species Kitasatospora mediocidica. Next base: position 944,307 of record NZ_JQLN01000007.1, on the reverse strand, counting down.
CATCCGCGAGGAGCTCGTCACCTCGCTGCTGAGCAACCTCGGTCCGGAGGGCAACCTGCTGGCCGCCGAATCGGCCGCCTGCCGCTCGGTCGGCATGCCGTTCCCGGTGATCGACAACGACGAGCTGGCCAAGCTCATCCACATCAACGCCGACGGCGACCAGCCGGGCCTGAAGGCCGTCACGCTCTCCGGCCTCTACCGGGTCTCCGGTGGCGGCGAGGCGCTGGCCGCCCGCCTGAAGGCCATAGCGGACGAGGCGGACGCCGCGATCGCGGACGGCACCCGCATCATCGTCCTGTCCGACCGTCACTCGGACGCCGAGCACGCGCCGATCCCCTCGCTGCTGCTCACCTCCGCCGTGCACCACCACCTGATCCGCACCAAGCAGCGCACCAGGGTCTCGCTGCTGGTCGAGGCCGGCGACGTCCGCGAGGTCCACCACGTGGCCCTGCTGGTCGGCTACGGCGCGGGCGCGATCAACCCCTACCTGGCGATGGAGACGGTCGAGGACCTGGTCGCCCAGGGCACCTTCCTGACCGGCGTCGACCCGCAGAAGGCGATCCGCAACCTGATCAAGGCGCTCGGCAAGGGCGTCCTGAAGGTGATGTCCAAGATGGGCATCTCCACCGTCGCCTCCTACCGCGGCGCGCAGGTCTTCGAGGTCATCGGCCTCTCCCAGGAGACGGTCGACAGCTACTTCTCCGGCACCACCACCAAGCTCGGCGGCATCGGCCTGGAGGAGATCGCCAAGGAGGTCGCCGCCCGGCACGCCAAGGCCTACCCGGCCTCCGGCATCTCCGCGGCGCACCGCGCGCTGGACATCGGCGGCGAGTACCAGTGGCGCCGCGAGGGCGAGCCGCACCTGTTCGACCCGGACACGGTCTTCCGGCTGCAGCACTCCACCCGCACCCGGCGCTACGACATCTTCAAGCAGTACACCGAGCGGGTGAACGAGCAGTCCGAGCGCCTGATGACGCTGCGCGGCCTGTTCAAGCTGGACGCCGGCGCCCGCACCCCGATCTCCGTCGACGAGGTCGAGCCGGTCTCCGAGATCGTCAAGCGCTTCTCCACCGGCGCGATGTCCTACGGCTCCATCTCGATGGAGGCGCACGAGACGCTGGCCATCGCGATGAACCGCCTGGGCGGCAAGTCCAACACCGGTGAGGGCGGCGAGGACCCGGAGCGCCTGTACGACCCCGAGCGCCGCTCGGCGATCAAGCAGGTCGCCTCCGGCCGGTTCGGCGTCACCTCCGAGTACCTGGTCAACGCGGACGACATCCAGATCAAGATGGCCCAGGGCGCCAAGCCCGGCGAGGGCGGCCAGCTGCCCGGCCACAAGGTCTACCCGTGGGTCGCCAAGACCCGGCACTCCACCCCGGGCGTCGGCCTGATCTCCCCGCCGCCGCACCACGACATCTACTCCATCGAGGACCTGGCTCAGCTGATCCACGACCTCAAGAACGCCAACCCGGCGGCCCGCATCCACGTGAAGCTGGTTTCCGAGGTCGGCGTGGGCACGGTCGCGGCCGGCGTCTCCAAGGCGCACGCGGACGTGGTGCTGGTCTCCGGCCACGACGGCGGCACCGGCGCCTCCCCGCTCACCAGCCTCAAGCACGCGGGCGGCCCCTGGGAGCTCGGCCTCGCCGAGACCCAGCAGACCCTGCTGCTGAACGGCCTGCGCGACCGGATCGTGGTGCAGACCGACGGCCAGCTCAAGACCGGCCGCGACGTCGTGATCGCCGCGCTGCTCGGCGCCGAGGAGTTCGGCTTCGCCACCGCGCCGCTGGTGGTCTCCGGCTGCATCATGATGCGGGTCTGCCACCTGGACACCTGCCCGGTCGGAGTCGCCACCCAGAACCCGGTGCTGCGCGAACGCTTCTCCGGCAAGCCCGAGTTCGTGGTGAACTTCTTCGAGTTCATCGCCGAGGAGGTCCGCGAGATCCTCGCCGAGCTGGGCTTCCGCAGCATCGAGGAGGCCGTCGGCCACGCCGAGCACATCGACGCGGCCGCCGCCATCTCGCACTGGAAGGCCGCGGGCCTGGACCTGGCCCCGCTGCTGCACGTCCCCGAGCTGCCCGAGGGCGCGTCCCTGCACAACACCACCGGGCAGGACCACTCGCTGGACAAGGCGCTCGACAACCAGCTGATCGAGCTGGCCGAGGACGCCCTGGAGCGCGGCGACGCGGTCCGCATCCAGCTGCCGATCCGCAACGTCAACCGCACGGTCGGCACCATGCTCGGCCACCAGGTGACCAAGCGCTACCGCGGCGAGGGCCTGCCCGAGGGGACCATCGACGTCACCTTCACCGGCAGCGCCGGCCAGTCCTTCGGCGCCTTCGTGCCGCGCGGCGTCACGCTGCGGCTGGAGGGCGACGCGAACGACTACGTCGGCAAGGGCCTGTCCGGCGGCGTGATCGTGGTCCGCCCGGCCCGCGACGCGGCCGCGATCGGCGCCGACGCCCAGCACCACGTGATCGCCGGCAACACCATCGGCTACGGCGCCACCGGCGGCCGGATCCACCTGCGCGGCAAGGCCGGCGAGCGCTTCGCCGTCCGCAACTCCGGTGCCACCCTGGTCGTCGAGGGCGTGGGCGACCACGCCCTGGAGTACATGACCGGCGGACGGGTCGTCATCCTCGGCGAGACCGGCCGCAACCTGGCCGCGGGGATGTCCGGCGGTATCGCGTACGTGCTGGACCTGCGTCCGGCCAACGTCAACGACGGCATGGTGGGCATCGAGGCCCCCAGCGCCGACGACCGGGCGTGGCTGCGCGAGACCGTCCAGCAGCACTACGAGGAGACCGGCTCCACCGCGGCCGCCGAGCTCCTGGCCGACTGGGGCAGTGGGGTCTCCCGCTTCTCCAAGATCATGCCGACCGACTACAAGGCCGTGCTCGCCGCCAAGGACGCCGCTGAGCGAGACGGACTCTCCGAGTCCGAGACCACCCGCAAGATGATGGAGGCGGCACATGGCTGACCCCAAGGGCTTCCTGACGACCCCGAAGCAGCTGGCCGAGCGCCGCCCGGTCGACGTGCGACTGCGGGACTGGAACGAGGTCTACGTCGAGCGCAGCCTGCTGCCGATCATCACCAAGCAGGCCGGCCGCTGCATGGACTGTGGCATCCCGTTCTGCCACAACGGCTGCCCGCTGGGCAACCTGATCCCCGAGTGGAACGACCTCTCCTACCGGGAGGACTGGACCGGGGCGATCGAGCGGCTGCACGCGACCAACAACTTCCCGGAGTTCACCGGGCGGCTGTGCCCGGCGCCGTGCGAGTCGGCCTGCGTGCTGGGGATCAACCAGGACGCGGTGACCATCAAGAACGTCGAGGTCACCATCATCGACAAGGCCTGGGACAACGGCGGGGTCACCCCGCAGGTCCCGGAGCGGCTCTCGGGCAAGACGGTCGCGGTCGTCGGCTCGGGCCCGGCCGGCCTCGCGGTGGCCCAGCAGCTCACCCGGGCCGGGCACACCGTGGTGGTGTACGAGCGCGCCGACCGGATCGGCGGCCTGCTGCGCTACGGCATCCCCGAGTTCAAGATGGAGAAGCGCCACATCAACCGCCGCATCGAGCAGATGCGCGCGGAGGGCACCCGCTTCCGCACCGGCGTCAGCGTCGGCGAGGACATCACCGGCCAGCAGCTGCGCGAGCGCTTCGACGCCGTCGTGGTCGCCGCCGGTGCCACCACCGCCCGTGACCTGCCCGTCCCCGGACGGGAGTTGAAGGGCATCCACCAGGCGATGGAGTACCTGCCGCTGGCCAACAAGGTGCAGGAGGGCGACTTCGTCGAGCCGCCGATCAGCGCCAAGGGCAAGCACGTCATCGTCATCGGCGGCGGCGACACCGGCGCGGACTGCCTGGGCACCGCCCTGCGCCAGGGCGCGGCCTCGGTCACCCAGCTGGAGATCATGCCCCGCCCCGGCGACGACCGCCCGACCGGCCAGCCCTGGCCGACCATGCCGATGCTCTACAAGGTCACCTCCGCCCACGAGGAGGGCGGTGAGCGCGTGTACAGCGTGAACACCACCCACTTCAGCGGTGACGAGGACGGCAACGTGGCCGAACTCCACCTGGTGGAGGTCGAGTTCAAGGACGGCCGGTTCCAGTCGATCGAGGGCACCGAGCGGTCGATCCCGGCCCAGCTGGTCACCCTGGCGATGGGCTTCACCGGCACCGACACCGGCAACGGCCTGGTGGAGCAGCTGGGCGTCGACCTCGACGCCCGCGGCAACATCAACCGCGACCGCGTTTTCGCGACCAACGTGCCGGGCGTGTACGTTTGTGGTGACGCGGGCCGTGGCCAGTCGCTGATCGTGTGGGCGATCGCGGAGGGCCGCTCGGCCGCTGCGGCCGTTGACACCTACCTGGGCGGCAAGACCGCGCTGCCCGCCCCGATCCGCCCGACCGACCGCCCCCTGGTGGTCTGAGAAGGCTCCCGAAAAAAACCCTCCCGCACACCGCCCGGTTCGCCGGGCAGCACCAACCGCCACCCGTCAGCGCTGCCGGACGCGGTCATACGGCGCCTGTTCCCTCCCCGACCAAGCTGGGGGCAGGCGCCGTTTCGTGTGCCCACCGCCGAGCGCAGGAGCCGGGAGAACTCTCAGGCCGCTCCCGATTCCCGGCGCCATCCGGGCATGGCAGACTGCGGCCTTGAACGGTTCCAGGGGAGGAGACCGGCATTGAGTGGCACGGCGCAGACCGGAGGCGGGGTGACGGTACGTCGGCTGCTCCTGGGGTCCCAGCTGCGACGCCTGCGAGAGGCCAAGGGCGTCAGCCGCGAGGACGCGGGGTACGAGATCAGGGCCTCGGAGTCCAAGATCGGACGGATGGAGCTGGGCCGGGTCAGCTTCAAGGAGCGCGACGTCGCGGACCTGCTGACGCTCTACGGCGTCGGGGACGCGCACCGGCGCGACGAGCTGCTCGGCATGGTCCGCTCGGCCAACGCCGTCCCCTGGTGGCACGAGTACGCCGACGTGGTGCCGTCCTGGTTCCAGACCTACCTGGGCTTCGAGGAGGCGGCCGGCGCCGTCTCCTCCTACGAGGTGCAGCACGTGCCCGGCCTGCTGCAGACCGAGGAGTACGCCCGCGCGGTGATCCGGCTCGGTTCGCACAGCGCCCCCGCCGAGGAGATCGAGCGCCGGGTGGAGGTGCGGATGCGCCGCCAGCGGCTGCTGGCCGATGACGCCGGGCCCCGGCTGCTGACCGTGATCGACGAGGCCGCGCTGCGCCGGCCCCGCGGCGGGCCCGAGGTCATGCGCGGTCAGCTGGCCCGCTTGCTGGAACTGGCCGAAACGCCCCGGATCGAGCTGCAGGTGATGCCGCTGGGCTTCGACGGGCTGTCGGCCGAGAGCGGCGCGTTCTCGGTGCTGAGCTTCCCCGAGCCGGACCTGGGCGACGTCGTCTACCTGGAGCAGTTCACCACCGCGCTCTACCTGGACAGGCCGCGCGAGGTCGCCGAGTACGTGGCCACCCTGGAGCGCCTGCGGGTGGACAGCCTGAGTCCGGAGCGAAGCTGGGAGCTTCTTGAAGGTTTGCTCCAAGAAGCCTGACAGATCAGTAGGATGATTATTGGTCAGGTCTTGCGAAGGGGAGCCCCATGTCCTATTTTTCGGAACTCGCGCTGCAGTACATCGACGGCGAGTGGCGCCCGGGCAACGGCTCCTGGGACGTCGTGGACATCAACCCCTTCAACGGCGAGAAGCTGGCGGCGATCACCGTCGCCACCGTCGCCGAGGTGGACCAGGCCTACCGGGCTGCCGAGCGCGCGCAGAAGTCCTGGGCCCAGCTGAACCCCTACGCCCGCCGGCTCGTCTTCGAGCGCGCGCTGCGGGTGATCGAGGAGCGCGAGCAGGAGATCACCGAGCTCATCATCGCCGAGCTCGGTGGCACACACCTCAAGGCCGCCTTCGAACTCTCGCTCTCCAGGGACATGCTGCGCGAGTGCCTGCAGCTGTCGCTGCGCGCCGAGGGCCGGATCCTGCCCTCGCCGGTGGACGGCAAGGAGAACCGGCTCTACCGCCTGCCGGTCGGCGTGGTCGGGGTGATCAGCCCCTTCAACTTCCCGCTCCTCCTCTCGCTGAAGTCCGTCGCGCCCGCCCTCGCGCTCGGCAACGGCGTTGTCCTCAAGCCGCACCAGGACGCCCCGATCACCGGTGGCACGCTGATCGCGAAGATCTTCGAGGAGGCCGGCCTGCCGCCGGGCCTGCTCAACGTGGTGGTCACCGACATCGCCGAGATCGGCGACGCGCTGATCGAGCACCCCGTCCCCAAGGTGATCGCCTTCACCGGCTCGGACAAGGTCGGCCGGCACGTCGCGACCGTTGCCGCCTCGCACTTCAAGCGCTCGATCCTCGAACTCGGCGGCAACAGCGCGCTGATCGTCCTGGACGACGCCGACCTCGACTACGCGGTGGACGCCGCCGTCTTCAGCCGCTTCGCCCACCAGGGCCAGGTCTGCATGGCCGCCAACCGGGTGCTGGTCGACCGCAGCGTGCTGGCCGACTTCACCGAGCGCTTCGTGCGCAAGGTCGCCTCGCTCACGGTCGGCGACCCGAGCGACCCGCGCACCCAGCTCGGTCCGCTGATCAACATCACCCAGGCCGAGTCGCTCACCGCCCAGGTCGACCAGGCCGTCGCCGACGGCGCCACGGTGCTGCTGCGCGGCACCACGACGGGCACCCTGATGGAGCCGGTGGTGCTCACCGGGATCGCCGCCGGCGCACCGATCCTGCAGCGCGAGCTCTTCGGCCCGGTCGTCCTGCTGGTCCCCTTCGACGGCGAGGAGGAGGCGGTGGCGCTCGCCAACGACACGCCGTTCGGCCTCAGCGGCGCCGTGCACACCGGCGACGTCGAGCGCGGCGTGCGGGTGGCGCAGCGGATCGAGACCGGCATGATCCACGTCAACGACGGGACCATCCACGACGAGCCGGTGGTGCCGTTCGGCGGGGAGAAGAACTCCGGGCTGGGGCGGCTGAACGGCGAGTCCACCGTGGACGCCTTCACCACGCTGAAGTGGATCTCGATCCAGCACGGGCGCAGCCGCTTCCCGTTCTGAGCCGCGGCGACCTGATAGGAAATGCCGGAAAACCGGGCATACCATCGCAGAAGGACGTCGATGGGAGGCCAGGAATGACCAAGCGACCGACGGGAAAGATGACCAGGCTCCGCCGCGGAACCCAGGAGCTGCTGGAGGGCCGCGGTCTGATGACCGCGGCGGGCGGCGGCAAACCAGGGGACTTCGGGCCGCTGCTGCACGGCGGCCCGCACGGCGCCGGGAGCACACCGGCCTACGGCGGCTACGCCGCGCTGAGCGGCGGCGCCACCTTCGGCCACGGCGGCCGCCGGATGCCCGCCACCCCGGCGATGACGGGCGCGCTGCCCGCGCACGCCGAGCTGAAGGGCCACCGGCACCGCGGGGCCGAGCACCACTCCGCGCACTGAGGAGGCACCCGCGCCGAGCGGGTCCGGCCGCTGCCGGACGGGCGGCCTACGGCAGCTTGTCCAGCACCAGCCGGACCCGCTCGGAGAACTCCGCCCCCGGCGGCGTTCCGTCCGGCTCCAGACGCCACCACGAGCCGGCGCGCTCGTAGCGGTCCAACTCGGCCGGCACCACCGCGCCCACCACGCCGCGCAGCCGCTCCGCGGTGTCCGGACCGATCCGCGCGCCCACCCCCTCCACCAGCAGCCGGGCGGTCCGCTCGTCCGGCTCCGGCCAGCCTGACGCCAGCACGCGGGCGTGCTGCTCCGCCAGCTCCCGGCGCAGCTGCGCCGCCAGGCCCACCCCGGCGCCCTGCACGGGCCCGCGGTCGCCGGTGGCCTCGGACCCCGAGAAGGTCAGCCCCAGCACCGCGCCCGCCGCGTACAGCCCGACCACCACCACCGGCGCCCAGACACCGGCGTGGCCCACCAGCGCCGCCACCAGCCCCAGCGCGCCGCCCCCGGCGCCCAGGTAGTGCGGCCGCGAGCCGAACCAGGCCGGCCAGCCGCGTCTACTGGTACCCACGGATCTCCTCGAACACGCTGCTCAGGTCGCCCGAAGCACCGTCGAACAGCTGGCCGCCGGTGGTGTCCGCGATGCCCTGCAACTGCGGCTTCGCAGCGTCGCCGAAGAGGATCGGGAACACCGGCACCGCCTGGCCCGAGGGCGGCAGCGCCTTGTAGAACGTCGCGAAGTCCGAATCCGAGGCCCCCTCGTTGCTCTCGCCGTCCGTCATCAGCACGATCGACGTGAAGCGGTCGTCCTGCGCGGCGGCCTGCTGCTGCGCGACGAGCTTGTAGGCCTCCTCCAGCGTGCTGTAGATCGCCGTGCCACCACCCGCCGACAGGCTCTGCACGTCCGAGCGGATCGCCGCCAGCGCCGCGTCCGGCGCCTGGTCCGGCACGTCGTGGGTGTGCTCCCACTTCACCGCGTCGGCGAAGGAGATCAGCGTGACCTGCTCCCGGTCGCGGAACGGCACCACCGCCCCCGAGGCGCCGGTGCCCGTCAGCCGGGTCAGCGCCGCCTGTAGGTCGGCCAGCCGCGCCCCGGCCATCGAACCCGAGGTGTCCAGCACGTAGACCGTCCGAGACGGGCGCCGCAGCTGGTTCTGGTACGCCGACAGCAGCGCGTCCGCCACCGCCCGGCTGCCCGGGAACGGCAGCTCCGGCCGGACGTCCGTCGCCAGCCCCGCACCCGGCGCGACGCCCGCGGCCACCGGCCGGCGCTCGGTCTCGTCCGAGATCCTGCGCTGCACGTCGTCCCGCAGCAGATAGGCGGTCAATCGCTGGAACGCGTCCTTGGCCGGCTGGCTCGCCGAATTCAGCAGCGTCAGCGGGTAGTTCGCCGAGACCACGCCGTCCGAGGGCCGGATCACGGTCAGCTGGGCGGCGGCCGGCAGCGTCCGGTTCAGCTCCAGCAGCACCGACTCGTAGTTCACCAGCGCCCCCACCTGCACCCCCGAGCCGCCCTGCGCCGTGCGCTGGTAGGCCTGCGCCAGCCAGCCCGAGGAGCCCGAGGTCAGCTGCTGGCCGGCGAAGAACTGCCGCAGCGCGGGCGACGCCTTGGTGACGTCGGCCTGGGTCAGCGCGGACTGCGCCCCGGAGAACGCGGAGGCCAGCCCCACCAGCGCGGAGAGGCCCGAGTTGGAGCGCGAGGGGTCCGTCATGCCGAAGGTCAGCTTCTGCGCCGCCACCGCCTGGCCGATCTGCGACCAGGTCACCTTGGCCGGGTCCCAGCCCAGCGAAGCCAGCTCCGAGCTGCGCACCCCCAGCGCCACCGGCGAGACCATCACGGGTGTCTCCGACAGCAGGTTGGCGCCGCCCGCCGGATCCAGCCGCAGGTAGCGGTTGGACGCGAACCAGAGCGCGTCGTAACTGCCGGTGGCCTTGCCCGAGGTGACGGTGTCCGCGCCGTCCAGGGTGCCGGTGTAGGTGAACTGGACGTTCACCCCCGTCGCCTTGCGCGCATCGTCCAGGATCGGCTGCATGTCCTGCAGCTCGCTGCCCGCCAGCACCCGCAGCGTCACCGCCGAGCCGGAGGCCGGCGGCGCGGCCGAACCGCTGCCCGCGGCCGAGGCGCTCGCCCCGCCCGAGCCGCCCGTGCCGCCGGAGGGGCCCGGGGCCGGCTTCGGCGAGGGCGAGTCGCACCCGGCGACCGCCGCCAGCACCAGCGCCAGCACGCCGACCAGCCCGCGCCGCCACAGGCCGCCCCAGCCCGGTGCTCCCCGCGTGCCCCGCGTTCTCGGTATCGCCGCCGCCGGCATCGCCGCTCCCCGTATCGGTCCCACTGTCGCCGTCATCAGCCCGTCCCCTCGGCGGCAGCCACCAGTTGCCGCATCACCGGCGTCGCGGGGATCGCCACCTGTGCCACCCCGGCCTGCGCCAGGTCCGGCGCGAACCCCTTGGTCTTCACCGTCGCCATCGCCCGCCCGAACGCCGTGGGATCGCCCGACGGACGGAACCCCAGCCTGGCCTCCAGGCTCTGGAGCTTCGGATCGTCCCGCAGCGCGACCGCCAGGGCGCTCGCCGCCGGCGTCAACTCGACCAGCGTGTGGTCACTCAGGAAGGTGGTGTCCGGGTAGAGCAGCACCGTGTCGTCCGGCAGCGTCCCCTTCGATGCCTCGGCCGCCACCTGCGATTCGTACACCCAGACCAGCGGATTGCCCACCCCCGAGATGAAGTTGCGGAACGGGCCGTCAGTGCTGGGGAGTTGGGCGCCCTGGATCTCGGTGAGATGCCGCAACAGCGGGGCGGTGCGCGTCACCCCGGCCTGGTCCGACACCACGTTGCCGCCGTTCGCCAGGTAGGACATCACCGCCAGGTGCAGCGCACCCGAGGACGAGGAGGCCGGATCGGTGGTGGTGATGTACACCAGCCCGCTCAGCGACGGGTCGCTCGCCGCGCCCGGCAGGCTCTGCCAGGTCACGTTGGACTCCAGCGCCTTCAGGTAGGCGCCCATCCTGAACGTCCAGACGTCCGAGGGGGACTTGACGGCCATCTGGTCCGCCAGGAGCAGCTGCGCGGTCGACCGGCGCGCCACGATCACCAGCGGCGAGTAGAACGGCCGTACCGGCACCGGGTTGAGGCCCTTGATGTCGTTGGCCACCACCGAACTGGCCGGGAACGCGAAGTCGTCGCCGTGCAGGCTCTGGCCGTTCATCTCCAACGACCCCGCCGAGGCCGCGTCCACCACCAACCCCTTGGCGCGCAGGGCCTTCTGCACGTCCGCGTCGCGGAAGAAGTCGGCCTTCTCCGAGCCGATCACCCCGTGCAGGGTGGCCGGTGAAACCGGCGGTCCGCCGCCCGGTCCGGCGCAACAGCTGCGCCAGACCACCACAGCCACGCCGGCGACCAGCGCCAGCGCGACGAACACCCCCAGCAGACGCCTCATTGGCACGCTCTTCCCCCTGGTCGAGTCATCCCGGGACCCGGCGCCTGCCGCCCCCACGCCGGCCGGAACCAGAGCCTCCCGCCGCGGCCCGAGCAGCGGCCGACGCCGGCGTGAACCAGGGGTGAACAGGCCTTCACGAAATCGCATCAGCGTCACGTCGGCTGTCCGAACTCCAGCACCAACTCAGGTAAAGCGCAACAGATGTCACCTGTCGTCAGGAAGTTGGGCCAAGCTTCCGGCAACCGTCATCCGGCCGTCCGCGAGCGGGTCGTTGTTACGCGCCGGTAATGCGTACGCTCAGTCCCATGCGCCGAGCAAAAATCGTCTGTACTCTCGGGCCCGCCACCGACTCGTACGACCAGATCAAGGCCCTGGTCGACGCCGGAATGGACATCGCCCGCTTCAATCTGAGCCACGGCTCCCACATCGAGCACGAGGAGCGCTACCGCCGGGTCCGCAAGGCCGCGGACGAGACCGGCCGCAGCGTCGGCATCCTGGTCGATCTCCAAGGCCCGAAGATTCGCCTGGACAAATTCGCCGAGGGGCCGGTACTCCTTGAACGCGGCGACGAGTTCACCATCACGGTGGAGGACGTCCCCGGCGACAAGGAGATCTGCGGCACCACCTACAAGGGACTCGCCGGGGACGTCTCGCGCGGCGAGCGCATCCTCGTCGACGACGGCCGGGTCTGCCTGGAGGTCACCCACGTCGACGGACCCCGGGTGCACTGCATCGTCATCGAAGGGGGCCTGGTCTCCGACCACAAGGGCCTCAACCTCCCCGGAGTCGCCGTCTCGGTGCCCGCGCTCAGCGACAAAGACGTCGCCGACCTGCGCTGGGCCCTGCGGATCGGCGCCGACCTGATCGCCCTCTCCTTCGTCCGCAGCGGCAAGGACATCGAGGACGTGCACACCGTGATGCGCGAGGAGGGACGTTTCCTCCCCGTCATCGCCAAGGTGGAGAAGCCGCAGGCGGTCGACAACCTCGAATCGATCGTCGACGCCTTCGACGCCATCATGGTCGCCCGCGGCGACCTGGGCGTGGAGATGCCGCTGGAGCAGGTGCCGCTGGTCCAGAAGCGCGCCATCAAGCTGGCCAAGCGCAACGCCAAGCCGGTCATCGTCGCCACCCAGATGCTGGACTCGATGATCAACGCCTCGCGGCCGACCCGCGCCGAGGCCTCGGACGTCGCCAACGCGGTGCTGGACGGCACCGACGCGGTGATGCTCTCCGGGGAGACCTCGGTCGGCAAGTACCCGGTCGAGACGGTCAAGACCATGGGCCGGATCATCGAGGCAGCGGAGGAGGAGGTCCTGGCAGCCGGCCTGCCGCCGCTGACCGTCCGCAACAAGCCCCGCACCCAGGGCGGCGCGGTGGCCCGCGCGGCGGCCGAGATCGGCGACTTCCTCAACGCCAAGTACCTGATCGCCTTCACCCAGAGCGGCGACACCGCGCGCCGGCTGACCCGCTACCGCTCGCCGATCCCAGTCCTCGCCTTCACCTACGAGCCGTCGGTGCGCAGTCAGTTGGCCCTCACCTGGGGTGTCGAGACGTTCCTCGGCCCGTTCGTGCCGACCACCGACGAGATGGTCGCCCAGGTGGACGCCCAACTGCTCAGCCTGGGCCGCTGCCAGCGTGGCGACATCGTCATCATCACCGCCGGCTCCCCGCCCGGACTGGCCGGCTCCACCAACCTGGTGCGGGTGCACCACGTGGGTGAGCTCGACAACTGATCCACCCCGCACGGCCCCTGCCGGCGGCGCCCTCCCGACCTGGGAGGACGCCGCCGGCTGCTGTTTGCGCGCCGCCGGCTGCTGTTTGCGCGACGACCGGATCCGTTTGCGCGACGACCGCTTCCGTTTGTGCGACGATCTCCGTCCCGGCGTAGGCATCGTGTCAAAGTCGCAACACGACCCTTGACACTTTGCTTGATTGCCCCCACTGGGGGCAGGGCCGAAACTCTAGGGACACCGGCGGGTCGAGCGCCGGTCGGGCTTCCACCGCTGCCACCACTCACCACGCCGGCCTGCCCCCACGGGCCGCAGCCTCCGCCCGCGACCCCACCCAGGGACCCGCCGGCCGATCTACCAGAGGTGACCATTGACCGCCATATCCGTGGATCAGTCCGTGAAGCGCCTGCCGTCCCCCAGGCGGGTACGCCTCATGCCACTGGTCGCGCTGATCTTCTTCAGCGTCTCCGGAGGCGCTTACGGTATCGAGCAGCTCTTCTCCACCTCCGGGCCCGGAATGGCCATCCTGCTGATCGTCGTCACCCCGCTCGTGTACAGCGTCCCCAACGCGCTGATCTGCGCCGAGCTCGGTACCGCCATCCCCGTCGAGGGCGGCTACTACCACTGGGTGAAGAAGGGCCTCGGCAAGTTCTGGGGATTCCAGCAGGGCATCCTGCAGTGGATCTGCAGCTTCGTGGACATGGCGCTCTACCCCGTCCTGTTCACCAGCTACCTGCAGAGCCTGGTCTCCGCCGTCGCACCCGGCAAGCACGTGCTCTTCAGCGTCGGGCACTTCCAGTTCGACCTGAACTGGTTCATCTGCCTCGCGGTCATCGCCGTCTTCACCGGGGTGAACCTGCTCGGCGCCGGCTGGGTCGGCGAGTCCTCGGTGGTCTTCGCGCTGATCTGCCTGACCCCGATGCTGATCCTCACCGTCGTCGGCGTCGCCCACCTGGCCAGCCACGGCATCAACCCGGTCAGCTCGCTGACGAGTTCGTCCGACCAGTCCACCTTCAACGCCTTCGGCTCCGGCCTGTTCATCGTGATGTGGAACTACTCCGGCTGGGACAGCGTCTCGAACGTCGCCGGCGAGATGGAGAACCCGCGCAAGCACCTGCCCCGGGCGCTCTCCATCGCGATGGTCCTGATCATGGTCGGCTACCTGCTGCCCTCGATCGCCTCCCTCGCCACCGGCTCGGACGGTGACGCCGGCTGGAAGAGCTGGCAGGCCGGCTCGTTCTCCGACGTCGCCAAGCAGCTGGCCGGCCCCTGGCTCCAGGTCACCGTCACCGTCGGCGGGATGTTCGCGGCCGTCGCCATGTTCTCGGCGCTGCTCGCCTCCAACTCCCGCCTCCCGCTGGTCCTCGCCCAGGACGGCTACTTCCCGCGCTGGGTGGCCAAGGAGTCCCGCCGCTACCGGATGCCGATCGTCTCGATCATCGGCTCCTCGGCGATCTACGCACTGTTCTGCCTCAGCAGCTTCACCAACCTGGTCATCTTCGACGTCTTCCTGACCAACATCGGCATCCTGCTGGAGGTCGCCGCGCTGATCGCGCTGCGGATCAAGGAGCCCGACATGGAGCGCCCGTACAAGATCCCGGGCGGCTGGCTCAGCATCGGTGGCATCGTGCTCTGCCTGGGCAGCATCTGCGGCTGGGCGGCCTGGGAGCAGTACTCGCAGAACGGGACCCAGGCGGTCACCTACTGCCTGATCATCGTCGTCGGCTCCTGCCTGCTCTACCTCCCGCTGGAGCGCTGGCGGGCCCGCAAGGCCCGGCACGACCCCTCGCTCGACCTCAGCCCCGGCACCCCCGCGTACGCGCAGTGGCTGACCGAGGCGACGGCCCACGCGCTGGTCGGACGCAACTGACCTGTCACGTCCGCTGCTCCGAGATCCCCCGACCGCCCCCACGCGGCCGGGGGATCTCGGCGTGGCGCCTTCCGCGGCGCGTTCCGGGCTCCGACCTCGGGCTTACGAGCTGTCATTCCGTTCGACCGGAACGACACATCCTGCATCCTGCTCCGGGCCGGTATGAGCGGATAGCGTCCAGTTATGACCAACAGTTTCGCTCTGCACATTCCCGACGCCGTTCTGGAACCCGAGCCGCTGGACCCCTCGCAGATCGTCTCCGGCACCCCCGAGGTCACCGGAAAGGTGCTCTGGGAGTCCGAGGACGGCCGGCAGGCACGCGGAATCTGGCAGATCACCCCGGGCGTGGTCACCGACACGGAGGCCGACGAGCTGTTCGTGGTGATCAGCGGCCGCGCCACCGTCGAGATCGAGGGCGGCCCCACGCTGGAGGTCGGCCCCGGCGACCTCGCCGTCCTGCACGAGGGCGACCGGACGGTCTGGACGGTGCACGAGACGCTCCGCAAGGCGTACGTGATCACGTCGTCGGGCTGACCCCACCGCCTCAGCGCGCCCCCGCACCGAACCCCCACGCCCACGCAAAGAAGGTACGACCCCGTGGATCCCGTCCTCTCCCTCAAGGACGTCCAGCCCACCCCGTTCTGGCTGGACGACCCCGCGCGACCGCAGGCCCACTCCGCCCTGGTGGGGGACGCCCGCTGCGACCTGCTGGTGGTCGGCGGCGGCTACAGCGGTCTGTGGACCGCCCTGATCGCCAAGGAGCGCGACCCCTCGCTCGACGTCGTCCTG
The DNA here is from genome assembly GCF_000744225.1 of Kitasatospora mediocidica KCTC 9733. Lineage (GTDB taxonomy): Bacteria > Actinomycetota > Actinomycetes > Streptomycetales > Streptomycetaceae > Kitasatospora > Kitasatospora mediocidica. The sequence continues at coordinate 929,048 of NZ_JQLN01000007.1, read as the reverse complement.
ATCGAGGGCAAGGAGGTCGGCTGGGCGGCCTCCGGGCGCAACGGCGGCTTCTGCGCGGCCAGCCTCACCCACGGGCTCGGCAACGGCCTGGACCGCTGGCCCGACGAGCTGGAGCGCCTGGAGCACCTCGGCGCCAAGAACCTCCAGGCCATCGAGGACAGCGTCCGGCGCTACGGCATCGACTGCGACTGGGAGCGCACCGGCGAGATCGACGTCGCGACCGAGCCCTACCAGCTCAACGACCTGCACGAACTCGCCGAGCTGGCGAAGAAGTTCGGCGCCGACTGCGAGGTGCTCGACACCGACGCGATGCGCGCCCAGGTCAACTCGCCGACGTACCTGGGCGGGTTCTGGGACAAGGACGGCGTCGCCATGGTCAACCCGGCCAAGCTCGCCTGGGGCCTCAAGCAGGCCTGCCTGGACCAGGGCGTGCGGATCTTCGAGCACACCGTCGCCACCGACATCGCCGAGTCCGGCACCGGGATGGCCGTGCGGACGACGTACGGACGGGTCTTCGCCCGCCGGGTCGCGCTCGGCACGAACGTCTTCCCCTCGCTGGTGCGCCGGGTCCGCCCGTACGTCGTGCCGGTCTACGACTACGCGCTGATGACCGAGCCTTTGAGCGCCGAGCAGCTCGCCTCGATCGGCTGGCAGAACCGGCAGGGGCTGGGCGACAGCGCCAACCAGTTCCACTACTACCGGCTCTCGGCCGACAACCGGATCCTGTGGGGCGGCTACGACGCCATCTACAACTTCGGCGGCAAGGTCCGCGCCGAGTACGACCAGCGCCCGCAGACCAACCGCACGCTGGCCACGCACTTCTTCCAGACCTTCCCCCAGCTGGAGGGCCTGCGCTTCACCCACGCCTGGGGCGGCGCGATCGACACCTGCACCCGGTTCTCGGCGTTCTTCGACACCGCCTACCAGGGCAAGGTCGCCTACGCGGCCGGCTACACCGGCCTCGGCGTCGGCGCCACCCGCTTCGGGGCGGAGGTGATGCTCGACCTGCTCGGCGGCGAGCAGACCGAGCGCACGGCCCTGGAGATGGTCCGCCGCAAGCCGCTCCCGTTCCCCCCGGAGCCGGTGCGCTGGGCGGGCATCGAGCTGACCAAGTGGTCGCTCGACCGCGCCGACCACAACGCGGGGCGCCGCAACCTGTGGCTGAAGACGCTGGACCGGCTGGGGTTGGGCTTCGACAGCTGAGCATGGTCGAGCTGGACTGCTGACTGACCCGGCGTGCCCTGGCGCCGGGTCAGTCAGCTTTTGGGCCCGATGTGCTCGTCCATGAGCGCGACGGAGGCGCGTCGGGCGACGGAGACGTTGACCCCGCCGGCCGTTCGCGGCGTGGCCTTCCACTCCACGCCGACGGCATCGAGCGTGTCGGTGAAGATGCGGATGATGTCGGTGGACGTGTTGGTGAAGAAGTACCGCGGGTACTCGTGGCGCTTGATCTCGTCCTTGACGCTCCGAGTAGCCCAGTTGACGATCCGACACCCGTCTGAGTGGATCAGCCCGCGCAGCAGCTCCCAGGGGTGCGAGTCGACGATCGCCTGCTGCCAGGGCGCCAGGGCTATCAGGCGCTCGTGCTTCTTGCCGGGGCCGTGCTGGGGGAAGAGGCAGGGCCAGTGCTTGCTGGTGCTCACTACTGACGTACAGCCAGGTGCCGGTACCCGGCACACACTGTTGGTCGGCATGACTGCCTTCATTGCTCGCGCGCACTCCTCGATGAGGTCGGGCCACGCGTTCCCGCACGCAATGCGCAGTGCGTAGACGTTCTTGCGACCGGGGCTGAGGCATCCGTCGCCGAGATAGAGGCCGAGAAGGTAGGCATAAGTGTCCTCCGGTCGATCCGGGTGGAGGCATCCCGAGCCGACCGGGCATTCCGCCGTCATTGAGGGACGCCGGGTGATTCTCATCGTCCACTCGCGGACGGAGTACCGCGAGATCCCGGTGGCTCGGCTTACCTCACTGAGGGTCAGGCCGGAGCTGTGGAGTGCAACGGCGCGTCGCCGTGTGTCCATGTCGTACATGGATCGAACGATCCGCAGTGAAGGGCTTTTGCGTGCGGACTTGGTGGGATCCCCACCTGAAATGATGAAGATCGCCAACCAATACGCTGCCCTTATACCTTCGAATCGAAGGAAAGGTACCCCGGGTGGGATTCGAACCCACGCTGGATGGTGTTTGAGACCACTGCCTCTACCGCTGGGCTACCGGGGCATGCTTCGGAATCGAAGGTTTCCCCCGACCCTGAGTGACCTAAACATACAGGGTCTAGGTACCCTCATGCATGCAGTACCCCGCCGGAACGAGGAGCCCCGTGAGCACCGCCGACGAGCAGCCCCAGGCGCTTGAGACCGACTTGACCCAGATCACCCGAATTGTCATCGCCGAGGACGAGGCGCTGATCCGTCTCGACCTGAAGGAGATGCTCGAAGAGGAGGGCTACACCGTCGTCGGTGAGGCCGGAGACGGGGAGACGGCGGTGCGGCTGGTGCAGGAGCTCCGTCCCGACCTGGCGATCCTCGACGTGAAGATGCCGATCCTGGACGGCCTGTCCGCCGCCGAGCAGATCCATGACGCGCACTTGGCGCCCGTCCTGATGCTGACCGCCTTCTCGCAGCGTGAGCTGGTGGACCGGGCGCGCGATGCCGGGGCGATGGCCTACATCGTGAAGCCGTTCTCCAAGAGCGACCTGGTGCCCGCGATCGAGATGGCGGTCTCCCGCTACACCGAGATGCGGACGCTGGAGGAGGAGATCGCCGACCTCACCCAGCGGCTGGAGACGCGCAAGCTGGTGGACCGGGCGAAGAGCGTGCTGCAGACGAAGTTCGGGCTGAACGAGCCCGCCGCGTTCCGCTGGATCCAGAAGACCTCGATGGACCGCCGGATGACCATGGCCGCCGTCGCGGAGGCCGTGATCGAGGAGGGCGTCGCGCAGGACGCCAAGAAGGCCGCCGACGCCGCCGAGTAACGGGAAGAACGACAGGGGGCCGGCCACGGACGCGTGGCCGGCCCCCTCCCGTGTGTGTGGTCAGTCCTCGCCGAGGTAGGACTTGCGCACCGACTCGTCGGTGAGCAGTTCCGCGCCCGTCCCGGTCAGCACGATCTGGCCGGTCTGCATGACGTACCCCTGGTCGGAGAGCGAGAGCGCCGCCTGGGCGTTCTGCTCGACGAGCAGGATGGTGGTGCCGTTGGCCTTGAGTTCCACGATGGTGGCCATGATCTTCTGCATCATGATCGGCGACAGGCCCATGGACGGCTCGTCGAGCATCAGCAGCTTCGGACGCGACATCAGCGCCCGTCCCATCGCGAGCATCTGCTGCTCGCCGCCGGACAGGGTGCCCGCGGCCTGCTTCCTGCGCTCGCCGAGGATCGGGAAGAGCGCGTAGGCGCGCTCGACGTCCTCGGTGATGCCGGGGGCGTCCTTGCGCAGGAAGGCGCCGAGGAGGAGGTTCTCCTCGATGGTCATCCGCGGGAAGATGTGCCGGCCCTCGGGGGAGTGGGCCAGACCCAGCGCGACGATCTTGTGCGCGGGGACGGTGTTCAGTGCCTGGCCGTCGAAGAGGATCGTCCCGGCGGTGGGCTTGAGCAGGCCGGACAGGGTGCGCAGGGTGGTGGTCTTGCCGGCGCCGTTGGTGCCGATCAGGGTGGTGACCTCGCCCTGGTTGACGGTGAAGCTGATGCCCTTGACGGCTTCGATCTTGCCGTAGGCGACGCGGAGGTCGGTGACCTCCAGGAGTGCGGTGCTCATGCGGAGGTCTCCGTGGTCTCGCCGGGCTCGGTCGCGTCGGGCTCGATTGCGTCGGGCTCGGTGGCGTCGGCGGCGTCGGCAGAATCGGTGGCGTCGGCAACGTCGGTGGAGTCGGCGGCGTCGGTGGCGGGTTCGCTTTCCAGCGGAGCGCCGAGGTAAGCGGTGATCACCCGCTCGTCGCCCTGGACCGTCTCCTTGTCGCCCTCGACGATCTTCTGCCCCTGCACCAGCACGGCCGTGCGGTCGCAGAGGTTGAAGATGAACCGCATGTCGTGCTCGATGACCAGGATCGCGATGCCCTTGTCCCGGATCGCGAAGACGAGTTCCTCGGCGGCCCGGGTCTCCTGCGGGTTCATGCCGGCGGTCGGCTCGTCCAGCAGCAGCAGGCCGGGCTCGCTGGCCAGCGCGCGGGCGATCTCCAGCTTGCGCTGCTCGCCGTAGGGGAGGTTGCGGGCCAGGTGGTCGGCCTTGTTGTCCAGGCCGGTGAAGGCGAGCAGCTCCATGGCCTTCTCGCGGCTGTCGGCCTCGGCCCGGCGGTAGCCGGGGCCGCGGACCAGCGCGGAGATCAGGCCTTCCTTGGTGCGGCTGTGCCGGCCGACCAGGACGTTCTCCAGGACGGTCATGTTGGAGAAGAGCCGGATGTTCTGGAAGGTGCGCGCGATACCGGCCTGGGTGACCAGGTGGGGCTTGGGCGGCAGGACCTTGTCGCGGTAGCTGACGGTGCCCTCGGTGGGGACGTACAGGCCGGTCAGGCAGTTGAAGAAGGTGGTCTTGCCGGCGCCGTTGGGGCCGATCAGACCGATGATCTCGCCCTCGCTGACCGTCAGGTCCACGTTGTTGACGGCGGTCAGGCCGCCGAACCGCATGGTGACCCCGCGGGCGTCCAGCAGCGGCGCGGCGGTGGCGGTCTTGGTGATGCTGGTCATGGTCACGCCCCTGCCGTGCTGAGGGTGGTGGTGTCGGCACTGCCGCCCTGGGCGGGGATGTCGGCCTCGTGGAACTCCAGCTGCCGGCGCCGGTTGGCGACGATGCCCTCGGGGCGGAAGCGCATCAGCAGGATCAGCGCGACACCGAAGGCGAGCAGCTGGTAGTCGCGCAGGAAGACCAGCTTCTCGGGGATCAGGTAAAGCAGCGAGGCGCCGAGCAGCGGGCCGCTGACCGTGCCCATGCCGCCGAGGACGACGGCGGCCAGCAGGAAGGCCGAGTTGGGCGGCGCCGAGCCGGCGAAGACGTACGGGTCGGGCACCACGTTGTAGGTGACGTGGGCGCTGACGGTGCCGGCCAGGCCGGCCAGCGAGGCGCCGAGCGCGAAGGCGGTGAGCTTGGTGCGGAAGCCGTTGATGCCCATCGCCTCGGCGGCCGTCTCGTCCTCGCGGATGGCGATCCAGGCGCGGCCGATCCGGGAGTTGCCGGCCCGGCTGAAGACGGCGATCACGATCAGCGTCACGATCAGCATCAGGAAGAAGTAGTTGGCGAACCGCCCGATGGTGAACGAGCCCAGCTGGTGGGCCTGGCCGAGGTTGAGGCCGAAGATGCTGATGTCGGGGATGGCCGGGATGCCGTTCGGGCCGTTGGTGATCTTCGGTCCGGAGGAGCCGTCCAGGTTGCGCACCACGATGTGGAAGATCTCACCGAAGCCGATGGTGACGATGGCGAGGTAGTCGCCGCGCAGCCGCAGGGTGGGCGCGCCGATCAGCACGCCGAACACCAGCGAGACGCCGGCGCCGAGGAGCGCCGCGATCCAGAACGGCACCTGGGTGTGGAACGGAGAGTACGGCGAGCCGGAGACCAGGGCGGCGGTGTAGGCGCCGACGCCGAGGAAGGCGACGTAGCCGAGGTCGAGCAGGCCGGTGAGGCCGACCACGATGTTCAGGCCGAGCGCGACGGTGGCGAAGATCAGGATGTTCACGCCGACGTTGGCGTTGTGGTCGTCGCTCTGGGTCAGCGGGAACAGCGCGGCGGCCGCGAAGGCGGCGGCCATCGCGAACGGCTTCTGCCGGGTGAGCAGCGCGGAGATCCGCTCGAACAGGCCGGAGCGGAAGAAGGCGGTGGCGCTGAACGCGACGGTGATCAGGAAGCCCTCGAACAGCTCGCCGTAGGAGGTGTCGATGCCGTAGGTGAAGACGCCCAGGCCGATCGCGGCGATCGCGGTGACGACCAGCCGTTCCTGCCAGGCGGGCGTGGTCGCGGGCCGGGCGGCCGGGCGTTCGTCGGCGGGCAGGGCGCGGGTGCCGTACAGCGCGGGCAGGACGGCGATGCCGGCCACCCAGCCGCCCGCGGTGAGGTTGGCGAGGCCGCCGAGCTCCTCGGCGATCGCGCCGAGGGTGAACCAGGTGATGGCGAGGGCGCCGACGGCCAGCAGGCGCAGCGCCCGGGTCTGTCCGGCGGGGGCGAGCCAGCGCAGGCCGCGGATGTCGTACGCGGACAGGGCCTGGAGGAGGAGCAGCAGGCCGGCGGTGACGGTGAGCCACTGCAGGCCGCCGGGGTAGCCGCTGACGGTGAGGTCGCCGGGGAAGTCCGGGGTCCAGGTCCAGGAGAGGAAGGCCGAGGCGATGGTGAGGACGGCGCCGCCGGCGGTCAGCGCGCGGGCCACGGGAAGCGGCACGGAGCCTTCCAGGCGGGCCAGTTGGCGGCCGGCGGCGACCTTGACGAGGGGGACGAGCGGTGTGCTGTTCATGGTGTCTTCTCCTCCGTCCTCAGGCCCGGTCCGCTACACGTTCGCCGAGTAGTCCTTGTGGTCGCAGCAGCAGGACGAGGATCAGCAGGACGAACGCCCAGACCGGGGCCCAGGCCTGGCCGCCGAGCTGCTGCATGCCGGGGATGTCGGAGATGTAGGCGGTGGCGAGGGCTTCGGCGAGGCCGAGGACCAGCCCGCCGAGCATCGCGCCGTAGATGTTGCCGATGCCGCCGAGGACGGCCGCGGTGAACGCCTTGAGGCCGGCTTCGAAGCCCATGTCGTAGCTGACCTGGCCGTAGCGCAGGCCGTAGCAGATCGCGGCGACGGCGGCGAAGACGGCGCCGATGGCGAAGGCGGTGGCGATGATGCGGTTGGTGTCGATGCCCATCAGCTGTGCGGTGTCCGGGTCCTGGGCGGTGGCCTGCATGGCGCGGCCGGTGCGGGACTTGCGGACGAACAGGGCCAGCACGACCATGCAGATCGGGGCTGCGATCAGCGTGAAGAGGTCGCCGGACTGGATGTCGATGTTGGCCAGGTGCCAGGGGCCGCTGGGGATCTGCGGGAAGACCCGGGGGCTGGTGGCCTTGGGGTAGAGGTTGTGGACGGCCTGCTGGAGCGCGAGTGAGAGGCCGATGGCGGCGATCAGTGGCGCGAGCCGGGGGGCTGTGCGCAGCGGCCGGTAGGCGAAGCGTTCGGCGCCCAGGGCTATCAGGACCGAGGTCGCGGCGCCGCCGATCAGCATCAGCGGCAGGGCCAGCCAGAGCGAGGTGCCGTGTGGCAGGACCAGGTAGACGGTGAGAGCGCCGAATCCTCCGGTCATGAAGATCTCGCCGTGGGCGAAGTTGATGAGCTGCACGATCCCGTAGACCATCGTGTAGCCGATGGCGATGAGACCGTAGGTCGAGCCTAGGAACAGCCCGTTGGCGAGTTGTTGCGGCAGGGTGTGCACCGCAGCCTCCATGTCGCTGTGGAGAGGTCGCTGTGGAGAGCGTGGCGTCTCGTGGGGTGGGGGGACGGAGCGGCCGCGCGCGCCTTGGTGTGCGCGCGCGGCCTGGTGGTGCGGTGGTGCGCTCTGACTCCGTCAGCCGGTGAAGGCGCCGGTCTTGACGGAGACCCACTTGCCGCCGGTGACCTGGTAGACGGTCAGCTGCTTGTTGGTGGTGTCACCGAACTCGTCGAAGGAGACGTGGCCGGCGATGCCGTCGAAGTCGGCCTTCTGGACGCCGTCGACGATCTTGGCGCGGGCGTCGGACGGGATCTTGCCGCCGTTGGCGGCGGCGACGCTGGCGACGGCCTTGATGATGGCGGTGGCGGCGTCGTAGGAGTAGCCGCCGTAGGTGCCGTAGTCGCCGGGGTACTTGGCGGCCTTGTACTTGGCGATGAAGTCCTGGGCGGTGGCCAGGCCGTCGACCGGCGAGCCGACCGAGGTGGAGAGGTCGCCCTCGGTGCCGGCGCCGCCGACCGAGACGTAGGTGGCGGAGAAGATGCCGTCGCCGCCCATCAGCGGGATGGCGTCGCCGGCGGCCTTGAGCTGCTTGGAGAGCAGCGAGGCCTCGTCGTACTGGCCGCCGTAGTAGAGCATGTCGGCGCCGGAGGACTTGATCTTGGTGACCAGGGTGGAGAAGTCCTTGTCACCGGTGGAGACGTGGTCGGTGCCGGCGATGGTGCCGCCGTCCTTGGTGAAGGAGTCCTTGAAGATGCCGGCCAGGCCGGCGCCGTAGGTCTGCTTGTCGTCGACGACGAAGGCGTTCTTCTTCTTGGCGGTGCCCGTCGCGTACTGGGCGGCGTAGGCGCCCTGGAGGGCGTCGGTGGTGGCGGTGCGGAAGTAGGTCTTGTAGCCGCGGACCTTGGTGCCCGACGCCCAGTTCGGGCCCTGGGTGAGCGCGGGGTTGGTGTTCGAGGGCGAGATCTCGACCAGGTTGGCGGTCTCGAAGACCTGCTGCATCGACTGTGCGACACCGGAGTTGAGCGGGCCGACGACGCCGAGCACGCTGCTGTCGGCGACCAGCGAGGTGGCGTTCTGCTGGCCGGTGGCCGGCTGCGCCTGGTCGTCCAGCGGCTTGACCTTGAAGGTGACGCCGGGGACGGTCTTGTTCTTGTTGGCGTCGTCGACGGCGATCTGGACGCCGTACTGGATACCGAGGCCGGTGGCCGAGTTCTGGCCGGACAGCGGGGCGTCGACGCCGATGGTGACGGTGGTGCCGGACGCGCTGTCGCCACCGGACTTGCTGCCGCCGCGGGAGCCGCAGGCGGTCACGGTGAGGGCTCCGGTGAGGGCGATGCTCAGGACGAGCAGTGAACGATGACGCACGAGGGTCCCCTTCAAGGTCGGGAGGCGCCGGGTCGGGACCGACTCGGCGCCGCGTCGCGCGCTGGGGTATGCCCGAACTGGATGAGCCCGATCCGGTGGCGCGGTGACTGGGCGTGACTCTAGAGCGCTGGAGGCGCCTCTGGCAGGGGTGTGGGAGTGCTGTGATTCTCTTGTTATGAGTGCCGCACCGGATCGTCTCGCATGGTGGACTCGGCGGGATGGCGGATCCCTGGCGGCGCTGGGGTCGTTGCCCTTTCGGGCCGTAAATGCGGGCGAGTGGCGCGGTAGTGGGCAATCCGTCCGATAGTCGGATGAGAGTGTTCGCAAGGGGTTCGCCGGTCACCGGCGTCCGGATTCCGGATTCGAGGCTCGCTCGGGAGGCGCTCGCCCACGTTCGGCGGTCGCTGCGCGGTACTGGGGCAACCACGTCGGCTCATTGCCCACGTGTTACGCAGCGTTACGGGGGTGCGAACGGCTCGTCGGCGCGCATGTGCCCCGGGCATGGAAAGGCCCCCCTGTCGGCCAGGACCTGCCCAGCTTGGGCGGTGGTCAAACAAGGGGGCTCGTAGTATTTCTGACGGATATTCAGCTCGTCGCCGAGGGCGTCGCGCAGCGGCCTACAGGTCGCGCAGTGCGCAGGTCAGACGGCAACTGGTGATCCGCCGGCCGGTGTCGTCGGTGATGGCGATCTCGTACGTCGCGGCGGTGCGTCCCTTGAAGACCGCGGTGGCGACGGCGGTCACCAGACCCGAGGTGGCCGAGCGGTGGTGGGTGACGTTCAGGTCCACGCCGACCGCGTATCGGCCCGGTCCCGCGTGCAGCATCGCCCCGATCGAGCCGAGGGTCTCGGCCAGCGCGGCCGAGGCGCCGCCGTGCAGCAGTCCGTACGGCTGCTGGTTGTCCTCCACCGGCATGGTGCCGACCACCCGGTCCCCGGAGGCCTCGACGATCCGGATGCCCAGCTTCTCGCCGAGCGCGCCACCCGAGAAGGTGGACGGCTCGACGCCCAGCTTCGCGAAGTGCTCCAGGACGTCCTGCGGGAGGTTCAGGACCGTCGCCGCCGCGGTGTCGGCGGGGGTCTCGGCGGGGGTCTCGGTGGGGGTCGCCTCGGTCATGCCTGTCTCCTGCGGGTCGGGGGTCGGCCGCGGTCGGTGGCCTTGCGTGATCGTACGACCGGTGCGCGCCCGGGCGGGGTCGGGGGAGCTGCGTCGCGGCGTCCGTTGTCGGTGCCGGGCTCTAGGATTCAGTGACGGTGCAGTGGAGTCGGCAGGAACGGACGTTGACGTGGCTACGCAGAGTACGGTGCAGGGCGCGAAGAGTGGCGGACGGTCGGGGGCGCGGCCCCGGCTGATGCTGCTCGACGGCCATTCGCTGGCGTACCGGGCGTTCTACGCCCTGCCCGTGGAGAACTTCAACACCTCCACCGGCCAGCCGACCAACGCCGTCTACGGCTTCGCCTCGATGGTCTCCAACACGGTGCGGGACGAGGCGCCCACGCACCTCGCGGTCGCCTTCGACGTCTCCCGCAAGACCTTCCGCTCGGAGGAGTTCCCCGACTACAAGGCCAACCGCGCCAAGACGCCCGACGAGTTCAAGAGCCAGATCGGCCTGATCGGCGAGCTGCTGGACGCGATGAAGGTGCCGCGGATGGCGCTGGAGGGCTTCGAGGCCGACGACATCATCGCCACCCTGGCCACCGCCGCCGAGGCGGCCGGCTTCGACGTGCTGATCGTCACCGGCGACCGGGACGCGCTCCAGCTGGTGACCGAGCACGTCACCGTCCTCTACCCCACCAAGGGCGTCTCCGAGCTGACCCGCTACACCCCGGAGAAGGTGACCGAGAAGTACGGCGTGACGCCCAGCCAGTACCCGGACCTCGCGGCCCTGCGCGGCGACCCGTCCGACAACCTGCCCGGCATCCCCGGCGTCGGCGAGAAGACCGCGGCGAAGTGGGTCAACCAGTTCGGCTCGTTCGACGAGTTGGTCTCGCGCGCCGACGAGGTCAAGGGCAAGATCGGCGAGAAGCTGCGCGAGCACCTCGACTCGGTCAAGCGCAACCGGGTGCTGACCGAGCTGGTGCGTGACGTCGAACTCCCGCTGGGCGTCGACGATCTGGAGCGCGCCGCCTTCGACCGCGAGGCCGTCGCCCAGCTGATGGACGCGCTGGAGTTCCGCAACGCCAACTTCCGCGAGCGGGTCTTCGGCGTCGACGTGGGCGGCGAGGCGCAGGCCGCCGAGGCCGAGGCGTCCCCGGGCGTCGAGGTCGCGGGCGAGGTCCTCACCGAGCCCGGCGCGCTGGCCGCCTGGCTGGCCGCGGCCACCGGCACCGTCGCGGTCGCCGCCGTCTACAGCTGGGCCCTGGGCAGCGGCAGCGTCCAGGAGGTCGCGCTGGCCGGCGCCGAGGACGCCGTCTGGTTCGACCCGTCCCAGCTCGCCGAGGAGGACGACCGGGCGTTCGCCGCCTGGCTGGCCGACCCCGACCGCCCCAAGGCGCTGCACATCGCCAAGCAGGTGATGCGGGCCTTCGCCGAGCAGGGCTGGCAGATCGCGGGCGTCAGCGCGGACACCGCGCTCGCCGCCTACCTGGAGAAGCCCGGCCGGCGCACCTTCACCCTGGAGGTGCTCGCCGAGGAGTACCTGGGCCGCTCGCTCACCCCCGCGCCGGCCGCCGAGAGCGGCCAACTGGCCTTCGGCGCCGAGGAGGAGGACGACGCCGCGGGTGCCCGGGCCCTGATGGTCCAGGCCCGTACCGTCCTCGACCTGGCCGAACTCTTCGCCGTCCGGCTCGTCGAGGTCGGCGCCGCCGAGCTGCTGCACGACATGGAGCTGCCCATCGCGGCCCTGCTGGCCCGGATGGAGCGCACCGGCATCGCCGCCGACCGTGCCCATCTCACCGCCCTGGAGAACCAGTTCGCGGTCGAGATCCAGCGCGTGGTGGAGGAGGCACACGCCGCCGCCGGTCATGCCTTCAACCTCGGTTCGCCCAAGCAGCTCCAGGAGATCCTCTTCGGCGAGCTGGCCCTGCCGAAGACCAAGAAGATCAAGACCGGCTACACCACCGACGCCGACGCGCTGACCTGGCTGGCCACCCAGACCGACAACGAGCTGCCGGTCATCCTGCTGCGCCACCGCGACCAGGCCAAGCTGCGCACCACCGTCGAGGGCCTGCTCAAGACCGTCTCGCCGCAGGGCCGCATCCACACCACCTTCAACCAGATGGTCGCCGCCACCGGCCGGCTCTCCTCGCAGGACCCCAACCTGCAGAACATCCCCGTGCGCACCGAGGAGGGCCGGCTGATCCGCCGCGCCTTCGTGGTCGGCGAGGGGTACGAATCACTGCTGACGGCCGACTACTCGCAGATCGAACTGCGGATCATGGCCCACCTCTCCGAGGACGCCGCGCTGATCGAGGCCTTCGCCAGCGGCGAGGACCTGCACACCACGGTCGCCTCCTCGGTCTTCGGCGTCGCCCGCGACGCGGTGGACGCGGAGATGCGCCGCAAGATCAAGGCGATGTCCTACGGCCTGGCGTACGGGCTCTCCGCCTTCGGCCTCTCCCAGCAGCTGTCCATCAAGCCGGCCGAGGCGCAGGGCCTGATGGACACCTACTTCGAGCGCTTCGGCGGCATCCGCGAGTACCTGCACCGCGTCGTCGAGGAGGCCCGCGCCACCGGCTACACCGAGACCCTGCTCGGCCGCCGCCGCTACCTGCCCGACCTCACCAGCGACAACCGCCAGCGCCGCGAGATGGCCGAGCGGATGGCGCTGAACGCCCCCGTCCAGGGCTCCGCCGCCGACATCGTCAAGATCGCGATGCTGCGCGTGGACGCCGCCCTCACCGAGGCGAAGCTCACCTCCCGGATGCTGCTCCAGGTCCACGACGAAATCGTCCTCGAACTCGCCCCCGGCGAGCGCGAGCAGGTCGAGTCCATCGTCCGCGAGCAGATGGCCGGCGCCTACGCCCTGCGCGCCCCCCTCGACGTCTCCGTCGGCGTCGGCCCCAACTGGGAGTCCGCCGCCCACTGACCGGTGGTTGGTTGGTGGTGCTCACGCTTCGGCCATTACCCCGAGGAATCGCGGGGTGATGGCCGAAGCCATTTCACTAAATGGCGCCGAGCTGCTGGGCGAGTTCGCCGGCGCTCGGCCTGCTGCTGGGATCGGCAGTGAGCGCAGCTTCGAGAACTTCCCGAAGGTCGGGCCTCAGCTTTGGATACAGGCGTAGCGGGAGGCGGCCCGATCCCTCGGCGCCGGGGTCATGGGCGGGCGGTGACTGCGGCTCTGGTGGCGTGGATGACCGGGCGGGGGTGCAGGTTGCTGAACCTCAGTGCGAGTGATGAGGGTGCGGCGCTGTACGAATCGCTCGGGTTTCGAGCGAATCCGCGGGCGATGCGGTTGGTCGGGCGGCCGTATCACCGGGGCTGAATTTCTAGCGGCGCGGGTTGGTGCGCTTGGTGGGGGCGGCGGTGGTGGGGTCTTCGGGCCAGGGGTGGCGGGGGTAGCGGCCGCGGAGGTCGGCGCGGACGGCGCGGTAGCCGTTCTGCCAGAAGGAGGCGAGGTCGCTGGTGACGGCGGCGGGGCGGCCGGCGGGGGAGAGCAGGTGGACGGTGAGGGGGACGCGGCCGCCGGCGAGGGAGGGGGTGTCGGCCCAGCCGAAGAGTTCCTGGAGTTTGACGGCGAGGACGGGCCGCTCGGTGGAGTAGTCGACGCGGATCCGCGAGCCGCTGGGGACGGTGATCCGTTCGGGGGCGAGTTCGTCGAGCCGGCCGGCCTGGCCGCCGGCCCAGGGGAACAGGCGTTGCAGGGCGGAGGCGGTGTCCAGGCGCTCGACGTCGGCGCGGCGGCGGGCGCGGGAGAGTTCGGGTTCCAGCCACTGGTCGGCGGCGTCCAGCAGGGCCTGGTCGCTGACGTCGGGCCAGGGGTCGCCGAGGGCGTGGTGCAGGAAGGCCAGCCGGGCGCGCAGCGAGCTCGCGCTCTCGGACCAGCGCAGCAGGTCGCCGGCGCCCTCGCGGGCCAGGCCCTCCAGCAGGGCGGCCCGGATCAGTGCGCGGTCGGGGGACTTGAGGGCGACGGCGTCGAGTTCGAGGGCGCCGAGGGCCTGGACGCGGCGGGCGGCCACGTCACCGCGGCGGCTGCCGGGCGGGATCGCCCAGTGCACCTCGTCGCGGGTGGTCAGCAGGTGCGCGGCAGCGGTGAGAGCAGTGCTCTCGTCGATGAGCACTGCTCTGCGGATGCGCGCCGACGGCGAGCCCGCCGGACGGTCGGCGACCGCGATCGCGAGCCACTCGGAGCCGGACAGCGCGGAGCCGGTCGGGAGCTCGCCGGCCGTGCCGGAGGCCATCAGGTACGTTCCGGCGGCGCCGCGGGCCCGGGCGATCCGCTCCGGCTGCGCCAGCGCGGCCAGCAGCCCGACGGCCGTCGCGTCCGGCAGCGAGGTGGCCGGGGCGTCGACGTGCGAGCGCAGCCGGCGCGTCTCGTCCCGCCACCGCGCCGCGTAGGCGTCGCCTCCGCCGCGCACCGCCCGCCACACCGCCGCCAGGTCGTCGCCCAGCGCCCGCGGCGGTTCCTCCGAGAGCAGCGCGACGATCTCCGCCGCCCGGCGCGCCCCCACCGCCGTCGCGCCGTCCAGCAGCGCGCGGGCGAGCCGCGGGTGCAGCCCCGTCCGGGCGAACCGCCGCCCGCGCTCGGTGGCCCGCCCGTCGGCGTCCACCGCGCCCAGCGCCCGCAGCGTCTGGCGGGCCGCGCCCATCGCGCCCGCGGGCGGCGCGTCCGGCAGCGCGAGCGAGCGCGCGTCCGGGTCGCCCCAGCAGGAGACCTGGAGCGCGAACGGCGTCAGGTCCGCCAGCGCGATCTCGGGAGCGGGGAAGCTCGGCGCCCTGGTGTCCTCGACCTCGTTCCAGCAGCGGTAGGCCGCGCCCGGCGCCTCGCGCCCGGCCCGCCCGGCGCGTTGGCGTCCGGCGGCCAGCGAGGAACGCACCGTCACCAGCCCGGCGAGCCCCCGCGCGTGGTCGGTGCGCGGCTCGCGCGCGAGCCCGCAGTCCACCACGATCCGCACCCCCGGCACGGTCAGCGAGGATTCGGCGACCGAGGTCGTCAGGATCACCCGGCGCCGCGCCCCGACCGAGAGCGCGGCGTCCTGCACGGCCTGCGGCGCCTGCCCGTGCAGTTGCAGCACGTCCACCCCGTCGAGGCCGCCGAGGAGCCCGGCCACCCGCGCGATCTCTCCGACGCCCGGTAGGAAGCAGAGCAGGTCGCCCGTGCGCTCGGACAGCGCCCGCCGCACCACGCCCGCCACGTGTTCGAGGAGCAGCGGGTCGGTGCGTGTCCCCTGCGGGGGGCGCACGGCGCGCGCCGGGGGCGCCCAGACGATCTCGACGGGGTGCGCGGTGCCGTGTGCTTCGACGACCTCGGCCGGTCCGTCCTCGGCCGAGCCCAGCAGCGCCGCCCAGGCGGCCGTGTCCGAGGTCGCGGAGGCGCAGAGCACCTGGAGCTCGGGGCGCAGCGCCGCCCGGACGTCCAGCAGGAAGGCGAGCGCGGTGTCGGCGTCCAGGTGGCGTTCGTGGCACTCGTCGAGCAGCACGGCGTCCACACCGGGCAACTCCTGGTCGCGCTGCAGCCGTTGCAGCAGCACGCCGGTGGTGACCACCTCGACCACGGTGTCCGGCCCGACCACCCGCTCCCCGCGCACGGTGTGCCCGACCTGGCCGCCCGGCTTCTCGCCGAGCAGCCAGGACATCCGCCGGGACGCCGCCCGCACCGCGAGCCGCCGCGGTTCGGCCACCAGCACCCGCCGCGCGGGACCGCCCTCCACCAGCCCGGCCAGCGCCAGCGGCACCAGCGTGGTCTTGCCGGTGCCGGGCGGCGCCGCGAGCACGGCGACGCCCCGCTCGTCGAGGGCGCGGCGCAGCGCGGGCAGCGCGGAGCGGACCGGGAGGTCGAGCCAGGCAGGGTTCACACAGAGCAGTATCAGCCCCGGCGCGCGACGAAGATCGCCGTCCCCGGCAGGTGCCGCCCGCGCAGCGGGCTCCAGCCGCCCCACTCCTGCTCCAGCCCCTCGGGCCACTCCGGCTCGACCAGGTCGATCAGCTGGAACCCGGCGCCGGCCAGCTCGCGCACCCGGTCGCCGATCGTGCGGTGGTGCTCGACGTAGGTCGCCCGCCCCTGCTCGTCCTGTTCCACGTACGGCGTGCGGTCGAAGTACGAGGCGGTGGCGGTCAGGCCCTCCACGCCGGGTTCGTCGGGGAACGCCCAGCGGATCGGGTGGGTCACCGAGAAGGCCCAGCGCCCGCCGGGCCGCAGCACCCGGTGCACCTCGCGCATCAGTTCGGCGGTGTCCGCGCTGAACGGCACCGCGCCGTACGCCGAGCAGGCCAGGTCGAAGGAGGCGTCGGCGAACGGCAGGACCGCCGCGTCCGCCTGCACGACGGGGACCAGCGGGCCGCCGCGGCCCAGGTCGATCCGCCGCGAGTGCTGGAGCTGGCGGAAGGAGATGTCCAGCGCGACCGGCCGGGCGCCGCGCGCGGCCAGCCAGCGCGAGCACTGCGCGGCGCCGGCGCCGATCTCCAGCACGTCGCGGCCCTTGAGCTCGGCCGGGTCGCCGAGCAGCCGGGCGTCCGCCTCGTCCAGCCCCTCGGGGCACCAGGTGAACCGGTCGTCGCCGAGGAACTCGCCGTGCTCGTCCTGGTAGTCGTCGGCGTTGCGGTCCCACCAGTGCCGGCTGGCCCGGCTGCTCTCCTCGGGCGCCGCGTCCCGGCGCAGCGCCAGATCGTCGTCGTCCTCGTCGAACTGGCCAGGGGGGGTGTCCGCAGTCATAATGCGCCTCGCGTAAGGTAGGGGATGCGGAAAGCGCCGCTGCTTGGACCAGCCCCTCCCCGGGGCGGGATTCAGGCGGTGGCATCCGGGGAGTCTGGCCCCTGCGGCTGCCACTTCTGCACGCGACCGGTCGGTCGGGTGAGGTGCGCAGTTGGAGGATATGGCCTGATCCACACCGGCCTGGACGGTCCCGTCGGCTTCGACGTTGACCGTGCCTGCCTGTCCCCGTATGCTACAAGTTGCGCTGCGGGCCTGCGCGCCTCGGACGGAGCAGGTCGCGCTCGCATCTGTCGAAGACCCTTCGGTCGCAAGACGGACACCGGATCTCGTATTTCACGGGAGCCCCGGTGCGCCGTGCTCTTGGCTGTCCGGCTTTCGGTGGGAGCGATACGGGCCCCCGCGTGGCATTACCTACGACTTCATGTCCGTACCGGAGCCCTTTTCCTAATGACGAGCCCCACCGACACCTCTGTCAGCACCACCCCGCAGGTTGCGGTCAACGACATCGGCGACGCGGAAGCATTCCTCGCGGCGATCGACGAGACCATCAAGTACTTCAACGATGGCGACATCGTTGAGGGCATCATCGTGAAGGTCGACCGTGACGAGGTGCTCCTCGACATCGGTTACAAGACCGAGGGTGTCATCCCCTCCCGCGAGCTCTCGATCAAGCACGACGTTGACCCGCACGAGGTCGTCAAGGTCGGCGACGAGATCGAGGCCCTGGTTCTCCAGAAGGAGGACAAGGAGGGTCGTCTGATCCTGTCCAAGAAGCGCGCACAGTACGAGCGCGCCTGGGGCACGATCGAGAAGATCAAGGAAGAGGACGGGATCGTCACCGGTACCGTCATCGAGGTCGTCAAGGGTGGTCTCATCCTCGACATCGGCCTCCGTGGCTTCCTGCCGGCTTCGCTGGTCGAGATGCGCCGCGTCCGCGACCTCCAGCCCTACGTGGGCAAGGAGCTCGAGGCCAAGATCATCGAGCTGGACAAGAACCGCAACAACGTGGTCCTGTCCCGCCGTGCCTGGCTGGAGCAGACCCAGAGCGAGGTCCGCCAGACCTTCCTCACCACCCTGCAGAAGGGTCAGGTGCGCTCCGGCGTCGTCTCCTCCATCGTCAACTTCGGTGCCTTCGTGGACCTGGGTGGCGTGGACGGCCTCGTGCACGTCTCCGAGCTGTCCTGGAAGCACATCGACCACCCGTCCGAGGTTGTCGAGGTCGGCCAGGAGGTCACCGTCGAGGTTCTCGACGTTGACATGGACCGCGAGCGCGTCTCCCTGTCGCTGAAGGCGACCCAGGAGGACCCGTGGCAGCAGTTCGCCCGGACGCACCAGATCGGCCAGGTCGTTCCCGGTAAGGTCACCAAGCTCGTTCCGTTCGGTGCGTTCGTGCGCGTCGACGAGGGCATCGAGGGCCTGGTCCACATCTCCGAGCTGGCCGAGCGCCACGTGGAGATCCCGGAGCAGGTCGTCCAGGTCGGCGACGAGATCTTCGTCAAGGTCATCGACATCGACCTCGAGCGTCGCCGCATCAGCCTCTCGCTGAAGCAGGCCAACGAGTCGCTCGGTGCCGACCCGGCCACGGTCGAGTTCGACCCGACCCTCTACGGTATGGCTGCCTCGTACGACGACGCGGGCAACTACATCTACCCGGAGGGCTTCGACCCCGAGGCCAACGACTGGCTCGAGGGCTTCGAGAAGCAGCGTGAGGCCTGGGAGGCCCAGTACGCCGAGGCGCAGACCCGCTTCGAGGCGCACCAGGCCCAGGTCATCAAGAGCCGCGAGGCCGACGCCGAGGCCGCTGCCGAGGGTGGCGACGCCGTTGCCGCCGCCGCCGGTGGCTCGTACTCCTCCAGCAGCGACGAGGGCTCCGGCGCTCTCGCTTCGGACGAGGCGCTTGCCGCGCTGCGCGAGAAGCTGGCCGGCGGCCAGAGCTGATCGCAGCAGAGCTGAGCTCGTACTGAGCTGATCTCTCAGTGGGCCCCCACCCGGGGTAACCGGGTGGGGGCCCACTGTCGTACCCGGGTGTTTGGTTCCCGGTTTCATGTGATAAGGCGCTCATCCACTACCTATGGGTCTTTTCGGACAGAACGCCTAGCTTGGGATGAGTTGCCCGAGGCCCCGGCCCCGAAAGCTAGGCAGAGTCCCGCTTCATGCGCCACACCGCCGCTGTGCCCGCCCCGCTCGCCGCCGTCGTTCCCGGACGACTCGCCGCCCTAGGGCGCGCCTGCTTCCGCCATCGACGCTGGGTGCTGGCGCTCTGGGTGGGCGTCCTCGCGGTCGGCGTGCTGATCGGCGGCCGGGTCTTCGACTCCACCGTCGCGAGCACCTCCTCCGGCGGGTACGAGTCGGCGCAGGGCACTTCGGTGGTCGCGGCCGCCGATCCCTCGCTCGGCACGGTCACCGCGGTGGTGGACGGCAAGCCGGTCGACTCCAGCGCCGTACGGGACGCGGTGAGCGCGGCCGCCGGCGACCTGGCGAAGCTGCCCGGTGTGCTCGCGGTCTCCGACGCCTACCAGGGCCCGGCCGCCCACACGATGCGCTCCGCCGACGGCACGGCGAGTCTGGTCAGCGTCAAGCTGGCCGAGAGCGCCACCAGCGGCCAGCAGGCGGCGGTCAGCCAACGGCTGGCCGCCATCGACGCGCCCGGCGCCCATGTCACGGTCGGCGGCGACCTGGTGCTCCAGCAGGAGGTCAAGGACCAGACGCAGTCGGACACCAAGTTCGGCGAGATCGTCACCCTGCCGCTCACCCTGGTCGTGATGGTGCTGGTCTTCGGCGGGCTGGCGGCGGCGAGCCTGCCGGTGATCGGGGCGATCGCCTCGGTCGGCGGCGCCCTGCTGGCGATGTTCGGCTTCAGCCAGATCATGGACATCGACACCAGCGTGCTGCCGATCGCCACCGTGCTGGGCCTCGGACTCTCGATCGACTACGCGCTGCTGATGGTCAACCGCTTCCGCGAGGAACGCGGCCACGGCGCCGGGATCGCCGCCGCCGTCGAACGCACCTCCGCGACGGCCGGCCGGACGGTCGCCTTCTCGGGTCTGACGGTCGCGGTCGCGCTGTCCGGTCTCTTCGTCTTCACCAGCCCGGTGCTGCGCGCGGTCGCGGCGGCCGGTGTGAGCGTGGTGGTGATCGCGGTCGCCGCCGCGCTCACCCTGGTCCCCGCGCTGCTGGGCTTCGCCGGGCAGCGGATCAAACCGCCGAAGAAGGCCGAGCCGGACGAGGGCTTCTTCGCCCGGACGGTACGCCGGGTGCAGCGCCGGGCGGTACCGGTGGCGCTGGTCTGCATCGCGCTGCTGATGGCGGCCGGGGCGCCCTTCCTCGGCGCGGACATGCGCAACTCCGGCGCCTCGGTGCTGCCGACCTCCTCGGCCGGGCGGCAGGTCTCCGACACCATCGACCACCGCTTCCCGCAGGTGGCGCCCGCGCCGGTGACCGTCGTGGTGCAGGGACCGGAGCAGGCGGCGGCGACGTACGCGGACCAGGTGGTGGCCAAGCTGCCGGGCGTGGCCGGGGTGCGCACGGTGCAGCCGGTGGGGGTGAACGTCAGCACCATCGACGTCCTGGTGCAGGGCGATCCGCAGGGTTCGCAGGCCAAGCACGTGGTGGACGAGCTGCGCGCCGACCGGGGTGGTCTGACCACCTACGTCACGGGCGGGGCGGCGAGTGTCGTCGACTTCCAGCACGAGCTGTCCAGCCGCGGGCCCTGGGCGCTGGGGCTGGTGGCGGTCGGCACGCTGATCCTGCTCTTCCTGATGACCGGTTCGGTGGTGATGCCGGTCAAGGCGCTGCTGATGAACCTGCTCTCGCTGGGCTGCTCGCTGGGCGCGCTGACCATGGTCTTCCAGCACGGCTGGTTCAGCGGGCTGCTCGGCTTCACACCGACGGGTGGTCTGGAAACTTTCATTCCGGTCCTGGTCTTCGCCTTCGCGTTCGGACTCTCGATGGACTACGAGGTCTTCCTGCTGGCCCGGATCAAGGAACTGCGCGACCAGGGCTACGGCTGCAAGGAGGCGGTGCAACTCGGGTTGCAGCGCAGCGGTCGGATCATCACCTCGGCAGCGCTGCTGATGGTGATCGTCTTCGCCGGGTTCGCGGCCGGGCAGATGCTGATGGTCAAGCAGATGGGCATCGCGCTGGCGGTCGCCGTCGCCGTGGACGCGACCCTGGTGCGCTGCCTGCTGGTGCCGGCCGCGATGTCGCTCTTCGGCGAGTTCAACTGGTGGGCCCCGGCGCCACTGCGCAAGCTCTACGCCAGGTTCGGGTTGCGCGAGCACGTGGCCCTGCCGCCGCTGGAGGTCCCGGCGACGGCGACGGTCCCCGCCCCGCGCAGCCCCGAACGGGCGCTCACTCGCCGATGACGCAGGCGTTTCCGAAGCCGGAGTTCAGGGCGCCGCCGAGGTTGGCGGAGTCGCAGGCCGCGGCGGCGCCGGCGCCGGCGAGGATCAGGCTGCAGAGCGCGGCGGCGACGAGCAGGGTGTTGCGCACGGAGGTCACGCGGAGGTCCTTTGCTGAGCGGCGCCGGGCGCCGACGGGTTGCTGACCTGAACAACGCGCGAGCCGCCGGAAGGTGACTCCGACTTCTGCTGTCTGTGGGCCTCAGCTGAGCCGGCGCAGCAGCGCCACCCCGCGGCGCAGCGCCTCACGCTCCTCGGCGCTCAGCTCGCGCGCGATCGCGGCGGCGATCCGGCCCTCGCGCCGGCCGCGCTGGGCGTGCAGGGCCCGGGTGCCGGCCTCGGTGGCGCTCAGGACGAGCTTGCGGCCGTCGGTGGGGTGGCGTTCCTGGACGACCAGGCCCGCTTCGGTGAGCAGGGCGATAGTGCGGGCCATCGACTGGTGGCGCACCCGCTGGCGCTCGGCCAGCTCGCTCGTGGTGAAGGCTCCCTCGCGCACCAGCAGGCCCAGCACGCCCGCCTGGTTCTGCGGCAGCTCGTCCTCGGTGCGCAGGTGGCGCACCAGTTCGCCGATGGTGCCGCGCAGCTCGGCGGCGAGTTGGAGGGCGTCCTCGTCCGGTTCGTTCGTCATGGGCCCATCCTAGCGAGAAACTATGCAGCAAAGGTGTACAGTCTTGCTGTAGATATCGCTGTAGACATCCTCGAGAGCGGAGCTGCTGATGCGTCTGACCAAGCTGGGCCACGCCTGCGTGCGGATCGACCAGGGCGACACCACCGTCGTGATCGACCCGGGCCTGTTCACCGAACCGGAGGCGTTCCAGGGCGCCGACGCCGTGCTGATCACCCACGAGCACGCCGACCACTTCGCCGAGGAGCGGTTGCGCGCCGCCGTCGCCGCCGACCCGGGCCTGCGGATCTGGACCAACCGCGCGGTCGCCGCCCAGCTGGAGGGGATCGGCGCCAACGTCCGAGTGGTCGGCGAGGGTGACGCCTTCGAAGTCGGCGGGATAGACGTCTCGGTGCACGGCGAGTGGCACGCGGTGATCCACCCCGACATCCCGCAGGTCGGCAACATCGGCTTCCTGCTGGACGGCCGGCTCTTCCACCCCGGTGACGCGCTCACCCTGCCGCCGCAGCCGGTGGACACCCTGCTGCTGCCGGTGGCCGGGCCGTGGAACAAGCTCGGCGAACTGGTCGACTACGTCCGCGAGGTGAAGCCGCGGCGCGCGCTCGGCATCCATGACGCCGTACTGAGCGAGATCGGCCTGATGGTGCAGACCCGGCTGCTCGGCGAGGGCGGCCCCGGCACGGGGGCGGAGTTCCAGCAGCTGCCCTCCGGTGGACAGGTCGAGCTCGGCGCTCGATAGCCTGGCGGCATGCAGAGGATCGGACTGACCGGCGGTATCGGTGCGGGCAAGAGCGCGGTGTCCAGCCTGCTCGCCTCCTACGGAGCGGTGCTGGTGGACTCGGACCTGATCGCCCGCGAGGTGGTGGCCCCGGGGACGCCGGGGCTGGCGGCGGTGGCCGCCGCGTTCGGCCCCGGCGTGCTGGCCGCGGACGGGTCGCTGGACCGGCCCGCGCTCGGCGCGGTGGTCTTCGCCGACGCCGAGCGGTTGCAGACGCTGAACGCCATCGTCCACCCGCTGGTGCGGGCCCGCTCCGCCGAGCTGGAGGCCGCCGCCGGGCCGGGCGACGTCGTGGTGCACGATGTGCCGCTCCTCGCCGAGAACGGCCTCGCGCCGCTCTACGACCAGGTGATCGTGGTGGACGCCGCCGACGAGGTCCGGATCGACCGCCTGGTCCGCCTGCGCGGCATGGCCGAGGCCGAGGCCCGCTCGCGGATGGCCGCCCAGGCCACCCGCGAGCAGCGCCTTGCGGTCGCCGACCTGGTGATCGACAACAACGGCACGCCGGCCGAACTGGAGGCCCAGGTCAAGAAGGCGTGGGAGCGTCTGACGGGGTGACCTCCAGCAGGTCCCAGCGGTTGCCGTAGAGGTCGGCGAAGACCGCGACCGTCCCGTACGGCTCGTGCCTGGGCTCCTCCAGGAAGCGCACCCCCGCGTCGGCCATCCGCCGGTGGTCGGCCGCGAAGTCGTCGGTGTGCAGGAACCAGCCGACCCGCCCGCCGGTCTGGTTGCCGATCCGCGCCCGCTGCTCGGCCTTGCCGGGCCGGGCCAGCAGCAGGCCGCCCTCGCGCGCACCGCGCGGGGCGACCACCACCCACCGCCCGCCGTCCGCGCGCGGGGAGTCCTCGCGCAGCTCGAAGCCGAGCGCGCCGACGTAGAAGGCGATGGCCTCGTCGTAGTCGCGGACGAGCAGGGTGGTGAGGGCGATCATCGACATGGCACGAGGCTATCCGGCCGGAGCCCCCTCAGCGGGACGGCAGAAGCTTGCGGGCGCCGGGGCCGTCGGCGCCCTGGACGTCGTGCGGGTTGTAGAGCGCGCAGGTGCCCAGCGAGAGGCAGCCGCAGCCGATGCAGCCGGTCAGGTGGTCGCGCAGCCGGCGCAGGTCCTCGATCTGCTCGTCGATCCGGGACTGCCAGGTCCGGGCCACCCGGCTCCACTCGGTCGCCGTGGGCGAGCGGTCCACCGGCAGCCCGGCCAGGGCGGCGCCCGCCTCGTCCAGCGAGAGGCCGACCCGTTGGGCGGCGCGGACGAAGGCCACCCGGCGCAGCGCCTGGCGGGCGAAGCGGCGTTGGCCGCCGGCCGTCCGCTCGGAGTGGATCAGCCCGAGCTCCTCGTAGTAGCGCAGCGCCGAGGTCGCCAGGCCGCTGCGGGCGGAGAGTTCACCGATGGTCAGCCGGTCGTGGCGCGAGGGTCCCATGGGGAGTCAGTCTAGGGCTTGACTTCAAGTCGGCTTGAAGTTGCAGGATTCCCTCATGACCACCACCGAGATCCACTCCCACGGGTTCCAGGACCTGCCGGGCCTGATGGGCCTGATGACCGGGGACGAGAAGCACGGCCCGGCCGCCACCTCCACCCTGGACGCGCTCTGGGTGCTCTACGACCGGGTGCTGCGGGTCACCCCGGCCACCGTGGACGCACCCGACCGGGACCGCTTCCTGCTCTCCAAGGGCCACGGCCCGATGGCCTACTACGCGGTGCTGGCCGCCAAGGGCTTCCTGCCGGTCGAGCTGCTGCCCGGCTTCGGCGGGTACGACTCGCCGCTGGGCCACCACCCGGACCGGTTGCTCGTCCCGGGCGTCGAGATCGGCTCCGGCTCGCTCGGCCACGGCCTGCCGTTGGCGGTCGGCAGCGCGCTCGGCCTGCGGGCCCAGGGGCTCACCGACCCGGCCGTCTGGACGCTGATCGGCGACGCGGAGTTCGACGAGGGCAGCAACCACGAGGCGCTGGCCTTCGCCGGCGCGGCCGGCTTGGACCGGTTGCATGTGGTGGCCATCGACAACTCCTCGGCCACGCACGGCTGGTCGGGCGGCATCGCGGCCCGCTTCGAGGCGGCCGGCTGGTCGGCGCGCACCGTCGACGGCCGCGACCACGAGGCGCTGTTCGAGGCGTTCACCGCACCGCACCCCGGCCGGCCGCATGCGGTGGTCGCCCAGGTCGAGACCAAGAACTGACTGTCCCAGAGGGGGATTTCGCAATGGAAACCATGCGCGAGCGTTTCGCCGTCGTCACCAGCGAGCTGCTGGAGCAGGACCCGAGGACCGCCGTGGTGCTCGCCGACATCGGCACCACCGGCTTCGCCGAGGTGGCGCGCCGGCACCCGGACCGGGTGGTCAACGTCGGCATCCGTGAGCAGTTGCTGATCGGCACGGCCGCCGGGCTGGCACTGACCGGGATGCGGCCGATCGCCCACACCTTCGCCAGCTTCCTGGTCGAGCGGCCCTTCGAGCAGGTCAAGCTGGACCTGGGCCACCAGGGCGTGGGCGCGGTGCTGGTGAGCGCGCTGGGCTCGTACGACTGGCCGGCCGGCGGCCGCACCCACATGGCCCCGGGGGACGTCGCGCTGCTGGACACCCTCCCCGGCTGGACCGTGCATGTGCCCGGCCACACCGACGAGGCCGACGTGCTGCTGCGCCACGCCGTGGCGGACGGCGACGCCAACGTCTACGTCCGGCTGTCCGCACACCAGAACGCCGCCGCTCAGCCGGTCGAGCCGGGCCGCTTCCTGACGGTGCGCCGGGGCACCGGCGCCGTGGTGCTGGCCGTAGGCCCGATGCTGGACGCGGTGCTGGCGGCCACCGAGGGACTGGACGTCACCGTGCTCTACGCCGCCTCGGTGCGTCCCTTCGACTCCGCCGCCCTGCGCGCCGCGCTCGGCTCGCGGGCGGACGTGGTCCTGGTCGAGCCCTACCTCGCGGGCACCTCCAACAACGCGGCGCACGAGGCGCTGGCCGACCTGCCGCACCGGGTGCTGGGCCTGGGCGTGCCGCGCGAGGAGCACCGGCGCTACGGCTCGATGGACGAGCACCTGGCCGCCTACGGGCTGGATGCCGCAGGCCTGCGCGCCAGGATCACCGGCTTCCTGCGGTGACCCGGCTGACGACGCAGGCGCCCGGGCCCACCCGGGTGCCCGTCACCTCGCCGTACCGGGCCAGCTGGGTGCCGGCCGGCGGCTCGTACGGCTTGTCGCCGAGGTTGACAGTGATCCGCAGGTCGCCCCGGTGGACCGTCAGCCAGCGCTCCTCCTCGTCGAACTCCACCCGGACGGCGGCCAGGTCGGGATCGGTGAGGGCCGGCTCGGCCCGCCGCAGACGGATCAACGTGCGGTACCAGGACAGCAGTTGGGTGTGATCCGGTTGCCGCGGCTCGCTCCAGTCCAGGGTGCTGGCGAGGACCGTGCCCGGGGCCTGCGGGTCGGGGATCTCCTGGGCCGACCAGCCGTGCTCGGTGAACTCCCGGCGCCGGCCCTGCCGGACGGCCTCGGCGAGGTCGGGGTCGGTGTGGTCGGTGAAGTACTGCCAGGGCGTGGAGGCCCCCCACTCCTCGCCCATGAAGAGCATCGGGGTGAACGGCGAGGTGAGCACCAGCGCCGCACCGAGGGCGAGTTGGGCGGGGGAGAGCCGGTCGCCGACGGCCCGGTTGCCGATCTGGTCGTGGGTCTGGGTGTAGCCGAGCAGCCGGGCGCCGTAGGCGGCGGGGAACGGCCGCCCGTGGTGGCGCTCCCGGAACGAGGACCAGCTCCCGTCGTGGAACCAGCCCCGGGTCAGCACCTTGGCCACGGCCGCCAGCGGCGCGCGGGCGAAGTCGGCGTAGTAGCCCTGGGACTCGCCGGTCAGCGCGGCGTGCAGGGCGTGGTGCAGGTCGTCGCTCCACTGGGCGGTCAGACCGAGGCCGCCGGCCTGGCGCGGGGAGGTCAGCCGGGGGTCGTTGAGGTCGGACTCGCCGATCAGGAAGAGCGGGCGGCCCACGGCGGCGGCCAGCGTGTCGACGGCGGTGGAGAGTTCCTCCAGGAAGTGCACGGCCCGGTCGTCCGCCAGGGCGTGCACGGCGTCCAGCCGCAGCCCGTCGATCCGGTAGTCGCCCAGCCAGGCCAGCGCGCTGCCCACCAGGTAGTCGCGGACCTCGTCGGAGCCGGGCGCGTCCAGGTTGACCGCCGCGCCCCACGGGGTGTGGTGACGGTCGGTGAAGTACGGGCCGAAGGCGGGCAGGTAGTTGCCGGACGGGCCGAGATGGTTGTGCACCACGTCCAGGATCACGCCGAGCCCCCGGCGGTGGGCGGCGTCGACGAACCGCTTCAGCCCCTCCGGGCCGCCGTACGGCTCGTGCACCGCCCACAGCGAGACCCCGTCGTACCCCCAGCCGTGCCGGCCGGGGAACGGGCAGACCGGCATCAGCTCGACGAAGTCGACGCCCAGCTCCACCAGGTGGTCGAGGCGCTCCTCGGCGCCGGCGAAGGTGCCGGCCGGGGTGAAGGTGCCGACGTGCAGCTCGTAGACCACCGCGCCGGCCAGCGGACGGCCGTGCCAGGGCGCGTCGGACCAGGCGAAGGCGGCGTGGTCGACGTGCGCGCTCAGCCCGTCGGGGCCGTCCGGCTGGCGGGCCGAGCGCGGGTCGGGCAGCGCAGGGCCGCCGTCCAGCCGGAACCCGTACGCCCGGCCGGCCGGCGCCTCGCCCTGCCACCAGCCGCCGGCGTGCGCCTCCAGCGGATGGCGGTCGCCGTCCACCTCGACCTCGACCAGCCGCGCGGCGGGGGCCCAGACTCGGTACTTCACGATGGCTCCCGGGTGAGCAGGGTGACAGTGTCGACGACGCCTTCGTGCTCGCGCCCGGTCAGCAGGTCGGTCCAGTCGCCCGCCAGCTCCAGGGCGGCCGGCCGGCCGCTGCGGGCGAGTGCGTACGGCAGCCGGGTGACGGCGACCGTGAGGTCGTCCCCGCGCTGGAAGGCGACCAGGTGGGGGCCGGTGGCCAGCGGCCGGTAGGGGCCGAGCGGGCGGGGCAGGTGCAGGGCGGTGCTGGTCAGATGGCGCTTCTCGTGGTCCAGCTCGGAGAGCGAGGCCTCGGCGGCGTCGAAGCGGACCGGGGCGCGGTTGTCGGGGTCCACCAGGGTGTAGAGCATTCGCTCGCTGCCCTGGTAGAGGTCCGGCACCCCGGGCGCGGTCAGGTGCAGCAGCGCGGCGGCCAGGCTGTTGCTGCGGGCGTAGGGCGCCAGGAAGCCGACGAAGGCGGTGATCCTGGCGGTCAGCTCGGGGTTCGCCAGGACGGCGCGGGCGTAGTCGCAGAGCTCGGCTTCGTAGCCGGGGTCGGGGGAGGTCCAGCTGGTGGCGAGCTTGGCCTCGCGGACCGACTTGAGCAGCACGGCGACCAGCCGCTCGGGGTCGATCGGCCAGGCGGCGACCAGGGTCTGCCACAGCAGCCACTCGGCGTTGCGGTCGGCCAGCCCGCCGGCCAGCCCCGACCAGGCGGTGCACTCGGCCAGCCAGCGCTGCGGCAGCTCGGCCAGCACGGCGAGGCGGGCGCGGGCGTCGGCGCTGCGCTTGGTGTCGTGGGTGGAGAGCGCGGTCATGGTGAGGGGCCAGTGCTGCTGGATGTGCGCGCACCAGCGGTGGAAGTCGGCCGGGTCGACGCCCGGGTGCGCGGGGTCGCCGCCGACCTCGTTGAGGCTGAGCAGCGGGTGCCAGCGGTAGAAGGCGGTGTCCTCGACGCCCTTGGCGGCCACCGCGGAGGCGGTCTGCGCGAACCGGGTGCGGAACTCGTCCTTGGCCGCGCCGCCGCCCAGCCGCCCGTGGGCCAGCAGCTCGACGAACTGCTCGGTGCTCGCGGGCGCGGTGACGTCGCGGGCGGGGGTCGCCGGGTAGGGCCGGTAGACGGGGTAGCGGGTGAGCAGCTCCTGCAGCGCGGCGCGGACGGCGAGGGGGGCGTGGTCGGCAAGGGCGGGCTCGGCGGCGCCGATCCGCCCGGCCAGCCGGACCAGCCGCTCGACCTCGGCGGCCAGCTCGCCGTCCGGTGCGATCATCTCCGCGCGGCCCTGCTGCGCCTCCTCGGTCACGGCCTGCGGGACGGCCTCGCCGGTGTGCTCCCCGAGGTGCGCGGCGTACAGCTCCGCCAGCCTGCGCGCGCCCGGGCCGTCGGTCAGCACGCCGTCGATCTGCCGCAGCGCGTCGTAGCCGGTGGTCCCGGCGCAGGGCCAGTCGGTGGGCAGCTGCTCGTCGCCGGTGAGGATCTTCTCCACCACCACGTACGCGCCGCGCGCGGCTCCGGCCAGCCGGCGCAGGTAGCCGCGCGGGTCGGCGAGGCCGTCCGGGTGGTCGACCCGGAACCCGTCCAACACGCCCTCGTTGCGCAGCCGAAGCAGCACGCCGTGGGTCGCCTCGAACACCTCCGGGTCCTCGGCGCGGACCGCGATCAGGTCGTTGACGGTGAAGAACCGCCGGTAGTTCAGCTCGGTGCGGGCCAGCCGCCACCAGGCCAGCCGGTACCACTGACGCTCCAGCAGCTCCGGCATGGGCAGCCACTGGGTGCCGGGCCGCAGCGGGAAGGCGTGGTCGTGGTAGCGCAGGGTGTCCTGATCCACGATCAGTTCGTCGAGCACCGCGCCCAGCCGGTCGCCGAGCACCGGCAGCAGCACCCGGCCGTCCTGCGCGGCCCAGTCGATGTCGAACCAGCGCGCGTACGGCGAGTCGGGGCCGTCCCGCAGCACCTGCCAGAGCGGGGCGTTCAGCCGTTCGGGGACGGGCAGGGCCATGTGGTTGGGCACGATGTCGGCGATCAGCCGCAGCCCGTGCGCCCGGGCGGTGGCGGCCAGCTCGCGCAGCGCGCGCTCGCCGCCGAGCTGGTCGCTGACCCGGGTGTGGTCGACCGTGTCGTAGCCGTGGGTGGAACCGGGGACCGCCTCCAGGAGCGGGGAGAGATGCAGGTGGGAGACGCCGAGCGCGGCCAGGTAGGGGACCGCGGCGGTGGCGTCCGCCAGGGTGAAGGACGGCTGCAGCTGCAACCGGTAACTCGCCGTGGGTGCTGACATCACGTTAGCCACGCCTCTATGACTACCCGCTGTATCGGCCCGGTACGACCCGGCGGCATCGGCCGGGTGAACGGGCGTCAGGCCGGCCGCCGCAGCACCAGGAGCGAGCGGTCCGCCAGCCACAGGCCGTCGCCCGCCTTCACCCGCAGGCCGCTGCCGGGGGTCGGCAGCGTGGCCAGCGTGGTGTCCACCACGACCTGCCACTGCTCGCCGTGGCCGGCCGGCACGGTGAACTGCAGGGACTCGTAGTGCGCGTTGAACATCAGCAGGAACGAGTCGTCGGTGATGGTGCCGCCGCGCCGGTCCGGCTCGGAGATGGCGCTGCCGTTCAGGAAGACCGTCAGCGACTTGGCGTAGCTGGCGCCCCAGTCCTGCTCGGTCATCTCCTCGCCGCCGGGGGTGAACCAGGCGATGTCGGTCAGGCCCTCATGGGTGCCGGACACCGGACGGCCGTGGAAGAACCGGCGGCGTCGGAAGACCGGGTGGTTGCGGCGCAGCCAGACCATCCCCTGGGTGAACTCCAGCAGCTGCGACTCCTTGGGCCAGGACACCCAGGAGAGCTCGTTGTCCTGGCAGTAGGCGTTGTTGTTGCCGTGCTGGGTGCGCCCTACCTCGTCGCCGTGCGAGAGCATCGGCACGCCCTGGGAGAGCAGCAGGGTGGCGATGAAGTTGCGCTGCTGGCGGGCCCGCAGCTCCAGCACCGCCGGGTCCTCGCTCTCGCCCTCGGCGCCGCAGTTCCAGGAGCGGTTGAAGCTCTCGCCGTCCCGGCTCTGCTCGCCGTTGGCCTCGTTGTGCTTGTCGTTGTAGGAGACCAGGTCGCGCAGGGTGAAGCCGTCGTGGCAGGTGACGAAGTTGATCGAGGCGATCGGGCGCCGCCCGTCGTCCTGGTAGAGGTCGGAGGAGCCGGTCAGCCGGGAGCCGAACTCGGCCAGCGTGGCGTTCTCGCCGCGCCACAGGTCGCGCACGGTGTCCCGGTACATGCCGTTCCACTCCGTCCAGAGCGGCGGGAAGTTGCCGACCTGGTAGCCGCCCTCGCCGACGTCCCACGGCTCGGCGATCAGCTTCGCCTGCGAGACCACCGGGTCCTGCTGGACCAGGTCGAAGAACGAGGAGAGCCGGTCGACCTCGTGGAACTGTCTGGCCAGGGTGGCCGCGAGGTCGAAGCGGAAGCCGTCCACGTGCATCTCGGTGACCCAGTAGCGCAGCGAGTCCATGATCAGCTGGAGCACGTGCGGGCTGCGCATCAGCAGGCTGTTGCCGGTGCCGGTGGTGTCCATGTAGTAGCGCCGGTCGGCGGCGAGGCGGTAGTACGAGGCGTTGTCCAGGCCGCGCATCGAGAGCGTGGGGCCCAGGTGGTTGCCCTCGGCGGTGTGGTTGTAGACCACGTCGAGGATCACCTCGATGCCGGCCGCGTGCAGTGCCTTGACCATCGACTTGAACTCCTGGACCTGCTGGCCGCGGTCGCCGACCGAGGAGTAGGAGCCGTGCGGGGCGAAGAAGCCGATGGTGTTGTAGCCCCAGTAGTTGGTCAGCCCGAGGTCGCGCAGCCGGTGGTCGCGGACGAACTGGTGCACCGGCATCAGCTCGATCGCGGTGATGCCCAGCTTGGCCAGGTGCTCGATCAGCGCGGGGTGGGCGAGCGCCGCGTAGGTGCCGCGGATCTCCTCGGGGATGCCGGGGTGCAGCATGGTCAGGCCCTTGACGTGGGCCTCGTAGAGCACCGAGCGGTGGTACTCGGTGCGCGGCGGGCGGTCGTTGTCCCAGTCGAAGTACGGATTGATGACGACCGAGTGCATGGTGTGGGTGGCGGAGTCGAGGTCGTTACGGCGCTCGGGGGTGCCGAAGTGGTAGCCGTAGACCGACTCGTCCCAGTCGATGGTGCCGCTCATCGCCTTGGCGTACGGGTCCAGCAGCAGCTTGGCGCTGTTGTGCCGGCGGCCGCGGGCCGGATCGTAGGGACCGTGCACCCGGAACCCGTAGCGCTGGCCCGGCTGCACGCCGGGGAGGTAGGCGTGCCGGACGAAGGCGTCGGTCTCGCGCAGCTCGACGGCCGTCTCGGAGCCGTCCGCCGCCAGCAGGCAGAGCTCGATCCGGTCGGCGCTCTCGGAGAACACCGCGAAGTTGGTGCCCACCCCGTCATAGGTGGCACCGAGGGGGTAGGACTGCCCCGGCCAGACCTGCATGAGCCTCAACCTCCTTGTCAGCCAAGGGAACTGACGCTCCCTTGGGACAGCCGCGCCCGCTGCGTCCGGTATGCCCGGGCGGCCCGCTCGGCATGTGCGCCGACCGTCCGCCGTGACGCACGGCACATGCCGGACTGACGTACTGTCATGGGCATCGTTGCCGCTTCCGCACGGTTTATGACGCTCTTTCGGCCCTAGTTCGCCCGAACGGGTGTCCATCGATTGCCGGGACGCTCCCGGACCCCGGCTGCTGCTGTGCCAACGGGCTGCGGGTGCGACGGACCGCGCAGTACCCTTGATCGTCAGGCCCCTCCGCGCGGGAGGCGGCGGCCGAGAGGTGAGGTAAAGCATGGTGTTCCCCGCCGACGACTGGCCCGACGGGCTCGGCGGCAAGGCACCAGGGGCCCGCACCGAGGCGCCGACGGTCGTGCTGGGCTCCCCGGGCGGCGGGCGGCTGCCCAGCCAGTCGAGGGGCGCGGACCAGCTCACCCCCGACAGTGGCGCGCCGGGCTGGAGCGCCGAGCAGTGGCAGCGCGCGTACCAGCGGGTGCGGCTCACCGGGCGGGCGTACGTCTGGCTCAACCTGGTCGAGCAGCGGTTGCGCTCGCTGCTCGACGACCTGCTGCGCCCGGTCTACGCCCCGGCACACGGCGCGGACTGGGTGACGGCGGCGGCGGGACCGGTCGGCGAGGAGTGGGT
The DNA here is from genome assembly GCF_000744225.1 of Kitasatospora mediocidica KCTC 9733. Lineage (GTDB taxonomy): Bacteria > Actinomycetota > Actinomycetes > Streptomycetales > Streptomycetaceae > Kitasatospora > Kitasatospora mediocidica. Next base: position 896,796 of record NZ_JQLN01000007.1, on the reverse strand, counting down.
GCAGCGCGCCGCGGCCGTCCGTGAGGTCAGCCGGCGCAAGGGCTACCTGCTCGACCCCGCCGACGACGACCCGCTGGTCTTCCTCACCCTGCCGCAGCTGCGCGAGCTGATGGTCCAGCACTGGCCGTGCTTCGAGCCGTACCTGGACGACCGCCGGGAGATCGAGCTGGCGCTCGACGAGCTGGAGGTCGCCCGGCATGTGGTCTCGCGCAACCGCAGCCTCTCGCCGACCGTGCTGGCCCAGGCCGAGCGGGCCGCCGCCCGGGTGCTCGGCCTGCTGGACGGGCGTCCGGCCGGTACCGCCGGCCTGCCCTCGGACATCATCGAGGAGCTGGTGGCCGGGCGGTACGCGGACGTCGCCGCCGTGCACGCCGACCGGATCGGCCTGCAGCGCGACCTGCCGGTGGAGGACCTGTTGGAGGGTGCCCGGCGGCTGGACGCGATCGGCATCGGCCTGGGGATGCTCTGCCAGAACTTCACCGGCAAGCGGCTGGTGCAGCTGGCCGGCGACGGCTGCCGGGTGCGGCTGCTCTTCCTCAACCCGGCCAGCAGCGCGGTCCGTCGGCGCGAGCGCGAGCTCGGCGTGGGACGCGGGGAGCTGTCCCGCTCGATCGAGATGAACATCATGCACGTGCGCCGGGTGCGCGCCCGGCTGCGCGACCAGGGGGCGTTCGAGATCCGGGTCTTCGACGAGATGCCGCGCTTCACCGCCTATCTGGTGGAGGGTCCGCGGGTGCCGGGCTCGCGCCGGCGCAGCGGCGACCTCGGCGTGGTGCAGCCCTATCTGCGGCGCGCACGCGGGATCGAGTCGCCGGCGCTGGTGCTGCGGGCGGGCCCGGTCGGGGCGGAGGGCTCCGAGCCCGGACTGCTGGAGGTGTACCGGGAGGAGTTCGAGGGGGTCTGGGCGGACTCCCGCTCCGTCAGCTGACCGATCGTCCGGGTGAGGCGAGGCTCACCTTCTTCTTTACCTCCCCTGGCGTGGACGGCCACGGAGAGCATGAGTAAGGTACGCCTAAGCTAAGTGAGTGGCGCTTGGCGGGAGCGAACGTTTCTGACGGTCGTTCTCAGGCACGCACCGGGTCGGACCCGGGGAGGAGTCCGCGGTTCATGTGGGACGACGCTTTTCCAAGCTTCCTGATCGGCCTCAGGGAAGGTCTTGAGGCCGGTCTGATCGTCTCGATCCTGGTGGCCACCCTGGTGCGCTCCGGCCAGAAGGCGCGGCTGCCCCAGGTGTGGACCGGCGTGCTGGCAGCCATCGCCCTGGCCCTGAGCTTCGGTGCCGTGCTCACCTTCACCGCCGCCAACCTCTCCGGCACGGCCCAGGAGGCCTTCGGCGGCACGCTGAGCCTGATCGCGGTGGCCTTCGTCACGGCGATGGTCTTCTGGATGCGCAGCTCGGCCCGCACCCTCTCCTCGGACATCAAGGAGAAGGTCGCCGCCGCGCTCACCATGGGCGGTGGCGTGCTGGTGCTCACCAGCTTCCTGGCCGTCGGCCGGGAGGGCCTGGAGACCTCGCTCTTCCTCTGGACCACCGCGCGCTCCGCCGGCGAGTCCACCGGCCCGGCGATCGGCGCCGCGGTCGGCCTGGTGCTCTCCGCGCTGCTCTGCTGGGGCCTGTACCGCCGGGTGCTGAAGATCAACCTCTCCAAGTTCTTCACCTACACCGGCATGGTCCTGATCGTGATCGCGGCCGGCGTGCTGAGCTACGGCCTGCGCGACCTGCAGGAGGGCGGCGCGCTCGGCGGCGCCCACGCGTACGCCTTCGACCTGAGCGGTTCGATCGACGCGAGCTCCTGGTACGCCACGCTGGTGCAGGGTGTCCTCAACATCACGGTCACCATGACCTGGCTCCAGGTCGTCGCTTACGTGGCCTACCTCGCCGTCGTGATGACGCTCTTCGTCCGCGGCCTGCGGGCCGCCGCGCCCAAGCCCGAGCCCGAGCCCGCCAAGGCCGAGGCTGTCGCCGAGACCGAAGCCGCTGCCGAGCCGGTGGGCGCCGCCGAGCCCGCGACCGCGCCGAGCAGCCGCAACCGCCGGCTGCTGCCCGCCGCACTGGTGACCGTCCCGGCCGTGGTCGCCGTCGTGGTGATCGCCGCCAGCGGCGGCAAGCCGGCCACCACCGCCACCGTCGCCGTCTCGGACGCCAAGGCCGACTGCGGCAAGGGCTTCAGCACCCCGCAGCCCGGCCAGCAGACCTTCCAGATGCACAACACCGGCAGCAAGACCTCCGAGGTCTACCTCGTCAACCCCACCACCAGCGCGGTCTACGGTGAGATCGAGGGCCTGGCCCCCGGCACCACCCGCCCGCTGACGGCCACCATCGGCAACGGCGACTATGCCTGGCGCTGCGTGCCCACCGGCGGCGACGCGGTCACCTCGGCCGCCGTCCACGTCAGCGGCGGAGCAGCCGTCAAGGCGGTCTCCCCGGTCTCGGACGACGACCTGAAGGCCCCGCTCGACGGCTACAAGGCCTACGTCCAGAGCGGCCTGGCCACCCTGCTGACGCAGACCCAGAAGCTGCAGGCCGACCTGACCGCCGGTGACCTGGCCACCGCCCGCACCGACTGGCTCACCGCGCACCTGCAGTACTCCTCGCTGGGCGCCGCGTACGGCACGTTCGCCGACTTCGACAAGAAGATCAACGGCCGGGCCGACGGCCTGCCCGACGGCGTCAACGACAAGGACTTCAGCGGCTTCCACCGCCTGGAGTACGGCCTGTGGCACAACCAGACGGCCGCCGAGCTGGCCCCGGTCGCCGACCAGCTCTCCAGCGACGTGGACGGCCTCGGCAAGGCCTTCCCGACCCAGGACTTCGACCCGACCGACCTGCCGCTGCGCACCCACGAGATCCTGGAGAACGCCCTCCAGTTCGAGCTGACGGCCGACACCGACGAGGGCAGCGGCACCAACCTGGCGACCGTCCAGGCCAACGTGGCCGGCACCCAGGAGCTGCTGACCGTCCTCCAGCCGCTGATCGCGCCGCGCGACCCCGAGGGCCTCAGCACCATCAACGCCGACATCAAGCGGGTCTCCGCCCTGCTGGCCGCCGCCCACCACGCCGACGGCAGCTGGACCCCGGTGCAGCAGCTCGACGCCGGTACCCGGGCCCAGCTGAACGGCGCCACCGGCCAGCTGCTCGAAGACCTCGCCCCCGTCCCCGACCTTCTTGAGATCCGGAAGTCCGCCTGATGACCACCACTCAGAACGGGACCACCGGGTCCTGCCCCTTCCCGCACGAGGCGCTGGCCGCCGCCAAGGCCGCCGAGGCCGCTGCCGCCGCCGGCTGCCCGGCGGCCCCGGCCCGCCGCAGCTTCCTCGGCGCGGCGCTCAGCGTCGGCGCGGCGGGTGCCGCGCTGGCCGGCGGTGCCAGCGCGCTGGTGCTCGGCGGCTCGGACAAGGCCGCCGCGGCGGCCGTGAACACCTCCGCCCAGTCCGTCGCCTTCGAGGGCGCGCACCAGGCCGGTGTCATCACCCCGACGCCGACGGTCGCCGCGTTCCTGTCGTTCAACGTCATCGCGGCGGACCGCAAGGCGCTGGAGGACCTCTTCCACACGCTGACCGACCGGATCCGCTTCCTCACCTCCGGCGGCACCCCGCCGGACCTGGGCGTCGGCGCGCCGCCGTCCGACAACGGGATCCTCGGCCCGACCGTGCCCACCGACAACCTCACCGTGACGGTCGGCGTCGGCGCCTCGCTCTTCGACGCCCGCTACGGCCTGAGCAAGGCCAAGCCGGTCAAGCTCGGCCCGATGAAGACCTTCCCCAACGACAACCTGCAGCCCGCCGAGCTGCACGGCGACCTCTCGCTGCAGATCTGCGCCAACAGCCAGGACACCGTGCTGCACGCGCTGCGCGACATAGCGAAGCACACCCGCGGCGCCATGCAGCTGAAGTGGCGGATCGACGGGTTCCAGAACGCCCCGCGCCCGGTCGGCGCGCAGCGCAACCTGCTGGGCTTCAAGGACGGCATCGCCAACCCGGACATCAAGTCCGGCCGGGAGATGGACAAGCTGGTCTGGGTCACCGACGGCATGGGCGAGCCCGCCTGGGCCACCGGCGGCAGCTACCAGGTGATCCGGATCATCCGGATGCTGGTCGAGTTCTGGGACCGGGTCTCCCTCGCCGAGCAGGAGAAGATGTTCGGCCGCCGCAAGGACACCGGCGCCCCGCTGGACGGCGCCAACGAGAGCGACATCCCCGACTACGCCAAGGACCCGCAGGGCAACGCGATCCCGCTGGACGCCCACATCCGGCTGGCCAACCCGCGCACCGACAAGACCGACGACTCGCGCATCCTGCGCCGCGGCTACAACTACGACCGCGGCCTGGACTCGGTCGGCAACCTGGACATGGGCCTGGCCTTCTGCTGCTACCAGCAGGACGTCACGCGCCAGTTCGAGGCGACCCAGACCCGCCTGATCGACGAGCCCCTGGTGGACTACATCTCGCCGACCGGCGGCGGGTACTTCTTCGTGCTGCCGGGCGTGAAGAACGGCTCCGACTGGCTCGGCAGCGGCCTCTTCGCCGCCGCCTGAGCCGGCGCGGCTCCAGCAAGGCGCCGTCGGGCCCGTGGCTACGGGTCAGGCGGCGCCGAGCTTTCTGACGTCGTCGAGGCTGACGACCTGGTCGGCCGACGGCTCCTGGACGACGACGGGGGTGCCGTAGTCGTGGAAGGACAGCGTGTCGGTGCCGTGGGTCAGCTTGAGCGGGTGCGGCTTGCCCTCGGCGGCCACCAGGATCGTGGTCGGGGTGCCGACGTGGTCGAGGGTGAGGGTGAGCGCCTGCTGCCCGTCCACCGTGGTCGGCGCGCCCAGCGTCGCGTGGTCGTCCACGGAGATGTACTGCTGGATCACGCTGTCCAGGGCGAACGCCTTGACCAGGGACTGGAACTCGTTGTCGTCCGACCGCCCGCTCAGGTAGTGGCCGTCGAACTTCTGGGCCGCCAGCGCACCGTCCTTGCCGCCCAGCACCTGCCAGAACGTGGTGTCCGGCTTCACCCATGCCGTCGCGCCGTGGCGGACGAGTCCGAAGGAGCCCTCACCCTCGGGCGTGATCGTGCCCAGGATGTTGCCCGCCCCCATGTCGTAGGCGACGTGGGAGGTCAGCGACTTGCCCGCCGCCCCGGAGTTCAGGTCCACGGTGACGGTGCCGGGGCTGAGCAGGTCCCGGAGGCTCTGGTCGCGAAGCTGGTCGGCGGACAGGGCCGCGTTGCTCGCGCTTGCGCTCGTACTCGGGCTCGCGCTCGGGGCGGCCGAGACGGTGGGCGACGGCACGGGTGCGGGCGCGGCTGCGGGCTTCGCCGACGAGCAGCCGGACGCGCCGATCGCCAGTGCCAGGCACAGCAGAGAGCCGCCGCTGAGACGGCTGCGAGTAGACATGTGAAGATTCCCCTCCTGGTGTGGACGAACGGAAACCTACCGGCAGGGGGACCGGAGTGTCACAGGTGGGGGCCATGATGGGTCCCGTCGAACTGGCTGGACGGAAGGAACCGGGTGATGGGTGAGCTGAGCGGGCGGACGAAGTGGTGGCACGAACCGCTGGTCGGCTTCGACCTGGAGACCACCGGGACCGATCCGGCCGAGTCACGGATCGTCACGGCGGCGCTGGTCGAGGCGGTCGGGGGCGTGCCGGTGCGGACCACGTGCTGGCTGCTCGACCCCGGGATACCGATCCCGGCCGAGGCGCAGGCGATCCACGGGATCAGCGACGATCAGGCGCGGACCAGAGGCAGACCGGCGGCCGAGGCCGTCGAGGAGATAGCCGCGGCGCTCTGCGCCCGGCTGGCCGACGGCACCCCGGTCGTCGCCTTCAACGCGCCGTTCGACCTCTCGCTGCTCGACGCCGAGCTGCGCCGGTACGGACGTCCGGGCCTGGCGGAGCGGTTGACCGGGCGCGCGGTGGTCCCGGTGCTGGACGCGCTGGTGATCGACCGCGCGGTGGACCGCTACCGCAAGGGCTCGCGGACCCTGCAACGGGTCTGCGAGATCTACGACGTGGAGCTGGCCGACGCCCACGACGCGGCCGCCGACGCGCTGGCCGCCGTCCGCGTCGCGGTGGCGCTGGGCGAGCGCTACCCGGGCGAGCTGGGCCGGTCGACGCTCGCGGCGCTGCACGAACGGCAGGTGGACTGGTACCGCGAGTGGGCCGAGGGCCTGCAGGCGTGGCTGCGCAAGGGCCGCGACCCCCTGGCCGTGGTCGACTCCCGCTGGCCGATGCGCTGACAGGGTCACGGCTGGAGCTGCGCCGTCCGCAGCCGACGGATGCCGGCGTTCACGACCGGGCCGACGCCGAGTGACGCGCCGACGAACAGCGCGCCGAGCAGCGCCCAGCCCGGTTCCCCCAGGCCCAGCGGCAGCAGGGTACTCAGGGCGGGGGCCAGCATGGCGGAGACCGAGGCACCGCTGCTGACGAGTCCCTGGTACTGCCCCTGAGCCCCCTCCGGGGCAAGCCCGAAGGCGATGTAGAACTGGGCGGAGGCTGCGCACAGTCCGCCGGTCAGGTTGAGCAGCACCCCTGCCGTCAGCAGGGCCGCGCCCGGCCAGGGCGCGGTGCGTGCCGTCGCGGCGAAGCAGCAGCAGGCCAGCAGGAGGCTGATGCCGCCGATCCCGGCCGTGCGGCGGGCGGAGCGCCAGCTGCGCACCCGCCGTGAGACGGGGACCTGGAGCAGGACGTGCCCGATCGTGTTGACCGCGAAGGCCAGTGAGATGAACTCGCCGGGAATCGAGGTGCGGTGGAGTACCCAGAGCGGCAGGGCGAAGGTGACCGTCGTGTTGTACATCCCCAGGACGCTGAACAGGCCGGTGACCGTGACGTACGGGCGGTCCCGAAGCGCCTGCCAGGGCGACGGCCGCAGCTCGGCCGGCCGCGGGAGTGCGCGCGGCAGCCGCAGGTAGAGCGCGGCGGCCGCCAGGAACGTCGCGGCGTCCAGCGCTATGGCCCACCGGTAGGCGAGTGGGGTTCCCAGGCGCAGCGCCACGGCCGAGAGAGAGGAGCCGAGCGCGAGTCCGAAGAAGACCACGGACCGGGTGTAGGCGCGGGCGGCCACCCGCTCGGACGTGGGCACGCTGTCCGCCACCAGTGCGGCCGCGACACCCGACACGCCGCGGTCGAGGGCGGTGATCAGGGTGGCCAGCACGGTGAACTGCCAGGCCGTGGCGACGAAGACGTAGCCGAAGGTCAGCACGCCCATCGCCGCCAGCAGGGCCACTTGCACCTGACGGGCGCCCTGGCGATCCGCGAGCCGGCCGAGCGGGATCCCGGAGACGACGCCCGTGACAGAGGCGATGCCCAGCCCCAGCGCGACCTGCCCCGCTCTCAACCCGACCACCTGGGTGAAGTAGAGCGCGCTGAGCGGCAGGAACAGCCCGCTGCCGAGGGTGTTGACCAGGATGGCCAGCGCCATCGTCCGGACGACGGGGGAGTGCGGAGGTGTTCGCCGTAATGGAGTCACATCCATGGGCAACCGACTTCTGGCGCCGATTTCATCCTTGGTGAAGGCCCTCAAAAGTCGGTTCGAGCTGGCGATTTGGCTGTGCGCCTCCTACCGGTCCTCTGGGGAGGGTGACTTGACGTCGCTTGGGCCAACTGCCCGGGGCGGGCTGGCTCGGCCATCTGCTGACCGGCGGGCGTACTCGGAGGGACATACCGGACATTCGGTGTTGTCTTCTGGTGTGAGCCGGTTCGCTTTCGCCCGGTTCCGCCCTCCTCGTGACAGGAAAACCCTCGTGAAGCTCCGCTACATCGCCGCCATGTCCCTGGCCACCAGCGCTCTCATGGTCGGCGGCGCCGTGCTGTCCGCCGTACCGGCCAGCGCAGGTGCGCCCACTGCGAGTTCGACGTCCACGCACCGCGACGCGGCCGCCTGTGCGGCTGCGGAGGCGGCGGCTTCTGCTGCCGTCGCCCAGGCGGCTACGGCCGCCGCCGCCCAGGCCGCCGCTGCCACCGCCGCCGTCGCTGCCAAGACGCTCGCCGGGGACCTCGCCGCGACTCCGCCGGCCGCTCCGACCGTCATCGCCACCGACGTAGCCAACGCCGTCGCGGCCCTCGCGGCTGCCACCACGGCCACCGTCGCCGCTGTCGCGGCCGAAGGCACGGCCGCCGCGGCCACCGCCGCCGCCGTCACGGCGTGCGCCCCGGTGCTGCCGAAGGCCTGACAGCGCGAGGCGCAACCCCGGTCTCCCGGGCCGGGGTTGCGCTTTCTCAGCAGTCGGTGGGGAGGTCTCCGTTGCGGATGGCGGTGATGAAGGCCTGCCAGGCGGGGGCGGGGATGAGGAGGGCGGGGCCGTGCGGGTCCTTGGAGTCGCGCACGGGCATGACGCCGGGGTGTCCGTCGGCGACCTCGATGCAGTTGCCGCTGCTCTGTCCGCTGTAGCTGGACTTGCGCCAGTGGGTGGCGGCCAGACTGTGCCTGTCACTCATCACCGAACTCCTTTGCCACCGAGCGGATCAGGTCCAGGGACGCCTCCGGCGGCAGCGCGGCGGCCCGCGCCCGATCGTACAAGGCCTGGCAGCGGATCACCGTCGCTGGATCGTCCAGCAGTTGCCCGCTGAACACACCTTCCGAGTAGGCCACCGGCGGGGCGTCCGCGAAGGTCATCAGGGTGAGGCTGCCCTCCATCATCGAGTGTGCGCGGGACGAGAAGGGAAGCACCTGGATCACGGCCCGTCCGCGCTCCACCCTCTCGACGAGGTGCCGTAGCTGTTCGGCCATCTCGGCGTCGGTGCCGACCGGGCGGCGGAGGACGTTCTCATCCAGGATCGTCCACAACTCCGGGGCTGTTGGACTGTCCAGGAGACGTGCGCGCTGCATCCGGTTCCGCACGTAGCCGTCGATCTCGTCCTGCGGCATGAACGGCTGAGCCGCTCGGAAGATGGCATGGGTGTAGGCCTCGGTCTGCAGCAGCCCAGGGATCAGGAGTGCCCCGAACTCGCTGATCGTCAAGGCGACCTTCTGAAGCTCCGCGACAGCTGCGAAGTAGTCGGCATCGAGTGACCCGTCGATCAGTTCCTTGCACATCCGACCGAAGATGCCGTCCGTCCGCAGCGCCACGTCGAACCGCCGAGCCAGGTCGAGTTGGGGCTTTCGGATGGCCGCCTCGAAGAGGCCGATGTACGAGCCCGAGCAGTAGACCAGGTCACCGAGCTCCTGCTGCGACAGACCGGCGGCCTCGCGGCACCGCTTCAGCTCGGATCCGAAGAAGTCCCACCCGAACCTGGGCTGACTGAAGCCCTTGGAACCGACTTTTTTAGTCACCTGTGAACTCCTCCGCCTGACAGAGCCGTTGTCGCCGGGTTCCCCCTGGTGAGCGTAGCCCGGGATGCCGACGCTAGGAGTACAAAACGTAGGGATTCCCTCGCTCACAGTGAGGGGCGGGGCGGAGAGAGCGGCGGCACGATGAGCGAACAGACAACCGGGCCCACCTGGCTGCTTGACCTTCTGGCGTCAGAACCACCGCTGCTGTCAGGCGAGTTGCGCTCCGAGGTGCATGCCTGGCTGAAGCGCGGCCCGAAGTCGGCGTTGGTGGCGCGGCGGCTGCTGCGCAAGCTGCTGGCGCAGCGCGCGGATGGTGAGCGCTTCCGTGACGGCGGTCAGCTGCTGGTCTCCGAGCTGGTGACCAACGCGGTCGTGCACGCGAGGGTCCCGGCGGGGCGCAGGCTCTGGGTGCGGTTCGCGGTGGACGCGGCGGTGCTGCGCATCGAGGTGCACGACGCGAGCGGTGAGCGGCCGGTGCCGCGGCAGGTGGGCGAACTGGCGGAGTCCGGGCGGGGGTTGCTGCTGGTGCAGGCGCTCTCGCAGCGCTGGGGGAGCTGTCCCAGAGCCGGTGGCGTCGGCAAGGTGACCTGGTGCGAGTACGTCCCGGAGAACTAGCTCGCGGGGAAGTCGAAGGTGTAGCCCTGCTGGACGAGCCACGGGAGCAGCTGGGCGAGTGCGCTGACGGTCTGGCTGCGGTTGCCGCCGCCGTCGTGCATCAGGATCACGCCGCCGGGGCGGAGTTCGCGCTGCGCGGTGTCGACGATCTTGTCGACGCCGGGGCGGGCCCAGTCGCGGGTGTCGACGGTCCAGCCGAGCGGGCGCAGGTCGGCCTGGACGGCGATCGCGCGGTTGTCGGCGCTGAAGTCGCCGCCCGGGGCGCGGAACCAGCTGACCTCGGTGCCGGGGCCGCCGGCCTTGATGATCATGTCCTTGGCGGCGTCGATCTCGTAGGTCTGCTTGTCGTGCGACAGCGTGTGCATCGGCTGCGGGTGGTGCACGGTGTGGTCGCAGAGGCGGTGGCCGGCCGTCCGGATGCGCTGGACGATCGCCGGGTCGGCGGCGGCCTGCGGGCCGATCTCGCAGAAGGTCGCCTTGGCGTGGTACTGCGCGAGCAGGTCGAGGATCTGCGCGGTGGCCGGGCCGGGGCCGTCGTCGAAGGTGAGCGCGACCGTGCGGCCGCCGGTGGCGGTGCCGTAGGCGATGCCGCTGCTGGGGGCTCCCGCGGCGGGCGGCGGGGCGGCGGCGGTGGTGGCGGGAGCGGTGGCCGGTGCGGTGTGCGACGTGGGGTGCGTGCTGGGGGACCCGGAGGCCGTCGCGGAGGTCGAGGCCGAGGTCGAGGCGGAGGTCGAGGCCGAGGGGTGGGCGGCGGCACCGGCTGAACTGCTGCTGCCCGCCTGGTTCGTCCCGCAGGCGCAGACGAGAGCTAGCGAGAGCGCCGCCGCGCAGCCTGCGGCAGCTCGGCGAAGCAGTCGGCGGTGCGTGCCCTTGGTCGGCATGACGGCGGCTCCTGAGGATGGTTCGAGCCGCCCGGGGTGGAAGCGACTTACCTGTACGACGCCACCTTCAGGCCGACAGTTCCGATACGTCCATAGGTTCTTCAGACAAATCTAAGACAACGTTGAGGGTATGTCGGGGAGGGTCAGAAAGCATGCCACCGCACGGTCGTGTCCCCCTCGCGGAGCGAGGTGACCCTCCGTCGGAACTCCGCCAGCGCGGCGGCGTTGCCCGGCACCTGCTGCGCCACCCACGAGGCGCTGGCCGTCTCCCGGGCCCCGCGCAGGACGGCGCAGCCGGCCCACTCCCGGACGTCCCACCCGTAGGCGTCGGTGAAGGCGCGGTAGTCGGCGGCCGGGACCCCGTACCGGTCGTGGCTGAGCGCGAGCACCACCAGGTCGTGTTCGCGCAGATCGTCCGAGACGGTCTCCAGGTCGAGCAGGACCGGCCCGTCCGGGCCCAGGTGGACGTTGCGCGGCAGCGCGTCGCCGTGGATCACGCCGGGCGCCAGGTGGGGCGTCAGCTCGGCGAGGGCGGCGCCGAAGCCGTCGCGGCGTCGGCGCAGGAAGTCGGCGTCGGCCGGGTCGATGTGCCCCTCGGCGGCCCGCAGCCAGCGCTCCACCCCGCTGAGCAGGTCGCGGCGCGGCAGCGGGACGGGCGGTGCGGGCAGCCGGTGCAGCGCGCGCAGCAGCGGGCCGAGGTCGGCGGGCCGCGCGGTCCGCACGGCGGGGTCGAGCCGGTGCCAGAAGGTGACGGGATGTCCGGCGGCGTCCACCGGCAGCTCGGGGAGGTTCCCGGCGGGCCGGACCACCGGGATGCCCTCGCCGGCGAGCCAGCGCGCCACGGTCAGCTCGCGCGCCGCCCGTTCGGTCAGCTCCGGGCCGCGGCCGACCTTGGCGACGACGGCCGGGTCGCCCAGGTCGAAGACGGCGTTCTCGCCCAGCGCGATCAGCCGGGCGCCGGCCGGGTCGGGCAGCGCGGCGGCGGCGCAGGCGAGGGTGAGCAGGGCGCGGGCGCGGGCCTCGTCGAAAAGGATCACGCAGCACAACGTACCGGCCGGGCCCCGCGGGTGCGGGGTCCGGCCGGTGGCGTGCGGTGAGGAGGGGTCAGGCGTTGATGTGGTGGGCCCAGGAGGTGTCGTCCTGCACCGGCGCGGGGACGGGCGCGGGAGCCGGTGCCTCGGTGTGCGAGAGGTCCGGGAGCCAGCCGAGCCAGCGCGGCAGGTACCAGTTGCGCTCGCCCAGCAGACTCATCACCGCGGGCAGCAGTACACCGCGGATCACTGTGGCGTCCACCAGGACGGCGACCGCCAGGCCCACGCCCATCTGCTTCATCGACTGCATGGAGAGGGTGCCGAAGACCGCGAAGACCGCCACCATGATGACCGCCGCGCTGGTGACCACTCCGGCCGTCGAGCGGATGCCGTAGCCGATGGCGGCCTGCGTGGCCAGGCCGCGGTCGTGCGCCTCCTTGATCCGGGAGACCACGAAGACGTGGTAGTCCATGCTCAGCCCGAAGAGGATCACGAAGAGGAAGAGCGGCACCCAGGACTCCACCGCGCCGACCCCGTCCGTGCCGATCAGCGAGGCGCCCACCCCGTGCTGGAAGACCAGCGTGAGCACCCCGTAGGCGGCGCCCACCGAGAGCAGGTTGAGGACGACGGCGGTGACGGCGATGCCCAGCGAGCGGAACGACGCGAGCATCAGCAGGAAGGCGAAGGCGACCACGAAGCCGAAGACCGGGAGCATGCTGCCGGTCATCTGCTGGTTGAAGTCGTGCGAGCCGGCCGTGTCGCCGGTCACCGGGGCTTCGGTGCCGGGCACCTTGAGCAGGGTGTTCGCCACCACGTCGGTGCGCAGGGTCTGCAGGGCGGCGGTGCTGGCGGCGTCGTTGCCGCTGCCGTTGAGCGGGACGTCGATCACGGCGACGTTCTGCGCGGCGTGCACGGTGACGTCGATCGGGCCGTGCATCCTGCCGCTGGCCAGCGCCCGGGTCTGGAAGTCGGCGATCGCCTGCTTCATCGCGGGGGAGGTGATGTCGGTGGCCTTGACGACCACGGTGGCGGGGGAGGGGCTGCCGGGGAAGGCGGCCTCGATCCGCTGGGAGGTCTGGACCAGGGCGTTGCCTTTGGGCAGCTGCTGTTCGAAGGTCAGGTTGGCGGTGTGCATGGTCAGCAGCGGGGCAGCCAGGCCGAGCAGCAGTCCGCCGGCCAGCACGGTGGCCGCGAGCGGGCGGCGCAGCACGGGGGTCAGTACGGCGTTCCAGACCCGTCCGCCGGTGGCGGCGTGGGCGGCCGGGCGGGCCTTGAGCTTGTGCAGGAAGGGCACCCGGCCCTTCTCGACCCGGTCGCCGAGCATCGACAGCAGCGCGGGCAGCACGGTGAGCGAGCCGATCACGGCGGTGATCACCACGACGATGATGGCGTAGGACATCGCCTGGAAGTCGGCGATCCCGGTCAGGAACATGCCCGCCATGGCGACCACCACGGTCACCCCGGAGACCAGCACGGCCCGGCCCGAGGTGGCGGCGGCGATCTGCAGCGCGGTCGCCGCGTCGCGTCCGGCGGCGCGCTCCTCACGTTCGCGGCGCAGGTAGAAGAGGCAGTAGTCGACCCCGACGGCCAGGCCGACCAGCAGCATCACCGAGCTGGCGTCGTCGCTGGTGTGCAGGAAGCTGCTGCTCAGCGCGACCAGCCCGCCGGCCGCGATGAAGGCCGTCAGCGCCAGGCCGACCGGCAGGATGGCTGCGACCAGCGCGCCGAAGGCGATCAGCAGGATGCCCAGGGCCAGTGGCACGGCGGTCCACTCGGCGCTGGCGAAGTCGTTCTTGAACTGGTCCTGGAACCACTTGTTCGAGCTCGCCTCGCCGAACTCCACCACCGTGAGCGAGGGGTTGGCCTTCTGGACGCCCGCCACCGCGCCGAGCACCGTCGGCACGTTCGCGAGGGCGTCGTCCTTGGTACCGGCCATGGCGAACTGCACCAGCGCCGAGTGCCGGTCGGCGGAGATCGCCCGGCTGTCGTACGGGGAGCGGACGTCGGTGGCCTTGCCGGTGGCGTTCACCGCGGCCAGGACCTGGTCGACGGCGGCGCGGAAGGCCGGGGCGTCGGCGGTCTGCGCGCCGCTCTGGACGAGCACGGTCTCGCCGGCCGGGCTCTTGATCCCGGCGGCGTCCAGGATCTGGGCGGCGCGGGCCACCTGGCCGGGCATGGACTCGGAGTCGGTGACCTTGGTGCTGCCGTGGGCTCCGCCCAGGAAGGCGGCGAGTACGACGAAGAGGATCCATCCGAAGACTGCTGTCTTGCGATGGCGGGCGCTCCAGGCGCCCATGGTGGCGGCCAGTCCCAGCTTTGATGACACGGTGGTTTTTCTCCCCCAGGAGATACAGCGGAGTGGGTGCGCCGGGCAGTGCTCCGGGCTCACAACCGACACTAGGGAAAGGCCACTTGAGGGGTAATCCGGCCAGCGGGTGAGACCCCCCTGGGCCTGTCCCCAGGGTTGGGGGTGGGGTTATCCCCAGGTCGCTCTCCGTCCTGGGTACGGGCCGAACTCCACCCTGAGGGGGAGGGATCTCCACCCGGAGCACGAGGTCAGGAGGGGGGTCCGCAGGTCAGGATGGTCCAGGGAACGGCTCGGCCGTCCCTTAGGGGGAGCGGAGACGGGGGTCACTTGCCGGTCGGCAAGTAAGAACCCGTAGGATGCTCCCATCGTCCACTTACCTGCCGACCGGCTAAGGCGCTGCGCCCGAGCCGGTTCACAGTCGTCGCCCAGTGTCCCGTCCCCCAGGGCTGCGATGAGCCATGCCCAGGAGGCAAAACAAGCATGTTCCACCGAATCGGACAATTCGTCGTCAGGCGGGCCTGGTGGGTCATAGCCGCCTGGATCGTGGCGGCCATCGCGATCGTCGCCACCGCGCCGACGCTCACCTCGAACACGGACGAGAGCTCGTTCCTGCCGCGGCACTACGAGTCGATCCAGGCCTCGGACCTGCAGACGAAGGCGTTCCCGGAGAACTTCACGCCCTCCGCGATGCTGCTCTTCGAGCGTACCGACGGCGGCCAGCTGGACGCGGCCGACCACACCACCATGAACAACGTGGTCAAGGGGCTGACCGACAAGGGCATCAAGTATGTCCAGATCATCTCGCCGGTCGGCGAGCGGTCGGTCTCCAAGGACGGCAAGTACGCGATCTCCTCGATCGGCTTCACCAAGGACGCTCCGCAGGGCCCGCCCACCGCGGACACCGCCAAGGCCCTGCGGGACGACGCCAAGCAGATCGCCTCCGGCAGTGACCTGAAGGTCCAGCTCGGCGGCGCGGCCGCGCAGCAGCTCGACCAGCAGGACTCCTCCAAGCTGGCCAACGCGCTGATCGGCGGTGGAACGGTCGTCATCATCCTGCTGACGCTGTTCCTGATCTTCCGCAGCCCGCTCATCGCGCTGCTCCCGATCGTGTCGATCGCCGTCTACTCGATGGTCGCCAACGGTCTGATCGCCGACGCCAGCAAGGCCTTCGGCCTCAACGCGGACAGCTCCTCGTCGGCCATCCTGATCGTCGTGCTGTTCGGCGTCGGGACCGACTACTTCCTCTTCCTGGTGTTCCGCTACCGAGAGCGGCTGCGAGCGGGCGACGACCGCAAGACCGCCGTGGTCAACGCGGTCGGCCGGGTCGGCGAGGCGATCGCCTCGGCGGCCGGTGCGGTCATCGTGGCCTTCAGCGTGCTGATCCTCTCCAGCCTCGGCATGTTCAAGGCGCTCGGCCCGGAGCTGGCCATCGCCGTCTTCGTGACCGCGCTGGCCTCGGTCACCCTGGTGCCGGCGGTGCTCTCGCTGATCCCCGAGCGGGTGCTCTTCTGGGAGCGCAGCCTGACCTACGCCGTGCGCAAGTTCGTCTTCCGCAACAAGAGCCTGCAGCCGTCCGGCCGTTGGCGCCTGGAGCCGAAGAACGCCCGCTTCGCCGCGCTCGGCGGGACCGTCGAGCGGCGGCCCGGCTGGGTGGCCCTGGTCTCCGGCGGTCTGCTGGTCGTCCTGGCGCTCGGCGCGTTCAGCTACAAGGGCACCTTCGACCTGGCCTCCGGCTCGATGCCGAAGACCAAGGAGTCGATGGTCGTCCAGAACACCGTCATGAGCGAGTTCTCGGCCGGCGCCTCGGCCCCCTCGCAGGTCTACCTGACCTCGACCAACGGCACGCCGCTCGACCCGTCCGCGTTCCCGGCCTACGCCGACAAGCTCGGCCAGGTCAAGGGTGTCGCCCAGGTGGCGCCCACGCCGACGCTGAGCAAGGACAAGCTGACCGCGGACTTCACCGTCACGCTGAAGGACGACCCGGCCTCCAACGCGGCGATCGACACCATCGGCAGCCTGCGCACCACGGCGCACAGCTCGGCGCCGGACGGCTCCAAGGCGTACGTCGGCGGCATCACGGCGGTCTACAAGGACATCAACTCCGCGATGGCCCACGACTACTCGCTGGTCTTCCCGATCGCCGCGGTGCTGATCATGGTGATCCTCGGCCTGCTGCTGCGCAGCGTCGTCGCCCCCTGGTACCTGATGGCGGCGGTCGGCCTGGGCTTCGGCGCCACCGTCGGCGCCACCAGCCTGGTCTTCCTCAAGCTGGACAGCCAGCCGGGCATCATGTTCATGCTGCCGATGTTCATCTACCTCTTCGTGGTGGCGATCGGCACGGACTACAACATCCTGATGATCGCCCGACTGCGCGAGGAGGCCCGCGAGGGCCACGGCCCGCGTGAGGCCGCCGGCCTCGCGATCCGGCACGGCGGCCCGACCGTCGCCGCCGCCGGTGGCATCCTGTCGGCGACCTTCGCCACCATGCTGCTGGCCGGGAACAGCCTGTTCAGCGAGATCGGCTTCTCGGTGGCCTTCGGCATCGCGGTATCGGCCTTCGTGATGGCGATGTTCTTCACCCCGGCGCTCACCGCGCTGCTGGGCCGCGCGGCCTGGTGGCCGGGCCACGGCGAGATCGCGGGCCACGGCTCGCCGACCCTCGCCGTGGTCGACGAGTACCGCAGCGAGGAGGACGCGCAGCCCGCCGGGCGGCGCTGACCTCGCGGCGCTGAAGCGAACGCGCGAACCGAACGCGCGAACCGAACGCGCGAACCGTACGGCGGCCGCACCCGGGGTGACCTGGGTGCGGCCGCCGTCGCGTGTGCCGCGCGCCGGTGTGGCGGTCGTCTCAACGGGTGGGCGATGGCGAAAATTATCCGATCAGTCCAGCCGCGGTCGTGCTACAGTCGACGTCAGTTGCAGTTTTGGTTCCCATGAACGTTTGTGTGCGCCTGCTGGTACCAACCAACAGGCGCATTTGTTTTGTCCGGTGTTATCTCCGGATGGGGATCGCGGCTACTTGAGGCCCGCGAGGTGCGGGTCTCGATGCCCCAGAATTTAGGAGACGGTTATGGCTACCGGCACCGTGAAGTGGTTCAACAGCGAAAAGGGCTTCGGCTTCATCGAGCAGGATGGTGGCGGCGCTGACGTGTTCGCCCACTACTCGAACATCCAGGCCAACGGCTTCCGCGAGCTCCTCGAGGGCCAGAAGGTCGAGTTCGACGTCACGCAGGGCCAGAAGGGCCCGCAGGCCGAGAACATTCGCGCCATCTGATTTTCCGGCACTGCTGGAAAAACGCACGACGCAAGCGAAGGCCCGTACCGCACGGTGCGGGCCTTCGCCCATGCCGCCGAACGGCCGGGGCGGCGCACATTCCTTCCTGACGGCCGAACCCCTGTGTCACTCCTTGTGGTGACCGCTCAGGATGGAGTATCCGCATGACCGAACAGGCACGCCGTTCCTCAGCAGGCCGTGGCCGCCCGCGTACCGGCAGCACCGGCGCCGGTGGCTCCGCGCGCACCAGCTCGGGCGGCTTCAGTGACGCCCAGGCCCGCGCCGGACGCAGCTCCGGCGGCCTGCGCAGCCAGAGCCAGGGACAGAGCCGCGGTCGCGGCGGTTCCGGCCAGAGCCGCGCCGCCGAGGCACCCGCAGACTTCGCCGCCGTCACCGGTGGCACCCCGGCCCGCCCGCCGGCCGCGACCTTCGCCGAGCTGGAGATGCCCAAGGCCCTGCTCAGCGCCCTGACCCGGGAGGGCGTCACCGAGCCGTTCCCGATCCAGTCCGCCACGCTGCCGGACGCGATCGCCGGGCGCGACGTGCTCGGCCGCGGCCGTACCGGCTCCGGCAAGACCCTCGCCTTCGGCCTCGCCGTCCTGGCCCGCACCAACGGCCGCCGGGCCGACGCCCGCAAGCCGCTGGCCCTGGTGCTGGTGCCCACCCGCGAGCTGGCCCAGCAGGTCACCGACGCGCTGACCCCGTACGCGACCGCGGTCAACCTGCGGATCGCGACCGTCGTCGGCGGCATGTCGATCACCCGGCAGGCCAACGCGCTGCGCCGGGGCGCCGAGATCCTGGTGGCCACCCCGGGCCGGCTCGACGACCTGATCAACCGGCAGGACGTCCGGCTCGACCAGGTGGCGATCACCGTCCTGGACGAGGCCGACCAGATGGCCGACATGGGCTTCCTGCCCCAGGTCACCAAGCTGCTGGAGCAGGTCGAGGAGAACGGGCAGCGGATGCTCTTCTCCGCCACCCTGGACCGCAACGTCGACCGCCTCGTCAAGCGCTTCCTCTCCGACCCGGTCACCCACTCGGTGGACCCGTCGCAGGGTGCGGTGACCACCATGGAGCACCACGTGCTCCACCTGGAGGCGGCCGACAAGGCCTCCGTCACCGCGCACGTCGCTTCCCGCGAGGGGCGCGTGATCATGTTCGTGCACACCAAGCACGGCGCCGACCGGCTGGCCAAGCAGCTGCTCGCCAGCGGCGTCAAGGCGGCCGCGCTGCACGGCGGCAAGTCCCAGCCGCAGCGCAACCGGACGCTGGACCAGTTCCGCGACGGCAACGTCACCGCGCTGATCGCCACCAACGTGGCGGCCCGCGGCATCCACATCGACGGCCTGGACCTGGTCGTCAACGTGGACCCGCCGATCGACCACAAGGACTACCTGCACCGCGGCGGCCGTACCGCCCGGGCCGGCGAGTCGGGCACCGTGGTGACCCTGGTGCTGCCCGAGCAGCGCCGCGAGATGACCAAGCTGATGTCCACCGCGGGCATCCGGCCGGTCACCACCAAGGTGCGGCCCGGCGACGCCGAGCTGAGCCGGATCACCGGTGCGCGCACGCCGTCCGGCGTCGCCGTGACGCTGGCCGTCGTGGCCGCGCCCGCGCCGGCGGCCAGCACCGCCAACCGGCGCCCGGCCGGCCCGCGTTCGACCCGTCCGACCGATGTGGACGCCAACGGCAACCCGCGTCGCCGTCGCCCCAAGCAGCGGATGGGCGCCGGCGCCGGTGGCGGCAGCGGTGCGGGCGCCTCGCGCCAGGCGGCCGGCTTCTCCGGCAAGGCCAGCAGCGGTGCGGCTCCGGGCACCGGCTCCAAGACCGGTGGCAACTACGGCACCGGCCGTCAGCGTCGCCCCGCGCGCTGACATCCGCGACATCCGCGACATTCCGACGAGCTGATCCGACCGGATCGGATCAGCTCTGACATCTGAGGGCCCGTTCGCTTCGGCGAACGGGCCCTCAGGCGTTTCCGGGTGCGGACCGGGGACGATTCATCCGGCGAGGGAAACCGGATGAATCGTCTCTTTTCGGTCCGCTGTTATGGAATCGATAGCCGTCAGTTGTGATCGTGCGTCAAAAATCGACCTTGCGTGCCGCTGGATAATGAAAGATTTAGTCTTCCTTTACTCATTCATGACCTCTCATTGGGGTCCACAGGGGAGACTCTTGATGTTCAGACGGTCCAGGGCCTCGGCTGCGCGCGCAGCCGTGCCCTTCTCCGCGCGTCGTACCCGCCGCATAGCGGTGCTGCTGGCCCTGGGGCTGATGGTGGAGACCGGGGTGGCGCTGGACGCGCTGACCCCGCGCTCCGCCACGGCCGCGACACCCACTCAGAACCCGGCCCCCTCCGCCACCGAGGCGCCGGACGAGGCGTCAGCCCTGCTGGCGGCCCGGTTGCAGGGGCACCGGATCGAGGTGACCGGCGCCCGCAGCGAGAACGCGACCCTGTGGGCGAACCCGGAGGGGACGCTGACGGCCGAGCGGTCGATCGGGCCGATCCGGATGCGGGTCGGCGAGGCCTGGGTGCCGGTGGACACCACGCTGGTGGAGACCCCGGACGGCAAGGTCGCGCCGAAGGCGCACCCCGAGGGGCTGGTCTTCGAGGGCGGCGACGCCGGGGTGAAGGTCGGGGACGGGCTGCCCGCGCCGACGGCTGCACCGACGGGCGTGCCGACGGCGGCCGCACCGACCGCGGCGGCGCCGTCGCCTGCCGCACCGACCGCGGCGGCGCCGTCGCCTGCCGCGCCGTCGCCTGCCGCGCCGTCATCTGCGGCGCCGTCATCTGCCGCGCCGTCGGAGCGCGCCGCGCGTGACCGGGCCCGCGCTGCGCTGGCCGGGGACGCCCCGGTGCCCGCTGCCCCCGCCGAACGCAACCTGGTCAAGGTCGGCTCGGGCGCGCGGCAGATCGAGCTGGGCTGGCTCGGCCGGCTGCCGAAGCCGAAGCTCGACGGCAGCACCGCCACCTACGTGGACGCCCGCCCCGGCGTGGACCTGCTGCTGCAGGCCACCCGTACCGGCTTCGAGCAGTACCTGGTCGTCAAGGACCGCTCGGCCGTCTCCCAGGCGGGCACGATCACCATCCCGCTCGACACCAACGGCCTCGACGTGGTCCGCAAGGACGACGGCTCGATCGAGCTGACCGAGAAGTCGGCCGGCACCGTGGTGGTCCGGATCCCGGCCCCCGTGATGTGGGACAAGGCCGTGGACGAGGCCTCCGGCGAGCACCTGCACCGCGCGCCGGTCGCCATGGAGTTGCGCGGTCAGGGCGCCGACGCCGAGCTGGTCTTCACCCCGGACGCCGCCTTCATGGCCGATCCGAAGACCCAGTACCCGGTGACCGTCGACCCGGTCGTGGAGCTGGGCGCCAGCTTCGACACCTTCGTGCAGAGCGACACCTCCACCGACCAGTCGGCCTCCACCGAGCTCAAGCTCGGCACCTACAACGCCGGTGCGGTCAAGGCCCGTTCGTTCCTGCACTTCCCCGGCGCGGGCTTCAACGGCAAGCACGTCCTGAGTGCCTCGCTGAACCTGTGGAACTTCCACTCGTCCTACTGCCTGCCCAAGCAGTGGGAGGTGTGGGCCGCCCAGTACGCGGACCGCGGCAACCGCTGGGGCAACCAGCCGGGGCTGATCACCAAATACGCGACCACCGACCAGACCCGCGACATCGACGGCAACGACACCCACCAGTGCGCCAACCCCGACGGCAGCGCCTGGGTGAAGGCCGACATCACCAACCTGGTCCGGGACTGGTCCGGGATGGGCGCCGGCCAGTACGCGCTGGGCATCAAGGCGGTGGACGAGAACGACTCGTACACCTGGAAGAAGTTCAGCTCGGCCGAGGGCGAGGCCCCGCCGTTCCTGTCGGTCACCTACAACACCGTGCCACCGACCCCCGCGACCGTCGACGTGCTGCCCGCGCAGCAGGGCAACCCGCGCTGGACGAACTCGGCCACGCCGACCTTCTCGGTCCTCGCCAGTGACCCCGACGGCGGCACCGTCGGCGCCCACCTCGACCTCTGGCGCGACGGCTCGTTCGTCAAGAGCGTCTACCGCGAGGGCCCGAACGGCACCTACCTGAAAGCCGTCCCCGCCGACTTCGGCGTCGCCAAACTCGACGAGGGTGTCTCGTACTCCGTCTTCGCCCGGCTCTGGGACGGCACCGACTACTCCGGCTGGAGCCCGGCCACCGCCTTCCAGGTGGACACCGTCAAGCCCGGCGCCCCCTTCGTCACCTCGGCCGACTACCCCGCCGACGGGCTCTGGCACGGCGCCTCCGGCCAGGCCGGCTCGTTCACCCTCACCCCCGCGGGCGGCACCAACGACCTGGTCGGCTACGTCTACACGGTGGACGGCGGCGCCCCGGTCACGGTGAACGCCACGGCGGCCACCACGACGACCGTCACGCCCGCCGCCGACGGCCACCGGGTGCTGAAGGTGCAGTCCAAGGACCGGGCGGGCAACCTGTCCGACCCGACGCTCTACGCCTTCCAGGTCGGCCGGGCCGGGCTCAGCTCGCCCGCCGACGGCAGCCAGGCGGCCAAGCGGGTCAAGCTCTCGGTCGACGCGCAGACCGACTTCAAGCGGGTCGTCTACCAGTACCGTCGCGGTCCCGGCGCCACCGAGTACAACGTGCCGACGGCCAACCTGACCAAGGCCGACAACACCCCGGTCACCGACGGCAAGCCGCGCCTGGCGGAGCTGGGCGGCTTCGCCAACTGGACGGTGGTCGACACGCTCGGCCAGACCGGCGGCGTGGTGCAGGTGCGCGCCGTGCTCTTCCCCGAGGACGGCTCCGGCAACGGCTACCCCACCGGCTGGAACACCATGACGGTGGACCGCAACGCGGACGGCGCGGCCGGCACCCCGGTCGGTCCCGGCTCGGTCAACCTGCTGACCGGTGACTACTCCGCCGACGTCACGGACGCGGACGAGTTCGGCCTGTCGGTGGCTCGCAGCTCCTCCTCACGCGGCACCGACCGCGGCTGGCAGCCGCAGGGCGAGCGCCTGACCGCCAACCAGCGCCAGGTCTCCACCGACCTGGCCGGCTTCACGGCGGGCCAGGCGACGCTGTCGCGCTCCACGGCGCGCGGCCACGACAACTCCACCGACTCGCTGTCGGTGCTGCCCGCCTCCAGCGGCTGGGACTCCTACGCCGCGGTCGGCCCCGAGTACGCGATGGCCCAGGGCATGAAGCCCGGCCGCAGCTACCGGCTGACCGGCTGGATCTACGTCCCCGGCGCGTCCGGTCTGGACACCTCCGGGCTGCCCAACCGTGGCCTGCGGCTGCTGGGCGTCTACCGCACCCCGGCCGGCTACGGCGAGGTGGCGTCCGCCAAGGCGGGCTTCGCCGACGCCTGGCAGCAGCTCTCGGTCGACCTGACGGTGCCCAAGGACGCCACCGAGGCGTGGTTCCGGCTCTACAACGGCTTCCAGGCCGGCTCGGGCAAGGGGGTCTTCTTCGACGACCTGTCGCTGAAGGAGATCGTCGCGCCGTTCGGTCCGCAGTGGGCCGGCGGCCCGAACGCGGGCAGCGGTTCGGAGTACCGTTCGCTCTCCTTCCCGCAGTCCGACCTCGCCGAGCTCAAGCTCAACGACGACTCGGTGCTCACCTTCGCCAAGGGCGCGGACGGCTCGTTCTTCCCCGAGCCGGGCGCCGAGAACCTGTCGCTGACGGTGGCCGCGGGCACGTACACGCTGTCCGACCTGGACGGCAGCAAGAACGTCTTCACGGCCCAGCCCGGTTCGGACGTCTTTCAACTGGTCAGCGAGACCGGTCCGGACGCCGATTCCACCACCCGCTACCAGTACGACGCGGCCGACGGCCGGGCGCTGGTGAAGCGCGTGATCGCCGCCGTCGAGCCGGGCGTGGACGACGCCAACCACTGCACGCTGGACCCGCTGCCGCGCGGCTGCGAGGCGATGGACTACGACTACGCCACCGCCACGACCGCGACCGCCGCCGTCCCCGGCGACTTCACCGACCGGGTGCGGGCGGTGAAGTCCTGGTCGTGGAACCCGGTCAGCGGCAAGCAGGAGGCCGTCGAGGTCGCGCACTACGCGTACGACGAGCGCGGCCGCCTGGCGCAGGTCTGGGACCCGCGCCTGGCCCAGCCGTTGAAGACCTCCTACAGCTACGACGACGCCGGCCGGGTCACCCGGGTCGGTGCGGCGGGCGAGCTGCCGTGGGACTTCGACTACGGCAAGGCCGGCTCCGACCAGGACCCGGGCCGGCTGCTGAAGGTCCGCCGGGGCACCCTCGCGCCCGGCAGCAAGGACCAGGTCAACGGCGAGATCGCGACCAGGGTCGTCTACGACGTCCCGCTGACCCGCGGGGCCGGCGGCCCGTACGAGCTGTCCGGGCCCGAGGTCGCCAAGTGGGCGCAGACCGACGCGCCGACCGACGCCACCGCCGTCTTCGGACCCGAGGACGACCCCGGCACCCACACGGCCGGGCCGGCCAAGCCCGGCGCGGACGGCTACCGGGCGGCCACCGTCCACTACCTCAACGCCTCCGGCAACGAGGTGAACACCGCGGCGCCGTCGGTCACCCCCGGCGGTGACATCGACACCACCGAGTACGACCGCTACGGCCACGCCGTGCGGACCCTGCAGGCCACCAACCGCGCCATCGCGCTCGGCACCCACCCGGACACCGACCGGTTCGTCGCCGAACTCGGCCTGCCGGCCGACTCCGCGGCCAGGGCCCGGCTGCTGGACGCCCGCACCGGCTACACCCCCGACGGCCTGGACGTCACCGAGACGCTCGGCCCGGTCTACCGCGCCTCGCTCTCCGAGGCGGTGGCGGCCGGCACCGCACCGGCGCAGGTGACCGCCGAGGGCGAGAACCTGCCCCAACTGGGCTCCACCGCACCGGTCTCCGTCCAGCGCGGCGACACCTCGTGGGTCGGCAACGGCGGCTGGTCGGGCGGCGCCCAGATCATGCTGGTCGCCAAGAAGGCCGGTGACAACGCCACCTTCCGGGTCACCGTCCCGGAGGAGGGTGACTACCTGCTGTCGGCCAAGCTGACCAAGGCCGGCGACTACGGCGTCGTCACCTTCGCCCTGGACGGCAGCACGCTGCCCGGGAGCTTCGACGGCTACAACCCCGGTGTCACCACGGCTCCTTGGGCGGCGGGCAAGGCGGTCCGCTTGGCGCGCGGCGACCACCAGCTCACGCTGACCGTCACCGGCACCAACCCGGCCGCCGCCGCGCCGTTCTTCCAGGCCGGCATCGACGCCGTCACGCTCACCAAGACCACCGTCAACCCCTCGCTCGCGGTCGGTACTTCGGTGCTGGCCCGGGACCACAACACGAACACCTACGACGAGGGCAAGCCCGACGGGCAGGCCTACCACCTGGTCACCACCAGCATCGACGGCGCCCGGATCGACGGCTACGCCGACGACGTCGAGCAGCGCGTCACCCGCACCGGCTACGGCGCCCCGATCGGCGGTGTCCCGGGCTGGACGCTGAAGACGGCCACCTCGGTGACCACCGACGCACTCGGCGCCAACCTGACGTCCACCATCAGGTTCGACGCCGCGGCCCGGGCCCAGGAGTCCCGCAAGCCGGGCTCGAACGGCACGGACGCCGGGACGGTGAAGACCGTCTTCTACACGGCCGGCGCCAACCCGGACGACACCGCCTGCGGCAACCGGCCCGAGTGGGCGGGCAAGCCCTGCTCGACCGGCCCCGGCGGTGCGGTGACCGGCGCCGACACGTCACGGATGACCGCGACCCTGCCGGTCAAGCGGGTCACCCGCTACTCGCCGTTCGGCGAGCCGGAGGAGACCACCGAGACGAACGCGGGCAAGTCCCGCAAGACCGTCACCAGTTACGACGGCGCCGACCGGATCACCTCGACCGAGATCACCTCGGACGAGGGCCTGGCACTGCCGAAGGTCACCACCGAGTACGACCCCGCGACCGGTGACGCGCTGAAGACCACGGCCGGCGGCAGGACACTGTCGCGGACGATGGACGTGCTGGGCCGGCTGATCTCCTACACGGACGCCGACGGCGCCACCACCAGCACCGAGTTCGACACCTTCGGCAAGCCGGTGAAGGTCACCGACCCGACCGGGTCCACCAGTTACACGTACGACCGGGCCAAGGAGCCCCGGGGCCTGGTGACCTCCGTCAACGACAGCGTCGCCGGCGAGTTCACCGCCACGTACGGGCCGGACGGCCAGCTGGTCGAGCAGAGCTACCCCGGCGGCATCGTCCGCAAGGACACCGCCAACGCGGTGGGTGAGGCCACCAGCCGTACCTACACCCGCAGTTCGGACGGCGCCGTGATCTGGGCGCAGAGCACCGACATCTCCACCCAGGGCCAGGTGGCCAAGGACACCAGCTCCACCGCCACCCGCTCCTACCAGTACGACCGGCTGGGCCGGCTGACCAGGGCCGAGCAGAGCTCGACCGCGACCGGCTGCGTCACCCGGCAGTACGCCTTCGACGCGCACTCCAACCGGCTGGCCAAGTCGACCTCCCCGCAGAACGCCGACGGCACGTGCGGCACGGGTGGCGCGGTCGGCACGGTCGGGGAGAACCACACGTACGACAGCGCCGACCGGCTGACCGATGCGGGCTTCGCGTACGACGCCTTCGGCCGCACCGTGCAGACGGCGACCGGCGCCACCACCACCTACTGGGCCAACGACAAGGTCGCCGCGCAGGAGAAGGGGGACACCAAGCAGCAGTGGGCGCTGGACGCCGCCCACCGGCTGACCGGCTTCACCACGTCCAAGAAGCAGGCGGACGGCAGTTGGGCCAACGCCACCTCGAAGCTGAACCACTACGGCGACGACTCCGACGAGGTCCGCTGGGTCGTCGAGGACACCACCCAGGGCACGCTGACCCGCAACGTCTCGGGACCCGACGCCGACCTGTCCGCCGTCACCAGCCGTACCGGTGACGTGCAGCTCCAACTCACCAACCTCCAGGGCTCGGTGGTCGTCACCACCGACACCGCGCTGACCAGGCCGGTGGTGCTGGACTTCGACGAGTTCGGCATCCCGCAGGCCGGGCAGGGCACCGTCCGTTACGGCTGGCTCGGCGGCAAGCAGCGCTCCGCCGAGGCCCAGGACGGCGACATCCTGATGGGCGCCCGGCTCTACAGCCCGGCGCTGGGCCGCTTCCTGCAGATCGACCCGGTCCCCGGCGGCAACGCCGGCGCGTACGACTACTGCACCGGCGACCCGGTCAACTGCACCGACCTCGACGGCAACTGGGGCATGCCCAAGTGGCTGAAGAAGACGGTCGAGGTGGTCGCCAAGGTCGCCGAGGTCGCCTCCTACATCCCCGGCCCGATCGGCGCGGCGGCGGCAGCGGTCTCCGCCGTCTCCTATGCCGCCACCGGCAACTGGGGCAAGGCCGCCGAGATGGCGGTCACCGCGGCGGCCGGCCTCGTCGGGGCCAACACGGCGGTCAAGGCGGCGGTCACGTCGGTCAAGGCCACCAGAGCGGCCGCACGCGTCCAACGTGTCGCCTCCAAGACCGCGACCGTGTTCCGACGATCCGGATGCAACTCGTTCGCTCCCGACACGCCGGTGCTGATGGCGGACGGGACGTATGCGCCGATCGGCGGGATCCGGACCGGAGACCTCGTTCTGGCCACCGATTCCGCGACCGGAGAGAGCGTCGCCAAGCCCGTCCTGGCCGTCATCGTCGGCTACGGCAGCAGGCACATGGTGATGCTCGACACCGACCTCGACGACGGTACCCCCGCCCTCGCGGTGACCGCGGAGCACCCGCTCCTGGTCGACGGCGCCGGCTGGGTCAACGCGGTCGACGTCAAGGTCGGCGACTCGCTCGTCTCGCCGACGGGTCAACGGCTCACGGTGACGCGGGCCACCGACCTCGGCCACCTCGCGGACCAGCTGGTCTTCAACCTCAACGTCGGCGACATCCACACCTACACCGTGGCCATCGGTGCGGGCAGTGCTGTGGTGCACAACAGCAGCTGCAACATCGGCTCCCGCGACTGGTCCGGCCACATCTTCCCGCGCCACATCTCGCGCAACTCCTACCGGGAAAAGTCCAAGTTCATCGGTAACCGCCAGCAGGTGCGCGAACTCATCCACGAGACTGTCAGGACGGGGACGAAGAAGAAGGCGACGCTGGGTCGCCCCGGCCACACCTACGAGAAGAAGTTCGACAACCCGGTCGGGCGGCAGAAGGGACGGAACAAGAAGCGGGTCAGGGTCGTGGTGATCCGCGGCCGGGTCATCACCGCCTACCCGTTCTAGGTACCTCACAGGTACCGGATTCGACTGGTCAAAGGCCGTGCGCGGAGCGGGCTCCCCGCTCCGCGCACGGCCGCACCGCCGGTCAGGCCCGCTCGGTTCGCCGGGTGAGGGCCTGACCAGACATGTGGACGGCAACTGTGGCAGTCACGATCTCCATCACGCTCAGGAGTCACTCCCTGGCGTCCCTCCGCACCCGGCCGGCCGATATCGGGCTGACCGACCTGACCTACCGGTTCCCGCTCGGTGACGTCGTCATCAAGGCAGGGGACGTCGAGTTCCCGATGACCCGGGTGACCGTCTTCGACTTCGCCCGAGCAATGCTGGTCGCCTTCGCGCAGGCCAGGGAATCCGGCACCGCCGAGTACGACTTCACCGAGGGGGAGGGGAGTATCTTCCTGCGCGTCGACGGATCCGCTCTGCGCGTCGACTGTGACTTCGCCGACGGTTTCGTGGAATCGACGGTGGACGAGTTCCAGGAGTCCCTGGTCGGTGCCGGCCTGAGCCTCGTCGGGCAACTGCGACAGTCCTTCCCGGGGATTCTTGAGAACTCTCACGTGAAAGCACTCGCGTCGGCGCTGGAATCCGCCGGGAGGTAGGTGCGGCGGCCGGAGGTCGTGGTGAGCCTGGTCGACGGCTACTACCAGGTGCGCGCCTGGTTCTGTCTGGAGGTCGGCGGGGAGCGGTGGGAGGTGAGCCGCCGGCTGCGCGGGGAACTGGAGCCGTGGGAGCGGCTGGTGCTTGTCGGTCGGGCTCCGGATCGTCGACGGTGAAGGCCGAAGTCGGTCGAACGGGCTCGCGGTTTTCGTTATCGGGATCGGGTGGGGCGGTCTCCTGGGTGTCGGCCCGGAGAGACGTCCGGGCCGGAACGGACCTCGGACCAGCAGTAGGTGGACACGTGAGCAGTGACTTCGACGAACCGGCCGTGCGGACCCGTCCCGCGCGCAGGCACGTGCGGGGCCGGCGGCTGCACCGGGCGGACGCGCGGCGTGGGCGGGCGGTGGCTGTCGCGGGGGCGGCCGTCGTTGTCGTCGCCGTCGGCGGGACGTTCGGGGTGCTGGGGATGTCGGGCGCGGGCGGTGCGCATCGGGCGCAGTCCGCCGCCGATGTGGTGCTGCCGTCGGTGCACGCGGTGCTGCCCGGGTCGCCCGTCGGGACGGCGTCCGCTCCGCCGTCCGGTGCCCGCGCGGGGTCGCCGTCCGCCTCTGCCTCCGCCTCCCCGACTGCGTCCGCGAGCGGGTCCCCGGCCGCGTCCGCCCCGACGGCCACCGCCGCGCCCGTACCGTCCGCCTCCGCCTCGGTCTCGCTCTCCCCGAGCCCGGCGCCCGCCGCGACGAGTCCGGCCGCCCGTCCCAGCGCCTCGACGGCCGCGCCGACGGCCAGGTCCGTCGTCGGCCCGGGTCCGGTGGCCGGGACGCCGGCCTCGGGGACGGCCGCCCGGTTCGTCCAGCAGATCGTCACCATGGTCAACGCCGAGCGGGCCAAGGCGGGTTGCGGCGCGCTCACCGTGAACGCGAAGCTGCAGGCCGTCGCCCAGGAGCACTCCGACGACATGGCCGCTCGCAACTACTACGAGCACGACACCCCGGAAGGCGTCGACCCCGGCACCCGGATGACCAACGGCGGCTACCAGTGGTCCAGCTGGGGCGAGAACATCTACCAGAGCCCGCAGGACCCGACCACCGCCATGACCGGCTGGATGAACAGCCCCGAGCACCGGGACAACATCCTCAACTGCGCCTTCCAGGAGACCGGTGTGGGCGTCAACCTCAGCTCCAACGGGCCCTGGTGGACCGAGGACTTCGGCCAGGCCCAGTAGACCGCGCCGCCGCCGCGCCGCCGCCGACCGTTGCAGGCCGTCGAAGGCGGCCCTCGGGCCCGGTGCGCCGACGGCGTGCCGGTACTGTCGGGGCAGCCGCGACAGGCGGGCCGCGCGCGCCCGACCGCTGGGGTGGTTCCTGAGCGGCGGTTCCTGTTATCGGGGCCGCCGACGAGGGTCTTCCAGAGGTGGGGTGCGACGGTCGGACGAGTGAGGAACAGCGGATGCATGCAGACGAAGCGGGCGCTGCGGCCCTGGTGGCCGCCGCGCAGGCCGGTGACGAGGACGCCCGGGAGCGGCTGATCGCCGCCCATCTGCCGCTGGTCTACAACGTCGTCGGACGGGCGATGGGCGGCGACGCCGACGTCGACGACGTCGTGCAGGAGACCATGGTCCGCGTCATCGGCAGCCTGGCGGGTCTGCGCGATCCCTCGTCGTTCCGTTCCTGGCTCGTGGCGATAGCGATGAACGAGGTGCGCCGCCGCTGGGCCGCGCGGCAGCTCGCGCCGTTGGCGGGCCTGGACACCATGGAACAGCTCTCCGACCCGGCCGGGGACTTCGTCGACGTGACGATCCTGCGGCTGGGTCTGTCGGGACAGCGCAGGGAGGTCGCCGAGGCGACCCGCTGGCTGGACGAGCGCGAGCGCGACCTGCTCTCGCTCTGGTGGCTGGAGACGGCGGGCGAGCTGACCCGGGCCGAGCTGGTCGAGGCGCTGGGGATCCCGGCGCAGCACGCCGCCGTGCGGGTGCAGCGGATGAAGGAGCAGCTGGAGGTCGGCCGGCTGGTGGTGCGCGCGCTCGACACCGCCCCGCCGTGCCCGGGGCTGTCGGCGCTGACCCCCGGCTGGGACGGCCGTCCGGCGGCGCTGTGGCGCAAGCGGATAGCCCGGCACGCGCGGGCGTGTGCGGTCTGCTCGGGGCACCGGCGGGAGCTGCTGCCGGTCGAGGGGCTGCTCGCGGGTCTGGTGCTCGTCCTTCCGCCGCAGCACCTCGCGGCTCACACCTTCTCGTCCGTGTCGGCGTCCGTCCCGGCGTCCGTGTCGGCGTCCGCGTCCGCGCCGCCGTCCGGCCGACGGCTGCTCCGGGGTGGGCGGCGACCGGCCCAACTGGTCGGCGGGGTCGTCGCGGCGGTGGCGGTTCTCGGGGCGGTGAGCGTCCTGCCCAGCGGCCACCCCGCGGCCGGCGCCGGTGGTACCGCGCTCGCGGTCGTCACGCCCGCCGAGCCCTCGACCGAGCCGACGCCGACTCCCACCCCGATGCCCACCCCGAGCCCCACGCCCTCGCCGAGCCTCCCGTCCGCGCCGCCCAGCACGCCCGCGGCCACCGTCGCGCCGGCTCCCTCGCCGACCCCCTCCGTCGCCCCCAAGAGCCTGGAGCGCCAGCTCGTCGACCTGATCAACGCCCAACGGACGAAGGCCGGTTGCGCACAGCTGCGGATCGATCCGCGCCTGCACGCCGCCGCCCAGGGGCACTCCGCGGACATGGTCGCCAACCACTACTTCGACCACGCCGACCCGCAGGGCGGTCAGCCGGACGCCCGCATCACGGCGGCCGGCTACCAGTGGAGCGCGTGGGGCGAGAACCTCGACCAGGACACCAAGTCGCCGGCCAAGGTGCTGAGCGACTGGATGGACGGCGCCATCCACCAGCAGAACCTGCTCGACTGCCGCTACACCGACACCGGGGTCGGCACGGCGCCGGACTCCGGCGGCCTGGTCTGGACCCTCGACCTCGCGGCGCCGCTGTAGGCGCGCGACCGCCTACGCGGCCAGCCGGGCGGTGGTCGCCGAGGCGGCGTCGTAGCGCTGGAGCAGCAGCTGGGCCAGTTCGGGGGCGGCGCCGAGGACGGGGGTCAGCAGGTCGGCGGCGGCTTCGGTGGCGGCGGTCGCGATGCGGTCGGGGAGCAGCCCGGGGGCCAGCAGGTAGCGGGCGACGGCGGTCCGGGCGGCGCCGTGGGCGCGCAGGGCGGCCAGCGCGTCGGGGACCTGCGGGCCGCCGGCGGAGGCGTAGGCGACCTCGACGCCGGCCCAGCCGCGGGTGCGGCGCCACTCGTCGGCCAGCGCGCGGGTGGCGGCGTCGGCGGCCGGGTCGGAGGAGCCGGCCGCCGCCAGCACCACGCCGGTGCGGGCGCGGACGGCGGCGTCGCGCACGTCCAGGCCGGCGTCGGTCAGTCGCCGGTCCAGCGCGTCCAGCAGCAGCGGGGAGGGGCCCAGCACGTCGGCGACGGGCAGCGCGCAGCCCGCCGCCCGCAGCGCGGTGGGGATGTCGTGCTTGGCGTGGAAGGCCCGGTTGAGCAGCAGCGGGACCGCCACCGCCGGACGGCCCGCGAGCCGTCCGGCGACCTGCGCGACGCGCGGGGCGCAGTGGTCGAGGTAGGCCGTCGCGATCTCCAGGTCGGGCCGCAGCGTGCGGACCTGGACGGCCAACTCCTCGACGGTGGCCGCGTGCCGGGGGTCGCGGCTGCCGTGCGCGATCAGTAGCAGGACGGGGTTCACGGGCTCAGCGTCCGGTGGCCAGCAGGCCGCGGCTGCGCAGCACGCGGCGCTCGATCGGGGAGAAGACCAGCAGGTCGATCGCGACGCCGACCAGCAGGATCAGGATGATGCCGAGCAGCACGCCGGGCATGCTCATCCCCTCGCGCTGGTTCTCCAGGTACCGGCCCAGGCCGATTCCGAGGTCGGGGGAGCTGGCGACCAGTTCGGCGGCCATCAGCGAGCGCCAGGAGAAGGCCCAGCCCTGCTTGAGGCCGGCCAGGTAGCCGGGCAGCGCGGCCGGCAGCAGGATGTGCCGTGCGTTGGAGATGCCGCTGGCGCCCAGCGTCCGTCCGGCGCGCAGGAAGAGCGGCGGCACCTGGTCGATGCCGGCGACCAGGCCGTTGGCGATCGAGGGGACGGCGCCGAGCAGGATGACCGCGTACATCATCGAGTCGTTGATGCCGAGCCAGATCACCGCGGCGGGCACCCAGGCGACCGAGGGCAGCGACTGCAGGCCCTGAAGGATCGGGCCGATCGCCGCGCGGACCGGCTTGACCCGGGCGACCAGCAGGCCGATCGGGGTGCCGATGGCGACGGCGGCGAGGAAGCCGAGGATGCCGCGCCAGAGGCTGGTCCAGATGATCGAGAAGAGCGTCCCGGCGGTCCAGAGGTCGGTCAGGCTGCCCCAGACGTCCGCGGGGCTGGGCAGGTTGTAACTGGCGGTCACGTGCAGGCTGTACGTGAGCTGCCAGAGGCCGAGCACCAGCAGCACGCCGATCAGCGGCGGCAGCGCCTTCTGTCGCAGCAGCTGGCCGATCGGGGTGCGCTGGATCTGGACGGAGTCCAGGGCGTCCAGGCCGGCTTCGACCCCGGAGAGGTCGTCGGCGGGCGCCGGGGTGGTCTCAGTGCTGGCCATGGCGGCGGATCTCCCCACGCAGTTCTTCGGTGATCTCGACGGACAGGTCGGCGACGCCGGCCGACTCGATGCGGCGCGGCTGCGGCAGGTCGATCTGCCACTCGCGGGCGACCCGGCCGGGCCGCGAGGAGAGCAGGACGACGCGCTGCGCGAGCCGGACCGCCTCGCGCACGTTGTGCGTGACGAACACGACGGTCAGCTGACGCTCCGCCCAGATCCGGGTGATCTCGTCGTGCAGGACGTCGCGGGTGATGGCGTCCAGCGCCGCGAACGGCTCGTCCATCAGCAGCACCCGGCTGCCCTGGGCGAGCGCGCGGGCCATCGCGACGCGCTGGCGCATGCCGCCGGACAGCTCGTGCACCCGCTTGCCGTAGGAGCCGCCCAGGCGGACCAGCTCCAGCAGCCGTTCGGCCTCGGCGCGGCGCTCGGGGCGGGCCACGCCGTTGAGGCGCAAGGCGAGTTCGATGTTCTTGCCGGCGGTCAGCCAGGGGAAGAGCGCGTGCTCCTGGAACATCAGCGCCGGGCGCCCGGAGGGCACCTCGATCTCGCCGGCGGTGGGCTTGTCCAGGCCGGCGATCAGGTTGAGCAGGGTGGACTTGCCACAGCCGGAGGCGCCCAGCAGGCAGACGAACTCGCCCGGGGCTACGTCGAGGGTGATGTCGTCGAGCACCGGGGTGGCGGTGCCGGGACGGCCGAAGGACTTGTGCACGTGGGAGATCCGGACGGCGGGTGCGCCGGTCGGGCTCTCGTCCACCGGGGCGTTCTTCGAGGTGGTCAGTGCCGTGCTCATTGCGGGCACCTCCTGGCGTGTGTGGTGTGGCGAGAAAGCGAAGGGGGGCCGGGGGCCCGCCCCCGCCCGGTCCTGTGACTGGGCATCGACGAGGACCAGGCGGGGGTGGACCACCGGAGTCGGTGGGTCGCGCCGCGCGGGGTGCGGGTCAGGAAGTGCCGAGCCCGTCGGCGGAGACCGCCGGCCGGCCGGCGGCCTTGAGCACCTTGTTCAGCAGCGTCAGGTCGTAGATGCCGGAGATGTCGGGCTTCTTCAGCAGGCCGGCGGTCACCGCGTGGTCGGCCTCGGTCTGCAGGGTGCCGGCCAGCGGGTCGTCCAGGAACTGGATGCCGGACCAGGCCGGGTCGAGCACCGCCGGGGCCAGCGAGCTGCCGCCCGCCGTCTGGATGGCGGTGTTGGCGTCCTGCTTGGCCTTGTCCGGGTTGGCCTTGATGAAGGCGTTGGTGTTCACCGAGCCGCGCAGCACGGCCTCCACCACGTCCGGGTGCGCCGTCAGGAACTTCTGCGAGACGACGATGTTGGTGATCACGAACTGCTTGTTCGGCCAGATGTCGCTCTCGTCGAGCAGCACCTTCGCACCCTTGGCCACCAGCGCCGAGGCGGTGGGCTCGGGCACCCAGGCGCCGTCGATGGCGCCGGAGGAGTAGGCGTCCGGGGTGACCTTGTTGTCGGTGCGGATCACCGAGACATCGCCCTTGCCGGACTGCGGGTCCTCCTTGAAGCCCTTCCCCGCCAGGTAGTTGAGCAGTGCCACGTCCTGGGTGTTGCCCAGCTGCGGGGTGGCGATCTTCTTGCCCTTGAGGTCGTCCAAGGAGGTGATCTTCGCCGGGTTGACCACCAGCTTGACGCCGCCGGAGGCCGAGCCGCCGATGATCTTCAGGTCCTGGCTCTTGGACTGCACGTAGCCGTTGATCGCCGGGGAGGGGCCGACCCAGCCGATGTCGATGGACCCGGCGTTCAGCGCCTCGATCTCCGCCGGACCGGCGTTGAAGATCTGGGTCTTGACCTGGGTGGCGCCCAACTCCTTCTGGAACAGGCCCTCCTGGAGGCCGACCAGCGGGGTGCCGTGGGTCAGGTTGGCGAAGTAGCCGATCTTGACGGTGTCCGCGGAAAGCTTGGCGCCCGACGCGTTCGCCGACGGGATGCTGTCGGTCTTGGCGGCCTTGGAGCCGTAGCCGCTGCAAGCGCTCAGCAGGGTCGCGGTGGTCAGAGCGGCGACGGCGGCTATCGCGGCACGTCTGGCGCGCCCGGCGCCGGGGCGGGAGGGGCTATGCGGAGATGCCTGGGTGGAAGCCATGGGAGGTGATCCTCTACTGGAACGGGCTGGGAGGGTGGTCGTGGTGCCAACAGGCCGGACGCCGTCTGCTGTGGGAAGACGGCGTCCGGTGACAGGTCGTCAGACGGCCTGTCCGCACGCACATCGGGTCATGCCGCCCTGGCCACTGCCCAGGACGCCGCTGCCGATGCGGCCGCCTTCCTTGTCCATTCCGGAGAACGCCTCGCCGGACATCAGACCCAGTCCTCCTCGTTCGCCTCGTTCGCTTCGGGGTTCGCCGCTACGGCGGTGCCCAGGGTGCCGCCGGCCATGCCGGCGGTGAGGGTGGTGCCGTCGGCCGGGTCGATCAGGAGGAAGGATCCGGTGCGGCGGTTGTCGGTGTAGTCGTCCAGGGCCAGCGGTTCGGCGGTGCGCAGGATGGCGTGGCCGATGTCGTTGACGTTCAACTCCTGGGCGCTGGTGCGTTGTTCGAGGGTGTCGATGTCGATGCGGTAGGAGATTTCCTTGACGATGGCGCGGACGGTGCGGGTGGTGTGCTTGAGCAGTACCTTGTCGCCGGCGCGCAGCGGCCGTTCGTGCAGGTGGCAGACGGTGGCTTCGACGTCCTTGGTGGGGAGGGGAGTTGTTCCGGCGGCGATGAGGTCGCCGCGGGAGATGTCGATGTCGTCGGTGAGGCGGACGGTGATGGACTGGGGGGCGAAGGCGATGCCGGTGTCGGTGCCGAGGACGTCGATGCCGGCGACGGTGGTGGTGCGGCCGGAGGGTTGGACGGTGACGGTGTCGCCGGTGCGCAGCACGCCGGAGGCCAGCTGGCCTGCGTAGCCGCGGTAGTCGCGGTGCTCGCCGGTCTGGGGGCGGATGACGTACTGGACGGGGAAGCGGGCGGGTTCGTCGCCGGAGGCGCCGGCCACCTGCACGGTTTCCAGGTGTTCGAGGAGGGTGGGTCCGCCGTACCAGTCCATGTGGGCGGAGGGTTCGACGACGTTGTCGCCGGCCAGTGCGCTGATGGGGATGGTGGTGATGTCGGCCAGGCCCAGCGAGGTGGCGTAGGCGGTGAACTCGGCGGCGATGGTGGCGAAGACGGGCTCCGCGTAGTCGACGAGGTCCATCTTGTTGACGGCCAGGACGACGTGCGGGACGCGCAGGAGGGCGGCGACGGCGGCGTGGCGGCGGGTCTGTTCGACGACGCCGTTGCGGGCGTCGACGAGGACGACGGCGAGTTCGGCGGTGGAGGCGCCGGTGACCATGTTGCGGGTGTACTGCACGTGGCCGGGGGTGTCGGCGAGGATGAAGCGGCGGTTGGGGGTGGCGAAGTAGCGGTAGGCGACGTCGATGGTGATGCCCTGTTCGCGCTCGGCGCGCAGGCCGTCGGTGAGCAGGGCGAGGTCGGGGACGTCCTGGCCGCGTTTGCGGGAGGCGTGTTCGACGGCTTCCAGCTGGTCGGACAGGACGGATTTGGAGTCGTGCAGGAGGCGTCCGACGAGGGTGGACTTGCCGTCGTCGACGGAGCCGGCGGTGGCGAAGCGCAGCAGCGAGGTGGTCTCGGTGGTGGTGCTCATGGTTAGAAGTACCCCTCGCGCTTGCGGTCTTCCATGGCGGCCTCGGACATCTTGTCGTCGGCGCGGGTGGCGCCGCGTTCGGTGAGGCGGCTGGCGGCGATCTCGGTGATCACGTCGGCGATGGTGGCGGCGTGGGAGTCGACGGCTCCGGTGCAGGACATGTCGCCGACCGTGCGGTAGCGGATGGTGCGGCGTTGGACGGTTTCGGTGTCCTTGGGGCCGCCCCAGTCGCCGGCGGTGAGCCACATGCCGTCGCGGGCGAAGACGTCGCGTTCGTGGGCGTAGTAGATCTGCGGGAGTTCGATGTTCTCGCGTTCGATGTACTGCCAGACGTCGAGTTCGGTCCAGTTGGAGAGCGGGAAGACGCGGACGTGTTCGCCGACGGCGTGCTTGCCGTTGTAGAGGGACCAGAGTTCGGGGCGTTGGCGGCGGGGGTCCCAGGCGCCGAATTCGTCGCGCAGGGAGAAGACGCGTTCCTTGGCGCGGGCCTTCTCCTCGTCGCGGCGGCCGCCGCCGAAGACGGCGTCGAACTTGCCGGTTTCGATGGCGTCCAGCAGCGGGACGGTCTGCAGGGGGTTGCGGGTGCCGTCGGGGCGTTCGCGCAGCCGGCCGTCGTCGATGAAGTCCTGGACGTGGGCGACGTGCAGGCGCAGGGAGTGCCGGGCGACGGTGCGGTCGCGGTAGTCGATGACCTCGGGGAAGTTGTGCCCGGTGTCGACGTGCAGCAGCGAGAACGGCACCGGCGCGGGCCAGAAGGCCTTGAGTGCCAGGTGCAGCATGACGATGGAGTCCTTGCCGCCCGAGAAGAGGATCACCGGACGCTCGAACTCCCCCGCCACCTCGCGGAAGATGTGCACCGACTCCGCCTCCAGCGCGTCCAGATGGGACAGCGTGAAAGCGTTGCCGCTCTCCTCGCGCAGGCTCGGCGTGGTTGCGGTCGTCATGCCAGACCCCTGTTCGTCAGAAGGGCGTGCAGGTCGGCGGCGGACTCGGCGACCGACTGGGTGTGCGTCAGGATCCGCAGGTCGGGGTTCTCGGGAGCCTCGTACGGGTCGTCCACACCGGTCAGGTGGGAGATCTCGCCGGCCGCCTGCTTGGCGTAGAGGCCCTTGACGTCCCGCTCGGAGCAGACGTCCACCGGGGTGGCGACGTGGATCTCCAGGAACTGGGTGCCGTTCTTGTCGTGCTGGGCACGGACGGCGGCCCGGGAGTCGGCGTAGGGGGCGATCACCGGGGCGAGGACCTTCACACCGTGCGCGGCCAGCTTCTCGGCGACGAAGCCGATCCGGGTCACGTTGGTGTGCCGGTCCTCCTTGCTGAAACCCAGTCCCTTGGAGAGGAACTCGCGGATCTCGTCACCGTCCAGGACCTCCACCCGGTGACCCTCCGCCCGCAGCCGGTCGGCCAGGGCGAGGGCGAGGGTGGTCTTGCCGGCGCTGGGCAGCCCGGTCAGCCACACGGTGGCGCCGCGCCCGCAGGCGTCGGCCGTGGGGGCCGCCTCTGCGGCTCTCCCGGCGGCCAGGGTGTCGGCTGTCGTCACTTCGTTCACAACTCCAAGCGTCTTGAAGATCGTTTCCATGGGGGGACCGTTCCCACAGAAGATCGTATTTATAGGTGGATACCGCACTCGGTCTTGCCCGAGCCGGCCCACCGTCCCGCGCGGCCCTCTTCGTCCGGGCCCGGCTTGCGCGTGCAGGAGAGCGGCGCGCAGCCGACCGAGGTGTACCCGTCCCACAGCAGCGGGTTGAGCAGCACACCGTGGGCGTTGACGTAGGCGTCCACGTCGTCCTGGGTCCAGCGGGCGATCGGGGCGATCTTCACCTTGCGGCGCTTGGCGTCCCAGGCGACCACCGGGGTGTTCGCGCGGCTCGGCGACTCGTCGCGGCGCAGCCCGGTGGCCCACGCGTCGTAGGCCCCGAGGCCACGCCGCAGCGGCTCGACCTTGCGCAGCGAGCAGCACAGGTCCGGGTCGCGGTCGTGCAGGTTGGGTCCGTACTCGGCGTCCTGCTCGGCCACCGACTGGAGCGGGGTCAGCGTGATGACGTTGAGCGGCATGCTCGCGGCGACCGCGTCCCGGGTGCCGATGGTCTCCGGGAAGTGGTAGCCGGTGTCCAGGAAGACCACGTCCACGCCGGGCAGCGCCGTCGACGCCAGGTGGGCGACGACCGCGTCCTCCATCGAGGAGGTGACGCAGAACTTCCGGCCGAAGGTCTCCGCGGCCCAGCGCATGACCTCCTGCGCGGAGGCCTCCTCCAGGTCGCGGCCGGCCGCCAGGGCCAGCGCCTCCAGGTCAGTGCTGGTGGTGCTCATCGTGTGTCCCCCCGTTCGCGGTGCTCGGCGAGTTCGGCGCGGACAGCAGGCCGAGGAACTTCAGCTGGAACGCGCGCCGGCAGGACGCGCACTCCCAGGCGCCGTGACCGCCGGTCTCCGAGGGACGCAGGTCCTCGTCGCCGCAGTAGGGGCAGTAGAAGGGGGCGGCTCGCTCGCTCACGACAGCTGCTCCTCACTGGCCCTGGCGGTCCACTGGGCGAACCGCTCGCCGTCCTGGCGGTCGGCCTGGAAGCGGGTCAGCAGCCGCTCGACGTAGTCCGGCAGGCCGGCGCTGGTGACCTTGAGGCCGCGGACCTTGCGGCCGAACCCGGCCTCCAGGCCCAGCGCGCCGCCCAGGTGGACCTGGTAGCCCTCGACCTGCTCGCCGTTCTCGTCCGAGACCAGCTGGCCCTTGAGACCGATGTCCGCGACCTGGATACGGGCGCAGGCGTTCGGGCAGCCGTTGATGTTGATGGTCAGCGGCTCGGCGAACTCGGGCAGCCGCTGCTCCAGTTCGTCGATCAGGGTGCGGCCGCGCTCCTTGGTCTCCACGATGGCGAGCTTGCAGTACTCGATGCCGGTGCAGGCCATCGTGCCGCGCCGGAACGGGGACGGGGTGACCCGCAGGTCCAGCGCCTCCAGGCCCGCGACCAGCGACTCCACCTGGTCCTCGGCGATGTCCAGGACCAGCATCTTCTGCTCGGCGGTGGTGCGCAGCCGGTCGGAGCCGTGCGCGGCGGCCAACTCGGCGACCTGGCCGAGCAGCTTGCCGTGCACCCGGCCGACCCGCGGCGCGAAGCCGACGTAGAAGCGGCCGTCCTTCTGCCGGTGCACGCCGACGTGGTCGCGCCAGACGCCGGTGGGCTGCTCGGGCGCCGGGCCGTCGACCAGCTCGTACTTGAGGTACTCGTCCTGGAGCACCTGGCGGAACTTCTCCACGCCCCAGTCGGCGACCAGGAACTTCAACCGGGCACGGTTGCGCAGCCGGCGGTAGCCGTAGTCGCGGAAGATGCCGATCACGCCGCCGTAGACGTCCGCGACCTCCTCCAGCGGGACCCAGGCACCCAGCCGCACGCCCAGCTTGGGGTTGGTGGAGAGCCCGCCGCCGACCCAGAGGTCGAAGCCCGGGCCGTGCTCGGGGTGGTTCACGCCGACGAACGCGACGTCGTTGATCTCGTGCGCCACGTCCAGCTGCGGCGATCCGGAGACCGCCGACTTGAACTTGCGCGGCAGGTTGGAGAAGTCCGGGTTGCCGATGAAGCGCCGCTGGATCTCCTCGATGGCCGGGGTGCCGTCGATGATCTCGTCCACGGCGATGCCGGCCACCGGCGAGCCGAGGATCACCCGGGGGGTGTCGCCGCACGCCTCGGTGGTGGACAGCCCGACGCCCTCCAGCTTCTGCCAGATCGCGGGCATGTCCTCGATCCGGATCCAGTGGTACTGGATGTTCTGGCGGTCGGTCAGGTCGGCGGTGCCGCGCCCGTACAGCTCGGACACCTCGGCGATGGCCTTCAGCTGCGCGACGGTCAGCCGCCCGCCGTCGATCCGGACCCGGAGCATGAAGAACTCGGCGTCCAGCTCGTGCGGGTCGAGGATCGCGGTCTTGCCGCCGTCGATGCCCTCCTTGCGCTGGGTGTAGAGACCCCACCAGCGCATCCGGCCGCGCAGATCGGACGGATCGATCGAGTCGAAGCCGTTCTGGGCGTAGATCGTCTCAATGCGTGTCCGCACATTGAGACCGTCGTCGTCCTTCTTGAACTGCTCGTTGGCGTTGAGCGGGGTGAAGTGCCCCATGCCCCACTGGCCCTCGCCGCGGTGGCGGGTCACCTTGCGGGCGGCAGCAGTCGCGCGCGCCGTGGCGTCGGCGGGCTGGGGCTCGGCCGGTTCGGAAGTGGTGGGCATGTGTCGTCCTTCGGGCAGGGTGCGGTGCGAGGTGCGGGGCATCCCCCGGGCTCGTCGCTGCTGTGACCTGCGGATCTTCGACAGGATGTGGGAAGCAGTGACCTCGGCCGGTGGGCGCTCACCTGTCGGCGGCGGCGCGACGGGGCTGCGACGTGCGCCAGTGCGGTGGTGGCGGCGGGGTGGGGCTCAGGTCACCGGACAGATGGCGCTGGACACGCGAAGGAGATCGACGTGAAGTCGACCAACTAGGGTGGTTCCGGCGCTCGGCATGGACAAGAGATTCGCACGCCGAACGAGGCGCGGTCCACCAACGTCCATGATGTGGACGCCTTTGTTTCGCATTCTGAGATCTGGTCACGGCGAGCCAGGCCGCGGGCGCACGACGGGACGGGTGCGACCGGGGGAGTCGGCCTGCCCGATACCGTTAGCCCTGTGCAGCCACCAGGTGAGATCAGCAGAGCGGACGCGGAGCGGCCGTCGCGACGGCGCGGCAAGGGCGCGCGGCGGGCGGCCAGGCGGTCCAGCTGGCGCGCCACGCTGTGGACGCTGATCAAGGACACCGCCAACACCTGCGTCGAGTACCGGGTCACCGGGCTCGCGGCGGAGGCGGCGTTCTTCACCCTGCTGTCGATCCCGCCGCTGCTGCTCTGCCTGGCCGGGACGCTCGGCTACCTCGACGACCTGCTCGGCGCCGGCACCATCCAGAAGCTCCAGCAGGACATCATCACGGCGGCCGGCACCGTCCTCTCGACGTCCTCGATCGACCAGATCGTCAAACCGCTGCTGAACAGCGTGTTCGAGAGCGGCCGTCCGGACCTGATCTCGATCGGCTTCGTCTTCTCGTTCTGGTCCGGCTCGCGCGCGCTCTACATCTTCATCGACACCATCACCGTGATGTACGGGCTGGACGGCAAGCGCGGCATCGTCAAGACCCGCGCGATGTCGCTGGGCCTCTACCTGGGCGCGCTGGTGATCGGTTCGCTGGTGCTGCCGCTGCTGGTGGCCGGGCCAGGGCTGGTGATGAACGCGGTGCCGAACAGCACCGGTGTGATCAGCGCACTCTACTGGCCGGTGGCGATACTGCTCCTGGTGGTCTTCCTGACCACCCTCTACCACCTCGCGGTGCCCGCCAACACGCCCTGGCGGGAGGACCTCCCGGGCGCGCTGGTGGCGCTCGGGGTGCTGGTGGTCTGCAGCCTGGTGCTGCGGGTCTACCTGATCCACTCGGTCGAGGGGCCGACCGTCTACGGCAAGCTCGCGGCGCCCATCGCGGTGCTGCTCTGGATCTTCGTGGTGGCGATCGCGGTGCTGATCGGCGCCGCGATGAACGCCGCCATAGACCGCCGCTGGCCCAGCGTCGAGACCGCCGACGCCCGGGCCGAGAACGAGCGCGCCAGCGAGCAGGCCGCCGAGGCGCTGGTCCGCGCGGCAGGCACCCGGCGCGCCGCCGAGCGGGCCCGGATGGCGCGCGAGTTGGGGCTGGCCGAGGGCGTCGAGGACGAGGACGACGACGAGGGCGACGACGTGCCGTCCGAGTACCCGGAACGCTGGGCGGACTTCCTGGCGCCGGGCAACGTCCGCGGCCGGCTCGGCACCCGCGCCGGCCGTCGCCGGGTGCCCCCGCCGCCGCCGGACAGCGACCGGCCGGTGCCCCGGTCGTCCCCCCACCACGCCGCGCGCCCGGGGCACGGGGGGCACGGCGCGGGGCCCGTCACGGGCCCGGTGGAGCACCCGGCCGAGCCGTGGGGCTCGGACGGCCGGTTCCCGGGCGGCCTGGGACCGGTGGACTCCGCGCTGCCCAGCTACCCGCCGCGCCCGCCCTGGGACGCGCCGCACGAGTAGCGAGTTTCGGATGGCGGGGCCGGGGGCAGGGCCGGAAAATGCCGTGCGCGGTCGGCGGCGGCTGTCATAGGCTGCCGACCGCGCGCCGAGCAGTGCTCTGCCCGGGGGATCCACCGCTGGTGGTCCGCGCGCGACAGATCGGTACGTCAGGGCCGTCGAGAACGGTCCGGGAGAAGAAACGGGAGGTGGGCCTGATGGCTGTCACCGTCGCCACGGCTGCCCAGCGCAGCGACCTCGTCCTCCTCGCTCTCCCGGCTGCCGGCTGACGTTCGCTCAGCCCCCGGGAATCGCATTCCTCCCGAAGGGCCCACCGCGTTGTTCAACGCTCCGTCCGACCTCTCCACCCCCTCGTCCGACCTGTCCGGCTACGGCTGGACCTCCGAACTCGACGAACTCTTCGCCCCCCTCGCCGAGGCGGGGCTCACTCCCGGACGGCTCGCCCGGGTCGACCGCGGGCAGGCCGACGTCGTCGTCCTCGATCCCGAGAGCGGCGACCTGCGCACCGTCCGCGCCGACACCCGTCCGGTCGCCGGCGCGCAGACCACGGACAACCCCTGCACCGGGGACTGGGCGGCCGTCGACCTCGCGGCCGCCCCGATGCCGACGGTCTCGGCGCTGCTGCCACGCGGCACCGCGATCATCCGCAAGGGCGCCGGCGCGCGGTCGGACGGCCAGGTGCTGGCGGCCAATGTCGACACCGTCCTGGTCGCCGTCTCGCTGGCGACCGACCCCGACCTCGGCCGGATCGAGCGCTTCCTCGCGCTCGCCTGGGAGAGCGGCGCGCAGCCGATGGTGGCGCTCACCAAGGCCGACCTGGTCCACGACGCGGACTTCATCCGCGAGGACGTCGAGCGCGCCGCGCCCGGCGTCACCGTGCTCGTGGTCAGCGCCGAGACCGGCGAGGGCCTGGATGTCCTGCGCGCCTGCACACCCGGCACCACCGTGCTGATCGGCCAGTCCGGCGCGGGCAAGTCCACCCTCACCAACGCGCTCACGGGCGCCGACCTGATGACGGTCCAGCGCACCCGCGACAGCGACGGCAAGGGCCGGCACACCACCACCACGCGCGAGCTGTTCGCGCTGCCCGGCGGCGGGGTGCTGATCGACACGCCCGGCCTGCGGGAGGTCGGCCTGTACGGCGGCGAGGGCCTCGCACAGGCCTTCTCCGATATCGCGGAGCTGGCCGGGAACTGCCGGTTCCACGACTGCTCGCACCGTTCGGAGCCCGGCTGCGCCGTGCTGGCGGCACTGGCGGACGGCTCGCTCCCGGAGCGCCGGATGGACAGCTACCTCAAGCTCCAGCGCGAGAACGAGTGGATCGCCTCGCGCTCGGACGCCCGGCTGGCCAGTGAGCGGGCCAAGGTGTGGAAGGCGCGCAGCAAGTCCGTCCGGGGCCACGTGCGGCCGTGAGGGGTCGGCCTTCAGTGGGTCGGCGCCGACGGTGCCAGCACCGCCGTCAGCAGCCGGCCCGACAGGGCGGTCGGCGGGCCGAAGTCCAGGCTCAGGTTGGAGACCGAGAAGACCGCCCGCACCGAGAGGTCGCGGGTGGCGAACATGCCGTTGGCGTAGCCGTCGTCGTGGCCGGTCTTGCCCCAGAGCAGTGAGCCGTCGGGCAGCGGGGTGGACATCAGGCCGGCGCCGAAGCAGGCCGTGGACGGCTTGCCGCCCGACGGGTTGCAGGAGCTGCCGACGAACGGGAGGGGCTTGCCCGTGCCGTCCGTCGGCAGCGTGAACATCTCGTTCAGCTGCGAGGCGGGCACGACCCGGCCCTGGAACAGGGCGGTGACGAAACGGTCCAGGTCGGCGGGGGTGG
Organism: Kitasatospora mediocidica KCTC 9733; assembly: GCF_000744225.1. GTDB lineage: Bacteria > Actinomycetota > Actinomycetes > Streptomycetales > Streptomycetaceae > Kitasatospora > Kitasatospora mediocidica. The sequence continues at coordinate 852,473 of NZ_JQLN01000007.1, read as the reverse complement.
AGATCATGTTGGACGGGTCTCCACCCTGCTCGCTGACGTCCACCGCGACGCCCTGACCGTTCGTCACATAGCCGTGCAGGTAGGGCCGGGGCATCGCGGGGTCGTCCTCGGGCACCGAGGTCTGGTCCAGGTGCAGCGGCTTCAGGATGCGCGCGGTGACCTCGTCCTTGAACGAGTGGCCGGTCCGTTGCTCGATGAGCGCGCCCGCGATCCGGAAGCCGAGCGAGTTGTACTCCTGCTCGGTGCCGGGGGCGAAGTGCGGGCCGGGCCACGGGCGGTCGGCGGGACGCAGGGTCTGCTGGACGATCTGGTCGAAGGTGCGGTAGTCGTAGCGGTCGGCGATCTGCTCGTCGACGCTCTGCGCGGGCTTGCCCTCGTCCACGTCCGGCAGCCCGCTGGTGAAGTTGACCAGCTCGCGGACGGTGATCGGCTGGAAGGTCGCCGGGAGCAGGCCGGGCAGGTAGGACTGGACGGTCCGGTCGAGGTCGATCCGGCCCTCGGCGGCCAGCTGCAGGACGACGGCGGTCTCGAAGGTCTTGGAGATGCTGCCGATGTGGAAGTGCGCGTTCTGCGGGATCGTGCGGCCGGTCTGGCTGTCGACGGTGGAACCCTGCCAGAGCTGCCCGGGCTCGCCGACCCGGGCGATCGCGCCGGAGGACCCGTCGGTGGGCCGGGTCTGGAGGGCGGCCAGCAGTGCGGCCGGGTTGAGCGGCGGGAAGCGCGGCGCGGCGGTGTCCCGGGCCGCCGTGGCCTGGGCGGTGTCGGCGGCGAAGGCCGGGGCGGCGGTGGCGGCGGTGGCGCTGAGCAGGGCGGTTCCGGCGAGGCCGAGGGTCGCGATCCGGCGGACGAGCGGGTTCATCGGGTGCTCCGTACGGTGAGGGCGGCGGTGCGTCGCCGGTGTGATCATCCTGTCCGGCGGGCGGGCCGCCCGGTATCGGGATCGACCCTGAACGGCCCCCGATCCGACCCTGATCAGCCGTCAGGTCCGACCCTGCCCTGGGCCGTGTCTGACAATTCCCGCCGGGCCCGCCGCGAATTGTCAGACACGGCCTGGGGGCGACGGCCGCGTCCGATTCCCGCTAGTTCTGGCGCGTCCCGAGGAGCAGACTGGACCGCGTGATCGACGACGAGACCCGCTACCGGGCCGTGGACAGCCGGGACGCCCGCTTCGACGGGGTCTTCTTCACCGCGGTGACCACCACCGGTATCTACTGCCGCCCCAGCTGCCCGGCCGTGACGCCCAAACGCGTCAACTGCGCCTTCTACCCCACCGCCGCCGCCGCGCAGGGCGCCGGCTTCCGCGCCTGCCGCCGCTGCCGGCCGGACTCGGTGCCCGGCTCGCCCGAGTGGAACCACCGCGCCGACCTGGTCGGCCGGGCCATGCGGCTGATCGGCGACGGCGTCGTGGACCGCGAGGGCGTCGCCGGGCTCGCGGACCGCCTGGGCTACAGCGCGCGCCAGCTGCAACGCCAGCTGACCGCCGAGCTCGGGGCCGGCCCGATCGCCCTGGCACGCGCCCAACGTGCCCAGGCCGCAAGGCTGTTGCTCCAGACGACCGGGCTGCCGGTGACCGAGGTGGCGTTCGCGGCCGGGTTCGCGTCGGTGCGGCAGTTCAACGACACCGTCCGCGCCGTCTACGACCGCACACCGAGCGGCCTGCGCGAGGAGAGCGGCGGCGGCGGTGCGCGGGCGACGGCCCCGGTGGGCACGCTCAGCCTGCGGCTGGCGTACCGCGGGCCGATCGACAGCGAGCACCTGATGGACTTCCTGGCGCTGCGCGCGGTGCCGGGCGTCGAGGAGGTTGTCGGGGCGGGTTCCGGGGATGCGGGCGTGGGTGCGGACGCAGGCGTGGGCTCGGGCGTGCGGACGTACCGGCGGACGCTGGCGCTGCCGCACGGGCACGGCATCGCGGAGGTGGACTCGCTCGGCGCCGGCGTGCCGGCCGACCGCGGGTGGCTGGACTGCCGGCTGCAACTGGCCGACCTGCGCGACCTGACCACGGCCGTGCACCGGCTGCGCGCGCTCTTCGACCTCGACGCCGACCCCGAGACGGTGGCCGACCAGCTGGGCGCCGACCCCGCGCTCGGCCCGGTCGTGGCCCGCCGGCCCGGGCTGCGCTCACCCGGTCACGTCGACCCGCACGAGCTGGCGGTGCGCGCGGTCCTCGGCCAGCAGATCACCGTGGTGGCGGCGCGCACGCTGGCGGCCCGCCTCGCGGTCCGCTACGGCGTCCCGCTGCCCGAGCCGAGCGGCGGGCTCAGCCTGCTCTTCCCGACCGCCGACGCGCTGGCCGACGCTGATCCGGCCGACCTGGCGATGCCGGTCGCCCGCCAGCAGGCGCTGCGCGGGCTGTGCGCGGCGCTCGCGGACGGGAGCGTGCGACTGGACGGCGGCGTGGATCGCGCGGAGGCGGCCGCCGAGCTGCTGGCGCTGCGCGGGATCGGGCCCTGGACGGTCGGGTACCTGCGGATGCGGGCGATGGCCGACCCGGACGTCTTCCTGTCCGGCGACGTCGGCGTGCGGCATGGGCTGGAGCGGTTGGGCCTGGCGGGCGATCCGAAGTCCGCCGAGCGGCTGTCGGCCTCCTGGGCGCCCTGGCGCTCGTACGCGGTGCACCACCTGTGGGTGCTGGCCGGCGCCGGGGGCTGACACTTCGGGGAGTGGCGTCAGGCGATCCGCTGGTCCTGGGCGGCCGGGGCGGCCTGGGCGGCGAGTGAGGCGGGTCCGCCGACGCCGGCCAGTGCCTGGGCGAGGCGGTCCAGGCCGGGGAGGGCGGCCATCACCGCGTCGTGGTCGGCGGGGGAGAGGGTGCCAAGCGCGTTGGCGATGCGGCGCTCGTGGGCCTGCTGCCAGTCCAGCAGCTGCTGGTGGCCCGCCGGGGTGAGCGCGATCCGCGCGGTGCGGCGGTCACCCGGATCGGCCTGACGGTCCACGAAGCCAGCGTCCAACAGCTTCCCGACCAGCCCGCTGACGGTGTTCGGCGCCAGCCGCTGGCGCGCCGCCAGCTCGCCGACCCGCAGCGGCGCGGCGGCGAGTGTCTGCAGCAGCTCGACCTGCGCCATCGGCAGCGACTCCCACGGGTAGTCCGTGCGGATGCTGCTGCGCAGGGCCCGGCGCAGCCGGGTGACCACGTCGGTCAGCCGCTGGGCGCGTTCGATCGCCAGCGCCTCCTCCAGCGCGGAGTCACGCCCGGCCGGGGCGGTGGCGCCGGTCGCGGCGGTGGCGCTGGAGCTGGTCGCGGCGCTGGTTGTTGCGGCGGTGGTCGTCGCGGAGGGGGCCGGACGAGCGGAACGCGGCTCGGTCGGATCGAGGTGGGGCTGCGGCGGCATGGGCGACAGCGTAGCGGTTCCTAGCACATGGCTCTGTCATGGACCAGGTCTGTACGGGAGTACTTCCGGCAACGATTGGATCGGCGGGCGAGAGGGTCGCGGGCAGACATGGAACAGCGGGGGCCTGCCCGGCCGGTCGGTCGGGCAGGCCCCCGCTGAGGGGCACAGCTCACTGGTCGGAAGCGGTCAGGGGAGCGGAGTGGCTCCCCGCTCGGCCAGCATCGTCGTCATCAGCTGGAGCTCCGAGGTCTGCCCGGCCACCATCGACTCCGCGAGGTTCTTCTCCGCGGTGTTCTTCGCAAGGTCGACGTATCCCTGCGCCATCGCGATGCCGCCCTTGTGGTGCTGCATCATCAGCTGGAGGTAGAAGATCTCGGCTGCCTTGCCGCTGAGGCCGCGCAGCTGGTCCAGTTGCGCGTTGGTCGCCATGCCGGGCATCAACGAGCCGTCGTGCGCCTGGTAGGGCGCCATCTGCATCCAGGCCATCGGCGCGGCCGGGGAGCTCTGGGTGAGCCCCCACTGGTCGAGCCAGCCCATCATCATGCCGCGCTGGTTGGCCTGGGTGTTGATGATGTCGAAGGCCAGATTGCGGACCTCGGTGTTGTCGGTCCGGTCCCGGATGATGAACGACATGTCGATCGCCTGCTGGTGGTGCGTCGACATGTCACGGGCGAACCCGGCCTCGGGAGAGCCGGTGGCGGGCGCCGTGACAGTCGTGCCGGAGGCCGTCGAGCTGCCCGCGAGCAGCGCCGGGACACCCAGGCAGAGGGCGACCGCGGCCGCCAGCGCGGCGGGCCACCAGAGCATCCGGCGCCGGATCGGGGCGCGCCCGGGGCCGGTCATCGCGGCGCTCACTGGGCCGTGCTGCAGGACGCGCCGGGCTCCTGGGTCTGCGGACCCTGGACGTACTTGGTGAAGAACTTCTCCACCCGCGGGTCGCTCGCGCTGTCCAGCACGAGCTGGGTGCCCCAGGCCGTCAGCGTGATGGTGCCCTTCTCGGTCGGGTAGGGGCTCATCAGCGAGTACGGGGTCGCCTTGACCTTGGCGGAGAGCGCCTTGATGTCGTCCGCGCTGGCCTTGTCGTTGTAGGTGACCCAGACGGCGCCGTGCTCCAGCGAGTGCACCGCGTTCTCGTTCTGCACCGGCTTGTCGTAGACGGTGCCCATGCAGTTGAGCCAGACCGGGTTGTGGTCGCCGCCGACCGGCGGGGTCTGCGGGTAGGTGACCGGCGTCGTCACGTGGTTGCGGGTCAGGTTGCTGAAGGTCTGCACGCCGTCGATCGGGGCCTTGGCGGCGGCGACCTGGGCGGCCTTCTTGTCGGAGGCGTTCTTGACGACGTAGACGCCGGTGCCGACCGCGCCGAGCAGCACCACGCCCGCCACCGAGAACGCGATGATCTTGTTGCGGCGCTCGCGGCGCGCTTCCTCGGCGCGCAGCTGGGCGATCCGCTCGCGGCGGTCGGCGGTCGCGGCCTTGCCGCCCTTGGTCTTCGCCGAGCGGTTGGTCACCAGCGGCTCGGCCGACTGCTTGTCAGCGGGCGACTTCTTGTTGGACTGCTTGGAGGCGGAACCCACGGGAATCTTCCTTGTCCCCGCCGAGCGCTCGGCGCGCGGCGGAATGAGGTGAGGCAGGGGAGGAGAGACCACCGGTCCGTCCGGGTGCGGCGCGGGGTGCGGTGCTGAGCGGAGGGCTCGGCACCACTGCGCGCGGCAGGCCGGGGAGGACTCGGCGGCGGGTTCCGCCTAGGTCCGGTTGACCTGGAGCAGGTGGAGATCGGGGGCGGGCGCGGGGCCCGGAGTACCGGCCGACGGCCCGGCCGTCGGGGTCGGCCGGAGCGTGACGAGCTGCGGGAGCGCGGCCGGCACGGGGTGCGGGGGAGCGTTCGGCAGCTGCGAGTCCTGGCCGCTGAACGGGTGGCTGGTGCAGCCGTCGCCCGGCGGGGGGCCAGGGCCGTCTGCCGTGCAGAGCACCATCGGGCGGGCCGGCGCGCTCAGCGGTTCGGCGGGCGCGGGGGGCGGGGCGGGCGCGGTGCGGGTGATCTGCGCGGTCGCTACGCCGTGTGAGGCGTGTGTGGGCTGCGCGCGGCGTGCGCTGGGCGCCGGGGTGGTGCGCGCCGGAGCGTCCGAGGTGGGATGGACAGCCGGTGCGGCGGCCTCGATGGCGGCCTGCGGCACGGTCGCCGGGGCGACGGCGTGCGCGGAGCTCGCACAGGGCAGGCCGACCAGGAAGCCGATCAGCAGCAGGACCCAGAGCGCGCCCGCCGGGCGGCCGACGAATGCGGCGCTCCCCGGGGTCGGTCGCAGAGGTCCTGGCGCGGTCATGCGCACATATTAATGGGCTGAACGGGGGAAGCGGTCCCCCTCCTCGGCCCTCTTCTTCGGATTAATGCACGGTTCGGCGTGCCCATTCGTCCGCTGATTCGCCTGTGCGGACCGACCTGGCCCGATTCGCCGCTCTTCGTTCCGAAAGCCCGGACAGCGGCGACCGCCATGGGCAGAATGACGGGAGGAGCTGTCCTTACCGATCTTCCCCACCGTCCCATCCCTTCCCACCCCGACCACTGATCGACCCGAGCACCCATCGACCCAGCCTCCGGCCGGTGACGGCATTCACGGACGAGGAGCCGGCAGATGACCAACCAGGGTGCGCCCGCGCAACGGCGCCCGGACGACGGATCGCCGGACGCCGGTCCGCTGGCAGCGGGTCAGGCGGCAGCGGGTCCGACGGGGGACGGCTGGTGGGGCCGGGTGTACGAGGGCCCGGCCGGCAGCCTGCCGGACACCCCTACGGCCGATGCCGGGGACGCCTCGGTGGACGACTGGTTCGACTCGGTCGCGTCGATCGTCGGGCCGGTCGCCGCATCACCCGAGCCCGAGCCCGAGCCCTCGCCAGAGCCAGCGCCCGAACCCGCGCCTGAGCCCTCACCTGAGCCCGCGCCCGAGCCGGCACCCGAGGTTGTCACGACCGCCCCCGCCCCGGCGCCCGCGCCCGCCGTCCCCACTGTCCCCACCGTCACCGCGCGCCCGGTGCCCGCGCCGCGACCCGCGCCGTACGTCGGGGGCCGGCCGCCGACGTACGCCCCCGAGCCCACCGTCGTCCCCGGCGCTCAGCCCGAGCGGATGGCGGCCGTCGTCCCCGACACCGTCCTGGAAGGCGCCCAGTACCCGGGCTTCACTCTGCGCGCCGCCTCGGTCCGCGGTGACTCCGCCCGCTACCGGGGCGACTCCCGAAGTGACGCCCTGCTGGTGACCCGCTTCGGCGAGGGCCGGGACGGACTCCTGCTCGCCGTCCTCGCCGGTCGCTCGCGCGGTGTCGGCGTCGGAGGTGGTTCCGGCTCCGACGCGGACACGGACACGGACGAGACCCCCACCGACGAGGTCTGCGACACCGTCCGGCAGGCCTGCGCCCAGCTCGCCGAGGCGATCGGCCGCAGCCGCGCCGAGCTGGCCGCCGACCTGCGCGAGGGCGCCCGCGACCGGCTCCGCTACGGTCTGCAGCGCCTCACCGTGCGCGCTGCCGCCGCGCTGCGGGCCATCGCCGCGGACGCCGGTTCGCTGCACTGCGTCCTGGTCTCCCTCGACCCGCAGTCCAGCCACCGCGCCGCCTTCGGCGTCGGCCCCGGCGGCCTCTACCTGCTCCGCGCCGGCCACTGGATCGACGCCTACGCCGCGCGGCTGCTGCACCACCCGGACGGCCCGGCGGCCCTCCCCGAGCCGCGCCCGTTCCGCTTCCGCCTGGTCCCCGCGACGCCCGGCGACATCCTGCTGCTCAGCACGCCCGGGCTGGCGGAGCCGATCGCCGAGGAGCCGGCCGTCGCCCAGTTCCTGGCCACGCACTGGGCGCACCCGCACCCACCTGGCTCGGTCGACTTCCTGCGCCAGGTCCAGGTCCGCGCCAAGGGCTACGCCGACGACCGTACGGCCGTCGCCCTCTGGACCGACTAGACCGTGTCTGACAATTCGCGTCGGACGCGCCCGCGGCTCAGACGACCAGGACCCGGCGCCCCCGGGTGTGGCCGGCGCGGCTGTCCGTGTGCGCCGTCGCTGCCTCGGTGAGCGGGTACGACTTCTCGACCGGGATGTGGAGCCTGCCCCGGGAGATGAGGTCGACGGCCTCGGCGAGCGCGTCCGGCACGCTTCCGGCCACGCCGGAGAACCGGACGCCCAGCTGCGGCGCGCCGAGGTCGGCGATCGAGACGACCTTGCCCGGGTCCCCGGTCAGCTCGACGAGTTCGCGGATCACGCCCGAGCCGGCCAGGTCGAGGGCCGCGTCGACCCGGCCCAGGTGCCGCACCCGTTCGACCCAGCCCTCGTCGTAGGTCGTGGCGAGGGCGCCCAGATCGCGCAGGTAGTCCTGGTTCGCAGCCCCGGCCGTGCCGATCACCGTGATGCCGCGCGCGCGGGCGATCTGCAGCACCGCCGACCCGACGCCGCCGGACGCGCCGCTGACCAGCAGTGTCTGCCCGGGTTGTACGCCGACCTCGTGGATGATGCGCAGCGCGGTCTCCACCACCGACGGGTACCCGGCCGCCTCCTCGAAGGTCAGCCCCTCGGGTATCGGGGCCCAGGCCGACAGCACGGCGAACTCGGCGTAGGTGTCGGCACCTTCGCCGAACACACGGTCGCCGACCTCGACCCCCACGACGCTCTCGCCGACCTCGTCCACCACCCCGGCGGCGTCCAGTCCGACCCCGGCGGGCAGCTCGACCGGGTGGGCTCCCAGGACCTGGCCCTCCCGGATCCTCCAGTCGACGGGGTTGACGCCCGCCGCCCGTACGGCGATGCGTATCCGACCGGGGCCCGCGTGGGGCTCCTCGGCTTCCACCAGTCGCAGGACCTCGGGACCGCCGAACTCGGCAAAGCTGATTTTCCTCATGCGACCGACGGTAACCCTAACGGTTAGAGTTTCGCAACGGTTAGGGATTCGTAGCTGGTAGTGTCAGGGCATGATCGAGCCGCCCGGGCGCCGCGAACGCAAGAAGGCCGCGACCCGTCAGAAGATCGCTGACACCGCGCTGGACCTCTTCCTGGAGCGCGGGTACGACGTCGTGGGCATCCGTGACGTGGCGGCCGAGGCCGACGTGGCCGTCACCACCGTCTTCGCCCACTTCGCCTCGAAGGAGGCGCTGGTGTTCGAGCGAGACCAGGACTTCGAGCAGCGCCTCACGCGGGCGGTCACCGACCGGCCTCCGCAGGAGCCGCTCATCCCGGCGCTGCAGCGCGAGGTGCAGGCCCTGGTGCGGCACTGCACGGCGGAGGGCAGTGCCCCCGTCCGGCGCATGATCGAGGGATCACCCGCCCTGCGGGAGTACGAGGAGTCGATGAGCCTGCGTCTGGCGCAGGCGCTGGCAGGGGTGCTGGCCGCCGATCCCCGGCTGTCCCGGAGTGCGACGGCCTGCCGGGCGACCGCGCGGTTCGTCATCGACGCCTACGCGCTGGCCTGCTGGGCGGACGATCCCGAAGCCACGGTGGACGAGGTCTTCCGGATGATCGACGCGGCCTGGCAAGCCACCGCGCCCTGAGCTGCGGCGCCAGGCCGTGTCTGACGATTCCCGCCGGGCCCTAGGGTTCCTGGTGCTCCGCCACCGGGACGGCCGCCGTGCCCAGCAGGGCGGCCGCCACCGCAGCCACCCGGGCAGCGGACTCGGCCCGCCGGACGCCGGGCAGGCCGACGGCGAGTGGCACCGAGAAGCCGTCCAGGACGGCCCGCAGCTGGACGGCGCGTTCGGCGGCGGGTCCGGGGGTGAACTCGCCGGCCGTCGCGCCGTCCTGGATCAGCGCCTCCAGGTCGGCCTGCCAGGGTGCCTCGATCGCCAGTTGCCCCTGCCGGATCTCCTCGCTCGCGGGGGACCGGCCCCAGACCTCGACCCAGAGGATCCAGCGCGGATCGCCCGGGCCGTCCGCCAGGTAGAGGTCCGCGTATGCCGTGAACCGCTCCCACGCGGTCAGGCCCGGCCGGCCGAGCATCGTGCGGCGCCGCTCGCCGAGCTGCTCCTCGCTCCAGCGCAGCGTCTCCAGCAGCAACTGGTCCTTGCTGCCGAAGTAATAGAGCAGGTGACCCGCGCTCATCTGGAGCTGCTTGCCGAGCCCGGCCATCGTCAGCTTGGCGAGGCCGTGTTCGGCGATCGCCGCCATCGCTGCCGCCAGCACCTCCTCGCGGGGCCGCGCCGGGCGTCGCGGGCGGACCTCCGGCATCTCTGGCTCCTCGTGGCTGGTTCTCGGCGTTCGCTCTCACCCTAAGTGGTCGCCGCCGGAGATCGTTCGGGGGTCGTCGCGCGGGCGAGGCGTGTTGCCGGGTCGGGTACAGGAACCACGGGGGTGAGGGCGGCGTCCCCGTACCAGCGGGACAAGATCACGACGGGCGCAAAGGAACATCGGGGATGACCGGAACGGTGACGCGGTACCTCTATCTCGTCCGACACGGCGAGGCGCTGCGAGACGAGAGCGGGCTGACCGAGAACGGCCGTCGGCAGGCCGTCCTGCTCGGCCGCCGCCTGCGGGAGGTGCCCTTCGCGGCGGTCCACCACGGGCCGCTGCCGCGCGCGGCGCAGACGGCGCGGCTGATCGGGGAGCAGCTGGGCGGGGTCCCGTTGCAGGTCTCCGAGCTCGCCGGGGACTACGTGCCGTACTGGCCGCAGCGAGACGAACTGCCGCCGGACGCAGCGGACTTCCTGCTCACCTTCCTGAACGCGTCCGGTGGTGAGCCCGGTGGCGAGTCGGCCGAGCAGCGCTCCCACGGCCCGGAGCTGGCCCGTCAGGCGGTCGAACGGTTCACCGGCCCGGCGCGGCCTGCGGACGACTCCGAGACGGTGCGCCACGAACTGGTCGTCACGCACAACTTCCTGGTGGCGTGGCTGGTCAGGCATGCCACGGACGCGCCGGCCTGGCGCTGGCTCGGCCTCAACCAGGCCAACGCCGGTCTGACAGTGATCCGTTACGCCCCGGGTCGCCCGTCCTCCGTCCTCTGTTTCAACGACCTCCGGCACCTGCCCGCAGATCTGCGCTGGACCGGAGTCCCGCCCGAGCTGCACGTCTGACGCAGCCGCAGTCTCAGCCGTGCGGGATCAACTCTTGGTCACCGGCGCGATGTTGAGCGGGGTGATGCTCAGCCCGGCGCAGTGCTGGGTCTTCCACGGGACGAACAGGGCCGCGGTCTCGCCGGGCGGGTAGACGCGCAGACCGTCGGCCGCCGTGAGATCGCACTGCGCGGGGCTGTAGCCGCTGATGCCGTTGCTGTCGTGCAGTTGGGCGGTCGCGGTGCCGTGCGGCTTGAGGGTGACGACGGTCAGCGGGTTGCCGGCGCTGCGCGCGGCCGGGTTGCCGGACTGGACGCCGTTGGCCGTCACGTAGGAGACGCCCGGGTAGCCGGTGAGCGTGCAGGTCGTGGCGGAGGTGTTGGTGAAGACCAGGTCGGCGTAGAACTGGCCTGCGCCGACACCGGAGTTGGTCAGCACTGCGGAGAGCTGGGCGCTGCTGCAGGCCGGCGTGGCGCCGCCCTGGGTGACGGGCTGCGCCGGGTGGGTCGTCGTCGTCGTCGGCGCGGGCTTCGAGGCGCCGCCGCCCGCCCCCGAGGCACCGCCCGTGGACGTGCCGCCCGTGGACGAGCCGCCTGTCGACGTGCCGCCCGTGGCGGGCGTCCCCGGGGTTGCCGCGCCCGCCGAGGTCGCGGTCGGCTGGGTGGCCGGGGTGCCGCCCGCCGTACTGGACGCGCTGCCGCTGGACGAGCAGGCCGTCATGGTCAGTGCCGCTGAGGACAGCACGACGGTCGGTAGCATCAGTCGGGCGAATGTTGAACGCATGGCGGTACTCCTCCGTCGAGCCGATCCCCGTGCCGATCCACTGCCGGATCTACTTGCTGGATCCCCGATACGCTCGACGCTACTCGCCCAACCAGCCCTGCCAGGGCGCTCGTTACAGAGATACAGCAGAACCGGGGCAACCCCGGGACGCGTCTGCTGCCGCCGCGCATGTCGTCCCGCTGGTGAGGCGCGGTGAAGGTGGAGATGAGCGCTACCTTAGGGCTCTCTGAGCAAGTCCGTTATGCGACTTTTGCTCTCTTTGGCGTCCCTATGATCGGGCAAGTCGGCCAGTGATCCATTGCGTTGGGACCGCACGTGCCGCTCCCCGTTGCAGAACGGCACCGCCGCGTCGCGGACCAACCGACCACTCGTCGCTCCGTTCACCCGTCAGGAGACTCGCTTGTCACACTCCCAGGTTCGATCGCCCAGGCGCCTCCACCGGCGATCCGCGCTCCAGCGTCGGGTCCGCGTGGCCGCGGTGGGCTCGTCGATAGCCGCGCTGCTCGTCGGCGGCGCCGTCGCGCTCAGCTCGGCCGACGCCGCGGTCACCACCGGACCGTCCGTGCACCACGACGCGGCAACCGCGCAGCACTACCGCGAGGCCTGCCCGCCGGCTTCGCCCGGGCACTACGCGTGCAATGCCCTGGTCCGCACCGACGTCAGGCCGCAGGCGGCCCGCGCGGGCGCCGCTCCCGACGCCACCGTCAGCGGCTACGGCCCCGGCCAGTTGCAGTCCGCCTACAACCTGGCCGCCGCGGCCGCCTCAGGTGGCAAGGGCCAGACGGTGGCCATCGTCGACGCCTACGACGACCCCAACGCCGAGAGCGATCTCGGCGTCTACCGCAGCCAGTTCGCCCTGCCCGCCTGCACCGTCGCCAACGGCTGCTTCAGCAAGCTCAACCAGGACGGCCAGACCCAGGGCCTGCCCGCGCCCGCCCCCGCCAACGACGACTGGACCGGCGAGGAGTCGCTGGACATCGACATGGTCTCGGCGATCTGCCCCAACTGCCACATCCTGCTGGTCGAGGCGAACTCCGAGAGCAACAGCGACCTGGGCACCGCGGTGAACGCGGCCGTCAAGGCCGGCGCCAAGTTCGTGTCCAACAGCTACGGCGGGCCGGAGGGACCGGGCCAGACCAGCGAGGACACCCAGTACTACAACCACCCCGGAGTCGCGATCACCGCCTCCACCGGGGACAGCGGCTACGGCGTCGAGTACCCGGCCGCCTCGCAGTACGTGACCGCTGTCGGCGGCACCGCCCTGACCCAGACGAACAATGCGCGCGGCTGGAGCGAGTCGGTCTGGTCGACCTCGCCCTCCGAGGGTGCGGGCTCCGGCTGTTCCGGCTACGACCCCAAGCCGTCCTGGCAGTCCGACAACGGCTGCGCCAAGCGCACCGTCGGTGACGTCTCCGCCGTCGCCGACCCCGCCACCGGTGTCGCCATCTACGCCACGTTCAACGGCAACGGCGGCTGGAACGTCTTCGGCGGCACCTCCGCCTCCTCCCCGATCATCGCCGCGGTCTACGCCCTGGCCGGCCCCCCGGCCGCAGGCACCGCCCCGGCCGCCTACCCCTACGCCCACACCTCGGCCCTCAACGACGTCACCTCCGGCGCCACCGCCTCCTGTTCGCCGCAGTACCTGTGCACCGCGGGCGCCGGCTACGACGGCCCGACCGGCCTCGGCACCCCCAACGGCACCGCCGCCTTCACGGCCGCCGCAGCCACGGGTGGCGGCGGCACGGGTGGTGGCACCGGCGGCGGAGGTACGGGCGGCGGGGACACCGGCGGGGGCGGGGGCAGCACTGCGCCCGGCAACGGTGTGACCGTCTCCAACCCCGGCAAGCAGATCGCCACCGTCGGCACCGCGGCCTCGCTGCAGATCACCGCGGTGGACTCCACTCCCGGGCAGACCGTCAGCTACCGCGCGAGCGGCCTGCCGGCCGGCCTGGCGATCTCCGCCACCGGCCTGATCTCCGGCACCCCGACCACCGCCGGCACCTCGAACGTCACCGTCACCGCCACCGACCGGGCCGGAACCACCGGCACCGCCGCCTTCACCTGGACCGTCAGCAGCGCCACCAGCCAGTGCACCGCAGGCCAACTCCTCGGCGACCAGGGCTTCGAGAACGGCGCCAACTCCGCACCCTGGAAGAGCACCCCCGGCGTGCTCAACAACCAGATGACCGCGCAGCCCAGCCACTCCGGCAGCTGGGACGCCTGGCTGGACGGCTACGGCCAGGCCGCCACCGACACCCTGCGCCAGACCGTCACCATCCCCACCGGCTGCGCCAAGGCCGCACTCTCCTACTGGATGCACGTCGAGACGGCCAAACACACCGGGCAGGCGGCGGACACCCTCAAGGTCCAGGTGATCGGCAGCAAGGGCACCACCACCGTGGCGACCTACTCCAACCTCAACGCCCACAAGGGCTACCAGCAGTACACCTTCGACCTGAGCGCCTGGATCGGGCAGACCGTCACCGTGCAGTTCACCGGCACCGAGAACAGCTCCCCGCAGCCGACCAGCTTCGCTCTGGACGACACGGCACTGAAGATCTCCTGACGAGCTGACCGGGAGAGCGCTACTCCCGCTCGCGGCGCGCCTCCGCGGCCGCCTCGGCGATGCCGGCCTCGTGCCCGGCAGCGTAGACGCGCCGCACGAAATCCGCTGCCTGTTCCTGTGTCAGGTCCTCGGTGAGGCTCATCAACTCGTCCGTCCACCTGATCAGCCAGTGCTGTGCCATACCCCCATCAGACCCCGTCGAGCTGGCCGCCGCCCGCCGGGTTCGGCCACTCAGGCGGCCCAGCGGGCCTGCCAGGGCGGCGCCCCACGGGCGTGTTCCCCCTGGTGGGCGAGGCGCTGAGGGGCCCGGACACGCCCGTGGGGAGGCTGGTCGAACCGACCGGCCTCCCCACGGGACCTCTCACCCGGCGATCAGTTCGTCGCCATCGGGTACCAGATCTGGTTGTTGCCGGCCCAGCAGTCCCACTGCCGGCCGACGGCGCCGTTGCTGTTGTCCCCGAGGGCGATCTCCAGGCACTTGCCGCTGAAGGCGTTGCGCAGGGTGTAGCCGGTGCCCGGGATGTGCGTCCAGTACCACTTCTGGTTCCAGCCGCCGGTGCAGTCCCACTGCTGGGCGGCGGCGCCGTCCTGGTTGCTCCAGTTGGCGATCTCCAGGCACTTGCCGCTGTTGACGTTGACGATCGAGCCCGCGGCGCCGGCCACCAGGCTCCACTTCTGGTTGGCGCCGCCGGTGCAGTCCCACTGCTGGGCGGGAGCACCGTTGTCGACGCGCCAGCCGGCGGCCTCCAGACAGTGCGGGCTGGCGGCGCTCTCCAGGGCGATGACGTCCGGCAGTGCCGGGTGGAAGGAGTCGCCGGCGGCGGCGCTGGCCGTGGGCACGCCCGCGGTGAGCGCGAGGCTGGCGCCGAGGGCGGTGGCGAAGACGGCGGAGACTATGCGGGCCTTGAAAGCCATGGTGGTGATACCCCGTCATAAAGGTGGCGCGTAGTGGAGTCGGCGCCGCTGCGGATGAAATGACCGAAGGGGCACCGAGGCTGTCAGCCTAGTGGTCGGCCAGTCCATGATCCAAGCAGTTTTTACGCGGAAGAAGAGGAGGTCAGAGCACTCGGGCTTCGCCCACACTCGAGCCGAGCAGTACCGGACGCCGGCAGCGAGCCGAGCGCGTCGAGGAGGCTCGGCAGACGCAGGGCACCGTCGAGTCGGGCGTGACTCACGCGGAGATCGGCCACGCGAACCGCTGGGCCGAGATCAAGGCCGAGGCCCGCCGCTCTGGGCAGGGCTCATGAGCCGGCCGTCCGGCCCCGCCCCTGCGGGCCGGACGGCCGGCTCAGTGCCGGAAACGATTTCTACTGGTCTGCACTCACACCTTCGGCTGCTGCTGGGTGATGCAGTGGATGCCGCCGCCGTTGGCGAAGATCTCGCGGGCGTCGACGAGTTCGACGGTGCGATCGGGGAAGGCCTCGGCGAGGATGGCGGCGGCTTCGTCGTCGCGGGGGTCGTCGAAGGCGCAGAGGATGACGGCGCCGTTGGCGACGTAGTGGTTGATGTAGGAGTAGTCGACCGGTTCGCCGTCCTCGTCGTGCAGGACGGTCGGGGCGGGGACCTCGATGACCTGGAGGCGGCGGCCGGCGGCGTCGGTGGCGGCGCGCAGGATGGCGACCAGTTCCTGGCAGACGGCGTGGTCGGGGTGGGCGGGGTCGGGCTGGACGTGGGCCAGGACGACGCCGGGGCGGACGAAGGAGGCGACGATGTCGATGTGGCCGCGGGTGCCGAACTCGTCGTAGTCGCGGGTCAGTCCGCGCGGCAGCCAGATCGCCTTGGTGGTGCCGAGGTGGGCGTGGAGCTCGGCCTCGACCTGCTCCTTGGTCCAGTCGGAGTTGCGGCCCTCGCCGAGCTGGACGGTCTCGGTGACGAGCACGGTGCCCTCGCCGTCCACGTGGATGCCGCCGCCCTCGTTGATCAGGCGCGAGGCGAAGCGCTGGACGCCGGTGAGGCCGGTGATCGCCTCGGCGATGTGCTGGTCGTTCTCCCAGCTGGCCCAGGACTGTGCGCCCCAGCCGTTGAACACCCAGTCGGCGGCGGCGAGTTGACCGTCGGGGCCGGTGAGGAAGGTGGGGCCGATGTCGCGCATCCAGGCGTCGTCCAGTGGGCGCTCGACCAGCTCGACCTCGGCGGAGACGTAGCCGCGCACCGCGTCGGACTCGCCGATGTTGACGATCATCGTGACCGGCTCGTAGCGGACGATGGTGTTGGCGACCTTCGCCCACGCGAGCCGGGCGGTGTGCAGCTGCTGGGGGCTGTCGAAGGTCTGGTTGTCGGTGGGGAAGGCCATCCAGGTGCGCTCGTGCGGGTGCCATTCGGCGGGCATCGAGTAGCCGAGCGAGGCGGGGGTGGCGGGGGTGGTCATGAGGGCAAGTCCTTGAGTCTGAGGGGAAGTCAGAGAAGTCGGGGGAGGCGGGGAGCCCGGCGGTCAGAGGAAGTACAGGCGGCTGAGCGAAACGCTCTCGGCGGGTTCGGAGCGGATCGGCGAACCGTCCAGGGAGACCAGTCCGGTGGCCGCCTCCACCTTCACCTCGCCGGTGCGGGCGTTGCGCACCATGTCGCGCGGGCCGATGCCGCGGGTGCCGCGCACGCCCACGCGGCGGCGCCGGGTGGGGAGTTGGTCGCCGGCCCGGTCCAGGTAGGAGGCTTCGGCGGCGGCCTGCGAGACGAAGGCGACCGACAGGTCGGCGGCGGTGGCGCCGTGGGCGCCGAACTGCGGTCCCAGGACCAGGGGTTCGCACCGGTCGGTGGAGGCGTTCGGGTCGCCGACGACGCCGTAGGCCGGGAAGCCGGCCTTGAGCACCAACTGCGGCTTGGCGCCGAAGTGGTCGGGGCGCCAGAGCACGATGTCGGCCAGCTTGCCGACCTCGATCGAGCCGACCTCGTGGGCGAGTCCGTGCGCGATGGCCGGGTTGATGGTCAGCTTGGCGATGTAACGCAGCACGCGCTCGTTGTCGTCGCCGCTCTCGGTGGTGCCGTACGAGCCGGTGCCGTCCAGCGGGCCGAGTTCGGCCTTCATCTTGCCGGCCATCGCGAAGGTGCGGCGCACGGTCTCGCCGGCCCGGCCCATGCCCTGGGCGTCGGAGGAGGTGATGCCGATCATGCCGAGGTCGTGCAGGACGCCCTCGGCGCCCATCGTGCCGGCCCGGATCCGGTCGCGGGCCATCGCCGCGTCGCCGGGCAGGTCGAGCTTCAGGTCGTGTGCCGACACGATCATGCCGGAGGCCTCGGCGAGGGCGTCGCGACCGAACGGGAGGGTCGGGTTGGTGGAGGAGCCGATGACGTTGGCGACGCCGGCCATCTTGAGCACGTTGGGGACGTGCCCGCCGCCGCAGCCCTCGATGTGGAAGGCGTGGATGGTGCGCCCCTCCAGCACCGCAAGGGTGTCCTCGACCGACAGGCACTCGTTCAACCCGTCGGTGTGCAGCGCCACTTGGACGTCGTACTCCTCGGCGACCCGCAGTGCGGTGTCCAGCGCGCGGGTGTGCGCACCCATGTCCTCGTGGACCTTGAAGCCGGACGCGCCGCCCTCGGTCAGCGCCTCGACGAGCGGGGCGGCGTCGGAGGACGAACCGCGGCCCAGGAAGCCGATGTTGACCGGCCAGGCGTCGAAGGCGTTGAAGGCGTGCCGCAGCGCCCAGGGCGAGTTGACGCCGACGCCCCAGACCGGGCCGAACTCCTGGCCGATGATCGTGGTGACGCCGGAGGCGAGCGAGGCCTCCATGATCCGCGGCGAGAGCAGGTGGACGTGGGTGTCGATCGAGCCGGCGGTGGCGATCATGCCCTCGCCGGAGACGATCGTGGTGCCGGTGCCGACCACCACGTCGACGCCGTCCAGGGTGTCCGGGTTGCCGGCCCGGCCGATCGAGGCGATCCGGCCGTCGATCAGGCCGATCGAGGTCTTCCGGATGCCCTGCACCGCGTCGATCACCAGCACGTTGCTGATCACCACGTCGCAGGTGTCGCGGACGGCGGCCGCCTTGAGCGCCATGCCGTCGCGCGCGGTCTTGCCGAAGCCGGCCAGGAACTCGTCGCCGGGCGCTTGCGAGTCGGACTCGACGCGGACGATCAGGCCGGAGTCGCCGAGCCGCACCCGGTCGCCGGCCCGCGGGCCGTGGACGGAGATGTAGTCGTGCGGGCCGATGGCGGTCATTCCGCGACCTCCGGGTTGTCGAAGCTGGTCAGGTAGCCGGTCGCGCGGGCCTTCGCGAGCGCCGCCTCGCGGGCGCCGGGCGCGTCCAGCGGGCCGTCCACCAGGCCCGCGAAGCCGATCGCGACGCGGGCGCCGCCGATCGGGACGAGCCCGACCTCGACGACCGCGCCCGGGTCGAAGCGCACGGACGAGCCGGCCGGCACCGCCAGCCGGGTGCCGTAGGCGGCGGCCCGGTCGAAGGCGAGCCGGGGGTTGGACTCGAAGAAGTGGAAGTGCGAGGTGACCGAGATCGGCACCGAGGAGGTGTTGTGGACCGGCAGGACCACGGTCTCCTCGGTCGGGTCGTAGCCCGCGCCGGTGCCGGGCAGGGCGGCACCGGGGCCACCGTCGCCGAGTGAACCGGCGCCCTTGAACGGGTCGTTGATCACGGCGAGTCGGGTGCCGTCGTCGAAGACGGCCTCGACCTGGATGACGGTGACCACGTCGGGCACGCCCGGCAGCACGTCGTCGGCGCTCAGGACGCTGCGGCCGGCCTCGATGGCCTCGGCCAGTCGCCGGCCGTCGCGGGCGGCCTCGCAGACGGTGTCCGCGATCAGCGCGGTGGCCTCGGGGACGTTGAGCCGGACGCCCCGGGCGCGGCGGGCGCGGGCCAGCTCGGCGGCTGTGAAGATCAGCAGCCGGTCCCGTTCGGTGGGGGTGAGTCGCACGGTGCCTCGCTCGCGGTCGCCACGGGTGGGGAGGAAGGTGGGGGAAGGGGTCGAAAGTTTGAATGGCGTTCAAACATCTGCTGGCCATTGAACCTGGATCGGCTCGCGGTGTCCAGCCTTGCCCGGGTCGCGGAGTTCCGCCCGTCGGGGTGGCCGGGGCGGGTGTCACCCGTTTGGAGCGGCCGGGTCCGGCCGGGTCCGGGCGGTCGACTCCGGCGGCACTGTTGCGATGTTCGGCGAGCGAGCCCGACCATAGGAGCAGCGGTCGGTGCGCTGCGGGGGGAGTCCGAGCGGCAGACCGGTCGAGGGCGGGGGTCGTATCTGATGGACAGTCAACCACGGTACGTGTCAGGGTCGTCCAGGATCCATGAGGAGCGCCGGCTGCACGCCGCGCTGGCGTCGAGCGAACTCGGCGCGATCAGCGCACTGCGCCACCGGCTGCGCGCCGCGCTCGCCCGCTGGGGTGTCCCCGGCCTCGCCGACACCGCCGAGCTGCTGCTCTCCGAGCTGGTCACCAACGCGCTGCTGCACACGCCGCACGGCGCCAGGGTCGACGTGCTGCTCGACGTCCGCGGGCGGCTGCGGGTGGAGGTCCGCGACGACAGCGTGCAGCTGCCCCGGCCGCGCCGGGCCGCGGACACCGACACCTCGGGGCGCGGGCTGGTCCTGGTCGAGGCGCTCGCGGACGACTGGGGAGTCCGGCTGCGCGGCGACGCCAAGATCACCTGGTTCGAGCTCGCCCCGCGCTGAGCTGCGCGGACGTCCCCGCGGGGCCCCGCGCGGCCCCCGACCGTCCCGAGCGGGCGAAACGTGCGGGGGACGGGTGGGAAAAGCGTGTCCACCGACGACGCGGTGACTCGGCGGCATTGCCGCTTTGCCGAACATTCGACAGGATAGTGAGAATGTATGTCCGGACCTGGCGCCTCCCACCCGAGGGCTCGTCCGAGGTAGCACACCCACCGAGTGAACGGGACCGGCAGGAGAGCCATGGCGACTGAGCCCGAGCCGCAGGGGCCCACACGTCGACCGCTGACCCAGCAGGTCCACGTCGGCCCACAGGTCCAGCCGGTCGCGTCGGCCACGACCCCATCGGCTGTCCCGCCCGTCCCACCCGTGCCGCCCGCGCAGGGCGGCCGGCGGACCGGACGGCGCGGGCCGGGTCTGCCGATGGGCCGGGTCGCCGCCTCGGCGCCCGTCCCGCCGACCCAGGGCCTGCCCACCCGCACCGGCGAGTCCACGCCGGACTGGCTCGAACCCGCGATGGCCGCCAACGGCATCGGCTCGTTCGACTGGGACATCCGCCGCGACGTGGTCGAGGGCGACCTGCGCGCCTGCACGATCCTCGGCCTCAGCGGCGGCGGTCTGGACGGCAGCGGCTTCGACCGCACCTCGGCCGGCTTCATGGCCCTGCTGCACCCCGAGGACGCCCCGGTGGTGCGCCGCCGGGTCGAGCGCGCGGTGGCCGAGCTGGGCCAGTGCGGCGCGTACTACCGCACGGTGGTGCCCGACGGCGGGCTGCACGCCGTCCGGTTCCGCGGCCGGGTGCTGGCCGACGCCTTCGGGCGGCCCTCCCGGATGGTCGGCTTCGTCTGGGACGCCACCGCCGAGCTGCACAAGCGCGCGGACGCCGGCCGGCAGGCCGCCCTGCGCGAGGAGCGCTCGCGCTTCATCAAGGAGGCCGCCCGCGCGCTCTCCGAGGCCGTCACGGTGCGTGACGTGGCCCGGGTCTTCACCGAGCTGCCGCTGCCGGGCCTGCCGCCGGACGGACTGGTGCTGGCCTCGCTGGAGACCGGCCGGCTGAAGATCCTGGGCGCCAGCGGCTACCACGAGTCGGACATGGCCGGCTTCGACCGCACCCCGATGAACCCGCACCACCCGGCCGCCGAGGCGATCCGCAACCGGGGCCCGGTCTTCCTGGCCAGCCGGGCCGAGTACCAGGAGCGCTACCCGATGGCCTGGCCGTGGGCCGAGCGCACCGGCCGCGGCGCCTGGGTCTTCCTGCCGCTGGTGGCCAGCGGCCGGTCCTCGGGCGTCTGCGTGGTCAGCTTCGACGACGAACGCACGCTGGACGCCGACGAGCGCACCCTGCTCTCCACCCTCGGCGGCCTGGTCGCCCAGTCACTGGCCCGGGCCCGGCTGCACGACGCCGAGCACGAGCTGGCGGCCGGCCTGCAGCGGGTGATGCTGCCGCGCACCGTCCCGGCGGTGCCCGGGGTGACCACCGCCGTCCGCTACCTGCCGGCCGGCTCCGGCCTGCAGATCGGCGGCGACTGGTACGACGTCGTCCCGCTGCCCGGCGGGCACGTCGGGCTGGTGATCGGCGACGTCCAGGGCCATGACGTGCACGCGGCCGGGATCATGGGACAGCTGCGGATCGCGCTGCGGGCGTACGCCGCCGAGGGGCACCCGCCGGCCGCCGTGATGGCCCGCGCCTCGCGCTTCCTGGCCGACCTCGACACCGACCACTTCGCCACCTGCACCTACGCCGAGGTGAACGTCGACTACGGCGTGGTCTACGCGGTCCGCGCCGGGCACCTCGACCCGGTGGTGCGCCGCGGCGACGGCAGCAGCGCCGTGCAGTCGGTGGTCGGCGGCCTGCCGCTGGGCGTCTCGCCGGACCAGGAGTACCAGGTCACCCGCTTCAGCCTCGATCCGGGCGAGACCGTGGTGCTCTGCACGGACGGCCTGGTGGAGTCCCGGACGATGGACCTGGACACCGGCATGGCCCGGCTCTGCGACGCCGTCGCGGGGGATTTCGCGCCGAGCGGGGACGGCAGCCAGGACCCGCTGGAGGACCTGGCGGACAAGATCGCCTCGCAGGCGGCGGACTCCACCGAGCGCGAGGACGACATCGCGCTGCTGCTGCTCCGCTGGGACGGCCCGGAGGGCGGCCTGGCCGCCCAGCAGCTGCGCCGCCGGATCGGCCAGGCCGACCTGGCCCGGGTCTCCGAGCTGCGCGGGGAGCTGCGGGACGCGCTGCGCCGCTGGGGCGTCGCGCAGCTGATCGACACCGCCGAGCTGCTCGCCTCGGAGCTGGTCACCAACGCGATCCGGCACACCGACCGGGACGCCATGTTCACCGCGCGGCTCTACCGCGAGGACGGCCGTGAGCCGCGGCTGCGGATCGAGGTGGAGGACGAGTCGGACCTCTGGCCGCAGCGCCGCACGCCCGGGGAGCAGGCCTCCTCGGGGCGCGGGCTGATGCTGGTCGAGGCGCTGGCCGACGCCTGGGGCGTCGAGCCGCGCGGCTCCGGCAAGCGGATGTGGTTCGAGCTGACGGCGGGCGGCGCGGAGGACTGATCCGCGGCGCCCGGCCGCTCAGCCGAACTGGTTCTCCAGGTCCTTGAGCTTCTGCTCCAGCGAGTCGAGCCGGGGCAGCGTCATGGTCGCGTCGTCGGTGGTCAGGTCGATCGTCCGCGGCGCGGTCCTGGCCGGCAGGCCGGGCGGCGGCGCGGACCCGTCGGCGGCTATCGCGGGCTCCGCGCCGCCCGGCTCCAACTGGCGGGTGGCGGTGGCGCCGCGGGCCCTGCCCCAGCCGCCGCTGTGCCGGCGGTTGATGGCCCGGATCTCGGCCCGCTCCCGCCGGCTGGCCAGCCGCTGGCGCTCCCGGGTGACCACGGCCTCGCGCTTGGTGTCGCGGACCTCCTCGACCGCCTCGTCCAGACTGCGGACGCCTTCGAGCAGCATCAACGACCAGGCCGCGTAGGTCTCGAAGGGCGCGCGCAGCCAGCGGACGATCCGGATCTGCGGCAGCGGCCGGGCCACCAGGCCCTGTTCGCGCAGGGCCGCCCGGCGGGTCTGCTTCAGCGCCCGGTCGAAGAGCACGGCGGCGGACAGCGACATCCCGGCGAAGAACTGCGGGGAGCCCGCGTGCCCGAAGCCCCGGGGCGCGTGCACCCAGTTGAACCAGGCGGAGGCGCCGGCGAAGACCCAGACCAGCAGTCGCGAGCCGAGTGCCGCGTCGCCGTGGCTGGCCTCCCGCACGGCCAGCACCGAGCAGAACATCGCCGCGCCGTCGAGCCCGAACGGGACCAGGTACTCCCAGCCGCCGGAGAGGCTGAGGTTCTGCACCCCGAAGCCGACCAGGCCGTGGAAGGAGAGGGCGGCGGCGACGGCCGCACAGCAGAAGAGCAGCGTGTAGGAGGCCGCGCCGTACAGCGACTCCTTGCGGCGGCGCCGCTCCTCGGTGCGTTCCCAGGTGTCCGCGCCGTGGGCCGTGGCCGCGCCCCGGGTCCGCAGGAAGGTCACCAGGACGGCGGTCAGCACGAGCGCGACGACGCCCGCGACGGCCCAGCCCAGTGGTATGTCCGACAGTCTCATGTCCTGAATCAGCCTCGCTCTCCTGCGGTCGTGATGACGGTGGCCACCATGGGCGTCCATCATGGCCGAAGCGGGGCGTCCGGATGAGCGGTTTGGCGTCAAATGCAGCGAGTAGGGGGGTTTCTGACGCTACGTCACGCTGATGATGCTATGGTCTCACCGCGCTGCGCAGGTGCGCGGGCAGCCGAAGCAGGTCTCGGCGGGCCGCACGGTGTAGTGGAGGCAGCAGCTCACCCTGGTCCGGGCGGTCGGTGTCCGCCGCGGGCGGAAGTCCGCGCCGCCGGTGAACGGCGGGGTGCCGCCCGGTAGCAGCGCGGTCAGCGCCTCGACCGCCCGCCGCTCCTCGCCCAGCAGGCCGCCCGCGTACCAGAGCCCCTCGGTCAACTCGTCGGTGGCCAGGCCCCAGAGGGTGCGCGGGCCGCGGCGCAGGTCGGGGCGGAACGCGGCCAGCACCGGGCCCAGGTGCTCGGCGAGCGCCGTCCGCAGCTCGTGGTCGAGCGCCGCCCGGTCGGCGACCACCCGCGCGCCGGGCCGGCCGGCCAACGGATCGCCGGGCAGGCAGGCGAACCCGTCGGGCCGGGCGGACAGTTCGCCGAGGCCGACCGCGCCGGTGCGGCGCACCGAGACCCGCTCCACCGGCAGCCGCGGCACCCGGTCCTCCAGGAACCAGGGCAGCGTGAACAGCAGGCAGAGCGGCCAGGCGTAGTGGTGCAGCCAGAAGCCGGCCGCGACGTCGGGGCGCAGCGCCTCGCCGTAGCGGTGGCGCCCGCGACGGGCCTCGTCGGCGATCAGCCGGGCGCGGACGGCGGGGTCGGCGATCAGCCGGTCGACCGGGACCCAGCCGTCGCCGTGGCGCGGGTCGGCGAGCTGGATCCGCAGGCCCGGGAAGACCGCGGTGAACCGCGCGTAGGCGGCTGCGCAGGGCGTGGCGGAGCCGACGGGCGGGTGCGGCGCGTCGCTGCGCACGGTCATGGGAGGCCCCGTCGGGTCGACCGGCGCCAGGCCGGCCCGGTGTGGCGGATCCCGTGGGTGGGCGTACGCGCCAGGGCGCGCAGCCCACCCTCAGGTTAGCCTCACCTTATCTGACGGCGCCTCGGTCGTCCCGTTCGACACGGCCGTCCGGGGGAGGCGGCCGACGCGGGCTCGGCACGCCGGGACGGGCGCTCGGTGGCGCGCCGCGCGGCGCACCGGGCGGACCGCCGGTCGGCGCCGTCTCGCCGAGCCGCCCGGCCAGCCAGACCGGCACACCCCCCAGCGCCTGGACCAGACGGCCGGCCTCGGCCCGCAGCTGCGCGGCCTCCTCCGGCTCGGACACCTCGGCCAGCGCGGCCAGCGCCGGCGCCACCCCCACGGTGAACCCCAACTCCTCGCGCAGCCGCAGGGAGTGGCCGAAGCCCTCGCGAGCCCGCACGCGGTCCCCGCCGGCCAGCGCGAGCGCGGCCAGATGCCGCCAGGTGTAGGACGCGAGCAGCGTGTCGCCGCGCGCCAACGCGCCGTCGTGGGAGCGCCGGTAGGCGATCCAGGCGGCCGTCTGGTCGCGCAGCAGGTTCTCCGCGACCAGTCCGCGCCGGAAGTCCAGCAGCGGACGGCCCGCCGCGTTCGGCGGCAGCAGGGCGGAGGTGCGGCCGAGCGCGGCCTGCGCCTCGTCCAGCCGGTCGCGAGGGCCCAGCACGCTGCCCAGGTAGGCCAGGAAGCCCCGGGCGCAGGAGGCCCCGGCGCGTTGCTCGGTGCTGGTCACGCCGGCTTCGGCGAGTCGCAGTGCGGTCTCCGCGTCCTCCCAGTGGTCGGCGGTGAACAGGCACTGTTCGATGAGTAGTTCGGCCCGGCAGAGGGCCGCCACGGGGTTCCGCTCGGCGGCGGGTAACAGCAGTTCGGCCGCCTCCTGCCAGCAGGCGCGCGAGCGCAGCCGCCAGACCGTCCCGCTGGTGATCTCGTCGAACCGGCCGTCGGTACCCGGATGCAGCCCCCCGCCGTGTGGCGGCACGCCCGGCGGGCCGCCGCTGCCGCGGTCGGCGTCCCCCGCCGGCCATGTGTCCCCCCGCTCAGCGGGGCCGTTCCGTGCTCCGACAACGCCACCTCCTTGTGTGCGATGCCCCACGGCCATGGCTGCCGTGGCCGCAATTCAACACGGGGGTGAGCTTGTGCACCAGATCACGAGCGCGACGTATTTCTGCCTTCCGGGTGCTGAAGTGAACTGAGGTGAAGGAGGGTCAGGAGGTCCAGCCGGTTTCCAGCAGGGCCTCTGCGGCGCCGTTGGCCGGCTGCGGCAGTCCGGCCTGGTCCAGGGTGAAGAGGGCCACCAGCAGCTGTTCGCCGCGCACGGTGGCCTGGTGCGAGTAGCCGGCCAGGGTGAACATCGCCGCGGCCATCTCCTCGGCGTGCAGGGTCTGCAACCACAGGCACTCGACGACCCGGACGTCGGCCGGCTCGGACCAGGTGTCCACCTGGGCGACCAGCCGGTCCCCGAGCAGAGTCACCGCCTCGCGCTCCTCGGCCTCGGAGAGCTCCAACTCGTCGAAGCCCAGCCACTCCAGATAGCGGGCGGCGGTGAGCACCGCGTCCTGGGAGGTGTGCAGCGGCTGCGGGCGGAACGGCGGGCGGTTCTGCCAGCGGCCGCCCTGCGGGACGGGCCGGGGCGGCATCGCGTTCGGCGGACCGGGCAGCGGCGGCCCGGCGTGCAGCGGGTCGGGGTGGCTGGGCTCCTGATAGGGCGGGCCGTGGTGCAGGGGTTCGGGGCGCAGCGGGTCGGTGTACAGGCGCCCGCCGAGCGGGCGCGCCCCCTGCGGACCCGCGGCGCCGGCGCGCGGGGAGCGGTCGACGGGCAGCCGCACGGTCGCGCCGCAGTTGCACGTGAACTCCGGCTGCGGCCACTGGTCGGACCGGCCGCAGTGCGGGCAGCGCATGTTCAGCCAGGAGTCCTCCCAGGACCGGAACCGGACCTGGACGGGTACCCCGCCGCGCAGCAGCGGCACCTTGAGCGAGGCGCCGCAGGGGCAGGGGAAGACCGGGGGCTCGTACAGGTGCTCGCGGCGGCAGGCGGGGCAGCGGATCGGCCGGCGCACGCCGGCGGCGTCCGCTCCGGGCTCGGATTCGTACGGCCCACGGCCGGTGAAGTCGTCGGGCAGCGGGTGTCCTGACAAGGCGCGCACCGTCCGTTCGGAAGGAGAGGGCGGGTCACCAGCCATGCTCCCCGATCGGGGGCCGCGATGGCGCCGATTGGCCTAATGATCAGGGGTTTCTCAGGGGTTGGTACGGACCGTTGCCCACCTGGGGCGGACCGTCAACCCGCCGACCAGCGGGCCAGATCGGCCGGTGTGTCGAGGTCGTCGGGCACCGCCACGTCGGCGCACTCGACCATCCGCAGCCCGTCCCGGTGGGCGGCCAGCAGGGCCCGCGCACCGGCGTCGCCGCGGGCGCCGGCGGCCGCCTCGGCGAAGTGCCCGGCGCCGATCAGCACCGGGTGGCCGCGCTTGCCGTCGTAGGCCGCGGCGGCCAGCGTGGCGCCGTCGCGGTGGGCGGCCAGCAAGCGGGCGACGGCGGACGGGGTGACGCCGGGGGTGTCCACCAGCGAGACGAGCACCGCGGGGCAGTCGGGCGGCAGCGCGGCCAGCCCGGCCCGCAGCGAACCGCCCATCCCCTCGGCCCAGTTCGGGTTGACGACGGTCGTGCAGCCGGCCAGGTCGGCGGTGTCGAGCACCTGCTCGCGGGCGGCGCCGAGCACCACGAGCAGCGGGCCGCAGCCCCCCGCGCGCAGCACGTCCACCGCGTGTTCGACCAGCGGACGGCCACGGAACGGCAGCAGCGCCTTGGGCCGGCCGCCCAGGCGGCGTCCGCCCCCGGCGGCCAGGACGAGCCCGGCGACGCGGGGGAGCGGGGGCGAGAGGTCGGCCATGACAGCATTCTGGCCCGCCGGACTGCGGCGACGTGCTTGGACGAATGCACAAGGCTGCCGCGCCGACCTTGGACGGAACCCGGGGGTTCCGCCTCTGGATCTTCCCGGCGGCTCGGCTTCTACTGGCAGTTATGCACAGCGCACCTGCCCCGTTGGTCGACCGCTTCGGCCGGGTCCACACCGATCTGCGGGTCTCCCTGACCGACCGCTGCAACCTGCGGTGCACCTACTGCATGCCCGCCGAGGGCCTGAACTGGCTTCCGCGCGCGGAGGTGCTCACCGACGACGAGATCGTCCGGCTGGCCGGGATCGGCGTCCGGCGGCTCGGCATCGGCTCGCTGCGGCTGACCGGCGGCGAACCGCTGCTGCGCCGCGGACTGCCGGCGCTGGTGGCCCGGCTCACCGCGCTCGGCGTCGAACTCTCGCTGACCACCAACGGCATCGGCCTGGCCCGCACGGCCGCCGCGCTCAAGGAGGCGGGCCTGCACCGGGTCAACGTCAGCCTCGACACGCTGCGCCCCGAGCGGTATCAGGAGATCACCCGGCGTGACCGGATCGAGGACGTCTTCGCGGGCCTGGCCGCCGCCCGGGCCGCCGGACTCGAACCCGTCAAGATCAACGCCGTCCCGGTGCGCGGGGTCAACGACGACGAGATCCTCGACCTGGTCGAGTTCGCCGCCGAGCACGGCTACCGGATGCGCTTCATCGAGTCCATGCCGCTGGACGCCCAGGGCGCCTGGGACCGGACCAAGATGATCACCGCGGACGAGCTCCTGGCCGTCCTCGCCGACCGCTGGGAGCTGCTCCCGGTCGAGCGGCAGCACTCCGGTGGCGACGGGTCGGCGCGACGTGGCACACCGCCGGCCGAGGAGTGGCGGATCGCCGGGACGGACACCCTGATCGGCGTGATCGCCTCGGTCACCCGCCCGTTCTGCGGCGGCTGCGACCGGGTCCGGCTGACCGCCGACGGCCAGCTGCGCAACTGCCTCTTCGCCACCGAGGAGTCCGACCTGCGGGCCCTGCTGCGCGGCGGCGCGGACGACGACGCCATCGAGCGCGCCTGGCGCAACACGATTGCCCGCAAGGGCCCGGGGCACGACATCAACTCCGCCGACTTCCGCCAGCCCGACCGCCCGATGTCCGCGATCGGCGGCTGACGGGCGCGCGGTCGGCGAGTGGTCGGCGGGTGGTCGGCGGGCTGCGCCGGCGGTCTGACGCGCGAGCGCCGAAGGGGCGGGCCGCAGTGGCCCGCCCCTTCGGCTGTCGTCGGCTACTGGCCGTCGGTGGGCGGCTGGTTGCCGAGCTGGTCCTTCATCTTCTGCTGAGCCGAGTCGACCTGGCCCTCGTACTTGCTCCCGGTCTTCGCGTCGAAGGCGTCACCGGCCTTGTCGACTCCCTTGCTGGCCATGTCCTCGTGGCCCTTGAGCATGCCTTTGAGCTTGTCGAGCATGGACATTGGTGGGTCCTCCTAACGGATACCGGACCCCTCCAGCATCACGGAGAACGGCCGACTTCACATCTGGAGCGGCCGGTCAGGCGCTCTGCGGCACCACCAGCTGGCGGTTCAGCCAGGCCAGCGCGGGCGGGATCTCCCGGTTCCAGGTGTGGAAGTTGTGGCCGCCGCTGTTCAGCGTGATGGTGGAGAGCTTGGTCGGCGCCTTGAAGGCGGCCACCATGTTCTGGGTGGCCTGGTAGTTGTCCTCGTTGTAGCTGGTGGCCAGCAGCAGCGAGACCGGCGCCGCGGGCTGCGTGCGCAGCCGCCAGAGCAGGTCGTTCTCCTGCTTCAGCTGCTCGCTGCCGCCGAACAGGTCGCCGGTGGTCGGGTCGTTGGAGACCGCGTAGTCGGCGGAGAGCGCCACCGCCGCGCCGTAGGCGTCCGGCTTGCGCAGCGCGAACTTCAGCGCGCAGTAGCCGCCCGTCGAGTCGCCCATCGCGGCGTGCGCCGAGGCCTGCGGGGCGATCCGGTAGCCGCTGGACATCGCCTTCGGCAGGTCGTCGGTGAAGAAGGTCTCCACCTGCGGGCCGCCGGGGACGTCCATGCACTCGGTGTCCCGGTTGGCGATCGGGGAGGGGCGCATCATCACCAGGATGGTGGGCTGCAACTGCTTGGTGTTGATCGCCTCCAGCGTGGTGGTCGGCCACTGCATCAGCGAGATCAGCTTCTCGGCGGTGCCCGGGTAGCCGGAGAGCACCAGGGCCATCGGGAAGCGGTGCTTGGCGTAGTCGGGCTGGAAGTACTGCGGCGGGAGGTAGACGAACGCGTCGCTGCGCAGCCCGGAGCGCGCTCCGGCCACCTCGACCTGCTGGATCAGCCCGGAGCGGTCCTCGGCCGAGCCCTGCGCGGAGTAGACCTTCTGCGTGCCGGTGACCGAGATGGCGTGGCTCGGGTTGTGGTCGACCACGGTGCCGTTGCCGCCGGCGGTGCCGAGCAGGTCGGTCCAGGTCGAGTAGAAGCCGAAGTAGGAGTTGGCGATCAGCGCCATCGCGACGATCACCATCAGCTGGGTGGCGAAGAACGCGCCGATCCGCCCCAGTACGGCCTTCCAGGACTTGCTGCCGAACCTGGGCCAGAGCCACATGGTGGCCACGAAGGCGGCGACGGCCAGCAGACTGGCCACGATCTGGAGCGGAAAACCGGTCAGCGCGAGCATTGGCCGATCCTAAAGGACTTTCTCATCTCCCCTCCCGGTGGGCCCGACGTCCCTGCGCCCCCCGCGCGCTGGGGCGAGCCCCCGCACGCCCGTTGACCGGGTGGGCGGGCTGCGGGACCCTGGCGCTGCACGCGCCAGCGAGGCCTGGGGGGCTTGTCTTGCACGGTTTTGGCGGTTCGTTCGACTCCACGCGTACCGGCCGAACCGCGCTGCGCTCGGCGGCCGCCCTGGTGGGCGCCGTGCTGCTGGTGTCCGGCTGCGGCTCCGGGCCGCCCGGCTACCACCCGCCCCAGGTGCCCGGGAGCGCGACGGTGCGCAGCGCGCAGCCGGCGCCGTCGCCGAGCCCGACCGAGGTGCCGTACGGGACGACGCTGACGCAGCTGGTCACCCCGGTGAACACCGCGCTGGCCGAGATCGGCGCCGCGGGCAGCCTGGACGCCCTGGCCGGTGCGCTGAGCGACTCGCAGAGCGCGGCGTCCGCCGCCGCCACCGGCCTGCAGCAGGCCGACGCGCCGCTCGCGGTGGCCGACGCGCACCGCCAGCTCTACGTGGGCCTGGACCAGCTGGCCACCGACCTCGGCCAGGTGCAGACCGACATCACCGACGACAAGGTCTGCGCGACCTCCTCCGCCCTCGCCGAGGCGGGCCAGTCGCAGGGGTTCAAGGACGTCCCGGCGGCGCTGGCGGCCCTCTCCACGGCCGGCTACCCGGCCACCCTCACCGTCCCGCAGACCGGAGCGCTCCAGCACCGGGCGCTGGACAACGGCAGCTATGTGCGTGAGGGCGAGCGGGACGGCCTGGGCGTGCTCACGGTGGAGAACGGCGGCGACGCGGACGCCGTGCTCACGCTCACCCACGGCACCGACGCCGCGTACTCCTTCTACGTGGTGAAGGGGCAGACGGCGAAGGTCTCCGGCATCCGGGACGGTCAGTACGACGTCTACTTCGCGGGCGGCTTCGACTGGGACGCGGCGAGCAAGCGGTTCACCCAGAGCTGCGCGTTCACCAAGTTCGACGACGGTCTGAACTTCAACACCACCGACACCACCTACTCGACCTGGAAGCTCACCCTCCAGCCGGTGGCGGGTGGCAACGCGAGCACCACGGACGTCCCGGAGGGCTCCTTCCCCGTGCCGTAGCGGGCAGCGGGCAGCGGGCACGGCTTAGGGCCGAGGGGCCCGGTGCTCCCAGTCGCGTTCGAGCAGCACAGCGCCGCCCTCCCAGGCCGTCAGCCGGCTGACGGCGGTGAAGTGGCCCGCCTCGCAGGCGAGTTCGCTGCTGGTCCGGACGGTGACGTCCCAGCCCTGGTCCGGGCGCTGGAAGCGGACGGTGCGCTCGGCCCGGGCCACGGCGCTGAGCGGGTCGTCCTGCTGGATCCGGTACGTCTCGCGGGCCTGCTCGGTGCGGACCAGGCCGCCGGGGTGGCTGTGCACCGGCTCCGGTTCCGGGTCGATCTCCACGCGCCAGACGCCGGCCGCGACGTCCCGCACGACCAGGTGGCCGGCCCGCGCCGCGCCGTCCGGTCCGCCGTGGTGCACGGGCGGCGGAGGCGGCGGCGCGGCCTGCTCGGGCTCGTCGAAGGTGATCGCGGGCCGGCCGGTGTCGGCGGCCGGCCCGCGCACGGGCAGCGTCAGGACGCTGTTGCCGGGGTCCACGCCGAAGCCGGAGGTCCCCGGCTGCGGCCACGCCCACGGCCAGTACGCGGAGGAGAGCGCCAGCCGGATCCGGTGCCCGGGCGGGAAGGCGTGCGCGATGGCGGCCAGCTCGAACGCGACGTCCTCGACGTCGCCCGGCGTCCACGGCACCGCCCGGTCGCGGCCGTGCCGGGCGGCGAGGTCCAGGATCCCGCGGGTGACCAGGGTGGAGGACCCGTCGGGCGCGACGTCGCAGAGCCGGGCGGCCACCTGGCCGCGCGGCGCGTCGCTGCGCAGCCGCAGCCGGACGCCGACGTGGCCGAGCAGCTCCAGCCGCTCGGGCAGCGGCGCGGCGTCGAAGCAGACCGAACGGCCGTCCTCCTCGCGCTGGTCGGGCGGCAGGTCGGCGGGGTGGCCGAGCGGGCGCGGGCGCCCGGCGTCGATGCCGGTGTGCTGGGGCGAACGCACCTCCACGAAGCGCTCGTCGGACGGCGTGCCGGCGGTGCGCAGGCTGTCCGCCAGGCCGTAGTGGATCTCCCGGACGTCCGGCGAGGGCCAGTCGTCCTCGCCGATCCAGCGGCCCGGCCGGTTGGCGTAGCCGGTGGCGGGCGGCACCGAGCAGTTCATCCAGGAGCGCAGTGCGGGCTCGCGCAGCACACCGGTGTCGATCCCCTTGAGCCAGTGGTCCCACCAGCGCAGCGTCTCCTGGAGGAAGCCGATCGCCGGGCCGGGCGGCAGGCCGGCGTCCGGGTACTGGCGCGCCCACGGGCCGATCAGCCCGCGCACCGGTGCCTTCAGTCCGGCGACCAGGCGCAGCACGGTGTCCCGGGCCGGGTCGGCCCAGCCGCCGACGGCCAGCACGGCAGCCTCGACCGCGTCGTGGTCCGCGCCGACGCCGCCGGGGTGCCGGTGCGGGTGCTGCTGATTCAGCTGGGACAGGGCGTGCGGCAGGACCGGCTCGACCGCCGCCAGCCGCTCCAGCCAGCCGCGCCGCCAGTCGTCGCCGACGTATCCGGGGTCCGGCGGGCTCGCGACGGCCGCGAGCAGGGCGGCCGCGCGGGCGGGCAGGTCGGGTCCGCCCGGGCCGGGGAGGTCGTCGTCCGGGCAGACCACCACCACCGCCTGGACCGCCGCCGGGGCCAGCGCGGCGATCCGCAGGCTGCCGGCGCCGCCCGGGCCGATCCCGAACAGGCCCGCGCGCCCGTTGCACCAGCTCTGCGCGGTCAGCCACCCGAGCACCGCCACGCCGTCCGCCTGCTCCTGGGCGGCGGACGGCGTGCCGGAACGCGTACCCGAGCGTGGGCCGGACCCCGCGGCGGGCAGCCCGCCCGAGTTGCCGTGGCCGCGCGCGTCGACCCGCACGCTCGCGTAGCCGTGCCCGGCGTACCAGGGGTGGCGCTGGGCGTCGCGCTGCGCCGTCGAGTCGCTCAGCCGGTCCGCCAGGTACTCCAGCAGGACCGGGACCGGGACGTCGGTGACGGGCCGCCAGATCCGCGCGGCCAGTTCGGTGCCGTCCGGCAGGGGGATCCGCAGGTCCTCGCGGGCGACCTGGTAGGGGTACGAGCTCGGATGCTGCACGCGGGCCTCCGGAACTGTGACGGGGGTGCACGGGTCCTGAGGTCCGGACAATAGTGGACGTTTCCGTCGATTCCATGGCGAACCGTGGTCCGGGCGGTCTGGATCGGATGAACGCATCGTGCGACTATCTGCACATCATTTGCAGTTGCCTGCCCTGAGGGGCAAGGATGATCCGGTTCCAGATCCCGCCCGTCCCGAGAAGAGGTCGCCGCCGATGAGCAGCGCGCCGTCCGTATCCACCGCCGCACCCACCCGGTGGACCGCCCGGCTCACCCGTGAGGAGTGGGTCCGGCTGGCCGGCATGGGCGCCTTCGTCCTGGCGCTGCACGTGGTCGGCTGGGTCACCCTGCTCGCGGTGATCGCCCCCAAGCACTACGCGATGGGCAGTCAGGTCTTCGGCGCGGGAATGGGCCTGACCGCCTACACGCTGGGCATGCGGCACGCCTTCGACGCCGACCACATCGCGGCCATCGACAACACCACCCGCAAGCTGATGGGCCAGGGCAAGCGGCCGCTCTCGGTGGGCTTCTGGTTCTCGCTCGGCCACTCGTCCATCGTCTTCGGGCTCTGCGCGCTGCTGGCCTTCGGCATCCGCTCGCTGGCCGGCGCGGTCGAGTCGGACGACTCCTCGCTGCACCGCACCACCAGCCTGATCGGCACCTCGGTGTCGGGCGTCTTCCTGCTGCTGATCGGCCTGGTCAACCTGGGCGCCTTCAACGGCATCCTGAAGGTCTTCCGCACCATGCGCACCGGAGAGTTCGACGAGGCCGAGCTGGAGCGCCAGTTGGACAAGCGCGGCTTCCTCAACCGGATCCTGGGCCGGGTCACCCGGGCGGTCACCAAGTCCTGGCACATGTACCCGGTCGGCCTGCTCTTCGGCCTCGGCTTCGACACCGCCACCGAGGTCTCGCTGCTGGTGCTGGCCGGCGGCGCGGCGGCCTTCTCGCTGCCCTGGTACGCGCTGCTGGTGCTGCCGGTGCTCTTCGCGGCCGGGATGAGCCTGCTGGACACCATCGACGGCTCGTTCATGAACTTCGCCTACGAGTGGGCGTTCTCCAAGCCGGTCCGCAAGATCTACTACAACCTCACGGTGACCGGCCTGTCGGTGCTGGTGGCGCTGGTGATCGGGGTGATCGAGCTGGTCGGGCTGCTCGCCGACCAGTACGGCATCACCAGCGGACCGATCGGCTGGATCGGCGCGCTGGACCTCAACCTGGTCGGCTACGCGATCGTGGTGCTCTTCGTGGTGACCTGGCTGGGGGCGCTGGCGTTCTGGAAGTTCGGCAAGGTCGAGCAGAAGTGGTCGGCCGGCCTGCGGGCAGCCGAGTCGCAGCCGGCATCGGCGCTGGTGGAGGCCGACGCGGAGTGACCGGCGGCCGGGCGGCGGCGGCCGGACGGGGCTGACGACGGATCAAGAGTTAACCGACGCACTCTTGTCCCGTCATTTTCTACGCGCGTATCTTGAGCGCGCCGATGCACCCGCGGGCCGCCGATTCCCGCGGGTGCACTTCGGCGTCCGCTGACCCGCGAAGGAGCCCCGTCCCGGTGAACACCCCCGCCGCACCCCGCCGTTCCCGCAAGTCGCTGCTGCGCGTCGCCGTGCCGCTCAGCGCCGTCGTGGCCGCACTCGTCCTCGCTCCGCTGCCGGCCGCGGTCGCCGCGTCGACCCCGCCGCCCACCCAGGCCGGGACGGTCCGGATCCACGACATCCGCGGGACCACCCGGCTCTCGCCGCTCGCCGGCCAGACCATCGCGGGCGTGCCCGGCATCGTCATCGGGACCCGGACCTACGGCTCGTCCAAGGGCTTCTGGATCCAGGACCCGAACCCGGACCACAACCCCGCCACCAGCGAGGGCGTCTTCGTCTACACCGGTTCCACGCCGACCGTGGCGGTGGGCGACTCGGTGCTGGTCACCGGCACGGTCTCGCAGTACTACCCGGACTACGCGGGTGGCTCGCAGTCCATCACCGAACTGACCAAGCCCGGTGTCACGGTGGTCTCCTCCGGCAACGCGCTGCCCGCGCCCGTGGTGATCAGCGGCGCCGACGTCCCCGGCCGCTACGCTCCGCCGAGCGACGGCGGTTCCATCGAGGGCCTCACCCTGCACCCGGACCGGTACGCGCTCGACTTCTACGCCTCGCTGCAGGGCATGCGGGTCGAGGTCAAGGACACCCGGGTGGTCGGCCCCACCGACGCCTACAGCGAGCTCTGGGTGGAGACCGACAAGGGCGACCAGAAGAGCGCGCGCGGTGGTGCGCTCTACGAGTCGTACCGGGAGCCCAACTCGGGCCGTCTGCAGATCCAGTCGCTGATACCCCTCGCCCAGCAGGCCTTCCCGAAGGCCAACGTGGGCGACGTGCTGACCGGCACCACCGTCGGCCCGCTGGACTACAACCAGTTCGGCGGCTACACCCTGGTCGCCACCCAGCTGGGCGCGCTCAAGGACAACGGCCTGCAGCGTGAGATCGCGCCGCCGGCCAAGGACGACCAGGCCAGCATCGCCACCTACAACGTCGAGAACCTGGCGCCCACCGACTCGGCGGCCAAGTTCAGCGGCCTGGCCCAGGGCATCGTCACCAACCTCCGCTCGCCCGACGTGGTGGCGCTGGAGGAGATCCAGGACAACAGCGGCGCGGCCAACGACGGCACGGTGGACGCCAGTGCGACGGTCGCCAAGCTCGTCGCGGCCATCCAGGCGGCCGGCGGCCCGGCCTACCAGTGGCGCTCGATCAACCCGGTGGACGGCCAGGACGGCGGCCAGCCCGGCGGCAACATCCGTCAGGTGTTCCTGTTCAACCCGCAGCGGATCAGCTTCACCGACATCCCCGGCGGCGACTCCACCACCGCCGTCGGCGTCACCGGCACCGGCGACGACACCGCGCTGACCGCCTCGCCCGGCCGGATCGACCCGGCCAACGCGGCCTGGACCGCCAGCCGCAAGCCGCTGGTGGGCCAGTTCAGCTTCCGCGGCAAGAAGCTCTTCGTCATCGCCAACCACCTGGTCGCCAAGCTCGGCGACCAGAGCATCGACAGCCGCTTCCAGCCGCCGGCCCGCAGCTCCGAGGTGCAGCGCATCCAGCAGGCGGACGTCGAGAACTCCTTCGTGTCCCAGCTGCTGGCCGCCGACCCGCAGGCCGAGGTGGTCTCGCTCGGCGACTACAACGACTTCCAGTTCTCGCCCGCGCTGGCCGCGCTCACCAAGGGCGACGTGCTGCGCGACCTGGTGAACGAGCTGCCGGAGACCCAGCAGTACACCTACGACTACGAGGGCAACTCCGAGGTGCTGGACCACATCCTGGTCAGCCCCGCGATCGACTCGGCCAAGTACGACGTGGTGCACATCAACAGCGAGTTCGCGACCCAGGTCAGCGACCACGAGCCGCAGGTGGTGCGGATCAAGCCCTGACGTCGGGTGAAAGACCGGTGGGGCGTGGCCAGTGCCGGCCACGCCCCACCGGAGTTCGGTGTTCCGATCGCCTAGTGGTGCAGCGCGGCCAGGACGGCGTTCGCCATGGCCTGCTCGCCGGTGGCGTTCGGGTGGAACGGGACGGCCGGGGAGCCGGGCAGCGCGCCCTCGATCCAGCGGTCGTCCGAGCAGACGTCGTGCCCCTGGGTCGGGGTGGCGGTGTCCACGTAGGTGGCGCCGTTGGCCGCCGCGGTGGTGGCCAGCATGCCGTTCAACTGCCCCAGGATGCCGTGCAGGTAGGCCACGTCGCCGACGGTGACCGGCTGGCGGCCGGCGCAGCTGGAGGCGTCGGCGGGCAGCACCGAGGGGTAACCGACCAGCATCACCTTGGCGTTGGGCGCCTTGGCGTGGATCTGCTGGAGGGTGGCGGCCAGCGCGGGTGCGGCGCTGTCGATCCGGTCGACCAGGGTGTCCTCGCCGTACTGCCAGCTCCAGGAGAAGCTGCTCCAGGACCAGACCCAGTGCCCGTCGGCGTAGACGTCGTGGCAGGGGGTGCCGAACGGATTCACCACGGCGCCCGCGATGCAGGTCGCGATCACGTCGCCGATGCCCAGCGTCGAGGTGCCCAGGTCGTTGCCGCCGATCCCGAGGGTCACCAGCCGGGTGCCGCTGGAGAGCGCGTCGATCTGCGGGTCGTTCACCTTGAGGATGACGTCGACCTGCGAGCTGGTGATGTCCTTGATCTTGGCGGCCGAGCAGGTGACGTCCGTGTACGAGCTGCTGTTCAGCGCAGCGGCCACCAGGTGGCCGTAGTTGTGGTCCGAACGAAGGCAGAGCCCGTCCGACTGGCCGGGCACGCCGGCGCCGGCCGCGTAGGAGTCCCCGAGCGCCACGTACGCGCCGTTGACGTTCGCGGGGGCGGCGGCGCCGGCGTTCGGAGCGGCCAGTGCGACCAGTGACGCGGTCAGCGCGAGGGTGCCCAAGAGGGCGGGGACGAGCTTCCGGGCAGGGCTGAGCACGGTTCCTCCTGGGGGAGAGAAACGGGAAGGGTGGGGGTGGGGCGTGCCGAGCCGCGGCTACTACTGGCAAGTAAGTTACCGCCAGGTTTCGTAGTCGTCCACAGAATGTGCGTCCCGAATTTGCGGAATGCCCTTTCGTGCCTTCTTTCCATTTCGCTCCGATGCGGAGCGAATTCCCTTTCCACTACGGGGTGGAGCGGAATTCGATTCGCGCGGGAACGTGGCCGGCCCGGCGCGTGGTGTGCGCCGGGCCGGGGGTGTGCGGGTGGGGGACGGTCAGGACGGCGGGACCAGGGACCAGGTCTGGTTGGCGCCGCCGTTGGCGGGATATTGCAGGACGTGGCCGCCCGGGTAGAGGGAGCCGTTGTCGAGGTCGACCAGCTGGCCGTCGTAGACGCTCTTCAGCTGGACCTTGTTGGGTCCGGCGTCGACCAGCGTCCAGCGCGAGTTGCTGTTGCCGTCGTCGTGGTACTGGATCAGCTGGGTGCCCTGGCCGGTCGTCGGGCCGGGGATGTTCAGCAGCTTTCCGCTGTTGACGTCGGTCACCGTGTAGGCGCCGCCGGTCTGCGGGGTGAAGGTCCAGAGCTGGTCGGCGGCGCCGTTGTCGGACCACTCGACGATCGCGGCGGAGTCGGCCGTGGAGTCGTTGTTGACGTCCATCCGGCCGCCGCTCGCGCCGTTGACCAGCTTGTACTGGGCGCCGGGGGTGGGTACCGGGACCAGCTTCCACTGCTGGGTGGCGGAGCCGGCGGCGGTGGACTGCACGGCACTGTTCCCGCCGGCGGCGAGGTCGAGATCCAGGCCGTCCGAGCGGGCGGCCACGGCGTAGCCGCCGGTGCTGTTCGGGGTGAGCTTCCACTGCGAGTTGGCGGCGTTGTCGTCGTGGTACTGGATCAGTGGGAGGCCGCTGGTGGAGCTGCCGCCCGGGATGTTGACCAGCAGGCCGCTGTTGACGTTCTTGATCTTGTAGAAGCCGTCACCGGTCGGGACGAGCTGCCACTGCTGGTCGGCCGCGCCGTTGGCAGGCGCCTGGACGACGGCGGCGGAGTCGGTGGTGGCGGCGCCGCTGACGTCCAGGTACTGGCCGCTGGAGGCGTTGACCAGGTTGTAGTGCAGCGCGGTGGACCGCGCGGCGGCTGCCGGGGTGACCCGTAGCAGGCGGGTGCCGTGCGCGGGGATGGTGGCGCTGAACGTGGCGTTGGAGGTGCCGAGTTCGGTGTGATTCCAGAGGTCGCGGACCGAGGCCGAGCCGCTGAAGCCGACATCCGACCAGCGGGCGGTCACCGGGGCGGTCGAGCCGGTGAGGTTGAAGAGCGCGACGGTGTAGCTGCCGTCGCCGTTGGGCGCGGACCAGACCTGCTGCTGGGTGAGCCGGTCGACCGGACGGGCCGGGTGGCCGGCCTGGTCGACGCCGAGCACCTCGTCGTTGGTGAGCAGGCCGAGGTCGCCGCCGTCCATCTGCGTCAGGTCGGTGCCGAGCAGCAGTGGTGCGCCCTCGATGGCCCACAGGGTCAGCTGGGACTGCCGCTCGTCGGGGGTGAGGCCGTCGTTGGAGCCGTTGCCGAGCTCCAGCGAGTCCAGGTCGTTCCAGCCGCCCGGCCCGGCGTAGTCCGCCCACTGCGGGGCGTCGCCGAAGCGGTAGGCGACGTTGGTCCAGTCGGTCAGCGGGTAGGACGAGGAGCTGCAGTAGCACTCCACGTCGCCGTCGATCCGCCAGCCGTTGGCGCTCTGCTGCCAGGTCGGGGCGTTCTTCACGTCCAGCGAGTTGGACAGCTCCAGGTGGATGGTGCGCCCGCTCTGGTTCAGCGCCTGCGACCAGTGCTGGATGTCGGGGATGTCCCAGTCGCCGACGCCG
Organism: Kitasatospora mediocidica KCTC 9733; assembly: GCF_000744225.1. Lineage (GTDB taxonomy): Bacteria > Actinomycetota > Actinomycetes > Streptomycetales > Streptomycetaceae > Kitasatospora > Kitasatospora mediocidica. The sequence continues at coordinate 813,560 of NZ_JQLN01000007.1, read as the reverse complement.
TCGATCTTCAGGTAGTCGACGCCGTACGAGGCCAGCTGGTCGGCCCAGGAGTTGAGGTAGGCCTGGGCTGCCGCGGGGTTCTTGGCGTAGTCGATGTAGTACATCGACCCGTTGCCGAAGTTGTAGTTGGTCTCGTAGCCGGAGGTGTTGGAGACGATGTCCCGGGCGTGGAACGAGGTGCCCTGGATCGGGGTGTTCTGGTTGTAGGCGGCGACCGGGATGCCGGGCGTCAGGTACATCCCGAACTTCTCGCCGAGGTTGTGGACGTAGGAGCCGACCGAGCCCATGCCGTCCGGGAAGCGGCTCGGGTCGGTGGCCCAGCGGCCGTAGGAGTCCACGGTGGTGGCGGGGTTGAGGTACCAGAAGTCGTCAATGTTGACGTACTGGTAGCCGTGCGAGACCAGGCCGGTGGTGGACATCGCCTTGGCCTGGGCCTCGATGTTGGCTTCTGTTGGATTCTTCCGGAGGAAGCTCCAACTGCTCCACCCCATCGGCGGGGTGAGCGCCGCGCCGTTGGGTTGCGCCTGGGCCGGGGAGGCCGCCAGCAGGGCGGTGGGGGCGGCTGCTGCGACGAGCGCGAGCGCGAGCGTCGGTCTGACGAACTTCCGTGCCAGTGCTGGGAGAGTGCGCACCGTGGCTCCGTTGGGTGGTCGGCGGTGTAGCGCCCGGCGTCACGGGCACCCGGGTGGGGGAGTGAAGCGAGTGGCGAGAATGAACCATCAGGTTCAGACAGAATCAAACGACGCAGCAAACATAAGAACGCAGGAGCCCACAGCTGTCAACGGGTTGCGCACGGGGACCATCCACGGCGGGTGCTTCTTGACCCGGGTGGGGCGTGCGGCAGAATCGTGGTCACCGGGCCACCCAGTGAAGGAAACCGATGAGCCGTCGTACCCGCCGTGAGGCGCCTGCCGCACCCTGCACCGTGACGGTCTGTCGCGGTTGCTGCTGCGGTACCGAGACCAAGCACCCGGGCGTCGACCACCTCGGGCAGTTCGGCCGGCTCAAGGAGGGGGTCGGGGAGGCCGGCCGGGTGCGGGCGGTGCCCTGCCTGGACGTCTGCGCGCACTCCAACGTGGTGGTGGTCAACCCGTCCAGCGAGGGCCGGCGGGCGGGGGGCCGTCCGGTCTGGCTGGGATGGGTCGTCCAGGACGACATGGTCGAGGAGATAGTCGACTGGGTGCGGGCCGGCGGGCCCGGCATCGCCGAGCCGCCCGGCACGCTCGACCTTCAGGAGTTTGCCGTCTCGCGGCGTGTACGGGAGAGCCTGGAGGGGTAGCCGGGGGTGAAAGCAGGGCAAGACGGGCGCTGACGGCGCATCGGAAACCGGCGCTTCTACGCGCGTTCACCGAATCTGCGGGCGATGGCCATCCGTCGCTGAGATAGTCCCCGGCATGGATATCCCACGCATGGGCGTGCCCGAGAAGCTCGCCGACCGTATGAGCATGGCCGAGCAGCACGAGTACCTGCGCAACAGCCTCTCCCGGCGCCGGGTCCTGCGCTCCAGCGCGATCACCGTGGGTGCGCTGGCCGTCGGCGGTGTGCTGAGCAGCGGCAACGCGTTCGCCGCCTCCCCGACCCCGGTGTCCGACGCCGCCTCGGCGGTCGACGGTTCGAAGGTCATCCCGGTCGGGCGCCACCTCCAGTTCGGCGCCGAGCCGGACACCGAGTTCCGGATCTCCTGGCAGGTCCCGGTCCCGGTGAAGAAGCCGTTCCTGCGCTACGGCAAGACCCCGTGGGACCTCAGCCACAAGGTGGAGGCCGAGCTGCGCGCGCTGCACACGCCGGCCCTGGTCCCGGGCCACGCCCCGGTCGACCAGTACTACCTGCACGTGGCGCTGGAGGACCTCACCCCCGACACCACGTACTACTACGGCGTCGGCCACCAGGGCTTCGACCCGGCTGCCCAGCAGGCGATCTCGACGCTCGGCACCTTCCGCACCGCCGCCTCGCGCGACCACCGCTGGGGCAAGGTGTACGAGCCGTTCACCTTCACCGCCTTCGGCGACCAGGGTGTCAGTGCGCACGCGGTCAACAACGACAACGTGATCCTGGCCCAGAAGCCGTCCTTCCACCTGCACGCCGGCGACATCTGCTACGCCGACCCGGACGGCCAGGGCCTGGACGCCGACAAGGCCGACTTCAACGCGACCACCTGGGACGCGTTCCTGGTGCAGACCGAGCCGATCGCCTCGAAGATCCCGTGGATGGTCGCCTACGGCAACCACGACATGGAGGCCTGGTACTCGCACAACGGCTACGGCGGCGAGGACGCCCGCTGGTTCCTGCCGGACAACGGCCCGGACCCGCGCACCGCCCCCGGTGTCTACTCGTTCCGCTACAGCAACGTCGGTGTCATCTCGCTGGACGCCAACGACGTCAGCTACGAGATCCCGGCCAACCTGGGCATCACCGCGGGCCGTCAGACCAAGTGGCTGGACCGCACGCTCAAGGACTTCCGCAACGACGAGACGATCGACTTCGTCGTGGTCTTCTTCCACCACTGCGCCTTCTCCACAACCGTCTCGCACGCCTCCGAGGGCGGGGTCCGCGAGGCCTGGGTGCCGCTGTTCGAGAAGTACCGCGTGGACCTGGTGATCAACGGTCACAACCACGTCTACGAGCGCACCGACGCGATCCTCGGCAACAAGGTCTCCAAGGCGATCCCGAGCGGCGCCACCCTGGACCCCGAGAAGGACGGCGTGGTCTACGTGACCGCGGGTGCCGCCGGCCGCAGCCTGTACTCCTTCGGTGCGCCGCAGACCTACGAGGGCCACGAGAACCGGGTCGACGAGGTCGCCACCTTCTACAACGCCAAGGGCCGGACGAAGGTCAACGAGACCGTCGAGTGGTCCCGGGTCCGCTACCTGGGCTACTCCTTCATCAAGGTCGACGTGACCCCGGCGCACCTGGGCCAGAAGTCCTCGATGAAGGTCACCGCGCTGACCGAGACCGGCCAGCAGATCGACCACTACACCATCGTGCGCAAGGTCGGCGAGGGCTGGGACAGCAACACCGACAACGACGGCGAGGGTGGCGGCTGGGGCTGGTAACAGCCGCGGCGGCGCAGGACTGGCGTCAGTGAACGGCCCCTCGGGAGACAATCGTCCCGAGGGGCCGTTCGGCTCCGCCGTTCTGCAGGGAAAGGTCAGGGCCGTATGTCACAGCAGGTCAAGGGCGTCATCGCCCGGGGCAAGGGCGAACCGGTGCAGGTGGAGACCATCGTCGTCCCCGATCCGGGACCGGGCGAGGCGGTGGTCAAGGTCCAGGCGTGCGGGGTCTGCCACACCGACCTGCACTACCGGGAGGGCGGGATCAACGACGACTTCCCGTTCCTGCTCGGGCACGAGGCCGCCGGCGTGGTGGAGAGCGTCGGCGACGGCGTGACCGAGGTCGCCCCGGGTGACTTCGTGATCCTCAACTGGCGTGCGGTCTGCGGGCAGTGCCGCTCCTGCCGGCGCGGCCGGCCGCAGTACTGCTTCGCCACCCACAACGCCAAGCAGCCGATGACCCTGCTCGACGGCACCCCGCTCTCCCCGGCGCTGGGCATCGGCGCGTTCGCCGAGAAGACCCTCGTCGCCGCCGGACAGTGCACGAAGGTCGACCCGGCCGCCTCGCCGGCCGCCGCCGGTCTGCTCGGCTGCGGGGTGATGGCCGGCCTCGGCGCCGCCGTCAACACCGGCAACGTGGGCCGCGGCGACAGCGTCGCGGTGATCGGTTGCGGCGGGGTCGGCAACGCTGCCGTGATGGGCGCGCGGCTGGCCGGCGCGGCGAAGATCATCGCGGTGGACATCGACGACCGCAAGCTCGCCACCGCGCTGCGGCTCGGCGCCACCCACACCGTCAACTCCCGGACGGCCGACGCCGTCGAGGAGATCCGCGCGCTGACCGGCGGGAACGGCGCCGACGTGGTGATCGAGGCGGTCGGCCGTCCCGAGACCTACCAGCAGGCGTTCTACGCCCGCGACCTGGCCGGCACCGTCGTGCTGGTGGGCGTCCCGACGCCCGAGATGAAGTTGGAGCTCCCCCTGCTGGACGTCTTCGGGCGGGGCGGTGCGCTGAAGTCCTCCTGGTACGGCGACTGCCTGCCCTCGCGGGACTTCCCGATGCTGATCGACCTCTACCTGCAGGGCCGGCTCGACCTCGACGCCTTTGTCAGCGAGACCATCGCGCTGGACCAGGTCGAGGAAGCCTTCACCCGGATGCACGGCGGCGACGTGCTGCGTTCCGTGGTGGTGTTCTGATGCACCAGATGCCTGTCGAGCCCGAGATCGAGCACCTCACCACCTCCGGCACCTTCGAGCTGGACGGCGGCAGTTGGGAGGTGGAGAACAACGTCTGGATCATCGCCAACGACCGCGAGGCCGTGGTCATCGACCCCGCGCACGACGCCGAGGCGATCGCGAACCAGGTCGGCGACCGCCGGGTGATGGCGATCATCTGCACCCACGCCCACAACGACCACGTGAACGGCGCCCCCGCGCTGGCCGCGCTGACCGGCGCGCCGATCCTGCTGCACGCCGACGACCTGCCGCTCTGGAAGCAGGCGCACCCCGGCGACAGCCCGGACGAGGAGCTGCGGGACGGCCAGCGGATCACCGTCGGCGGTATCTACCTGCACGTGCGGCACACGCCGGGTCACAGCCCGGGCAGCGTGAGCCTCTACGTGCCGGCGCTGGACGCGGTCTTCACCGGGGACACGCTCTTCCAGGGCGGCCCGGGCGCCACCGGGCGGTCGTTCTCCGACTTCCCGACCATCATCCGCTCGATCGAGGAGCGGCTGCTGGTGCTGCCGCCCGAGACGGTGGTGTACACCGGCCACGGCCCGACCACGACGATCGGGGACGAGGCACCGCAGCTGGACGAGTGGATCGCCCGCGGCCACTGATCAGGCGGCGCACGGCCCCGGCGGGTTCACCCCGCCGGGGCTCGCGCACGTTCGGATCAAGGAAAGCCGTAACACAATCAGGTGCGCAATTCCGCGGTGCGCGATCCGGGATATGGCATCCGGGCTGGTCGGAACTCGGGAGAATTTCGCCTCTGTCATAACACGATCATTACCCGATGCCAATAACAAAAATGCAACGGATGACGGCCCGTCGGGGCCGAATGTCGTGTTCTGTCGGCTTTTCCTCGCTGACAAACGGGGACATGTCGGCATGCTCCCGCATTCCTCGGACAGTATTGACGCTGACTGGGGCGTGACACAGACTCCTTTCCGTAGCCGGCACCGCCAGCATCGCGTGCTCACGGGAATCGTCGCACTGGCATATGTGGCGCGATTCCCTGGGCTCGCCGCCGGCTGCAGAGCGAGAAATCCTCCATTGAGGGAAAGGGGAATTCCTGTGTCCATGCGCAAGAAGATCACCGCTGTCGCCGCCGGCGTCGCCGCGCTCAGTGCCGTGGCCCTCGGCGTCGGAGCGTCGCCGGCCTCGGCGAGCCCGGGCGGATGTGTGTGGGGCACCGATGCGTGCCTCTTCGACCACTCCAACTTCTCCGGTGGCTTCAACGGGGACGGCGGCAACGACAACTACCTGTCGGCCTGGTATTTCGAGGGCTGTTCCGGCGGCAACTGCGACGGCGACGGCCAGCAGGTGTACGACAACGTCGGCGCCGTCTACAACGAGAGCTACCGGACCGTCACGATCTTCGGCTGGTACAACTGCGACTGGAACGGCCCGCACCTGACCATCTCGCCCACCACCGAGCAGACCCTCTACAACACCTCGGTCTACAACATCGATGCGTCGCAGTGCTTCTCGTAAGGCCCTGACGCTTCGGGTGCCCGGCCGTGCCTCGTCGCGCGGCCGGGCGCCCGACCCACGTGCTGTCACCGCAGAGGGAGTTCCCGCGCATGGCTCGCGCCCGTTCCATTTCGTACCTCCAGGCCGGCGTGCTGCTCGCGGCCGTCGGCGTGCTGGCCACCGGCTGCTCGCACTCCGCCGCGACGTCCGCCGGGCCTGGACCGGCCGGGGCTCCGACCGGCTCCCCGGCGGCCACCTCAACACCGTTACCCCGTCCGGCAGTCGGGGCGATCCCCGTGCTGGACAGCACCGTCGGCAAGTCCATGCCGATCGAGCGGTATCTGTTCTCGGTCGACCAGGCCCAGCAGGTGACCGAAGCCCGTAACCGGCTGGCCGCGCAGTGCATGCAGCGCTACGGCCTGACGTACGCGCCGCCGCCAGTGTCGCAGTCCGGACCGGGTGGGCAGGCGACGCACCGGTACGACGTGGTCGACCCGGCGAACGGCTACCGGTCGCCGACGCCTGCCGACGCCAAGCTCCCCCCGCCGCCACAGCTGCGCCCCGCGGAGCTCACCGTGCTGGCCGGCAGTGGCCCGGCGGGGACCGAGCCGATCACCACCTACGGCGGCCTGCCCATCCCCAAGGGCGGCTGCCTCGGTGAGGCCGAGGCCAAACTCACCGCGAACGGGGGAGCGGTGGTCGACGACCAGCTGGCGATCAACATCAACTTCGACAACTACCGGCGGTCGATGACGGACGACAAGCTGCTGGCCGCCTTCCACCAGTGGTCGGCCTGTATGAAGACCAAGGGTTTCAGCTATCCGGCGCCGACCGACGCCATGGGCGACAAGCGGTGGAAGGGCTCGGCCACGCCGTCCGCCGCGGAGATCGCGACCGCCACCGCGGACGCCTCCTGCCGGCAGCAGGCCAACGTCGTCGGCACCTGGTTCACCGTCGAGTCCGCCTACGAGGAGCAGGCGATCCAGGCCGACCTGGGCCAGCTGGACCGGGTCCAGCAGGGCATCGCGGCTGTCCTGAAGAACACCGCCCTCGCCAACGGAGACGGCGCTCTCTGACGGCGCGTTGGGCCGCCGGGTGGTCAGCGCGCTGCCGGTACCGGCTACGGCGCCGAGACGCCCTTTGCGCCGCGCTCGGGTTGGGTGTCGATCGTTGATCCGTGCACCAGGTCCGTGCCGAGTCGAGTCGCGGCGTGGTGGACCGTCTGACCGTTGCGGACGGTGGCGATGAGGCCGGACTCGCGCAGGACGGAGGCGTGGCGCGAGGCGGCTGCCGCGGATACCCCGAGGGTCGCCGCGAGCCGTCCGGTGGTCAGGGCCGGAGTCCTGACCACGGCGACCAGTGCCGCCGCCCTCGTCGCCCCCAGGAGGGCCACCAAGGCCGGGGCCGGGGAGTGGAGTTCGGGGTCGCGCATGATCGCGCCGGTGCCGGCGGGGTAGGTGACGGTCACCGAGTCGGCCAGCGGGTCGAACGCGATGCGGCTGGCCAGCGCCGTGGGCTGGAAGATCAACGGACGCCCTTCGAGGGACTCCGTCGCCTCGACGCGGGTGTTGAGGCGGAGCCTGCGACCGTCCCAGTGGATCGACGGATGCAGGGAGTTCAGCAGGTCGTCGATGCCGCCGATCGCGGCACGGGCTCCTGCCTCGGCCGATGCGGTGGCGACGGCCGAGGTGATTCCCCGACGGTAGGGGTCCAGAGTCGTGGTGCGGAAGCCGGTGAGTATCTGGTTCAGCGCGCTCGTCGCCCCTGAGTGCCCGTCGGCCAGCGCGCGGGTGAACGGAGTCAGGGCGCCGGATCGGGCCAGGTCTCGCAGATGAGCGGTAGCCGGCGGGGACTCGGGGTCGATTCCCGATGGTGTCGCGTGGGCGATCTGATCGAAGAACGCCGGAAGGTAGAGGTTCGTGTAGAGGTCGAACAGCCTGCTGTGGTGGGGGTTCCAGGCGCGGGTGACCTCCCGTCGCCATACCGCCAGGTGCCGGCCGGAGGTTCGGTCGGCCAGTTGAGCCCCGCTCTGCGCGAGCTCGTACCCGAAGTCAGGCGCGTCGGCGACCCGCAATCGCTCCAGGTCAGTCGGCGACAGACTGATCCTTATCAACGTGGCATCCCCCCGGGTCCATGGGCTGGCGCGGCGGCCTCAGACCTTTTGCATGCTCGCGCAAAAGCCTAGCCGTCGGGGCGGTGGCAGTCGATCGTTGGAGCACGGCTCGATATAGGTGACGTCCCCCCTTCGAGGCCTGTGGACCGCAGCATCCCAAGGAACACATCCCAAGGAACACAGGAATGATCGATTTATCGAGCGGAACACTGGACAGCGGAAAAGGCCATGTCGCCACCGCACCATGGTTGGTCGACGACCGGACCTGGGCCGCGATTGAACCGCTCCTGCCGTCATGGCCCAGGCGGGGGCCCGGCCCCAGGCCGGTGGACGACCGGCGGTGCCTGCAGGGGATCCTGTTCGTCCTGTGCACCGGCATCGCCTGGCAGCATCTGCCGCTGGAACTCGGCTTCGGCTCCGGGCAGACCTGCTGGCGCCGGCTGTACCGGTGGACCGAGGCGGGAGTCCTGCCCCGGATCCACGGCATCCTGCTCAGCCAGCCGCACACCGCGCGGCGGATCAACTGGACGCGCACCGCCGTGGCCGCCCCCGGTCCGCCGCCGGGCGCGTGACCGCCGGGACGGCCTCGCGGTGGCGGCGGATGCCGGCGGAGACGGATGCCGGCAGAGGCGGATTCCGTTCAGAGCGACGCGAGTTGGGCAGTGAGGGTGTCGCTGTGCTGGAAGGTCAGGCCGGCCAGCGCGACATGCTTCCAGCGCACCGAGCCGTCGGCGTCCAGGATGAAGACCGAGCGGCGCAGGCCCAGGCCCGGGACGGCGATTCCGAACGCCTTGGCGACGGTGCGCTCGGTGTCGGCGAGCAGCGGGAAGGCCAGCTTGTGCTTGCGGGCGAACCGCTCGTGGCTGTCCAGGTCCTGCGGGCTGATGCCCCAGACGGTGGCGCCGAGGTCCTTGAACCGGTCGAGGTCCGAGGTGTACGAGCAGAGCTGCTTGGTGCAGACGGCGGTGTCGTCGCCGGGGTAGAAGACCAGCACGAGCGGGTGGCCCTTGGCCTCGGCAAGGCTGTAGTCGCGCCGTTCGGCGTCGGCGGTCCCGTCCAGCAGGACGCCGGGGAGGGTGAAGTCGGGTGCGGGGGTGCCGACTTCGGGGGACTTGGCCATGGGGACCTCGCTGCGTCGGGGAGGGAGAGCTGCTGGCGGGAACGTTCGTTCTTCCCCGGCGATGGTAGTCCTGCGGGAGGGATGGTGCGGTGGTCGGCGCAGGACTGGGAGGCGGGCTCTCAGTGGCGCGGGCCGTACATGATGACGGCGACTCCGGCCAGGCAGATCGCGGCGCCGGCCAGGTCGTAGCGGGTCGGCCGGAAGCCGTCCACGACGATGCCCCAGGCCAGGGAGCCGGCCACGAAGATCCCGCCGTAGGCGGCGAGCACCCGGCCGAAGTGGCTGTCCGGCTGGAAGGCGGCGACGAAGCCGTAGCAGCCCAGCACCAGGACCCCGATCCCGGCCAGCCACCACGGCCGGGACTCGCGCACGCTCTGCCAGATCAGCCAGCAGCCGCCGATCTCGGCGAGGGCGGCGACGGCGAAGAGGGCGACGGAACGCAGCACGGTCATGGCGGCCAGCGTAGGTGAGGAAGTGCGGCCGCCACGACCGGCTGTGCGGGGAAGGGCCAGGTCAGCGCGGGGTCGCGCTGGTCAGGGTGGGGAGCCGGGCGGCCGTGGTGCCCAGGCCGGTCGGGCCGGGGACGACGAGGAGCCGGGCAGTTGAAGGAGAAGGGGCTGGGGCAGCGGCGGGCTGGGACGGTGCGGCCGGGAGCTGGGACGGTGCGGTGGTGGCCAAGCGGTGCTGGTAGGAGGCCGGTTGGTACTCGAGCTCCGACTCCCGGTAGCGGTCGCAGTCCCGGTGCCAGACGAAGATCCCGCTGATCCAGTTCCGCAGGTCCTCCAGGTACTCCTCCACCTCGGCGCGCTGGGCCGGGTCGAGGGCGAAGTCGTCGTAGACGATCGGGATCTCGTGGGCGGTGAGGTGCTCGATCTGCCGCATCCGGGAGGTCATCAGGTCGTTGACGACGGCCGCCGCGTGCGTGCGGTCGGTGTTGAGGAAGTTCTCCACCACCAGGATCGCGTTGTGGATCTCGCCCTCGAACTGGATCTCCTTCTGGTAGGAGAAGAAGTCGTTGATCAGGCAGCCGTAGTCGCTGACCGCCGTCTCCAGAGCCTTCATCGGGCCCGACTCGAAGAACGCGGCCGGCACGGTGCCGCCGTGCGAGAACCGCATCAGGCTCATGGTGAGGTCGGACCCGAAGGTGTGCCGACGCATCTCCAGGTAGTCGATCGGGTCGGGGATCCGGTGCTGGGCGACGTTGGCCGTCTCCCAGACCCAGCTCTCCAGCATGCCGTCGACGGCCTCCCGGAAGGACTGCCGGGCGGGCAGCGGCATGGGACCCGCGGTCCGGGCCCAGAGGTCGGCCAATCCGCGCTCCAGGGCGCTGGTCGGCGGCGGGGTGGTGCCCGGGTCCTGCACCGGCATGAAGCGGGCGAGCTGCCGGACGCAGGCTCGCGCGCCGGTCGGATTGCCCGGGTGGCCGAACGCCAGCGGGAACCAGTCGTCCGCGTAGGTGCCCCAGATCAGCCATTCGGCGGAGAGCGTGAGCGCCTCGGCACTGGCTTCGGGGGCCAGCCCGGCGGAGCAGAGCGCCAGGTCGTAGCTCCTGATCTGCCGCTCGCTCCAGACACCGGAGTCCGCGAGGCCCGGGACTACGTGCAGATAGCCCATCTCGCGGGCCCACCGGCTCGACTCGCGGCGGGCCGACTCCAGCGACGGGTTGAGCCGCGGGGTGTAGGGCAGGTAGAAGTCCGGCACTGGCAGCGGGCCGACCTGCTGGTAGGGCACATGGGTGAAACCGCGCAGCGCGCCGGGCAGATCGACGGTGCGCTTCAGGTCGGCGGCCGAGGTGCCGAGCCCGCGCGGCAGCGCGGAGAACCGGCTGCTCTCGGCGCCGAGGCTGCCGCGGTCGTTCATGTAACGGCTGGAGCGCATGTGCCACTCGTGGCCGCCGGACTGCCAGTCCTGCAGGCCCTTGACGTACGCCGCCACCCGGGCGATCTCGTCCGGGGCGAGGGCGTGTTCGGCGAAGAGCGGGGGCAGCTCGGTCAGCGCGGTGTTCTCGAACTGGTGCAGCCGGGAGGTGAGCATGTCGTTGACCGCGTCGGCGGCCTGCTGCGTGCTGTAGTCGAGGAACTTCTCCAGGACCAGGACGCCGTTGGAGAGTTCGCCCTCGTCCCGGGTCTCCCGCTCGTAGGAGAACAGGTCGTTGCGCAGGTGGACGCCGTCCGAGAAGGTCTCGCGCAGCACCCGCAGCGGGCGGCTCTCGGCGATCGCGGCGGGCACCTCGGCCTGCGCGGCGTACTCGACCAGGCCGGCCGACCAGGGCGCGCCGCCGACCTTGCGGCGCATCTCGATGTACTCCACCGGATTGGGGATCCGCTGGATGTTCATGTTGGCGATTTCCCAGTCGGACTCGTTCAGCAGGTGCTCGGTGTTCTTGCGGAACCGGGCCCGCCAGTCCATCGACATGCCGGGGACGGTGCGCGCCCAGAGGTCCGCGAGCCCCGCCTCGACCGGGTTGGACGGCTCGGGGAAGCCGTCCGCGAGGTCCATCGGCATGAAGGCCGGCAGACGGTCCAGGTAGGCCTTGCCGCCGGACCGGTCCCCGCTGCGCTTGAAGGTCTCCAGGAAGTGGTCGTCGAAGAAGAACACCCAGACGTACCAGTCGGTGACCAGGTTGAGCACCGTGCTGTCGCAGTCCGGATGGGTGTAGGCGCAGAGCAGCGCGTAGTCGTGGTCGTCCAGATCCTGCTGGTCCCAGATGCCGGAGCCCTCCAGCATGCCCATCCCGCGCGCCCAGGCCGTGGTGTGCTCCCGCGCCTGTTCGCGGTGCGGGTTGAGCCGGGCCGGGTACGGCAGATAGAAGTCGGGCAGTTCAAACGGTTGTGTCACGTGTTCCCCCCACCGGGACTGGCCCGTACGGGCCGCGGTCAGCCGTCGATCGTCCCCAGTCTCGGTGATCGATCGACGGCCCGTAAGACGCGTACGGTAGCGCCGGGAGGCGTGCGCGCAGGGCCGCAAGTGATCTTTGGAGTGAAGCTCCGTCAGATCGGTTGCGGCGAGCGGTTATTGACGATATGTGGTCAGGAAGCGCCCGATCCGGCTGATCGCGGTCTCCAGGTCGTCGGCCCGCGGGAGCGTGACGAAGCGGAAGTGGTCCGGCCGCGGCCAGTTGAAGCCGGTGCCCTGGACGATGTGGATCTTCTCGCGGAGCAGCAGGTCCAGCACGAACTGCTCGTCGTCGTGGATCTTGTGGACGGCCGGGTCGAGCTTGGCGAAGGCGTACAGCGCGCCCTTGGGCTTGACGCAGCTGACGCCGGGCAGCTCGTTGAGGGCCCGCCAGGTGACGTCACGCTGCTCGGTGAGCCTGCCGTTCGGCAGCGTGAGGTCGTGGATGGACTGGTGGCCGCCCAGTGCGGCCTGCACCGCGTACTGGGCCGGGACGTTGGGGCACAGCCGCATGCCGGCCAGCATGGTCAGGCCCTCCAGGTAGTCCTTGGCGTGCTCCTTGGGGCCGGAGACCACCAGCCAGCCGCTGCGGAAGCCGGCCACCCGGTAGGCCTTGGAGAGCCCGTTGAAGGTGAGGGTCAGGACGTCGTCGGCGAGCGCGGCCAGGCAGTGGTGCTCGACCCCGTCGTAGAGGATCTTGTCGTAGATCTCGTCGGCCAGCACGATCAGGCCGTGCCGGCGGGCGAGGTCCAGGATCCCTTCCAGGAGCTCCTTCGGATAGACCGCGCCGGTGGGGTTGTTGGGGTTGATCACCACGATGGCCTTGGTGCGGTGGGTGATCTTCGCGGCGATGTCCGCCAGGTCCGGGTACCACTCGGCCTGCTCGTCGCAGAGGTAGTGCACGGCCTTGCCGCCGGCGAGCCGGACCACGGCCGTCCAGAGCGGGAAGTCGGGGGCCGGGACGAGGATCTCGTCGCCGTCGTCGACCAGCGCGGTGATCGCCATCTGGATCAGCTCGGAGGCGCCGTTGCCGAGGTAGACGTCGTTGACGGTGACGCCGTCAACGCCGCGCTGCTGGTAGTACTGCACGACGGCGCGGCGGGCGGGGAGAATGCCGCGCGCGTCGCTGTAGCCGTGCGCGTTGGGGAGGTTGCGGATGATGTCCTGCAGGATCTCCTCGGGCGCCTCGAAGCCGAAGGGGGCCGGGTTGCCCGTGTTGAGGCGCAGCACGCTGTGTCCGGCCTCCTCCAGGGCGTTCGCCTGGTCGACCACCGGGCCGCGGATCTCGTAACACACGCCCGAGAGCTTGCTGGACTGCCGATACTCCACTGGGGGCCTCCCGACCATCACCATGCTGGTTGCTTTGTTCTACCAAGTAACCACTTGGAAAGTCCAACCTTTTGGCTATGCTGATCCCCATGTCACGCCGAAGCTACGACCAGTACTGCGCCGTCGCCCGCGCCCTGGACGCGGTCGGGGAGCGCTGGAGCCTCCTGATCGTCCGTGAACTCCTCGGCGGGCCCCGCCGGTACACGGACCTGCACGCCGACCTGCCCGGCGTCAGCACCGACATCCTGGCCGCCCGGCTCAAGCAGCTGGAGGGTGAGGGCGTGCTGCTGCGCCGCAAGCTGGAGCGCCCGGCCAACGCCACGGTGTACGAGCTGACCGAGCGCGGCGCGGCGCTGAGCGAGGTGGTCGCGGCGCTGGGGGACTGGGGGCTGGACGCGCTCGGCGAGCAGCGCCCGACCGACGCGGTGCGCGGGCACTGGGTGACCGCCGTCGCCTAGTGCCGCGTCAGGCAACTTTTGCCCGTCAAGGAGCGGGGTCCGGTGCGTGCTATCGGCGTGCCGGCCGGAAGTCCTCGTACTGGACGTACTTGGGCTTTCGGCCGGTGCGGCGAGAGTGCGTGCCGGACACCGCGACGGGGCGAAGGTTGCCTGACGCGGCACTAGCGTGTGCCGCGCCGCCAGGTGGCCAGGGCCTCGGTGAGCCAGGCGTCGGCGGTGCCCATGGTCGGCTCCGGGGTGAGTTCGCCGGCCAGGCTCCAGTAGCGGCCCATCGCCGGGTCGGCCGCGGCCAGCAGCGGGCCCAGTGCGAACCGGAAGTCGGCGGAGTCGACGCTGCCCTGCGCGCGGGCGTGCACCGCGACGAAGCAGTCCAGCGCCTGGCCGGGCTGCGGATCGGCGGCCCGGGCCAGCTCGGCGCCGGCCAGCCGGTACGCCTCGTCGAGCCCGCGGTAGAAGGCCGCCGCGTCGGCGCAGTTGAAGTTCCCCTCGCCGCGGACCGCCGCGGCCGACGCCCGGTCGGCGGTGAGCGCGTGCAGCTCTGCGTAGGCCAGCGCCTGACGGGCCGTCGGTGCGGCGGGCAGCTCGGGGAGCGCCGCGTCGATGATCGCCGAGCGGAGCGTGGCGGGGAGCCGCGGCGGCAGCACCCGGCGCCAGAAGTCGGCGAACGCGTCCCGCCCCGGCGCGTGCCGCATCGCCTCGCCCAGCAGCCGCAGCCCGTCCGGATCGCCGGCCGCCAGCCGCAACGCCTCCAGCCCGGCCGAGCGCCACCGCAGCTCGGTCAACTGCCGCTCCACCTCGTCCTGCTGGGACGCCAGCGCGTCCTCCAAGGACAACTCCGCGCGGACCACCGCGCCCGCCAACGGCAGCGGCAGCCCCAGCGCCCGCAGTCGGCGGATCGTCAGCAGCGCCTCCAGTGCCGCGTCGCCGTACCGCCGGTGCCCGCCACCACTGCGCGCGGGCGGCGGCAGCAGGCCGCCGTCGGAGTAGTGGCGCACGGTCTTCACGCTCACCCCGGCGGCCTCGGCGAGCGCTCCGATGGTGAAGCTCCGTTCGATTCCCTCGGTCCCCGTGGTCATGCCGCTCATCGTACGAGCCCCCCGCTGGTACGAACGGCCCTTGCTGCCGCTCCCTGAGGCGGGCTCGGTAGGGTCGGGCCCATGAGCTATTCCGCTGACACGTCGGTGTCGTTTCGCAGCATGGTCGCCGTCGGGGACTCCTTCACCGAGGGCATGTGCGACGAGCTGCTGCCCGACGGCCAGTACCGGGGCTGGGCCGACCGGGTGGCCGCGCGGCTGGCGGCGGAGGGGGCGCCGGGGGAGTTCCGGTACGCGAACCTGGCGGTGCGGGGGAAGCTGATCGGGCAGATCTGCGCGGAGCAGGTGGGGGAGGCCGTCGCGCTGGGCAGCGAGCTGGTGACCCTGGCCGGCGGGCTGAACGACGTGCTGCGGCCCGGCTGTGACATCGACGACGTCGAGGCGAAGCTGGGCGAGGCGGCCGAGCGGCTGCTCGCGGCCGGCGGGACGGTGGTGCTCTTCACCAGTACCGATCCCACCCGCAGGATGGCGGGCAGCGCGCGGCTGCTGCCCGCCATCCTGCGGATGAAGGCGTTCGTGGAGGGGCTGGGGACCCGGCCCCGGGTCGCGGTGGTGGACCTGTTCTCGGCCGGGTGCTTCGACGACCGGCGGCTCTGGGCCGAGGACCGGCTGCACCTGTCGGCGGAGGGGCACCGCCGGGTCGCCGAGGCGGTGTTGCAGGCGCTGGGGCGGCCGGCGGTCTTCGACTGGCGCGAGCCGCTGCCGCCCGCCGCCCCCGTCGGCCGGGTGGCGAAGCTGCGGGCGGACGCCCGCTGGCTGCGGATCCACGTCGGGCCGTGGCTGCTGCGCCGGATCACCGGGAAGTCCTCGGGGGACGGCCGCCCGCCCAAGCGGGCCGAGCTGCTGCCCTACGAGGGCTGAGCGGCCGTCACAGGGTCCACGGCGGGGTGATGAGGGTGCCGTCGGCGAGGCGGGCCTGGAGGCCGACGGTGGTGGTGACCCAGGCGCGGGCGGGACCGTCGCCGGGGTTGTCGACGGCGAAGAGCGAGCCGGCGGGGGCGAGGACGGCGTCGCCGGGGCGGGCGGTGTGCTCGGTGCCGTCGACGTGGACGCGCAGTTCGCCGTCCAGGACCAGGAGGACCTCCTCACGGGTGATGGTGTGCGGCACGCCGGCGGTGCCGGCGGTGATCTCCAGCTGCCAGGCGGCGAGTTCGGTGCTGCCGCTGCTCGGGGCGGCGTAGGACGAGAAGCGGGCGTTGTGCATGTCGTGCACGGTGGCGTCGGCGGGGGTGATGACGGGCACGGCGGGGCTCCTTGAAGGCAAGTAGTCAAGCTGCTTGTCTATATGGTCAAGGAGATTGTCTATTCCGTCAAGGGGCTGGCAGACTTCCGGCATGACTGACGACCTCGCGCTGAGCCTGCCGCCGCTGGTCCTGGGCCTGGCCGCCGACCTGGTCCGGCGGATCGACGACGGCGTGCGGCGGCGCGGCTTCGAGGACCTGCGTCCGGCGCACGGCTACGCCTTCGTGCGGCTCGCGCCCGACGGCGCGTCCGTCGGGGAGCTGGCCGAGCACCTGGACGTGACCAAGCAGGCGGCCAGCCAGCTGGTCGAGGAGCTGGTGGGCAAGGGCTACGTCGAGCGCCACCCGCACCCGGCGGACGCCCGCGCGCGGCTGATCGTGCTGACCGAGCGCGGCTGGGCCTGCACCCGCGCGGCCGACGAGGCGGCGGCGGAGGCCGTCCGCCCCTGGGAGGCGGAACTGGGGCCGCAGCGGTTGCGCGAGCTGCGCGACACGCTGGCGCGGCTCGCGCCGTCCGGGCGGTTGCGGCCGATGTGGTGAGGGGCTTCTCCTGCGGTACTAGGCCACGGCCTAGCTCAGGGTGATCCGGATGCCGACCGTGCCGTCGGTGCCCCGGCGCAGCCGGCTGCCGAACATCGTCAGCCGGCCCAGCAGGCCGTACTTGCGGGCCAGCAGCGCCCGGTAGTTCGCGGTGCCGGCGGTGTCCAGCACCTCGGCGCTGGCCGGCACGGACGGGCCGGTGGGCTTGCCGCGCATGTCGCACGGGCCGACCAGGACGTCCGCCCGGCGGCGGATCCGCTTGACCTTCCAGGAGTCGGCGGCCGTCCACACCCCGAGCGCCTCGCCGTCGCGCAGCACCCAGACCGGGGTCGCCACCCCTGAGCCGTCCTTGCGGAACGAGGTGACGAGCAGGTACTTCTCGCGGCCCAGCCGGTCCAGCAGCGCTTCGTCCATGGCCGGACTCTAGCCGCTCGTGCCCCGTCCCGGGACGGCGACATAACTGCCAGAATGCAGGACGTACGCGGAGAGCAACTCTGGAGAAGGTGACCGGCTTCGTGAGCACGCCAGCCGAACAGGCAGCACAAGCAGCACAGGCAGCCGAACGGGCAGTCGGGCAGAAGATCGCCGAGGAACTCGGCGTCCGGGAAGGTCAGGTGAAGGCAGCCGTCGAGCTGCTGGACGGCGGCGCGACCGTGCCGTTCATCGCCCGCTACCGCAAGGAGGCGACCGGCGAACTCGACGACACCCAGCTGCGCACCCTGGAGGAGCGGCTGCGCTACCTGCGGGAGTTGGAGGAGCGGCGCGGCGCCGTCCTGGAGTCCATCGCGGGCCAGGGCAAGCTGGACGACGCGCTGCGCGCCCAGATCCTGGCCGCCGACTCCAAGGCCCGGCTGGAGGACATCTACCTCCCGTTCAAGCCCAAGCGGCGCACCAAGGCGCAGATCGCCCGCGAAGCCGGCCTGGAGCCGTTCGCCGAGCAGCTGCTGACGGACCCTTCGCAGGATCCGGCGACCCTGGCCGCGACGTTCCTGAACGAGCAGGTGGCCGACGTCGCCGCCGCGTTGGAGGGCGCCCGGTCCGTCCTGGTGGAACGGTTCGCCGAGGACGCCGACCTGATCGGCACGCTGCGCGAGCGGATGTGGACGCGCGGGCGGGTGGTCGCCACCGTACGGGCCGGCAAGGAGCAGGAGGGCGCCAAGTTCGCCGACTACTTCGACTTCGCCGAGCCGTTCACCAAGCTCCCCTCGCACCGCATCCTGGCGATGCTGCGCGGTGAGAAGGAAGAGGTCCTGGACCTCGACCTGTCGCCGTTCGACGGCGCGCAGGAGGCCGACCTGCCCGGCGAGAGCGACTACGAGCAGCGGATCGCCGCGCGCTTCGGCGTCGCCGACCGGGGCCGCCCGGCCGACAAGTGGCTCGGCGACACCGTGCGCTGGGCCTGGCGCACCCGGATCCTGGTCCGGCTCGGCATCGACCTGCGCACCCGGCTGCGCCAGGAGGCCGAGGACGAGGCGGTCAAGGTCTTCGCCGCCAACCTGCGCGACCTGCTGCTCGCCGCCCCGGCGGGCACCCGCGCCACGATGGGCCTGGACCCGGGCTTCCGCACCGGCGTGAAGGTCGCGATCGTGGACGACACCGGCAAGGTGGTCGCGCACGACACCATCTACCCGCACCAGCCCGCCAACAAGTGGGACGCCTCGCTCGCCACGCTGGCGGCGCTGGCGGCCGAGCACCGGGTCGACCTGATCTCGATCGGCAACGGCACCGCCTCGCGCGAGACCGACAAGCTGGCCGAGGACCTGATCAAGCGCCACCCGGAGCTGAAGCTCACCAAGGCGATCGTCTCGGAGGCCGGCGCCTCGGTCTACTCGGCCTCCGCCTTCGCCTCGCAGGAGCTGCCGGAGCTCAACGTCTCGATCCGCGGCGCGGTCTCGATCGCGCGCCGGCTCCAGGACCCGCTGGCCGAGCTGGTGAAGATCGACCCCAAGTCCATCGGCGTCGGCCAGTACCAGCACGACCTCAGCGAGACGAAGCTCTCGCGGTCGCTGGACGCGGTGGTCGAGGACTGTGTGAACGCGGTGGGCGTGGACGTGAACACCGCCTCCGCGCCGCTGCTCACCCGGGTCTCGGGCGTCACCGCCACGCTCGCGGACAACATCGTGGCGCATCGGGACGCCAACGGCCCGTTCCGAACCCGGCGGGCGCTCAAGGACGTGGCGCGGCTGGGCCCGAAGGCGTTCGAGCAGTGTGCGGGCTTCCTGCGGATCCCCGGCGGCGACGACCCGCTGGACGCCTCCAGCGTGCACCCGGAGGCGTACCCCGTGGTGCGCCGGATGCTGGCCGCGACCGGCGGTTCGGTCAAGGAGCTGATCGGCAACGGCGCCGCGCTGCGGGCGCTGCGTCCGGCGGACTTCGCGGACGAGACCTTCGGCATCCCGACCGTCACCGACATCCTCGGCGAGCTGGACAAGCCGGGGCGCGACCCGCGTCCGGCGTTCAAGACCGCGACCTTCAAGGAGGGCGTCGACAAGATCGGCGACCTGGAGGCGGGCATGGTGCTGGAGGGCGTGGTGACCAACGTCGCCGCGTTCGGCGCGTTCGTCGACGTCGGCGTGCACCAGGACGGTCTGGTGCATGTGTCCGCGCTGTCGAAGAACTTCGTCAAGGACCCGCGCGAGGTGGTCAAGTCCGGTGACGTGGTGACGGTCCGGGTCGTCTCGGTGGACGTGGCGCGCAAGCGGATCGGGCTGACGCTGCGGCTGGACGACGAGGTCGAGCGTGCGCCGCGCCCGGAGCGGTCGGACCGCTCCGACCGGGCGGCCGCCCGTCCGCCGCGCCAGGACCGCCGCGGTGGCGGCGGTGGGGGTGGCGGTGGCGGCGCGGCCAAGGCGCCGGCTGCGGGCAACAGCGCGATGGCCGACGCGCTGCGCCGCGCGGGGCTGACGAAGTAACAGCGGCGGTGGCGTGGAAAGTCGGCAGGTCCGACTTTCCACGCCACCGGCGGGTCAGTGCTTGGCCGCCTCGGCCGCCGCCGCGCGCTGCTCGGCGGCGAAGGTCACCAGTTCGGCCCACCACGGCTCGCGTCCCCGGGTGAGCAGCTCGCAGGCCTTGGCGAGCGTGACCGCGCGGACCTCCACCACCTCCTCGCCGTCGTCCGGGTTGGTCGGCGCGGAGTCCACCACGACCTCCGCCCAGCCCCAGAGCCAGGCCTTCTCGGGGTGCGGCTGCCACGGCCGGTACGGCGTCGGACGGTCCGTCACACAGCGGTGCGCGCCGATCCAGCCCGGCTCGGTCAGCAGCCGCGCGCCGGCCTCCTCGCGCAGCTCGCGGGCCAGGCAGGACGCGATGCTCTCGGCCGGCTCGCGGGTCCCGCCCGGCAGGAACCAGTGGTCACGGGCGTCCCGGCAGAGCACCACCAGCTCGTCGGCGAACCCCACCAGGTGGATGTTCGTGATGAGTTCGTCCGGCGGCAGCCGGTCCGAGAACTGGGCGTCCATGCCGCCCCACTCCCACCGCTGCGGCGCGAAGAGGAGCGGGTAACGGCCACTGGCGTGCTGGGTGAGGTCGGTGGTTTCCGTCATCGGATGATCCTAGGCCCTCGGCGGAGTGAGCCCCCTCCCATTCCGCCGACCGATGGGGCAGGCTGGGCGGGCAACTTACCCACGAGTAGGGAGTCCGTCATGGCACGCACCCACGAGGTCACCAACCAGGTCCCGCCGCCCTACGGGCACAACACCGCCGAGGACCCGGCGCTGCTCGCGGCGCTGCGCCGGGCCGGTGCCGACTGGGTCGAGCCCGAGCTGCGCGAGCTCGGCGCACTGGCCGGCAGCGAGCAGGCCGCCGAATGGGGCCGGCTGGCCAACGAGAACGAGCCGGTGCTGCGCACCCACGACCGGTTCGGCAACCGGATCGACGAGGTGGAGTTCCACCCCGCCTGGCACGAGCTGATGGGTGTCGCGGTCGGCCACGGCATGCACGCCGCGCCCTGGCAGGACGCCCGGCCCGGCGCGCACACCGCCCGGGCGGCCAAGTTCTACCTGTGGGGCCAGGTCGAGGCCGGGCACAGCTGCCCGGTCTCGATGACCTACGCCTCCGTCCCGGCGCTCCGCGCGACGCCCGAACTCGCCCAGTGGTTGGAGCCGTTGCTCGCCTCCACGCAGTACGACTTCGGGCTGCGCGAGCCGCACGGCAAGCGCGGGCTGATCGCGGGCATGTCGATGACCGAGAAGCAGGGCGGCTCGGACGTCCGGGCCAACACCACCACCGCCGTCCCGGCCGCCGACGGCACGTACCGGCTGACCGGCCACAAGTGGTTCACCTCGGCGCCGATGTCGGACGTCTTCCTCACCCTGGCCCAGGCGCCCGGCGGGCTGAGCTGCTTCCTGCTGCCCCGGGTGCTGCCGGACGGCTCGCGCAACGCGCTCCTCGTCCAGCGGCTCAAGGACAAGCTGGGCAACCGCTCCAACGCCTCCGCCGAGCTGGAGTACGACGGCGCGGTCGGCTGGCTGGTCGGCGAGGAGGGGCGCGGGGTGCCGACCATCATCGAGATGGTCAACATGACCCGGCTGGACTGCACCCTGGGGGCCGCCTCCGGGATGCGGCTCGGCGCCCTGCGGGCCGTCCAACACGCCACCCACCGGCGGGCGTTCGGCGCGGCGCTGATCGACCAGCCGCTGATGCGCAATGTGCTGGCGGACCTGGTGGTGGAGTCCGAGGCGGCCACCACGGTGGCCCTGCGGCTGGCCGAGGCGACCGACCGGGCGGTGGCGGGTGAGGAGGGCGAGGCGCTGTTCAAGCGGCTCGGGCTCGCGGTCTCCAAGTACTGGGTCTGCAAGCGCGGCCCGGCACACGCGGCCGAGGCGCTGGAGTGCCTGGGCGGCAACGGCTACGTCGAGGAGTCGGGGATGCCCCGGCTCTACCGCGAGGCGCCGTTGGTCTCGATCTGGGAGGGCTCGGGCAACGTCGCGGCGCTGGACGCGCTGCGGGCGATGGCGCGCAGCCCGCAGTCGCTGGACGCCTACTTCGGCGAGGTCGACGCCGCCGCCGGGGCGGACCGCCGGCTGGACGCGGCGGTCGCCGAACTGCGCAAGCAGCTGGGCGATCTGACGGACGTCGAGTACCGCACCCGGCGGCTGGTGGAGTCGATGGCACTGGCCCTGCAGGGCTCCCTGCTGGTGCGTCACGGCGACCCGGCGGTGGCCGACGCGTTCTGCGCCTCGCGGCTGGCCGGTGACCACGGCGGCGCCTTCGGCACCCTGCCGTCCGGCGTGGACACCGAGGCGATCCTCTCCCGCGCCCGGATGGTGCCGGCCGGGGGCTGACGGCCGGCCGACTGTCGATGCGGGTCGACTGTCGGTGCGGGTCGACTGTCAGTGGGGGTCGCGAGAATGTTCGACATGACCCCAGAAGCCACCCTTTCGCTGTCCCCTGCTGCCTACGCCCAGGCCGTCGCCGACACCGCGCATGCGGCGAAGGCGTACTACACCGACGGTGCGACAGCGCTGGACGACGACGAGTACGACGCGCTCGTGCGGGCCATCGCGGCCTTCGAGGCGGCGCACCCGGAGGCCGTGCTGCCGCTCTCGCCCACCGGGCGGGTGGCGGGCGGCGCGGTCACCGGGGACGTGCCGCACAGCGTGCCGATGCTCAGCCTGGACAACGTCTTCTCTCCCGAGGAACTGGCGCTCTGGGCGGCCTCCCTGGAGCGCAGGCTCGGCCGCCCGGTGGCCGGCGGCTGGTCGGTGGAACCGAAGCTGGACGGTCTGGCGGTGGCCGCCCGCTACCGCGGCGGGCGGCTGGTCCAGCTGGTCACCCGGGGCGACGGCCTGGCCGGCGAGGACATCACGCACGCCGCGAGCAGCGTGCTCGGCCTGCCGGACCGGCTGAGCGAGCCGGTCGACATCGAGCTGCGCGGTGAAGTCCTGCTGACCGACGAGCAGTTCGAGCGCGCCAACACCATCCGCGCGGAGCACGGCGCGACCCCGTTCGCCAACCCGCGCAACGGCGCGGCGGGCACCCTGCGCGCCAAGGACCGCCCCTACCGGGTGGAGCTCAGCTTCTTCGGCTACGCGGCGCCCGGCCTGCCCGGCCCGCACCACCAGGTGATCGCCGAGATCGCCGCCCTGGGCGCCGCGACCGCCGCCGTGCGGCACTGCGCGAGCATCGAGGAGGTGCAGCTGCGGATCGCCGAGATCGCCGCCGCCCGCCCCGAACTGCCGTACGGCATCGACGGGATCGTCATCAAGGCGGACGACGCGGGGGACCAGGAGGCGGCCGGGAGCGGCTCCCGCGCGCCGCGCTGGGCGGTCGCGTACAAGCTGCCCGCCGCGCACCGGATCACCCGGCTGCTCGCGGTCGAGTGGAACGTCGGGCGGACCGGGGTGATCGCGCCGCGCGCGGTGCTGGAACCCGTACTGGTGGACGGCGCGACGATCCGCTACGCGACCCTGCACAACCCCGCCGACATCGCCCGGCGCGGCCTGATGCTGGGCGACCAGGTGTCGCTCTACCGCGCCGGCGACGTGATCCCGCGGGTCGAGGCGCCGCTCGTCCACCTGCGGACCGGCGACGAGCGGCCGATCGAGTTCCCGGCCGTCTGCCCGTGCTGCGGGGACGCCGTCGACACCACCCAGCAGCGCTGGCGCTGCGTGCGCGGCCGCGCCTGCCAGGCGGTTGCCTCGGTGCGGTACGCCGTCGGGCGTGATCAGTTGGACATCGCCGGGCTCGGCGGCACCAGGGCGGTCCAGCTCGTCGAAGCCGGGCTGGTGGCGGACTTCGCCGACCTCTTCACGCTCACCCGCGAACAGCTGCTGGGCCTGGACCGGATGGGCGAGGTCAGCGCGGACAACCTGCTGGTGGCCATCGAGCAGGCGCGCCGGCAGCCGCTCGGCAAGGTGTTCTGCGCGCTGGGGGTGCGCGGGACGGGCCGCTCGATGTCGCGGCGGATCGCGCGGCACTTCGCCAGCATGGCGGCCGTCCGGGCGGCGGACGCCGAGCAGTTCGCGCAGGTGCCCGGGATCGGCGCCGAGAAGGCCGCGCTGGTGGTCCAGGAGCTCGCCGAACTCTCCGAGGTGCTGGACAAGTTGGCAGCCGCCGGGGTGACCGGCGCGGTGGCCGGCGAGGAGTCGGCCGCGCTCGTCGAGGGGGCGGTCGAGGGGGACGTGCGCCCGTTGGCGGGCAAGGCCGTGGTGGTCACCGGCACCATGACGGGCGCGCTCGACCGGCTCTCCCGCACGGCGGTGAACGAGCTGGTCGAGCGCGCCGGCGGGACGGCCTCCTCCACGGTCTCCGCGCGGACGGCGTTCCTGGTGGCGGGGGAGAAGGCCGGCTCGAAGCGGGCCAGGGCCGAGCAGTTGGGGGTCCCGGTGCTGACGCCCGAGGAGTTCGCCGAGCTGGTCGGCGCGTTCCTGGACTAGACCAGGTCGACCCGGTTCTCCAGGACCGGGAGCTTGCGGCGCACCGCGGCGACCGTCTCGGTGTCCACGTCGACGAGCAACTGACCCGGCTCAAGGCCGAGTTGCTGCACCACCTCGCCCAGCGGGGTGACCACCACGGTGCGTCCGATGCCGCGCGGGACGGCGCTCGGCGGGCGCTGCCCGGCGTCCTCGGGCAGCGCCTGGTCGCAGGCCAGCACCCAGGAGGTGCTGTCCAGCGCGCGGGCCCGTACCAGGACGTCCCACTGCTCGGCCTTCCCCGGGCCCTCGCCCCAGGAGGCCGGCAGCAGGATCGCGTGCGCGCCCCGGGCCGCCAACTCCTGGAAGAGGTGCGGGAACCGGACGTCGTAGCAGGTCGCCACGCCGAAGGTGAGACCGCCACGGGTGAAGGTCACCAGCTCGCGGCCCGGGAGCACGGAGTCCGACTCCCGGTAGTCGAAGGCGTTGTACAGGTGCACCTTGTCGTAGTGCGTGTCGACGCCGCCCCCGGTGACGAGCAGGGTGTTGGCGACCCGGCCGTCCGGGGCCGGGGTGAACATGCCGGCCACGACCGTGACACCGGCCCGGGCCGCGATGCCGCGCACGGCCTCGGCCCAGGGCCCGTCGAGCGGCTCGGCCACCGCGCCCAGCGGGGTGCCGAAACAGGCCATGGCGGCCTCCGGGAAGACCACCACCTCCGCCCCGCCCCGCACGGCGTCGGCGACCCCGGCCTCGATGGCCTTCAGGTTGTGATGCGGATCGGGACCGGCTGACATCTGGTTCAGTGCGACACGCAACGGAAGTCCTCTCGGATCGGTGGGGGTGCGGCGCCGGGCCGGCTACTTGGCGGTGCCGCCCTGCCAGCGCACCGTATGCGACAGGGTGACGCCGTGCGAGGCGAAGGTGATCTCCACCCGGTCCCCGCTCTCGATCCGGTAGCCGTCGTGGAAGCTGCTGCGGTCCGCCCCGATGTAGACGTAGTGCACCCGGCCGGGGTACAACAGCGGCCGGTGGGAGAGCAGTTCGGCCATGATGGCGTCCACGTCGTAGTGCATCGCATCGGCGCCGGTGGTGAACTTGCCCTCCCAGGCCCGGGCGCCGTCGCGCTCGATGGCGACCTGGCCGGTCACCGACCGGGGCGGCGGGCCGACGAAGAGCCACGGCGCCACCCCGGCGTCGCAGAGCTTGGCGTAGGACAGGTGGCCGTTGTGGTTCCTGAACCGCCCGATGTCGGTGACGTCGTTGCCGAAGCTGTGGCCGGCGTAGTGCGCGGTGCCGTGCTCGTCGGTGACGTAGACGAGCACCACCTCGGCCTCCTCGCAGACGGCGATCGCGCCGGCCGGGACGGTCAGCTCCTCGCCGGAGAGCTTCAGCACGTCGCCGAGTCCCTTGAGGAACCAGTTCGGCTGGGCCTGGGTGTTCTCGTCGACCTTGACGTTGTGGGTCTGCATGAATCCGCTGACCATCGCGTCCCCGAGGGACTCGGGCAGCAGCGGCGGGCGGAGGGCGACGGCGTCCCGCTCGGCCGCGGGCACCACCGTCTGCTGCCGGCCGCGGGTGAGCGCGGCCTCCAGCGCGGCGCCGTCGCCGGCCGCCGCGACGACCGCGGCCCGCAGGTCCGCGTCCAGCAGGGGGTACAGCCGCAGTGGCGCGCCGTCCTCGGGCAGTCCGAAGCCGAAGTACCGCTCGTTCTGGTAGCTGCACTCGAAGAGTACCGTCATGGTGGTTTCCTCATGGGTGGCGCCAGGTCCCCTGGGACCTGGCGCGGTTGGTGGTGGCTCGGTCAGACGGCGGGGACGGCGTGCCAGTCGGCTCGCTCCTGCGAACACGCGAGCACGGCCCAGCGCTCGGCACTGGCGTGCAGCGCCATCGCGAAGCCCGTCCCCTCGGCCGGTGCGATGGTGTTGGCCCGACGGTCGACGGCCGGCGCGGGCGTGACGATCATCTGCGGGAAGAAGCGGTCGGACTGGCCCGCCTCGACGGTGAGCGCACCCGGGTGGGCGAAGGCCAGCGCCCGTCCGGCGTTGATCAGCGGGCCCGTCTCGGCGACCTGGACGCCGACTTGGAAGCCGAGCCCGCTCGCCCGGGCGTGCTCGACGAGCTCGGCCGAGCGCAGCAGCCCGCCGTTCTTGGCGACCCGGACGTTGACGGCGTCGCAGGCCTCGGCGGCGATCGCGGTGCGCAGGTCGTCGATCCCGCACACCGACTCGTCGAGCAGCACGCTGACGCCGGTCTCCCGGCGCAGCGTGCGCAGGCCCTCCCAGGACCGCTTGGCCAACGGCTCCTCGACGTGGTCCATGCCGCAGTCCTGGAGGCGGCGCACGGTGCGCACGGCCGTCTCGGCGGACCAGCTCATATTGGCGTCGACCATGATCGGGACGCCGGCGCCGAGCCGTTCGCGCAGCGCCGTCACGGTGCGCGCGTCCCGTTCGACGTCGTCGGACGCCTTGATCTTCACGAAGTGGAACGGGCCGCGGGTGGCGAGGAACTCCTCGACGTCGATGCTCAGGTCCAGGACCTGGGAGACCGCCAGCGGCGCGGTCCCCCCGGCCTGCTCCTGGGCCGCGCCGGGGATCAACTGCCGTGCGCTCAGGCCCAGCTGGTGCCCGACCAGGTCGAGTACGGCGGACTCCAGCAGACAGAGCAGGTTGTTGCCGCCGTCGATCCCGAAGGTCCGCGCGAAGCCGTCCTCGTGCAGCCGGTCGAGCAGGTCCCGCGCGGACAGCGCGCGCAGCCGCGCGAAGAGGCCGTCCATCGGGACCCGGCGCAGCGCCTCGGTCACGCTGTCGGTGGTCTCCCCGGTGACATACGCGCGGGGCGCGCACTCACCGAGGCCGGTCAGCCCGTCGAGCTCCAGGCGCAGCACGAGGCTGTCGCTGGTGCTGCGCTTGGCGGCCGGGTGGTCGAACCCGATCCGCATCGGCAGGGCCACCCGGTAGAGCCGGGCCTCAGACATGACGGTCCGGATCCTGCAGGATCGCGAAGGCCGAGGCCCAGTCGACCACGCTGCGGCGGGCCTCGGTGTAGAAGAGGTAGTGCTCGGCGGTGGGGAACTTGATGATCGTGCCGCGCCCGGACACCATCTCGGTGAAGACCCGGTGGGTCGCGTCGAGGTTGACGATCGGGTCGGTCAGCCCGGACGCGAAGACGTAGGGGACCACCGGGAGTTCGCGCTGCGGCTCCAGGTAGAGCCGCTCCAGGCCGAGCAGGGTGGCCCGGGAGCGGCGGGTGAGCTCACGGACGGCCAGCACGTCGGTGTCGATGAAGTGCTGGTAACCGGGGTTGTCGGTGAAGTCGGTCGCCTTCAGGCCGGCGTCCCAGAGCTCCTCGCTCTGCTCGGCGGCGAGCGCCGCGCGCTCCTCCTCACCGAGCAGGGCGTGCAGTCGGCCCAGCCAGGTGGAGCAGAAGACGGCCGAGTCGTAGCGGGTGGTGAAGTCCGGGTGGTGCAGCAGGGCGGCCAGGAACGAGCCCCCCAGGCAGTGGCCGAACAGCGAGAGCGGGACGCCGTCGCCGATCGTCCGGCGGGTGTGCTCGATCGCGGTGACGTAGTCGGCGATCACCGTCTCGACGCCCGGTATCTCGCTGCGCGCGCCCGTGCTGATGCCGCTGCCGCGCCGGTCCAGGACGAAGAGGGCGATGCCGTTGTCGGCGAACTGCGGTCCCACCTCCCATAACCAGCCGGCGTGGCTCTGCAGCCCGTGGAAGTAGAAGATCGCGCCCTTGATCTCCTGCGGGCGCCAGATGTGCAGCGCCAGCTCCTCCCCGTCGTGGGGGAGCATGACGATTTCCCGCCGGACGTCCTCCGGCGGCCTCTTGGTGTCGATCATTTCGGGCTCCTCAGTGGCTGACGAGGTCGGTGACGAAGTCGGCATCCTGTTGGAACGGCTTGTACTTGTACTGGGTGGCGTTCGTCGCGTGGCGCCGGGACTCGGTGTAGGCCGCGATCGCGTCGGTGGGCACGGTGAAGACTCTGAGCGGTCGCAGCCGGCCGCTGTCGCGCTTGGACGCGTACTCGATGTTGATCTCCTGCAGCTCCCGGTCGACCGCGTCGGAGAGTGCGCTGTCCAGTTCGGGCCGGGGGTCGTCGGTCTCGCTCACGACCACGTAGTACGGCACCTCGGCCCACTGCGGCCCGGCCAGGTACAGGCCGTTGCCCAGTCCGTGGGCCTCGCGGGTGTTCTCGATGGCCTGGGAGAACTGCGCCTCGGTGATCTTCTCGCCGGTGAAGGAGTGGAAGATCCCGAAGCGGTTGACGAAGTGGATCCACGGGACGCCGTCCACGATGCGGTCGACCCGGTAGATGTCCCCGCTCCACAGCCGGTAGAGGCCGTTGCCCTGGGTCATGATCAGGCTGTAGTCCCGGCCGGCCTCCAGCTCGTCGAAGAGCAGCGTGTCGATCCGGCCCCCCGAGGCGATCAGCTCGTCCACCGGGACGTCGGCCGGGACGAACTCGAAGAACGCCTGGTTGATCGCGAGCGGCTGGCTGTCCGCCGAGTCGTCGACCGGGATGGTGGTGACGCCCTCGGTGCCGCAGCTCATGAACGGCATCCGGCGCACGCCCGGCAGGACGGCGTCCAGCTTGGACTGGTAGAGGCCGGCCGAGGCGGAGAGCCAGCAGCTGTAGAGCTTGAGCGAGGGCCAGACGTCCGTCAGCGTGAAGGCGCCCATCGCCAGGACCTTTTCGAGGTGCTGCGCCGTCTCGTGGTCAGGCTCGCCGAACGGACGGCCCTCCAGCGTGCCCGCGCGCAGGTCGCGGACCAGGGCCGGGCCGTGCTCGGCGACCAGGTCGCGCAGCGCGAGGATGGTGCTCGGGTTGATCGCGGAGATGAACTGCAGCTCCTGGCCCACGAGATGGCGAATCCGGTGGTACATCCGGCCGGAGTGGCTGGACGGCGCCTCGATGCCGAACCACGGGGACTCGGCCCACGGCGGGTTCCAGTCGCGGCTGTTGATCTGCGGGTAGCGGTTGCTGACCGCCTGGTACCGGACGCCGTGCAGGTAGTCGTCGACGACCTCGCGCACGGTCTGGGTGTCCAGCGTCGCGTACGGGCCCGCCAGGATCTCCGGGTGGTACTCGAGGTAGGTGCCCCACATCGCCTGCATCGCGGGGATCCGGTACGTCAGGAGCCAGTGCAGGGTGTAGGGGACGCGCTTGGGGGTGCCGGTCGTGCCGCTCGTCTTGAGCCAGCGCAGGACCGGGCTGCAGGAGAGGACCCCGCCCTTGGTGCGGGCCTCCCGGTCGATCTCGTCGCTGAAGTCGCTGTACCGCATGACGGGCAGGACCGAGCGGAAGCTCTCCGGATCGGTGGCGACCCGGTCGTACCCCCGCTCCTTCCAGTGGAGCGAGTCGGCGCAGATGTCGATGATGTCCGCTAACACCCGTTGCTGCGTCGCCTTCGGGTCCTTGAGGTCGGTCAGCAGGTTCTCACGGCCGTCCCGGCACTCCGTTGTGAACGGGTCCCGACGGGTGTTCCAGTGGTCTTTCCAGTGCAGACTACCCATGGCTTCGGATTCTCCTCGGATTGTTCTTCGATCGAAGACGGCAACGATTCTGAACGCGGGGAAACAGCGGCGTGGTGCCCTGGAGGTGCCTGGGAGAGGAACGGCCTAGGCGATCAACTCCCGGAAGCGGCCGCCGTGGAACACCAGCGGTCCCGCCGCGTCGGCCACCGCGCCGTCGGCCGCGGTGGCGATGACCAGCTCGTGGTCACCCGCCGGGTGGATGGTCGAGATACGGCAGTCCAGCCAGCCGAGCGCGTCCGCCGGAATGGGGTGCCCGTCGCGGCTGGAGGTCCAGTCCCCGCCCGAGAAGCGGTCGGCGCCCCGGGTGCTGAAGACCCGGCAGAGGTCCTCGTGCTGCTCGCCGAGAATGCTGACCGCGAAGCCCCCGGTCTCCCGGATGGACGGCCAGGTGGTCGAGGTCAGCGCGGCGCAGAGCGCGATGAGCGGCGGCTCCAGCGAGACGGAGGTGAAGGAGTTGACGGCCATGCCGACCGGGCCGTTCGGCGTGGTGGTGGTGACCAGGACGACACCGGTGGTGAAGCGTCCGAGAATGGTGCGAAAGGAACTTTGACTCAGCATCTGTTCTTCCACTCGTATCGGCGCGATGTCCTGGGCCGGGCGCGGCACCGGTACGGCGGTGCCGTACCGGTGCCGCGCCCGGCCGGCGCTGTCAGCCGCGGCTGGAGATCGCCCAGTCGACGGCTTCCTGCGGACGGGCGGCCGCGCCGTTGAGCGCCGGGGCCACGTAGCGGGCCAGCAGCTCCAGGCTGCGGTTGGTCTTCTCGTAGGAGGCCCAGTCCGCGACGTAGACGAGCACGCTGCCGAAGCCGCCGGTGGCCTCCTGCATCCGGCGGATGCCGGACACGACGTCCTCGACCGAGCCGACCAGCGCACCGCCGGCCGCCACCCGGGCTTCGAGCATCGTCGCCCGGTCGTCGTCCGGGCCGATCACGTTGCGGCCCGCGGCCTTGGCGAAGTACTCGAACAGCCAGCGGTCGTAGCCCTCGCGGACGTCGTCGTAGGCCTGCTTGGTGGTCTCGCCGACGTGCACGGGCAGCGCGATGCGCCAGTTGTCGCGGCTGACGCTCTGGCCGTACTCGTCGGCCGCCTCCTCGACGTGCTTCCACTGCTGCGCGAGCCCGATGTGGTCGGTGCTGCCCGGGGTCAGCAGGGAGAACGGCAGCGCGAAGGAGGTCATGCTCAGGCCGTACTGGCCCACCAGCCGGGGGCCGGAGACCGAGGTGCCCGAGGTGGCCATGGCGACCTCGATGGGGGCGGGCCCGAAGCGGGGCAGCTGGAGCTTGGCGTCCCGCAGCTCGAACCAGTCGGTCTTCTGGGTGATCCGGGACTCGCCGTTGACGAGCTCCAGAACGGTCGGCAGGGCCTCGTTCAGGCGCTGGCGCTGGACGTTGGGCTCCAGGCCGAACATGCCGGCGTCGAACGGGACACCCGGGCCCACGCCCAGGATGTAGCGGCCGCGGCTCAGCTGGTGCAGGTGGGTGGCGCGGCTGGCGACGTGGAAGGGGTGGTGGCCCGAGAGCGGGACGACTCCGTGCGCGAGCTTGATCTGGTGCGTCCGCTGGGTGGCCGCCGCGATCATCGTCTCCGGCGCACCGACCAGGCCCCAGCCCAGGGTGTGGTGCTCGCCGAACCAGGCCTCGTCGAAGTTCAGCCGGTCGGCGTACTCGACGAGGTCGAGGTTGCGCTGGATCGCCAGGTGCGGATCCTGTCCGGTCTCGTGGACCGGCGAAAGGAAGAGTCCGATACGGCTGTGCACAGTGTTCCTCCGGGAAGATGACGAATGTTCAGGGGAGTGACTAGGCGAGCCGGTAGACCGAGTCCTTCAGCAGGCGGATCTTTTCGTAGTCGGCGTCGACCGCTGCCTCGTCCGAGGAGGTCAGGAACACCTTCATCGAGCTCGTCATCAGGTCGACGGTGGGCCGGATCCGAACGCCGGGCGCCCACTTGACGGTGACCTGGGCGACGCTGCCGAGTCCCTTGATCTCCTCGACGACGCTCTGGTCGACCGAGCCGACCGTCCCGTCGAGCTCGGTCGGCGTGTTGTAGACGACGGCGGACTGGAGCTTGCGGTAGACCCCGCCGCCGTACGTCGCGCGGAACTCCTCGGCGTGGACGTACGCCTGGACGGAGAGCGCGGCCTGGTTGTGGCCCAGGCACTGGTCGTGGAAGGCGGAGTTCAGGTTGCCGTTGAGCCGGGTGGCGATCTCCACCAGGGTCGGGCCGGCCTCCGTCATGATCACCTCGGCGTGCGCCGGGCCCCACCGCACGTCGAGGGCGGCCAGCACCTCGCCGACGTAGGCGATCAGCGCCGGCACCGGGTCCGCGTCCGGGGCGACCAGCACGTCCCGGTTGTAGATGTTCTGGCCGGACGGGAGCAGCGCCTTCTCGTACTGCCACACGCCGCAGGCGTAGTGCCGGCCGTCGCTGCTGACGGTGTCGACGATGTACTCGGTGCCCTTGAGGTAGGACTGCGCCAGGACCTCGGTGTTGGAGCTGCCGAAGATGTCCTGCGAGGCGAGGATCCGCTCGGCGGCGGTGCGCACCTCGTCGGCACCGGCGCAGATGTAGACGCCGTCCGATCCCGCCGAGCTCAGCGGCTTGACCACGACCGGGTAGCTGCCGTGCTCCTCGGCCCAGGCGACCAGGGCCGCCGGGTCCGCGCTCTTGAACTGGTCGGCGCACCGCACCCCGGCCGCCCGCAGCGCCTCGATCATGTCGTACTTGTCGCGGCGCGCGGACGAGAGCGCGGTGCCGTTGGACGCGACGCCCAGCGCCTCGCTGAGCGAGTCCGCCAGCTGGACGGCGGACTCCTGCCCCGGGACGACGCAGACCGGGGCGTACGGACGCAGCAGTGCGACCAGCGCGTCCACACCGGAGGCGACGATGTTCTCCGCGTACTCCGCGAGGTTCGGCGGCGCCATGGTGGGGATGAGCTCCGGCGTGCTCTGCACGTGGATCACGCGGGCGCCGGCGGCCGTGAAGGCCGCCGGGTAGAAGTTCCCGGCGGAATATCCGTCGACCACGACGGCGATCGGCTTGTCACTGGTGCGGCTCATGCTCGACCTTCTGGTGCGAGGGCTTACGGGGGTGTCGGTTCCGAACGGACGGGAGGTCAGTCGCGCGGGGTCGCGGCGATGTAGCGGGCCAGTCGCGTGACGCCCTCACGGATGGCCTCGGGGGCGAGGTTGGTGAAGCCCAGCCGGATCTCCCGGTCGCCGCCGCCGCCGATGTGGAACATGCTCATCGGCGCCCAGCTGACGCCGAAGTCGCGCGCGGAGACCTCCATGCCCGCCAGGTCGGCGACGAATCCCACCTGCAGCGTGACGAAGAAGCCGCCGCGCGGGCTGTTCCAGCTCACGCCGTGCTCGGCGTGCCGCTCGGCCGGGAAGGTCTCGGCGAGCGCGGCCAGCAGCACGTCCAGCCGCTCCAGGTAGACGGCGGCCAACTGCCGTGTGGCGGAACGCAGATCGTAGTCGTTGTCGACGAGGAAGCCGCCGATCACCGCCTGCGAGAGCGAGGAGGAGCCGACGCTGTACATGGCCTTGGCCTTCGACAGGGTCTGGGCCAGCGTGCGGGTCGTGCCGGTGGAGTCGGTGACCGGCTGGTCGGCCACCAGGTAGCCCAGCCGGGCGCCGGGGAACGCCGACTTGGCGAACGAGCCGAGGTAGGCCACCCGCCGCTCGGTGTCCAGCGACTTGAGGGTGGGCATCGTCTCGCCGTCCCGTGCGAACAGGCCGTACGGGTTGTCCTCCAGGATGATGAAGTCCTCCTCGGCCGCCACCTCCAGCAGCCGCCGGCGGGCCTCCAGGGGGAGGACCGTGCCGCCCGGGTTGGAGAAGTCCGGGTTCACGTACAGCGCGACGGCGCGCTTGCCCTCGGCGCGCAGGGCGCGGGCCGCGGCGGCGACCTCCTCCGGGTCCAGGCCGTCGGGGCCCTCGGTGATCCCCTGGATCGGGATGTCGAGCATCCGGGCCGCGCCGCGGATGCCGACGTAGGCCGGCGAGACCGACAGCAGCACGTCGTCGGGGGAGGCGAACAGGCCGCGCAGGGCGACCAGGGCCGCCTCCTGGAAGCCGTGGGTGATCATGATCGCCTCGGCCGGGACGTCGATGTCCTCGTCCTGCTTCAGCATCCGGGCCACTTCGTCCTGGATGAAGCCGTTGACCGGGCCGTACTGGAAGACGGTCCGGGTGATCCGCTGCTCGGGTATTCCGCGGTCGCGCAGGTGCTTGATGTAGCGGTCGAGGTGCAGCGGAAGGTCCGCGAGGTCGTAGTTCCCGTCGTAGGGCGCCCCCGAGGAGAAGGAGAGCGCGTCCGGGAACCGCATCGCGGTCTCACTGAGGATTCGCATGGAATCCATTTCCGGGTCGACGATCCCGGCGTGCAGGGAATCAAGGTCGAACGAGACTCCGGCATGGGTTCCGGTGGTCGTCGATGTCATTTCAGTGGGACCCTTCAGCTTCGGAGTTCTGTGCCGCGCCGGCCAGTGCCTTGATCCAGCTGCCCTTGCCCGGCGTCCATTCCAGAACGCGGGTGCGGGAGACCAGTCCGGCCTTCACGTAGGGCTCGTCGTCCAGCAGTTTCTGGAGTTCATCGCGGTCCGCCACCTCGTAGACCAGCAGCCCGGAGTTCTCGCCCACCAGGGGGCCGGCCAGCAGGACGATGCCCTGGTCGGCGAGGCTGTAGAGGTTCTCGGCGTGCGCCGGGTGAGTCTCCTGGCGTCCGTCCCGATCGACGTTGTACTCGAATTCGACGACAAACTTCGTCACACCAAGCTCCTTCGGAATCGTAAGAGGGCTGCCGGTCACATGTAGAGGCCGCCGTTGATGTCGATCACGGAACCGGTGGAGTAGCCGGCGCTCTCCGAGCAGAGGTGCAGGACGCTGCCCGCGGCCTCGGCCACCGTGCCCATGCGCCCCATCGGCTGCTTGGCGCGGACGGCCTTCTTGGACTCCTCGTCGCGGCGCTCCCAGGCGGCCGCGACCCGGGCCGTCGCGATCTGCCCGTGGGCGACCACGTTGACCACGACGCCGGTGGGGGCGAGCTCGTAGGCCATCTGCTTCGTCATGCCGATGACGGCGGCCTTGGCGCCGACGTAGGCGGCATTGTTGAAGTGGCTGTAGGTACGGCCGCCGGTGGAGGCGAAATTGACGATGCGTCCGTAACCGTTCTCCACCATCTTGGGTGCGCACACCTTGATGGCGATGAACGTGCTGACCACGTTCTCCAGGTAGGACTCGTTGAAGTGCTCGGTGGTCAGATCCCCGTAGCCGATGACCCGGGTGTCCCCGCCGACGCCGTTGACGAGGATGGCCGGCGCGTGCTGCTCGACCACGGCGGTGAGCAGTCGCTCCGCGGCCGGGATATCGGTGATGTCCCCGACGACCACCTCGACCTTGGTCCGCTGCGAGAGCTCGTCCGCGAGGCGGCGTACCGCCTCCTCGTCCCGGTCGAAGAGAACGAGCGTGTGGCCTTCCTCGGCGAGCCCGCGGGCCACCTCCTGAAGAATTCCACCGGCGGCACCGATGAGAAGTGCGCTACGTGCGGTCATCGCTGATATTCACCTGACCTGTCCTGTATTTTGACGGCCTGCGAGAAAAGGCGGTTCCGGTAACACGTGTGCAACGCCCGCACCACGTGCAGCCTCGTTAATGCCCGGCATGCAGTGGCGGGAGATTCAATTGGTTCTATTCAAGTCACCATCGTGATCTCCGGCTGGGGTCCCCACGGCCCTCTCCGTCACACTAAACATGATCAGATGCGGACAGTGATTGTCAAGCATCGTTTTCGCGGGGGAGACATGTCCACTATGGGTCGGATCGCACGTGTTGGAGACGGTTGGCGTCATATCAAATAGCGGCCTTGGTCGGTGTGCGGCGCGTCGCGCACAGAGCGGGGGGGTTGACCTTCGGCGAACCGCGGGCTAACGCGTTTCGAATGCGGCGGGCCCGGCAGTTTCATTCCGCGCGCCGTTCTGCGGATCTCGGAGGGGGGAGCCGCGCGGCGGTATCGGTGGAACGTCGCTCGCTTAGCCGAATAGTTGCGCCGAGCCGCTCCGGAATGGCGCCCGGATCGGCTGCGTCGGCGGTGAGCTCGCGGACGGCCTGGTAGGCGCAGAGCATCGCCCACACTTCCTGGGCGACCATTTCGGGGGTGTTCGACCGCAGGGTGGCGGCTCGGCCGCCGCGCTGCTCGATCCTGATGGTGCGGTGCAGCGCCTCGCCGGTCCAGCGGTGCGAGTACAGCTCCGCCAGCTCGTGGGCCGGCGCCGTCCTCGGGTCGAGCAGGGTGGTGATCAGGCGGAACGACTCGGACCGGGCCTCCCGGCAGTCCTCGCCGGTGCTGTCGACGGTGTACTCCACCACCCGCACGGTGCTGGTGTGCTCGCTCCCGTGCGCCTCGCCCAGCCGGGCGAGCCAACTGCCGTCGGGCAGGGTTCGCACGATCGGCAGGGGTAACGAGGGATCCGTCCTGAACAGCAGGTCGGCGCCGGTGTCCGCGGCTTGTCGCCACAGGTCGTGGGCGGTCAGGCTCTGGTCGGCCAGGATCAGCATGTCCGGTGCCAGGTGGTGCAGCAGTCGGTGGGCCAGGGCCGGTCGGCCGACGGCGGCCGAGTCGAAGACCGCGCCGATCAGGGCCCGGGTGCCGCACTCGACCAGGGCCAGTAATCGGACCTGCGGATACCGGCCCTGACCGGAGTCGGAGTCGGGCCGCGCGTAGGCGCGCGCGTTGGCCGCGCTGTCCGGCACGTCGAGGGTGGTGTCGTCCAGCGAGGCCAGCCGGCGTCCGCGCCAGAAGACGCCGGGGGTGGCGGCGGTGCCGACCGGGCCCGTGACGTGGGAGAACAGCAGTCGCAGCGGGGCGGCGCGGATCCGCGCCCGGGCCTTGGTGATCGAGGCGCTGTTGGCGGTACGCCAGTTCTCGCCCGCGCCGTCGGGCTGGTTGCGCACCATCTCGTGCAGGACCGTGCTGTAGCCGGAGCCGGTGAACAGCCACATCGCCAGGGTGAAGTAGACCACCTGCCGTGAGGGAAGCGAACGGGAGCGCTCCTCGCGGACTCCGGTCTCGTCGACCACGAAGTCGACTAACTCGGAGGGGAAGAGTCGATTCAGTGCCGCCAGGCGAACCCGTTCGGGGTGGCCCGGGATGATGATGTGAGGATGTGTCACAGATTCAGAGCCTACTCGAAGCATCGAGGGGCCGTTAAGGAAGTGACGGTGTTCGAACGGTCCAACTTCCGTGCGGGGCAAGCTGATCAAGAGTTTTTCGGTGCGTTCGACCAGCTGGACGCCGGGACGCCCGGCCGGTGACCTGCCGTCAGGCGTCCGTCAACATCGTCGTCCGGTCCACAAAGATGCTGGCCGGAACCCCGTCCGGGATGGCAGACTCGACCGGCGGCGGCCGCCGGGCCCGCCCGACGGCGTCGCTGCGAGGGCTCGGCAGGGCCGTACCCGGGGTGGCGGAGCGGGGTGGCGACAGGTGTGATCTACGCCACTCGGCTTTGGCCTGCAAGCCGTTGCCCAGGGGATATGGCACCACCTAAGCTCGATGCTCGGCGAATGAAGTTCGCAGCCTCTTGAAAAGCTGTGATGTTTGGCCAAGGCAAATACGGCACGCCAAACGGGATGGTATCGCTCACGTATTGCTTCAAGTCGAGACAGGCGGGAGGGGGCCCGATGTTCGCAGGTGGGGAACGCTGTCCGAGCTGTTGCCCGACTCCGGCTCCGGATCGGCGCCGTCGCGGCCCGTTCTCTGAATGACCGTCAGGCAACCTGCCGTTGAGCGGTGTTGACTGTCGCCCTGCATCATCCGGTACCGCGCGGGGGGGACCCCTCCGGGCTCCGGCCCCGTCCTAACGAAGCCGAGGCCTCATCACGGCGAGGTTTCGGCCCGACCAGTGGATGAACGGATCATGGAACCCACCTCCCCCTGGCGAATTCCCGATTTCCGGACGCTGTTTACCGCGGCGACCCTCAGCCAGTTCGGCACCAACGTCAGTTATGTCACCATTCCGCTGATTGCCGTTTCACAACTCCACGCGACGCCCGGACAGGTCGGAACACTTGCCGCACTGAGCACGGTCGCCTTCCTGCTCATCGGGTTACCCGCCGGCGCCTGGGTCGACCGGATGCGCCACCGTCGGGTGCTGATCGCCGCGGACCTCGCCCGGGCGCTGCTCTTCGCGACCGTTCCGCTGGCCTGGTGGCTGCACTCCCTGACGCTCGAACAGCTTTACGCCGTCGTGCTGTTGAACGGTTGTGCCACCGTTTTCTTCGATGTGGGCTCGCAGAGTGTGCTGCCCCAGCTGGTCGGCCGCGACAGCCTGGTCCAGGCGAACACCGCGGTGATGACGCTCATCGCCGCCAGCAACGTGGTCGGCCGCGGCGCCGGCGGTGGGCTGGTCCTGGTGTTGTCGGCCCCGATGGCCGTGGCCTGCGCGGCCCTGAGCTACCTGGGCTCGGGCCTGCGGCTCACCTCCATCCACCGGACCCCGGCGCCGCCCGCCCCCGCGCTGGCCGTCCGGTTCCGCACCCAGATCGGCGAGGGGCTGCGGCACGTCTTCGGTAACCGGGAGATGCGAGCGCTCGCGGTGACCGCAGCCCTCAGCAACCTCGGCAGCCAGATCGTCAACACCATGCTCCCGGTCGTGTTCGTCCGTGAACTCGGGCTCTCAGGTG
Organism: Kitasatospora mediocidica KCTC 9733; assembly: GCF_000744225.1. Taxonomy (GTDB): domain Bacteria; phylum Actinomycetota; class Actinomycetes; order Streptomycetales; family Streptomycetaceae; genus Kitasatospora; species Kitasatospora mediocidica. The sequence goes on along the minus strand of NZ_JQLN01000007.1, from coordinate 775,452 downwards.
GCGCGTTGGGACTGTTCTGGGCCGTCGGCGGAGCGGGCCTGCTGCTCGGCGCCCGCTGCTCGCGCTTTATCGCGGCGCGGCTCGGCTACGGACGCACCCTCGCGCTGGCCGGTATGACCCTCGCGCCGGCGGGCCTGCTGGTGCCGCTGATCGGCCACGGCCCGCTGCTGTTCCTCTCCGGGGCCGGCTGGCTGCTGGCCATGTTCAAGGTCGGCATGGACAACGTGCTCGGCGTCAGCCTGCGGCAGCGGATGACCCCGGACGCCCTCCTCGGCCGGATGAACGCCACCTTCCGGTTCCTGCTCACCGGAGCGCTCGCGGTCGGCGCGGCCCTCTCCGGTGTGATCGGCCAGCTGGCGAGTGTGCACACCGCGCTCTGGGTGGGCGGCGCCTTCCTCGCCACGGCCTTCCTGCCGGTCTTCCTCTCGCCGGTCCGCAGCCGGCGCGAGCTGCCCGAGCAGCTGCGGGAGACCCCCGCCGCCTCCGATCTTCCCAGCGGCGTTCGCTGACGACGTCCCGAGCCGGCGGCTCGGGGCTCACCGGTCACGACCGGGCTCATCTGTCACACCCACCCACATCGGCCCGTGTCGGCCCCATCACCGTAGGAGCACGCATGCCTGACCAGACTGCACCCAGCCTCCTCTTCGTCGGCGGTGCCGCGAACGCGACGCTGGCCGTCGATGTCGTCGCGACGGCCGTGGCGCAGGCCCGCAAGCGCGGTCTGCGGATCCATATGACCAACCAGGAGGAGACGTTCGCCGCGCTCCCCGCGACCACGGCGCTGGCCGACGCCGCCTCGGTGGTCGACTTCGAGAAGCGCGGCGAACACGCCGCCTGGGCCGGCGAACGCCTCGCGGCCGGTGAGAACTTCGACATCGTCTTCGGCGTGCGGGAGATGGCCCAGGAGGCGGTGGCCGAGGCCGCCGAGGCGTTCGGCCGTCCCGGCAACCCGCCGCACGTGGTCAACCGGGTGCGCAACAAGGACGCCGCCCGGGCCGCTCTCAGCGCGGCGGGCTTCCTCCAGCCGGCCTGCCAGGTGTTCGCCGACGCCGCCTCGGCGCTGGAGTTCCTGAAGAACTCCACCGGTCCCTGGGTGGTCAAGCCCCGTGACGCCATGGGCAGCGAGGGTGTCACCAGACTCGACGAGCCCGCCCAGCTGGAAGCGGCGCTGAAGCTGATGCCGCACCAGGGCGCGTTCATCGTGGAGGAGTTCGTCGAGGGGCCCGAGTACAGCGTCGAGGGCGTCTTCATCGGCGGCGCCCCGCACATGCTCGCGGTCACCAGCAAGGAACTGCTGCCGCCGCCGCACTTCTTCGAGGTCGAGTACCTCATCCCGGCCCCGATGCCCGAGGAGACCGAACGGGAGATCGTCGAGCAGGTCACGGCGGCGCTGCACGCCCTGGAGGTGCGCTTCGGGCAGTTCCACGTCGAGCTCTGGGTGACCGAACGCGGCGTCGTGATGGGCGAGGTCCACGTGCGCAACGCGGGCGGCTGGATCCACCGGATGCTGGCGCACGTCATCCCGGGCCTGGAGTGGTTCGGGCTGGTCTTCGACGATGTGCTCGGTCTGCCGATCGACAAGGCGGCGCTGGTCCCGAGCCGCGGCGCGGCCATCCGCTTCCTGACGCCGACGCCCGGGCGGCTGCTGGCGATCGAGGGCTGGGAGGAGGTGCTGGCCCACCCGGCGGTGCTGTACGCCGAGCTCGCGGTGGCCGTCGGCGACGTCATCCACCCGTACGAGTCGGTCGAGCACCGGGTGGCGACCATCGCGGTCGGCGCCGACACGGCGATCGAGGCCCGGGACCTGCTGGACAAGCTGGAGGCGTCCGTCCGATTCGTGACCGAGCCGGTCGAGCCGGCCGCCGTCTCGGCGGGAGTCGCGGAGCACGCCTGACGTCGGCGCAGCCGGACGCGCCGGTCGGCCGGACTCGCGAGGTGGGGTCCGGCCGACCGGCGCGGGCGGTGGCGGTGGTGGCTCAGCCGGTGTACTGCGCGAAGATCTTCGCGTAGTCGAACGGCGCCTGCGTCACGTTGGTGCACTTGTAGATCGCGCCCGTGCAGGCGGCGGCGTCCCGGCCGATCTCCCAGAAGGCCAGCTCGCCGAGGTGGTGCTGCTGGGCGAAGGTGACCACCTGCTGGGCGTCCGCCAGGGTGAAGACCTGCTGGTCGTCGTTCTCGCCGATCATCGGGGTGACCCCGACCGCCGCCCACAGCTGGGCGTCGGTCTTGGCCGGGTAGAGCGCCTTGAGCTGGTCGTGGGTGCTCTGCGCGGCCTGCACGGCGTCGGTGCCGTAGTCGGTGCCCGGGCGGCCGTAGTCCATCGCCATCACGTTGACCAGGTCGAGGTTGACGCCCGCGGTGATCGCCGACTGGACCACGGCCAGACCGTCGGAGGTCAGGCCCTCCGGCAGGACGGGCAGGGTGAGCGAGACCTTCAGGCCCGGGTGGGCCTGCTGGAGCTTGGCCAGGGCGGCCGAGCGGCGGTTGTTGGAGGCGGTGTCGTCGACGGCCGCGCCCTCGATGTCGAAGTCGACGTACTTCAGGTTGTAGGCGGTGACCACCGCGTCGTACTCGGCGAAGAGCGAGTCCACCGTGCCGCAGGCGGCGGCCAGTTCGGTGCCGGAGGCGCCGCCGAAGGAGACCTTGACGTCGCCGCCGGCCGCCCGGATCGCGTCGATCTGGTCCTTCGCCCAGGCGCTGCGCGGGTCGTAGGCGTTGAACCAACTGGCCTTGCAGCCAACGCTGGTGACGAAGGCCAGAGTGAACGACTTGAGGTTGCCGCCGGTGGCGTCGGCCGTCAGCGACGGGGTGGGCCAGGCGCCCATGTCGACGTACGGCGCGACCGGGACGGCCACGTTCGGCGGGGTGACGGGGGGCGTCACGGGCGGGGTGGTCGGCGGGGTGACCGGGGGCGTGGTCGGGGAGTGACGGGCGGCGTGGTCGGGGGAGTGACGGGCGGCGTGACCGGGGGAGTGGTCGGCGGGGTGACGGGCGGCGTGGTGACGGGCGGCGGGGTCGGCGTGCCGCCGGGGCCGGTCAGGGTCACGTCGTCGGCCAGGTAGGAGCCCTGCCCGTACCAGCCGTGCAGGTAGACCGTCACGCTGGTGGTGCCCGGCCCGGTGGTGAAGCTGCCGCTGAGCGCGTTCCAGCCGGTGCCGCCGGGGCTCCAGATCGCCGGGTCGGTCACGCCGTTCCCGGTGGCGCCCAGGTAGACGTAGTTCCCCTGCACCCAGGCGCTGAGCGCGTACGTGGTGTTGGGCTGCACGGCGACGCTCTGGGAGCACTGCGCGGTGCCGGAGGCGGTCACCGCGCCCTGCAGCGCGTAACTCCCGGAGTGCGCACCGCCGCTGACCACCGATCCGCTGACCACCGATCCACTGCCCGCCGAGCAGCTCCACGGCCCGAGGCCGCTCTCGAATCCGGGGTCGGCCAGCAGATTGCCGTCCGCCGCACTGGCGTTGACCGCCAGCGCGGTGAGCGTGCCGGTGGCCAGCAGGGCGGCGCAGCCCAGCGAGAGGAGCTTGGCCCGGCCCGGAGCGGCCTGGCGGTGGAGCGCGCGTGGCATGGGGGTGCCTTTCGGGACGTGACGAGCCGCCGCCCCGCGCTGAGGTGGGGGAGCGCGGGGCGATGGGTGGTCCGGAACTGGTGACGCGGAACTGCGTACGCCAAAAATGGACTAGACCAACTGGGCACGTCAAGAAGTTCGTTGCGCTTTACGCCCGGCTTAAGGTTCTTCGACCGGAATCTCCTTGACCCAGATCAGCTTGCGGCCGGTCTCGGCCGGCGCGCTGATCGGATCCTGGCGCACCCGGTCGAGGCGGTAGCCGAGCTTGCGCGGGACGGTCGCGCTGGCCGCGTTCGCCTGGTCGCAGTGGATCTCGGTGCGGTGGATGCCGGGCAGCTCCAGCGCGGCGGCGGTGAGCGCCGCCGCCGCGTCGGTGGCGATCCCGCGGCCGGTGAACGCCAGGTCCACCCAGTAGCCGATCTCCAGCGCGCCCGGGCCGATCCGGCCGTGCAGGCCGAACGCGCCGAGCACGCTGCCCGGGGCCGCGTCCAGCCCGGCCAGGTAGAGGAAGTCGGTGCCGTCCTCCCAGGCCAGCCGGCCGACCTCGGTCATCTCCCCGGTGCGTTCCAGGGTCGGCGCCGACACCGCCCACGGCATCCACGGCCGCAGGTGCTCCAGGTTGCGGACCACCGCGGCGTTGAACGGGACGATGTCGTCCGCCGTGCGCCGGCGCAGCGAGACGCCGCCCGGCAGGGCGAGCCGCTCCGGGGGGCGTACGCCGGTGGGAAGGGGCGGGGCGGTCTGGTCGATGACGCGGTTCATGACAAGCATCATGGCACCCCGTCCGGCGCCCGGACCGAGCTGCCGACCGTGGGATTCGTCGAGTGTCACAGCCGGACCAGGACGGCGTCCAGCTCCTTGCGGTGCAGGTCGGGCACCCGGGCGTCGTCGGCCGGGTAGCCGACCGGGATGACGTACGAGGCCCGCTCCTCGGCCGGGCGCTCGCAGACCTCGTTGAGGAAGCGCATCGGGCTCGGCGTGTGGGTGAGGGTGGCCAGGCCCGCCTGGTGCAGGCTTGCCAGCAGCAGCCCGACGGCGATGCCCACCGACTCCTTGGTGTAGTACGGCCGCGGCGACTGCGGCCCCTTGTGCACCTCGAAGACCACGATCACCGCCGGCGCGTCCTCCAGGAACGGCTTGCGCCAGTCGGTGCCGATCGGGGCCAGCGCCGCGAGCCACTCCTCGGAGGCACGGTGGGCGTAGAACTCCCGCTCCTCCGCCTCGGCGGCCTCGCGCAGCGCGCGCTTGCGCGCGGGGTCGGTGATCACCACGAAGCGCCAGGGCTGGACGTGTGCCCCGCTCGGCGCGGTGGCGGCGGTCCGGACGGCCCAGTCGATCACCCCGTCCGGGATCGGGCGGGTCGAGTAGTCGCGGACGGTCCGGCGCTGGGCCATGACCTCGTGGAAGGACTTGCTGCGGGCCTCGGCCTCTTGGGCGGGCACCATCATCGGGCGGAGCGGGACGGTCGGGTAGTCCGTCGCGGCCGCTGTGCTGTCAACCATGGTCGACAGCACAGCACATGACCGCGCGGCAGGGGAAGGGGGTGGTTCAGACCACTGGTGCCCGGCCTGCCGGTCCCGGGGCTTCGGCGCGAGCTCCGGGCTCGGGCTTCGGCTCGGGCTCCGGCTCGGGCTTCGGCTCAGGCCTCGGTGACCTGCCCGCCGTCGACCGCGATCCGGCGGTTGACGGTGACCGCCTCCAGCATCCGCCGGTCGTGGGTGACCAGCAGCAGCGTCCCGGTGTAGCTCGTCAGCGCCGACTCCAGCTGCTCGATGGCGGCCAGGTCCAGGTGGTTCGTCGGCTCGTCCAGGACCAGCAGGTTCACCCCGCGCGCCTGGAGCAGCGCGAGCGCCGCCCGGGTCCGCTCGCCGGGCGAGAGGGTGGCGGCGGGCCGCAGCACGTGCGCCGCCTTCAGCCCGAACTTGGCCAGCAGGGTGCGCAGGTCGGCCGCGTTCAGCTCCGGCACGGCCGCGCCGAAGGCCTCCATCAGCGGCTCGCCGCCGAGGAACAGGCCGCGCGCCTGGTCCACCTCGCCGACCACCACGCCGGATCCCAACGAGGCCTGGCCGGAGTCGAGTTCGAGCCGCCCGAGCAGAGCGGCCAGCAGCGTGGACTTGCCCGAGCCGTTGGCGCCGGTGATGGCCACCCGGTCGGCCCAGTCGATCTGCAGGTCCACCGGGCCGAAGGCGAAGTCGCCGAGCCGCACGACGGCCTGCCGCAGCGTGGCGACCACCGAGCCGGAGCGCGGGGCGGCGGCGATCTCCATCCGCAGCTCCCACTCCTTGCGCGGCTCCTCCACCACGTCCAGGCGCTCGATCATGCGCTGGGTCTGCTTGGCCTTGGCGGCCTGCTTCTCGGAGGAGGAGAGGGCCGCGGCCTTGCGGTTCTTGTCGTTGTCCGGGCTCTTCTTGAGCGCGTTGCGCACGCCCTTGTCCGCCCAGCCCTTCTGCATCCGCGAGCGGGCCTCCAGGCCGGCCTTGGTGTCCGCGTACTCCTCGTACTCCTCGCGGGCGTGCATGCGGGCCCGCTCACGCTCGGCGAGGTAGGACTCGTAGCCGCCGCCGTAGAGCCGGACCTGCTGCTGGGCGAGGTCCAGCTCCAGCACCCGGGTCACCGTGCGGGCCAGGAACTCGCGGTCGTGGCTGATCACCACGGTGCCGGCCCGAAGCCCGGTGACGAAGGACTCCAGGCGGTCCAGGCCGTCCAGGTCCAGGTCGTTGGTGGGCTCGTCGAGCAGGAAGACGTCGTAGCGCGAGAGCAGCAGCGAGGCCAGGCCCGCGCGGGCGGCCTGGCCACCGGAGAGCGCGGTCATCGGCAGGTCCAGGCTCACCTTGAGGCCGAGCGAGTCGGCGACCTCCTCGGCCCGCTCCTCCAGGTCCGCGCCGCCGAGGTTGAGCCAGCGGTCCAGGCTGTCGGCGTACGCGTCGTCGGCGCCCGGACGGCCCTCCACCAGGCCCTCGGTCGCCTCGTCCAGGGCGGCCTGGGCGGCCTCCACACCGGTGCGGCGGGCCAGGAAGCCGCGGACCGACTCGCCCGGGCGGCGGTCCGGCTCCTGCGGCAGGTGGCCGATGGTGGCGGACGGCGGGCTGAGCGAGATCGAGCCGCCCTCGGGCAGGTCGAGGCCGGCCAGCAGGCGCAGCAGTGTCGACTTCCCCGCGCCGTTCACCCCGACCAGACCGGTTACCTCGCCGGGGGCGACGACCAGGTCAAGGCCGGTGAAGAGGGTGCGGTCGCCGTGGCCGGCGCTCAGATCCTTGGTTACGAGAGTGGCACTCATGATGCCTCGATCCTAGATGGCCCCCGGGCCGGAAAATACTTTGCGCGGTGTCCTGCGGGCTCCTACGGTGGTTCTTGTCGGTCCACCGGACCGTTGGTCTACCGGACCGTTGGTCCACCAGAACAGGAGAAGGCCGTTGCTCTACTGAGGTCATGAGACACCGCTCCCCGCGCTGAGTCCCCGCGCGGTGGTACTGGAGCGTGCTGTTCGACCTCGGTGTGACGCCTCTCGCCGGCACGGGCTCTCCCGTCGCACTTCCCCGTCGTCGCAGCCGCACGTCCTCCCGCGGTGTTCTCCCGTTGTTGCCCTCTCTCCCTTCCGAGCAACCACGCAGGAGGCCATCCATGGCACCGACCACCACGAGCTCCGTCCTCTGCACCGACCTGGGCTTCGAGTGGCCCGACGGCAAGCCCGTTCTGGACCGCTTCCACCTCGCGATCGGCCCCGGCCGCACCGGCCTGATCGGGCTCAACGGCGCCGGGAAGTCGACGCTGCTGCGCCTGCTCGCGGGCGAGCTGACGCCCGGCTCCGGCACCGTCCGGGTGGCCGGCCAGGTCGGCTACCTGCCGCAGGACATCGCGCTCGACACCACCCTGCGGGTCGACGAGGCGCTCGGGATCCGGGAGCGCCGCCACGCCCTGCACGCCATCGAGTCCGGTGACGCCGACGAACGGCACTTCACCGTCCTCGGCGACGACTGGGACGTCGAGGAACGGGCCCGCGCGACGCTGGACCGGCTCGGCCTCGATGCCCTGGAGCTCGACCGGACGACCGGCCAACTCTCCGGCGGCGAGGTGGTGTTGCTGCGGCTGGCGGCGCTGCTGCTGGAGCGCCCGGACGTCCTGCTGCTGGACGAGCCCACCAACAGCCTGGACCTGTCCGCCCGGGCCCGGCTGTACGAGGCCGTGCGCAGCTGGACCGGGGTGCTGGTGGTGGTCAGCCACGACCGCGAACTCCTCGCCCACGTCGACCAGATCGCCGACCTGCGGGACGGCGGCGTCACCTGGTACGGCGGCAACTACGCCGCCTACGAGCGGGTGTTGGCCGCCGAACAGGAGGCGGCCGAGCGGGCCGTGCGGAGCGCCGAGGCCGACGTCGAGCGCCAGAAGCGCGACCTGGCCGATGCCCGGATCAAGCTGGAGCGCAGCGCGCGCTACGGCAAGAAGAAGTCCGCGCAGCGCAACGACCCGAAGATCATGGCGGGCAAGTTCAAACGGCAGGCCGAGGAGACCGCCGGGCGGGTGCGCGGCATGCACACCGAACGCCTGGAGGACGCTCGTGAGCGGCTGACCGCCGCCGAGGAGGCGATGCGCGACGACGCGGAGATCCGCATCGACCTGCCGCGCACCGAAGTCCCGGCCGGGCGCACGGTGTTGGTGCTGGACCAGGTCCGTCCGGCGTACGGGCCGAGCGTCAAGCTCCAGGTGCGCGGGCCGGAGCGGATCGCGCTGATCGGGCGCAACGGGGCCGGCAAGTCCACCCTGCTGCGCACCATCGCCGGTGAACTCCCGCCACTGGAAGGCGAACTCACCACTCCGGTGGCCCTGCGCCACCTACCGCAGCGCCTCGACCTGCTGGACGACGCGCTGAGCGTGGCGTCGAACGTGAAGGCGTTCGCGCCCGCGCTCGGCGACAACCTGGTGCGGGCGCGGCTGGCCCGCTTCCTGTTCCGCGGCGGCCGGGCCGACCAGCCGGCCGGCACGCTCTCGGGCGGCGAGCGGTTCCGGGCCACCCTGGCGGCCCTGCTGCTGGCCGACCCGGCGCCGCAGCTGCTGCTGCTCGACGAGCCGACCAACAACCTCGACCTCGCGAGCACCCGCCAGCTCACCGAGGCCCTGGAGTCCTACCGGGGCGCGCTGATCGTGGCCAGCCACGACCTGCCGTTCCTGCGCGGCCTCGGCATCACCCGCTGGCTCAGCCTGGACGAGGACGGGCTGCACCCGGTGGATCCGCGGTAGAGCGTAGTAGAGCGTGGTCGCGGGCCTCCCCTCCCCTGTGCGGGAGGCCCGCGACCACGGCTCAGTTCTTGGCGCTCTCCCAGCTCGCGCTGGTGGCCAGCGCCTGGAGTTGGTCGAGCGTCAGGGTGGGCAGTGCCCGGGTCGGCGCGAGGGCCGGGGCCGTCGAGTTGAACGAGTCCGCGATGATCCGCAGGTGGTCCGGGCGCAGGATGTCCACGTGGTTGCGGACCAGGCCCTTCTCATCGCTGTAGTCCTTCTCGGTGGAGCGCATCACCAGGGTGCCGTCCGGCAGCGCGGTGGCGCCTCGGAAGCTGCTGGTGATGTCGGCGCCGCTGCTGACGCCCGGCTTGAAGACGCTCCAGTCCTGGACCGAGACCTCGGTCAGGCTCTTGCCGTGGCCGTCGTCCACCGTGAAGTGGGCGGTGAAGTCGGTGCCGCCGGTGTCCGACTCGGTCAGGCCGGCGGGCAGCAGCGGGCCCGCGGTGGCCAGGATCTTGTCGGTCGAGGGCCAGTTGAAGTTCAGCTTCATCGGGTCGCCGGAGAAGCCGCCCGAGGGCGGCACGTTCGGCGCGGGCAGGGTGGCCAGCACCGGGTCCCAGCGCGGGTCGGTGGCGAGCGCGGCGAGCTGCGCTGCCGTCAGCGGCGGATCCACCCGGGTGAGCTGGGAGTCGCTGATGGTCGCGGTGTTGTCCTCGATGAGGGTCAGCACGGTCCCGTCCGGGCGCAGCAGGACGGCGGACCACTGTTGGAAGCCGCCCTGGCGGTCGGGACGCCGGTAGCGCTGGAGGACGAGCAGCGTGGAGCCGTCCGCGCGCGTCGTGCGGCTGCACACGGTGTACGGCTCGGCGGTCTTGTCCGGGCACTGCATCCATTCCACGCTCATGTCGACGGGGGTGCTGCCGCGCCGGAAGGTGACCTCGACGAAGGCCTTCCCGTGGCCGTCGTCGACCGTGGCGGAGGCGTAGGCGCCGCGATCGGGGTGGGCCGGGTGGGGTTCGGTGCCCTGGCTCGCCGGCTGGCCGAGGGACCAGCTCGGCGGCAGCAGGGAGCTGAAGGTGGTCAGCAGCTGCGCGTCACTGACCGGTCCGGCAGGCGAGGCGGTGGTGGCGCCGGGCGTCGGGCTCGGGCTCGGGCCGGTGGTGACGGTCGCCGTGCTGGTCACGGTCGTCGCCGCGCGCGGCGTGAGCCAGGCGGTCGCGGCGCTGCCGCAGGCGACCAGCACGGCCAGCGTGGTGGCACCGGCGAGGGCGTTGCGCCGTCGCTTGCGGCGCTGTCCGCGCCGGGCGGCGCCCAGGGCCAGGGCCTCGGTGCCGCGCTCGGGGGACACGTCGGCCGCAGTGCGCAGGGCCAGGGCGAAGCTGTTCTCGAAGGAATCGTCCGAAGACTCGTCAATGGGCATGGCAGAGCACCGTTTCCTTGGTGGTTGCGGCTGTGCGGGCGCGCGTCGGGCCGCTGATCAGCGCGCGGTGTGCTCGGCGAGGCTGTCGCCGAGCAGCGCGCGCATCCGGGCCAGCGCGCGATGGCTGCGCGAGCGCACCGCGGTGCTGCTCAGCCGGAGGGCGGCCGCGGTCTCCTCGACGCTGCGGTCCTCCCAGAAGCGCAGCACCAGCACCGCGCGGTCCTGCGGCGAGACATCGGCCAGGGCCTGTAGGAGGGCCAGGCGCAGGGTGGGATCGGCGTCGTTGACGGCGATGTCGGGGAACTCGTAGGTGACCCGCTCGCTGTTGCTGCGCCGTCGCCGCCAGGACAGGAAGGTGTTGACCAGGACGGTCTGCGCGTAGCCGGCCGGGTTCTCCAGCCGGGAGAGCCGGCGCCAGCGGACGTACATCCGGCTCAGCGCCTCCTGCACGAGGTCCTCGGCGAGGTGCGTGTCGCCACCGGTCAGCAGGTACGCGGTCTTGAACAACTGGCCACCGCGCGCGGCGGCGAAGTCCAGGAAGTCCAACGGGCCCGGCGGCGCCGAATCGGTCGTCGAGGTGTGTTCCATGCCCCAGTAACGCCTTGAGCGGTCGGTGATGTTGCAGGTGGATTCGGAGGCTGTTCGAGTGCTGCCCGAGCAGCCTCCCGTAGGCGGTACCTGTCCGGTACCCTGGCGGCATGCCAGCTCTCAACATCGAGTACACGGAGACGGAACTGGCCGCGATCCGCGAGGCGGCGGCGGCCGACGGCAAGAGCGTCAAGGCCTATGTGCACGACCTCAGCGTGCGTGAGCAGCAGCGCCGGACGTTCGTGAACCACGCGGTGGCGTTCTGGAACGCGCACCTGGAGGAGTTCGACGCGGCCTTCCCGGAGGACACGCCCGCCGCGAAGCGCAGTGCGGCCTGATGATCCTGCACGTCGACATCCGCTGGCTCCTCGACGTCCAGGAGCAGGCCTCGCCGGAGGACCTCAGCGTCCGCGACTACTCGGCCCTCCAGGCCGCCGTCGCCCGGCACCGGGTGAACACCGCGCAGCTCGGCCATGACGCCGACCCGGCGTGGTGCGCGGCCGCGCTGATGCACACGATCGTGCTGCTGCGCCCGCTCCCGGTCCGCAACAACCTCTACGCCTGCATGGCGACGGCCGCGTACATGCACGCCGCCAAGGAGGGCATCGACCCGCCGTACGGCGCCCTGGTCGAGCTGGCCCGCGACGTCGCCGACACCAAGGCGGACGTCTTCGCGGCGGCCGACCGGATCCGCTCCTGGCGGATCTAGTGCGGCAGCTGATCCTCAGGCGGCTTCCGCGACCGGCCTCAGCCGCGCCCGGACGGCGGTGCCCAGCCGGTCCAGGCCGACCACGACCGAGGCGAGCACGACGAACTCGACGGTGAGCTGCGCGATCTGCAGCCACACCCAGCCGTAGCCGTGCTGGCTCGGGTCGAGGAAGAAGTACGGGTACTTGTTCGGGAAGTCGGGGAAGAGCGCGGCCCGCAGCTCGGTCACCAGGGCGTAGCCGAGCGGGAAGGAGAGCCAGAGCGGCAGGTCCTTCCAGCGCGAGGCGTTGCGCGGCCGCAGGACGATCCAGTCCAGGACCACCATCACCGGCGAGACGTAGTGCAGGAAGAACGACGACCAGTTCTGCAGCCGGTCCGGCCCCGAGACCAGTCCGGGCAGCGGGTTGGCGCCATGGTTGAGCAGGATGTGCGCGACCAGGCCGGTGATCAGGATGTACAGCGTCGCCGCGCCGCGCAGCCGGGGCGCGGGGGCGTCCACGGTGGCGCGCTTGGTCATCCAGTAGACCGCCGCGGCGAAGTAGCCGAGCACGATGACGTTGCTCTCGACCGTGAAGTACACCAGCGAGCCGGTGCCGGTGATCAGTCCGAGCCCGGAGGAGAGGACGATGGCGAGTCGCCACCAGAGGGCGGGGCGGGTCCAGACTGCCATGTGCTCACCAGTTCGTCGCGCGGGTCGTCCGGCGTACTCTACCCGCGGGTAGCCGGCGGTGGGAGTCGGCCGGGTGGCCTGACTCCCGAGGTGAAAGCGCTGGTCACGGCGTGTGTGTGGGCATGTGCGCCGCGTGCGGCAGGCGGCGGTGCGCCGAGCGCGCAGAGTGCCTCGGCGCTTCCCCGGGCCGGCCCGGACTGCCCGGTGGGCCACCCTTGTTACCGGCGGGTCACCGGCATACCATCCGAGTGTTACAGCTCCACTGTCACGCTCTGGAGGAGACGACTCAGGTGGTACCGCCGACCGGCCCGCTGGCCGGAGTGAGAGTGCTGGAGCTGGCCGGGATCGGGCCCGGACCGTTCGCGGCGATGGTGCTCGGCGATCTGGGCGCGGACGTCGTCCGGGTCGACCGGCCCGGCCCGTCCCCGCTCGCCGGGGACCCGGCGCTCGACCTCACCAACCGCAACAAGCGATCCGTCCTGGTCGACCTCAAGGCGCCGGACGGCCCGGAGCTGGTCCTCGCCCTGGCCGAGCGGGCCGACCTGCTGATCGAGGGATACCGGCCCGGTGTCGCCGAGCGGCTGGGCGTCGGCCCGGATGCCTGCCTGGCCCGCAATCCTGCGCTGGTCTACGGTCGGATGACCGGCTGGGGGCAGTACGGACCGCTGGCCGCCAGCGCCGGACACGACATCGACTACACCGCGCTGAGCGGGCTGCTCGGCATGGTCGGCCCGGCCGACGGGCCGCCGTCGATACCCGTCAACCTGCTGGGCGACTACGCGGGCGGTTCGCTCTACCTCGCCGTCGGCCTGCTCGCCGCACTCCAGCACGCCCGCTCCACCGGCGCCGGCCAGGTGGTGGACGCCGCGATCGTGGACGGCGCAGCCCACCTCGGCACGCTCTTCTGGGGCCTGCTGGCGCAGGGCAGTTGGCAGGACCGTCGGGGCGTCAACCTGCTGGACGGCGGCGCACCCTGCTACGCGGTCTACCAGGCCTCGGACGGCGGCCACCTGGCGGTCGGCGCGCTGGAGCCGCAGTTCTACGCGGAGTTCGTCCGACTGCTGGAGCTCGACGAGGACGCGCCCGGCCAGTACGAGACCGCCCGCTGGCCGGAGTTGCGGGCCCGGATCGCGCTGCGCTTCGCCAGCCGCAGCACGGCCGAGTGGACCGCCGTCTTCGAGGGCACCGACGCCTGCGTGACCCCCGTTCTGACGCTCCGTCAGGCAGCCGCCCACCCCCACCTGGTGGCCCGCGGCACCTATACCGAGGTGGACGGCGTCACCCAGCCCGCGCCCGCCCCGCGCTTCTCGGCCACCCCCGGCGTGCTGCGCCGCCCACCCGCACGCCCCGGCGCCGACACCGCCCAGGTGGCCCGCGACTGGGACCTGCCCGAACTCGACCGCACGACCAACTCCCCGGAGAGGCAGTCATCGTGAGCACCGAAGCGTACGTCTACGAGGCGATCCGCACGCCGCGCGGCCGCGGCAAGAACGGCTCGTTGCACGGCACCAAGCCGGTCGACCTGGTGGTCGGCCTGATCCACGAACTCCGCAGCCGCCTGCCCGAGTTGGACCCGTCCGCGATCGACGACATCGTGCTCGGCGTGGTCAGCCCGCTCGGCGACCAGGGCTCCGACATCGCCCGGATCGCCGCGGTCGCCGCCGGGCTGCCCGACACGGTGGCCGGCGTGCAGGAGAACCGGTTCTGCGCCTCCGGCCTGGAGTCGGTCAACCTGGCCGCCGCCAAGGTCCGTTCGGGCTGGGAGGACCTGGTGCTGGCCGGCGGCGTGGAGTCGATGTCCCGGGTCCCGATGGGCTCGGACGGCGGCGCCTGGGCGATGGACCCGATGACCAACTTCGAGGCAGGTTTCGTCCCGCAGGGCATCGGCGCCGACCTGATCGCCACCATCGAGGGCCTCACCCGCGCCGACGTGGACGCCTTCGCCGCCGAGTCGCAGGCGCGCGCCGCCAAGGCGCAGGCGGACGGCCTCTTCGACCGCTCGGTGGTCCCGGTCCGGGACCGCAACGGCCTGATCGTGCTGGACCGCGACGAGTACCTGCGCCCCGGCACCACGGCGGAGACCCTGGGCGGCCTCAAGCCGGCCTTCGCGGGGATCGGCGAGGCGGGCGGCTTCGACGCCGTCGCGCTGCAGAAGTACCACTGGGTGGAGCGCATCGACCACGTCCACACGGCCGGTAACTCCTCCGGCATCGTGGACGGCGCCGCACTGGTGGCGATCGGCTCGCGCGAGGTCGGCGAGCGGTTCGGCCTGCGTCCGCGCGCCCGGATCGTCTCGGCCGCGGTCTCCGGATCGGAGCCCACCATCATGCTCACCGGCCCGGCCCCCGCGACCCGCAAGGCGCTGGCCAAGGCGGGTCTGACCGCCGCCGACATCGACCTCGTCGAGATCAACGAGGCCTTCGCCTCGGTCGTCCTGCGCTTCATGCGCGAACTGGGCTTCCGGCACGACCAGGTGAACGTCAACGGCGGCGCGATCGCGCTCGGCCACCCGCTGGGCGCCACCGGCGCGATGATCCTGGGCACCCTGATCGACGAGCTGGAGCGCCGCGACCTGCGCTACGGACTGGTCACCCTGTGCGTCGGCGGCGGCATGGGCGTCGCCACCGTCGTCGAGCGCCTCGCCTGATCCGCCTCCCCTTTTTCTTCTCTGGAGAACTCTCTGATGACTGACACCATCATCCGCTGGGAGCAGGGCGAGGACGGCATCGTCACGCTGGTCCTGGACGACCCCACGCAGTCCGTCAACACCATGAACGAGGCCTTCACCGAGGCGTTCGACGCCGTGGTCGCGCGCCTTTCGGAGGCGCAGGGTCTGCGGGGTGTGATCATCACCTCCGGCAAGAAGACCTTCTTCGCCGGTGGCGACCTGCGCCTGCTCTCCTCGGCCGGTCCCGACCAGGCCGAGCAGGTCTTCGAGTCCTCGCTGCGGATCAAGCGCGCGCTGCGCACCCTGGAGACGCTCGGCCTGCCGGTGGTCGCGGCGATCAACGGCAGCGCGCTCGGCGGCGGCCTCGAACTGGCCCTCGCCTGCCACCACCGGATCGCACTGACCGCCCCGGGCAGCAAGATCGGCCTGCCGGAGGTGACGCTGGGCCTGCTGCCGGGCGGCGGTGGCGTCGTTCGTACGGTGCGGATGCTCGGGCTGGCGGACGCGCTGCTCAAGGTGCTGCTGACCGGTCGGCAGTACCGTCCGGCGGCCGCGCTGGAGGTCGGCCTGGTGCACGAACTGGCCTCCACGCAGGAGGAGTTGCTGGCGAAGGCGAAGGCCTGGATCGAGGCCAACGAGACCGCCCAGCAGCCCTGGGACGTCAAGGGCTACAAGATCCCCGGCGGGACCCCGGCCACCCCGGCACTGGCCGCCAACCTGCCCGCGTTCCCCGCCAACCTGCGCAAGCAGCTGGCCGGCGCGCCCTACCCCGCCCCGCGCAACGTGCTGGCGGCGGCGGTCGAGAGCTCCCAGGTCGACGTGGACAGCGCGATGGTGATCGAGGCGCGCTACTTCACCGAGCTGGTCTGCGGGCAGACCGCCAAGAACATGATCCAGGGCCTCTTCTTCGACACCCAGGCCGTCAACGCCGGTGCGGGGCGCCCGTCCGGGGTCGAGAAGCACACGGTGCGCCGGGTCGCGGTGCTCGGCGCCGGGATGATGGGCGCGGGCATCGCGTACTCGTGCGCCAAGGCGGGCATCGAGGTCGTCCTCAAGGACGTCACCCTGGACGCCGCCGAGCGCGGAAAGGCCTACTCGGCCGGGCTGTTGGACAAGGCGGTGGCGCGCGGGCGGAGCACCGCCGAGCAGCGTGCCGAGCTGCTGGCGCGGATCACCCCGACCGCTGATCCCGCGGCGCTGGCCGGCTGCGACGCGGTGATCGAGGCCGTCTTCGAGGACGTCGCGCTCAAGCACAAGGTCTTCCAGGAGGTGGAGGGGGTGCTGGGCGCAGACGCGCTGCTCTGCTCCAACACCTCCACGCTGCCGATCAGCCTGCTGGCGGAGGGAGTTGAGCGGTCCGCCGACTTCATCGGGCTGCACTTCTTCTCGCCCGTCGACAAGATGCCGCTGGTGGAGATCATCAAGGGCGAGCGGACCGGGGACGAGGCGGTGGCGCGCGCCTTCGACCTGGTCCGGCAGATCGGCAAGACCCCGATCGTGGTCAACGACTCGCGCGGCTTCTTCACCTCGCGGGTGATCGGCCAGTTCATCAACGAGGGCATCGCGATGGTCGGCGAGGGCGTCGAGCCGGCCAGCATCGAGCAGGCCGCCGCCCAGGCGGGCTACCCCGCGAAGGTGCTCTCGCTGCTGGACGAACTGACGCTGACCCTCCCGCGCCGGATCCGCGGCGAGGCCCGCCGGGCCGCCGAGGAGGCGGGCGAGACGTGGGTCGAGCACCCGGCCGATGTGGTGATGGACCGGATGGTCGAGGAGTTCGGCCGCCCGGGCCGCAGCGGCGGCGCGGGCTTCTACGACTACGACGCGGACGGGCGCCGCCTGCGGCTGTGGCCGGGCCTGCGCGAGCACTTCGGGCGCGACGGCGGCGTGGACGTCCCGTTCGAGGACCTGAAGGAGCGGATGCTCTTCGCGGAGGCACTCGACTCGGTGCGCTGCCTGGAGGAGGGCGTCCTGACGTCGGTGGCTGACGCCAACGTCGGCTCGATCCTCGGCATCGGCTTCCCGGCGTGGACGGGCGGGGTGCTCCAGTACATCAACGGGTACGAGGGGGGCGTCGCCGGATTCCTCGCGCGGGCCCGGGAGTTGGCCGCCGCCTACGGCGAGCGCTTCAAGCCGCCGGCACTGCTGGAGCGCGTGGCGGCGGAGGGCGGCACGTTCAAGGACTGATCTCGTCCAGCTGAGCGGCTGCCCTGCCCCCTCCGGTCAGGGCAGCCGCTTCCCTGCGACCACGGACTTCCCACGCGTCGGTCGCGGAACGACACCCCAGACGTCACTGAGCGCCTCGACCAGCAGCAACCCCCGCCCGTTGCACGCGCCGGCGTCAGGCGAACCCACCGCAGCAGCAAGAGGATCCTGCGCTGGGCGAAGAACAACAACGTCCACCTTGTGTTTCACCCCGACGAACGCATCCTGGGCGAACCCGATCGAGGCGCACTTCGGACCGCTGAGACAGTTCACCCTGGCCAACCCCAACCATCCGAACCACCCGGTTCAGGCCCGCGCCTTGCACGCCTACCTGCGCTGGCGCAACGCTAACGCCCGCCACCCCGAGGTCCTGGCCGCCCAGCGCAAGGAACGCGCCCGAATCCGCAGCGAGAAGGGCTTGCGCTGGGGCGGACGGCCGCAGCACGTGTGAGCCGCGGACGTTCAGTCCCTTGGGTGAGCGGCATGCCCGCGGGCGTGGATGATGCGATCCGGCGGACGGCGGAACCTCTCCGGGCCCGCGACACCGCCGAGCACCAGCCCGGTCCCGGTGTCCGCGAAAACGTAGTCGTACGTGAGAGCGCCATCCGACCACCACTCGCGCCGCTCCACCGGCCGGACCAGGATCCGCTCGAACCACTCCGCCGCGATCTCGGCCAGGCCCTGTGGGGTGCCCGTCGCTTCGACCACTTCCACTCGTGACTGATCGTCCGGCCGGGGATAGTACGACTGGTTGTGAACTTCGCTGCACCGGATGCTGGTGCCGTCGAAGCACACTCCGACCGTGACCAAGCCGAGGCCCCTGGGCTCCATCTCGACGCTGAGGTCCAGCACGGCCCGCCAACACCGGCAACCGTCCGCAGGCTTCACAAGCTCCGTGTTCTGTGGCCCGCAGGACCAGGTCCTGGCCCTCATGCGCAGAAGCGCCAGGAAGGCACGCTCTGCCTGGCTGAGGTCGTCTTCCTCATCCTCTTCGAACCAGTCGAGCTCGATCACGGATGGCACCCTACCGCCGTGACCACCGATTTCAACTGGCTTACGTAGCCACCACAGAACGAGCCGCCACCACCCCGGCGAACCTTGTTGGTCAGAGCACTAGCGTGTAGCCGCCTCGGCGCGCGGCGGCCAACTCTGCGGCCTGCACCAGGATCGGCGTGCCGCCCAGCAGGGGGTTTCCGCCGCAGTGGTCGAAGTGGAGGTGGCAGTTCGCGACCAGGGAGACGTCCGCGAGGGTGGCTCCCGCAGCCGCGAGGGCCTCTTCGAGCGACCTGCGTTGGGGGCGGTAGTGGCCCTCGGTCTCGGGGTCCACGGCTCCGACGTCGGTTTCGATGCTCGTGATCACCTGGGAAGATCCCTTCTGCGCCGAAGGCAACTCATGCTTCCGCCTCGGTACCGACGCAGTAGGCAACGGCTACATCGCCGTCAACGGCCAGGAGGACCACTGCCTCACCGACTCGGCCGAAGCCCTCCGCGCCCTGATCCTCGCCATCAAGGCGGGCAAGGCGGACCACCTCCTCCAGCAGTCGCAGCCCATTGATCGGACTGCCGGTTGGGGGCGTGATCGCCGGTAGGTGATCGTCCGTCAGCAGGAGCAATGCGCGCTGCTCGCGGCGGACCAGCTTTCGCAGCCGCGCCGATGGTCCGTCAGGCCTGCTTGGCTCGCTCGTAGTGGCGGGAGGCCTTGGCCCGGTTTCCGCAGGTCGCCATCGAGTGCCAGCGGCGGGTGCCGTTCTTCGAGGTGTCGTAGAAGCGCACGACGCAGGCCTCGCTCGCGCAGGAGCGGATCCGGTCCGGCGCTTCGGCCAGCAGGCGCAGGTAGTCCACGGCGGCGCTCCAGGCCGGCAGCCAGGCGGGGCTGTCGGTCTCGATCCGCGCCTGCGGGCCGTCGGCCGCCAGTGTGCGGCGGATTGCGCCGTGCGCGAGCACCTCGTTGAGCGCCGCGCGGGCCTCGGGTGAGGTGTCGTGGTCGTCGATCAGCCGCGCGAGCGCGGCCCGGGTGGCGAGCAGCGCGTCCAGGGTGGCCCGGTCGGCGGGGACCTGGTCGGCGAAGTCGTTCAGAGTCAGCCAGAGCGCGAGCCCGTCGAGTGAGTCCAGCAGGTCGCGCGGGTTGCCGCCGTTGTTCCAGCGGGTGTTGAGCAGGTCCAGCGAGAGCGGCTCGCCCGGGAGCGGGCGGGGGTCGACGGGCTGCGCTTCCGGGGCCATCGGCCCTCCTCTCCTGGACTGGCCTCGATTCTAACCGGCATCCGACTCACGACCGGTTGACGCCCTGGTTATCTAACCCCCATACTCGGTAACAATAGTTAGCCCGGTCGTGGTCCGGGCTCGACGATGGAGGTGCTCCATGACAGAGGTCGCCATTCACCCGTCCGTGCGGACCGGCCACATCGGGCTGAACGTCACCGATCTGGACCGCTCCCGCGCCTTCTACCAGCGCGTTCTCGGCTTCGAGCTGGTCTCCGAGGGCACCGAGGGCGCGCACCGTTTCGCGTTCCTCGGCCGGGACGGGCAGCCCTTGGTCACGCTCTGGCAGCAGAGCGAGGGCGTCTTCGCCACCGGCGCGCCCGGCCTGCACCACCTCTCCTTCCAGGTCGACGGGGTGGCGGAGGTGCGCGAGATCGAGCGGGTGTTGCGGGAGCTCGGCGCCGAGTTCGCGTACGAGGGCGTGGTCCCGCACCGCGAGGGGGCCGACTCCGGCGGCGTCTTCTTCACCGACCCGGACGGGATCCGGCTGGAGGTCTTCACCCCGCGCGGCGTCCACGCGCACGACGCCGCCGCACCCAACGGCTCCGCGCCGACCTGCGGCTTCTTCTAATCGGCCGGCCACCGGGAGCGCGTCATGAGTCCGCACACCACCCCCGTTCCCGCACCCGTATCCGGCGCTGCCCCCGTGGCCGTCCCGGGCGAGCTGGCGGTCCGCCGCCGGGCCGGGTTCGACCGGCCCGGCTACTCGGGCCCGAGCCGCAGTCGGCGGATCCCGCCGGTGGCCGCCCGATTCCTCACCGAGCAGCCGATGCTGGTGGTCGGCGCCGCCGACCGGGGCGGTCGGCTCTGGGCGAGTCTGCTGACCGGACCACCGGGTTTCCTGCGCGCCGAGCCGGGCGCGCCCGGCACCATGAGCGATGGCGAGTCGTCGGACGCGGTGGCGATCGCCGCGCGGCCGGTGGCCGGTGATCCGCTGGCGGCGGCGCTGTCCGGGCCCGTCCGGGTCGGGATGATCGCCCTGCAGCCCGCCCGCCGGCGCCGGATGCGGATGAACGGCCGGGCGCGGCCCACTGCGGGCCCCGGCCTGCGGGTCGAGCTCGACGAGGTCTTCTCCAACTGCCCCAAGTACATCCAGGGCCGGGAGCCCTGGGTCGAGCCGGGCAGCACGCCCGGCGTCCCGCTGCGCGGCTCGGAACTGACGCCGGATCAGCAGGAGCTGATCCGGCGGGCCGGCACCTTCTTCGTCGCCACTGCCGACCGGCACGGCGACGTGGACGCCTCGCACCGCGGCGGCAGCCCGGGCTTCGTGCAGCTGCGCGACGCCCGGCGGCTGCGCTGGCCGGACTACCTGGGCAACGCGATGTTCTGCACGCTCGGCAACCTGGCCGAGAACCCGGCCGCCGGACTGCTCTTCGTCGACTGGGCGAGCGGTGACACGCTCCAGCTCACCGGCACCGCCCGCACCGACTGGGACGAGCGGCACGCCGCCGAAGTGCCGGGCGCCGAACGGCTGGTGGAGTTCACCGTGATGGAGGTGGTGGCGACCCCGCAAGCCAGCCCGCTGCGCTGGACCAGGGCCGAGTACTCGAAGTTCAATCCACCCGCCCCCGGCCCGATATCCGCAGCCGACCCGATCAGCCCGCCCACCTCCGTGCCCGGGTCCCGATAGGCGACGTCCTTGACCGCGACCGCGCCGAGCACGGCGAGCCGCTCGCCGGGGTCGGCCGACCAGCACGCGGCATAGTTGTCGAAAGCTGCTGTGAGTCGCTCATGGCCGGGCTGCTGACACCTCGACGTCCAGAGCGCGATCGGCACCGAGCGCGCGGGACCTGCTGACCAGCTGCCGCCGGTAGCGCGCTGCGGGTAACTCTGATCAGCCATGCCTTGACCCTCAACTGGCGATTCGTGCAGTGCAGAAGGGGTCCGTGAGCCAACTGACGGGCCATCCTGCAGGGCCGAGGTTAGGATGAGCCGGACGGGGAAGTCGGCAGGTAGGGGGAGCCGCCATGGCCGGTGATTATCACGTGGATCTACAAGCGTTGACGGAAGCTGCTTCGGGGGTGAATGCGACGCTTGACCAGACTTGCGTCCAAAAGGTCAGCGCTATACCCCATGACGAGTCGGCCATCGGCCACCGTGCACTCGCGAGCACGCTGTCGGACTTCTTGGGCCGGTGGCAGCGCGGCGTCGACAACCTTGCGAAGGACGGTGAGCAGATCGCGACCCGGCTGACGGCGAATGTCAACGCCGACCGGCCAGCTCAACCAGATCCTCACAGGTAGCAATGACCCGGGGGAGAAGTGACGATGGCGGAACTCGGCCAGACCACTGACCCGAAGGCCCTGGTCCCCGGCGACGCCGCCGTGATCGCGCATACCCAGGCCTCGTTGAAGTCGTACGGCGACCTGCTGCACTTGGCCGGCGAGGGCCTGAAACGCATAGATACCACTGACGGTTGGAGCGGAGACGCCGCCGACGCGTTCCGCAAGGTCTTCCACGGCCAGCCGAGCAAGTGGCTGGACGCCGGTGATGCGTTCCACGACGCAGCGGCTGCACTGGGCGTCTATGCGCCGACGCTCACTTGGGCCCAGGGCCAGGCGACTGAGGCGATCAATCTCTGGGCCTCCGGCGACGCCAACCACCAAGCCGCTCAGGACACGTTAAACAGCGCACTGAGTTAGTTGGACGGTGCCGGAAAGACTGCGGAGGCTGCCGTCGGAAGGGCCCGCGACAAGGCCCCTGCCAAGCCAGGCTTCTGGTCGCAGGTCGGAGACGGCATCGGCGGCTTCTTCTCCGGTGCCGGCCATGTCGCCAAGGAATTCGGCGAGACGGCACTGGGCGACGTGGCCTCCGTCGGAAATGCCATGTTGCACGATCCGGGCTCGGTGGCCGAGATGGCCGGCGGTCTGGCGTTGGCGTCCGTCGGTGCTGGCGGCGAGGTGCTCGGCGTCGCACTGGACGCAACCGGAGTCGGCGCAGTCATCGGGGTCCCTGCCAACGTGGTCTCAGCCGGCGCTATCGCGACCGGCGCCGGCCTCATGAGCATGGGCGCGATGAACATCGGCAAGGACGCGGCGGGTTCGGATCGCGTCAACATGAACTCCGATAGCGGCGGTGGCGGCGGTGGCAATACGACGGCCCGGGATATCCACGGGACTGGCCGGGTCAGCGAGCGCGGAGTCGACGTGGGCCACGTCTGGGACAACGGCGATATGTATATTCAGGGCGACGGACAAATAGTCAAAGTCCTCGACAACGGAAATGGGACCTGCGACGTTGTCATTTGCGATATATCGAATCCGACGGGCAAACCTACTACCGTACTGAAGGACGCGAAAGCAGAGCTATGTTGACGGAAAGGTCGAGAGGGGCGAGTGGGATTGAATAACGGCGTGGTAGGTGGAAGCATGTCCAGCCAGCGGCTTCGCTGCTGCGTCTGCGGGCAGGACACAGAGGATGCGCAGGACTATGTCCTTCTCGAGCTGAGCGCCGAATCGAGCGCAGCCCGTCAGTACCTGGGTGCCCATGCCGGGCACCTGAACTCGGTCCTGGCCAAGGGTTTCAGTGTCGAGGTGCACTTGATGTAGTCCAAGCCGGGCCCTTCTTGAACCAGAAGGGCCCGGCCGGAGCTCCGCAGGCGTTCCCGGCTGCGCGGGATCGCCCCTTTGAGGGGTACTCAGCGAGTGTCGAAACCGGCCCGGAACAGGTTGGCAGCCCGGTCGAGGTCAGCGGCCGCAGTGATCCGAACCTCCAGATCGCCCGTCTGCCCGCTCGAACTCGGGCTGCCCGGCTTCGACTTCTGGCTGTTCGATTCACGGCTGCTGGTGAAGTTCCACTTCGACGCCGCCGCCGACACCCTCGGCGTAGAGCTGACAGAGGAACCCGCCGCGATTGTCCAGGCCTGCCAAGCGCGGGACACTGCTTGGCGCTATGCCGTCCCGCTCGGGGAGTTCACCATGCCCGCACTGTCGACCCGCCAGGTCGCCGAGGCGGCGCTCCGCCTGTGGAATCCGGCGTTCACGCACGGCGACCTGCAGATCGCGCACGTCTTCGTCGACGGCGGCGAGGTCACCGGCATCATCGACTGGTCCGAGGCGGGCCAGGGTGACGCCCTGTACGACCTCGCCACCTTCACGCTCGGACACGAGGAGCACCTCGACGACGTCATCGCCGGCTATGGCACCGACGTCGACCTCGACGTGATCCACGCGTGGTGGTCGTTGCGAAGCCTGCTGGCAGTTCGCTGGCTGATCGAGTACGGCTTCGACCCCTTCGCCCCCGGCTGTGGGGTCGACGTGCTGAGATCCCGAATGTGAGGCTGCGCGGGCCCGACTGCCGAAGTCGATATCCCCGACTTCCCCCTCCTGCTTGACCAGCTCCGGGTCGTCGGCGTTCCCAGGGCCTGGTGCCGGACGTCGTCGGGGCGGCTCGTGCAGGTGTCGGAAGCCGGCGGAACCAGGCGGGTTGATCCCTCGTCCACTACGATGATCGTTTACTTTAGCTGGCCGACTGACTTCAGGGGGAAGCATGTCGATATCCGTCCATCCGCCGACGCTCAGTCAGGCTGCCACGCAGGTCGGTTCGACTGCGGACGGCGTCAACCAGAAGGCGCAGAACGGCATGCAGTCCAGTGCCGCCGCCGCCACCGGCAACCCGGGCTTCGCCACCGGCGGCGCGCTCAACGCCTGCGCGACTGCCTGGCAGACGCACCTCCAGCAGCTCGCCGCCGGCCTGAACGCCACCGCCGACGCGCTCGGCCAGACGGCGGACAACTACGTCCAGACGGAAGCCGCGCTCGCCGGCAACTTCCACCACGACGCGAACCAGCTCCTGCAGGGACAGGGACAGGGGGCGAACTGACATGGCCATCACGCTCGACCAACTCAAGAACGCCCAGCCTGGCCTCTGGTCCACCGCCGCCAACGACTGGGCCGCCATGGCCAAGCACTGCTGGGAGGCCTCCACCGAACTGCGCCACCAGGCCACCCAGAAGATCGCCCCCGTCTGGTCCAGCGATTCCGGCAACCTCGCCCAGGCGAAGATGACGGCCCAGGCGGACGCGCTGGAGGCGGCGTACGACGAGATGCGCGGGGTGGTCGCGGTGCTGGACGGCGCGGCCGAGGCCTTCGAACTCGCCCAGCGCTCGCTCGGCTCGGCGCTGTCCTACGCCGACCAGAACGGCATGGCCGTCGCGGCGGACGGCACGGTCACCAGTACGACGCTGACGATGCCGCACGCCCACAACCTGCTGGACCCCAGCGACCGCCAGCAGATCAACCAGCAGGTCAGCCAGACCTCCTGGCTGGTCCAGCAGGCCCTCGCCGACGCGAACAAGGCGGACACCACGGCGGCCGCGGCCCTGAACCGGCTGGCCGGCCAGGTCAACGTCACAGATCCGAGCACCGCCCTCGACAACGTCCAGAAGGACGCGTCACCGCTCGAAGTGAGCCTGATCGCAGGAGCCGTCCCCCCGGCCGGCACCGATCCCACCCTCGTCGCCGCCTGGTGGAACAGCCTCACCCCGGACCAGCAGCAGCAGCTCCAGCTCGCCGTCCCGGCCTCGCTCGCCCACCTCGACGGCATCCCCACCGGCGTCCAGCAGCAGCTCATCGGCACGGACGGCAAGTTCGACCGCTCGAAGTTCATCCAGTGGGCGATGGACAACTGGGACAACACCGGCCTCGACACCTTCGACAACAACTGCACCAACTTCACCTCCGACGCGCTGCACGCGGCCGGGCTCGCCTACAAGAACGACGGCGACGGCTCGTTCGGCGACAACAACTGGTTCAAGGGCGCCCAACTCGGCAGCTGGGGAGGTCCGGTCACCAACTGGATCGACGCGCACGACAAGAGCCACACCAGGAGCTGGGCGCTCGCGGGGGGCCTGCACGACTTCCTGCTGAACAACGGCAGCACCACCGTGCCGATCTCCCAGGCCCGCCCGGGTGACATCATCTTCCTTCAGCAGGCAGGTCCGGGCCCCAACGCCGCGGTCGGGGACATCCACCACGCGTGCATCATCACGTCGATCACCCCTGACGGCGACATCCACTACACCCAGCACACCAACAGCTACCTCAACGCAAGCCTCAACACGCGCCTGCCGTCGGAGCTCCAGGAGGAGGGCCAGCAGAACGTCGTCGTCGTCCGCGTCCAACCCAACTGGTGAAGTAGAGAAGAAGTAGAGACCATGTCGATTCCCACGTCACGCCACGCCGCGTCGGCCGTCCTCACCTCGGCGGGGCTCAGCCTGGCCGGCCTGGGCATCGGGCTGCTCGCGCATTTCACCTACGAAGCACACCGGCCGGACTACGCACGGAACATCCACTGCACCCCGATCGCGCTCCCGCAAGGCCTCACGACGTACACCTGGCTCGCGACCGCCTGCGTGCTGGCCGGCCTGCTGCCGCTGCTCTGGATCGCCGCGCGCCGCCCGTGGCGCGCCGTACGACCGCGCCGCGGAGCAGTGCCGGCAGCCGTGCTGCTGTGGGTCGTCGCCATGGTCGGCGGCGTCGCGCCCGGCTGGGCGGACGTCAGCTACATGCACCGCATGAACGCGGGTATGTTCGCGGGATCGGACCTGTGCGGCGGCTGATCTCGCCTGTCAGCCGGTCAGCGTGTGTCAGACACGGCCCAGCAGCCTGGGCGCCAGCCAGCGCAGCGCGTTCGCGATCAGCACGCACACGGCCACCGCCAGCAGCAGGCAGCCGAGCGCCGCCACCCAGCTCCAGCGGCCTTCCACCTGCACCGACCGGCCGAACAGCGTCAGCCCCGCGTCGCCGGAGGTCCACCCGCCCGGCAGGGCAACGGCCGCGCCGAGCAGCAGCACGCTCGCCAGGCCGCCCGTCCACCCCAGTGCCACGTGCAGCAGCAGCCACAGCGGCGTCCGCCAGCGTCCGGCAGCGGACGGCAGGGCGGGCGACGGCGCGGCAGGGTCCGGCAGCGGCACCTTCAGCAGTCGACGGGTGCAGGTGATCAGAACCCGCCGCGTGGTGCGGGCCAACCCGACCGCGGCGACCAGTGCCGCCCAGACCAGCAGGGCCAGCACAGCCTGGACCGCGTAGGGAGCCTGTCGCAGAAGCAGCGCCGGCAGCATGGCGAAGGGCAGCAGCGGAAAGCTCACCAGCGCGCCGCAGTAGGCGAACAGTGCACCCGAATACGTGGAGCCGCGCAGCAGCGGCCGGATTCCCCTGATCATGATCGACAGTATGATCGGGCAGCTCAGCGGCGGACTCCCCCGATCGGGGGAGCGTTTCCTCCCGCCTTCCCGCGATGTGCACCCCTGCGCCCGGACCGCAGGATCGTGCTCTGCCACGTCGAGGGAGGGAACGGCTGATGAACAGGCCGAGCAGGGAGGCGCGGACCTCGTTGATCGCGATCGCGGTGTCCGTCCTGGCCGCGGTCCTGGTCCTGCGGTACACCCACAGGAGCCAGGACCGGGACGAGTTCCACCACATCTACCAGTGCTGCAGGACGCTGATGAAGGCCCTGCGCACGGGTGGGTAGGACAACCGCTACGCGCGGCAGCGTTCGCGCTGTTCCTCCAACTCTGCCACGTCGGCGCCCGGGAGGGTGAGGGCGTGGTCGAAGTCGGCGAGGGCCAGGTCGAGTTGTCCGTCGGCCTGGTAGGCGATGCCGCGGTTGAGCAGGA
The DNA here is from genome assembly GCF_000744225.1 of Kitasatospora mediocidica KCTC 9733. GTDB lineage: Bacteria > Actinomycetota > Actinomycetes > Streptomycetales > Streptomycetaceae > Kitasatospora > Kitasatospora mediocidica. The sequence continues at coordinate 748,543 of NZ_JQLN01000007.1, read as the reverse complement.
CGTCGGGGTCGTCGCCGACCAGGGCCAGGGTGGCGGTGAGGTCCTGGACGGCGGCTTGGTACTGGTCCTGTTCGTAGTGGACGACCGCGCGGTTGAGCAGGGCGGCGGGGTAGCCCGGGTCGAGGGTGAGGGCCGAGGTGAGGGCCTGGTACGCCTCGGTGAGGGCGCCGCGCTGGAGGGCGATGGTGCCGCGCATGCAGAGCAGTCGGGGCTCGTCGGGGCGCAGCGCCAGGCCGGCCGTGACGTCGGCGTCGGCGGCGTCGAACTCCTCGCTGTCGAGCAGCAGTTCGGCACGGGCGAGGCGGGTGTCGGCGTCGTCGGGTTCCATCTCCAGGACGTAGCCGTAGTCCGCCAGCGCGCCCTCGGTGTCGCCGGTCTCCACCCGGGCCGTCCCGCGGTTGTAGTAGAGCTCGGGGAACGGCGGGGCCAGTTCCACCGCGCGGTTGTAGTCGGCGAGCGCGGCCGCGAAGTCGCCCTGCGCGCGGTGGATCCGGGCCCGCTCGGAGAGGTAGTCGGTGTAGTAGGGGTCGAGGTCGATCAGCGTCGAGTAGTCGGCGCGCGCCTCGTCCAGCCGGCCGGTCGCCGTGAGCAGGCGCGCGCGGTTGTAGAGGAGCTGCGAGCGGTGCAACTGCCACTGCTCGTCCGTCAGTTCCGCGTCCAGCCGGGCCATGCAGGACTTGACCAGCTCCAGCGCGCGGGTCAGGTTGCCCCGGTGCATCTCCACCAGCGCCAGGCCGTTGTCGTGGAAGACGCTGAAGGTCAGCCGCTCGGCCGGATCGGGCAGGATGCTCGCGATCGCCACGGCGTTGTTCTGCCAGCGCAGTGCCAGGTCGTGGTCGCGCGGCTGGAGGAAGCGGGTGTGCAGCATCGCGATCGAGTAGCTGGTCATCATGTGGACCTTGGGGTCCGTGAAGCGCTGGATGGCGTCGAGGTAGAGCTCCATCGACTGGCTGTTGCGGTTGACCGGGATGCAGGCGGACGCCGCCTGATGGGTGAACTCCCAGAAGTCGTGCTCGTCGACTTCCGGATCCGTGACGGCCCGACCGCGCAGACCGAGGTCGATCACCGCCGCCGAGAAGCCGACCTCCACGCAGGAGCGCTGGGCCGCCAGCAGGGCGCGCCGGCCGGCGCCCATCGGGTCGCTGCCGTGCTCGCGGTGGTAGGCGAGGGCGCCGACCCGGACGCCCCGGCTGGGGGACGCCTGCTCCAGCTCGTCGGCGCGGCGGTCGTGCAGCTGCGCCCGCAGCGCGGGGTCGGCCTGCTGGTAGGCGCGCAGCTGGGTGGGGTCGCTGCTGGTGCCGTCGCCGAGGACGTACGCCTCGACCAACTCGCCGTCGGTGCGCGGCGGACGGCTCTCGTGCGGGGTGTTCTCGTGCGGACCGCTCCCGCGCGGGGTGCCCTCGGCGTCGGTCCGCTCGGTGTGGCGGGCCAGGACCCGGGTCAGCTCCTCGGGCAGTTCGCCCGGCGCGGCGCAGACCGTCACGCGCAGGTGGGCCGGGTCGGCGCGGCGGACCAGCAGGGCGATGAACTCCTGGGTGGTGGGGTCCGCCTGGTCCACCTCGTCGAAGACCAGGTGGGCCGGCACCTCGCCGCAGGCCCGCACCCGGCGGGCGTGGTCGAGCAGGAAGGAGACGATCCCCTGGCTCATGCAGCGGATCATGCCGGCACCGAAGAACCGGGTCCGTTCGTCGAACGAGGACTCGCTGGCCAGGGTCCGCGGCGCGGGGCCGACCAACTCGGCCAACTCGGGTATCCCGTAGAGGAGTTCCGTCCGGTGGTGCTCGACCAGCGCGGGCCACCGGCGGGCCGCCTCGGGCAGTACCGCCCGCAGCACGGTGTCGACGCCGGTGTAGGGGCCGCGCAGCCGGCGGTGGCAGCGGGCCACCACCGCGAGGTCGTCGTCGGCGCCGGCCGCCGACAGCCGGACAGCCGGGCTCGTGCCCACGATCGTGCGGTGACCGGCCATGTCAGTTCACCCTTTCGTTCAAGGAGGTCGGCGCCGCGCGGCGCTGCTCGCGGCGCTTGCGCCGGGAGAGCACGATCAGCGCTGTGGTCTGGGCGGCGTTCAGGCACAGGGACAGCAGTGAGTCCCAGAAGTGCGAATCGATGCGGCCGGATCCGACGGCATGGGCGGCGAGGCGGAAGTAGCTCACGGTGACCGGGATGCTCGCGAAGACCGTGATCCCGGCCAGGACGCAGAAGCCGAGCAGGACGAAGGGCCCGTAGAAGGTGCCGACCTTGCGGTCCTGTTCGGTCCACTGCCCCTCGTCGACCTGGCGCTCGGGGCGGTGCACCAGGCGCCAGAACCGGTTCCGCAGCAGCGCCTTGCTCGCGTCGTGCAGGTCGTGGCAGCCCAGTGCGGTGGCGAAGACGTAGTAGAGGTCGGTGCGCAGGTACAGCTGGAACTGCCAGACGAACCGCATCACCACGGTGAAGGCCAGTGCCAGGCAGAGCCGGCCGGTCAGCGAGAAGCCGCCGTCGCCGTCGCGGCTGTTCTCGGCGATGAGCCCGAGGGTCCCCAGCACCAGGACGTCGCAGACCATCCCCGCCAGGAAGGGCAGGTAGCGCTTGCGGCGGTCCACGCTCATCAGGCCGTTGGTCTGCGTCTCGGCCACGATGTAGGTGAGCCGGTTGCTCAGTCGCAGTTTGGTCGGCAGGCCCAGCCGCCGCCCGGCCAGGATGTGGAATCCCTCGTGCGCCAGCAGCAGGGGGACCTGGCCGAAGGTGATCACCAGCTGGACCAGCAGCAGCGACTTGACGAAGAAGATCTGGGAGGGTGCGGGGAGCAGGTCGTGGTGCGCCGAGACGGTCACCGACCAGGCCACCAGCACCGCCAGGTAGCAGGCCCAGGCCACCGGGGAGAACGCCGCGCGCCCCAGCCACTGGAACCGGACCGGCGCGGCGGGTGCGACCGGCGCGGCGTCGGCGTCCCGGACGAATCCCAACTCGTGGAGCGTGGCCACGAAGTCCTCGACGTCGACGGGTTCGCTGAAGGTCTCCTCGTACCAGGCTGCGGCCTCGTCCAGGGCCATGCCCTCGGTGAGCCGCTTGAGCAACTCGGCGCCGTCGGGCGGGAAGACGGCGTAGGAGCCGGTGTCCAACCGGCCGACCACGACCTCGTCGCCCTCCGGGACAAAACTCAACTCGTGTACTGCAAGGGTGAATCCGCTCACAGCGCGCTCCCCAGCATCGGTGGGCCGGCTTCGGTTGGTATCCGGCACTGCCCGGGTGCGCCGTCATGCGGCACACCCGGGCAGGGAATCAGCGCGTTGCTATCAGGCGGCGACGCTGTACGGGCACTGGCACATGGCCGAGGTGAGGCGCACGTCGCCGGTGCGGCGAACGGTGATCTTCTTGGTGGCCTTCTTCATCGCGACGGTCGACTTCATGAGGACTCCCAGTTCGTTGGGTGGCAACGCCCGGCCGGCGGCCGAGCGGAGACCCAACTTCCCCTTGTGAACCACGCACGTCAAGACATCGGACATAAGCTCAGATGGAGGCGAAAGATCCAACTTCCCATCTCCGCACATCTGAGCTGGTGCGTTGCGCTTGCGAACTCTCGGTAAATTTCTTCGGTCGAACGGGGTGGTCTGGACCGCGTCGCGGGCATGCCGAAGTTGGCCGGGAATCGACTGGCGGGACCGGTCCGGTGTCAGGCGAAGTCCAGGCCGGCGATGTTGCCGGAGAGGGTCTGCGCATGCCCCTGGACGGTGTCCGCGTGCTGGAGGAACACGGCTGCGTGGGTGCGCAGTTCGTCGGGGTGGATGCGGAAGCCGCTGCCGGGGCCGTTGCCCGCGGCGTCCAGGGTGTCCTCCAGGGCCGCGTAGCTCATGCCGGCCACGGCCTTCTCGATCACGCCCAGCAGAGGGGTCAGGGCGGCCTCCAGGACCTGGGCGATGATGTACTGGACGAGCTGCTGTTCCAGCACCTCGACCAGCTTCTCGGCGCCCTCGATGATCAGCGGGACGGCGGCCTCGGAGAGCCCGAAGGTGAACACGGCGGCGGCCTGGTCGGCGACGAACGCGGCTGCCATCGCCACGAGTTCGCCGATCGTCTCCACCTTCAGGCCGACGATGAAGTCGGCCGCCGCGTCCAGCGCGGTGGCCAGGACGTGGCAGGCGGTCAGCAGGTCGGTCATGTGGCCCTGGGAGAGGTGGGCCCATTTCGAGACGAGCATCTCGTAGGAGTTGGCCTGGTAGGCGTCGCCCATCGCCTTGATGGTGCCGGTGGCCTGCTGGTGGGCGTCGTCGATGTTGGTGGCGAAGTCGCGGACGTGCGAGGCGAACTCGCGCACCTTGTCCTCGTTCACCTGCGGCCAGTTGACCCCGATGGCCATCAGGAAGTCGACCACCGGGCCCGGAAGTTCGATTGCCATGCGCTACCCCCCCAATCTGTTCAGCTGAGCGCGGACTGCGCGAAGTTCAGGAGTCCGTCACGGTCGAATTCACGCCGCCCGCCGCCGGGGACGTCGGTCAGGACGAAGCCGGAGGCCCCCGACCACTCGGCGCGCCACACCTCGCCCCGGTGGTTCTCGAACTCGACGAAGGCGCCCTCGATCCCGTCCAGCAGCGCCAGTTCGCGCAGCAGCACGTCCGCCTTGGCCAACCCGCGGTCCGGGCCGTTGCTTCCGGCCCCGGTGCGCGGGTTGTCGAAGCGCATCTTCAGGAACGGCGAGGGCGCCCGGTCCAGGCTGGTCACCCGCAGGCCCTGCGGGTGCGCGACCTGGGACAGCGCCTCCTCGTCGGTCTCGGTCCCGGAGAACTCGAAGTGCCAGCCGGGGAAGACGGCGTAGGTGAGGGCGTGCAGCGTGGCGTTGTCACGGGCGTGGAAGGTGTGCGCGCGGGGGGCGGCCACCGCGGCGGTGTCGAAGCCGTACCCGGCCGCGGTGAAACCGGACAGCGGGATCAGCGGGCGCGGATCGCCCAGCACCTGGTCGGTGTGCGCGCGGGCGTGGGCCAGCAGCCGGCCGACCAGCTCCGCGTCGTACGGCCCGAGCGTGGTCACCTGGAAGGCGTGCTTGCCGTCCGCCGCCAGCGCCGAGACGAAGTGGAAGCGCGGGTTGGGCGACCAGTGCCAGGCCTCGGGCAGTTCCGGGAAGGCCTCGGCGCCGGGCAGGCCGGACAGGGTTGCGGTCAGGTCCATGGGTGCGGGCTCCAGGTGGTACGGCGGTTCGGGGATTCCACGGCAGGTCAGGTCCGACTGTAGTTCGCGCCGGTGTCCTGCCGGTAACGCTGGGTCATCCGGCCGCCGCCGGCCGAGTTCTGACCCCCGTCCATCACTTCCAGATTAGCGGTGTTGTTGTAGTAGTCGTTGCGCGCCGCACGGTCGGTGTCGTAACCGGTGGTGTTCCAGTGGTTGACCACCGGGTTCACGTGCTCGTACGTCACGTTGTTGTACGGCACGACCTGACCGTTGGCGTCCCGCCAGGTCAGCTGGCTCTCGGGGATCGGGACGCCGTTGGCGTCGACGGGGGCGTGGGTGCCCTGGGCGATGCCCTCGTCCGTCCAGTTCTGGATCATGTGCTGGTGGGTCGGTACCCGGTAGCCGCTCGGGTACTCGGTCCTGCGGTTGTGCGCGTTCGGCACCGCGTTGGGGTTGGCCATGAACTGGCCCTGCGCGTTGCGCAGCATCAGGCCGAGCGGGTCGCAGGCCAGCAGCGGGTTTCCGGCGTACCCGTAGGCGTCCGGCGCGGGGGACAGGCCCAGCGGGTCGACGGTGAGGTAGCGGGCGGCGGCGGGGTCGTAGTAGCGGTGCACGTTGTAGTGCAGGCGGGACTCGGGGTCGTAGTACTGGCCGGGGAAGCGCAGCGGGGTGTCGGTGGCCTGCCGATCCGCGCCGACCGGTACGCCCCAGATGGTGGCGCGCTGCTCCCAGGCCGTCGAACCGTCCGGGGCCAGCAGCTGGGTGGGGGTGCCGACCAGGTCGGTGACGATGGCGAAGAACCGCTCGTCCACCTCCGCCTGGTCGTCGGCTCCGGAGGCCAGCCGCTCGCGCTGGGCGATCGGGTGCAGTCCCTGGTACTCCCAACCCAGCGTGTACGGTCCCGGCAACTGCGGGCTGTGGGCGGTCTGTTCGATCAGCGTCTGGTGGGACCAGCTGAACTCGGTCCACTGCAGGACGGTCGGCTCGCCGTCCACGGTGGCCAGCTGCTGCTTGGCGATCCGGCGCCCGAGCGGGTCGTACCGGTAGTGCCAGTGCGCGCCGTCGGGGGTGACGACGTCGGTCAGCCGGTCCTCGGCGTCCCAGCTGTAACGCCAGGTCCTGCTCTGCCCGGAGAGGGTGCGCTGGCGGCGGCCGGTGACCCGGCCCTCGGCGTCGTAGTGGTAGTCGATCCGGCCCGCCGTACGCAACCGGGCGCCCTGGTAGGCGCGTTCGCCCTGGGACGCGGTGTCCCGCCGACCGGGCCAGGCGGCCTCGGCGAGATGGCCGGCGCTGTCGTAGGCGTAGTTCTCGGTCCAGCCGGCCGCCCGTACGGCGGTCACCCGGCCGGCCCGGTCCAGCTCGAAGCCGGTGTGCTGGTCCGAACCGTCCGCCGCCCGGTCGGTGATGCCGGTCAGGCCGCCGCCGTCACCGTAGCTGTAGGAGCGGTGCAGCAGGGCGGCGCCGCCGGCCGTGGTGGTCCGGCCGGTCAGCCGGCCGACCGGGTCCCAGTCGAACCCCAGGGCCAGCGTGAGGTCCCGGCCGAACCGGCGGCCGGTCTCGCGGCCCAGCACATCGTGGTCGAAGCCGATCAGGTGGCCGTCGGTGGTGAGCGAGCGCGGGTTGCCGACCGCGTCGTAGGTCCAGCTGCTCACGCTGCCGGACGGCGTGCGGCGGCTGGTTCGGCGTCCCAGCTCGTCGTAGCCGGTGGTGACCGTGCGGCCGTCGACGGTTTCGGCCAGCAGGCGGCCCACCGGGTCGTAGCGGCGGGTCAGTTCGCAGTCGGCGGTGCGGGCGGCGGTGAGCCGGCCGGCCGGGTCGTACGTGTAGTCGGTGGTCTGCTCGCCGACGGTCTTGCTCGCCAGCTGCCCGAGCGGGTCGTAGCTGAAGTCGACCTGCTGGCCGGCGCCGTTGCGCCGCTGGACCACCTGGTTGGCCTTGCTGTGGCGGTAGTTGACCGTCCGGCCGTCGAAGTCCTGCTCCGAGGTCAGCCGGCCGCCCTCGTCGTAGGTGTAACGCCAGCTCAGGCCCTGCGGGTTGACGACCTCGGTGAGCTGAAGCAGGCGGTCGTGGCGGAATTGGTAGTGCGCGCCGTCCGGGTCGGTGCGGGCGGTGAGCAGGTGGAAGTGGGTGTACTCCAGGGTGGTGACGGCGCCGTCGGCGTTCGTGTGGGTGAGGGTGTTGCCCTCGCCGTCGTAGGTCCAGTGCTCGGTGCGGCCATCGGTCAGCGTGCGGGAGAGCGGCTCGCCCTCCACCGCCCAGCTGAACCGGGCGGTGTTGCCGAGCGCGTCGGTGGCGGTGGCCGGCCGGCCGAAGGCGTCGCGCTGGAGGGTGGTCCGGGCGCCGAGCGGGTCGACGGTGGCGACCGGCAGCCCGGCGAGGTCGCAGCTGATCCGGGTGACCTGCCCGAGCGCGTCGGTGACCGAGGTCAGCCGGCCCGCCTCGTCGTAGCCGAACCGGGTGGTGACGCCGGCCCGGTCGGTCACCTCGGTGCGGTTGCCGCGCTCGTCGTAGGCCTGCCGCCAGCTCAGCCCCTCGGGCGTCTGGATCTCGACGGGTTGGCGCAGCTCGTTGTAGCCGATCAGCAGGCTGTTGCCGTCCGGACGGTCCACCCGCACCACGTCGCCGCGCTCGTCGCGGGTCAGCCGGGTGCTGTGGCCGAGCTGGTCGGTGTAGCGCAACAGGCGGTTGTAGCGGTCGTGTTGGACCCGGACCTGGTGGCCGAGAGGGTCGGTGATCCGGGCGAGGTGGTGGTGCTCGTCGTAGTGGTACTCGGTGCGGCCGCCGTGGCTGTCGGTGACGGTGTTGACCCGGTTCTCCGGGTCGTAGGCGATGCTGACGGAGAGCGCTCCGGACGGGCCGTGGCCGCGCAGTACCCGGCCCGCCTCGTCGTAGTCGTACGCGTAGCGGTGGCCGGTGCGGTCGGTCCAGGCGGTGATCCGGTCCTGACCGTCGTACTCGTAGACCAGCGGCAGGCCCGAGGAGTTGACGTGGTCGGTGAGCCGGCCGCGGGCGTCGTAGCCGAAGCCGACCACGGTGGTGCCGAGCCCGCCGCCGGTGCCGTCCAGCAGCCGCAGGCCCTCGATCCGCGGACCCGCGGCGGTCCGCAGCAGGTCGACGGCGACCCGTCGGCCGCTGCTGTGCCGCAGCTCGACGGGCAGCTGGTCGTCGTCGCGGACGAAGTCCAGCCGGTGGCCGTTGCGTTCGGTCAGCGCGCTGAGCGGACGGACGCTGCGCCCGGCGCGCCGGGCGGCGGGGGTGTCGTCCGCGGTGCCGGTGGCGGCGAAGTGCTTGGTCCAGCCGGTCTCCGGGTCGTGGATCCGGATGACGTCCTCGGCGTGGTCCCAGGTCAGCGGCCAGCGGGCGCCGTCCTGGGGGAGGACCTCCTGGCCGGGCTGGGCGGGCACCGGGTAGTGCAGCAACTGGCCGTCGTCGCCGGCGAAGTGGATGCCGTCCAGGTCCACCTGGACGCGCTGGGTGAGGGTGCCGGACCAGCCCGGGCCGAACAGGGTGCCGCTGCGGTAGCCGGAGGCGTAGGCGCGGCGCAGCAGGATCGGCAGCAGCCCGGGGATGTCGAGGTCGGTCGCCGAGGTGATCATCTGCCCCGAGACCAGGTCGACCGGGTCGGTGCCGCCGGTCTCGGTGCCCTCGTTGCCGTCCGAGCGCTGCCCGCCGCGCGGGCCGCCGTTGTTGAGGTTGGGCTCGAAGTCGTCCGGGACGGCTCTGGACGGGCCGCCCTCGGAGCCGCCCTTGGGAGCGCCGCCGTCGGCCGGTGGATGCTCGTTCAGCTTCGGGTCCTGGACCGAGCCCTTGCCCGGCTCACCGCGACCGGTCCCGTTGAGGTGGTCGACGACCCCGGCCTCCTTCTCGGCCGTGTGGTCGGCGATGCCGGTGGCCTTGACGTGGGTGTCCTTGAGGATCTTCTGGTAGGAGCCCGCGAAGTCCTCGGCCAAGCCCTTCCCGGCCTTCTGCGCGACGTGTTCCAGAGCGTCGGTGATCTGACGTCCCATCGGTGCACCCCTTGCATCCCCGTGCCGCTCAGCTGCTTTGACGACCTGGCAGGACACGCTAGCAACCAGCCCGCGAACGGCAAGGGGCGGGGCCGTGCCGGCTGGGGGCGTTCGGGCGGCTCGACCGGGCCGGACGGGCGCCGTCGGCCTCGGCCCGGCCGGGGTCAGCCGTTCTCGGCCAGCTGTTCGGCCAGCGAGCGGTGGAAGGCGGTCACCAGGGCCTGGGTGAGCAACGGTTCGATCCGGGTGGTCAGCTCGCGCATCCGCTCGACCTCGGCCTCGGCGGGGGCGCTCTCCCGGAAGGGTTTCCAGACGGTCTCGCGGAAGAGCCGGTTCAACTCCCGGGCGGCCGCGCGGCTGTGCAGGCGGACCACGGCGCGGGCGGTGACGATGGTCTCCAACGGGATCGGCAGGTCCAACACCCGTGCTCCCAGCGGGAGCAGGCCGGGGTCGAGGGTGAACACCGTTTCCTGGTCGGTCCGTTGCAGGGCGCCCATGGCGACCAGTTGCTCCAGGTCGGCGGGTGACAGCTCGCGCCCGGTGCGGCGGGAGAGCTGTTCCACGGTGGCCTGCTCGGCGGTCTCCGGGGCCCAGACCGCGATCAGCGCGCGGTGGATGGCCAGGTCCAGCGAGCTGATGTCGGGCGGGAGTTGGTCGAGATAGCGTTCGATGGCGGCGAGCGTGAGGCCCAGCCGCTGGAGCTCCTCGATCAGTTCGAGCCGGTCCAGGTGCTCGGCGCCGTACAGGCCGACCCGGCGCGGGCCCAGCTCGGGCGGCGGCAGCAGCCCCTTGCCGCTGTAGAAGCGCAGCGTCCGCACGCTGACTCCGGCGCGGGCGGCGAGTTCGTCGACGGTGAGGCGCGGGATCGCGGACACGCTCTCGCCTCCTGGTGGGACAGTCCTGCTGTCACACTAGCAGTGCGACTCTCCCACCAGGGAGGTGATCAGCGCATCGGCGGATCAGCCGACCAGCAGCTCGGCGTGGTGGCGGCGGGCGACCTCGGGGTGGGCGCGCAGGTAGCCCTTCAGTTCGTTGCGGCCGAACTCGGCGAAGAGCGGGTTGTCCGGGTCCTCGGTGGCGCCGGGGGCGTGGTGCGCGTGCGGGAAGTCCAGTGGCTCGATGTGGGCGTCCAGGCGCGGGTTGTAGAAGAACGGGACGGAGTAGCGCTCGCGGGCCCCGGGCGGGCTGACCACCCGGTGGTTGGTCGCCTTCAGGTAGCCGTCGGTGGCGACTTCGAGCAGCTCGCCGAGGTTGACCACGAAGGCGCCGGGCCGGGACGGCACGTCCAGGAAGCTGCCGTCGGCCCGCTCGACCTGCAGGCCCGGGACGCCGTCGGTGAGCAGCAGGGTCAGGAAGCCGTAGTCCTTGTGCGCGCCGACGCCCTGGCCGGTGCCGTCGGGTCCGCTGCCCGGGTAACGGACCAGCTTGAGGCGCAGGTGCGGGTGGCCGGCGAAGGCGTCGTCGTAGAAGTCGGGGCGGGCGCCGATGGCGGCCAGCAGTTCGTGCAGCAGGCGTTCGGCGACCGCGCTGAGCCGCTCGATCCAGTGCAGCGCCGCCGCGCGCAGCTCGGGCTGGCCGGCCGGCCACTGGTTGGGGCCCTCCAGCCACCAGTAGGCGGGCTCGTCGGGCGAGGGACGGCGGGCGGGCCGCTCGGCGCCTATGTCGATCTGGTCGCGCCAGTCGCTGCGGCCCTGGGTGCGCTCGGTGCCGATCCGGGTGTAACCGCGGAAGTGCGGTGAGTTGAGGTTGCTGATCGCCATCCGGTCGGCTTCCGGAAGGGCGAAGAACGCGTGCATCGCGCTGGTCAGCTCCGCCGTCTCGGCGTCGGTGATGCCATGGCCGGTGAGGTGGAAGAAACCGACCTCGGTGGCCGCCTGGAGCAGATCCGCGTGCAGCGCCGCACGCTGCTCGGGGCTGCCGGAGGCGGCGGAAAGGTCGATCACCGGAAGATCGTTGGCCGGCGTGGTGATGTGCTGCTGCGACATGAGGGTGACATCCGCTGGGTGAGGCCCGGTCGGTCCGGCGGTGGCCGGAGCACCGGGGGGAGCGGCGGAAGTGGGCCGCGCCCCCGGGGCCGGGGTCCTGAAGGGTGAGGGTGAGGGGTCAGCGGGAGCGTCGACAGGACATGCTCGTGACGCGGAGCAGGTCCACGTGGCGGCGGCTGACAAGAACAATCACGTCAACCAGGGTAGACGAGCCGTGGTGGCGGTCGGCACAGGGCATGCATGCTCCAGGATTATGCGGGCGGGTTCTGGAGGTCGTCGATAGCCAGACCGGCCAACCTCTGTCGCCACTCTCCGTAGCCGACTTCGCCCTACGTCCCCGGAAGTCGGGTCAGTCGACTTCCGGGGACCGGGGACGGATCAGGACTGCTGGCCCGCCACCGCGTTGCGGACCTCGTCCATGTCGAGCGCCTTCGCCTGCTGGATCAGCTGCTCCAGCGCGGGGGCCGGAAGCGCGCCCGCCTTCGAGAAGACCACCACGCCCTCACGGACGATCATCAGCGTCGGGATCGAGCTGATCTCGAAGGTGGCGGCCAGCTCTTGCTGGGCGTCGGTGTCCACCTTGCCGAAGACCAGATCGGGGTGCTTCTCGGCTGCCTTGTCGTAGATCGGGGCGAACCTCAGGCAGGGAGGGCACCAGGTCGCCCAGAAGTCGACCAGGACGATGGAGTCCCCGGACACGACGTCGTTGAAGTTGTCCTTGGTGAGCTCGACGGTAGTCATGCAGCCGTCAACAGCAGGCGTCCCGCGCTCTATTCCGAGTCCCGGTAGGTCTCCAGCAGACGCAGCCAGATCTCGCTCACCGTCGGGTAGGAGGGCACCGCGTGCCAGAGCCGGGCCAGCGGCACCTGGCCGGTCACCGCGACCGTCGCGGCGTGCAGCAGTTCGCCCGCGCCCGGTCCGACGAAGGTGACGCCCGCGACGGTGCCGCGCTCCTCGTCCACGATCATCCGGGCCCGGCCGCGGTAGTCGTCGGCCTGCAGGGAGGCACCCGCCACCTGCGCGAGGTCGTAGTCGACCACCCGGAAGCGCAGTCCGGCCCGCTCGGCCGCGGCGGCGGTCAGCCCGACCGAGGCGGCCTCCGGCTCGGTGAAGACCACCTGCGGCACGGCCGCCACGTCGGCGGTGGCCACGTGCGCGCCCCAGGGAGCCGTGTCCAGCGCCCGCCCCCGCGCCAGCGCGCCGATCGCGGCGCCCGCGATCCGGGCCTGGTACTTGCCCTGGTGGGTGAGGAGCGCGCGGTGGTTGACGTCGCCGGCCGCGAACAGCCAGTCGCCCTCGACGCCGCGCACCCGGCAGCTGTCGTCGACCTCCAGCCAGCTCCCGTCGCGCAGGCCGACCGTCGCCAGGCCCAGGCCCTCGGTGCGCGGCGCGCGCCCGGTGGCGTACAGCACCTCTTCGGCCTCCAGGCCCTCGCCGCTGTCCAGTCGCAGCGTCACCACGCCGTCCTCGCGTTCCACTGCGGCGACCGAGACGCCGGTGTGGATGATCACCCCGGCCTCGGTCAGGCCGGCCGCGACCAACTCCCCGGCGAACGGCTCCATCCGCGGCAGCAGCCCGGCGCCGCGCACCAGCAGGGTGACCCGCGAGCCCAGCGCCTGCCAGGCCGCGGCCATCTCCACGCCGACCACCCCGCCGCCGACCACCACCAGGCGGCGCGGCACCACGGGGGAGCTGGTCGCCTCGCGGCTGGTCCACGGCGCGGCCTCGGCCAGCCCGGGGACGTCGGACGGCAGCAGCGCGCGGCTTCCGGTGCACACGGCGACGGCGTGCCGGGCGGTCAGCACCCGCTCGCCGCCGTCGGGCGTGCGGACCACCACGCGGCGCGGGCCGTCCAGCCGTCCCTCGCCGCGGACCAGCACCGCGCCGATCGACTCCAGCCAGGAGACCTGGCCGTCGTCCTTCCAGTGCGAGGCGAACGCGTCCCGGCGGGCCAGCACGGCGGCGGCGTCCAGTGCACCGGTCACCGCCTCGCGCGAGCCCGCGACGGCCTGCGCGGCCGCCAGCGCGGCGCCCGGGCGCAGCAGCGCCTTGCTCGGCATGCAGGCCCAGTACGAACACTCGCCGCCGACCAGTTCGCTCTCCACCACGGCGGTGCTCAGCCCGGCGGCGCGGGTCCGGTCGGCCAGGTTCTCGCCGGTCGGGCCGCCGCCCAGCACCACGACGTCGTACGGCTCGGGCTCAGTGTTCACGGGCACTCCTCGGATCGCTGGACGGCTGTTCGCACCATCCTGGTCCACCCGGTGGCCGGCTCAGGCTAGATCGCCCTGTGTCGGCGCAGCGTGCTGAGCGCCAGCCAGCCCGGCAGGACCGGCAGGACGACGGTGACGAGCCGGAAGAGCACCACCGGGTAGAGGGTGTCGGCCGAGTGGTTCAGGCCGGTGGTGGCGGCCAGCACCGCGGCCGTCGCCCCCTCGATGCCGATCAGGCCGGCCGGGGTGGGGACGGCCGAGCCCACCGCGTTGCCGATCAGGAAGGCCACCGCGACAGCCGCGAACCGCGGGTGGCCGCCCTCGGCCCGCACCGCGCAGTAGAGGCTGGTCGCCAGGGTCATCGACACCAGCAGCTGGCCGACGACGCCGACCGCCAGCCGTCCGGGGTGCCGCAGCAGGTCGCGCAGCCGGGTCAGCGAGCCTTCGGTGAGCGGGCGCAGCCGGGCCAGCAGCCGGCGCCGGATGCCGGGCACCGCGAGCACACCGCCCACCAGGACGACGGCCAGCACCCCCACGACGAGCGTCGCCGTCCCGTGCGAGGGCTCCTGCGGCACCTGGTCGACGTTGATCAGGGAGAGGAAGAAGGCCAGTTGCAGCAGGTGCAGCCCCAGCCCCACCAGCTGTCCCGCGCCGACGCTGGAGACCGCGCGGCCCGGCGTGATCCCCGCGCGCCGCAGGAAGCGGGTGTTCAGCGCCATCCCGCCCAGGCCGCCGGGCGCCACCAGCTTCACGAAGGCCCCGGCCAGCTGTGCCAGCACGGCCCGCCCGAAGTCCAGCCGCTCCGGCACGAAGCCGACGAATCCGAGGGCGGCCGCCGGATAACTCGCCGCCGCCGCCAGCACCGCGAGCAGCACCCACCCCGGGTCTGCGGTCCGCACCAGGAGGACCGGATCGGCGTCCGCCCGGGTGCCCTGCGCGTACAGCAGGCAGCCGAAGACCACCACCCCCGCGACAGTGATCAGCAGGCTCGGCTTGATCCGTCGTCTGAGACCTGTCCGGCCGCTCTCCGGTGTTCGCGATATCCCCGTCGTCACGCTGCATGCTCCCACGGCCACCCTGCGCCAGTCCGGTGATATCCGGCGGATCCCGGGGAGACCTCCGGGTCGGCGGGGGCCGTCCTCCGGGGAATCTCAGGGTGCATGAAGGAGAGCTGAAGGTTGCATGAGGTGCCTCACGCACCCTCGTGTTCGGCCGGAGCCGCATGGCATACTCCGAAACGTGACTGGCAGCAGCGTGACACGAGCCCTGCGCGCGACGGTGTTCGCGGCGCTTGCCGTGCCGCTGTCCGCCGTCGGGCATGTGCTGGTCACCGGGCGTCCGTTGCCGCTGAACCTGGTGATCGCCGCCGGGGTTGTGGTCTTCGTGCTGGCGGCCGTGCTGTCCGGCGCCGAGCGCGGGTTCCTGCAGATCGCGGCGATCTTCCTGCCCGTCGAGCTGCTGCTGAACACCACCTTCAACCTCGGCCAGGACGCCTGCCCCCGCCCCACCCGCACGCACGGCCTGGACCTGATGGTCTGCGGCGGCGGCACGGTCGGCGGCGGTGGCAGCGAACTCACCCTCGCCCCGGCCCTCGTCGAGTTGCTGTTGCTGGCCGTCCACGTGGTGGCCACCCTGCTGGCCGCGCTCTGGCTGCGCCTGGCGGAGGCCGCCCTGGCGCGGCTGCCCCGACTGGTCCGCGCACTGGCCCGGTTGACGCCCGGCGCGCTGCTCGCCCTGCTGCGGCTCGCCCCGCTGCCGGCCCGGCCGGCACCTGGCGCACCACTGCCCGATCCCCGCCCCGAGCACGCGCCCACCGAGGACCTGCCGCTCGGCCCGTCCCGCCGCCGGGGTCCGCCGGCCGCCTTCGCGCTCGCCTGCTGAGCCCGTCCCCGCGTCGAGGGGACCGCTCGCGGTGCGCGCCGCCGGCCCCCCATTCATCCTTCGCGGACAGGACCGACGTTTCCCCATGGGCAAGAACCCGAACAACCCGAACAACCGCAGCGCCAAGCCCGGCAACCCCGCCGACCAGCAGGACGCCCGCCGCCGGCGGATGCACGAGGCCCGCCTGCGCGAGCAGAAGGCCGACGCCCTGCGCCGCCGGATCGTGGTCGGCGTCTCCGCCGCCGTCGTGGTGGCGCTGGCGGGCGGTGTGGCGATCGCCGTCAGCAACGCCGGCAGCGGCAAGTCGAGCAGCGCCGCCGCGAGCGGACCGCTGGTGACCCCGGCCAACACCACCGGCGACGGCACGGTGATCACCTACGGCAAGCCCGACGCCGCGCACACCCTCACGGTGTACGAGGACTTCCGCTGCCCGATCTGCCGGGCCTTCGAGGCCACCGACGGCCAGGCCGCGCAGGCGCTCGCCGACAACGGCACGTACAAGATCGACTACCACATCGCCGCCTTCCTGGACGACAACAACGGCGGAACCGGCTCGATCGACGCGCTGGCGGCCGCCGGTGCTGCGCTGAACCAGAGCGTGGACGACTTCAAGAAGTTCCACGACGTGCTGTACGCCAACCAGCCCGACGAGCGGACCGACGGCTTCGGCAACGTCAACACCCTGCTCGACCTGGCCGCCAAGGTGCCCGGCCTGAAGACCGACGCCTTCACGGCGGCGGTCAAGAACGGCACCTACCTGCCGTGGGCCAAGAAGGTCGCCGAGCAGTTCAACACCAGCGGGGTCACCGGCACGCCGACCATCAAGCTGGACGGCAAGACGCTGACCGTCCTCGGCAACTCCGGTCCGATCAGCCCGGACCAGTACGCCGCCCTGGTCAAGTCGCAGATCGGCGGCTGACCATGAGAGCCGATGTCGTCACCGAGGACACCACCGGGGACGTCACCGGGGAGTCGGCCGCCGCCCCGGCGCCGTCCCGCGGCTACGCCCTGTTGCTGTGCGTGGCCGGAGCCCTGGGCCTGGCCGCCGCGTTCGTGCTGACCACGGACAAGATCAAGCTGCTGCAGAACCCGAACTACGTTCCGAGCTGCAACATCAACCCGATCATCAGCTGCGGCTCGGTGATGCGCACCGAGCAGGCCTCGGTGTTCGGGTTCCCCAACTCGCTGCTGGGGCTGATCGGATTCGCGGTGGTGGTGGCGACCGGCGTCGGCGTGCTGGCCGGTGCCCGCTACCGCCGCTGGTACTGGCTCGGCCTGCAGGCCGGGACGGTCTTCGGCCTCGTGCTGATCCACTGGCTGATCGGGCAGACCCTCTACTCGATCGGCGCGGTCTGCCCCTACTGCATGCTGGTCTGGGCGGCGACCATCACGCTCTTCTGGTACACCACCCTGCACAACCTGCGGACCGGGGTGATCCCGGTGTCGCCGAAGCTGCGACCGGTGGTGCGCGAGCTCAACCGCTACCACTGGGTGGTGCCGGTGCTCTGGTACGCGGTGATTCTGCTGCTGGTCCTCAACCGGTTCTGGTCGTACTGGAGCACGCTGATCTGAGCGTGCCCCTGGTTGTGGTGGGCGGGGCAGGATGGCGGCATGCAGATCCGTATCGAGGGGTTCGACCTGCCGGGCCGCAGCTGCGCCGTCGCCCCCGGCTTCCCCGGCTACGCGAACATCCACGTCGCGGTGCAGCGACGGGCGAAGCCGGGGGAGCTGCTCGACCCGCAGCCCGGCGACGCCGCGTCGGTGGCCTGGAGGAGGGCAGTCCGCGGGAGCGCGCGCTGTACGAGCGGCTCGGTTGTGTGGCCTACGACCGGCAGCCCGACGGCTGGGACGAGGAGGCGCCGGGCGGTTCGATCCGCCGCTACGAGACCATGTGCACACTGATGCGCAAGGACTTGGCGTAAGGCGGAAGTTGGCATGGCGAGGGGAACGCCTTCAGGAAGGTGTCCCCGGGGTTGAACGACCGGGTGGCCGGCTGCGTACCCCCCGGTGGAGCGGCGACCGTGCCGCCCGGACCGTTCACCCGACTGCTGGGGGATATGACATGTACATAACCAAGCGTGCCGGACTGCTGACCGCCTCCGCGGCCGCGGTGCTCGCCCTCGCGACGGCCTGCGGGTCCAGTGGGACCTCCTCGTCACCCGCCGCGAGCACCCCGCCGCCGGCCGCGGCCTCGTCGGCGCCGTCCTCCACGCCGAGCCACACGGCGGCCGACCTGCAGGTGACCACCAACGCCAAGCTGGGCCAGATCGTCACGGACGGCGCCGGCCACACGCTGTACCGCTTCGACCACGACACCGCGAACCCGTCGATGTCCAACTGCACCGGCTCCTGCGCCACCCTGTGGCCGCCGGCCCTGGCGCCGAGCGGAGCCGTCACGGCGAACGGCGTCAACGCGAGCCTGGTCGGCACGCTGACCCGCGCCGACGGCACCAAGCAGCTCACCCTGAACGGCTGGCCGCTCTACCGCTACAGCCCCGACACCAAGCCCGGCGACACCAACGGGCAGGGCGTGGGTGGCATCTGGTTCGCGAGCACGCCGACCGGCGGCAAGGCCATGGCGCAGGCCCCGGCCACGCCGAGCACCGCGCCCAGCACCCCGTCCAGCGGTAACGGCTACTGACGGGTCGTCCGAACCCTGCGCGCGGACGACCGTCGTCCGCCGTAGGGTCCGACAGAATCTGTCGAGCCGCCGGGACGGCCGCTCGACCTGGAGGCAGGGGTGCGCCAGGATGGCGTGGTGACCGAGGAATCGCCGGCCGGCCGTGGGGCCGACACCGACGAGGAGCTGATGCGGGCGCTCTACCAGGAGCATGCCGGGCCGCTCTTCGGCTTCGTGCTGCACCTGGTGGGCGGCGACCGGCAGCGGGCCGAGGACGTGGTCCAGGAGACGCTGGTCCGGGCCTGGCGCAACGCCGACCGGCTCGACGTGGCGGCGGGGTCGGTCCGGCCCTGGCTGGTCACGGTGGCCCGGCGGATCGTCATCGACAACCACCGGCGCGGCGCGGCCCGCCCGCCGGAGACCGACGCGGCGCCGCTCGAGCTGCTGCCGGCCGAGGACGAACTCGACCGGGCGCTGCGGCTGATGACGATCACCGACGCGCTCGGGGCGCTCACCCGGGCGCACCGGGAGGTCGTCGTGGAGACCTACCTGAAGGGCAGGACGGTGGGGGAGGCCGCGGTCGAGCTGGGTGTTCCGGCCGGCACGGTGAAGTCTCGGCTCTTCTACGCGCTGCGCTCGCTGAAGCTCGCGCTCGAGGAACGAGGAGTGACGTCGTGAACGGCCAGGACCGCGGTGGCCCGCAGGGGCAGGACCGGCACCTCGACGCCGGCGCGTACGTCCTCGGCGTACTCGACGACGCGGACCGGCAGGCGTTCGAGGCCCACCTCGTGCACTGCCCGCAGTGCGCCGCGGAGGTCGGCGAGCTCGGCGGGCTGGAGCCGTTGCTGGCCGAGGTGAGGCGGGACGGCGATTCGACGGCCGATCCGCTGCCCGAGCCCGGCCCCCGGTTGCTGGACGGCCTGCTCGGCGAGGTCCGCGCGGTCCGCCGCCGCGGCCGGACCAGGCGGCTGGTGCTGGTGGCCGCGGCGGCGGTGCTGGTGCTGGGCGGGCCGGCGGTGACCGCCGCGGTGCTGGACGCCGGCGCGCACCCCACCGTGCAGGCGGGCGTGCTGCACAGCGCCACCGACCCCACCGGGACGATCAGCGCGACCGTCGGGGTGACCGAGAAGGGCTGGGGCAGCGCCGTCACCCTCACCCTGAACGGCGTGAGCGGGCCGCGGGACTGCGACCTGGTCGCGGTCTCCACCGGTGGTCAGCAGCAGACCGTCACCAGCTGGCACATCGCGCCCACCGGCTACAGCCCGCAGCCGCAGCCGCACCCGCAGGCCGGCAGGGAGCTGCAGACCACCGGCGGCGCGGGCTTCCATGCCGCCGACATCAACCACTTCGAGGTCCGGGATCTCGCCACCGGCCAGGTCCTGCTGGTGATCCCGGACACGGCCTAGCTCGGCGCTCGGCGCTTGGCTAGCGGCGGACGGCGACCAGCCGCTCGAAGTTCGCCACCAGGTCGGCCGGGCTGGGCAGCGCGGCGTTCTCGGCCTGAATCCGCTGCGCGGCGGTGCTCAGCGCGGGGTCGGTCAGCAGCTGGCTCAGCAGCTTGCCGTCCACGCCCGCCGAGCTGGAACGCAGCGCGAAGCCGGAGGCCACCGCGGCGTCCGCGTTGGAGAAGTGGTCGGCGCCCTGCGGCAGTATCAGCTGCGGGATGCCCGCGGCCAGCGCCGTCAGCATGGTGCCGGAGCCGCCGTGGTGCACCAGCGCGTCCGAGACGCGCAGCAGCTCGGCGAGCGGGACCCAGGGCAACGGCTTGATGTTGGAGGGGAGTTCGCCCAGCGCGCTGAGGTCGGCGCCGCCCACCGCGAACAGGAAGTCGGCGTCCACCCCGGCGGCCGCCTCGGCCAGCGTGACGATCGAGTTCACGCCGTCCACCTGGGTCAGCACGGTGCCCAGGGTGACCGCGATGCGCGGGCGCTCGGCGCGGTGCAGCAGGTCCGCCGGGACCACGCCGCCGCCGTTGAACGGGACGTAGCGCACCCGCCAGCCGTCGTTGTCGCCGCCGGTGCCGAGCGAGGGGGGCACCACGTCCAGCGCGATCGGGCGGGCCGGGCCGGCCACCCCGTAGGTCTCGTAGGCCTCGGTGAAGTTGCCGGCCAGCCGGGCGACCATGGCGTGGCCCGAGGTGACGCCGAAGTTGTGCACCACCGAGGGGATGCCCAGCTTGGCGGCGACCAGCGGCGCGGCGGCCTGGAAGGAGTCGTACACCAGCACGTCCGCGTCCCAGCCGGTCGCGGCGGCCAGCAGGCCGTCGACGGTGGGCCGGGAGAGCCGCGCGAAGGCGACGGCCGCGCCGTCCAGGATCTCGTCCTGGGTCCGGTCGGGCGAGACGTAGCTGATCGGACGGCCGTCCTCGCCGGCCCGGTCGAAGAGATCGCGGATCGTGGTCCCGTCGCCGATCTCGGTGACCGGGAGGCCGGCGCCCTGGATCTGGTCCATCGGCTGCGAGGCGGCGAACAGCACCTCGTGCCCGGCGGCCCGCAGGGCCTGGGCGGTGGGGACCATCGGGAACAGGTGTCCGGCCGAAGCCGGGCTGGTGAAGAGGACGCGCACGGTGTGACTCCCTTGCCTGGTGCAGGCGATCATCAGATGGGGGCTGCTTTTCAGTCTGGTCACCCGACCTGATGATTGGTCAAATCCATTCCGACCAACCGGCGACAACCGGACGTTTCGTGGACGCCCCTTGCCAAATCCGCGTCGGCCTGCACTCTTTTTCCGCCGGTCGGGAGCGCCGGAGGGGCCCGTCACCAGGACGGGCCCCTCCGGAGTGGTCCAGACCGGCAGGCCTACGCGGCGCCGCCGTCCTCCAGGTCGCCCTCGGCCTCCAGGAAGGCCGCGCGCAGCTCGTCCAGCAGGGCGGGGTCCGGCTCGGCCCACAGCCCGCGCTCCGCCGCCTCCAGCAGACGCTCGCTGATGCCGTGCAGCGCCCAGGGGTTGGCGTCGGTGAGGAACTGCCGGTTCACCGGGTCCAGCACGTACTCCTGGGTCAGCCGCTCGTACATCCAGTCCGCGACGACGCCGGTGGTGGCGTCGTAGCCGAAGAGGTAGTCGACGGTGGCGGCCATCTCGAAGGCGCCCTTGTAGCCGTGCCGGCGCATCGCCTCCATCCAGCGCGGGTTGACCACCCGGGCGCGGAAGACCCGGGCGGCCTCCTCGGTCAGCGTCCGGGTGCGGACCGTCTCGGGGCGGGTGGAGTCGCCGATGTACGCGGCGGGGGAGGAGCCGGTCAGCGCCCGCACGGTGGCCACCATGCCGCCGTGGTACTGGAAGTAGTCGTCCGAGTCGGCGATGTCGTGCTCGCGGGTGTCGGTGTTCTTGGCGGCGACGGTGATCCGCTTGTAGGCGGTCTCCATCTCCTCGCGAGCCGGTCGCCCGTCCAGGCCGCGGCCGTAGGCGTAGCCGCCCCAGGCCGTGTAGACCTCGGCGAGGTCGGCGTCGGTGCGCCAGTCGCGGCTGTCGATCAGCTGCAGCAGGCCGGCCCCGTACGTCCCCGGGCGGGAGCCGAATACCCGGACGGTGGCCCGGCGTTCGTCCCCGTGCTCGGCCAGGTCGGCCTGCACGTGGGCGCGCACGAAGTTCTCCTCGGCCGGCTCCTCCTGGGCCGCCGCCAGCCGCACGGCGTCGTCCAGCAGGGCGACCACGTGCGGGAAGGCGTCGCGGAAGAAGCCGGAGATCCGCAGCGTCACGTCGATGCGCGGGCGGCCGAGTTCGGCGACGGAGATCGGCTCCAGGCCGGTGACCCGGCGCGAGGCGTCGTCCCAGACCGGCCGGATGCCGAGCAGCGCGAACGCCTCGGCGATGTCGTCGCCGGCCGTGCGCATCGCGCTGGTGCCCCAGAGCGAGAGGCCCACCGACGGCGGGACGGCGCCGTCGTTGTCGGCCCGGTAGCGGGCGACCAGCGACTCGGCCAGCGCCTGGCCGGTCTCCCAGGCGAGCCGGCTGGGCACCGCCTTGGGGTCCACCGAGTAGAAGTTGCGGCCGGTCGGCAGCACGTTGACCAGCCCGCGCAGCGGCGAACCGGACGGCCCGGCGGGCACGAAGCCGCCGCGCAGCGCGTGCACCACGGCGTCCAACTCGGCGGTGGTGCCCGCCAGTCGGGGGACCACCTGGTGGACGGCGAAGTCCAGGACCTCGGCCACCGCGGGCGGCAGGCCGGCGGTGACCTTCTCGACGGCGTCCGGCGCCCAGCCCTCGGCCTCCATCGCCTCGACCAGCGCGCGCGCCTGCGCCTCGACGGCGTCGGTGCTGCCGAGCGTGAGCGCGGCCTCGTCCAGCCCGAGCGCCTCGCGCAGGCCGGGCAGCGCGCGCACGCCGCCCCAGATCTGCCGGGCGCGCAGGATCGCCAGCACCAGGTTGACCCGGTCGGTGCCGGACGGCGCCTGGCCCAGCACGTGCAGCCCGTCGCGGATCTGGGCGTCCTTGATCTCGCAGAGCCAGCCGTCGACGTGCAGCAGGAAGTCGTCGAAGCCGTCGTCCTCGGGCCGGTCCTCCAGGCCGAGGTCGTGGTCGAGCCGGGCGGCCTGGATCAGCGTCCAGATCTGCGCCCGGACGGCCGGCAGCTTGGCCGGGTCCATCGCGGCGATGTTGGCGTGCTCGTCCAGCAGCTGTTCCAGCCGGGCGATGTCGCCGTAGCTCTCGGCGCGGGCCATCGGCGGGACCAGGTGGTCCACCAGGGTGGCGTGCGCGCGGCGCTTGGCCTGGGTGCCCTCGCCCGGGTCGTTGACCAGGAACGGGTAGATCAGCGGCAGGTCGCCGAGCGCGGCGTCCGGCCCGCACTCGGCGGAGAGCGCGGCGGTCTTGCCGGGCAGCCACTCCAGGTTGCCGTGCTTGCCCAGGTGCACCACGGCGTCGGCGCCGAAGCCGCCGTCGCTCTGCGCGGCCGCGATCCAGCGGTAGGCGGCCAGGTAGTGGTGCGAGGGCGGCAGGTCGGGGTCGTGGTAGATCGCCACCGGGTTGGCGCCGAAGCCGCGCGGCGGCTGGACCAGCACCAGCAGGTTGCCGGCCCGCAGACCGGCCAGCACGATGTCGCCGTCCGGGTTCTGACTGCGGTCCACGTACAGCTCGCCGGGCGCCGGACCCCAGTGCTCCTCGACCTTGGTCCGCAGGCCCTCGGGCAGGCCCGCGTACCAGCGCCGGTAGTCGGCGGCCGGGATGCGCACGGGGTTGCGGGCCAACTGGTCCTCGGTGAGCCAGTCCTGGTCGTAGCCGCCGGCGTCGATCAGCGCGCGGATCAGCGCGTCGCCCTCGTGCTGCCCCTCGACGTCCGCCAGGCCCGGCAGCGCGTCCGGGCCGTCCAGCGGACCGACGTCCCAGCCCTCGGCGTGCAGCCGGCGCAGCAGCCGGGCCGCGCTGGCGGGGGTGTCCAGGCCGACCGCGTTGCCGACCCGGGCGTGCTTGGTCGGGTACGCGGACAGCACCAGCGCGAGCCGCCGCTCGGGCGCCGGGACGTGGCGCAGCCGGGCGTGCCGCACGGCGATGCCCGCGACCCGCGCGGAGCGCTCGGGGTCGGCGACGTAGACGGTCAGGCCGTCCTCGTCCAGCTCCTTGAAGGAGAACGGCACGGTGATCAGCCGGCCGTCGAACTCCGGCACCGCGATCTGGGTGGCGACGTCCAGCGGGGAGAGACCGTCGTCGCTGGACTCCCAGACGGCGCGCGACCAGGTCAGGCAGAGCGCCTGCAGGATCGGCCGGTCCAGCGCGGCGAGTGCGCCCGCGTCCCAGGCCTCCTCGTCACCGCCGGCCGAGGCGTCGGCGGGCCGGGTGCCGCCGGCGGCCAGCACGGTGGTCACGATGGCGTCGGCGCGGCCGAGTTCGGCCAGCAGCTCGGCGCTCGCGCCGCGCAGCGAGGAGCAGTAGAGCGGCAGCGCCCGACCGCCGGCGTCCTCGATCGAGGCGCACAGGGTGTCGACGAAGGCGGTGTTGCCGCTCATGTGGTGCGCGCGGTAGTACAGCACCGCGACGAGCGGGCCCTCGGTGCGCCGGGGCGCGCGCTCCAGCGGACCCCAGTCGGGCGCCGAGGCGGGGGCGGCGAAGCCGTGGCCGGTGAGCAGCACGGTGTCGGAGAGGAACGCGGCCAGCTCGCCGAGGTTGGCCGGACCGCCGTGCGCGAGGTAGGCGTGCGCCTCGGCGGCCAGGCCGGCCGGGACGGTGGAGAGCTCCATCAGCTGGGCGTCCGGGGCCTGTTCGCCGCTCAGCACGATCACCGGGCGGGGGCCGGCCAGCAGGGCGTCCAGCCCCTCCTGCCAGGCGCGGCGCCCGCCGAGCAGGCGGACCACCACCAGGTCGGTGCCCTCGACCAGCGCGGGCAGGTCCTCGGGGGTCAGCCGGGCCGGGTTGCCCAGCCGGAACGGGACCGGGCCGGTGGCGGCACGGGCGGAGAGCAGGTCGGTGTCGGAGGTCGACAGGAGCAGGATCACGCGGCGGCCCTCCCGCGGTGGTCGGCGGAGACGGGCATGACGGTGCGCATTCGGCGTGCCTTCCTCGGGGTCCGCGCCCCGTGGGGGTGCCCTCGGCCGGCAGCCGGGGGCAGATGGTGGACGGCAGGAGTTCCTGGCTCCCACGGCGGGTGAGCCGTGGTCACAGTGGCGGGACCGCACCGGTTTCGCACCGGCTTCCTCCCCTTGCGCCGTCGCTGGCGTGGGCCGGCCGTGCAGGCCCGCCCGGCAGCATAGTAAGCGTTGTCACGCCCCAGGTGGGGCTTACGGCCGGTCGGATCATCGGTATGCTCGCGGCCATGTCACCCTCACCCTCCCCCGTCGAGCCTGCCCGTATCCGGGCTGCTCGGGGGCGCGACGACGCCTGCCCGGGCGCGCTGCGGCTGCACACGGCGGACGACGGGGCGCTGGCCCGGGTGCGGGTGCCGGGCGGGTTGCTGTCGTCCGGTCAGGCGCTGGTGCTGGCGGACGCCGCGACCGCGCTGGGGGACGGCGCGCTGGAGACCACCTCGCGCGGCAACGTCCAGCTGCGCGGCCTGCCCGCCGACGCCGGTGCGGAGTTGGGCGCCCGGCTGCGCGCGGCCGGGCTGCTGCCCTCGGACACCCACGACCGGGTGCGCAACATCGTCGCCTCGCCGCTGGCGGGGCTGCCCGGCGGCGGGCCGGACCTGCGCGGCTGGGTGCGCGAGCTGGACGCACTGCTCCAGAGCAGCGAGATCGCCCGCGCGCTCTCCGGCCGCTTCCTCTTCGCGCTGGACGACGGGACGGGCGACGTCGCGGCGCTGGACGCCGATGTGACATTGATCGCACAGCCCGTCGGGAGCGCCCTGCTGCGGCTCGGGCGGTCGGCGGACGCGGCGCCGGTGGCCGATCCGGTGCGGGCCGCGCTGGCCGCCGCCGAGGCGTTCGTCGGGCTGCGCAGCGGGACCTGGCGGGTGTGCGAGGCCGATCCGGACGGCGCGCTGCTGGCCGGCCGGCTCGGGCTCGAGCCGCGTCCGCTGCCCGTGCTGCCCGGCACCCGTCCCGCCGTCGGGGCGCGGGAGGGCGCGCTCTGCGTCGGCCTGCGCTTCGGCCGGGCTACCGCGGAGCAGTGGCGGTTGCTGGCGGCGCAGGCCGACGAGCTGCGGGTGACCCCGTGGCGCGGCGTCGTGCTGCCGGGTGCCGACCCCGCCGCGCTGCCCGCCCTCGCCGCCGCCGGTCTGCGCACCGACCCCGGTTCGGCCTGGGAGCGGGCCACCGCCTGTACCGGCGCGCCGGGTTGTGCCAAGGCACTGGCGGACGTCCGGGCCGAGGCCGCGGCCGCGCTGGACGCCACCGCCGGTCCGGCCGGCCGGCCGGTCCACTGGTCGGGCTGCGAACGCCGCTGCGGCCACCCGGTCGGCGACTGGGTGGACGTGCTGGCCACCGGTGACGGCTACCGCATCTCCCACCAGCCAGGAAACGCCACCGAAGTGACGAACC
The DNA here is from genome assembly GCF_000744225.1 of Kitasatospora mediocidica KCTC 9733. Lineage (GTDB taxonomy): Bacteria > Actinomycetota > Actinomycetes > Streptomycetales > Streptomycetaceae > Kitasatospora > Kitasatospora mediocidica. The sequence goes on along the minus strand of NZ_JQLN01000007.1, from coordinate 722,791 downwards.
AACAGATGGCGGCAGCGGTCGCTGCGGCCCGGAGGACCACGTGATCGAGTACGAGAAGGACGGCGCGGCGATCTACCGCGAGTCCTTTGCCACCATCCGCGCCGAGGCCGACCTCGCGGCGCTGCCCGCCGACGTCTCCCAGGTCGCGGTGCGGATGATCCACGCGTGCGGGATGACCGACCTGGTCGCCGACCTGCTGTGGACCCCCGGCGTGGTGTCCGCCGCCCGGGCCGCGCTGCGGGCCGGCGCGCCGATCCTGTGCGACGTCTCGATGGTGGCCAGCGGCGTCACCCGCAAGCGGCTGCCCGCCGACAACGAGGTGATCTGCACCCTCTCCGACCCCTCGGTGCCCGCGCTCGCGGCCGAGCTCGGCACCACCCGCAGCGCGGCGGCCATGGAGCTGTGGCGCGACCGGCTGGAGGGCTCGGTGGTCGCCGTCGGCAACGCGCCGACCTCGCTCTTCCGGCTGCTGGAGATGATCGAGGCGGGCGCCCCCCGCCCGGCCGCCGTGATCGGCGTCCCGGTCGGCTTCATCGGCGCGGCCGAGTCCAAGCAGGCGCTGGCCGAGCACCCCTCCGGCCTGGAACACCTGGTGGTGCGCGGGCGGCGCGGCGGCAGCGCCATCGCGGCCGCCGCCCTGAACGCGATTGCGAGTGAGATCGAATGACGGACCGTGGGACAGAGCGCGAGAGCGGCCGGCTCTACGGCGTCGGCCTCGGCCCGGGCGACCCGGACCTGATGACCGTGCGCGCCGCCGCGCTGATCGGCAAGGCCGACGTGGTGGCCTACCACAGCGCCCGGCACGGCCGCTCGATCGCCCGCTCGATCGCGGCCCGCTACCTGCACGACGGCCAGCTCGAGGAGCCGTTGGTCTACCCGGTCACCACCGAGACCACCGACCACCCCGGCGGCTACCGGGGCGCGTTGGACGAGTTCTACGAGGAGGCCGCGGCGCGTCTGGCGGCCCACCTGGACGCCGGCCGCGACGTGGTGGTGCTCGCCGAGGGCGACCCGATGTTCTACGGCTCGTACATGCACATGCACAAGCGGCTCGCGCACCGCTACCCGACCGAGGTGGTCCCCGGGGTGACCTCGGTGAGTGCCGCGGCCGCCCGGCTGGGCCGGCCGCTGGTCGAGGCGGAGGAGGTGCTGACCATCCTGCCGGGCACGCTGCCCGAGGAGGAGCTGACGGCGCGGCTGGCCGCCACCGACTCGGCCGCGATCCTCAAGCTCGGCCGGACCTTCCCGACCGTGCGCCGCGCGTTGGAGCGCTCGGGACGGCTGGCGGACGCGCAGTTCGTCGAGCGGGCCACCATGGCGGGGGAGCGGATGGCGCCGCTCGCCGAGGTGGACCCGGAGTCCGTCCCGTACTTCTCGGTGGCGATCCTGCCGAGCCGGATCGGGCTGCCGACGGACGAAGCTCCCTCTTCGAAGGAGGGCGAGGTCGTCGTGGTGGGCCTCGGCCCGGCCGGACCGCTCTGGCTGACCCCCGAGGCACGCGGTGAACTCGCCGCCGCCGACGAGCTGGTGGGCTACACCACCTACCTCGACCGGGTGCCGGTGCGACCGGGACAGCTGCGGCACGGCTCGGACAACAAGGTCGAGGCCGAGCGCGCGGAGTTCGCCCTGGAGCTGGCCCGGCGCGGGCGCCGGGTCGCGGTGGTCTCCTCCGGCGACCCGGGCGTCTTCGCGATGGCCACCGCCGTCCTGGAGGCCGCCTGCGCCGACCCGTACCGCGAGGTGCCGGTCCGGATCGTCCCCGGCATGACGGCCGCGCACGCCGCCGCCTCCCGCGCGGGCGCCCCGCTCGGCCACGACTACGCGGTGGTCTCGCTCTCCGACCGGCTCAAGCCGTGGTCGGCGGTGGCGACCCGGCTGCGCGCGGCCGCCTCGGCCGACCTGGTGCTGGCGCTCTACAACCCCGGTTCGCAGAGCCGAACCACCCAGGTCGGCCTGGCCCGCGACCTGCTGCTCGAACACCGCGCGCCCGACACCCCCGTGGTGATGGCCCGGGACGTCGGCGGTCCCACCGAGCGGGTCCGCACCGTCCGGCTCGCCGACCTCGACCCGGCCGAGGTCGACATGCGCACCATCCTGCTGATCGGCTCCTCGCAGACCCGGGCGGTCCGCCGCGGCGACGGCACCGAGGTCGTCTGGACCCCGCGCCGCTACCCCGAGGACTGACCGCGGGAGGTCCGCGAACCTCTGCGACGACGTCGGCCCGGCCGCGCACACGCTGCGCGGCCGGGCCGACGTGGGTTTCGCCAATCAGCGCCGCTTGCTGGCGCTCTGATGTGGCGTCAGTTCGTCTTTAGGTCCAACTCGTGTCCTCCCCGGAGCTGTTGCTCGGGAACTGGGCGGGCACGACCTGAGAGACTCCCCCGAAAACCGACATGACTGTCCCCTCTTTCTCGCTACTGCTGATGACGGTCGGACCCTTCGGCACCGCGTGACGGCATGACGACGACACCCGTGTGTGCGGAGGGGTCCTGTGGGTCGATTCGCCGTGTCGCGGCTGCCATCCCCTGTGTGGCAGCCGCCGGTTCCGGCTTGACATCCTTGACGCTACCGGCTGTACCGGCGTCGGCGGTACTGGATTTGTCGCTCCCGGAGCGTCCGCCGACGCACCGGGTGGGGGCTTGTTCCCCCGGCTGATGTCATCAATCTATCGGCCGGGACTGACAACGGCCCGGCGCACGCAGGGGCGCGCCGGGCCGTGTCGGGGGTTGCTCGGTCGATCGGAGGAGTCAGGCGGGGAAGGACACCGCCGTCAGCTGTTCGGAGACCGCCCAGAGCCGGGCCGCCGTCGAGGCGTTGCGGGCCTGGAAGGGGATCCGGGCCGTCGTGGGCAGGCCGGTGAGACCGCCGAGCCCGTCCGGGCCGTAGTAACCGCCGCCCACCGCACGGGCGCTGGTGGCGGCCACCAGGCTGGGCAGCGCGCCGAACGCGGGCTCCTGGAAGACCCCCGGCACGCGGGTGGACCACTCGTTGAGGTTGAACGCGCCGGGGGCCTTGCCGAGGGCGGGGCCGTTGCGCGTCAGGTTGGTCCGGGTGAAGCCCGGGTGCGCCGCGGTGCTGAGGATGCCCCAGCCGTGCCGGGCGCTGCGCCGGTCCAGCTCCAGGGCGAACATCAGGTCGGCCAGCTTGGAGCGGCTGTAGGCGTCCCAAGCACTGTACCGGCGCTCGGCGTTGAGGTTACCGAAGTCGATCCGGCCGGGGTGCGCGGCCAGGCTGCTGACGGTGACCACCCGGGGTGCGTCGGCGGCGCGCAGCAGGGGTGCCAGGCGGGCGGTGAGCGCGAAGTGGCCGAGGTAGTTGGTGCCGAACTGGAGCTCGAAGCCGTCCGCGGTGGAGTGCCGGGTGGGCACCGCCATCACCCCGGCGTTGTTCACCAACAGGTCGACGGGCGCGCCGCGGTCGGCCAGCAGCCCGGCGAAGGCGGCCACCGACTCCAGGCTGGACAGGTCCAGCGCCCCCACCGACACCACCGCGTCCGGGGCGTCCCGGCGGATCAGCTCGGCCGCCGCCTCGCCCTTCGCGCCGTCCCGGACGGCCAGCACCACCTCCGCGCCGGCCAGCGCCAGCCGTCGCGCGGTCTCGAAGCCGATCCCGCTGTTCGCGCCGGTCACCACGGCCAGGCGGCCGCTCTGGTCGGGGACGACGATGTTCTGGGGCCTGCGGGCCACGACGGGCTCCTCTCGACGGAACGGAACGCGCGACGGTAACGGTGTCACCGGACGGTATCCCAGTGTGCGCGCAGCCAGGTCAGCGCCTCGTCCACGTCCGCCACCACCGGCACCCCGGCGGGCGCCGCCGGCCGCCGCACGATCAGCACCGGCAGGCCGAGTTCGCGCGCCACGGCCAGCTTCGGCGCGGTCGCCGCGCCCCCGCTGTCCTTCGTCACCAGGACGTCGATCCGGTGCTCGCGGAACACCGCCCGCTCGGCGGCCAGGTCGAACGGCCCCCGGGCGAGCAGCACCACGAGGTCGGCGGGCAGCGGCGGGTCCGGCGGCTCCACCGAACGGGCCACGATGTGCACCCCCCGGACCCCTGCGAACGCCGCCATGCCCAGCCGTCCGGTGGTCAGCAGCGCCCGCCGCCCCAGGCCCGGCAGGGCGGCGGCGGCCTCCTCCAGCGAGTCCACCGGATGCCAGCGGTCCCTGGACACCGGGACCCAGCTGGGCCGGCGCAGCGCGAGCAGGGGAGTATGGACGGCGGCGGCCGCCTCGGCCGCGTTACGGCTGATGGCCTGGGCGAAGGGATGCGTGGCGTCGATGAGGGTGTGCACGTGCTGCGACCGCAGCCAGTCGGCGAGGCCCTGGGCGCCGCCGAAGCCGCCCACCCGGACCTCCCCGGCCGGCAGCCGCGGTTCGGCGACCCGGCCGGCCAGCGAACTGGTCACCCGTACGGTCGGGTCGGCGGCCAGCTCGGCCGCCAGGCGGCGGCCCTCGGTGGTGCCGCCGAGGATCAGGATGTGCCGCACGGGTGGTCCTTCCCAGGGGTTGCGGTCGGGTCATGGTGTCGGACATGGCTGAGGCGGTGGGCGGCCGCGCGGAGCAGCTGCGCAGCAGCGGCCTGCGGCCCGGCTGGACGACCGGCGCGTGCGCCACCGCCGCCGCCACGGCCGCCTACACCGCGCTGCTCACCGGCGAGTTCCCCGACCCGGTGACGATCACGCTGCCCAAGGGCCAGCAGCCCGCCTTCGCGCTGGCGGGCGAGGAGTTGGAGGAGCGGCGGTCGGCGATGGCGGCCGTCGTGAAGGACGCCGGCGACGACCCGGACGTGACGCACGGCGCGGTGGTCCGCGCGACGGTGCGCCCAGCCGCCGCCGGCAGCGGGGTGCTCTTCCGGGCCGGCAGCGGCGTCGGTACGGTCACCAAGGCCGGGCTGCCGCTGGCGGTCGGCGAGCCCGCGATCAACCCGGTGCCCCGGCAGATGATGCGCGACGCGGTGGCGGCGGTGGCCGCCCGGCACGGCGGAACCGGCGACGTCACGATCGAGATCTCCATCGACGACGGTGCCGAGATCGCGCGCAGCACCTGGAATCCGCGCCTCGGCATCCTCGGCGGCCTCTCGGTGCTGGGGACCACCGGCATCGTGGTCCCGTACTCCTGCTCGGCCTGGATCGACAGCATCCGGCGCGGCGTGGACGTGGCGCGCGCCGCGGGCCGTACGCATGTCGCGGGCTGCACCGGCTCGACCTCTGAGCGGGTCGCGGTGGCCGAGCACGGGCTGCCCGAGGACGCGCTGCTCGACATGGGCGACTTCGCCGGCGCCGTGCTCAAGTACCTGCGCCGCCACCCGGTGGAGCGGCTGACCATCGCCGGCGGGTTCGCCAAGCTCTCCAAGCTGGCCGCCGGGCATCTCGACCTGCACTCCGCACGCTCCCAGGTGGACAAGGGTTTCCTGGCCGCTCTCGCCCGCGAGGGCGGCGCCGGGCCCGAGTTGGCGGCCGCGGTGGCGGCGGCCAACACCGGCCTGGAGGCCGTCCAGCTCTGCGCGGCGGCGGGCGTGCCGCTCGGCGACCTGGTGGCCCGAGGCGCCCGGGCGACGGCGCTCGGCGTGCTGCGCGAGGCGCCGGTCGCGGTCGACGTGATCTGCATCGACCGGGCCGGCACCGTGGTGGGCCGAGCCGAACCGCTGGCCAACGGTCAGAGCTGAACGGACCGGTCGCGCTCGCAGGAGTACAGGTGGCTGTCGGGGAACTGCTCGGCCGCCAGCGTCCGGCCGACCATGATGACGGCGGTGCGCACCACCCCGGCCGCCTTGACCTGCCCGGCGATGTCGGCCAGCGTGCCGCGCAGCACCAGTTCGTCGGGGCGGCTGGCCATCGCGACCACGGCCGCCGGGCAGTCCGGGCCGTAGTTCGGCAGCAGTTCGTCGACCACCCGGTCGACGTAGCGGGCGGCCAGGTGCAGCACCAGCAGGGCGCCGCTGCGGCCGAGCGTGGCCAGGTCCTCGCCCGCGGGCATCGGCGTGGCCTGCTGCGCGATCCGGGTCAGGATCACCGTCTGGCCCACCGTCGGCACGGTCAGCTCGCGCCCCAGCGCCGCCGCGGCGGCGGCGAAGGCCGGCACGCCCGGGACGATCTCGTACGGCACCCCGGCCGCGTCCAGCCGGCGCATCTGCTCGGCGACGGCGCTGAACACCGAGGGGTCGCCGGAGTGCAGCCGCGCGACGTCGTGGCCCGCCTCGTGGGCGCTGACCAGTTCGGCCGTGATCGCGTTCAGGTCCAGCCGCGCGGTGTCCACCAGCCGGGCGCCGGGCGGGCATTCGGCCAGCAGCTCGGCCGGCACCAGGCTGCCCGCGTAGAGGCAGACCTCGCAACGGGCCAGCAGTCGGGCGCCGCGCAGCGTGATCAGGTCGGCGGCGCCGGGGCCCGCGCCGATGAAGTAGACGGTCACGATGCTTCTCCTTCAGGGGACTTGACGAGCGACTCGGCGGCCGGCTTGACGACCGACCACTGGGTGACCGGCATCGACTGCCGCCACCCGGTGAAGCCGCCGACCGGGACGGCGTGGGCGACGGCGAGGCGCAGCAACTCGCCGCCCAGGCGGCGGTACCACGTGGTGAGCAGGGCCTCGGACTCCAGCGTCACGGTGTTGGCGACCAGCCGTCCGCCCGGTGCCAGCGAGGCCCAGCAGGCCTCCAACAGGCCGGGCGCGGTCAGCCCGCCGCCGATGAACACCGCGTCCGGGGTGGGGAGTCCGGCCAGCGACGCGGGGGCGGCGCCGGTCACCACGCGCAGCCTCGGCACGCCCAGCGCGGCGGCGTTGCGGCTGATCCGCCCGGCCCGCACCGGGTCGCGCTCCACGCTGACGGCCTGACAGCTGCGGTGCGCGCGCAGCCACTCGATCGCGATGCTGCCGGAGCCGCCGCCGACGTCCCAGAGCAGTTCGCCGGGCCGTGGCGCGAGCGTGGCCAGCGTCGCCGCCCGGACGTGACGCTTCGTCAGCTGTCCGTCACTCTCGAAGAGTTCGTCCCGCAGCCCGGGGACCAGGGAGGACGCCACGGTGTCCGGCTCGGCCCGGCAGTGCACCGCGACGATGTTCAGCGGATCGCCGGCCGGCCGCGCCCAGTCGCGCGCGAGCCCGTCCAGCACCCGTTCGCCGGGACCACCCAGCTGCTCCAGCACCCGCAGCTCGCTGGCGCCGTAGCCGAGTTCGTCCAGCAGGGCGGCCACCGCGGCGGGGGTGCCCGCGTCGGCGCTGAGCACCAGCAGCCGTCGCCCGTCGTGCAGTGCCCCGGCCAGGGTGGCCAGTGGGCGCCCGACCAGGCTGACCGTCTCGGTCTCCTCCAGCGCCCAGCCCAGGCGCGCGCAGGCGTAACTGACCGAGGACGGGTGCGGCAGCACCCGCAGGCGGTCGGCGCCCAGCAGCTCGGTCAGCGTGCGCCCGATCCCGAAGAACATCGGGTCACCGCTGGCCAGCACCGCCACCCGTCGTCCGGCGTGCTCGGCCAGCAACCCGGGCACGGCGGGCCGCAACGGCGAGGGCCAGACCACCCGGGCGGCCGGCACCCCGGCGGGCAGCAGCGCCAGCTGCCGGCTCCCGCCGATCACCACCTCGGCCCCCTCCAACGCCGCCCGCGAAGCCGGCGCGAGCCCGGCCCAACCGTCCGCGCCGATGCCCACGACCGTCACCGGCGGGGTGGTTGCTGGGCTGGTCAACGGGGTCTCCTCGCAGGTCCGGGCAGGGGCACCGGCAGCCTACCCGGCCCTGCCGCCGGGCCCGGGACCAGCCCGCGGGCTCACGGCCGCAGGACGATCCGGATCGGGTTGCCCTGCTTGGTCGCCAGGCGCCGCACAGCCTCCGGCGCCTCGGCGAGCGGCAGGATCTCGCTGACGGACCGGGAGAGGTCCAGGCGGCCGCGCGCGGTGAGCGCCACCAACTGCTCGATGTGCTCGGGGCGTGAGCCGTAGTGGCCCAGGATCTGCTGGCCGAGGTAGCTGAAGCGGATGCCGTCGGTCACCGTGATCGGCTGGTCGCTGAGCCCGACCAGCACCAGCTTGCCGCGCTCGCCCAGGGCGCGGATCGCCTGCTCGCGCACCTGTGGGACGCCGGCGAAGTCGAACGCGACGCCCAGTCCGGTGCCACCGGTGGCGGCCGTCATGGCCTGGGCGAAGTGCTCGTCGGCGGGGTCCAGCGCGACGTCCGCGCCGAACTCCAGCGCCCGTTCGCGGGCGGCCGGCAGCGGGTCCACGGCGATCACGGGGGACGCCCCGATCAGCCGCAGCAACTGGACCGCGTGCGCGCCGAGGCCGCCGACGCCCCAGACGCCGACCGCCTGGGCCGGCTGGGTCTGCGCGGTGTCGGTGATCGCCGCCCAGGGGGTGGAGACCGCGTCGGGAATGAAGCAGGCCTGCTCGAACGGCAGCCCGTCCGGGATCGGGACCACGGTGTCGGCGCGGGCCACCGCGTACTGCGCCCAGCCACCGTCGTAGTCGACCCCGCGGGTGAAGACCACGCCGTCGCGCGGCTCGCCGGCCCGCAGCAGCACCCGCTGACCGGTCGTCAGGCCGGTCACGCCGTCGCCGACCTCGTCGATCGTGCCCGCGCTCTCGTGCCCGAGGGTCACCGTGTCGCCCGCCAGCAGGACCGGCGTGAGCGTGCCGTCGATGAGGTGCACGTCGGAGAGGCAGACCCCGGCGGCGGCGACCTTGATCCGCACCTCGCCCGGTGCGGCGTGCGGCGTCGGCACCTCCTCCATCGAGAAGACGCGGGTCCTGATGTTGAGTCGCCCTGCGAGCATCGTCGTTGCCTTCCGGTGGGGGGAGAGGTCCGGGATCAACCTACCGAGGTCCGGTCGGGTCGATGGCGGCGATGGCGTCGATGGAGACCAGCCGGCCGCCCGCGAGGCCGACCACGGCCGCCGTGCGTGCGGGCGGGTCGGCCGGGAAGGCCTCGGCGTAGGCGGCGTTGATCGCCGGGAGGTCGGCGAGGTCGGTGTAGAGGACGGTGGTCCGCACGACGTCGCGCAGGTCCGCGCCCGCGACCCGCAGGACGTGCTCCAGGTTGCGCAGCGCCTGGCGGCACTGGGCCGCCGCACCGCCGTCGGGGACCGTCCCGGTGGCGGGGTCCACGCCGGGCTGGGCCGAGACGAAGAGCAGGCCGCCCGCGCGGACGGCCGGTGAGTAGGGGCCGTGCACGGGCAGCCCGGGGCTGCTGACGGTCTCGCGGAACGGGATCACGGTGGACCAACCTCGGTGCTCGTGGGGATCTGACTGCTTTGCGTCATCGGTGCGAGGCAGAACGTATCCGAGGGCGCCGCCGGCCGGCCCGGGTGGGGGTCTGACCACGCCGTTGATCCTCCATAGATATTCCGTAGAGATCGTATAGATCCCCGTCGGTGAGACTTTCGGCGATTCCCCGGGACGCGTCCTTGGCGCCCCCGATCCGACGCTCCGACGACGATTCGGGATTCCCCGGGATATCGGCGCCAGGAGATCGTCCCGTCACATCTCACAAAGGAAAGGGCGCGATATCATGCCTCCCTCCTCAAGTCCACCAGAAACCCTGGAATGGACCCTTGCCGAAGGAAAGCCGGCTACCGCCGTCGTCCCCGGGTTCGAGGACATCGAGGATGCCTGCGGCTGGCTGACCGCACTGCTTCCCGCCCTTCGCACGGCCCTGCGGGAGCACGGCGCGCTCTACCTGCGCGGGCTGCCGGTCTCCACCGTCGAGGACTTCGCACGGGTCCGGGACGTCCTGATCCCCCAGCGGACGCCCTACCGGGAGAAGGCGACGCCGCGCAGCAGCTTCGGCAACGACGTCTACTCGTCCACCGACCTGCCGCCGGCCCAGCCGATCCGGATGCACAACGAGAACAGCTACACGCTGACCTTCCCCGGGCTTCTCATGTTCGCCTGCCTCATCGCCCCCGAGCAGGGCGGCGCGACACCCGTGGCGGACTGTCGAAACGTCCTGCGCGAGCTGCCCGCCGACCTGGTCGAACGGGTACGTCGCAGTGGCTGGGCGTTGAACCGCAGTTACTCCGAGCACATCTCGGTGAGCTGGCAGAAGGCCTTTGCCACCGAGAACCGGGAGCAGGTGGAGGAGTACTGCGCCGAGAACCTGATCTCCTGCCGATGGGACGACGAGGGAAATCTCAAGACCGCTCAGCGGCGGCCGGGAATCATCCGGCATCCGGAGACCGGTGAGGAGGTCTGGTTCAATCACCTCGCCTTCTGGAGTTCCTGGTCGCTGGACGAGGAACTGCGCGAGACCCTCGTCGACGAGTTCGGCGCGGACGGTCTGCCGTTCGAGACCGGCCTGGGCGACGGGCAGCCGCTGACCCGCGAGGACCTCGAAACCCTCAACGCCGCCTACGAGAAGGCCACCGTGCGGCAGACCTGGCAGCCGGGCGACATCATGCTCGTCGACAACGTGCTCACGTCGCACGGCCGTGACCCGTTCCAGGGGGACCGGAAGATCGTCGTCGCGATGGGCAACCCGGTCGACCTCGCGGACTGCCGGCCGACGGTCGACGCCTCCGCGCTGGTCGGGGGCACGGCATGAGCGTTCTCGACGACAGCCCGGTCACGGCCGTCCGGCCGGCGCCGGTCGACCCGCTGACCCGTTTCCGGCAGGCGGTCGAGTCCACCCCGGACCGCACCGCCGTGCACGGGCCCGACCACACCCTGACCTTCGCCGAACTCGACCGCCGGACGGCCGACCTGGCCGCCCTGCTGGCCGGGCGCGGGATCGGGCGCGGTGCGCGGGTGGGCGTGAGCCTGCGGCGCGGCGCGGAGCTGGTCGTGGCGCTGCTCGCGGTGTGGCGCACGGGCGCGGCCTATGTGCCGCTGGACCCGGCCTACCCGGCCGAGCGGCTCGCCCACATGGTGCGCGACGCGGGCCTGCGGACCGTGCTGGCCGGGACCGACAGCACGGTCGCGTGGCCGGCCGGGGTCGAGATCCTGTCCCCGGCGGTACCGGCGGTACCGGCGGTACCGGCGGTGTCCTCGGCTTCGGCGGCAGCGGTGGCCGAGGTAGCCGCGGCCGACCCGGCGTACGTGATCTTCACCTCCGGCTCGACGGGAACGCCGAAGGGCGTCGAGGCCACCAGGGGTGGCGTCGCCGCCCTCGTCGCGGGCCTGGAGGGCGCCGGCTTCTACGACGGGCACCCGCGCGTCGTGGCCTGGAACGCCAGCATCTCCTTCGACGCCTCCGTCCAGCAGTGGGTACGGATCTGCCGTGGCGACACCCTCGTGGTGATCGGCGAGAGCGAGCGCACCGACCCCGCCAGGCTCCGCGCCCTGCTGGACGAACACGCCGTCGACGACCTCGACCTGACCCCCTCGCACTGGGAGGTGCTGCGCGAGGTCCTGCTCGCACCCACCGCCGACGGCCGCAGGCTGCGGCTCTTCATGGGCGGCGAGCCGGTGCCGGTGGAGGTCTGGCGGGAGCTGGACCGGGCCCGCGCCGAGGGGACGCTCGAGGCCATCAACCTGTACGGCCCGACCGAGTGCACGGTGGACGCCACCGCGACCTGGATCACCGGCCCCGCCCCGCACATCGGCCGGCCCCTGCCGGGCGTCACCGCGTACGTCCTGGACGACTCCCTCGCCGCGCTCGGCGCCGGTGAGACCGGCGAACTCCACCTGGCGGGGCCCGCCGTGGCCAACGGCTACCTGGGCCGGCCCGCGCTCACCGCGCAGCGGTTCGTCGCCGACCCGTTCACCCCGGGCGGCCGGATGTACCGCACCGGGGACCAGGTACGGCTGCGCGCGGACGGTGGCATCGACTACCTGGGCCGGACCGACCGGCAGATCAAGATCCGCGGCTACCGGGTGGAACTCGGCGAGATCGAGTCCGCGCTCGCCGCGCACCCGGACGTCCGGACGGCCGCCGTCGTGCTGCAGAGCACCACGACGGCCGGTGACCAGCTCGTCGGCTACTGGGTGCCGGCGGGCGACAGTGCCCCGCGCGCACGGGAGTTGCAGGAGCACCTGGCCGGCGTGCTGCCGTCGTTCATGATCCCCTCGGCCTTCGTCATGCTGGCGGCGCTGCCGCTGAGCGTGAACGGCAAGGTGGACCACCGGGCCCTGCCCGCCGCCGAGGAGGCCCTGTGGGCCGGTTCGGAGGAGAGCGAGCCGGGCGACGAGCCGCAGGGCGAGATCGAGACCCTGATCGCCGGCGTGTGGTCCGAGGTGCTCGGGCGGCCCCGGATCAGTCCCACCGACAACTTCTTCTCGCTGGGCGGGCATTCGCTCATCGCGCTGCGCGTCATCGGCCGACTGAAGAAGCAGTTCGGCATCACCGTGTCCACGAAGGAGGTCTACCGGCATCCCGAACTGCGCGAGCTGGCGGCCTTTGTGGCGACCCGTCAGGCGGAGGCCAAGTGAACACCGCGAACATCGCGCAGGACACCACCGTCATCAGCATCCGACGCCCGGAGAACCCGGCGCTGACCCTCGTCTGCCTGGGCTTCTGCGGGGGTGGCACGGCCTCGTACCACCTGTGGGGCGACGCCATGCCGGCCGACACCGCGCTCTCGGCGATCTGTTATCCAGGCCGGGAGGGCAGATTCCTGGACGACTTCGCCACCGACTGGGAGGAGTTGGCCCTCGACGCCACCGCCGCCGTACTGTCCGCCGTCGACGGACCGTACGTGCTCTTCGGACACAGCATGGGCGGCTGGATGGCGTTCGACGTGGCGGCGCGCATCGAGCGCAGTGGCGGGCCGGTCCCGCAGAGCCTGGTCGTCTCCTCCTGCAACGCGCCCGACCGGGGGCTGACGCCCAGGGACATGTTCCCCTCCCAGCAGGACGACGACGAGGGCCTGCTGCTCTGGATGAAGACCCATGGCCTGATGCCGGCCCATGTCCTGGAGGACCCCGAACTCCAGGAGATGAGCGTCGAGTTGATGCGCGCGGACATCCGCGTGCGGGACACCTTCCGGCACACTCCGGGCGCCACCGTCGGCATGCCGGTGCAGATGCTCTCGGGCGCCGCGGACGACGTCATCGAGGCGGACGCCGGCGAGCAGTGGCGCGCGTTGGCACGCGGCGCGTACCGCCACGACGTGCTGCCCGGCGGGCACTTCTACACCCCCGAGACCTGGCGGACGCTGCCCGGCAGGATCGCCGCGCTCAACTCCGCCGAGAGGGGCGAGGCATGAGTTCCGACCGGATCCTCGACGTGGTGGTCGCCGGCACCGAGTCCGACTCGCACACCTGGAACCTCGTCTTCCTCCAGCTGCTGCTGGAGGACTGGGGGCACCGGGTGGAGAACCTCGGACCGTGCCTGACGGGCGCGGAGTTGGCGCAGGCATGTGCCGACAGCGGCCCCGACCTGATCGTCCTCAGCAGCGTCAACGGGCACGGCGAGAGCGACGGACTGCGTGCCGTCGTGGAGCTGCGCGCCCTCGCCGAGCTGGCTCACACGCCGATCGTCATCGGCGGAAAGCTCGGCACCGGCCGGCAGCTGCAGAGCACTCCGGACGCCACGGGCGGCGGCGACTCGGCGGAGCAGATGTCCCGCCGGCTGTCCGCCGCCGGATTCTCGGCGGTCTTCCACGACCCGTCCGAGTTCCGGGAGTTCGAGCAGTTCGTCCGTTCCGTCGCGGCGTCGGGCGGCGTCGGGTCCGCGGTCCCGGTGCTGGAGAAGCTCCGAACGACCCCGGCCTCATGACCGGTCCGCAGGGCGCCGCGCCGGTGAACGCGTTCGCCGACTTCGTCCGACGCTCGCACGCGCGGGGCAGCCTCGTCGTGCAGCCGAGGATGGGATTCGGCGACCCCCGGGCCATGCGCGAGGGGCTGATCGCCGTCAAGGGGGCCAACGCCACCACCGTCGGCACCATCACCCTGGACAGCTACACCCGGCTCGGCAAGCTCGCCGACGCCCGGCGCGCCGTCGCCGAGGGCGGGGACCTCAACGGGTACCCGATCCGCACCCACGCCACGGCGACCAACCTGGCCGTCCTGGAGGGCGTGCGCGAGCGCGACTTCCCGGTGCAGGTGCGGCACGGCTCGGCCGCACCCCAGGGCATCATCGCCTCGTCCCTGGAGGCCGGACTGGACACCACCGAGGGCGGGCCGGTCTCCTACTGCCTGCCGTACGGCCGACTGCCGCTGCGCCAGGCCGTGCAGAACTGGGCACAGTCCTGCGAGGTGCTGGTCCAGGCCCGCGAGCGCGGGCTCGAGCCGCACGTCGAGACGTTCGGCGGCTGCATGCTCGGCCAACTCTGCCCGCCGAGCCTGCTGGTGGCGATCAGCCTGCTGGAAGGGCTGTTCTTCCGCCAACACGGCCTGCGCAGCGTCTCGCTGAGCTACGCGCAGCAGACCAACGCGGCCCAGGACCGGGAGGCGGTGCTCGCGCTGCGCCGGCTCGCCGACACGCTGATGCCGGACCTCGACTGCCACATCGTCATCTACAACTACATGGGGGTCTACCCCCGCACCCGGGCCGGCGCGTTGCTGCTCCTGGAGCAGGCCGCCGAACTGGCGGTCCGCACCGGAGCGGAGCGGCTCATCGTCAAGACGGCGGCGGAGGCCCACCGGATCCCCACCGTCGGCGAGAACGTCGAAGCACTGGAGATCGCGGCGCTGGCCGCACAGAACGCGGGCGGCTACGCCCCCTCGGGCTTGAGCTCCGGCTCCGGCTCCGGTGTCGCGGCGGCAGCGGCCGGCAGCGAGGTCCTCGACGAGGCGACGGCCCTGGTGCACGCCGTCCTCGACCTGAACGAGGACATCGGCGCGGCGCTGGTCGAGGCCTTCGCCAGGGGACTGCTGGACGTCCCCTACTGCCTGCATCCCGACAACGCCGGGCGCTCCAGGAGCTTCATCGAATCCGACGGGCGCCTGCGCTGGTCGCACACCGGCTCGCTTCCCGTCCGAGCCTCCGGACGCTCCGTCGCCGGCCAACGCATGACCGCCACCGACCTGTTGCAGGCGCTCTCCTACGTGGAGCAGACCTTCGACCGGGCGGCGGCCACCAACCTGGACCGGGCACTCCGGGCCCCTCACTGATCCGACTGCCGAACCCACCGAAAGAAGAGACACCTTGAGCAGCCAGTTCGCACCCTCACGGCCCGGCACGCCGCCGGAGCACCTCAAGAGCCCCGTGACGCAGTCCGTCCTGCGGATCCAGAACCAGATCGTCCAGGCCGCGCGTGAACTCCTGCTGGAGCAGGGCTTCGTGGAGCTGCTGCCGCCGATCATCGGTCCGGTCACCGACCCGGGCGGCCGCGGGGCCAAGCAGGTCGACATCGACTTCTACGGCAACCGCTACAAGCTGATGACCAGCGCGATCCTCTACAAGCAGGCGTCGCTGCTGGCCTTCGACAAGATCTTCTACGTTGCCCCCAACGTCCGCCTCGAACCCCTGGAGACGGCCGACACGGGCCGCCACCTGGCCGAGTTCCACCAGTTCGACGTCGAGATCGCCGGCGCCTCGCAGCAGGACGCGATGCGCGTCGCGCAGGACATCGTGACCGCGGCCGTCGCCCGCGTCGTGCGGACGATGGGCAGCGAGCTGGAGATCCTGGGCCGGGACCCCGACGCCTTCGCTCCGCTGCTCAACAAGACCGGCGCGTTCGAGCAGATCAGCCACACCGACGCGATGGAGGACCTGGTCCGGCTCGGCCACGAGCAGAACCACGACGCCGAGATCGACTGGGAGGGCGAGGGCATCCTCTCGCACAAGTCGGACTCGCCGTTCTTCATCATCGACTACCCCAAGGGATCGCGCGGCTTCTACGACCGCGAGGACCCCGAGCGCCCCGAGGTGCTGCGCAACTTCGACCTCATCGCCCCCGAGGGCTACGGCGAGCTGATCAGCGGCAGCGAGCGCGAGTACGACTACGCCCGGATCATCGCCCGGATGCGCGAGACCGGCGAGAACCCGGCCAAGTACGAGTGGTACCTGAAGATGGTCCGGGACGGCATTCCCAGCAGCTCCGGCTTCGGGATCGGCATCGAGCGGCTCACCCGCTACGTCGCGGGCCTCGACTCGGTCTGGAAGGCGACCGCCTTCCCGAAGATCCCCGGGGTGGTCTCGCCGTGACCGGCGTACTGAGCGCCCCCGGCTTCCCGGAGGCGTCGATCCGCTCCCGGGCCCGGGACGGCGCCCGCGGCGTGTTCCCCCCGATGGACGGCTACGGCCTGACCCTGTTCGGCGCCGGCGGCGTCAGCCGGCCCGGAACAGCCGAGGGCGGCACCGACCCGCTGGACGCGATGCGCCTCGTCCCGCCGGTCTTCATGCCCCAACGGCTGGAGATGCTCACCGAGTTGGCCCGCGAGCCGCTCTACGGCGACGTCGCGCTCGACACCGAGATCGGCGGCTTCCGTTCCCCGCTGCCGTTCTACGTCTCGGCCTTCGGCTCCACCCAGGTCTCCTCCTCCGGACTCGGCCTCGCGGTGAGCCGCCAGGCCGGGCGCCTCGGGATCCCGCTGGTCATCGGCGAGAACGTCGTCCCGACCAACGGCTATGCCGACAGCTCCGAGCAGACCGGCAACGGCATGCTCGCCCGGCTGCGCGCCTACGAGAGCGAACTCCCCGACGGGCTCGGCGGAATGGCCTTCCAGCAGAGCACCGAGGACGCGGACGCCGAGGTCTGGAACCTGCTCTACAGCGACCCCGGCGCCCAGCCGCTGCTGGAGTCCGGCCGCCTCGCCTTCGAACTCAAGGTGGGCCAGGGCGCCAAGCCCGGACTCGGCGGCATGACGGTGCTCCAGCGCGCCACGGCCGACCGGCTGGCCGGGCAGTACAGCACCGACGAGAGCGTGTTCGACGGTGGTGAGCAGGTGCTGCGGTGCAGCAGCCCCGGCACGTTCACGGCGGAGATCCTCCGCCAGCAGATCCGGTTCATGCGCAACAACTACCCGCGCGCCCGGGTCTGGGTGAAGCTCCCCCCGGGGCGCGACATCCACGACGCCGCGCAGGTCGCCTGGGCGAGCGGCGCCGACTCGGTGACCGTCGACGGCGCCGAGGGCGGCAGCGGCTGGGCACCCAGCAGCTTCCTCGACCAGGTGGGCCTCCCCCTCGCCGAGTGCCTGCGGCGGCTCGGGTCGCAGCCCCGCTCCCACTGCCTGCTGGTCTCCGGCCGGATGTGGGAGGGGGCCAGGGCCGTCAAGAGCCTCGCTCTGGGAGCCCGGGCCGTGGGCCTGGGCCGAGCCGCCCTGCTGGCGGCGGACGAGGACCCGGAGGAGGGCCTCGCCCGGCTCGTCGCCTGCCTCGCCCTGGAAACCCGGATGCTGATCAGCTCCCTGGGCAAGTACCGGCCGGCCGCCCTCGACCAGGACGACGTCTGGCTGCCGGGAGCGACCGGTCTCGGACACCTGGCGTAACGCGAACAGCTTTTTCCGACCTTCCGACCCCTGCAAGGGAGACCTGCCATGACGAATCCGTTCGAGGACGCCGACAGCACGTACGTGGTTCTCGTCAACGACCAGAACCAGCACTCGCTCTGGCCGAACCACATCGAGGTGCCGGCCGGCTGGACCACGGCCTTCGGCCAGAACAACCGCCAGGCGTGCCTGGACTACATCGACCAGCACTGGACCGACCTCGCGCCGCAGCGCGTGGCCGTCGGCTGAGTCGGATTCCCGACCCACTTTCTTTACCCACTTCTCCACCCCCGTTTCCGCTTTGAAGCACGCACACCGCGCTCCCCGAGGACCGCGACGACGCCTGTCCCGGCCGGGTCAAGCCCCCGGCCGGGGCGGGCGATCAGCTGCTTCGGAGCACCACCAGGACAGGCACTCAAGGGAGCGTCATGGCTCAGCCGAAGGAATCTACGACCGTGCAGAACGACCGGGCCGGTGAGGTGGTGTCGCTGCCGGAGGTGACTCTGGTGGAGTTGTTCGGTGCGCGGGTGGTGGGTGCGCCGGGTGCGGTGGCGTTGGTGTCGGGTGATCGTCGGGTGTCGTACGGGGAGTTGGATGGTCTGTCGGAGGGGTTGGCGGATCGTTTGGTGGGGTGGGGTGTGGGGCCGGGTGTGTTGGTGGGGGTGCGGCTTGAGCGTGGTGTGGACATGGTGGTGGCGTTGCTGGCGGTGTTGAAGGCCGGCGGTGCTTATACGTTGCTGGATCCGGATTTCCCGGTGGATCGTCTGGCGACGGTGGTGGCTGAGGCGGATGTGGCCTTGGTGCTGACGCGGGTGGGGATGCGGGGGGTGTTGTCGGGTCTGGATGTCGCGGTGTTGTGTGTGGATGAGCCGTGGGAGGCGTCGGCGGGTGTGGTGTCCCGGGCTGTGGTGGGTCCGGATGATGTGGCGTGTGTGATGTTCACGTCGGGTTCGACGGGTCGGCCGAAGGGTGTGGCGGCGCCGCATCGGGCTTTGGTGGGGACGTATCTGGGTCAGGATTACTGTGAGTTCGGTGCGGGTGAGGTGTTCCTGCAGTGTTCTCCGGTGTCGTGGGACGGTTTTGCGTTGGAGTTGTTCGGTGCGTTGGTGCATGGTGCGGTGTGTGTGTTGCAGGCGGGGCAGAATCCTCAGCCGCATCTGATTGAGGCGTTGGTGGTGGAGCATGGGGTGACGATGCTTCAGTTGTCGGCGAGTCTGTTCAATTTCTTGGTGGATGAGTATCCGGGGGCGTTCGCTGGGGTGCGGACGGCGTTTACGGGTGGTGAGAGTGGTTCGGTGGCGCATGTCGCCAAGGTGTTGGGTCTGTATCCGGGTCTGCGGGTGGGTAATGGGTATGGGCCTGCGGAGAGCATGGGTTTCACGACCTGCCACACCGTCACAGACGCCGACCTCACCAGCGCGGCACTGCCGATCGGCCGCGCGGTCACCCACAAGCGGGCGTTCGTGCTGGACGGGTCACTGCGCGCCGCGCCGGTGGGTGTGGTGGGGGAGATCTATGTGGCGGGTGCGGGGTTGGCGCACGGGTATACGGGTCGTCCGGGTCTGACGGCGGAGCGTTTCGTCGCGAACCCGCACGGCGGTCCGGGTGAGCGGATGTATCGCACCGGGGACCTGGGGCGTCTGCGGGCGGACGGGGTGTTGGAGTACGCGGGTCGTATCGACGACCAGGTGAAGATCCGTGGCTTCCGCGTCGAGCCGGGTGAGGTCGCCGCCGTGCTGACCGGGCATGCGACGGTCGGGCAGGGTGTGGTGGTGGTGCGGGAGGACCGGCCGGGGGACAAGCGCCTCGCGGCGTACGTGGTCCCCGCCGACGGACACAGCGTGGACGTTGCGGAGCTGCGTGCGCACGTGGCGGGGCTGCTGCCGGAGTACATGGTCCCGTCCGGGTTCGTGGTGCTGGAGGTGCTGCCGCTGACGCCCAATGGCAAGCTCGACCAGCGCGCCCTGCCGGCCCCCACCACCACCGTCGCAGGGCAGGGCGGTCGCAGTGCGCGCTCTGCGGAGGAGGAGATCCTCTGCGCACTGTTCGCCGAGATCCTGGACGTGCCGTCGGTCGGCGTGGACGACGACTTCTTCGCCCTGGGCGGCCACTCCCTGAAGGCAGCCCAGCTGCTCAGCTGGATCCGGTCGACGCTCGGCGTCCAGCTCGGCATCCGTGACCTGTTCGACTCGCCGACCGTGTCCGGTGTGGTGGGCAGGCTCACGGAGGGCCGTCCGGCGCGTCCGGCGGTCGTGGTGGCTGAGCGTCCGGAGGTGCTGCCGCTGTCGTTCGCGCAGCAGCGTCTCTGGGTGCTGGACCAGATGGAGGGTCCGTCGGGGACGTACAACATTCCGGTCGCGGTCCGGTTGCGTGGTGTGGTGGATGTGGCCGCGTTGCGGGCGGCGGTCGATGACGTGGTCGGGCGGCACGAGGCCCTGCGCACGTGCTACCCCACGGTCGACGGTGAGCCGTACCAGCTGGTCGTGCCGGCCGCCGAGGCCCGGGTCCCCTTCACGGTGGTGGAGTGCGACAACGAGCGCCTGGCGCAGGAGGTGCAACAGACGTCGTTCGCGCCGTTCGACCTGGCGACCGAACTGCCCATCCGCGTCGAGCTGTTCGAGCTGGGCGAGGACGAGTCGATGCTCGTCCTGACGCTGCACCACATCGCCAGTGACGGCTGGTCCAACGGCCCGCTCTGGGACGGTCTCTCCTCGGCCTACCGGGCTCGCGTCGCGGGGCAGGCCCCCGACTGGGAGCCGCTGTCCTTCCAGTACGCCGACTACACGCTCTGGCAGCACGAGTTGCTGGGGGAGGTGCTGGACCAGCAGCTCGCCCACTGGCGGCAGGCGTTGGAGGGCGCGCCGGAGGAGCTGGCGCTGCCGATCGACCGGCCTCGCCCGGCGGTCGCCAGCCATGAGGGCGACATCGTCGAGTTCCACCTGGACGCCGAACTGCACGCCGGCCTCGACAGCATGGCGCGTCAGTACGGCGTGACGCTGTTCATGGTGCTGCACGCCGGGCTTGCGGCGCTGCTCACGCGGATGGGTGCGGGGACGGATGTCCCGATCGGCACGGTGGTGGCGGGTCGTTCGGACCAGGCGCTCGACGATCTGGTCGGGTTCTTCGTCAACACGCTGGTCCTGCGCACTGATACGTCGGGTGCGCCGACCTTCGGTGAGCTGCTCGACCGGGTCCGCGAGACGGACCTTGCGGCGTTCACGCATCAGGATCTGCCGTTCGAGCGGCTGGTGGAGGAGCTGAACCCGACGCGCTCGTTGGGGCGGCATCCGCTGTTCCAGGTGATGCTGGCGCTGCAGAACAACTTCGACGGTTCCCTTCAACTCCCCGATGTCACCGCACAGTCGGAGCCGTTCGCCCTTGCACCGGCGAAGTTCGACCTCGACTTCACCTTTGCGGAGGAGCGCACCGGCGCGGGTGTGCCCGCTGGTGTCCACGCGACTCTCCAGTACGCGATGGATCTCTTCGATCGTGGTACCGCGTGCGCGTTGGCGGAGCGGTTGGTGCGGTTGCTGGTGGCGGTGGTGGGTGATCCCGAGGTGCCGGTCGGCTCGGTGGAGTTGCTGGGTGGGGTGGAGCGTGAGCTGGTCCTGTCGGGGTGGAACGACACGGCCCATGCGGTGGGCGATGGGCGGATGCTGTCGGAGATCTTCGAGGAGCATGTGCGGTCGGCGCCGGGGGCGAGGGCGTTGGTGCATGGGGAAGGTGTGCTGTCGTTCGGTGAACTGAACGCGCGGGCGAACAGGTTGGCGCGGTTGTTGATCGGTCGGGGGGTGGGCCCGGAGGCGCGGGTGGCGGTGTTGTTGCCGCGTGGGGCGGATCTGGTCGTGGCGTTGCTGGCGGTGTT
Organism: Kitasatospora mediocidica KCTC 9733; assembly: GCF_000744225.1. Lineage (GTDB taxonomy): Bacteria > Actinomycetota > Actinomycetes > Streptomycetales > Streptomycetaceae > Kitasatospora > Kitasatospora mediocidica. The sequence goes on along the minus strand of NZ_JQLN01000007.1, from coordinate 701,639 downwards.
GAAGGCCGGTGGTTGTTATGTGCCGGTGGATCCGGAGTATCCGGCGGATCGGGTCGCGTACATGCTGGAGGATTCGGCGCCGGCGGTGGTGATCACCGATGCTGCGGGCTTGGGGAGTTCGGGTTCGGTGCCGGTGGTGTGTGTCGATGACCCGGGTGTGGTGGGGGAGTTGGCGTCTCTGTCGGTGGTTGATGTGGTCGATGCGGAGCGGGTGGGGGTGCTGGGTTCGGGTCATGCGGCGTATGCGGTGTATACGTCGGGGTCGACGGGCCGGCCCAAGGGTGTGGTGGTGGAGCACGGTTCGTTGGTGAATCTGTTCCATGCGCATGTTGAGGAGGTGTTTGCGGCGGAGTTGGCGGCGCTTGGGGTCGGGCGTTGCGGGCGGCGTTGATCGGTGCGATGACGTTCGACGCGTCGTGGAGTGTGCTGTTCTGGTTGCTGGGTGGGCATGAGCTGCATCTGGTGGACGATGAGACGCGTCGTAGTCCTGAGCTGCTGGTGGAGTATGTCGAGCGGCGGGGTGTGGATTATCTGGAGTTGACGCCGACGTATTTGCGGCAGTTGGTGGAGCTGGGCCTCCTGGACGGTTCGAGGGTGTCGCGTCCGCGGATTCTGGAGATCGGTGGTGAGGCGCTGGACGAGGCGTTGTGGGCTGATCTTCGTGCGGTGGCGGGGTCGACGGCGGCGTTCAACACGTATGGGCCGACCGAGGCGACGGTGTATGTGACGTATGCGCGGGTGGCGGATCACGAGGTGCCGTTGATCGGTCGCCCACTGCGCAATACGCGGGCGTTCGTGCTGGATGAGGGGTTGCGGCCGGTGGCGCCGGGTGTGCTGGGTGAGTTGTATCTGGCCGGTGCGGGGTTGGCGCGTGGGTATGCGGGTCGTCCGGGGTTGACGGCGGAGCGTTTCGTCGCGAATCCGTATGGCGGGCCGGGTGAGCGGATGTACCGGACGGGGGATCTGGCGCGTTGGCGTGCGAACGGGACTGCGGACGGCGTGCTGGAGTATGCGGGTCGGGTGGATGACCAGATCAAGATTCGGGGGTTCCGGATCGAGCCGGGTGAGATCGCGGCGGCGTTGACCGCGCATGCGGCGGTGGCGCAGGCGGTGGTCGTGGTCCGGGAGGACCGGCCCGGTGACCGGCGCCTGGTGGGCTACCTGGTCCCGGTGGAGGGGCATGAGGGTGTGGATGTGGAGGAGGTGCGTCGCCACGTGGCGGGGCGTCTGCCGCGTCACATGCTGCCCGCGGCCCTGGTGGTGCTGCCGGTGCTGCCGCTGACGTCGAACGGCAAGCTCGACCAGCGTGCGCTGCCGGCTCCCGTCGCGGTGACGGGTCGCGGTGGGCGTGGTGCGCGCTCGGCGCGGGAGGAGATCCTGTGCGCGCTGTTCGCCGAGGTCCTGGACGTGCCGTCGGTCGGCATCGACGACGACTTCTTCACCCTGGGCGGCCACTCGCTGCTCGCGGCGCGCCTGATCAGCCGGATCCGTACCGCGCTGGGTGCCGAACTCGGCATCCGTGACCTCTTCGACGCCCCCACCGTCGCCGGCCTCGCCGAACGACTGGACGACGGCCAGTCGGCGCGTCCGGCGCTGGCGGTGGCTGAGCGTCCGGAGGTGCTGCCGCTGTCGTTCGCGCAGCAGCGTCTCTGGGTGCTGGACCAGATGGAGGGTCCGTCGGGGACGTACAACATTCCGGTCGCGGTCCGGTTGCGTGGTGTGGTGGATGTGGCCGCGTTGCGGGCGGCGGTCGATGACGTGGTCGGGCGGCACGAGGCGTTGCGCACGTGCTACCCCACGGTCGACGGTGAGCCGTACCAGCTGGTGGTGCCGGCCGCCGAGGCCCGGGTCCCCTTCACGGTGGTGGAGTATGACGGTGAGCTGCTGGCGCAGGAGATGCAGCAGGCGTCGTTCGCTCCGTTCGACCTTGCCCGTGAACTTCCCCTGCGGGTAGCACTTTTCAAGTTGAGCGACGTGGAGTCGGTCCTCGTTCTGACGGTGCATCACATTGCGAGTGACGGTTGGTCGACTGGTCCGTTGTGGGAGGGGCTGTCGTCGGCTTACGAAGCCCGGTTGGCCGGGCGGGCGCCCGTGTGGGAGGCGCTGCCGGTGCAGTACGCGGACTACACGCTCTGGCAGCACAACCAGCTCGGTGAGGTGCTGGAAGGGCAGTTGGACCACTGGCGGCAGGTTCTGGACGGTGTGCCGCAGGAGTTGGCGTTGCCTGCGGACCGGACCCGGCCTGCGGTCGCTAGTCATGACGGCGCCGTCGTCGAATTCCGCCTGGACGCCGAGCTGCATGCGAGGTTGGAGGGTTTGGCGCGTCGGCATGGTGTGACGTTGTTCATGGTGTTGCATGCGGGGTTGGCGGCGTTGTTGTCGCGGTTGGGTGCGGGGTCGGATGTTCCGATTGGCACGGTGGTGGCGGGGCGTTCGGATCAGGCGCTGGATGAGTTGGTCGGGTTCTTCATCAATACGTTGGTGTTGCGGACGGATGTGTCGGGTGCGCCGAGTTTTGGTGAGTTGTTGGAGCGGGTTCGTGAGACGGACTTGGCGGCGTTCTCGCATCAGGATCTGCCGTTTGAGCGGTTGGTGGAGGAGCTGAATCCGACGCGTTCGTTGGCGGTGCATCCGTTGTTCCAGGTGATGCTGGTTCTGCAGAACAACGTGGAGGGGACTGTTCACCTGCCGGGTCTGGTGGCGCGGGAGGAGCCGGTGGGGGTGTCGCCGGCGAAGTTCGACCTGAACTTCACGTTTGTGGAGGAGCGTGACGGCACGGGTGCTGCGGCTGGGATTCCCGGGGCGTTGCAGTTCGCGACGGATCTTTTCGAGCGGTCCACGGCGGGCATGGTCGTGGAGTCTCTGGTGCGTTTGCTGGAGGCGGTGTCGGGTGATCCGGGGGTGTCGATCGCGGCGTTGGACGTGTTCGAGGTTCCGGGTGTCGGGGCCGGTGAGGTGGTGTCGCTGCCGGAGGTGACTCTGGTGGAGTTGTTCGGTGCGCGGGTGGTGGGTGCGCCGGGTGCGGTGGCGTTGGTGTCGGGTGATCGTCGGGTGTCGTACGGGGAGTTGGATGGTCTGTCGGAGGGGTTGGCGGATCGTTTGGTGGGGTGGGGTGTGGGGCCGGGTGTGTTGGTGGGGGTGCGGCTTGAGCGTGGTGTGGACATGGTGGTGGCGTTGCTGGCGGTGTTGAAGGCCGGTGGTGCTTATACGTTGCTGGATCCGGATTTTCCGGTGGATCGTCTGGCGACGGTGGTGGCTGAGGCGGATGTGGCCTTGGTGCTGACGCGGGTGGGGATGCGGGGGGTGTTGTCGGGGCTGGACGTCGCGGTGTTGTGTGTGGATGAGCCGTGGGAGGCGGTTGACGTCGTCGGGCGGCAGCGTGTGGTGGTGGGTCCGGATGATGTGGCGTGTGTGATGTTCACGTCGGGTTCGACGGGTCGGCCGAAGGGTGTGGCGGCGCCGCATCGGGCTTTGGTGGGGACGTATCTGGGTCAGGATTACTGTGAGTTCGGTGCGGGTGAGGTGTTCCTGCAGTGTTCTCCGGTGTCGTGGGACGGTTTTGCGTTGGAGTTGTTCGGTGCGTTGGTGCATGGTGCGGTGTGTGTGTTGCAGGCGGGGCAGAATCCGCAGCCGCATCTGATTGAGGCGTTGGTGGTGGAGCATGGGGTGACGATGCTTCAGTTGTCGGCGAGTCTGTTCAATTTCTTGGTGGATGAGTATCCGGGGGCGTTCGCTGGGGTGCGGACGGCGTTTACGGGTGGTGAGAGTGGTTCGGTGGCGCATGTCGCCAAGGTGTTGGGTCTGTATCCGGGTCTGCGGGTGGGGAATGGGTATGGGCCGGCGGAGAGTATGGGTTTCACGACCTGCCATGCGGTGACGGATGCGGATCTCGCCGGTGTGGCGTTGCCGATCGGCCGTGCGGTCAGTCACAAGCGGGCGTTCGTGCTGGACGGGTCGCTGCGGGCTGCGCCGGTGGGTGTGGTGGGGGAGATCTATGTGGCGGGTGCGGGGTTGGCGCACGGGTATACGGGTCGTCCGGGTCTGACGGCGGAGCGCTTTGTCGCGAATCCGTATGGCGGTCCGGGTGAGCGGATGTATCGGACCGGGGATCTGGGGCGTCTGCGGGCGGATGGGGTGTTGGAGTACGCGGGTCGTATCGATGACCAGGTGAAGATCCGTGGCTTCCGTGTGGAGCCGGGTGAGGTCGCGGCTGTGCTGACCGGGCATGCGACGGTGGGGCAGGGTGTGGTGGTGGTGCGGGAGGACCGGCCGGGGGACAAGCGCCTCGCGGCGTATGTGGTCCCCGCCGACGGACAGAGCGTGGACGTCGCGGAGTTGCGTGCGCATGTGGCGGGGCTGCTGCCGGAGTACATGGTCCCGTCCGGGTTCGTGGTGCTGGAGGTGCTGCCGCTGACGCCCAACGGCAAGCTCGACCAGCGCGCCCTGCCGGCCCCCGTCCTGGCGGTCGAGTCCAGCGGTCGTGGCCCGCGCTCGGCGGAGGAGGAGATCCTCTGCGCACTGTTCGCCGAGGTCCTCGGTCTGCCGTCGGTGGGTGCCGACGTCGACTTCTTCGCCCTGGGCGGCCACTCCCTCCTGGCGGCTCGCCTGATCAGCCGGATCCGCACGGCCCTCGGCGCCGAACTCGGCATCCGCGACCTCTTCGACGCTCCCACCGTCGCCGGAATCGCCGAACGACTGGGGAACGGACAGCCGGCACGTCCGGCGCTGGCGGAGGTGGCTGAGCGCCCGGAGGTCCTGCCGCTGTCGTTCGCGCAGCAGCGCCTCTGGTTCCTCGACCAGATGGAGGGCCCGTCGGCCACCTACAACATTCCGGTCGCGGTCCGCTTGCACGGCCGTCTCGACCTGGCTGCGTTGCGCGCCGCGGTCGATGACGTGGTCGCGCGGCACGAAACCCTGCGCACCCGCTACCCCGCACTCAACGGCGAGGCCCGTCAGCTGGTCGTGCCGGCCGATGAGGCCCGCGTTCCCTTCACGGTCGCGGAGTGCGACAACGAGCGTCTGGCTCGGGAGGTGGAGCAGGCGTCGCTGGCGCCGTTCGACCTGGCCAACGAACTGCCCATCCGGGTCGCCCTGTTCCAGCTGGGCGAGGACGAGTCGGTACTCGTCCTGACGCTGCATCACATCGCCAGTGACGGCTGGTCCAACGGTCCCCTCTGGGAGGGCCTGTCGACCGCCTACGAAGCCCGGCTCACTGGGCAGGCACCCGCGTGGGAGCCGCTGCCCGTCCAGTACGTCGACTACACCCTCTGGCAGCACAACCAGCTCGGCGATGTCCTCGGCCGCCAGGTGGACCACTGGCGGCAGGCGTTGGAGGGTGTGCCGCAGGAACTGGCGCTGCCCGCGGACCGTCCCCGGCCCGCGGTCGCGAGCCACGAAGGCGACATCGTCGAGTTCCATCTCGAAGCCGAACTGCACGCCAGGCTCGACACGCTGGCGCGTCGGCACGGCGTCACGCTGTTCATGGTGCTGCACGCCGGGCTTGCGGCTCTGCTCACCCGAATGGGTGCGGGCACGGACATCCCGATCGGCACGGTTGTTGCCGGGCGTTCGGACCAGGCGCTCGACGATCTCGTCGGGTTCTTCATCAACACCCTGGTGCTGCGCACCGACACGTCGGGAACGCCGACCTTCGGGCAGCTGCTCGACCGGGTCCGCGAGACCGACCTGGCGGCGCTGAGTCACCAGGATCTGCCCTTCGACCGGCTGGTGGAGGAGCTGAACCCGACGCGTTCGCTGGCCGTGCATCCGCTGTTCCAGGTGATGCTGGTCCTGCAGAACAACTCCGAGGGCACCCTCCAACTCCCCGGCCTCACCACGCAGGACGAACCGCTTGGCCTGTCCCCGGCGAAGTTCGACTTCAACTTCACCTTCGCCGAGGAGCGTGACAGCACGGGTGCCCCCGTCGGCATCCACGCGGAACTGCAGTACGCGACCGACCTCTTCGACCGCGTCACCGCGCGCACGCTGGTCGAGCAGATGGTCCGGTTGCTCGGCGCGGCCGCCGGCGATCCGGAGGCCCGCGTCTCCGCGCTGGACGTGTTCGACACCCCTGAGCAGGAGCGGGAGTTCCTCGCCCGCACGGAACGGTCGCGGCCTGCCGTCGTCACCGCGACGCCCGACGGCGTCCGCACGAACCGAGGTCCACGGTCGGCGCAGGAGGAGATCCTGTGCGCCTTCTTCGCCGAGGTACTCGACGTGCCCTCGGTCGGCCTGGACGACAACTTCTTCGCGCTCGGCGGTCATTCGCTGCTCGCAACCAAGTTGATCAGCCGGATCCGTACCGCACTGGGTGCCGAACTCGGCATCCGTGACCTGTTCCGCAACCCGACCGTCGCCGGGATCACCGAGAAGCTGAAGGACGGCAGTCCGGTGCGTCCGGCGCTGGAGGCGACCGCGCGTCCGGAGGTGCTGCCGCTGTCGTTCGCGCAGCAGCGTCTCTGGTTCCTCGACCAGATGGAGGGCCCCTCGGCCGCCTACAACATTCCGGTCGCGGTCCGGTTGAGTGGTGTGGTGGATGTGGCCGCGTTGCGGGCGGCGGTCGATGACGTCGTCGCGCGGCACGAGACGCTGCGCACGCTCTACCGCGTGCGCAACGGTGAGCCGCACCAGCTGGTCGTGCCGGCCGGCGAGGCGAACGTCGCCTTCGAGGTCGTGGAGGGAGACAGTGACAGCCTCGCCCACGAGGTGCAGGAGGCCGCGTTCAAGCCGTTCGACCTGGCGACCGAACTCCCGATCCGCGCCTTGCTGTTCAGTCTCGGCGAGCGGGAGTCGGTGCTCGTCCTGACGGTGCATCACATTGCGAGTGACGGTTGGTCGAGTGGTCCGTTGTGGGAGGGGCTGTCGTCGGCTTACGAAGCCCGGTTGGCCGGGCGGGCGCCCGTGTGGGAGGCGCTGCCGGTGCAGTACGCGGACTACACGCTCTGGCAGCACAACCAGCTCGGCGATGTCCTGGACCTCCAACTCGCCCACTGGCGGCACGCGCTGGAGGGTGTGCCGCAGGAACTGGCGCTGCCCGCGGACCGGCCTCGGCCGGCCGTCGCGACGCACCGCGGTGATCTGGTGGACTTCGCGCTCGACGCCGAGCTGCATGCGAGGTTGGAGGGTTTGGCGCGTCGGCATGGTGTGACGTTGTTCATGGTGTTGCATGCGGGGTTGGCGGCGTTGTTGTCGCGGTTGGGTGCGGGGTCGGATGTTCCGATCGGCACGGTGGTGGCGGGGCGTTCGGATCAGGCGCTGGATGAGTTGGTCGGGTTCTTCATCAATACGTTGGTGTTGCGGACGGATGTGTCGGGTGCGCCGAGTTTTGGTGAGTTGTTGGAGCGGGTTCGTGAGACGGACTTGGCGGCGTTCTCGCATCAGGATCTGCCGTTCGAGCGGTTGGTGGAGGAGCTGAATCCGACGCGTTCGTTGGCGGTGCATCCGTTGTTCCAGGTGATGCTGGTTCTGCAGAACAACGTGGAGGGGACTGTTCACCTGCCGGGTCTGGTGGCGCGGGAGGAGCCGGTGGGGGTGTCGCCGGCGAAGTTCGACCTGAACTTCACGTTTCTGGAGGAGCGTGACGGCGCGGGTGCTGCGGCCGGGATTCCCGGGGCGTTGCAGTTCGCGACGGATCTTTTCGAGCGGTCCACGGCGGCCATGGTCGTGGAGTCTCTGGTGCGTTTGTTGGAGGCGGTTTCGGGTGATCCGGGGGTGTCGATCGCGGCGTTGGACGTGTTCGAGGTTCCGGGTGTCGGGGCCGGTGAGGTGGTGTCGCTGCCGGAGGTGACTCTGGTGGAGTTGTTCGGTGCGCGGGTGGTGGGTGCGCCGGGTGCGGTGGCGTTGGTGTCGGGTGATCGTCGGGTGTCGTACGGGGAGTTGGATGGTCTGTCGGAGGGGTTGGCGGATCGTTTGGTGGGGTGGGGTGTGGGGCCGGGTGTGTTGGTGGGGGTGCGGCTTGAGCGTGGTGTGGACATGGTGGTGGCGTTGCTGGCGGTGTTGAAGGCCGGTGGTGCTTATACGTTGCTGGATCCGGATTTCCCGGTGGATCGTCTGGCGACGGTGGTGGCTGAGGCGGATGTGGCCTTGGTACTCACACGGGTCGGCATGCGCGAGGTGCTGTCGGGCCTGGACGTCGCGGTGCTCTGCGTAGACGACGAGCCGTGGGAGGCGGTTGACGTCGCCGGGCGGCAGCGTGTGGCGGTGGGTCCGGATGATGTGGCGTGTGTGATGTTCACGTCGGGTTCGACGGGTCGGCCGAAGGGTGTGGCGGCGCCGCATCGGGCTTTGGTGGGGACGTATCTGGGTCAGGATTACTGTGAGTTCGGTGCGGGTGAGGTGTTCCTGCAGTGTTCTCCGGTGTCGTGGGACGGTTTTGCGTTGGAGTTGTTCGGTGCGTTGGTGCATGGTGCGGTGTGTGTGTTGCAGGCGGGGCAGAATCCTCAGCCGCATCTGATTGAGGCGTTGGTGGTGGAGCATGGGGTGACGATGCTTCAGTTGTCGGCGAGTCTGTTCAATTTCTTGGTGGATGAGTATCCGGGGGCGTTCGCTGGGGTGCGGACGGCGTTTACGGGTGGTGAGAGTGGTTCGGTGGCGCATGTCGCCAAGGTGTTGGGTCTGTATCCGGGTCTGCGGGTGGGTAATGGGTATGGGCCGGCGGAGAGCATGGGTTTCACGACCTGCCACACCGTCACGGACGCCGACCTCACCAGCGCGGCACTGCCGATCGGCCGCGCGGTCACCCACAAGCGGGCGTTCGTGCTGGACGGGTCACTGCGCGCCGCACCCGTCGGTGTGGTGGGGGAGATCTATGTGGCGGGTGCGGGGTTGGCGCACGGGTATACGGGTCGTCCGGGTCTGACGGCGGAGCGCTTTGTCGCGAATCCGTATGGCGGTCCGGGTGAGCGGATGTATCGCACCGGGGACTTGGGGCGTCTGCGGGCGGATGGGGTGTTGGAGTACGCGGGTCGTATCGACGACCAGGTGAAGATCCGTGGCTTCCGTGTGGAGCCGGGTGAGGTCGCGGCCGTGCTGACCGGGCATGCGACGGTGGGGCAGGGTGTGGTGGTGGTGCGGGAGGACCGGCCGGGGGACAAGCGCCTCGCGGCGTATGTCGTCCCCGCCGATGGACACAGCGTCGACGTCGCGGAGCTGCGTGCGCATGTGGCGGGGCTGTTGCCGGAGTACATGGTCCCGTCCGGGTTCGTGGTGCTGGAGGTGCTGCCGCTGACGCCCAACGGCAAGCTCGACCAGCGTGCCCTGCCGGCCCCTGTCCTGGCGGTCGAGTCCAGCGGTCGTGGCCCGCGCTCGGCGGAGGAGGAGATCCTCTGCGCACTGTTCGCGGAGGTCCTCGGTCTGCCGTCGGTGGGTGCCGACGTCGACTTCTTCGCCCTGGGCGGCCACTCCCTCCTGGCGGCCCGGTTGATCAGCCGGATCCGCACGGCCCTCGGCGCCGAACTCGGCATCCGCGACCTGTTCCGCAGTCCGACCGTCGCCGGAATCGCCGAGGCCCTCAAGGACGGCCGGCCCGCGCGCCGGGCGGTGGTGCCGGCCGAGCGCCCGGACGTGCTGCCGCTGTCGTTCGCGCAGCAGCGTCTCTGGGTGATGGACCAGATGGAGGGCCCGTCGGCCACCTACAACATCTCGTTCGCGGTGCGCTTGCACGGCGATCTCGACGTGGTCGCGTTGCGGGCGGCGGTCGATGACGTCGTTGCGCGGCACGAAACCCTGCGCACCCGCTACCCCGCACTCAACGGCGAGGCCCGTCAGCTGGTCGTGCCGGCCGACGAGGTCCGGGTTCCCTTCACGGCCATCGCGTGCGACCCCGGAAGCCTCGCGCGGCAGGCACACGAGGCCGCGTTCACCCCGTTCGATCTTGCGACCGAACTGCCCATCCGTGCTGCGCTGTTCCAGCTGGACGAGGACGAGTCGGTACTCGTCTTGACGCTGCATCACATCGCCAGTGACGGCTGGTCGAACGGTCCCCTCTGGGAGGGTCTGTCGACCGCCTACGAGGCCCGGCTTACCGGGCAGGCACCCGCGTGGGAGCCGCTGCCCGTCCAGTACGTCGACTACACGCTCTGGCAGCACGATCTCCTCGGTGACGTGTTGGAGCAGCAGTTGGACCACTGGCGGCAGGCGTTGGAGGGTGTGCCCGAGGAGTTGGCGCTGCCCGTCGACCGGGCTCGGCCGGCGGTCGCGACGCATCGCGGTGATCTGGTGGAGTTCGAGCTCGACGCCGAACTGCACGCCAGGCTCGACGGGATCGCCCGTCAGTACGGCGTGACGCTGTTCATGGTGCTGCACGCCGCCCTCGCGGCGCTGCTCACCCGGATGGGTGCGGGGACGGATGTCCCGATCGGCACGGTCGTTGCCGGGCGTTCGGACCAGGCGCTCGACGATCTCGTCGGGTTCTTCGTCAACACCCTGGTGCTGCGCACCGATACGTCGGGTGCGCCGACCTTCGGGCAGCTGCTCGACCGCGTTCGTGAGACCGACCTGGCGGCGCTGAGTCACCAGGATCTGCCGTTCGAGCGGCTGGTGGAGGAGCTGAACCCGACGCGCTCGCTGGCCCGGCACCCGCTGTTCCAGGTGATGCTGGTCCTGCAGAACAACGCCGAGGGCGCGCTCCAACTCCCGGGCATCACAGCGCAGGAGGAACCGCTCGGGCTGTCCCCGGCGAAGTTCGACCTCGACTTCACCTTCGCTGAGGAACGTGACGGCGCAGGCACCCCGATCGGTATCTCGGCGACGCTGGGATATGCGATGGATCTCTTCGATCGTGGTACCGCGTGCGCGTTGGCGGAGCGGTTGGTGCGGTTGCTGGTGGCGGTGGTGGGTGATCCCGAGGTGCCGGTTGGTTCGGTGGAGTTGTTGGGTGGGGTGGAGCGTGAGCTGGTCCTGTCGGGGTGGAACGACACCGGGCATGCGGTGGGCGATGGGCGGATGCTGTCGGAGATCTTCGAGGAGCATGTGCGGTCGGCGCCGGGGGCGAGGGCGTTGGTGCATGGGGAGGGTGTGCTGTCGTTCGGTGAGCTGAACGCGCGGGCGAACAGGTTGGCGCGGTTGTTGATCGGTCGTGGGGTGGGCCCGGAGGCGCGGGTGGCGGTGTTGTTGCCGCGTGGGGCGGATCTGGTGGTGGCGTTGTTGGCGGTGTTGAAGGCCGGTGGTTGTTATGTGCCGGTGGATCCGGAGTATCCGGCGGATCGGGTCGCGTACATGCTGGAGGATTCGGCGCCGGCGGTGGTGGTCACCGATGCTGCGGGCTTGGGGAGTTCGGGTTCGGTGCCGGTGGTGTGTGTCGATGACCCGGGTGTGGTGGGGGAGTTGGCGTCTCTGTCGGTGGTTGATGTGGTCGATGCGGAGCGGGTGGGGGTGCTGGGTTCGGGGCATGCGGCGTATGCGGTGTATACGTCGGGGTCGACGGGCCGGCCCAAGGGTGTGGTGGTGGAGCACGGTTCGTTGGTGAATCTGTTCCACGCGCATGTCGAGGAGGTGTTTGCGGCGGAGTTGGCGGCGCTTGGGGGTCGGGCGTTGCGGGCGGCGTTGATCGGTGCGATGACGTTCGACGCGTCGTGGAGTGTGCTGTTCTGGTTGCTGGGTGGGCATGAGCTGCATCTGGTGGACGATGAGACGCGTCGCAGTCCTGAGCTGCTGGTGGAGTATGTCGAGCGGCGGGGTGTGGATTATCTGGAGTTGACGCCGACGTATTTGCGGCAGTTGGTGGAGCTGGGCCTCCTGGACGGTTCGAGGGTGTCGCGTCCGCGGATTCTGGAGATCGGTGGTGAGGCGCTGGACGAGGCGTTGTGGGCTGATCTTCGTGCGGTGGCGGGGTCGACGGCGGCGTTCAACACGTATGGGCCGACCGAGGCGACGGTGTATGTGACGTATGCGCGGGTGGCGGATCACGAGGTGCCGTTGATCGGTCGCCCACTGCGCAATACGCGGGCGTTCGTGCTGGATGAGGGGTTGCGGCCGGTGGCGCCGGGTGTGCTGGGTGAGTTGTATCTGGCCGGTGCTGGGTTGGCGCGTGGGTATGCGGGTCGTCCGGGGTTGACGGCGGAGCGTTTCGTCGCGAATCCGTATGGCGGGCCGGGTGAGCGGATGTACCGGACGGGGGATCTGGCGCGTTGGCGTGCGAACGGGACTGCGGACGGCGTGCTGGAGTATGCGGGTCGGGTGGATGACCAGATCAAGATCCGGGGGTTCCGGATCGAGCCGGGTGAGATCGCGGCGGCGTTGACCGCGCATGCGGCGGTGGCGCAGGCGGTGGTCGTGGTCCGGGAGGACCGGCCCGGTGACCGGCGCCTGGTGGGCTACCTGGTCCCGGTGGAGGGGCATGAGGGTGTGGATGTGGAGGAGGTGCGTCGCCACGTGGCGGGGCGTCTGCCGCGTCACATGCTGCCCGCGGCCCTGGTGGTGCTGCCGGTGCTGCCGCTGACGTCGAACGGCAAGCTCGACCAGCGTGCCCTGCCGGCTCCCGTCGCCGTGACGGGTCGCAGTGGGCGCGGTGCGCGCTCGGCGCGGGAGGAGATCCTGTGCGCACTGTTCGCCGAGGTCCTGGACGTGCCGTCGGTCGGCATCGACGACGACTTCTTCACCCTCGGCGGCCACTCGCTGCTCGCGGCACGCCTGATCAGCCGGATCCGTACCGCGCTGGGTGCCGAACTCGGCATCCGTGACCTCTTCGACGCCCCCACCGTCGCCGGCCTCGCCGAACGACTGGACGGCTCGGGACTCGGGGACGGCGCCCTGGCCACCCTGCTGCCGCTGCGCAGGAGCACGGGAACGGCGTTGAGCCCGCTCTTCTGCGTGCACCCTGCGGCCGGCATCAGCTGGGTGTACTCCGGGCTGCTGCGCCACCTGGACCGCGACCGGCCGCTGTACGGCCTGCAGGCCCGCGGTCTGGTCGATCCCGAGGCCGCTCCGGCGAGTGTCGACGCGATGGTCGACGACTACCTGGCGCAGATCCGGTCCGTGCAGCCGCACGGCCCGTACGCCCTGCTCGGCTGGTCCTTCGGCGGGGTCGTGGCGCACGAACTCGCCGTCCGGCTCCAGGAGGAGGGCGAGGAGGTGCAGACCCTGGCCCTGCTGGACAGTTACCCGACCACCGCGTTCGAAGCGGTCGCGGAGCCGCTGCCCGCACCGGCGGGCCAGGAGGCGGCGCAGGAGGCCGGCCCGGAGGCCGGCCCGGAGGTGGTCCGGGCCCTCCTGGAGTCGCTCGGTCACGCGCCGGGCGCCCCGGACGCGCCGGACGCGGGCGAGTCGGCGGACAGCCCGTTCGCACTGCTCGACGGCGCGTCGCTGGAGGCCATGGCCAGGGTCTTCCTCGCGAACGCGGTGCTCCAGGACTCGTTCAGGTCCCGCAAGTTCCTCGGTGACGTCCTGTTCTTCGAGGCGAGCCGCGAGGAGCCCGGCCACGCGTCGCGGCCCGAGGACTGGGCCTCGCACGTCACCGGTCGGATCCAGGTCCACCAGGTGACGGGACGCCACGGTGAGCTGACCCGGCCGGACCAACTCGCCCAGATCGGGCCGGTTCTCGCCGCCTGGCTCGGCACCGACCGCGACTAGCAGCACCGAGCACGACCGACGGTGGGCCCGCGCCCGCGCCCGTACGCAGCGCAGCGTCCGCGCCGCCGCGACGCCGCGCGCGGGCCCACCCACTCACCAGCAACCCCTTGAGCCTTTGGAGTGCCCACCCATGCAGCTGCCCCTGACCGCGGCCCAGGCCGAGATGTGGATCGCGCAGGTCCTCGACCCGCTGAATCCGGTCTACAACGTCGCCGACTACTACGAGATCACCGGACCGGTCGACGCCGAGATCCTGGAGAAGGCGGACCGCCTCGCGGTCGACGAGGCCGGCAGCCTCGGCGCCCGGTTCGTGACGGCCCGGCGCGGCGCCCCGGCGCAGATCCTCGGCCGCGCCGAGTGGACCTTCCGCAACGTCGACATGAGCGCGGCGCCTGACCCCGATGCCGAAGCCCTTGCGTGGATGCGTGCCGACCTGCTGGAACTGGCCGACATCGGCACCGGCCCACTGCTCACCTCCGCGCTGCTGAAGCTGGGCGAGAACCGGTACCTGTGGTACCGGCGCATGCACCACCTCATCGTGGACGGCTACGGCTGTGCCGCGATCGCCCGGCGCACCGCCGACCTCTACACCGCGCTCCTGAACGGCCTGCCGTACGACCCGAACCCGTTCGGGAGCATCGCGGAGGCCGTCGAGGACGACCGGGCGTACCCCGGTAGCGCGGCCCAGGAGGCCGACCGCGAGTTCTGGCACGCGCAGCTGGCCGACTGGCCGGCGACCGCCGCTCCGACCCCCGCCCCAACCGCCACTGCAAGCCCCGCCCCGAGCCCTGCGCCGGCGGCCACGACCATGAACCGGATGAGCCCCAGCCGGCACCTGGACGCGGCCGCCTGCCGTGCCCTGCGCGAGCGCGCGGACAAGCTGGAGACCTCGCCGGCGCGGCTCCTGATCACCATGACGGCGCTCTTCCAGCGCGCGCTGACCGGTTCCGACGAGGTGGCGTTCGGGCTCCCCGTGACGGGACGGCGCACCCGCAGGATGAAGACCGTCGTCGCGCCGATGGTCGGCATCGTGCCGCTGCGGGTGGCCTTCGACCCGGACGCGAGCATCGAGGACGCGTTCCAGCGCGTGGTGGCGGCGTTCCAGCAGGCGATGCGCCACCAGCGCTACCGGTACGAGGACGTCCGGCGCCACCTGATGGACACCCAGGGGCGCTCCGACGTCGGGCCGCTGGTGAACATCCTGAACTTCGACCGCAGTCTGACCTTCGGGTCCTCCAGGGGAGTGGTCCAGACCCTGGCGACCGGGCCGATCGACGACATCGGGTACTTCTTCGACGTGCGTCCGGTGGAGGACCTCACCTCGCTCTGCGTCGAGGCCGCTCCCGCGCGCTACACCCAGCAGGAGGCCGAGGACCGGGCCGAGGCGCTGGCGCGGTTCATCACCGCCGGTGTGACCCTGGACAGTTCGGCGCCGCTGCGCGACATCACCGCATGAGCGGGGACAACGGCACGCGGGGCGGACTGCTGCGCCGGCACCGGGACTTCCGGTTCTTCTGGCTGGGCGAGGTCGCCGCACGGTTCGGCGAGTCGGTGACGGTCCTCGCCATTCCGCTGCTCGCGGCATCCACCCTGCACGTCGGCATCTTCGAGATGGGCCTGCTGAGCGCGGCCCCCTGGCTGCCCTGGCTGCTCATCGGCCTGCCGGTGGGCGTCTGGGTGGACAGGATGCGCCGCCGGCCGGTGATGTTCTGGGCCAACGTCGCCTGCTTCGTGCTGTTCGCCAGCATTCCCGTCGCGTCCTGGACCGGTGTGCTGGGCGTGGGCCAACTGCTCGTCGTCGCTCTCCTGGCGGGCACCGCGACGGTGTTCTTCCAGACCGCGTACAGCGTCTACCTCCCCGGCCTGCTGACACCGGCCGACCAGGCGGAGGGCAACGCCAAGCTGCACGGCAGCGAGTCCGCCGCGCAGATCGTCGGTCTGGGTGTCGGCGGCCTGCTGATCCAGGTCGCCGGCGCGGCCAACGGCATGCTCGCCAACACGACGACCTTCCTCGTCTCGATCCTGTGCCTGTCCCGCATCCGGTACCGGGAACCCGTGCCCGAGCCGGTCGAACGGCCGCGCGGCGCGCTGCTGAAGGAGATCCGCGAGGGGCTGCGGCTGGTCGCCCACGACGCCTTCCTGCGGAGCATGACGCTCTTCGGGGCGGCGTCCAACCTGGCGCTGACCGGATACCAGTCGATCCTGGTGCTCTTCCTGGTCCGCGAGATCGGGCTCTCCTCCGGGATGGTCGGCGCCCTCGCCACGTTCGGCGGCATCGGGGGTGTGCTGGGCGCGCTGCTGGTGCGCCGGGTCTGCGACCGGCTGGGCACCGGCCGTACGCTCCTGCTGTTCCAGCTGGGACTGCCGACGCTGGCGCTGCTCATCCCGCTCACCACCCCCGGCGCGGGCCTGCTGCTGCTGCTCGTCGGCTACCTCGCGGTGTCGGTGGGTGTGGTGGCGGGCAACATCATCAAGTCCAGCTTCGTGCAGGCCTACTGCCCGGACGGGTGGCGCGGCCGGGTCGGCGCGAGCGCCTCGTTCCTCAACTACGGGACGATGCCGCTGGGCGCTCTGCTCGGCGGTGTCCTCGGCTCGTGGCTCGGCTTCCGCCCCGCCCTGTGGATCCTCACCGGCGGCGTGCCGCTGGCCGGGCTCATCCTGTACTTCTCCCCGATCCGCCGCTACCGGGACCTGCCGACCGAGCCCCTCACGAGGAGCGAGCCGGCCGAGGTCGCGGCGGCACCGGCCTGAGGAGCGTGGTGTCCGCCGGGGGTTGTCCGGGTGTCCGGGATCGTCCGGGTTCGTCTCCAACCCTGGTGGGACGCCCCGCGACCCCGTCACTGTGGTCGGGACCGTGACCCGCGACGCTCCCGGACAGCCACCGTGGAGCCGCGGGCCGGGGCGCCAACCGTCCACTCTCGCAGGGGGAAACATGCGCTTCAAGACCATCGCGGCCGTCGCCACCGCAGCGGCCGCACTGACGCTCGGCACCGCGGGCACCTCCAACGCGGCGCAGGCGACCCAGGCCGCCCCGGCGGCCGTCGGGCACGCCGCCGCGACCGGGTCCCACCTCATGTCCGTCGGGCACACCGCCCCGGCGGTCGCCGCGGGCTGCGGCCTGCAGAACATCGGCTCGCCGGGCAACTACCAGACCCCCGACGGCTACGCCGGGCAGGTCGAGCAGGTCTACGACTCGTGCAACGGTGACGTGTACGCGCACTGGCAGTGGAGCAACGACTTCATCCAGCGCTTCGGCAGCCGCAAGCTTCGGGTCGCCGTCGGCTCCCCCAGCTACGAGTACGACCTCCCGTTCTGGACGGACATCGTCACCCCCAGCCAGGGCAAGGACGTGTGGTTCACCAACGAGCCCGGCCAGAACTACGGCCTCTACCACGGGTGGGCGGGCAACGACGACTGGCGGGCCGGGGCGATGCTCGACGAGTCCGGCTGCGTCGCCTGGGGCACCCTGCACAACTACAACGGCTACGACGAGGCGGGCCCGTACGGGGGCTGCAACGACGAGAACGTTCCGAGCTGACGCACCCTTGCGCCCCCCGCACCGCTGAGGTTCCAGCGGTGCGGGGGGCGCCGTCACGCGGCACGGCAGCTCTCGGCGCGGACGGCCCGCACCCGGGTTTCGGCGCGGACCACGCCGAACAGGCCCTGGCGGTCGGCGTGCGGGCAGACCAGGGTGTCGGCGGCGGGGGAGCGGGTCCACGGGGCGAACGCCTGGTGGGTGCTGATGTCGTCGATGAGCATGACTCCGCCGGGTGCCAGCACCTCGGCGACGGCGGCCATCTCGAAGCCGGTGTTCCTGGCGGTGTGCAGGCTGTCGTGGACGAACACGTCCACCTGGCCCAACTGGCGGAGCAGGGTGGGCAGTCGGCGTCGGCTGGAGCCCTCCAGATAGGTCCAGCGGTGCCGCAGGCAGTCCGGGACGGCGGCGCCGGTCTGCGTGTGCAGCTCGCGCTCGAAGGGGTGCGGCAGGTCGACGCTCCAGAGCCGGCCGCGGTCGGCCGCCGCCATCGCGTCCAGGGCGAACCGGGTGATCACGCCGCGTGCCACGCCGGTCTCCACCACCAGCTCGGCCCGCCGGTGCAGCACCGTGCACCGGACGGCGCGGGCGAGGGACTCGTCGGCGTCGCTGTAGTGGCCGTAGGTGTGGCGGCCGAAGGCGAGGCCGCGCTCGCGCAGCTCGGCGGCGACCTCGGCCCAGAGCTCGGCGGCGCGGTCGGCCTGCGGGCAGGGCCAGGGGGCGCCGAGCAGTTCGTGCAGGTGCGCCTCCCAGTCCTCGTCGACGGTGTAGTCGACCGGGTGCTCGCGGCGCTTGGCGGCCTCCTCGGGGAGGTAGAGCAGGGCCTCCACCGGGTCTGCGGCGAACGCGCGGGCGAAGCGTCGCACCCGGTGCTCGCCGCTGCCTCGGCTTCCATGGGCCATGCTGCCAGGATATGTCCGATTCGATCCCGCAGCCGATCCCGCAGTCGATCCCGCAGCCGGTCCCGCAGTCGGTCCCCTTCCGCCCCGGTGTCCGGGCCCGACAGACCGCAGAGTGGCCAGCCTTTCAGGATTTCACAGGGCGCCGGAAAGCTGAACTATCGTCACCAACTGTTTCCTCATTTGTCATGATCCCGCTATCTACGCGCGTTTCACTCAATCACGGCTGCTCGACGGTGAGTTGCCGCCGGACCGTCGCGCTGCCGGTACGGACCAGGTGACCCAGGGGGTCGGTACAGGTGTGGGGTGCAGGACGATGTCGCAGCACGCAGCAGTAGCGGTCGAACCGGCGCGGACGGGGTGCGCCGCGCGGACCGTGGGCCCGTCGAAACGGGTCCGCCGGGTCCGGGAGAGCCCGATGGGCTGGCTCTACACCGCGCCGGCCCTGTTGATCTTCTCGGTCTTCATCATCGGACCGACCGCCTACACGTTCTATGTCAGCCTGTTCCACTGGAACGCGCTGAACACGGCGAAGTCGAAGTACATCGGCCTGGCCAACTACCGCTCGCTCTTCGGCTCCACAGCGCCGAGCTTCCTCTCCAGCGCCTGGCACTCGCTCTACTTCAGCGGCGCCATGGTGATCGGCGGAACGGCCCTCTCACTGGCCTTCGCCCTCCTGCTGCAACGCGGCGGACGCCTGCTGGGAGCCGCCCGGGTCGCGATCTTCGCGCCGCACGCCACCCCGGTGGTGGCCACCTCGCTGGCCTGGGTATGGATCTTCAACCCGCAGTTCGGACTCGCCGACACCCTGCTCAGGGCAGCCCACCTGGGGCAGCCGGGCTGGCTCCAGTCGACCACCTGGGCGATGCCCTCGGTGATCGTGTACAGCCTGTGGCACGAGGTGGGTTTCACCGTGGTGCTCTTCCTCGGCGGCCTCGCGGTGATCTCGCCCGAGCTGAGCGAGGCGGCCCGGGTCGACGGCGCCAACGGGTGGCAGGAGTTCTGGCACGTCACCTGGCCGCAGCTGCGCCCGGTCACGCTCTTCGTGGTGATCATCACGAGCATCTCCTCGCTCCAGGCCTTCACCCAGTTCTACGAGATGAGCCAGGGCGGCCCGGTCTACGCGACGACCACGCTGAGCTACCTCCTGTACCAGGAGGCGTTCGTCTTCTTCGACACCGGCTACGGAGCCGCGCTCGCGATCGTCCTGTTCGCGGTGACGGCGGCCTTCACCCTGCTCCAGCGCCGCACCGGCGACCGGATCAGCCGTTCCAGCTGACGCGCCGGGTGAAGCGCCCGCAGATCCGCCAGCAGATCCGCCAGCAGATCCGCCAGCAGATCCGCCGGCCGCTCCGCAGGCCGATCCGCTCGCGCCCACACACGTTCCACCTGCTCCATGACTCGCCATCACTCCAGAGGGAACCCATCATGACCAGCTCCCGCCTGCCCCACGCCGGATACCGCCGGATCGCCGGTTCCGCCCTGGCCGCCGTCACCGTGCTCGCCGCCGTGGCCGGCTGCTCCTCCTCCGGGAGCAAGAGCACCGACGCCGGCTCCTCCGGCGGCACCACCACCATCTCGTTCATGCAGATCATGATCAACGGATCGCAGAAGAGTACGCTGGTCAAGCTGACCAACGACTTCGAGACGGCCAACCCGAACATCAAGGTCAACCTGGAGTACCAGCCCGACTACGGCACCCTGCACGCCAAGGAGACCGCCGCCATCGCCGCGCACAACGCGCCGACCATCGGCCAGGTCTACGAGCCCTGGGCGGCGCAGTTCGCCAACAGCCAGGTGATCCTCCCGGTCAGCCAGTACGCGGGCAGCGACAAGCCCGACCAGTTCAACACCTTCTACGCGGGCGTCCAGAAGGACCTGGCGCTGCCGGACGGCAAGAACTGGATGTGGCCGTTCAACAAGAGCGTCCAGGTGATCTACTCCAACAGCGACCTGCTGAAGGCCAAGGGCCTGACCGCCCCCACCACCTGGGAGCAGTTCGCGACCGCCGCCAAGGCCGTCTCCGGCAACGGCGTCACCGGCATCGCGATCGACCCGGGCACCACCGCCTCGCCGGCCAGCGGCACCCTGATGTTCCAGGCGCTGGCCGCCTCCAACGGCACGCCGGACTTCGCCCCCGACGGCACCCCGCAGCTCAACAGCCCGGCCGCCGTCCAGGCGCTGAGCTACCTGGTCGACCTCAAGAAGGCGGGCGCCCTCCAGGTCGGCACCAACTACCCCGGCGAGGCCGCGCTCGGCGCTCAGAAGGGCCTGTTCGACCTGAGCAGCGCCGCCGGCTACTACTACGAGAACCAGGCGGTGGGCGGCAAGTTCGCGATGGGCACCGCCGTGCTGCCGACCGGTTCGACCGGGCAGCCGACCAACATCATGTCCGGCACCAACCTGGTGGAGTTCGCCGGGGCGTCCAAGGCGCAGCAGGCGGCGGGCTGGAAGTACATGCAGTTCCTGGCCAGTGCCTCCAGCCAGGCCGAGTGGGCCAGCCAGACCGGCTACCTGCCGGTCACCGCGGCCGCGCTGCCGCTGATGAGCGACTTCATCGCGAAGAACCCGTACCTGCCGACCGCGGTCGGCGCGCTGGCCTACGCGGTGGCCGAGCCGCCGTACAGCTGGGTCGCCAAGGCGGAGGGCGAGGAGGTCGTCGCGCTGCAGGCGGCGCTGGACACCGGCACCGACCCGGCCACGGCGCTGAACACCGCGCAGACCGCCGCGCTCGCCGACCAGAAGGCCGGGGCCGCGCAGTGACGGCGCTCCCGTCCGAGGTCCGGCGCCGGGGGCTTCCCCGGCGCCGGACCGGCGGGGCCGCCCGCCCCGCCGGGCCCGCCGGTCGCGCGCGCCACGGCCGGCTGCCGGTGCGGATCGTCGCCGTGCTGGCGGGCCTGCTGTTCCTGCTGCCGTTCTACTACGTGGTGGTCACCTCGCTGAACAGCGCGAGCGTCTCCGCCTCGGTCTCCGACATCCTGCTGCCGCACTGGCAGTGGGCGAACTACAGCCGGGCGTGGGCGGCCGCTCCCTGGCCCCGGCTCTTCCTGAACACCCTGCTGATCGCCTCGGCGACGGTGCTGCTGGCGCTGGCCACCTCGTTGCTGGCCGGCTTCGCCTTCGGGGTGATGCGCTTTCGCGGGCGCGGGCTGCTCTTCGGCCTGGTGATGTCGGTGCTGATGATCCCCGGGACGGTGCTGATCATCCCGGACTACATCATCGCCAACGACATCAACTGGCTGGACACGTACTGGATCCAGATCGTGCCCTGGGGTGCCAGCGTGTTCGGGATCTTCCTGGTCCGGCAGTTCTTCATGGGCCTGCCGCAGGAGATCTTCGACGCCGCGGAGTTGGACGGCGCGGGACGGCTGCGGATGCTCTGGTCGATCGGGATTCCGCTGGTGCGCCCGGCGATCGTGATCATCTCGCTGAACGTCTTCCTGGCCTCCTGGAACTCCTTCCTGTGGCCGTTCATCATGACCAGCAGCCCCGACGTCCAGCCGGTCGAGGTCGGCCTGGCCGCCTTCGCCGGTGCGAACGGGGTCGACTTCCCCGCGCTGTCCGCCGCGGTGGTCTTCACCACCGCGCCGATCCTGCTCTTCTTCCTCTTCCTGCAACGCCACTTCATCACTGGCGCCATGTCCACCGCCGGAGGCGTCCGTGGCTGATCCGCACCTCGTTCTGGTCACCGACTTCGACGGGACGCTGTATCGCGGCGACGCGCCGATCCGCTACTACGCGGAGCAGGCCGCCGCCGAACTCCCTTCCGCCGCACGGGCCGAGCTGCTCGACGGGGTCGAGCGCTACCTCGCCGACGGCGTGGCGGCGGCCGACCGGGTGGCCGACCCCCGGCAGGCGGCGGCCCTGCGGGCGGCCGTGGACGGCTGGGAGGTGGTGGCCCAGCTGGCCGGGCAGTGCTTCGGCGTCCAACTGCCGCGACTGAACGCGGCCTTCGCCGCCACCCGGGTCCATATGGCCACCGCCGACTGCGCGTTGGAGGTCCCGGCCGACTACGCCGAGCTGCTGATTGAGCTGCGCGAACAGGGCGTCCGGGTGGTGCTGGCCACCAACAGCCCCGCCGCCGGCCTCGCCGAGCTGCTGGACCGGCTCGAACTGCGGCCGCTGGTCGACGAGGTGGTCTCCAGCACCGGCAAGCCGGCCGGCCTGGACCGGCTGCTGCGCCGCGAACTCGGCCTGGACCCGGAGGAGACCGGGCAGGCCCGGCCGGCGTCCGCCGCGCGGATCCTGTCCATCGGCGACCACTGGCGCAACGACGTCGCGCCGGCCGCCCTGCTCGGCGCGCCCTGCGCCTACATCGACCGCTTCGGCCGGGCCGACGGGCCCGCCACCGCCGCCGCCCCGCAGATCGAGGGCCTGTTGCCCGCGCTGCGCACCTGGGCCGCGACGGGCAACCGCACCACCGCACCTGCTGAGAGGAACTGACTGTGGTCTCCATCGAGTTCTGGGGAGGCGTCGGCGTCATCGGATCCAGCAAGATCCTGATCTCCGACCAAGGGCACCGCGTCCTGCTGGACATCGGCCTGGACATCCCCGGGGGCAAGGACCTGTTCCGCCCGCCGGTGCGGATCCGGCCGGACCGCGAGCTGGCCGACCGGCTGCGGATGGGCGCCGCGCCCCGTCTGCCCGGACTCTTCGACCCCGCCGCGCTGGCCGACGGCGACCCGCTCGGCGAGGCCGTCGGGCCGACCGCCGTCTTCGTCAGCCACCCGCACATCGACCACGTGGGCCTGGCGGGCTTCGTCCGCCCGGACATCGCGGTGCACGCGCACACCGACACGGTGGACGTACTGCGCGCACTGAGCAGCACCGGCGCGGGCGTCAGTGGCGGCGACCCGGACTGGCAGCGCCTGATGGACGGTCAGAAGACCACGGTGGGACCGATGCAGGTCGAGTGCGTCACGGTGGACCACGACGTGCCCGGCGCCAGCGGCTACCTGGTGCACACCTCCGACGGCGTCCTCGCCTTCACCGGCGACATCCGCTTCCACGGCCGCAACCCCGAGCGGGCCTGGGACTTCGTGCGCCGCGCCGGCGACTGCGCGGTGCTGGTCACCGAGGGCACCACGCTCGGCTGGGAGCAGCGCGACAACCGGGTGCGCGACGAGGACGACGTCGAACGGGACTTCGCCGCACTGCTGGAGAGCACCCCCGGCCTGGTGCTGCTGTCGATGTACCCGCGCGACGTCGAGCGGGTCCGGGCGTTCCTGGAGATCGCCGCAGCGGCCGGACGCACCGTCCTGTGGCCCGCGCCGATCGCGGCCTTCCTGCGCCTGATGGGCGTCGAGGAGGCACTCGACACCGACGCCGTCGGCCTGCCGGAGGTGCACGCGGCGCCGGCCTCCTACGTCCTGGTGCCGGACCCGGCCGACCTGCCGTCGCTGCTGGACCTGCCGGTCGGCCCGGACAGCGTCTTCGTGCACGCCAACGGCGAGCCGCTGGGCCCCTTCGAGCCGCGCTGGGAGCCGTTCACCGACTGGCTGGCCGCCCTCAAGGTGCCGCTGCGCCAGATCGGTTGCTCCGGCCACGCCAGCCAGGGCGACCTGCACGCGATGGTGGAGCGGATGCGGCCGGGCACGGTCTTCCCGATCCACACCACCTCGCCGACCCGGTTGCACCCGCCACTGGGCATCGCCCGGGTCATCGCCGAGTACGGCAGCACGTACGACTTCGCGGGCGGGGTGCTGGAGAAGCCGTAGCGGCCGAAAGGCCGTCCCGCGCCGGCGGGACGGCCTTCGATCCGACAGACGGATCACGGGGCCCAGTAGTCCCCGGCCATCACCAGGTAGACCAGGGTCTTGATGGTCTCGCCGAAGTAGCCGTCCTGGAACGGGTTGCTGCCCAGCTGCTTCCAGATGGCGTCCGTCCAGGCCTGGTCGCCGGCGGCCATCGCGGCCGGGCCGACCGAGTCGCCGGCCTCCTCCGCCTGGTCGCTGGTGCTGTAGGCGGTGCAGTTCAGCTTGGTGTGCGGGTAGACCTTCTGCGGGTCACCGCCCGACTCCTTCTTCAGGCAGGCGGATTCGAGCTTCGCGGTGGCGTCCGAGACGGCCGCCGCCGAGGTGCCGTAGACCAGCGCGTCGGTGCCCAGGTGCCAGGGCACCCGGATGGAGTTGTAGCCGACGATGTTGTCCGGCTGGTCCTCCTGGTAGTTGGCGGGCGCCGGTTTGGGGCTGGTGGTGTTGGCGTTGACCACGAAGTCCGAGAGCAGGCCGCCGGTGGCGGAGTAGCCCTTGGTGAACTCGCTGATCACCGCCTCGGTGCGGGTGACCACCTTGTTCCAGTCGTGCGAGGTGTCGTACGCGGCGAACGCGCGCAGGTGGTCGAGCATCGCGTCGGAGGGCCGGGTGTCGGTGTTCGGCCCGTCGTCCTCGCACTTCAGGTGGCCGTCGGGCGCCACATCGTGGGCGTAGAAGCTGGCCAGCCAGGCCTTGGCGTCGGCGGTGTAGCCGCCCCACTGCTTGTCCGCCAGGATCAGGCCGTAGCCGATGTCCAGGTCACCGTCGGTGGCGCCGTCGGGCGTGCCGGAGTCGGCGTACTTGCAGCTCTTGCCGTCCAGCTTCCACTGCATCAAGCCGTACTGGTCCTTGTGGTCCTTGACCAGCTGCCACAGGCCGTTGAACTCGGTCTGCGCGTTGGCGTCGTAACCTGCCATCAGGGGAACGATGTTCATGCCGTAGCCCTGGCCCTCGGAGACCGGACCGTTGTTCGGCGCGTCGCTGTCGCCCTTGGTGGAGACGTAGTACTCGTTGGAGGCGCAGCCGTGCACCAGGTAGTTGGACTTCCAGGAGTCGTACTGCTTCTCCACCGCCGCGTCCCGGGAGGACTGCGAGGCTGAGGGCATGACACCGGTCTTGTAGGCGGTGTGGACGGGGAACGCATGGGCCGCGTGGGCGGCGGCCAGGGCCGGGGTCGCGCCGGACAGGCTCAGCCCCAGTCCCAGGGCCGTGGTCGCGAGGGCGGCACCGGCGGCGGTCAGTGTGCGGAGACGATGTGCCATCAAGACTCCTCGTGGGGGAGAAAGTTAGGAAAGTTTCTTAACTATGGGCGTTCATGTCAAGACCCCGTGCGATGTCGCTTCGGCCCGGCGCGATGATGGAGGCCGACGGGGCAAGCCCGGCCCCACGGAACCCAGGAGGTAGGCCGCATGACGGAACATCTGGTGGTCATCGGCGGTGACGCGGCCGGCATGTCCGCCGCCTCGCAGGCACGCCGCCGGCGCGGGCCGGACGAGCTGCGGATCACCGCCTTCGAGCGCGGCTCGTTCACCTCGTACTCGGCCTGCGGCATCCCGTACTGGACCGGCGGCGCGGTCGCCGAACGCGATGCGCTGATCGCCCGGACGCCCGAGCAGCACCGCGAGCGCGGCATCGACCTGCGGCTGCGCACCGAGGTGCGCGAGATCGACCCGGCCGACCGCCGGGTGCTCAGCCGCGACCTGGAGAGCGGCGACGAGCACTGGACGGACTACGACCAGCTGGTCATCGCCACCGGCGCCGAGCCGGTGCGGCCCGCGCTGCCGGGCTTCGACGCCCCCGGGGTGCACGGCGTGCAGACGCTGGAGGAGGGTGGTGCGCTGCTCGACACGCTGGGCCGCGAGGTGCGGACCGCCGTGGTCGTGGGCGGCGGCTACATCGGCGTCGAGATGGCCGAGGCGATGCTGGCGCGCGGCCTGCGGGTCACCCTGGTGCACCGCCCCGCCGAGCCGATGCCCACCCTGGACCCGGAGCTGGGCGCACTGGTACGCCACGGCATGGAGAAGCTCGGCATCGAGATGGTGCCCGGCGCCGAGGCCCGCGAGGTCCTGCTCGGCGCGGACGGCCGCCCGCACGCGGTGCGCAGCACCGCCGGCGAGCACCCGGCGGACCTGGTCGTGCTGGGCCTGGGGGTGCGTCCGCGCACCGGGCTGGCCCGGGCGGCCGGGCTGACGCTCGGCGAGCACGGCGGGCTGCGTACCGACGAGCGGATGCGGGTGCTGGGTGCGGACGGGATCTGGGCCGGCGGCGACTGCGTGGAGGTGCTCAACCTCGTCTCCGGCGGCTACCAGCACGTCCCGCTCGGCACCCACGCCAACAAGCAGGGCCTGGTGATCGGCACCAACCTGGGTGGCGGGCGGGCCGCCTTCCCTGGCGTGGTGGGCACCGCGGTGACGAAGGTCTGCGACCTGGAGATCGCCCGCACCGGGCTGAACGAGCGGGAGGCGGCGGCGGCCGGCCTGAGCTGGACGGCCGTCACGATCGAGTCCACCGCCCGGGCCGGCTACTACCCCGACGCCGCCTGGATGACCGTCAGGATGCTCGCGGAGAACGGCACCGGGCGGCTGCTCGGTGTGCAGATCGTCGGCGGGGCGGGGGCGGCCAAGCGGATCGACGCGGCCGCGGTCGCGTTGGGCGCCGGGCTGACGGTGGAACAGCTGGTCTTCCAGGACCTCGGCTACGCTCCGCCGTTCTCACCGGTCTGGGACCCGCTGCTGGTGGCGGCACGGAAGGCGGTCGACCGGCTGGGCCGGTAGGGCCGCCCTCCGAACTCAATTGTCCCTGCGGTCAGTTCACCCACACCGCCGGGCTGCCGGCCTGGCTGGTGTCGAGCACCTGGCCGTAGGTCGCGGTGAAGTAGCCGGCCGGGAAGCAGGTGCCGGGGCCGCTGCTGCGGGCGAACGACTGGTTGGCGAAGCCGATGGTGTTCCCGGTGTTGTTGGTGCTCCCGGTCAGGCTGGCCGGGTTGGCCTGGTAGGTACAGGTGATGTTGCCGAGCAGGGACCGCAGCACGATGGTGGTCTGGATCGGACCCGCCGTGCCGGGGCTCAGCGTGACCGGGTTGCCGGCCGCGTCGCTGACGTTGTTGACGTAGCCGAGGTTGTTGACGGTGACGCTGAGCACCGCGGTGACGCCCGGGATGCCGACCGGGACGCACGAGCCGAAGGTGTGCGCGGTCAGCGCCTCGACCGCCGTCCCGGGCGCGGACGGGTTCGAGGTGACGGTCGCGCTGAAGCCGGAGCTGGAGCACTTGACGCCGACGCCGCCGGCCGCGGTGGAGTAGAAGGTGGCGACCGAGGAGCCGGCCAGCGAGGCGGTCAGCACGTCGCCGGTGGCGACGGCGCTGCCGCCGGCGGAGCCGTACGTCAGCACGCTGGAGGTCGCGGCGGAGGCGGGCAGGGCGGGCAGCACGGCGAGGGCCGCTGCGGCGAGGGCCGCGCCGAGGTAGAGGCGGTTGCGCATCAGGGATCTCTTCTTTCCGCTGGGTGGGGGTGCGGGAGCTTGGAGGAGCTGAACCGCCTCAGCTGTGCGAGGCGTTGAGCGCGCCGGTGAGGTCGGCGAGACTGCCGTCCAGCGCGAGCGAGGTGTCGGTCTGGTTGAAGGTGACCGAGCCGGTTCCGGCGCCGGCCGGGATGCCCATCACCAGATCGATGATCGGGTCGAGGATGCCGCCCAGGCCGCAGCCCGAGGCGCCCGGGACGCTGAAGGTGTTGTCCACCAGCCGCGCTCCGGCGAAGGAGGCGACCACCGCGTCATGGCCGGTGGGGTCGGCGGCGACCCCGATCGTCCCCGGGTCGCCGGTCATCGGCACGCCCGGTGCGGGCGGCGCCGTGGTGCCGGTGGTCGGGCTCAGCACGATCGGCGAGCTGTTCGAGCCGATGTAGCACTGGGACCCGAAGAAGGCGTTGAACAGGTGGAGTTTGACCGGGAGTTTGAAGACCGGATAGGACTCGCCGGCCGCCAGCGGGGTGAACGCGGTGACCGGTCCGGCCTGCTCGACCTGGGCGAAGACACTCGTCACGCCGGGCAGGAAGTTGATGATGCCGGGGATGGTGATCTCGGCGGGCTTGGCGCTCAGCAGCGACGTGCCGGTCGGGGCGACCGTGGCGTACTGGTTGGCGCTGCTGCCGTCGGGAAAGTTGACCACGGGGGCGGACTTGTCCCAGTAGACGCCGAACTGCAGCGTGATCGCGGAGGTGAGCGGAACGGTGGTGGTGCCGATGGTGAAGCTGCCGCCGTGCGTCACCGAGACCACGCAACCGACCTGGAGGTCGGTCGGGTCCTGGAGTTGGGACGAGGTGAGCGGGCAGCCGCCCATCCCGGTGTACGGACCGCCGGGAGCGGTGGCGGCGGCCGGACCGGCCGTCGCCAGCAGCATCGCGGCGGCCGCAGCGAGTGGCGCAAGTCGCTTGAGGGAGAGCAGGGTTCGGATCATGACGGGTACTCCTCGCGGCACGGGGGTGAACGGGAGTGAGTAGCCAGCGCTGCCGGGGCGGGCCTGGTCCGGGGGTGGGGCGGACCGCGCCTCGCTCGGCGCCACGAGCGGTGCGCGATCGGCGGGTCCGACGGGTCCGGACGGCTGCCAGCGCGCCCGGCCTTCGCCATACTGGAGACTCGGCGTCCCCACCCCCGGGCCCGCGTGGCGGGCTGCGGAGCGGCGCTGTCAACGTGGTCGCAACAGGGCCGAAAAATTGAAAACCTGTGAAGGTTCTAAACCTGATTCAACGTCAGCGTCAATGGGTGGAGCGGAAGTTGAAGATAAATCTTGAGTTCGGCGGACCGTCTGCCGGTGTTCTGCTGCCGGGCACCCGCAACGGCCGGGACCCGTCCCGCTCGATCCGCCGCGGCCCCAGCCAACTGCCTCCGGAGGTGGTGGCCGCCACCCAGCGCGACCGCCTGCTCGACGGCGTGGTGCACACCGTCGCGCGCAGCGGCTACGGCGGTGCGCGGGTCAGCGACATCTGCCGGGCGGCCGGGGTGACCAGGCCGGTCTTCTACGAGCAGTTCAGCGGCAAGGAGGAGGCGTTCCTGGCCGCCCACCGGCACGGGACGGCCGTGGTGATCCGGCGGATGGAGGAGGCCTTCGCGGCCCAGGCCGACTGGTGCGCGGGCGTCCAGGCGGCGCTGCGCGCCCTGCTCGACATCCTCGCCGAGGTGCCGGCCTTCGCCACCATGGCCGTGGTCGAGGTGGACGCGCTGGGAGCGGCCGGACGACAGGTGCGCGAGCGGCTGCTCAGCCGCTTTCGCCGGCTCTTCGCGGACTGCCCGCAGCCTCCGGCCGGGGTCAGCCCCGAACTGCTGACGGACACCGTGGTGGGCGGGATCTACTCCACGATCTACCGCTGCGTCGCCGCCGACCGGCACGAGGAACTCCCAGAGCTGCTACCGACGTTGGCGCTCTTTGCGCTGGCGCCCTTCCTCGGCCCGGCGGAGGCGGTGCGACGCCTGGAGCTGGCCGACGCCGCCGGGGCGCCGTGGTCCAGACCCGTGCTGGCCTGCACCCTGGACGCACCGGCCAGTACGTCCGGCGCACCTGCCCGGCCCGGACCGCGCCGAGCCGTCCCGCCGCAGCGCAGGCCGGCGCCGCGCGGGCCTCTTGACCCTCCGTCTACTGCGAGGTAACTTCCAGTCAGCTGCCACGGATGTGACCCAGATCACCAACTCCTCTGCCAGGGAGGGTGATCGACGGTGTCCGTGGGCGCTGTCCGCGCCAGGGCAACGTGTCGGCGACCACAGGTCCTCGTCAACCCGGGAGCACTCATGGCCACCTCCGAGAACGTCTCCAGTAGTCCAGCCCCGCGCGGCCGGGTCCGGCTGCGCCGCACCGCCCTGATGGCGATACCGGCCTGCGTGGCCGGCGGCGTCCTGATGGCACTGTCCGCCCAGGGGGTGCTCGCCTCCCAGTTCGCCATCTCGGGCATGGCCTTCACCGTCACGGCGGACCAGCTGAACGGCACCGGCTTCGAGCAGTTCGGCGGGCTGGACAACATGATCGACAACAGCCCGAACGCGGGCAGCACCGGCGGCCAGGTGGTCGTGGCGGTCTCCGCGATCAAGAGCGCCACCCTCACCAACCTCTGCCAGAGCGTGAACCTGGGCGGCACCAACCTGGTGATCAGGGCGGGTTCGTCGGGCACCCCGGTGACCGCCACCAATCTGACCACCGACTCCGACGTGCTCTCCGGTGACGCCGCCTTCTCCAACATCCAGATCGGCGGGGACGCCAGCACCTTCACCGAGGCCGGCGTGGCCGGTCCGGCGGGCGTCTTCGGGCAGCAAGCGGACACCGTCGTCATCAACAACCTGCGGCAGGACAACTACGCGACCACGGCCGCGTCGTTCAAGCTGCCCGGGCTGCACCTGAGCTTCAACGACTCGGGCTGCTGAGCATGACGGACGCCGCCGCCTCCGACCCGGACCCCGCTGCCATCGCTGAGCCGCAGGCGGCGGCAACGCCGCCCGACCCGCCCGTCCCCGCTGCCACCCCCCGCGCGGCCTTCGCCGCCTGGCGGGGGCGGCGACCGTTCTGGGGCGGACTGCTGGTCACCCTCGCGGGCGCGGAGATCCTCTTCACCGAGAAGGCCCCGCTGCCGGTCGTGCTGCGGATCGGCATGATGGGCCTGGCGGGATACCTGGTCCCCACGGTCCTGCTGCTCTGCGGCGTGCTGATCCTCTTCAACCCGTCCCAGCGGCTGTTCTACTCGGTCCTCGCGGTGCTGCTCACCCTGGGCACCTGGATCACCTCCAACCTGGGGGGCTTCCTGCTGGGCCTGCTGCTGGGCCTGATCGGCAGCAGCCTCAGCTTCGGCTGGCTCCCGGAGCAGCCCGCCCGCCGCAAACTCCGCGGCCGCAGCCGCAGTCGTCGCGGAAGTTCCGGGGCTCCGCCCCAACTTGTAGACTCCCAGGGATAGTTCGAGCCGACGACAGCCCGATAGCATGAGCGGATGGCCTGGCTGCACCTGCGTCGCGCGGTCCGTGCGGTCGTTCTCGACGAGGACGACCGCATCCTGCTGTGCCGGTTCGTCTTCCGCGAGCCGACCGGCCCGGTCGCCCTGTGGGCGGCGCCCGGCGGAGGGGTGGAGCCCGGTGAGTCCCCGCTTGCCGCCCTGCGCCGGGAGCTGCGTGAGGAGGTGGGGCTCGCGATGGCCGCCGATCCGCCGCACGTCTGGCACCAGCAGATCGTCGAGCCCGGATACGCGGTGGGCTACGACGGTGTGATCAACGACTACTACCTCGTCCGCACGTCGGCGTTCCGCCCCCGCGGTGCGCTGTCCGACGAGGAACTCGCCGCCGAGAACATCAACGGCTTCCGCTGGTGGCCGCTGCCCGACATCGCCGGCTACCGCGGTGCGGACCTGTTCTCACCGCGCGACCTGGCCACCCCACTGGCACCCCTGATCGCCGGCGACCTCCCGGCCGAACCGGTGCGGCTCGGCCTGTGACGACGGCAGAAGTCGACCTGGCCGACTTCTGAGGACGGGTAGCGGGACCGAGCTCAGGCGTCGAAGTCGTACTCCAGGACGTAGGAGGCGGCGTCCAGCGTCATCTCGTTGACCTCCACCGCGCGCCCGTCCTCGCTGAACGCCGTGCGGCAGATGAGGATCACGGGTGTGCCGGTGGTCAGGTGCAGGCGGGTGGCCTCATCTGCGGTGGGCATCCGGGAGCGGATCTCCTCGCGGAAGCGGACGGGCCCGGCGCCGAGTTCGGCGAGGCGGCCGTAGGTGCCGCCCGGGCCGGTGTCCTGCTCGGTGATGCGGGTGCCCGCGACGAGGGCGGCGGGGAGGTACGAGGTAGCGAGCAGGACCGGCTTGCCGTCGAGGACGAAGCGCCGACTGCGGACGCAGGCCGGGTCGCCCGGCTCGATACCCAGGACTCGTGCGATCCCCTCCGGGGCGCCTTCTTCGGAGACTGAGATCTGGTCGACGACCAGGTCGCGGCTCTCGACGTCAGCTGACCAGATAGACCGCCCCGATCCCCAGTGCTCCTGGGCCAGCCGCTGGATGCCCCGGCGCCGCAGTGGGCGGAAGCTGCGGACGAAGACCCCGGCACCCTTGCGGGCTTCGGCGATGCCTTCGCTCTGCAGGACGCCGAGGGCCTGGCGGGCTGTCATGCGGGCGACGCCGTAGGTCTCCATCAGGTCGTTCTCGCCGGGAAGCCTGTCGCCTGCCCGGTACTGGCCGGATTCGACGGCGGCCTTGAGCGCCTCGGCGATCCGCTGGTACTTGGGCTGCTTCTCACCGCTGGCGGGCACGGCTCTCCTTCGTGATCTCTAGACATCCTAGGGGTGAGTGTTGGTGTCAGCGAGCGCCCAGATCGAGCTGACATCCCTAGAGATGTCTGACTGCGGTGAATGCTTGATCGACTGGAGGACTTGATCGCTCGGCGGGCCCGTCGGCGTACCGGGTCAGTGTCTTCGTGAGGCACTAGGAGGGGATCCTGCCCGATATCGGGCAGGATAATTGGAAGATCACGAGAAAGCGGCCTAGGGTTTCGTTCTGTGCCCACCTCATCACCGCCCCCGTACGGGGATCTGCTCGCCCACCTGACCCGGACCAGTGCGCTGGGGCCCGGGGAGGCGGCGCGGGTGGTGGCCGAGGTGCTGGCGTACTTCTCGGAGAGTGCGACCGAGTATGTGCGGCGCCGGCACGGCGAACTCCAGGCGCGCGGCCTGAGCAATGAGCAGATCTTCACGCGGATCGCCGAGGAGCTGCCCGCACGCCGGGTCGCCGCGCCAGAGCTCTCGTTGCGGCAGCTGCGCCGCATCGTCTACGGCTGAGAGGCCGAGACCAACACCCACCCTCAGGAGTACTTCGGTATGTGCGGAATCGTCGCCTACATCGGTCCCAAGGACGCCACCCCGTTCCTGCTGGAGGGACTGCAACGCCTGGAGTACCGCGGCTACGACTCCGCCGGTGTGGCCGTGACCGGTAAGGCCGGCGGCCTCAAGGTCCGCAAGACCAAGGGCCGGGTCGCCGACCTCGCCGCCACCGTGCCCGCGCGCTTCAAGGGCGCCACCGGCATCGGGCACACCCGCTGGGCCACCCACGGCGAGCCCAGCGACGTCAACGCCCACCCGCACCTGGACAACGCCGAGCGTTTCGCGGTGGTGCACAACGGCATCATCGAGAACGCCGACCAGCTGCGCGAGCGGCTCACCGCCGAGGGCGCGGTCTTCCTCTCGGAGACCGACACCGAGGTCCTGGTCCACCTGGTCGCGGCGCACTCCACGGAGGGCACCGACCTGGAGGAGGCCGTGCGTTCCGCCCTCAAGCTGGTGGTCGGCACCTACGGCATCGCCGTCCTGGACTCCGAGCAGCCCGACCGCATCGTGGTGGCCCGCAACGGCAGCCCGATCGTGCTGGGGATCGGCGAGAAGGAGATGTTCGTCGCCTCCGACGTCGCCGCGCTGGTCCGCTACACCCGCCAGGTGGTCCACCTGGAGGACGGCGAACTGGCCACCGTCCGGGCCGACGGCTTCCGCACCTTCACCGAGGACGCCCGTCCGACGACCCGTCAGCCGTCCATCGTGGACTGGGAGATCGACTCCTACGACACCGCCGGCCACTCGCACTTCCTCGGCAAGGAGATCCACGAGCAGCCCGCCGCCGTGGAGCGCACCCTCAGCGGCCGCCTCGACGAACGCTTCGCCACCGCGCACCTGGGCGGCCTCAACCTGGACGCCCGCGAGCTGCGCGACATCCGCCGAGTGAAGATCATCGGGTGCGGATCCGCCTACTACGCGGGCCAGATGGGCGCCCAGCTGATCGAGGAGCTGGCCCGGATCCCCGCCGACAGCGAGCCGGCCTCCGAGTTCCGCTACCGCAACCCGGTGATCGAGGCGGACACCCTCTACATCGCGGTCAGCCAGTCCGGCGAGACCTACGACACGCTGGCCGCCGTCCAGGAGGTCAAGCGCAAGGGCGGCCGGGTGCTGGGCGTGGTCAACACCGTCGGCAGCGCCATCGCGCGCGCCTGCGACGGCGGGATGTACCTGCACGCGGGACCGGAGATCTCGGTTGCCTCCACCAAGGCCTTCACCTCCACCGTGGTCGCCTTCGCCCTGCTCGCCCTGCACTTCGGACGGATCCACGACCTCTCGCCGGCCGACGGCCGCCGCATCGTGGACGGCCTCAAGGCGCTGCCCGGCCAGATCCGCGAGATCCTGGAGCAGGAGAAGCAGATCGCCGAGCTGGCCGCCGAGTACGCCGCCTGCGAGGGCATGATGTTCATCGGCCGGGTGCGCGGCTACCCGGTGGCCCGCGAGGGTGCGCAGAAGCTGAAGGAGATCAGCTACGTGCACGCCGAGGCCTATCCGGCGAGCGAGCTCAAGCACGGCCCGCTGGCCCTGATCAGCCCCGAACTGCCCACCGTGGCCCTGGTTCCGGACGACGAGCTGCTGGACAAGAACCTCACCACCCTCGGTGAGATCCGCGCCCGCGCGGGCCGCGTCCTGGCCGTCGGCCACCGGGTCCACGACCCGAAGCTCGCCAACCACTGCATCGTGGTGCCGAAGAACGAGCCCGAGTTGGACCCGCTGCTCCTCAACATCCCGCTCCAGCTGTTCTCGTACCACGCTGCCGTGGCCCTGGAGCGCGACGTCGACCGCCCCCGCAACCTCGCCAAGAGCGTCACCGTCGAGTAGCCGACGGATCATGGCGGGTCCCCGGTGCCGCGTGCACCGGGGGCCCGCTTCCGCGGTTCTCACGTGCGGGCCGGACGGCGCCTGACGCCCGGTGTCACCGGGGTGCCGCAGAATGAGAGTCGTGTATCCGACCGAGCCGAGGATGGCCCTCATGACCGCCCGCCCGTTGACCCTGATGGCCGTGCACGCCCACCCGGACGACGAGGCGACCGGAACCGGGGGTGTCCTGGCGCGCTACGCGGCGGAGGGCATCCGCACGGTGCTCGTCACCTGTACCGACGGCGGCTGCGGTGACGGCCCGGGCGGCGTCAAGCCCGGCGATCCCGGGCACGATCCGGCCGCCGTCGCCGCGATGCGGCGCATCGAGCTTGAGGCCAGCTGCAAGGTCCTGGGGCTCAGCGACCTCGAACTGCTCGACTACGCCGACTCCGGGATGATGGGCTGGCCGGCCAACGACGCGCCCGGGTCCTTCTGGAGCACGCCGGTGGACGAGGCGGCCGCCCGGCTCGCCGACCTCATGCTGCGCTACCGGCCGGACGTCGTCGTCACGTACGACGAGAACGGTTTCTACGGCCACCCCGACCACATCCAGGCGAACCGGATCACCATGGCGGCGCTGGCGCTGACCGGGCTCGGGTCCAAGGTGTACTGGACGACCGCGCCGCGCTCCATGATGGCGGAGTTCGGCCGGGTCATGCGCGAGCTGGGCGGGGACTGGGAGGAGCCGGATCTGTCCGAGGTGCCGGACGCCGGGCCGCGGATGGAGATAGGGCTCCCCGACGAGGAGATCAGCACCTGGGTGGACGCCAGCGCGTTCGGCGGCCAGAAGTTCGACGCGCTGGCCGCGCACGCCAGCCAGAGCGAGAACATCTTCTTCCTGCGGATGGGCAAGGAGCGCTTCACCGAGCTGATGGGCGTGGAGACCTTCGTCCGGGTCCACGACACCACCGGTGCGGACCTGCCGGAGAACGACCTCTTCGCCGGCCTGCGCTGACCCGGCCTGCGCTGACCCGGCTCGCGCCGACCGGTCACCACCGCGCTCGTCGGCTCGCTCAGCCGTTAACCTGCCCCGCGCCCCCGCTCACTGTGTCGCGGCCAGCGTGAAGGCGGTGTTCACCAGTGCCACGTGGCTGAACGCCTGGGGGGTGTTGCCCAGTTGGCGGTTGGTCAGCGGATCCCACTCCTCCGAGAGGAGTCCGAGGTCGTTGCCGAGATTGACGGCGCGGCCGAAGAGTTCGCGGGCCTCGGCCGTGCGGCCGATCGCGGCCAGGGCGTCGGCGAGCCAGAACGAGCAGGCCACGAAGGCGCCTTCGCCACCCGGGAGGCCGTCCGGGGCGACCGGTGCTCCGTTGAGGGCGTAGCGGCGCACGAAGCCGCCGTGGTCCAGGCCGTCGCGGACCGCCTCGACGGTGCGGACCACCCGCGGGTCGTCCGGCGGCAGGAAGCCGGTCTTCACGACGAAGAGCGTCGCGGCGTCCAACTCCCGTCCCCCGTAGTGCTGGACGAAGACACCGCGCAGTTCGTCGTAGCCGTGCGCGAGGACGTCGGCGTGCACCGCCGCGCGCATCGCGCGCCAGCGGTCGACGGGGGCGGGCAGGCCGGTGGCCTCGGCGAGCTTGACGGCCCGGTCGGCGGCCACCCAGCACATCACCTTGGAGTGCACGAAGTGCCGTCGCCCGCCGCGGACTTCCCACAGGCCCTCGTCCGGGTCGCGCCAGTGCTGCTCCAGGAAGTCCATCAGCGTGCGCAGCAGCGTCCAGACCTGGCGCTCCATCGGGATGCCGGCCTGGTAGGCCAGCTCCAGGGTGTCCACCACCTCGCCGTAGACGTCGAGTTGGAGTTGGCTGACGGCCGCGTTGCCGAGCCGCACCGGCGCCGAGCCGCCGTGCCCGGGCAGCCAGCCGGCCACCGTCTCGGGCAGGCCGCGCTCGCCGGCCACCCCGTACACCGTCTGCAGGTCGCCCGGGTCACCGGCGATCGCCCGCAGCAGCCACTGCCGCCAGGCCGCCGCCTCCTCGCGGAAGCCGCCGCGCAGCAGGGCGGAGAGCGTCATGCTGGAGTCGCGCAGCCAGCAGTAGCGGTAGTCCCAGTTCCGTACGCCGCCCAGCTCCTCGGGCAGTCCGGCGGTCGGCGCGGCGACGATCCCGCCGGTCGGCGCGTAGGCGAGGGCCTTGAGGGTGATCAGCGAGCGCAGCACGGCGCTGTGCCACTCGCCCCGGTAGCGGCAGCCGGCCGCCCAGCGCTGCCAGCCCTCGGTGGTCTCGCGCAGGGCCCGCTGCGGGTCGGTGCGCCGGGTGCCGGAGCGGTGCGAGGGCTGCCAGGTGAGCACGAACGGCACCTGTTCGCCGGCCCGCACGGTGAACTCGGACCGGGTGGACTGGTCCCGCCCGAAGGTGTGCACCCCGGGCGGGACCCGCAGCCAGGCGGCGTCCGGGCCGGCCACCGCCACCCGGTGGTGGTCGGTGCGCCGCACCCACGGCACGCTGCGCCCGTAGTTGAAGCGCAGCCGCAGCTCGCCGCACATCGCCACCGCGCCGCGTAACCCCTCGACGATCCGGATCAGCTGCGGGTCGCGGTCGCGCTGCGGCATGAAGTCGGTGACCCGTACCGCGCCGGCGGGGGTCTCCCAGACGGTTTCCAGCACCAGCGTGCCGTCCCGGTAGCCGCGTGCGGCGGGGGCCGCGGCGCCGACCGGGGCGAGGCGCCAGCGGCCGTGCCGCTCGTCGCCGAGCAGGGCGGCGAAGCAGCTGGGGGAGTCGAAGCGGGGCAGGCAGAGCCAGTCGACCGAGCCGTCGCGGCCCACCAGTGCGGCGGTCTGCAGGTCGCCGATCAGGGCGTAGTCCTCGATCCGTCCTGCCATGCAGCCATTCTGCGCCGGTCGCGGGTGTTGCGGGCTGTTCCGCCGGACGGTTGCGGTCAACAGCTAACCGTAGGATGATCTTTGTGCCTCTTGTCTGTTTCTGTGTCGGAAGGGGTCCCTGATGCAGCAGAGACCACCGTGGGTGCCCGCTGGCATGGATCTCGACCGGCCCAATGCGGCTCGTGTGTACGACTACTACCTCGGCGGATCGCACAACTTCGCCGCCGACCGCGAGATGGCCCGCCAGGCGGTCAAGCTGTGGCCCGACCTCCCGCTGATCATGCGGGCCAACCGCGCCTTCCTACGCCGTTCGGTGCAGTACCTGGCCGAGCAGGGTTTCACCCGCTTCCTGGACATCGGCTCCGGCATCCCGACCTTCGGCGCGGTGCACGAGATCGCCCGCGAGATCCGGCCGGAGAGCCGGGTGGTCTACGTCGACAAGGACCCGGTCGCCGTCGCGCACAGCCGGCTGCTGCTGAAGGACGACGAGCACAGCCAGGTGGTGCACGCCGACCTGACCGACCCGGCCGACCTGCTCTCCAGGCCCGAGGTGGTCGGGCTGCTGGCGCCCGGCGAGCCGGTGGCGGTGCTGCTGGTCGCGGTGCTGCACTTCGTGACCGACGAGCAGGATCCGGAGGCGATCGTCCGCACGTTGCGCGACGCCCTGCCGCCGGGCAGTGCCCTCGCCCTCTGCCACGCCTCCCTGGAGGGCCGCCCGGACCAGGCCGACGCGCACCAGGACCTGTACAACCGCACGCCCACGCCGCTGACCATGCGCTCGATGGAGCGGATCCGGGGACTCTTCGACGGCTTCGAGCTGGTCGAGCCCGGCGTCGTCTACCTGCCGCAGTGGCGCCCGGAGGAGCCGGCGACGGTCGGCCCGCACCCCGAACGGATGGTCGGAGTGGTCGGCGTGGGGCGCCGGCCGTGACCGGCCCGCCACCGGCCGGCGACCGGACCGCCGCCGGCAGACCCACCACCGCCTTCCCCGAGGACTGGGCCCAGCTGCTGCAGAGCGGCCAGGGCGCGGCCATGCACCCGGGGGCGCTGCGCCGGCTGGTGGCCCGGACGACCGCGCTGCTGCACCGCTCCGAGCAGGACGGCGGCTTCGACGCCGGGTCGGCCGAGGAGGCGGGCGCGCTGCTCGTGGACGCGCACTTCACCGACCCCGAGATCCTCGCCCGGGCGGTCGGCCTGCTGCACGGCAGCGACCTCGCGCAGGGCCGGACCGCCGAACTCACCGGGGCCTTCGCGGCGGGCTGGGCGGCGGCGCTGCGCGAGCGGACGCTGGCCGAGCAGGAGGCCATCCACCAGGCCGCGGACGCCGCGCGCAAGGAGGCCGAGCGGGCCCTGCGCGAGTCGGAGACGCGGTTCCGGGCGCTCTTCGAGAGCGCCGCGATCGGCATCGGCATCGGCGACGTCGAGGGCAACATCCTGGCGGCCAACAAGGCCCTGCAGGACATCTTCGGCGCCCGTCCCGAGGACCTGCGCGGGCGCCGGGTCAACGACCTGGTGCACCCGGAGGACACCCCGGGCGTCTGGGAGGCCTACGAGGAGCTGGTCAGCGGCAAGCGCGAGCACTTCCAGTTCGACAAGCCGTACTACCGCCAGGACGGCGAGGTGGTCTGGACGCACCTGACCTGCTCGCTGATCCGCGACGACGAGGGCCTGCCGGTCTACCAGGTGGCGATGCTGGAGGACATCACCGACCGCTACCGCCTACAGGAACGGCTGCGCCACCAGGCCACCCACGACCCGCTGACCGGCCTGCCGAACCGCACCGCGTTCTTCGAGCGGCTGGAGGCGCTCTTCGAGTCCCCGGAGCCGGGCGCCCGGTTCGGCCTGTGCTACGTGGACCTGGACGGCTTCAAGGTGGTCAACGACAGCCTCGGCCACGAGATGGGCGACCAGCTGCTGGCCGCCGTCGCCCTGCGGCTGGAGTCCGCGCTGCGTCCGCTGGGCCACCTGGTGGCGCGCCTGGGCGGCGACGAGTTCGTGGTGCTGCTGGAGAACTGCCGCGGTGAGCAGGAGGCCGTGGCGGCGGCCAAGACGGTCCTGGCGGCGCTGGCCAAGCCGGTCCCGATCGACGGTCACCGGCTGGCCGTCGGCGCCAGCATCGGGGTGCTGGAGCGGCCGGTGGCGGCCACCACGCCGATGGCGGCCGTCCGGGCGGCGGACCTCACGCTCTACCGGGCCAAGGAGGAGGGCCGCGGGCGCTGGACGCTCTTCGACCCGCAGCGCAACGCCCGCGCGGTGAGCCGCTACGCGGTCTCGGTGCGGATGCCCGTCGCGCTCGACCGCGGGGAGTTCTTCATCGACTACCAGCCGCTCTGCGCGCTGGCGGACGGCTCGCTGGCGGCGGTCGAGGCGCTGGTGCGCTGGCGGCACCCGCAGCTGGGCGTGCTGGGCCCGGACGAGTTCATCGGCACGGCGGAGGAGACCGGCCTGATCATGCCGCTGGGCCGCTGGGTGCTGGAGCAGGCGTGCGGCCAGGCGGCGGACTGGGCGAAGCGGTTCGGCGCCCACGCGCCGCAGATCAACGTCAACCTGGCGGTCCGTCAGGTGCGCAACGCCGGCCTGGTGGCGGACATCGACCGGATCCTGCGCACCTCGGGCCTGGACCCGCGGCTGCTCCAGCTGGAGATCACCGAGAGCGCGGTGGTCGGACCGCACGACGAGTCGGTGCGGGCCCTGCACTCGCTGGTCGACCTGGGTGTCTCGCTGGCCGTGGACGACTTCGGCACCGGCTGGTCCAACCTCGCCTACCTGCGCGACCTGCCGGTCTCCAGCCTGAAGATCGCGGGCTCCTTCGTCAGCGACCTCAAGGAGTCCGGCAAGGAGCAGCAGCTCGGCTGGCGGATCATCGGCGGCCTGGTCTCGCTGGCGCACACGCTGGGGCTGACCGTCACGGCCGAGGGCGTGGAGAACGCCGACCACGCCGAGCGGCTGCGCACGATGGGCTGCGACTGGGCCCAGGGCTGGCACTTCGGGCGGCCGGCCAGGCCCGAGGAGATCGCCCGCCGGATCGCCGACTCGCTCGGCCCGAAGGACGGCGGGCCGGGGTTCGGGTCCGGGCGCGAGGGAACCCGCTAGAACCGGACATATAGCAAAGAGCGTGACAAATAACCACTAATCCCCTTGACCTGGTATGAATCCGCAGACCATGATGGGGGCCTGGCACCGTATCGGGAGTTTCTGCGGGAGGCACTGCCCCCCACCCGCCGCGGACAGCACATCGGCCAGTTTCCACACCGACGCTTCGGCGTCAGAGAAGCGGGCGGCACGCCTCACGCCCCCGACGCGCGAGAGCTGCTCACCGCACCCGCGGTGCCGCCGCCCCCTTCTCGGCCCTTTCAACGGGTCCCCGCCTGTGACTGCGGCGGGTTCAGCCCCGTTTCCGCCAGGGCACGCCCCGGCTGTTCTTCGCCCGGGCCCTGCCCCATTGCCTCCGAGAGGCAGACCGCAATGAGTACCACCCTGCCCGAAAGCACCCCGGCCCGCCGAGCCGACGACCGGCTGTTGCGCCGCGCCGGCGACCGGGCCCGTACCCGGCACACCGTCAGCCTGGTCGTCCCGGCCCGCGACGAGGCGCGCAACATCCCCTGGGTCTTCGAACAGATCCCCCGCTGCGTGGACGAGGTCGTCCTGGTCGACGGCGAATCCCGGGACGCCACCCTGCGGATGGCCACCCACTGCCTGCCGGCCGTCCGTACCGTGCGCCAACGCGGCCACGGCAAGGGCAGCGCGTTGCGCACCGGGTTCGAGGCCGCCACCGGCGAGTACATCGTGATGATCGACGCCGACGGCTCGATGTCGCCCGGCGAGATCCCGCACTACCTGCACTTCCTCGACCACGGCTACGACTTCGTCAAGGGCTCGCGCTACCTGGCCGGCGGCGGCTCGCTCGACCTCACGGTCGTGCGCAGCCTCGGCAACCGCGCACTGCTCGCGGTCGTCAACCGACTCTACGGCGCCCGGCTCACCGATCTCTGCTACGGCTACTGCGCCTTCCGGCGCAGCTTCCTGGAGACCCTGGACCTGCGCTCCACCGGCTTCGAGATCGAGGCCGAGATGGTCGCGCACGCGCTGCGCTCGGGCCTTCGCCTCGCCGAGGTCCCGAGCCTCGAACTCCCCCGCCGCAACGGGCAATCCCACCTGCATGCGGTTTCCGACGGCCGACGGGTACTGCGGACCCTCATCGCCGAGCGCCCCCCGCGCAAGGACGGCGCCCGGCCCGCACAGACGAAGGCCGTGGGGGAGCGATGAACGGCTCCGACCGGCGCACCGACGCGGCCTGTCCCCGCCTTGCCGCCCGCGACTCGCTCTACACCCCCGTCCACGTCGTCGAGCTCGAGCTGGACGACCCCGGTGAGCTTCGCTCGCCCGGCGGCCAAGGGCCGACCGACCCGGACGGACGCGTGTTGGCGTTGGTGCGGCTGCACGGACACCCGCTCGGGCTGGTCCGCGCCAGCGGTGCGCCCGGCGATCGCGCCGGACTGCGCCGGGCGCTGGTCGACGCCGCCCATCGCGACCTTGCGTTCACCCCCACGCACACCAGCACCACCAGCTCCCCAGCCACCGCGACGCCCGAGGCGCGCCCCTGTCGGGCGGGCAGCGCCCGGGCGCCGGCGGACGCTCTGCGGGTCAGCGTCATCGTCGCCACCCACAACCGCGCGGGCCAGCTGCGACAGTGTCTCGACTCCCTGCTGCGGAACGGCTATCCGCAGCTGGAGTTGATCGTCGTGGACAACGCCCCGTCGAGCGACGAAGCGAGGACGCTGATCCGTGAGCGCTACGCCGGCCGGGTCCGCTACCTGCGCGAGCCGGTGGCGGGCCTGGCCAGGGCGCACAACACGGGTCTGGCCGCCGCGCACGGCGAGGTCTGCGCCTTCACCGACGACGACACCCTCGCCGACCCCGGCTGGGTGGCCGCGCTGGCCGCCGCCTTCGCCGACGACCAGCGCGCCGGCTGCGTGACCGGGCTGATCCTGCCCGCCGAACTCGACACCCCCGCGCAGGTCGCGCTGGAGCTGCACGGCGGCTTCGCCAAGGGCTTCACGCCACGCAGCTGGTCGCTGCGCGAGCCGCCGGCCGACCCGCTCTTCCCCTTCGCCGCAGGGCAGTTCGGCTCCGGCGCGAACATGGCCTTCCGCACCGCCGCGCTGCGCCGGCTCGGCGGCTTCGACCCGGCGATGGGCACCGGCACCCCGGCCCGCGGCGGCGACGACCTGCTGGCCTTCTTCCGGGTGCTGGCCGCCGGCTACACGCTGGCCTACCAGCCTGAGGCGGTCATCTGGCACCGCCACCGCCGCACCCCCGAGGCGGTTCCGGCCCAGGCCTTCGGCTACGGCGCCGGGTTCGGCGCCTTCCTGGCCGCCGCGCTGGCCCACGAACCCGCGATGCTCCCCGAGTTGCTGCGCCGGCTGCCGCAGGGCGTCGGCCACGCCGCGCGGCGCTCCCACCGCGACACCGGCGCGCCGGTCCACAGCGGCCCGGACCTCGGCCACCTGGAGCTGCGCGGCCTGCTGTACGGGCCGCTCGGCTACCTGCGCAGCCGGGTCCAGGCGCACCGGGTCCGCTCGCACCGGCACGGGGAGTGAACCGGCCATGTCCACCCGCATCGCGCCGGCGCCCTCGCTCGCCACCCACTCCTACGCCGAACTGCTGAGAGCGCGGCTGCGGTCGGCCGTGGCCAGCGAACCGGTGCTGCACAACGGCCATCTGCTGACCCTCAGTTCGCTGCTCACCGCGTCGCTCGGAGCGTTCTTCTGGCTGCTCGCGACCTCCTGGTACAGCGTGCGGGACGTCGGCCTCGGCTACGCGGTGCTGGCCGCGGCCACCCTGCTGGCCGGGATCGGGCAGCTGAACCTCAACGACGTACTGGTCCGCTTCGTCCCCTCCGCCGGACTGCACACCCGCCGCCTGGTGTTGCGCTGCTACGCGGCGGCGATCGCCGCCAGCGCGCTGGCCGCGCTGCTCTTCCTGCTGCTGGTGCCCCGGCTCACCCCCAACCTGGCCTTCCTGCGCAGCCCGCTCTACGCCGCCGGCTTCGTCGCCGCGACGGCCGGCTACGCGGTCTTCGTCCTCCAGGACGGCGGCCTCACCGGCCTGCGCCGGCCCGGCTGGGTGCTCGGCGAGAACGCGCTCTTCGCCGTGGTGAAGACGCTGATGCTGGCGCTCTTCGCCTACGCGGCGCTGGGCTCGGGCATCCTGCTCTCCTGGGCGGGCGCGCTGGCCGTCTCGCTGGCCGTCACCACCACCTACCTGCTGCGCCGGGCGGTGCCCGCGCACCAGCGCCGGGCCCCCGCGGCGGCGCCGCCGCCCGGACTGCTGGGCTACGCGGCGGCCGACTACGCCGGCTTCCTGTTCCGGCTGGCCGCCTACAACCTGGTGCCGCTGCTGGTCCTGGACCGGCTCGGCCCCGACCAGAACGCCTACTTCTCGCTGGCCTGGGTGATCGCCTACACGCTCTTCCTGGCCACCCACAACATGGGCAGCTCGCTGATCGTCGAGTCGGCCGGCAACCCGGCCCGGCTGGCCGAGCACACCCGTACCGTCCTGCGGCACAGCGGCACGCTGATCGCGATCGGCGCCGCCCTGGTGGTGGCCGTCGCCCCCTGGCTGCTGCGGCTCTTCGGCCCCGGCTACGCCGCCGCGGGCACCGCGCCGGTGCGGCTGCTGGCGCTGGCCGCGCTGCCCAACCTGGTGCTGGGCGTGGCCGTCGACGTGGCCCGGGCCCAGCGGCGGCTGCGCCGGGTGGTCGGACTGCAGGCCGCGCTCTGCGCCCTGGTGCTCGGCCTGACCCTGCTGCTGCTGCCCTCGATGGGCCTGACCGGCGTCGGCCTGGCCTGGCTGATCGCCGAGTGCGTGATCGCCGTGCCGCTGCTGATCACCCTCCCGCGCTGGACATCCGACGGAGCGTCCTCATGACCACGATCCCGCGCACCGCGGTGCTGCCCAGCCTCTCCGTGGTGATCTGCGCCTACACCACCGAGCGCTGGGAGGACCTGAGCGCGGCCGTCGCCTCGGTCCGCTCCCAGCGCCATCCGGCCGACGAGATCCTGTTGGTGATCGACCACTGCCCTGAGCTCGCCGCGCGGGCCCGGGCCGAACTGGACGGCCTGCGGGTGATCCCCAACCGGCAGCGCCAGGGCCT
The DNA here is from genome assembly GCF_000744225.1 of Kitasatospora mediocidica KCTC 9733. Taxonomy (GTDB): domain Bacteria; phylum Actinomycetota; class Actinomycetes; order Streptomycetales; family Streptomycetaceae; genus Kitasatospora; species Kitasatospora mediocidica. The sequence continues at coordinate 657,210 of NZ_JQLN01000007.1, read as the reverse complement.
CTCCGGCGCCCGCAACACCGGTGTGGAGGAGGCGGGTTGCGAGGTCGTCGCGTTCCTGGACGACGACGCGGCGGCCGACCCGGACTGGACGGCACGGCTGCTGGCCGGCTACCTGGACCCGCGCGTGCTCGGCGTCGGCGGCCTGGTCCGCCCCTGGTGGGAGACCGGCCGACCGGCCTGGTTTCCCAGGGAGTTCGACTGGGTGGTCGGCTGCTCCTACCGAGGACTGCCCGAACAGTCCGCACAGATACGGAACTTCATCGGCGCGAACATGTCCTTCCGGCGGGCCGAGATGGTCGGCGCCGGCGGCTTCCGGACCGACCTCGGCCGGGTCGGCACCCGTCCGCTGGGCTGCGAGGAGACCGAGCTCTGCCTGCGGATGGCCGCGCGCAACCCGGGCTCGGTGCTGCGCTACGAACCGTCCGCCGCCGTCCGCCACCACGTGCCGCCGGCCCGCACCACCTGGTCGTACTTCCGGGCCCGCTGCTATGCCGAGGGCCTGTCCAAGGCGGCGGTGGCGCGGTACGCGGGCAGCGGTCCGGCGCTCGCCAGTGAGCGCGGCTACCTGCGCTCCACCATCCCGAGCGCGCTGGTCAGGGGCCTGCGCCCGGGCGGCGGCGGCACCGTGCCGGCGCTCGTCACCGGTGTGGCCGCCACCGTCCTCGGCTACCTGCGCGGCCGTCTCACCGGCCGCGGATCCCTGCCGGCCCGGCTCGGACTGCCGGTGGCGCTGCTGCTGTGGCTGCTCTCGCTGCGCGGGGTGAACCTGAGCGCGATGGGCGACCTGGGCCTGGTCCGGGTGCTGCCGGTGACCTTCTGGGCCGCGCTGGCCGTGCTGGTGCTCGGCTTCGGTGCCTGCCTGACCGACCGCCGGACCCCGACCCGGCGCTACGCCGGGTACCTGGTGGGCCTGATCACGATGCTGCACGCCACCCCGGCGCTGCTCTACCCCGAACTGCGCTACAGCTGGGCCTGGAAACACGTCGCCGTCACGGACGCGCTGATGCAACACGGCACCCTGCCCAACGGCACCGGACCACTCCAGGTCTACCGCCAGTGGCCAGGCTTCTTCGTCCTCAACGAGCTGATCCTGCGCGCCACCGGCCTGAACTCCGCGCTCTCCTACGCCGCCTGGGCACCGCTGCTGACCAATCTGGCGCTGCTCGCCCCGCTGGTGCTGCTCTACCGCTCGTTCACCCGCAGCCGTCGGCTGGTCTGGGGCGGCGCCTTCCTCTTCTTCGCCTGCTCCTGGGTCGGCCAGGACTACTACTCCCCGCAGGCCTTCGCCTTCGTGTTGTACGTCTGCGTGGTCGCGGTGGTGGTCCGCCGACTGCCACGCGCCCAGGCCTCGGCCGGACGCTCGGTGGTCGGCGCGGGACGGATCAGGGGCGCGGCCGGCGGCCCGCGCACCCGCTGGGTGCTGCTGCTGATGATCCCGGTCGCCGCCATGGTCTGCGCGCACCCGCTCACCCCGCTGATGCTGGTCGGCACCCTCGTCGCGCTGGCGATCCCGCGCCGCAACCGCCGGGTGGTGCTGCCCGTCCTGCTGGGCGCGACCCTGCTCACGGCCGGCTGGGACCTCACGGTGGCCCGGCCCTACCTCAGCCAGAACCTGCACGCGGTGCTGATCGGACTCACCCAGCCGGGCTCCAACGCCACCTCCGGCGTGCTCGGCCTGGCCGGCGCCTCGCCGGGCCAGGTCATGGTGGCCTGGACGGACCGCGGACTGACGGCCCTGGTGTTCGTCTTCGCGGCGGTCGCCCTGCTGCGCCGGCGCTCGCTGCGGCACACCGCGGTGCCGCTGCTGGTGCTGGCCCCGCTGCCCTGGCTGCTGGCCAACAGCTACGGCGGCGAGATGGTCTTCCGGGTCTACCTCTTCGCGCTGCCCGCCGCCGCGTTCGCCGCCGTCACCGTGCTGCTGGTCCCGCGTCGCACCCCCGCCTCGCGGCGGGCCGCGCGCCGGCCCACCGTCCGGGCGCGCCGGGTGCTGGTGCTGCCGGCCGCGCTGCTCGCCCTGCTGGCAGCCTTCTCGCTGGCGTACTACGGCAAGGAGGAGGTCAACTACTTCACCCCGTCCGAGACCACGGCCGCACAGTGGCTCTACAGCCACGCCCCGACCGGCTCGCTGGTGATGGGCGCGAACGACAACTTCCCCTACGCGTACACCGACTACGGCAGCTACGACCGGCTGTGGATGGACCAGCAGGCGCTGCCGGACCGCCAGTTGCTGGCCGCCAACCCGATCGCCGGGCTGGAGACGATGGCCTCGGGGCACGGCGGCGACACCTTCCTGATCCTGACCCGCTCGCAGCAGGCCGAACTGACCGCCACCGGCGCGCTGCCCGGGACGAACCTGTCCCGGCTGGAGAGCACGCTGGCCACCGACCCGCACTTCCCCGTCCTGGAGCGCACCGCGGACGCGGTGGTCTACCAGGTGCTCCCCGAGGGAGGGTCCCGATGACCGCCGTCCGTGTGCTGCTGGCGCTCGTGGGGCCGATCGCCCTGCTGCTGCCGGTCGCCGCCCCGCTGCGGATCCTGCTGGTGCTGGCCGCGCTGCTCACCGTGCCCGGCGTGGAACTCGTGCGGCGCCTGGCGCCCGAGCAGGGCCCCGGCGGGCGCGACCGCAGCGGCGGACGGCTGCGGGCCGTGGTGCTCACCGTCGCGGTGAGCCTGGGCTTCGCCGCCGTCACCGGCACCGCGCTGATGCTCGCCGGAGCGTTCACGCCCGTGCGGGTGCTGCTGACCGCCGCGCTGGCGGCCGTTCTGTTGGCCCTGCTGCCGGGCCGGAGGGCCGCGCCATGACCGCGGTCCCGGTTTTCCTGTACCACTCGGTGAGCGACGACCCGCCGGCCTGGATCGCGCCCTTCACGGTCCCCCCGAAGGTTTTCGCCGAGCAGCTGGAGCGGATCGCCGACGCCGGACTGACCGTGGTGCCGCTGCGCCGCCTGGTCGCGGCGCTGCGCGGTGGCCCCGCGCTGCCCGCCCGCGCGGCCGTGCTCACCTTCGACGACGGCTTCGCCGACTTCTACTGGAAGGTCGCGCCGCTGCTCACCGAACGCAACCTGCCCGCCACCCTCTACGTCACCAACGGCGCGCTGCACGTGCCCGGCGACGAGCCGGACGGGAGCCTGCTGCCGCCGGCGCCGATGCTGAACTGGCGTCAGGTGGTCACCCTGGACGCGCTCGGCTTCGAGATCGGCGGCCACACCCAGACCCACCCGCAGCTGGACACCCTGCCGCGCCGCAAGCTCTGCACCGAGATCAAGCTCAGCAAGCTGCGTCTGGAGGAGGTGCTCGACCACCCGGTGACGTCCTTCGCCTACCCGCACGGCTACTCCAGCCTCACGGTGCGCCGGATGGTCCGCGACGCGGGCTGGACCTCGGCGACGGCGGTGGCCAACGCGTTCAGCTCCGGCTCCGACGACCCGTTCCGGATCGCCCGCCTGATGGTGCGCTCGGACACGCCCGCCGAACTCTTCGACGCCTGGACGCGCGGCGCCGGCGCGCCGGTCGCGCCGTTCCGCGAGCAGCTGCGCACCACCGGGTGGCGCTACTACCGCCGGGCCCGCGCGGCGCTCGGCCGCCCGGTCGGCGGTCCGCCGGTCCTCGACGCGTGACCGGGCGCACTGCTCAGTGCTGCCAGACCTGGACCCGGTCCACCAGCATCTGCGCCGAGTCCACCCCGGCGGGCGGCGCGGCGGGGAAGCCCACCGCGAGCGTCAGCAGTACCTCCATCGGCACGGTGGGGATCTTGGACCGGTCGGTGATCTGGAACCGCTGGACGCCGTCGACGTACCAGGTGACCGAGGCCGGCTCCCAGTCCACCGCGAAGTCGTGGAAGCCGGCGGGGAGGTCGATCGGGCCGTAGCGGGTGGCCTGCGCCATGTCCTGGCCGTTCGGCCCGGGCCAGTGCAGGGTCAGCTGGATGCTCTGCGATCCGGCGATCTCCTCGGCGACGTCGATCTCCGGTGGGGTGGAGCGGGACGCCGGCATCAGCCAGAAGGCGCCGAACATCCCGCTCTGGGCCGGGAAGCGGACGGCGGCCTCGAAGTAGCCGTACGTGAAGGTGTGCCGCGGCGCCGCGTCCCAGGAGTCGCGGCCGGTGGAGACCATGCCGGAGGTCCACGGATAGCTCCGGCCGTCGGTGCCCTGGGTGGTGCGGCGCTCGGCGGTCAGCGTCAGATGGCCGCCGCCGACGGTCACCTGACCGGGCAGGTACCACTGTTGCTCGTTGTTCCCGCTGTTGGTGCAGCCGCCCAGGTTCCAGTCGTAACACGTCGTCCAGCGACCAGAGTTGAGGGAGTCACCGGTGAACTCGTCAGCGAAGACCTGGTGCCAGGGGCCGGGCGCGGCCGGAGTCGCGTCGCTCACCGGCGCGGTCCCCGCGGGCTTCCCCGACGCCGTACCGGCCGGCGTACCGGCCGACGAGCCCGCGCAGGCCGTCAGCGCTGCCAACAGCGCGACGACGGCCGTGCGCGCGGCGCGGCCGGGCATCTCACCGCCCGCCCGAGGCGACGACCGCCGAGCTGATCCGGCGAGCGGCGAAGCCGGTCCCGCAGACGAAGCGCAGCACCGGCCCGAAGGTCGCGGCGGCGGACAGGCCGGCGAAGTACAGCCCCGGCACGGAGGACTCGAACTCCGCGGAGAGCACCGGCGCGGTGCCGGTGCGCGACAACGCCCGGCGCAGCTCCGGGTCGAGCAGCCGCAGCCGGTCGACGTCCACCCGGTAGCCGGTGGCGGAGAGCACGTGGTCGGCCTCCAGCACCTCCGGGCGGCCCTGCCCACCGCGCAGATCCAGTCGCACCGGCCCCTCGCCGTCGGCCAGCACGCGGTGCAGGGTGCGCCCGGTCAGCTGCGGGAACCGCCCGTCCACCCGGTCGCGCAGCCACCAGGCGCCGGACGGGCCCAGCACGGTGCGCACCAGCTCGGCCCGGGTGCTCTCGGGCAGGTAGCGGAAGGCCTGCGGGGCATGCGCGAAGGCCACCAGCGACCAGCCGGGACCCAGCGGCGAGGCGGGCTTGACCAGGCGCACCGGCAGCGGCCGGTCGGTGGGGCTGTCGGTGGGCGGCGGGTCGCCGAAGAGCAGCTTGCGGGTGCGGGCCACCAGGGTCGGCTCGGCGCCCGCCTCGTGCAGCAGGGCGGCGCTCTCCAGCGCCGACTGCCCCGCGCCGATCACCGCGACCCGGCGGCCGGCGAAGACCGCCAGGTCGGCGTGGTCGGCCGGGTGCGAGACGCGGCCCTCGGCCAGCAGCGGCTCCAGCGAGGGCGGCAGGTACGGGTAGGGGCCCAGACCGGTGGCCAGCACCACCCGGCGACTGCCGAAGGTCTCGCCGTTGGCCAGCGTGATGTGGAACGCGGAGCGCCGGTAGCTGATCCGCTCGACCCGTTCGCGCTCCACCTCCGGCACGCAGCGCTCCTGGAACCAGTGGCCGTAACGGATGAACTCGTCGACCGGCACCGGGTGCTGGTCCTCGCCGGACGGGCGGCCCTCCTCGGCGCGGAAGTCCTGAAGCCGGCAGTGCGCGCCCGGGTCGGCGATCGAGGAGGCGCGCGGGGTGGACTTCAGGAACATCCCGTTCGGCATCCTGGCGGACCAGCTGTCCATCGGTTCGCCGAACACCCGCAGCGGGACCTTGCGGGCCCGCAGGTGAGCGGCGGTCGCCAGCCCGTACGGGCCTGCTCCCACGACGGTGACGGGGATGTCCGGCTGCGTGCCCATATGGCGTCCTCCTCGGCTGCGGCGCCCCCGTACCAGAATGCGCCGTCCGGGGCCGCACAGCACGTCACAGCCCCCGGCGGCGGGTCGCGCGGACCTGGCGCGGCCGCCGACAATGGCAGCTGGGCCACGGCCCGGTGCCTGCCGAATCGAGGACACCATGCATATCGACGGGCCTGACCTGGACCGCACGGTCCCCGCTCTGCTGGTCAAGGTGGGCCGCTACCCGCAGCACCACGGCGGCGTCGGCGCGATCCGCACGCTCGGGAGGCGCGGTGTGCCGGTGTACGCGATGGTGGAGGACCGCTTCACGCCGGCCGCGCTCTCCCGTCGGCTGACCGGGCGTTTCGTCTGCCCCACGACCGGCCTGGAGGCGCCCGAGGCGCTGGTGGCCGCGCTGCTGCGGGTCGGCAGGGCGATCGGGCGCCCGGCGGTGGCGGTGCCGACCGACGACGAGGCGGCCGTCCTGCTGGCCGAGCACGCCGAGGAGCTCCGCGGCTGCCTCCTGCTGCCGCCGGTGCCGCCCGGGCTGCCCCGGGTGCTGGCGAGCAAGGCGGGCCTGCACCGGACCTGCCTCGCGTACGGCGTGCCGACCCCGCGCGCCTGGGCCCCGGCGGACCACGCGGAGCTGCTCGCGATCGGCCGGGAGTGGGGTTACCCGCTGATCCTGAAGAACCTGGAGGCCTGGACCCGGCTGCGGGCACCGGTGGTCGGCAACACCACGCTGGTCCGCGACGAGGCGCAGCTGCGGGCGGTGGTGCCGGACGGGCGGGCGCTCTCGCTGCTGGTGCAGGAGTACCTGCCGCCCGAGCAGTCGGAGGACTGGATCACCCACCTCTACTGCCCGGCGGACGGCGCGGCGCCGCTGGTCTTCACCGGTGTCAAGCAGCGCGCCTGGCCGCCGCAGGCCGGTGTCACCACCCGGGCGTGCGCGCTGCCCAACCGCGAGCTGGCCGCGCTGGCCGCCGGCTTCTGCGGCCGGCTGGGTTACCGGGGGAGCGCGGACCTGGACTGGCGGCTCGACCTGCGGGACGGCCGGTACAAGCTGGTCGACTTCAACCCGCGCACCGGGGCGCAGTTCCGGCTCTTCGAGAACGAGCACGGGGTGGACGTGGTGCGGGCCATGCACCTCGACCTGACCGGGCGCCCGGTCCCGGCGTCACCCCAGCGCGACCGGCGCAGCTTCGTGGTCGGGCAGCTGGACCTGCCCTCGGCGCTCTGCTGGGCCTGGCGCGAACGCCGGCTGCCGCCCGGGCTGCTGCCGGGCGCGCTGCGCGGCCGGGAGACCGAGCGGGCCTGGTTCTGTACGGACGACCCGCTGCCCGCCGCCGCCGAGGCGGTCCGCTTCAGTGGGACGGTGGCCGGGCGGATCGCTCGCGCTTTCAGTTAACTGGCGTGATTTCGCAAGGGGTTGAGTGCTGTCGGCACTCTTGACATGTCGTCATGTCCAGGCCAAGTTGGCGGGACAGACGACAAGGAGCCCCCACAGTGAAGACCTCCCTGATCGGCGCACTGGCCGCGACCCTGCTCGCCGGCACCGGTGCACTGGCCTGCGCCGCCCCCGCCCAGGCCGCCCCCACCTCACCCACCACCGCCCGCACCGCCGCCGCTCCCGCGGTGACCGTGAACTTCGCCGGAACCGTCGCGCTGAGCGACTGCTCCGGCTCGGTGGTGCGGATGCCCAACTCGGTGAGCACCGACCCCGCCCTGGTGCTCACCAACGGCCACTGTCTGGAGACCGGCATGCCCGACCCCGGGCAGGTCATCGTCAACCAGCCCTCCAGCCGCAGCTTCACGCTGCTCAGTGCCTCCGGCGGCCGGCTCGGCACGCTGCGCGCCAGCAAGGTCGTGTACTCCACCATGACCGACACCGACGTGACGCTCTACCAGCTGAACACGACCTATGCCGCGATCCAACAGCGCTACGGCATCAGCCCGTTGACCATATCCCCGGACCACCCGGTGGCGGGTGACGCGATCAAGGTGGTCTCCGGCTACTGGAAGACCACCTACTCCTGCTCCATCGACGGTTTTGTCTATCGGCTCGACGAGGGCGACTGGACCTGGAAGGACTCGGTCCGCTACACCTCCACCTGCAACACCATCGGCGGGACCTCCGGCTCCCCGGTGATCGACACCGCCACCGGGCTGCTCGTCGCGGTCAACAACACCGGCAACGAGAACGGCGAGACCTGCACGGTCGACAACCCCTGCGAGGTCGACCAGAACGGCAATGTGACGGTCCACGAGGGCACCAACTACGCCGAGGAGACCTACCTGCTGACCGCCTGCTTCGCCCCCGGCAACAAGCTCCAGCTGACCCTGCCGGGCTGCGTCCTGCCCACCCCCTGACGCGCGCCGGCCCCCGGGACGACGTCCCGGGGGCCGTGCCGGCCGTCGACGGGTCGTCAGCCGTCGCTCTGCGGGCCGGTGAGGTTCTTGGTGAGCCACTCCAGGCTCATCGGGATCAACTTGCCGAAGTCCGAGGTCAGGTGCTTGCCCCCCGGCTCCTCGTAGTACTCGACGGTGGTCGGGGCGGCTGCCTTGGCGGCCCACTTCTTCACCACGTCGACCTCGTACGCGCTGCCGCCGCCGGCGGTGGCGAGCATCCTGACGTCGGCCTTGCTGGTGGCGATCAGCTTGTCGGGGCTGTTGGCGTCGTCCTCGGCCGGGTGGCCCTTCCAGAGCGTGGAGTCCGCCTTGAAATCGCCGTCGATCGGCACGGCCGCCTTGTAGAGGTCGGGGTGCTGCATCGCCAGCTTGGCGCTGCAGTCGGCGCCGCTGGAGGCGCCCATCAGGCCCCAGCTGTCGCGGCCCTTGAGGGTGCGGAAGTTGGCGCGGACGAAGTCCGGGATGTCCTGGGACAGCCAGGTGCCCATCTTGGGCTGGCCGGGTATGTCGGAACAGTCCAGGGACCGGTGCTCGTCGCCGCTGAGGTTCTGCACCGGCATGATCATGATGAAGGGGTGAGCCTTCTGCTGCTGGACGAGCTGGGCGTCGATCTCCTGGATCGGCAGCTGGTTGTCCGTCCAGGTGTTGTAGCCATTGCTCTGGCCGCCCGCGTAGAGGGTGAGTACGGGGAAGCCGAAGGTGGCGAACTTCGGGTCGCTGTACTGCGGCGGCAGCCAGACCCAGACCTGGGCGGAGACGCCGGACTTCTTGCCGGCCAGGGTGGTCATCATGATCGGTCCGGCCTTGGTGTCACGGACCTTCTTCAGGTCGGCGGCGGGACCGGTCGGCATCACGACCTTGCCGTCCTTCGGCGGTGCGCTGCTCGCCGGGCCGGCCGGGGCGGCCGACCCGGGAACCGCCGTGCCGGCGCCGGGCTTGGCGGCGGCGGTCGGCTTGCTGCTGCTGCCGCCACCGCAGGCCGACAGGGCGGCAGACAGTGCGAGCACGGTGATGCCGGCCAGGACGGCACGGGTGCGGGTGGGCGGCGACTGCTGGGGCTGCACGTGAAACTCTCCGTTGGATATCGAGCCCGGCTGGACGGATCCGAGCGGCGGTCCCGGGGTGGGGCCACCGAGGAGGTCGCGAGCAGTGTCCCGGCGTGCCGACGGCGGGCTGCCGCCGGACGCACTCCCCCCGACCTCGGGACAGCGCACCGCTCCGGGGGGAGTGGCACGTCGTCCTCGATCTATGACGTTGTGAAGTTCCTGATAGTTTCCTGGATTCGCCTGCCCGTTCGGACCGCGACCCCCCAGCTCCGCTTCTGCGAGCGGCCTCAGGCGCCGAGCATCCTCAGCACCAGGACGCCGTAGCGCTCGCCGAGCTGCTGCGGGGTCTCGCTGCTGCGCTCGTTGTACCAGCGCGCCACGTCGATGCCGAGCGAGGTGACCGCGCGGGCCGCCGTGCGGGTCTCCGGGGTGTGGAAGACGCCGGCCGCCACCCCGTCCTCGATCACCTGCTTCACGGTGTCCTCGATCCGCCGGCGCAGCTCGGCGACCACCTCGAAGTCCTCGGCCGGCAGCGCGCGCAGCTCGTAGTTGACGATCCGGCCGACCGTGTGGCCACGGGCGTGCCAGGCGGTGAACTCCTCCACCAGCCGCCGCATCCGCAGGCGCGGGTCGTCGCTGTGCGCGGCGGCCTCCTCGACCAGGGCGAGGGTGGCGGCGTGGCCCTGTCGGCTGATCTCGGCGAGCAGCGCGGCCTTGGAGGGGTAGTGGATGTAGAGCGCGGCCGGGCTCATCCCGGCGGCCGTCGCGATGTCGCGGGTGGTGGTGGCGTGGAAACCGCGGGTGGCGAAGGCGTCGACGGCCGCGAGCAGCAGGCGCCGCGCGGCCTCGGGACGCTCCCCGGACCACAGGTCGGCATGCTGCTGGCTGGTCATGGGCGTCATCCTCGCACGGGCCGGGCGGGTGCTTGCAGGTGGTTGACAGTGTGACCCCGGGCCAACATGCTAAGCAAGCGCTTAGTTACTGACGGGTTCACCGAGCTCCCAGAGCTCACGGAGTCACAGAGTCGAGGACGGCCATGACGGATTCGTTGAAGGGGCAGGTGGCCCTGGTCACCGGAGCCAGCCGGGGGATCGGACTGGGCATCGCCCGCGAGCTGGTGGCCCGGGGCGCCAAGGTGTGCGTCACCGCGCGCAACCCCGAGCCACTGGCCGAGGCGGTCCGCGACCTGGGCGGGCCCGAGCACGCGATCGCGGTCGCGGGCAAGGCGGACGACCCGGCCCACCAGCGGGACGCGGTCGACCGGACCGTCGAGGCCTTCGGGCGCCTGGACCTGCTGGTCAACAACACCGGCATCAACCCGGTCTACGGCCCGGTGCTGGACACCGACCCGGCCGCCGCCGCCAAGATCCTGGCCGTCAACGTGCTGGGCCCGCTGGCCTGGACCCGGCTCGCGCACGCGGCCTGGATGGGCGAGCACGGTGGCGCGATCGTCAACGTCTCCTCGATCGCCGGCCTGCGCACCTCGCCCGGCATCGGCATGTACGGGGTCAGCAAGGCGGCGCTGTCCCGGCTGACCATGGAGCTGGCCGGCGAGCTCGGCCCGAACATCCGGGTCAACGCGGTGGCGCCCGCCGTGGTCAAGACCCGCTTCGCCGAGGCGCTGTACCTCGGACGCGAGGAGGAGGCGGCCGCGCCGTACCCGCTGAAGCGGCTCGGCGTCCCCGAGGACGTCGCGGGCGCGGTGGCCTTCCTGCTCTCCGCCGACGCGGCCTGGATCACCGGGCAGACCCTGGTGGTCGACGGCGGCGTCACGCTGGGCGGCGGCCTGTGACCGGGGCCCACGCCGGGCAGCGCGTGGTGGTCACCGGCGCCGGCAACGGCATAGGGGCAGCTCTGGCGGCGGCCTTCGCCGCCGAGGGCGCGCGCGTGGTGGTCAACGACCTCGACGCGGCGGCCGCCCAGCGCACCGCGCAGGCCCTCGGCGCCGTCGCCGTCCCCGGGGACGCCGCGAGCCGCGAGGGCGTCGCGGCGCTGATCGAGGCGGCTCGCGACGCGCTGGGCGGGATCGACGTCTACTGCGCCAACGCGGGCGTCGCCCCGGGCGGCGGGCCCGAGGCGCCCGAGCAACTCTGGTCCTCCGCCTGGGAGGTGAACGTGATGGCGCATGTGCGGGCCGCCGAACTGCTGCTCCCCGAGTGGCTGGAGCGCGGCAGCGGCCGCTTCGTGGCCACCGTCTCGGCCGCCGGACTGCTCACCATGCTCGGCTCGGCCCCCTACTCGGTCTCCAAGCACGCCGCGCTGGCCTTCGCCGAATGGCTCTCGGCCACCTATCGGCACCGCGGCGTCCGGGTGCACGCGCTCTGCCCGCTCGGCGTCCGGACCCAGATCCTTGAGGACGCGGGCGAGTTCGGCCAGGCACTGCTCGCGGCGGACGCCCTGGAGCCGGCCGAGGTGGCCGAAGCCGTGCTGCGCGACCTGGCCCGTGACACCTTCCTGATCCTGCCGCACCCCGAGGTCGCCGGCTTCTACGCCGGGCGGGCCGCCGACCCGGACCGCTGGCTCGGCGCGATGAACCACCTTCAGCAGAAGATCGTCAAGGAGGGCGCGTGAAGGCCTGGCAGGTGGGCGAGTTGGGGATGCCGCGGGACGTCATGCGGCTGGTCGAGGACGTCCCGCAGCCGGTGCCCGGGCCGGGACAGCTGCTGGTGAAGGTCCGGGCGGCGGCGGTGAACTTCCCGGACGCGCTGATGTGCCTGGGGATGTACCAGATCAAGCCGCCGCTGCCGTTCATCCCCGGTGTCGAGCTCTGCGGTGAACTCCCTGATGGGGAACGGGTGATCGGCAATCCGGTGCTGCCCGGCGGCGCCTTCGCCGAGTACGCCCTGCTGGACGCCGGGTCGGTCTTCGCGGCTCCGCCGGCACTGGACGACGCCGAGGCGGCCGCGCTGCACATCGGCTACCAGACCGCCTGGTTCGCCCTGCACCGGCGCGCCGCGCTGCGCCCGGGGGAGACCCTGCTGGTGCACGCGGCGGCCGGCGGCGTCGGCAGCGCCGCCGTCCAGCTGGGCAAGGCGGCCGGTGCGACGGTGATCGGCGTGGTCGGCGGCGCCGAGAAGGCGGCGGTGGCCCGGGAGTTGGGCGCCGACCTGGTGATCGACCGGAAGAGCGAGGACTTCGTCGCGGCGGTCAAGCAGGCCACCGGCGGGCGCGGCGCGGACGTGGTCTTCGACCCGGTGGGCGGCGACGCCTACGCCGGATCGACCCGCTGCGTCGCCTTCGAGGGCCGGATCGTGGTCATCGGCTTCGCCAGCGGCACCATCCCGGCGCCCTCGCTGGGCCACGCATTGGTGAAGAACTACTCGGTTCTGGGCCTGCATTGGGGCCTCTACGCGAGCAAGGACCCGCAGGCGGTGCGCGCCGTCCACGAGGAACTCGGCAAGCTCGCTGACCAGGGCGTGGTGCGCCCGCTGGTGAGCGAGCGGCTGCCGTTCCATCAGGCGGCGGACGGCGTCCAGCGGGTCGCCGAGGGCAGCACGACCGGCCGTGTGGTGATCCTGACCTGAGTCCGGTCCGACGGCGTGACAGCAGGTCGAAGGGGTCACCGTTCTTGGTGGCCCCTTTTCCTTGTCCTTACCTCTTACACATCACCGGTGACATGTGAAATATTACCTGCGCCCACCGACCACCCCGTCCCGAAAGGACCGGTCAGTTGCGCAGATTACGTGCAGCCCTCGCCGCCGCACTCACCACCAGTGCGATAGCGGCCACCCTGTTCGCGGCACCGGCCGTCCAGGCCGCCCCGAACTCGGCGCCCCGGATCAGCCTCAGCCCCGGCGCCGACGCCGGTGACGGCGTGCAGGGGCAGGAAGGTCCCGCGCAGCCGCTCTCCCCACAGGAGCGCCAGCGCCAGGCGCTGCGCTCGCAGGCGCTGGCGCAGCTCAACCAGGGCGCCATCGCCCGGACATCGGACGGCCGCGCGCCCGCCAAGGTCAAGGTCGGCAACGACTACGTGCAACTCGCCCAGCAGCGGACGGACAAGGTCTTCGTCATCCTGGCCCAGTTCGGGGACCAGGTCGACAACACCACGCTCTACAACGGCCAGGTCGAGTACGGCGGCACCCCGGGTCCGCAGCACAACCAGATTCCCCAGCCCGGCAAGGGCGACACCCATACGCTGTGGAACGGCGACTTCAGCCGCGACTACTACCAGAAGATGTTCTTCGACGCGACGCCGGGCGCGGACTCGATCCGTAACTACTACCGCACCCAGTCCTCGGGCCGCTACGACATCCAGGGCACCGTCAGCGACTGGGTCACCGTCCCGTACAACGAGGCGCGTTACGGCAGCAACAAGGGACCGGACGGCCCCGGCGCCTGGACCGAGGCGCAGGAGTTCATCCGCGACGCGGTGAAGGCCTGGTACGACGGTGAGATCGCCAAGGGCCGCACGCCCGCCGACATCAAGGCGCAACTCGCGCAGTACGACGTCTACGATCGCTACGACCACAACAAGGACGGCAACTTCGACCAGCCCGACGGCTACCTCGACAACGTCGTGGTGGTGCACGCGGGCGTGGACGAGACCTGGGGCGGCGGCGCCCAGGGGAGTGACGCCCTCTGGGCGCACCGCAGTTGGGACTTCCCGGACCCGACGGGTACGGTCGGACCGGTCGGCGACAAGATCGGCGGCGCGCCCGTCGGAGATTCCGGCTACTACGTCTACGACTACGTGCAGGGTGGCGAGAACAGCGGCGTCGGCCTCTTCTCGCACGAGTACGGCCACAACCTCGGTCTGCCCGACCTGTACAGCACAAGCCCCAAGGGCGGCGACAACAGTGTGAACTTCTGGTCGCTGATGTCCTCCGCCTCCTATCTGGGCGATGGAAAGAACACCACCGGCGCCTATCCGGGCGACCTGGACGCGTGGAGCAAGCTGCAGTTCGGCTGGCTGAACTACGACGAAGCGCAGGCCGCCACCACCTCCTCCCACACACTGGGGGTGAGCAGTTACAACACCGACCAGGCGCAGGCGGTCCTGGTCCACCTGCCACCGGGCCACACCACCACCGAGCTGACCGACCCCTACGAGGGCGGCGCCCAGTGGTGGAGCGACACCGGTGACAACATGGACAACTCGCTCTCCCGGACCGTCGATCTGACCGGACAGAGCGCACCCGCCGCCCTGGACGCGGCGGCCTGGTACGACGTCGAGAAGGGCTACGACTTCTTCTCGGTCGAAGCCTCCACCGACGGCGGCGCCACCTGGAAGGCGCTCGGCGGTACCGTCAACGGGCAGCCGATCGGCAACTCGACCGCCAACACTCCCGCACTGACCGGCACTTCAGGGGCTTGGACGCAACTGCACATCCCGCTGGACGGGTACGCCGGCCAGAAGTTCCAGCTGCGCTTCCACGTCACCTCGGACAGCAACACGCACGGCAAGGGCGTCACGGTCGATGCCGTGAAGATCACCAGCGGCGGCACCCAGCTGTTCGCCGACGGTGCGGAGCAGGGTAACCAGGGCTGGACGGCGACCGGCTTCTCGATCGTCACCGGCAAGGACGCCGTCAAGGAGCATCCGCGCGCCTACCTGGTGGAGAACCGTCGCTACACCGGTTACGGCGCGTTCCTGAGGACCGGTCCGTACAACTTCGGTTACACCGGCGTGGCCGGCAAGGCCGACGTGGTGGACTTCTACCCCTACCAGCAGGGCGTGTTGATCTGGCTCTGGGACACCGACTACAGCGACAACAACGTGGTCGACCACCCCGGCGGCGGACTGATCCTGCCGATCGACGCACACCCGACGCCGATCCGCTACGCCGACGGCACCCTGGTCAACGCCCGGGCGCAGACCTTCGACGCGCCCTTCTCGCTCAAGCCGACGACGTCCTTCACCCTGCACAAGGCGGGCGTCCCGGTGAAGATCGGCGTTGAGCCGGCCGTGCCGGTCTTCAACGACCACACCGGTGTCTACGCCGACCCGGCCACCCCGCAGTTGACGGTGGCGGTGCCGGACACCAACACCAGGATCCAGGTCGTCCGCGAGGCCCAGGACGGCAGGCTGACCACGATCCGGGTGAGTCCGGCCTCCTGACGGACCGGTACGTGATCGACTGAGCGGAGCCGTCACCCCGTGGGGTGGCGGCTCCGCTCTCTCGGGTGGCGGGTCAGGCCGGGAGGTCCACCAGGCCGGCCAGGACCGCGCGGTGGTGGGCCGGGGTGCCGAGGGCCAGGTGGTCGGCCTTGGCGCGCTTGAGGTAGAGGTGGGCGGGGTGCTCCCAGGTCATCCCGATGCCGCCGTGCAGCTGGACGCACTCCTCGGCGGCCCGCACCGCCACCGTGCCGCAGTGCGAGGCGGCCACCGCCACGGCGACGGCCGCGTCCGCGGCCTCGGTGGCGAGCGCGTCGGCGGCGGCCCGCGCGGCGGCCCGGGCGCCGACCACGTCGAGCCAGAGGTCGGCCAGCCGGTGCTTCAGGGCCTGGAACGAGCCGAGCGGACGGTTGAACTGCCGCCGCTCGCGCAGGTATCCGACCGTGGCGGCCAGGCACCACTCGGCGATGCCGAGCTGCTCGGAGGCGAGCAGGCCGGCGCCGGTCAGCAGGGCCCGCTGCAGGGCGGCGGGGTCGGCGGTGAGCAGCCGGGCCGGGGTGCGGTCGAAGGTGAGGTCGGCCAGTGGGCGGGTCAGGTCCAGGGAGGTGCGCGGGGTGGCGGTGAAGCCGGTCTCGACCAGGTGGAGCGAGCAGTCGGGGCCGGGCACCACCAGCAGGTCGGCGCCGAGCGCGTCGGCCACCGAGGTCACCCGCCCGCTGAGCGTCCCGTCCGGGTGGAGCGTCACCGTCGGGGTGAACGGGCGGCCCGGGGCGCTGGAGAGCGGGACGGCCAGGGTGCCGGTCCGCGAGCCGTCCGCCAGTGCGCCCAGCGCGTTGCCCAGTACGTCGTCCGGCGCGCTGTCCTGCGCGGCGAGCAGGGCCGTGGTGGCCAGCACCGCGCTGCCCAGGAACGGGACCGGCGCCACCGCCCGCCCCAACTCCTCCATCACCACCGCGGTTTCGCGCAGCGAGGCGCCGGCCCCGGCGTACCGCTCCGGCACCTGGAGCCCGGCCGCGCCGAGCTCGGCCGCCAACTGCCGCCAGAGCGCCGGGTCGTAGGCACCCGGGCCCTCGATCCGGGCCAGTACGGCGGACACCGGGCTGTGGTCGGCGAGCAGGTCGCGCACGCTGGCGCGCAACTCCTCCTCGATCTCCGTGTAGAGCAGGTTCATCGGGCGAGGTCCTTCCACGGCACGTCCTTGTCGGTGCGCGGCTCCGGCGGGAGGCCCAGGACGCGTTCGGCGATGATGTTGCGCAGGATCTCCGAGGTGCCGCCCTCGATGGAGTTGCCCTTGGCCCGCAGGTAGCGGTAGCCGGCCTCGCGGCCGTTGAAGTCGACCAGTTCGGGGCGGACCATGGTCCAGTCGTCGTAGCCCAAGCCCTCCTCGGCCAGCAACTCGACCTCGAAGCCGGTCAACTCCTGGGCGAGGCGCGCGAATCCGAGCTTGGTGCCGGCGCCCTCCGGGCCCGGCTGGCCGACCGTCAGCTGCTGGCGCAGCCGTTCGCCGGTGAGCCGCAGCACCTCGGCGTCCACCCAGTGCTTGAGCAGCCGCTGCTGCAGTTCGGGGGTGCGCAGCTCGGGGCGGGCGCGCCAGGTCCCGGCGACGATGCCGACCAGGCCGCCCTCGCGCGGGGTGCGCTGGCCGCCGATGGAGACGCGCTCGTTGTTCAGGGTGGTCTGAGCGACCTGCCAGCCCTCGCCGACGGCGCCGAGGCGGTCGGTGTCGGGGATCCGGACGCCGGTCAGGAAGACCTCGTTGAACTCGGCCTCGCCGGTGATCTGGCGCAGCGGGCGGACCTCCACGCCCGGGTCGGTCATGTCGCAGACGAAGTAGGTGATGCCCTTGTGCTTGGGCAGCGCCGGGTCGGTGCGGGCGATCAGGATGGCCCAGCGGGCGGTGTGGGCGCTGGAGGTCCACACCTTCTGGCCGTCCACCGTCCAGACGCCGTCCGCGCCGAGGGTCGCGCGGGTGGCGAGGGCGGCCAGGTCGGAGCCGGCGCCGGGCTCGCTGAAGAGCTGGCACCAGACCTCCTCGCCGGTCCAGAGCGGCCGCAGCAGGCGGGAGCGCTGCTCGTCGGTGCCGTAGCGCAGGATGGTCGGCGCGGCCATGCCGAGGCCGATGCCGATCCGGCGCGGGTCGTTGTCGGGCGCGCCGGCCGCCGCGAGTTCGGCGTCCACCACGGCTTGCAGCGCGCGCGGGGCGTCGAGGCCGCCGAGCCCGACCGGGAAGTGCACCCAGGCGAGGCCGGCGTCGAAGCGGGCGCGCAGGAAGTCGAGCGGCTCGGTGTCGGCGGGATCGAACTCCGAGAGCAGTGCTCTCGTTCGGGAGCGGAGCTCTTCGACGGAAGCAGTGGTCACGATCAGGCCTCCTGGTACTTCTTCAGTTCGCGGCGTGCCAGCGAACGGCGGTGGACCTCGTCCGGGCCGTCGGCCAGCCGCAGCGTGCGGTTGCCGGCCCACAGGTGGGCGAGCGGGGTGTCCTGGCTGACGCCCGCCGCGCCGTGCGCCTGGACGGCCTTGTCGAGGATCCACTCGACCGTCTGCGGCACGATGATCTTGATCGCCTGGATCTCGGTGTGCGCGCCCCGGTTGCCGACGGTGTCCATCAGCCAGGCGGTCTTCAGCACCAGCAGCCTGGCCTGCTCGATCCGTACCCGGGACTCGGCGATCCAGTCCTGGATCACCCCCTGCGCGGCCAGCGGACGTCCGAAGGCCACCCGCGCGCCGACCCGTCGGCACATCAGTTCCAGCGCCCGCTCGGCGATCCCGATCGCCCGCATGCAGTGGTGGATCCGCCCCGGCCCCAGCCGCGCCTGCGCGATCGCGAAGCCGGACCCGGCCTCGCCGATCAGGTTCCCGGCCGGCACCCGGGCGCCGTCGAAGACCACCTCCGCGTGCCCGCCGTGGTCGCGGTCGTCGTAGCCGAAGACCGTCATGCCGCGCCGCACGGTGACCCCGGGCGTGTCGCGCGGCACCAGGATCATCGACTGCTGGCGGCGCGGGTCGGCGGCCGGGTCGGTCTTGCCCATCACGATGAAGATCCGGCAGTCAGGGTTCATCGCGCCGGTGATGTACCACTTGCGCCCGGTGACCACGTAGTCCTGGCCGTCGCGCTCGATCCGGGTCTCGATGTTGGTGGCGTCGGAGGAGGCCACCTCCGGCTCGGTCATCGCGAAGGCCGAGCGGATCTCGCCGGCCAGCAGCGGCTCCAGCCACTGCTTGCGCTGCGCCTCGTCGCCGAACTGGGCGAGCAGCTCCATGTTCCCGGTGTCGGGGGCGGCGCAGTTGAGGGCGGCCGGGGCGAGTTGGATGCTGCGTCCGGTCAGCTCGGCCAGCGGGGCGTACTGGAGGTTGGTCAGTCCGGCCCCCAACTCTCCGGGCAGGAAGAGGTTCCAGAGCCCGCGCCGCTTCGCCTCCCGCTGGAGGTCGCCGATCACCGGCGGGATCGACCACCGGTCCCGTGCGGGGTCGGCGAGTTGGGCGGTCAGCACCGGCTCGGCCGGGTAGACGTGCTCGTCCAGGAAGGCGGTGAGCCGCGCGAGCAGCTCCTCGGTGCGGGCGTCGTAACCGAAGTCCATGTCAGCGCTCCTTCAGGGCGGTCAGGCCGTGCTCGACGAAGAGCGGTACCAGCGCGCCGACCCGGTCGAACCCGGAGCCGACGGTGCCGCCCTGGCCGTAGCGGTAGTGGATGCCCTCCAGCACCACGGCGAGCTTGAACGAGGCGAAGGCGACGTACCAGGGCGCCGCCGTGACGTCACGTCCGGAGCCCTGGGCGTACCGGGCGGTCAGCTCCGCGCCGTTCGGGAACCCGGGGGCCAGCGCCACGCCGGGCAGCACGCCGGCGAAGCGGTCGGCGAGTTCGGTGTACGTCACCAGCAGGCCGAGGTCGGTGAGCGGGTCGCCGAGGGTGGACATCTCCCAGTCCAGCACGGCGGTGATCCGGTCGTCCGGTCCGACCAGCACGTTGTCGAGCCGGTAGTCGCCGTGCACCAGGGTGGCGGCGGGGGAGGCGGGCAGCGCGCCGGCCAGCAGGCCGCGCAGCTCGTCGACGCCCGGCACCTCGCGGCTGCGGGAGGCGTCCAACTGCTGCCCCCAGCGTCGGACCTGGCGCTCCAGGAAGCCGTCCGGGCGCCCGAAGTCGGCCAGACCGACGTCTGCGGGGTCGATCGCGTGCAGCGCGACCAGGGTGTCGACCAGATGGTCGGCCAGCGCGCGCACCCGGGCCGGGCCGAGCGCGGCCAGCTCCGCGCTGTCGCGGTGCGCGGTGCCCGCCACGAACTCCATCAGGTAGAACGGCGCACCGATCACCCCGGGGTCGGTGGTCAGCCGCACGGCCCGCGGTACCGGTACGGCCGAGCCGTGCAGCGCGCCGATCACCCGGAACTCGCGTGCCATGTCGTGCGCGGTGGCCAGCACGTGTCCCAGCGGCGGCCGGCGCAGCACCCAGCGTTCGGTGCCGTCGGTGAGCCGGTACGTGAGGTTGGAGCGGCCGCCCTCGATCAGCTCGGCCCGCAGCGGTCCGGTGCCCAGGTGGTCCTGGAGCCGCTGGAGGTCGAGCCCGGGGGGATTGTCCGTCATGGAGTCCTCGGCAGGGTGGGAGGTGACTGGCTGAGCGAATGACTGACTAAGCGCTTGCTTAGCTTCCTGTCGACGGCTCCCGATGTCAACGGTGACGGGCACGCGAAAGCCGCGCCCACCCCCGACCGGGGCAGACGCGGCTTTCGAGGGCTGACTAGTGGCCGTCGGAGCGGCGGCGGTGCAGCACGAAGGTCTCCAACGGGCTGATCGCGCCGTCCGGCTGGGCCACCGTGTAGTAGGTGACGTGGATGCTGGTGGTCGCGCCGGGGCCGGTGCCCGGGTCGACGGTGAAGGCCGCGAAGCCGTAGCTGTGGTCCTGGTCGCGCACGCCCACCCACGGCGCGTCCTCGTACACGTACACCGGCGGGCGCTTGCCGGTCGAGGCCACCGGGCCGACCCCGGTGATCACCTTGGCCTTGGCCGGGGCGAAGAACTTCTCGTTGGTCGGCGAGGAGGTACCGCCGCCGCCGAGCACCATGTGCACGGTGCCCTGCGAGGTGTCTATCACGTCGGTCGCGGTGGAGACCGGGTTGGGCGTCAGGGTCTCCGAACCCGAGACGGTGCCGCGAACCGCCAGCGAGCGCTCGTAGTTGTGCTCGTGGCCGCAGACCACCAGGTCCACCTGGTAGCGGTCGAAGAGCGGGCCCCACTGCTCGCGCACTCCGCGGTCGGCGCCGTTGGCGTCCGAGGAGCTGATCACCACCTGGTGCATGCAGACGACGACCCAGTCGATCGACTTGTCCGCCCGTGCCTTGCGCAGGTCCTGCTCGAACCAGGCCTGCTGGGCGCCGCCGCTGTAGCCGTGCACATAGGCGTCGCCGGCGTCCTGGTAGGCGACGTCGTCGTTCTGCAGCACCACCACGTGCACCGAGCCGACGGTGAACGAGTACCACAGGCCCGCGAATTCGGCGTCCCCGCCGTTGCCGGGCAGGTCGAAGCGGGTCTGGAAGGAGGTGAAGCCGATCGGGCCGTTGCCCTTCTCGTTCTCGTGGTTGCCGGCCGCCGGCATCCACGCGCGGTAGCGGGCCGAGCGGGTGTTGTTGGCGAAGAAGCCCTGCCAGGTGCGCAGCCGGTCCGGGCTGATGTTGGCGTAGCAGAGGTCGCCGTTGAGCAGGTGGAACAGCGGGTCGACCTGCTCGATGCCGCCGACGATGTCCGCCGAGGCGGGCGAGGCGATGCCGCTGGGGACGACGGTGTAGCCGCCCTTGCCGTCCGGCTGCCAGGTGGTGGTCGGGACGGCCTGGTCGCCGAAGCTGGTGAAGGTGAACGGGCGCCGGCCGTGCGGGGCGGTGCGGAAGCTGCCGGCGTCGGGGCGGCCGCCGTCGTGCAGCGCCGCGTAGGTGTACGAGGTGTCCGGGCTGAGGTTCTGCATCCGGGCGTGATGGGTGTAGACCGTGCGGCCGCTCGCGCCGTCGGTGTACGTGCGGGTGTCGGCGTTCACGCTGCGTCCGAAGCCGCCGTCCAGCGTGCCGAACTGGACGCGCGGGCGGCGTACCGGGCCGTCGGTGGTCCAGGAGGCGGTCATCGAGCGGGCCGGGTCGGTGCCGAACGTCAGGTGCAGGCCCTCGACGGCCGGTGCGCCGAGCGTCTCGGGCCGGGTGAGCAGCAGCGGGGAGGTCGGGGCGGCCGGCGCGGCGGGGGTGTCGGCCGCGGCAGTGCCGGCGGAGGCGAACAGCGGGGCCGCCGACAGTGCGCCGCCGACGCCCGCGATCCGCAGTGCCGTCCGGCGGCTCACGCCGCCCGGGCCGGCGGCGTCCTGCGTGTCGGACGCCGCAACAGCGGTCACAGCGGGCTCAACTGGGGCATCGAAGTCATTCTGCACGCGGGAACTCCTCAAGTCCGGATCACCGATGGCCGCCTACGGTAGGGGATTTGATCGCCGTGCCGGTGAACTGTGCCCGGCGGCGCCCTGAACGGTTACAGTGGCCTCATGCGTACTCTGCTGCCGATCAGCTGGTGGCCGTCCTAGGACGGCCGCGCATCCCGTATGCCCAGGGCCGTCCGGACGGACGGCCCTTTGTCATCTCCCCTGGCAGGCCCCGTCGGACGGCCCCCACCCAGCCAGGAGACCCTGATGACCA
This sequence comes from Kitasatospora mediocidica KCTC 9733, assembly GCF_000744225.1. Taxonomy (GTDB): domain Bacteria; phylum Actinomycetota; class Actinomycetes; order Streptomycetales; family Streptomycetaceae; genus Kitasatospora; species Kitasatospora mediocidica. The sequence continues at coordinate 635,343 of NZ_JQLN01000007.1, read as the reverse complement.
CCAGCACCATGCCCGCCCCCGCCCACCCCCGTGTGCTGACCGGCGACCGCCCGACCGGCCCGCTGCACCTGGGCCACTACTTCGGCACCCTGCAGAACCGGGTGCGCCTGCAGCGCGAGGGCGCCGACATGTTCGTCGTGATCCCCGACTACCAGGTCCTCACCGACCGCGACGTGGCCGACAAACTAGCCTTGCACGTCGAGGAGTTGGTGCTCGACTACCTGGCCATCGGGCTGGACCCGGAGCGCACGGTGATCTTCGCGCACAGCGCCGTGCCCGCGCTGAACCAGTTGCTGCTGCCTTTCCTCGGCCTGGTCAGCGTGGCCGAGTTGCAGCGCAACCCCACCGTCAAGGACGAGATCGCGCACTCCCGCCAGTCGGCGGTGAGCGGCCTGATGCTCACCTACCCCGTCCACCAGGCCGCCGACATCCTGTTCTGCAAAGCCCATTTGGTGCCGGTCGGCCAGGACCAGCTGCCGCATCTGGAGGCCGCCCGGACCATCGCCCGCCGCTTCAACGCCCGCTTCGCAAAGCCTGGTTCGCCGATCTTCCCGGAACCGCAGGCACTGCTCTCGCAGGCTCCGCTGCTGCTCGGCACGGACGGCGACAAGATGAGCAAGAGCCGCGGCAACGCCATCGCGCTCGGCGCGAGCGAGGACGAGACCGCCCGGCTGCTGCGCGGCGCCGTCACCGACGCCGACCGCCGGATCGGCTACGACCCGGTCGGCCGCCCGCAGGTGTCCAGCCTGCTGACGCTGGCCGCGCTCAGTCTGGGCAGCGACCCGCGGGCCGTCGCAGAGGGGATCGGCGACGCCGGGGCCAGCCGGCTCAAGGCGGTGGTCACCGAGGCGGTCAACGAGCACCTGCGCCCGATCCGCGCCCGCCGCGCCGAGCTCGCCGGGGACCGCGGATACCTGCGGGAGGTCCTGGCGCGCGGCAACGCCCGCGCCAACGAGGTGGCCCGGGAGACGCTGGCGGAGGTGCTGGAGGCGATGGGGATGCGGTACTGACCTGGAGCGACCGGCAGTGGCAGCGGGGGGCGCGGCCCCCCGCTGCCGGTCGGTCTTGGTGGTCGATCCAGCAGCCATGGGAGGAACCTCCAAATCCGCCCGTCCGGTGATCTTCTGGAGCCGGACCTCTTGACTACTGCGGGGGCCCTTTCTAGATTTCCAGCAACGCGGAAGTGAATTTCCGCGATGCGGATCCCCCTCCTCGCCGGCCAGGCGCGGCGGACCCGTTCACGAGCTCATGGGCCGGACCTGTCGCCGCAGGGGCCGGCAGGTGAGCGGTGCCCACCGCTCACCGGGGTCGTCCCGGCGTCACCCGTGCCCGTCCCGCACTTCGGTCGCGTTCCCGGACCCGAAGCCACCCGTGGTGGGCCGCCCCGCAGCAGCGGGCCGGACCCACCGCCCGCCCGACGCCCCGCAGGGCCGTCCGGGTGTCCGATGCGGAGGGACGGAAGAACGCATGAGTCGTCGTCAGGACGTCGAGCGGCCGAGCGAGACCGAAGTGGTCCACCCCGTGGACGAGATGCTGCCACCGGGCCGGATGGCCGCGGTCGCTCTCCAGCACGTGGCCAGCATGTACGCCGGTGTCGCGGCGCCGCCACTGATCATCGGCGGCGCCGCCGGACTGACGGCGCCCCAGCTCACCACGCTGCTCGCGGCCGCCCTCTTCATCGCCGGCATCGCCACGCTGCTCCAGACCCTGGGAGTGTGGAAGATCGGCTCGCGGCTGCCGTTCGTCAACGGCGTCTCGTTCGCCACCGTGTCGCCGATCCTCGCCGTGGTCGCCGTGCGGCACGGCGCCGCGCTGCCGCTGATCTTCGGCTCGACGATCGTCGCGGGTCTGTGCTGCTTCCTGCTCGCGCCGGTCTTCTGTCGGCTGGTCAGATTCTTCCCGCCGGTGGTCAGCGGCACGGTGATCACGCTGATCGGTGTCTCGCTGCTGCCCGTCGCGGGCAACTGGGCGCAGGGCGGCGACGCGCACGCCCCCGGCTACGGCTCCCTGGCCAACCTGGGCCTGGCCGGCCTGACGCTGCTCTCGGTGCTGCTGTTCAACCGGTTCCTCACCGGGTTCCTGCAGCGGATCTCGATCCTCTTCGGCCTGCTGGTCGGCACCCTCGCGGCTATCCCGCTGGGCCGGGTCGACTTCCACGCGCTGCGCAGCCTGCCGGTCTTTGAGCTGCCGCACCCGTTCGCCTTCGGCGCACCGAGGTTCGAGGCCGCCTCGATCATCGCGATGCTGGTGGTCATGGTCGTCTCGATGACCGAGTCCACCGCCGACATGATCGCGCTGGGCGAGGTCGTCGAGCGCCCGGTGGACGACCGGACGATCGCCGGCGGCCTGCGGGCGGACGGTCTGGCGACGGCCTTCGGGGGTGTCTTCAACGGCTTCATCTGCTCGGCCTTCGCGCAGAACATCGGCCTGGTCGCGCTGACGAAGATCCGCAGCCGCTACGTGGTCGCGCTCAGTGGCTGCTTCCTGATCCTGATGGGCCTGATGCCGGTGGTCGGCGGCCTCGTCTCGCTGGTGCCGCAGCCGGTGCTTGGCGGCGCGGGCGTGGTGCTCTTCGGCACGGTGGCCGTCGCCGGCATCCGCACCCTGGGCAAGGCCGACCTGAGCGCGGGCTCCAACGCCGTCATCGTCGCGGTCAGCCTGGCCTTCGGCATCTTCCCGATCGCCTACCCCGACTTCTACAACGCCCTCCCGCAGCAGCTCGCCACCATCCTCAGCTCCGGCATCTCGGCAGGCTGCCTGCTCGCCGTCACCCTCAACCTGCTCTTCAACCACCTCGGCCGCGGCCGCGAGGTCCCGCCCGCGTACGTCCCGGAGCAGCAGATCGTGGCGCTGGGGAAGGTCGAGCACCTGAGCGATCGCTAACTGTCGAGGACGACCGACTCGCCCGTGGGGATGCGGGCGTAGTCGGTGCCGCCCTTGGTCTCCAACCACCAGTCGAAGGTCTCCAGGCCGATGTCGTTGAAGTGCGCGTCGTGGATCGGGAACGCGCGCGCCGGGGCGACCGCGCGGACGAACTCGATGACCTCACCGAGCTTCACCCACGGCCCGGAGGCCGGGACCAGCAGGGTCTCCACCTGCTCGGCCGGGACGAACAGCGCGTCGCCCGGGTGGTAGAGCCCGTCGACGACGAACCCGATGTTGGGGCAGCCGGGCAGCCCGTCGACGACCTCGGCGTGCTCCCCGCCCACGACGCGCACCGAGAAGCCGGCCACGGTGAACGCGTCGCCCACCGCGACGGCGCTCACCCCGGCGCCGAGCGCGGCGCCCAGCTCCGCGGCGAGGGCGGCGTGCGTGTGGACGGTCAGCGCGGGGTTGGCGGCGCGGGCCGCGCGGAGCTGGTCGACGTCGATGTGGTCGTCGTGCTCGTGGGTGACGAGCACGGCGTCGGCGCCGTCCAGCGCCTCCGGCTCGGACAGCGTGCCCGGGTCGATCACCAGCACCCGGCCGTCGGCTTCGAGGCGGACGCAGGCGTGGCCGTACTTCGTCAGACGCATTCGATCAACCTAGCGCTGTGACCGGGAAAGGTCACCGGGTCGCGGCATGGGCAGCCCGTAGTCTGGCCGGATGCCCGATGACATCCTCGCTCGGTGGCCCCTCGCGCCCGCCTCCGAGACCGACTGGCTCGCCGGGCTCGCCCAGGACGACGGCCTCACCGGCTACGAGGCACCCGGGCTGCCCGACGCCGCCTGGGTGCTCGGCGGCATCTACGAACGACGGGGAACCGCTCGTGATTCGGTCAACGACGGCCAGAGCCGGAACGAGCACCCCGGCCCGGGGTGGGAGCGGCTGCGCTGGGCGGAGCTGGCCGGCAGCATCGGAGATCCGGTCGTGCCTCAGGGCCGGTATCCCTGTTTTCGCTGCTTCCCCTCCGCGAAAGGGTCGGGCATCCGGCCCGGCGCCATCGAATGGCCGGCCGAGGGCAGTCTCGACAGGCCGACATGGGACCAGCTGATCCGGTTCCTCACCGCGCACAGCCCTCAGGGAGCGGGCACCGCCTGCCTGGCGTACTACAACCCGATCATCACGCGAGACTTCGAGCAGGGCTATGTCCGCTCCGGCCGACTCGGTGACGCGCGGTCCCTCTTCGACCACCCGGACATCCTGTGCACCCCGTCCAACCTGTGGGCCGCGGATCGCTCCTGGGTCGTCTGCACCGACTACGACCTTTGGGGCACCAAGGTCTGCGGGCCCCAGCCGCTTGTCGAGGCCCTGCTCGCGGACCTCGAGATCGAAGCTGTTCGCTTGCCCTGGACCAGCTAGTGCCATGGTCAGTTTGGTGGAGGGCACTTGGCGGCGTGGCGGTCGGATATCGCTCGGTGGTGTGGTTTAACCGATCAACTCCCGCGTGGGGGCCGGGCGGCACCTAGCCTCGGGAGCACAACGGCGAGGCCGGGTACGGCAGGGGGAGGGGTGAACGGTGACGAACGAGGAGTCCGGGCAGCCGCCGATGGCTTGGCGGTACTGCGGCAACCAGATCAAGCTGTGGCGCACGCAGGCGGGTTTGACGCGCGAGGAGTTGGCGAAGGAGGCCAGCTACGACTACGAGACCATCAAGTCGATGGAGCAGGGGCGGCGGCGCCCGGCGCTGCGGCTGCTGGAGATCGCGGACGAGATGTGCGGCGCGCGGGGGAAGTTGCTGGCCGCAGAGGACTATCTGCGGCCGGACAAGTTCCGCTCGTACGCACAGGACTTCATCCGCTATGAGGCAGAGGCGACGGGGGCTGAGCTCGTATCAGAACCAGCTCATCCCGGGTCTGCTTCAGACGGAGGCGACGGCGAGGGCACTGTTCCAGGCCCACTGGCCGCCGCCGGACGACGAGACAGTCGAGGAGCGGGTCGCTGCTCGCCTCGAACGCCAGCGACTGCTGGAGACGAAGAGCAAGTTCTTCAACTTCGTGATGGAGGCCTCCGTTCTGAGCCGACGCGTCGGCAGCGCGGAAGACCACAAGGAGCAGCTGTTGCACCTCTTGACGGTGGGGAAGCAGCGAAATGTGGTGGTGCAGATCGTGCCGTCCGATGTCGTCCACCCGGGGTTGAACGGCCCGTTCGTCCTGCTGGAGACCGCAGACCACGACCGTCTCGCCTACGAAGAAGGGCAGGCGATGGGTGCGCTCTATGCGGACCCGCAGAGGGTGAGCGCTCTGACAAACCGCTATGCGATGATCCTCGGGCAAGCCCTCAGCCCTGAGGAGTCGGCACGGTTCATCAGCAAGTTGTTGGAGGAGCTATGAGCACCGGCCTCGTGTGGTTCAAGTCCAGCCACAGCGGGACGGACAGCGGCGACTGCATCGAGGTTGCCTCCTGCCCCCGCCCTTCCCCCACCATCCATGTCCGCGACTCCAAGGACCCGAGCGGTCCCCAACTCGCTTTCGCCCCCGCCTCCTGGGCCGCGTTCGTCGCCTTCGCCGCCGCGCAGGCGCCCGCTTAGTGGTCGGCGTGGGCGATCTGCTGGGCACCGTCACGCTGTTACGGCGCTACCCCGTCAGGTCGATGCTCGGAGAGGAACTCTCCGCCAGCGACGTGACGTGGAGCGGTCTGTCGCAGGACAGGAGACTGGCCCTGGTCCACCGCGAGACCGGATGAGTCGTCAGTGCGAAGAACCCGCGGCAGTGGCGCGACACTCTGACGCTGTCAGCCGCGGCTATGGACACGGCCGCTGACACGGCCGTGCGGATCACCGGGCCGGACGGCAAAGTCATGTGGAGCACCGACGCCGGCATCGACGACATCCTGTCCCAACGACTGGGCCAGCCCGTCGCCTTGACCGACACCCCGCCGTCCGACGCCACCCTTGAGCGCGCCGAACCCGAGGAGGTGTTGCGCAGCGGCGTCGGTGCCCGCGTGCCCTTCGTCGTGAGCCGACTCGCTTCGGGCCGTCAGCCCGAGATCCGAGCGGCGGAGGTCGAGCGCTGCTCTGATCCAGCGAGTCAGCACCGTGAGTGCTGCGAGTTGTGCGCGTCGACCCCGGCGGGCAGGACGGGTATGCCGGGGCTCCGTTGCCGTGCCCGACACTCGGCCGAGTCATCATCAGAACGTGGCGAACTACCCAGCGCCACCAGGGATTCCGTCAGGGGGCACCCTGGGGTTGGGTAGGGGTGGCCGGGGGGCGTAGGGGTTTCTGCTGTTCACCCGTCCTGGCAGACTGGCCGATGGTTTGAATACCGTCTGCTGGGGGGTGGAGCTCGCGATGATGACCCATTCGGAGGGTCTCATTTCGGAGCCGGACGATACGGGCGCTGGGAATTCCGACGTGCTGACGTCCTGGCGGCAGCGACTCGCCGCGGCGGCCGGGCTGTGCCTGCCGGTCACCCTGGTCTTCGACCGCCCCACCGCCACCTCGCCGGCCCGGCACCTGCGCGCGGAGCTGCTGGGCCTGGCCACCGACGACGGCGCGGTGCAGCCGCTCGGCTCCGCCGACGACGAGCCGATCGCCACCGTCGCGATGGCCTGCCGGTTCCCCGGCGAGGAGCACTTGCCCGAGCAGCTCTGTCGAGATCGCCCCGGCCCCGACCGCCGCCGTTCAGCCTCTACCGGCCGAACTCGACCGGCTGGAGGCGGCGTTCAGTGCGACCCCGGTTTCCGATGGCGAGCTGCGCGGCACCCTGGCGGCCCGGTGGAGGCGACGCTGGGCAGGCTCGCTGCCCCGGCCGCCTTCCCCGTCTTGATGACTTCGCGCCCGATCACCTCGCAGGGCGCCCTTTCGCCGAACGGCACACAGAGATTGCGATCACGGTGAGTACCCAACCGAACAGTCAACGCTCCCCCTCCGCGCCGGCGCTGAGCACTTCCCCTGGCCGACAGCGGTACAAGCGAGTCATGACGCCCATGGAGTGGGCCTTCCTGAGCCTGCGGCCGGCGTCGAGTGTCGTCCAGCACGTGGTGGAGGGGGACGGAGTCCTTTCGGCGGACGAACTCGCCGAGGCGATGGCCGTCGCGGCCGCGGCGTCCCCGGGCATGCGGCTGATCCGTGCGGGCCGGCAGTGGGTCGACAGCGGCGTCGCACCCGCGCTGCATGTCCTGGAGGCCGGGAGCTTCGACTTCGAGCGCTTCGACAACCCCGCCCTGCACCGCCCGCTGCACGGTGGCGGCCCGACCTGTGAGGTGGTGCTGATCCCCGGCACGCCGACCGCGCTGGTGTTCCGCGCCTTCCACGGCGTCACCGATGCCCGCGGCCTGATGCTGTGGGCCGCCGACGTCTTCCGCGTGCTGCGCGGGGAGCCGCCGGTGGGCTACCGGGCCACCGTCAACCATCACGAACTGGTCGAGCGCGTCGCCGGTCACGAGCTGCCGACCGCGCCCGTCTCCCCGCAGGAATGGCCCTCGCTGCTGGGCGACCCGACGCCGAACCTGCCCCACCTGCTCTGGCGCCGCCGCACGATCGACGGCCGCCACCCGGCGGCAGTGGCCAAGGTGGCCGCCGCGCTGGCCGCGACCACCGAGTCCGGCAGCGGCCGGTTCTTCGTCCCGGTCGACCTGCGGCGCCATGAACCGGACCTGCGCTCGACCGCCATGCTGGCCCACTCGCTGCAGGTCGACGTCGCGGCGGGGGAGGACTGGCAGCAGGTGCACCAGCGGCTGCTCGGCTCGCTGGCCGGGCGCGAGGAGCTGGCGCTGCCGCTCGCCCCCTGGCTGCTGCGGATGCCGCTGCCGGTGCTGCGGATGCTCAACGCGGGGATCGAACGCTCCGCCTGGCGCAAGCGCCGCTACTTCGGCAGCGGCTACCTCTCGCAACTGGGCGGCATCGAACTCGCCGAGTTGTCCACCGAGGACTTCCGGGCCGGCGCCTCCTACGCGCTGGGTGGCAGCAGCCCCGGCGGGCCGCCCGAGATCGACCTGATGGAGCGCGCCGGCCGCACCGAGGTCACCGTCGCCTGGCACGACGAGCCCGGCATGGCCGACCGCGTCGAGGGCCTGTTGGAGACCATCGCGGACGCGCTGTCCCCGCTCGTGCACCGCCAGTGGGAGGGCAACCGCACCGAGCGGGCGCTGCCGTCCGACCGCTCGGTGGTCGAGCTCTTCCGCGAGCAGGTCGAACGCACCCCGGACCGGATCGCGCTCAGCGGACCCGAAGGCAAGGTGACCTACGCCGAGTTGAGCCGCCGGGCGGACCGGGTGGCCGCCGAGCTGCGCCGCCAGGGGGTGGGCCCCGGCACGGTGGTCGGCCTGCTGGCGGGCCGTACGGTGGCTGCGCTGGCCGGACTGTGGGGGGTGCTGCGGGCGGGGGCCTGCTATCTGCCGCTGGACGCCCGGCACCCCGACGCCCGGATCGCCGACCTGCTGGCGGACGCCGGGAGCGGCTTCTGCCTGCTGGAGCGTCCCCACGACCAGCGCGAGTGCCTGCCCGAGGGCTGCCGACCACTGCTGCTGGACGAGTTGGCCCTGGACGGCGCGGCCCCCGCCGGCTTCCAGGACGCGGCGGTCGACCCGGCGGATCCCGTCTACGTCATCTACACCTCGGGATCGACCGGCAGACCCAAGGGCGTGCAGATCGAGCACCGCAGCCTGGCCAACTACGTGCACTGGGCCACCCGCGCCTTCGAGGTGGACGCCGACACCCGCCTGCCGCTGATCACCTCGCCCTCCTTCGACGTGTCGGGCACCTCGGTCTTCCTGCCGCTGCTGGCCGGCGGCGAGGTGATCCTGCTGCGCGAGGAGCCCAACCACCTGTCGCTGAGAGACCTGTTGCAGCAGTCGGGCGCCAACACCCTGAACCTGACGCCCTCCCACCTCGACCTGATCGGCCGGCTGGACCTGACGCCCACCGGCTACCGCACGGTGGTGGTGATCGGTGAGCAGCTGCGGGTGGAGGTCGCCGCCCGGGCCCAGCAGATGTTCGGGCCCGACTGCCGGATCATCAACGAGTACGGGCCGACCGAGGCGACCATCGGCTGCAGCGCGCACACCTTCGACCCGCAACGTGACGCCGGTGCGGTCGTGCCGATCGGCCGGCCGGCCGACAACACCACCGCCCACCTGCTCGACGAGCACCTGCGGTTCGTCGCCCCCGGCGAGATCGGCGAGCTGTACCTGGGCGGCGCGCAGCTCGCCCGCGGCTACCTCGGCCGACCCGAGCTCAACCGCGAGCGCTTCGTCCACCTGGCCGACGGCACCCGGGTCTACCGCACCGGCGACCTGGTCCGCCTGCTGCCCTCGGGCGAGCTGGAGTGCGTCGGGCGGATCGACGACCAGGTCAAGGTGCGCGGTCACCGGGTGGAGCCGGCGGAGGTGGCCCAGGCGCTGGAGGCGCATCCCGCCGTGGACCGGGCCGTGGTGATCGCCAGGGCGCGCCCCGGCCGTACGGCGAAGGCGCTCTACGGTTATGTGTTGGCCGACCCGGCCGTCGGCGGGGAGGAGCTGATCACCCACCTGGCCGCCCGGCTGCCCTCGTACCTGGTGCCCGCGGCCGTGTTCGTGCTGGCGGAGCTGCCCTACACCGTGAGCGGCAAGATCGACACCCGCGCCCTGCCCGATCCCTTCGCCGCCGACCCGCAAGGCCCCGATGACGGCTCCGCCGCGGACGCCGGGACGCAGGCGGCGGCACCGGTGGACGCGGTCGAGGAGGCGGTTGCGCTGATCTGGGCCCGCGCCCTCGGTGTGCCGCGCTCGCGGCTCGACGGGAGCGCCGACTTCCACCGCCTGGGCGGGGACTCGATGACGCTGCTCTCGATGCTGGCCGGCGTCTGCCGTGAGGTGCTGACGGCGCCCGATCAGGAGAAGGCCTTCATGGGCCAGCTGGCCTGGCTCCTCCGTGACCCCACCCTGACCCGAGTAGCCCATCTGGCCCGGCGGGCCCGAGCCGGTCTGGAGGCGCCGTCAGGTTGAGCGGTGCCCTCTCCGGCTGCCCGGTGGGGATCGTTGCCGCCTCGATCCGGCCACACCCTCACCCTCCGTTCCCGATCCGTTCCCGGCCGCGTTCGTGCCACACTTCGTGATCACGGACCGTCGGCAGCAGTGATCGGAGAACCCCCAGGTGAGTGCCCGTTTCGAGGAGCTGGACTGGCGGCAGACGTCGCTCGGTGAGCTCGTGCTGCGTCGGCGGTGGTATCCCGGGGTCGGCCGGGACGTGTACGAGATCAAGTTGAACGAAGAGTTTCTGATGTCGAGTCTGTTCACCGTCGCCGAGGAGGAGTTGGCGCACCTCGCGCTGGCCGAGCTGACGGGCGGCACCGGCCTCGACGTGGTGGTCGGCGGGCTCGGGCTCGGGTGTACGGCGCTGTCCGTGCTGGAGAGTGCGGACGTGGCCTCGCTGGTGGTGGTCGACGCGCTCGGCGAGGTGATCGAGTGGCACCAGCGCGGGCTGCTGCCCGGCGGGGTGGCCGCGGACCCGCGGTGCCGGCTGGTGCAGGGCGACTTCTTCGCCATGGTCGGCTCGCCCGGGGGCCTGGACCCGGCGACGCCCGGCCGCCGGTTCCACGCGGTCATCGTCGACATCGACCACTCGCCGCGGCACTTCCTGCACCCGGGCAACGCCGGGTTCTACCAGCCGGCGGGGCTGCGGCGGCTGCACGAACGGCTGCACCCGGGCGGGGTGTTCGCGCTCTGGTCGAACGACCCGCCGGACGAGGAGTTCATGGCGTCCTTCGCGCAGAGCTTCGCCGAGGTGCGGGCCGAGGTCGTCACCTTCGACAACCCGCTGCAGGAGCGCACCTCGACCAACACCGTCTACCTCGGCCGCACACCGGCCGCCGGATAGCTCTCGGGCGCGGCGGCCGGTCTGCGGGAGAGCGCGCTGGGCCACCAGATGCGGCCGCTCAGGTCGATGGTCAGGGCGGTGACCAGCACGGACCGCACCACCAGGGTGTCCAGCAGGACGCCCAGGGCGACCGCGAAGCCGATCTCCGCGAAGGCGACCACCGGCAGGGTGCCGAGGACGGCGAAGGTACTGGCCAGGATCAGTCCGGCCGAGGTGATCACGCCGCCGGTGGCGGCCAGACCGGCCACCGCGCCCGCACGGGTGCCGCGGTGGGTGGACTCCTCGCGCACCCGGGTCATCAGGAAGATGTTGTAGTCGATGCCGAGGGCCACCAGGAAGACGAAGACGAAGAGCGGGAACGCCTGGTCCTGGCCCTCGAAGTGGAAGACGTACTTGAAGACGAACGCGCTGATGCCCAGCGCCGCCGCGTAGGAGAGCACCACGGTGGCGATCAGTACCAGCGGGGCGACCACGGCCCGCAGCAGGGCCGCCAGGATGATCATCACCACGGCGAGCACCAGCGGGATGACCACCTTGTTGTCGTGCGCGGCCGCCCGCCCGGCGTCCAGGATCACCGCGGTGCTGCCGCCGACCTTGGCGTCGGCGTTCGGGACGGCGTGCACGGCGGTGCGCACCCGGTCCACGGTGTTCTTGGCGGCCTGGCTGTCGGGTGGATCGGTCGGGGTGGCCTGGAGGTAGCCGAGGCCGTTCTTCAGGACGGGCACGGTGGTGCTCGCGATCCCGGCGGTGTTCTGGGTGGCGGTCCGCACGGCGTCGGCGCCGGCGGCCGTGCTGATCAGTACCAGCGGCGCACCGGTGCCGCCGGGGAAGTGCGCGTCCAGCACCTGCTGTCCGACCACCGAGTCCGGCTTGCCGGTGAAACTCCCGGCCGTGCTCAGCCCGTTGGCGTTCAGAGCGACCAGGCCCACGCTGCATGCGGCCAGCGCCAGAGCGGTGCCGATCCAGACCTTGCGCGGGCGGCGGCTGATCCAGGCACCCACGTGCGCCCAGCGCCCGGTGCGGGTCGGCTCGGCGCTCCCGAACGCCGGCTTGACCGGCCAGAACACCCAGCGGCCCATGATCACCAGCAGCGCCGGCAGCAGGGTCAGCATCGCCAGCAGCGCGACCAGCACGCCGATCGCGCAGACCGGGCCGAGTCCGCGGGTCGAGTTCATCTCGGCGACCAGCAGGCAGAGCATCGACGCGACCACCGTCGCGGAGCTCGCCAGGATCGCCGGTCCGGCCCGGTGCAGGGCGAACGCCATCGCCTCGTGCCGGTCCTCGTGACGGCGCAGCTCCTCGCGGTAGCGGGCGGTGATCAGCAGGGCGTAGTCCGTCCCGGCGCCCAGCACCAGGACGATCAGGATGCCCGCGCTCTGCGCGTTGACGGTCAGCCCGGCGTGCTTGGCGAGCAGGTAGATCAGCGCCTCCGCGGTGATCAGCGCGACGCCGGCCGAGAGCAGCGGCAGCGCCCAGAGCACCGGGCTGCGGTAGGTCAGCAGCAGGAGCACGATCACCACGCCGACCGTGCCGAACAGCAGGGTGCCGTCGATGCCGGAGAACGCGGCGGCCTGGTCGGCGCCGACCCCGGCCGGGCCGGTGACGTGCACGGCCATCCCCTGGCTGCCGGCCGTCGCGGTGGCGCGCATGCTGTCGACGGCGGGCTTGAGGTTGTTCCAGCCGTTGGTGCCGACCTCGACCGGGACCACGGTCTGCAGGGCCTTGCCGTCCGCCGAGGCCTCCGGCCCGATGACCGGGGCGACCACGTGCGGGGCGGTGGCGAACGCGGCCGCGTCCTGGACCGCCTTGGCGTGGTCGGCGGGGGTGATCCCGCCGGGCGCCTCGTAGACCACCACGGCCTGCGCGGTCATCACCGGCTGGAAGGCCTGCTGGGCGTTGACCACCTGGGTGGACTCGGCGTTGCGGGGCAGCCAGCTGGAGGCCTGGTTGTTCTCGGCGCCCATCAGCTTGCCGGCCAGCGGCCCGGCCGCCGCCACCAGGACCAGCCAGATCACGAGGACGACCCACTTGCTGCGGTGTCCGCACGGCAACGCGGCGAGGTTGCGGATCGGGCTCACAGGTGCCCCCTAGGGGTCTGTCCGGCACATTCCGCGTTCCACTGTTCCACCCGGACGGTCTTCCCGCATCCGCCGGTCAGCGCAGTGCGGCGGACGCCCGCAGCTCCTTGAGACGGCGGACGTCGGCGGCGTGCCCGAAGCCCTCGGCGGCGCTGCGGTCGGGGGTCTCCAGGATCAACGGGACGCCCTCGGTGGCCGGATGGGCGAAGAGTTCGCCGAAGGGGTCGGCGCCGATGTGGCCGTCGCCGATGTTGGCGTGCCGGTCCTTGCGGGCGCCTACCACGTCCTTGGAGTCGTTGGCGTGGATCAGCCGCAGCCGGCCGGGGCCCATCGAGGCCTCCAGCACGTCCAGCGCCGCGCCGACCCCGCCGGGGGCGGCCAGGTCGTGCCCGGCGGCGAAGGCGTGGCAGGTGTCGAGGCAGACGCCGACCCGCGGGTGGTGGTCCAGCGCCTGGGCGTATGCGGCGAGGTCCTCCAGCCGGGAGCAGAGCGAGCGGCCCTGGCCGGCGGTGGGCTCCAGCAGCAGCCAGGGGGCGTCCTCGCCGAGCGCGTCCAGTTCGTCCAGCAACGGGCGGACGTCCGCGCGGACCTGGGCCATCGCCTCGGCGTAGCGGGAGCCGCCGTCCGGCGCGGTGCCGACGGCCGAGCCGGTGTGCACGACGACGCCCAGCGCGCCGATCGCGTGGCCGCGCAGCAGTGAGTGGCGCAGCGAGGCGGTGGAGCGCTCGCGGGTGGCGGGGCTGTCCGAGCCGAAGTTGATCAGGTAGGGCGCGTGCACGTAGGCGGGGATCGACTGCTCGGCGCAGGCGGCCCGGAACGCTTCGTCCTGGGCCGGGTTCCCGGCGGGGGTCGCCCAGCCGCGCGGGTTGGCGACGAAGACCTGGACCGCCTCGCCGCCGATCTCCCGCGCGTAGGCGAGACCGGTGCCGACCAGCCCGCGTCCGGCGACCGGGACGTGTGCCCCGATCGGGTTGCGGCGGGCGGCGTCGGTGGGCGGGGGAGCGGCGTTCATCAGGTGAGGATGTCACGCGGGCCGGAACGCGGCCGAGGCCGCCCCGGTCTCCCGGGACGGCCTCGGCTTCTGTGCGGGGTGTGACTAGTTCACCGTGTAGCTGTACGGGATCGCGGCGAGCACGGAACCGGTGGTCCCGAGGAAGCTGTTCGCGGTGGCCGTACCGGCCGGGCCGGAGACCAGGTACAGCACGCCGTGCACGGTGCTGCCCTTCGCGCCGGTCGGCGTGATGGTGACCTGCAGGCTGCCGGTGGCACCGGGCGCGACGACCACGGGGGTCGGCTGCGCGGCGGTGGCGTTCCAGGAGGCGGCGAACGGGTCACCGGTGCTCGAGGTGAGCGCCGTGTCGAACGCCTGGGTGTGGGCGGTCGCGGTGATCGTCGCGGTGCCCGCCGGGGCGCCGGCGTTGGTGAACGGGCCGATCTGCTGGACGTAGGTGCTCCAGTAGCCCGACAGGATCGGCTGCGAGGCGCTGCCGTTGTCGGTCACGACCGAGATGGTGTTGCCGCCCTGGGCCTGCTTGAGGTCACCGAAGAGGTCCGGCGAGCCGGCCGTTCCGGAGAGCTCCAGCTGGGCCTTGGTGGAGGAGGCGGCCACGCCGGTCAGCTTCGTGGTGCCCGGGGGCACGATGAAGTTGGGGACCGAGGAGGTCGGGGTCAGCGGCAGGGCCACCGTGCCCGAGGTGCCGAACGGGACCAGCGGGACGTCGACCAGGTTGGTCAGTCGGCCGTCCGCCTGGACCTGCTGGGTGGCACCGGTGTTGTTGGTGTACTGCACCGTCAGCGCGGTCGGCTGACCGGCCTTCAGCTTGGTGGAGGTGCTGTTCGGCAGGCCGGCCGCGGTGGCCTGGTCCTGGTCGAAGCCGATCTTGCCGGTGTACGACTGGCTGAGCTCGGAGCCGGAGACCGGGTTGAGCACGACCACCACGAAGCGCCAGCGGCCGGCCGCGGGGTTGACCGCGGTGGTCGAGACGCCGAGACCCGTGCTGGTGACGGTGCCCTGGTTGTTGATCGAGCCGTTGGACTCGATGTCCGCCGGGGTGCCGTTCGGCGTGATCAGGGCGCCCTGGAGGAGCAGGTTCGGGTCCTTGCTCAGGGTCAGGCCGACCTGGATGTCCTTCTTGCCCTTCGGCACGTCGAACGCGTAGGTGAAGCTCTGCGCGGGCGACGAGGCGCGGCCGTTGCCACCGGTGATCGAACCGGTGAAGGTGCCGCCGTTGTTCGAGGTGTCGACCAGGCTGCGCAGGATGACCGGCACGCTGGTGGTGTAGCCGTTCGAGCTCGACACGACGATCGACTGGGCGGCGTCACCGCTGCTCGCCGGGGTGGTGAGCTGCACGTGCAGGGTCTTGCTCTGGCCGGGGGCCAGGGTGGTGACCTGCGGGCTGACCTGGCCGGCCGGGACCGCGCGCTGGGTCGCGGTGTCCAGCTGGACCGGGCCGGTGAAGCCGGCGGTGCCGGCCGGGGTGTAGAGGATCCCGGTCCAGGTACCGGCGGCCGGGCTCGGAACGTCGACCAGGCCGAAGTTCGGCGAGACCGCGCCGCCCTGCGGACGGGTGTTGGTCTCGTAGCGGCCGGACGGGTCGATCAGCGTCAGACGGACCACGGGGGTGACCGTGGAGGCGCCGTTCT
Source organism: Kitasatospora mediocidica KCTC 9733 (assembly GCF_000744225.1). Classification (GTDB taxonomy): domain Bacteria; phylum Actinomycetota; class Actinomycetes; order Streptomycetales; family Streptomycetaceae; genus Kitasatospora; species Kitasatospora mediocidica. The sequence goes on along the minus strand of NZ_JQLN01000007.1, from coordinate 619,908 downwards.
TCTGGGGGGCACCCTGCCACGCTATTGACGCGGCGAGCCGGTCGGCGCCGGACGGGACGTTGAACGTCACCTTGTGCGAAACCCAAGTGGCGCCGTTGGTGGCGTACTTGAACGTCGGGTCAGTGGTGGAGTTCAGCGCCACGGTCTGCACGGCGTCGGACTGCGGGGCGAAGGTGCGGGTCGAGCCGCTGACGGTGGCCGGCTTGTTGCCGGTGTTCGCCACGGTGACGTTCGCGGTGTGGGTCGAGCCGGGCGCGCCGGTGATGTCGACCTGGCCGGAGGTGACCGCGACGGTCTGGCTCTTGTCGGAGCCGGTGCCCGCCTGGTAACCCTCGGCGGCCTCGGCCGCCGCACGCACGTTCAGCAGACCGGCGCCCTGCTCCTGGGCCGGCAGGCCCAGGTCCTGGGCGGTGCCGGTGAGCAGCGCCTTGACCACCGCGGGGGTGGGCGAGGTGCCGTGGTGGCCGTTGCGGTAGGCCTCGATGACGACGGCGGCGGCGCCGGCGGTCATCGGGGCGGCCTGGCTGGTCCCGCCGAAGGGCTGGATCGAGGCCGCGCCACCGTTGTAGTTGGTGCACTCGGTGTACTTGCTCGTGTCGGGCGAGCAGAGCGCCCAGTCCGACTCACCGGGGGCGACCAGGTCGACGGTCTTGCCGGCCTGGGTGATGCCGCCGGAGGAGAGCGCCGAGATGCGGTTGTTGGCCCAGGTGCCGTTCGAGAACTGAGCGGCGCCGTAACCGGTCTGCTGGTAGTTCTCGTTGTCGGTCGAGGCGCCGGCGGAAATCACCAGCGGGTCGGCCGACGGGGTACCGATGGTGCCGTTCACGCCCGCGTCGCCGCTGGAGACCGTCACCGTGACGCCCGCCGCGACAGCCATGTCGTTGAAGAGCGAGATGGTGTCGTGCGCGCCGCTGTCCGGGACGATGTTGCTGCCGAACGACTCGTTCAGCACGTCGACGTGGGCCACCGAGACGGCGTAGTCGATCGACTGCAGGATCGCGGAGTTCGGGAACAGGTCGCCGCCGGCCTTGAGGGCCACCAGCGAGGCGCCGGGCGCGATGCCCTGGACGCGGATGTTGCAGCCCGCGGGGAGCGGGTGGCTGGCGTTGACGAACTTCGAGACGTCGTAGACCTGGCGGCCCTGGGCGATCATCGCGGAGGCGTCACCGAAGGCCTCGGCCGCGCCGCTGGGCGCGTCCCAGCCGTCACCGGAGAAGTCCTGGTGGTCGATGATCGCGCTCTTGCCGTTGACCCGGGTGAAGTCCGGGTTGTTCACGTCCAGGCCGTCGGCGATGTAGGCGACCTTGACGCCGGTGCCGTCGGCGAGCTCGCTCGCGCCGGGGGCGCCGGGGGCGCTGGCGACGTGCGTGGAGTACAGCGCCTCGGGCTCGAGCAGCGGCTTCGACGGGTCGGTCGGGCAGACCGTGTTCGTCGCGTTCTCGGTGCTCGGGGCGGCGGCGGGCGCGGCCTTGGTGGCCGGCGCGGCGGCCGGGGCCTTGGCGCCGGCGGTGGTGTTCGTGGTGGCGCCGGCGGTCGGCGGGGTCACGGTGACGGTCTCGTCGGCGACGACCGAGGCGACTGCGGGGTCCGCCGCCAGCGAGGCGCGCAACGCCGGGCTGACCGTGGCGGAGAACGCGTTCCCGACCACGAAGCTCTTGACGTTGGTGCCGCCGTTGGCCTTGACCCGCGCGAGCAGCGGAGCCTGCGCGGACTCGGTGCGCTGCTTGCGCGCGCCGAGGTGTCCGGCGTCGGCCGGGGCACTGGTGATCTGGTCCTTCAAAATCACGATCACCGGGGCCGGTGCGCCGCTCTCCGAGAGCGACTGCGCGCTCGGAGCGGAGGGCAGCGGGGCGCCGTTCGCGCTGGTCCCGATGGCCAGGACAACAGAGGCGGCGGTGAGAGTGACGGCTGCTAGCTGAGCTTTACGCCAGCCGATCATGAACATCCCTTCGTCTGATAAGACGTCAGGGGGCCTGTTCCGAAGCGCGCATCCGGGGTCGGACGCGTGTCTGCTCCTGGAACGCCCGTCCCGACAAGCTCACGCATTCCAGCGTATGTACAGCACCATGACAAGAGGGTAAAGAGGGCAAATCGTGGAGGGTCGCCCGCAGGGCTCGTCCGATAAACGGTCAAATGCAGGCCAGACGGGGTGTACTGCCCTCGCGGGCACGGTTGCAAATTGATCAAGCCGACACGCGAGGTTCACACGGGGGAGGGGTGGCGTGCCCTCAGGCGGATATACCGACGGTCATGGACCTCCCGCACACGAGTACCGTCCCGGACCTCGTCCGCCGCTCCGCCGCCCGCACTCCGGACCGCGTCGCGCTCCACTTCGAGGAACGCCGGTGGACCTACCGCGAGCTCGACGACGCCGTCACCCGCGCCGCCCGCCACCTGCTCGACCGAGGCCTCGGCAAGGGCGACCGGGTGGCCGCCTTCGGCCGCAACTCCGACGCCTACCTGATCCTCTTCCTCGCCTGCGGCCGCGCCGGCCTCGTCCACGTGCCCGTCAACTACAACGCCACCACAGCCGAACTGCACTACTTCGTCACCCAGTCCGGCAGCGCCGCGCTGCTCTTCGACGCCGACTTCGCCGAGCGGGTGGCCGCCCTGCCGCCAACTCCCGCGGTGGCGCACCGGGTCACCCTGGAGGACCTGCTCGACGTGGCCGCGACCGGCCCGGTCCCGGTGGTGGACGTCCCCGTGGACGACCGGGACCTCCTCCAGCTGCTCTACACCTCCGGCACCACCGCGGACCCCAAGGGCGCGATGATGACCCACCGAGCGCTGCTGCACCAGTACCTCTCCTGCGTGGTGGCGCTGGACATGCGCGAGTCCGACCGGCCGCTGCACGCGCTGCCGCTCTACCACTCCGGCCAGCTGCACGTCTTCCTGATGCCCTGCCTGCTGCTCGGCACCGTCAACCGGCTGGTCCGCGCACCGGACCCGGCCGACGTGCTGCGCCGGATCGAGCAGGAGGGCCTGACCAGCTTCTTCGCGCCGCCGACGGTCTGGACGGCGCTGGAGGCCCACCCCGACTTCCGCACCGCCGACCTGAGCACGCTGGACAAGGCCTACTACGGCGCCTCGATCATGCCCGCGCCGGTGCTGGCCAGGCTGCGCGCGGCGCTGCCCGCGGTCGGCTTCTACAACGCGTTCGGCCAGTCCGAGGTCGGCCCGCTCACCACCGTGCTGCGCCCCGAGGAGCACGAGGCGCGCCCGCACTCGGCGGGCCGTCCGGTGCTCTTCGTGGAGGTCAGGGTGGTGGCCGAGGACGGCAGCGAGGCGGGTCCCGACGAGGTGGGCGAGATCCTCTACCGCTCGCCGCAGCTCTGCACCGGCTACTGGGACAAGCCGCAGGAGAGCGCGGCGGCCTTCGAGGGCGACTGGTTCCACTCCGGCGACCTGGTCCGCCGGGACGCCGAGGGCTACGTCTACGTCGTCGACCGGTTGAAGGACGTGATCAACACCGGCGGTGTGCTGGTGGCCTCGCGCGAGGTGGAGGACGTCCTCTACGGGCATCCGGCGGTCGCCGAGGCGGCCGTGATCGGTCTGCCCGACCCGCACTGGGTGGAGGCGGTCACCGCTGTGGTGGTCTGCCACCAGCCGGTCTCCGCCGAGGAGTTGATCGCCTACGCGCGTGAGCGGCTGCCGGCCTTCAAGACTCCCAAGGCGGTGCACTTCGCCGACGCGCTGCCCAAGAACGCCTCGGGCAAGCTGCTCAAACGCGAGCTGCGCGAACGGCTGACCGGGTCGGCGGCGCGCTGGGCCGACTGACCGGACATCGGTCAGTCCTGCGCGGTGCCCGGGGGCAGTTCCAGCTCGAACCAGACGACCTTGCCGTGCCGGGTGCCGCGGCTGCCCCAGCGGTGCGCCAGCGCGTTCACCAGGTGCATGCCGCGGCCCCCCTCGTCGTCCTCCAACGCGCGCCGCATCTTCGGCGCGTGGCTGTCCACGTCGGAGACCTCCACGGTCAGCGCCCGGTTGCGGAAGAGCCGCAGCTGGGTGGGCGCGCCGGCGTGCACCATGGCGTTGGTGATCAGCTCGCTGGTCAGCAGCTCGGTCTGGTCGATCAGCGCGGCCAGGCCCCAGCCGCGCAGGGTGGCGCGGGTGAAGCGCCGGGCGTGACCCACCAGCGCGCGGTCCTTGGTCAGCGTCAGGGTGGCCAGCCGGTCCGCGCCGATCGGCCGGGCCTGCGCCATGATCACCGCGATGTCGTCCTCCCTGCTCCCGGTGATCAGGGTCGCGAGCAGCGCGTCGCAGCTCTCCTCCAACGAGCCCTGCTGCTCGGCCACCGTGCGGCGCAGCTCCTCCATCCCGGCGTCCAGGTCGCGGTCCCGGCGCTCGACCAGGCCGTCCGTGCAGAGCACCAGCAGGCCGTCCTCGGGGAGGGTGAACTCCACCGTTTCGAAGGGGACCCCGCCGACACCCAGCGGCGCGCCGGTCGGCAGGTCGAGCACCCGGACGGTGCCGTTCGGCCCGCTCACCACCGGGGGCAGGTGGCCGGCGCAGCACGCCGTGCAGACCCGGTCCACCGGGTCGAAGACCACGCAGACGCTGGTCGCGAACTGCCCCTCGCCCACCGTCGCCGCCGCCTCGTCCAGCCGCCGCATGACCCGCGCCGGGTCCATGTCCAGCGTGATCAGCGTCCGTGCCACGGTGCGGAGTTGGCCCATCGTCGCGGCGGCCCGCAGGCCGTGCCCGGTGACGTCGCCGACCACCAGCGCGACCCGCCCGCAGGACAGCGGCACGACGTCGAACCAGTCGCCGCCCACCTCGCTCAGCTCGCTGCTCGGCAGGTAGCGGTAGGCGATGTCCAGGCCGAGCGTGGGGTGCACCTCCTGCGGCAGCAGGCTGCGCTGCAGGGTCAGCGCGGTGTCCCGCTCGCGCCGGTACAGCCGCGCGTTGTCCATGCAGACCGCGGCCCGCGCGGCCAGCTCCTCGGCCAGCGCCACGTCCGCCGGGCCGAACGGCTCCGGGTTGTTGCGCAGCCGCATGAACTCCGCCCCGCCGAGCACCGCGCCGCGGGCCAGTAGCGGCACCATCAGGTACGAGTGCAGACCCGAGTCCAGCGCCGGCTGCACCCGGTCGGGGGAGGCGACGATCCGGGTCAGGTTCTCCGCGTTCACGTGGGCCACCAGGATCGACCGGCCGCTGCGCAGGCTCTCCGCGTACAGCCGGGCCGACTGCGAGACCCCGCCGACCGGGTCGGCGGCGCCGGTCAGCAGGCCGCCCGGGCTGTACTCGCCGACGGCGACCGCGCGCATCGTGACCGACCCGGAGGCCGGCACCGGCGCGGTCTCCTCGCCCTCCAGCACCGACTCCATCAGGTCGACGGTCACGAAGTCGGCCAAACGGGGGATCACCACCTCCACCAGCTCCTCGGCGGTGCGCCGCAGGTCCAGCGTGGCGCCGATCCGGGTGCTCGCCTCGGCCAGCAGGGCCAGCCGCTGCTGGGCCGCGTTTGCCTCCTCCAGGGCCTGCTGGCGGGCCCTGGAGGCGTCCCGCTCCAGCGTGTAGAGCCGGGCGTTGTCGATCGAGACGGCGGCCCGGGTGGCCAGCTCCGCACCGAGCGCGATGTCCTCCTCGGCCAGTGACTCACGGTCACCGTGCCGCGAGTAGACCACCATGCCGAGCACCGCTCCGCGGGCCACCAGCGGGGTGACGTGCACCGAGCGCGAGCGGTTGCGCAGGTAGGCCCGCATCCGTTCCTCGGCCGACTTCGAGGTGAGCGGCGGCAGCTCCCAGGAGGGCACCACGACGGTCTGCCCGCTGGCCATCGCCCGGGCGTACGGCGAGTCCGGCGGTATCTCGTACAGCGCGTCGGCCGGCAGGTCCCCCAGCGGGTAGGCGGAGTCCGTGGTGGCCACCGCCAGGCGCCGCACCCGCCCGCCCGGGGCCGGTTCACCGCTGACCAGCCGCTCCAGCACGAACACCCCGCTGACGTCGGCCACCCGGGGCACCATCGCGTCGGCCAGCTCACGGGCGGTGCGCCGCAGGTCCAGGGTGGTGCCGATGGAGGCCGTCGCGTCCACCAGCAACGCCAGGCGCTCGGTCGCCCTGGCCGCCCGCTCCTCGGCCTGGAAGCGCTCGGTGACGTCGACGATCGTCGAGCTCAGCCCGAGCACCTCGCCCGGCGGGTCCTCCAGCCGGAAGTAGGAGGCCGACCAGGCGTGGTCGCGCCCCGGGTCGCGGGGGGTGCGGCCGTGCGAGCGGGCGTCGATGACGGGCTCGCCGGTGGTCAGCACGTGCCGCATCACCTCCTCGACCTCGGCGGCGTTGATCCCCGGCAGCACCTCGGTCACCCGGCGGCCCAGATGCGCCGCGATCGGCAGGCCGTTCACCTCGGCCAGCGCCTCGTTGATCCGCACGAAGCGCAGCTCGGGGTCGTAGACCGCCATCCCGACCGGGGACTGCGTGAAGAAGCCGTCCAGCAGGGCCAGATCCCCCTGGAGCCGACGCACCGCGGTCACGTCCGTCATCACCGAGAGCACCAGCGGGCGCCCGCCGAGACTGCTCACCAGGTGGGTGCGGAAGGCCAGCAGGACGTGGTGCCCGTCCCGGTGGCGGACCGGGAAGACCCCGGACCAGGGCCGGCCGCGCAGGATGTGTTCGAACAGCGCCAGCACCTTGGGGCGGTGGGTCTCGGTGACCAGCAGCCGGGCGGCGGGCTGACCGACCGCCTCCTCGGCGGTGTAGCCGAGCAGCAGCTCGGCGTCGGGGCTCCAGTGCACGATCCGGCCGTCGGCCTCGACCAGGGCGGTCGCCACGGGGAGAATCAGCCGGGATTCCAGCTGGTCCGGAATCTCCTGATCCGGCTCCGGGGCCGCTGCGGGACGTACGGGACTGGCGTCCGTCGCCGTGCGACGGGCGCCCGCGCCCTGCCTTGGCTGCTCTGCCTGCATCCCAGGAACCCCGCTCGGAGGTGGCCGCCCCGCCCAGCCATTTTCGCACGGGACGCCGCTCGTGCAGGGGCGGGCGGCGCGGGCTCGAAGCCCGGCACCGCCCGCCCTGCCCCGGGTCAGCCCCGGGTTGCCTCGACGTACCGTTCGTGCTGCTCCCGCGCACCGGGACCGTACGCCCCCGGGCGGCGTGAGCGGCGCGGGTGGCGGGTGAGGCTGTAGCCCGCGACGCCGGCCAGCGAGGCCAGTGCGCCACCGGCCAGCGTCCAGCCCCAGCGGGTGTTCCACTGGGAGAACCAGTCGGAGTACCAGTGCGAGACGGCGGCCGCCGGGGCGGCGGCGCCGAGCAGGCCCGTCGTCGCCGTCGCCGTCGCCGTCGCCGTCGGGGCGGCGGTCGGGGCGGCCGTCACGTCCGGCGCCAGGGTGGCGCCGGCGTTCACCGGCGGCACCAGGGCGGCCTTCAGCGCGCCGCCCTCCGGCTGGGCGTCGTCCGCGCCGCCGGTGCTGGCGATGTGCAGCCGTGCCTGGGCCGGCAGACCGAGGTCCTGGCCCGGCGCGTCGGCCACCGACAGCTTGACGTAGTACGTCCCCGGCAGCGGGTCGCCGGACCACGGCTCGGCCCAGGAGCGGATCTGACGCAGCGTGCAGCTGGACGTCAGGGTGGCCGCGCTCTGCGCCGCGGTGGCGCTCTGGGTGCCCGCGGTGCAGGACTGGCGGCGGCGCAGGCCGTCGAAGACCTCCGTCGTCCAGGTCTGCGGCCCGTGCCGGTCCGTGGCGGCCGGCAGGGTGACCGTCACCGTGACGGTCGGGGTCTGCCCCTCGGAGGCGGCGAAGGACCAGTACAGGTAGTCGCCGGTGTCGGCGTCCACCGAGGCGTCCTGACCGGGCGCGAGCGAGGTCGCGGTCAGGAAGGAGTTGCCGGCGGTGCTCGCCGGGGCGGCGGGTCCGCTCGAACTCGGGGACGGGGACGGCGAGGCCGCGGTGGCCGCGGCCGCCGGCGCGAGGGCCAGCAGGCCGCCCGCCAGCAGGACGGTCCAGGTGGTTGTCGTACGCATCGTCAGTTCTCCCGCCAGACAGCGATCCGCCAGCGTGCGATCCAGCCGAACAACAGCCCGCAGACCAGCCCGGCGCCGGTCAGCACCAGCAGCAGCGTCCAGCCGCGGCCCAGGCCCAGCACGGGACCCGAGGGCGCGGGCGAGGCGGTGGTGAGGCCGACGGTCAGCTCCAGCGGGAGGCCCGGGTCGGTGGCCACGCCGGGTTGCGGGGCGAGGGAGTTGCTGACGACCAGGCAGACGTCGCCGCCGGCCGTGCTCGTGGTGGTCGCCGTGGTCGCCGCGGTCGGTGACGGCGAGTCCTGGGACGTGCGCGAGGCCGCCCAGCGCAGACCGGTGGAGACCACGTCGGTCCGGCCGCTGCCGGCGTCCGTGCCGCGCACCAGCTCCTGTCCGGAGGTGTCGGTGGCCTGGAGCAGCACGCCGTAGTCACGGGCCACCGCCCGGTCCAGCGAGACGCTCACCGAGGCGCGCAGCTCCTGGCCCGGCTGGACCGGCACCCGGTAGTAGCGGTGCTCGGAGAACTTCTCCCGGTCGCTGTAGACGCCGGGGGCCAGCACCGGCGCGCCCGCGCAGGTGTCGGTGCCGGTCGCCGCCGCCGGGGTCTGCCGGTAGGTGTTGTCGGCCTGCCCGACGATCTGCTTCAGCTTCTTGCTGAGCTGCTCCTGGGTGCGCACGTCGGTGTACGTGCCGCCGGTCGCGTTGGCGATGCAGAGCAGCTGGTTCTTGACGTTGTCGTCGTGCGCCAGGCCCAGCGTGTCGATCACCAGGTGGATGCCCTGGGCGGCCAGCTGGCGGGCCACGTCGCAGGGGTCGGGCGGGGCGCAGTCGTCCTCGCCGTCGGTGATCAGGACGATCCGCCGGGTGGTCTGGCCGGGGCCCAGGTCCTGCGCCGCACCGCGCAGTGCCAGGCCGATCGGGGTCCAGCCGGTGGGCCGCAGGGTGGCGACGGCGGTCTTCGCCTCGACCTTGTTCGTCTTGCCGACCGGGTAGAGCGACTGGGTGTCCAGGCAGCCCTGTGACTTGTCGTTGCCGGGATAGGTGGCGCCGAGCACCCGGATGCCGAACTCGGTCTCGTCCGGGAGGGCGTCCACCACCTCGTCCAGCGACTGCTGGGCGACCGACAGTCGGCTGCGGCCCTGGATGTCGGCGGTTCGCATCGACCCGCTGTCGTCGAGGATCAGGTCGACCTTGGGGGCCTCGGTGGTGGTGGCGGCCGGTGGGCCGCCGGTGGGCTCGTCGGCGAGGGCCGGACACCCGCTGAGCAGCGAGACTCCGGTTATCGCCAGGGCGGCCAGCAGGCTGGGGAGCCTGGCCGCCTTTCGTCGGTTGATGATCACGGCCCGCATCTTATGAATCATCAGTTCGGCTTGGCCAACCGGAGCGGGGCTCCCGGTCCGGTGGCCGAGCGTGGTCGCATCTGCGCGTTCCGCATCGGCGGTCCGGGGCGCACAGTACGATCACCGTAGTCCGGCTCAGCCAACCGCGGGGGACGATGTGGGCGACGATGTGAACGGACGGCGCACCGCGAACTCGGTTTCCGGCAACGCCCAGTTCGACGGCACCACGGTGTTGGCCGACCGGGTCGAGCTGACGATCAACCAGGCCCGTCGCGAGGGCGTCTTCGTGGTCCCCAACGAGGTGCCGCTGCCGCCCGAGGACTTCGTCAACCGCGAGGCCGAGGTGGGCCTCTTCCGCCGGCTGGTCGAGCAGCCCGGCGACCGGACCGGTCCGCTGGTGACGGTGCTGGTCGGCTCGGGCGGGGTCGGCAAGAGCGAGCTGGGCCACAAGTGCGCGCACGACCTGGGCGGGCTCTTCCCGGACGGCAGCCTCCACCTGTCGCTGGCTCCGCTGCGGCGCGGGGGAGTGCTGGAGACCGGCGAGGCGCTGGCCGAACTCCTGCGCGGCCTCGGGCTGGCCGACGGCGTGATCCGCGGGACCGCCGCCGGGCGCCTCGCCCAGTACCGCAGTTGGACGTTCGGGCGCCGCGTCCTGCTGCTGATCGACGACGCGCAGAGTGAGGACGACCTGCGCGACCTGCTCCCGTCCTCGCCGCACAGCGCCGTGCTCGTCGCCAGCCACCACGAACTCCACCTGAGCGGCGCGGTCACGCTGCCCGTGGGCCCGCTCAGCGAGGAGCACGCCACCCGGCTGCTCGCCGGGCTCGTCGGCGCCGAGCGCAGCGCGGCGGAGCCGCAGGCGCTGGCCGAGCTGGTGCGGATCTGCGCCGGGCTGCCGGTCGCGCTGCGGGCGGCCGGCGCCCGGCTGCGCAGCCGCTCGCACTGGACGCTGTCCCGGCTGGTCGAGGAGCTGACGGACGAGGACCGGCGCCTGGCGCGCCTGGAGGGGGGCCGGCCGGTGATGGAGAGGCTCTGGGACGCGGTCTACGCCGATCTGCCCGAGTCGGCCGCCCGGATGTACCGGCTGCTCGCCGACCACCCCGGGCCGGACAGCACCGTCGAGTCGGCCGCCGCGCTGGCCGGCGTGGACGGCTCGGCCGCCGAGGACGACCTCTACGAGCTGAAGCGGGTCAGCCTGCTCGGCGAGCGGGAGGGCCGGTTCCGGCTGCACGACCTGATCCGGCTGCACGCCCGGGCGCAGGCGCAGGCGCAGGCGCGGGTGGCTGACGGCGGGTCGGAGAACGAGACGGAGGTGGCGCTGCGGCGGATCGTCCGCTGGTACCGCCGCCAGGCCGAGCGGGCGGACCGGGCGGCCAAGGGCGACCGGCTGCGGATCGCCGAACCCCTCGGCGCGGTCGACGCGCCCGGGCCCGACCTGCCGTTCGCGAGCGAGCGGCAGGCGCTGTCCTGGCTGGAGCGCGAGCGGGCCGCCCTGTTCGACGTGGTGCGGCTGGCCGCCGGATCGGGCCGGCACGCCGACGCCGCGGCGACGGCCGAGCCGATCGGCGTCCTGTTCGAGAGCCACCGCCACTACGTCGAGTGCATCGAGGCGTTCACCCTCGGCGTGGCCGCCGCCGAGCAGCTCGGCGACCGCGCGGCCGAGGCCTGGCTGCGCTGCCAGCTGATGCGCCCGCTCTGGGAGCTCGGCCGGTTCGCCCAGGCCGAACGGCAGTTGACGGCGGCCTTCGCGGCCGTCGAGCGGGTCGACCGCCCACGGCTGCTGGCAGCGGTCTGGGAGCGCAGCGGCAAGCTGCACCAGGCCCGCGGTGAACTCGACGCCGCACAAGCCGACTTCGAACGTTCCCAGGAGATCAACGAGGAGATCGACCACCCGCGTGGCGTGATGCTCCAGCTCTACCACCTGGCCGGGGTGGCGATCCTGCGGGGCAGCGCGCGCGAGGCGATCACCCTGCTCGACCGGGCCGCCGTGCTCGCCGCGGGCAGCGCCGACCGCCGGCCCGACCGCCGGATGACCGGCCGGATCGCTCAGGCCGCCGGTGCGGCGCACCTGGCGCTCGGGGAGCGGCAGCAGGCCGAGGACGCGCTGCGGCTGGCCCTGGAGACCGCGGTCGGCCGGGCCTCGGAGATGGACGAGGCGCAGGCGCGGGACGCGCTGGCCGGGATCGTCGCCGACCCGAAGGAGGCCGGGGAGCACCGGCGGCGCGCCGACCGGCTCTATGCCGCCGCCGGAGGGCTGCGGATCGCGGTCGCCTCGGTCGACGACTCAGCGGGGGCGCAGGAGTAGTCGCCGGTTCCCGCTCAGGACGGTGGTCTCGCCCGCGGCGGGAGCAGCCTCGTCGCCCGCCGCGTAGAGGGCGGAGGCCACCAGGGGGAGGTCGGCGGTGTCGCCCGTGAACGTCCGGGCCGGGTGGCCGCGCAGCTGGAGGGTCACCTCGTCCGGCCCGCTCCGCACGGCGGCCGCGCGGGCCATCGGGTACTCGTCGAGCAGCGCCGTCGTGCTCGCCGAAGCCGCCACCACCACCTGCGCGTTCATCAGCAGGCGCAGATCGTCGCAGCGGTCGGTGTCGACCAGCAGGTGCGGCCGGCCCCCGGGAGGTCCGGCGGCTGCGGAGAGCGCCGCGACCTGCGCCACGGCGGCCGGGAAGCGCCGTACGGTCACCGTGACCGCGCCCGGCGCGCGGCCCGGCGCCACCCTGGTCCAGCTGCGCAGCGCGGGCGGCCGTTCGACCGGCACGCTGGGCACCGGCACGGCGCGGACCACCGGAGGGCCGCTCGGCTCGCTCAGGTCGAGCACCTGGTACGCCAGGGCCCGCAGCGCCGCGGACGAGCCGCCCACCAGGTCGAAGGCCAGCGCGGCGGCCGCCGCCGGGCCGGCCGGCTTGAACCCGTCGAGCAGCTCGTCCAGTTGCTCGCGCAGCCCGGCCGCCGGATCCAGCCGCGGCACCGCGGCGGCCAGCGCCGCGAGCGGGCTGTCCGGCACGATCTCCCGCCCGCCGTCTCCGGTCAGCATCACCGGGCGCTCCAGGGCCGCCGCGTACAGGGCCAGCGAGCCGTGGTCGGCGATCACACAGGAGGCCGCGACGGTGGCGGCCCGCCAGCCCTCCTCGGGCGGGAGCAGCACCAGGCCGGCGTCCAGCGCGTCGGCCAGCCAGTGCCGCACCAGCCAACTGCTTTGCCTCGCCCAGACATTGGGATGCAGGACCAGCGCCACCTGGTACTCGTCGTACGGCAGCTCGGCGAGGAGCCGGGCGGCCAGGTTCGGCAGGCTCTCGAAGAGCGAGGCCGCTCCCCAGGTGGAGGAGAGCAGGACCAGCCGACGGCCGTCCGTCGCGCCCAGCGCGCGTCGGTAGGCCTCGCGGCGGGTCCGGCCCGCGAGCATCCGGTCCAGGCACGGGTCGCCGACCACCCGGCCGCGCGAGGCGGCGGGCGGGCAGGCCAGCGCGAGGCGGCGGGCCTGGTCGGGGTGGGCGAGGCCGATGAGGGTCGGCACCACCCGTCCCTGGTACGTCAGTTGGGACGCGGACAGGCCGGAGACGTCCCGGTCGGCGTCGGCGTCGGTGGCGGTGTTGGCTCCGGCGGGGGAGGGGCTGGGCAGGCGCTTGTTGAAGCCGGCGCCGTGCGGGACGACCAGCAGGGGCGCGCGCAGCTGGTGCAGCTCGCCGTTCGGGCTCGCGGCCAGCGCGAGGTCCACCCGGCTGCGGACGGCCTGCGGCCAGCTCACGCGGGGTGCGCCGAGGCCGTCGAGCAGCGCGGGGAGGCGGTCGGCGAAGTCGGAGCCGGGGACGACGGTGAACGCGAGGTCGACGCGCTTGTCGCCCGCGAAGACGGGGACGACGTCGAGCATCCGGTAGAGGGCGGCCTCGCTGCGCACCGCGACCAGGACCGACCGGCGGTCGCGTCTGCCGTCAGTGTCGGTGGGGGGACTGGTGCTCACAGCAGCGTCCAAACGCTAACGGGTGCCCGGTGCCCGGTGCCATGATCCGATTACCACGCGGCCAGCTGATCGGCAAAGTGTCCTCCGGCTAGGCATGGTCGATATAGCCACGGTAAGTCAGCGACCGACCATATGCCCAACACACGGGGTCGCTCCCCACCTCCGGAACCCCGTCCCCCCGTACATGCCACGCCACGGCAAAGACTTCCCCATAAGTACGACAAGATGATGACCCGTTAGCTCCCATGCAGTCTCATGTGTCCCAGCCGTCGTCGACGGGATCCACCAACACCCCCAGGGGACACACCCATGCGACGTACCACCCGCCGCCGCACCATGTCGGCACTCGCCGTCACCGCGCTGGCCGCAGGCACCGCCTTCACCGGGGCGGGCACGGCCGGGGCAGCCCTGACGGTCACCGCCGCCGGATCGGCGCACCCGGTGCCCGCCGCCATCGGCCACCGGCTCACCGGGCACCAGTACCCGAGCCCGCTCAGCATCGCGCAGTGCCAGGCCCAGCTCCAGTCCTCCTGCTACGGCGCCACCCAGCTGGAGCAGGCCTACAACGAGCACCCGCTCTTCGCCAAGGGCATCACCGGCGCCGGCCGCACCATCGTGATCGTCGACTCGTTCGGCTCCCCCACGATCCAGCACGACCTGGACGTCTACAGCGCGCAGTACGGCATACCGAGCGCCAACGTCAAGGTCGTCAAGTCCGGTACGGTGCCGCCGTTCGACCCCACCAACGGCGACATGACCGGCTGGGCGGAGGAGACGACGATCGACGTCGACATGGCCCACGCGATGGCGCCCGGCGCCAACATCGTGCTGCTGGAGACCGGCGTCTCGGAGACCGAGGGCACCACCGGGTTCCCGGAGATGATGACGGGTGAGGACGCGCTCATCAAGCAGGGTGTCGGCGACGTCATCTCGCAGAGTTTCGGCGCCACCGAGAACACCTTCCCCGGCTTCGACAAGGGCGACTACTCCAGCCTGCTGAACCTGCGCTACGCCTTCAAGGACGCGGCCGCGCACGGCGTCACCGTGCTCGCCGCCTCCGGCGACGACGGCGCCACCGACGCCGAGTCGGACGGCAGCACGCTCTACCCGCAGCAGGTGACCTCCTGGCCGCCCTCCGACCCGCTGGTCACCGGCGTCGGCGCGACCACGGTCAAACTGGACGACAACGGCAACCGGCTGAGCCCGGACACCGTCTGGGACGACCCCAGCACGGACAGCGGCGCCTCCGGCGGCGGCAAGTCCAAGGTCTTCAACCGGCCGCTCTTCCAGACCGGCGTGGCGGGCGTGGTCGGCAACTCCCGTGGCGTCCCGGACGTCAGCATGCTCGGCGACCCGCTGACCGGCGTCTGGACGTACAACTCCTTCGGCCCGGACGACAACGGCTGGGAGCTGTGGGGCGGCACCAGCGTCGCCACCCCGATCTTCTCCGGCGTCGTCGCCCTCGCCGCCCAGGAGGCCGGCCACCGCCTCGGCAACCTCAACTACGGCCTCTACGCGCTGGGCGCCCTCCAGCAGGCCGGCGCCCCCGGCACCGGCCTGACCGACGTGGTCGGCGGCTCCAACACCTACAACGGCGTCCCCGGACAGCCCGTGACCCCCGGCTACGACCTGGCCACCGGCTGGGGCACGGTCGACGCCTCGAAGTTCGTCCCGGCCATCGCGGCCCTCGGCTGACCCGACCGCAGGCGCTGAGACGCCGGCCGCCGCCGTCCTCCCGGCGGCGGCCGGCGTCCCGCCGACAGTGAGGTCAGCCGGTCTCGGTCAGGTCCATCCACCAGTCGTTGCTGCGCATGGGGCGACCCGGCGGGTACTCGAAGTCGCAGGCCCCCGCGAGCGTGAACCCGGCCTTGCGGCAGACCGCGTTCGACGCGGGGTTGTCGACCGACGGGAAGGCATGCACCCGGCGCTGCTTGCACTCGGCCCGGGCACTCGCCACGGCCGCCGTCGCCGCAGCCACCGCGATCCCCCGCCCCTGGAACGGCGGCAGCACGTTCCAGCCCATCTCGTACACCTGCTCGCCCTGCCACACCCGCCCGTGGTAGCCGACGGTGCCGACCGCCAGCTCCTCCGGCAGTAGGACGACGACGAACATCCGCCCCCGCCCCGACGCGTTGATGTCCAGATACCGCTGATGCCGCACAAGCACCTGCTCGTCGGTCTCCGCCCCGCCGACGTGCTTCTTCATCTGCGGAGTGTTGACCCGCCGCAGCACCTCCAGCCCGGAGGCATCCCACGGCACGAGCCGCACGCCCTGATCGTCCTGCCCGCCTGTCAGCATCGCCATGATCCAAACCTAGCCACCCCAGGGGCCTGCGGACACTCGATTTTCAGCGGTGGGTGGGGCCCAGGGTCCAGTAGACGAGGGACAGGGTGGCCATCGAGATCAGGGTGGAGAACATCACCGAGTCGCGGGCGAGGCTCGGATCCAGGTTGTACTGGCGGGCGTAGATGAAGGCGTTCTGGGCGGTGGGGAGGGCGGAGCAGAGGACGACGGCGAGGAGTTGGTGCGGGGGGAGGTGGAGGAGGAGGGTGCCGACGGCGAGGGCGATCAGGGGTTGGGCGAGGGTTTTGAGGAGGACGGCGGTGCCGACCTCGGCGGTGAGGCGCCGGCCGGTGGCGCGGCCGTGCAGGGATAGGCCGAGGGTGAGCAGGGCGACGGGGACGGCGGCGCTGCCGAGGAGGTCGCAGGAGTGGGTGAGGGCGGCGGGGAGGTGCCAGTGGGTGGCGGAGAAGAGGGCGCCGAGGGCGGAGGCCATGATGATCGGGTTGCGGATCGGCATGGTCAGGGCGCGGAGCAGGCCGCCCTGGGTGCGGCCTGCGGTGCCGGTGTCGAGCAGGGTGAGGATCACCGGGGTCACGAACAGCACCTGGAACAGCACCACCTGGGCGACGAACGAGGCGTCGCCCAGCACCTGGACGGCGACCGGGATGCCGAGGTTGGCGGAGTTGACGTACCCGGCGGTCATGCCGCTGAGTGCCTGCTCGGCCAGGGGGCGGTGGAAGAGGTGGCGGGCGGCCAGCAGGCCCAGGGCGCAGACCAGGGCGGTTCCGGCGGCGAAGGCGATCATCGCGGTGCTGGCGAAGGCGGTCAGCGGGGTGCGGGCGAGCATGGTGAAGAGGGTGGCGGGCATGGCGACGTGGAAGACGAAGCGGCCGAGCACCGCCTCCGCCTGGTCGCCGAGCAGTCCGCTGCGCGCGGTCAGGTAGCCGATCGTGGTGAGGATCCAGATCGGGACGAATGCGGCGAGCAGCGAGGACATGGCGATCATGATGGCAGCCCGCGGTGAGGGCGCGGCGTCCTCCCCCGGGTGGAGAGGCGGTGCGGACTCCACCCGGGAGTCCACCCGGCGGTCCAGGTGGTGGACACCCTTGCTGCTTACGGTTGGTGACGAGTCGTCAATGAGAGAGGCGGGCCGTCATGGGGTTCCTCACGCTCCTGATCAACCTGAGCATCCTGCTGTGGATCGCCGCCGAGGCGGTGCTGCAGTGGCGCCAGTACCGCGACGGCGGACGGGCCGTGCGGACCGAGTGGCGGTCACTGGGCGTGGTCGCGGCGGGCGTCGTGGTGGGGGACGTCCTGGCCGTCGCGGCGTTGCACGCGCTGCCGGGGGCGGACTTCGGCGGGCGGACGGCGACGCTGGCCGGGGCGCTGGTGGTGCTGTGGGCGGGGGCGGGGTTCCGGCTCTGGGCGATCCGCAGCCTGGGCCGGTTCTTCCGCGGGGTGGTGCACGTGCAGGCGGACCACCAGGTGGTGCGCTCGGGGCCGTACCGGGTGCTGCGCCACCCCGCCTACACCGGGGCGCTGGTGGCCGTCCTCGGTCTCGCGCTGACCTTCGGGAACGTCGCCTCGCTGGTGCTGCTGAGCGGCTGCAACCTGCTCGGCGTGCTCTACCGGATCAAGGTCGAGGAGGCGGTGCTGAGCGCCGAACTCGGCGACGCCTACACGCAGTACGCGGCGCAGACCGCGCGGCTCGTCCCCGGGGTGTGGTGACGACGGGGGGACGAGCCGCGCGGGGACGGGGGGATCAGTCGGCCAGGTGCTCCCGGTCGTCCGCCGCGAGCATCCGGCGGACCTGGTCCAGCAGCGCGCTGGCGTCCGGGTCGGGCTTGTCGCCGGAGTCGACGGAGCCGCGCAGCGCGTCCGCGATCTCCTTGAACTGGACGTCCCAGTCGTTCTGGTAGACCTGCTCGTGCTCCTCGGCGCCGCCGGGCTGGCGCAGGCCGACGGTGAGGTCGACCACCTTGCCGATCAGCGCGGTCATCCCGAACGAGAAGAGCCCGAGCACCAGTACGGCGACCAGCTGCTTGCCGAGCAGGTCGAACCCGCCGCCGAAGAACAGGCCCTTCTTGCCGGTCATCGCGCCGGTGGCGGCCAGGCCGACCATCACCATGCCGAACAGGCCGCCCCAGCCGTGGATGCCGACCACGTCGAGCGTGTCGTCCACGCCGAAGCGGTACTTCCAGCTGATCGCGAAGGCGCAGGTCAGACCGGCCAGGAAGCCGATGATCGCGGCCCAGAGCATGGTCACGCCGCCCGCCAGCGGGGTCATCGCGACCATGCCGGTGACCGCGCCCATGCACATGTCGAGCAGCCCGACCTTGCGGGTGCGCAGGTAGACCGTCACCGCCCAGCCGGCCATCGCGGCGCCGGCCGCCAGCTGGGTGTTCATCACGCCCATCGCCGCAGCGCCGGGAGTGCCCAGCGAGGAGCCGGTGTTGAAGCCGAACCAGCCGAACCAGAGCAGCGAGAGGCCGATCACGACCAGCGGCAGGTTGTGCGGACGGATCTTCGTCCGCTCGAAGTCCTGCCGCCGGCCGGCGACCAGTGCCAGCGCCAGGCCGGCCGCGCCGGAGCTCAGTTCGACGACCGTACCGCCGGAGAAGTCGACCGCGCCCACCTGCTTGGCGACCCAGCCGTCGGGCGCGAACACCCAGTGCGCCATCGGGATGTAGACCAGCAGGGTCCAGGCGCAGACGAAGACGATCCAGCCGCGCATGGTCGCCCGGCCGGCGACCGAGCCGCTGATCAGCGCGACGGTCACGATGGCGAACGACATGTGGAACACCGAGAAGATCACGGTGGGCACGCCGCCGGTGGTGCTGTCCATCCCGACCCCGGACATGAACAGGTGGTTCAGCCCGCCGATCACGCCCAGCCCGCCGGCGTCCGTACCGAACGCCAGGGTGTAGCCGACCGAGAACCAGATGATGGTCACCAGGACCAGACAGACGAAACACATCTTGAGCATCGCGATGACCTGGCTGGTCTTCACCATGCCGCCGTAGAAGAAGGCCAGCCCCGGTGCCATCAGCAGCACCATCGCGGCGGCCATCATCAACCAGGCGCTGTTGCCCGTGTCGAGGGCGCTCACTTCTCCTGCTCCCGCCGTGACAGCACCTCGCGCAGGTCGGCGAGCAGCTGGTGGTCGGCGGCGGCCGGGTCGACCGACTCCGCCCCCGCGCCCACCGGGACCGGCACCCGGGCCTGCACCAACCGCGCCCGGATCTCCGCGATGGTCTCGTCGTCGTAGGCCAACTCCTCCTCGTGGCCCGGGACGTGCTCGTACTCCTCGTCGGCGCGGAAGCCGACGGTCTTCTCGATCACCTTGGCGATCAGCCAGGTGGCCGCGAAGGAGAAGGCCGCACAGGCGATCACCGCGACGGCCTGGCGCCAGAGCAGCCCGACGCCGCCGCCGTAGAACAGGCCCTTCTTGCCGCTCATCTGGGCGGTGGCGAACAGGCCGATGGCCAGCGTGCCGACGATGCCGCCGAAGCCGTGCACGCCGACCACGTCGAGCGTGTCGTCGTAGCCCATCTTGTACTTGAAGTTGATCGCGAAGGCGCAGACCACACCGGCGATGAAGCCGACGGCCAGCGCGCCGATCGGCGAGATCTCACCGCAGGCGGGGGTGATCGCGACCATGCCCGCCACCGCCGCGCCGGCGACGCCGAGCATCTCGACGTGGCCGAGCTTCCACTTCTCGATCAGCGGCCAGCCCACCATGGCTCCGGCGGCGGCCAGTTGGGTGTTGAAGAAGGCCATCGGGGCAGTGCCGCCGGTCTGCAGCGCGGATCCGGCGTTGAAGCCGAACCAGCCGAACCAGAGCAGCGCCAGGCCGACCACCACGAGCGGCAGGTTGTGCGGGCGGATGGTCTCCCGCTCGAAGTCCTTGCGCTTGCGCACCACGATGGCCACGGCCAGGCCCGCCGCTCCGGAGTTGATCTCGACCGGCAGGCCGCCCGCGAAGTCGA
This sequence comes from Kitasatospora mediocidica KCTC 9733, assembly GCF_000744225.1. Lineage (GTDB taxonomy): Bacteria > Actinomycetota > Actinomycetes > Streptomycetales > Streptomycetaceae > Kitasatospora > Kitasatospora mediocidica. The sequence continues at coordinate 600,386 of NZ_JQLN01000007.1, read as the reverse complement.
GCGCGCCCAGGTGCGCGGTGACCCAGCCGTCGGGCGCGAACACCCAGTGCGCCAGCGGCACGTAGACCAGCAGCGTCCAGGCGACCGCGAACCAGATCCAGCCGCGCATGGTCGCCCGGCCGGCGATGGAACCGCTGATCAGGGCCACCGTGATGATCGCGAAGGCCATCTGGAAGCAGGAGAAGATGACGGTCGGGATGCCGGTGGAGCCCCACAGGCTGGTCATCCCGACGTCGTGCATGAACCAGTGCTCGGGAGTGCCGATCAGGCCGAGGCCGCCGACGTCCTTGCCGAAGGCCAGGCTGTAGCCGATGGCCAGCCAGAGCAGGGTGACCACGGCCAGGCAGACGAAGCTCATCTTGAGCATCACCAGGACGTGTTTGGTCTTGACCATGCCGCCGTAGAAGAAGGCGAGGCCCGGTGTCATCAGCAGCACCATCGCGGTGCTGGCCATGAGCCAGGCGGTGTTGCCCGTATCGAGCGAGGTAGGCATCCGAGGGTCTCCCGGGTCGGGGTACCGTGCCAGGGCGGCACGGTGACGGATCGTCAGGTCTTGCGCATGGCTGGTGCGGGTACGCCGATCAGCAACCGGCGCACCGCGTCCCAGGCCCGCCGGACCGCCGCGGCGACGGCGGGGGAGTCGCCGCCCAGCACGCGCAGCCACGCGCCGCTGTCGGACGGCAGCACGCTCACGCCGTACAACAGCCCGCTGCCCGCCAGCGCGTCGTGCAGCGCGTCGGCGACCGCGGCCGCGGGGGCCAGCGGCGTGACGGCGTAGAAGGTGGACACCAGGTCTTGGGCGGCCAGCACCGCGGGGCCGGTGACCCCGCTGGTGCCCGGCTCCAGCCGCACGGTGTCCAGGGCGAACAGGCGGCTGCCCGACCCGGACGGGTCCGGGCGGCGCCACTCCAGGTCGGCGGCGAAGACCTGGTAGGCGTTGCGCTCGCCGTGCGCGAGCCGCCCGGCCAGCACCGTCTCACCGGCCAGTACGGTGGCGGACGGCGCCGCGGTGATCACGGTGCGCTGGTAGAAGCGGGAGTCGCGGTACGGGATGGTCGGCTCGGGCAGGTACTCGACGTAGCTGTCCTCGGCGGCGCTGAGGTGGACCAGCTGGGTCGCGTAGTCGGCGTCCATCCGGTGGATCTTGGTGGCGGCCTGGGTGGTCAGGTGCACCGCGCTGCCGGGGCCGCAGTCCAGGTCCATCCGCAGTCGGTCGGCCTGCACGATGCCGCCGCCGGTCGACATCAGGTAGGTGATCGCCAGGTCGGGCCGCTCGGGGTCGAAGTGCAGCGGGCGCATGATCTGCAGCGGCGACTTCTGGTAGCGGGTGACGAGTTCGGTGCGCGCGCCGATCCGCTCGAAGCCCAGCTCCAGCAGGCCGACCTTGCCCGGCCGGCCCACGCCGAGCGCCTCCGGCCGGCCGGCGAGGCGGCGGACGGAGGCGGGGACGCGCGCGGGCTCGTAGTGCGCGGGCGTCAGGCGGTGCGGCGCCGCACCGGCCGGTGCGGCCGTGCTCACGCGGGCACCTTGCGGTAGGACTCCAGCAGGTCCGCCACCCGCTCCAGGCCCTCGCCGGTCAGGCTGTTGGTGAGCACCACGGGCCTTCCCTCGCGCACCCGGTCGGCGTCGGACGTCATCACGCCCAGGTCGCAGCGGACGTACCGGGCGATGTCGATCTTGTTGATGACCAGCACGTCCGAGTCGGTGATGCCCGGGCCGCGCTTGCGCGGCATCTTCTCGCCCTCGGCGGTGTCCAGCACGAAGAAGAACATGTCGACCAGCACCGGGCTGAAGGTCAGCGTGAGGTTGTCGCCGCCCGACTCGTAGAGGAGAGTGTCGATGTCGGGGAAGCGTTCCAGGAGTTCGGCCCCGGCGGCGAGGTTCATCGTCGGGTCGTCGCGCACCGCGGTGTGCGGGCAGGCGCCGGTCTCCACGCCCACCACCCGCTCGGGGTCCAGCAGGCCGGCGAGGTTGCGCCGCACGTGCTGGGCGTCCTCCTGGGTGTAGATGTCGTTGGTGATGACCGCCGGGCGGTGCCCGCGCGCGATCAGCACCGGCACCAACGCCTCGACCAGCGCGGTCTTCCCGGAGCCCACCGGCCCGGCGATACCCACGCGCAGCACGTGATCAGTCATGTCTCCCGCTCTCTTCGCTCTCTGGCCCCCGCGGTTGTGCAGTGCTGGTCCGTCAGGTGGCGAACATCCGGGCCTCCGCCCGTTCGTGGCGCCCGGACATGGCGTCGGCGGCCGGGACGCAGCCGCCCAGGTCCGCCAACTCCCTTTCCAGCGCCGCGCCGGTGACCTCCTGGATCACCGGCGCGAGCGCCCGCAGCGCGCTCTGCGCGCGGCGGTGGTCGGTCAGCCGCAGCCGCAGGCCCGCCCCGACGAAGCTGACGGCGAAGGCGAACAGGTCGCTCGCCACCGCCTGTTCGGTCGGCACGCCGCCGGCCGCGTAGGCGACACCGGCCGCGACCGGCTGGCAGCCGGGCGTGAGCTTGGCCGCCACCAGCTCGGCGTAGCGCTCCAACTCCTCACCGCCCAGCGCCAGTCGGGCGGTGTCCAGCATCTGCCGGCCGGTCCTGGTGGAGGCGAGGCGCAGCTCGCGGTTGAGCTTGCTCGCGTGCAGCCGCTCGTCCACCGCGACCACGCCCGCCCAGTCCCCGGCCTCGGCGGCCCGGTGTGCCAGCGCCAGCGCGGTGGCGTCCGCCGGTCCGACCGAGTGCCGCAGTAGGTCGGCCAGCAGCTCCGGCATGCTCTCCGGATCCACCGCCTTGGCCTGCGCGTACCCCTCCAGCCCGTGCGAGAGGGTGTACAGCCCGCTGGGGAAGGCCGAGTCGGTCAGCTGCAGGCTGACCAGCAGCGCGTCCAGCGTCGTCGTCCCGGTCATGCGAGGTAGAAGAGCTGGTTGAGCGGGAGGGTCTCGGCCGGTTCGATGGTGGCCGGGACGCCGTCCAGGGTGACCCGGTAGGTCTCGGGGTCGACCTGGATCAGCGGGGTGGCGTCGTTGCGGACCATGTGCTGCTTGCCGACCGTGCGGCAGTTGCGGACCGGCAGCACCCGGCTCTGCAGGCCGAGTTGGGCCGGCACGCCGAGGTCCACCGCGGCCTGGGACATGAAGGAGACCCGGGTGGCCTGCTTGGCCCGGCCCATCGCGCCGTACATCGGGCGGTAGTAGATCGGCTGGGTGGTGGGCAGCGAGGCGTTCGGGTCGCCCATCAGGGCCCAGTTGATCAGGCCGCCCTTGATCACCAACTTGGGCTTGGCGCCGAAGGAGTTGATCGGCCACAGCACGATGTCCGCGAGCTTGCCCGGCTCCAGCGATCCGATGTGCTCGGCGGTGCCGGAGGCGATCGCCGGGTTGATGGTCAGCTTGGCCAGGTAGCGCAGGACGCGGAAGTTGTCGTTGCGCTCGCTGTCGCCGGCCAGCTTGCCGCGCTGGTCCTTGCAGTGGTGCGCGGTCTGGAAGGCCCGCGCGAAGGACTCGCCGATCCGGCCCATCGCCTGCGAGTCCGAGGAGAAGATGCTGATCACGCCCTCGTCGTGGAGCACCGTCTCGGCGGCCACCGTCTCCGCGCGCACCCGCGAGTCGGCGAACGCCACGTCCTCGGGGATGTCGTGGCTCAGGTGGTGGCAGACCATCACCATGTCGAGCAGCTCGTCGATCGAGTTGACGGTGTAGGGGAGGGTCGGATTGGTCGACGAGGGAAGCACGTTGGGCTCGCCGGCGATCCGCATGATGTCCGGCGCGTGGCCGCCGCCGGCGCCCTCGGTGTGGAAGGTGTGGATGGTGCGGCCGTCGATCGCGGAGAGGGTGTCCTCGTAGAAGCCGCCCTCGTTGAGGGTGTCGGTGTGGATCGCGACCTGCACGTCGTACTCGTCGGCGACCCGCAGCGCGGTGTCGATCGCGGCCGGGGTGGTGCCCCAGTCCTCGTGCACCTTCAGGCCGCAGACGCCGGCCTCGACCTGCTCGCGCAGCGCCTGCGGCAGCGAGGCGTTGCCCTTGCCCAGCAGGCCGACGTTGACCGGCAGGTCCTCGACGGCCTGGTACATCCGGTGGATGTTCCAGGGTCCCGGGGTGCAGGTGGTGCCGTTGGTGCCGTCGGAGGGGCCGGTGCCGCCGCCGATCAGGGTGGTGATCCCGTTCGTCAGGCCCTCCTGGACCTGCTGCGGGGCGATGAAGTGGATGTGGGTGTCGATGCCGCCGGCCGTCGCGATCAGGTGTTCGCCGGAGATCACCTCGGTGCCCGGGCCGATCACCAGGCGCGGGTCCACCCCGCTCTGCAGGCGGGGGTTGCCGGCCTTGCCGACCGCGGTGATGAAGCCGTCCCGGACGCCGATGTCGCCCTTGACGATGCCGAGCACCGGGTCCATCACCACCACATTGGTGATCACCAGGTCGAGCGCGCCCTGCAGCGAGGTGGCCGCCGGGTCCTGGGCCATCCCGTCCCGGATGCCCTTGCCGCCGCCGTAGACGGCCTCGTCGCCGTAGTGGCCCTCGTTGAAGTCCTTCTCCACCTCGACCACCAGGTTGGTGTCCGCGAGGTGGAAGCGGTCGCCGACGGTGGGACCGAAGAGGTCGGTGTACTGCCTGCGCGGGATGATCGCCATCAGTGCTCGCCCTCCACGGTCTCCAGGCGGGCGCCCTTGAAGCCGAGTTCGACGGCGCGGCGCAGCGCGCGGGTGCGGGCGTCGGCCGAGCCGAGGCCGCCGTCCACCAGGGCGCTGAAGCCGACCAGCCGCCGGTGCCCGGCGTACGCGGCAAGCTCCACCTCGCGCGTGTCGCCGGGCTCGAAGCGCACGGCGGTGCCGGCGGGGAGGTCCAGGTGCATTCCGTAGGCGCTGTTGCGGTCGAAGTCCAGGGCGCGGTTGACCTCGAAGAAGTGGTAGTGCGAGCCGATCTGGACGGCCCGGTCGCCGGTGTTGCTCACCGCCAGGCGCACCTTGGCCCGACCGGCGTTGATCTCGATCGGATCGTCTCCGTACAGGTATGCGGAACTCCCGGACATGGCGCCTCTTTCTGCTGCTACGGCGGTGCGGCTGGACCGAGGGGCGGTCAGTGCCGGTGGGGGTGGGTGGCGGAGTGGTCGTGCGTGTGGGCGTAGCCGTGGCCGTGCTCGGCGTCGAGGCCGGCGGCGATGCCGTCGTCCCCGTGGGCGAGTCGGTGCAGGGCGGCGGCGGTGCGGGCGCGCAGGACCGCGGCGAGCGCGGGTGCGCCGAGCAGCGGGCCGCCGTCCTCGGCGTCCTGGACCGGACGGGTCGAGGCCGGCCCGAAGCCCGCCGACAGCAGGACGACGCGGCGCGCCCCCAGCCGCAGGCAGCGCTGAACGCCCTCGGGCGGGCTCGGGTCGCCGCCGTCGAAGGCCACCTCCACCCGCCGGTGCGTGCCGTAGCGGCTGACCAGCCGGGCGACGCGGAAGAGTTCGGCGTCCTCGAACGGTCCGGCGGCCGGGGCCGTGACCAGCATCGCGCAGTCCTCGCGCCGGGCTCCGGCAGTGCGCCCGGCGGCGGCCCGCAGCCAGCCGATCAGGTGAGCGGGGGTGCCGAACGGCTCGGCCAGCACGATCCGGCCGGGTGCGCGGTGACCGGTGGCGGTGAGCCAGCGCAGCGCCCGGGCGGTGTCGGCGACCAGGCCGGGGTCGCGGCCGAGCGTCATCGGCAGGACGCAGACCGGGCGGTCCGCGTGCGCGAGGGCGTCGGTGACGGCCGTCGCCAGCTCCCGGCCGACGGGGACGGCACGGAAGGCGCCGAAGGCGCCGCTGTCCGGGGAGCCGTCGGGGGAGCTGTCCGCGGAGTCGGAACAGAACTGTCGGAGGTCGGCCGCCCGGGCGCTCTCGTGTCCGCCGACCAGGACCAGGGTGGCGGCGGCCGGGTCCGAGCCGTGCTCCGTACGCGGCTTCGGGGCGGCCTCGGCGGTCGTCGTCATGGCTCAGGCACCCACGGGGTCATGGCAGGAGACGAGCTTGGTGCCGTCCAGGAAGGCCGCCTCGATCTGCAGCAGCGGCAGCATCTCGCGCACGCCGGGCATGACCTCCTCGGCGGAGACGACCTTCTTGCCGAGCTCCATGCACTCGGCCAGCGTCCGGCCGTCCCGGGCCGCCTCCAGGATGCCCTCGCTGATCAGCGCGACGGCCTCGCTGTAGTTCAGCCTGAGGCCGCGCGCGCGGCGGCGGCGGGCCAGGTCGGCCACCACGTAGACATAGAGCTTGTCGATCTCCCGTGGAGCGAGGTTCACGGCTGCCGTCCTTTCGAGGGCGAGGGCGAGTGCCCGCCCGCGACCGCGGGTGCCGGTCGGGGGCGGCTTGCGAGGTCGGGGCGGTGCCCTGGGGGCCCGGGACGTCCGTGCGGGGGTGGGTCGCGCGAACGTCAATAATTTCACGATGCGGAAAATAACTTCCGCTCGGAACGAAACGTAGAGCGGCGATCAGGGCGCGTCAACGGTTTGTTGAGAGCCTTGGCCGTTTCTTTAACCGGCGACCGCGCCGGTTTTCTGGACAACTCCGATACGTATCAAGCGAGTTGGGGTACTGCGCGGGCGGCGGCGGAGCTGGGCGACTGTGCCGCTTCGGCACAAGCAGGACGTACTTGGGCTTTCGGCCGGTGCGGCGAGAGTGCGTGCCGGGCGTCGCGACGGGGCGAAGGTTGCCTGACGCGGCACTAGGCACCCCTGGCGACCGCCCGCAGCCCAGACCGAACGGGGGCCGATGCGTGCGCTCACATGTCCAGGACCACGTCGGCGGGGGGCGTCGAACAGCAGATGAGTGCGCTGCCTTCGGCCGGGAGTTCCAGGGGCTGCGGGGAGTACGCGACCTGGCCGGAGAGAACCGCGGTCTCGCAGGTGTGACAGATTCCGGTGCGGCAGGACCAGCGCACGGGGACGTCGCACGCCTCGGCGAGTTCGAGCAGCGTCCCGTAGCCGGAGTGCCAGGGGACGGTCAGGCCGCTGCGGGCGAAGGAGACGGACGGCCCCGGTTGTCCGTCGGGTGGCCGGGCCGGCTGGTGTGCTGCCCGAGCGGAGCCGGCGACCACGCCGGGAGTGAGGGCGGCGGCGGCTCCGAAGAGCTCGGTGTGGATCCGCGCGGACGGCAGGCCGCAGGCCTCCAGGGCATCGGTCATGTCCCGCATGAACGCGGCGGGCCCGCACACGTAGGCGTCGGCGTCCTGCGGCGGGTCGAGGCCGCGGATCACCTCGCGGCTGAGCCTCCCGCGTGCTGTGTAGTCGACGCCTGGACGGTCGACGTCCGACGGACGGCTGTAGGAGACGAACGAGCGGCAGGCGGGCAGCCGGGAGAGCAGGGCGCGCACCTCGTCGGCGAAGGGGTGGTTCTCGCTGTTCCGGGCCGCGTGCAGCCACCACACCACGCGCGGCGAGGGCTCCGCGGCCAGGGCGTGCAGCATGGCCAGCACCGGGGTGGCGCCGACACCGGCGGACAGCAGCAGTACGGGGGTGGCCGCGTCCGCCAGTAGGAACGTCCCGCGCGGAGCGGCGACATCGAGAAGGTCGCCGACCCTCACGTGCTGACGCAGGTACGTGCTGGCGACGCCCTGCGGTTCCTGCTTGACGCTGATCCGGTACGTCGCGGCGCCCGGGCGGCCGGAGAGCGAGTAGCTGCGGATGACCGGGGAGGTCTGTGCGTCCGGCGGCAGGCGGACCCCGACGAACTGCCCCGGCAGCGCGGACGGCAGCGGCTCACCGTCGGCCGACGCCAGCGCGAGCGAGAAGATACTCGCGCTCTCCGGCGTGACACCGACGACTTCGAGTCGGCGAAATCCGGGCCACGCCGGTGGCGGGCCGCTGGTGGTCAGCCCGCTGTTCCCGCCCACGGCACCCGAGCCGCGGACCGCGTCGTCGAGCAGGGCTTGCAGTGAGGCTTTCCAGCCGGGGCTCAGCGCGGGGATGCGCAGGGCCCGTTCGAGCTGCGGGCGGCTGTGGCCGGGAAGGTAGAGCAGCGCGTCGATCTCCGCGACGGTCAGCTCCTCGGGGCCCGAGGCGATCTTCACGATCTCGTCCCCGGCCCGCACCTGACCCTCCGTCAGTACCCGCAGGTAGAAGCCCGGGCGGCGATGGGACACCAGCAGGGCGGCCATCTGCGGCTCCCCGAGCCGAAGCCCCACGCGGTAGCACGTCACGCGGGGCTGGGTGACCTCGAAGACCGCGCCGCCGATCCGGTAGCGGTCGCCGATGCACACCTCGTCGTCGGCGAGACCGTCCACGGTGAGGTTCTCGCCGAACTGGCCGTACGGGAAGGCATCCCGCCGCAGCTGCTCCTGCCAGTGTCGATAGGAGCTCAACTGGTAGACCAGTACCGCGCGTTGCTCGCCCCCGTGTCCGGCGAGGTCACCCTGCCCGTCGCCGTCCAGATTGAGCCGGCGTGCCATCACGGGCCCTGCGACGGGGTACTTCCAGATGCCGGTGCGGACGGTTCCGCCATGCCAGGCGACGTCCTTGGGCATGCCGACGTTCACGGCGATCAGAACGGCCATCCGACGTCCCTTCGGTCGAGCGCTGCCGGGCCGGTACCTCCAGCCTCGTACGGTCGGACCGCGGCCGCACCCGAAAGCCCCGGCCGCACCCATGAGCCCCACCCGGCGCCGGGGCCCGGTGAGTCGTAGCGTGAGAGCCGGAGGGCGCACTTCTGGCGCGAGAACCTCGGCTTGGACAGATCCATGAGCACAGATCCATGAGCACAGTGCAGAAGGTCGCGATCGTCACCGGTGCCTCACAGGGCATCGGCGCGGCCGTTGCGCAGGCGTATCGCCGGCACGGGTACGCCGTCGTCGCGACGGCCCGGTCCATTCCCCCGTCGGACGCCCCGGACGTGCTGACCGTCGCCGGCGACCTGGCCCGGCCCGGTACCGGTGCGCACATCGTCGAACAGGCACTGGACCGCTTCGGCAGGGTCGACACGCTGGTGAACAACGCCGGCGTCTACGTGGAGAAACCGTTCACCGACTACACCGACGCCGACTACGACCTGGTGACCGGCGTCAACCTGCGCGGATTCTTCGACGTCACGCGCAGCGCCCTCCCGGCGATGCTGGCGGGTGGCGCCGGCGGGCACATCCTGTGCGTGTCGACGTCGCTGGTCGACCGCGCCAACGCGCGCGTACCCGCGGCACTCGCCTCGCTGACCAAAGGCGGCCTGGTCGCGGCGACCAGGGAGCTGGCCATCGAGTACGCGGCGCGCCGCATCCGCGCCAACGCCGTCTCGCTCGGCGTCATCCGCACCCCGACGAGCCCGCGCGACCCGGGCGGGGCACTCGCCGCGCTGCACCCGCTCGGGCGGATGGGCGAGATCGACGACGTCGTCGGGGCGGTCATGTACCTGGAGCAGGCGTCATTCGTCACCGGCGAGATCCTGCACGTCGACGGCGGCCAGAGCGCCGGCTTCTGAGACGCCCGCCGGGGGAGTTCCCGCCGAGTGGTGGCAGGGTGTCGGTGGTGTGAGCATCGAGACGGGGGCGAATGCAGGAACGGGGACAGAACCGGCATCGGGAGCGATCCACCATGCGCACTCGCAAGCAGCTGACTCCGCTCGGCGCCATCGGCGCGGGTCTGGCGGCCGGAGCCATCGGCACCCTCTGCATGGACACGGTGCGGTTCCTGCGGCAGCGCCGAACCGGAGGCGAACGCAACCCCCTGCGCTGGGAGTTCGCCCCCGTCCCCACCTGGCAGGAGGCGCCGGATCCGGGGCAGGTCGGCAAGCGGCTGGCCGAGGCCTTCACCCAGCGCGTGTTGCCGGACCGCGCGGCGTTCCCCGTCAGCACGTTCATGCACTGGGCCTACGGAGTCGGCAACGCGGCCGCCTACGGCGTCGTCACCGCCTCGGTGCGCAGGCCACACGTCCTCTATGGGCTTCCGTACGGCGCGCTCGTCTGGATCAGCGGATACGTGCTGCTTCCGATGGCGGGACTCTACGAACCCATCTGGAGATACGACGCCAGGACGCTGGGCGATGACCTGACCGCCCACCTCGCCTACGGCATCGGCACGAGCAGCGCCTTCTGGGTGTTGAGCAGGGTCGCGGCGTTCTGAGCTCTGGGCGCCGGCGAGAGTCCTAACCGAGTGAGTCGAGGAGTGCGGACACCTGGGGGTCGACGAGCCGGTAGCGGACGATCCGGCCGTCCTTCTCGGCGGCCACCGTGCCCGAGGCCCGCAGCAGGCGCAGTGCCTGGGAGACCGCGCTGTCCCGGATGCCGGTGGCCAGGGCGAGGTCGGAGACCGCGATCGGGCCGGCGCGGTGCAGGGAGAGCAGCAGGGCCAGCCGGCCCGGCTCGCCCAGGAGGGCGAAGCGTGAGGCCCAGGCGTGGACCCGTTCGGGGTCGCCGATCGCGTCGATGGCGTCACAGACCGTGTGCTCGTCGATGGCGCGCCAGTGCTCGCGCTCTTCGGGGACCAGATGCATGACCCCATCCTCACCCCTAAAGGCAGGTGATATCCAACACCCGCGTCTCGACATCTGCATATCTGTGCAGGCTTGTGGATCACGTCCCGTTGCCCCTACCGTGTTGAGCGCCGTGGTGTTCGGGAAGACCGGTGACGGATCCTTCGGGATCCCAGACCGGAGCGGCCCTCGCCACTGTGATCGGGAAGTCATCGCCCCACCCCCGTCCGCGAGGACGGGCGGCCACTGGACACGTCGTCCGGGAAGGCCGGGGGCGCGGACGTTCGACCCGTCAGCCAGGAGACCGGCCACGGCACCCGCATGAAACCCGCTCAGCCCTCCCGGGCCGGGTGGCGCTCCCCATCGAGGTGCTGGAGAGGCTTTCCTGAGATGACCATGCCCAAAAACGCCGCCCCCGCGGCGTCCCCGGCCACGGCCGGCCCGATTCCCGCCACCCCGCTGATGCGCTGGGAGCGCAAGGACTGGATACGCACCGGCGGCCTGCTCGCGGTGATCGCGGCCATGCACGTGGCGGCCTTCGGCATCCTGACGGTGATGGTCGCCCCGCACCACTACGCCATCGGCACCCAGGTGTTCGGCCTCGGGCTGGGCGTGACCGCCTACACCCTGGGCATGCGGCACGCCTTCGACGCCGACCACATCGCGGCGATCGACAACACCACCCGCAAACTGATGGCCGACGGCAAGCGGCCGGTCTCGGTCGGCTTCTGGTTCGCGCTCGGCCACTCCACCATCGTGGTCGTCCTGGCCGGCGGCATCGCGGCCGGCGCGCACTTCGTCACCACCCTGACCGACGACAACTCCAGCACCCACAAGGTGCTCGGCGTGGTCAGCACCAGCATCTCCGGCTCCTTCCTCTACCTGATCGCCGCCCTCAACCTGGTCTCGCTCTTCGGCATCTACCGGGTGTTCAAGGCGATGCGGGCCGGCCAGTTCGACGAGCACGAGCTGGAGAAGCACCTGGACAACCGCGGCTTCATGAACCGCATCCTGGGCCGGCTCACCAAGTCGATCACCCGTCCGGGCCAGATGTACCCGATCGGCCTGCTCTTCGGCATCGGCTTCGACACCGCCACCGAGGTCACCCTGATGGTGATGGCCGGCTCCGGCGCGGCCGCCGGACTGCCCTGGTACGCGATCCTCTGCCTGCCGCTGCTCTTCGCCTCGGGGATGAGCCTCTTCGACACCCTCGACGGCACCTTCATGAACTTCGCCTACCACTGGGCGTTCTCCAACCCGGTCCGCAAGGTCTACTACAACCTCACCATCACCGGGCTGTCGATCGCCGTCGCCTTCCTGATCGGCACCATCGAGCTGGTCGGAGTCCTGCACGACCAGCTCAACTTGGATGACCCGGTGAGCAACTGGATCTCCGGCATCAACCTCAACAACGTCGGCTTCGTCATCGTGGGGCTGTTCGTGGCGGTCTGGGCGAGCGCCCTGGCGTACTGGCGGTTCGCCAAGGTCGAGAACACCTGGGCCCGCAAGGCCGAGGACGCCGCCGTCGAAGGGGTCTGACGCTACGGCGTTACAGCGGCACGACAAGCGGCGGGCCGCCCCGGATGGATTCCGGGGCGGCCCGCCGCGCGCGTGGGGTGGGTGAGGGTCAGAGCAGGCTTGCGTACAGCGTGAAGGCCTGGGTGGTGGTCCCGGCGGCGCTCTTGGCCGTCAGGGTGAGGCGGAAGGTGCCCAGGGCCAGCTCACTGCCGGAGATGGTGGCGGTGCCGTTGGTTCCGGGGGTGAACTTCAGCCCGGACGGCAGGGTCCCGGTCGCGCTCAGCACGGGCGCCGGGTAGCCGGAGGCCTTGACGGTGAAGCTGAACGGGAGCAGCAGCCCCGCGGTGGCGGTGTTCGGACTGGTGAACGCGGGGGCCTGGTTGACCGTCAGGGCCAGCGGCTGGGTGGCGGTGCCGACCGGGTTCCTGGCGGTCAGGGTGATCGGGTAGCTGCCGCCGGAGCCGGCGGCCGGGGTTCCGGCCAGGGTGGCGGTGCCGTTGCCGTTGTCCTTGAAGGTCACACCGGCGGGGAGCTTGCCGGTCTCGGTCAGGGTGACCGGAGCCGTCCCGGTGGTGGTCACCGAGAAGGTGCCGGCCGTGCCGGTCGCGAAGGTCACCGCGCTGGCGCTGCCGATCGACGGGCCGGTGCTCTGGGTGACCGTCAGGGTCACCGAGCCGGTGGCGCTGCCGGAGGCGTTGGCGGCGGTCAGCGTGATCGGGTAGCTGCCGGCCGTGCCGTCGGGGGCGGTGCCGGAGACGGTGGCCGTGCCGTTGCCGTTGTCCTTGAAGGTGAGGCCGCTCGGCAGGGTCCCGCTCTCGCCGATGGCGGGGGAGGGGTAGCCGCTGGTGGTCACCGTGAAGGTGCCCGCCGTGCCGGTGCTGAAGGCAGCCGTGGTCGCGCTGGTGACGGCCGGCTGCTCGGCGGTGGTCAGCGTGTAGCTCTGGTTGGCGGTGCCGGCCGCGTTGGTCGCGGAGACCGTCAGCGGGTAGCTGCCGCCGCTGCCCGTGGCGGGCGTGCCGGCCAGGGTCGCGGTGCCGTCGCCGTTGTCGGTGAAGGTGACGCCGGCGGGCAGGGCGCCGGACTCCTTGAGGGCGGGGGCCGGGCTGCCGGTGGTGGTCACGGTGGCGCTGAACGCGGTGCCCACGGTGGTGGCCGTGGCGGCCGCGCTGGTGATCGACGGCGCAACGTTGACGGTGACGGTGGTCGAGGAGTTCGCGCCCAGCGTGGTCCACGCCGACAGGGTGCCGCCGTAGGACTGGCCGAAGGCCGCGCCGTTGACGGTGCTGCCGGTGGGGACGGTGAGCGGGACGGTGACCGGGCTGCCGGCGCTGTTGGTGACGACCACCGCGCCGTTCTGCACCGAGGCGGTGACCGTACCGGCGTTGCGGGCGCCCGACCAGGCGGCCGCCTCGCTCAGCACCTGCGACTGGCTGGCGTCGGTCATCTGGCTCAGCGGCGCGGTGTACCAGCTGTTGTACTGCGCCTGCATGTCGTTCAGCAGGCTGAGCAGCGTGTAACCGTAGTCCGAGGTCACCCCGTTGGTCGTGGTGGTGGCCGGGCCGATCAGGTTGCTCTGGTGGGCGTAGTTCATCCGCGGGTCGTTGTTCAGGACGTGCCCGAGCATGATCCGCGACTCGGAGGCCAGCACGGTGGCCTCGGTGGCCGGCGTGCTGGTGCAGGTGGTGGACGGCGAGCCGGAGCACTTGCCGGTCTCGGCGGGGTACTGGCTGTCACCGAGGCTGGAACCGGTGGCCACGTAGGCCGTGTTGTACTCGTTCAGCTCGTCCGACCAGTTGGCCGCGTTGTAGTAGATGTTGCTGGGGTAACGCGGCGCCGAGCTGGCGGTGTTGGTGGCGCCGCCGGGCGCGGTGTACGGGATGGTGTACGACTGCGGCTGGCGCGAGGCGTCGGCGCCGAAGACGTTGATGCCCATGTCCGAGAAGGCCTGCGGCGTGTTGGGGTTCTCCAGACCGGAGTGCTCACCGGTCACCACGTCGTGCGAACTCCAGTTGGTGAGACCGTTGTTGGCCGCGAAGGCGTCGTCCAGGCCGATCTCCTGCTCGATGCTGGAGTCCGCCGTGGTGCTGGTGGCCGGCAGCCAGCCGGCCGCCGAGGCGCAGCCGATGCCCGGGTCGGTGGCGGTGGGGTAGGTGGCGGTGCTGCCCGGGCCGCCGCCGGGGGTGGTCGCCCCGGTGTCGGTGAAGGAGTACGAGGTGGCGGCGCCGGTGGCGTCCTCGTTCACCTGACCGACCAGGCCGTAGCTGGTCGAACCGGCGGGCGCGCGGTAGATGTTGTAGCCCCAGAAGCCGGTGCCGCCGGAGTACTCGGACTCCAGCTTCGCCAGGGTCGGCCCGCCGCCGTTGGGCGCGTCCGGCCAGGAGAGCGCGACCGATCCGCTCGCGCCCACGGTGGCCTGCTGGGCGGTGGAGGGCTCGGACTCGCCGTACGCGGTGGCCGCGGTGACCTCGTAGCTGTAGCCGCCTGCGCTCAGCGAACCCGCCGAACCGGCCGTCACGGCGGTCATCGGCAGCGGCTGGGCGACGGTGCAGCCGAGGAACATGTGCGACCAGGTGTGGGTGATCCAGTTGAAGGCGCCCTGGTTCTTCAGCATCTCGTTCACGAACGCCGAGTCGTCCGGGTAGCCGGTGTCCACGGTTTGGCCCGGGTCGGTGTACGTGGTGCCGTTCACCGTGGTGCTGCCACCGCAGTTGGCGCCGGAGGTCGTGGTGGTGCTGGGCGCGGTGCAGGCGCCGATGGCGTTGAAGGCCAGCTCCAGCTTGATGCCGGTCTGCTGCTCCCAGGCGGCCACGTAGTCCACGTCGGCCGCGCTCATCTGCACGTCCGGCGGGCCGTCGGCGGCGTTGCCGCCCACCCCGGCCGGGCAGAGCACGTCATCGGGGTTGGTGGCGCCCGGCGTGCACTGGTACTTGTTGCTCCACTCGTTGTCGGCGATGAAGAGGTCGTCGACGTCCTGGCCGAAGTAGTTGCGGTAGAGGCCGAGATGGGTGCTCTGGGTGACCCAGTTGACCAGTCCTGGCGAGAGCAGCAGCCAGGGCAGCATGGTGGAGCTGTAGTCGAAGGTGAGCGACAGCTCGGCGACGCCGGCCTGCGGGTCGGTGGTGGGGTGCTGGTAGACCGCGCCCAGCACGTTGCCCGAGGCGTCCTTCAGCCAGGGGGTGACCGGGGCGCCGGCGACCACCGTCGACGGGTAGCCGTAGGAGCCGGTCTCGAACGGCACCGGGCCCTTGAGCTCGGGCAGTTGGGCCAGCGCGTCCGGGGTCAGCTGGGCCGTCCCGCTGATCGCTCCGGCTCCGGCGGGGGTCAGGCCGAGCGACGCCGACGGGTACATGTAGCCGTCCAGCTGGCGGATGCCGAAGCCCGACTCGTAGCTGTCCAGGCCACTCAGCTGGCCGGCGGCGAAGTACGTCGGCGAGTCCGCGACCACCACGCCGTTGAAGTACCCGTGGGTGCCGCTGGAGAGCGTCGGCAGCGACACGGTCTCGCTGCCCAGCGCGCCCGTCGCGTTCACCAGGGTGTAGGCGACGCCCTCGCTGTCGAGTGCGGCCTGCCAGGCCGTCGTGGTCGGATCCCCCGAGCCGCCCCCGATCAGCAGGATCTTCAGATCGATCTGCGGTGGTGTCGTCGCGGCGGCCGGCACCACGGCCTGTGCCGTCGCCAGCAGAGTGGCTGCGGCCACCCCGGCCGCGAACCATTTCATCCTTCGCCTCAACACATGACCCTCCCAGGACAGTTCTTGACAGCCCTACGGACTGCGGGGTCAGCATGCATCATCGTGGAGGGCCAGGATGGGGAAAATGCATACACATGGGCAGATCTTCATATGGGCGTCTACTGTGGACCCTGCCGGTGCTCCAGCCACCCCGCGGTCCGCGACAGCGCGCCGTTGATCAGGACGTAGCAGGCCGCGGCGACCAGGTAGGCGGGCAGCACGTTGTGGTAGTACTCACCGAGGACCTGGGCCTTGTGCAGCAGTTCCAGATAGCTGACCACGTACCCGAGCGTGGAGTCCTTGAGCAGCCGCACCAGTTGGCTCACCAGCGCGGGCAGCAGCTTGCGGACGGCCTGCGGGACCACCACCCAGCGCATCGCCTGCCCGTACGTCATGCCCAGGCTGTACGCCGCCTCCGCCTGGCCGCGGTCCTGGGCCAGCACCCCGGCCCGGAAGATCTCCGCGACCACGGCGCTGTTGCTCAGCGCCACCGGCAGCACCAGCTGCCAGAAGACCGGAAAGGTCACACCCGCCCTGGGCAGCGCGAACAGGAAGACGTACAGCAGGAGCAACAGCGGTACGGCGCGGAAGAGTTCGCCGTACACCCGGGCCGGACCGCGCAGCCACCGGCTGCGGCTCAGCCGGGCGAGGGCCAGCACCGCCCCGAGCGGGAAAGCGATCGCCGCCGCGACGGCCGTCACCAGTAGCGTCTGCTCGATGCCGGTCAACAGGAACCGCAGGATCGGCCACTGCGTGAAGGGCGACCACTGGGCGGCCGACAGCTCGCCGTGGATCGCAAACTGACGGATCATCAGGGTGAGTAGCCCGGCCAGCACCACGAGCGAGGCGCCGGTCGCGATCCTGGTGCGGCGGCGGGCGCGCGGCCCGGGGACGTCGAACAGCAGCCGGCTCTCCTCGCTCACCGCCGGATCGCCACCCTCCGCTCGATCCGCCCCGCGAGCAGGCCGATCGAGAGCGTGATCAGCACGTAGACGACCGTGGTCGCGGCGAAGCCGGTCAGCGGGTCGTCGTACTTGAGCGTGGCGAACTCGGTCTGTCCGGTCAGCTCGGCGACCCCGACGGCCGCCGCCAGCGAGGTGCTCAGGGCCAGCCCGATGAAGACGTTCGCCAGCGGTTGCACCATCGACCGCAGCGCCTGCGGCAGGATGACGCACCGGATGCACTGGGCGGCGGTCATCCCCAGCGCCCGGGCCGCCTCGGCCTGGCCGAGCGGCACGGTCCGGATGCCCGCCCGCAGCACCTCGCAGACGAACGCCGCCCAGTACAGCGCCATGGTGGCGGTCACCGTGAGGAAGAGCGAGAAGAGCAGGCCGACGTCCGGCAGGCCGAACACGAACAGCACCAGCAGGACCAGCAGCGGGACGTTGCGGAAGAGCGTCACATAGGCCGTGCCGACCGCGCGCAGTGGCGGCACCGGGCTGATCCGGCACAGCGCCAACAGCACCCCCAGCAGCAGCGCGCCGGTGAAGGCCAGTGCGGTCATCGCCAGCGTCAACAGCAGGCCGTGGCCCAACTGGCCGAGCGTCGCAGTCAGTTCCCTGGGCACCGGCCTCAACTGCCCTGTGCGGAGCCGATCACCGGCGGCGTCGGTGGCTGGCCGGTGAGCGCGGTGCCGATCGTCGCCTGCCAGAGCTTGGCCCAACTGCCGTCGGATTCGATGAGTTTGAGCCAGTCGTTGACGAAGGCCTTCATCTCGGGTGAGCCAAGCGGCACGCCGATCCCGTACGGCTCGGTGGTGAACGGCGTGCCGACCACCTTCACGCCCTTGTCCCGGTACTGGTCGCCGAGCAGCAGGGCCTGGTCGAGCACATAGGCGTCCGCGCGACCCTGCTCGACCGCCTGCTCGCACTCGGCGTTGGTCTGGAAGAGGATCACCTTGGCCGACGGCGCGTACTGCTTGATGTCGTTGGCGGCGGTCGAACTCGACTCCGTGCAGACCGACCGGCCCGCCAGGTCGGTCACCGTCTTGATGCCGTTGTTCGAGGCGGCGACCAGGATCGCGTCGCCGGAGGAGTAGTAGGGACCGGCGAAGGCGACCTTCTGCGCGCGGGCCGGGGTGATCGTGTAGGTGGCGAACACGGTGTCCACGGTGCCGTTCTGGAGCAGCGCCTCGCGGGTGTCGGCGGTGACGGTCACCAGGTTCTCGTTCGGCTTGCCGGTGATGTACCGGGCGAGCATCTGCGCGAGGCCGGCGTCGAATCCGGTCAGCTTGCCGGAGACCGGGTCCTTCAGCGAGAAGAGCGCCGCGGCGTCCGTCCCGCCGACGTTCAGCGAACCGCGGCTCCGGATCTTCGCCATCAGGCTGCCGGCCGGGATCGCCGAGGCGTCCGCCACCGGAGCGCCCGCGATCACCTGATCAAAGCTCTCGGCCGAGCCCGATCCCGAACCGGCGGGCGCCGGGAGCGAGTTCGACGATCCGCTGCTGTCGCACGAGGTGAGTGCCGTGACCAGCGCCAACGCCGCCACGGCACCGGCCAGCGTTCGGATCGGTGCTGTCGTTCTCGCTCCCATGATGGTGACCCCTCCGTCGCGATGTGTCACTCAGCATGACCACCTGACAACTCACCTGTCTAGAAGGGGTCCCGGCGCGCGCAGCTGCTTGGTGCGGGCGGCGGGCGAGCGCCGCCGCCCGCAGCGGGCGGACGGTCAGCAGGGGCCGGAGCCGGCCCCGCCCAGGTGGAAAGAGGTCCGGGTGACGTGGCCCGCGCTGTAGAGCGCCGGGCTGGTGGCGGTGACCGTCAGGGCCGGGCGGTCCTTGGAGCCGTGCAGCTGGAAGTCCTCGATCAGGCCGGAGCGCCCGGAGCTGCCGGGCCGGCCGTTGCCCATGTCCTCGCAGGTGGAGCCGGTCGCGTGGGCGACCTCACCGAAGGCGGTGACGACCTGGGCGCGGGTGTAGCTGCCCGACCAGAGCGAGCCGGGGAAGTAGCCGACGGCGTGGTCGTCGTAGAAGACCCACCAGTCGCCGGCCAGGTTCTGGATGGTGAACTTCGCCTCCGTGCCCGGGCGGACGGCCATGCCGGGCTTGACGGTGCGGGAGACCTGGACGAACCCGCAGGCGTTGTAGCAGCTCTCGGCACCGTTCACCCAGTGGTAGACGAAGAGGTGCGGCTTGGTGTCGCCGTTGAGGCCGAAGTCGACGGTCCAGCCGATCTCCACCGTGGACAGGTGGTCGGTGGACTGCAGGGCCAGCTCCTGGAGGGAGTGCGAGTCCACGTCGCCGGGTTTGATCTCCGGGTCGGCCTGCAGCATCCGGACGCTCGCGCCCGCCGTGTCGGTGATCTGCCGGCCGGAGACGTAGTCGTAGCAGGAGCCGTACCAGCAGACCGGGCCGGTGGGGGCGGCGGTGTCGGCCGTGGCTGCGGCGACCGCGGCGCGGGCGGGCGGCGGGCTCGGCGCGCGGGTGGCGGCCTGGGCGGCCGGGCTGCCGGAGAGCAGGGCGAGCGTGGCGAGGAGGGCGGTCGCGCCGCTGGCGAGGGTACGGCGGGTGCGCATGGGTTGGCTCCGTTCCGTTGTGGACAGCGGGAGTTGAGGTCGCTCCCGCAATGTCAGTGGGAATGTAAGTGCGTTTATGTTGTCGGTTAAGCTAGTGGCGGTGACCCGGCCACGCAATACCCTGGGTCCACCGGAATAGAGACGAGGAAAAGCACCATGGCGAAGCGGACGACGCAGGGCGAAGCGGACCCCGCGCAGGACCGCGCCCTGATCGGCCGTCGCGTGCTGCGGCTGCGCACCGAGCGCGGGCTCACCCAGCGCGCGCTGGCCGAGCCGGCGTACACCGCTGCGTACATCTCCACCCTGGAGGCGGGCAAGGTGCGCCCCTCCGACACCGCGCTGCGCTACCTCGCCGACCGACTGGACGTCAGCTACGAGGAACTCGCCTCCGGGCAGCCCGCCCACCTCGCCACCGACCTGCGGATGCGGTTGACCGACGCGCGGCAGGTTCTGGCGACCGGGGGCGCCGGCGCCGCGCGGGAGGCGGCCGGGCGGTTCGCCGCGCTGGCGTCCGAGGCGGGCGAGCTGGCCCTCGCGGCCGAGCGGGCCGCGGCCCTGGTGGGCCTGGGCGACTGCGCGTTGGAGACCGGCGAGCTGGACCAGGCGATCGCGCACTTCCAGGCGGCCGAGGACCTGTTGGCCGAGAGCGGCGCCGCACTGCCGCAGCGCGTCCCGGCCCTGCGCGGCCGGGCCGTCGCCCACCTGCTGGCCGGTGACCTGCGCTACTCCTGCTACCTGCTGGAGAACGCCATCGACCAGCTCAACGCGGCCGGGCTGCACGACCCGAACGCGCTGCTGCTGCTCTACTCCGCCGTGATCGCGCCCTATATGGACATGGGTGCCCAGGCCCGCGCCGCTCAGGCCGCCGACCTGGCCCTCGCGTTGGCGCCACAGGTCGACGACCCGGCGCTGGTGGCCCGGATGCACCGCGGCGTCGCGCGGACCCTGCTGGCGGCCGGCCGGGCCGCCGAGGCGGACGCCTCGCTGGCCCGGGCCCAGGAGCTCTACCAGCAGCTCCAGATCCGCTCGGAACTCGCCCACTGCCACTGGATGCGCGGCTACCTCCGCGCCCAGGACGGCGACCTGGCGCAGGCCGAGGACGAGCTGCGCACTGCGCGCGGCATCCTCGCCGACCGCCGGGCCACGCTGTACACCGTGCAGATCGACGTCGAACTCGCGGACGTGCTGCGCCGCCGGGGCAAGACCGACGAGGCCGAACGGCTGCTGGCCCGGCTGCTCGACGGGTTCGACGGTGTCGACGGTGTCGACGGGCCCTCGACGTCGGGCGGTGGTGCGGGCGGTGGTGCGGGCGGCGGACTCAGCGCCGAGCGCGGGGCCGTCCACGCGGGCGGTGCGCACCGGCTGCTCGGGCTGATCGCGGAGGAGCGGGCCGACCCGGAGGGCGCGGAGAAGCACTACCGCAGCGCGCTCGACCTGCTCGAACACGCGGGCGCCGCGGGCGACGTCGCCGACCTATGCCGACTGCTCGGCGACCTGCTGCGCCGCACCGGCCGGACCGAGGCCGCCCTCGACGTCTACCGCACCGGGCTGGGCCACCGCGCCGCCCCCGGCACGACGACCCTGGGCCCGGCCCCGACGGCGCCGCCCGCCTAGGCCCCGGCGCGCCTGGCCGAGACCACGTAGTAGTCCAACAGCCCCTGCCGCCAGGCGGGCAGGAAGTTGCGCGGCCAGAGGTCGCGGATCGGCGTGCCCTCCAGGTAGCGGTCCATGCCGGGCCAGACCGCGGCGCCGATCGACTCGACCCGGACCGACTCGAACCCGGCCTTCGTCAGGTCGGCCTCGAAGTCGCCGATCGGGTGCGCCACGTCCAGCCCGTCCGCGAAGCTCTCCAGCAGCTCGGCCAGCGGGGCGGCCGCCTCGGGGCCGGTGCTGAAGAAGGTGGTCATCACCAGCTGCCCGCCGGGCCGCAGCACCCGCGCCGACTCGTTGGCGAAGCCGGTCAGTTCGCGGAAGTGCTGGGCGGCCTCCACCGAGTAGAGCGCGTCGAGCGAGGCGTCGGGGAACGGCTGCGCGTCGGCCGCGCCCAGCTGGTAGCTCAGGCGGTCGCCGTGCGTGGCCAGCAGCTCGGCGTTGGCCGCGCGGGCGCGGGCCAGCTGATCGGGGTGGATGTCCACGCCGCAGACCTGGGCGAAGCCGAACTCCCGCAGGGCCAGCGCCGATCCGAGCCCGCGTCCGCAGCCGATCTCCGCCACCCGGCACTCGGCCGGGTGCTCGAAGGCGCCGAGCACCCGCCGGTACAGCTCCTGCTGGCTGCGCACCCGGTCGGCGTCGTCCAGCGTGTCGCCGAGCGGGATCGCCTCCCAGTAGCCGAAGTTGATGTACCCGCCGGCGAACGACGGGGAGGAGCTCAGGTCCTCCGGTCCGTACATGGTGCGCACCCGCGGGGGGATCCGATCCTGACTCACGTGGCGACCTGCTTCCTCGTCATCGGTTCGTGTGCTCCGTATCCGCCAGGTTCTCACGAGCGGCCCGCCGTCGGGCCCCGAACGCGCAACACCAGCGCGCGCCGTCGCGTCCGAGCTGGCGCGCGCGTCCGGCGGTGAGGACGGAGCGCAGCGGGGCGAGCGGACTGAGCGGTGTGCCGAGGAGGCGGGGGTCGAGGTACGGCACCCAGCCGGTGGCGTGCGGGTGGTAGCGCGGTGGGCCGAGGCAGATCCGTTTGGTGACCACCCAGCGGGTCCGGTCGCCGGTGTTGGGCCGGGTGGCGTGCAGCTGGTCGCCGGCGAAGAGCAGCAGGTCGCCCGGGTCGAGCTCGACCTCCACCGGCGATCCGATCGGCTGGCCCGGCAGCAGCCGCACCCCGTCGTGCCGTAGCGGACTGCGGTAGGCCTGCGGCCAGAGCAGCAGGCCGTTGTCGCGCCGGACGCCGCTGACGGCCATCCACAGGTTCACCGAGTTGACGGCGGTGTTGAACCAGGAGTCCACGTGCGCATCCGTCGGGATCAGGAAGCCGGTGTAGCCGCTCAGTTCCCCGGCCCGCTCGTCAACGGCCGTGGTCGGCGCCATGATGCGCACACCCAGGTGGTCGCTGACGTAGAGCCGGCGGCCCTGCGGCGCCAGCGCCGTGCCGAAGCGCAGCAGCAAGGTGGTTGCCATGGCCCGGACTTCACCGTCCATCCGGTCGCGGACGGCCCGGATCTGCTCGACCGTGGCCACCGTGTGCAGCTGTTCCAGCCCCTCCTGGGCCAGGTGCTCGGCCGCCTCGCGCGACACGCTCGCTGCGACGGCGTCGAGTGCTGCCCGGTGCATCCGCTCGGCGGCGCCCAGCCACTCCAACCCACCGCGCACGACGACCAGTTCGCCGTCCAGCACCCGGCGCAGGCTGACCTCGCGCCCGGTCGACTCCGATAGCTGAGCTGCCTGTGCCATCTGCGTCCCGGCTCCTTCGTCCGCTCGTCCGCTCGTCCAATCGTCCGCTCGTCCGCTCGCCCGTCCGTCCGTCCGCCGGCCCGGCTCAGGCGGGCAACTCGTAGACGCTGACGTGGAAGGTGCTGGAGTCGCGCAGTGCCACGCCGGACCAGCCGCCGAGGCGCTCGCGCAGCCGCAGCCCGGCGGCCGCGGCCATCAGGTCGAGTTCGCCGGGCGCCGCGTAGCGGAAGACCACCTGTGCGTGCCGGCAGCGGCCGTCGTCGAGCACCAGGTAGTCCGAGGTGTACTGCTGGGTGGCGGCCTGGATGCGGCGGGTGCGCATCACCAGGTCGCCGTTGGCCGCCTCGACGGTCTGCGCCCCGGAGTTGGCACTCGCCACCAGGGCCTCCGGCAGGTAGGCGTCCAGGACGAACAGACCGCCGGGCAGCAGGCGCCGGGCGGCCTGGGCGAAGCAGCACAACTGGGCTTTCTGGGTGGGAAGTTCGAAGAAGGTGCCGTTCGCCACGTAGACCATGGCGAAGCCGTCGCCGCAGTCGGTCTCGACGAAGTCCCCGGTGGTGACGGTCAGTTCCCCGCCGCCCGGTTTGGCTCGCAGCCGCTCGACCATCGCCGGGGAGGCGTCCACGCCGTGCACCTTCAGCCCGCGTTCGGCCAGCGGCAGGGCCAGGCGGCCGGTGCCGATGCCGAGTTCGAGCACCGGGCCGCCCGGTGCGGTGCGCGCGAGAGCGTCCAGCAGGTCGACGGTGGCGCGGGTGGTCGCGGGCGGCGGGGTGAACCAGTCGTCGTAGCGGTACGCGAGTTCGGTGGCGTAGCCGGTGCCTGCGGTCGGCGGGGTCATCGGGCTCCTCGGCTGGGGGGGTGGGCGGTGCTCGGCGGGTGGGGCTGGGGGTCAGCCGAACGGGTGCGGCGGGACGCCGGGATCGGTCCGGCTCGCGCTGGGCAGCGGCCGGGCGCCGGGGGCCAGCAGCCGGACGAAGGCCAGGCCCTCGTCCCGGAGGGCGGCGGGGGCGTACTCCACGGCGACCACGTCCTGACCGGTGTACGCGGCCAGCAGCCGTACCGGGTCGTCCGGGTCGTCCGGGGTGCTCGCGCTCCCGTCGCCCGGGTCGGGGAGTGGTGTGGTCGGCCCGCCGACGGGTGTGTCGCCGAGCCAGTGGGCGAGGGCGTCCTGGCCGCCATGGAACGCCCACAGCGCGTGGTCGACGGCGTCGGACGGTACGCCGGTGACGCTGAGCCGCTGCCCGGCGCGCAGCGCTGCCGGTGTCGTCATGCTCCAGCGCACCATCAGCGCCTCGTACGCGGCCCTGGCCAGCAGGTCGGCCCGCTGCCCGGTCGGCCCGAACCGGGCGCCGAAGCTCTGCTCGCGGCGGTCGGCGGTGTGCAGGCAGACGGCCACCGCGCAGGCGCCGGGGGCGGGTGTGGGCAGCGTCAGTGCGGTGGCCAGCAGGCCGAGTTCCTCGCACAATCGGACCACGGCGGGCGGCAGTTCGCAGCGCACGGCATGGGCGGTGGGCGGGTACAGGGCGGGCGCGCACCAGCTGCGGCGCAGCAGGTCCCGCTCCAGGACCTCGTGGGCGGCGTGCGCCAGGGCGGCGGCGCGCCGCGGGTGGGCGGAAAGGCCGGTCGAACCGCTGCGACTCGGCACGGCGCACCCGGCCGGGGGCCGGTGCTGCAGGAACGCCAGCCCGGCCGGCACCAGGATCTCGTCGCCGGAGAGCAGGGAGCGCCCGGGCACCCAGAGCTGCCGGGCCGCGCGGCTGTCCGCGCCGGACCAGGGTGCCGGGTCCAGCACGGCGTCGCCGCGTCGCCGCAGCTCCGCGTGGCTGGCCTGGACGGTCGGTGCCTGCTCCGCCTCGCGGCCGGCCAGTACGCTGCCCATCCGCTCCAGGAGTTCGCCGCGGGCCCGGACCGCGACCTCGCCCGGGTCGGTCCCGGCGGAGCTGCCGATCAGCACCCGTTCGCCGCCCGTGCTGCCGGTCCGTCCGAAGAACGCGCTGCGCGCCGCGACCCGTCCGAAGAGGAGCCGTGGCTCGGCGGGGAACGGCTGGAAGACCTGCGCGGACCAGCGCTCCGCGGGCTTCCCGAGGGCTCGGTCCGGCTCGGTCGGCGCGGAGTGCGGGACGGGCAGGGGCATCGACGGGCTCCAGCGGGTCGGGGGCGGGGGAGTCGGGCCGGTGCGGGGCTCGTCGGCGGCCGGGGTGCGGGCGGCGGCCGGGATGCGGGCGCGGCGGATCAGCCGTACGCGGCGGTCCGCCGTGCCCGCGGTGGCCGACAGGCCGGGAGCGGTCGCGCGTCAGTCCTGGTCGGGAAGGTCGACCATCAGGGCGAACTCGGGGAGTTCGTCGATGATCTGCTCGATGTCGTGGTTCTCCATGAGGGCTCTCCGTTGTCTCTGCTGTTCCCGGGCCGGGGCCTGCGTGCGGTGCGCCCCGACGGAGCGCCGGCCGACGCCCGGTCCACAACTACCCCGGCCGGGGCGGCCCCACCACGGTGCCCGCCCCGGGGCCCGGCGGAACCGGACACCGCCGGGCGGCCGTGCTCCGCCCGCTGAGCGCTCCGGCGTCGGTGGGTCCCGTGGCTGCTGGGTCCGCCGGGACCGGGGAGGTCCGCCGGAGCCGCTGGGCGAGCCGTCCGTGCCCCTCCCGGGCGGTCGAAAACTGGCCGATACCCGCCTGTGGCCGGTCCGCCGTGCGCCGCCGTGCGCCCTGCGGTGCTGCGGCCGGCATGGCGGACCCCGTTGTGGCGGCGGCCCCGGGGGAGACAGCATGAGTCGCCGTGATCACGCAGGTCACCGCATCGGCCCGCTGCCGTCACCGTCCCGTCCCGGAGGTCACCAGCCATGCGGATCGCCTACCTGCACTCGGGCAGCATTCCGTCCGTCTACGCCAACGGCGTCCACGTCATGCGGATGTGCGACGCGTTCGCCGACGCCGGGCACGAGGTGGTGCTGTACGCCCTGTCGGGCTCGGCACCCGCCGAGGACGTCCACGCGTACTACGGCACCCGCAACCGCTTCACCGTGCGCACCGTCCCGCTGCCGTCGGTCCCGGTGCTGGGCTGGTGGATCCGCGCCTGGCGGGTCCGGCGCGAGGTCCGCCGGGACGGCGTGCCCGACCTGCTCTACGGGCGTGACCTGCGCGCGCTGCTGCTGGCCTCGCGGCTGGCGCCGCTGGTGTACGAGACGCACATCCTGTGGGCCAGTCGGACGGTCCGCGCGATCGAGCAACTCCTCTTTCGGGCGCGGGGGTTGGCTCGGGTGGTGTTCGTCTCGCAGGCGCTCGCGGACGACTACCGCCGGGCGTTCCCCCGGCTCGCCGCCCGCGCCGGGGTCGACCTGGTCGCGGCCTCGGACTGCGCCGACCCGCCCCCGTCCATCGGCGAGAGCGCCGAACTCCCGGGCAGGCCGGGCGCGTTGAAGATCGGCTACGTCGGCCACCTGTACCCGGGCCGGGGCACCGACGTCATCCTCGACCTCGCGACCCGGCTCCCGGCCGCCGACTTCCACCTGGTCGGCGGCACCGCGGAGGACCTCGCGCACTGGCGCGGTCGGCCGCACGGCGCCAACGTCTTCTTCCACGGGCACCGCCCACCGGCCGAGTTGCACCCCTACTACCGCGCCTTCGATCTCGTCCTCGCGCCCTACCAGCGCAAGGTGGCCTGCGCGGGCGGCATCGGCGACATCAGCCGCTGGGTCTCGCCGATGAAGATGTTCGAGTACATGGCGCACGGCAAGGCGCTGATCGCCTCGGACCTGCCGGTGCTGCGCGAGGTGCTGGTGGACGGGGTCAACTGCCTGCTCTGCCCGCCCGCCGACACCGCCGCCTGGGAGCGCGCCATCACCCGGCTGGCCGACGACCACGACCTGCGGGAGGCCCTCGGGGCCGAGGCCAGGCGGCAGTTGCTCGACCGCTACACCTGGCGGGCCCGGGTCGACCGGGTGCTGCCCGCCCGGCTGCGCAGCTCGGTGCGGGTGGGTTTCTGATGCGTGCCCTGGTGACCGGCGCGGCCGGCTTCATCGGCTCGCACCTGTGCGCGCACCTGCTGGCGGCAGGTGACACCGTGGTCGGCGTCGACTCCCTCACCGACTCCTACGATCCGGCGCTCAAGGAGGCCAACCTGCGGGTCCCGGCCGCCTCCCCGGCCTTCACCTTCCACCGCGCCGACCTGCTCGCGGCCGACCTCGGCGCCCTGCTCGACGGCGTGGACGCCGTCTACCACCTGGCCGGCCAGCCGGGCGTCCGACCGTCCTGGGGACGGGAGTTCGCCCTCTACACCAGCCGCAACGTGCTGGCCACCCAGGCGCTCCTGGAGGCGGCGCGCGGCCGGCCGCTGCGCAAGTTCGTCTACGCCTCCAGCTCCTCGGTCTACGGCGACGCGCTCCGCAGCCCGACGCCCGAGACCACCTGCCCGCGCCCGGTCTCGCCGTACGGGGTGACCAAGCTGGCCGGCGAGCAGCTCTGCGAGCTCTACCGCACCGCGTACGGCCTGCCCAGCGCCTCGCTGCGGCTGTTCACCGTCTACGGGCCGCGCCAGCGACCCGACATGGCCTTCGCCCGCCTGGTCGCGGCCGCGGCGAGCGGCGAGCCGTTCCCGCTGTACGGCGACGGCGAGCAGACCCGCGACTTCACCTATGTGCGGGACGTCGTCGGCGCGATGCGCGACGCGGTCCGCTCGCGCTTCACCGGGGTGGCCAACCTCGGCGGCGGCTCCCCGGTCTCGATGAAGCAGGCGATCGCGGCCGTCGAGCGGGTGATCGGCCCGGTCGCCCTGGAACTGCACCCCGAGGGCCCGGGCGACGCCCGCCACACCTCCGCCGACATCACGCTGGCCGCACGGGAGTTCGGCTTCCGGCCACGTACCGAGCTGCACGACGGCCTGGCGGCGATGGCGGGAGCGCGTGAGCGCCGCGGCTGAGTGGCGCCGGGCCGTCGCCTGAGCCTTACGGCGCCGGCGCCGCGAGCCTACTCAGCCCGGTGGGCGCGCAGTCCCCGGACGTCCGGCAGCAGCAGTGGCAGGACGGCGGCCAGTGCGATCAGCAGTGCGGCGGCGCCGAGGGTGGTGTGCAGCCCGAGCAGCCGGGTCGCCGGACCGGCCAGCAGGTAGCCGAAGGGCAGGACGGCGAGCTGTCCGAGCGCCGCGTACGAGAGCGTCCGGCTGAGCCGGTCGGCCGGGATGCGCTCCTGGACGAGGGAGGTCCACACGACCGTCGACAGCGCCCCGGCGGCCCCGGTCACCCCGGCGGCGACGGCCAGCGCCGGTGCCGAGCCGCCGGTCGCCATCAGGGACAGCGGCAGCGCGAGGACGGCCGTCCCCGCGCAGGAGACCACGCCGACCCGGGCCGGCTGCCACCAGAGCGCGAGCGCGGCTCCCAGCAGCAGCCCGCCGGCG
Source organism: Kitasatospora mediocidica KCTC 9733 (assembly GCF_000744225.1). Lineage (GTDB taxonomy): Bacteria > Actinomycetota > Actinomycetes > Streptomycetales > Streptomycetaceae > Kitasatospora > Kitasatospora mediocidica. The sequence continues at coordinate 572,466 of NZ_JQLN01000007.1, read as the reverse complement.
AACCCGGCGGCCACCAGGCCCCAGCCCGCCAGCCCGCCCAACTCCCGCTGCCCGTAGACCGGTCCGAGCAGCTGGTAGCCGAGCAGCCAGAGCGGCACCACCACCGAGGACTGCAGGACCAGTGCCCAGAACCACCGGCGCGAGCGGACCTCCGCCCAGCCGTCCGCGAACTCGGCGCGGAACCCCGCCCCTCGCTCCCGCGAGCCCTCGGTCCGGGCGGGCAGCCGCAGGCCGGCGAGCAGGAACGCCGCGCCGGTGAAGGTCACCGCGTCCCAGCCGATCACCCAGGCCGGCGAGGTCAGCGCCACCACCGCCGCGCCGAGCGCCGGGCCGCCGACCTTGACCGTCGTCTGGGCGAGTTTCAGCAGCGCGTTGGCCTCCTGGCGCAGTGCGCCCGGGACGAGGTCCGGCAGCATTCCGGAGCCCGCCGGGACCGAGAACGCCGCCGCCGTCCCGCAGACGGCGGCCAGCCCGGCCAGCTGCCAGACCGCGACCGCGCCGGTGCCCAGCAGCAGCGCGGCGGTCGCCTGCGCCGACGCGCACGCCAGATTGGTCACGGTCAGCACCCGGGTGCGCGGCCAGCGGTCGGCGACGACACCGCCGACCAGCAGGAGCAGCAGCTGCGGCGCGGTGTCCGCCGCCAGCACCACGCCGAGCCCGCCGGCCCCGGCGCCCAGTCCGAGCACCCCCCAGGCCAGCGCCACCGGGGCGAGGGCCGTCCCGGTCCAGCTCAGCAGCCGGGCGGCGAAGTAGCGGCGGAAGGCGGGCCGGCCGAGCGGGGCGAAGGCCTGCCGCGCGGTCCGGCGCGGGCGCCCGGGCGCGGGCGGGACGGTGCGGGGTGCACTGAGCAGCGGCGCGGGCAACAGCCGGCGTCCTTTCCCGGCCCGGGCCCGGTGCGGCCCGTCCGCGTTCGGCGGCCGGGCGGGCGCGAACGCCGCCCGGGAGGCCCGGTCGCGTGGCCCCAGCAGGAGAACGGCTCTGCGGGCCGGGGCGACACGGGCGGGCGTGAACGCCACCCGTTCGGCGTGCGCCGCGAACTGCGCGCCCCTGGAGTGCGCTGGCCGCCGGACTGGCCCACCCGCACGCCTCGTTGCCCGGCCGATGACCGCTGCCGACAATGAGGCACTGTGACCACCCACCGCGCCCCCGCGCAGAGCGTCAAGCCCGTCAAGCCCGTCGACGCGGACGGCGACGTCTACGTCATCTCCTTCCCCAAGTGCGGCCGGACCTGGCTGCGGGTGCTGATGGCCAAGGCGATCTCCGAGGGCCGCCGCCTCCCGATGGAGCTGTGCGAGGACCTGGTCCTGACGGGTTTCAGCGACGCCGACAGCGCCGTCCCGCGGATCGTCTTCTGGCACGACGACCGCGTCGAGTGGCGGACCCCGGCCGAGCTCTCCCGGGACAAGAGCTTCTACCGCGACCGCAAGGTGGTCCTGCTGGTCCGCGACCTGCGCGACACGGCCGTCTCCCGCTACTTCCAGAGCGCCCGCCGCTCCGAGAACCCCTACCCGGGCGAACTCGCCGACTTCCTGACCGAGGAACAGGGCAGTGTGAAGACCTGCCTGGCCTTCTGGAACATCTGGCACGCGAGCCGCCACGTGCCCGCCTCCTTCCTGCTCACCTCCTACGAGCGGCTGGCGGCCGACCCGGTCGGCGAACTCGCCCGGGTGCTGGACTTCTGTGGCCTGCCACCCGTCGACCCCCAGGCGCTGCGCACAGCCGTCGACTTCGCCGACTTCGGCAACATGCGCGCGATGGAGCTGGCCGACACCCTGCGCTCCGAACGCCTGCGCCCCGCCGTCCCCGGTGACCCGGAGTCCTTCAAGACCCGCCGCGGTGTCGTCGGCGGCTTCCGGGAGTACCTCTCACCGGACCAGATCGCCTACGTGAACCAGCTCGTCCGGCGCGATCTGGTCCCCGAGTGGCACCCGGCCGCCCTGGCTGCCGACGGCAGTTGACGGCAGTTGACGGGAGTTGACGGCCGCTGACGCGAGCCGACGACGCGCCCGCGCGGTACCGCCGGGTGGGTTGTGTCCGGTGGATGATCTTGTGCTGGGGGAGCGGGGCTCGGAGGGTGGCGGGCGGGGGGTGTCCCGTTGGTCTTCACTGTTCGAAAGTGTGTGGGCTGAGCCATGTCCCCCTCGAAACCGTCGCTACCGTCGCTACCCTCGGTCGGCCGTGCACGGCCCCGGGTCCGCGTCCGGGCGCGCAGGCCGCGTCCCGCCGCGCCCGGCCCCACGCCCGGCCCCACGCCCGCCGAGCGGCGGCGCAGGCGCAGGTGGCAGCAGGTGCTGGCGTTGCTGCTGATCGCCGCGTTCTGTGCGACGGGCATCGTGCTGTACCTCAACGAGCGGTCCAGCCGGGCGCAGGAGCAGGTCGCAGGGGCCGAGACCGGGCGGGACTATCTGCAGATCGACGTGACCGTGCAGAAGGTCGACGCCACCGGGCTGGTCCTCACGGCGGGCGTGCTGGTGGAGGCGCAGGGCGCGCTGGCGGCGGACGGCAATCCGCTGGTGCCGGCCGCCGCGCTGAAGGTGGAGACCACCTCGTTGCAGCGGGCCGCCGACCTGAACTACCCGGCGGGGCAGCGGATCGGGCTCGACTCCGTCCCGTTCAGCCTGACCGGCGGGCCGGTCTCGGACTACCCGTTCGACGGCTACGAGTCGCTGATCGGGTTCCAGGCGACGGCCGCCGGAAAGCCGGTGCCCGTGGTGGTGTTCGTGCAGGACGCCGACCCGTTCTTCGTGACCCGGGTGAAGAGTGAGCAGGTGGTCGACGAGGGCGCGGTCCTGGTGAACGAGCGGGTGACCCGCTCGCGCAGCACGTTCATCCTGGCCTGGTTCATGATGGCCGCGATGTGGGCACTGGCCCTGTCGGTCTTCCTGGCCGGCTGGCTGATCGTCTCCCAGCGGCGCGGGTTGCTCTGGCCCTCGCTCGGGTGGATGGCGGCCACCCTGTTCGCGCTGGTCGGGATGCGCAACGCGGCGCCGGGCAGTCCGCCGATCGGCTCGCTGCTCGACTACGCGGCCTTCTTCTGGGCAGAGGCGATCATCGCCGTGACGCTGACCACGGTGGTGGTGCGCGGCGCCCAGGTGGAGGGCGAGAAGGCGGACCCCGGCTGACCGGCCCGGTCAGCGGGCCAGCAGGACCAGGAGCGCGCCGAACGCCACCAGGCAGGCCACCCCGAGCGGCCACGCCCGCCCACTGCGGGGCGCGCGCCGGAGGATGTCCGGCCGGGCCGAACCGCCGCTCCCGCCGCTCTCGGTCCGGCTTGCGCCACCGGCGCCGATAACGGCGCTGAACCAGCCGCCGTCGTCGCCGGGGTGCTGGTGCCCGCCGTCGTGATGCAGCCCGCTGTGGTGGTGGCCGCCGAAGTCACCGCCATGGCCGCCATGGCCACCTCCGAAGCCGCCCCCGTGGTCGCCACCGAAGTCGCCGCCCCCGCCGCCGTGTCCACCGTCCATCGTGCGCCCCCTGTCCTGTGCGCAGGCGGTTGGCCTGCGCGGCCAGCGTCGCACGGCCGGGGCGCGGCGAACCTCAGGAGAAGCTCTGAACCTTCCCTCGGGTACGGCGGCGGGAGGTTGCCTCAGAGGGGCGGCGTGTCCGCCGGCGGCGCGGGCTGGTCCGTGCCGCCGGTGGGCGCGGGTGCCGGCCGGTCCGTACCGTCGGCGGGTGGCGGCTGGGTCGGGAAGGGCGGCGGCGGTGGTGTCCCGAGCGGGACGCCGGCCTCGGCGGCCAGGACGGTGTCCAGGCTCTCCCGCCGGATCCGCCGGTCCACGTAGAGCAGCCCCCGCGCCAGCGGGCCCAGCGGCAGGCTGAGCAGGCCGGCCAGCGTGACGCCGAGCGCGATGCTGACGAGGAACAGCACGAGCCCGGCCGGGCTGGCTCCAGCGGCGTCCCCGGTGTCGGTGGACGCGCTGGACATGCCGAGCAGCAGGAACCCGAACAGGGTGAACGGGACGGACACGAGCCGTGTCGCCATCGAGCCGACCAGGCTGACCAGGTAAGGGATGCCCAGACTGCGCCACCAGGCGCCCTCGTTGAGCCGCCAGGCCCGGCGGATCGCGGCGACCGGCCGCTGCCCCTCCAGCACCAGCACCGGAATCACCGGGGACAGCCGGACCCGGGCGTAGACCAGGCCCGCCAGCGCGGGCAGCAGGCCGATCAGCCCGAAGCCGAACGCGGCGCCGCCGTTGTCGGTGACGAGGCCCACCAGGAGCGCGGGCAGCAGCGCGACGGCGACGACCGCCAGGCTGCCCAGGCCGATCAGCAGGTTCACCCCGAGCACCCGCCACAGCAGCGGCCGGGCCTCGGCCCACACCTGGCGGGTGCCGACCCGGCGGCCCAGCACCGCGTGCCGCAGCACCGCCGTACTGGTCGTCGTCGCGATGGTCCCCACCGCGGCCGCGCAGAGCGCCAGCAGGGCTGCGAACAGGGCGATCGCGGTGATCAGCCCGGCCTTCTGGCCCCCGGTCGGGACGTAGTCGGACTGGGCCCGGAGGTCCCCGATCAGGCCGCTCTGCGACTGGTAGGCGACGAACCCGGCGAGGAGCACCGGGATCACGGCGCCGACCGCCGCGAGGGCCGCCGGGCCGAAGACCGGCCCGGCCCAGCGCGTGAGGGTGCGGAACACCCCAGTGAAGATCTCGCCGACGCCGAGCGGCTTCAGCGGGATGACGCCGGGCATCGGCGCGGGCGGCGCCACGTTCCAGCCGGGCCAGGCTCCCGGCCCGCCGGGGTAACCGCCCTGGTAGCCCGGCCCACCCGGGTAGCCGGGCCACCCGCCGCCCGGTGCCCCGGATCCCGTACGTTCCCCCTGCTCACCCGGCATCTGCCAGCCCCCGTTGGTCCCCATACCGCACGCCTTTCCCACCCTGCTCCACACCGGAGCCCCCAGAGCGTACGGGACCGCCGAGCGCGGCCTCCCAGGGGGATGACCGGCAGCTCGGCGTCCCCGACCGTGCCCCCGCCCACGCCCGCGACCGTGCCCGCGACTACGCCCGCGACCACGCTTCCGCCCACGCCCGCGACCGCGCTGCTACGCCGCGGTGCCCGGGCGTGGGCGGCCGGTGAGCTTGGCGGCCCGGCCCCAGGCCCAGCGGAGCAGCGCGACGGCCAGCGTGAGGCTGAGCACCGCGGCCTGCCCGGCGGCGGCCGGCGCGCCGCTGCGCAGCGCCGTCGACAGCGGAATGGTCAGCGCCAGCACCGCCACCGCCGGGCCGGCCGCGTACCAGGCGGCGAACACGAAGGGGCCGGCCCCGCCGCCGGTGCCCTGGCCGGTGGAGATCATCAGGTCCTGGCGCATCACGCCCCGGCAGGCGTTCACCAGGCCCGCGCCGATCAGCGCCGGCACCACAGCCGGCGCCAGCCAGGCGGCGAGGCCGCCGCCTGCGAGCGTCACCGCCGTCGCCCCGAGCGCCGCCAGCAGGACGCCGGCCAGAATCGGCACGATCGCGTGCCGCAGCATCAGCGCGGGGAACGGGTACGGCGACCAGGACGCCCGGCGGACGTCGTCCGTCTCGATCCGGGCCGGCTCCAGCAGCTGGGCGACGGCCAGGTAGCCGAAGACCAGCGCGACGGCCGCCGCCAGCCAGGACAGTCCGCCGCGCGCGCCGTGCGCGAGGACGGCACAGAACTGCGCCGGCACCGAGAGCACCACGGCGCGGCCCAGCCGGGCGGGGGAGCGCAACAGCGCGGTGGCGTCCCGCCACGGCACGATCAGCCAGCCGCGGCGCGGTGCCGGCAGGCTGATCCGCCCGCGTCGGCGGGTGCTGCCCGAGGCGCTGTGCACGGCCAGTTTGGCGCTGCGCAGCTCGACCGTCCGCAGCGCGGCCAGCACGCCGGCGGCGGTCCGGGCACGCTCGCGCAGCCGGGTCAGCGACACGGTCGCGGCGGCCCGGTCGGCCAGCACCAGGCAGCCGCCGGTGAGGACGACCAGCAGTGCGGCGGCCACCCAGCCGCCCGGGACGGCGGCGTGCGTCGGCGCGAGCGCCGCGATCCCGGCCCAGCCCCACGGGCCCGACCACAACTCGATCCGCTCCAGCCAGTGCACCGGGTGCCCGGCGGCGGCCAGCCCGCTCTGCACGCCGAGCGCCACCACCAGCAGCGCCGCGTACGGGGTCAGCCGGCGCACCCAGTGCGCGGCACGGTCGCTGCGCTCCACCAGCAGCCCGGCGCAGGTGGCCAGCAGCGGCAGGCAGACCCCGCCGAGCAGGCACCAGCCGAGCGCGGCGGGCAGCCCGACCCGGTTGGTCAGCCCGAGCGCGACCATCCCGCCCAGCGCCGTCACCAGCCCGGGGAAGACCGCCAGCGCGCAGGAGAGCCAGAACCACGGCCGCAGCACCGGACGGGGGTGCACCGGGTGGGCGAGCAGCCAGTCGGTCGCCGCCCGGGGCGGCACGACCGGCCCGCGCCACAGGCCGTCGCGGACCGCCAGCAGGATGACGGCCAGCCCGACGGCGGCGATGCCGCTGGGCAGCGCAGCGACCAGCTGGCCGCCGTGGCCGGTGTAGTCGGCGCCCATCGAGGCCTGCAGGAACAGGCCGAGGCTCGGGATGCCGCCCCAGATGACCAGGATCAGCAGCGTGCAGTAGACCGCGAAGCCGACCTGCTTGGCGCGGTTGCGGCGGTGCGGGGCGCGCAGGGCGCGCAGCAGGGCGAGTGCCTCGTCGGTGAAGTCCTCGTCGTCGCTCCACGCGGCGGGCGCCTCGTCGGCCTCGGCCCAGGCCTCGGCCCCGTCCGCGAGGACGTCCGTGGCGGTGCCCGTGGCGGTGCCGCCCGTCACCGGGTGCCCGCCGCGGCGGCCGCGCGCTCGCGGGCCGCGAACTCGGCGGCCAGCACCTTGCGGGGCGCGCCGTGGGTCAGGATCCGGCCGTCCTCCAGGACCACCACCCGGTCGGCCACGTCGAGCGCGAGGTCGGTGTGGTGGGTGACCAGCATGACCGCCACGCCGTCCGCGAGTTCGGCCTTCAGCAGGTCGGCGAGGCGGCGCCGGGCCTCGGGGTCCAGGCGCTGTTCGGGCTCGTCCAGCAGCAGCAGATCGCGCGGCCGGACCAGGGCGCAGGCCAGCAGCAGGGCCTGCATCTGTCCGGAGGAGAGCGCCGAGGGCAGCGCGTCGGCCCGCTCGGCGAGCATCCGGTCCTCCAGGACCTGTTCCACCCAGGCGTGCGCGCCGTCGACCCCGTGCGCGACCGCGACCAGCAGCAGGTGCTCGCGCACCGTGAGGTCGGGGTAGCAGGCGACCGTGTCGCCGACCACCGCGACCCGCGCGCGGATCCGCGGGTCGTTCTCGTCCATCGGGATCCCGTCGAACAGGACCGTCCCCTTGGTCGGCAGGTCGCGACCGGCCGCGACCCGCAGCAGGGTCGACTTGCCCGACCCGTTGTGACCCAGCAGCGCGACGCACTCACCGGCGGCCAGCGTCATGCTCACGGGGTGCAGGACCTCGCGGTCGCCGTACGAGCGGCTCACCCCGGTCAGTTGCAGCAGGGCCTTCCGCGCCTGGGCGCGCGGTGCGGCGGGGATCTTGGCCATCAGGACGGTGCCTCTCGACGGGACGTCCGCCCAGGGTAACCGTGCGGCTGCCGAGACCCGTGGCCGCACGGTGGGTGGGTGCCGCGGGCGGTGGAGCTGCCCGCGGCACCCAGCCGGTCACCGTCAGAGGTCGTCGCGGCCCGCGAGCGACTTCACGAACTGGTACCCGTCGACGGTGCCCCAGCCGGAGGCCATGTCGAAGCCCTCGGTGGCGCTGAAGCCGGTCACCTTCGAGGTGCTGTTGTCGCCCGACGTGACGTCGACGATGCCGTGCGGGTTGTCGTCGCTCTGGCTCTCGGCGAGCTGGTAGAGGGCCGCGTTGATGTTGCCCAGGCGGTGGCCGGCGGCCTGGTCGGCGAGGGCGACGATGCCGGCGAACATCGGGGTGGCCTGGCTGGTGCCGCCGATGATGTCCCAGCCGGTGTGCGCCGGGTCGTAGCTGCTGTAGATCCAGGCGCCGCCGGCCGGCGAGGCGCTGAGGCTGATGTCCGGGACGGCGCGGTGGTTGCCGGTGACGCCGGAGACGCCGTTCTGGAAGGCCGGGCGGTTGAACACGCGCGACAGGCCGCCGCCGGCGGCGCTGCCGTCACCGTCGTTCCAGACCTCGTCGGGGCTGAGACGGTTGCCCTGGTCGTCCAGGTACAGGCGGGTGCCGCCGACACCGGTGACCAGCGGGTCGGAGGCGGGCCAGCCGACCTCGCGCTTGGTGTAGGAGGTCTTGCCGTCGAGCATCTTGTCCGTCGCGCCCGCGTCGCCGCTGGCGGACAGCACCGTGATGTCCTTGTCGTTGGCGGCCTTCAGGCCGTAGCGCAGGTTGTTCAGCAGGTGGTAGTCACCGGCCTTCTTGGCCTGCTCGGCGAAGGTGTCCTCGGTCGCGCCCAGGCTCAGGCTGACGATGTCGCCGGTGCCCTTGGCGGCGACGTCCTTGATGGCATCCATCATCTCGGGGAAGCCCTGGGTGCCCTCGGTCTCGGAGACACCGGTCTCGACCAGGACGATCTTCGCGCCCGGGGCCATCGCGTGGGCGTACTCGACGTCGAGCGTCGTCTCGCCCGCCCAGGAGGTCATGTCCTTGTTCTTGGGGTCGAACGCGGGCACGCTGCCCCACTTCTGCACCTGTACCTGGGTGTCGGCGAGTCCGTACTGCTTGTCGAAGACCTCCAGGTCGTGCTGGATGGTCGGCGAGCCGAAGGCGTCGACGATCACGATGGTGCGGCCCGAGCCGTCGATGCCCTGGTTGTAGAGCGGCGCGGTGTCGTAGGCGGCCTGGTACTGGGTCGGTCCGTAGCAGTCGTGCTGGTACTTCGCCTGGCAGTCGCTGGTGGAGAGCGGGGCGGCGGCGCTCAGCAGCATCGCGTGGCCGGCGCTGGCCGGAACCGGCTTGACCTGTGCGGTGGCCGGCGCGGCCGGGGCGGCGACGGCCGAGACGGCGGTCACGGCGGGCGCACCGGTGGCGGCCACGGCGGCGACGGCGGCCGCGAGGGCTATCAGGCGCGGACGGCGGGAGGAAGCGGAAGCGGACATGGTGAACCCCCGGGGGACGGTGACTGCGGAGAGGGTGAGCGGTGCAGCGCTCGGAATGTGTCCGCATCCTGCCGGGTGCCGCCCGCCGTACGGCACCCCCCGCAGGAGGGGCCGCGACCCCCCTCTCGGGGGGCCTGCGGCAACCGTGTGCGAACCGTCATCCGATTGCTCTTCTCCCGCCGAACGTCCCTGCGATACCGTCACGTGTCCGTTCGACGAGCCGGGAAACGCCCCATGACGGCAGTGCACACAGAACCCCACCTGCGGGTGCTGGTCGTCGACGACGAAGCCCTGATCCGCTCGGGCCTCACGATGATCCTCGGCGCCTCGCCGGAGATCACCGCCGTGACGGCCTGCGAGGGCGGCGCGGCGCTCGACGCCGTCGTCGAACTGCGGCCCGACGTCGTCCTGTTGGACATCAGGATGCCCGACGTCGACGGCCTCACCCTGCTCGGCCGGATCCGACTGCTCCCCGACCCGCCGCAGGTGGCGATGCTCACCACCTTCGACACCGACGAATACGTGGGCGAGGCGCTGCGGCTCGGTGCGGCCGGGTTCCTGCTGAAGGACACCGACCCCGAGGTGCTGGTCCGCTCGGTCCGGGCGCTGGCCACCGGCGCCGGCTGCCTGTCGGAGTCGGTCACCCGGCGCGTACGGACCGCCCCCGCCGCCGACCCCCCGGCCCACTCGACCCTGGCCGCCCTGGCCGCCCTCTCGGCCCGCGAGCGCCAGGTGCTCGGCTGCATCGGCCACGGCCTCTCGAACGCCGAGATCGCCGCCCGCCTGCACATCGGCGTCGCCACGGTGAAGGACTACGTCAAGGCCGTCCTCGCCAAGACGGGCGTCGCCAACCGCGTCCAGGCGGCGGTCTTCGCGGACAGGGCAGGCCTGGTGGACGAAATCCACCGCTGACGGCGGAAGTCGCCGCCGCTACGCCGGCCGCCGCTGTGGCCAGGCCCCCGTCATGGACGGTCACTCACCGTCCTGAGAAGCGATTCCCCGAGCGGGGGTCGACTGTCGGCCCGTCAGTGGGACTATTCGGACTTGAGCCAGTTGAAACCTCATGAGGCATGTCCTGTGCGAATCGTGACCTCCTTCACACTCTCCGTCCGATTCCTCCAACACCGAGGCCCACATGGCAAGAACGCGCGCTCGATGGAGGTGGCGGCGGCTCTCGGCCGAACGGGGCTCCGGGGGGCCGGAAACCCCGTGCGAGGCCTGCACGGGCGGGGGAGGCCGTGCTGACGGACAGCTATCAGGCGACTCCGGATCTGGCAAGAATCCCATGTGCACAGAGGTTTCACCGAATGCCGCTTGGCGCGAACCGAACCACTGGGCAGAATCTGTCGGGTTCATGTCGGACAACCACAGTTCACCGGGGGTGGCGAACTGGACTGGAGAGCCGCACTGTGAAGTTCCGCGCCTACCGCTCCACTGGAGGCGTCGCCACCCCGGCAGCACCGCAGGACGAACGGCCGACGGCCCTGCCCGTCGAGTCGCCCGCCCCCGGCCAGCTGCTCACGGCACGTGAGATCGCCCTGATCCGGGCGAGCAAGGCCGCAGTCGAGCCGTACGGGGCCGACCTGCCACGGTTCTTCTACGCGACGCTCTTCGACCGCTACCCGCAGGTCCGCGAGCTGTTCCCGGTCCGGATGGACGTCCAGCAGGACCGGCTGCTGCGCGCGCTGCTGCTGATCGTCGAACTCGTCGACGATCCCGCGAACCTGGTGACCTTCTGCAGCAACCTGGGCCGCGACCACCGCAAGTTCGGCACGCTGAGCGCCCATTACGCGCCGGTCGGCGAGTGCCTGTTGGCCACTCTGGAACAGTTCGCGGGCCCGGCCTGGAGCGACGAGGCCGCCGCCGCCTGGGGCCGGGCGTACGGCGCCGCCGCGCAGGCCATGGACCAGGCCGCCACCGAGGACGCGCGGCACCGCCCCGCCGTCTGGGACGCCCGCGTCGTCGGCCACCGGCGCCGCTCCGGCGACCTCGCGGAGATCACCGTGCGGACCGACCAGCCGTACCCGTACAGCGGTGGGCAGTTCGTCAGCATGGAGACGCCCTGGTGGCCCAAGCTCTGGCGCTACTACTCGCCGGCCCACGCCCAGCGGGCGGACGGCAGCATCACCTTCCAGGTCCGCGCGGTCACCGGCGGCCGGGTCAGCAACTCCCTGGTGCGGCGCGCCGTGGTCGGTGACGTCCTGCGGCTCGGCGCCCCGTTGGGCGACCTGGCGATGGATCCCAGCTCGCGCCGGGGTGTGGTGTGCGTGGCCGGCGGGACCGGACTCGCGCCGATCCGGGCGCTGATCGAACAGGCCGCGCTGGACGGCGTGCAGAGACCCGTCGACCTCTTCGTCGGCGCGCGCTCTCTCGAAGAGCTCTACGATCTCGACGACCTCTACCACCTGTCGCAGCAGCACCCTTGGCTGAGCGTCCGGGCCGCCGTCGCCGACGAGCAGGCTGCCGGGGCCGTGGACGGCGACCAACTGCTCAGAGCCGTGGCCAGATCCGGACCCTGGCCGTACCACGACGCCTACCTCGCCGGCCCCGGCCCGATGATCATCGCCGCCGCCCGGATCCTGTGCCGCGGCGGGATCCCGCTGGAGCGCCTGCACCACGACCCGTTCGTCTCGCTCGACGGAGTGGAGGCCTGATGACCGACTTCGGCTCGGCCGGGGAGCACCTGCTCCAACGACAACTCGGCACCGCAGAGCGCGCCGCGGACTTCTACCAGCGCCAGGTGCGACCCCATCTGACCTCCCAGATGCAGGAGTTCATCGCCCGCCAGAGCATGGTCTTCCTGTCCACCGCGGACGCCGACGGCGCCTGCGACGCCAGCTTCCGGGCCGGACCACCGGGATTCGTCCTCGTCCTCGACGACCACACCCTGGCCTATCCCGAGTACCGCGGCAACGGTGTCATGGCGAGTGCCGGGAACATCACCGAGAACCCCCATCTCGGCCTGCTCTTCCTCGACTTCACCGGCGACCGGATCGGCCTCCACGTCAACGGCACCGCCCACCTGCGCCCCGACGAGGCGCTGCGCGCCGCCTACCCGCAGCTGCCGGTCGAGACGGCGCCGGGGCGCCGGACCGAGCTGTGGGTCCACATCTCGGTCGACGAGGCGTACATCCACTGCTCCAAGCACATCCCCCACCTGGAACCCGCCACCCGCGGCACCCGGCCCCTCGCCCACCGCCCCAAGGACGCCGAGTACTTCACCGGGGCGGCGGCCGGTCCGGCTGCCGTTCCTGCCGCTGTGCCTGAGCCCGTGCCTGTTCCCCTTCCCGTGCCCGTTGCCGTGCCCGTGTCGAGCCTCCCGTCGGTGCCGCCGCCGTCGTGGGCGCGCCAACCGGAGCCGGCGGGCCGCCGCAGGTGGCGGCAGGCGCTGCGCCGGGACGCCTGAACGGGCCGGCGCGGTAACGGTCAGACCGGTCCGTGGGTAGCGGTCAGCTCGTCAGGGGACGAGGACGATGCGCCCACGCAGGCCGCGCGAGGCCAGAGCGTCGTGAGCTGCGGCGGCTTCGGAGAGTGGCATCTCCCGGTCCACCCGCAGGGTGACCAGGCCGGCGTCCGCGAGGGTGGCCAGCTCGGCGAGCTGGACCGCGTCGCTGTGAACCCGGACCTGGGAGATCCGGATTCCGCGCTCCGCTGCCGGGCCACTGCCGAGGACACTGACGAACGTGCCGCCGTCTGCCAGCGCACCGATCACTGACCCGTTCAAGGCTGCGGCATCTATCAGCCCGGCGACTCCGCCGGGAACGGCTGCGCGGATCGCGGCGGCGGGGTCCGCAGAGCGCCGGACGAAGACGGTGGCGCCCAACTTGCGTACCAGTCCCTCGTCCTGGGACCCGGCGACGGCGACGACCCGCAGACCACGCGCGGTCGCCAGCTCGACGAGATAGCCGCCTACGGCGCCTGCGGCACCGGTGATCGCCACAGTGGCGCCGTCCGCAGCTGCGAGCAGATCCAGTGCCTGCCAGGCGGTGAGTCCGTTCAGCGGGAGTGTCGCTGCCTCCACCGGGCTCGCGTGCCGGGGTGCGGCAGCGACGGCGGTGGCGGGCAGGACGACGTACTCGGCGTGCGTGCCCGCCTGGGTGTCCGGCCAGTCGGACAAGCCGATCACCGTGTCACCGACCGTGAAGCCGTGGACATCCGCGCCCAGGGCGTCAACGGTTCCGGCGACGTCGAGACCGGGAATGTAGTAGTCCCGCACCGGGACGCGCGAGGCCAGGGCGCCGGAACGAATCAAGGCGTCGGCGGGGTTCAACGCGGCCGCCGCGACGCGGATACGGACCTGACCGTCACCAGGCTCAGGGGTCGGGACCTCGACGACGCGGAGCACGTCGGAACCACCGTATTCGGACAGGATGACAGCACGCATCGTCGTCTTCTCTCTGAAGGTGTCCTCACCGGGCAGGCCCCGGGCGATCTGTCCCTGGAACCTGGACGGCTGGTTTCTCATTCCGCCGGGACGGCATGAGAAACCAGCCGGCTTTTGAGCCGGTCGTGTCGGTGGTGGTTCGCGCGCGATCGCTGCCCTGGTATCAGGACACGCAGGGCCGCACGAGAACATCGGAGTGTGTACTCACAAACCGCCCTCTGACTCTGCCCTTTCGGACACCGTCTCGGCGATCCCGCCACCTCGCCCCTCACCCGTCTCCACAATGGTGCCTGGCCTGGCACGGATCGCCGACAGGCTGCCTGCCGAGCTCTCGCCCGGACCACGGGTGCCCATGCCGCTCTTTGGGGCGCGGCCACTCGTGACAGTGCACCGCCTACCGAAGGGCTCAACCCGTGACGTCAACTCTGCGCGCCGCGCTCACGCGCTTGCTGGCAGCTTCGCTCGCTGTTCTGACCTTGGCCGGTCTGACCGCCACCTCCGCCCACGCTGACACGACGCGCCCGCGTGAGCAGATCATCTGGAACGTCCACAGTCTTCTGAGCGGGGACATGAAGGATGCCTACGGTCGCTACTGGAGCATGCTCGGCGCGTTGCGGGGCACGGTCGGCCACCGCGTCGGGAACAGCGTCACCGCCACCGAGCGTCTGCGGCAGGACGGAGCGCGAGCTGTCGAGATCCGCATCATGAACGACGACCAGTCTGTCGCCTCCCTCTTTCTGCGCTCCGACAACCTCTACGTGATGGGCGTGTGGACACCCAGCCCGAACAGTGGTTCGGCGACCGGCGCGGTCGGCTTCCACGACCAGCGCGCCGAGCTGCAGGCCATCCTGCAGCGCAACGGCACACCGGCCGCAGTCACCGACCTCGGCTTCGACTCGACTTACGACGCACTCGGCAGCGACACCCGCGGCGCCGTGGGAATGAACGGCTACACGATCGCGGAGGCCATCCGCGCGGTGAGCGGATACAACCACAACATGACCGAGACCGCACAGCGCGGCTTCCGGGCTAGCTTGATCATCCTGATCCAGGCCGTCGCCGAGGCAGCCCGGTTCCAGGACATCGCCATAACGGTGAGCCGCAACATATATAGCTACGCGTCGGGGTCGAGCACAAAGCTGTCGCTTGCCCAGGTGAATCTGGAGAACGCTTGGAGCCCCATCTCACGGTGGCTCCATGCGGCCGTCAGCCCTCTGCCGCCGGGCACGACCCTCGCCACCTTGCGGCTCGACGGTCAGGACTACAACAGCTTGGAGCAGTACAACATGCGCTACACCTACACCCTGGCGCTGGGAACGTACTTCTGATCTGTCCGGGTGCCCGGCGCGGCATCACCGCGCCGGGCACCCGCCCGAGGCGACAGCCATCGCCCCGCGACGCCGCCCACCATGTGTCGGTCGGTCTAGGGGTGGAGCTCCCCCGAGGCTCCACCGCAGTGCTCGGGCAGCTCGCTTGGCGATCTCGACCGTTGGTTGTGCTCCCGAACCATGTCCACTCTCCCCAGCCATCAAGACGCAACCATCGACGCGATCGTCGGCCACGCCGGCCGTGCGACGCTGCCCTTCGGGCGAGGTCACGGGCAGGGGCGGCATGCGACCGCGTTCTGGTTCAACGAGGCTGCCTTTCCCGTGGTCAGGGCGTCACGGCCGACCGGAGTCAGCTGGTAGTACTTGCGCGCCGGGCCGCTCGGGGAGGCGACCAGCCGGGTGCTGAGCCGGCCCTCGCGCTCCAACCGGGACAGGGCCGGGTGCACCGTGCCCTCCGGAACATCGGAGAAGCCGGCCGCCTGGAGCCGCTGCACGACTTCGTACCCGTAGGACTCCCGTTCGGCCAGCAGGTGCAGCAGCACCAGCGACAACACGCCTTTCAGCAGCCGTGGATCATGGCTCGACGTCACACTGCTGGGTTGTCTCCAGTATTAGGTGAAGTCAAGTAGTAGGCGCAGTTGGGTAGCCACCTGAGCTGTCGGCGGCGGAGCCGAAGGCGACGCACCCGGGCGGCGGAAATCGGTTGCGCCGAGGGCGACGGGATCGATGAGAATACGTCATGGACAGTAGTGCGACAGACGACGTGAACCAGGCGATCGCGGCCGAGCTGCAGCTCATGGACCCGCGGGTGCGCTCCTCGCGGGGGCTCACCCAGCGCCTTCTCGACCCGGAGTTCGTGGAGGTCGGCGCGTCCGGGCGGCGGTACACGTATGACGCGATGCTGGCCGAACTGGCCGACCATCCGGGCAGTTCGACGCAGGCGTACGCCCCCACGTACGAGCCCTCGGAGATCTCGGGTGTGCTGCTGGCCCCGGGGGTGGTGCACCTGACCTTCGAGACCGTGTTCGACGGGCGCAGGAGTCGGCGCAGCTCGCTCTGGCGCAAGGGCGAGGGCGAGGCCGGCTGGCGGATGTACTACCACCAGGGCACGCCCGTGCCGCCCGGCGTGGAGTAGCCGCCCGGCATCGGCCCCGGTCGAAGTGAGTCGGGCGGGACCGGGCCCGTGGGTGTCGGCGGCGACCAGGACGTCGGCGGGCTTCAGGTCGCGGTGAACCACGTTGACGCTGTGGATCGCCTGGATCGCCTGGAGCGCTTCGGCGATGCCGCCGAGCAGCAGCAGGACGGCACGCACCGGCAGCGCGCCGTGCTCGCGCACCACCTGCTGGAGTTGACGGAAGCACAGCAAGAAGCGGGCGGGCTTCACAGGATTTGTCGGTGCTCGGCTCTATGTTTTCTCCGTCACCACGTCTTGGCAGCGAAGAAGAGGAGCGAAGCCCGTGCGCATCGTCATCAGTGAGTTCATCAGTCTGGACGGCGTCGTGCAGGCGCCCGGTGGGCCGGAGGAGGACACCGACGGCGGGTTCGCGCACGGGGGTTGGTCGCACCCGTTCTTCGATCCGGAGGTGGTGGGCGGGGCGTTCTCCGGCGCGATCGCCTCGGCGCAGGCGCTGCTGTTCGGGCGGCGGACCTGGCAGACGATGGCGGGCGCCTGGCCCGAGCGGGCGGGGGACCCGTTCGCCGACCGGATGAACGGCATCGCGAAGTACGTCGTGTCCGGGACGCTGGGCGACGCCGATCTGACGTGGGATCACAGCACGCTGATCCCCGCGGACAAGGCCGTCACCCGGATCCGCGAGCTGCGCGAGGCCGACGGCGGCGACCTGTTGGTGATGGGCAGCCCCACGCTCGTGCGCACCCTGCTGAGCGAGGGGCTGGTCGACGAGCTGGTACTGATGATCATGCCGGTGCTGCTCGGCGGCGGTAAGCGGATCTTCCCCGAGGACGGTGTGCAGCGCACGCTCGAACTGGTCTCCACGGTCCGCGGGAGCACGGGCGTGCAGGTGTGCACCTACCGTCCGGTCGGCACGAAGTAGGAACACGCCGCCGGGGGTTGGCGGGGAGTCAGAAGCCGATGGCGTTGTGGGGGGCCTGCGGCTGGGTGAGCATGGCGGTGGCGCGGCCGATCGCGCCGCCGCTGTGCTCACGCACGAGCCCGGCTGCGGCGAGCGGGCCGAGCGCGGTGCCGCCCAGGTAGACGGCGCCGAGGGTGGAGGCGTCGAGGGAGAGGTCGGGCGCGGCGCCGGTGGGCGCGCGCCGGCAGTGGGCGCCGTCCGGGCCGCCGTCGAGCTGCCAGCGGCCCTCGTTCCACGGGCAGAACGGGTCGGCGACCTCGATGACCAGGGCTCCCTCGGTCTGGTAGCTGCGGTTGGACAGGGCGGCGGGCAGGTCGACCAGGCGTACCCACAGGTCGTCGCTCTGCCGGGTGACACGCAGGGCGCGAGGGTCGGCGAGCTGCCAGCGGAACGCCTCGTCGACCGGGCGCTTGGCCGCGACCACGCGCTTGGTGAGGTCCAGCGAGGTGAGAAAGGACCACAGGTCGGTGTAGGCGACGGCCGACGCCGCCTCCAGCCACTCGACCTCGACGGTTCCGGCGCTCGCGCGGTCCGGCGACCACGGCGTGCGGTAGGTGGCGGCGCCGTCGACGGCACCGGTGTCGTCGTAGTGGAGGAGGAACTGCCGCCCGGCGGGCTCCCCGACCCCCCACCGCCCGGGGTAGGCACTGACCTCACCGATCCTGCTCCGGCGGACCGCGTCGTGCAGGGCGGGCCAGGCGGCCGCGGCCGTCTGCACGCCCACCAGGTCGATGCTGCCCTGCCGGTCGGCCGGGCGCAGTCCACGGGTGTCCAGTTCCCAGCGCGCCTGGTAGGTGGCCGGGCCGAAGCCGTAGCGGCCGTAGATGCCGCCCTCGGCCGCGCTCAGTGCGGCCAGCGCCTCGCCCCGCGCCCGGCTGTCGTCCAGCATCGCGCGCATCATGGCGCGCAGCAGCCCGCGGCGGCGGTGGGTGGGCAGCACGCCGACCGCCGTCACGCCGCCCATCGCGACCGGTCCGGCGCCGGGGACGGTGACCTCCAGCGAGAGCAGCTGCGAGGTGCCGACCAGCCGTCCGTCGACGTAGGCGGCCTGGGTGCGGTCCACGTCGCTCATCCCGGCTGCCGCGGCGGCGAGTTGGTCGGGCCGGGCGGCGCGCCCGAAGCGGGCCGTCATACCGGTACCCGCGTGCCACGCGGCGGGCTCGGGCTCCCAGTTGGGCGTGCCGGCGTAGGACGGCACGATGCGCAGGAAGTCGACGGCCTCGTCAGGAGTGATCGGGCGGATCTCGACGGACACGGTGCTGGGGTCTCCCGTTCTGCTGCTTCTGCCCACGTTGGCCCTGGAGTTGTACACCGCGCCGGAGGCTCCCCGCACCCTGATTTACGATGACGCGATGATCACCGGGGCAGCGGGCCTCAGCGCAGGTCGAGGGCGCAGAACACCTTGTCGTAGCGGCGTTCGCCGACGGAGACGAAGTCGGGCAGCCGGCCGTACTCGGTGAAGCCGAGCGAGCGGTAGAGGTGCAGTGCGTTGGCGTTGTCGCCGCGGGCGTCCAGGGTGAGGACCTCGATGCCGGCCGTGCGCGCGTCGGCGATCAGGGCGGCGGTGAGGGCGCGGCCGATGCCGTGGCCGTGGGCGTCGCCGGCCACGGCCAGCTTCTCCAGGTCGGCGTGCGGGCGGTGGGTGGGGCGGCTGTAGCGCAGCCAGTAGCCGAGGCCGACGAGGCGGCCGTCGCGGTAGGCGGCGCGCAGGGCGCCGTCGCCGTCGCGGGTGGCGGCCAGCACGTCGGTGAGCAGGGCGGCGACCTCGTCGGGGGAGGGCGGGTCGAGCCAGCCGAGGGCGGCGCCGCCGCGGACCAGGTCCGCGAGGATGCGGTGGGCGGCGAGCGGGAAGTCGCGGTCCAGCTGGGTCACGTCCAGCACGAGGGTCTCGGTCATGGTGTCAGGCCCGGATGACGCGGACGCCCCGGTCGGTGATGGCCTTCTCCTGCTCGGGGCTGAGGGCGTCGTCCGTGACGAGGTCGTCGATGTCGGTGAGCGGGCAGATCTCGGCGAAGGTGACCCGGCCGATCTTGGTGTTGTCGGCGACGACCACCGAACGCGCGCTGGTGCGCAGGAACGCCCGGTCGGTGTGGGACTCCATCTCGTCGTGGGTGGTGCAGCCCTCGGTGGCGGTCAGGCCGTCCACGCCGATGAAGGCGATGTCGAGGTGGTACTGGCTGAGCATCCGCTCGGCGGCCGGGCCGACGAGCTCGTAGCTGGCGGTGCGGGCGTTGCCGCCGATGACGACGAGGCGGATGTCCGATCTGACGATCAGGTCGGCGGCGATGTTGACGGCGTTGGTGACGACGGTGAGCCCGCTGCGGTCGCTGAGCGCCCGGGCGATCTCGGTGACGGTGGTGCCCCCGGTCATGCCCACCACCGCGCCGTCGGGCACCAGTTGGGCGGCGGCCAGGGCGATCCGGCGCTTCTCCTCCTGCTGGCGGCCGGCCCGGTGGCGCAGCGGGAGTTCCAGGTTGACCGGGCCGGTGACGGCGCCGCCCCGAGTGCGGTGCAGCAGGCCCTGTTCGTGCAGGGTCTGCAGGTCTCGGCGGATCGTTGCCCCCGACACGCCGAGGAGGGCGGTGAGTGCGTGGACGTCGGCGCTGCCCTCCTTGGCGATGTGGTCAAGGATGCGCGCAATTCGATCAGCTTTGAGCATGGAGTGAGTCTAGTCCTGGGTCGGGGGGAGGCCCCGGGCCGGCGGCCCGGGGCCTCCAAGGGGGCAGGGGTCAGGGAGCGGGCGGGGCGCTGAAGGGAGCGGCCCAGGTCTGGTTGGTCTGCACGTTCGGCGGGGCGCCGCAGGTGTAGAGGTCGACGGGGGTGCCGCTGGTGGTGGTCGAGCCGCCGTAGACGTCCAGGCACTGGGTGGTGCCGGTGAGCGTCAGGTTGCCGTCACGGTTGTAGGTCCAGCTCTGGTTGCCGGGGGAGCTGCCGCAGGGCGCGACGCCGGCCCAGCGGCCGGACTGGCCGTTGAGCGCGCCCGTGCCGGTACCGCTCTGCGCGGTGAGGCAGAGACCGGCGGCGCCGCTCTGCATCAGCTGGACCGAGCCGTCGGCGTTGCGCTGCCACTGCTGGTTGGAGCCGCCGGTGCAGGGATACACGTCGACGGGGTTGCCGGCGGCGGTGCCGGAGGCGTGGTTGTCCAGGCAGAGCGAGGCCTTGCCCCAGTCGTCGCGCGAGACGGTGATCTGGCCGCGCGGGGTGGTGGTGCCGCAGCCGGACTGCGGGGTGATCTTCAGCATCGCGTTGTCGTGCGAGGCGATGCTGAGCGCGACCGTGCCCGTCGAGGTGCTGGTGCTGTGCGCCCACAGGTCGCGGACGCTGTAGCCGCAGCCCGTGCCCGCGAAGCCGAGGTTCGCCAGCGAGAGGGTGTACGGGACGGTGGCGGGGCCCTTGTTGAGGACGACCACCGCGCGGCTGCCGTCGGCCAGCGGCTTGACGACCACGTCGACGCCGCTGGTGGCGGCGGGGGAGCCGTCGGCGTTGGCGCCGCCGCCCGAGACGCGGTAGCCGCCGGCGCCCAGCGGGTCCTGGTCGACCGCGATCACCTCGGAGTTGCCGAGGATGGCGACCGAGGCGTTGAGGTGTGCGGCCTCGGCGGGGTGCGCGGCGATGTAGGAGGGCTCGAACTTGCGGGCGTCGGTGCTGATCACCAGCGGGGCGGCCAGCGAGGAGAAGAGCGCGAGCTGGCTGCGCTCCTCGGCGGTGGTCATGCCGTTGTCGCCGATCAGCAGCATGTCGGCGTCGTTCCAGCTGCCGGGGCCCTGGTAGCGGCTCAGCTCCAGGGTGTTGTCGAAGCTCTGGTAGGCGCCGAAGTTGTAGCCGCCGCTGGGCAGCGCCTGGTTCCAGGGGTCCTTGCCGTCGCCGTAGTTCCAGATGTCGGGGCCCACCCGCCAGAGCTGGCCCAGGCCGCGCACCGAGTCCATCGAGGCGAACTTGGCGCCGCCGTTGCCCAGGCCGGCCGGGGCGGAGATGTTGAACATGACGTTGGGGGTGGGGGTGCCCGCGTTCGCAGCGTTGGTGACGGCGGTGTTCAGGGCGCCGGACATCCGCGCGTCCAGGGTGGGGATCGGCTCCTGGGGGCCGCAGTTGTCGTACTTCAGCTCGTCGACGCCCCAGTAGACCAGGGAGTTGGCGTCGGCCTGTTCGTGGTACTCGCTGCCGTTGGCCTCGTTGGGCGCGGTGGGCGTGGCGGTGCTGCAGGTGTGCGTGCCGGAGGTCTCGTAGATGCCGAACTTGGCGCCGAGGCTGTGCAGGTAGCTGCCGTAGGCGGTCAGTTCGTAGTCGAAACCGGGCTGCTGGGCGGTGTTGCGGACGTCGGTGGCGCCGCCCCAGTTGAGCGCGCCGTGCAGGTAGCCGGAGCTGTTGCGGTACATCCAGCAGTCGTCGACGGTGATCGACTTGTAGCCGGCCGCGATCAGTCCGGCGTCGGACAGGCCCTTCGCGTTGTCCTCCATGTACTGCTGGAACGAGTAGCCGAGCTGCGGCGAGCCGTCCAGCGGCGCCTGCGGCGTACAGGTGGCGCGGGCCCAGTTGTTGAAGCCCATCGGCGGGACGGGGGCGATCGGCGTGTTCGGGGTGGCGGCCGGGGAGAAGTTCGCGGCCGGCGCGCTGACGCCGTCGTTGGCGGTGGCCGAGCCGGTGCCGAGCAGGCAGGCGGCCGGGACGAGGGCGACGGCCAGGGCCGCGAGGAGTGGTTTGCGGAGCGTTCTGGGTGCCACGGGAGTGGGCTCCTTCGGACCGGGGGTGGGTGCTCGTCGGCGACTGTCGGCGCGTGGGGCTGCCGAGCAGGCCTGTGCCCAGGAAGACGGGGCTTGGCGAGTGGGTGACATAATCTGCGCATAAATGGCAGTGCGTCAACAGGAACGCGCATGGGGAGATCGATTGCCGACCCGTTCGGGGAACGTGTCGGATCGGCCGCGTCGATCGCAACAGTCCAGTAACGACGGCTGGACCTGGGCGTCCGCCTCGTGAATACTCCGTGGCGCGGCAGTAGCCAGTTCGGAACTGCTCGAAACACGGCAGGTCTGAGCAGAATCACACAACGAGCGCCAGGACGACGCACGGCGCCCGACCCGACAGACCTGAACAACCCCAGGCGTGGACCCGGTCAGGCGCGGGTCCGACGGTGCGAAGGCGGTAACGGCAGTGAACAAGCGTGTGCTCGGTATGGCGGCGGTCTGTGCGGTCGGCGCTCTCACCCTCAGTGCCTGTGGCAGCAGCGGTGGCGGCTCGGGCTCCTCGGCGTCCGGCCCGGTGACCCTCAAGCTGGTGGCCGCCGACTACGGCGACAAGGCCTCCAACAGCTCGACGCTCTACTGGAACGACCTGGCGAAGGCGTTCGAGGCGGCCAACCCGACCATCAAGGTCGATGTCCAGGTGATCAACTGGAACGACATCGACAAGCAGGTCAAGACGATGATCCAGAGCGGCAACATGCCGGACGTCCTGCAGACCGGCGGCTACGCGGACAAGGTCGCCGACAACCTGCTGTACCCCGCCTCGGACGTGCTCTCCACCAGCACCGCCGGCAGCTTCATCGACAGCTTCGCCAAGGCCGGCCAGGTCGGCGGCACCCAGTACGGCATCCCGTTCGTCTCCTCCGCCCGCGCGTTCTTCTACAACAAGACGATCTTCGCGCAGGCCGGCATCGCCGCGCCGCCGCAGACCTGGGCGGACGTCGCCGCCGACGCCGCGCTGATCAAGGCCAAGGTCCCCGGCGTCACCCCCTACGCGCTGCCGCTGGGCCCGGAGGAGGCGCAGGGCGAGAGCATGATCTGGGAGCTGGGCAACGGCGGCGGACCGACCGACAGCAGCGGGCAGTACGCGCTGAACAGCCAGGCCGACATCGACACCTTCAGCTGGCTGAAGTCCAACCTGGTCGCCCCGGGCCTGACCTACCCCAACCCGGCCACCACCGACCGCAAGACCGCCTTCGCGGACTTCGCCGCCGGCAAGGCCGCGATGCTCAACGGCCACCCGTCGCTGATCCAGATGTCCACCGACGGCAAGGTCGACTACGGCGTGGCGCCGATCCCCGGCAAGGCCGGCGCGCTCAAGTCCACGCTGGGCGTGGCGGACTGGATGATGGCGTTCAAGAAGAACGGCCACAAGGACCAGATCAAGGCGTTCCTGGACTTCGCGTACTCCGAGCAGAACACGCTGAAGTTCGACGAGACGTACAACCTGATGCCGGTCACCCAGGACACCCTCCAGGCGATGACCAGCAGCGGCAAGCACCAGGACCTCCAGCCGTTCTTCGCGCTGCTGCCGCAGGCCGCCTTCTACCCGCTGGGCGACACCACCTGGGACACCGTCTCCGCGCAGATCAAGCAGAGCATCGGCACCGCCGTCAGCGGCGACCCGGCCAAGGTGCTCGGCGACCTGCAGAAGAAGGCCCAGGACGCCGTCGCCAACAAGTAAGTCCCCCGCGACCGCGGGCACCGGGCGCCCACCCCCGGTGCCCGCGGCTCCCGCACGGAAGGCACCACCCGTGTCCCACACCCCCGTAGCCCCCTCCCGGGGCGCACCGGCGCGACGGCGTCCGGCTCTGGAGCGGCTCGGTCCGCTGCCGTGGATCGGCCCCGCGGTCCTGCTGATCGTCCTGGTCGTCCTGTGGCCGGTCTACGAGATGGTCCACACCTCGTTCCTGCGGATCAGCAGCAGCGGATTCGTCCGCGGCTCGGCCGGTCTGGACAAGTACCGCAAGCTCTTCGCCGAGACCGACCTCGGCCACGTGCTGACCGCCACCGTCGTCTGGACCCTGGTCGTCGTCACCCTCACCATGGTCCTGTCGCTGGCCCTGGCGCAGCTGTTCAACCAGGAGTTCCCCGGCCGGCGCCTCACCCGCTGGGCGCTGATCGCGCCGTGGGCCGCGTCCGTGCTGATGACCGCCATCGGCTTCAAGTGGATGCTCAACCAGACCGCCGGCGTGCTGAACACCGCGCTGACCGACCTCGGGCTGATCGACGGCCCCAAGGACTGGCTGGGCAACCCGAACACCGCCTGGCCCTGGATGATGGTCGTCGCGGTCTTCGTCTCGCTGCCGTTCACCACCTACACCCTGCTGGCCGGCCTGCAGACCGTCCCCGGCGAGGTCTACGAGGCGGCACGGGTCGACGGCGCGAGCACCTGGCAGACCTATCGCAAGATCACCTTGCCGCTGCTGCGCCCGGCGTTCCTGGTCGGCGTGGTCATCAACCTGATCAACGTCTTCAACTCCTTCCCGATCATCTGGGGTATGACCCAGGGCGGCCCGGCCAGCGCCACGGCCACCACCACCGTGTTCATGTACCAGCTCAAGGACACCGACATCGGCGAGTCCGCCGCGATGTCGGTGGTCAACTTCGCGCTGGTCGTGGTGATGGTCCTGGTCTTCCTCAAGGTCAGCCGCTGGAACGAGGACGAGAGCTGATGAGCACCCGAACCAAGACCTTCCGGCCCCGCACCCTGGTGATCGCCTCGGTCGCCTGGCTGCTGGCCGCGCTCTTCCTGCTGCCGTACGCGGAGATGGTGATCACCGCGCTGCGCCCGGCCGACGAGCTGCGCGACCCGAGCTACCTGCCCCGCCACTTCGCCTGGTCCAACTTCGTCGACGTCTGGCGCGACTCCACCCTCGGCGACAACCTCCGGGTCACCCTGCTGGTCGCCGCCGGCTCCACGCTGCTGGCGCTGGCCGTCGCCCTGCCCGCCGCCTACTACACCGCCCGCATCAAGTACCGCGGCCGCAAGTACTTCCTGCTGCTCGTCCTGGTCACCCAGATGTTCCAGCCCACCTCCCTGCTGGTCGGCCTCTACCGCGAGTTCTTCAAGCTGGACATGCTCAACTCGGTCTGGACGCTGGTTATCTGCAACGCCGCCTTCAACCTGGCCTTCGCGATCTGGATCCTCACCGCCTACATCGCCTCCATACCGGTGGAGTTGGAGGAGGCCGCGATGATCGACGGGCTGGGCCGGATCGGCGCGCTGCGCCGGGTGGTGCTGCCGCTGGCGATGCCCGGGGTGGTGACGGCCGTGATCTTCACCTTCATCTCGGCGTGGAACGAGTTCGTGATGGGTCTGACGCTGTCCACCGTCCCGGCCAGCCAGCCGCTGACCGTCGGCATCAACAGCTTCATCGGCAACTACACCGTCCAGTGGAACTACCTCTTCGCCGGCTCGGTCATCGCCATCGTCCCGGTCGTCGTCCTCTTCGCGTTCATCGAACGCCAGGTCGTCTCCGGCCTGACCGCCGGTTCCGTCAAGTAGCCCCCGCCCGCAGCCCGAAGGAGTCGCCCCGTGCCGACCACCACCCCCTCCCGTACCTCGGTCGAGATCGCCTCGCAGCCCGACTGCTGGCGCCGGGCCGCCGCCACGCTGTCCGAGCACACCGCCGCGCTGCCCCGCCGGGGCGAGCGGGTCGCGGTGATCGGTTGCGGCACCTCCTGGTTCATGGCGCAGTCCTATGCGGTGCTGCGCGAGAGCGGCGGCCACGGCGAGACGGACGCGTTCGCCGCCTCGGAGTTCCCCGGCGCGCGCGGCTACGACCGGGTGCTGGCGATCACCCGCTCCGGCACCACCAGCGAGGTGCTGGCGCTCCTGGCCCGGGTGCGCGGCACGGTGGCCACCGGCGCGATCACCGCCGACCCCGCCACGCCGGTCATGACGGCCGCCGACGCCGTCGCCGTCCTGGACTTCGCGGACGAGGAGTCGGTGGTCCAGACCCGCTTCGCCACCACCGTCCTCGCCCTGCTGCGCGCCCACCTGGAGGCCGAGGACGCCGTGGCGCCCGGGGTGCGCACCGTCGCCCAGGCGGCCCTGGACGCCGAGCGGGCCGTGCACCGGCCACTGGACGAGGAGGTCCTCGGCGCCGAGCAGTTCACCTTCCTCGGCAGCGGCTGGACCAACGGGCTGGCGCTGGAGGCCGGGCTGAAGATGCGCGAGGCCGCGGGTGCGTGGACCGAGGCCTACCCGGCGATGGAGTACCGGCACGGCCCGATCGCCATCACCGGACCGGGCCGGGTGGCCTGGATGTTCGGCACCCTCCCCACCGGCCTTGCCGCCGACATCGCCCGGGTCGGCGGCACCCTGGTGGCGGGCTCCCAGGACGTTGCCGAGGACCTGGACCCGCTGGCCGACCTGATCCTCGCCCAGCGGCTGGCGGTCGCGGTCGCCGAGGCCCGCGGCCTCAACCCCGACCAGCCGCGCAACCTCACCCGCTCGGTCGTGCTGGAGCGCGCCGGTGCCTGAGCACCGGGGCGCCGGCGAGTGCGTGATCGCCCTGGACGTCGGCGGCACCGGCATGAAGGGCGCCCTGCTCGACCGCGACCTGAAGCCACTGCTGACGCTGCGCCGCCCGACCCCCCGGGCGGCCGGCCCGGACGCCGTGCTGGCCGAGATCGCCGCCACCCTCGGCGAACTCGCCGACCGGGCTACCGCGTTGGGCCTGACGATCCGGCAGGCCGGGGTGGTGGTCCCCGGCATCGTCGACGAGGAGAGCGCCCGCGCGCGCTACTCGGCGAACATCGGCTGGCGTGACCTGCCGCTGGCCGAGATCCTCGCGGAGCGCACCGCGCTGCCCGTGACGCTGGGACACGACGTGCGGGCCGGCGGCTATGCCGAGTCCGTCCTCGGCGCGGCCCGCGGTGCCCGTGACGTGCTCTTCGTGGCCATCGGCACCGGCATCGCCGCTGCCGTGATCAGCGACGGACGCCCGGTCCGGGCCGGCGGCTACGCGGGTGAACTGGGCCACCTGGTCGTCGAACCCGGCGGCGCGCCGTGCGGCTGCGGCAACCGCGGCTGCCTGGAGACGGTGGCCTCCGCCTCGGCCGTCGCCGCCGCCTACACCGCCCGCACCGGACGCGCCGTCGAGGGCGCCGACCAGGTCGCGGCCCTGGTGGAGTACGGCGACCCGGACGCCCGCGCGGTCTGGCAGCGCGCCGTCGACGCTCTGGCCGCCGCCCTGGCCGTCGCCGGCACGCTGCTCGCCCCCGAGCTGATCGTCCTCGGCGGCGGTCTCGCCGAGGCCGACGACCTGCTGCTCGAACCCGTCCGCGCCGCCCTGGCCTCGCAGTTGACCTTCCAGCGCCGCCCGCGCGTGGTGCGCGCGGTGCTCGGCGACGAGGCCGGCTGCCTGGGCGCGGGCCTGTACGCCTGGGACGCCACCGCTCCCTCCACCGCAAAGGCGCTGGCACCGTGATCCTGACCGTCACCCTCAACGCTGCCCTGGATGTCACCTACTTCGTCGACGCCCTGGTCCCGCGCAGCTCGCACCGCGTCGACGCGGTCCACGAGCGCGCGGGCGGCAAGGGCGTCAACGTCGCCCGGGTCCTGAGCGCCCTGGGGCAGCCGGCCGTTGTCACCGGCCTTGCCGGCGGTCCCACCGGCGCTCTGCTGCGGGCCGAGCTGAGCGCCGTCGGCCTGCGCGACGAACTCGTCCCGATGACCGGCGACTCCCGGCGCACCCTGACCGTCGTCTCGCGCGACGACGGCGACGCCACCGTCTTCAACCAGGCCGGACCGCAGGTCCACCCCGCCGAGTGGGCGGCCTTCACCGACCGCTACGCCCGGCTGGTCCGCGACGCCGCCGTCGTGGTGCTGGCCGGCAGCCTGCCGCCGGGCCTGCCCGAGGACGCCTACGCGCAGCTCGTCACCCTCGCCGCGGCGCACGGCGTCACCACCGTGCTGGACACCAGCGGCCCGCCGCTGCTGGCCGCGCTTCCCGCCGGGCCCGACGTGATCAAGCCCAACACCGCCGAACTCACCGCCGCCACCGGGCAGCACGACCTGGTTCACGCGGCCGCCCGGCTGCGCGCGCTGGGCGCCCGGACGGTGGTCGCCTCGGACGGCCCGCGCGGGCTGCACGCGATCACCCCGCAGGGCAGCTGGCGCGCCACGCCGCCCGAGCGGCTGGCCGGCAACCCGACCGGCGCGGGCGACGCCTGCGTTGCCGCGCTGGCCGCCGGACTCGCGGCCGGCACGCCCTGGCCCGCGATCCTGCGCGAGGCCGTGGCGCTGTCCGCCGCCGCCGTCCCGTGTCCCGTCGCCGGCGACTTCGACGCCGACACCTACCACCGCCTGCGCAGCACCGTCCCCGTGGAGGAAGCCCATGCCGCTCACCCCGACCGCTGAGATCACCCGCGCCGCCGTCACCGCATCCGTCGGCGTCGGCGCGTTCAACGTCGTCCAGATCGAGCACGCCGAGGCCATCGCGGCCGGCGCCGAGGCGGCCGGGCGCCCGGTGATCCTCCAGATCAGCGAGAACACCGCCCGCTACCACGGCGGCCTCGCCCCCATCGCGCTGGCCACCCTGGCGATAGCCCGGGCCGCGAGCGTCCCGGTCGCCGTCCACCTCGACCACGCCGAGTCGGCCGACCTGGTGCGCGAGGCGGTCGAACTCGGCTTCACCTCGGTGATGTTCGACGCCGCCACGCTCGCCTACGAGGAGAACGTCGCCGCCACCCGCGAGATCACCGCGCACTGCCACCGGCACGGCGTCTACGTCGAGGCCGAACTCGGCGAGGTCGGCGGCAAGGACGGTGCCCACGCCCCCGGCGTGCGCACCGACCCGGACGAGGCCCGGGCGTTCGTCGCCGCCACCGGCGTGGACGCGCTCGCGGTGGCGGTCGGCAGCTCGCACGCGATGCTCACCCGCGACGCGGTCCTCGACTACGCGCTGATCGGACGGCTGCGCGCGGCCGTCGCCGTCCCGCTGGTGCTGCACGGCTCCTCGGGCGTGGACGACCAGGGTCTGACCCGCGCGGTGGCGGCGGGCATGACCAAGGTGAACGTCTCCACCCACCTCAACAAGGCGTTCACCCGGGCCGTCCGCGACTACCTGGACGCCCACCCCGAGACCGCCGACCCGCGCAAGTACCTCGGCCCCGCCCGCGACGCCGTCGCGGCGGAGGTGGCCCGCCTGCTGGGGGTGCTGACCGCGTCCTGAGGAGCAGCAGCGTCGGGTGGATCGATACTGGCCCTTTTTCCGTTCGCCGGGGCGCGTTCGATCATGCGTGCGAGGCCGGTGCGGCCGGCTTGCCGACCGCACCGGCACTCGGTGGGACACCGGATGCCGAGGCGCCAAGTCCGCACTTCTGTAGCTGGTGTGACGGTCGGTGAGAAAGTTGTGTTGGAGCCTCAGGTGACGGTTGTTGCTCCCGGGGAGTCTGTGGCGGGCCGACCGGAGGCTTGGCCGGAACACCTGTGCTGCCCGGCCCGGCGCGGATTTGGTGCGTTCACAGGGGAGGGGGCGGCGGGAAAGGATACCGACGGCCTGGTCCGTTTCCGGACCGGGGTTCTCGGTACACCAACCTGAGGGGAAGCCTCGTGCAGTTCCGCATTCTGGGTCCGATCGAGGTCTGGAACGGCCGGCGGGTCGATCTGGGTGGGCCGAAGCAGCGCACCTTGATGGCAGCCCTGCTGCTGGGCGCGGGCCGGGTGCAGTCGGTCGACCGGCTGGTCGAGGCGCTCTGGGGGGACCGTCCGCCCGCCAGCGCGCACAACCTGGTCAGCGTCTACGTCTACCAACTGCGCAAGCGGCTCGGCCCCGAGGGGGCGTCGGTGCTGCTGACGGCCCCTCCGGGCTACCTGCTGCAGGCCGAGGAGGGCGGCATCGACCTGCACGCCTTCGAGCAGCTGGCCGCCGAGGCCCGGCAGGCCGCCCGGCGCGGCGACCACCGGCTCGCGGTCTCCCGGTTCCGCGCCGGACTCGCGCTCTGGCGCGGGCCGGTGGTCTGCGGCGTCGAGTCCGCGCTGCTGGAGCGGCTCTACCTGCCGCAGCTGGAGGAGGCCAGGCTGACCGCCCTGGAGGACCTGGTGGACAGCGAGTTCGCGTTGGGCAACCCGGCCGGGCCGATCGGCGAACTGCGCACGCTGGTGGCCAAGCACCCGTTCCGCGAGCGGCTGCACCACCAGCTGATGCTGGCGCTCTACCGCTCCGGCCGGCGGGTCGAGGCGCTGGAGGCGTACTGGCGGGTGCGCGCCCTGCTGTCCGAGGAGATGGGCATCGATCCGGGGCAGCGGCTCCAGGAACTGATGCAGGCGATCCTCGCCGACGAGCTGCCGCCCGCCGCCTCCCCGGGCGCCGCGCCGAGCGGCCCGGACCGTCCGGCGGCCGGGGTCGTGGGCGCGGTCGCGGGTGTGGGCGTGGGCGTGGGTGTGGGCGGGAGCATGGTGGTGGCCGGGCAGTCGCCGGCGCCGGCCATGCAGGCCCCGGCGGCGGTGGAGCTGGTCGGCCGCGGCGCCGAGCGGCGGTTGCTGCGCGAACGGTTGCAGGGGCCCACCGGTGACGGCGCGGGTGGCGGCCGGGTGGCGGTGATCGGCGGGCCGCCCGGCGTCGGCAAGAGCGCCCTGCTGGCCCAGTGCGCCCAGGACCTGCGGGCGCACTACCCCGACGGGCAGCTCTACGCCGACCTCGCCGACACCCCGGTCGCGGACGCGCTCGCCGACTTCCTGGTCGCGCTCGGCGTGCCCCGCGGCGAACTCCCGCAGGGGACCAGCCGGCGGGCCGGGTTCTTCCGCGGCGTCACCTACGGCCTGCGGGTGCTCGTCCTGCTGGACAACGCGCCGTCCGAGCGCCAGGTCCGTCCGCTGGTGCCCGCCTCGCCGGGCAGCGCCGTGCTGGTCGCGGCCGACGGACGGCTCGCGGCGCTGGAGAGCGCGGTGGACCTGGACCTCGGGCCGCTCGACCCGCAGGCCGGGCTGGCGATGCTGGAGCACCTGGTCGGCCGGGCCAGGGTGGCCGCCGAGCGGAAGGCCGCCGAAGAGCTGGTACGGCTCTGCGACGGCCTGCCGCTGGCGCTGCGGATCGCCGGTGCCCGCCTCGCCGTCCGCCCCGATCTGCAACTGGCCCGGCTCGCCCACCGGTTGACCGACCGCGAGCGCCGGTTGGTGGAACTGCGGGTCGGCGACCTCGATCTGCGCGGCCGGTTGGTCCGCGGCTACCAGCGACTGGACCCGCCCGCCCGGGAGCTGTTCCGGCGGCTCGGCAGCGTCCCGCCAGGGGTGCTGACCACCGGCCGGCTGGCCGAACTGGTCCAGGGCGACCCGACGCCCGCCGCGGACAGCCTGGTGCAGGCGCACCTGCTGACCATCGTCGGCTGGGAGGACGGTGCCGGCCCGCGCTACCGCCTGCTCGGCCTGCTGCGGGACTTCGCCGAGCAGCTGCACCGCGCCGAGCGGACGCGGACGACGCCGTTCGACTACCTCGCCGTCGGCGCCTCGCCGTCCAGACCCTGGGCCGGGGCGCCTGACACCGTCAGGTAGGGCCCGGCGTCGGGTGCGGTGGTGATCACGCCGTCCAGCAGCGGGCCCCAGCGCCCGCCGTCCAGCCAGCCGGCGCAGGCCGCGGCCCAGTCGGGCTCGGCCGTCCGCCGGTCGAGCTGGGACCACAGGGCGGCCAGCCGGTGCCGGGCGCCCGTGCAGTGCAGGTCGGCCAGCAGGGCGGCATCCGCTTCGCCGTCGGTCTCACCGTCGTCCGCCGCCCCGGCCGCGCTGCGGGCCAGGACGGCGGCGACGGACAGCAGCTCGTTGGCGATCCGGCCGAGCGTGATCAGCAGGTGCTCCTGGACGAACAGGTCGGCCGGGTCCGCGTGGCGCTGCGCCAACTCCCGGCAGACAGCGCCGAACTCGGCGGCCTGCGCGGTGGCGAACCGGGCGTGTTCGCGGTTGCGGGTGCTGAGTCCGGCGGGCTGCGCGGGGACGGGGACCGGCCCGGCCGGTACCCCCGCCCCGGCGTAGTAGCAGGACGTCAGCCGTCCCTGGGCGGCGAACTTGTCGAGCAGGAAGTCCACCCCGCCCGCCACCCGCAGCCCCCGGGCGTCCCGGAAGAAGCGCTCCACCGGCAGCGGCTCGGCGCCCCGCCGGGCCTTGCTGACCGCGGTCTCGAAGCCCTCGCCGCCCAGCAGGCCCATCGTGCGGTCGATCACCCGCCAGCAGGTGAGCGAGGCGATGTTCTTCAGCGCGGCGTGCTCGAAGAGGGTGTCGGACTGGCGCGCGCCGAGCAGCGTCCAGCGGGTGACACTCTCGATCGCGTACACGTCCGCCAGCGAACTGCCCACCAGCCGCTGGACCTCCTGGTACGAGCCGAGCGGTCGGCCGTCCACCGTACGGCGGTTGACGAACTCCCGCGACCAGTGCAGGCACAGCCGGGCGATGGCGAGAGCGGGCGCGCCGATCACCAACGTCCGTGCCAGGAAGCCGATCTCGGCCAGCTCGCGCGAGCGGCGCAGCTCGGTGTTGCTCCCGGCGAAGGCGTGCGAGCGCGGCACCCTGACGTCGGTCAGCCGCAGCGCCGCGTTGGGCGCGCCGCCCAGGCCCATGAAGTCGTGCCGGGCGTAGGCCTCGAAGCCCGGGGTGGCGGTGTCCACGAAGAACGCCTGGGTCTGCGGCGCGCCGTCCACCTCGACGGTGGCGGTCACGTCCATCAGCCCGGCGATCGCGCCGTTGCCGATGAACACCTTCTCGCCGTTGAGCAGGTAGGACTCACCGTCCTCGGACAGGGTCGCGGTGGTTCGGCGCAGGCTGTTGGCCGTCCCGGCGGGTTCGGCGTCCGCCCCGGCCGAGACGGTGCCGGCCGCCACCTGCTCCCGGATCAGCTCCCGCAGCGGCCCCTCACCCAGCAGCGGGAGGTAGGCGCCGGAGCCGAAGCCGTTGCCGATGCCCATCGTGAAGGCCACCGCGCTGGACCAGCTCGCCGCGGCCTGGACCAGCCGGAAGGCGTTGGCGGCCGACAGGCCGCGCCCGCCGAGCTCCGGGTCGATCATCAGCCGCAGGTAGCCGCGCTCGCGCAGCTCACTCAGCACCCGGTCGGGCAGCCGGCGTTCCAGGTCGACCCGGGTGGGGTCGACGTGTGCGCGCAGGAAGGCGGTGAACTCGGACAGTTCGCCGTCGCCCGCCTTCGCGTCCGCCGGGTCCTGGGCAGGGAAGTCGCTCATCAGGTCCCAGCGCAGCCGGCCCCGGTAGAGCTCGTCCAGGAAGCTCTCCCGCGCGGGCTCAGGCGGCACGGGGGAGCCCGGTGCGCTGGACCGCGTCGAGGACGATCCGGTGGACGGCGTCATGCTGCTCCCTCAGGTAGAAGTGGCCGCCGGGCAGGAAGTGCAGGTCGGACCAGCCGGTGGTGTGGGCGGCCCAGTCGCGCAGCCCGCTCTCCGGTTCGGTGTCCTCGGTGCCGCCGAGGACCACCACCGGGCACTCCAGCAGCGGTCCGGGCGCGTGGCGGTAGCCGTCCAGCACCGCGAAGTCGGCGCGCAGGCAGCCCAGGATCCGGCCGCGCAGCTCCTCGTCCTCGAAGACGTCGGCGGGCAGCTGCCCGAAGCGGTCCTGGACGGCGTCGAGCACCGCGGCGTCGCTCAGGCCGGAGAGCGGCGCACGAACCGGCTGGTGGACGGGGGCGCACAGCGCGGAGGCGAAGAGCAGATCGGGCCCGGGGCGCCCGGCGGCCCGCAGGGCGCGGGCCGTCTCGTAGCCGACCAGCGCCCCCAGGCTGTGGCCGAAGAAGGCGAACGGTCCGGTGAACCGCGCCTCGGTGACCAGCGCGCCGACCAGCTCGTCCATCCGCTCGTACGGGTCCTCCCAGAGCCGGCCGGCCCGGCCCGGCGCCTGGACCCCCCACACCTCGATCCCGGGCAGGCCCTCGGCCCAGCGCAGGTACTCCCCGGGGGAGCCGCCGCTGTGCGGGAAGCAGTACAGCCGCAGCCGCGCGTCGGGCCGGCGCACGCGGCAGGTGAGCCAGCGCGATCGGTCGGGTGTCATCGGTTCTCCTCCTCCTGGATCACGGGAAGCAGCCGGGCCACGGTCGGCGCGCGGAAGACGGCGCGGACCGCGAGCTTGACGCCGAAGGCGCGGTGCACCTGGGTCACCAGGCGCGAGGCGATCAGCGAGTCGCCGCCGAGCTCGAAGAAGTCGTCCTCCCGGCCGACCTCGCCGATCCCCAGCACCTCGCCGAAGACCGCGGCCAGCCGCCGCTCCGGCTCGTCCCGGGCGGCGCTGAACTCCTGGGCGAGATCGGGCCGTTCGAAGGCCAGCTCGACGTCCGGCTCGAAGGCCAGCTTGACGTCGGGCTCGAAGCCCGGCTCGGCCTCCGGCAGGGCGGTCGCCGTGGTCGGCTCCCCCGCCTGGCTCGCCAGCCGGTAGCGGGCGTGCTGGAACGGATAGCCCGGCAGCACGGCGCGGCGGCGCGGGGTGTGGTGCAGGCCGGTCCAGTCCAGCTCGACGCCGGCCGTCCAGGCGCCTCCGGCCGCGTTCAGCAGCGCGGTGCGCGCGGGGGTCTCGTCGCTCGGGTGCGGGAGGCTGGCCAGCACGGTGTGCCCGGGGCCGGTGCGCGGGTGGCGCCGGGTCAGGGTGCTGAGCGTGTGGCTGGGCCCGACCTCCAGCAGCACCTGGTCCGGCTCCACGAGCAGGGTGTCCAGCGCGGCGCCGAACCGGACGGTCTCGCGCAGGTGGCGCGCCCAGAACGCCGGGTCGCAGGCCTCCTGGGCGCTCACCGGACGGCCGGTGGTGTCGGAGATCCAGCGCAGCGTCGGCGGGCGCAGCGCGATGCCGCCCATCCACGCGGTGAAGTCCGCGATCGCCGGTTCCACCAGCGAGGAGTGCGCCGCGCTGGTGATGTGCAGGGCCCGGCAGTCCACCCCGCCGGCGGCCAGCTCGGCGCCGAAGCCCGCGACCGGCTCGGCGGGGCCGGAGACGACGCACTGGCCGGGGCCGTTGACCGCGGCCAGCGAGAGCGATGCGGGGAGCAGCGCGGCGAGTTCGGCCTCCGGCAGGGCGACCGCCAGCATCGCGCCCTGCGGCAGGGCGCCCAGGATCCGGCCGCGCTCGACCACCACCGCCAGCGCGTCGGGCAGCGAGAGCACCCCGGCGACACAGGCCGCCGCGTACGAGCCCAGGCTGTGGCCGAGCACGGTGGCGGGGTGCACGCCCCAGGAGCGCCACAGCTCGGACAGCGCGAACTCCACGGTGAAGACGGCGGGTTGGGCGAGTTCCATGCTCTGCAGATCGGGTCCGGCCGGGCCGCCCGAGGGGTAGAGCACCGTGCGCAGGTCCACCCCGAGGGCGGGGGAGAGCAGTTCGGCGCAGTGGTCCACGCTCGCGCGGAACACCGGTTCCCGGTCGTAGAGTTCGGCCGCCATGCCGGTGTGCTGACCGCCCTGGCCCGGGAACAGGAACCCCACGGCGGGCGGCCCGCCGCGCACCGGCGCCCGCCGGGCACTGCTGCCCAGCGCGGCGGCGGCCTGCGCGTGGTCGGCGCCGAGCGCGAACGCGCGGTGCGCGAACTGCGCCCGTCCGGTCTGCAGGGTCCAGGCCACGTCGGCGAGTTGCTCGCCGGGCCGGGTCTGCCGCGGGTCGGCCAGCCGGCTGCCGAGGCCGGCCACCGCCTGGTCCAGCGCGGTGGCGGTGCGCGCGGAGACCACCAGCAGCTGCCGGTCGGTCTCCGGCGCGCTCGCTGCGCGGGTCGGTGGCTGCTCCAGCACCGCGTGGGCGTTGGTCCCGCCGATGCCCAGCGAGTTGACGCCCGCGCGGCGCGGGACCGGGCCCTTGGGCCATGCGGTCAGGGCGGTGGCGACCGTGAACGGACTCGCGTCGAAGTCGATCTCCGGGTTCGGCTCCTCGAAGTGCAGGCTCGGCGGGATCAGTCCGTGCTCCACCACCAGCGCGGCCTTCATCAGTCCGAGCACGCCGGCGGCGGTGTCGGTGTGGCCGAGGTTGCTCTTCAGCGAGCCGATCCGGCAGAACCCCTTCTCGGCGGTGCCGGCCCGGAACGCCTGGGTGAGCGCGCTGATCTCGATCGGGTCACCCATCGGGGTGCCGGTGCCGTGCGCCTCCAGATAGCCGATGGTCGCCGGGTCGACTCCGGAGAGCGTGTGCGCGGCCAGCACGGCCGCGGCCTGTCCGGAGACGCTGGGGGCGGTGAAGCCGATCTTGTCGCTGCCGTCGTTGTTGACGGCGGTGGCGCGCAGCACGGCGTGGATGTGGTCGCCGTCGGCCAGCGCGTCGGCCAGCCGCCTGAGCACCACCACGCCCGCGCCGTCCGCCCCGACCGTGCCGCCCGCCTTGGCGTCGAAGGCGCGGCAGTGCCCGTCCTGCGAGATCACGCCCCCCTCGGTGTAGCCGCCCAGCGCGTACGGCACCTGGACGGTGACCCCGCCGGCCAGTGCGAGGTCGCACTCGCCGGCCAGCAGCGCCTGGACGGCCAGGTGCACCGCCACCAGCGAGGTCGAGCAGGCCGTCTGCACGGTGACCGCCGGGCCGGTGAGGCCGAGCTTGTAGGAGACCCGCGAGGTGAGGAAGTCCGCGGCGGTGGCCATCCGCAGCTCCCAGCCGGGCACCGTGCGGGACAGCACCGGGTCCTCCCGCAGCCGGTGGGCGTGCGAGGACTCGCCGCTGCCGCCGTAGACCCCGATCTGCCCGGCGAACCGGGCCGGATCGCAGCCGGCCCGCTCCAGCGCCTCCCAGCAGCACTCCAGGAAGACCCGGTGCTGCGGGTCGAGCATCAGGGCCTCGCGCGGGGAGTAGCCGAAGAAGGCGGCGTCGAACCGGTCGGCCTCCTCGAAGATCCCGTACGCGGGGACGTGGCCCCCGTCGCCGGCCTCGGGGAAGCGGGTGATCAGCTCGTCGCCGTCCACCAGGTGGCGCCAGAACCGCTCCACGCTCGCGGTGCCGGGGAACCGCCCGGCCATCGCGACCAGGGCCACCAGGGCGCCGTCGTCCTCGTCGTCGTAGTCGTGCTCGGCGGTGGTGTTCACGCGGCACCCTCCGCGGCGAGGTCCGGCTGCGCGGCGGGCGCGGCCGGCGGCTCGTTGCGCAGCACCCTGGGCGTCAGCAGCAGCGGCAGCAGGGCGGTCGCGTTGAGCGCGGCGGCCGTCCAGAGGTAGCTGCGGATGCCGGGGCCGTCCGCGATCACGCCGGCCAGGGCCGAGCCCAGCGGGATGGTGCCCCACATGACGAAGCGCATGGTCGCGTTCATCCGGCCCTGGAGGTGGCGGGGCGTGACGATCTGGCGCAGGCTCACCTGGCCGATGTTGTAGACCATCACGCCCATGAAGGTGATGAAGAGCGCCAGCCCGAAGGTGGCCAGCCCGCCTGCCAGCGGCAGCAGCCAGGCCCCCGCGTTGAAGACCAGCACACCGGTCAGGATCAGCCCGCCGAAGCCGAACCGCTTGCGGATCGGCTCGCAGGCCATCGCGGCCAGCAGCCCGCCGGCGTTGCCGATCGCCACGGCGACGCCGACCAGGCCGGGGGCCAGGTGCAGGGTCCGGGTACCGAACATCACGATCACCGCCAGCACGCCGCCGAAGGCCAGGTTGGCCAGCGCGGTGCAGAGCGCCAGGGCGCGCAGCACCGGATTGCCCAGGACGAACCGCAGGCCCTCGGCGACCTCGCGGCGCAGGCTGCGCGGCTCGCCCGGGGTGCGCTCCGCGCGGGTCTCGGGGGCGCGGATCATCGACAGGAACCCGGCGGAGAACAGATAGCTGAGGCTGTCCGCCAGGATCGCCGCCGGCGCGGAGACCAGCGCGACCAGGAAGCCGCCGACGGTCGGACCGGCCAGCTGGCTCATCGACAGTGAGGTCTGCAACTTGCTGTTGCCCTCGACCAGTTGCTCGTCGTCGAGCAGGGCGGGGAGCATCGACTGGTGGCCGATGTCGGAGAACACCGTGCAGCCGCCGACCACAAAGACCGCCGCGTACACCAGCGGCAGGCTGAGGAAGCCCAGCCAGTGGGCGACCGGCAGCAGGCACAGGGCCACCGCCCGGCCGAGGTCGGCGGTGATCAGGATCGGGCGGATCGGCAGCCGGTCGATCCAGACCCCGGCGGGCAGGCCGATCAGCAGGAACGGCAGGAACTCGAAGGCGGCGAGGAGGGTGGTCTGGAGTGGGGAGGTCTTCAGCAGGACCAGTGCCAGCATCGGCATGGCCACCACGGTGACCTGGGTGCCGACCGAGCTGACGGTCTGCGAGGCCCACAGGCGGCGGAAGTCGGCGTGGCGCAGCAGGCCGGGGCGCTCGCTCATCGGGCGGCCGCGTCACGCAGCGACTTGGGGCGCATGTCGGTCCAGACCTCGTCGATGTGGCGCAGGCAGACGTCCTTGGCGCCGCTCACGCCGTCCGGGGTCCAGCCGGGCGGGAGGTCCTGGCCCTCGGGCCAGATGGAGTACTGCTCCTCGTGGTTGACCACGACCAGGTAGCTGCGATCCTCATCGAACATGGTGGGAGTTCTCCTTGGTGTCGGTGGTGCTGTCGGTGTCGGTGGTGGCAGGGGTCGCGCGCAGGGCGGAGCGGCGGCCCAGCAGGCGCCGACGGCCCTCGGCGCGGGTGTCGGGACGGGCGGGCCCGGCCGCCGTCCCGCCCTCGCCCGCCGCCGGGGTGGCCAGTGCGGTGGCCAGCGCGGCGATCGTGGGGTGCTGGTAGAGGGTGACCATCGGCAGCCGGCGGCCGAGTGCCTCGGTGAGCCGGCCGTGCACGGTGGCCAGGGCGAGTGAATGGCCGCCCAGGTCGAAGAAGTTGTCGTGGACGCCGACCTCGTCCAGGCCCAGCACCGCGCGCCAGATGCCGGCCAGCGTGCTCTCCAGCTCCGAGCGGGGCGCGGTGCCCGGGCCGGTGCGTGCGGCGGTGGGGTCGGGTGCGGGCAGCGCGGCGGTGTCCACCTTGCCGTTGGCGGTCAGCGGGATCCGGTCCACCGGCACGAAGGCCCGTGGCACCAGGTAGGCGGGGAGCAACTCGGCCAGGTGCGCGCGCAGTTCGTCCGCGCCGACGACTCCGGCCGCACCGGGGTCGGCCACCAGGTGGGCGACCAGGGCCGGGGCGCCCCAGGCGGTGGAGGCGCTCACCACGGCCCGGGCCACCGCCGGGTGCGTCAGCAGCGCCGCCTCGACCTCGGCCGGCTCGATCCGGTAGCCGCGCACCTTGATCTGGTCGTCGCCGCGCCCGAGCAACACCAGGGTTCCGTCGGGCAGTTGGCGCGCCCGGTCGCCGGTGCGGTGCAGGCGCGCGCCCGGCCGGCGGGGGAACGGGTCCGGGACGAAGCGCTCGGCGGTCAGGCCGGGTCGGCCCAGGTAGCCGCGGGCCAGGCCCGCGCCGCCGAGGTAGAGGTCGCCGGCCACGCCCGGCGGCACGGGTTGCAGCCGGGCGTCCAGCACCAGGGCCCGGGCGCCGGCGATCGGGCGGCCGATCGGGACCGGCAGCTCGGGATCGGCGTGGGTGACCGGGTGGACGGTGGCGGTGATCGCGGTCTCGGTCAGGCCGTAGCCGTTCATCAGCGGGACGTCGCAGGCGTCCTGCCAGGCCAGCACCGCCGTCGCGTCCACCCGCTCGCTGCCGACCACCAGCAGGCGCAGCGACGATGGCACGGGGGAGTGCGCGAGTTCGGCCGTCCACTGCTGCCAGTAGCCGGCCGGCAGGTTGGCGACGCTCACCCGCTCGGCGGCCAGCGTGCGGGCCAGCGCCTCGGGCGCCGGGGTCGGCTCCGGCAGGACGACGGCGCAGGCGCCGGCCAGCCAGGTCGGGTAGAGCTCCTCCAGCGAGACGTCGAAGTTGACCGGGGCGAACTGCAGGACGCGGTCCGCGCCGGTGAGCGCGTAGCGGTCCCGGACGGCCTGCGCGTGGTTGGCCAGCGCCCGGTGCGGGACGGCGACGGCCTTGGGCTCACCCGTCGAGCCGGAGGTGAAGATCACGTACGCCAGGTGGTCCGGCTCGGCGCGCCGTTCGGGATCGTGCTCGGGCCGGCCGGTCAGGTCCAGGGTGTCCAGGCGGAGCACCGCCGTCGCCGAGCCGGCGAACCGCTCGGCGTCCTGCGCCGAGTCCGTGAGCAGCAGGCGGGCGTCCGCCGCGTGCACCAGGGCGGCCAGCCGACGGGACGGCTGGACGGGATCCAGCGGCAGGTAGCAGCCGTCCGCCTTCAGGACGGCGAGGACCGCCTCGGCGTAGCGGGCGCCGCGCGACAGGCAGAGCGCGACGCGGTCGTCCGGGCCGACACCGAGCGCCCGCAGGTGGTGGGCGAGTCGGTTGGCCCGCGCGTTGAGCGTGCCGAAGTCCACGCCGGCGCCGTCCACCGAGAGGGCGGGAGCGCCGGGGGTCCGGGCGGCCTGCGCGGCGAACAGCTCGTGCACCAGGGCGGTGGCGGGGTGCGCGGGTTCGGCGCCGGCCCACTGCTCCAGCACCGCGCGGCGCAGCGGCGGGGCCAGCAGCGGCAGCCGCCAGACGTCGGTGTCCGGCTCGTCCAGTCCGGAGGTCAGCAACAGGCGGTAGCTGTCCACGAGTTGTTCGGCCGTGGTGCGGTCGAAGAGGTCGCTGTCGTAGGCCAGTGCGAGTTGCCGGGCGCCGGGCCGGTCGGGGTCCGGGCGCAGCGACAGGTCCAGGTCGAACTTGGCGGTGCTCGGCAGGACGTCGAGCGGTTCGACGTCCAGGCCCGCCAGTTCGGGCCGGGTCGGGGCTGCGTGCTGGGCGGTGAAGACCGCCTGGACCAGCGGTGCGCGGCCCACCGCCCGCTGTGCCTGGGCGACTTCGACCAGCTTCTC
This sequence comes from Kitasatospora mediocidica KCTC 9733, assembly GCF_000744225.1. Lineage (GTDB taxonomy): Bacteria > Actinomycetota > Actinomycetes > Streptomycetales > Streptomycetaceae > Kitasatospora > Kitasatospora mediocidica. The sequence goes on along the minus strand of NZ_JQLN01000007.1, from coordinate 532,119 downwards.
GAACGGGACCTGGTCGTGGCCGAAGGCCGCCAGCGCCGAGTCCCGGACCCGCTCGACGAGTTCGGTGAACCCGGGTGCGCCGCTCAGGTCGACGTGCAGCGGCAGGGTGTTGACGAAGAAGCCGACCATCTCCTCCAGTTCGGGCCGCGGCCGGCCGGCCACCGGGGTGCCGACCAGCAGCCGTTCGGCGCCCGACTGCCGTGCCAGCAGCAGCGCGTAGGCCGCGAGCAGCACCATGAACGGGGTGGCCGACAGGCGGCGCGCCAGCGCGGTCACCCGTTCGGTCGTGGGGCGGTCGAGGGTGGAGAGCACCAGGTCGCCGCGGGCCTCGGCAGCCGGTCGGCGCGGTCGGTCGGCGGGGATCTCCAGGACGCTCGGCGCGGCGGCCAGGTAGCCCTTCCACCAGTCGAGTTGGCGCGCCAGCGCCGGACCGGAGAGCCGCGCGCGCTGCCACACCGCGTAGTCCGCGTACTGGACGGGGGCGGGCCGCACCGGAGTGAGCCGGTCCGCGTAGTCGGCCGTGAGGCCGCGCAGCAGCACGTCCAGCGACCAGCCGTCGCAGATGGCGTGGTGCAGGCAGAGGCCGAGCAGGTGGTCCTGTTCGCCGACCCTGGCCAACCGGGCCCGTACCAGCGGCCCGCCGTGCAGGTCGAACGGTTCCTCGGCCCAGGCGACGGCCAGCTCCCGGGCAGTGCGCTCGCGCCGCTCGGCCGGCAGCTCGCTCAGATCGGTGAGCGGCAGCGGCAGTTCGAGTTCCGGGGCGATCACCTGGACGGGCTCGCCGGCCGGGTCGGTGCCGAAGGTGGTGCGCAGGCTCTCGTGCCGGTCGACGGCGCGTTGCAGCGCCTCGCCCAGCGCGGCACGGTCGAGCGGGCCGCGCAGCCGCAGGGTCAGGTGCACGTTGTAGGTGGAGCCGGGTCCGGAGAGCTGGTCCAGGAACCAGAGGCGCTGTTGGGCGAAGGACAGCGGCAGGGGCGAACCCCGGCCGACCGGGGTGAGGGCGGGGGCCCGGCTGCGTCCGGGGCGGGGCGGCGTGTGGTGGTCCGGCACGGCACTTCCTGTTCTCTGCACGCTCGGTGGGGTCGCCGAGCCGGGCGCGGGCGCCGCGGGGTGAGGGGCGCTGCCGACGGTTGCGGGCAGCGCCGTGCGGCCGGCCGGCGCACGGTCCGCGCGCTTTCCGACGAGTCCGAAAAGGAGGAGGCGGCCCGATGGGGCCTTCCGGGACGGATCCTGTCGGGCCGGCCCGGGGCGGGTCAAGGGAATGCGGATAAAGGGTTCCTCAATCGCTCCTGAGCCGTTTCTCCATAGCGGCAGGCGACGGTGGGGGACACCATGACTCAGACCATTGGGCGCTTCGGCGCCGACCGTGACTTCGCGCCGACAACCCCGGCCCCGATGTCATTCGCCCAGGAACAGCTGTGGCTGCTGCACCAGTTGCTGCCAGAGCCGCAGGCCTACAACGTGCCCGGCGCATTCCTGGTCCGAGGCGATCTCGACCCGGGAATCCTGACCCGTACCCTGACCGAACTGGCGCTGCGGCACGAACCCCTGCGCACCGCGCTCGTCGAGGACGACGGCGAGTTGTTCCAGGAGGTGCTGCCCGCCGACGAGTTCCGCCCGCCCCTGGAGTGGCACGACCTGCGCGCGCTGGCGCCGGCCGAGCGGGAGGCCCGACGCCGGGACCTCTCGCTGCGCGAGTCCAGCACGACCTTCGCGCTCGACCGGGCGCCGCTGTGGCGCGCGGTCCTGCTGCGGACCGCCGAGCGTGAGCACGTCCTGCTGCTGACCATGCACCATGCCATCACCGACGGCTGGTCGCTGGAGCTGCTGTTGCGGGAGATCTGCCTCCTCCACCCGGCCGTGGCCCAGGGCCTGCCCTCACCGCTGGCGCCGCTGGCGTTCAGCCAGGCCGGGTACGCCCGCCGCCAGCGCGAGCGGCTGGCGGCCGGCGGGCTGGACCGCGAACGCGCGTACTGGCGCGGCGCGCTGGCCGGAGCACCGGCCACCATGCCGGTGCTGGCCGGCCGGGAGCGGCCGGCGAAGCCGACCTACCGCGGCGACGCCGTGCAGATCTCGCTCCCCGCCGAGCTGCACGAGGGCGTCCTCGCCCTGGGCCGGCGGCTGCGCGCCTCGCCGTTCATGGTCTACCTGGCCGCGTTCAAGGCGCTGATCCACCGCTACACCGGCGGCACCGACCTGCTGGTGGGCACCCCCGTGGCCGGACGGTCCGGTCCGGAGGAGGAGCAGCTGGTCGGCTATTTCGTCAATTCCCTTCCGCTGCGGACCGATGTCTCCGGTTCGCCGACCTTCGAGGACCTGGTACGCCGGGTTCGCGGCACCGCACTGAATGCGCTGGACCACCAGGAACTGCCGTTCGAGGAGATCGTCCGGGAACTCGCCGGAAGCCGTGGAATCACCCATCACCCGGTATTCCAGACGCTTTTCGCCCTCACCCGGCTTCCGGCCCGCTGGGAGGGCGAGGGAATCACGATCGAGCCGGTCGAGGTGACCCGTAACGGCACGGCGAAATTCGACCTCTCGCTGATGCTCTACGAGAGCGGCCAGGGGCTGCGCGGGGCACTGGAGTTCTCCGCCGACCTGTTCGACCACGACCGGATCGAACGGCTGGCGGCGCACTGGACTGCGCTGCTGGCCGCCGTGCTGGCCGACCCCGGCCTGCGGGTGGACGGTCCTGAACTGCCGTCCCCCGACCCGGCCGACCGCCCCGAGCCGGCGGTGCCACCGGTCGCCCCCGCCGTGCCGTCGCCCGGTGAGGGCGGCGGCGAGGCGAGCCGGCAGGTGCTGCACGGCATCTGGTGCCAGGTGCTGGGTGTGCCGGAACTCGCCCCGGACGACGACTTCTTCGAGTTGGGCGGCCACTCGCTGCTGGCGATCCGGATCACCGCGCGGGCGAGTGCGGCCTTCGACGTGGACCTGCCGATGACCGCGCTGTTCCAGAACCCCACCCTGGCCCGCTTCAGCGCCGCCGTGGACGCGGCCGTCGCCGAGGCCGAGGCCGACGACGCCCTGACCGACACCGCAACCGACCCCCTGACCAGCGAAGGAACGTCATGACCCCGACGACGACCGTCACCGACTCGCTCTGCGTCCACCAGCTGTTCGAGACCCGGGCCGCCGCCCGCCCGGACAGCGTGGCGCTGGCCACCGAAACCGAGGAGCTCGACTACGCCGAGCTGAACCGGCGCGCCAACCGGCTGGCCCACCTGCTGATCCGCACCGGCATCGGCCCCGACCGGCCGGTGGGCCTGCTGCTGGAGCGCTCGGCCGAGTTCGTGGTCGCGGCCCTGGCGGTGCTCAAGGCCGGCGGCTGCTATGTGCCGCTGGACGCCGGCTACCCCGCCACCCGGCTGGCCACGATGGTGGAGGACACCGAGGTCTCGGTGGTCCTGACCCGCTCCGACCTGGCCGACCGGCTGCCGCCCCACGACGCCGTGGTGCTGCGACTGGACGAGATCTCGGCGCTGCTGGAGACGCTGGGCGAGGAGAACCCCGCCGTTGCGGTCGGCCCGGACCAGCTGGCCTACATCATGTACACCTCGGGCTCCACCGGGCGCCCCAAGGGCGTGATGGTCCCGCACCGCGGCGTCGTGCGGCTGATCCGCGAGGCGGACTACGTCCGGCTGGGCCCCGACGAGGTGCTGCCGCTGCTCTCCTCGGTCTCCTTCGACGCCTCGACCTTCGAGATCTGGGGAGCGTTGCTGAGCGGCGGCCGGCTGGTGGTCGGCCCGCCCGCGGCGCCCTCGCTCTCGGACCTCGGCCGCCTGGTGAAGCGCCACGGCGTGACCACCCTGTGGCTGACCGCGGGGCTCTTCCACCTGGTGGTGGACGAGGACCCGGACGCGCTGAGCGGCGTGCGCCAGCTGCTGGCCGGCGGCGACGTGCTCTCGGTCGAGCGGGTCCGGGAGTTCCGCGCCCGCCACCCCGAGTGCCGGGTCGTCAACGGCTACGGCCCGACCGAGGGCACCACCTTCACCACCTGCTTCCCGGTGCCGGACGACTGGCGGCCCGAGGGCTCGGTGGCGATCGGCCGGCCGATCGGCGGCACCTACGTCCGGGTGCTCGACCAGGACCTGCGGCCGGTCGCCGCCGGGGAGCCGGGCGAGCTGTTCGTCGGCGGCGCGGGCCTGGCCCGCGGCTACCTCCACCAGGCGGGCCGCACCGCCGAGCGGTTCATCGCCGACCCGTACGCCGAGCTGCCGGGCGCGCGGCTCTACCGCACCGGCGACCAGGTCCGCGAGCTGGCGGACGGCACGCTGGAGATCCTGGGCCGGCTGGACCGGCAGGTGAAGATCCGCGGCTACCGGGTCGAGTTGGGCGAGATCGAGACGGTGCTCCGCGCCCACCCCGGGGTCCGCGACGTGGTGGTGCTGGCCCACGGCGACAGCGTCGAGGACCGCCGGCTGGTCGCCTACCCGGTGCTGCACGGCGGCGCGGACGGCGCGGACGGCGCGAACGGCGCACCGGGCGTCCTGGCCGACCTGCGGAGCTGGGCGGGTGCGCGGCTGCCGGAGCAGCTGGTGCCCGGGACCTGGTGCCCGCTGGACGTGCTGCCGCTGACCACCAACGGCAAGGTCGACCGCGCCGCGCTGCCCTCACCGGCCGCCTACGCCAAGGCCGTCAAGGAGGCGAAGGCGGCCAAGGAGGCCGGCGCCGCCGAGGAGGAGGCGGTGGCGGCGGTGTTCGCGCAGGTCCTGGGCCTGGAGAAGGCCGGCCCGCAGGACGACTTCTTCGAGCTCGGCGGGCACTCGCTGCTGGCCACCAAGGTGGTCGCCCGGCTGCGCCGCTCGCTCGGGGTGGACCTGCCGATCAGCGCGGTCTTCGACCACCCCACGGTGGCGGCGCTGGCCGGACAGGCCCGTACCGCCCGGCTCGCGGCCACGGCCTCGAACGCGGTGGCATCATGACAGACCGTCAGTTCCTGGAACAGGAAGAGCCGGTGCATCTGGCGGTGGCCCGCCGGGCCCGCCTCGCACCCGAGGCGCCCGCCGTCGCCGAGGATCGTCTGACGCTCAGCTACCGGGAGTTGGACGACTGCGCCGAGCAGCTCGCGGCCCGGCTGCGCGCCGCCGGAGCGGGCGTCGGCCGGGTGGTCGCGGTGCTCGCGCCGCGCGGCGCCGCCGCGGTGGCCGGGGCGCTGGCCGTGCTGAAGTCCGGCGCCGCCTACCTCCCGCTGGACCCGACGCAGCCGGCCGACCGGCTGGGGCGGATCCTGGCGACGGCCGGCGCCCACCTGGTGGTCGCCACCGCCGAGGCGGCGGGGCGCGCGCCGGTCGCGGCCGACCGGATCGTGCTGGTCGGCGCCGATCCGCGCACCCCGGCCGGGCCGGTGGTCGAGCCCGCTGTGCCCGTGCCGACTGTGGGGCCCGACGACACCGCCTACCTGGTCTTCACCTCGGGATCCACCGGTGAGCCCAAGGGGGTGATGGTCGCCCACCGCTCGCTGGCCAACCTCTGCCACTGGCACCGCACGGCCTTCGCCATCACGGCCGAGGACCGGTTCAGCGCGGTCTTCTCGCCGGGCTTCGACGGCGCGGTGGCCGAAATCTGGCCCGCGCTGACCGCCGGTGCCTGCTTGCGGATCGCTGACCCCGCCGACGTCCAGGAGCCGGCCCGGCTGCGCGACTGGCTGCTCGCCGGGCAGGTCAGCGTCGCGCTCTTCCCGACCCCGCTGGCCGAGGCCCTGTTGCCGCTGGAGTGGCCCGCCCGGTGCGCGCTGCGCGTCGTCCACGCGGCCGGCGACCGGCTGCGCGCCCGCCCGGCGCCCGGCCTCCCGTTCCGTCTCGGCAACGCCTACGGCCCCACCGAGAACACCGTCTGGAGCACCGGCGGCGAGGTGGACCCGGTCGGCGAGGGCCTGCCCGACATCGGTCGGCCGACCGCCGGCGCCCGGGTGCGGATCCTGGACGGGAGCCTCGCCGAGGCGGCCCCCGGGCAGCCCGGCGAGATCCACCTCAGCGGCCCGGGGCTCGCGCTGGGCTACGTCAACCGCCCGGGCCTGACCGCCGAGCGCTTCGTCCCCGACCCGCTCACCCCGGGCGGGCGGATGTACCGCACCGGGGACCTGGCCACCCGGCAGACCGACGGCCGGATCGCCTTCCTCGGTCGGGCCGACCGGCAGGTGAAGATCCGGGGCTTCCGGATCGAGCCCGGCGAGATCGAGGTCGCCCTGCGCGCGCACCCCACGGTGGCGGACGCCTATGTGACCGTCCAGCACCAGGAGGTCGGCGACCGGCTGGTCGCGTACGTGGTGCCGAACGGCGTGCGGGAGTGGACCAGCGCGAGCGAACTGCGCGCCCACGTCGAGCAGCGGCTGCCCGAGTACCTGCGGCCCAGCGCGTACGTGGCGCTGGAGCGGCTGCCGATGACGGTCAACGGCAAGGTCGACGCGGCCGCGCTGCCCGCGCCGCGCCCCACGCGCCGATCCCCGGGCGAGGCGCCGGCCGCGCCGGGCACCGCGCTGGAGAAGGCCGTCCTGGCGGCCTGGTGCGAGGTGCTGAAGACCGACCGGCTCGGCGTACACGACGACTTCTTCGAGCTGGGCGGCTACTCCCTGCTCGCGGTGGGCATCATGGAGCGGCTGCGGCCGGTGCTGGGCGCCTCGGTGCCGGTCGGCGCGCTCTTCGAGCACCCGACGGTCGCCCGGCTGGCTGCCCACCTGGAACCGCTGGCGAACCGGCCGGACACCGGCGCTCCGCGCACCTGGCGGCACGAGGAGTCCCGGCGCACACCGCTCTCGCTGCTCCAGGAGGAGGTCTGGTTCCTCGCCAAGGTCGCCCCCGACAGTCTGGCCTACAGCACCCAGACCACCCTGCGGGTGCGCGGGCCGCTGGACCAGGACGTCTTCGACCGGGTGCTGACCGAGGTGGCCCGCCGCCACGAGATGCTGCGCACCACCTTCGAGGAGGACGAGGACGGCCAGGCCTGGCAGCTGGTGCACGATCCGGCGCCGGTCCGGGCCGACCGGATCGACCTGCGCGAGCTGTCCGAACCGGAGCGCGCGCAGCGGCTGCGCGAGCTGGTGGCCGAGCGCACCGCGCTCCCGTTCGACCTGGGCCGGCTCCCGCTCTACCGCTGGACCGCCTTCCGGCTGGCCGACGACGAGTACGAACTCCTGCTCGTGGAACACCACTTCGTCCACGACGGCTGGTCGTACGTGGTGCTCACCCGGGAGATCACCGAGCTCTACGCCGCCCTGCTGCCGGGCGACCCCTCGCCGCTGCCGGAACTCGCCTACCAGTACGGCGACTTCGCGCGCTGGCAGCGCCAGGCCGCGGCCGGCGACGAGCTGGCCGACCGGCGTGCCTACTGGCTGGAGCAACTGGCTGGCGCGCCGGGCGTGCTGGGCCTGCCCACCGACCGGCCCCGGCCGCGCCGGCAGAGCTACCGGGGCGGTCAGCTGCGTTTCGATCTGCCGCCCGCCCTGCCGGGGTTGATCCGCGACCTGGCCCGCGAGGCCGCGGCGACCCCGTACATGGTGATGCTGGCCGCCTTCGCCGTGCTGCTCCAACGCCGCACCGGCGGACGGGACCTGTGCGTCGGCTCGGGCTTCGCCAACCGGCGCGGCGAGACCGAGGACCTGCTCGGGATGTTCGTCAACAGCGTGGTGCTGCGCTGCCCGGTGCCGGCCGGGGCGAGTTTCCGCGCGGTGCTGGGCGAGGCCCGCCGCACCGTCCTGGGCGCGACGGCCCACCAGGACTACCCGTTCGTCGAGTTGGTGCGCGCGCTGCGCCCGCCGCGCGATCTCGGGGTCAACCCGCTGTTCCAGGTGATGTTCAACTTCCACGACACGCCGGCCACCGAGCTGGCCCTCGGCGGCTCGCCGGTCACCGTCTTCGAGCACGCCAACGGCTCCGCGAAGACCGACCTCAACATCATCGTGATCCCGCACGGCGTCCGCAGAGTCGGCGAGGACGACTTCCTGGACGACCGGATGACGGTGATGTGGGAGTACAGCTCGGACCTCTTCGACCTCGACACCGTCCGCTCGATGGCCGACGAGTACGTGCACCTGCTGGAGACCCTGATCGCCACCCCGGACGCGCCCCTGGAGTGACGCCCGGTCGCGGGGGTGGGACGGGCCCGGCGCGGCCCGTCCCACCTGTCTCTTCTCTATCCGACCATCGCGGCCAGGACGCTGCGCCAGTCCTCGCCCGGCCGCTCGCGCAGTGCGCCGGCCAGCGCGTCGGAACGGTAGTGCCAGGGGCGCAGCAGTTCGCCGTCGGCCTGCGCACCCAGCTGCACGGCGGAGGCGGAGCGCAGCAGCCGGGCCAGCTCAACGGCGAACTCCGGCCAGCCGACGTGCCCGGAGACGGCGTTGACGACGCCGCCGGCCGGCGCGTCCGCGCAGTGGATCACCGCGCGAGCCAGCGCCGCCGAGTGCACCCACGCGGCGCCGTACCAGTCGTGCGGGTGCGCGGCGGGGTCGGGCAGCGGCAACGGGCGGCCCACCAGCGCGGCCTGGTAGAGCGCGCCGGTCGAGCCCCAGCGGAGCTGGTCGCGCAGGCGCTGCTCCGGGCCCCAGACGATCGGCGCGCGGACGGCGCTCGCGCCGCCCCGCCCCCGCGCCCCGGCGGCCTCCCGCAGGATCCGCTCGCAGTCCAGCTTGCCCTGACCGTAGGCGGTGACGGGGAAGGCGGTGGGCGCGCCGTCCGCGACCTCGACGGCGGCCGGCCGGCCGTAGGCGTCCACGCTGCTGACGAAGACGAAGCTGCCGCGCCGCCAGCCGTCCACCAGGGCGCCCATCGCGGCGACGTCGACCTCGGGGGTGGTGAAGGTGCTGGCCGCGTGGATCACCGCGTCGACCCCCTCGACGGCCGCGCGCAGGCTGTCCAGGTCGCCGAGGTCTCCCTCGGCCACGTCGACGCCCTCCAGCGCCACCAGATGCGCCGACTCGGGCCGGGCCAGCGCCCGCACCGGGCGGCCCTGGGCCAGCAGTTGCGCCAGGACGGCCGCGCCGACGCCGCCGGTGGCGCCGGTGAGCAGGACGGTGCCCGCCCGGACGCCGCGAGCGGCCCGGCCGGCCCGTCGTGCGGCCGCCGCGCGCTGTTCGCCCTGCCGGGCGTCCAGCAGCGCGGCCACCGCGCGCGGAGTGCGCTGCTCCAGGATGTCGAGCCCGGTCAGCGGCAGGCCGGTGGCGGTGCGCAGCCGCTCGGCGAGTTGGACGGCGACCAGCGAGTGGCCGCCGAGGGCGAAGAAGTCGTCCTCGGGACCGGGCCGGGCGCTGAGCAGCTCACCGAAGGCGGTCCGCACGGCCGCCACCCGAGCGCCCTCGGCCGGCGGCCTCGGCGCCTTCGGCGGCTCGTTGCCGGGCAGCCGGGTGAGGTCCACGGCGCCGTCGGCGTCGCGCGGCAGGCGGTCCACCACGGTGACGGCCGCCGGGAGCCGGTCACCGGACAGGCGCGAGCGCAGCTGCCCGCGAAGCTCGGTGCCGCTCGGCGCCGCCGGTCCGGCCGGCACCGCGTAGGCCAGCGGCGGCAGGCCCGCGCGGAGCACCACCACCGCCTCGGCGATCCGCGGGTCGGCCAGCAGGGCCGCCTCGGCCGGGTGGACGTCCGCCGCCACCGGGCGCAGCGCCCGGCCCGGCAGCCGGCCGAGCCGCTGTCCGCCGTCCGCCGCGACCGCCGTGAGCAGCTCGGCGAAGGCGTCCAGCAGCTGTTCGGCGGTCTGCTCGTGCAGGGCGTCGGCGTCGTACTGCACCAGGCAGCGCGGTTGCGGGCCGTCCTCGACGAAGAGCCCGAGGTCGAACTTGGCCAGCCCGAGGTCGACGTCGACCGTCTCGGCCGCCAGGCCCGGCAGGTCCAGCGCGCCGGGCCGCTGGACCAGGTCGCAGGTGACCGAGAGCAGCGCGGTGCCGTCCGCGCCGCGGGCGTCCGGGCCCAGCCGCTCCACGACCAGGTCGAACGGCACCTCGTGCTGCGCCTGCGCGCCGAGCAGCGCGCCGCGCACCCGGCCGAGCAACTCGGTGAAGGCGGGGTCGGCGCCCAGGTCGGCCCGGATCGGCAGGGTGTTGACGCAGAGCCCCACCAGCCGGCGCAGCTCGGGCCGCGCGCGGTGGCCGCTGACGCAGCCCAGCGTCAGGTCCGTGCGTCCGGTCGCGCGGTGCAGGGTGGCGAAGGCGGCGGCCAGCACCACGGTGAACGGCGTGGCGCCCTGCCGGCGGCCCAACTGCCGCAGCCCGTCCAGGGTTTCGACGGAGAGCGGCACGCTGCGGGTGCCCGCCGTCCGGGTCCGGCGCCCGGTGGGTGCCAGGCGCGGGAGCGGCACCGGACGGGCCCCGGCCAGCCGGGCCGCCCAGTCGTCGACGGCGCGCGCGAGTTCGTCCGCCCTGGACCGCTCCCAGCGCGCGAAGTCGGCGTACTGCAGCGCCGGTTCGGGCAGCTCGGCGGGCCGGCCGGCCCGCGCGGCGGCGTAGAGGACGGCCAACTCCTCCAGCACCACCGGGAGCGAGCCGCCGTCGACGGCGATGTGGTGCAGGGTGAGCAGGACGGTGTGGTCCTGCGGGCCGTGCCGCAGCGCCACCGCGCGCAGCATCGGCCCGACGGTCAGGTCGAACGGGCGGGACGCCTCGGCCAGCAGCACGGCCGGCGTCTCGTCCGGCGTGGCGGCCAGCACCGGGACGGCGACCGGCGCGCGCTGTGCCACCTCCTGGAACGGCTCGTCGCCGCGCTGCCCGTAGCGGGTGCGCAGGATCCGGTGACGGTCGGTCAGCGCGCCGAGCGCCTCGGCCAGCGCGTCGGTGTCCAGCGGCCCGCGCAGCCGGGTGGCCACCGGCACGTTGTACAGCGCGCCGCCCTGGCCGAGCCGGTCCATCAGCCACATCCGCCGCTGGGCGTGCGAGAGCGGCGCCGGGCCGCTCCCGGCGCCGCGCGGGACGGCGGTCGGGCGGGCCGCGCCGGCGGCCCGCTGCCGGGCCAGCCGCAGCAGGTCGGCCTGCGCCGGTGCGTCGGGGCGGCTCATGCGCCCGCCTCGCCGTGCAGGGCCAGCAACGACCGCTCGACCAGGGCGGCCTGGCCGGCCACCGTCGGGTGGCTGAAGAAGTCCGCGAGGGACAGCTCCACGCCCAGGTCCTCGCGCAGGTCGTCGACCACCCACATGGCCATCAGCGAGTGCCCGCCCTCGGCCAGGAAGTCCGCGTCCGCCCGCTCGACCGGGCGGCCCAGCGCCCGGGCCCAGGCCTCGGCGACGGCCTCCTGGAGCGGGGTGAGCGCGACGGCGGGGACCTGCGGGCGCTCGCCCGGGGCCTGCGGGTCGAGCGCGGCGAGCGCGCGGCGGTCCACCTTGCCGACGTCGGTCAGCGGCAGCGCCGTCAGCACCGTCCAGGCGGTGGGCACCAGATGGGCCGGGAGCCGGTCGGCCAGGTGGGCGCGCAGGGCGGCGCCGGCGGGCCGGTGGCCCTCGGTGGGGACGACGAAGGCGGTGAGCTCGGCGTCGTCCTGCCCGGCCCGGCGCACCACGACGCAGGCCTCCGCGATCTCCGGGTGCAGGCGCAGGGCGTGCTCGATCTCGTCGGGCTCGATCCGGAAGCCGCGCACCTTGACCTGGTGGTCCGCCCGGCCGTGGAAGTCCAGCGTGCCGTCCGGCCGGGCGGTCACCAGGTCGCCGCTGCGGTACATCCGGCCGTGCCCTGGGATCTCGCGGAACCGGTCGGCGGTCAGCTCCGGCTGCCCCAGGTAGCCCAGCGCCAGCCGGGTGCCGCCGATCCAGAGCTCGCCGCGCGCGCCGGGCGCCACCGGCGCCTGCCGCTCGTCCAGCACGGCCGCGCTCGCCCCGCCGAACGGCCGTCCGATCGGCGGCGGACCCTCGCAGTCGGCCTCGCGCAGCCGGTGCAGGGTGGTGAAGGTGGTGGCCTCGGTCGGCCCGTAGGCGTTCAGCAGGTCGAGCCAGGGGAAGGCCCGCAGGACGGTCCTGGCGTGCTCGGCCGAGAGCGCCTCACCGCCGACGACCAGCGTCCGTAGCACCCCGAACAGCCGCGACTGTCGGACGGCCAGCTGATGGAAGAGCGCGGTGGTCAGGAACGTGGTGGTGACGCCGAACCGCTCGACGTCCCGGGCCAGTTCCTCCGGCGTCGGCCGGTCGGCGGGGGAGACCATCACGGCCGCGCCGCTCGCCAGCGGGGCCCAGACCTCGAAGGTGGAGGCGTCGAAGGTGGCGGGCGAGTGGTAGAGCATCCGGTCGCCCGGGCCCAGCGCCACCGCGTCCGGGGCCGTCACCAGCGCGGTGATGGCCCGGTGCGGCACCTCGACGCCCTTGGGCCTGCCGGTGGAGCCGGAGGTGTACAGCACCAGGGCGATCGCCTCGGGGGTGTCGATCGACGGGTGCGGCGCGCCGGTGGCGGCCTCGCCGGGCAGCGCGGTGTCGTCCAGGACCAGCGTGCGCTCCTGCGGGAGGCCGGCGCCGGCCAGCAGGGCCTTGTCGCCGAGCGTCAGCAGCACCCCGGCGTCCTCGATCATCGCGGCGGTGCGCGGACGCGGGTAGGCCGGGTCGAGCGGCACGCCGTGGCCGCCCGCCCACCAGATCGCGAGCTGGGCGACCACCAGGCGCGTGGAGCGGGCCGCGAGCAGGCCGACGGCGCTGCCCGGCCCTACCCCGCGAGCGGCCATCTCGGCGGCCAGGCCCGCTGCGGCGGAGCAGAGTTGACGATACGTCAGGACAGTACTGCCGTCCGAGACGGCCAGCGTGTGCGGGTGCTGCTCGGCATGCCGGGCGATCAGACCGGGCACGCCGGCCGGAGCGGTGGTGGTGGCAGGCATCGGGGATCCGTTCCTCGGCTCGCGGGCGGTCATGCGGTCACGCGCCGGGACTCGACCAGCTCGGCGAGGCTGCGCAGATCGGGCTGGCGGAGCAGCTGGGGAGCGCGCAGCCGTACGCCGCACTCCTCCTCCAGGGCCACCAGCAGGCGGGAGGCCGCGAGCGAGTTGCCGCCCACGTCGATGAAGTTGTCCAGCGGGCCGACCGCTCCGTGGCCGAGCAGCTCGCGGCAGAGCCGCAGCACCAGCTGCTCGGTCGGCGAACCGTCCTGCGCCGCAGGGGAGTCGGGCTGCTCGTCGGTCGCGAGCAGGGCGGCCCGGTCGACCTTGCCGTTGGCGTTCAGCGGGAAGGCCTCGGCCAGCCGGATCCGGGTCGGCACGGCCTGCTCGGGCAGCCAGCCGCGCAGCTGTTCCAACAGCTCTGCCCCGGAGGCCAGTTCGCCTGCGGACGCCGGCTGGACGAAGGCGACCAGCTGCGCCGCGCCGCCCGCGTCGTACCGGGCGGCCACCACGGCGCGCCGCACCCGCGGGTCGCGCTCGAAGGCCGCCTCGACCTCGGCGGGCTCGATCCGCACACCGCTGACCTTCACCTGGTCGTCCAGCCGGCCGTGGAACTCCAGGACCCCGTCGGGGCGCATCAGCACCCGGTCGCCCGTGCGGTAGACCCGGCCGACCTCCTCGCTGCCCTGCGGCGGCGCGACGAAGCGCCGGGCGGTGAGCTCCGCGTCCAGGTAGCCGAGCGCCAGGCAACCGCCGCCGATCCGCAGCTCGCCGGCCGTGCCGCGCGGCACCGGGCGGCCGTCCTCGTCGGTGACCAGGACGGTGGCGCCGGGCCGGGGCAGGCCGATCGGCGGCGCGTCCGTGCCGTCGGGCGCGGCGCCCGCGGGCATCGAGTGCACGGTCGTCACCACGGTGGCCTCGGCCGGGCCGTAGGCGTTGTGGACGGACGCGGTGACGTCCGGCGCGGGCCGCCGGCGCAGCCGGTCGCCGCCGACCACCAGGTGCCGCAGCGCCAGCCCGCCCGGCCAGGGCAGGCTGAGCACCGGTTCGGCCAGCGGGGTGGGCAGGTTGCCGACGGTGATGCCGGCCCGCTGCCACCAGCCGGTGAGCGCGCTCGGGTCCCAGCGCACCTCCTCGGGGGCGACGACCAGCGCGGCGCCGCTGGTGAGGGTCGCCCAGAGCTCCATCAGGTGCGGGTCGAAGGCGGCGCCGATCATCAGGCTGTGCCGGTCGCCCGGGCCCAGGCCGGTCAGTTCCTGGTACCAGTGCAGCAGTTCGCCGAGCGAGGCCTCGCCGACCGCCACCGCCTTGGGTGTGCCGGTGGAGCCCGAGGTCATCACCGCGTAGTAGGTGCCCTCCGGTGCGCCGAGCGCCGCCTCCCGCACGGGGGCGAAGGAGGCGACCAGCCCCTCGACGGGCAGCGGCAGCGCCTGGCGCTCGGCGTCGGCGTACTCGGGCGGCAGCAGAGCCGGGTCGCCGACCAGGCAGCCCAGCCGCAGGCTCTGCGCCACCGTGCGCAGCCGCTGCTCACCCGGGCGCGGGCCGAGCGGCAGGTAGACGGCGCCGCGCCGGGCCACCGCCAGGGCGACGGCGACCAGCGCCACCGAGTGGTCCAGGCAGACGCCGACCAGGTCGCCGGGGCGCACCCGGTCACCGAGTGCCCCGGCCACCGCGCCCGCCAGCGCGTCCAGTTCGGCGTAGCTCCAGCTGCGGTCGCCGTCCAGCAGGGCGGGCGCGTCGGGGGTGCGGCGCACCCGGTCGAGGTAGCGGTCCAGCACGACGGCGTCCCGGTGCGGCGCGCCGTGCACGATGCTGAGGTCAGAGTTGGTCATGGTCTCGCCTTCGAGTCGTGGTGGTGGTCAGCACAGGCCCATGGCCCGCGCGATGATCACCTTCTGGACCTCGGAGGTCCCCTCGATGATCGTCATCATCCGGACGTAGCGGTACAGGAACTCCAGCGGATGCCCGCGCACCCAGCCGGTGGCGCCGTGCACCTGCAACGCGCGGTCCACCACCCGCACCGCGGTCTCGGAGGCGGTCAGCTTGGCGAGGGCCGCGTTCTCCGGCGCCTCGGTGCCGTCGTCCACCAGCCGGGCGCAGGCCAGCGTGAGCAGCTTGGACGCCTCCAGCTCGGCCCGGCTGCTCACCAGCAGCTCCTGGACGTGCTGGTAGGTGCCGATCCGGTTCCCGAAGGCCTCGCGCTCCCTGGCGTACTCCACGCCCAGGCGCAGCGCGTGCTCCGCGATCCCGTTGCACATCGCCGCCACGATCAGGCGTCCGCGCGAAAGGCTGTCCACGGCCAGCGCCATGGCCGCCCCGACGCCATCCTCGCCGCCGATCACCGCGTCCGTCGACACCCGGACCTGGTCGAGCAGCAGCTCGAACAGCGGCTCGCCGGACATGCCCTCGTAGCGCTGGCCGATCCGCAGGCCGGGCTGGTCCATCGGCAGCACGAAGGCGGTCGCGCCGCCGGTGGTGCCCGCGCCCTGGTCGGTCGCGGTGACCACCAGCGCGAAGTCGGCCCGGTCGGCGTTGCTGACGAAGGTCTTGCGGCCGCTGATCACCCAACTGTCGCCGTCCCGGCGGGCGGTGGTGGTCAGCCGGAAGGCGTCCGAGCCGGCGTGCGGCTCGGTCAGTGCCAGGCAGCGCACCGCCTCGCCGCGCACCAGCGGCAGCAGGTAGCGCTCGACCTGCTCGGGCGTCCCGTTGCGCAGCAGCGGACTGGGCCCGTCGGAGCCCGCCAGCGCGTACGGCGCCAGCACGCAGCCGCTGCGCCCGGCCGCGTGGTGCAGCAGGACGACGGCGCTGAACGGCATGCCGGAGCCGCCGAGTTCCTCGGCGTAGTCGCCGGCGTAGAAGCCGAGCGCGGCCGAACGCTTGCGCACGTAGGTGCGCAGGTCGTCCGGCGGCAGGTCGCCGGCCTCGGGGAGCTCGGCGGCCAGCGGCACCACCTCGCGGCGGATGAAGCTCTCGAAGGCGTCGACCAGTTCGCGGTGGCCGTCCTCCAGGACGGCGGAGGGGGCCGAGCTCACTTGGTCTCTCCCATCAGGGCCTTGGCCTGGTCGGCCAGCACGGGGTTGGCGAACAGGGCGCGCAGCGGCGGGCGGTGGCCGAGCCTCGGCTCAAGCCAGGCGGCCAACTGGGCGGCCAGCAGCGAGTGTCCGCCGACCTCGAAGAAGTGCGAGTCGGCGGTGAAGCGGCCGTGGCCGAGCACCGCGCGCCAGGCCTCGGCCACCAGCGCGAGACCCGGGTCCGCGAAGGACTGCTCCGACTCCTCCGCCAACTCTGCGTCAGCAGCTGGCAGTTCGGCCAGTGCGCGAGTCAGCGCGGCGCGGTCGGGCTTGCCGCCGGGCAGCGTCGGCATGCTCTCCAGCGCCACCCAGCTGCCGGGGACGAGCGCGCCGGGCAGGCGCCGCGCCAGGGCGGCGTGCAGCGCGGCGCCGTCGGGCTGCTCGGCGCCCTCCAGGAAGCCGACCAGCCGGGGCGTGTCGGCGCTCTCCCGGTCCAGCACCACCGCACAGGAACGGCCGCCCAGTTCGGCGGAGGCGGCGGCCTCGATCTCCTCCAGCTCGATCCGGTAGCCGCGCAGCTTGACCTGGTTGTCCTGGCGGCCCAGGAACCAGAGCCGGCCCCGCAGGTCGCGGTAGCCGCGGTCGCCGGTGCGGTACACCCGCTCGCCGCCCAGCGCGGCGGGCATCACGAAGCGGTCCGCGGTCGTCTGCGGCAGACCGAGGTAGCCCTCCGCCAGCGCGGGACCGGCGACCGCCAACTCGCCCACCCCGCCGGCCGGCAGCGGACGGGCGCCGTCGTCCAGCACGTGGATCCGGGTGCCGGGCAGTTCGGTGCCGAGCGGGATCTCGGCGCCGTCCGCCAGGTCGGCGGCGGTGATCTCGTGCACGGTGGAGGTGACGGTGGCCTCGGTGACGCCGTAGGCGTTCAGCAGTGTCGCGTCGGTGTCCTCGGCCAGGCCCGCCAGCGCCTGCGCGGGCAGCCGCTCGCCGCCCAGCACCAGCAGTCGCGGCGACCAGCGTCCGTCCCGCAGCGCCTGGCGCAACTCCTCACGCACGGCCAGGAAGTAGCTGGTCGGCAGGTTGGCGACGGTGACCGCGCGGGCGGCCAGTACCGCGACCAGTTCGGGCCCGGTCGGCACCTCGCGCTGCGGCAGGACGAGCGCGGCGCCGGCGGCCAGCGCCGGTAGCACCTCCTCCAGCGCCACGTCGAAGGACGGCCGGGCGA
Organism: Kitasatospora mediocidica KCTC 9733; assembly: GCF_000744225.1. Lineage (GTDB taxonomy): Bacteria > Actinomycetota > Actinomycetes > Streptomycetales > Streptomycetaceae > Kitasatospora > Kitasatospora mediocidica. The sequence continues at coordinate 515,116 of NZ_JQLN01000007.1, read as the reverse complement.
AGAGCAGCACCCGGTCCTCGGGGCCGAGTTCGTAGCGCCGGACGATCGCGCCGAGGTAGCCGGCCAGCGCGGCCCGGCCCACCAGCACCGGCTTGGGCACCCCGGTCGAGCCGGAGGTGTGGATCACGTACGCGGCGCCGTCCAGCACCGCCGCGGGCTCGGCCTTCGGGAAGGCCGGACCGTCCAGCAGCGCGGGCGTGCGGCCCTCGGCGGGCAGCGCCAACGCGCTCTGCCGGGTGGCCAGGACCAGGGCGGGCTCCAGCCGGTCCAGCAGCAGGCCGAGCCGGGCGGCCGGGTCCTCGGCGGAGAGCGGCGCGTAGACCGCGCCGGTGCGCAGGCAGGCCAGCAGCGCGACCACGCTCTCCACGCCGCGCGGCAGCACGGTGGCGACCGGCTGTCCGGCGCTCACCCCGGCGGCGCGCAGCCGTTCGGCCAGCTCGGAGACGCGCCGGTCCAGGTCGCCGAAGGTCAGCCGCCCGCTGCCGGCCAACACGGCCGGCCGGGACGGGTCGTGGGCGGCGGCCGGGTCGAGCAGGGCGAGGTCGGGGGCCATGTCGTGCGGCGCGGTGTCCACCGTGGCGGCGGTGCCGAGCGCGGCGAGCGGGAGCCGGGGGTCGTCCAGGTAGCCGCGCAGCAGGTCCACCAGCCGCTCGGCCAGCAGCGCGGCGACCTCCTCGCCGAACAGGTCGGCGTCGTAGTCCCAGACCAGCGTCATCCCGGCGGCGCCGTGCCGCGGCCCGACCACCCGGCGGTCGTCGGGGATCAGCACCAGGTCCAGGTCGAACCGGGTGGTGCCGGTGTTGAAGCCCTCGAAGAGCGAGATCTCCAGGCCCGGCGCCTCGACCTCGGGCAGCGCCGCGTCGTGGGCGCTGAACATCACGTTGAACAGCGGGTTGTCCGCGCCGCTGGTGTGCAGGCCCAGCGCCCGGGTCAACTCCTGGACCGGCACCTCCTGGTGGGGCAGCGCGCGCAGCAGCGTGTCGGTGACCTCGTCCACCGCGTCCAGCCCGGGCGCGGCCGGATCGAGCCGCAGCCGCAGCGGCAGGGTGTTGACGAACATCCCGACGGTGCCCTCGAAGCCGACCGGGCGGTTGCCCACCGCGGTGCCCACCACCAGCTCGTGGTGGCCGCTGTGCCGGCGCAGCAGCTCGGCGAAGAGCGCGAGCAGCGTGCTGAACGGGGTGTGCCCGTCGGTGCGGCTGCGGGTGCGCAGCCGCTCGGCGAGGTCGGCGCCGATCGCCTGGCGCAGCTGCCCGCCGCGGTGGCGGCGCACCGCGCCCGGGCGGTTCAGCCCGGGGAGCGTCACCTCGCGCGGCGCGTCGTCCAACTGCGCGTGCCAGTAGGCGAGGCTCTGCTCGCGCGTCAGGTCGCGCGCCTCGTCGGCGGCGGCGCTCGCGTGCTCCTGGTAGGAGCGGGCGGGCTCCAGGACGACCGGCTCGCCCAGCACCCGGGCGCGGTAGACGGTGAAGACGTCGCGCAGCAGGATGGCGAAGGAGTGACCGTCGTGGATCAGGTGGTGCTCGACGTGGATCAGGCGGTGGTGCTCGTCGCCCATCGTGACCAGGTGCCAGCGCAGCAGCGGCGCCTGCGCGGTGTCGAGCGGCTCCTCGGCCTCGGCGCGCAGCAGGTGCCGGAAGGCGGCCTCCGGGTCGGCCTCGCCGGACAGGTCGCTGTCGCGCAGCCGCGGTTCGACGCGGTCGCGGACCCGCTGGCCCGGCAAGCCGCCGGGCTGGGCGACCAACTCCATTCGCAGGCCCGGGTGGTGGTCGAGCGCTGCGGCCAGGCCGGCCCGCAGGGCCGGCTCGTCCAGCGGGCCCCACAGGTCGAGCGTCGCGGTGAAGTTGTAGGCGCGGCTGCCGGGCAGCATCTGCTCGTGCAGCCAGACGATCTCCTGCGAGGAGGAGAGAGCGAACATGGATGGTTCCCTTCGCTTGTGGCGGGTGTGCTGCGGCCGCGCCGGGCCCGGTGGGGCCGGACGGCCGCGGTGGATCCCCCGTGGGTCCGGTGGCTCAGGAGGCGCTGCGGGCGCCGGGCCCGGGATCGCCGGGCCGGGCGCCGAGGTGATGGCGCAGGGTGGTCAGCAGGGCTTCGAAGGCGGCCCGGGCGGCGTCGTCGTCCGGGCACTGCTCGCGGTCCCAGGCGAGGCGGACCAGCAGGTCGTCGCCGTGCGAGGCGGAGACGGCGAACGGCGCGCCGATCGGGCGTCCGGTCAGATGGGTCTCCCGGCCGGGCGTTCCGCCGAGCACCAGCGGCGGGCGCCGGTGCAGGTCCTCGAAGGTCAGCAGGCCGTCCAGGGTGCCCGGCCAACTCGCCCCGGCCGAGCGGGCGGCGTGCACCACCTCGTCGAACGGCGTGTCCGCGTGGTCCAGGTCGTCCCACCAGCAGGCGCTGAGCTCGGTGAGGTCCGCCGGAGCGGCGGTGGCCGGATGGACCAGGGTGTTGAGGAAGCAGCCCAGGGCCTGCGGCGCGGCGGGCGGGCGGCCGCCCCACGGGTAGCCGAGCGCGAGCGGGCGCTCCGATCCGAACAGGTCGACCGCGGCCGCCGACACGCCGTCCAGCAGCGCGGGGAAGACGGCGCCGCGCGCGGCGCCGGTGGCGGCGGGCAGCCGGTGGGTCAGCATGCCGGTGGGCGGCGGTAGTTCGGTGGCCGCGGGGCGCACCCGGTCGGTGTCGGCGAGGGCGCCGAGCCGGGCGGCCCAGTGCGCGAAGGCGGCGGGGGAGGAGGCGGCGGCCTCGGCGGCGAGCTGGAGCTCGACGGCCTCACGGTAGGCCGCGACGGCGGCGGCGGACTCCCGCGGGTCCGGCGCGGCGGACGGATCCTCCCGGTAGAGCCGGCTGAGGTCCGCGGTGACCAGGCCGAGCGACTGCTCGTCGCAGGCGGTGTGGTCCAGCGCGAGAGCCAGTAACTCCTCACCGTCCTGGCCGGGTTGGCGGGCCAGCAGGAGGCGCAGCGGCGGCCCCTCGGGTAACCAGCCGAGCAGCGCCTGGCGCAGCGCGTCCTCGGCTCTCCCGCCCGGGGCCACCGCGACCTCCCGGACCTCGGCCGACGGCTCGCCGAGCCGCAGCGCCGGGGTGCCGCGCAGCGTGGTCAGGCTGCCGCGCAGGGCCGGGTGAAGCTCGGCCAGCCGGGTGGCGGCGCGGCGCAGCCGGGCCGGGTCCACCGTGCCGCGCGGGAAGGCGAAGAAGAGCGGCACGATGGCCGGGCGCCCCTGCGGGTCCAGCCGGCGGGAGAGCAGGAAGCGGCGCTGGGCGCCGGTCAGCGGGACGAGCTCGGCGCGCTGGGCGGCGACGGATCGGTAGCGGGCGAGGTAGGCGGCGGTGATGCTGGCGGGGGTGGGGCTGGCGGCCACGGCTGGAGTCTCCGCTTCTTCGGTTCGTGGGTGGACGGCGGGGCGCGGCGCGGCGCGGCGCGCGGGGCGGGCCCGGGCTCAGCGGGCGGCGACGGCTTCCCCGGCCTCGGGGGCGTCCCCGGCGGGTACGGGTGACTCGGCGGTCGGCATCTCGCGCATGGCGCGCAGCGGTGAAAGCAGCAGTGGCAACGGCACCGCGAGCATGCCCGCGGCACAGAGCCACAGCGCGGCGCGCGGCCCGGCCGCCGCCGCGACGGCGCCGCCGGCCAGCGCGCCCAGCGGCATCGTGCCCCACACCAGGAACCGCATGGTGGCGTTCATCCGGCCCAGCAGCACGGGCGGGCAGAGCAGTTGGCGGAAGCTGACCTGGGCGACGTTGTAGACCACCGCGCCGAAGAAGACGACCGCCGAACCGGCCGCGAACAGCACCGCCCCCGCGCTGCCGTGGGACAGCGGCCAGAGCAGCGCGAACGGCGCCGTGGCCGCGACCGAGAGCCAGATGATCCTGGCCTGGCCGAACCGCCGGGCCAGCGCCCCAGCGCACAGCGCGCCGCTCAGCCCGCCGACGGCCGAGGCCGACAGCAGCAGACCGATGGCGGCGGGCGAGAGGCCCAGCACCCGGACCCAGAAGACGGTCTGCACGGACATCAGCAGGGCGGCGAAGAAGTTGGACGAGGCGGTCGCCGCCGCGATCACCCGCAGCAGCGGCTGACGCGCGACGAACGCGACGCCCTCGCCGATCTCGGCGCGCAGCGAGCGGCCCGGCAGCGCCTCGGGGCGTGGCTCGTGGGTGCGGATGCCGAGCACCAGCAGGGCCGAGAGGAGATAGCCCACCGCGTCGGCGACCATGGCCGCCGGCGCCCCGAGCAGCTGGACCAGCACACCGCCGAGCCCCGGCCCGGCGACCTGGGCGGACGAGCGGACCACCTCCAGCGCCCCGTTCCCCGCCACCAGCTGCTCGCGCGGCAGCAGCTGCGGCACGAAGGACTGGTGCGCGACCTCGAAGAACACCGTGGCCAGGCCGGTGACCAGGGCCACCAGGTAGAGCTGGGCCATCGTCAGCACCCCGGCGACGGCGGCCACCGGGACCGAGCCGACCGCCAGCCCGCGCACCACGTCGGCGCGCACCAGCACCGGCAGGCGCCGCATCCGGTCCACCCAGGCGCCCGCGGGCAGTCCCACCAGCAGAAACGCGGCGGTCTCGGCCGCGGTGAGCAGGCCGACCTGGAAGGGTGCGGCATCCAGCCTGACGACCGCGACCAGCGGCAGGGCGACCAGGGTCACCTGGCTGCCCAGCTGGCTCGCGGCGGCCCCGGAGAGCAGGAAGCGGAAGTCGCGATGGCGTAGGAGCGCGCCTTCGACGAGGCGCTGGATGGCGTTCATTTGTGTGACTGTCGGTCAAAAGTCCTACGTCAGGCAACCAATGAGAACGATTCCGGACTTCTCCCCGACCGGCGGCCCGATTCGGCCACCCGGGCCGGTTCGTGAGCATGATCATGTCGGGTTGATCTGCGGATCGCCCGGAAACGCAAGGGCCGCCTGGCCTGCCGACCGGTCGGTCAGTGCCGCCCGGCTCGTCCGGTTTGCGGGGGTGGTCACACCGTCGATCGGACGCCAGTCTTCAAATATGGCCGGATTGCGTGGGAATTGTTGATTATTCATCTCTATTTTGCACGTGTGTGATAGCCGCCGTTCGCCTTCGGGCCGCCTGCGGATGTGCGGAAGTTCCCTTCCGGACACGGGAGTCGGGCGGCCGGAACCCGACCCTCCGCAGTGCGGCCACCGAACACCCATGCCAGATAAGGCAGTTGATGATCATTCAGATATGACTACACACCGTCAACTCACACGAACGTGGTCCCGCTGCAGGCTCCGCCAGGTTCCCGCCCGCACCGGCCCGCTTCCCGAAGGGGCAATCCAGCGCTGCCTGTTGGAGCAGCATCACGGCCCCGCCCGTTTACGACGCCAGACATTGCGCACCTACGCGCACACGATCAAGGTCCCGCTCTGGCATCGTGAGCAGGATCGTCCACACACAAGGAGCTGTGTGAACTCGCCCTTCGCCGACCCCGCGTTCGAGGGTGCGATCCGGGCCGCCGCCGAGGCGGACGGGGTGCAGCGGTTCGTCGTGGCGGCCGTGATCGCCGACGGGGAGCGGGTGCTGTTCCTGTGGCGTCCGGCTGACCTTCGCGGTCACGGTCACCCGGACCGGGCCGGTCGTCCTCACCGAGCACGACGCGCACGCGTGGGCCGGGCCCGACGAGATCCCCGCCGTCAGCGACGCCGTACGGGGACTCGTCGCCCGCTGATCACGCCTCAGGGGGAGTCATGAGGAGTCACGAGGAGGCCGGGGCCGCCTCGTCCGTCGACGGCTCCTGCGGGCGGCCGCCGCGCCGGACGGCGGCGAGGCTGGCGGACATCACGCAGGCGATGCCGAACATCTGAGCGATCGTCAGGTGCTGGTGCAGCAGGACGAATCCGATCAGCGTCGCGACGGCCGGCTCGAAGCTCAGCAGGGTGCCGAAGGCCGCCGTGGTGAGCTTGCGCAGCGCCACCATCTCCAGGACGTACGGCAGCACGGGCAGCAGCACGGCCGCGGCCGCCGCCCCCAGCAGGATCTTCGGGGTGAGCGCCGACAGCGCGTGCGGCAGACCCAGCGGGGCTGCGCAGAGCGCGGCGACGGTGACCGAGATCGCCAGCCCGTCGACGCCGCTGAACCGGTCACCGACCCGCTGGGTGAAGACCACGTAGCCCCCGAGCGCCGCGCCGGCGGCCGTCCCGAACGCCAGGCCGACCAGGTTCAGCGAGCTGTTCCAGGGCTGGGTGAGGATGAGGACGCCGCTGAGCGCCAGCACCGGCCAGATCACGTCGGCGCGCCGCCGCAGCCCGGCGACCGCCACCGCCAGCGGGCCCAGGAACTCCAGCGAACTCGCGACACCGAGCGGGATCCGGTCGATGGCCTGGAAGTAGCAGAGCGTCATCACCGCGCTGACCATGCCCAGCGCGGCCGCGAACAGCAGGTCGGTACGGCTGCGCCCGCGCAGCCGGGGGCGGGCCCAGACGAGCAGCATCACCGCGGCGAACGCCAGGCGCAGCGAGGCGGTCGCGGCCGGGCCGATGGTGGGGAACATCCAGGTGGAGACCGCGGCACCGGACTGGACGCTCACCATCGCGGCGACCGCGAGTCCGGCGGCGCCGTAGGTACCGAAGTTGAGCGATCGGGGACGGGCGGTGGTGAGGGTCGTCATGGCGTGCGTCCGCTCTTCTGCAGCAGGGAGCGCGCGTGGCCCGTCGGGGCGCTACGCGCGCGGGGGGCGCCCCGGCCCGGCGTGTCGGCGCCACGGGACGGACGGGGGCGAGGCTGTCCGGTGGTGGTCACACGGATGAGGGCGCGCGGAGGCGACCGTCCGGTGATCGCTCCGCGACACAGAGTCTGGTCCAGATCTTCGTGCTCGTACATACTTACCCGGTGGCAACGACCTGCCGCGTCTAGTTGTGGACAGACCGGCGCGGCACGAGAGATGACGGAGACGAGGGTGGGCACGGACTTAGAGCACAGCCTCCCGATCTACCGGCTCGCCCGGGCTCAGCAGGACTGGACGCCGGAGCAGGCCTCCACCGTCGTCGGCGCGCCCGAGGCGGACGTGCGCAAGGCGGTCGACCTGCTGCTCGGGGCCGGACTGCTCAACGCCTCGCCGGCCACCAGCAGCGGTTTCATTCCCTCGGCGCCCGCCGCCGCGCTCAGCAAGCTGCTGGCGGCCGAGCTGGACGACCTCGACCAGCGGCGCGACCGGCTGACCTTCCTCCAGGCGGTGGTGCCCTCGATCATCGGCGAGTTGCTCACCGAGCAGGACCGGCCCGGCGGTTCGGTGCACACCGAGTTGATCGTGGGGGAGGCGAGCGTCGCCGCCGCTCTGCAGGACGCCGCCGCCGAGGCGCGCACGGACGTGCTGAGCATGTATCCGGGCCCGAACACGCCCGCCCGCCAGCTGGTTGAGCGGCGCTCGCGGGTGGCCGAGGTGCTCGGGCGCGGCGTCGCCGTCCGCACCATCCACCTCGCCGCCGCCACCCGGGGCGCCGCCCTGGCCCACGAGCTCGGCGCGCTGGGTGAGTTGGGCGCCGAGGTTCGCACCGCGCACACCGTTCCGCTCCAACTCGTGGTGGTGGACGACGTGCTGGCCTGCACGCCGGTGGACACCCCGGACGGCGGGAGCGCCGCGCTGGTCACCCGCGGTCCGGCACTGACCGGGGTGTTCCGCCGGCTCTTCGAGCACTGCTGGGCCTCCGCCTCCCCGCTGGTCCACGAGCGGGTCGATCCCCGCGAGGGGCTGCGGCCGACCGACCAGCAGCGCTCGGTGCTCCAGATGATGGCCGCCGGGCTCAAGGACGAGGCGATCGCGCGGGAGCACGGTGTCTCGGTGCGCACCCTGCGCAGGTCCCAGTGCGCGTTGATGGACAAACTGGGCGCGGACACCCGCTTCCAGATGGGCCTGAAGGCCCAGGCTCTTGGCTGGCTGGACTGAGAGCGCGCCGTCAGGGGCAGTCGGACCGCACGGTGACGGCGTGCAGGTCCAGGTCGCCCTGTGAGGTCATCCGCACGTTTCCCAGGCGCGCCGAGTACCCGGCGGTCGCCCACTCCTGCCAGAGCGGGACGTGCGGCATGTCCTGCGCCAGCAGTCGTTCGGCGGCCCGGTAGCGGGCCGTGGCGACGGCCTCGTCCGGCGCCGCGTCCGCCGCTGCCAGCAGGGCGTCGAACTCGGGCCGGGCGTAGCCGGTGTCGTTGAACGGGCCGTCCGAGTGGAAGAGCGGTCGCAGGAAGTTCTCCAGCGCCGGGTAGTCGGCCGCCCAGTCGGCCCGGAAGATCCCGGTGACCGTGCGGTTCTCGACCGCGTCGTAGTAGTCCCGGACCCGGTCGTACAGGACGAGCGAGCAGTCGAGGCCGAGCACCCGCCCGACGCCCTCGCTCAGCGCGCCGAGCCACCCCCGGGCACTCGCCGGGGAGTGGAACTCCAGCGTCCCGTCGAAGCCGGAGCGGTCCAGGTGCTCCCTGGCCGCGACCGGGTCGAAGGTGCAGTACCGGCCGGCCTGGCCCGGCAGGCGGCCGCCGACGCCCTCGACCGACCAGCCGTCGGCGGGCCGCTGGCCCCCGCCGAGCGCCCGGGCGATGATCTCGGGGCGGTCGATCGCCAGCGACACGGCCTTGCGCAGGTCCGGGTCGTCGTAGCCGGGCAGGTAGCTCGGGAAGGCCAGCGCCTGCAACATCAGGCCGGGCCGGCCGACCACCCGCCCGGCCAGCTCGCGGACACCGCGCCGGTCGGCGACGGCGTCCTGCGGCAGGGCGTCCAGGTAGTCCAACTCGCCCGCCAGCAGGGCCTGGTAGGCGCTGTCGCGGTCCGGGTAGTGGAGCAGGAGCAGGCTGCCGGGGCCCGGCCGGTCCACTCCCCGGTAGTCCTCGAAGGCGGTGAGCAGGTGCCCGGCGCCAGCTTCGGCGCGGACGAGGCGGTAGCGCCCGTTGCCGACCGGACGGCGCAGGTAGCGCGCGCGGTCCGCGAAGAACACGTCGGGCAGCGGGAGGAAGGCCGGTGAGCCGAGCAGCGTCGGGAAGATCGAGAACGGCTCGGCGAGCGTCACCTCGAACCGGTGGTCGTCCAGCACCCGCAGGCCGGCCAGCCGGTCGGTGCTCGGCGGCCGGCCGTCGGGGTGTACCTCGGGGTGCACCTCGGCGTAGCCGAGGATCTTCTCGAACGCGGCGGCGTTCGCCTGCTCGTTGGGCCCGTACGCGGTGTGGTTCCAGGCCTGCACGAAGTGCCGGGCCAGCACCGGCGTGCCGTCGTGGAACGTCCACCCCGGCTTCAGGGTGATCGTGAAGACGGTGGAGTCGGCCGTCACGATCGAGGAGGCCATCGCGTGGTACGCGGCCGCGTCCTCGCTGCGGTAGCCCACCAGGCCGGTGAAGAGCAGGCCGACGATCCGCCCGCCGCAGTGCTCGGCGGTGTCGCCCGGGACCAGCGGGCGCACCGGCGGGTGGTCGTAGTTGTAGAGCCGGATCAGCGGTTCGCCGGGCACGCTCAAGCCCCGTCCCCCGTGCCGACCGGCACCGCGCTGACCGTGAAGTCCAGGTACGTCGCCATGATCGCCTCGGTCAGCTCCGCGGCGCTGGAGGCGCGGAACCGGAACCGCCCGCCGACGTGCTCGTAGCCGTGCGCCACCGGCAGGATGTCGCCGGGCGCGAGCAGCGCCTCCGCGTAGGGGCCGGGCGTGCGGTCGGTCATCGACCGGACGGCGGTGATCCGGCAGGGCCGCTCGGCGGGCGCGGGCAGCAGCAGCCACCCGGCGATGTCCTCGGTGTCCCAGTCCACGCCGCCGGTCGGCGCCACGCCCAGCTGGATGTGGAACGCCGCCTCCATGAGGTCGTAGCCGTGCACCTCGCGCCACAGGAACGGCGTCTCGGACCCGCCGACCCGGCCGCCGACCTCCAGGAACGAGCAGGTGGTGCCCGACTCGCTCTGTTCCAGGAAGAGTTCCAGGTGGAAGGGCGTGGGCTGGTCGGTGAGCGCGCGCATGAACTGCTCGGTGCTGTCCCCGATGATCCGGTGCAGCTCCGGGTCGCCCTGCTCCACCGAGCCCAGGAAGGTGCCCTGCGCGAAGTCGAAGCAGCTGTTGAGGTAGCGCGAGCCGCGCCAGACCACCAGCTTCTCACCGTCGAACACGCCGTCCACGTGGCACACCGGGTGCGGGTTGCGCACCTGCACCATCATCGGCCAGCGGTCGAAGTCGACCTCCGCCAGCTCCTGCGGGCCGCTCACCCGGACCACCCCGGCGCTGCCGCTGCCCGACCGCGGCTTCACCATGAGGTCCCAGCCGTGCTCGGCCGCGAACGCGACGACCTCCGCCGCGCTCGACACCGCGGCGAACGCGGGCGCCGGAAGTCCCGCGGCGGCGATCCGGCCGACCATGACGACCTTGTCCCGGAAGACCGGCACCTCCTGCGGGCGCTGGCCGGGGAGTCCCAGTTCGGTCCGCAGCAGGGCGGCGTTCTCCAGGTCCTCCTCCTTGAGGGTGATCAACCGGTCCGGCCGGCCGTGCCGTTCGGCCAGCCCGAGCACCGCCGCGCGCAGCTGCGCCAGGTCCTCGATGTTCTCCAGCGTCACGATCTCGGCGGCCCCCTCGGGCACCGAGGCGCGCCCGGCGGGGCTGGTGACGTAGCTGACGGTGCATCGGGTGTGGTCGATGTATCGGGCGTAGTCGGCGTAGTGGTCCTTCCAGCGGTTCATCACGATGACGTGGGTCATCCCGTGCCGGCCTGGTCTGCTCATGTCCACCCAACTCCTGTCCACGAAGGCCTAGTAGTGCAGGACCGATCCGGTGTGGACCTTGTCCATGCAGCGGAATCCGATGACGGCGCTGGAGTCCGCCGGAATCATCCGGGCGTGCGCGCCCGCGTAGCCGTCCGGTTGGTAGAAGATGCCCCAGAGCGTCTGCCAGGGCTGCTCGGTGCCGGTCGCCGGATCGACCATCCACTCGGTCTGCGGCACCACGCGCTCCTGGACGACGCAGCCCGCCGCCGCGCCGGCCGTCAGGGCGGACCACCAGTCGTCGGCGCCGGTCTCCCAGCCCGCGACCACCCCGTGGCCGCCGAAGAGGTTGTTCGGCTTGAGGATCAGCCGGTCCCGGTCCTCCCGCAACCGCTCGACCAGGGCGGTGTCCTGGAGTGCGGCGACGCCCTGAAGGGAACGGGTCCAGGGCAGCGCCCGTTCGATGACGCGATGCTCCTCGGCCGAGAAGCCGTGCCGGTAGCGCGGGTCGGAGAGCAGGGCCATGCAGCCCTTCTCGCCGAAGAGGTTGCTCTGCAGCGTGTGCCAGAGCACCACCTGTCCGGCCTCGTGGGCGCGGAACACCGGCTCCACCAGCTCCAGGTTGCGCGGGTCCTCCAGCAGCTGGTCGGTGTCGAAGGCGCGCCAGACCAGGTCGATCGGGAGCTCGCCCAGGAACAGCCTGCCGTCCTTCTCCCGCAGGTCGGTGAGCTCGCCCAGGTGGAAGTCCAGGCCCAGCCCGCGCATGACTCCGTGCATGGTGTGCCAGATGCCGCCGAAGGTGTCCAGCCCGCCGGGCGCCTCGATCAGCGCGACCACCGGCTCCCGGCCGCCGGCCACGGGGGCGGCCGCCGCCTTGACGGTGCGTACCGTCTCGCGTCCGGTGTGGACGTAGCCGAGGCCGTGCTCGCGCGCGAACGCGCCGAAGGCGTCGACCTCCAGCAGCGCCCGCGGCACCTCGCCGGCCCAGCACCAGCCGCCCAGGTCGCTGCCGATGCCGAACTCCAGCAGCTTGAAGCCGGTGCCGTCGTGGTAGGCGTCGGCCCGGCCGAAGTGGACCGGGGTCTCCCGGGCGTGCCGGCGCATCAGCTCGGCGCGCGCGCCGTGTACCCCAACGGTCTCCATGAAGCGGTCGAGGTCGCCGTCGAAGAGCCGCTCGGGCAGCGTGGTGAGCATGCCCACCAGCCGCATCAGGTCGTCGGCGAAGCCGCGGATCTGCTCCTGCGCGACGAAGACCGGGCGCGGCGGGTAGGGGCGCTTCCAGGTCGGAATCCCCGGGTCGGCCTCCACCGCGCGCATCACGTCGACCAGGGTGTTCCCCGGCACGTGGCACGCGGCGTTGTAGGCCCTGGTCACGTCGTTCGTCATGGTTCGTTCCCCCTTACGGAAAGCCCTGCAAGAAGCCGGTCAGATGTCCAGGACCAGGTCGGTCATCGGCCGGGAGACGCACATCAGCACCTCGCCCTCCTGCGGATCGACCTCCGGTGCGACGTCGTAGCTGACCGTGCCGTGCTTGATCCGGACGCTGCACGTACCGCAGACGCCGCCCCAGCACAGCGAGTCGACCCTGACGCCGTGGTGCCCGGCGAAGTGCAGCAGCGCGCTGAACGAGGGGTCCCAGCGGTGCCGGCTCCCCGAGCGCGCGAACCGGACCTGGAGGTCGGCCACCTCGCCGAGCGCGTCCAGCTCGTCGAAACCGGCGACCGTCGTGCGGCGCAGAGTCGTCGGCGACAGCCCCTCGCACGCCGACGCCTCGGAGCCCAGTGCGGTGAACCCCAGCGCGGTGAACCACGGGTGCGCCGGGCCTGGTTCAACCCGCAGCTCGGTGATCTGCTCGCCCTTGAGCAGCCGCAGGACTCCCGCCACCAGCAGCCGGCCGACCCCCAGCCGCTGCCAGGACGGCTCGACCACCAGGTTGACCAGGGTGGCGGCGCCGGCGTCCGAACGGCTGACGCCGGCGCAGGCGATCACCTCGCCGGCGTGCTCGACCACCCAGAAGTCCCCGGCCGCGTCGGCGTAGAACTCGGCCGGGTGCTGCGGCAGCACGCCGCTGAGCATGAACGGCCTTGACAGCTCGTACAGTTGGCCGGCCTGCTCGACCCGGCCGGGACGGATCGTCAGCTCCAGGAGCTCCGCCCCGCCCCGGCTGAAGATGACCTCCGACCCCGCCTGCCCGGTCATCGGCCGGCCACCGGGTCAAGCTGGGCCACCAGCAGCCGGTAGCGGTCCATGACCTCCAGCGCGGCACGCCGCACCGTCGCGTGGTCGGCCCCGCGCAGCCGGAACCGGCCGCCGATGTGCTCGTAGCCGCCGGAGCCGTCGAGGACCGCGCCGATCTCGGGCAGCACCTCGGCGTACACCTCCGCGACCGCGTCGAGCATCGAGGTGCGGGCCAGCACCCGGCTGGGATAGGGCTGCGGTTCGGGGACGGCGACCCAGCCGCCGCTGCCGGACAGCTCCTCGGCGGCCCGCTGCGCAGGGAGGCCGACGGTCGCCCGGAACGCCTCGGCGTACAGGTCGATGCCGAACAGGTCCCGGTGCAGGAACGGCACGTCGGCGCCGCCCGGCCGGAGGCCGACCTCCAGGAACACCAGCTCGCCGCAAGGGGTTTCGAAGAGTTCCAGGTGGAACGGTCCGGTCTCCAGGCCGAGCGCGTCCAGGGCCGCGGCGGCGAAGGCGGTGACGGTGTCCAGCCGCTCACCGCGGTCCAGCAGCACCGAGCCCAGCGGTGTGCCGGTGGTGAAGTCCAGGCAGGTGTTGAGGTAGGCCGACGCGCTGACGAACTGGAACGCGCCCTCCCGCCGGATCCCGTCCACGTGCAGGACCTCGCCCTCGACGTACTCCTCGCACTCGTACCCGGCCGGCCCCGGTGCCGCCAGCCCGGCCAACGCCGTTGCCAGCGCGACCTGTTCGGTGACGCGGACGACGCCGCGCGCCGACCAGCCGGCCCGCGGCTTGAGGACGAGCGGCAGCCCGATCTCCGCGACCAGCGAAGCGGCGGTGCTGGACGCGTCCAGCCGGCAGAACCGCGGCACCCGGACGCCGGCCGCGCCGACCAGGTCCTTCATCCGCGCCTTGTCCCGGAACGGTGTCACGAACTCCGGTGTCCAGCCCGGGACTCCGAGCTCCGCGCGCAGCTGTGCGGTGCTCAGCACGTCGTACTCCGAGGGCCCCACGACGGCGTCGAAGCCGCCGTGCAGCTCGGCGAGCCGGCGGGCCACCGGCAGCACGGTCCCCAGGTCGAGGTCGGGCACCACGACCAGGGCCGTCGCGCCCTCGGCGTCCAGGACCGGCAGGCCGCAGGCGAGCGTGATGTACGACAGCCGGCAGCTGCCCGGCTCCACGAACCGGTGGTACTCGCCGAACTCGTCGTCGAACCGGTTGATGACCAGGTAGTGCGGGATCCCGCGGCTAGACAAAGTGCACCTCGTCCCTCATGGCGTGCCAACGTGTCAGGGCCTGTTCGTACGACTCGGCCTGGAACACGGCGTGGCCCAGGAAGCACCGGAAGTCCTCCGGCGGCGGGATCCGCTCACCCGGCGGGACGTAGAGCTCGACCTCCAGGGTGTCCCGGTCGGCCCGCAGCTCTCCCAGGCCCTCGACCGCGGAGTAGGCGGTGAGCTCCGGCGGCGCGGTGAAGCAGGCGGTGCCGACGAAGGTGGCGCTCGGCGTGGAGAAGGCCGCCACGTCCTGCGGGCGCAGGCCGGTGTAGGCGGCCAGCATGATCCTGGCCTGCGAGGTCCCGGTGACCAACTCCACGAGGTACGGGATGCGGTGGCCGGCCAGCCGGGCGCCGATCTCGATCAGCACCGGCTCACCGGCCGGCAGCCGCAGTTCGCAGTGGAACGGTCCCAGGGTCAGGCCGAGCGCCGTGCAGACACCGTCCACGTAGGCGTCGACCGCCGCCCGGGTCCGCGGGTCCATCGTGCGGGGGAGCACCTGGCCGAGCTCGACGAAGTAGGGCTCGGGGCCGAGCATCTTGGTGGTCACGGCCAGCACGACGGCCCGGCCGTCCTCGACGTAGCCCTCCACACTGATCTCCGGGCCGTCCAGGTACTCCTCCAGCAGCACCGGGCCGTCCAGGCCCCGGCCGAAGTCGGTGCGGGTGTCGGTCCGCAGCCGCCGGTAGGCCGCGCGCAGCCCGTCGGGCGAGTCGACCCGGCTGACGTGCACGCTGCCCGCCGACTCGGCCGGCTTGAGCACGGCCGGAAACCCGACCAGCTCGGCGGCGGCGGCCAGTTCACCCTCGCCCGACACCTCGGCGTAGCGCGGGATCCGCAGCCCGGCCGCGCCGACGAGCTCGCGCATCGCCGTCTTGTGGCGCAGGCCGCGCGCGGAGCCGGCCGGCAGACCGGGCAGGCCCAGCCGCTCGGCCAGCCGCGCCACGGTGTCCACGTAGAACTCGAACCCGGGGACGATCCCCTGGAACGGGCGCCCGCGATGCAGTGCGGCGACCGCCTCGGCCAACGCGTCCTCGTCGTTGGTGTCCACCACGACCAGCTGGTCCAGGTGCTCGCGCACCTGGTCCGGCAGCCGTCGGTCGCCGCGGTCGGCGGACGCGACCACGACCTCGAAGCCGAGTGCGCGGGCCTCCTGCGGCAGGCCGGCCCCCGACGAACTGGGCTCGACGATCAGGATCCGGGCGCCCCGGGCGGGCAGGTGCTCTGGCATCGGCATTACTGCTTGCTGGCGACCGTCAGCTCGTAGAGCTCGGCGTAGTAGTCGCCGATCAGCTCGACGAAGGTGGTCAGGTCGGCGTACGCCTTGCGCGGGCTGCCGAACACCTCGACGGCCCGGGAGACCGTACGGAACATCAGCTCGTCGTGGTCGTGCGACTCGTCGAACTCGATGTGCGTCTGGGTGCCCTGGACGAACTCCCGGCCGAAGTCCTGGGCCGCCTTGGCGGTGATGGTGGGGTTGTACCGGTCCGAGTACCACTCGACGAACCAGTCCCAGACCGTGGTCGGCGCGGGGCCGCGGGTGTCGGCCTCCAGCCGCAGGTAGCCCATGAGCTTCTTGGTGGACGGGAAGACCTCGGTCTCCTCCAATTCCTCCAGGGTCAGGCCGAACTTGACCAGGTCCCGGGTGAACATGCTCTCGTGCCCGAACTCCTCGGCCAGGTACTTGGCCAGCTTGGCCGCCAGGCTGTCGTCCTTCGAGCCGACCTTGAACAGCGCGTAGGTGTCGACCTCGTTGTTGAGGCGGATCCGCAGCACGGTCTCGGTGATGTGCCGGATGTAGTAGGCCCGGTCCGTCCACTCGCCGGCGTGCAGTTCCCGCATTTTCGGGACCCGCTGGAACTGCTTCTCCATCAGCTCCGCGGCGAGGCTTTCCAGGTGTTCACGATCCAGCGTTTCCACTGCCATCGAATTCTCCTCCGTACAACCGGAAAAATGACCTGAGGACGGGGGGAAATGGATTTCGAACGTCGGACCTGCCGTCCGCGCAGCATGCGGCCGAAATCGGCCGGGCGCTTTCCTGGGCGACCTGGTGGTGTGACCCTGGCGGCCCGCGATGGAATTCCCGTGATCGGCGTCCGTATTCCCCGTCGATAAGACCGTAACAAGCCGGCCGGGGGCCCCGACAGTGCCAATCCCCGATGCTTGGCTCCTTATATGTTCCCGACATGACGGTGGGTGAACGGGGCCGGCCGCCGTCCGGAAAGGCCGAACGCCCGTGCGGCGGCTCGGTGAGCCGGGCACGGGCGCGGGTGGGTGGGTGGTGTCTCAGGCCGCGACGGCGGCGTCGCTCTCGTCGCTGTCCAGCGAGGCGGGCAGCTCCCGCATCCCCCGGATCGGCGAGAGCAGGACGGGCAGCACCGCGAGGAGTTCGCCCGTGACGCCGATCCACATCGCCGGGCGGACGCCGATGGTCTGGCCGAGCACGCCGCCGATGAGGGCGCCGATCGGCATCGAGCCCCAGACCACGAACCGGATGGTCGCGTTCATCCGGCCGAGCAGCGGCTTCGGGGTCACCCGTTGGCGGAAGCTGACCTGGGTGATGTTGAAGATGATCAGCGTGACCCAGCCGAGGCCGTGCAGCGTGATGGCGATCGCGAGCCGCCAGTCCGCCTGGTAGAGCGGCAGAGCGCCGAACCAGCAGAGGGTGCTGACGATCATGCAGATCCAGATCGCCGGGCCCTCGCCGAGCCGGGCCACCACCCGCTCGGTCGCCAGCGCGCCGACGATCCCGCCCAGCGCCGCGGCGCAGAAGACCAGGCCGCACAGGAACGCCGACAGGTGCAGCTTGTCGGCCAGCAGGACCATCAGCAGCGAGATGCCGATCGTGCCGCACAGGTTGGAGATCGCGGCGGTGGTGGCGATGGCGCGCAGGATCCGGTTGCCGAACACGAAGCGCAGGCCCTCGGCGATCTCGGCCCGCAGATTGCTGTCGGGGCGGGGCTCCGGCTTGAGCTCGACCTTGCGGATGCGGGCCAGGAAGAGGGCGGAGAACAGGAAGCTGACCGCGTCGACGGCGATGGCGGCCGGCGCGCTGAGGACGTTGATCACCACCCCGCCCAGGCCCGGGCCGCCGACCTGAGCGACGTTCCGGGTGGCCTCCAGTTTGGCGTTGCCGTCCACCAGTTGCTCCCCGTCCACCAGGGCCGGCAGCAGGCTCTGGTAGGCGACGTCGAAGAACAGGGTGAGCACCGAGGTACCGAAGGTGACCACGTAGAGCTGGAGCAGGCTGAGCTCGTGGAACGCGTAGGCGAGCGGTATCGAGCCGAGCAGCACCGCCCGGCCCAGGTCGCCCACGATCATCACCCGGCGGTGCCGCATCCGGTCCACCCACGCACCGGCCGGCAGACCGATGAGCAGGAAGGCCAGGTACTGGAACATGGTGAGCAGAGCAACCTGGAACGGCGACGCGTGCAGGCCTCTGATGGCGAGGTAGGGAAGGGCGAGCACCGTTACCGCGGAACCGACCTGGCTGATGGAATCGCCGGTCCAGAGTTGCCGGAAGTCGCGGTGGAAAAACAAGCTGGATTTACGCACGAGGGGGAGCATGCGGGAGCTCCTGTGACTTGTCAATGTCAAGACCGCAATCACTGTCCGGGTGGCGTGATTTTCTTCTGCCGGGGGGCTTGGAGGGGGTGAAACCCGGCTTTCGGGCGGGTGGCGGTGCATTCGTTCGCAAAGGGTCCGGTTCGGTGGGTTTTGGGTGTTTCGTCCCCGGAGGGCCTGCCGGGTGCGCAGCCTGGGCATTCTCGCCGGTGAGTCGGTTGACTTCCCGGGGTTCCTGCGGTTCAATCATCCTCGATCGTTTTCGATAATAGTCGTCAACGTCATCATGGAATTCTTAACTGCGGGGGCAGAGAATCCAATGAATAAATATTCGGGTAATTCGATATGTTCGACCGGGCCGCTGCCGGGTCGGACCCTTCGGCATGTCCTGCGGGACCGCCGGCCGTGGCCGCCACCGGGCCCGTCCGGCTCGGGCGCAGCCGGCCGTGCCGCCTGGCGCGTGAGCGCACCTCCGGAGAGCTGACCGCCGCCAGGCCGGTCCGCCGCCGCCCGTCCCGGTGCGGCCGGACGCCTGGCGCAGCCGCCTGCCCGACTGCCTGCCCGACTGCCGGCCCACCTGCCGGCCTGCTCGGGTGCCGCTCAGCCTGCCGCCGCGGCCCGTCCGCGAGCCGGGGCACCGGCACGTCGTGGCCCGGGCCCGGCAGCCCCGGAGAGTCGACGATCCGAGGATCGACGACTCCGACCGAATCCCGAAGTGCTCAGCAAGAGGTTTCCCATGAGCTATTCATTCACCGCACTCCAGGTCGAGCGGATGCTCGGCGACTGGCGCGTGGAGGGCCCCGCGTACTCGCGGCTGGCCGAGGCGTTCGAGGTGATGATCGCCGACGGCCGGCTGCCCGCGGGCGCCCGGCTGCCGGCCGAGCGGACGTTCGCGACCCACTGCGGTCTCAGCAGGAACACCGTGACCGCCGCCTACCGGGTCCTGCGCGAGCAGGGCTACCTGACCAGCGGGCGGGGAGCCGGCTCCTTCGTCCTGCTCCCCGCGACGGAGCAGAAGCACCGCATCCCCAGCTCCTGGGCGGCCGACCAGGAGCGCCAGGACATCGACCTGGCGATCGCCTCGCTCCCGGCGCCCGAGTCCATCCTCGGAGCGGCGACCAGGCGCGCGGCGCTCGACCTCGGCCAGTACTCCCACCTGCCCGGATACGACCTGGTCGGCGCGCCCGAACTGCGCCAGGCGATCGCCGACCGCTACACCGCCCGCGGGCTCCCGACCGGTCCCGAGCAGATCATGGTGTCCGCCGGGGCCGACCACGCACTCGGCCTGGTCATCCGCCTGCTGTCCCGCCCGGGCGACTCGGTGCTGGTCGACAGCCCGACCTACCCCAACGCCCTGGACACGATCCGGGCGCTGCGTCGCCGGCCGCTCACCGTCGGCCTGGGGATGGACGGTTGGGACACCGACGTGCTGGAGGCGGTGCTCCGCCAGGAGAAGCCGGCGCTGGCCTACCTGATGCCCGACTACCACAATCCGACCGGGCTGGTGATGCCGGACGGCGTCCGCGCGGCCGTCGCGGCTGCGGCCCGCGCCTCGTCCACCATCCTCGTGGTGGACGAGGCGACCTGCGAACTCGGCCTGGACGGCGGCTCGTTGCCGCTACCCCTGGCCTCCTGGGCCGCGCCGCGCCAGGTCGTCTCGATCGGCAGCATGAGCAAGACCTGCTGGGCCGGACTGCGGCTGGGCTGGGTGCGCGCGGCCACGCCCGTCATCTCGCGGCTGGTCGACCTGCGCTGCGTCGTCGACACCGGAAACCCCGTGATGACCCAGCTCATCGGCCTGCGGGTGCTCGAGTCCTACGACGAACTCCTGGCGGAGAGACGGGAGATGCTGCTGAGACGACGCCAGGTCCTGGCGGAGTCGCTGGCCCGCCGGATCCCGCAGTGGCGCTACACCATGCCGGACGGCGGGTTCTCCCTCTGGGTGGATCTCGGCGCCCGGCTCAGTTCACCGTTGGCGCTGGCCGCGGCCCGCCGGGGCGTGAAGATCCTCTCGGGCGGCCGGTTCGGCGTCGACGGGACCCTGGAGAACCACATCCGGATCCCGTTCGCCACCGACGAGGAGTCCATCGCCACGGCCTGCGACCGGCTGGCCGGTGCCTGGCGCGAGGTGACCTCCCACCGTCGGGGCCACGCCTGAGCGGGCGGGCGCCGGCCGTGGCCGGCGCCCGAGGTGCGGCGGGCGGCGCTCAGCGCGCGGCGGGCGACGTACCGTCCGTCCGGCGGGCGCCCAGCTTCGAGCGGACCTGGGCGCGCAGCCGGGAGCGGTTGCGGTACATCCGGTGCAGGCGCTGGAGTGCGACGAACTCGTCCATCCGGTCCGCCAGCGTCAGGCGGTACTTGACCCGGAGCGGGGCGCTCAGCGCGCCGACCCGCTCGACGCCGATGGCCCGCACCAGTCGGCTGACGTGCTGCTGGTAGGCCGCGCGGTAGCCCTGGTCGCCGTCCGGCACGGACCAGAAGAACATCGGGATCTCCTCGACCAGGCAGTTCCGGTCGTAGGAACGCAGGTAGTCGGCGAACCTCGACTCCGGCCGGGCGGCCAGCCACTCGCGGACCATCTCCATCGAGCGGACCCGGTCGATCAGGCCCCGGGGGTCGGTCTTCTGCTGCGTGATCGACATGTCGCCGTCCTCGCGCATCCGCCAGTGGTAGATCGGCTCGGAGAGCACGTCCACGCTGGCGGCGAGGTAGTGCAGCGGCACGCTGACCGGGGCGTCCTCGTAGAGGATGCCCTCGGGGTAGAGGATGCCGGCGGCGTCGAAGAAGCTGCGGCGGTACACCTTGTTCCACGCGGTGCGGTCGGTGACCAGCGACGGGATCTCGGTGACGTGGGTCCGCAGGCGGGTCTCCTGGAACGGCTTGCGGTGGGCGTGCGAGGGGAAGTACCCGGTGGACTTGAAGCGCAGCGCGTTGCCGGCCACGAAGTCCGAGCCGGTCTCGTCCAGGGTGTTGATCATCAGCTCGTACGCGCCCGGCGGCAGTGAGTCGTCGCTGTCCACGAAGGCCAGGTACTCGACACCGTCGGCGATGTTCCGCCAGCCGGTGTTGCGGGCCGCCCCGAGGCCCTTGTTCTGCTGCTGGACCAGGCGGAACCGGTCGTCCTTGGCCGCGTACTGCCGGGCGAGCTCGGCGCTGGTGTCGGTCGAGCCGTCGTCGACCATCACGCACTCGAAGTCGCGGAAGGTCTGGGCGGCGATCGAGTCGAGGCACTCCTCCAGATACCGCTCGACGTTGTAGATCGGGACGACGACGGAGAGTCGGAGGGCCATCGGCGGCGCGAGCCTTTCGAGCTGGAGCGAGCTTGAGCAAGCTGGTGCGGGGTGGAGTCAGGGGGTACCGGACCCCAGTTTCGCACGGACCCCGCCCCTGCCCGACCCCGCACCCGGCTCACCCGCGCCGCGCCCGGCTCACTGTCCGTTGTTCACGGTGCTGGTGCCGGTCATGATCACCATGCCGTGGAACGTGCCGTCGCTGATGTTGTTGTGCACCGACATGGATGCCTGCGGCGCCGTGTGCGGAGCGAGCTCGTCCAGCAGCGAGCGGAGCTGGGCCGCCGCCGCCGGGTCGGCGCTCAGGGCCCGGCGCAGCCGGTTGCCCCACTCGGCCTCGGCGGCCGTGGTCGCGCCCGCCCGGTCCTCGGCGGCCAGCAGCTCCTCCCGGGCCAGGTCCAGGTCCTCGCAGACGCTCTCGCTGCGGCGCCCGAACAACGCGGCGAACCGGCCGCGTGCCTCGGTCCACAGCTCGGTCGCCATCAGCCCGACCACCGTGGTCGCCCCCGACGTGGCCAGTGCGACGATCTCCGCCTCCATGACGGTCCCCTTTCGATCCACCTTGCCTGCCACCTGTGACTGACTGTCAGCCTAGTCCAACTCCCTGACAACACAGCGGGGGATTCCCGTTGACGCCGCAGCGGCGGGATTGCCCGCCCGTCCCCTCTTGATCCACTGCCGCCCCGGATGACATCGTCGAGTTGACGGGCCATCAGTTCCGTCGGGGCAGGACAACAGGGGAGATACTCGTGATCGTGGTCACCGGAGCGACCGGCACCGTCGGCTCCAAGGTCGTCGTCGGGCTGCGCGAGCGCGGCGAAGCCGTCCGGGCGCTGGTTCGCAACGTCGGGTCGGTCCCGGCCGAGTGGGACGAGGGGGTGCAGCCGGTCGCCGCCGACTTCGCGGACCCGCTCTCGCTGGACGCCGCGCTGGCCGACGCCGACGCCGTCTACGTCCTGGTGGCGGTCCACCCGGAGATGGAGACGCACGAGCGGAACGTGATCGACGCCGCGGTCCGCACCGGACGGCGTCCGCACGTGGTGCTGCACGCCGCCGCCGGGGTCGAGCAACGGCCGGACGGCGTACGGTTCCTGGCCGCGCACGTGGCCGCGTTCGAGCACCTGGTGGCGAGTGGGCTGCCGTGGACGGTGCTGGCGCCGAACGGCTTCTTCCAGAACTTCCTGGGCATGGCGGAGTCGGCGCGGGCCGGTCGGCTGGCGGTCCCGGGCGGCCAGGGCTCGGTGTCCTACGTCGACGCCCGGGACGTCGCGGCCGCCGCCGTCACCGTGCTCGGCACGGACGGCCACCAGGGCGCCGTCTACACCCTGACCGGTCCGGCGGCGCTCTCCCACGCGGAGCTCGCCGAGCAGCTCGGCGCCGTCGTAGGGCGCACGGTGGAGTACGTCGCGGTGGAGCCGGAGGCGGCCCTCGCGGGGATGCTCGGCGCGGGCTGGGACGGCTGGCGGGCGGCGGGCATGGTCGAGCTGTACGGGCTCTACGCCTCCGGCCACGCCGCCGCCGTCAGCCCGGACGTCGAGAAGCTGACCGGCCGGCCCGCGCGCTCCTTCGCCGAGTTCGCCGCCGAGCACGCGGAGGTCCTGCACGGCGGGTGAGACGGCCGTGTCGGGGGGCCGGTCGATCTCAGCCGTCGATCTCGCGCAGCCGGAAGTCCTCGACGGTCTCGCGGCGGATCAGCAGGCGGGCCCGGCCGTCCCGCACGGCGACCAGAGCCGGCCGGCCGACCAGGTTGTAGCAGGAGGCCATCGAGAGCTGGTAGGCACCGGCGGTGGGGACCGCGAGCAGGTCACCCGCCCGCAGGTCGACCGGCAGCTCGGCGCCCCGGACCAGGGTGTCCCCGGCCTCGCAGTGCCGGCCGACCACGTCGACCGGCCGGGTCGGCGCGGTGGAGGCGCGGCCGATCAGGCGGACCGAGTAGCGCGCGTCGTACAGCGCCGGGCGCGGGTTGTCGCTCATGCCGCCGTCGACGGCGGCGAAGAAGTGCCCGCCCACGGTGTGCTTGACGGTGAGCACCCGGTAGACCGCCACGCCCGCGGGGGCGGTGACCGCGCGGCCCGGCTCGACCAGCAGGCGGGGCGTGTCCAGGCCGCGCCGCGCGCACTGCTCGGCCAGCCGGGCCGGCACGCGGGCGGCGAACTCGGCCAGGTCGAGCCCGGGTTCGCCGGGGGTGTACGGGACGCCGTGGCCGCCGCCGAGGTCGACTTCGGGCAGCTGGACGCCGTGCCGGTCGCGGATCGCCGCGAGCAGCTCGACCAACCGGTCGACCGCGGTGAGGTACGGGTCGACGGAGGCGATCTGCGAGCCGAGGTGGCAGTGCAGGCCTGCCAGCACCAGGCCGGGCTGTTCGAGCACCCGGCGGACCGCCTCGGCGGCCTCGCCGCCGGGCGCCCCCGCGCCGTCCTGCCACCCTGCGCCGGCCGGCTCTCCCCGGCCGCTCGGGCCGCCCTCCAGCGCGAAGCCGAACTTCTGGCCGACGACGCCGGTGCGGACGGCCTCGTGGTGACCGGCGGACACCCCTGGGACGACCCGCACCAGCACGCGCTGCGGGGCGTCCGGCGTGCTGAGCGAGGCCAGCCGGGGGATCTCGGCCAGATTGTCGAGGACGATCCGGCCCACCCGCAGCCGCCGGGCCAGCCGCAGCTCCTCGGGACTCTTGGCGTTGCCGTGCAGCAGGATCCGCTCGGGCGGGAAGCCCGCGGCCGTCGCCAGCCGCAACTCGCCCTCGGAGCAGACGTCGAGCCCGAGGCCCTCCTCGGCGACCCAGCCGGCCAGCGCGCTGGAGAGGAACGCCTTGGCGGCGTAGAACACCTCCGCGTGCGGCAGGGCCGCGCGGTAGGCGCGGCAGCGGGCGCGGACCTCCGCCTCGTCCAGGACGTACAGCGGCGTGCCGAAGCGGTCGGCGGCCTCGGCCAGGCCCACGCCGCCGATCTCCAACTCGCCGTGCCGGGCGAGCCGGGCCGACGCGGGCCAGGGGCTGCCGGGGGAGGCGGGGGCGACCGGCTGCTGAACGGCGGGGAGCGGGTGGGTGAGGGTCATCAGCGGGTCGCTCCTTCGTACGCACTGCGGGGTTGTTCCGGGTCCGAGGGGAACGTCTCCGACGCTAGGCCCGGCCACACCGGGGGGCCCGCATTCCTGACGCCTCGTTGACTGTCCGGGCGCTCGCGCTGACACGGCCTTGACGCCGCCGGCCGCCACCCGCGCCGTCCCGCGCCGCCCCTCGTCGTCGTCAGGGGTGCGTTCGGATCACCGCGCCGCTCGTCAGGAGGGCGTCAAGAACGCGTGCGGGCCGTCCGCCAGGGCTTCTGCTGGGGGCAGTCGCACCGCGCGCAGGAGCACCGGAAGCAGGAGGAGGGGCCGTCATGGACTCGGGCAGACGCGCTGGACAGTGCCGTGTGGTGGTCGGGGTCAGCGGATCGCTCGGCAGCCTCGCCGCCCTGCACCGGGCCGTCGCCGAGGCCCGCCGGACCGACGCCGAGGTGCTGGCCGTCCTCGCCTGGCTCCCGGTCGGCGGCGAGTACGGCCACCGCCGCGCGCCCTGCCCGCCGCTGATGGCGGTCTGGCGCGAGGCCGCCGCGGCCCGACTGAACGTGGCGCTGGACGACGCCTTCGGCGGCGCGCCCACCGGTGTGCGGCTCTCCACCGTGCTGATCCGCGGCGACAGCGGTCCGGCCCTGGTGCAGACCGCGGACCGGGACGGCGACCTGCTGGTGGTCGGGTCGGGCAGCGGGAGCATGCTGGCCCGGGGGCTGCGCCGCTCGGTGTCGGCGTACTGCGTCAAGCATGCCGACTGCCCGGTCCTCGCCGTCCCGAAGCCGCCCCTGCACCGCGAGTTGACCGCGTTCCGGCGCCGTCGCCTCCTGCACCTGCCGACCGAACCGGCCCCGAGCCGCTGACGCCGGATCGCTGACGCCGGACCCTCTGACCAGCGACGCGGGGCGGTGTCAAGCCCGCGTCAGGATGGGCCCCGACGGCGTAACCCACGCGTCAAGGCAGGGAGCGGCCGGGGCGAATCGGGGCTCCACTGGTGCTGACGGCACTCCTGGCTCCTGAAAGAGAGCGAACGACGATGAGCATCGACACCCACCCGGTCGTCCGGACCAACGGCTCGCCCACGAGCCCTCCCGCCGCGGCCCCGGCGCCCCGGCCGCGCGTGTTCGCCCACCCGCGCCCGGCCGCCCCCGCCTTCGCCGCCCCCGCCTTCGCAGCCCCCGGCGCCTCGGCTCCATCCGAGGAGGAGCGCCGGGTGCCGGGGGCCAACTGCCGGATCGCGATGGGCTACCTGGACTGACCGGGCGGCTACCCGGCGCCCCAGCGGATCGCGGCGGCGCCCGCGTAGTCGCCGGCGTGGGCGAAGCCGCCCAGCACCACCAGGTCGCCCTCCTTGACCCGCCCCGAGCGCAGCGCGCGGTCCAGGGTGATCGGGATGGCCGCGCCGAACAGGTTGCCGCAGCTGTCGAAGGTGTCGGCGTGCCGCTCCGGCGGGAGTCCCAGTGCCTGGCGCCAGTTGTGCAGGAAGGTGCGGTTGGGCTGGTTGGTGACGAGCAGGTCGATCGCGTCGGCGGGCACGTCGAGCCGTCGGCACAGGTCCGTGACGACCTCCGGCACCAGGCGGTTGCCACGCTCCAGGACCTTGGCCACACCGGACTCGGTGAAGCCGATCCGCAACTGGGACTCGCCGGGCTCCCAGTACCGGCGGCCGTCGTCGAGCACGGCGGTCATGTCGCCGCCGTAGTCGACGATATGACGGGTCAGCACATCCAGCACCGGGGAGGACGCCGACGTGGTCAGGTATCCGACCCCGCAGCCGTCCCCGGGGATCGCCGCCTGCGCGAGCCGGCGCACCTCGGACTGGGTGAACAGCTGCCCCGCCGAGCTCTGCGCGTTGCAGATCAGCGCGCTCCTGGCGTCGGTGGTGGTGAGGATCTGCCGGGCCAGTTCGAGCATGTGGACGAAGGAGGCACAGCCGGCGTTGGCCACGTCGACCAGCCAGCGCGGCCGCAGGCCCAGCCGGCGCGCCACCTCCGTCCCGGCGCCCACGAACGGCGTGTCCGGCAGCTGGCTGTGCACCAGCAGGACGTCCACGGCCCGGATCTCGTCCCGCCCGTGCCGCTCGATCAGCGGCGCGACCGCGCGCTCGACGAGGTCCGTGTTGGTCTCGCCCGGGGCGACGTGGTGGCGCAGCGGGGGCACCTTGAACATCGGGTTGTCGCGCAGCCGGTCCTCCGCGCCGGGGTACTCGGTGTAGAACGAGGCCGGGACCGGCTCGCCGGGCAGGTAGCCGGCGACGTCGACCAGGCTGACCGTGGTCCCCGTCACCGCGTCACCGCCGCAGCCTTCGCCTCCGCCGCAGCCTTCGCCTCCGCCTCCGCCGCCCGCTGCGCCGCGTGGTGCTCCAGGATCGCCTTGAGGTTCGCCATCTCCACGGTGTGGCCGGCGTAGAAGAGGTCCCAGTAGTCGCCCACCCAGGGCCGGTCGGGGCGCGGCGTCAGCTCGGGGTGCGGGTTGGCGTCGTAGTACGGGTGGCGGCAGTTGGTCCAGGTGATCACCGAGCCCGGCTTGCCGAGCACCAGCTGGGCCGGGACCACGCGCATCAGGTAGACCATCCACAGCTCGTCGCCCTGGTCCCAGGAGCAGTGGAAGTCCACCGTCATGGCCGCGTCGTTGCTCTCCACCCGACAGAAGATCCGGGTGCCCTCCTCCAGCCGGTCGTCGCCGACCCAGAGCCCGGCGGTGTCGGTGGGGAGGAAGTCGCGCAGGCTGAACGTCCACTCCTCCAGGTGCTGGCCCTGCCGGAGGTAGGCGTAGGCCTGCTCCGGCGGGCAGTCCACGTACTCCTGGATGGTGCAGTAGCGACCGTAGACCTCCTGGTGCGGATAGGCGGGCCGGGTCAGCTCGGCGCAGCGGGCCATCAGCTGCTCGAGCCCGGTGTTCTCCACCCGGGTCAGGCCGGGAATCTCAACCGACGTGGACTGCTGCGCGCTCATGGGCGCTCTCCTCAGTTCGGGGCAGGAAGGGAAGGAAGGGCGGTATCTCGGCGGGGTCGAAATCGATCGTGACGAAGGCGGGCCCGCCGCCCGCGTTGGTGCGCGACAGCGCCGCGCGCAGCTGCGCACCGTCCTCGGCCCGGGTCACGTCCAGGCCGGGGAACATCGCCGCCACACCCGCGCCGAGGTCGGCCGGGCGGAACAGGTTGCTGGGGTGCGGGGCGCCCAGGAAGACCTGCTCACGGGTGGCACACATGGCGTGGGCGTTGTTGTTGAAGATCACGAAGGTGACGGGCGCGTCCTGTTCGACCGCCGTGTGCACCTCCATGCCGTGCATGAAGAACGCCCCGTCGCCGGCGATCACGTAGCTGCGCCGCCCGGTGGCGAGCGCCGCGCCGATCCCGGCACCGAAGGTGTAGCCCATGCCGCCCATGCCGACGGCCACCACGAAGCGTCCGCCGCGCGGTGCGGGCAGCAGGTGGATCGCGCTGGCCCCGGCGTTGCCCGCGTCCACGAAGACGTGGGCGTCCGGCGGCAGCGCGGCTTCGACCGCGGCCACCGCCGCCGGGTAGGAGATGCTCCCCGTTCCGCTGCGGGGGGTCGGCAGCGGGGTGGGTCCGGCGTGGTCGGGGGTGGGACGCGACCCGGGCTCCAGCCCGGCGGTCAGCGTCCGCAGGGCCTCGCGCAGCTCCCCGGGCAGCCAGAGCCCGGGGACGAACGGCGGCTCGGGGTCCAGGCAGACCACCGGGGTGCCGGCCAGCGCCGGGTCCAGGCCCGCGCGGGCCATCAGCGGCAGCCGGGTGCCCACCAGCAGGCAGGCGTCGGCCCGTTCCAGGCAGTGCTGGACGTTCTGGTGCCCCATCACCCCGGCCACTCCCGCGAACCGGGCATGGTGGTTGTCGAACACGTCCTTGGCATCCGGGGTGACCGCCACCCAGGCGCCGAGCCGCTCCGCCAGTTCGGCGAGCTCCGCCCGCGCGTCGGCCGAGGCGACGCCCTCCCCGGCGACGACCAGGACCCGCCGCGCGCCGCGCAGCACGTCCACCGCCCTTTCCCGGAGCCGGGGTTCGGCGTGCGGAACGGGGACAGCCGACGTCGGCGCCGGCTCCCGGAGGTCGACCAGCGCCTGCTGGACGTCCTTGGGCAGCAGCAGTACCGCCGGCCCCCGCAGCTCGCCCTGGGCCGCCGCGACCGCCTGGGCCAGCAACTCGGGTATCGCGTCCGGGTCCTCGACCCGGACGCAGAACCGGCTCACCGGCGCGAACAGTTCCCGCGCGTCGAAGGAGCCGCCCAGGCCGCTGGTGTCCTGGAACGCCCCGCGGCCCTCCAGCGCGGTGGGCGGCTGCCCGACGAAGGCCAGCAGCGGCACCCGCGAGGCGTACGCCTCGGCCAGCCCCGGCAGCAGGTTCACCGCCCCGGCCCCCGAGGTGACCGCGACGACGCCCAGCCGCCCGGTGGTCCGGGCCTGCCCGTCGGCCATGGTGGCGGCGGAGAACTCGTGCTTGGCCACCACTGTGCGGATCACGTCGGTGGCATGCAGGGCGTCGTACAGGTCCTCGATGTTCGCACCGCCGACGCCGAACACGTGCCGGACACCGGATCTGGCCAACTCCCGTGCCAGATAGTCGACAAGCCGGACCTTGGCAGTCATGCGGAGCTCCTGTCCCGGTGGTCGGGTGCCAGCAGGAGGCCCGACGGTGAGAGGGTCTGGAATCGCTGGCGGTACTCGTTCGGTGTCAGTTCCAGGGCCCGGCCGAAGGAGCGGAAGAACGTCTCCGGCGCCGGGAACCCGCAGCGGCGGGCGATCTGGCCGACCGGCAGGTCGGTGGTCTCCAGCAGCTTGCGGGCCCGGGCGATCCGCATCTGCTCGATGTACTGGCCCGGTGGCGTGCCCACCTCGCGGCGGAACACCCGGGCGAAGTTGCGCAGGCTCATGCTGGCGCGCTCGGCGATCTCGGGAAGCGGTAGCGGCTGTTCCAGGTGTTCGAGGATCCACTCCTGCGCCGCGCGGATCGGTGCCCGGTCGGCGAGTTGGGCCTCCAGGATCGCGCTGAACTGCGACTGCCCGCCGTTGCGCTTGAAGAAGAGCACCAGGAAGCGGGCCACCTCCAGGGCGAACGCCGCGCCGTGGTCGGCCTCCACCAGGGACAGCGCCATGTCGATGCCGGTGGAGACGCCGGCGGAGGTGACGAACCGGCCGTCCCAGACGAAGATCGGCTCGCGGTCCACCGTCACGTCCGGGTAGCGCTCGGCCATCTCGGCGCAGTAGGCCCAGTGCGTGGTGGCGCGGCGCCCGTCGAGCAGGCCCGCCTCGGCGAGCAGGAACGCGCCCCCGCACACCGAGGCGACCCGGCGCGAGCGGGCCGCGGCCCGGCCGATCCAGCCGACCAGCTCACGGTCGGCCAGCGCCTCCCTGAGGCTCCACCCGCCGGGGACGATCAGGGTGTCGATCGGGCCGTCCCCCGCCGCCAGCGGCTCGGCCGCCACCACCATGCCCGAGCAGGTCCGCACGAGCGGCGCGTCGGCCGACACGAACTCGATCAGGTAGCGGACACCCGTCGGCGCGAGCTGCCGGTTCACGGTGTCGAACACCTCGATCGGGCCCGCTATGTCCAGTGCCTGGGCACCGGAGTAGATCACCACCACCACACGTCGCTGATGCACGGTCACAGCCTGTATCCGGCGGGTGGTGGCGGCAATGACGGGCTAGTGACGAATTCGGCCACCGGCGGGAGCCAGTGATCATGGAATAGCTACTGACCAGTAGGGATGACGGAGTGTCACCACGTGATGTGAGGAGGGTCATACGACCTCGGGGGCATCGCTGTCTGCCATCGGTGAACACCACCCCGAGCGGGCGCAACGGTCACTACCGTCCAGTCCCATGACGACGATCACCACCCGTGCCGTCGAATACCCGGCCGACAACCTGACGATGATCGGATACCTCGCGCTCCCAGCCGGTGCCGAGCGCCGGCCCGCAGTCCTGATCGGACCCGAGGGGATGGGGCTCAGTGATGTCGAGCGCCGCCGGGCCGAGGCTCTGGCCGAACTGGGGTACGTGGCGCTGGCCTTCGACCTCCACGGCGGACGCTACCTGGACGACCCGCAGGACATGCTGGCCCGATGCCTGCCGCTGCTCGCCGACCCCGACCGGATGCGAGGAATCGGTCACGCCGCGCTCGACCTGTTGCGGGCCGAACCACGGGCCGACCCCGACCGGACCGCCGCCGTCGGCTACGGCACCGGGGGCGCCATCGCACTGGAACTCGGTCGCGATGGCGTCGACCTGCGCGCGATCGGGACCGTCAACGCGCTGACCACGGGCCGACCGGGCGAGGCGGCACGCATTCGCTGTCCGGTATGGGCCGGGGTCGGGTCGGAGGACCCGATCATGCCGCCCGCGCAGCGGGACGCGTTCACCGCTGAGATGCAGGCCGCGGGCGTCGACTGGCGCCTGGTGGTCTACGGAGGAGCCCTGCACGCCTTCCATCACCCAACGGTCGACCACACCGTGGTCCCCGGCGTCGGGTACCACCCACGGCACGCAGAGCGAGCCTGGCGTGACATCGTCGCCCTGCTCGCCGAGTGCCTGCCCGTCACGGATTGATCCGGACAATGCCGCGGCCCGGCGGCGGTGGGTCACGCGCCCACCGCCGCCGGGCCCGGGGTGTCGGTCAGTAGCGCGGCACGGCCGGCCGGGCGACCGCCGACGGCGTCCGGTGGGCCACGTTCTGGCCGGCGCCCGACGGGACGATGGAGAAGGAGCCGTTCTGCAGCGCGGTCTCGGTGTACTGGCCGCTGTCGATCGCCTGCGGGCCGAAGGCGTCGAACGGCTGGCCGTTGACGGTGACTCCGGAGAAGTCGAGCCGGTCGAAGGACGGGTAGCTCTGCGACGGCGACTCGATGACCGCCTCGGCGCTGACGTTCTGCGCGTCGAGCTGCTGTTGGGTGTTCTCGGTCCAGCCCTGGGTGTTGTCCGTGAGCGCGAGGCTGTAGGTGCCCGAGCCGTCGGTGGTCACCGTGCCGGTGAAGGAGTCCCCGGCGGACACCGGGTCGTTGAAGAACTGCGGCGGCGCGGGGTACATCTCGTACCAGCCGCTGAGCACGGGTGAACCGGAGGAGCAGTCCGCCTGGACGCCGGTCTGCTCGACGGTCTGCGAGCCGTAGCCGTCGATGCCGACCCAGGGCGCGAAGAGGTCGTTGGAGGTGTTGCACTGGATCTGCGGCATCGTCCAGGAGCCCGAGATGGACTGGAAGCCGCTGCCCTGGGCGACGTAGCCGCCCCACACACCGCCGTCGTAACGGGTATGCGGGGTACGGGCGTTGTGCTGACCGGTGGCCGCCGGCCCGAAAGCCGTCGAGGCGCGGTGCGCGGCGGGCGCGGCTGCCGCGGTGGCGGCCTGGGCGGGGGCGGCGAGTGCCGCGGCGAGGGCGAGGGCCGCTATGGCTCCGGCCGTGCGCGAGAGGCGTCGGGACATGGTCGATCTCCCTGCTGACGTGGGGGTTCGACGGAGCGGGGGATCAGCCTGGGGGCGCTCCACGCTCCGTACCTGTCGGCCAGCGTCGTTCTCCCCGCCGGGAGTTGGGAAGGGCGGCAGGCCTGCCGGAATACGCCATGGCGGGAACATGTCAACCCATGGGCGGTACTTCTGCGCGGGGGAGGGCGACCACGGGGACGACGTCCGAGCCCCACAACGGCCGAGCGAGTGAGCGAGCATGGACCAGCGCCGTGCGCCGGTCCATGCTCGCTCACTCGCTCGAAAGCGTGCCGACTGCTACCAGAAGTCGGGCAGGCTGTAGCGGTAGGTGTTGGTGCAGTGCCAGTGGTGGTTGCCGTCGACCCAGGCGGCCACGCCGCGCAGGAACCGGAGCACCGACGGCACGGGATGGGCGGCGGCCACGGCGGCCGAGGCGGCCTCGAAGCCGTGCATCAGCTCGTTGTGGA
Source organism: Kitasatospora mediocidica KCTC 9733 (assembly GCF_000744225.1). Taxonomy (GTDB): domain Bacteria; phylum Actinomycetota; class Actinomycetes; order Streptomycetales; family Streptomycetaceae; genus Kitasatospora; species Kitasatospora mediocidica. The sequence continues at coordinate 483,209 of NZ_JQLN01000007.1, read as the reverse complement.
CCTCGACCGCCTTCAGGTACGCCTGACGGTCGGTGCGCCCCTCGCGCTCCGCGATCACCACCGGCAGGTTCAGGTGCCGGCCGGGGCTGGCCAGTTCCTTGGTGTACGAGTACAGGTCGTTGACGATCGTGGTGGCGTTGGAGCCGAGCGCGATGACCCGCTGCACGGCGGGCAGCGCGTGCAGCTCGGCCGGGAGCTCGTAGCCGTCGATGGTGTCGGTGATGGTGGGGCAGGGGCGGAAGTTGTTGAACTGGCGCATCGCCAGGTACTCCCACACCTCGGGCAGGTAGCCCGTCTCGGCCCAGGCGGCCTCCGCGAGGTAGCCCAGGTGCAGGCGGGCCATGTCGTGCCGGTACCGGTCGGCCTGGGACGGGGTGGCCGAGCGGGTGAAGTACTGCATGGCCGAGCGGTAGGCCCGCCGAGGGGCGTCCGCCTCCAGCGACGCCTCCCAGTCGGGCCGGTACTCCTGGGTGGTGTGCAACGGGTCGAGGGCGGTGTGCGCCAGCAGCAGCCGTCCACCGAGGCCGACGGGCGAGCCGCCGTGGTCCTCGCAGTAGCAGTCGTCGAGGGCGTTCTCGGCGGCCATCAGCCGGGTGGCGATCATCAGGTGGTCGATACTGGGGGCCTCGGGATGGCAGGCGACCATGTAGCGGCCGAGGTCGAAGCCGTCGAACTGGTCCTCCCAGTCCGGCGGGAACAGCTGGACCTCCTCCACCGCCCACTGCTTGACCCGGTGGCCCAGCTCGGCCACCCGCTCGGGGTCCGGCTCGGGAACCGGGTGGTGGTACAGGCCCGGGATCGGCCGCCCGGCGCTGGGCGCCCCCGCACGCGCGCCGGACGCCGCCACGGCTGCGACCGCCTCCGCCGCCTCGGTTGCCTCGGCTGCCTCCGCCTCCTGCGGCGCGTCGATCCGGCCCGGGTACAGGCCGGACGTGCCGAGGCCGGTCGGGCCACGCAGAATCCGTTCCGCGGTCGTCGCGTTCACCTGGGGCATGGGCTACTCCTCGTACGGACCAGTGCGGGACGGGGTGGCTCATCCCCTACATAACGTGACCCCGAGCGAGCCCCGCAACAGCGTGTGCGCGCACGGGACGGCGTGCGCGCACACGTGAGCGCCCCAAACGGGGTGTCGATTTCGCCCGGTGCCGTTCGTGTAGGAGGTGAGAGCGACCGGCACGGGCCGGTCGCCGGAGCGGAGGAGAGTGCGCGATGGCCAGGATCGTGGTCACCGAGAGCGTGACGCTGGACGGCGTGCTGCAGGGGCCGGGTCGTCCTGACGAGGACACTCGTGGCGGATTCCGGCACGGCGGCTGGGCGACGCCCTACCCGGACCAGGTGATGATGGCGGCGGTGGCCGAGGGGATGGCCGCTACCGGAGCGCTGCTGCTCGGCCGGCGGACCTACCAGGACCTCCGGCGGTCCTGGGCCGAGCGTACCGACGGCAACCCCTTCACCGAGCGGCTGAACAACACCCGTAAGTACGTCGCGTCCGCCACCCTGGCCGAGCCGCTGCCCTGGCAGAATTCGACTCTGCTCACCGGTGATCCCGTGCGGGCCGTCGAGCGGCTGAAGAAAGAGCTGGAGCACGACATCGCGGTCCTCGGCAGCGGTGAGCTGGTCCGCGCGCTGGCCGGGGCCGGGCTGGTCGACCGGTTCGTCCTGTCGGTCCACCCGCTGGTGCTGGGGTCGGGCCGGCGACTGTTCCCCGAGGACGGCCCGCTCACCCGGCTGCGGCTGGTGGACAGCGTGCTGACCACCACCGGCGTGCTGATCGCGACCTACGGGCCGGCACCCGAGGCGACACCCGAGGCGACACCAGAGGCGACACCAGAGCCGGCGCACGCGACGGCCATGATGGAAGGCGCAGGACGATGAAGCAGTATCTGCTCAGCATGTACCAGCCGCAGGGCGAGCTCCCCGGGCCGGAGTTCCTGGCGGCGGTGATGGCCGATCTCGGCGTGCTGCGCCGGGAGTTGGAGTCCACCGGCAGCTGGGTGTTCGGCCAGGGCCTGCACGACCCGGCCACCGCCACGGTGCTGCGGCCGAGCGGGGGCGAGGTGCTCGTCACCGACGGCCCGTTCACCGAGGGCAAGGAGTACCTCGGCGGGTTCACCGTCATCAAGGCCCCCGACCTGGACGCCGCGCTGGCGTGGGGCCGCCGGTACGCCCTGGCCACCCACCTGCCGATCGAGGTACGGCCGTTCCAGGGCGAGGTCGAGGGCTGACGTGACGTCGGTGCCGGTGACGGCGACGGAGATCGAGCGGGTCTTCCGCCAGGAGTACGGGCGCGCCGTGGCCGTCCTGGTCCGTCTCGTCGGCGACCTCGACAGCGCCGAGGAGGCGGTCCAGGAGGCGTTCACCACGGCGGTGCGGCAGTGGCCGTCCACCGGGCTGCCGCCCAGCCCGGCCGGGTGGATCATCACCACCGCCCGCAACAAGGCGATCGACCGGCAGCGCCGGGAGGCCTTGCGCCCGGGCCGGCACGCCGACGCGCTGCTGCTGCACACCCGCGACGAACCGGCCGAGGAGGGACCCGTGCGCGACGACCGGCTGCGCCTGATCTTCACCTGCTGCCACCCCGCCCTCGCCGAGACGGCGCAGGTCGCGCTGACCCTGCGGCTGCTCGGCGGGCTGACCACCGCCGAGATCGCCCGCGCGTTCCTGGTGAGCGAGCCGGCCATGGCCCAGCGGATCGTCCGCGCCAAGGCCAAGATCCGCGACGCCCGGATCCCCTACCGGATCCCGGCCGACGCCGATCTGCCGGAGCGGCTGCGCCCGGTCCTCGCCGTCGTGTACCTGGTCTTCAACGAGGGCTACCTCAGCGGCTCGGGCGCGGCGCCGGTGCGCGAGCAACTCTGCGCGGAGGCCGTCCGGTTGGCCCGCCTGCTCGCCGAGCTCATGCCCGACGAGCCGGAGGTCCTGGGGCTGCTCGCGCTGCTGCTGCTCGTCCAGTCGCGGCGCCCGGCCCGCACCGCCCCGGACGGCACCCTGGTCCTGCTCGCCGACCAGGACCGCTCCCGCTGGGACGCCGCGCTCGTCGCCGAGGGGCAGGCGCTGGTCCGGCGCTGCCTGCGGCTCGGCCGCCCGGGCCCGTACCAGCTCCAGGCGGCCATCAACGCCGTGCACAGCGACGCGCCCAGCGCGGCCGCCACCGACTGGGGTCAGATCGTCCAGCTCTACGACCGCCAGATGGCGCTGGCTCCCACGCCCGTGGTGGCCCTGCACCGCGCGGTCGCGGTGGCCGAGACCGACGGCCCCCAGGCGGCGCTGGCCCTCGTCGACGCCCTCGACCTCGACGCCTACCACCTGACCCACGCCGTCCGCGCGGACCTGCTGCGGCGGCTCGGCCGCGACGCCGAGGCGGCGCGCGCCTATCGGGAAGCGCTCACCCGCACCACGAACGAGGCCGAACGCGCCTTCCTGGAGCGCCGGTTGCGGGAGTTGAGCTGAGCGGGTGCCGGCCGGGACGAGCCCCGGCCGGCACCGTGCCGTGCGCCGTGGTCAGCCCTCGGCCGGGAGGTCGTAGACGTGGTCCGGCGTGACGATCGAGGTGATCGCCTTGGCGATCAGCGTGCTCGGCTCGGAACCCTCGTGCAGGATGTCGGTGTTGATCAGGATCACCATCGTGGCCTTCTGCTCCGGCAGGTAGACCGTCACGCTCTCGTAGCCGGGCAGCGAGCCGTTGTGTCCGACCCAGCCGTGGGTCCTGAAGAGCCCGAGCCCGTACCCCGCGTCCTCGAAACCGGGGACGGGGATGAACTTCTCCCGCTCCGCCTGGGTGGCCGGGGAGAGCAGGCTGCCGGTGGCGACGTCCTTGGCCCAGAGGTGCAGGTCGTGCAGGTCGGAGATCATCGCCCCGGCCGCCCAGCCCCAGCTCGGGTTCCAGTGCGTCGTGTCGGCGACCTCGCCGGTCAGCGTCTGGTTGGTGTAGCCGTGCGCGTGCGGCTTCGGGAACTCGGCGCCCTGCGGGAACAGCGTGCGCCGCATGTCGGAGGGCCCGGTGACGTCGTGGTGGATGACCTCGGCGAGCGGCTTGCCGGTGATCTTCTCCACCACCAGGCCGAGCAGGATGTAGTTGGTGTTGGAGTACTGGAAGTCCGCCCCCGGGGGGAAGACGTTGTCGTGCTTGAAGGCGTACGCCAGCAGCTCCTGCGGGGTGAACGGTCGGGTCGGATCGCTGAGCAGCGCGTGGACGAAGTCCGGGTCGGCGCTGTACGAGAACAGGCCGCTGCGCATCTCCGCCAGCTCGCGGATGCTGATGTTGTCCCCGTCGGGGACGCCGTCGATGTACCGGGAGATCGGGTCGTCCAGCCCGACCAGGCCCTGGTCGACCAGCTCCAGGACGGCGGTGGCGGTGAAGGTCTTGGTCTCGCTGCCGATCCGCATGTTGAAGTCGGGCTTCATGGGCGCGCCGGTCGCGGTGTCGGCCACCCCGGTCGAGCGGATGTAGCTGCCCTTCCCGGGGAACCACAGCCCGACGGTGACGCCGGGGACGCCGGCCTCCTGGCGGGTCTCCTCGATCGCCTTGTCGAGGCGGGCCACGAGCTCGGGGTCCAGCCCGTGCGGCGGACAGTCGTCCGCGGAGGGGGCGTAACCGGAGAGGGCGGTCGCCGGCGGGGCGGCCTGGGCCGGGGGCGCGGTCAGGGCGAGGGGGGACAGGGTGGAGAGGGCGAGCAGGGCGGTGGCGAGTCTGCGGGCCGGAGCACGGCGCATGGCGGGTCGTCTCTTTCGGTGGGAGGGGACGTTGCCCGACCACGTCACCACCCCGTTCCGGCTCCGGGCCCGGTGCCTGCGGAGCGCGCCCGACGAGTCCACCCGTACGGACCTGGCGCCGGGCCCGCGCGGTCAGCCCGCAGTCGTCGGCATGGCCGCCAGCGCGGCCTTGGCGACAGCCCGGGCCGCTGTCTCGCAGTCGGGGTAGTCGGCGCGGACCAGCAGAACCCCGACCATGAGGTTGCCGGCGCGGACGCTGAGCTGGCAGTTGGCGCTGTCCGTCGCGTAGTTCCACCAGAACGCCTCGTCGCCGAAACCGAGGCCGCTCTCGCGGTGTTCGCCCTTGGAGATGTCGCCGAAGTCCTGCTTCATGGTCCGGGTGGCGTTCTTCCCCGGGGTCGAGCGGTCCAGGTCCCAACCTACGGTCGCACTCGCGGCTGAGTTCCAGCCGTCCGCCATGGCCCGGTCCTTGCCGTACCAGAAGCACTGGGTCTTGGCGGTGTCCCCCTGCTCCAGCTCGACGGTCTTGTCCGTTCTCAGCTGGTCCCGCAGTGCCAGCGCCGGCGCGGCCTGCGCGCAGGTCGGCATCGTCAGGTACGCGTCCGGCGGCCCGCTGTCCTGGTTCCGCAGCAGGTACGCGCCCACGCCGATCCCCGTCGCGAGCAGCACCGCCCCCGCCGCCGCCCAGGTGACCGCCCGTCGGCGCCCGCGCGGTGGCGGGACCGGGGTGTCGTACGCGGTGGCCAGGTGGGGTGGCGGGACCGGGGTGTCGTACGCGGTGGCCAACTGCGTCGGTGGGCCGGGGGGTCCTGGGATGCGCAGCGCGAGCGTCCCCTCGGAGGAGCCGGTGGTGCGCAGCGCGAGCGTCCGCTCGGGGGAGCCGTTGAGCAGGGATTCGGCGTGGGCCCGCCGCTCGTCGACCATCCGGTGCACCTCGTCCGGCCACGGCCGGGCCGCCGGACCCACCGGGCCGAGGAGGGCCAGCAGCCCGGCCGGTGTGGGCCGGTCGGCCGGGTTCTTGGCCAGGCAGCGGGCGACCACCGGGTACAGGGCCGGCGGCAGGCCGCCCAGGTCGGGCTGGGTGTGGACGACGTTGTAGAGCGTCTGGAGCGCGGAGGGGCCGGAGAACGGGCTGCGCCCGGTTGCCGCCAGGACCAGGACCGAACCGAGCGAGAACACGTCACTGGCCGCGGTCAGCTCCCGGCCCTCCGCCTGCTCGGGCGACATGAACGGGGGCGAGCCGATCACCCAGCCGGCGCCGGTGAGTTCGGTGGCGTCCGCGCCCTCCGCCGCCCGGGCGATCCCGAAGTCGATGACCCGGGCGCCGTCCTCGGCGAGGAGGACGTTCTCGGGCTTGAGGTCGCGGTGCACCAGACCGGCCCGGTGGATCTCGCCCAGGGCCGTGGCCAGGCCGACCGCCAGGCGGTGCAGGGCCGCCGCGGGCAGCGCGCCGCACCGCTCCACGGCCGCACCCAGCGACGGCCCGGCCACGAACACCGAAGCGAGCCAGGGCTGTTCGGCCTCCGCGTCGGCGTCGAGAACGGCCGCCGTGTACGCGCCGGAGACCTTCCGCGAGGCCGCGACCTCGCGCCGGAAACGGGACCGGAAGCCGTCGTCGGCCGCGTGCCGGGCGTGCACCAGCTTCACCGCCGCCGGCCGGCCGTCGGGCGAGACCCCGAGCAGGACGCGGCCCATGCCACCCCGGCCGAGTTCGCTGAGCAGGACGTACGGGCCGGCCTTCTCCGGCAGTTGATGCGAGGCGCTCACAGTCCGGCCACCGCCGCCGCGCTCTGCCGGGTGATGTCCCTGGTCGTGGACTCGCAGGAGCCCTTCGGGTAGTGGGCGCCCTTGACCGAGACGAACATGTAGAGGTTGACGTCCCGGGAGTACAGCACGCAGCCGCCCTCCGTGGCGTCGTACAGCCACATGCCCTCCTGGACGAAGCCGAGGCCGGAGTCGCGTGCGGTGCTGCCACGGATGTAGAAGGCCTCGTACCGCTCCTTCGCCTGCGTGGCGCCGGTGGGCCCGCCGGCGCGGGAGAGGTAGACGTCCCACTCGACGTAGATGTCGTCGCCGGAGTGGGTGGTCCATTCGCAGAAGTTCGTCGGATGCGTGTGTCCGCCGCCGTCGTCCTGCTGGCTCACGCCCGGGTTGTTGCCCCCGGGGGGACCGAAGGCGGCCGGGGCCTTGATGGCGGTCCCGGCCTGCGCGCAGGTCGGGACCGTCTTGGTGTACTTGTCCGCGATCTGGGAGAGCGGGGTCGAGCCGGGTGTCGGCACGGGCTCGGGGACGGCCGAGTAGTAGATGTTGTCCGGGCCGATCGCCAGGACGGCGACCGTCGCGGCCACGAGCACCACACCCGCCACGAGTGCGGTGAGCAGCCCCCGCCGGCGCCGGCGCGGCCCGGGCGGTGCCACGGCGACGCTCGCGGGGACGGCCACGGTCGGCGGGTAGGCCACGGCCGGTGGATAGGCCGGGGCCGGCGGGAGCGGCACGGCGCCGGCCGTGCCCGCGAGCCGGGCCGCCGAGGTCCGGCGCTCCGCGATCTGCGCATACACCGTCTGCGGCCAGGGGCGCGCGGACGGGGCGAGCGGGCCGACCAGCGCGAGGAGTTGCCCGGGGGACGGCCGCGCGCCCGGCTCCTTGGCCAGGCACGGTTCGACGATCCGGCGCAGCCCGGGCGGCAGGGCCGCCAGGTCGGGCAGGCTGTGCGCGACGGCGTGCATGACCGCGAGCGGCGAGTCCCCGGCGAACGGGCTGCGGCCGGTGGCGGCGGTGACGAGCGTGACGCCGAGTGAGAAGACGTCCCCGGCCGGCCCCGGCTCCTCGCCCCGGACCTGCTCGGGCGACATGAACGCGGGCGAGCCGATCACCGCGCCCGTCCGGGTCAGCTTCGTCTCGTGGTCGGCCGCGCGGGCGATCCCGAAGTCGACGACCCGGACGCCGTCCTCGGTCAGGAGCACGTTCGACGGCTTCAGGTCCCGGTGCACCAGCCCCGCCCGGTGGATGTCCTCCAGGGCTCGCGCCAGCCCGGCGGCGAGGAGCCGCACCGCCTCCTCGGGCAGCGCCCCGCCCGCCTCCAGCGCCTCGCTCAGCGAGGGTCCCGGCAGGTAGAGCGAGGCGAGCCAGGGCGTCGCGGCCTGCGGGTCGGCGTCCACGACCGGCGCGGTGTAGGCCCCGGACACCCGGCGGGACGCGTCCACCTCCCGGCGGAACCGTGAACGGAACCCGGGATCGTCCGCCAGGTCGGCGTGGACCCGCTTGACGGCCACCAGCCGCCCGTCCGGCGCCACGCCGAGCAGCACCTCTCCCATGCCGCCCTGCCCGAGCACCCCGACCGTCCGGAACGGTCCCACGTGCGTCGGGCCGTCAGTTCCCAGCATCCGCATGCCGAATCCGCCCTCCCCCTGGACAGGGAGGATCCTACCGACAGATCGCCGCGGCGTGTCCTGCCCGGGGGCGGGCGGACTGGGACCAGACGCTCGGCACCGCCCTCGCACCGCCCTGGCGCGGCCGGATCCCGCGGCCGGGGTCTCAGCCGGTCAGGGCCTTGGCGAGGGTCGTGGCCAGGGCTTGCTCGGCGGCCGTCTCCTTGCCCGCGTTGGCCGCGTCCGTCTCCGAGCGGTCCAGGGTGACGCTGACCGCGTAGAAGTGCGAGCCGGTGGTGAAGTGCACCGTCGGCATGCTGCCGTCGTCCTTGCGCACGGTCAGGATGGCGCCGTCCCCGATGCCGCTCAGCGGCGTGCCGGTCACGTTGCCGGCGGTGGTGGAGGTGAGGTACTGGACGGTGGTCACCTCCCGCAGGTCGGCGTAGGAGGTGCGGGTCCCCCAGGTGCAGCCCCAGACCGGGGTGCCGTCGTCGGCCGGATCCTCGTGGGAGTCGTTGTACGGGCCGGGCGTGCCGACGGCCGCTGCCACCTGGTCCGAGGTCAGCATGACGCACGCGTCGGCGGGGCGGGCGGGCGCGGGCGCGGGCGCGCTGCTCGGTGCGGCCCCCGGGGGTGCGGCGTCGCCCGCACCGGCGGTGGCGGACGGCGTTGCGGTGGCGCCGGCCGCGCTCGGGAGGGCCGGCCGGTGGGCCGACGCCGACGTGCCGGCCGAGGACGAGCACCCCGTCAGGGCGGCGGCCACGACCGCCGCGGCCATCGCCGGAACCCACCAGTGCAGCCCCTGCACGGACCTGACTCTTCGCATCCTTGCTACCTCCACGCTTGTGCGCCGCCCGGACGCGGTCCCGCCGATCGCGTGGCCGCCCGGCCGACCCTACTGTCACAGGGCCTGCCGGGCAGGTGATTTGAGCTGCTTCTGAGCTGCCCCACCGGCGCGCCCGAGCGTCGCGGGACCGCCAGGGCGGCGCCGGTGGCTCAGACCGCGACCCGCCAGCCCTGGACGGGGACGGCTGCCCGCAGCGCCCGGGTGTACTCCTCCGCCGGGTCGTCCAGCACCTGCCCGCAGTCCCCCTGCTCGACCACCCGTCCGCGCCGAAGGACGAGCACGGTGTCGCACAGCTGCCGGACCACCGCCAGGTCGTGGGAGATCAGCAGATAGGCGAGCCCGGTCTCCGCGCGGATGTCCGCGAGCAGGTTGAGGATCTGCGCCTGGATGGACACGTCCAGCGCCGACACCGCCTCGTCCAGCACCAGCACCCGCGGACCGGTGGCCAACGCCCGGGCGATCGCCACGCGTTGGCGCTGTCCTCCGGACAGGTCGCGGGGGCGGGCCAGCGCCTGGCGCACCGTCAGGCCGACCTGGTCGACCAGTTCGTCCAGGCGCTGCGCCCGCTCCGACGCCGAGCGACCGCCGTGGTGGCGCAGCACCTCGTCGACGGCCGCCCGGGCGCTCTGCTGCGGGTCCAGCGAGGTGTACGGGTCCTGGAAGACGATCTGCAACTCCTGGGCCCGGGTGTTGCGTTCCGTACTCCCGCGGGCCGGACGGCTGCGGTCGCGGCCGAGCACGGCGATGCTGCCGCTGGTCGGGCACTCCAACCCGACCAGCATCCGGGCGATCGTGGTCTTGCCCGAGCCGGATTCCCCCACGATGCCGAGCGAGCCGCCCGCCGGGATGTCGAAGTCGACGTCGGCGACCGCGTGGTGGGCCTTGAAGAACTTGTTGAGACTGCGTACTTCCACCGCGTTCACGCCGTGGCCTCCTTGCTCGTTCTCTTGTCCGTGCGCTCCGCGTGGATCTCCTCGACCCGGGCGCAGCGCACCAGTCCGCCCTCGAAGGGCACCAGCTGCGGCGGCTCGCTCTCGCAGGCCCGGGTCGCGAACGCGCAGCGAGGCGCGAACGCGCAGCCCGGTCCCGCCTCGAACGCCGAGACGGGGCGGCCGGGGATCGCCGTCAGGCGCGGCGCCCGCGCGTCGATCGCCGGGCGCGAACCCAGCAGGCCGCGCGTGTAGGGGTGGGCGGCTCGCTCGTGCAGGCTTTCGGCGGAGCGCAGTTCGACGATCCGCCCCGCGTACATGACCGCCACCTGCCCGCAGACCGCCAGTGCCAGGTCCAGGTCATGGGTGATGAAGACCATCCCCATGCCCCGCTCGCGGCGCAGCCGGTCCAGGATGGCGACGACCTCGCGCTGGATGGTGACGTCCAGTGCCGTCGTCGGCTCGTCGGCCAGGATCAGCCGGGGTTCGGCGAGCAGCACCGAGGCGATCATCACGCGTTGCAGCATGCCGCCGGACACCTCCTGCGGATACTGCCGCAGCCGGCGGGCCGGGTCGTCGATGCCGACCTCGGCCAGGACCGCCTCGGCCCGGGCCAGCGCCTCGCCCCGGCCCAGGCCCCGGTTGTGCCGCAGGGCCTCGGTGAGGAACGCGCCGATCCGCTTGGTGGGATTGATGTGGGCGCGCGGGTCCTGGAAGATCAGGCCGACGCCACCGTCCCGGTAGGCGCGCAGCGCGGCGGCGTCCATCGAGGCGACGTCCCGGCCCTCGAAGCGGATCGCGCCGCGGGCGGTGGCCGCGGGCGGCAGCAGCCGGGTGATCGCCCGGACGGTCATCGACTTCCCCGAGCCCGACTCGCCGACCAGGCCGAGCGCCTCGCCGGGCGCCAGGGTCAGGTCGAGGCCGGCCAGCAGGGTCCGCGAGCCGCCGTCCTCGGTGGCGAAGTCGACTGTCAGGGAGGACAGTTCGAGCAGCGGTTCGGTGCTCATGCGGCGGCTCCCACAGCAGTTCGGTCCGGCGGGGCGGCGCTGCGCCTGCGCCGCTTGAGGTAGCCCGGCGGCTTGTCGCCGCTGATCCGGGCGCCCAGGACGGTCAGTGCCAGCACCGTGAGCACGATCAGCACCCCGGGGGCGGCGACCGGCAGCCAGTAGCCCTTCAGCAGCGCGTCGCTGTCGCTGACCATGACGCCCCAGTCGGGTGTCGGCGCCTGGACGGCCAGCCCCAGGTAGGAGAGCGAGGCCAGGTCCAGCAGCGCGTAGCCGAAGGCGATCGCGGCCTGGCCGACCACCACCGGCGCGATGTTGCGCAGGATGTGGCGGCCCGTGATGCGCAGCATGCCGAAGCCCTGCACCGCGAGCGCGTCGACGTACGGGCTGACCCGCTGCTGGCGTGCCGCCGCCCGGACGATCCGCGCCAGGAACGGCACGTAGGCCACCGACAGCGCCGCCACCGCCGGGGTGAGGCCGGGGCCGAACAGGGCCACCGTCAGCACCGCGAGCAGCAGCCCGGGCAGCGCGTAGACGAGGTCGAAGACCCGCGCCACCACCGCGTCCACCCAGCCGCCGTACCAACTGGCCGCCAGCGCCAGCGGGACGCCCACCAGCAGCGAGATGCCGACCACCAGGGCCGGGCCGAGCAGGCTGGTCCGCGCACCGAAGACGAGCCGGCTGAGGATGTCGCGCCCGATCCCGTCCGAGCCCAGCAGATGGGCACCCGACGGGCCGCCGTACGCGTCCAGCAGGTTGCCCTGGTTGGGGTCGTGCGGGGCGAGCAGCGGGGCTGCGAGCGCCGCCGCGACGACGACCAGCAGCAGCACGGCCGAAGCGGTCCCGGAGCGGCCGAGCGTCCTGGCGGCCTTGCGAAGCGTTGTCCTCACGAGGTGCTCCCCGTCTCGCGCAGGCGCGGGTCGACGACGGCCTGGACCAGGTCACTCGCCGCGTTGCAGACGACGAAGGCGCCGACCAGCAGCAGCGCCACGGCCTGGACGACCGGGAAGTCCTTCTGCGCCACCGACTGGATGGTCAACTGCCCGATCCCGGGCACCGCGAAGGCCGACTCGACGACCAGCGTCGAGGCGAAGGTCCCCGCGGTGAGCAGGCCCACCGCCGTCACGATCGGCGCCAGCGCGTTGCGCAGCACGTGCGTGCGCAGCACCACCAGCCGCGGCAGGCCGCGCACCAGCGCGGTCTGCACGTGCTCGCGCTCCAGCTGCTCGCGGACCGCGTTGCGGGTCACCCGGCCCAGGAACCCGCAGGAGAGCACCGCCATCGCGCAGGCCGGCAGCACCAGCCCGTCGATCCGCCCGCCCAGGCCCTCGCCCAGCCCCGAGGCCGGGAACCAGCCCATCCGGACCGCGAACACCGAGATCAGCAGCGTCGAGGCGACGAACGGCGGGACGGTGACCGACACCGAGGTCAGCGTGCTGACCGCGGCGTCGACCCGGCCGGGCAGCAGCGCGGCGGCCAGGCCCATCGCCAGGCCGACGACCACCACCAGCACCATCGTCATCGCCACCAGCAGCACGGTGGTGCTCAGCCCCGCGCCGATCCGGTCCGCGACCGGCTGGCCGGTGACCATCGAGGTGCCGAGGTCACCGTGCAGCACGCCGGTCAGCCAGTCCCAGTAGCGGACCGGCAGTGGCTGGTCCAGGTGCAGCCGGTGGCGCGCCGCCGCCCGCGCGGCGGCGGTGGGCATCCGGTTGCCGAAGAGCACGTTCTCGGGGCTGCCGGGCGCGAGGTAGAGGCTGCCGAAGATCACCAGGCTGGACAGCAGCAGCGTGGTGGCCAGCCCGCCGAGGCGGCGTACCAACAGCCGCCCCATCAGGGGGCCCCCACAGCGGTGGCCCAGGCGTTGTCCATGTAGGAGAAGGTCAGCGGCGCTCCGGTGACCGCCTTGTTCTGGAAGAGCAGCGCCCGCGGCTGGACGATCGGGATCCACGGCAGGTCCTGGCCCAGCACGGCCTGCGCCTTGAGCACCTGCTCGGCCCGTGCCGTCGGGTCGTTGGTCGCCTGCGCGGCGTCCAGGGCGCTCTGCACGGCGGGGTTGGCGTAGCCGTTGAAGTTCTGCACGCCGCTGGCCGTGCCGTAGCTCGCGTACATGCTCGCGGCCTCGGGGAACTCCAGGTAGTTGATGGTCAGGAAGCCGTCGTAGGCGGCACGGGCCTTCGGGTCGGTGAACAGGCTCCCGTACTGCTGGTCCGGCAGCCCGACGATCTTGATGTTCAGGCCGATCGACTGCCCGGTCTGCTGCAGCACCTGGGCGAGCTGGGCCTGCGAGGGCGTGCCGGCCGCGTACGCGAGGGTGACCTGCTTGCCGGTCGCGCCCGCCTGCTGCACCAGCTTGCCGGCGCCGGCCAGGTCCGGGGCCTTGGCCAGCTGGTCGTAGGCGGCCTGGTAGGTCGGGGCCGCCGGGCCGCCCAGCCAGAAGCCCGGGCCGGCCACGGCGTAGAGCGGGTCGGCCGCGCCGGCGTAGATCGCCTTGGCGATGCCCGCGCGGTCGATGGCCATGCTCAGCGCCTGCCGGGTGCGGGCGTCGGCGAGGCCGCCGGAAAAGCTGGAGACGATCAGGTCGACGTTCTGCGTGGTGGAGCCCGCGCCGCCGATGTAGAGCTTCCCGGCCGCCGCCTTGCTCAACTGCGCGATGGTCGAGGTCTGCAGGTCGAAGGCGCCCTGGAGGGAGCCCGAGGAGAGCGCGTTGGCCAGCGCCGAGGGGTCGGCGAGGAACTTGAAGGTGACCGTGTCCGCCTTGCCGGCGTGGCTCGGGTCCCAGTAGGCCGGGTTCTTCTTCAGCACCATCTGGTTGGTGCCGTCGAAGGACTGCACGGTGTACGGCCCGGTGCAGACCACGCCGGTGTCCGCGGTGCCGAAGTCGGCGCCCGCCTTGGTCGCGAAGGCTTTCTCGACCACCGCCGCGCCCAGGATGCCGAGGTTGCGGACGAAGATGTAGTCCGGCTTGGTCAGACTGATCGTCACCTGCCCGGGGCCGCTGGCCGCGATGGTGTCGACGTCGTTGTAGGAGTCGGTGTAGTTGCTGGCCACCGCCGGGTCCAGGTTGCGCTGCAGGCTGTAGACCACGTCGTCCGCGGTGACCGGCTTGCCGTCGCTGAACGTGGCGCGCGGGTCGAGCTGGACGACGACGTGCTTCGGGTCGGGCTGGGACCAGGACGCGGCGATGCCCGGGTGCATCGAGTAGTCGGCCGCCACCCGGATCAGCGGCTCGCAGACGTTGCCGAGGATCGTCTCCTCCGGGTAGTCCGCGGTCTTCACCGGGTCCTCGGAGTACGGCGCGCGGTAGTCGCCGGACCAGGCCAGGTCGGACAGCGGCCCGTTGCCCGGCGCGGTGGTCGGCTGCGCGGTGGAGAAGTTGCTCTTGGCACCCTCCGTCCGCGCGGCGCCGCCGGCGCCGGTGGAGCCGCACGCCGAGGCCAGCAGGACGACCGCGCAGGCGGCGACGGAGGCTCGAAGCAGTCTGGTGTTCACAGGTGTTCTCCTCGGTTCCGGTCTCGGCGCTCTCACGCGGACGGTGCGGCGTGGACCAGGTCGCCCTGGACGTAGGTGCGCAGCACCCTGGTGTCGGCGATGGCCTGGCTCGGACCGTCGAAGGGGTTGCGGTCGAGCACCACCAGGTCGGCGAACTTGCCGGGTTGGACCGAGCCGGTCAGGTCGTCGAGGTGGTTCACCCGCGCGGCGCCGGCCGTGTAGGCGGCCAGGGCGGAGCCGAGGTCGATGCGCTCCTCGGGGCCGAACACCCGGTTCGGCTCCTCCTCGCCGGTGCGGTTGACGGCGACGTGCACGCCGGCCATCACGTCCGGCGTGCTGACCGACCAGTCGCTGCCGGCCGCGAGCATCGCGCCGGCCCGCAGCAGCGAGCCGAACGGGTACTGCCAGCCCGAGCGCCGCTCGCCCAGGAACGGGATGGTGAGTTCGTCCATCTGCGGCTCGTGGCAGGCCCACAGCGGCTGCATGTTGGCGGTCGCGCCGAGCAGCCGGAAGCGGGCGATGTCGTCGGGGTGGACCACCTGGAGGTGCGCGAGGTGGTGGCGGTTGCCGCGGTCGCCGTTGCGGCGCAGGGCCTCCTCGACGGCGTCGAGCGCCTGGCGCACGGCACGGTCGCCCAGGGCGTGGAAGTGCACCTGGAACCCGGCGGCGTCGAGCTCGGCGACGTAGCCGCCGAGCTTCGCGGGGTCGACGAAGTCCAGGCCCGCGTTGCCCGACGAGCAGCCGCAGCCGTCCAGGTAGGGCTCCAGCATGGCCGCGGTGTGGTTCTCGGCGACGCCGTCGAGCATGATCTTCACAGTGCCGGCGCGGAAGCGCTCGCCGCCCGACTCGGCCTCGGCGCGGCGCTCCCGGAACCCGGCCAGCTGCTCGAGTCCGCCGTCGCGGTCCCACCAGAGCGCGGCGCGCACCCGGGCGGTCAGCGTGCCCTCGCGGTCGGCGCGCAGGTAGGCGCCGTAGACGTCGCCGGGTCCGAACGAGGCGCCGACGGCGGCGTCCTGCCAGCCGGTGATGCCGTAGGAGTGCAGATAGGCCTGGCCCGCCAGCAGGCCCCGGTAGCGCTCCTCCTCGGAGGTGGCGGGGATGTGACGGGTGACCAGCTCGGCGGCGCCCTCCTGGAGCATGCCGGTCGGGGTGCCGTCGGCGTCCCGCTCGATCCGGCCGTCGGCCGGGTCCGGGGTGCCGGCGTCGATGCCGGCGATCTCCAGCGCCCGGCTGTTGGCCCACAGGCCGTGGCCGTCCCGGTTGGGCAGCGCGACCGGGCGGTCCCGGACGGCGGCGACGGCGTCCAGCAGCGAGCGGTGCGGGGTGCCGCCGGGGAAGGCCTCCATGCTCCAGCCGCCGCCGGTGATCCAGGCGGCGTCGGGACGGGTGACCGCGTACGCCGCGACGGCGGCGACGTACTCCTCGGCGGTGTGCAGCTCGTGCAGGTCGCAGGTGCGCAGCGTGGTGCCGGCCAGCACGGGGTGGACGTGCGCGTCCTGGAACCCGGGCAGCAGCAGCCGGCCGGCCAGGTCGACGACCTCGGTGCCGGGGCCGATCAGCGGACGGACGTCCCGCTCGTGGCCGACGATGACGATGCGTCCGTCGCGGACCGCGACGGCGGTGGCCCAGGAGCGGGCCGGGTCGACGGTGTAGACCGGTCCGCCGAGAAAGACCAGGTCGGCCGGGTGGTGATCACGGTGCACGGGCGCTCCAACGCATGGGGGAAGGCTCGTTCCCGGCCGAAGGGTGGGGGGAGGACCGGGGCGGCGCTGCCGGATGTGTGGAGTAGCAAAGCCGGTGACAATGGCTCTGTCAATGCCGTTGACAACGCCCCGCCGTTACGATCGGATGAAGCACCTACCGTCAACCGCACA
Source organism: Kitasatospora mediocidica KCTC 9733 (assembly GCF_000744225.1). Taxonomy (GTDB): domain Bacteria; phylum Actinomycetota; class Actinomycetes; order Streptomycetales; family Streptomycetaceae; genus Kitasatospora; species Kitasatospora mediocidica. Next base: position 466,982 of record NZ_JQLN01000007.1, on the reverse strand, counting down.
GCAGCGACGAGGAGAGGCCCGCGTGAAGGCCCGAGTGGCAGAGCAGGCAGAGCAGCCGACGTCGAAGCGACGGGCGGCGCTCACGCGGGAGTCGATCCTGGAGGCCGCCCTGCGGCTCTGCTCCCCCGAGGGCGGTGGCCAACTCACCTTCAGCCGCCTGGGCAAGGAGCTGGGTGCGGACCCGACCGCGGTCTACCGGCACTTCCGCGACAAGGACGAACTGGTCCTCGCGCTGACCGAACTGACGGTCGCCGAGGGCGTCGAACTGGCCCGCACCACGCTCCCCGACGGCCCGACGGACGACTGGCGCAACTGGCTCACCGTCACCGCGGAGAGCATCCGCGCCAGTTACCTGGCCCGTCCCGTGGTGGCCGTCCTCGCGGCGGCCCGCACGACGGCCAGCCCGGCCGAGGCCGGGAGCGTGGAACTGCTCATCTCGGTGCTGCACCGGGCCGGCCTCCCGGTCATCGAGGCGGCCGAGTGCTGCCGCCAACTCGTCGACCTCACCCTGGCGATGACGCAGTATTCGGCGGCCTTCTCGTCGCTCGACCCGGCGACCCAGGCGAAGGACGAGGCGGCCTGGGCGGTCAAGTACGCCATGCTGCCGGAGGCCGAGTACCCCCTCCTGCACGAGAGCACGCCGCGGCTGACGGAGCTGTTCCGCGACGACACCGAGGTGTTCCGGATGATCCTGGCGACCTTCCTGGACGGCATCGCCCTGCGCATCGAGCGCAGCCGTCAGGACCGACCACATCAACGGGTGTTCTAGGCTGTCGCCCCATGACGCAGACATGGGGGACAGACGCGGCCGGGAGTCACGAGCCGTTGGTGACCGAGACGGGGCAGCCTGACTGGGCCGCCCTGGCGGAGCGTCACCAGCAGCAGCTTCGCCGGCGCAAGCAGGTCCGGATGGTGCTGAGCGGCGTGGTGGCCGCGGCCGCCGTCGGCGCCATCGTGGTCACGGCGGCGGAGCTGTCGGGCACGACGCGGCAGGCCGAGCACGCCAACTCGACGGCGCTGAACGGCGTCGGCGGCTTCGGCACGCGCAGTGACGGCAGCGACGGCGGTGCCGGCGGCAATCCGAGCGCCGGTGCGTCCGGGTCCGCAGCCGTCCCCGGTGGCGCTGCCACCACCGGCGGGCCCGCCGCCTCGGCCGCCTCGCCCGGCGCCTCCGTCCCCGGCGCCACGGCCGCCACCGGCTCCGGCGCAGCGCCTGCGCCGGGTGGCGGGGGCGGTGCGGCCGGTCCGGCGCAGTCCGCCGCTCCGCAGCCGGGCGGGGCGGGCGCGCCCGCCGCCGGCAGCACCCCGGGCGCGCCGCCGGCCGCCGTCCCGACCACCGCTCCCCGGCCCGGCAGCACGCCGCCGCAGCAGACGACGCCCGCTCAGCCGCAGCCGTCCAAGGCTCCGCCGACGCCGTCCCCGACCGCCGTCAACCCGTACAGCGCCGGCCAGGTGTGCGGCAGCGGATACGCCGTCGTCGACTCGCACAACCTCGGCGCCGCCACCGTCTACCTGCTCTACAGCAACGCCACCGGGAACAACTGCGTCGTCACGCTCGTGGCCCACCCCGGCGGCGCGGTCGCGATGAACGCGACCCTGAGCGTCCAGGGCGGCAGCTCGGCGAGCAACCCGGGCAGCTTCACCTACTACGCGGGGCCGGTCTCCGAGCATGCCCCGAAGACCTGCATCCAGTTCGGCGGCTCCTACCAGGGCACCACGTGGACCAGCCCCTGGAGCCACTGCGGCTGAGGCGGTCGGCCGGCCGGTGGTCAGCTGCGGCGCGAGGTGCTGACCACCACGCCGACCGCCGCCAGCACGATCGCGCCGCCCAGCAGTTCGGGCAGCGTCAGCCGCTCGGCCAGCACCAGCCACCCGAGGAAGACCGCCACCACCGGGTTCACGTACGCGTACGTGGCGACCAGGCCCAGCGGCGCGGACTGCAGCAGCCAGGCGTAGGCCGTGAAGGCCACCAGCGAGCCGAAGACCACCAGGTAGGCCAGCGCCACCCAGGAGCGGGTGGAGACCGCCGCCAGGTCCAGGCCGTGCTGCTCCCCGCGCGCCAGCGACACCAGCAGGCAGCCCGCCCCGCCCGCCAGCATCTCGTAGGTGCTGGCGGTCAGCGGGTTGGCGGGCATCGGCAGGCGGGAGGACCAGAACGACCCGACCGACCAGGCGATCGAGCCGCCCATCAGCATCAGCACACCGGCGAGTGAGACCTTGCCGGTGAGGCTCGGAGCCGAGAGCACCGCGAGCCCGAGCAGTCCGAGCAGGACGCCCACCAGCGCGCCCCGGCCTGGCCGGTCCCCGGTGGCCGTCCGCAGCAGGACCACCCAGAGCGGGACCACGGCGATCAGCAGCGCCGCCATCCCGGACGGTATCCGGCCCTCGGCCAGCACCACCATCCCGTTCCCGCCCACCAGCAGCAGCACCCCCACCAGCGCCGCCGAAGCCAGTTCACGCCGGGTGACCCGGAGCGCTCCGACGCCGTGGCGCCAGGCCGTCAGCCCCAGCAGGAGCAGGCCGGCGGCGAGGAACCGCACGGCGCCCGAGAGCAGCGCGGGCATGCTCTCCACCACGATCCGGATGGCGAGGTAGGTCGAGCCCCACACCACGTAGACCACCGCCAGTGCCGCCCACACCGCGCCGGAGAGCCGCGCCCGGTCCACCCCCGCGCCCCCGCCCGGCGTGGCCGTCGACTCGGAGGTGTGCTGCGAGCCGGCGGTCGTCATGGGTGTCTCCCTCATTCAGTGCTGTACGAGCTGGGGCAATCAGACCGCATCCGAGGTTTCGCCCGCCACCCGGTATCAGGTCCCGGTATCGGGCCGAGGACCGGTCGCCCGGATCGGGTCCCCAAGCGCGGCGGCTCCCGTACAGTCCGAGGTGCCGACGCCCCCGTCAGGGAGCCTGCCCCAGCGGTCGAAGAGGAGCAGATCCATGGCCACCGAAGCGACTCCCGTCCCCGAGCTGGACGCCGCCGTGGTGGAGCGATGGCGGTGCGGGGGAGGGGAGTTGGTCGATCTGCTGAGCCAGGCGCAGGCCGAGCTCGGCCCGGTCGCCGGGTTCCGTCTCGGGGAGCGGCCGACCGTCCTGGTCACCGGCCCGCAGGCGGTGCAGCACGTGCTCGCCCAGCACCCGGACCGTTACGTCAAACGCTCCCATCGCGCCCGGGTGCTGATCGGCGACGGGGTGCTGGCCGCCACCGGCGAGGCCTGGAAGCGTCAACGGCGGCTGCTGCAGTCCCAGTTCACCAGCACCGGGATGCGCCGCTACGAGCAGCGGATCACCGCGGCGGCCGGCACCGCCGCGGAGCGCTGGGCCGCTTACGCCCGTACCGGGGAGACCTTCGACCTGGGTGAAGAGATGCGCCGCTTCGCGCTGGACACCATCTGGCGCTCCCTCACCGGGCACCCCCTGGACGCCGCCGTCGAGCGCGAACTCGCCTCCATGGGAACCGTGGTGGCCGCCCTGCCGACCCTGCCGGCCGACGCCGTGGAGGCCCAGCAGGAGGTGGCCGCCGACCTGGCCAGGATCGACGCCGTCGCCCGCTGCGCCATCGACGCCGCCCGGGACGGCGCGGCCGGCCCCGAGGGTCCGGGTCTGCTGCACGTCCTGCTCGACGCCGCCACCGAGCGCCCCGAGTACACCGACCGGCTGATCCGCGACGAACTGGTCACCCTGCTGCTCGCCGGCCACGAGACCACCGCCACCACGCTGACCTGGCTCCATCTACTCCTCGACCGCCACCCCGAGGCCCGCGCGGCGGCCCTGGCCGCGGGCGACGCGGGCTCGGCGGAACGCCGGGAGGCCGTCCAGGCCCTGGTCAGCGAGACACTCCGGCTCTACCCGTCCGCCTGGCTGCTGCCCCGCCACGCCATCGCGGACGACGTCCTGGCCGGCTTCGCCGTCGACGCGGGCACCGACGTCCTGGTCTGCCCCTACCTCACCCACCGCGACCCCCGACTCTGGCCCGACCCGGAGCACTTCGACCCCCGGCGGTTCACCACCCCCGGCGCCCGCCCCACCGGCCAGGGCGCCTACCTCCCCTTCGGCACCGGCCCCCGCGCGTGCCTTGGACTCCAGTTCGCGATGCGCGAGTCGACCGTGCTGCTCGAACACCTGCTGCCCGCGCCCACGCCGCTCCTCCACTCCACCCCCACCGGAGCCGCCTACAGCATCACCGTCCGCCCCGACGGCCCGACCCCCGCCACCCTGACCACGCCCTGAGGCCGTCGGACCGACTGTCGGCGCCTCGCGAGGCGCCGTGACGGTGGCCGTGTCCGTCGGCCGTGTCCGGACCGGAGTGGGTCACTGTGTTGCGCGGCCGACGGACGAGGAGCCTGCTGCTACGCGCTGCCCTCGGCCTCCGCCGCCGCGACCGCGATCGTGATGCCCAGCGCCTCGGCGATGTGGCCCGCCGCCGACATCACGCGGGCGGTCCCCACGATCGGTGCGATGGCGACCAGGACGTCCTGGAGCTGCGCGGCGGTCAGCCCCGACTTCATGGCGGGGTCGATGTGGGCGAGGTAGGAGATCGTCGGTGCGTCCATCGCGGCGAGTGCGGCGATCCGGGTGAGAATCAGCATGTCCGGGGCCATGCCACAGCGCTCGACCGAGTCGATCGTCATGGCGGCGAGAGTGTCCAGGACCGGGGTTTCGGACGTCATTGTCATGGTCAGCTGTCCTCCGATGAGGTGCGAACGACCGGCCGGGCGAGGCGGATGTCCTCGGATGCCCGGCCGCTTGGTCCGACACTAAGGTCCTGCTCCCCCTCCCGCACCGCGTAGCGCCCCGGCCCCGGCCGACGGCTCCGGACAGCCCAAGCAGACGCGCGGCGGCTGCGCACCGTGATGAGCATGGAGCGTGGCGTGTTCACTGTGAGGCGCCCGCACCGAGGAGGTACCCGATGAGCGCCGCAGATGTGCCGGCGGACGAGTCCGGCGGGCCGGCCAGGGCGAAGTCGGCGAGCGCGACCCGCTCCGCCGCCGGGGTCCAGAAGATCAGCTGGTTGACGCTGGCGCTGATGACGACCAGTTCCGTGGCGAGTCTGCGGGCCGCGCCCACCATGGCCGTGTACGGCCTCGCGTGCGTCTTCCTCTACCTGCTGCCCGCCGTCGTGTTCCTGCTGCCGACTGCTCTGGTGTCCGCGGAACTGGCCTCCGGGTGGAGCGGCGGGGTCTACAACTGGGTCGCGCAGGGGCTGTCGAAGCCGATGGCCTTCCTCGCCGTCTGGTGCCAGTTCGCCATGACGATCTTCTACTACCCCAGCCTGCTCGCCTTCGTGGCCAGCACGATCTCCTACGCGATCAACCCGTCGCTGGCCGACAACGGCGTCTACACCGCGATCGTCATCGTGGTCCTGTACTGGACCGGCGTGTGGGTCTCCTCGCGCGGCACCAACGCCGTCGCGGGGCTGGCCTCCGGGGGCCTGATCATCGGGACACTGGTCCCCGGCACGCTGCTGGTCGTGCTCGGGTTCGTCTTCCTCGGGCAGGGCAACTCCTCCGCCGCACCGATGACCGCCTCGCACCTGTTCCCCGAGTGGACCGGCATCGCCAGCCTGGTGCTGATCGTCAACAACTTCCTCAGCTACTCCGGCATGGAGATGAACGCGGTCCACGTCAACAAGCTGCGCAACCCCGCCAAGGAGTTCCCGAAGTCGATGTTCCTGTCCATGGGCATGGTGCTGCTGATCTTCATCCTGCCGGCCCTGGCCATCAGCTGGGTCATCCCGGCGGACCAACTCAGCCTCACCGCCGGCGTCATGCAGGCCTTCGACGCCTTCTTCCAGTATTTCCACATCGGCTGGCTGGTCCCGATCATCGCGTTCGCGCTCTGTGCCGCCTCGCTCGGCGGCATGCTCACCTGGCTGGCCGGGCCCTCCAAGGGCCTGCTGCTGATCTCCCGGCAGGAGGGCTACCTGCCCCCGTTCCTGCAGAAGCTCAACAAACACGGCATCCAGCAGAACATCCTGGTCACCCAGGGCGCGCTCACCACGCTCATCGCCCTGCTGTACGCGCTGATCCCGGACGTCTCCAGCGTCTACTGGATCTTCTCGGTCATCACCACCCAGGTGTACCTGATCATGTACCTGCTGATGTTCCTGGCCGCCATCCAGCTGCGCCGCAAGCAGCCCGACCACGCGCGCGGCTACCGCGCGCCGCTGCTCACCACGCTCTGCGTGGTCGGCTTCGTCGCCTCGGCGCTGGCCATGGCGATCGGGTTCATCCCGTCCTCGCAGTTCGGCGGCAGTAGTGCCTGGTCCTACATCGGCATCGTCGGCGGCGGTCTGCTGCTGCTCGGAGTGGTCATCCCGTTCGGCTTCCTGAAGGCGCGCAAACCCAGCTGGCGGCAGCCGGACGCGGACGCCGCCCTGGTGGACGGAGGAGCGGCATGAGCCCCACCCGCATGTGGTCCCAGCACCGGTGGATCTACATCGGCGCGGTCGTGGTGCTGGTCGGCATGATGATCGCCGGGCTGTTCACGTACACGCAGCAGAAGGCCACCAACGAGGCCTTCAAGAAGGCGAACCAGTTGAACGACGCGCTCGTCGCGAAAGGCTTCGCCTCGCGCAACGTGGGCAACATCGCCGACACGTTGGGCACCGACGGCGGCGCGGTCTGCACCGACCCCAACTCGGCCCTGAAGCGCGGCCTGTGGCTCGTCCAGCTGTCCAACGGCGCGGGCGGCCCCGGCCAGCGGCCGGTCATCGCCGACCAGCGCGTCCTGGAGGCCGGCGCCGAGGTGATCAAGGTCTACTGCCCGGACCACCTGGCCGACTACCAGAAGAAGATCAGCGACCTCAAGACATCGGACACCGTCAATGACTGACATGACTGGACAGACAGGCCTGGCCGCCGACCTCGCCGGCCGGGTGGCCGCGCTGATGCCCCGGGCCACGGCGGATCTCGCCGAACTGGTCGCGATGCCCTCGGTCGCGGACCCCCGCCAGTATCCCCCCGAGCACTGCAGGCGCACCGCCGAGTGGGTCGCACAGGCCTTCACCGACGCGGGTCTGCAGGACGTCCGCCTGGTGCTGACCCCGGACGGCAGCCACGCCGTCGTCGGCCACCGCCCGCCGCCGCCCGGGGCCCCGACCGTCCTGCTGTACAGCCACTACGACGTACAGCCTCCACTGGACGACTCCGCCTGGCAGTCCCCGCCGTTCGAACTCACCGAGCGTGACGGTCGTCTGTACGGGCGCGGATCGGCCGACTGCAAGGGCAACATCGTCATGCACCTCACCGCGCTGCGCGCGCTGGGCGACGACATCCCGGTGGGCCTGAAGCTGGTCGTGGAGGGCTCCGAGGAGCAGGGCACCGGCGGCCTCGAAGCCTATGTCCCCGAGCACGCCGACGAGTTGCGCGCCGACGTGCTGCTGATCTGCGACACCGGCAACGCGGCCGTGGGCGTACCCACCGCGACGACCGTGCTGCGCGGCCTCGCCAACGTCGTGGTGACCGTCTCCACGCTGGCCGGAGACGTGCACTCGGGCATGTTCGGCGGCCCCGCGCCGGATGCGCTGGCCGCGCTGATCCGGACCCTCGACTCGCTGCGCGACGCGACGGGCGGCACCCGCATCGACGGCCTGGACGGCAGTGGCGTCTGGCAGGGCGCCGACTACGACGAGCAGCAGTTCCGCACCGACGCGGCCGTCCTCGACGGGGTCGCACTGCTGGGTTCCGGCACGGTGGCCGACCGGCTGTGGGCCCGTCCGGCGGTGACCGTCCTCGGCATCGACTGCCCCCCGGTCGTCGGTTCGGCCGCCGCCGTACCCGCCGTCGCCAAGGCGCGGGTCAGCCTGCGGGTCCCGCCCGGGACGCCGGCCGACGCGGCCGCCGACGCCCTGACCGCGCACCTGAAGGCCGCGGCCCCCTGGGGCGTCCAGGTCCAGGTGGAGCGCGAGGGCACCGGCTCGCCGTTTCGCGCGGCCACCGGCGGACCGGCGTACGCCGCACTCGACCGCGCCATGCGGGACGCCTACGGCAAGCCGATCTCCTTTCTCGGCCAGGGTGGTTCGATTCCGCTGTGCAACGTCCTGACCACCACCTTCCCCGACGCCGAACTGATCCTCATGGGCGTCGAGGAGCCACGCTGCCTGATCCACGCGCCGAACGAGAGCGTGGACCCTGCCGAGATCGAGCGGATGGCCCTGGTGGAGGCCCTCTTCCTCCACAACTACGCTAATTCTGCGGGCGGTTGACTAAGGGTCGAGTGCTCCCATCCATCGAACCGAACCAGGAGTGGCCACGCCCATGCCGAAAACCTTCACCGCCCAGGACTTCACCGCGCGGATGGCGCGAGCCACCGAGACGGCGGCGCAGGCCGGCCTGTCCGGACTGGTCATCACACCCGGTCCGGACCTGCTGTACCTGACCGGCTACCGGCCGGTCGCCATCACCGAGCGGCTCACCGCGCTGGTGCTCACGCCGGGACGTCCGCCCACGATGATCGTGCCGAGGCTGGAGCGCCCCGACGCCGAGGGCGCACCCGGCGCCGCCGCCCTGACGCTCACGGACTGGACCGACGGGACCGATCCGTACGCCGCGGCCGGCCGGCTGCTCGATCCGAACGGCCGGTACGGGATCTCCGACTCGTCCTGGGCCATGCACCTTCTCGGCCTCCAGGAGGCCCTGCCGGCCAGCAGCTACCGCCCGCTGACGCGCGCCCTGCCGATGCTGCGCGCCGTCAAGGACGCCGACGAGCTGGAGCGGCTCGCCGCCGCCGGCGCCGCCGCCGACGACGCCTTCCGCGCCATCCTCCAGGTGGCCTTCGCCGGCCGCCGGGAGAACGAGGTCGCCGCCGATCTCGCCCGGCTCCTCACGCAGTACGGCCACAGCCAGGTCGACTTCACGGTGGTCGGCTCCGGTCCCAACGGAGCCAACCCCCACCACGAGGCCGGCGAGCGGGTCATCCAGCCCGGTGACACCGTCGTCCTGGACTTCGGCGGCCTCAAGGACGGCTACGGCTCCGACACCACCCGCACCGTCCACGTCGGACCCGACATCCCCGACGAGGTCCGAACCGTGCACGAGGTGGTGCGCCGGGCCCAGCAGCAGGCGTTCGAAGCGGTACGGCCGGGAGTCGCCTGCCAGGAGATCGACCGGGTGGCGCGCGCGGTGATCACGGAGGCGGGCTACGGCGACTACTTCATCCACCGCACCGGCCACGGCATCGGCCTGACCACGCACGAACCGCCCTACATGGTGGAGGGCGAGGAGCAGGTCCTGGTGCCCGGGATGTGCTTCTCCATCGAACCGGGCATCTACCTCCCGGGACGCTTCGGGGTCCGGATCGAGGACATCGTCACCGTCACGGAGAACGCCGGACGCCGGTTCAACAACACCCCGCACGCCCTCGCCACCGTCTCCTGAGCCCGACGACGAGTGAGAGTCCGTCGGCGATCAGCGACTCAGAACCCCGGACCGGTGCGCACCCTGCTTCGGGTGGCCAGGTCGGACCCGCGCCACATGCCCGAGGCCATGGCTGTACAGGCGCCGGCCGTCCTGGTGCTGCTCTTCGTTCTGTCGGGGTTGTACCTGCTGGTGCTGCGCCGGCGGCCGCGCGGGTGAGGCCTGCCGGGCCGTCGACGGTTCCGCGCCACCGTGTGCCCGCACGCGTGGCGTGCCTGCCGCCCGTGCCGCGCGCTCGTATGGTGGGCCGGTGAATCATGTACTTCCGTGGTGGCACAGACCCGGTCCGGACGGTCGTCAGCAGACGCAGACGGACTACGCGGGCGCCGTCTACGGATCACTTCTGGCCGCCTCGGTGATCGTCGCGGCCAGCACCGCCGTCGAGTTCCCCCGACTTGAGACCGTGGTGCTGCTGCTCGTCACCGGGGTGGTCTTCTGGGTGGCCCATGTCTACGCGCGCCTCGCCGGGGAGCGGACGGTCGGGCAGGGGCTCGACTGGCGTGAGATCCGCCGGGTCGGGAGGGGGGAGCGGTCGATCGTCGAGGCGGCGGTGCTGCCGGCCGTGGCGCTGGCCATCAGTCCGCTGCTCGGGCTGGATCTGACGTCCACCGCGTGGTTCGCGCTGGCGGTCGCGGTGGCGCAACAGGTGTCCTGGGCCTTCCTCGGCGCCCTGTACGCCGGTGCGTCGCGCCGCCAGGCGAGCGCGGAGGCCCTGGTCAACTTGGTGCTCGGCCTGGTGATCGTGGCGGCGAAGGGCGCGCTGGGCCACTGAGGCAACGCCGTCCGCCGGGCTCGAATCACCCGCCAGGGGTGGTGCGCTCCCCGGCCTGCCGGGTGGAGTGTGGCCATGGAGCGTCGGTTTCGCAACCACTGGACAGCTGCGACGCCCGCCCCGTCGGCCGGTCACCGCCCCGCCGACGCCCTTCGGGCTGATCACCGCTGACAGGAGGCGCGTGATGAACTATCCGCTGCTGAACATCTTCCTCACCACCATGTGGATCTTCCTATGGGTGCTGTGGTTCATGCTGCTGTTCCGCGTCTTCGCGGACCTCTTCCGGGACGACACGGTGAACGGCTGGGGCAAGGCCGGCTGGTCCGTGTTCGTGATCATCCTGCCGTTCCTCGGCGTGTTCGTGTACCTGATCGTCCGGGGCAAGGGCATGGGCCAACGGGAGATCGCCAAGGCGCAGCAGGCCGACCAGGACTTCCGCGCCTACGTTCGCGAGGCCGCCGACACCGGGACCGGCTCGAAGGCCGGCACCGCGGACGAACTGGACCGGCTGGCCGAGCTGCGTCGACGGGACGACATCACCCAGGAGGAGTACGAGCGGGCCAAGGCGCGCGTGCTGGCGTGACAGCCGGCCCACCAGAGGCGCCGGGCACCAGAAGGTGCCCGGCGCTTCGACGTACGCCTCCACGCAGGGAGCTGATCAGTCGGGCAGTTGCCTCAACTCCGTGATGCGCAGCCCCAGATGCTGAAAGCGTGTCAGGAGCCCGTACAGGTGCGCTTCGTCGACGATCCGGCCGGCCAGGACGGTCTGGTCGGCGATCACGAAGCTCTCCAACTCGGGGAAGCCTTCTTCCAGCATGGCCTCTGACATGGTGCCGGCGACCCGGATCTCGTAACGCATGCACGCCTCCCAGGTGGATGGCGAACGGAGGACGGCGGACCACGGTCGCCGGTTCCTCCCCTGCTCCCCAGGGTCCTCGCCCGGGGCCCGGCAGTCGTCACCCCGGGGAGGTGAGCCGGTGGGAATCGCGCTCACAGCAGGTGCAGCCGGCGCGCGCGACGCACCGCCTCGGCGCGGTGGCTGGTCCCCAGCTTGCGGTTGATGCTCTTGAGATGGGTCTTGACGGTGTTGACCGACACATGGAGGTCGCCGGCCACCTCCTGCGTCGACATCAGCTGTGCCACCAGCGCGAGCACGTCCTGTTCGCGCCTGCTCAGCGGCTCGACGGCGGCGTCCTCCAGCCTCTCGCCGGAGTCCGGCACCGCCGCCGGGCGCAGGCTCCTGGGCAGCCAGCCGTGGGCCTCGGTGAGCGCGGGGCGGTGCAGCAGGAACGGCGCCAGCCAGGGGCCGGCCTCCAGGAAGGGTCCGCACAGGTGGTCCGGACGAGCCGTGGCGAGGGCGCGGGCGAGCAGCTGCCGGGCCCGTCGGTCGTCCCCGTCCGCGGCGCACACCTCGGCCCTCACCAGCAGGGAACGGGCGGCGATCGTGGGCGCACCCGGCACGATGTCGGGCAGGGCCCGGACCGCGGCCCCCGGGCGCCCGCGGCCAGGTGGGCCCGAGCCATGGCGACGGCGTGGTCGGCACCGCCCGCCTCGGGGTGCGACAGCACCTCGACCGCGGCCCGGGTGTCGCCCGCCATCACCAGCGCCTCCGAGGCGGCCAGTGCGGTCAGCCCCCTGGCCCAGGGCGACGGATCCTCGGCAGCACCGGGATGCTCGGCGGCGTCGAGGGCGGACAGGGCCTGCCACGGATCACCGTGGCGAAGAGCCAGCCGGGAACGGACCACGGCGGTGATCACCGCCTGCACGGGATCCCGTCCGGACTCCGCCCCCGCCCCCGCCCCCGGCCCTGCGGTGTGCTGGGCGCTGCGTCGCGCCGCCGCCAGGTCGCCCCGCTCCATGGCGACCTGCGCGAGGACGAGGTAGGCGACGGCCGGCCGGTCGCCGCTGTCGCCTCGGGTGTGCGCGACCTCGGTGACGGCCTGGCGGGCGCGGGTCTCGGCCCGGCCGGTGGCACCGGTGAGTAACTCGACCAGCGCGAGCAGCGCGAGCGGCTCGTACCGATCCCGGGGATCGGTACCGTCCGCCCGGGCGAGGGCGGCGAGCAGCGTCGCGCGCGCCGAGGCGAGGTTCCCCGCCCAGAGCCGCGCGGCCGCCAGGTCGGTGAGCAGCCGGACCGCCAGCAGGGGGTGGTCGTTCCAGCGGTCGGCGGGCAGGCGGCGCCGCAGGCGTTCGACCGCCTCGGCCGCGTCCTCCGCCGCGACGGTCGAACCGTTCAGCCGGGCGGCCACCAGCCGCAGGAAGGCGGCGCTCAGCGCGAGCGGTGCGTCGTCACCGGCGGTGGCCGCGCAGGTGGTGGCCGCGCGCTCCAGGTGCGCCGTCCCGGCCGGCAGGTCGGCGGCGGCCAGTGCCCTGGCCGCCCGGATCAGCTCGGCGGACGGGCCGCGCACACCGGTCGGCATGCCTTCCAGCAGTGCGGCCGACACTCCGATGCCCGCGCGGGAGAAGTACTGTTCGACCGCCAGATCACCGACGAACCACTCGGCGGCCGTACGCCATTCGCCTGCGGCGATCGCGTGGCGCAGGGCGTCGTCCAGCAGGCCGGCCTGGTGCAGCCAGCGCGCGGCCGTCAGGTGGAGCTTCTGCTGCAGGCCCGGACAACGGGCCCGCAGCTGCACGCGGAGGATCTGCGCGAACAGGGGGTGCTGGCGGTACCAGGAGCCGTTCACCGGGGTGACGAAGGCGTTCGCCCGGGCGAGGTCGTCGAGGATCCGCTCCGCGTCGCCGCCTCCGGTCAGCGCGTTGGCCAGGGCCGGGTGAATGCGTTCGAGGACGCTGGTGCGCAGCAGGAGGTCCCGTGCCTCGCTCGGCTGGGCGTCGAGCACCTCGGCCAGCAGGAAGTCGGCGATCGTGCTGTGGCCCGCCTCGAACTCCTTCAGGTACCGCTCGCAGTCCGGTGCGCCGGCGGCGGCCAGTGCGAACAGCCGCAGTCCCGCGGCCCACCCCTGGGTGCGCTCGGTCAGGGCCCCGACACCTTCGGGGGAGAGCGACAGATCGTGCAGCCGCAGGAGCTCCGAGGCCTCCTCGGTCGAGAACGCGAGGTCGGCGGCGCGGATCTCCGCGATCTCACCGGCGGCACGGTAGCGGTGGAGCGGCAGCAGCGGTTCGTTGCGACTCACCAGGACCAGGCGCAGCTTTCCGTCCGCACGTCGGAGCAGGAGGTGCAGCCCTTCGACGATCTCCGGATTGGTCATGCGTTCGAACTCGTCGAGGACGATCACGACCGGGCGTCGGCATGCGGCCAGCTCGGCTGCCAGGCGCTCGGCCGGCTGCTCGGCCGGGTCCGCCCGGCGCGCGGTGGCGGTCTCCTGCGCGAGCGCCCCCGCCTGGCCCAGGGCCTGCCGGAGGACGGCCCAGAAGAACTCGGGGGCGTTGTCCTCCACCTCGACGGTCAGCCACGCGGGGCGATCCGGCGCCGCGAACGCGCGCGCCCAGTCGGAGGTCAGCAGCGTCTTGCCGGCTCCGGCCGGCCCGTTGACCAGCACCAGGACGTGCTCGCGCACGCCGTGGGTGAGCCGCTCGGCCAGCCGCGGCCTGCGCACGAACGTGGTCGGGACCGGGGGAACGCGTAACCGTGCGCCCAGGAGCGGGTCCGCGCCGAACCGCGAACTCCGCCCCTTCGGGACGGCCGGACCCCCGGGTTCCGTCGCCACGGTGCTCACCGCCGTCCATCCCGGACCTGCGCCGGGCGGGCACAGCTCTCCCTTCGATGGTCGAACGCGGAGCGCCGCGCCGCAAAAGGGAGGACCGCCTCAGCTGCTGCCGCCGCCCGCCGCCGGGGCGTCCTCGCCGGGCAGCGGGTGCGCGGCGCCGTCGGGGGTGGGTGCCGGGCTCGGGGCCAGGAACTCGCGGATGGCGAAGGCGATCAGGATCACCACGGCGAACCAGAGGACGACCAGGCCGGTCGGGTGGGTCCAGAACACGAAGACGACCGAGGCGATGAGCAGGATCGCGATCCCGATCCACCGCTTCCACCGGCGCACGAACGGTTCCACCGGGCCCGCGCGGAACCCGATCGAATCCGCCGCGGAGCGCACCCCGGCCATCCCGGTGGCGCCGATGTGGCGGATGGCCACGGCAGCCCGGGAGGGTCCCGAGAGCAGCGCGCCGAGAGCGACGAGCACGGCGAGCGCGCCCACCCCCCGCACGGCCTGGCGCAGGAAGGTCACCAGGGCGTCGAAGACGGCGCCCGCCGCGGCGGGCGAGGCGTCCGACGGCAGGTGGTCGATGAAGTAGGAACGGAAGACGGCCAGCGCGACGCCCAGCAGCAGCATCGCCGCGCCGACACCGATCGCCGCGCCGACCAGCGCCCTGCGCCGATTGACCGCGGTGTACACCCCGGCCGCGGCGACGAGCACCGCGATGACGGGCAGCCAGTTGCCGAGGATCTCCAGCAGCCGGACGGCGCTCTTGACCTTGGCGAGGTCGGGGGAGGAGAAGATCACGAAGTCGGTGTGGATGTCGGGGATCTTGGCGGCGGCCGCGAAGCCGGCATCGACCAGCTGTGCCTTCACCAGCTGCACGGCCGGCGCGATGTCGAGGGTCACCTCGTTGTTCGTCAGCTGCACCGCGCCGCCGCCCTCACCGGTCAGCGCCTTGTTCATGGTGGCGTGGCCGGCGCGCAGCGCCTGCTCCCAGACGGTCGCGAAGGCGTCGCTGGTCACCACCCGATCGGCCGCGCTGTGGATCAGATCGGTCAGCGCGCTGGTGAGCGGCCCGCTCAGGCCGTTGATCAGCTGGGCCAGCCGCGGTGGTACGCCCTGGTCGGCGGCGCCCGTCGAGAGCTGGTTCACCACGCCGGCGACGTCGATCTGCTGCACCGCGGCGTTGGTGATCCGGTTGGTGACGGCTGCCTGCACGTCGGGGTTGTGGGCCAGCGGCGCCAGGGCCGAGACGAACCGGTCCGTGTCGTGGACCTCGTCGTGCGCCCACACCGCGATCACCGCGAGCAGCGACAGCACGGACGCGACGATGATCAGGACGGTCGAGCCGAAGGCCCGCAGCCGGTGCTTCTCGGCGCGGGGTGTGGCGGCTGTGGCCTCCAGCTGGGCGATGCGGCGATGAAGACCGGCCAGCTCTCCCTCGTCCGGCTGCCCGGGCTGTGCCGGCTCGGTGGATGACATGGCCGGTGGCTCCCTTCCGGCGCGCTCGCCGCTGCCGGCCCCGGCACCGATGTGTCGCGGCTCTCCCCGCAGCAGAACCGATACCGGGCCCGCGCACGACCCGAGAGGCCCCACCCGAGTGGTCGGCCCGGCCGGACGAGTGAGCCTCAGGGTGCGTCCGCGGTCGCTCCCGGGGCCGGGGTGTCGCCGGCGGCGGGCGCCGGGGTGCCTTCGTGCGGCAGCAACAGGGCTGCGGCGAGGCCGATCACGCCGAAGACGGCCAGCGCGATCATGGCCGTGGCATAGCCGTTACTGGTGAGTTCGGTGACCAGGATCGTGCCGGCGACGGCGGTGCCCAGCGAGGAACCGAGGTTGGCCGTCGGGAGATGGAGGGTGTCGCCGGATGAGGCGGTGTCAGGCGACATGCCGGCGGTCGAGTTCGTCGTCGAGCGCCAGGGCCGCGTCGATCAGCGCGAGGTGGGTGAACGCCTGGGGGAAGTTGCCCAGTTGCTCACCGGAGGGGCCGATCTCCTCGGCGAACAGGCCGACGTGGTTGGCATAGGTGAGCATCTTGTCGAAGGCGTAGCGGGCCTGCTGGAGCCGACCGGCGCGGGCCAGCGACTCGACGTAGAGGAAGCTGCACAGGTTGAAGGTGCCCTCGGAGCCGCGCAGTCCGTCGGGTGAGGCGGCGGGGTCGTAGCGGTAGACCAGGCTGTCGCTGACCAGCTCCTGGTCCATGGCGTCCAGCGTGGAGAGCCAGGCCGGATCGGTGGGGGCGAGGAAGCCCACCTTGGGCATCAGCAGCAGGGAGGCGTCCAGCACGTCGCCGCCGTAGTACTGGGTGAAGGCTCGGCGCTGGGAGTTCCAGCCCCGTTTCACCACCTGCCGAAGCAGCTGGTCACGGGCGTCCTCCCAGCGGGTGAGGTCGGCCGGGCGGCTGTAGGTTCGGGCGATGCGCACCGCCCGGTCGAAGGCCACCCAGCACATCAGCCGGCTGTAGGTGAAGTCCTGGCGTCCGCCCCGGGTCTCCCAGATGCCCTCGTCGGGGAGGTCCCAGTGGTCCGTCAACCAGTCGATCAGGCTGCTCAGGGCCTCCCAGCCGCCCAGGGTGCCCATGTCGCCGCCGCCCGTGGTGAAGGCGTAGGCGGCCTCTCCGTAGATGTCGAGCTGGAGTTGGTCGGCCGCGGCGTTTCCGGCGCGCACGGGCGCGGACCCGAGATAGCCCTCCCAGTGGTCGAGCACCTGCTCGGACAGGTGGGGATCGCCGTCGATCCGGTACATGATCTGCAGCGGTCCGTTCTCGCCGCTCCCGCCGCCCTGGGCGGCCTCGACGCGGTCGCGGACCCAGCGGCGGAAGGCCAGGGCCTCGTCCTCGAAGCCGAGGCCGGTCAGGGCGTGGACGGAGAGCGAGGCGTCGCGGATCCAGGTGTAGCGGTAGTCCCAGTTGCGTTCGCCGCCGACCTGCTCCGGAAGTCCCATGGTGGCGGCGGCGATGGGGGCGCCGGTGGGGTGGTAGGTGAGCAGCTTGAGGGTGATCGCCGAGCGGTGCACGATCTGCTGCCAGCGTCCCGCGTAGCAGCAGGAGGCGAGCCACTCGTGCCAGAACTCGCGGCAGGCGTCGAAGGTGGACATGGTCTGCTCGTCCACGGGCGGCGCGGGCAGCGGGCTGCCCGACGGCTGGGTGGTGAGGAGCACGGTCGCCATCTCGCCCGCGTCCAGGGTGAACCGCGCGGTCAGGTCCGTCCCGTCCGGGTGCAGCACCACCGGGGCCGTGGCCTGGACGCAGAGTCCCTGGTCCGGGCCCTCGAACAGGGCCGAACGGTCGTCCAGGACGGTGAGCCGGTGGTCGGCCCGGCCGTAGTCGAAGCGCGGCCGGCACTCCAGCACGAACGGCAGGCTGCCCCGCACCACCCGGGCCACCCGGACGATGCGATGCCGGTCGCTGGGGGTGGGGGAGGTGTCCGGGACCATGAAGTCGATCACCTCGGCCACCCCGCCCGGGGCCATGAAGCGGGTGATCAGGATCGCGGTGTCCGACAGGTAGAGCTGCCTGACGCTCTCGTCGGCGACGGCGTCCCGGTCGATCGCCAGTCGGCAGTAGCCGCCTTTGGCCCGGTCGAGCAGCGAGGCGAAGAGGCTGGGTGAGTCGAACCGGGGAGTGCACCACCAGTCGATGTCGCCGTCGGTGGAGACCAGTGCGGCGGTCTGCAGGTCGCCGACGAAGCCGTGTTCCGCGATCGGGGGGTAGGGACGCATGGTGTGACTCCCGGGGCCGGAGCGGAGAACTGACCCTGCCCGGTCACTGTAGGAGCGGGGCGTCAGCGGCGGGCTCACCCCACGGGGGTGAACGGGTGGGCCCGGGTGTCCGGGTGTCACGGAAGGGGATCCAGGGAATGGGGGTACTGGTGTTTCCGCCGAGTTCTGCACCGCACTGCACTGCACGAATCGAGGTCGAGGAATGTCCACATCACCGAGACCCACGCCCCCGGCCCAGAGCCCCGGCGACAGCGCCTCCCGGGTAGCCGGCGGCACGGTCGCCTTCGCCGCCGTGATGCTTCTGATCGGCGGAGCACTCGCCATCTTCCGCGGGATCATGGGCATCGCCGAGGACGACGTCTTCGTCAGGACGCCGAACTACGTCTTCAAGTTCGACCTGACGAGCTGGGGATGGATCCATCTGGTCCTGGGCGCTCTCGCGATCGTGGTGGCCGCCGGACTGTTCAGGCTGGCCGTCTGGGCCCGGGCGGTCGGTGTGGCCGTCGCCGCGCTGCTCATCGTCGCGAACTTCCTGTCCATCCCGTACCACCCGCTGTGGTCCGTCAGCGTGATGGCGGTCTGTGCCGTCGTCATCTGGGGCCTGTGCGTGGTCCGTTCCTACGACAGCTGAGTCGGAGTCAGGCTCTCGACCGCCCGCATCCACCGCCCGCATCCACCGATGAGGAGCACACGCATGGTTGGCACCCGCGAGGTCCTGCATGACGTCGTGGCCGTGGACCGAGCCGTGTACGCCGCGGTGGCCGGCACCGAGACCCCCGCGCTCGACGTCGGCATGCGGCGCCTGTCCGCCGCGGCCGACCACTCCAAGATCTCCCTCACCGTCGCCGGGCTGCTGGCGCTTCGCGGGGGACGGTCCCGGCGGGCGGCGCTGCTCGGCACCGTCGCCATCGGTGTGGCCTCCACCGTGGCCAATCTGGTGGCCAAGCAGCTGGTGCGCCGCCCGCGCCCGGACCGGGCCGGGAGCCGGAGCAGTCCGGAGCGTCACGTCCCGATGCCGGTGTCCGCCTCCTTCCCGTCCGGGCACACCGCGGCGGCCGTGGCCTTCGCCGTCGCCGTCGGTTCCGAACTCCCGGCCGCCGCAACGCCGCTCGGCGTCCTCGCCGTCGCGGTGGGGTATTCCCGGGTCCACAGCGGGGTGCACTACCCGGGGGACGTGGTCGCCGGAGTGGTGATCGGCGTCGCGAGCGCCGCCACCGTGTCGGCCGTCACGAGGCACTGAACCGCCGCTGCCGTCGCCGACGGCTGGGGACGCCCGGCGGCAATGCGGGTTCTAGCGGCGTGCCGGGGCCGCGCCGGAACCGGCGAGGCGTGCCACGGTCAGTGCCTGGTGGCGCAGGAGCGCGAGGTCGATCGGCGGCTTGGAGCGCGGCACGCCCGGTCGTCCGCGCGGGACCCGCACGCGTAGGGCGAGCGGCCGGATCGTGAGGCGCACCGGGGTGGGCATCAGCACGGCTTCACCGTCGATGCCGACCGGGATCCGGGGGGCGTCCGACTCGACGACCACCTCGTGTGCGACCAGCGTGCGCAGTCCGCCGGCGTGGCGGCCGCGGAGCAGCTCGACCGCCTGAGCGGCGTTGTCGACCGTGATCGCGATGACGCCGAGCACGCCGCCGTCGAGCCGGGGACGGCGGCCCAGTCCGATCGGATCTCCGAACTCGTACGGGTTGTTGCTGATGAGTACGGCCTTCGGAGCCTCGATGACCACCTCGCCGTCGATCCGGACCACCAGACGAGGTCCCTGGTGGCCCGAGAGCGTCTCGGGAAGCAGCCGTAGCGTCGTGCCGCGCTTGTCGTCCCGGTACGCCGGACTCTGCACGACCTCCGCGTAGGCACCGAACGAGGCGTTGTTGACGAAGGTCCGCCCGCCGATCAGCCCGAGGTCGAGGCAGATCTCGACGCCGTCGCGCAGGGCGTCGAGGCCCGCGTCCGGCCGTTTCCGGTCCAGCCCGAGGTCCATCGCGAAGTGGTTGCGGGTGCCCGCCGAGACGACGAGGAAGGGGAGGTCGTGGTCGGCGGCGATGCCGGCGACCAGTGCCTGAGTGCCGTCTCCACCCGCGACTCCGAGCAGGTCGGCTCCGTCCGCCACCGCCGTTCGCGCCAGCGCGGCGACGTCGGTCGGGCCGGGGCCGTCGAGCAGCGCCACCTCGGCGCCCAGGGCTGCCGCCTTGGCGTCCAGGGCGAACTGTCCGACCTTCCCCCCGCCCGAGCGGGGGTTCATGATCAGGAAGGGGCGGGCCGGGGGTGGCGCCTCGCGTTCGGGCATGCCGGAGGGCGGCCGGGCCAGGACCAGGGCGGCCCTCGCGGAGGTGACCGCGAGCGCCGACAGGAGCAGCGCCAGCACGATGGACCAGAACTGGCCGCGGGCGATGTAGAGGACGACGACGGCGATCGGCACGGCCACGGCGACGGCGGCGCAGACCCAGCGCAGCGCGCCTCGGTTGCTCAGGAACCACCAGATCGCTGCGAGCGTCACCACCAGTCCGAGCCCGCCCGCGGTCAGCACGGCGAGACTGCTGAGGCCGCCGGTGATCAGCATCGCCACGGCGCCGAGCGCGGCCGCATAGGCGAGCCGGGCCAGCCAGCGCTGGGAGGCCGGCACCGGCAGCGAGGGCCCCTCGGGAGTCACGGCCCTGTCGGGGGGTCCTGCGGGTCCTGCGGGTCCTGCGGGGCCACGACCCGCCGCCGGGCCCTGATTCGGCTTCTCGGCATCGGTCATGGCTCCTCCGGGATCGCGTGAACAGAGAACGCAGGAGCAGGTCCGGACTTCCGCGTCGGTCGTCGCCCCACCCACGGTAGTGCCGGACCCGGTCGGTCACCGGGAGGCAGCGGCGTCGGCGCCCCGCGCCGCCCCGCCCCAACGGACCGGGCGGGGCGGGGCGGGCAGGCGGTCAGCGTCCGGTGAGGCTGTCGAACCAGGCGCGGATGCGGGGGTAGGAGGCCAGCGCCGATCCGTTGTGGTCGGTGGCACCCGCGTCCAGCACCGGCGCGTTCACCCCGGCGGAGGCCAACTCGGCCTGGCAGGCGCGGGTGTTGGCGGGCGCGACATCCCGGTCGCCGTCCGCGTCGTAGAGCCGGATCGGAGCCCGCGGGGCCCACCGGCAGACGCTGTCCGCAGCCTCGAACATCCGCTTGAACTCGCCGGTGGGGTGCCGGAGTTGCTCGAGGAAGGCCGGGGTGGAGAGCTGCTGCAGGCTGTCCGGGAGGGCGGCGGCCACCTGCTCGTCGGTGTGGTCCCCGTCGAACAGGGCGGTGACGGTGCGGTCGTAGGGCGCCTTGAAGGCCTTGGCGGGCGAGGTGTACAGCGGGTGCAGCCGGTTCCAGCCGACCACGAGGTCGGCGGCGTAGAACGCGGCGTGCGAGCCCAGCAGTTGGCCGTTCAACGCGGCGGGCAGCTCGCTGCCCGTCAGGTCGTACGGCCCGCTGACCGGGGCCAGCGCGGTCAGCCGGTAGCCGGGGACGGACCCTGCCTGCAGCGCCCGCCCCACGCTCATCGCGGCCGGGCCGCCCTCCGAGAAGCCGGTCACCAGCACCCGGCCGTCGGCGCCCGTCCCGTGCCGGGCCTCCACCACCCGGGCGGCGGTCAGCAGGTCGACCGAGGCGGTGGTCTCCGAGCGCACGTCCAGGTACGGGTGCGTGCCGGGCCCGACCCCCAGCCCCAGGTAGTCCGGCGCGACCGCGGCGAAGCCGTCCCCGGCGAACATCACCGCCGCCGCCCGGTCGGGACCGTCCGTCACCGAGGGGGCGTCACCCCGGTAGGCCATCGTGCCGTGCGTGTACTCGACGGTGGCCAGGGCGCGCGTCCCCGGATCGCGCGGCAGCGCGACCACCCCGCTGGCGGTGGTGGGCCGCCCCTGGGGGGTGACGGTCCGGTAGACCACCCGGTCCACCTCGACCCCGTCGCGTTCGGCCGGGGTGGCGAAGCCGATGCCCTGGACGTAGGCGGTGGCCTGCTGGGCGTCCAGCGAGGCCAGCGGCGTGACGGAGACCACGGTGCCGCGCTTCGCCCCTCCCGCCGACGGGCCGGCCGCCGTCGCGGTCGCGGTGCCCGCCACCACCGACAGGCAGAGTAAGGCGGCGGCTGCGGACAGGCGGTGGGTGGTGCGGCGGCGCGGTTGCAGGTTCGTCATCGAAATCTTCCCTCGCTCGGCTGCGCTCACGGCACTTGCGACTCGTCCCGGTGCCCGCGCTGCTGGGGGCTTCCCGGTGCCTCAAGCCTCGCAGCGCGGCCGCCCGGGAACGATGGAGCTGCCCGGCGTCCCGGGGGTGGGGAGAACCCCCCGGTGCGCCGGGGGTGAGGTCCCTCTCCCGTTGTGGAACTGCGCAGCTGTCATGCGCGCTCGTACATTTTTCTGCTCATGTTGACCGTGCTCTTGTCATAAATGAGCACTGCTGCCTAAATGATCCTCACCACGGTTCTGCTTCAGCCGCTTTCCCACGGCTCGACCGATCAGTGAGGTTGCCCCCTGTGACATCTCCCCTCGCGCGGCGACTGCGCGCGGCCCTCGCCGGCTGCTGCGCGCTCGCCACCGCGTCCGCCGGCCTGCTGCTCGCCTCCCCGGTGAGTGCCGAGGCCGCGACGTCCCCCACCCAGTACCCCAACTACGCGCCGACCCCGCCGATGGGTTGGAACGACTGGTCGTACTACCAGTGCGACATCAGCGAGCAGACCATCCTCGGCAACGCCCAGGCCCTGGTCGACAGCGGACTGGCCGCCAAGGGCTACGACACGGTGACCACCGACGACTGCTGGATGGGCGCGCAGCGCGACGCCGCGGGCGACCTGGTCGCCGACCCGGTGAAGTTCCCGCACGGTATGGACTACGTGGGCGCCCGACTCCACGCCATGGGCCTGAAGTTCGGCATCTACGAGGACGCGGGCACCGACACCTGCGGTGGCTACCCAGGCTCGCTGAACCACTGGCAGCAGGACGCGAACCTGTTCGCCAAGTGGGGTGTCGACTACGTCAAACTCGACGGCTGCAACGTCCCGGGCAAGCCCGGCGAGAGTGACGAGCAGAGCTATCACGACACCTATGCGGCGTGGAGCCGGGCGATGCTCAACACCGGTCGCCCGATGGTGTTCTCGGTCTCCGCCCCGGCGTACTTCCAGGGCACCGACGACGCCGTCTGGCACTCCGTCATCGGCTGGTCCGCGCAGGTCGGAAACCTCTGGAGGGAGGGCGCGGACATCGCCCTCGGCCAGGACAGCGGCGCGGGCAAATGGGGCTCGATCACCTACAACTACGGCTACAACGTGGGCCTCGCCGACCAGCAGAGCCCCGGCCGCTGGAACGACCCCGACTTCCTGCTCGCCGGTGACGCGGGCCTGTCCCGCGACGAGACGCAGAGTCAGATGTCGCTCTGGGCCATGATGGCGGCGCCGCTGATCTCCAGCACCGACCTCACCCGGCTGTCCGCCGACGGCCTGGCCGTCCTGGGCAACCCGGACGTCATCGCCGTCGACCAGGACCGGGCCGGCGTGCAGGGCCGGATCGTCCAACAGGGCGCCGGATACGACGTGCTGTCCAAGCCGCTGGCGAACGGCGACCGCGCGGTGGCGCTGTTCAACAGCTCCGACTCCGCGCAGACCGTCACCACCACGGCCGCCGCCGCGGGCCTCGGCTCCGGCTCGTCCTTCCTGCTCAAGGACCTGGTGACGAAGAACGTCACCCGTACCACCGGCACCATCAGCGCCGACATCCCGCCGCACGCCACCGTGCTCTACCGGGTCAGCGCGGGCGGCGGCCACACGGTGCAGCCGGCCACCGCCCTCAGCTGGCGGGACGTCAGCACCGAGGACCGGCCCGCCACGTACCAGGTCAGCCTCGCGAACCTCGGCGCGACCGGCATCGAGGACACCACGCTGCGCCTGACCGCCCCCGCGGGCTGGACGGTCTCCCCGTCGACGGTCCGGCTGAACCGTGTGGCGCCCGGGGCCACCGCGACGGCGACGGTCGTACTGACCGCACCCAAGGCGCCGCCGGGCACCACCGTGTCCACCATCACCGCCGCCGCCGACTACCAGGCGGGCCCGGCCGGGCGCGGTGCGGTGAGCGGGCCGCTGACGATCACCCAGGTTGTTCCGTACCCGACACTCGCCGCAGCGTTCAACAACGTCGGCGTGACGGCGGAGAGCACCACCGCGCCGGGCAACCTCGACGGCGGCGGCGACAGCTACTCCGCCGACGCCCTGGCCAAGGCCGGCGCGACCCCGGGTGCGGCCATCAGCGCCAACGGGCTGAGCTTCACCTGGCCGACGGCCGCCCCGGGCACCGCGGACAACGTCGCCACCGCCGGTGAGGCGGTCGAACTCGGCGGCCAGGGCAGCGCGGTCGCCTTCCTCGGCGCCGAGACCGGCTTCGCCTCCGGCACCGTGACGGTGACCTACACCGACGGCACCACCAGCACCGGACAACTGGGCTTCCCCAACTGGTGCTGCACCCCGACCAGCGACTACGGCGCGCAGATCGTCCTCACCACGGACCATCGCAACACCCCGGCGGGTCCCGCCAACTACGGCACCAGCTACCGGGTGTTCTCCAACACCGTGCCGCTGACCGCGGGCAAGACCGTCCGGACCGTCACGCTGCCCGACCAGCCGGCGATCCACCTCTTCGCGCTCTCGATCAAGCCCTGACCCGTCGCACCCCGACCGATCCAGGCCCCGCCGCTGAGTTGGGATGCGGCGGGGCCTGCGGGCCGTGCGGATGTACGGACGTGCGGGCGTGCGGGGCGTCAGGACGTCGGGGCCGGCTGTTCCGGAGCCAGGGAGTTGCCCGCCGGGATGTCGCCGCAGTCCGAGGGAGCGGTGCGGCCCGCGAAGCGGTCGCCCAGCCAGCCGAACGCGGTGGGTGCCCAGACGACGGGCACGCCGACGTGGCTGAGCAGGTCGTACTGCTGGTACTTGACCGGGGCCTGCCCGGCGTCGCAGTACTGCTGGGCGAGGGCCCGGACGTCTCCGGCGACCATGACCCCGTCACCGGTCCCGATGCCCGCGGGGCTGCCGAAGGTTCCCTCGAAGACGCCGCCGTTGCCCTGGGCGATGTATCCGGGGACGGTCGGGCTGGGGGCCGAGCCGAGGTTGATCCGGTTCACGGCCTGGAGGAAGCCGGGGGCCGAGTCGGGGTCGGCGTACTCCGGCTTCGCCAGCTTCTGCCAGGTCAGCCCGGGATAGTGGCCCAGCGCGTCGGCGATCGACCCCTGCTGGAGCTGCTGGTACACCTGCTGGCCGTAGCTGTTGAGGTAGGGCGTGAGGTCGATGCCGTAGGAGCGGGAGACCCCGATGACCGACATCGGGATGACACCGCTCCACACGAGGGAGCCGCCGACGTACTTGAGGTTGTGTGCCGGGTCCACCAGCAGGCCGCCCTCGGCGTAACCGACCAGCTTGCTGTTGACGTCGGGCGCGTAGCTCGGTGCGAGCGCGGCCGCCCAGTCGGTGGCGATGGCGCCGCCGGAGTAGCCCATCAGACCGAACCTGGTGTCGGCGTTCAGTCCGGTCTGCGCCGACCTGGTCGCCGCTCGGATCGAGTCCAGCGTGTTCGTCGCGTACTCCGGGCCGGCCGCGAAGTCGGCCTGCTGGCCCTCGGTGTCCGGGATGACGACGCTGTAGCCCTGCAGCAGTGCCGGGACGAGGAACACGGCCTCGACGTTGGGGATGGCGCCGCCCAGCGAGACGTTGCCGGCGATCGCGCGGGACGGGCCGTCCTCGGGGTTGAGGGAGTCGTAGAACGACTGGTAGGAGACGGCCTTGCTGCTGTCGCCGGTCAGGCTGCGCACCACCGTGGTCACGTTGGCGGCCGGTCGGCCCTGGGCGTCGGTGGTGCGGTAGAGCAGCTGGATCGCCGTCACCGGCGTGGGCAGGCCGACGAGGTGGTACGGCAGGGTGCGGGTCTTCAGCACGGTGCCCGGGGCGAACGAGGACAGCGGCTCGCTGCCGGTGTAGGCGTAGAACGGGTCGCCCGCCGTGGACGCTGACGGCGTGGCAGTCGACGCCTGGGCGGCCGACGCCGTCGTAGTTGTCGGCGCGCCCGGGGCGGCGTTGGCCAGCGGGGCGGCGGAGAGGGCCGCGGTGGTGGCGATGGCGAGGGCAACCAGTCGAGTGGCGGTTCTGGACATGAGTCCCCGATCCGGGAGTGGGGGCGGTGGGCATGGGGGTGCCGTGGGGGTGCCAGGGGGGCTGACGTGTGACGCGGCCTGGTACGCGCGTGCCTGGTCATCCGCCGGAGGACGTGTTACCAACTGGTAGGTAACATCCCGGAAACCATCATGGACGCGACACCGGACTGCGTCCTTGGGTGGGGTTACAGAGATTCGCGAGGTGGATTGTGACCGCACCCAACGCGGCGGACGGCGAGCAGGAGCCGAGCTTCGGCGGCATCCCGGTGCACAGTCGACTGCTGGCGCAGACGCCGACGCTGGCAACTGCGGTGCTGGCCCGGCTCGTCGAGCAGCTGCCGGCCTACGGCACGCTCCCCTCCGAACAGTTGCGCGGTGAGATCACCAAGGCGGTGGACCGCAGCATCCGGAACTTCATCGGGGTGCTGCGCTCCGGCGAGCTTCCCGCCGAGGCCGAACTGGCGGCGATCCGCGAGTCCTCGGCGCGGCGCGCGGACGAGGGCGTGCCGCTGGAAGCGGTGGTCGGCGCCTTCCACATCGGCGCGGAGGAGTGCGTCGCGCAGGTCCTCGCGGCGGCCGAACCGGCAGACCTGCCCGATGTGCTGACGGTCCAGCGCCGACTGCTCGGCTACCTCCGGCTGGTGAGCGCCGCGGTCGCCAGCGGGTACGTCCAGGAGCGGCAGGCCGCGCTCGGTGACGACCAGGTCGCCCGGCAGTCGCTGCTGTCCCGGCTGCTGGAGGGCGGCGACCCCCAGGCTGCGGCCGACCGCGCCGGGATCCGGCTGCCGGCCTGCTACCTGGTCCTGAGCATCGCCATCGGGCCGCACCCCGACGAACTGCTGCCCGGGGTGAACAGGGCCGTCGCCGCTCGCCGCAAACTCCGGCGGCTGCGGGCCGAGTTGGAGCGTCAGATGCCGGGGGAGCCGCTGTCGGTGCTGTCCGGGGACGGCGGGTTCGTGCTGGTCCCGTACGAGCGGCCGGCCGCCGCCTTCGGCAGCGCGGACCGCGAGCGGCTGGTCCGGCTGGTCGAGCAGCTCGCCCGGCTGTGCGGGGCCGAGCTGCTCGTCGCCGCTGCCGCCGCCGCGCCGGACGCCGTCGCGGACGCCGCCCGGCTGGCCGGCGAGGTCCGCGAGGTGGCCGAGGCGGCTGGGCGCGGACCCGGCCTGTACACGTTGGACGACATGCTGGTGGAGTACCAGCTGAGCCGTCCCGGCCCGGCCCGGGACGGGCTCGCGGCGCTCCTCGGGCCGCTCGCCGCACGGCCCGAACTCCTCGACACGCTGCGCACGTTCCTCAGCTGCTCGCTCGACCGCCGCCGCGCCGCCGCGCGGCTCCAGGTCCACCCCAACACCGTGGACTACCGCCTTCGCAAGATCACCGAACTGACCGGCCTGGACGCAGCCCGGGGCGCCGACCTGCTGACCCTGCACGCCTCCCTGGCCGCGCTGGCCGCGCTGGCCGTCCGTGAGCCCGTCCGTGAGCCGGTCCGTGAGCCCGTCCGTGAGCCCGCCCGTGAACCGGTCCGTGAGCCCGTCCGTGACGGTCAGACGGTCGGCCCGGCGGTGACCAGAGCGGTGATCTCGTCGGCGAGCTCCGGGCCGAGCTCACCCCAGCCGTCCTTGTAGCCGTAGACGCCGGCCAGGGTGCGGGCCTCGTAGGCGCCGTTCATGATCTCGATGTCGTTGGCCGTGATGAGGGCCGGGTGGGCGACGCCGAGGGCCCCCGAGACCTTGATCAGCTCCCTGCGCAGCGTCCGCAGGTAGACAGCGGCCCGGGTGGCCTTGGAGGCCGGGTCGAGGCCGCGGGCCAGCCACGGGTTCTGCGTGGCGATGCCGGTGGGGCACTTGTCCGTGTGGCACTTCTGCGACTGGATGCAGCCGATCGACAGCATGGCCTCACGGGCCACGTTGATCATGTCGACGCCCAGGGCGAAGGCGACCGCGGCGTTCTCGGGCAGGCCGAGCTTGCCGGAGCCGATGAAGGTCAGGTCGTCGGTCAGGCCCAGTTCGGCGAACGTGCCGTAGACCCGGGAGAAGCCCATCCGGAACGGCAGCGACACCGAGTCGGCGAACATCCGCGGCGCCGCCCCGGTGCCGCCCTCACCACCGTCGACCGTCACGAAGTCGACACCGCGGTCGCCACGCGCCATCAGCGTGGCCAGCTCCTGCCAGAAGTCCAGCTCTCCCACCGCGCTCTTGACCCCGACCGGCAGTCCGGTCTCGGCGGCCAGCAACTCGACGAAGTCGAGCATCGAGTCGACGTCGCCGAACGCGGTGTGCCGCGAGGGGGACGCGCAGTCCTTGCCGACCGGGACGCCGCGGATGTCGGCGATCTCCTGGGTCACCTTGGCGCCCGGCAGCATGCCGCCCAGCCCCGGTTTGGCCCCCTGGGAGAGCTTGATCTCTATCGCCTTGACCGGCGCACCGGCGACCACCGCCTTGAGCTTGTCGAGGCTGAAGCTGCCGTCCTCGTTGCGGCAGCCGAAGTACGCGGTGCCGATCTGAAGGACGATGTCGCCGCCGTTGCGGTGGTACGGCGAGAGGCCGCCCTCGCCCGTGTTGTGCATCGTGCCCGCCAGCGCCGCCCCCTTGTTGAGCGCGGAGACGGCCGCGCCGGAGAGCGATCCGAAGCTCATCGCGGAGATGTTCACCACGCTCGCCGGCCGGAACGCCTTGGCGCGCCCACGCGGCCCGCCCAGCACCTTGGCCGAGGGGA
This sequence comes from Kitasatospora mediocidica KCTC 9733, assembly GCF_000744225.1. Taxonomy (GTDB): domain Bacteria; phylum Actinomycetota; class Actinomycetes; order Streptomycetales; family Streptomycetaceae; genus Kitasatospora; species Kitasatospora mediocidica. The sequence goes on along the minus strand of NZ_JQLN01000007.1, from coordinate 438,570 downwards.
GCGGGGCCTGCGGGTCGTGCGCGTCGGGCAGCGCGCCGGCGAACGTGCGCTGCTTCAGGTAGGCGTGCCCCTGCACGTGCTCGACGTCCACCTCGGTTCCGAAGCCGAAGTAGTTGTTCTGCTCCTTCGCCGAGGCGTAGATCCAGCTGCGCTGGTCACGGCTGAAGGGGCGCTCCTCCTCGTTGGAGGTCACGATGTACTGCCGCAGCTCCGGCCCGATCGTCTCCAACAGGTACCGGGCGTGACCGACCACCGGGAAGTTCCGCAACAGGGCGTGCCGCTTCTGGATGAGGTCACGGGCAGCCACTGCGGCCAGTGCGGTCGCGGCGACGGCGCCGATTCTCCGGGCGTGCATGAACGTTCCTCCTTGGTGCACGACTCCACCGTCGTGAGGTGGAACCGTGGAGCCGTGATGCCCAGGCGGGCGTGGCGTTGGGCGACGGGCCGGCCGGTCGGCCGTTCGGCGTCCCCGAAGAATGCGCCACGATAGTAGGAGGCCGCCCGGACCGGCCTGTCGCCAGGGTGCCGGCAGCGCGCTCGCCGACGCCTCGCCGGCCGCCGGCTACCTCGAGACCGTCACGCCGGCGGGATCCGGCCTCCGGGCGGCGGCCGGCCCGTTTCCGGCTGTGGCCGGACTCCCGTCGCCGGCCGGCGTGGCGGTCAGCGGCAGCGCCAGGATGGTGGCGAGCAGGCCGCCGAGCGACCGCGCCGGCAACACCAGGCGCCGATGGGCGAGCCGGCGGTGTCCCGTCCGCTCCGGCGCCCGCCGCACCCGCGGTGCCGCCTCGGGCGCGGTCTCGGCCGGGACGGGGTCGGGGTCGGACGCGGTCGGTGCGAGGGCGGCGTGGGCAGACGGCACGCGAGGTTCGACCGCGTGCTGCCGCATCTGGATGCGCTGCCAGGCGGACCGCCAGCGGGCGAGTTCCTCGCCGGACGCGCCGAAGGCGGTGGCCAGCGTCAACACCCGTTGCAGCGGCGGCAGGTGGTTCCGCTGCGGGCTCAGATCTCCCGAGGTGGTGCTCCGCGGAAGGCCGGTGCGGCGCTCGATCTCGCGCAGTGACGGGTCACCCGACCAGGCCTTGAAGGCCCGGAGCTGGCGAACGAGCTCCTGCGCGGTGGTGGCGTCGCACGGATCGGGCATCACCGCCAGATCCTGTCGCGGTAACCGGCTCGGATCCCCGTTCATGTCGTGCCCGGTCATCTGTCCCCCTCGGTAACCGGCTCGATCGGCCGAGCGCGGCGCGTGTCCCGGGGGCCAGTCTCGTCAACACCAACCCGCCACTCCATGGCGTTCTCCTGGCGTTAGCATGATGCTTTGTCGTCAGGCGCCGGTCAGGGCCGCAGAGTCGGGGGGCCGCTGACGGCGGTACGGGTTCCGGGCGCCGGGCCGTTGCCGTCGTCGTCGTTCCCGCGGGGTGATCACCCTTCGGAGGCGATCGATCATGCTGGGGGAGTTTGGAACGCTCCTGCGCGAGTACCGGTTATCGGCCGGGTGGACGCAGGAGGAGCTGGCGGAGCGCTCCGGTGTCTCGACGCATGCGATCAGCGTGCTGGAGTCCGGGCGGCGGCGGCCTCGGCTGTCGTCGGTGGCCCGGCTGGCCACCGCCCTGGGCCTGGACTTCGCCCGCCGCGACCAACTGCTCGCCGCGGCCCGCGGGGAGCCGGAGTCGCGGACGGGTCCGGCACCGGTCGAACACCTGGTGCCCCGTCTGCTGCCGCACGCCGTCCCGGACTTCACCGGACGACGCGGCGAGGTGGAACGGCTGCTGGCGCTGGCCGGCGGACCGGGCGGCACCCAGGCCCGTCCGCTGGTGATCTCGGCCATCGACGGCATGGCCGGCGTCGGCAAGACCGCCCTGGCCGTTCACACCGGGCACAGCCTCACCAGCCGCTACCCCGACGGGCAGCTCTTCGTGGACCTGTACGGCTTCACCCCGGGCCGGCGGCCGCTCGATCCGGGCGCGGCACTGGAGAGTCTGCTCTGCGCCATCGGTGTCAGCAGGACCGCACTGCCCTCGCGCACCGAGGAACGCGCCCAGCTGTGGCGCAGCCGGGCGGCGGGACGGCGGTATCTGATCGTCCTGGACAACGCCGTCGACGCCGAGCAGGTCCGTCCGTTGATCCCCGGCAGCTCGCGCTGCCTCACCCTGGTGACGTCCCGGCAGCGCATGCTCGCACTGGACGGGGCGGTCAGCGTCCCCCTGGACGTACTGAGCCATGACGAAGCCGTGGAACTGTTCGCCCGGATCGTCGGCCCGGACCGGGTCGCCGGCCACGCCTCCACCGTGGACGGGATCGTCGCGCTGTGCGGCAGGCTCCCGCTGGCGCTGCGGATCGCCGGCGCCAGGCTGGCCCACCATCCCACCTGGACGCCCGTCCAGTTGCTGGAGCGGATCCGGCGCCCGCAGAAGTTATTGACCGAGCTCTCCAATCGCGACCAGAGCGTCGCCGCCGCCTTCGTGGACTCCTACCACGCCCTCACCCCCGCCCAGCGGCGCGCGTTCCGGCTGGCCGCGCTGCACCCCGGCGAGGACTTCGCGGCGCCCGCCCTCGCCGCCCTGGTCGACGCACCGCCGGCCGAAACCGAGGAACTCCTCGAGTCGCTGCACAACCACCACCTGCTGATCGAACACACGGCCTTCCGGTACACCTTCCACGACCTGCTGCGCACCTTCGCCGACGAGTTGCTCGCACGCGAGGAACCCGAACCCGTGCGCCGCGCCGCACTCGTCCGGCTCCTCGACCACTACCGCCACACCGCCGCCTCGGCGATGGACCAACTGGCCCCGCTGGAACGGCACCACCGGCCGCAGGCTCCCACGCCCGGCGGTACACCGGTGGTGTTCGCCGACCAGACGGACGCGGCGGACTGGCTGGCCCGGGAGCAGGCCAACCTGCTGGTCCTCGCCCACCACGCCACCGACGCCGGTCTGCCCCGGTACGCGGCGGACCTGCCGGCCATCCTCTGGCGCCACCTGAAGCGCCACATGCCCGCGCAGGAGGCGCTGGTGCTGGGCACCCGTGCCCTGCGCGCCACCCGGCAACTCGGCGATCCGGCCGGCGAGGCCGCCGCACTACGGCACCTCGGCGCGGTGCAGTACCAGCTCGGCGACTTCCCGCAGGCACTCGACCTGCTCCGGCAGGCCCTGGAGCTCCAGCGCGCGACCGGAAACCGTGCCGGTGAGGCCCACGTGCTGGCCAACCTGGGCCTCACCCAGACCCGGATGGGGCGCCTGGAGGAGGCGCTCGACCACCTGCAGCAGGCGCTGCGGCTCAGCCGGGAGCTCCCCGACCCGGCCGTCGAGGGGATCGCCCTGATCAACCTGGGGCCCACGCTGACCAGGCTCGGACGGCTGCCGGAGGCCCTGGAGTACCACCGCGCCGCATTGCGGTTCTACCGGAGCAGCGGCAACCGCCTCGGCCAGGCCATCGTGCTCAACCAGTACGGCGAGTACCAGCAGCGGCTGCACCACCATCCGGAGGCGCTCGACCTCTACCAGGAGTCGCTGGACCTGCACCAGGACCTCGGTGACACCTTCGGCCAGGCCGAGTCGCACACCCTGCTCGGCAACGCCCTGCTGGCGATGGACGCTCCGGCGAGCGCCCTCCAGCATTACCGGGCCGCGATCGACTTCCTCCCGCACACCGGCGAGCGGTACAACCTCGGGCGGATCCACCTGGGACTGGCGCGCACACACCAGCGTCTGGGAGACCTCGACACCGCCCGGGAGCACGCCGAACAGGCCGTCGAGATCCACAGCTCGCTGAACATCCCCGAGGCGGACGAGGCGCAGGCCCTGCTCGACTCCCTCGCGGAGGGACCCCGACCTCGTCCCGGCGCGTTCGGCGTCAGTTGACCGGCTCGGCATCGGGCGGTGGGGGGGAGATGGTGCGAGCGAACCCCCGAGACCGCTCCCGCCACCTCCCCCCACCGCGCTCAGTTGGCCGGGCCGCACACCTCCGCGCTGCGCGACCCCCACAGACACGCCTCCAGGCTCATGCCCGGGCCGTCGTAGTACCACGGCGACTCGGAGCCGCTGGTGGTCGGGCCGTAAACCCAGCGGCCGGCGTTCAGGTCATAGATGCCGAACTCACAGCCACTGGGGTTGGCGAGCGGATCGATCGCCATGGCGTCGTGGCCGCCCTGGAGTTCGATCTTCTCCAGCGCGAGGCAGCCACCACTACGGATCGTCCAGCTGCCCTCGGCAGCCTGCGCCGAGGTCGCGGTACCCACCCCGATCACGCCCAGCGCGACGACGGCGAGCGTGGCGGCCGCGGCACGCTTGCTGGTCCTGGTGAATCGCATGGAACCCTCCGTAAGTCGATTCCGCCCCGGAGCCGGCGCCGGGGCACACCCCGAACCTCAGCGCCCGCCGCCCCCGAACACAACGGTTCGAGCACTACCCGGACGCTCCCGGACGCTCCCGGACGGCGCTGGACGCCTTCGGACAGCTTCGGACGGTCTGTCGGTGCGAGCGTCCACGCTGCCGCGCTGGCTGGTGCGACCGGCCCACTCGCTACGATGCGCGTGGTTGAGACAGCCGATCGAACAGGGGCGAGCCAGTGTCAGAGAACAGTGACGAGCGGGAGCCTGTGCGATCGGTGCTCGAGCGCACGCTGCCGCTCGGTCTGGGGATCGGAGCGGCTGCCCTGATTCTGGCCGGTGTCGGCGGGTTGGCCCTGAGGGGCTCTCACACGCCGGCCGCCCGACACCCCCCGCAGCTGTCCAGCCTCATACCCAGTGCCGGCCCCGTGCCCAGCCTCAGCGCAAGCCCCACGCCGAGTGCGAGCCCGAGCTCCGCTCCGAGCCTCTCGCCCACTCCCTCGCTCGCGCCTGTCGGCTCACCGACCCCGACTCACCCGCGGTCCGACCCGGCGACGACCCACGCACCGGAACCCTCGGCCACCCGGCACACCCCGGCGACGCCCGCCAAGCCGTCCACGTCCCGCCCGCCGGTCACGGACCCGGGGCCCCGGCCCACGTTCAGCTATGTCCGGCCACACCCGACCAGTTGCCCGCCCGGCCAGGTCCTGCTCACCGAACTCGACGGAAGCACGGAATGCGTCACCCTGGTCACCCCCGTGCCGATTCCCCGGACGCACCCGCCGACGTCCCCGACCGGCTGAGCACTTGATGCGACGCTTCGTGCCCCGCTGCCGCGCGAAGGCCTCCGCCGGCTGCGGCTGCGCGAGCGCGTTGTCGGCTCCTTAATGGAATGGGGTGCGCCCTGGGGTCCGCCCGCCCCGCTGGTGTGCGAGACAGGAGGCGTCGCATGGTCGACTCGCTCACTCCCCCTCCAGGACGCCGTGGGCGCGGGGTGCAGAGGGGTCGGTCCCCCTCCTGTGCCGGGCGCGGGCGGGGCGGGTTGATGCTCGGAGTGGTGTTGCTGGCCGCGTCCTGGCCGGTGTACTGGCAGATGGCAGGCCTGGCGGGCCGGGTGGGCTTCTTCGGCACCTGGCTGGGTTACGTCGTGCTCCTCGACGCGGTCGTGCTTCGGCGCAGCGGGACCTCCCCTCTCACGCGTGCGCGGTGGTGGTACGTGGGGGTGTTCGTGCTGTCGGTGGCGTTCTGGTGGACTTACGAGGGCCTCGACCTGCTCACCGGGAACTGGACGTACGCCCCGACCGCCTGGGACCGGTCACCGGCCTGGGCACTTCTCTACTCCCTCGACTTCGCCACTGTGCTGCCCGCGCTCTTCGTGACCGCGGAGTTGGTCAGCTCGCTGCGTCGTGCCGGGGTGGCGCGGCCGGTCGCCCGGTCTGCGCGGATTCCCGGCCCGGTGCTCCGCACGCTGCCCGCGGCTGTGCCCCTGGTGGTCATCCTGCTCGCGGTGTGGCCGCACGAGACGTATCCGCTGCTGTGGCTGCTGCTCTTCCTGTTGCTGGATCCGCTCAACGCCCTGGCCGGACGGCCGAGCCTGCTGGCGGACATCAGCCGCGGGCGCTGGGGGACCGTGGTCACCCTGGGCGCGGCCGCCCTGGTCTGCGGCTTCTTCTGGGAGATGTGGAACTCCAGCTCCGCGCAGGTGTGGGTGTACCACGTGCCGGGCCTGGACGGCAGTGCGCACCTGTTCGCGATGCCGGTCGTCGGCTACGCCGGCTATATCCCGTTCATGTGGTCCGCCTACGCGACCTACCAGGCCCTGCGGCCGGTGCTCCGGTTGCCACAGCTGGTGGTGTGAGAAGACGCCACTACGGCGGGCGCCGGCCTCCGCGCCCGCCACCGCGGCGGCCCCCGGGGGCCGCCGCGGTGGGCGTCCCCCGGCGCAGTGGTCAGAAGGAGAAGGTCTGCAGCTCGGCACCGTTGCCGTCCTCGCCGTTGCCGTCCTCGCCGGTGCCGTACATGCTCTGGCCGTCGGGGCCGATCGCCAGGCCGACGAGGTCGTCGACGTCGAAGCCGAAGACGTCCTCGTTCGGGACCTCGGCGCCGGTGGCGGTGTCGAAGGCGAGCACCGACGGGGCGCCGGACGGGTGGGAGTTGGCCACGTAGAGCCGGGTGCCGTCGGCGAAGACCAGCGGGGAGGCGAGCTGGGACGGATGGGCCGCGATCGGCCTCCGCGCTGCGGCCTGTCTCCTCGGGCCGCTGCCCGTCGGGGCCGTCAGGTGCGGCTGACCGGGGCGTGCGGCCGTTGGATGTCGTCCGGGTCGGCCGTGTGGCGGACGGCACCAGGTGCCCGGTCTCGGCGATGGTCAGGGCCGCGGAGATGCTCTCCGGGTCGCGCGTCTCGCCGAGCAGCAGGACGTCGGGATCCTCGCGGAGGGCCGAGCGCAGCGCGGCGGGGAACGAGTCGGTGTCGGTGCCGACTCCACGCTGGGTGACCGCCGAGCGCTGGCGGCGGTGCGGGTACTCGATCGGGTCCTCGACGGTGAGGATGGGCACCGACCGGTGCGTGTTGACGTGGTCGAGGAGTGCCGCCAGGCTGGTCGACTTGCCCGACCCGGTCGGCCCGGTGACCAGTACGAACCCGCGTGCCAGGTGAACCGGTCAGCTGAGCCAGCCGCGCTGTGCTGCCTTGAGACCGGCTTCGAAGCGGCTGGACGCGTCGAGCAGATCGTGTCGGGTTCGGAAAGTCATCGCCGCAGGTGGCAGCGGTAGGGCGATCTCGGCTGGCACTGTCTCCGGGTGATCGTCTCGCTGCTGTACAAGGTGACCCGCCAGCTGTTGTCCGCCCCCGGGGTGCTGCTGCGCCGCGACACCGCGAAGGATGCCGAGTTGCTCGTGCTTCGGCACGAGAACGCGGTGCTGCGTCGCCAGATCGCCGGACCGGTCCGCTACGAGCCGACGGACCGGCTCTGGCTGGCAGCGCTGGCGGGACTGATGCCCCGTCACCGGTGGCGCGAGGTTTTCCCGGTCGCCCACGGCACGCTGCTGGCCTGGCATCGCAGGTTCATCGCGGCGAAGTGGGATTACAGCGCGCGGCGAACCCGGACCGGGCGACCGCCGACCCGGACGGCGATCAAGAAACTGATCCTGCGGCTCGCTCGCGAGAACTCGAGGTGGGGACACCGGCGGATCCAGGGCGAGCTGGCCCGACTCGGACACCCGATCGCCGCATCCACCGTATGGCAGATCCTGAACGCTGCGGGCGTCAACCCGGTCCCACGGCGCACCAGCCCGACCTGGCGCGAGTTCCTCACGAACCAAGCCGAGGGCATCATCGCCGTCGACTTCTTCCATCTCGACACCGTGATGGGACGCCGGCTGTACGCGCTGGCGTTCCTCGAACACGGCACCCGGCGTCTGCACATCGCCGGTGTCACCGCCCATCCCACCCGGGAGTGGGCCGTCCAGCAGGCCCGCAACCTCGCCACCGACCTCGGCACGCGCATCGACTCGCTGCGCTTCCTGCTGCGCGACCGCGACGCCAAGTACGGGCCGTCGTTCGACGCCGTCTTCGATGCCGAGGAGATGGAGGTCTTGAAGAGCGCGCCGCGGGCTCCCCGGATGAATGCCCACTGCGAGCGGGTGATTGGCAGTATCCGGCGCGAGGTGCTCGACCACGTCCTGATCGTGAACGAGGCTCATGCTCGGCTGGTCTTGGACGCCTACCAGCGGCACTACAACGAGCACCGTCCCCACCGGTCCCGGAACCAGCTACCACCCGGCGCCGACCGCCAGCCCACCACTCCTCACGACTTCGAAGGCCGCAGGCTCCTGCGCACCCGCGTCCTCGGCGGCGTCATCAACGAGTACCGGTACGCAGCTTGACCAGCGGCGATGACTTTCCGAGCCCCACAGGATCGACGACACCATCGACCTCATGACCACCGCCGCCGCCGTCACGTCGACCACGGACTCCACCCTCAACGCCGAGCACGCGAAGAAGACGATCAAGCAGTGTGACGCGAAAACCGCCACCCACCGATCCGCCCTTGAAGCTGGCGCCGACCCAGTCCTCGTCACCGGCTGGATCACCGAGACCCAGGCGACCCGCGCCCGAGCCGAAGCCGAACTCCGCACCGCGCAGCCCGCACGCCGGGCCCAGCCCACCCGCGACGACATCGCCGCACTCGTCCGGGCCAACACCGACCTCGTCACCGTCCTCACCCGGACCGAGCCGACGGAACGCGCCGATCTCTATCAGAAGTTGGGACTGGTGTTGACGTACGACTCCGGAAAACAGAAAGTGCTGGTTGAGAATAATCTCAACCAGCACTTTCACGATGCCCGTAGGGCATCAGCCTGTGTCCGAGGGGGGACTTGAACCCCCACGCCCGATAAAGGGCACTAGCACCTCAAGCTAGCGCGTCTGCCATTCCGCCACCCGGACTGGGTGTTGTCTGCGTGGCTCACTGCCCCGCTGACATGCGTAACTGTAGCAAAGATCGGCTCCGAGGCCCAAAAGTGGTGGGTGCGGGGGGTGGCTGGGGGAGGATGGCGGGACCGTGCCCGGTGCGCGCTGGCTAAGTCGGGGTGTGGCGGACGGGGTTCCGAGTGGGGCAGACGACGAGGAGTGACCGTGAGCGAGTCGAAGGCGGAGCGGGCGGGCGGCCCGAAGGTGAACGGGGAGTCGGAGGTCGTCGACATCTGTCGGGACCTGATTCGGATCGACACCAGCAACTACGGGGATCACTCGGGGCCGGGTGAGCGGCTCGCTGCCGAGTACGTGGCGGAGCAGCTGGCGGAGTTCGGGCTGGAACCCAAGATCATCGAGTCGGCCAAGGGGCGGGCGTCGACGGTCGTGCGGATCGAGGGTGAGGACCGGTCGCGGCCGGGGTTGCTGATCCACGGGCACACCGACGTGGTGCCGGCCAACGCCGATGACTGGACGCACCACCCGTTCTCCGGCGAGGTCGCGGACGGGTGTGTGTGGGGGCGCGGCGCGGTGGACATGAAGGACATGGACGCGATGACGCTGGCCGTCGTCCGGGACCGGCTGCGTACCGGGCGCAAGCCTCCGCGTGACCTGGTGCTGGCGTTCGTCGCGGACGAGGAGGCCGGCGGGACGTACGGCGCGCGGTACCTGGTCGACAAGCACCCGGAGCTGTTCGAGGGCGTGACCGAGGGGATCGGGGAGGTCGGCGGTTTCTCCTTCACGGTCAACGACAACGTGCGGCTCTACCTGGTGGAGACGGCCCAGAAGGGCATGCACTGGATGCGGCTCACGGTCGACGGCCGGGCCGGGCACGGGTCGATGACGAACGACGACAACGCCATCACCGAGCTGTGCGAGGCGGTGGCCCGGCTCGGCCGGCACAAGTTCCCGCTGCGGATCACCAAGACCGTGCGGGCGTTCCTGGACGAGCTGTCGGACGCGCTCGGGGTCCCGCTGGATCCGGACAACATGGACGAGACCCTCCGGGTGCTCGGCGGCATCGCCAAGATGATCGGTACGACGCTGCGCAACACGGCGCAGCCGACCATGCTCGGCGCCGGCTACAAGGTGAACGTCATCCCGGGGCAGGCCACGGCCCACGTGGACGGGCGGTTCCTGCCCGGCTACGAGGAGGAGTTCCTCGCCGAGCTGGACAGCGTGCTGGGTCCGCGGGTGAAGCGGGAGAGCGTGCACTTCGACAAGGCCTTGGAGACCAGTTTCGACGGGGCGCTGGTGGAGGCCATGCAGACGGCGCTGCGGGCCGAGGACCCGATCGCGCGGGCGGTGCCGTACTGCCTCTCGGGCGGGACGGACGCGAAGTCGTTCCAGGATCTGGGGATCCGCTGCTTCGGCTTCGCGCCGCTTCAGCTGCCTCCGGAGCTGGACTTCGCGGGGATGTTCCACGGTGTGGACGAGCGGGTGCCGGTCGAGGGGCTGAAGTTCGGCGTGCGGGTGCTCGACCGTTTCATCGACGCCTGCTGAGCACAGCGGCCGAGTGGGCCCGCCCTGGGAATGAGGATTTCCCGGGGCGGGCCGTTTGCTGTTCGGGCAGGCGAGCGAATGATCACCTTTAAGGGTGAATGGCGTGCCGCGTCCGTACCCCATTCGGCAGAGCCTCGTTTACTCCTATGACAGTCCGGAGAATGGGCTGTCACATGATCAGGAGGAAATCATGAAGGTTAAGAAGATCGCCGTTGTTGCCGCCGCCGCCGGTGGCCTGATGCTCGCCGGTGCCGGCGTGGCTGCCGCTCACGGCGGTGCGGGTGCCGAGGGTGCTGCGGTCAACTCTCCGGGAGTGCTGTCCGGCAACAACGTCCAGGTGCCGGTGCACATCCCCGTCAACCTGTGCGGCAACACCGTTTCCGTCATCGGCCTGCTGAACCCGGCCTTCGGCAACAACTGCCAGAACTTCTGAGCACTGACCCCGCTGGGGGTCGGTGAGTCGGTGGGGATGTACTGAGGGAAGGGCCGCTCCGATCGGGGTGGCCCTTCTCGTCGGCCCTCGTCGACCTTGTTCTGTGACGCATTCTGTCGACCGCGCGGGCGTATCGGCGTGGAAACCTACTCGATCGGGTGAGGCACGGCTGCTTGGGCCAACTTTTCGAGGGGCGACTCGTTATCTAGTGGGCGGGAAAAGCTCTCGTCGGAAATTCAGACCATCACATGTCAGGGGTACCTATGCGACAAGTTGCCAGGAGAGGGATCCTCACCGCTGTGGCCACCGGCAGCGTGCTGGCGTCCACCGCGGGGTATGCCTACGCGAGTGCCGATGCGCAGGGGCTGGCGGCCAACTCGCCAGGGGTCGGTTCGGGTAACACGGTTCAGGTGCCGGTGGACGCGCCTGTCAACGTGTGTGGCAACACCGTCGACGTCATCGGGCTGCTCAATCCGGCGTTCGGCAACCAGTGCGCGAACGCCTCGCCCGCGCACAGCCACGTCGGCGGCCGGACCTGGGGCGGCGCGGGCGGCTCGGGTGCGCCGGGCGCCACGGGCTGGCAGGGCGGGTCCGGCAGTGGCATGCCCGGCATGAGCGGGATGCCGACCATGCCCGACATGCCGGGGATGCCGGGCATGCCCGGCGCTTCGGGCTGGCAGGGCGGCACGGGAACGAACGGCTCGCCGCAGTCGCCCGGCGGCCCGGCGCACTGGCCGGGCATGCCGGACGTGCCCGGCGTACCGGCAGCGGGCACGGGAGCCGCGTCCGGCGCGGCGTCCGGTGCCCAGGCGCCGGGCGGTGACTGGTCGACGGTCGGCAGCAGCGCCTCCGGGGTCAGCCAGGGCTCACCGGGCGTGGCCGCGGGCAACAACGCGCAGGCGCCGGTGGACGTGCCGGTCAACGCGTGTGGGAACACCGTCGACGTGGTCGGCCTCGGCAACCCCGCGATGGGTGACGACTGCGCCAACCAGGCCGCGCCCACCCCGCCGCCGGCACCGGTGCACAACCCGCCCCCGCCGACCTCGGTCCCGGTCGTCACGCCTCCGGCGCCGGCCGCTCCAGTGGTCGAGGCCACCCACAACCCGGCCCCGCCGGCTGTCGTCGCCCCGGTCGTGGCGGCGCCGCAGGCGGTCAAGGCCGCGCCCGTCGTCGGCCAGCTGGCGTTCACGGGTGTCGACGGGCTCGACGTGATCGCCCCCGCCGGTCTCGCGCTGCTGATCGCCGGCGGCGTGCTGTACCGCCGCTCGCGCCTGGCGGCCTGAGGCTGAGAACCCTCGGGCCGAAGGCCGATCCGGGCCCCCGCCGTCGCGCCGTGATGTCGTGACGGCGGGGGTCCGCCCGCGTTGCCGATGCCGTGCGCGGCCGGTCAGCGCGCGGTAGATGCGTGGGTAGATCCGTGGGTAGATGCGTGGTGTCGTACGAGCGGTTGGCTCACCAGCTCCGGTTCTGGCGGATGATCCGGCGGCGCAGCAGCACCGTCCGGCTGCCGTCCGGCAGGAGCCGCAGCCTGTCCAGCTCCCAGTGTCCGTACTCGGCATGCTCGGTGAGCAGCTGGCGGGCTGCGTTCCGAGAGGTGCCGCGCGGCATCTGCAGGGACCGGTACTCGTACTCGGTCTGCCGGACCAGCTTCGGTTGGATCAAGGTTCGCCTCCTGAGCGACGTCTGCGGGTAAGCCTACGACCTGCCCCTGACAGCGGCGTAGACCCGGGACGGACCGGGCCTCCGCAGTCGTCTGATGCCCGCTCAACTCCCGTCGAGTGCCTACGTCTGGAGTCGTTCTACCCGGCTCGCGAACCCGGGATGCCGCCCGTGGAGGTGACTGCGACGCGGGCACAGAAGCACACAGATGGGACACCGGCGGGCAAGTTGCCCGGAAATCGCGCACTCAGACCGGAACCCCTGTGCGCCCGGCCCCCGGGTACGGATACCGTCTGCCCCATGTCTGATGCCGCGCAGCTCACCCGCACCGAGGTACGCGACGCCGCCGAGGCGGTCAAGGCCGCCATCGACCGCCATCTCGAAGCGGTGTCCAGCACCACCACAGCGGACGACCCCGCTGTCTTCGCCGCGTACGAGGAGCTGGCCGCCGCGGCCATCACCTACGACCAGCTGCTCTACGAGGTCTATGACGAGGTCACTCCCTTCGAGGTCCCCGGCGACGGCGGGCCCGACAGCTACCGGGGGCCGGAGCAGCCGGCCGCGATCAGCGTGCTGATCCGCCGGGACTACCGGATCGCCGACCCGCGCCGGCTGCGTGCCCAGGCGGAACGCCTGGACTCCTCGCTGGCGGCCGCCGGCGGCGAGGGCGGGGCCGCGGAGGGCGTGAGCGCGGCGGTGGGGGTGGTGTTCGGGGAGTACGAACCGGACGAGATCGCCGCCCGCGCCGACGAGTTCGGCCTGGAGGAGGGCGACGCGACGGTCTGGGTGGCGGCCGCCGAGCCGACCGAACCGGGCGAGTGGCTCTCCGAGCCGTTCGACAGCCCGGACCCGCAGTTGCTGATCTGCCGCTTCGACGTCAGCGAGGTCTACGACGACGAGGAGCTGGACGAGAGCGGTTCACCGGAGTGAGTCCGGCGGGGCGGTGAATGAGGCGGGGTGGGGCGCACGGCGAAAAGCCTGCGCCCCACCCCGCCTCACTGCTCCTGCTTCGCCAGCGCGGTGCCGCCGGCGCTCAGAACGCCTGCTCGGCGTGCTCGGCCAGGATCGCCCGCAGCCGGGTGGTCCGCGGCTGGGCCGGTCGCTCGGCGACGGCCTGCACCAGGGCGGGCCCGGCGGCGTGCACCACGGACAGGTGCCGCTCAGCGCGCCCGAACGCGGTGTAGACCCACTGCCGGGTCAGCCCGGCCGCCGCGTCCTCGGGCAGTACCACCACGACGCCCGGCCAGCGCCGTCCGACCGCCTGGTGGACGGTCAGGGCCCAGCCGTGCCGCAGCTGCGCCGCCTGCGCGGGCGCGACCGTCAGCTCCTCGCCGTCGGCGAACGCCAGGCGCAGCCCGGCCTCGTCGCCGCTCAGCACCGTGCCGGGGCGGTTCACGCCGGGCACGGGGGAGTGCACCACCCGGTCGCCGGGATCGAAACCGCCGAACCGCCCGGGACCGGGGTTGAGCCGCGCCTTGGCGGCCGTGTTGAGCGCACGGGTGCCCGCCGCGCCGCCGTGCCCGGGGGTCAGCAGCACCACCTGGTCGGCCGGGATCCCCAGGGCCCGCGGGATCGAGTCGGTGAGCAGCTGGACGGCCCGGTGGACGGCCTCGGCGGCGTCGCGCGCGGTGAGGATGACCACCTCCTTGTCCGGCGCCTCGACGCTCTGCAGCTCGCCGATGCCGATGCCGGACACCAACTCGCCGATCGGGCCGAGGTCGGGGGTGCGGGAGGCGACCACCGGGCACGGCTTGGCGGCCAGCAGGTCGGCGAAGAGCCGCCCGGGGCCGGCCGACCAGAGCTGGCCGGGGTCGCCGCTGAGCACCAGCCGGGTGCCGTCGGCGAGGGCCTCGACCAGGGTGGCGGCGAGTTCCAGGTCGAGCAGCGGGGCGTCCTGGACGATCAGCAGGTCGAGGGCGAGCGAACCGTCCTCGGAGCGCCCGGGACCGCGCAGCCCGCCGAGCAGCTCAGCGAGGGTGACGGACGGGACGGACGGCCCGGACGGCTCCGGCTGCTCGGCCGGCTGCCCCGGTTCAGCCTCGTCGCCCGGAGCGGCCTTCCGCGCCGGCGGCAGCAGTGCGGCGAGAGCGTCCCGCCCGTGGTCGGTCCAGGAGGCGGCCCAGGCACGCAGGCCGAGGCCGCGTGAGGCCGCGAGCAGCGCGGCGAGTTCACCGCGCGAGGCCGCGTCGCCGGTGTGCAGCACGAGCGGGTGCTCGGCGACGGCCCGGATCAGCGCGGCGGCCGACGACGACGGCGCGGCCAGCGCGGCCGCCTCCCAGGCGGCCTCCGGGTCGCCCCCGTCCACTCCCTCGTCCGATGCCGGTTCGAGGGTGGACATGATCCGCACCAGGCCGTCCGCCGCGCTGTCCTCGGCGAGTGCCAGCCGCTCCAGCGCGAGCAGCATCCGCACCGGCGGCTCGTCGTCCTCGTCCTGGTCCCCGCCGGAGGTCGCCGCAGCTGTGGCGGGACCGGTCAGCTCCTCCTGGAACGGCATCACGCGGCCGTCCAGCACGGCCTCCTGCAGGGCCAGCGCCGGATCCGGCAGGCCGAGCTTCTGCAGGCCGGACTGCAACTCGCCCGCCTCCAGCGCGGAGTGGCCGCGCAGCGCCGCCTGTTCCAGCAGCCAGGCGGCCAGCGCCTGCCCGCGCCGGGTGTCGCCGGGACCGGCGGCGGGGCCGAGCAGGGCGCGCGCGAAGCCGTCGGCCTGCTCGGGACGGACGCCGGGCAGGCCGAGCAGCCCCCACGGGTCCTCGCGCAGCGCGTCGGCCGCGCCCTCGCCGTACGCGGCCACCGCCGCACCGGCCAGCCCGGGGACGGACGCCGCCGGTGCCCCACCCTCGGTGAGCACCGCGCCGACGGCGCGCAGGGCCGCTGCGCGCGCCTCGTCCGGTGCGACGGCGACAGCGGCGCCCGCGCCCGCGCCGGACGCGGACGGGTCGTCGGATCCGCCGCTGCGGCCGATGCTGCGGATCGCCTCCGCAAGCGCGGCGACCTCGGCGGGCCGCCCACCGCCCGTAGCCTCGCTACTCTCGCTGCTCGCGCTGTCCTCGCCTCCGGCGGCCACAGCGTTGTCAGCGGTGTCGTCGACGGCAGCGGTGTCGGCAACCGCGTCGCTGGCCGCGTCCAGCGGGGCGTCCCCGGCGGTCTCGTGCGTCTGGCTCACAGTTCGTTCCAGTCCTGGTCAGGGTAGCGACGCACCGGCGCCGAGATGTCGTCCAGCGCCCCGCGGATCTCATCCGGAAGCGTAAGCGCCTCCACCGACAGCGAAGCACGCAGCTGCGCGGCGCTCCGCGCGCCGACGATCGTGCTGGTCACGCCCGGCCGGTCACGCACCCAGGCCAGCGCGACCGCGAGCGGGCTGCTCGCCAGCCCGTCCGCGGCGGTGGCGACCGCGTCCACGATCCGCCGGGAGCGCTCGCCCAGGTACGGCTGGACGAAACCGGACAGGTAGGGCGAGGCGCCCCGCGAGTCGGGCGGAACCCCGTGCCGGTACTTGCCGGTCAGCACGCCGCGGCCCAGCGGCGAGGAGGCGAGGAGCCCGAGCCCGGCGTCCCGCGCGGCCGGCAGCACCTCGCGCTCGATGCCGCGCTGGAGCAGCGAGTACTCCATCTGGGTCGCGGCCAGCGGCACCCGTCCGGCGCCGCAGCGCTGCCAGGTGGCGGCCTTGGCCAGTTGCCAGCCGCTGTAGTTGGAGACCCCGGCGTAGCGCGCCCGGCCGGAGGCGACCGCGAGGTCCAGCGCGTGCAGGGTCTCCTCGGCGGGGGTGCCGGGGTCGAAGGCGTGCACCTGCCACAGGTCGACGTAGTCCGTCCCGAGCCGGCGCAGCGAGGCGTCCAGCGCGGTCAGCAGCTGACCGCGCGAGGTGTCGAACCTGCGGTCGCTGTCCGGGACGCTGCCGGCCTTGGTGGCGATCACCAGCTCGGAGCGGGGGATCAGCGAGTCCGTCAGGCGCGAGATGAGGTACTCGGCGCCGCCGTCCGCGTAGACGTCGGCGGTGTCCACCAGGGTGCCGCCGGCTTCGGCGAACTCCTTGAGCTGCTCGGCGGCTTCCTGCTCGTCGGTGTCCCGGCCCCAGGTCATGGTGCCCAGACCGAGCCGGGAGACCCGCAGGCCGGTGTGGCCGAGGTGACGCTTCTCCACGGGGAACCCCCTCGATCGGTTGCGCGGACAGATCGCTGAGCGCACGAGTCGCCAAGCGGATGGATCACAGAGCGGACAGGTCACTGAGCGGACGACGGCGCCGACGCGCCCGCCCCCACCGGCCCC
The DNA here is from genome assembly GCF_000744225.1 of Kitasatospora mediocidica KCTC 9733. Taxonomy (GTDB): domain Bacteria; phylum Actinomycetota; class Actinomycetes; order Streptomycetales; family Streptomycetaceae; genus Kitasatospora; species Kitasatospora mediocidica. Next base: position 421,914 of record NZ_JQLN01000007.1, on the reverse strand, counting down.
GGGCGGGGGCGAAGTCCACGAGGGAAGAGCGTAGTGGGCGCTCGTGAGGCCGCCCGGCCGACCCGCAGGGCGCAGCAGCAGGCGCGGCGCGAGCGCAGCAGCAGGCGGCCCCGACCGCAGCCTCCGGCGCGCCTCACGCGCGCCCGTCCGGGAGGTGCCGCACGGCACAACTACCGGCCAGTAGCATGGCCGTCGCGCCGCGGCTACGCTCGGCACGGATCCCTCTCCTGGAAGGCTCGGCACCCACATGAGACTCGGCATCAACCTCGGTTACTGGGGACTCGGCATGGACGCCGACAACATCGCGGTCGCCCAGGAGGCCGACCGGCTCGGCTACGCGGTCTGCTGGGCCGCCGAGGCGTACGGCTCCGACGCCGCCACGGTGTTGAGCTACGTCGCGGCCAAGACCGAGCGGATCGACGTCGGTTCGGCGATCTTCCAGATCCCGGCCCGCACCCCGGCGATGACCGCGATGACCGCCGCGACCCTGGACACCCTCTCCGGCGGCCGGTTCCGGCTGGGCCTCGGTGTCTCGGGACCGCAGGTCTCGGAGGGCTGGTACGGCGTCAAGTTCGACAAGCCGCTGGCCCGCACCCGTGAGTACGTCGAGATCATCCGCAAGGCGATGTCGCGCGAGCGGCTGGTCCACGAGGGCGAGAACTGGACCCTCCCGCTGCCCGGCGGCCCGGGCAAGCCGATCAAGCTCACCGTGCACCCGGTACGCGAGCACATCCCGCTCTACATCGCCGCGATCGGGCCGAAGAACCTGGAGCTCACCGGCGAGATCGCCGACGGCTGGCTCGGCATCTTCTTCGCACCCGAGCACGCCGCCGTCTCGCTGGACCAGTTGACCGCCGGACGCGCCAAGGCAGGCCTGACGCTGGAGGGTTTCGACCTCTGCCCGACCGTCAGCATCGCGGTCGGCGACGACGTCAAGGCCGCCGCGGACTCCCAGCGCTCCTACGCCGCCCTGTACATCGGCGGGATGGGCAGCAAGGAGAAGAACTTCTACAACCAGCTCACCCGGCGGATGGGCTACGAGCAGGCCGCCGACGAGATCCAGCAGCGCTACCTCGCCAAGGACTACGCGGGCGCCGCGGCCGCCGTGCCGCACGACCTGATCGACGCCACCTCGCTGCTCGGCAGCAAGGAGCGGATCGCCGACCGGATGCAGGCCTTCGCCGACGCGGGCGTCACGACGCTGACCCTCGCCCCGGCCGGGTTCACGCTGGAGGAGCGGATCACCGCGCTGCGTACGGCGGTCGAGGCCATGGAGCTGGCGGGGCTGGCGTAGCGGGCTGCTCCGCGCGTCCGCGAACCAGTGGTGGCAGCGGGCCGTGGTACCGGGCGGATTCCGCCCGGGTCACCCCGTAGGCTGGAGGCATGCCCACGCTGCTGCTGGTTCGCCATGGACGGTCCACCGCCAACACCGCCGGGATCCTCGCCGGATGGACGCCCGGGGTGGACCTGGACGACACCGGTCGCTCCCAGGCGGCGGCGCTGGTGGACCGGTTGACGGGTGTTCCGCTGGCGCAGGTGATCAGCAGCCCGCTGGAGCGCTGCCGGCAGACCCTGGCCCCGCTGCTCGCGGCGCGTCCGGAGCTGGGCGAGCCGACCGTGGACGAGCGGTTCGGCGAGTGCCACTACGGCGAGTGGACCGGCCGTCCGCTCTCCGAGCTCGCCCTCGAACCGCTCTGGCGCACCGTCCAGGACCACGCCTCGGCCGCCGCCTTCCCGGGCGGTGAGTCGCTGCGCGCGCTGAGCCACCGCACAGTGGCCGCGGCCCGCGAGTGGGACGAGAAGATCGCCGCCGAGCACGGCCCGGACGCGGTCTGGGCCGTCTGCACGCACGGCGACGTGGTCAAGGCCGTGGTCGCCGACGCGCTCGGGATGCACCTGGACCATTTCCAGCGGATCAACGTCGAGCCCTGCTCGGTCACCGCGATCCGCTACACCCCGCAGCGGCCCTTCGTGCTGCGGATGGGCGACACCGGCGACCTCGGTTCACTGCGGCCGCGTCCGTCGCACGGCTCCGGCGACGCTTCCGGCGGCGACGCGGTCGTCGGCGGCGACACCGGTACGCCCTGAGGCCGGACCGTCCCACGGCGATCCGAAAGCCGTAGGGTGAAAAGCACGCCCCCCACCGACCCGTTTCACACCCCCGGAGCGAGAGAGTGCCCCGTCAGGTCTACTTCTACGACCAGCCCGAGCGGTTCGTGGCCGGTACCGTCGGCCAGCCCGGCGCCCGGGCGTTCTTCCTGCAGGCCAGCGCACGTGGCCGGATCACCAGCGTGCTGCTGGAGAAGACGCAGGTCGCGGCGCTCGCCGAACGGGTCGAGGAGGTCCTCGACGAGGCGTTGCGGCGCAGCGGCGGCGACGCCCCGATCCCGGCCGTCGCACCGGTCGAACTGATCGACACCGCCCCGCTGGACCTGCCGCTGGAGCAGGAGTTCCGGGTCGGCACCATGGCGCTGGCCTGGGACAGCACCGCGAGCTGCCTGGTGGTCGAGGCGCAGGCGGTGCTGGAGGAGGAGGCGGAGGACGCCGAGGAGGCCGAGGTCGCCTTCGAGGACGACGAGAACGGTCCGGACATGCTCCGGGTGCGGCTCAGCGGCGCGATGGCCCGGGTCTTCGCCAAGCGGGCGCTGGACCTGGTCGCGGCCGGCCGCAAGCCCTGCCCGTTCTGCAACCTCCCGCTGGACCCCGAGGGCCACCTGTGCCCGCGCGCGAACGGTTACCGACGCTGAACGGCGAGGCGCAGCCACCTCAGGAGCTGGCGATACCCGAAGCGGACCCGGCTGCGGGGGCCGCGCTGGCCGCCGACGTCCCGACCGCGCTGACGCTGCTGCGCGAGGGTGAGCTGACCGTGCACGGGCAGCTCACCGACGCCTCCAACGCGGCGCTGTACTGCTCGGTCTCCTTGGACGGCGTGAGCGGGCTGTGCGTCTACAAGCCGGTCGCGGGGGAGCGGCCGCTCTGGGACTTCCCGGACGGCACCCTGGCCGGCCGCGAGGTGGCCGCCTACGAACTCGCCGCCGCGACCGGCTGGTCGCCGATCCCGCCCACCGTGCTGCGCGAGGACGGCCCGTACGGGAGCGGGATGGCGCAGATCTGGGTCGAGCCGGACCCGCAGGCGCCGCCGCTGCTGGACCTCCAGAACCCGACGGGCGGCCCGCGACCGGGCTGGCTGCCGATCGTCCTGGGCCAGGTGGGGGAGGGCCGCACCGCGTTGCTGGTGCACGCGGACGACCAGCGGCTGCGCAGGCTCGCCGTCGTCGACGCCGTCCTGAACAACGCCGACCGCAAGGGCGGGCACCTGCTCTCGGCCGCCGACGGCCGGATCTACGGCATCGACCACGGGGTGACCTTCGCGGTGCCCGGCAAGCTGCGCACGCTGCTCTGGGGCTGGGCGCGGCAGCCGTTGACCGAGGAGGCGGCCGAGATGCTGCGGCGGCTGGCCGGGGAGCTGGACGGCGCCCTGGGGGCGCGGCTGCGGCCGCACCTGACGGCGGCTGAGCTGACGGCCACCCGGGAGCGGGTCGCGGAGCTGCTGCGTACCGGGCGCCACCCGGTGCCGTCGGACGAGTGGCCCTCGATCCCCTGGCCGCCGGTCTGAGCTGCCTCTCTCCCGCCAGCCGCACCGATGTGTCGTACGGCGCAGATTCAGCCGAATCGACAAACTGGTTAGCCTTTCAAATGATCGCAAGGTTAGAGTCATTTTCATGCATGCCTGGCCCGCCTCCGAGGTTCCCGCCCTGCCTGGTCAGGGACTCCCCCTGCGTATCCACGACACCGCCGCGGGCTGTACCCGGGAGGTCGTGCCGCAGGGCACCACCGCCCGGCTGTACGTCTGCGGCATCACCCCGTACGACGCCACGCACCTGGGCCACGCGGCCACCTACAACGCCTTCGACCTGGTCCAGCGGGTCTGGAAGGACGCCGGGTACGACGTGCTGTACGTGCAGAACGTCACCGACGTCGACGACCCGCTGCTGGAGCGCGCCAACGCCACCGGCCAGGACTGGACCGTCCTCGCCGAGCGCGAGACGGCGCTCTTCCGCGAGGACATGACGGCGCTGCGGATGCTCCCGCCCGCGCACTACGTCGGCGCGGTCGAGTCGATCCCGTGGATCGTCCCGCTGGTCCAGAAGCTGCTGGTGAGCGGCGCCGCCTACCGGCTGGACGGCGACATCTACTTCTCGGCGCAGGCCGACCCGCGTTTCGGCGAGGTCTCGGGGCTGAGCCACGAGGAGATGCTGCCGGTCTTCGCCGAGCGCGGCGGCGACCCCGAGCGCGCGGGCAAGAAGCACCCGCTGGACGCGCTGCTCTGGCTGGCCGCCCGTCCGGGCGAGCCCGCCTGGGACACCGAGCTCGGCCGCGGCCGGCCCGGTTGGCACATCGAGTGCGTGGCGATCGCGCTGGAGTACCTGGGGATGTCCTTCGACCTCCAGGGCGGCGGCAGCGACCTCGTCTTCCCGCACCACGAGATGGGCGCCGCGCACGCCCAGTCGGCCACCGGCACCCACCCGTACGCGCGCTCCTACGTGCACGCCGGCATGGTCGGGCTGGACGGGCACAAGATGTCCAAGTCGCGCGGCAACCTGGTCTTCGTCTCGGCCCTGCGCCGCGAGGGCGTGGACCCGGCGGCGATCCGCCTCGCGCTGCTCTCGCATCACTACCGGACCGACTGGGAGTGGGACAAGTCCGTGCTGGACACGGCGGTCGAGCGCCTCGCCCGCTGGCGCGCGGCCGTCTCGCGTCCGGACGGCCCGGCGGCCGAGCAGCTGCTCGCCGAGGTGCGGGCCGCCCTCGCGGACGACCTGGACTCCCCGGCGGCGCTGGCCGCCGTGGACCGCTGGGCCGCGCGGCAGGAGCAGGACGGCGGCCAGGAGATGGGCGCGCCGGGCCTGGTCTCGCGCACCGTGGACGCTCTGCTGGGCGTCGCGCTGTAGGTGTGTTGAACCGTGAGCGGCCGCCGACCCGACACCGGGTCGGCGGCCGCTCGCGTTACCGCTCGTCGTCCTCGGTATCCCCGGCCGGGCCGTCGGGAGCCGCTGCCGCTGCCGGGAGCCCGTCGACGGCGTGCAGCGCGACATGCAGGGCGTGTTCCAGCGCGTCGGCGGGCGGCGTCGGGTCCGGGAGGGGGAGGACGTCCGGCAGCGCGTCGTCCGGGAGGGCGGCAGCGTCGACGGCCTCGACCGCCGCCTCGGCCACCTGCGCCAGCTCGGCCGCCTTCTCGGCGTCCAGCTCCTGCGCCTTCGCCTCGTTCTTCGTCGTCGCGCTGTCCAGGAAGCGCAGCAGCTCGACCGGGAACGGCAGCACCAGGGTCGAGTTCTTCTCCGCGGCGACCTCCACCACGGTCTGCAGCAGCCGCAGTTGGAGCGCGGCCGGGGTGGCGCTCATGATCTCGGCAGCCTGCGAGAGGCGGGCGGAGGCCTGGTACTCGCCGTCCGCCGTGATGATCCGGGCGCGCCGCTCGCGGTCCGCCTCGGCCTGCCGGGCCATCGAGCGCTTCATCGACTCGGGCAGGGCGACATCCTTGATCTCCACCCGGTCGATCTGGACGCCCCAGCCGAGCGCGGGGCTGTCCAGCATCAGTTCCAGACCCTGGTTGATCGGTTCCCGGTTGGCCAGCAGGTCGTCCAGCTCGCTCTTGCCGATGATCGAGCGCAGCGACGTCTGTGCGACCTGCGAGATCGCGAACTGGTAGTCCTGCACGGTCACGGTCGCCCGCACCGGGTCCTCCACGCGGAAGTAGACCACCGCGTCCACCCGGACGGTTACGTTGTCGCGGGTGATGCCCTCCTGGGCGGGCACGGGCATCGTGACGATCTGCATGTTCACCCGCTGGATCCGGTCGGCCACCGGCAGCAGCATCACCAGCCCCGGCTCCCGGACCTCCTCGCGCACCTTGCCGAACCGGAAGACCACCCCGCGCTGGAACTGCTGGACCACGCGCACGCTCAACGCCGCCGCGACCGCCCCGGCTCCCAGCAGTCCGGCCAGCACGCCCAGCACCACATCCAAGATCAACATCGCAGCCACCTCGGGACCCACGGCTCCGGACTTCCACGGTACTCCGCGTGCCGAAAGGCGGGGTGGGGCGCCGGCGACCGGCTCCCCGGGGGGTGCCGGGCGGCCCAAGGTGGTCTAGACCCTTGACAGGGAGTGGTCCGGACCTGTGGACTGGGCACGACCGATGACCGGCGGCTGCCCGACGCCGGTCATCGGTCCTTCCGCGGCCGAAACGGGCCGCACAGCGGGCTTTCTGAGTCTGCGTCGGCCGACCGCGCCACCCCTCGCGTGTCACACCTGGCGCTGCTCCTCGCGCTACTCCTCGCCGTCCTTGTCGCCGTCCGCCTCGTGCTCCGCGGCCGGCTCGACGGCGTCCGTCGTCGCCCCCGCGTCCGTCGTCGCCCCCGCGTCCGTCGTCGCCCCCGCGTCCGCGACGTCCCCGACGACGTCCACGGTCTCCGCCGGCTCACTCGGCTCGCTCGCCTCGGGCGCGCGCTCCGCGAGGGCCCGGCCGCTCACCGGCTTCTCGCCGGTCGGCCCCTGGTTCTCCCGCCGACGCAGATAGCGCTCGAACTCGCGGGCGATCGCGTCCCCGCTCGCCTCGGGCAGCTCGGCGGTGTCCTGGGCCTCCTCCAACTGCTGCACGTACTCGGCCACCTCGGTGTCCTCGGCGGCCAGTTGGTCCACCCCCAGCTGCCAGGCCCGGGAGTCCTCGGGCAGTTCGCCCGGCGGGATCCGCAGGTCGAGCAGGTCCTCCAGCTTGTTCAGCAGCGCCAGGGTGGCCTTGGGGTTGGGCGGCTGCGCCACGTAGTGCGGCACCGCGGCCCAGAGCGTCACGGCCGGCACCCCGGCGTGCGCGCAGGCCTCCTGGAGCACGCCGACGATGCCGGTCGGCCCCTCGTAGCGGCTCTCCTCCAGGTCCAGCGTGCGCGCCAGGTCCGGGTCGGAGGTAACCCCGCTGACCGGGACCGGACGGCTGTGCGGGGTGTCGCCCAGCAGCGCGCCGAGGATCACCACCAGCTCCACGCCCAGCTCGTGCGCGAACCCCAACAGCTCGTTGCAGTACGAGCGCCAGCGCATGCTGGGCTCGATACCGCGCACGATCACCAGGTCCCGGGTCTTCGGCTCGGTCACCCGCACCACCGACAGCCGGGTGGTCGGCCAGGTGATCCGGCGTACCCCGCCGTCCAGCCAGACCGTGGGCCGGTTGACCTGGAAGTCGTAGTAGTCCTCCGCATCCAGGGCGGCGAAGACCTTGCCGCCCCAGGTCTCGTCGAGATGCCCGACTGCCGCAGAGGCGGCGTCGCCCGCGTCGTTCCAGCCTTCGAAGGCACAGACCATGACCGGGTCGATCAACTCGGGAACATCTTCCAGCTCGATCACCCAGCGTCTCCCTCCGGCCGGCCCGGTCGTGCCCCGCGCCCGCGGGCCGGTGACCGGCTGCCGACTGCTTCTCCCTCGCATGGAACGCGCCGTTCCACGGTCCTACCTGCCCACCCTACCGGGATATATCCGCAGGACTACGGGGTTCCGCACTCCTCCGGAGGATGCGTGCGGAACCGGAAAACCGGTGGCGCGCAGGGTTCGGATGGCGTACGAGAACGCGGCCTTGTCCCGCCCGCGAGCGCGGTCCTATCCGCCGACCGCCGCCGCGACAACCGGCAGGTATCCGTGCGCCTGTCCCTCGGCGGTCGGGTGGAAGGACTCCCAGAGCGGCGTCAGAACGATCCGGGTGATCCACTCCGTGCCGTGCGCGGCGCAGATCTCGTGGTCGGCGAAGGAGCCGCGCGGATCGGCGAAGCGGTCGCCGTGCGCCTGGGCCCGCTGCTGGAGCAGCGCGTCGACCTGGTCGGTCAGGGCGTCGAACCGCTTGCGCCGGGCGTCGGTGCCGACGAAGCAGGTGGTGCCGGTGTGCAGCAGATCGGGGTAGCCGGTCACCACGACCCGCGCGCCGGGCGCGGCTCGGCCGATGCCGTCCAGCAGCCGGTCGACGCGGCCGGGCAGGTCGTCGCGCGCCACCTGGGCGGAGTGGTCGAGCGCCTGGTAGCACTTGGCGTCGGTGGTGAACGGTTGCAGGCAGGCGATCACGGCGTCCGCGAAGCCCAGGTCGTTCCCGCCGGCGGTCAGCGTCACCAGGCCGGTGCCGGCCGGGATGGACGGCACCTGGTTGGTCAGCACGTCCTCGCTGGTGGCGCCGTTGCAGGCGAGGTCGAGGAATGGTGCGGACCCGGCCTGCGCGGCCAGCAGCGCGGGGTAGGCGCGGGTGCTGCGGTGGCAGTCGCCGCTCGCCGGGTCGTAGGCGCCGGCCGCGACTCCCGCGGCGTAGGAGTCGCCGAGCGCGACGTAGCCGGTGGCGGCCGCCGGCGCCGGCGTGGCCGCGGTGAGCAGCAGCAGCGGGACGGCCGCCAGGGCGGCGAGAAGCTTGTGGCGCACAGGGGTCATGGCGACGCATCGTAGCCGAGCATGTGCACGGCGTGACGAATCACCGATGGGCCATCAGTGGCTCCCCGGGGAGGTCATCGGCATCGCGGACGGAGCGTCAGAACGCGCGCAGCCAGGCCGACACCTGCTTGGCGACGTTCTCGCCGATCCGCCCGACCGCGGCCGCCAGCTCCTCCAGCTCCGCGAGCGGGGACGGCTCGGCGGCCGGGTCGCCGGCCAGGGCGACGGCGGTGCCCCGGTAGCCGACCGGGCCCTCGCCCACGCGCTGCGACCAGCCGAGGAACGCGGCGCCGTCGTCGACGAGGCCGATCGAGGCCGAACAGCCCCGCTGGTCCAGCCAGTCGACCCGTTGCAGCGGCGCCCCGCCGGTCTCCAGGAGGAGCGTCAGCGGGCCTCCGGTGTGCCAACTGCCGCCCCAGCCCGCCTCGGTGGCGAAGTGCAGGGTCGGCTGAGGCGCCGCATCGGCACGGAAGGCGGACCGGTCGGTGAGCGTGCCGCGCAGCTCGGACCATGCGCCGTCCTCGTCGAAGACGTGGCCGTAGAACCCGGCCGGTTCCGCGTCGAAGACGATCGACGCCTCGACGCCGTCCTCGTCGCGCCAGCCCAGCCGGGCGGGCAGACCGCGCTCGCCGCTGTCCAGGTGGACGCGCAGCGGCGGCCCGGCCACCCACTGAGTGCTGCCGGCCGCCCGCCGTTCGGTGGCGTACCCGAGCACCGACTGCGCGAAGCCGTCCGCCAGCAGCGCCCGTTCGGCGCCGTCCCGGTCGGCCACCGACTCCAGCAGCACCCGGTAGAGCCACAGGTGCGAGCGCGCGTCGTCGCCCGAGGCCAGCCGCAGGGTGTTGGCGCCCGGTCGCAGCAGCGCCTGCGGGACGGCGACCACCGTGTCGTGCGGCAGGTCGCCGCCGCCGGCTATCCGGTGGTTGGCCAGGAGCGCGGCGCCGTTCACGGTCACCTCCAGCGGCGCGTGGCCAAGTCCGGCGCCCAGTTTGGAGACCAGCGCGCGGATCTTCAGGGTGGCCTCCGCCGGTACCGCGTCCGGCGGCACCTCGAAGTCGATCTCCACGGCGGCCCCGGCGTCGAGCACGAGGTGGTCCCGGGCGAAGGAGCACTTCTCGGTGCGCACCTCGGCGTTGCCCGTGCGGACGTCCTGGGCCGCGAAGTCGCTGAACATCGGTTGCACGTCGGTCTCCAAGCGGTGCGTCGGGTGCGTTGACCCTCGGACTGTAGCCCGCCGGGACGACAGCGCTCGACTGCCGGATCCACCGGGGCGGGTGGAGCGGATCCGTCGAGCCCGGGACGCGCGCAGCTCTCCCCTCGTACGCTCGGACGATGCGAGCGGACGGACATGACGAGGCGTCAGGTAGCTGGGAGGCCGCCTGGTCCGGCGGCGGGCGGGCGGTCCACCTGGGCAACGCCGCGGACTTCAACGCCCAGTTCACGCCGGGGGACCGCAACGCGCACGGCCCGCTGGGCCGACGCGACCAGGGGCACCACTACGCCTGCCTGGCTCCCTTCTACAGCCCGCACCCCGCCGCCGTGCTGCTGCCCCGGCACCTGGACGGCGCCTGGATGGACCTGCTCTCCAGCCAACTGGACTGGGGAAAAGTCGAGTTGCACAGCGGCATCGCCGAGCAGAGCTGGTTCGACGAGGCGCTCGCGGCCCGCCCCGCGCTGCTGGAGCGGCTGCGCGCGACGGGGCTGCCGCTGCTGCCCTGGGGGCGGACCGCCGGGGTCGACCGGCTCACCGGCCGCGCGGACGACGGCGTGCTCGCGGCCGTCCGCCGCTTCGAGTCGAAGGCCGCCGCGCTCGACCTGTTCCGCGAGGTGGCCCGGGACCACCCGGACATCCCGGTGCGGATCCAGCGGCGGGTGGACTCCCCGCGCCGGCTCGCCCGCCTGGTCGCCGAAGCGGCCCGCGCCGGGCGCACGCTCGTCCTCAAGTCGGAGTACGGCGTGGGCGGCCTGGGCACCGTCGTCGTCATGCCGAGCGAGGTGGCGCGGGCCGGCGGGGCCCGGGCGCTGGTGCGCGGGCTGCTGGCGGACGGGGAGCTGGAGCGCGGCGGCGACGTCCTGGTGGAGCCCTACGTCACCGCGCCCGGCCGTCCGCGCGACCTCACCTTCGACGCGGTCGTCGCGCGGGACGGCAGCGTCCACCCGGTCGGCGTCGCGGTGATGCGGGTGGCGGGCACCGGCTACCGGGGCGCCACCGTGGGCCCGGGCGTGTTGCCGGACGGGCTTGCGCTGCGGGCGGCCCGGTTCGGGTGCGACGTCGGCCGGGCACTGGCCGGCCACGGCTACCGGGGCTGGTTCGACATCGACTTCATCAACGCCGGACAGGGGCGGCTGGCCCCGGCCGAGGCCAACCTGCGCCTCACCGGCCCGGCCGTCGCCTTCATGCTCCGGGCCCGGCTGGACGCGGTGCGCGGCCCGGGCCACCTGGTCCGCACGCTCGACGAGGTGCCGCTGGGCGCGCGGGTGCCGCAGGAGGCGCTGTTCGAGCACACCCGGCGGCTCGTCCGGCTCTGCGAGCCGCTCGGCGCGACACTGCTCCCCACCCTGCCCAGCACGGGCTTCGAGCCGTACCCGGCGCTGGGGGTGGCGATCGCCGCGCGCTCGACGGTGGTGCTGGACGCGGCCGAGGCCCTGGTCCGGGCCGCGAGCGCGCAGCTCGGCGAGATGTTCGCCGACATCGCGCCGGACTGACGGTCAGCGCCCGCCGACGTTGCCCCGCTCCCACGTCATGAAACGCACCAGCACCGCGGCCGCGAGCATCAGGGTGATGTTGAACCCGTACACCAGGCCCGCCTGCGCGGCCCAGTCGTCGGCGGCGGTGAGCCGGTAGGTGTTGTCCTGCGGCCACCAGGCGGCCAGCAGCCAGACGATCGAGAGGTGCGCGGCCAGGGTCAGCCCCGGCGGGCGGCCGAGCCGGTCCAGCGACCGCCTGCCGAGGATCAGGAACGCCACGCCGTACCCGAAGAAGAGGTCCTCGAAGCCGTACAGCCCGCGGAACATCCCGGACCACGGCGCGGGGACCGCGCTCACGTCGGTCGAACCCGGCCAGATCGCATTGGTCAGCACCAGGGCCAGCAGGGCGAAGGACAGGACGAGCAGAAGCCAGGCGCACCCGAACTTGTCCTGGGACCCGCTACCGGTGCCCGCGCGGCCGCCTGCCTTGCCGCTCGCCCGGCGGGCCTTGGCGGAGCCGGGCGGGCCGAACACGGCCGGCCCGTCCGCGGTGTAGTCGCGCTGTGCGGGCAGCGGCAGCCGGGCCCGGTCGACCTTGCCCGCGCGGGTGCGCGGCAACTCGGGCAGCAGCACCACCGCGTCCAGCGTCGCGGTGGGCAGCCCGCGGACGAAGGACGTGCGCAGTTCCCCGGTGTCCAGCGGCTGCCCCTGCTCCCGGGGCACCACGTAGACCACCGTGGCCCGCCGCCCGGCCGTCGTCCCGATCTCGGCCACCAGGCTCTCGCCGACCCGCGGGTGCTCGCGGGCCACCCCCTCGATCTCCGCCGCCCCGACTGCCTTCGCCACCCTGGTCGGCTGCACCGGGCCGTCGACCGGCTCCAGGCGCCCGACGAACTCCAGCAGTCCGTCGGGCCGCAGCCGTCCGATGTCGCCGGTGCGGTAGTACAGGCGGCCGGGGGCGGCGCGGTTCAGCGTGCGGAAGCACGCCGCGGTACTCCCGGGGTCGTCCAGGTAGCCGCGCCCCACGGTGGGGCCGCTGATCCTGATCTCACCCGCGCCGCCCGGCGCGGCCGGCGCCCCGGTGAGCAGGTCGGCGACGTAGACGTCGGTGCCGGGAAAGGGCCGGCCGATCACCGAGACGCGCGCCGGGTGCTCCACCTCGCCGCGCAGCCCCCGCCCGTCGAAGTACACGTTGTCGACGCCCGCCTCGGCGACCCCGTACACGTTGACCAGCCGCACGCCGTCGCCGAGGTACTCCTGGAGCGCCAGGTACTCGTCCAGGTACCACTTGTCGGCGCCCACCGCGAGCAGCCGGACCCCGGCGAGCCGCAGCCCGCGGGGCCGCAGATGGGCCTCCAGACGTCTGAGCGTCAGGAGGTTGGTCTCCATCACGGTGATCCGCGAGGAGACCACCAGGGCGTGCAGTTCGCCGATGTCCGCCGAGCGGTCCAGCGTGAAGTCCGGTTCGGCGAGCACCAGCGTGCCGCCCGAGCAGAGCGCCCGCAGCCAGTCGGCGGTGAAGACGTCGAACTCGAAGGCGGTGCTCTGCAGATGGCGGTCGGCGGGGGTGAAGCGGAAGACCTCCTGCCAGCCCTCGAAGGCGCTCACCAGGTTCCGGTGCTCGACCAGGGCGCCCTTGGGCAGTCCGGTCGAGCCGGAGGTGAAGAAGACGCAGGCCAGGTCGCCGGGAGCGGCGGCGCAGTCCAGCGGCGCGTCCGAGAGCGCGGCGAGCTGCGGCTCCTGGGTGTCCAGGCAGACCACCGGCCGCCCGACGGCGTCGGCCAGTCGGACCCGGTGGTCCTCCTCGGTGACGACGGTGAACGGCTTTGCCAGGGTGAGGATGTGACGCAGCGCCGGTTCGGGGGCGGTCGGCTCCACCGGCAGATAGGCGCCGCCTGCCTTGAGCACCCCGAGCAGGGCCACGATCAGCTCCGGCGACCGGCCCATCGACACCGCCACCAGGCCGCCGGGCGGCAGTCCGAGCGTCCGCAGGTGGCGGGCCAGCCGGTTGGCCCGGGCGTCCAACTCGGCGTAGTCCAGCCGCTGCGCGCCGCACTCGACGGCCGAGGCCCGCGGTGCGCGGCGGGCCTGCTCCTCGAACAGCTGGTGAACGGTCCTGACCGGGCCGTGGCCCGCCTGTGCCGTCGTGGTCGTCATCGCCCATCCCTCCCGCACCGGCGCAGCGCAGCGGCACCCGGCCGGCGCGGTCGCCGTCGCCAGTGTGGCAGAGATGAGTGATCACCTTGCGGGAAAGGCGAATTGGGGACCGCGGCCGGACGTCGACGGCTCGGTCCGCCGTCCAGCAGGGAACGCCGCGGAGCACAGTGGCCCAAGAAGACGGGCCCGGATTGGATCTGACACCCGGCCGACCGGCCACCTATCGTGGAAGCCATGACCACTACTGACCAGAGCGTTCCCACGAAGGTCGACTTCTACTTCGACCCGGCCTGCCCGTTTGCCTGGATCACCTCCCGCTGGATCCTGGAGGTCGAGCAGCACCGCGAACTCGACCTGAACTTCAAGGTCATGAGCCTGTCCGTGCTCAACGAGAACCGCGCGGAGCTGCCCGAGCAGTACCGCGACATGCTGGGCCGCGCCTGGGGCCCGGTGCGGGTCTGCATCGCGGCCGCCGAGCAGCACGGCCCCAAGGTGCTGCGCGACCTCTACACCGCGATGGGCACCCGGATCCACAACCAGGGCAACAAGGACTACGCCTCGGTGATCCCCGAGGCGCTGGCCGAGGTCGGCCTGCCGGCCGAGCTGGCCGCCGCCGCGCTGAGCACCGACTACGACGACGCGCTGCGCCGCAGCCACCACGAGGGCATGGACCCGGTCGGCGACGACGTCGGCACCCCCACCATCCACATCGACGGGGTGGCCTTCTTCGGCCCGGTGCTCACCGCGATCCCGCGCGGCGAGGACGCGCTGCGCGTCTTCGACGGCGCCCGGCTGCTGGCCGGCTACCCGAAGTTCTTCGAGCTCAAGCGCAGCCGCACCGGCGAGCTCGACTTCAGCTGAGCCGCCCGGGCGTGCTGCCCGTCAGGAGCCCCCGGCGCCGGTTCGCGCGCGCCGGGGGCTCCTGCTCGCGGCTTACGAGCCGTCCCGGCGCCAGTCCTGCCGGTAGGCGGCCCAGTCCGCGGCGGTGGCCGTGAAGTCGGCGTACATCCCGACCCCGAAGCCCTGCCGGTCCACCGCGTGCCGGCTCAGCCCCAGCCGCACCCCGCGCACGGCGGCCGCGACCGTCTCGGCCGAGCCCTGGTGGCCCCACTGGTCGGCGTCGTAGGCGGGCAGTCCCATCAGCAGGTCCACCGAGGGCGGCGTGACCTCCAGCGCCAGGGCGGTCTGCTGGGCCACATAGCCGGTGTAGAGCGCCTGGGTCGGCATCGCGGTGTCGTAGGACATCACCGCGATCTGGTCGGTGCGCCGGGCCACCTGGCCGAAATACGCCTGCGACCACCACTTGGGGTGCCCGGCCAGCGCCCCGGCCACCGCGTGCAGCGCGGGCAGCGGGTCGATCTGCGGGGTCGCCACCGACAGCGGTACGCCGCGCGCGGCGGTCCGCGCGTGGACCTGGTCGAGCAGCGTCAGGTACCCGGCGTCCCCGGAGTGCAGCGGCTCCAGGTCCAGGTGGACGCCGTCGAAGCCGGCGTCCAGCACCTGCTGGGCCGAGGTGGTGATCCGGTCCCGGACGTCGGCCCGGTCCAGGTCCAGCCCGTCGTCCTCGGGTTCGACCACGTCGCCCAGCCAGGCCTGCACCCGTACGCCCGGCAGCTCCCGGTGCACGGCGTCGATCAGCGTGCGGGCCTGCGGGTAGCGATCGGCGGGCAGCGAGCCGTCGTGCTCCAGCGGGCCGGCGTGCACATAGAGGTCGCGGACGCCGCCGCGGACGAGCTGCGCCAGCGCCGTCAGGTCGGCCGGGCCCTTGCGGCCGTCCACCCAGGCGTGGCCGAGCCAGACGGCGTCCCGGCCGCGGCTGCGGGCCGACGCGGACGGGTCCCCGACGGCCTCGACCCGCAGCGCCAGCGCCGCCGAGCCGACCGGTACCACCAACAGCGCAGCGAGCCCCAGGGCCACCCACACGGTCCGCCGCCGCCGTCTCGACCAGCTGCGCCAGCGCACTATCGGCCGCACTTTGCCTCCCCTTGACCTTTGGTTCGGTTCAGCATACGGAATCTGCCGGTGGTGATCGGCCGGGGCGGTTACGCTGACGGCGTGCACCCCCGTTACGAGGGGAGCGCATAGCCGACAGCCGTCGCAACCAGGGAGTAGCCCCATGGCCACCAGTGTCCCCTCAGCCGCCCAGCAGGCCCGCGCCACCGCGTTGCGAGAAGCCCTGCTGAGTCGAGTCGTCGTCGCCGACGGAGCGATGGGCACCATGCTGCAGGCGCAGGACCCCACCCTGGAGGACTTCCAGGACCTCGAAGGCTGCAACGAGATCCTGAACGTCACCCGCCCCGACATCGTGCGCTCGGTGCACGAGGCCTACTTCGGCGTCGGCGTGGACTGCGTGGAGACCAACACCTTCGGCGCCAACCACGCGGCGCTGGGCGAGTACGACATCCCCGAGCGGGTCTTCGAGCTCTCCGAGGCGGGCGCCCGGATCGCCCGCGAGGTGGCCGACTCCTTCGCCACCCCCGACCGCCCGCGCTGGGTGCTCGGCTCGATCGGCCCGGGCACCAAGCTGCCCACGCTCGGCCACGCCCCGTACGAGCTGCTGCGCGAGGGCTTCCGGCAGAACGCGGCGGGCCTGATCGCGGGCGGCGCGGACGCCCTGCTGGTGGAGACCAGCCAGGACCTGCTGCAGACCAAGGCCGCGATCCTGGGCAGCAAGCAGGCGCTGGCCGACGCCGGGGTGGACCTGCCGATCTTCGCGCAGGTGACCGTGGAGACCACCGGGACCATGCTGCTCGGCTCGGAGATCGGCGCGGCGCTGACCGCGCTGGAGCCGCTGGGCATCGACTACATCGGCCTGAACTGCGCCACCGGCCCCGCCGAGATGAGCGAGCACCTTCGCTACCTGGCCAAGAACGCCCGGATCGGCCTGTCCTGCATGCCGAACGCGGGCCTGCCGGTGCTGGGCAAGGACGGGGCGCACTACCCGCTGAGCCCGGAGGAACTGGCCGACGCGCACGACACGTTCACCCGCGAGTACGGCCTCTCGCTGGTCGGTGGCTGCTGCGGCACCACCCCCGAGCACCTGCGCGCCGTCGTCGAACGGGTCGGCTATGACTCAGGCGAGGTTGGCGCACAGGGTCCCTCCTCGCCGACGGCGGGCAAGGAGGGACGGGTGCGCGGCCGCGCGGTGGTCGCGCGCGATCCCAAGCCCGAGCCGGCCGCCGCCTCGCTCTACCAGTCGGTGCCGTTCCGCCAGGACACCTCCTACCTGGCGATCGGCGAGCGGACCAACGCCAACGGCTCCAAGAAGTTCCGGGACGCGATGCTGGCCGGCGACTGGCAGGCCTGCGTGGAGATCGCCCGCGAGCAGATCCGGGACGGCTCGCACCTGCTGGACCTCTGCGTGGACTACGTCGGCCGCGACGGCGTGGCGGACATGCGGGAGATCGCCGGCCGCCTGGCCACCGCCTCCACCCTGCCGATCGTGCTGGACTCCACCGAGACGCCGGTGCTGCGCGCGGGCCTGGAGCTGCTCGGCGGCCGCGCGGTGCTCAACTCGGTCAACTACGAGGACGGCGACGGCCCCGACACCCGGTTCGGCAAGGTCGCGGCGCTGGCCCGTGAGCACGGCGCCGCGGTGATCGCGCTGACCATCGACGAGCAGGGCCAGGCCCGCACCGCCGAGACCAAGGTCGCCATCGCCGAGCGCCTGATCGACCAGCTCGGCTCCGAGTACGGCATCGCCGAGCACGACGTGATCGTCGACTGCCTGGCTTTCACCCTGGGCACCGGCCAGGAGGAGTCGCGCCGCGACGGCATCGAGACCATCGAGGCGATCCGCGAGCTCAAGCGCCGGCGCCCCTCGGTGCAGACCACGCTGGGCCTGTCCAACATCTCCTTCGGCCTCAGCCCCGCGGCCCGCCAGGTGATCAACTCGGTCTTCCTGCACGAGTGCGTGGAGGCCGGCCTCGACTCGGCGATCGTGCACGCCTCCAAGATCCTGCCGATGGCCCGGATCCCCGACGCGCAGCGCGAGGTGGCCCTCGACCTGGTCTACGACCGGCGCCGCCCGGCCACCGCGACCGAGCCCGCCTACGACCCGCTGCAGTCGCTGCTCCAGCTCTTCGAGGGCGTCAGCGCCGCCTCCAGCGCGGCCTCCAAGGCGGAGGAGCTGGCGGCACTGCCGCTGGAGGAGCGTCTCCAGCGGCGGATCATCGACGGCGAGCGCAAGGGCCTGGAGGTCGACCTGGACGAGGCGCTGACGCTCCGTCCGGCGCTGGAGATCGTCAACGAGACGCTGCTGTCGGGCATGAAGGTGGTCGGCGAGCTGTTCGGCTCGGGCCAGATGCAGCTGCCGTTCGTGCTGCAGTCCGCCGAGGTGATGAAGACCGCGGTCGCCCACCTGGAACCGCACATGGAGAAGTCCGACGACGAGGGCAAGGGCACCATCGTGCTGGCCACCGTCAAGGGCGACGTGCACGACATCGGCAAGAACCTGGTCGACATCATCCTGTCGAACAACGGCTACACCGTGGTCAACCTCGGCATCAAGCAGCCGGTGTCGGCGATCCTGGACGCGGCCGTCGAGCACCAGGCCGACGTGATCGGGATGTCCGGGCTGCTGGTCAAGTCCACGGTGATCATGAAGGAGAACCTCCAGGAGCTCAACCAGCGCAAGCTGGCCGCCGACTACCCGGTGATCCTCGGCGGCGCGGCGCTGACCCGCGCGTACGTCGAGCAGGACCTGCACGAGATCTACGACGGCGAGGTCCGCTACGCCCGCGACGCCTTCGAGGGCCTGCGGCTGATGGACGCGCTGATCGGCGTCAAGCGCGGGGTGCCCGGTGCGGTGCTGCCCGAGCTCAAGCAGCGCCGGCACGCCCGGGTGGAGGTCCAGGAGCCGGAGGAGGAGAACCTCGGCCAGATCCGCTCGGACGTCTCGGTGGACAACCGGGTGCCGACCCCGCCGTTCTGGGGCGACCGGATCGTCAAGGGCGTCCCGTTCGCCGACTACTCCTCCTGGCTGGACGAGGACGCGCTCTTCAAGGGGCAGTGGGGGCTGAAGGCGGCGCGCAGCGGCGACGGCCCGAGCTACGAAGAGCTGCTGGAGACCGAGGGCCGGCCGCGGCTGCGGATGTGGCTGGACCGGCTGCAGACCGAGGGCTGGCTGGAGCCGGCCGTGGTCTACGGCTACTACCCGGCCGCCTCCAAGGGCGACGACCTGCTGGTCTACAACCAGGACGGCAGCGAGCACACCCGCTTCACCTTCCCGCGCCAGCGCCGCGGGCGCCGGCTCTGCCTGGCCGACTTCTTCCGCCCGGAGGAGAGCGGCGAGCGCGACGTGCTGGGCCTGCAGGTGGTCACCATGGGCAACCGGATCTCCGAGGCCGCCAACGAGCTGTTCCAGGCCAACGCCTACCGCGACTACCTGGAGCTGCACGGCCTGTCCGTCCAACTCGCCGAGGCACTGGCCGAGTTCTGGCACGCCCGGGTCCGCTTCGAGCTCGGCTTCGGCGACGAGGACCCGCAGGACGTGAAGGACATGTTCGCCCTCAAGTACCGCGGCGCCCGCTTCTCGCTCGGCTACGGGGCCTGCCCCGAGCTGGAGGACCGCGCGAAGATCGCCGAGCTGCTGAAGCCCGAGCGGATCGGCGTGGTGCTCTCCGAGGAGTTCCAGCTGCACCCGGAGCAGTCCACCGACGCGATCGTCATCCACCACCCCGAGGCGACGTACTTCAACGCGCGGTAACCCTCACGTCGCGTGCTGTTCGCAGCCCTGCGCGTATCCTGGACGACCCCGTACGGGCCGGCTCGCATCTCGATGCGGTCGGCCCGCACGATCCCAGGGGCCCGCGCGCAGTGAAGGGACGTGCCCAATGACCAGCATCGACACCATCACCCCGGCCCCGGAGAAGTCCGGCGGCCGGGGCCTGCAGGCGGTGCTGCTGGACATGGACGGCACGCTGGTGGACACCGAGGGCTTCTGGTGGGAGGCCGAGGCCTCGCTCTTCGCCGAGTTCGGCCACCCGCTGGACGAGACCCACCGGCTGCACTGCGTCGGCGGCCCGATGTCCCGGGTGCTGGAGTACCTGATCGGTGTCACCGGGGTGCGGATCGACCCCGCCGAGCTGACCGTGCTGATCAACCGGCGCTTCGTCGAACTCCTGGACGGCGGCGCCCCGCTGATGCCCGGCGCGGCCCGGCTGCTGGAGACCCTGGCCGAGCACCGGATCCCCGCCGCGCTGGTCTCCGCCTCGCACCGCAGGATCATCGACCTGGTGCTGAAGAACCTCGGCGACCACCCCTTCGCCTTCTCGGTGGCCGGCGACGAGGTGTCCCGGACCAAGCCGCACCCCGACCCCTACCTCGCGGCCGTAGCCCGCTTCGGCGCCGAGCCGGGACGCTGCGTGGTGATCGAGGACGCCCCGCTGGGCGTGCAGGCCGGCGAGGCGGCGGGCTGCCCGGTGATCGCGGTGCCCTCGGTGGCGCCGATCGAGCCGGCGCCCGGGCGGACCCTGCTGACCTCGCTGGAGGAGTTGGATCTCGACCTGCTGCGCTCGGTAGTCGCCGCCCGGGTGTGACGCTGGTCTCATTCTCCGTCCGCCCAAGGGGTGGCAGATCGCGGGCAGCCGGGAGAAATCGGGCATTGGCTGACAACTCGCCGACGCCCGCGCGCCGCGGGGTCGTCGGGTCCGGGGAGGGGTGGCGCCATACCAAGGGTCGTGTGGCAGGCTGCCTGGGTCTATCCCGACATGTTCGAGCGCCGTTCGCGAAGCACCCTATCCGGGCCGCCGACGGCTGCTCACCGGCACCCTCAGCCGGCCAGCACGGAGAAGGAACGCATGACTTCAGCCATACGACGCGCACCCGGCCGGACGGCCGTGGTGGGCTGCGCGCTCCTGGTCGCCACCGCCACCGCCGGCTGCAGTTCGGTGCAGTCCGCCGTGAGCGGCAGCGGCGGCAGCAGCTCCATCACGATGGGGACCGCCAACGTCACCAGCGTGCTGGACCCGGCCGGTGCCTATGACCGCGGCTCCTGGCTGATCCTCAACAACACCTTCCAGTCGTTGCTGAGCTTCCCGGTGGGCGGCACCTCCCCGCTGCCCGACGCCGCGCAGTCCTGCCAGTTCACCGGCTCCGACGCGATGACGTACGAGTGCACCATGCGCTCGGGCCTGACCTTCTCCAACGGTGACGCGCTGACCGCGCAGGACGTGGTCTTCTCGGTCAACCGGATGAAGGCGATCAAGGACGCGGGCGGCCCCTCGGTGCTGTTCGAGACCATCAAGTCGGTGGAGGCCCCCAGCGACAGCGAGGTGGTCTTCCATCTCACCCAGCCCGATGCGGTGCTCCCCGACAAGCTGGCCAGCGCCGCCGGGTCGATCGTCGACCACAGCGTCTTCCCGGCCGACAAGGAGCTGCCCAACGACAAGCTGATCGGCTCCGGTCCGTACAAGATCGACTCGGTCGAGACGATGACCACCCCGGCCGGCGCGAAGGCGCCGAGCAAGATCGTCCTGTCGGCGAACAGCCGCTACAAGGGTGCGCAGAAGCTCGACAACTCCAAGTTCACGGTGCGCTACTTCAACACGCCCGGGGACCTGAAGACCGCGCTCGACAGCAGCGCCGTCGACCTCACCGACAACAGCCTCGACCCCAACGTCTCGGCCCAGTTGGCGGCCGACGACCAGTCCGGCAAGGGTGACATCAAGGTCGCCCAGGGCGTCGGCGGCGACACCCGCTTCCTGGTCTTCAACACCAAGGACCAGACAGCCGGCCAGCTCGCCGTGCGCCAGGCCGTCGCCCAGCTGGTGGACCGCGACGCGCTGGCCCGCGACGTCTACGCCGGCACCGTGCAGCCGCTCTACTCGGTGGTGCCGCAGGGCTTCGGAGGCCACACCACGGCCTTCTTCGACAAGTACGGCACCCCGGACGCGGCCAAGGCCAAGGCGATCCTGACCGCCGCCAAGGTGCAGCTGCCGGTGAAGCTCCAGCTGACCTGGTCCCAGGCCCAGGCGCAGGGCGCGGAGAGCGCCGAGCTGAAGAAGCAGCTGGAGGCCAGTGGCCTGTTCCAGGTCACGGTCCAGCAGGTGGCCGACTGGACCGGCTTCCAGAAGGGCTGGACGGACGGCAGCTACCAGGCCTACACGGTCGGCTGGACCGCCGACTACCCGGACCCGGACGACTTCGTGGTCCCGCTGGTGGTGGACGGCGGCGCCTTCCACAACAACTACGACAACCCGCAGATCACCCAGAACCTGGTGCCGCAGAGCCTCAAGCAGGCCGATCGCAGCGCCGCGGCCGCCACGTATTCCACCATCCAGGGCATCGTCGCCAACGACGTCCCGTTGCTGCCGCTCTTCCAGAGCAAGGCGTTCTACGCCGCGCGCAACAACATCACCGGGATCGAGGGCACCATCGACCAGACCGGTGTCTTCCGCTTCGGGGACATCGGCCACAGCTGAGTGAGCCGGGTACGGCGAAGGGGCACCCGAACCGGGTGCCCCTTCGCCGTACATCCACCGAGGGCAGGTCCTACAGCGCCCCCGGGCGCACCAGGCCGCTCTCGTAGGCGTACACCGCGGCCTGCACCCGGTCGCGCAGGCCCAACTTGGTCAGCACATGGCCGACATGGGTCTTCACCGTGGTCTCGCTGACGAACAGCTCGGCGGCGATCTCCGCGTTGGACAGCCCGCGGGCCACCAGCCGCAGCACCTCCATCTCGCGCTCGGTCAGCGTGTTCAGGGCCGGCGAGGGCGTCTCGTCGCCGGAGGGCAGTCTGGTGGCGTAGAGGTCCAGCAGTCTGCGGGTGATCGAGGGGGCGAGCATCGCCGCGCCGTCCGCCACCACCCGGATCGCCTGCACCAGTTCCTCGGCCGGTACGTCCTTGAGCAGGAATCCGCTGGCACCGGCCCGCAGTGCCTCCACCACGTACTCGTCCAGGTCGAAGGTGGTCAGCACGAGCACCTTGACCGGGCCGTCCCGCCCGGGCCCGGCGATCCGCCGGGTGGCCTCGACACCGTCCATCCGCGGCATCCGGATGTCCATCAGCACCACGTCGGGCTGCAGCGCCCGCACCTGTTCCAGCGCCTGCTGTCCGTCCCCGGCCTCACCCACCACCACCAGGTCGGCCTCGGCCTCCAGAATCATCCGGAAGCCGGTGCGCAGCAATGGCTGGTCGTCGACCAGCAGCACCCGGATCGTCACTTAGGACTCCTCGCTCATCTGCGTGTTGGATCCCTCGGGGACCAAGGGATCCTCGGCGGCCCGTGCACCGGGCAGGACCGCCACCGGAAGGGGGTAGGGCGGGGGAGTGCCGCCGAACTCAGGACAGCTCTGCTGATGATCGCACCAGTCGCACAGCCGGTTGCGGGTGGCCGGGAACTCACCGGTAACCACCGCCCGGCTGATCGTCTCCCAGAGCGCCAGCAGCTTGCGCTCCACCGACAGCAGGTCGGCCTCGTCGGGGTCGTAGCTGACCACGTCGCCGCCCCCGCCGAGGTACACCAACTGCAGCCGCTTGGGGATCACGCCCTTCCAGCGCCAGACCACCAGGGCGTAGAACTTCATCTGGAACATCGCCTTGGCCTCGAAGTCCCGCGAGGGCGCCCGGCCGGTCTTGTAGTCCACCAGCCGCACCTCGCCGGTGGGCGCGACGTCCACCCGGTCGATGTACCCGCGCAGCTTGAGGCCGGACTCCAGCACGGTCTCCACGTACAGCTCCCGCTCGGCGGGCTCCAGACGGGTCGGGTCCTCCAGCTTGAACCACTGGCCGAGCAGCTTCTCGGCGTCCGCCAGCCAGCGGGCCAGCGCCGCGCCGTCCGGGTCGTCGGCGAACAGCGCCGCCAGCTCCGGCCGCTCGGCCAGCAGGCGCTCCCACTGCGGGCGCAGCAGCTCCCTGGCCCGGTCCGCGGTCCGCTCGCCGGCCGGATGGTCGAAGAGCCGCTCCAGCACGGCGTGCACCATGGTGCCGCGCGTGGCGGCCGCGCTCGGCGGCTCCGGCAGCTTGTCGATCACCCGCAGCCGGTAGAGCAGCGGGCAGGTCAGGAAGTCCCCGGCACGGGAGGGGGAGAGCCCGGTCGGGGGCACGGCCCGGCGGGCGGTCGCGGTCGGCTGCATGGACCCGACCCTATGGGGTCCGGCCGTCATTCCACTGTCAGCCCGCTCACAGCGACGATCGCCGGGCCCGCAACCGGTGTCCCGCGGTCCCAGCGGGTAGAACACTGGTAGACAGGCGCGTCCCCCGCCGCACGGAGAGATCACGTAGCGTGGGCAGCCATCCGGCCGTCAGGGCCGGTCAGCCGGCGGGGACGACGACCTGAAGGGGTCACGGTGAGCGACACCACGGGTCAGCAGACCTCCGAGCAGCCACCCGAGAAGGACCGGCGCCCGCAGGAGCCCGTGCGCCCCGGTGGCGGCATCCTGATGGGCCGCCCGTTCGGCGTCCCGATCTACGTCACCCCCACCTGGTTCCTCATCGCGGGCCTGATCACCTGGATCTTCGGCGGCCAGCTCGCCGACGTGCTGCCCGACCTCGGGGCCACCCGGTACCTGGTCGCGTTCTCCTTCGCGATCGCCTTCTACGGCTCGGTGCTGGTCCACGAGCTCGCCCACACCCTGGTCGCGCTGCGTTACAAGCTCGGCGTGCGCCGGATCCAGCTCCAGTTCCTCGGCGGTATCTCGGAGATCGAACGGGAGGCCGAGACCCCGGGCCGGGAGTTCTGGCTGGCCTTCGTCGGGCCGCTGCTCTCGCTGGTCCTCGGCGGGATCTGCTGGGGCGCGATGACCTTCGTGACGGCCGGTACCGTCCCCGGCGTGCTGCTCGCGGGCCTGGCGGTCTCCAACCTGGTGGTCGCCGCCTTCAACCTGCTGCCCGGCCTGCCGCTGGACGGCGGCCGGATGCTGCGCGCGGTGGTCTGGGGCCTGACGGGCCGTCCGATGGCCGGCACGGTCGCCGCCGCCTGGGCCGGCCGGGTGCTGGCGGTGGCCGTGCTGTTCGGCCTGCCGATGATCAGCAGCGCCCGGGCCGGCACCCGCTCGGGCGGCGACACGCTGCTGGACACCGCGCTCGCCGCCGTGCTGGCCGTGGTGATCTGGAACGGCGCGGGCGGGGCCGTGCGCAACGCCCGGCTGAAGGTCGCGCTGCCCGGGCTGACCGTGCGCGGCCTCACCCGCCGCGCGGTCTCGGTCACCGCCGACACGCCGCTCGCCGAGGCGCTGCGCCGGGCCCGCGAGGCCCAGGCCGGAGCCGTCCTGGTGGTCGACGCGCTGGGCGCGCCGCTCGCGCTGGTCAAGGAGGCCGCCGTCCTGCAGATCCCCGAGCAGCGCCGGCCCTGGGTGGCGGTGGGCGCACTCGCCCGCTCGCTGGAGCCGGGGATGCGGCTGCCCGCCGGGTTGGAGGGCGAGGACCTGCTGACGGCGCTGCGGGCCACCCCCGCCAGCGAGTACCTGGTCGTCGAGTCGGACGGCTCGGTCTACGGGGTGCTGGCGGTCCTGGACGTCGAACGCCGGCTCACCGCGGCCATCGCCGGCCGCTGAACGGGTCGCTGAACCGGTTGCCCGACCACCGCCGAACCCGCCGTGGCCACCGGGTTGGTCGGGGGCCCGTCCCCGTTCCCTTAGGATTGTCCTTATGTCCGAACCGACCGGTGCCACCCGCAGGCGGGGGCCATTCACGGTCGGGGATCAGGTTCAGCTGACCGACCCCAAGGGCCGTCACTACACGTTCACGCTCGAAGCAGGGAAGAGCTTCCACACCCACAAGGGTGCCTTCCCGCACGACGAGCTGATCGGTGCCCCCGAAGGCACGGTCGTGCGAACCACGGGGAACGTGCCGTATCTCGCGCTGCGCCCTCTGCTCCCCGACTACGTCCTGTCCATGCCCCGCGGCGCTGCCGTGATCTACCCCAAGGACGCGGGGCAGATCCTGGCGATGGCCGACATCTTCGCCGGCGCCCGCGTGGTCGAGGCCGGCGTCGGCTCCGGCGCGCTCAGTACGTACCTGCTGCGCGCGGTGGGCGACACCGGCATGCTGGCCTCCTACGAGCGCCGCCAGGACTTCGCGGACATCGCGCAGAAGAACGTCGAGCGCTACTTCGGCGGCCCGCACCCGGCCTGGAAGCTCACCGTCGGCGACCTCCAGGACAACCTGGTCGAGGGCGACGTCGACCGGATCATCCTGGACATGCTCGCCCCCTGGGAGTGCCTGGACGTGGCCGCCAAGGCCCTCGTCCCCGGCGGCCTGATCTGCTGCTACGTGGCCACCACCACGCAGCTGTCGCGCACCGTCGAGGCGCTGCGCGAGCACGGCAGCTTCACCGAGCCGGCGTCCTGGGAGACCATGGTCCGCACCTGGCACGTGGAGGGCCTGGCGGTCCGCCCGGACCACCGGATGATCGGGCACACCGGCTTCCTGCTGACCTCGCGCCGGTTGGCCGACGGCGTCGAGCCGCCGCTGCGCCGCCGCCGCCCCGCCAAGGGCGCCTACGGCGAGGACTACGACAACGGCAGCCCCGAGCCCTCGCTCGCCGAGCGTGCGGCGGCCCGTGCGGCGTCCCGCGAGGACAACCCCGTCATCGAGCAGGACTGAGACAACCGAAGGGCGGCGCCGCGGCGCCGCCCTTCGGCGTACCCCGCGCACCCGCGCCGGGCGGCCGCGCGCCCCGGTGCCGAGCCACCCGCTCTGATGTGCGACGATGCTGCTGACACGGACATCCTGCCGGTGGAGGGGCCCCCTTGGCGGACGACGCAGTGCACCCGGCAGCGCCCGAACGGGCCGCCCACGACACCCGCGACAGCACGGCGCAGCACGCCCGCCCGGGTCTGCTGCACTGGAGCGCGGTCCTGGCCGCCTGCGGGGCGGTGGTGGCCGCCGCCCTGGCCGCGGGGCCCGCCGCCGGAGCCGTCCGCACAGCCTCGCCCGGCAGCCCCCGTCCCGTCCCCACCGCTCAGGCGCCGGACCCGGCCAAGGCGGCCCTGCCGCTGGACTGCGGGCCCCTCCCGGTCAAGATCGCGATCAGCTTCTCCGCCGACCTCGGCGACGGCACCCCCAGCACCGTGGTCGCCGCGCACTGCGACGCCGGCAACGGCACCCCGCCGGACGGCGTCTTCGTCCTGGGCGAGGGCCCCGACGGAGTGCCGGTGGTGCGCGACACGCTGGTGCGCTGGCAGGAGAACCTGACGCTCACCCGGCTGGCGCTGCGCAGCGACGGCGTGCTCACCGGGCAGGCCGTCGGTTACTCCGGCGACGGCGTGCCGCGCTGCTGCCCGGACCTCAAGGTGAACCTCAACTGGTCCCGCAAGGGCGGCTCCTACGTCCGCACCCAGACCAGCGCCCCGTCGGCCGCGGCCTGACGGGGCGCCAGCAGGGCCGGGACGCCGCTCAGTCGGCGTCCGGTCCGTACACCTCGACCCCGTCGCTCACCCGGCGGACGTGGATGCAGTCGCCCGGGCACTCCTTCGCCGAGTCGACCACGTCCCGAAGGAGCGTCAGCGGGACCGGTGCGGTCTCCCCGGCCTGCTGGCGCAACTCGTCGTCCTCGCCCTTCACATACGCCAGGCCGTCGATGTCCATCTCGAAGACCTCGGGGGCGTACTGCACGCAGATGCCGTCGCCCGTGCACAGGGCCTGATCGATCCACACCTCGAGGGGCTCACCGACGGCTGCCTCGCTGGTCACCGACATCGTCTCCTGCCGTTCTTGTCCGCTTGTCCGACGATCCGTCCAGGAGGAACGGTCACGATCGGGTATTGACTTGCCCGACGATACATCTGCCCGCTTTCCGGCGGTGTGCGGTGGGTATCTCCTAGGCAGAGGGGAAGCACACACGGGTGAAGATCGGACACACCCCTTCCGTCTTTCTGATCTAGGGGTTTACACGGCCCCTGGTCCAGGTAGGGTCTGGAAGCATCCCGCTCCCCAGGAGGAGGTGAGGACCGTGGCAGCCCACGATGACGACTACAACCGCACTGCCGGCAAGCCCGCTCGTGGTTCCGACGAGGCCGCACAGGTCGCGTACCTCGAGCAGGAGATCGCCGTCCTGCGCCGCAAGCTCGCCGACTCGCCGCGCTCGTCGAGAATTCTCGAAGACCGGGTCGTCGAGCTCCAGACCAACCTGGCCGGAGTCTCCGCCCAGAACGAACGGCTCGCCTCCACCCTGCGCGAGGCCCGCGACCAGATCGTGGCCCTCAAGGAGGAAGTGGACCGGCTGGCCCAGCCACCCGCCGGATTCGGCACCTTCCTCGCCCAGAACGAGGACGGCACCGCCGACATCTTCACCGGCGGGCGCAAACTGCGGGTGAACGTCAGCCCGAGCCTCGAACTAGACGAGCTGCGCCGTGGCCAGGAAGTGCTCCTGAACGAGGCGCTGAACATCGTCGACGCGTTCGAGTTCGAGAGCATCGGCGACATCGTCACCCTCAAGGAGGTCCTGGAGGACGGCGAACGCGCGCTGGTCACCGGGCACACCGACGAGGAGCGGGTGGTCCGGCTCGCCGAACCGCTGCGCGACATCACGCTGCGCCCCGGCGACGCCCTGCTGATGGAGCCGCGTTCCGGCTACGTCTACGAGGTCGTCCCCAAGTCGGAGGTCGAGGAGCTCGTCCTCGAAGAGGTCCCCGACATCGACTACCGGCAGATCGGCGGTCTGCACGCGCAGATCGAGATGATCCGCGACGCGGTCGAGCTGCCGTACCTGCACGCCGAACTCTTCAAGGAGTACGAGCTGCGGCCCCCCAAGGGCGTGCTGCTCTACGGCCCGCCCGGGTGCGGTAAGACGCTGATCGCCAAGGCGGTCGCGAACTCGCTCGCCAAGAAGGTCGCCGAGGTCACCGGCCGGCCCCAGGGCAAGAGCTACTTCCTCAACATCAAGGGCCCCGAGCTGCTCAACAAGTACGTCGGCGAGACCGAGCGGCAGATCCGCCTGGTCTTCCAGCGGGCTCGTGAGAAGGCCAGCGAGGGCACCCCCGTCATCGTCTTCTTCGACGAGATGGAGTCGCTCTTCCGCACCCGTGGCTCCGGTGTCAGCTCGGACGTGGAGAACACCATCGTCCCCCAGCTGCTCGCCGAGATCGACGGCGTGGAGGGGCTGGAGAACGTCATCGTGATCGGCGCCTCCAACCGCGAGGACATGATCGACCCGGCGATCCTGCGCCCGGGCCGGCTCGACGTCAAGATCAAGATCGAGCGTCCGGACGCCGAGGCGGCCAAGGACATCTTCTCCAAGTACCTCAAGAACTCGCTGCCCTTCCACCCGGACGACCTCAAGGAGCACGACGGGTCGCTGGACTCCACCGTCGCCGCCATGATCCAGGCGGTCGTGGAGCGGATGTACACCGAGACCGAGGAGAACCGCTTCCTGGAGGTCACCTACGCCAACGGTGACAAGGAGGTCCTGTACTTCAAGGACTTCAACTCCGGCGCCATGATCCAGAACATCGTGGACCGGGCCAAGAAGATGGCCATCAAGGACTTCCTCGACCACGGCCAGCGCGGCCTTCGCGTCTCCCACCTGCTCGCCGCCTGCGTGGACGAGTTCAAGGAGAACGAGGACCTGCCCAACACCACCAACCCGGACGACTGGGCCCGCATCTCCGGCAAGAAGGGCGAGCGGATCGTCTTCATCCGCACGCTGGTCACCGGGAAGCAGGGCGCCGAGTCCGGCCGCTCCATCGACACCGTGGCCAACACCGGCCAGTACCTGTAGGCGAGGCAGGATCCGCACCACCTGCACACGACACGCTCCGACACCCCGTCCGGCCGTCGGCCTCCGGGCCCACGGCCGGACGGGGTGTCTGCGGCACCCGGAGCCCCGGGCCGTCGGTGCAGCGCTCCAGGCACCACCCGCCGGCCCGGACCGCACGGTCCGCCGCTGGCGGCGCACCACAGGGACGTCGGTGTCCCGCCCGCTCGGGGCGGGGCGACGGGCAAGGAGGGCCGCATGACCGTAAGGCGCGTGATGGGCATCGAGACCGAGTACGGGATCTCCGTACCCGGACACCCCAACGCCAACGCCATGCTCACCTCGTCCCAGATCGTCAACGCCTACGCGGCGGCGATGCACCGGGCGCGCCGCGCCCGCTGGGACTTCGAGGAGGAGAACCCGCTGCGGGACGCCCGGGGTTTCGACCTCGCCCGCGAGGTGGCGGATTCCAGCCAGCTGACCGACGAGGACATCGGCCTGGCCAACATCATCCTCACCAACGGCGCCCGCTTCTACGTGGACCACGCGCACCCCGAGTACAGCTCGCCGGAGATCACCAACCCGCGCGACGCGGTGCTCTGGGACAAGGCCGGTGAGCGGGTCATGGCCGAGGCCGCCGCCCGCGCCCTGGAACTGCCCAACGGGCAGACCATCCACCTGTACAAGAACAACACCGACAACAAGGGCGCCTCCTACGGCACCCACGAGAACTACCTGATGCAGCGGGCGACCCCGTTCGCCGACATCGTCCGCCACCTCACCCCGTTCTTCGTCTCCCGCCAGGTGGTCACCGGCGCCGGCCGGGTGGGCCTGGGCCAGGACGGCTCGGCCAACGGCTTCCAGCTCAGCCAGCGGGCCGACTACTTCGAGGTCGAGGTCGGCCTGGAGACCACCCTCAAGCGGCCCATCATCAACACCCGGGACGAGCCGCACGCGGACGCCGAGAAGTACCGCCGACTGCACGTGATCATCGGCGACGCCAACCTCTCGGAGATCTCCACCTACCTCAAGCTCGGCACCACCTCGCTGGTCCTGGCGATGATCGAGGCCGGCTTCATCGCCGTCGACCTCGCGGTCGACCAGCCCGTGCGCACCCTGCACCGGGTCTCCCACGACCCCTCGCTGCAGCACCTGATCCAGCTGCGCAGCGGCCGCAAGCTGACCGCCGTGCAGCTCCAGATGGAGTACTGCGAGCTGGCCCGCAAGTACGTCGAGGACCGCTACGGCCACGACGCCGACGAGCAGACCGTCGACGTGCTGGCCCGCTGGGAGGACGTGCTGGGCCGCCTGGAGCGCGACCCGATGAGCCTGTCCAAGCAGCTCGACTGGGTCGCCAAGAAGGAGCTGCTGGAGGGCTACCGGCAGCGCGACGGCCTGGACTGGGACCACCCCCGGCTGCACCTGGTCGACCTCCAGTACAGCGACGTACGGCCCGAGAAGGGCCTCTACAACCGCCTCGTGGCACGCGGCCGCTTCGACCGGCTGGTGACCGAGGAGGAGGTGCTGCGCGCCGTCCACAAGCCCCCGGAGGACACCCGGGCGTACTTCCGCGGCCGCTGCCTGGAGCAGTACGCGGAGCACGTCGCGGCCGCGTCCTGGGACTCGGTCATCTTCGACCTGCCGGGCCGCGACTCCCTCCAACGGGTACCGACCCTGGAGCCACTGCGCGGCACCCGCAACCACGTCAAGGAGCTCCTCGACCGCTGCCGCACCGCCGAGGACCTGGTCCGGGTGCTCTCCGGCGACTGAACTCCGGTCGGTGAGAACGCGATCACCACGGGTGAACGCGCCCTCGGAGGGGAATCATCCAGGTGACGTCCCGGCGTTGAACAGAGTGGACCTGAAGGTGGACGCGGCACACGCCGCCGAGACCACGCAAACGGGCAGCGCCAGTCGCACCCGGTGTATAGGGTCTGAGCAGCAAGCTTGGACCAACCGTGCCAGACGAAATTCGAGCGGGGTGAGGGACATGGCGACCAAGGACACCGGCGGCGGCCAGCAGCGGGCGAACCGCTCCTCCGAGGAGGTCGAGGAGCAGGCTGCGGAAACGCAGAACTCCGAGGAACTCAAGGAACGCCAGGAAAAGCTGAGCGACGACGTGGACGCGGTATTGGACGAAATCGACGAAGTCTTGGAGTCGAACGCCGAGGATTTTGTTCGCGGATTTGTTCAAAAGGGCGGGCAATAAAGAATGTCCAAAATGCATTTTGAGGCGCACTGCTCGAGATGCAAGAAGACATTGCCGGCGGCTGAATTCGCAAAGAATCGGTCGAGGTGGAACGGGCTGCAGGCGACGTGTCGCGCCTGCAGCGCCGCCTATTACGACCGGCGACAGCTGGCCAAGGGTAAGGTCGTGCGT
The DNA here is from genome assembly GCF_000744225.1 of Kitasatospora mediocidica KCTC 9733. Classification (GTDB taxonomy): domain Bacteria; phylum Actinomycetota; class Actinomycetes; order Streptomycetales; family Streptomycetaceae; genus Kitasatospora; species Kitasatospora mediocidica. The sequence goes on along the minus strand of NZ_JQLN01000007.1, from coordinate 390,594 downwards.
CCTCGTACAGAGGTGCCGGAGGGCTACAAGCGGTGCCCCGATTGCGAAGAGGTCAAACCGCACAGCGAATGGGACAAGAACACCCGCCAGCCCAGTGGCCTTGCGCCCTATTGCAAGCCTTGCCGGTCCGTGCGCAATCGCGAGAGCTATTTCCGGCGCACCTACGGCATGACCGAAGCCGACCTCCAAGCCATGCTCGCGTCCCAGCACCAGCTCTGCGTGATCTGTCTGGCGAAGCGGGCAGAACATGTGGATCACGACCACGAAACGGGTAGGGTCCGTGGCATCCTCTGCTTCGCGTGCAACGCGGCACTCGGGCAGATGAGGGACAGTCCCGACGCGCTCCGGCGGGCTGCCGACTATCTGGAAGGAATCGTGTGGAAGCCAACACTCGTGGCACCGGGCGTCTACCGGATGCCTTCCTCACCGCGGGATCCTCGTCGTTCATCGAGTTCCTGGCGGCGTATTCGCCGGAGCTGCTCCCCGGACGCCGTGCCCTCCCCGAGGGACTGACCATCGAAGCGCCGCACGGCACCACGATCGTCGCCGCCGTGTTCGACGGCGGCGTGGTGATCGCGGGCGACCGTCGGGCCACCATGGGCAACGTGATCGCCCAGCGTGACATCGAGAAGGTCTTCCCGGCCGACGAGTACAGCGCGGTCGGCATCGCCGGCACCGCCGGCCTCGCCGTCGAGATGGTCCGGCTCTTCCAGCTGGAGCTGGAGCACTACGAGAAGATCGAGGGCGCGGTCCTCTCGCTGGAGGGCAAGGCCAACCGCCTCACCACCATGATCCGGGGGAACCTGGGCATGGCGATGCAGGGGCTGGCCGTGGTGCCGCTCTTCGCCGGCTACGACCTGGACCTCGGGCGCGGCCGGATCTTCAGCTACGACGTCACCGGCGGCCGGTCCGAGGAGCGCGGCTTCACGGCCACCGGCTCCGGCTCGGTCTTCGCCCGCGGGTCGCTGAAGAAGCTCTACCGCGAGGACCTGACGGCCGATCAGGCCGCCACCCTGGTCGTCCAGGCGCTCTACGACGCCGCTGACGACGACTCGGCGACCGGCGGGCCGGACCTGGCGCGCAAGATCTTCCCGATCGTCTCGCTGATCACCGAGGACGGCTTCCGCAGGCTGTCCGACGACGAGGTGTCCACGATCGCGCAGTCGATCGTCGAGCACCGCAAGAGCCGTCCGAACGGTCCGCAGGCCCCCCTGCTGTAGTCCGCCAGCCTCCTACCCCACCCACCTGACAGAAGGGGACGACCGCCGGTGTCCACACCGTTCTACGTCTCGCCTCAGCAGGCCATGGCGGACCGCGCGGAGTACGCCCGCAAGGGCATCGCGCGCGGTCGCAGCGTGGTCGTGCTCACCTACGCCGACGGCATCGTCTTCGTCGCCGAGAACACCTCCCGGGCGCTGCACAAGGTGTCCGAGATCTACGACAAGATCGCCTTCGCCGCGGTCGGCCGCTACAACGAGTTCGAGAACCTCCGGATCGGCGGCGTGCGCTACGCCGATCTGCGCGGTTACTCCTACGACCGGGCCGATGTGACGGCCCGTGGGCTGGCCAACGTCTACGCCCAGACCCTGGGCACCATCTTCTCCTCGGTGGGCGAGAAGCCCTACGAGGTGGAGCTGATCGTCGCCGAGGTGGGCAAGGCCACCGAGGACGACCAGATCTACCGGCTGACCCCGGACGGGTCCGTGGTGGACGAGCAGAACACCGTCGTGGTCGGCGGCAACGCGGATTCGATCGGGACCTACCTGGAGCAGCGCCACACGCCCGGCCTGAGCCTGGCGGAGGCGCTCAAGGTGGCCGTCGAGTCGCTCGCCCGCGACCCCAACGGCGGCTCGCCGCGGACCCTGACGCCGGAGCAGCTGGAGGTGGCCGTGCTGGACCGCCACCGGCCCCAGCAGCGCAAGTTCAAGCGGATCCTGGGCGGCCAGCTGGCCCGGCTGCTGAGCGGCGACGAGTCGGCGGCCGCCGAGGACGGCGGCGAGGACGCCCCCGCCGCCGCGACCCCGAAGGACGCCCCCGGGGACGCCGCCGAGTAGCGCGGCGGCCTTCCGAGCCCGTGGGGTGCGGCGCGATCGGCGCCGCGCCCCACGGGCGCGCGCATTTCCGGGCCGTCCTCGGCGGGCCGTGATCCGGGCCGGAATAACCGTGCTCCGATTGGCGCAGCCGAAACGGTTTCAGAACGTCGCCAGAAGCGTAAAGTCCCACCATGGATCGCCGAATTTTCGGGCTGGAGAACGAGTACGGCGTCACGTGTACGTTCCGGGGACAACGGCGTCTGTCTCCGGACGAGGTGGCCAGGTACCTCTTCCGCCGCGTAGTTTCCTGGGGACGAAGCAGCAATGTCTTCCTGCGCAATGGCGCACGGCTTTACCTCGATGTCGGTTCGCACCCCGAGTACGCCACTCCGGAGTGCGACGACGTCACCGAGCTGGTGACGCACGACAAGGCGGGCGAGCGCATCCTCGAAGGTCTCCTGGTGGACGCCGAGCGGCGGCTGCACGAGGAGGGCATCGCAGGCGACGTCTACCTCTTCAAGAACAACACCGACTCGGCCGGCAACTCCTACGGCTGCCACGAGAACTATCTGGTGGCCCGGCACGGGGAGTTCTCCCGGCTGGCCGACGTGCTGATCCCGTTCCTGGTGACCCGCCAGCTGATCTGCGGTGCCGGCAAGGTGCTGCAGACCCCGCGCGGTGCGGTCTACTGCGTGAGCCAGCGGGCGGAGCACATCTGGGAGGGCGTCAGCTCGGCGACCACCCGCTCCCGTCCGATCATCAACACCCGCGACGAGCCGCACGCGGACGCCGAGCGCTACCGGCGGCTGCACGTGATCGTGGGTGACTCCAACATGTCGGAGACCACCACCCTGCTCAAGGTCGGCGCCACCGACCTGGTGCTGCGGCTGATCGAGGCCGGCGTGGTGATGCGGGACCTGACGCTGGAGAACCCGATCCGGGCGATCCGCGAGGTCAGTCATGACCTCACCGGCCGCCACCAGGTCCGGCTGGCCAACGGCCGGGAGGCCAGCGCGCTGGAGATCCAGGAGGAGTACTACGGCAAGGCGCTGGAGTTCGCCGACCGCAAGGGTCTGAACACCGGCACGGTGGGCCGGGTGCTGGAGCTGTGGGGCCGCACGCTGGAGGCGGTGCGCACCGAGGACCTCGCCAAGGTCGGCAACGAGATCGACTGGATCATGAAGTACCAGCTGATCGAGCGCTACCGCGAGAAGCACCAGATGAGCATGTCGAACCCCCGGGTCGCCCAGATCGACCTGGCCTACCACGACATCCACCGCCGTCGCGGGCTCTTCTACCTGCTGCAGAACAAGGGCCAGGCCCAGCGGGTCACCACCGACCTGAAGACCTTCGAGGCCAAGTCCGTCCCGCCGCAGACCACCCGCGCCCGGCTGCGCGGGGACTTCATCCGCAAGGCGCAGGAGCAGCGCCGCGACTTCACGGTGGACTGGGTGCACCTCAAGCTCAACGACCAGGCGCAGCGCACCGTGCTCTGCAAGGACCCGTTCCGTTCGGTGGACGAGCGGGTGGAGAAGCTGATCGCGGGCATGTAGCCCGTCGTCGGTCCCGTGCGGCCGGAGGGCGGGGCGGGAAGGTGATCCGATCGTGTGGTTGATCACCTCCCCGCCCCGCCTTCCGGCCTGCGGAGGGTGCGGGTTCTAGGGTGGGTCGAGTTCGCTGGCCGTATGGACCGGACTTGACCGACAGTGAGGAACACCGTGCGACGGATTGCCGGGCTGCTCGCAGCCCTGCCATTGCTGGCGCTCGTGGCGTGCAGCAGCAGCACACCCGTGAAGAGCGGCCCGTCCGCGGCGCCGAGCAGTTCGGCCCCGGCCGTGCCGAGCCCGGTGGGGTCGGCCTCGCCGATGCCCACGGTGACCGGGGACTTCGGCAAGAAGGCGACGATCACCCTCCCGGCGGGGCAGCCGAGCGGCCAGTTCGTTGTCAGCACGCTGAGCGAGGGCGACGGCGCCGGGGTCAACAAGGGCGACTGGGTGACGGTCAACTACACGGCGAAGAACTGGACGACCGGCAAGGACGTGCCGAGCTCCTACGACGCCGGCTCCAAGCCGCAGCTCTACCAGGCGGGCAGCGGGCAGCTGGTGCCGGCCTTCGACCAGAGCGTGGTGGGCAAGAAGGTCGGCAGCCGGGTGCTGGTGGTGGCCCCGCCGGCCGCGGGCTTCGGCAGCACCGGGAACAGCGCGCTGAGCGTGGGCGGCCAGGACACCGTGGTCTTCGTGCTGGACATCATGGAGGACGTGCCGCAGGACTCCGCGGTGACCGGGACGATGACGCAGGCGCCGCCCACCTCCCCGCAGGTGAAGGACAACGGCAAGGCCGCCCCGACGATCACCATCCCCAAGGACCAGCCGGCGCCGACCGACCTGCAGAGCTTCGCGCTGATCAAGGGCGACGGCAAACCGGTGCAGGCCGGGCAGACGCTGGTGGTGCAGTACACCGGGGTGCTGTGGAGCAACGGCCAGCAGTTCGACTCGTCCTGGAGCCACGGCGGGGCGCAGGCCCTGCAGGTGGGCACCGGCAGTGTGATCCAGGGCTGGGACAAGGGGCTGGTCGGCCAGCCGGTGGGCAGCCGGATGCTGCTGGTGATTCCGCCCGCGCTCGGCTACGGCGACAAGGCGCAGTCCTCGATCCCGGCCAACTCCACGCTGGTGTTTGTGATCGACATCCTGGAAGCTGTGTAGTCGATCGGTAGCGGTGGGGCAGGCCCTTCTCACATGTCATGTACAGACGATGAGAGCCTGCCCTCATGCTGAGCTGACATACTGCTGCCGATTCGCACAGCGGCGAGCGATCTGATGGCGAGGATGGGGAGTCATGGCTGAGAATGCGTCGGGCCCGGGCGAGGCCGACACCGCGAGCGGCGCGGTCGCCGACCCGGCGGCCCCGAGGCCCGGGGGCCCGCTGCCGGGCGACGGCGAGTCCATCGTGATTCCGCCGTCGATTCTCAAGCAGCAGGCGGGCTGGGCTCAGCCGGGCCAGGCCGCGCCGGCCGCCTCCGGCACGCCCAAGGACGACGAACCGCAGGTGTTCGCCTCCACGGTGCGCAAGGAGCAGCAGTCCGAGGCGGACTACGATAAGGCGCCCGGCGTGGGCCGGCTCGGCGCGGTGCTGGCCAGCGTGCTGGCCGTGCTGCTGATCGGCAGCGGCGTCGCGCTGTACGAGATCAACAAGCCGGACAACAGCAGCTCGTCCTCGGCCGCGGACAGTGCCACCGCCACGCCCAGCGCGCCGGCCTCGCCGAGCGCGCCGGCCGTCCCGCCGATCAAGACGGACGCCAAGGTGCTGCCGACGGTCACCGGCGACGTCGGCAAGAAGGCGACCATCACGCTGCCCACGGGCGGTTCCCCGGACGGGAACTTCGTGGTCAAGCCGCTGGTCGAGGGCGACGGCGCCAAGGCCGACAAGGGCTCCTGGGTCACCGCGGACTTCACCCTGAAGGACTGGAACACCGGCAAGGACATCTCCGGTTCCTACGACCAGGGCCAGCCGCAGATCTTCCAGGCCGGCACGGGTCAGCTGATCCCGGCGCTGGACGCCAGCGTGGTGGGCGCCAAGGCCGGCAGCCGGCTGCTCGTCGTGGCGCCCCCGGCGGCGGCCTTCGGCAGCCAGGGCAACCCCAGCCTGGGCCTGGGCGCCACCGACACCCTGGTGATGGTGATCGACGTCGACCGCGTCAACGCCCCCGGCGCCCGGGTGAGCGGTGACGTCACCGCGCCGCCGGCCGACTTCCCGCAGGTCAAGGAGAACCCCGGCAAGCCGGACACGATCACCCCGCCGGCCGGCGTCACCGACCCGACGGCGCTGAAGACCGCGGTGCTGATCCAGGGCAAGGGCCCGAAGGTCGCCAGCGGCGAGAAGGTCGTCGTGCAGTACACCGGCGCGCTGCTCAAGGACGGCAAGGAGTTCGACTCCTCGATCGGCAAGACGGCGTTCAGCTTCGTCACCGGTGGCGGCAACGTCATCGCGGGCTGGGACCAGGGTGTCGTCGGCCAGAACGTCGGCAGCCGGATCGAGCTGGTGATCCCGGCCTCGCTCGCCTACAAGGACCAGGCGCAGAGCGGCATTCCGGCCAACTCCTCGCTGGTCTTCGTGATCGACATCCTCGATGCCGGTGTCGGTTCGGCCAACTGACAGCGACCATAATGGGGTGACCGGCGGCGGGGCGACCCGCGGCCGGGCCTGAAGTGCATGGGCGGCGGACGCCCGTACGGTGGTTCCCCAGGGAGCCGCGGTACGGCGGTCCGCCGCCGTGCTGTGTGCTGTGGAGCATTGACGAAGGCCGCCACGGGCGGCTGATGAGAAGAGGCAGTTGTGAGCGAGTTGACGAAGCCGGAGATCGACTTCCCGGGTGGCGAGCCGCCGGTGGAGCTGCAGATCCGCGACATCACGGTGGGCGACGGCGCCGAGGCCAAGGCCGGGCAGACGGTCAAGGTCCACTACGTCGGTGTCGCGTTCAGCACCGGCGAGGAGTTCGACGCCAGCTGGAACCGCGGTCAGGCCTTCCAGTTCCCGCTCGGCGGCGGCCGGGTCATCAAGGGCTGGGACGAGGGTGTCGTCGGCATGAAGGTCGGTGGCCGGCGCGAGCTGATCATCCCGGCCAACAAGGCCTACGGCAACCAGTCGCCGACCCCGGCGATCAAGGCGGGCGAGACCCTGATCTTCGTGGTCGACCTGCTGGGCGTCTGACAGCAGCCGCACCCGACGGCCGCACCCCGCTCGCGGGGTGCGGCCGTCGTCGTCCGGTCCCGGCTTTCGCCGCAGGTCCCGCTACCGGTACGGTCGGGTCGCCGGGTTCACGAATGGCCCGGCGGCGCAGCCCGCGCGCTGCGCGGCACACCGGAAGGGTCACGATGGCGATCGCCAAGGCAGAGCGGCTGATGAACCTCGCCCTGTGCCTGATGAACACCAAACGCCCGCTCTCCAAGCGAGAGCTTCGGGAGTCCATCGAGGCCTACCGGGAGGCCTGGCAGCACGGCAGCGAGGACGCCTTCAACCGGATGTTCGAGCGGGACAAGGACGACCTGCGCGAGCTGGGCCTGGTCATCGACGTCGACGAGAACACCTCGGACGGCGAGATCGGCTACCTGGCCCGCGCCGACCGCAACCGGCTGCCGGAGATCGCGCTGGACGCCGAGGAGGCGGCCGCGCTGAGCCTGGCCGCCAAGGTCTGGCACCAGGCCCGCCTCTCGGGCGCCGCCAGCGGCGCGCTGCAGAAGCTGCGCGCGGCGGGGGTGCCGTTCACCGAGGACGGCTCCGACGGCCGCACCGCGCTGGAGCCGCGGATCCCGGCCCGCGAGGCCGCGTTCGAGCCGCTGCTGCTGGCCGCCCGCGACCGGCGGCCCGTCAGTTTCGAGTACCGCAAGTCCGGAGCCTCGGCCGTCGAGGCGCGCTCGGTCGAGCCGTGGGCGCTGGAGTGCTGGCGCGGCCACTGGTACCTGGCCGGCTGGGACCGTGACCGCTCGGCGGTGCGGGTCTTCCGGCTGAGCCGCATCACCGGCAAGGTCCGCTCGCGGGCGGGCGCGTTCGTCGCGCCGATCCCCGAGCATGTGGACGTCCGGGCCTACGTCGCCACCTTCGCCGGCGAGGGCGCCACCGCCACGGCCACCGTCCGGGTGCGCCGCGGTGCCGGGTTCCCGCTGCGCACCAAGGCGTTGGCGACCCGTCAGATCGACCCGCAGTGGGACGAGTTGGAGATCCCGTACGGTCACGGGCTCGGCGCCGACCTCGCCGAGTTCGGTCCGGACCTGGTCGTCCTGGAGCCTGACGAGCTGCGGGCCGACGTCATCGACCGGCTGCGCGCCGTGGCCGGCCTCGCAGCCCAAGCGCCTGAAGGAGCCACCCGGTGAGCAACGCCATCGACCAGACCCGCCGGATGCTCTCGCTGGTCACCTACCTGCGCGAGCGCCCCGGCGCCGAGGTCGCCGAGGTGGCCCGGGCGTTCGGGATCACCGAGCGCGAGCTGATCGCGGACCTGAACGTGCTGCCGATGTGCGGCACCAGCTTCCGCGGCGGCGACCTGCTGGACATCGACACCGACGGCGAGCGGATCTGGTGGCACAACGTCGACGACGTCGCCCAGCCGCTGCGGCTGGCCGCCGACGAGGCGACCGCGCTGCTGGTGGCCGCCCGCGCGGTGGCCGGCCTGCCGGGCCTGCGCGCGCGTGACCGCGAGGCGCTCACCCGCGCCGTCGCCAAGATCGAGAACGCGGCGGGGGAGAGCGCGGAGGGCAGCGCCCGGGTCGGGGTCACCTTCGAGGCCGAGGGCCAGGTCTTCGCCGACATCGACCGCGCGCTCTCCGAGGGCCGGCTGATCTGGCTGCGCTACTACTCGCACGGGCGCGGCGGCATGACCGAGCGCGAGGTGGACCCGATCCGCCTGGTGACCGAGGGCCACACCTACCTGGAGGGCTGGTGCCGGACCTCCGAGGACCGCCGGCTCTTCCGGCTGGACCGGGTCGCCGAGCTCAAGCTGCTGGACGAGCCCGCCCGCCCGCCGCGCCTGGAGCCCCGCGACCTCTCGCAGGGCCTGGTCAACCCGGGCGCGGACGACCCCGAGGTGGTCGTCGAGGTCGGCCCCGCCGGGCGCTGGGTGGCCGAGTACTACACTCACGACCTGGCCGAGGAGCTGCCCGACGGCGGCCTGCGGATCACCCTGCGCAGCTCCGACCCGTCGGGCCTGCGCACGCTGGCGCTGCGGCTGGGCCGGGACGGGCGGATCGTTTCGCCGGCCCCGCTCGCGGACGAGGCCCGGGAGGCGGCGCTGGCGGCGCTGGCCGGGTACCAGGGCGGGACGCACTGAGGTGACGGAAGAGGACACCAGGTTCAAGGTCTACTGCTCGCAGTGCCGGGAGAAGGTCGAGCTGGCCGCCTCGGAGTTCCGGCTGGCGCTGGGGCGCACCAAGGAGCGGACCTTTTACAGTTTCAGCTGCCCGGCCTGCGGTGCGGCGGTGCGCAAGCCCGCCGGTGAGAAGATCGTCGAGGCGCTGACCGGCGCCGGGGTGCGCACCATGCGGCTCGTCCCGGTCGAGGGCTAGGCCGTCGACAGCGTCTAGAACAGTGGAGGTCGTTCGTGCCGTGGATCCTGATGGCGGCCGTGGGACTCGGTACCGCGGGACTGCTGGTGCTGGGGGTGCTCTCGATGCGCCTGTGGCTGGATGTGCGGGTGCTCTCCCGCGAGGTGGACACCGCGTCCCGCACCCTCGCCGAGGCCTGTGGGGAACTGAGCGCGACCGTCCGGGGCTGATTCCTCGAACAGTTCGGATCGCGCGCGCCCAAACTTCACCTGCTCGTGAGGGTTGGGGGGCTCCTGGGCCCGCCACGCGCGGGTTAGGCTCTCTCCTGGCCCGCCGTATCCGCGGGCCGCACCCGTCCCGTCCGCCCGCGGACCGATCCGGCTCCGGATCGCCGCTCTCGCCAGGAAGGTCGTAGCCCATGGGCAGGATCGTGGAGTTCCTCCTGATCGCCGCGATGGTGACCGTACTCTTCGGCGCGAAACGGCTGCCCCAGCTGGCCCGGTCGCTGGGCCAGTCCCTGCGCATCCTGAAGAGCGAGACCCAGGCGCTGAAGGACGAGGGCACCGAGCGGACGACGGCCAAGGCCCCCCGGGCCGCGGCCGAGACGGTCAGGACGATCCAGGCCGCACCCGGTGACGCCTCCACCGCGCGGCCGGTCACCGAGCAGAAGCCGGCCCGCCCGCACTGACGCGGTCGGACCGGCCCTGGCACCGCGGCCCGCCGCCCGGCGGAGCGCGACGCACGAGTTGAGGACCGGGGTTGAGCAAGTCTTCCAAACCGCCCAAGGACCCCGACGGACGGATGTCCCTCGGGGATCACCTCCGCGAGCTGCGGAACCGACTGGTCAAGTCGGTGCTGGCGATCGTGGCCTGCACGATCGTCGCGGCGTTCTTCAGCAAGGAGCTGCTGCACCTGCTGATGGAGCCGCTGCCGGCCTGCACCCCGGCGCAGCTGGCCGACCCCCACTTCCACGGCCACTGCGCCCAGGTCGCGGTCATCGGCGTCACGGCGCCCTTCGCGCTCACCCTGAAGGTCTGCATCACGGCGGGCCTGGTGGGCGCGGTGCCGATCTGGCTCTACCAGCTCTGGGCCTTCATCTCGCCCGGTCTGCACAAGAACGAGCGTCGGTACTCGATGGGGTTCCTGGCCGCCGGCACGCCGCTCTTCCTCGGCGGTGCGGCCTGCGCCTACCTGCTGATGCCGACCACGATCCGGGTGCTGGGCTCGTTCACCCCGATCGGGGCGCAGCAGATCCTGCCCGTCGACGGCTATCTGAACATCGCGACCAGGATGGTCCTGGTGTTCGGCGCGGCCTTCGAGTTCCCGCTGATCCTGGTGATGCTGAACTTCACCGGGGCGCTCTCCGGCAAGCGGATGCTGGGCTGGTGGCGGGGCATGGTGATGGCCATCACGGTCTTCGCGGCCTTCGCCACGCCGAGCGCCGACCCGGTGAGCATGCTGGCGCTGGCGGCGCCGATCTGGGTGCTCTTCTTCGTCGCGGTGGCGATCGCGCTGCTCAACGACCGGCGCAGGCGGCGCCGCAACCCGGACGCGGGCCTCGGTGACGAGGAGGCCTCGCACCTGGACCTGAGCGTGGAGGGTGTCGGCGGGGTGCAGGGCGTCGAGGCGTCCGGACCGGTCGGCGCCTCGGCCGCTCCGCTGGCCTCGGTGCCGTCCGCGCGCGCCGAGACGGTGGACGACGACATCACCTGAGCCGTGCAGCACGGGCCCCGGCCCGCTTCTCCCGCAGGGGAGGAGCGGGCCGGGGCTTTTTGCCGTCCCGGGGGGTCGTCTTGGCAGTGCGTTGGCAATGTGACATATTACTGACGTGCTCACGAGACCTTCTCACGACGTCGTGGTGATCGGCGCCGGCGTCGTCGGTGCCGCCTGCGCGTACTACGCAGCCGAGGCCGGCCTGTCGGTCGCCGTGGTCGACCGCGGCCCGGTGGCCGGCGGGACCACCGGCGCCGGCGAGGGCAACCTGTTGCTCTCCGACAAGGAACCCGGACCCGAGCTCGACCTCGCCCTGCTCTCCTCCCGGCTCTGGACCGAGCTCGCGGGCCGGCTCCCGGCAGCCGTCGAGTACGAGCCCAAGGGCGGCCTGGTGGTCGCCTCGGACCCGCGGCGGCTGGAGGCCCTGCGGGCCTTCGCGGCCGGCCAGGCGGCCGCCGGGGTGAAGGCCGAGGAGGTGGCGGGCGAGCGGCTGCGCGAGCTGGAGCCGCACCTGGCCCCGGGCCTGGCCGGCGGCTTCCACTACGCCCAGGACGCCCAGGTCCAGCCCGCGCTGGCGGCCGCCCATCTGCTGCGGGCCGCCCGGCAGCGCGGCGCCGAGCTCTACCTGGGCGAGGCCGTCACCGGGCTGCCGACCGGGCCCGGCGGTGCCGTGCGCGGTGTGCGCACGGCGCGCCGGGAGCTGGCGGCCGGCGCGGTGGTCAACGCGGCCGGCACCTGGGGCGGCGAGCTCGCGGCGCTGGCCGGGGTCAACCTGCCGGTGCTGCCCAGGCGCGGGTTCGTGCTGGTCACCGAGCCGCTGCCACGGGTGGTGCGGCACAAGGTGTACGCCGCCGACTACGTCGCCGACGTGGCCAGCGGCTCGGCCGCCCTGCAGACCTCGGCCGTCGTCGAGGGCACGCCCTCCGGGCCGGTGCTGATCGGCGCCAGCCGCGAGCGGGTCGGCTTCGACCGGACGCTCTCGCCCGAGGTGCTGCGCCGGCTGGCCGCGCAGGCCGCCGAGCTCTTCCCGGTCCTGGCCCGGGTCCGGGTGCTGCGGGCCTACCGCGGCTTCCGGCCCTACCTGCCGGACCACCTGCCCGCGATCGGCGCCGACCCGCGTGCGCCGGGCCTGTACCACGCCTGCGGCCACGAGGGCGCGGGGATCGGGCTGGCGCCCGCCACCGGACTGCTGATCGCCCGGCAGCTGACCGGCGCGCGGCCCGACCTGGACCTCGCCCCGTTCCGGCCCGACCGCTTCCCGGCCTGAGCCCGCACGCCCCCACGCCCGCCACGCCCGCCACCCGCTCGCCCCCACGCCCGCTCGCAGAACGGATCAGCCATGCGTCGCACCCCCGCCGCACTGGTCGAGGCCGACCCCGGCCCGGCCCACACCATCGAGTTCGACGGCCGTCCGGTCCCCGCGCTGGCGGGGCAGACCATCGCCGCCGCGCTCTGGGCCCAGGGCATCATGGCCTGGCGCACCACCCGGGTCGGCGGCCGCCCGCGCGGGGCGTTCTGCGGCATCGGCGCCTGCTTCGACTGCCTGGCCACCGTCAACGGCCGCCCCAACCAGCGCACCTGCCTGCTCCCGGCCCAGCCCGGCGACACCGTCACCACCCAGGAGGGCCACGGCCATGGCGACCTCGCCGTCTGAGCACGCAGAGCGCACAGAGCACGCTGACGACCCCGCCGGGTACGACCTGGCGGTGATCGGGGCCGGTCCGGCCGGACTGGCCGGGGCCGTGGCCGCCGCCGACCACGGCCTGCGTTGCGCGCTGCTGGACGCGGGCGCCCGTCCCGGCGGCCAGTACTACCGCCACCCGGCCCCCGCGCTGGGCGCCGCCCGTCCCGACCGGCTGCACCACCAGTGGTCCGTCTTCACCGGCCTCGCCGACCGGCTGGCCGCGCACGTGGCGGCCGGGCGGATCGTGCGGCTGGCCCACCACCACGTGTGGGCGGCCGAGGCAGGCGCCGAGTGGCGCTTGCACGCCGCGGTCGGCGCCGACTCCGCGGGGAGCGCCGTGATCCGGGCCAGGGCCGTGCTGCTGGCCACCGGCGCCTACGAGCGCCAGCTGCCGTTCCCCGGCTGGACGCTGCCGGGGGTGGTCACCGCGGGCGGCGCGCAGGCGATGCTCAAGTCCGGGCTGGTGCTGCCGGGCCGCCGGGTGGTGGTGGCCGGCAGCGGCCCGCTGCTGCTGGCGGCGGCCGCCTCGCTGACGGCCGCCGGCGCGGCGGTGCCGGCCGTCGTGGAGGCGGGGGACTACCTCGGCTACGCCCGCCGTCCGGGTGTGCTGGCGGCCGTCCCGGGCAAGCTGGTCGAGGGCGCGGTGCACGGCGCGGCGCTGGCCCGCCACGGCGTACGACTGCGCCGCTCCAGCGCGGTGGTCCAGGCACATGGCACGGACCGGGTGACCGGCGTGACGGTGGCGCGGCTGGACGCCCGCTGGCGTCCGCTGCCCGGGACCGAGCGCCGGATCGACTGCGACGCGCTGGCGGTCGGCCACGGGCTCGTCCCGCAGATCGAGCTGGCCACCGAACTGGGCGCCGCCACCCGTCCGGTGCCGGACGGCACGGTGGCGCTGCGCGTGGACGGCCACCAGCGCACCAGCGTGCCCGGGCTCTGGGCGGCGGGTGAGACCTGCGGCGTCGGCGGGGCCGAACTGGCCATCGCCGAGGGCGAGTCGGCGGCGCTGGCGATCGCCGGGGCGACGCCGCCCCGGGCGCTGCTGAGCCGGCGCCGGCGGCTGCGGGCGTTCGCCGAGCTGATGGCCGCCGCCCACCGGCCGGGCCCCGACTGGACGTCCTGGCTGCACCCGGACACCGAGGTCTGCCGCTGCGAGGAGGTCCCGGTCTCCGCCGTCCGGGAGGCCGTCGACGAGCTGGGCGCCGGGGACCCGCGCACCGTCAAGCTGCTCACCCGGGCCGGGATGGGCTGGTGCCAGGGCCGGATGTGCGGTCCGGCGGTGGCCTGTCTGTCCGGGGGCGGGGCGCAGGGCGCGGACAGCCGCCCGCTCTCCTGCCCGGTCCTGCTCGGCGAACTCGCCGCCGGTACGTCCGAGAACTGATCGTCCGTCACGAATGGCGCACGCAAGTGCTTGCGCCATTCGTCGAGCGCCTATAAAATGTCACACCTCACCAAGGAGATACTCTCGTGTCCAACGCCCTGAACGACCCCACCCGTCCGTGGCGCGGGATCATGGTCGCCACCACTCTCCCCCTGCGGGCCGACCGCTCGGTGGACTACGACGCCTACGCCGAGCACGTCCGCTGGCTGATCGACTCCGGCTGTGACGGCGTCGTCCCCAACGGCTCGCTCGGGGAGTACCAGACCCTCACCGACGCGGAGCGCGCCAAGGTCGTGCACACCGCGGTCGAGGCGGCCGGCGACGGCGCGCGGGTGATGCCCGGGGTCGCCGCGTACGGCAGCGCCGAGTCGAAGCGCTGGACCGAGCAGGCCGCCGACGCCGGCGCCGGCTCCGTCCTGCTGCTGCCGCCGAACGCCTACCGGGCGGACGCCGCCACCGTGCGCGCCCACTACGCCGAGGTGGCCGCTGTCGGCCTGCCGGTGGTGGCGTACAACAACCCGTTCGACACCAAGGTCGACCTGGTGCCCGAGCTGCTGGCGGCGCTGCACGGCGACGGCAGCATCGTGGCGGTCAAGGAGTTCAGCGGTGACGTCCGGCGCGCCTACGAGATCGCCGAGCTGGCCCCGGGCCTGGACCTGCTGATCGGCGCGGACGACGTGCTGCTGGAGCTGGCGCTGGCCGGCGCGGTCGGCTGGATCGCCGGCTACCCCAACGCCCTGCCGCAGGCCTCGGTCGCGCTCTACCGGGCCGCCGTCGCCCACGACCTGGCCACCGCGCTGCCGCTCTACAAGGCGCTGCACTCGCTGCTGCGCTGGGACTCCAAGACCGAGTTCGTCCAGGCGATCAAGCTCTCCATGGACATCGCCGGCCGCCCCGGCGGTCCCACCCGCGCCCCGCGCGCCCCGCTCGCCCCCGAGACCGAGGCCGCCGTGCGCGCCGCCACCGAGAAGGCCCTCGCCGAGGGCCTGCGCTGATTTCCCGTCGGGCCGGCCGTCGGGGCCGGCCCGACCTTCCGACGAAGGGGCACCGATGCGCACCCGCCACGTCTTCCACGCCGTCGACTCGCACACCGAGGGCATGCCCACCCGGGTGATCACCGGCGGCTTCGGCGTCATCCCCGGCGCCACCATGGCCGAGCGCCGCACGCACTTCCAGCAGAACCTGGACCACTTCCGCACGCTGCTGATGTACGAGCCGCGCGGCCACGCGGCGATGAGCGGCGCGATCCTGCAGCCGCCCACCCGCCCGGACGCCGACTTCGGCGTGCTCTTCATCGAGGTCTCCGGCCTGCTGCCGATGTGCGGGCACGGCACGATCGGGGTGGCCACCGTCCTGGTGGAGACCGGCATGGTCCCGGTCGTCGAGCCGGTCACCACGGTCCGCCTGGACACTCCCGCCGGGCTGGTCGTCGCCGAGGTGCAGGTGAAGGACGGCGCGGCCACGGCGGTGACGATCCGCAACGTGGCCTCCTTCGCGGTCGCCCTCGACCGCAAGATCGAGGTCCCCGGCCACGGCACGGTCCGCTACGACCTGGCGTACGGCGGCAACTTCTACGCCATCCTGCCGCTGGCCGAGTTCGGGATCCCCTTCGAGCGCGAGCGCAAGCAGGAGATCCTGCAGGCGGGCCTGGCGCTGATGGACGCGATCAACGAGGCCGAGCGTCCGGTGCACCCCGAGGACCCGTCCTTCCACAGCTGCCACCACGTCAACCTGCTGGCCCCCGGCTCCACCGCCGAGCACTCCCGGCACGCGATGGCCATCCACCCCGGCTGGTTCGACCGCTCGCCGTGCGGCACCGGCACCTCCGCCCGGATGGCCCAGCTGCACGCCCGCGGCGAGTTGCCGATCGGCCGCGACTTCGTCAACGAGTCGTTCATCGGCACCAGCTTCACCGGCCGCCTGGTCGAGGAGACCTCGGTGGCCGGCCTGCCCGCCGTGGTGCCCACCGTCACCGGCCGGGCCTGGGTGACCGGCACGGCCCAGTACTTCCTCGACCCGCGCGACCCGTTCCCCGGAGGCTTTCTACTGTGACCGTCATCTCGTACAACCCCGCCGACCCCGCCGATCTGGTCGTCGAGGTCCGGGCGCCCGGCGCGTTCGGCACCGCCGCGGCCGTCGAGCGGGCCCGGGCCGCGCAGCCCGGCTGGCTCGCGGCCGGTGCGGCGGCCCGTTCTGCGGCGCTGGGCCGGGCCGCCGACGCCGTCGAGGCGCATGCCGACGAACTGGCCGCGCTGACCGTCCGCGAGGTGGGCAAGCCGATCGCCGAGGCGCGCGGCGAGGTCGCCCGGACCGCCGCGATCCTGCGCTACTACGCCCAGGCGCCGTACGCGCCGACGGGTGCCGTGCACGAGCCGGCGGCCGGCCCGGGCCTGCTGCTGACCCGTCGCCGCCCGCACGGCGTGGCCGGCCTGATCACCCCGTGGAACTTCCCGCTGGCCATCCCGGTCTGGAAGGCCGCGCCCGCGCTGGCCACCGGCAACACCGTCGTGCTCAAGCCGGCGCCCGAGGCGACCGCCTGCGCGCTGCGGCTGGCCGAACTGCTCGACCTGCCCGCCGACGTGCTCACCGTCCTGCCGGGCGGCGCGGAGGAGGGCGGCGCGCTGGTCTCGGCCGCCGACGTGGTCTCCTTCACCGGATCGACCGCCACCGGCGCCGCCGTCATCGCCGCCGCCACCGCGCGCGGCATCCCGGTGCAGGCCGAGATGGGCGGGCTGAACGCGGCGCTGGTGCTGCCGGACGCCGACATCGAGCAGGCCGCCGCCCACCTGGCCGCCGCGATCGCCGGCTACGCGGGCCAGAAGTGCACCGCCACCAGCAAGGTGATCGCCGTCGGCGAGGCCTACCAGCCGCTGCGCGAGGCACTGGCCAAGGCGCTGTCCGCGCTGTCGGCCGCCGACCCGGCGCTGCCCGGCACCGCCTGCGGCCCGGTGATCTCGCAGGCCGCGCTGGACCGGCTGGCCGGGGCGGTCGGCTCGGCCCGCGCGGCCGGGGCCACCGTGCTGGCCGGCGGCGAACGCCCGGACCGGGAGGGCTGGTTCATCGAGCCGACGCTGCTGGCCGAGGTGCCGCCGGAGCACCCGCTGCTGGCCGAGGAGTTCTTCGGCCCGGTCGCGGTCCTGCTGGCCGCCGCCGACCTGGACGAGGCGATCGCCCTCGCCAACAGCACCCGGCACACGCTGGCCACCTCCGTGCACACCCGGAGCCTGGACACCGCGCTGGCCGTCGCCGACCGCCTGGACGCCGGGATGATCCGGGTCAACGCGCCCTCCAGCGGCGTCGACTTCCACCTGCCGTTCGGCGGGGCCAAGGCCGCCTCGTACGGCGCGCGCGAGCAGGGTCAGGCCGCGCTCGACTTCTACACCGCCGGCCGCACCGTCAGCCTGCTGCCCGCCGGAGACCTGCGGTGATCGTCGAGACGGTGGACTACCACACGGCCGGCGAGCCGTTTCGGATCGTCACCGCGGGCCTGCCGCCGGTCGCCGGTGACACGGTGGCCGAGCGGCGGGCGATCGCCATCGGGGCGGGCGGGAGCGCGACCGCGCCGCGGCCGGGCCGGCTGGACGAGGTGCGCCGGCTGCTGACCCGCGAGCCGCGCGGGCACCCGGGGATGTACGGCGGGTTCGTGGTGCCGCCGGACGACAGCGAGGCGCACCTCGGGGTGCTGTTCTGGCACAAGGACGGCTACTCGACGGCCTGCGGCCACGGCACCATCGCGCTCGGAGCCTGGGCCGTGGACAGCGGGCTGGTGGCGGCCCCCGACGACGGCGAGGCCAGGGTGCGGATCGACGTGCCCTCGGGACGGGTCACCGCGGTGGTGCACCGCGCCGGCGGGCGCACCACCGCGGTCACCTTCCGCAACGTGCCGACGGCCGTCCTCGCCCGCAAGGTGCCCGTCGCGACCTCGCGCGGCACCGTGCAGGTGGACCTCGCGGACTCCGGCGCCGTCTACGCCTCGCTCGCGGTGCCCTCGGTCGACCCGGCCGCCCTGGCGGAGTTGACCGCGCTGGGACGGGAGGTCCGCGCCGCGCTGCTACCGGCGTACGACCTCTACGGGGTGATCCTCCACCAGGAGCTGCCCGACACCCCGTCAGGGCCCAGCCAGCGCAATGTGACCGTCTTCGCCGACGGCCAGATCGACCGCTCCCCGTGCGGGTCCGGCACCTCCGCCCGGCTGGCCCTGCTGGCCGCCGACGGGCGGCTCGGGCCGGGGGAGGAGCTGCGGCACGAGTCCGTGATCGGCACGGTGATGACCGGCCGGGTGGTCGGGCAGCACCCGCGCGGCGTGCTCACCGAGGTCACCGGCCAGGCCTACCGTACGGGGGAGCACCGCTTCGTCCTGGACCCGCTGGACGAGCTCGGCACGGGGTTCCTCCTGGTGTGAGCAAGAGCCTGGTCAGGGCTTCCTCGCGCTGTGGACCACCACCTCACCGATCGGATCATCATGACGCCCGACCAGCCGCTCTCCTGGCTTCCCGTCGACCTCACACCCGTCGAGGCCGCGGCGGCCGTCGCGAAGGTGCTGCGCGAGGGACTCGACCCCGAGCGGTGCCCGGCCCGCAGCAACGTGCGGGTGCCGGCCGGCGAGCTGCTGATGATGCCGGCCGCCACCGCCGACTACGCGGGCGTGAAGATCGCGGGCGTGGCCCCCGCCAACCCCGCCCGCGGCCTGCCCCGGATCACCGGCAGCTACCTGCTGCTGGACGGCCCGACGCTGCGGCCGCTCGCGCTGCTGGACGGCGCCGCGCTCACCGCGCTGCGCACGCCCGCCGTCACCGCCGTCGCGCTGGACGTGCTGGCCGAGCCCGGCGCCGCGCACCTGGTGCTGTTCGGCGCCGGGCCCCAGGCGTACGGGCACCTGGACGCGCTGGCGGCGATCCGCCCGCTGGAGCGCGTCACCGTCGTCGCCCGGCGCCCAGGACCGGCGCGGGAGCTCGTCGCGTACGCCGAGGCCCGCGGCCTGACGGCGGACGCCGGCGCCCCCGACGCGGTGGCCGCAGCCGACCTGGTGGTCTGCTGCACCACCTCCGCCGAGCCGCTCTTCGACGGCGCGCTCGTCCCCGACCACGCCGCGGTCGCCGCCGTCGGCTCGCACGACCCGGCCGGCCGCGAGACGGACGGCGCCCTGGTGCGCCGCGCCACCTGCTACGTCGAGTCCCGCGACGTCGCCCTGCGCGAGGCGGGCGACCTGCTGCTGGCCCGCGCCGAGGGCGCCACCCCGGGCCCCGGGCAGTGGCACAATCTGGCTGAACTGGTCACCGGCCGGGCGCCGGTGCCGCAGGGCCGTCCGCGCTTCTTCAAGAGCGTCGGGATGGCCTGGCAGGACCTCGCGGTGGCGGCGGAGCTGCATCGCCGGTCGCGCTGACGCCCGTGGCGTCCCCGGGCGTTCCTTGAAAGTCGGACCATCGCGGTGGACGAATATCGGCATGGTGGATGATCAAAGAAACGTGACATTGTACGCTGGTCTTCCGTACCGTTCGGAGGATCGCAGTGACCGAGTCGAAGCCCCGCACCCTCATCTCCGTTCAGGAGCGCCTGCGCGACCAGGTCGCGCACGCGCTGCGTGCCGCGCTGATCTCGGGGGAGCTGCGCCCCGGAGCCGTCTACTCCGCCCCCGCGCTCGCCGCCGACTTCGGCGTCTCGGCCACCCCGGTCCGTGAGGCGATGCTCGACCTGGCCCGCGAGGGACTGGTCGAGGCCGTCCGCAACAAGGGGTTCCGGGTCACCGAGGTGACCGAGCGCGACCTGGACGACTTCACCGAGATCCGCGCGCTGATCGAGGTCCCCACGGTCGGCCGGGTCACCCGCTCCGCCACCCGCGAGCAGCTGGAGGAGCTGCGGCCGGTCGCCCAGCAGATCGTGGTGGCCGCCCGTGAGCACGACCTGATCGGCTACCTGGAGGCCGACCGGCAGTTCCACCTCACCCTGCTCGCCCTGGCCGGCAACACCCGCCTGGTCGAGGTGGTCGGCGACCTGCGCAAGCGCTCCCGCCTCTACGGCCTGACCCGCCTCGACGAGCGCGGCGACCTGGTCTCCTCCGCCGAGGAGCACCTGGAACTGCTCGACATCATGCTCACCGGCGACGCCCCCGCCGCCGAGGCCTGCATGTCCCGTCACCTGGGCCACATCCGCTCGCTGTGGGCCGAGGGCCGCGAGCTGCCCCCGGAGGAGAAGACGGCGCTGCGTCTGCGGGCGCGTTGAGGTAGCCCGTCCGGGTGACGCGCGGGAATCCGGCCCCGGAGGGGGAAGGCGTTCTACGATGATGGTCTCGACATCGGCAGCCAGGAGGAACTCCATGTCCGCCGCAGCGATTGAGCAGCCCACCGAGCAGCTGAGCCTGCTTGAAGCCGCTGACCTGATCTCCAGCCGGCTGGCCGGTTATCGCGTCGAGATCATCGGGAGCCAGATCACCGTGACGCCGCCCGCCGACGGTCCGCACGGCCGTTCCCTGACCCGCATCATGAAGCCCTTCATGGCGGCCGGTCTGGATGAGGGGGAGACCGAGCTGATCCAGGCCATCGGGGTATGGCTTCCCGACGGGCCGTCGGACTACGCGATTCCCGACCTGGCGCTGGTCGATGCCGACTTCGAGGACCACCCCGGCAAACTCAACTGTTACGACCCGGCGGTCTTCCGCCTGGTGGTCGAGGTCACCTCCTCCAACCACCAGACCGACCTCAAGACGAAGCCCGCCGTCTACGCCTCCGCCGGCATCCCCGTCTACCTGATCGTCGACCGCAGGAACCGACGCGTCATGGTCCTCACCGACCCCGAGGACGGCGAGTACCGGGTGCACGCCGTCCACCACCCCGGGAAGCGTTTCACCCTGCCCGAGAGCATCGGCGCCGTCGTCGAGATCGATGTCGACAGCGTGCTCGGGCCCGCCAAGTAACCGTCAGCCGGCCGGGGTCAACCGGCCGTCGTGCATGTCCAGGACCCGGTCGACCCGGCCGAGCAGGTCGCGGTCGTGGGTGACCATGACAGTGGCCGTGCGGTGGGTGCGGGTGACCTCGGCCAGCAGGTCGACGATCTGGGCGCCGCGCTCGTGGTCCAGGGCCGAGGTCGGCTCGTCCACCAGGAGGACGGACGGGCGGCCGAAGAGCGCGCGGGCGATGTTGACCCGCTGGCGTTCGCCGCCGGAGAGCTGGTGCGGGCGGCGGTGCTGCTTGGAGCCGGTCAGGCCGACCGAGGAGAGCAGGTCACCCGCCCGGTCCCGGGCCTCGCGCACCCGCCCGCCGCGGACGTCCTCCAGGACGAGCAGCTGCTCCACCGCCGTCAGCGAGGCCAGCAGGTTGGACTGCTGGAAGACGATGCCCAGGCGGTCGCGGCGCAGCGCGGTGCGGGCCCGCTCGCCGAGGGCGCCGGCGTCCTGACCGTCTATCACCACCTGCCCGCTGTCGGGGCGCAGCAGTGTGGCCGCCACCGCCAGCAGGCTCGACTTGCCGGAGCCCGAGGGCCCGGCCACGGCCGTGAACTCGCCGGGGGCCACCTCCAGGGTGACGTGGTCCAGCGCGGTGAGCCGGCTCTCGCCGTCGGGGTAGGTCAGGGTGACGTCGAGCAGGGCGAGTCCGGTGCGGGTGTGGACCAGGGTGTCGGTCATCGGTTGGCTCCCAGGGCGGCGATCGGGTCGACGGAGGTGATGCGGCGTACGGCCAGCGCGGCGCCGACCAGGCCGAGCAGGACCATCGCCGTCACCGGCACGGCCACGCTGGAGAGGCTCAGTTCGAACGGCACCCCGTTGGAGGCGATCAGTCCGCCCACCGCGCCCGCCGCCCCGCCCAGGACGGCGCCGCCCAGCAGGACGGTCGCGGCCTGGGCGAGGGCGTCGCGCACCAGGTAGGCGCTGCTCGCGCCGACCGCCTTGAGCACCGCGATGTCGGGCTTGCGCTGCACGGTCCAGACGGTGAAGAAGGCCCCGACCACCAGGGCGCTGACCGCGAACAGGAAGCCCTGGATCATCTGCAGGCTGCCCTGTTCGGCGGAGTACCCGTCGATGCCGGCCGTGGCGTCGCCCAGCGCGACGGTGTCGGTGTTCTGCGCCGCGTCCAGGGCGCCGGTGCCCGCGCCGCCGCCGACCAGCGCGAGCGCGGTGGGCTGGGTCTGACCGCTGACGCCCTGCCAGCCGGCCGGCGTGGTCCAGACGGTCGGGGCGTGCGCGTAGGAGCGGGAGGCGGTGATGCCGGAGACGGTGAGCGTGCTCGGGCCGACCCTGACCTGCGAGCCGACCACCAGGTGGTAGGCGGCCGCGGTGTCGGCGCCGACCGCGACCTGCCCGTCCTGCGGCGCGCCGCCGCTGCTCAGCGGCGGCAGCAGGGCGGCCGGCGCGCCGAGCACACTGACCGAGGCGGCGGCGCCGTCCGCCGTCAGCCGGGTCATCGAGATGCCCAGCGGCGCCGCCGTCCGCACGCCGGGGGCGGCGGCCCAGGCGGCCTGCTGGGCGGGCGAGACGGTGCTGTTGCTGAACGAGACGCTCGGCGAGGCCCCGGTCGGGGCCGCGAAGACGATCCGGTCGACCGGCAGCCCGGCGACGGCCGAGGACGCGGCGGAGGAGAGCCCGCCGGTCAACCCGTAGAGGAAGACGACGAGCGTGGTGATCAGCGTGACCACGGCGCCCATCAGGGCGAAGCGGCCCTTGGCGAAACGGATGTCACGCAGGGCGACGAACACGGTGAGCCCTTCTGGCGGCTGGGGTGAGGGAGCGGGGCGTGCTCCTCCACTCTGTCGGGCGCGCGGGCCGGTGCCATCGGGGAGAGGAGCGGGTCCGGGGCCCACCGTGCGATGCACCCGCGAATCCACCGAACGGTTGATGCCGGACCGAGTGGATCAGCCCGGCCGGGCCCGTACCCTCGGAAGGCGTGAGCCGTACCGAGAGACCGACCCCCGACGCGACCGACGACGCCGTCGGCCATTCTGCGAACACCCCGGCCCTGCGGCTGATGAACCTCGCCCTGCACGGGCTGTTCTTCACCCTCCTGGTGGTGCTCGTGGTCCGCGGTCTGCTGGACGGCGCGCTCGGGGCCGCCGGGCTGGTCACCGCCGGCGCGCTGGCCGCCGTCTACGCGGCGGGCGGCCTGGCCGAGCGGATCAGGACGGACCGGCTGTGGGCGGGCCTCTGGCTGGGCGCGGTGGTCGTGCTGTGGGCCGGGCTCACCCTGCTCCACCCGGAGTTCTGCTACCTGGTCTTCCCGCTCTACTTCGTCTGCCTGCACCTGATGCCGGTGCGCTGGGCCCTCCCGTCCGTCGCCGCGCTGACCGTGGTCGTGGTGGCGGCCCAGGCGGGGACGGAGGGCGGGCTCACCACGCCCAAGGTGCTCGGCCCGCTGGCCGGGCTGGCCGTCGCGCTGCTCACCGCCTACGGCTACGCCGCGCTCTACCGGGAGGGCCGCGAGCGGCAGCGGCTGATCGACGACCTGGTCAGCACCCGCGACGCGCTGGCGGCCAGTCAACGCGAGGCCGGCCGGCTGGCCGAGCGCCAGCGGCTGGCCCGGGAGATCCACGACACCCTCGCCCAGGGGCTCTCCAGCATCGTGCTGCTGGCCCGCTCCGCCGACGCGGCGCTGCCGGGCGACCCGGCGACCGCCGCGAGCCGGATCCGCGAGGTGGGGCAGACCGCCTCCGAGAACCTCGCCGAGGCGCGCCGCTTCGTCCAGGCGCTGACCCCGCCCGCGCTGGACGACGCCACCCTCACCGAGGCGCTGCGGCGCCTGGCGGCCGGGCCGGGTGCGGCCTTCCAGCTGGACGGCGAGCCGTACCCGCTGCCGGTGGAGGCCGAGGTCGCGCTGCTGCGGCTGACCCAGGAGGCGCTGGCCAACGCGGTGCGGCACGCCCGGGCCCGGCAGATCGCGGTGACCCTGACCTACCTGGACGACGAGGTGACCTTGGACGTGTTCGACGACGGCGTGGGCTTCGACCCGCAGACCGTCCCCCGCGGGGCCCGGCCCACCTTCGGGCTGCACGGCATGCACGAGCGGATCGCCGCGCTCGGCGGCAGCCTGACGGTGGAGTCCGCGCCGGGCGAGGGGACGGCGGTGGCGGCCTCGCTGCCGCTGCGCGCGGTGGTGACGGCGGAGAACGTGCTGACCGAGCCGGCCGCCGACGTCCGCGGGAGCGCGGCGGTGGCGCGGTGATCCGGGTGCTGCTGGTGGACGACCACCCGGTGGTCCGGCGCGGCCTGCGCGCCATGGTGGACGACCTGGCGGAGCTGGAGGCGGTCGGCGAGGCGTCCGACGGCGCGCAGGCGCTGCGTGTACTGGCCGAGCTGGCGGAGCGCGGGACCCGGCCCGACGTGGTGCTGATGGACCTGCAGATGGGCACCGGCATGCACGGTGTGGAGGCGACCCGGCGGATCACCGCGCTGCCCGACCCGCCCGCCGTCCTGATCCTCACCACCTACAGCACGGACGCCGACATCCTGGCCGCCGTCGAGGCCGGCGCGACCGGCTACCTGCTCAAGGACGCGCTGCCCGAGGACGTGGTGGCGGCGGTCCAGGCCGCCGCCCGGGGCGAGACGGTGCTCGCGCCGCCCGTCGCCGCCCGGCTGTTGGGGCGGGTGCGGGCGGGGCGGCCGACCCTCTCGCCCCGGGAGGGGCAGATCCTGCGGCTGCTCGCGGAGGGGCTGGCGAACCGGCAGATCTCCAAGCGGCTCTTCATCAGCGAGGCCACCGTCAAGACCCACCTGGTGCACATCTACGACAAGCTCGGCGTGGACAGCCGCACCGCGGCGATCGCGGCCGGGCTGAGCAGCGGCCTGATCCGGCCGGTGTGAGGCCGGTGCTGCCGTGAGGGCGGTGCTGTCTCAGTGCTGAGGTGATCAGCAGACCGGGACCAGCACGGTCAGCGTGAACGCGTGCGGGTCCGGGTTGGCCGGGGCCTGCTGGGTGATCGTCACCGGGATGCTGGTGCCCGGCACGGCGGCCGGGTCCACCTGGATGGCGAAGCCGCGGTTGAAGGTGGACCAGGTGTTGTTCACGGTGTCCGGGCAGGTCGCGGTGGTCCCGTCGGCCGAGATCACGCACGCGCTGTACTCCGGGGCGGAGCTCAGGAAGGTCGAGCCGGCCGGCAGCTGGGCCACCACCTGGCCGCGCCACGGGTAGTCGGTGGACGGGCCGAGGTTGCGCTCGACGATCTCGAAGTCGGCGGGGTTGCCGGGGGCGGCCGGCTTCGGCGGGCGGTAGAGCTCCAGGACGCCGCTGGTGACCGGCGCGGTGAGGTCCAGCGTCCAGCTGCTGGTGCGGTCGGCGGGGTTCTGGTCGGGGGCCCAGTCCACCTCGGCGGTGCCGCCGGGGTAGCTCTTGGGGCCGGGCACGGTGGTCACCGTCTGCTCGTAGACGGTGTGGGTCTCGCAGCTGTCGGGAGCGAGGTTCTGGGCGACCGGGAAGCGGATCCAGTTCCACCCGCCGTCGATCGGACCGGTCTCGTAGGGCCCCGCGGTGAGTGCCAGGCTGGGGTCGGCGGGGCCGTTGACCACCAGCGTCGCCGAGGTGGGGGTCTCGGTGCCGTGGTTGCAGACCGTCACGAGCAGCGGGGCCACCGCGCCCGGTGCGGCCGGACCGACGGGCTGGACGCTGACCGAGAGGTCGCGGGCGAAGGCGTCGCGGTGCGTCGCCGGGGTGGCCCGGGTGACCGGGGTGCCGTGGGCGGCCGGAGCCGCCTGGGCGCTCGGGGCGAGGGCGAGCGGGAGGAACAGGGCGGCGGTCAGGCCGGCGGTCACGGGTGCGGGGATCCGCATGGGGTACTCCGGGGGTGGGGAGGGGCGAACGTCGTCGTTCGCTTGCGAACCTACGCACCCCGGGGGGCGCCCGCCCTGCGAACTACGCCGCGCCGGTGAGGCCGTGGGTAGGGTGGCGGGGTGTCCTCCTACGATGTCGACTTCGCCGGACTGACCGTGCCGATCATCGCCGCGCCGATGGCCGGCGGGGCCTCCACGCCGGAGCTGGTGGCGGCGGTGAACGCGGCCGGCGGCCTGGGCTTCCTGGCCGCGGGGTACCGCACGGCCGCCGCGATGTCCGAACAGATCGCGCGGATGCGTGTGCTGACGGACCGTCCGTTCGGCGTGAACCTCTTCGTCCCCTCGTCGCCCGGGGGTTCGGCGCACGCGGACCCGGCGGCGCTGCGGGCGTACCGGGCCGAGCTGCTGCCCGAGGCCGAGCGCTGGGGCGTCCAGCTCCCCGCCGAGTTCGCGGCGGACGACGACGACTGGGCGGGCAAGCTCGCGGCGCTGCTGGCCGACCCGGTCGCGGTGGTCTCCTACACCTTCGGCCTGCCGACCCGTCAGGAGGCGGACGCGCTGCGGGCGGTGGGGTCCGCGCAGGTCGCCACCGTCACCGGGCCGGACGAGGCGCGGGCGGCGGAGCTGGTCGGCGTGGACGCGCTCTGCGTCCAGGGGCCCGAGGCGGGCGGCCACCGGGGCACCCACCGGGTCGAGGACGAGCCGGGCGCACTGCCGTTGACGCAGCTGCTCGCGCGGGTCCGCGCCGTCACCGGCCTGCCGCTGATCGCCGCCGGCGGGCTGGGCACCGGCGCCGCCGTCGCCGACGTCCTGCGGGCGGGCGCGGTGGCGGCGCAGCTGGGCACGGCGTACCTGCTGGCGGACGAGGCCGGCACCTCCGCCACCCACCGCGCGGCGCTCACCGACCCGCGCTTCGGCGAGACGGTCGTCACCCGCGTCTTCACCGGCCGCCCGGCGCGCGGCCTGCGCAACGCCTTCATCGACCGCCACACCGGCCGCGCCCCGCACGCCTACCCCGAAGTCCACCACCTCACCCAGCCCCTGCGCGCCGCCGCCGCCCGCCGCGCCGACCCGCAGGCCCTCCACCTCTGGGCCGGCACCGCCCACGCCACCACCCGCCCGGGCCCGGCCGCCGCCATCACGGCCCGCCTGTGGCGCGAGGCCCGGGGGTAGCGGGGCGGTCGGCGGGGGCTGTTGTCATCGGGAGGTGGCGCGGTCGCTCGGGGTCAGCCAGGCGCGAGTGTCGCAGATCGAGCACGGTCAGGTGGACAGCCTGGAGACGCTGCGCGCCTACGCCGCCGTGCTCGGGGGCGAGGTGTCCGTGGTCGTCCGGCGTGGGCCGGTCACGGTGCAGGTGGCCTGACGGCCGTTGGCCCCCGCCCCCGGGGTGGGCTGCTCAGGAGAGCAGGGTGCCCATCCACTCCTCGATGGCGGGGGCGGTGCGGGGGAGGGCGGAGGACATCAGGTGGGCGCCGTCGGCGGTGATGACGAGGTCGTCCTCGATGCGGACGCCGATGCCGCGCAGTTCCAGGGGGAGGGTCTCGTCGTCGGGCTGGAGGTAGAGGCCGGGTTCGACGGTGAGGACCTGGCCCTCCTCCAGGACGCCGTCCAGGTAGGTGTCGGCGCGGGCCTTGGCGCAGTCGTGGACGTCCAGGCCGAGCATGTGGCCGCTGCTGCACAGGGTGTAGCGGCGGTAGAGGCCGCTGTCCTCCTGGAGGGCCTGCTCGGCGGGGATCCGCAGCACGCCCCAGTCGGCCAGGCCCTCGGCGATCACCCGCATCGCGGCGCGGTGGAAGTCGCGGAAGCTCGCGCCGGGGCGCAGAGCGGCGATGCCGGCGTCCTGGGCGGCCAGGACCAGGTCGTAGGCCTGGCGCTGGACGGGGGAGAAGGTGCCGCCGAGCGGGAGGGTGCGGGTGACGTCGGCGGTGTAGAGGGTGTCGGTCTCCACGCCGGCGTCCAGCAGCAGCAGCCGGCTGGGGTCGAGGGCGCCGTCGTTGCGGATCCAGTGCAGCACGCAGGCGTGGGCGCCGGAGGCGGCGATGGTCTGGTAGCCGGTGCCGTTGCCCTCGGCGCGGGCGCGCAGGTCGAAGACGCCCTCGATCCAGCGCTCGCCGCGCGGGTGGCGCAGGGCGGTGGGCAGGGCGCGCACGACGTCCTCGAAGCCGGCGGTGGTGTGGTCGACGGCCAGTTGGAGCTGGCCGATCTCCCAGGCGTCCTTGACCAGGCGCAGTTCGGAGAGCACGGCGGCCAGCCGGGCGTCCTGCGCGGCGGTGCCGGCGGCGGGGCGGGCGGTGTGGCCGTCCACTGCCGGGTCGACGCCGGCCAGCACCCGGGTGCCCGGCTGCGGGCCGGTCAGCAGCTTCTCCAGGTCGTCCAGGTGTTCCGCGCGCAGGCCGGTGAGCTGGGCGGCCTCGGAGAGGTCGGCGCGCCGGCCGACCCAGAACTCGCCGTAGCGGCGGTCGCGGTAGAACTCCGAGCCGGAGCGCGGTGAGCGCGGGCGCAGGTAGAGGATCGGCTCGTGGCCCTCGGGGCCGGTGGGCTCCAGGACCAGGACGTGGCCGACCTGGTCCTCGCCGCTGAGGCCGGTCAGCCAGGTGTAGGCGCTGTGCGGGCGGAAGCGGTGGTCGTCGTCGTTGCTGCGCACCCTGAGCTGTCCGGCGGGGACGACCAGCCGCTCGCCGGGGAAGGCGGTGGAGAGGCGGGCGCGGCGCGCCGGGGTCACCGCGTAGGCCGCGACGCGCTCGGTGGCCGGCAGCGGGGTGGCGGCCCAGGCGGTGGCCATGAAGGCGTCCAGGGCGGGGGAGACCGGGAGGTCGTGGCTGCCGATGTTGAGGGGTGGCGCGGCGCGGTGGGACGGCTGGGTGGTCACGGGGGCGGCTCCTGGAGTATCGCGGCTTTTGTCCGGCGCGGCCGGGCTGATCTGCGTCAATACGCGTGCGGTGCGAGGGGTTTGAGGGTCGATTAGGACACAGCTGGATAACGTGACGCTCGATCCCTTGTCAGTGCAATTTCACATTACTATGTTACGTGCCACACCTCCGGAGTGCCAGACCCTGGCAGCCCCCGGCCGGTGGCCTCGGATCAGCCCCGGGGCGGGCCGCACGCCCCGCAGTACGGGCCCCAAGTCCGTCCCCCCATAGCGGAGTTGCACATGACCAGGCGTACCTGCGCCGCCCTCGCGGCGGCGATCGCAGCGACACTGACCCTCACTCTCGGGGCGTGTTCCAGTACCGGCAGCGGGAGCGACCCCGCCGACAACGGCAAGGGCATCACCACCGAGGGGGACGGCGTCGTCGGTGGTACGCCGGTCAAGGGCGGCACCCTCAACATCCTCTCCAACCAGGACTTCTCCCAGCTCGACCCGACCCGCAACTGGGTCGAGCCGGAGATGGACTTCGGCATCCGGACCCTCTACCGCACGCTGACCACCTTCAAGGCGGCTCCCGGCGCCGCGGGGCTTCAGATCGTCCCGGACCTGGCCACCGACCTCGGTGAGCCGAGTGACAACGACAAGACCTGGACCTTCCACCTCAAGGACGGCCTCAAGTACGAGGACGGCTCCCCGATCGTCGCCGACGACATCAAGTACAACGTCGAGCGCTCGTTCTCCCCCGACCTGCCCGGCGGGCCGGACTACGCCAAGCAGTACCTGAACGCCCCGGCCGGCTATGCCGGTCCGCTCAAGGGCCAGCGGCTGGGCCCGCAGGCCATCGAGGTGCCGGACGCCAAGACCATCATCTTCCACCTCAAGCGCTCGGTGGCGGAGTTCGGCTTCACGGTCACGCTGCCGACCTTCTCGCCGGTCCCGATCGGCAAGGAGACCGGCGCCAACTACAGCAACCACCCGTTCTCCTCGGGTCCGTACAAGATCCAGTCGTATGACCGGGGCAAGAGCCTGGTGCTGGTCCGCAACACCTTCTGGGACGCGAGCACCGACCCGGTCCGCAAGGCGTACCCGGACAAGATCGTGGTGAACCAGTCGCTCGGCAGCGCGGGCATCGCCGACCGCCTGATCGCCGATCAGGGCGACGACCAGAGCGCCATCTCCTATGTCGACCTCACGCCGCCCCGGGTGCCCGACGTGATCACCAACGCGGCCGTCAAGTCCCGCCTGGTCAGCGAGAACTCCGGCTGCACCACGATGCTCGACATGAACACCTCGAAGCCGCCCTTCGACAACGCCAAGCTCCGCCTGGCGATGCAGTACGCGGTGGACAAGGAGGCCTTCCAGTCCGCGGTGGGTGGTCCGGCGCTGGCCGACATCGCCACCACCTACCTGCCGCCGGCGCTGACCGCTGGTACCGCGGTCGACCACTTCAAGATCCCGGCCGCCGGTGACCAGGCCAAGGCCAAGCAGCTGCTCGCCGACGCCGGTTACGCGGGCGGCTTCTCCACCGACATCACCGTCTCGACCGGCGCCAAGCAGCAGGCCGAGGCGATCCAGGCCTCGCTGAAGAACGTCGGCATCAACGTCACCATCAACGCGGTGGACGCCAGCACCGTCAACTCGGTGATCGGCGACAAGAGCAAGCAGACCGGTCTGGCCATCGCCGGCTGGTGCCCCGACTACCCGTCGGCCGCCACCTTCCTGCCGATGATCTTCGACGGCCGCACCGTCACCGACACCGGCAACCAGGGTGACGTCACCCGGTTCAACGACCCGGCGGTCAACACCGAGTTGGACCGGATCGCGGGCCTGAGCGACCTCAAGGCCGCCAACGACGCCTACCTCGCGCTGGACGGCACGATCATGGACGACTCGCCCGCGGTCCCGCTCACCTGGCAGAAGAAGCCGCTGCTGGTCGGCTCCAACATCGCCGGAGCGTTCGCCAGCCCGGTCTGGTCCGGCCAGCTCGACTTCGCCGCCATCGGCCTCAAGTCCGCCAAGTAGTAGGGGAGTTGCGAGAATGACCGCCCCGCTCTCCACCGGCTTGTCCGGGGGAGCGGGTGCGGCGGCCGGCGACCCCGGCGCAGCCGCTCCCGCACCCGATCCCGCCCTCGATCCGCAGGCCCAACAGACGGCCTCCCCCTGGCGGTTGGCCTGGGAACGGCTGCGCCGCCGGCGCGCCGCCCTGGTCGGTGCCGGCATCATCGCCTTCTTTGTGCTCGCCGCGGTGTTCGCCCCCGTGCTCACCGCGATCAGCGGCACCGGCCCGGACGCCACGGACAAGCGGGCCATCGACCCCTACCTGGGCGGCCTGCCGCGAGGCAGCGCGGGCGGGATGAGCCCGCAGCACTGGCTGGGCGTCGAGCCGATGCTCGGCCGCGACATCTTCGCCCGGCTGCTCTACGGCGCCCGGATCAGCCTGACGGTGGCCTTCAGCGCGGCGGTGATGATCACCGTGATCGGCGTGCTGCTGGGCATCACGTCCGGCTACTTCGGCGGCCGGATCGACACCGTGATCAGCCGCTTCATGGACGTCATGATGTCCTTCCCTAGCCTGATCTTCATGATGGCGCTGCTCTCGGTGGTCCAGAACGTCAACCGGGTGCTGCTGCTGATCGTGGTGATGAGCCTGTTCACCTGGCCCTACATCGCCCGGGTGATCCGCGGTCAGACGATGTCGCTCAAGCACCGCGAGTACGTGGAGGCGGCCCGCGCCAGCGGCACCACCAGCGCGCGGATCCTGTTCAGCGAGATCCTGCCCAACCTCACCGGCACGATCATCGTCTACCTCACCCTGGCGATCCCCGGCCTGATCGGTGCCGAGGCGGGCCTGACCTACCTGGGCGTCGGCGTGCGCCCGCCCACCCCGTCCTGGGGCCAGATGATCGCCGACTCCTCGCTCTACTACAAGGTCGACCCGATGTTCTTCGTGCTGCCCTGCTCCTGCCTCTTCCTGATGGTGCTGGCCTTCACCCTGCTCGGCGACGCTCTGCGCGACGCGCTGGACCCGAAGGGCAGCCGCGGATGACCGGTTTCCTGATCCGCCGCCTGTTCGGCATCGCGGTCACCCTGCTGGTGGTCTGCGCGGTCACCTTCTGCATCTTCTACCTGTTGCCCAACGACCCGGCCGTGCAGTTCTGCGGCAAGGACTGCCCGCCCGACCGGGTGGCCGAGGTGCGTCAGCAGATGGGCCTGAACGCCCCGCTGATCGTGCAGTTCGGACGCTATGTGCTGGCGATCTTCGCGGGCCGCACGATGGGCAGCGGCAGCTACGCCGTGCAGTGCCACTTCCCGTGCTTCGGCTACTCCTTCCAGAGCGGGCGCCCGGTCTGGGACCTGATGATGGACCGGCTGCCCACCAGCGCCTCTCTGGCGATCGGTGCGGCGGTGATCTGGCTGCTGCTCGGCCTGGCCGCCGGGGTGCTCTCGGCCCTGCGCAAGAACACCTGGATCGACCGCACCGTGATGGTCGCCACCATCGGCGTGGCCGCGCTGCCGGTGTACTTCACCGCGATGATCCTGCTCTACGTGGTGGTCGTGGTGCTCGGCCTGATGCCCTATCCGCGCTATGTCGCCTTCACCGACGACCCGTTCGGCTGGGTGCAGAACCTGCTGCTGCCGTGGACCACCCTGGCGCTCACCTTCGCGGCGATCTACGCCCGGATGACGCGCAGTTCGGTGATCGAGACGCTGGCCGAGCCGTATGTGCGCACCGCCCGGGCCAAGGGCCTGCGCGAGCGCCGGGTGGTGGGCCGGCACGGGCTGCGCCCGGCGCTGACACCGATCGCCACCATGCTCGGGATGGACCTGGGCGGCCTGCTCGCCGGAGCGCTGATCACCGAGTCGCTGTTCGGCCTGCCGGGCGTCGGCAAGCTCTTCGCCGACTCGCTGGCCAAGTCCGACCAGCCGGTGGTGATGGGCATCACCCTGCTCGCCTCCTTCTTCATCATCACGTCCAACCTGGTCGTGGACCTCGTCTACGCCTGGATCGACCCGAGAGCGAGGGTGTCGTGACGCTGCTCGAAGTCAACGATCTCGCCGTGGAGTTCACCACCGCCGAGGGCATCGTGCAGGCCGTCAAGGGCATCGACTTCGCGGTCGCACGCGGCCAGACGCTGGGCATCGTCGGCGAGTCCGGCTCCGGTAAGTCCGTCACCTCGCTGGCCGTGATGGGTCTGCACCGGGGTGCGAAGGTGACCGGATCGGTCCGCTTCGAGGGCACCGAGCTGATCGGCGCCCCGGACGAGACGGTGCGCCGACTGCGCGGCCGGCGGATGGCGATGGTGTTCCAGGACGCGCTCACCGCGCTGCACCCGTATTTCACCATCGGCGACCAGATCGCCGAGGCGCACCGCGAGCACCACGGCAGCAGCCGCAAGGAGTCCTGGGCGCGCGCCGTCGAGGTGCTCGGCGACGTCGGGATCCCCGAACCCGCCCGCCGGGCGGGGGAGTACCCGCACCAGTTCTCCGGCGGCATGCGGCAACGGGCGATGATCGCGCTGGCGCTCTCCTGCGAGCCGGACCTGATCATCGCCGATGAGCCGACCACCGCGCTGGACGTCACCGTCCAGGCGCAGGTGCTCGACCTGCTGATGCGGCTGAAGGACGAGCGGGGCCTGGGCATCATCGTGATCACCCACGACCTGGGCGTGATCGCCCGGGTCGCCGACGAGGTGCTGGTGATGTACGGCGGCGCGGCCGTCGAACAGGCAGGCGCGGAACGGCTGTTCACCGCGCCGCGGCACCCCTACACCCGCGGCCTGCTGGAGTCGCTGCCCCGGCTGGACGCGGCCGACGGCGAGCCGCTGCACGCCATCCCCGGCAACCCGCCCTCGCTGCTGGCCCCGCCGGCCGGCTGCGTCTTCCACCCCCGCTGTCCGGTGTACGCGGCGGCCGACACCGGGCAGCGGGAACTCTGCACCGCGGCCCGCCCGCCGTTGCGGCTGCTGGCCGACGGCCACCGCAACGCCTGCGTCCGCTCGGAGGAAACGACATGACGACACGTCAGGACACGATCACCGACGGGCCGTTGCTCGAAGTTCGGGACCTCGGGATGACCTTCCCGGTGCCGCGCGGCGGGCTGCGCCGCGCGGCCGGGATCAAGGCGGTGGACGGGGTCTCCTTCGGGGTCTCGCCGGGCGAGACGCTCGGACTGGTCGGCGAGTCGGGCTGCGGCAAGTCCACCACCGGGCGGATGCTGGTGCGTCTGCTGGACCCCACGGCGGGCCGGGTGGACTTCCAGGGCGAGGACATCACCCGGATCAGCCAGCGGGCGCTGCGTCCGCTGCGCAGCCGGATGCAGATCATCTTCCAGGACCCGTTCGCCTCCCTGAACCCCCGCCAGACCGTCCAGCAGATCATCTCGGCGCCGCTGCGCGCCCAGGGGACCGCCGCCGCCGTCATCCGGCGTGAGGTCCGTGACCTGGTCGGTCTGGTCGGGCTCGCCCCGGAGCACCTGGAGCGCTACCCGCACCAGTTCTCGGGCGGCCAGGCCCAGCGCATCGGCATCGCCCGGGCGCTGGCCACCCGGCCGGCGCTGGTGGTGGCCGACGAGCCGGTCTCCGCCCTGGACGTCTCCATCCAGGCGCAGATCGTCGGCCTGATGGAGCGCCTGCAGCGCGAGCTGGGTGTCGCGTATGTCTTCATCGCCCACGACCTGGCCGTGGTGAAGCACATCAGCCACCGGGTCGCCGTGATGTACCTCGGCCGGATCGTCGAGATCGGCGACAAGGAGGAGGTGTACGACCGGCCGGCGCACCCCTACACGAAGGCGCTCCTGTCGGCCGTGCCGCTGCCCGACCCGGCGGCGGAGCGGGTCAGGGAGCGGATCGTCCTGCTCGGCGACCCGCCGAGCCCGGCGAACCCGCCCGCCGGCTGCACCTTCCACCCCAGGTGCCCCAAGGCCCAGGACATCTGCGGCAGCGAAACGCCGCTGCTGCGGATCTCCGGCGCGGGGCAACGGCAGGTCGCCTGCCACTTCCCGGAGAACTGACCACCCGTCGGATCACCGACCCACAAACACCCGGCCGGGCGCAGCGGGGACTCCATACGGAGGGGCCGCGCCCGGCCGGGCACCATCGTTTTCTTCGGAAAGGCCTCACGATGTCCCCTCTGAGCTGGGACGGCTGCGCTCCGGCCACCGGCCGTACCGAGACCGTCCGCGAGATCGACACGAACGTCCCCGGGCTCGCGCTGCGGGTGACCGCGATCGGCGCGGCCGCCCTGGTGGCGGCGGTCTCCGGCGCCGACCGGATCCTGCTGGTCGAGGCCGGCGCCGAACGGCCCGACGACGCGGGCCCGGTGCGGATCCGGGTGGAGTGGCGGCTGCCCTGCACCGGCGCCACCGCACTGTGGACCCCGGCCACCGGCACCCGCTGGCTTCCGCCGTCCTGGAACACCCCGCGCACCGCCTCGCTGCCCAGCGGCGCCCCGGTCGGCAGCCTGATCGCCACCGGGGACGCGGCCCTGTGCACCTTCGCGGTCGGTGAGACGGTGCTGCCGGTCACCATCGGCGAGGGCGCGGTGGAGGAGAGCGGGGAGTTCGTCTGGTGGGTCGAGCACGAGCTCACCCCGGGGGGTGAACCCCTGCGGCTGCGCCTTGATCTGACGCAGCGTCACTTTGCCGAGACGCTGGCCGACGCGGCCGCCTGGTGGGCCGCCCTGGTGGCGCCGGTGGCGGTGCCCGACGCGGCGTTCCTGCCGGTCTTCTGCACCTGGTACGCGCTGCACCTGGACATGACCGCGGCCGACGTCGAGCGGCTGGCCGCGCTGGCGGCGCCGCTGGGCTTCGCCGCGCTGATCGTCGACGACGGCTGGCAGACCGACGAGGTCTCCCGCTCCTACGCCACCGCCGGTGACTGGCAGCCCGCTCCCGGCGGGTTCCCGGACTTCGGCGCGCACGTCAAGCGCGTCCAGTCGCTGGGCCTGGCCTACTTGTTGTGGCACTCGCTGCCGTTCGCGGGGGACCGCAGCGAGGCAGCCGAGCGGCTCGCCGGGCACACCCTGGCGCACCTGCCCGAGCTGGAGACCTCGGTGCTCGACCCGGGCAGCGCGCCGGTGCGCGCGCACCTGGTCGAGCGGCTGGCCGCGGCCGTCGAGGCGTACGGGGTGGACGGCCTCAAGATCGACTTCATCGACACCTTCGCGCGGTACGCCCGGGACCAGTCGGCGGTGGCCGTCGGCGTCCACCGCCTGCTCGCCGAGCTGGACGCCCGGTTGCGTGCGGACCGCCCCGACCTGCTGGTGGAGCACCGGCAGGGCTACGTCGGCCCGGGGCTGTGGCCGTACGCGACGATGGTGCGTGCCACCGACTGCCCGCACAACGCGGTGGAGAACCGGGTGCGCTGCACGGACCTGCGGCTCACCGCCGGTCCGCTGGCCGTGCACGCCGACCCGCTGACCTGGCATCCGCAGGAGAGCCCGGAGCAGATCGCGGTACTGCTGCAGTCGGTGCTCTTCGCCACCCCGCAGGTCTCCGTCGACCTCGCCCGGCAGAGTCCCGAGCAACTCGCGGCCCTGCGCTTCTGGCTCTCGGTCGGCCGCGAGCACATCGACCTGCTGCAGCGCGGCGGATTCCGCCCGCACCGCCCCGAGCTCGGCTACCCGCTGCTGGAGGCGCGCCGCGGCGCCGGGCTGGCCTTCGGCCGCTACGCGCCCGTCACGATCCCGGTCACCGGGGAGTGGGAGCTGCTGCTGGTGGCCAACGCCGACCCCGACCCGCTGGTCCGGCTGCGCTTCGGGCAGGAGCCAGGCCGGCTGCTGATCTCGGTCCAGGACTGCACCGGCGCGATGCTGATGGTCACCGGCAGCGCCGGCGACGAGACCGAACTCGCCCTCGACGTCCCGCAGGGGGGTCTGCTCACGGTGCGCCGCACCCGGTAACGTACCGACGATGACGCCCGAACAGCCCGCCCTGCTGCCGCCCGGCCCCGCCACGCTCGCCGCCGTGGTGCGCTGCCGGCGGTGCGGGCGGGTTCTTCGCGATCCGGAGGCCCGGATGCTGCGGCTGGGCAAGGAGTGCCGGGGTCCCGAGCACGCGGTGCGGGTGGTGGCCGGCGAGCAGGACCCGCTGCCGGGGAT
Source organism: Kitasatospora mediocidica KCTC 9733 (assembly GCF_000744225.1). Lineage (GTDB taxonomy): Bacteria > Actinomycetota > Actinomycetes > Streptomycetales > Streptomycetaceae > Kitasatospora > Kitasatospora mediocidica. The sequence goes on along the minus strand of NZ_JQLN01000007.1, from coordinate 354,037 downwards.
CTGAGGACCGCCGCACGGCTGTGACCGGGAGGAATTGACCTGGCTGCCGACATGCGCGAGAGTTTCACTACTACACTAGTGAAAGGGTGCGGACATGATCGAGTACCGCATCGACCGGCGCAGTGGCGTCGCCACCTATCTGCAGATCGTCCACCAGACGAAGCAGGCGCTGCGGCTGGGCCTGCTGCAGCCGGGGGACAAGCTGCCGACCGCCCGGGAGGTGGTCGAGGCGACCGCCATCAACCCCAACACCGTGCTCAAGGCGTACCGCGAACTCGATCGGGAGGGCCTGGTCGAACCGCGGCCGGGCCTGGGGACCTTCGTCCGGCGCTCGCTGGCGCGCGCCGAGGCGGGAGCGGACGGGCCGCTGCGCGCGGAGCTGGTCGCCTGGGTGGACCGGGCACGGCTCGCGGGGTTGGAGCACGAGGACGTCGCCGCGCTGGTGGCGTCCGTTCTGGAACAGAGGTTCGTCACCGGCGTCGCCGCGACGAAGCGTGAGACCGAGGGGAAGTCATGAACGATCCGACGGGTGGCGCAACCGCCCTGGAGGCCTTGGGTCTTGGCAAGCGCTACCGGCGCGGGTGGGCCCTGCGCGACTGCAGCTTCCGCATCCCGGCGGGTGCGGTCTGCGGGATGGTCGGCCCCAACGGCGCGGGCAAGAGCACCCTGCTCGCCCTGGCCGCCGACCTGTTGAAGCCCACCGAGGGCGCCATCACGGTGTTCGGCCGTCCGCTGGACGCCCCCGGGCAGCGCGCCCGGGTCGCCTTCGTCGCGCAGGACAAGCCGCTCTACCCGCGGTTCACCGTCGCCGAGACGTTGCGCCTGGGCCGCGAGCTGAACCCCGGCTGGAACCAGAGCGCCGCACAGCGGGTCGTCGACCAGGGCGACCTGCCGGCGGACGCCCGGATCGGCACCCTCTCCGGCGGCCAGCGCACCCGGGTCGCGCTGGCGCTGGCCCTGGGCAAGCGGCCCGGCCTGCTGATCCTGGACGAGCCGATGTCCGACATGGACCCGCTGGCCCGCCACCAGCTGATGGGCACCCTGATGTCCGAGGCCGCGGCCAACGGCACCACGCTGCTGATGTCCTCGCACATCCTGGCGGAGCTGGACGGGACCATCGACCACCTGCTGCTGGTGGACTCCGGCCGGATCCGGCTGGCCGGCGAGGTGGACGAGATCCTGGCGGCCCACCGGCTGGTGGTGGGGGCCGACCCGGGGGACGGAGGGCCCGGCCCGACGGTCGGGCACACGGTCGTCGAGTCCCGCCGGACCGGTCGTCAACTGACCGTGCTGTTGCGCCCCGAGGGCATGATCGACAGCGGCTGGGAGGTCACCGAGCCCACGCTGGAGGAACTGCTGCTCGGCTACCTCCGTTCGCCGCAGGCCCCCACGCTCTTCACCGACAGCGCCCGCGCCGGACACGACGCGGCGGTGGCGGCATGAGCGTCGACACCCTGATCGAGCAGGTGACGACCACGAACAGCACGTCGCTGCGCGGTGAGCGGCTGCACGGGCTGGCCTGGGTGGCCTGGCGGCAGAACCGTGCGCTGGTCTGGGTCCTGCTGGCGGCCGTGGCGGCGGTGGGCTGCTTCCTCTGGTTCGAGCACAGCGCGGTCGTCGAGGCCACCGCCCGGGTCCGCCAAGCCGGTTGCGGCCAGGGCCAGGGCACCGCGACCGACACCGGCGAGAGCTGCTGGCCGCTGCTGGAGGGTGTGTCCGCGCGCGCGAGTGACTTCACCGACAGGCTGCAACCCCTGCTCGCGGCCGTCCCGCTGCTGATTGGCATGTTCGTCGGAGTGCCGCTGTTCAGCCAGGAGTTCGAGCGCGGCACCCATCGCCTGCTGTGGTCCCAGTCGGTGTCCCGCACCCGCTGGCTGGCGGTGCGCCTCGGCACGGCGGCGGCGTTGGTGCTGCTGGCCACCGCGGCCCTGGCCGGGCTGGCCAGTTGGTTCTGGCACACCGACGTGCACACCGAACTCGGCGCCTTCGACCCGCCGTTCCAGGGCCTGACCTACGTCGTGCTGGGCGTCGTGCCGGTTGCCACGGCGCTGTTCGGGCTGACCGTCGGGGTCCTGGTGGGGTTGCTGATGCGGCGGACGCTGCCCGCGATCGGCGTCACGGCGGTGCTGCTGCCGGTGCTGGAGCTCGGGATGTTCCTACTGCGCCCGTCCCTGTATCCGCAGGTCTACGGGGTGCAGCAGATCAGCCCGAACTTCGACGGGTTCATGCAGCCGACCGACGCCTGGCTGGTCTCCCACGGCATGATCCTGGCCGACGGCAGCAAGGTCGCCAACGACGGCTCGTGCATCAACCAGCCGGGCTGCCGGCAGGTGAGCGAGGTGTACGGCTACTACCACCCGGTCTCGCACTTCTGGCCGATCCAGCTCATCGAGAGCGGCGTTCTGCTCGCCCTCGCCGCGGCGATCGTCGCCTTCGTGTTCCACCGGGTGCGCCGGGTCGCCTGAGCGGGTCGCTTTCGCCCGGTCGTCCGAGCCGACCGGGGGCCGCCGCGCAGGGCGGCTGCCCCCGGCCTCCGGGATCAGCCCAGTGCCCCTTGCAGGAAGGCGAGTTCGGCCGTCACGATGCGCTCGTGGGCGCCGCCCGCGGTCAGGTGGCTGACCCCGGGCAGCGGCAGCACACTGTGCGGGCGGCCCGCCTCGTGCAGGGCCTGCGAGAGCAGCAGGGTGTGCGAGGGGTGCACGTTGTCGTCCGCCAGGCCGTGGATCAGCAGCAGCGGGCGGCTGAGCCCCGGCGCGTCGGGGAGCAGGCAGTCGGCCAGGTACCCGTCGGGGTTGTCCTGGGGCAGGCCGAGGTAGCGCTCGGTGTAGGCGGTGTCGTAGTGCCGGAAGTCGGTGGGCGGCGCGCCCGCCGAGGCGGCGTGGAAGACGTCCGGGCGGCGCAGCACGGCCAGCGCCGCGAGGTAGCCGCCGTAGGACCAGCCGCGCACCGCGACCCGGGTCAGGTCCAGGTCGCGGTGGCGCTCGGCCAGCGCGTGCAGGGCCGCGACCTGGTCGTCCAGGGCGACCTGGGAGAACCGGCGGAAGATCGCCTTGGCGAAGGCGGGGGAGACGAACGGGGTGCCGCGGTTGTCGGTGGTCACCACCGCGAAGCCCTGGTCGGCCCACCACTGGCGCAGCTGCCAGCGCCGGGGATCGGCGGCGATCGCCTGGCTGCCGGGGCCGCCGTAGACGTCCAGCAGGACCGGCAGCCGCTGTCCGGCCAGGTGCCCGCGCGGGTACACCACGGCGGTGGGCAGGGCGAGTTCGGTGACCCGGGCGAGTTGCGGGAGTACCTGGTAGGGCAGCGGCTCGGCGAGGTCGGGCAGCGTGAACTCGCTCTCCTCGCGCAGGATCCGGCGCCGGACGCCGTCCGCGGTGGCGGAGCTCAGCAGCAGGGTGTCGGCGGCGGCCAGCGCGCTGTGCACGCCGGGGCCCTCGGTGAGCCGGCGCAGCGCGCCGTCCGCCGGGTCCAGCAGGAAGACGTGCTGGTCGGCGGGGTCGCCGTCGCCGGCCTCGATCAGCAGTCCGCCGCGCAGCCGGCCGACCACCCGGCGCACCTGGAGGCGCTCGTCGGTCAGGATCCGGCCGTCCAGGGCGATCGCCCGGGCCCGGCCGTCGGTGGTGTCGGCGGACGTCAGCAGGCCGCCGTCGTCCAGCCGGGCCGGTGTGCCCGGCAGGTCGTCGACCCAGAACTCGTCGGTGGTCCGGGAGAGTTCGACAGTCTTGCCGGTGGCCGGGTCGGCGCTGAGCAGCAGCACGGTCTGCTGCAGGCGGTCGGCGACGGTGAGCAGGATCTCGCCGTCGTCCTCCCAGCCGGCGGCGCAGACGTACGGGTAGCGCTCGGCGTCCCACTCCAGCGCGGTGCGCCGGCCGTCCAGGGCCAGCACCCACAGCTGGACGTCGGCGTTGGGGCCGCCGGCCTGCGGGTAGGCGAAGACGTCGGCGGGCAGCTCGGGCCGGGTCGGGTCGGCGAAGTGGCGCAGCGGGAGGTCGGCCTCGTCGACCCGGGCGGCCAGCACGGCGGAGCCGTCCGGCGACCACCAGTGGCCGCGGTGGCGGCCGAGCTCCTCGGCGGCGGCGAACTCGGCCACGCCCCACAGGGCGCCGTCCAGCGGGCTGAGCGGGCCGTCCAGTCCGGTGACGTGCAGCACGCCGTCGGCGACGTACGCCGTCCTGCTGCCGTCCGTGCTCGGGCGCGGGTCGAACACCGGTCCGGCCGAGGGGAGTTCGACGCAGCTGCCGGCTCCGGTGTCGGCCCGGAAGAGCCGGCCGTCCAGCGCGAAGACGGCGATGGCGCAGTCGGGGGTGGCGGCGAACGAGCCGATGCCAGGCGCCCACAGCCGCACCCGCTCACGCAGCCGGCGCTCCAGCGCGGGCAGGTCCGCCAACTGCCCCGTGCGGCCCGGCAGGAGTACGGTGGGGTCGGCTGCCAGCGTCTCCTGACGAGTCGTCAGATCGAGCAGCCAGAGCCGCTCGACGGGGTCCTGTGGGCCGGTGGAGCGCAGGAAGAGCAGGCGCTCGCCGTCGGCGGCGAGGGTGAACGCGCGCGGTGCGCCGTAGCTGAAGCGGCCGGTGCGGGCGCTGAGGGCGAGGAAGGGATCGGAGAGTTCGGTCACGAGTCCGATGGTACTATGCAGTGTGAAATGTCACACGTCATCGGATGAGACTCTTCCGCCCGAGCCGATCGCCGGAGCCGCCGAGCTGTTCGCGCTGGATCCGGCCGTGGCGCACCTCAACCACGGCTCCTACGGCGCGGTGCCCCTGGCGGTGCAGCGCGCCCAGGAACAGCTGCGGATCGAGCAGGAGCGCGACCCGGACGCCTTCCTGCTCGAAGCGCCGGGCCGGATCGCCGAGGTCCGGCGCGTGATCGCGGCGGCGCTCGGTGCCGACCCCGACGGGCTCGCGCTGCTGACCAACGTCACCGAGGCGGTGGCCGTGGCGCTGGACAGCATCCCGTTCGCGGCCGGTGACGAGATCCTGGTGACCGACCACGGCTACGGCGTGGTGACCAGGGCGGCCGAGCGCCGGGCGGCCGAGTGCGGGGCCACCGTGCGCACGCTGGCCCTGCCGCTGGACGACGAGGAGGACGCCGTCGTCGCCGCCGTGCTCGCGGCGCTGCGCCCGCGCACCAGGCTCGCGATCCTGGACCGGATCACCTCGCCGACCGCCCGCGCGGTCGCCATCGGACCGCTGGTCCGCGCGCTGGCCGAGCGCGGGGTGCTCACCATGGTGGACGCCGCGCACGCCCCCGGAATGCTGCCCGTGGAGCAGGAGATCGGCGGGGCCGACTTCTGGTTCGGCAACCTGCACAAGTGGGCCTTCGCGCCGCGCCCCACCGCCGTCCTCGCCGTGCGTCCCGAGTGGCGCGAGCGGATCCGGCCGCTGACCTACTCCTGGGAGCACGAGCAGGGCTACCCGGCCCGCGTCGAGTGGCGGGGGACCGCCGACTACACCGGGTGGCTGGCGGCCCCGGCCGGGCTGGCCCTGCTGGAGGAGCTGGGCGTCGAGCGGGTGCGCGGGCACAACGACCGGCTGGCCGGCTACGGGCAACGGGTGCTGGTGGAGCTGGCGGGCCTGTCCGCGCTGCCCGCCACGCCGGGCGTCTCGATGCGGGCGGTGCGGCTGCCGGCCGGGGTGGCGCAGGACGAGCCGGCGGCGAAGGCGCTGATGGCGGCCGTCCGCGACGGGATCGGCGCCCGGGTCGCGGTGCGGCCGTGGGCCGGCGGCGGAGTCCTGCGGATCAGCGCGCAGGTGTACAACCGGCCCGAGGAGTACCGGCTGCTGGCGGCCGGTCTGGCCCGCCTGCTCGGCTGAGCGGCACCGGGCCGGGGGGTCAGACCTCGATGCCGTTCTCGATGCTCCGCAGCTTGTGCCGGGCCATCGCCAGATTGGCCCGGCCGCGGTTCAGCGCCAGGTAGAGGAAGAGGCCGCGCCCGGTCGACGTGGTCAGCGGCCGGATCAGGTGGTACTGGTTGGAGAGCGTGATCAGGATGTCCTCGATCTCGTTGTCGTGCAGATTGAGCATCTCCATGGTCCGCATCTTGGCCCGGACCACGTCCGTGTTGCCGGCTGCCGCGACGTTGAGGTCGAGCTCCGCGCTGTCCCCCAGTGATCCCAGCGCCATCCCGCTGCTGTAGTCGACCAGGGCGACGCCCATCGCGCCCTCGATCGACATGGCCTCCTTGAGCGCGGTCTCCAGATTCGGCATGCTGCTTCCCCTCGTCGTTCGGTGCGGTCGTCGGTGTGGTCGTCGGTGTGGTCGTCCGTGTGCCCGCTGGGTAACGACTGTAGGGAGCGCGCCAACGTCAGGTTGACGTTTGATCACAGGCGACGGAAGCAGGCCGATTGGTGATCGTCAGAGACCGAATGCGACCGGAGGCGGTCCCGAAAACGGTGCGATCAATGTCAGTCCTGCCGGGTAACCTCAGGCTGAGATGCTGGATCACCACACCAACCACACCAGCTGCGTCCCACTCCCGGCCCGTGCCGTGGAGCCGGACCCGCAGCCGCAGGCGTCACCGTCTGCGACCCACCACCACGGGAAGAAGAGGTGACGCCGATGAGCAGCGCCCTGCCTGACGACGACGCGATGAGCCCCGCCGAGGCCTACGCGGCCTCCCGCCTGCGTGCCAAGCAGCAGGCCACCGCCCTCTACGGCTTCCAGGAGCTGTACGACTTCCCGCTCGACCCGTTCCAGCTGGAGGCCTGCGAGGCGCTGGAGGCCGGCTCGGGCGTGCTGGTCGCCGCTCCGACCGGCTCCGGCAAGACCATCGTCGGCGAGTTCGCCGTCCACCTGGCCCTGGCGTCCGGCCGCAAGTGCTTCTACACCACCCCGATCAAGGCGCTCTCCAACCAGAAGTACGCCGACCTGGTCAAGCGCTACGGCGCCGCCAAGGTCGGCCTGCTCACCGGGGACAACACGGTCAACGGCGACGCCCCGATCGTGATCATGACCACCGAGGTCCTGCGCAACATGCTCTACGCGGGCTCGCAGACCCTGAACGGTCTCGGCTACGTGGTCATGGACGAGGTGCACTACCTCGCCGACCGGTTCCGCGGCGCGGTCTGGGAGGAGGTGATCATCCACCTGCCCGAGTCGGTCACCCTCGTCTCGCTCTCCGCGACCGTCTCCAACGCCGAGGAGTTCGGCGACTGGCTGGACACCGTCCGCGGCGGCACCAAGGTGATCGTCTCCGAGCACCGCCCGGTGCCGCTCTGGCAGCACGTGATGGCCGGCAACCGGATGTACGACCTGTTCTCCAACCCGGACACCGACGGCCGCCCCAGGAGCGGCCCGCGCAGCCCCGCCAAGTCCGTCAACCCGGAGCTGGTCCGGCTCGCCCGCTCCGAGATCGACCGCAACCCGCGCCAACAGCGCGGCCGCGGCCGCTCGATGCCCACCGGCCGCCCCGGCCGGGTCTGGACGCCCAGCCGGGTGGACGTGATCGAGCGCCTGGAGGCCGAGGGCCTGCTGCCCGCGATCACCTTCATCTTCAGCCGGGCCGGCTGCGAGGCCGCCGTGCAGCAGTGCCTGCACTCGGGCCTGCGGCTGAACACCGACGCCGAGCGGGCCCAGGTCCGCGCGCTGGTCGAGGAGCGCTGCGCCGCGATCCCCGACGAGGACCTGCACGTCCTGGGCTACTTCGAGTGGCTGGACGCGCTGGAACGCGGCGTGGCCGCCCACCACGCGGGCATGCTGCCGCGGTTCAAGGAGGTCGTCGAGGAGCTCTTCCTGCACGGCCTGGTCAAGGCCGTCTTCGCCACCGAGACCCTGGCGCTGGGCATCAACATGCCGGCCCGCTCGGTCGTGATGGAGAAGCTGGTCAAGTGGAACGGCGAGATGCACGCCGACATCACGCCCGGCGAGTACACCCAGCTCACCGGCCGGGCCGGGCGCCGGGGCATCGACATCGAGGGCCACGCGGTGGTGCTCTGGCAGCGCGGCCTGGACCCGGAGGCGCTGGCGGGGCTGGCCGGCACCCGGACGTACCCGCTGAAGTCCTCCTTCAAGCCGTCCTACAACATGGCCGTCAACCTGGTCTCCCAGTTCGGCCGGCACCGCTCGCGCGAGCTGCTGGAGACCTCGTTCGCCCAGTTCCAGGCGGACCGTTCGGTGGTCGGCATCTCCAAGCAGGTGCAGCGCAACGAGGAGGGCCTTGAGGGCTACCGCGAGGCGATGACCTGCCACCTCGGAGACTTCGACGCGTACATGAACCTGCGCCGCACGCTGAAGGACCGGGAGAACGAGCTCTCCCGCGAGGGCAGCGGCCAGCGCCGCGCCGCCGCGATCGACTCCATCGAGGCGCTCAAGCCGGGCGACATCATCCATGTGCCGACCGGCAAGTTCGCCGGCCTCGCGCTGGTGCTCGACCCCGGCCTGCCGCCGGTCAGCCGCTCGCCGCGCACCCAGCGCCACCCCGACTACCAGGACGGGCCGCGCCCGGTGGTGCTCACCGCCGAGCGGCAGGTCAAGCGCCTGGCGATGATCGACTTCCCGCACCCGGTGGCCGCCGTGGACCGGATGAAGATCCCCAAGTCGTTCAACCCGCGCAGCCCGCAGTCGCGTCGCGACCTGGCCTCCGCCCTGCGCACCAAGGCCGGGCACGTGGAGCCGGAGCACTTCCGCCGGGGCCGCGCGGCCGCCGCCGACGACCCGGAGATCACCCGGCTGCGCGCCGAGCTGCGCGCGCACCCCTGCCACGGCTGCAACGAGCGCGAGGACCACGCCCGTTGGTCCGAGCGCTACCACCGCCTGCACCGGGACACCGACCTGCTGGAACGCCGGATGCGCTCGCGCACCCACACCATCGCCCGCACCTTCGACCGGGTCTGCGGCCTGCTCACCGACCTCGGCTACCTGCGCGGCGACGAGGTCACCCCCGACGGCAGGCGGCTGGGCCGGCTCTACGGCGAGCTCGACCTGCTGGCCTCGGAGTGCATCCGCGAGGGGGTCTGGAAGGACCTCGCCGCCGCCGAACTCGCCGCCTGCGCCTCGGCGCTGGTCTACGAGTCCCGTCAGGCGGACGACGCGTCCACCCCGCGGGTGCCGGAGGGCAACGCCAAGGAGGCGCTGGGCCGGATGGTCCGGATCTGGGGCCACCTGGACGCCCTGGAGGAGCAGCACCGGATCTCCACCGCCGAGGGCGTCGGCCAGCGCGAGCCCGACCTGGGCTTCGCCTGGGCCGCCTACCGCTGGGCGCTGGGCCACAACCTGGACCAGGTGCTGCGCGACGCCGACATGCCGGCCGGAGACTTCGTCCGCTGGACCAAGCAGCTGATCGACGTGCTCGGCCAGATCCAGGACGCGGCGGGCGAGGACGCGCAGCTGCGCACGACCGCGCGCAAGGCGGTGGACGGGCTGCGGCGCGGCATCATCGCGTACTCGTCGGTGAGCTGACCACAACAGGGCGGGCCGGGTACGCGCGGCTGCGCGTACCCGGCCCGCCCTGGCTGTCTGTCAGCCCAGCTGGAAGGTGGCCTCGACCGGGTAGTGGTCGCTCGGCGCGTTGGTGTCCATCTGCCCCTGCGTCCAACCCGCCTGCGGGTCGAAGTCGGTGGCGACCGTCGGCAGCGCCTGCGGCGTCGGGCGGCCCGGCGCGTTCAGGTAGCCGAGGTAGTCCAGGCTGTCCTGGTAGTCGTCCGGGAAGCTCTCCACGCCCGACATGAACTGGCACCAGGTGGCGACCGTGCAGTCCATCGTGGTCAGCGTCTGGCCCGGGTTGGTCGCCGGGGTGCCGAGCACGCCGCCGACCGCGTTCTGCGCGTTGGCGAAGTCGCCGCGGCTCTGGCCGTGGAAGTACTCCACGTTGAGGTCGCCGCCGAAGAGCACCGGAGCGGTGGAGCCCACAATGCCGTTCACCCAGCTCTGCACCTCGCCGAGCTGGCCGAGCCGGGTGGCCTGGGTGGTGTCGGTGGAGGTGCCCTGCTGGTCGGCCTGCAGGTGGGTGCCGGCCACCCAGGTCTTCACGCCGCCCTTGTTGACCTGGGCCAGCACGGCGCCCTTGTTGGCGTTGTAGTCCCAGGTGCCCGAGGTGGAGTTGCTGTAGATATGGGCGTACTGGGCGGTGATCGGGTACTTGGAGAGGATCATCGTCCCCCCGTTGATCACGAACGGGGAGTTGGAGCAGTTGCCGCTGATCCCGGTCCAGCCGCCACCCGAACAGGTCTGGCCGATCACCGGCGTGCGGTACGGGTAGAGGTCGGCGAGCTTGCTGTTGATGTCGTTGGTCGAGCTGTGGTTGAACAGCTCGTCCAGGATCACCACGTCCGCGTTGTGCTGACGCACGATCGACTCGATCACCGGGGTCCGGCTGGAGGCCCGCTCGTTCTCCATCGAGTCGACGATCGACGTCCCGAGGTCGACGTTCCAGGCGAACACCGACAGGGTCGAACCACTGGGCGCGGCAACCGCGGCCTGCGGTGCGCCGCTGAGCAGGGCGGCCGCGACGGCGACGGTGGACAGGGCGGCGGCGGTACGGCGCAAGGACATGGAGAGGGCTCCTGAGGGTGGGTCAGCTGGGTCAGCTGCGTGCATGACAGCGGAACCGTAGCTACTCATGGGTACGTTTGGAAGAACTTCGACCCATGACTCCATGGCAGAAAGATGTCTGCACAACCTTGGCCGCACCCGACCTACTTGCGGGCCTGTTTCCGGGCCTACTTACCGACCCGCTTCCCGATCTGCTTCCCGATCTGCTTCCCTGCCGGTTGACGCGTGCCCGCGCCGGTGGCCGCGAGGGCGCGGGCGAGGTCGAAGGCGGCCACCGGGTCCTTGTCCGCGTTCCACGGGTAGGCGCCGCACCACGGTCCGATCAGCCGGAACTGCTCCAGGGCCGCGTCGTGCAGGCCGGCCCTGCCGAGGTAGTGGGCCGCCAAGTGCCGCAGGTAGGGCAGGTGTTCGTCGGACTCGGGAACCAGGGCGAGCGACTCGACGACCAGGCCGAGCCGTTCCTTGGCCCGCCCCGAGGACGGCAGCGCCGCGGCGCCGTGGCGCTTCTCCAACTCGTGGAGGGCGTGCAGGTACATCCCGGCGAGCGGGCTTCCGGCGGGGGCCGTGCGGGCGGCCCGCTCGGCGAAGTCGACCATCTGCTTGTCGCTGCCGGACCACTTGGCGCACCAGTACTGCAGGGTCTGCCAATGGCCGTCGTAGTGGTGCGGGGCACGCTCGACGAGTCCGTCCCACAGCGGCCGGAACTGCTCGTGGCCGTACTGGAGCGCGCGGGCCGTGGTGACCATGACCACCCACGGGCCGGGGTCACGCGGATCGAGCAGCGCGGCGCGCTTGGCGGCTTCCATCGAGGCGGGCAGCAGCTCCAGGAACCTGGCCATCCGCTCCGGCGGCACCTGCTTCGCGTAGCCGTTGCCCCGGATCTCCCAGGCCTGGTGGACCAGCAGCCGGGCGTGGAGCGTGGCCGCGGTGCAGTCGTCCGGCTCCGCGTTGCGCCAGTCCGTCAGCCAGCCGTCGCCACTGCTCGCGACCTGGAGCAGGAACTCCGTACGCGCCCAGCGCTCGTCCCACCCCTGCGCGGCCTCGACATGCGCGGCCGCACTGCGCCAGTCGCCCGCCCAGGCCGCGTGGGCTATCGCATGCAGCTCCTTGTGATGGTGTGCCGGCAGCGGCGGCCCCGCACGGTCGGGATCGAGCTGCGCGCGGGGGACGAGCCCGTGGGCGAGCGGATCGAAGCCCTTGGGCATCTTCGGCCGGGCCGCTTTGGCCTGGCCGGACCGGCTGGCGCGGAAGGCTCTGATCATGGCGCTGACGAACGCGACGACCGCGAACGCGAGGAAGGTGGTCACAGGGGAGATCATCCCCGCTGACCGCGCGCCGGTGCAAAGAATGACCGGGCCGGTCAGAGGCCCGTTCCTGCATGATGACGGAATGAACTCGGGCGACCAGCGTTTCCACGTCATTGTGCTGTCGAACTTCGCGAAGGGATTCGACAAGTACGCGTTCGCTTACGGTAAGGCGGGAATTCCGGAGAGTACCTATCCCGACCGGTTCCACCTGCTGACCCGCGCGGAGCTGGCCATCGGGATCGGGAAGGCGCGACGCCTGCTGGACCGTCTGGCCATCGCGGGCGACCGGCTGCTGGTGCTGGAAACCACGGTGGACCCGGACAGGCTGGTGCCCAACGTGTCGACCGGCCTCGGCATGGAACTGCACGAGGCTCGCATCCGGCTGTCAGCCGTTCACGAACTCGATCACGCAGGTGATGAGTTCACGCTGCGCCCGACGACCGTCGAGGACGCGATGGCGGCCTCCCTCCACCTGCACGGATCGGCGCAGCGCCGCTACGCCGACATGCGACCGCGCTCGGTGTCGATCCTGCCGGTCGCCTCCGCCTGCCAGGCCCGGTGTTCGTTCTGCTTCTCGGCGGCTTCGATCTCCAGCGACCAGGCGCCGGCCCGGGTCCCGTGGGACGCGGTCGCCCACTGGCTGGAGCAGGCCCGCGCGGCCGGCGCCGAGCGTGCGGTGATCACCGGCGGCGGGGAGCCCACGCTCATACCGTTCGACCAGCAGCTGCGGTTGGTATCCGCCTGCTCGACGGCCTTCCCGAAGGTCGTCCTGATCACCAACGCGCACACCCTGGCGAAGGGGCAGCACGCCGACCGGGCCGGCCGACTGGCGGCCCTGAGCGCCGCAGGCCTGAGCGTGCTGGCCGTCTCCCGGCACCATCAGGACGACGACGCCAGCGAGCGGCTGATGATGCTGCGCACGCCGGTGAGTTCGGTGATCGACACCTGGCGCGTGGAGCGTGACCGCTGGCCGGGGCTGCGGATGAGACTGATCTGCGTGCTCCAGCACGGTGGTGTGGCCGACGCGGCCGGCGTCGCCGACTACCTTTCGTGGGCCGCGGCTCTCGGTGTCGAGGAGGTCTGCTTCAAGGAGCTCTATGTCTCCACCAGCACCGAGTCGCTCTACTTCGACCGCACCGCCAACGTGTGGAGCCGACAGCACCAGGTTTCGCTGTCCGTCGTCACCCGGTTCGCCGCACAGCACGGCTTCGAACTGGCAAGCCGCCTGCCCTGGGGCGCGCCGGTCTACCACGGCGACTGGGACGGCCGGCCGATGCGGATCGCCGCCTACACCGAGCCCAGCCTGCTCTGGGAACGCACCAGCGGGATCGCCCGCAGCTGGAATGTCCTGGCCGACGGACGCTGCTACGCCTCCCTGGAGGACCGGGCCAGCGAGATCCTGCCCGAGGGTGTGGCGGCATGAGGTTCGACGAGTTCCAGGAGTTCCGGCAGCGGCAACTCGGTGCTTCGCCGTCGCTGTTGGACGCCGCCGAGACCAACGTGTACCGCGCGCTTGCCGCGCTCCGACCGCAACCGCCCGCCGAGCTGAGCACGGTGCACCGGTGCGATCTCGCCCGCGCCTGGCTGCGACGGTTCGAGTTGCCGCAGGAGTGGTCCGGCCGGGCGATGGTCTGCCGAGGGGTCCGGCACGGGCTCGGCGTGGTGTTCAACCGGCTGCGCGCCGTCCAAGCGCGGTTGTGGCTGCCCGGCGACGTCTACCCGGTCTACTTCGAGCTGGCCCGCGCCGCGGGCCTGACACCCACGTCCTACCCGACACTGCCCGCACCGGTCCTCCCGACGTCGCCGGCGGACGACCGCCCCGAATACCTGCTCCTCGCCAACCCCAGCAAGCCGCTCGGCCGGTACCTGTCCGATGCCGAGTGCGCCGCGGTGATGGCGTGGTTGCGCGAATCACCGCACCGCCGCCTGCTGATCGACAGCGTCTACGACCTGGGGACCCCGTTCGCCGCCGGCACCCGGCGGTTGCTGGACACCGGTCGTGCGGTCCTGCTGCATTCGGTCACCAAGGGATGGCTGTGGCCCCGCACGTTCGGCGTGGTCCTACTGGGACCGGCCCAACCCGAACTGGCCACAGCCTTCCGCGCCGACCCACCGACACCGGCCCAACTGAACCTCGCCGCCCGCCTGCTGACCGAGCACACCGACGTGCCCCGGCAGGTCGTCGCCGAACTGGCCGCCCGGGCCCAGCGGTTGTTCGAACGACTGCCGGCCGAGGTGCTGGGGGCGATTCCCCTGGCGAGCCGGACCTGTCCCGGCAACTACTTCTTCCCGGTCGATATCCCGGCGCAGACGCTCCAGCACGAGTACGGCGTACTCGCCATCCCGGTCGGCGTGTTCGGCGAGAGCAACTGGTCCGGCTCCATCCTGACCAGCCTTGCTGAGGCTTTCGCCCCGACGCCGGTGGTGGCGCGCTGAACCCACGGAACCACCTGGCCGTGGAGGACGATGCGGACGCCATCAGCTGGATTGCCCGGCCACGACTACGCCTTGGATGCCCTGGTGGCCGCGACCGCGCTCGCGTCTCCTGCGGTCAGTATCCCTGGTCGTAGAGCGCCCGCAGCCACGGTTCCCGGACGGCGGGCATCCGCGCGAGCGTGTACCGGAACGCTTCCCGGGACGGCTGGAACGGGTACCACGGATGTGGAGGAAGCGGATCGTCCCGCTCCACGCCTGCCGGGAGCCCACCGACCACCGGCAGGCGGGTCCGGTGCGGCGGATAGGCGAGCTCGGCCCAGAGTGCGGCATCCATGGGTACCGGCACTGCTTCACCACACGGCTGCCACACCTGTCCGGTCTGCGGATGGACCGGCACCAGCACCAGGTCGGCGGCCGGCTCACCGAACCCCGGCCCCGCCAGGTCCAGCCGCTTCGCGCCATCCCCGGCGGGCAGCAGTGCGCCGAGCGCCCGACCGAGAAGCTCGGCAACCGGCCCGGAAACCACCTCGATGGGCGCGCCCCCGGAGGCCGCCACCAGGTGGGCGAGAACCACGCCCGCCGGGATGTCCCGATACTCGCTCAACCGGTGCCACAGCGCGCCGGTGGCCAGCAGTTCCGCCCAGTCCATGACTGGCCGCTCCGGCGGGCCGGACAACCGCACCACCGCCTGCGGAACGAGCCGGACGACCTGCCAGCACCCGCAGTCGTCCATCCTCGTTCCGACCGGCAGATCGCAGCCCAGGCAGGCGAGGTTCGGCCCGTCCCTCCCGTCGATCCCCATGCAGTAGCCCCCGGCTCGATCGAGGATCAGCCTGGTGCCGCGCATGTCGCCGGGCGCGAGGAGGACGGTGCCTGACGGCCCGTTGGACAGAGCGCCGAACGGCGCAAAACGCCCGTGCTCTGCGGCCTCGTGCGTCCCGACCTCGTCCCACTGCCGCCACGGCGGCCCGTACGGTGCGGGGTCGACGGCGTAGGACCCGGCCTCCAACAGCGGCGGATGCAGCTTCTCCCAGTGGGTGTCGGCCAGGTGGATCGGCAACGCCACCTCCGACACCGCCGCCGTCAGGACCGCACCGCAGCCTGCACACCCGAACACCGCCAAGCTGTCCCCTCCCGTCATTAAAGCCCCTGCATCCCACCAATCGATGGACCTTGGAGCAAGGGGTTTTCAATCAGCGCTGAAGGCTCCACCAGGCGGTAGTCGTCGCATATGAAAACGAGGGCAGCTTTCCCGAGTTCGAGAGGGTACTGGTCTCGGCCCGCCGATTCGGACACTGTCAGCGTGGGCGCACCATGGCGGTGAGCCGGGGTGATTCGGGTGTGGGCAGCTGGCTGTTGAAGGCATGGTAGCCCCAGGTCTCGTACAGGGCCTGGACCCTGCCGTCCCCGGCGAGCGGGTTGACCATGAGGGCGACGCGGTCTTCGGTGCGCTGGGCGAGGAGTTCGTCGTGAATACGGCGGGCGGTCCCGGTTCCGCGCCAGGGAGTGCGGACGCCGATCTCCTTGATAGCCAGCACGGGGGTATCGGTGAAGCCCTCGGGCAGCGGTTCGGCCATGCGCTTCCAGTACCGGTCGTCGGCGTCGACGGTGTTGCCGTAGGCGTAACCGATCGGGACGTCGCCGTCGTGGCCGAGGATGAGTTCGAAGCCGGGTTCGGTGGCGTGCCGGTCGAGGCGTTCGGCGAATGTCTGGACACGGTAGTTGACCAGATGAAGCAGCGGCGCCCGAACGTCGGCGTAGACGTCCAGCAGGTCCTGCCGGGCCTGCGTGGTGAGGTCGGTGTGGTGGCGGAGCTCGATTGTCACGCGGTGGTCCTCCTGCTGTTGCGTGTGTACCCGGCCCAGGTACGGGCCAGGATGCTGCCATCGGCCAGATCGCCCAGCTTGGTGCCGAAGGCGTTCAGCATGCCGGTGACGCGGGGGTGGGCGGAGACCTCCGCCGGGACCGACATGGCGGCGGCGACGGCGGGTTCGAGGTCGCCCTGGCCGACCCGCTCGGGGATCCGGACGCCGTTCATCTCGGCCAGGCCGCCAGCCCTGCCAAGGCTCTGACCACCACTCCCAACTACCAGAACGGCCGACGTATCGGACTGCACGTCGACAACTGGGACCGCTTGGACTACGAGTCCAAGCACACCGGCCGACGGCGTCTGTGCTTCAACCTCGGCCCCGGCACCCGCTACCTCCTGCTCGCCGACCTCGACATCCGCACCATCTGCCGCACCCTCTACGCCGACCCCGCCTGCCGCTGCCCCCCACACCGACGACCTGCGGGCCTACGTCGTCAGTCGGCAGCCGCTACGGGTGTTTCGCATCCGGCTGGCTCCGGGGGAGGGTTGCATCGCCCCCACTGAGCTGCTGCCCCACGATGGCTCGACCGAGGATCAACCCGAGCCGTCCACGGCGGTGTTCTGGCTCGGCCATTGGCCGCGCGGCATCCTCCCCGCTGCGGTCTGAGCTCCGGTGATGGAACCGGGAAAGCCGGGGCATGCCCTTCCTGTACGGGTTGCCGGGGCACCGTGCGCCGCTGCGCAGGTTGGCCGCTATGCGGCGTAGGTGACTTCGTCGAACGTGAATGCCCCACTACGCGAGATAGGTACGGCGATGGGCTCGGCGATGCCGGTCGTGGGGTCGACCACTCCGAAGCCCATCGCGGGGCGGAATGACGAGGCTGTCGACGCTGCAGTAAGGCGAAGCGTTCCGACCTCGAAGCCCCAGAGAGCGTCGGCCGTCAGATCGTCGGCCGGGATCTCTCCTATCAGTGCGAGGCTGCTGGTTCCGCTGCAGATGATGGAGTGTCCGAACCCGCGAGCGAGCAGGATGGCGAGCGCGCCCGGATAGCGACTGGAGCCAGGGCCCGTTGCGCTGAACCTTTCAGGGGCGGTCCTGCTCACGCGGGTAGCGGAGCTGACCGTTATCCTCGACCCCGAGACCAACGGTGGTCCGTACGTCTTCGACGTGCCGTACGTGCAGCGCGCTCGCCGTTCCGAGCCGAGCGGTATCGCGACCTGGTGGTGGAGTTCCGCGACCGGCCCGGTGTCAGCCGGCGCGGCCGTCTGGAAGATGCACCGGACCAGCAGATGGTGTTGGACCCCGATCAGAGGCCGCACTGGTTGAGTCGATAGGGCCGCACAAGCATCCCCACGGCGCAGAGCCGAGTGGACCCAGGTCAGAGCATTCAGCAGGGCGGTCCGACCGCCTGCCACACCAGCACCCAGGGTCCTGGGGCCACTGCGGCGACACAGCGGTGGGTCGCAGCTCCGCGGAGAGGGCCCGCTCCTCGGCGAGCGGCTCACCGCGGCCACGGTCGTCGGCACGGTGCTGATGCTCGTGGCCATCGCCGGCCTCGCGGCCGCCGAGTCGCGACCGGACGCGAAGGGCTGACCACCGGCGAGGTGACATGAGGCGAGGGTGGTGCGCCAGGACCATGGTCTGGCATGCCGCCCTCGCACCGCCGGAAGCCGGTAGACGTCCAGCGCTGCCGCCGACGGACTTGCGCTCTCAGAGGGCGGAATGTGAGCTGATTTCCGTTCTGCCGTCATCCGAACGTGTGGCCTTGCCGTCAGTGGCAAGTCGCCGGGCCGCATGAGGGGTTTCTCCGTGCGGCCCGGCGGTGGGGTGGGGGTGAGGTGTCAGCTCCAGGGCTGGGCGGTGAGCCAGCTGGTGTCGTCGGTCCAGGAGGTGGCGTTGTCCCAGGTGTTGGAGCCGCCGTTGGAGGCGGTGTAGACGGTGTAGTTGAAGTGGCGCAGGTACTTGTCGGGGTAGTTGAGGGACTGGAAGGAGTAGCCCTGGCCGTTGTGTCCGGTCTGCGGGCAGAACGTGGCGTCCTGGGCGAACAGGGAGGTGTTGTCGTTGGCGTTCAGGTAGAGCTGGAAGCCCGAGTGCCGCAGGTACTGCCCCGGGTCGTTGGCGGACTCGAAGGAGAGGCAGGTGCTGTTGGCGAGGCCGGCCCGGACGATCCAGGTGGAGTCGGCCTTGACCGTGGCGGAACTGGAGGAGTCGACGGGGGAGATGACGACCTTGGTGTCGGAGTCGTCGTGGCGGATGTAGTCGCCGGTGCAGCAGGAGGTGGTGGCCTGCAGCGAGATCCGCGAGCCGGGGGCGATCGAGCCGGTGCCCGAGGAGGAGTCGGCGTAGCCGGCGGCGGTGATGTTGGCCTGCACCGCGTTCTCGGTGGCGTCGCTCGGGTAGCCGGAGGTCATGACTCCTTCGTAGAAGGTGCCGGCGGAGCTGTTGCTGTTGTCGCCGCCGATGCCGAGGATGATCGCGCCCTGCTTCTTCATCGGGTTGTAGCCCGAGACGTTGGGGCGCACGCCGCTGTAGGAGGTGGACAGCGCGCCGGACTGGGCGTTGCCGGAGCGGATCGCCCACTGGTTCGGGCCGCCCTTGACGGCGGCGGTCAGGAAGCGGTTGTTCACGGTCGGGTCGTTGGCGTTGTAGCCGGCGTTGACGCCGGAGAACAGGCCGTTCTCCTGGTCGGCCATGACCCACGGGCCGTTGCCGGCGCCGTAGCCCCAGCCCGTGCTGTTGCCGAAGTAGATGGCCTCCATGGTGCCGTTGCCGTCGTCGGTGCTGTCGGTCTCGGCGTTGCCGTAGTCGAAGCAGCAGCCGCCGTTGTAGTGGGTGCCGTCCAGGACCGCGTACATGCCCTCGGGCTGGTCGCCGGTGGCGATGCCGGAGGTGTTGTTGTTCCGGTAGCCGGTGCCGGGGGCCACGTAGACGCCGTAGGCCTTGTGGCCGGCAACGGTGACCGGGGCAGCGGTGGCGTTGGCGAGGTTGTCGTTGCCTCCGGCCGCTGGGCCGGGCCAGTAGCCCTTGAGTGCCTGGGTGAGGTTGTTGCCCTTGCCTGACTGGTCGTAGATCACCGTGATCACGCAGCTGGTGCCTGCGCAGAAGGAGTCCTGGGCGGCGGCGTTGGCGTAGCCGCCGGCGCTGAGGACGCCGATGTCCGCGGTGGCGTTGTCCGAGGCGCGTCGCACCTGGTAGAGCGAGCCGTTGTACGCGGCGTACAGCGCGCGTGTCGTGGAGTGCGCGGCCACACACGGGGTGCCGCCCGCGGCGTAGATGTCGCACGGCTGCTGGGTGGCTGCCTGTGAGGCGGTGGCGGTGCCGACCAGTACGCCGGCGGCAAGGGCGAGAGTCGCCCCCGTCGCCAGCAGGGTGCGCCGAGCGTGGCGCATCCATCCCGAAATGATCACGTGTGAACTCCTTCGTCCGTCTGTGGGCGGCACCGGTGAGCCTGATTGTTAGCGCTCACAACGAGCTGGGACGAGTGTCCACGGGGAGACCCGGCGGGTCAACGCTTTGAACGCCCCGTTCGCAATCCGGAGAAGGAGACCGCCGTGGGCCGACTCGTCTCTGCTGCTGGAGGTGAGGGCCGGCGTGGGAGAACCTCTTGAAGTCAGCCGGTTCGACTTCTTGACGCTCCGTCCGGAGTGGGTCAATAGTGAGGGCTCAATCCGAACGGCCGAGTGCTAGTTGGCTCGGCAGGAATTGTTAGCGCTAACATCTGCTCGGCGCTCCCGTAGCAATGAACAAGGGAGTTCATGATGCTTTCCCTCCGCCTGTTTCGCCCCCTGCGCCGGCGGCTGGTCGTCCCCCTGGCCGCAGTGCTGCTCGCCTTCACCAGCCTCATCGCCTTCAGCGGCACCTCGCACGCCGCCTCCCAGGGGCCCTGCGACATCTACGCGGCCGGCGGCACCCCGTGCGTCGCGGCGCACAGCACCACCCGCGCGCTGTTCGCCTCCTACAACGGCTCGCTCTACCAGGTGCAGCGGGCCTCGGACAGCGCCCTGCTGAACATCGGGGTACTGTCCGCCGGAGGCGTCGCCAACGCCGCCGCCCAGGACTCGTTCTGCGCGGGCACCACCTGCACCATCACCCGCGTCTACGACCAGACAGGCAACAGCGGCAACACCCTGGTCTACCAGGGACCGGGCGGGACCGGCGGTGTTGACACGGCCGCCACCGCGACCACCGAGGCGTTGACCGTGGGCGGCCAGAAGGCCTACGCGCTCTACATCAACCCCGGCAACAGCTACTGGGCCAACGGCTCGGGTGTGCCGACCGGCAGCTCGCCCGAGGGCGAGTACCTGGTCACCAGCGGTACCCACGTCAACAACGGCTGCTGCTTCGACTACGGCAACACCGAGACCGACCACAAGGCCGACGGCAACGGCGCCATGGACGCGATCAACTTCGGCACGTCGTGCTGGTTCGGCGGTTGCAGCGGAACCGGGCCGTGGGTGCAGGCGGACCTCGAGGACGGCCTGTTCCCCGGCGGCAGCACCGCCTGGAACACCGACCAGGTCGCCGAGACCAGCCACTTCGTCACCGCGATGCTCAAGAACAACGGCACCACCCAGATGGCACTGCAGGGCGCCAACGCCCAGTCCGGGAGCCTGACCAAGCTCTACAGCGGCTCACTGCCCAGCGGGTACAACCCCATGCACAAACAGGGTGCCATCATCCTCGGCAGCGGCGGCGACTGCTGCCAGACCAACCACAACGACAGCGCGGGCACCTTCTACGAGGGCGCGATGGTCAAGGGCTACCCCAGCGACGCCACCGACGCCGCAGTCCAGGCCAACATCGCCGCGGCCGGCTACACGACCGGCACCACCCCCTTCACCCCGGGCGCGCGGATCTCGCTGCAGGCCACCACCTCCTGCTGCACCGGCGACTACATCCGCCACGACGACTCCGACACCAAGGTCGTCATCTCCCCCGTCGACTCCTCCAGCTCCGCCACGGTCAAGGCCGACTCCACCTGGATCGTCCGGGCCGGCCTCGCCAACAGCACCTGCCTCTCCTTCGAGTCCGCCAACGACCCGGGGCAGTACCTGCGGCACTCGGGCTTCCAGCTCTACCTGAACGCCAACGACAACACCTCCCTGTTCGCCCAGGACGCCACGTTCTGCCCGCAGACCGGACACAACGGCCAGGGCTACTCCTTCCAGTCCCTCAACTACCCCGACAAGTACCTGCGCCACTTCAACTTCACCGTCTACGCCGCCTCCAACGGCGGCTCCAACACCTGGGACAACGCCACCTCCTGGACCGACGACACCAGCTGGCTCACCGCCCAGCCCTGGAGCTGACCGGGAGCCGGATGGCGCCCAGCCGCCACGGAGCAGGCAGAGGAACCGCTCTCTGCCTGCTCCGTCGGCAAGCTCCTGGCGCGAAGGCCGACCGGGCGGTGCGGTCCCGGACTCAGTGACCGGTGTGGCAGCGGTCGGGGCCGAACACGTCCAGTACTTCGCGCAGGAGCGCGAGCGCGGACGCGGGAGTCGCGTCCGGTGCCAGTTCGGTGGCCAGGCCGGAGAGCTTGCAGACGGTGTTCGGCTGCTTCGCCACTTGGCGCGGTGCCTGCGACCACTGGTTACCGGATTCCGGCTTCGGCTTCCCGAGGTGGTCCAGGACGATGGTGTGTGCGGGCACGCTGCGGCCAGCTGCGCCAGTTCGGCCAACTGGTGCTGCCGGACGCCAGGCGTCGAACGGGAGTCCGGCCTCCATGAAGACCACCTCGACCGGCGCGGGACGGAGCTGCTCGAAGTCGTCGGCGGTGAACGGCCGGTCGAGCTCGGGCGCCTAGTCGAGCCATGGGTAGGAGAGCCGCCGCGGATCCCAGAGGTGGACGTGGCAGTCCAGGATCGAGGCCATGGTTCGGCCGGTCATCGTGCGCCGTCGTCGCTTGGCTGGTCCGACGGGGCGTCGAACGGGGTGCGGTAGGACGCGGGTCGGGCCCCCCACCCGTCCCCGTCGGCACCGCCTGCCCCGCGATCAGATCCCGTTCCCGGCCCGCTCTCCGCGCGACGTGCGGCGACTTCGCCCTCCTCGGCCGGCGCACGCAGCACCTCCTCGCGGGCAATTCGTGCATGGTCCACACGCTGCCGGGCCGCAGCAACATGCTCCTCGGCCTCCCGCCCCGCCTCCAGCCAGGACTCGAACCCTTCCCGCGCCACCGCCTCGCGACACTCCAGCAAAGCGATCACCGACGGCACTGCGCACCTCCTGGACGGACAGAACCAACCGTCCACTGGCTGCCCCGCCCTGGCCGCTACCACACCCAACCCTCGAGAAAACTGCAGCTCATCGAGCTGCAGCACCGTTCACCACCACGCTCTGATCCTGCCCGTCGTTCACCCTGCCGAAAAAAGTCCGCGCGGGTCGGCAACCTTTCCGCCCGCGGCGGCAACGGAGAGGTGGAACGCCGACTCGACCGGACGCGGTCGGCAACCTTTCCGGGCCGCCCGACCACTGAAGGTCGCCGGATCGACTGACACGATCAAAGGAGAGCTCAGCTATGCCCGCTCCACATCCACGCCGCCCGTGGCGTTTCACGTTGGCGAGTGCCGTGTCGGCGACCCTGCTCGCGGTGGTTGCCGGTTGCGGTCAGCCGTCGCATGCCGGGAATGCCGCCGCTGCGGCGTCTGCGACCACGGCGGCTTCACCGACTCCAGCGGCTAGTGCGAGCACCCCCACCAACGCGGCGCCTGCGACGGCAGCGGTTTCGTCCACCCCATCGGGTAAAGCGAACGCCGCGGGCGGCGGGCCAACGCCGGGTAGCACACCCTCGGGCGGCAGCACGTCCGTCGGCGGCGGCTCGACGACACGAAACTCCGTCACTTTCATGGGCAAGAGCACGGTGTCGATCGGAGGAGGGATGACCGATGCTTCTGCGGCCGCCGCACCGTTCGACGTTCGGTACCAATACCTCGTCAGTCCGCCTGCACCGTCGAGCGACCTGTACACGGCGTCGACCTGCCCGAGTGGGTTGAATTGGTGGGGATGCGTGGACGGTGGGCGTGGGGGGGATCATCCCCACTATGGAAGCCCGCGCTGCGCAGGCCACCTATCAGGGTCGTCCTCATCCGCAGACAATGATGTGGACATGGTTTGAACTGCCTGACCTCACCTCCGCTCCGGCGTGGCAGGACGAGGTGAAGGCGGTCAACCGGGTCGACCTCCTCACCAGATACCTCAACGACTACCGTTTCTTCCTCCAGAAGATCGGCACCTCGCACGACATGATCGATCTCGAACCTGATTTTTGGGGATTCGCACGAGGGATGGGCAATCTGGACACGGTCCCGGCGCAGGTGACTGCTGCGGCTCCGAACGACTGCGCCAATCAGGAGAACAGTGTGGTGGGTCTGGCCCACTGTCTGATCGCAATGACCCGCAAGTACGCTCCTGACGCGGCCGTCGGCCTGCATCTCACCTGCTGGGACTGGCCGGGTAACGTGGCACGCTGTGGCAGGGATTACGTGGCCCTCGGGGCAACCGGCGCGGACTTCCTGGTCGGGGAGGTAGAAGCCGCGGACGCCGGCGTCAATGCCTTGCCGGCGAATGGCGGACACAACTCGTTCTGGACCGACCAGAAGTGGGCCGCGCAGCTCGCGTATTGGAAGCAGATGGCGGACACGGTCGGCAAACCGATCGTGGCCTGGCAGATCCCGCTCGGCAACATGCGACAGAACAACACCACGAACCACTACCAGGACGACAAGGTCGACTGGCTGTTCTCGCACATGGACCAGGTCGCGAGCGCCCATGTCGCGGGTCTGCTGTTCGGCCCGGGAACACCGGATTCGACCACGGTCGAAAGCGACGGCGGCAACCTGTTCGCGAAGACGAACACCTACCGAAACTCGGGTGGCACGCAGCTCAAATAGCGTGAGAAGGCTGCTGCCCTCGCGGTCGGCGCGTCGTTCAGCACGATCGGCCTGGTCCTGCTCGGCGTGATCCTGGCCGCCCGCAGGACGTCGGTGACGTCCGCCGAGCCGCTGCCGTCGATGATGTCGGGTAGCCGGAGCACATTGCTGTGCCCCGGCTACCCGACCGCCGTATGCACCCTCCGCTGCGCTCTGAGCCTGGTGGTGCTCGGCACCCAGAGCCTGCACGCCGCAGCCGGGGTGCAGGCCGTGACGACGGGACGCGACGCGGCGAAGAAGGTGCCCGGCCGCAAGCGGGGACTTGCCGTGGACGTGCTGGGCCTGGTGATCGCCGCGGTCGTGCCGGCCGCCTCCGTCCACGACAACGCCTTCGGCACCGCCCTGCTCGACAAGGTCGCGGCCGGCACCGCGGGCACCGTGACGAAGGCCCTGGAAGCTCAACGCCTGACCGGGTGCAACATCCTCACCGAGACCGAACCGGGCCTCTTCACTCTGCCGCGAACGTAGCCGCCCAGCCCGACTACTTCCTCCGCCACGGCGAAACGGACATCAGCTCACATGCCGCCCTCTCAAGGCGCAGGAACGGCACCGATCTGCTGCATCACCCCGAGGAGGTCGGGCTGGCCCCGCTCCTTGATGATCTTTCCGTCGGCCAGGTAGTAGAGGTTCATGGCCTGGACCGAGATGGTCTTTCCGCTGGCCGGGATTCCGAAGAACTCGCCCTGATGCGTTCCGCGCATGGTGAACCGGGCGGCCACCGTGTCGCCCTCGGTGACGGTCTCTTCCAGAGTCCACCGGACATCCGGGAACCCCGCGCGCATCATCGCGATCAGCTCCAGGTAGCCCTCAGGGCCCCGCAGCGGTTCCGGGTGGCTCGGCGCATGAAACTCGGCATCCGGGGCGATGACCTCACGGGCAAGGTCCTCGTCAGCTGTGTTGATGAACTCGACGAAGCGACTCATCACGGATTCCGTGGATTGCGGCGACATGTCCGTCCGCCTCTCTCTTCTTGCACTGCCCCTCGCAACGAGCGAGCGGAAGAACCACAGTACATCGATTCGATGTGTGCATCGATTCGATGTAGGTGTGGGACGATGGGGACATGCTTGACCTAGCGATACTGGGCTTCCTGGCCGAGCGGCCTTTGTCCGGACATGAACTGCGCCGCCGACTCTCGGAGTTGACGGGCTACAGCCGGCCGGTGAGCGACGGCAGTCTGTATCCGGCGATCAAGCGTCTCGCCGCGGCGGGCTTGCTGGAACGGCGCCCGGACCCGGCCGCGGGCCCGGCCCGCTACATACTGAGTGTGACCGACGCAGGGCGCACCGACCTGCTGCAGCGGCTGCGCGCGCCCGCCGACCACGAGATCAGCGACTTCACGCGGTTCTTCACCGTGCTGGCGTTCCTCTCCCTCCTGCCGGACGTCGCCGAACAGCACGCGGTGCTGCGGCGGCGACTGGAGTTCCTGGAGGAGCCGGCGAGCTTCTTCTACGACGGCGACCGGCCGCTGCGTGCCGAGGACATGGCCGACCCCTACCGGCGCGGCATGCTGCTGACCGCCCGCGCCATCAGTAGCGCCGAACGGGCCTGGTTGCACCAGGTTCTGGACGGTGACGAGCCAGTCGCCGCGCGCGCCGGGACCGACCCCTCTACGCTCGGACGACCTGTGCGCTGACCAGCCCCGGAGGTAGCCGCTCATGCTTGCGTCCTGGTACGACCGACAGGGCCCCGCCGCCGACGTGCTGCGCGTCGGCGAGCTGCCCGACCCCACCCCCGGCCGGGGCGAGGTCCGCGTCCGCGTCACCGTCTCCGGTGTCAACCCCGGCGACACCAAGAAGCGGTGCGGCTGGCTCGGCTCCTCGATGCCCTACCCGCGGGTGATCCCGCACAGCGACGCCGCCGGAGTCGTCGACGCCGTGGGCGAGGGGGTCGACGGGCGTCGGGTCGGACAGCGGGTGTGGGTGTACGGCGCCCAGTCCTACCGACCGTTCGGCACGGCCGCCCAGTACACCGTCGTGCCCGCCGATCTGGCTGTGACGCTGCCCGACCACCTCGGCGACGAAGTCGGCGCGGCCCTGGGCATCCCCGGCATCACCGCCCACCGCGCCGTGTTCGCCGACGGACCGGTCGACGGCAAGCTCGTGCTGGTGCACGGCGTTCTGGGCGGGGTCGGCTCCCTGGCCGCGCAGCTCGCCCGCTGGGGCGGGGCCAGGGTGCTCGCCACCGTCCGGCGCGGCGCGGATCTCGCACAGGTCGATCCGGCTGTCGTGTCCCACGCCGTGGCTCTGGACCAGGGGGACCCGGCGGCGGCGATCCGCGCGTACGCGCCCGAGGGCGTGCACCGGATCGTCGAGGTGTCCCTGTCCGACAATGCAGACCTCGACAACGCCGTGGTCGCGAACGGCGCGGTCATCGCCGCCTACGCGACGAGCGCGGACCGGACCGAGATCCCCTTCTGGTCGCTGCTGTTCAACAACGTCATCCTGCGCTTGATCGGCAGCGACGACTTCCCCGAAGAGGCGAAACGCCAGGCAGCACGCGATCTGACCGCCGCGGCCGCCGTGGGCGCCCTGACCGTCGAAGTCGGCGACCGTTACGAGCTGGCGGACATCGCCAAGGCCCACGACCGCGTCGACGCCGGCAGCCGTGGCCGCGTCCTGGTCACTCTGCCCCGGTGACCCCGTCCGTCGTTCACCACGCCCACGGGTGCGTCCTGATCAGCCGAGGCAGCAGCCGAGCGGTACCAGGGACGCGCGACGTTCTCGGCCGAGACAAGACCTGAGCGTGCCTCCTATGACAGAACGTCTGATTTCGCGTTGACCTGCGAGATCAGGGGATGATGTTCCGCATCTCGCCGAGGGGCCCGCGGAACCCTGTACCCAGATAGGCGTCTTCTTCCAGTTGCTCAAGTTGGTCCCGAACGGGCTCGAATATCGAGGACAGGAACTCCCTACGAGCGGCCCAGCTGTTCGCCATGTCATGGTTGATCCAGTAGGTGCGGAAAGCTCGAAAGTCTCTGAACGGGACTGAGAACTCGATTTCGAGCCGGGACAGCAGTGACCGGAGGGCCTTCAGGGCTACGGTCATCTGATCGTCGTCGAAAGCCTGCGTGCGTACACCACGGCCCCCGCCGCTGAGTCAGGATCGTCGGCACTCAGCGGGTGGCGGCGAGGGTGTCGAGGAGGCGGGTGAGGGAGGTGCCGAGGCCCCAGCGGGTGGCGAGGTCTTCGAGGGTCATGGGGTCGAGGGGTTCGCGGGGGAGGGTGGGGTCGAAGGTGGGGAGGGGGACGTCGGTGGCGACGCGGACGACGGTGGGGGCGACGTCGAGGTAGGGGGCGCCTTCGAGGAGGTTCTTGCGGCGGGCGGGGGTGAGTTTGGAGAAGGGGTCGGCGGCGGCGGCGCGGATGCCGGCGAGGTCGCCGTACTCGTGGATGAGCCCGGTGGCGGTCTTCTCGCCGATGCCCTTGACGCCGGGCAGGCCGTCGCTGGGGTCGCCGCGCAGGACGGCCATGTCGGTGTACTGGGCGCCGGTGACGCCGTACTTCTCGCGGAGCAGGGTGTCGTCGGTGATCTGCAGGGTGCCGACGCCCTTGAGGGGGTAGAAGACCTGGATGTCGCGGGCGTCGTCGACGAGTTGGAAGAGGTCGCGGTCGCCGGTGACGATCTGGACCGGGCCGGCGGCGCGGGTGGCGAGGGTGCCGATCACGTCGTCCGCCTCGTAGCCGGGGGAGCCGATCCGGGCGATGCCCAGGGCGTCCAGCACCTGTTCGATGACCGGGACCTGGGGGGCGAGGGTGTCCGGGACCTCCTCCTCGCCCGCCGTGGCCTCGGGGGCCAGCCGGTGGGTCTTGTAGGTGGGGATCAGGTCGACGCGCCACTGCGGTCGCCAGTCGGCGTCCATGCAGGCGACCAACTGGTCGGGGCGGTGGTCCTGGACCAGCCGGGTGATGAAGTCGAGCAGGCCCCGGACGGCGTTCACGGGCTGGCCGTCCGGGGACTTCAGCGACTCCGGGACACCGAAGTAGGCCCGGAAGTAGAGGCTGGCGGAGTCGAGGAGCATCAGTCGGGGTGCGGTCACCCGCCGATCATCCCGCACACCGCCGACAATTACCCCGGCAGCCGGACCGCCGCGCCGCTCACGCGCACCCGCGGGTCGTCGGCGCGCAGTTCGACGTGGAGCAGGCCGGGGCTGCCGAGGTCCTCGCCCTGGTGCAAGGTCAGGACGGTGTCGCCGGGCGCCTGGCCCAGCTCGCGCAGGTACGCCCCGAACGCGGCGGCCGCCGCGCCCGTCGCCGGGTCCTCGACCACGCCGCCGACGGGGAAGGGGGCGCGCACGTGGAAGACCGTGGCGGACTCGCGCCAGACCAGCTGAAAAGTGATCAGCTCGCGCGCTGTCATGAAGGCGGCCAGCCGGTCGAAGTCGTACGCCAGGTCGGCCAGCCGCCCGCGGGTGGCGGCCGCCAGTACCAGGTGGCGGGCGCCGGCGTAGGCGATCCGCGGCGGGAGGGTGGGGTCGAGGTCGGCGGCCTGCCAGTCGAGTGCGGCCAGCGCCTCCTGGAAGTCGGCCGGGTCGACGTCCAGGACGTGCGGCTCGACGCTGGTCAGGGTGGCGCGCAGCACGCCGTCCGGGTCCACCGCCACGCTGACCGGGACCGTGCCGGAGCGGGTCTCGAAGACCAGGTCGCCCGGGCCGGTCAGTTCGGCCACCGCGACCGCCGCGGCGACCGTGGCGTGGCCGCAGAACGGGACTTCCATGGCGGGCGCGAAGTAGCGGACGTCGTAGGTCCGTGGTCGGCCCTGTCGGTCCGGTGTCAGGAAGGCCGTCTCGGAGTAGCCGAGTTCGGCGGCGACGGCCAGCATCCGGTCCTCGGTCAGGCCGGTGGCCTCCGGGACGACGCCGGCCTTGTTGCCGCCCTCGGGGGTGCTGGTGAACGCCGCGTATCGCAGGACTGTCGTCATCGTGATGCCCTCAGTGGGTGTGCGGCCCGCTGCGATGGACCGGGCCGTGCGAGTCGGCGCAGTGCTCACCGCTCGGGAACTCGGTGGCGTCGGTGATCTGCAGCAGGTCCTGGTCGTCGTCCTCGCCGACGTGGTCCACCTGGAGGGTAGCGTGGGTGATCTTGTAATCGTCGCGGAGCCGGCGCTGCAGATCACGCCGCACGGCATGGCAGTCGCCGCCGGGGGCGACCAGGATGTGCGCGGAGAGGGCCGGTTGGCCGGAGGTGATCTCCCAGACGTGCAGGTCGTGGATCTCCTCCACCGCCGGGGCGGCCACCAGCCGGTCGGCGAGCGCGTCCGGGTCGATGCCGGCCGGCGAGGCCTCCAGGAAGATCCGTCCGGAGTCCCTGACCAGTCCGTACCCGGCCCGCAGCATCAGGGCCACCACGATCAGCGAGGCGATCGCGTCCGCCCGCAGGAACCCGGTGGTCAGCATGATCGCGCCGGCCACCGCGGTGGCGATGAAGGCGTAGAGGTCGGTCAGCACGTGCTGGAAGGCGCCCTCGACGTTGAGCGAGCTGCGGTTGGCCTTCGACATGCACCAGGCCGCGCCGATGTTGACCACGATCCCGACCAGCGCCGTGACCAGGACCAGGCCACCCTGGACGTCCGGCGGCGAGATCAGCCGGCCGATCGACTCGTAGCCCAGCCAGGCCGACAGGACGAGCAGGGTGACGCCGTTGGCCTGCGCGGAGAGGATCTCGGCCCGCTTGAAGCCGTAGGTGAAGCCGCCGCGGGCCGGCCTGGCGGCCAGCCGCATCGCGACCAGGGCCAGCACGATGGAGACCGCGTCGGTCAGCATGTGCGCCGCGTCCGAGATCAGTGCCAGCGAGTGGGCGGCGAAGCCGACGACCACCTCGCCGAGCATGAAGACCACGATCAGCGCGAGCGCGCTGGTGAGCCAGCGCCGGTCGGCGTCGGCGGCGACCGCGTGCGAGTGCCCGTGTCCGCCGTGCCCGTGGCTGTGTCCGTCGTCCTGATGGGCGTGGTCGTGATCGTGGTCGTGCTCGGCCATCGCGGTCGTCTCCTGATCGCTGAGAGAGGTCAAGGACGGGTGCCCTGCAGGGAGAGTGAACCCCAGATCGGAGGAAGATCCAAAGGCTGCACTGGTGACCGTTGTCGTTCCCTTCTGGGCCGTTTCCAGCGTAGTAACCCGAACCATTTGAAAACCCAACGTATACTGTTGATCGCTTTCCGTGACGATGCTCGGAGGAGGACCGCGATGCCCCACAGGTCGACGGACGCCGTGGTCTGCCGCCGCCTGGTCGGCCGGACGGCGGTGGTCACCGGTGCCGGCAGCGGCATCGGCCTGGCCGCCGCGCACCGGCTCGCCGCCGAGGGCGCGCGGGTGGTGCTGGCCGACATCGACGAGGCGGCCGGTCGGTCGGCGGCCAAGGCGGTCGGCGGGCTCTTCGTGGCCACCGACGTCACCGACCCGTACATGGTCGAGGCGCTCTTCGACACCGCCTACGAGACGTACGGCAGCGTGGACGTCGCGTTCAACAACGCCGGCATCTCGCCGCCGGAGGACGACTCCATCCTGACCACCGGGCTGGACGCCTGGCACCGGGTGCAGGAGGTCAACCTCACCTCGGTGTACCTCTGCTGCAAGGCGGCGCTGCCCTACATGCGGCGGCACGGGCGCGGCTCGATCATCAACACCGCCAGTTTCGTGGCCAGGATGGGCGCCGCCACCTCGCAGGTCTCCTACACCGCGTCCAAGGGCGGGGTGCTGGCGATGTCGCGCGAGCTGGGGGTGCAGTTCGCCCGCGAGGGCATCCGGGTCAACGCGCTCTCGCCGGGGCCGGTGGACACCCCGCTGCTGCGCGAGCTCTTCGCCGCGGACCCGGTGGCGGCGGCCCGGCGCCTGGTGCACATTCCGCTCGGCCGCTTCGCCCGGCCCGAGGAGATCGCCGCGGCGGTGGCTTTCCTGGCGAGTGACGACTCCTCGTTCATCACGGCCGCGGAGTTCCTGGTGGACGGCGGAATCTCCGGGGCCTATGTCACACCGGTGTAGGCCTCGTTCCGGGGCGTGCGGGCCGGGGGGATCCCGGGGGAGCTGACTCTCACCGTAATCTCATCCGAAATGGCCCGATTGCGCGGCTCAGTTGATATCGCGTTTATCTGTCTGGCCATACATTTTGTGGTGTGAGCGACGCGAAGATCCCGGCCGGGTGGTACCCGGACCCTCAGGACACGACCAGTGACCCCCGGCCCGAGCGCTGGTGGGACGGCACCGGCTGGACGGCCACCACCCGTCCGGTCGCGCCGAACGACAGCACCACTACCGACAGCACTACCACCGACAGCACCACCGCCGACGCCGCGGACGTCGAGGACACCGCCGTACTGAGCGGGACCGGCACGGTGATCGAGGGCGAGGTGCTGCACAGCGGCCCCACCGTCCGATTCCCGCAGGCGCCCACCGAGGCGATCCCGCCGGTCGACAGCCCGGACGGTTCGGTCAGCCTGGACGGTTCGGCTGCTCCCGGCGGACTCGGTGGCCCGGGCGGACCGTACGACGATGCGATCGACTGGTCGCAGCCGGTGGCCCGCAAGCCGTCCGTGTTCAAGCGGATGTCCAAGCCGGTGCTGGTCGCGGCGGCGGTGGCCGGCCTGCTCGGCCTGGCGGTCGGCTCCGGCGTCACCTACCTCGCCGTGCACAAGGACGGCGGCGGCACGCAGGCGGCGGCGCCGCAGAACGCCGTGCCGCCGTTGCACCAGCGCGGCCAGGGCGGTTCGGGGCGCAGCGGCGGCAACGGTAGCGGGGGATCCGGCGGCTTCCCGGGATTCCCGGGTCAGGGCGGCTCCGGCGGCTCGGGCGCCAGCGGCGGCGGCTCCGGCGCGCTCCCGGGCTTCCCGGGGCTCGGCGGCGGGTCCGGCGGGTCCGGCGGCTCGGGTGGTTCGGGTGGCTTGGGTGCGAGCAACCTCGCCGTCGACGTGATCAACAAGATCCAGCTGCCCGTCCCCTCCGGCTGGACCGGCGGCACCGGTGACGACGGCAGCGCGGTCCTGTCCATCGGCACCTACACCTGCCCGGGCGCCGGCGCCTCCGGCGGTACGGGTGGCACGGGCGGTTCCGGTGGCACCGCCACCGCGACCTGCTCGCTGGGCGGCGCGAACACCGGCCGCCTCCAGGGGACGGACCCGCAGGCGGCCGCCAAGACGGACATCACGGCGGCGGCCAACGAGTCCTACCCGAACAGCAAGTCGCACACCGAGCTGGAGTCCCAGGCGGTGACCGTCGACGGCCGCAGCGGCTACCTGGTCCGCTGGAAGGTCTCGGCCTCGCAGGGCAACGACGGCTACGTCGAGACGGTGGTCTTCCCGACCGCGGACGGCAAGAGCCTGATCTCCCTGCACCTCGGCTTCGACATCGCCGCCAAGGCACCGGACGTCTCGGTGATGGACACCATCGTCAAGGGCGTCAGCGACTTCACCGGGACGATCACGGGTGGCGCGGGCGGCTCGACGAGCGGCGGCACCAGCACCTGACCCTCCCACAAGGACGTGCGGGGCCCGGCCGGACGACGGCCGGGCCCCGCACGTGTCGGCCCCGGCCTACAGCCGGCCCCGGCCTACAGCCGGGCACGGCCTACAGCCGGGCACGGCCTACAGGAAGGTCAGGCCCTCGCCGCGGTAGGTCGGCACGGTCCGCACCACCCGGTCGCCCTCGATCAGCTGGAGCTCGGCGAAGCGCTCGCACAACTCGCCCGCCTTGGCGTGCCGGAACCAGACCCGGTCGCCGATCAGCAGATCGTCGGCCGGCGAGCCGAGCAGCGGCGTCTGCACCTCGCCGGCCCCCTCCTGGGGGTCGTAGCGCAGCCCCTGCGGCAGGTAGGGCACCGGCGAGCGGTCCGGGCCGGCCGCGCCCGAGGCGGGGTAGCCGCCGCCGAGGACCGTCACCACGCCCACGCCGGGCCGGCGGACCACCGGCTGCGCGAACAACGCGGCCGGACGGCCTTGGAAGGCACGGTAGTTGTCGAAGAGCCGGGGGACGAAGAGCCCGGAGCCGGCCGCCACCTCGGTCACCGCGGCCTCCGCGACGGTGCTCTCCACGCTGCCGGTCCCGCCGCCGTTGACGAACTCCAGGTCCGCCACCTGACGCAGCGTCCGGACCACCGCCGAGCGCCGGTCGGCCAGTTCGGCCCGCGCCTTGGCCTGCATCAGCTGGATCATGCGCGAGCGCAGCGGCCGCCCGGCGATCCGGTCGCCGACGCCCGCGATGTGCCCCTCGTACGCCATCAGGCCGACCACCCGGAAGCCCGGCCGGTTCTGCACCAACTCGGCGAAGGCGCGCAGGTCCTGCGGCGTGCGCAGCGGCGAGCGCCGTGCGCCGACCCGGACCCGGCCGCCCAACAGGTGGAGCGCGGTGTCCAGTTCGAGGCAGACCCGGACCTCCTCGCGGCCGGCCCGGGCGGCGTCGACCAGGTCGAGCTGGGCGGGGTCGTCCAGCAGGACGGTGACGGCGGCGGCAAGTTTGGGGTCGGCGGTCAGCTCGGCGAAGCCGGCCCGGTCGGCGGACGGGTAGGCGAGCAGGACGTCCTCGAAGCCGGCCCGGGCCAGCCAGATCGACTCCGCCAGCGTGAAGCTCATCAGCCCGGCGAACCCCTCGCGCGCCAGCACCCGTTCCAGCAGCGCCCGGCAGCGCACCGACTTGCTGGCCACCCGGATCGGTTTGCCGGCCGCCCGGCGCACCAGATCGTCGGCGTTGGCGTCGAAGGCCGCCAGGTCGACGATCGCCAGCGGCGCGTCCAGGTGGGCGGTGGCGTGGTCGTAGCGCGCGCGGTCGGCCGCGGGGGAGGAGCTGGTGCGGGCCGCCGGGGACGAGGTGAGGTGGGCCATGGGCGCAGACTGCCACAGACTGCTACCCGGGGGTAGGGATTCGACGCGTCCCGGTACGGCCGCCCGGGCCGCAGCCGTTAGGCTCGACCGGTGGACCGCAAGAACATCCCTGACCCAGGCTTCGCCGGCGACGACGGCCGCGCCGATCCGGCTCTCGCCCAGGCCCTGGCCGGCTGGGCGGCGCAGCGCGAACCGGCCGCCGAGACGGCCCTGCTGGCCGCGCTGCCGGCCGCCCGGCTGATGGTGCCGATCGTGGCGCTGCTCGGCGAGGTGGAGACCGACGCCGCGCGCGAAGCGAAATGGGGGTCCGCCCGGCCGAAGGCCGGGGGACTCAAGCACGAGAAGACCAGCGACATGGCGGTCCCGGTGATCGAGGCCGCCGACGGACGGCGCGCGCTGCCCGCCTTCACCTCGCTGGAGTCGCTGGCCCGTTGGCGGGCCGACGCACGCCCGGCGCCGGTGGCCGCGCCGCAGGCCGTCCTGGCCGCCTACGCGGAGCGCGCGGACGCGCTCTTGATCGACCCGGCCGGGCCGGTGACGTACGAGCTGACGGGGGCCCGGATGCGCGCGGTCGCCGAGGGCCGGGCCTGGCTGCCGCCGGTCCGCGACCCGCAGGTACTGGAGGCGCTCAGCGCGTTGCTGGCGGCCGAGCCCGAGGTGCTCCGCGCCGAGCTGCGGCCGGGCACCGAGACGGACGCGGTGCTCGCGCTGGGGGCCGCGGCCGACGCGGCGGTGCCGGCACTGGCCCAGCGGCTGGCCGGCGCGCTGGCGGCGGACCCGGTGCTGCGGGTGCGGCTGGGGCGCGGCCTGGACCTGGCGCTGCTGCCCGCGGGCACCGAGCCCGCGGGCACGCTGTTCTACCAGAAGCGCTGAGACGTCAGGAGTAGACCGGCCCGGTGAACTTCTCGCCCGGCCCGGTGCCCGGGGCGTCCGGCACCAGCGAGGCCTCGCGGAAGGCCAGCTGGAGCGACTTGAGGCCGTCCCGCAGCGGCGCGGCGTGGAAGTTGCTGATCTCGGGGGCGCCGGCGGTCACCAGCCCGGCCAGGGCGGTGATCAGCTTGCGGGCCTCGTCGAGGTCCTTGTCGGCCGCGCCGCCCTCGGCGAGGCCGCACTTCACGGCCGCCGCGCTCATCAGGTGCACCGCGACGGTGGTGATCACCTCGACCGCGGGCACCTCCGCGATGTCGCGGGTGAGGTCGTCGAAGCCGATCGCGTCGTCCGTGGAGACGCTGTCGGTGGGCTCGCTGCTCAAGAGGGGCTCATTCCTTAGGGGTGGATCCGTACCTCTGGGAGCGTACAAGGGCCGCTCACCGGGACGGGAATAACGCTTCTCCCCGGAAGGCTGGTAAGCTTCGAGACTGACCGGCCAGGAACCCCTGTGGAACCTGGCCAGCAAGT
The DNA here is from genome assembly GCF_000744225.1 of Kitasatospora mediocidica KCTC 9733. Classification (GTDB taxonomy): domain Bacteria; phylum Actinomycetota; class Actinomycetes; order Streptomycetales; family Streptomycetaceae; genus Kitasatospora; species Kitasatospora mediocidica. The sequence continues at coordinate 318,868 of NZ_JQLN01000007.1, read as the reverse complement.
GGAGGCTCCACCCAGGAGGCCCGAGAGGGCAACCATGAAAGTCTCCCACCTGATCGGCCTCGCGGTCGATGGGTCCCGGTCCGCGGCAGGTGCCTCAGGGCGTCCGCCGCCAGCGGCGTCCAGACGGATGCCGCCCCCGGTCGTGTGGAGCCCCGCCTGTTCGCCGAGCGGGGCTTTTTTCGTGTCGCGGTGCGCTGGACGCCAGACTGCAGCGCAGCACGAATGAAGCCCCGCCCAGTGGTCGAGTCCACTACGTGCGACCGCCTCCCTGACGGCCGCATCGCAGAAGGTGCAACCAAGGAGGCCCCATCAGCACCGAGCCCCGCATCAACGACCGGATTCGCGTCCCTGAGGTGCGACTCGTCGGTCCCAGCGGCGAGCAGGTCGGCATCGTGCCGCTTGCCAAGGCGCTGGAGCTTGCGCAGGAGTACGACCTCGACCTGGTCGAGGTCGCGGCGACCGCCCGGCCGCCGGTGTGCAAGCTCATGGACTACGGCAAGTTCAAGTACGAGTCGGCCATGAAGGCCCGTGAGGCGCGCAAGAACCAGGCGCACACGGTCATCAAGGAGATGAAGCTCCGGCCGAAGATCGACCCGCACGACTATGACACCAAGAAGGGTCACGTCGTCCGGTTCCTCAAGCAGGGTGACAAGGTCAAGATCACGATCATGTTCCGCGGTCGTGAGCAGTCCCGCCCCGAGCTGGGCTTCCGACTGCTGCAGCGGCTGGCGAACGACGTCCAGGACCTGGGCTTCGTGGAGTCCTCGGCCAAGCAGGACGGCCGTAACATGATCATGGTTCTGGGCCCGCACAAGAAGAAGACCGAGGCGATGGCCGAGGCCCGTGCGCTGGCTGACGCCCGCAAGGCCGAGCGCCAGGGCCGGAACACCGGTTCTGACGACGCCGACGACCTTGAGCTCGACGACGACGCAGCCCTTGAGGCGGAGAACGCGGCGGCTGAGGCCGAAGCGGAAGAAGCCGAAGGCGAAGAGGACGAGGCGGAGGACGGCGAGGACATCGCCGCCGACGCCGAGAAGCCGGCTGAGGTCGCTCAGGACGCCTGAGCCCCAGGGCTCCGGCCGGTCCGAGTGATCTGGCCACCACGGTGCCAGGGCGCCCCGCCCCGGCACCGGAGTACACCCAGCGCCCCTGCCCGCGTGGTCACCCACGCGGGCCAGGGCGGACCGACGAGGAGAGACGGCGATATGCCGAAGCAAAAGACGCACAGCGGCGCCAGCAAGCGCTTCAAGATCACGGGCTCGGGCAAGGTGCTGCGCGAGCGTGCCGGCCGTCGCCACCTGCTGGAGCACAAGCCCTCCACGCTGACCCGCAAGCTGGCCGGCACCGTCGTGGTGGCCCCCGCGGACGTCAAGAAGGTCAAGAAGCTTCTCGGCAAGTGATCCCGCCGTGGCCCCAGGGCCGCGGAATCCGGCTGATCCTTACCGACCCAATCGATTGACGGACCGCGTGAAGTAGTCCGTGGTCCAACCCAAGGAGTAATGAAGTGGCACGCGTCAAGCGGGCAGTAAACGCCCACAAGAAGCGCCGGGTCATCCTTGAGCGGGCGAAGGGCTACCGCGGCCAGCGGTCGCGCCTTTACCGCAAGGCCAAGGAGCAGGTCACCCACTCGCTCGTTTACAACTACAACGACCGCAAGAAGCGCAAGGGTGACTTCCGTCAGCTCTGGATCCAGCGCATCAACGCTGCGGCCCGTGCCAACGGCATGACCTACAACCGCTTCGTGCAGGGCCTCAAGGCCGCCAGCATCGAGATCGACCGCAAGATGCTGGCCGAGCTGGCCGTCCACGACCCGAACGCGTTCGCGTCGCTGGTCGAGGCTGCCCAGAAGGCGCTGCCGACCGACGTCAACGCGCCGAAGGCCGCTGCCGACGCCGCCTGATCCCTCCCAGGATCACCGCACCGCAATCAGACCCGCAGGTGGCTTCAGCCTGCGGGTCTGATCTGTCTTCCCCTCCAGAGAAGCGAGACCAGCGCACCCTCATGGCCGGTACCGACATCCCCCTGCTCAGCTCGCTGCGCTCGCCGCGCGTCATCGCCGCCCGCAAGCTGGCCCGCCGGGCGCAACGCGGCAAGGACCGACGCTTCCTGGCCGAGGGCCCGCAGGCGGTCCGCGAGGCGGTGGCGTTCGGACTGCTGCCGGGCGGCGACCAGCACGCCGTGGTGGAGGTCTACCTGACGATGGAGGCCGCCGAGCGGCACGCCGACCTCGTCGAGGCCGCCGAGCGGGCCGGCCTGCCGGTGCTGACCGCCACCGACGAGGTGATCGCGGAGATCTGCGACACGGTCACCCCGCAGGGCATCGTGGCGCTCTGCCGCTTCCTGGACACGCCGTTCGAGGAGATCCTGCGCTCCCGCCCGCGACTGGTCGCGGTGCTCGCGCACGTCCGCGACCCCGGCAACGCCGGGACGGTGCTGCGCACGGCCGACGCGGCGGGTGCCGACGCGGTGGTGCTCACCGACGCCTCGGTGGACCTCTACAACCCCAAGGCCGTGAGGGCCTCGGTCGGCAGCCTCTTCCACCTGCCGGTGGCGGTCGGCGTCCCGGTCGAGCAGGTGGTGGCCGAGCTGCGCGCCGCGGGGGTGCGGGTGCTGGCCGCCGACGGCGCGGGGGAGCGCGACCTGGACCAGGAGCTGGACGAGGGCACGCTGGGCGCGCCGACCGCCTGGGTCTTCGGCAACGAGGCCTGGGGCCTGCCGGAGGAGACCCGCGCACTCGCCGACGAGGTGGTGCGCGTGCCCATCCACGGGCACGCCGAAAGCCTCAATCTCGCCACGGCCGCCGCCGTGTGCCTCTACGCCTCGGCCCGCGCCCAGCGTTCGTCCGCAGGGTGTCGCGCCCCGGGTGCGGAGCGCTAGGGTCGTCTCGTCGGTGGACGGGTGGGCTCGGATGGGGAGGACACCCATGGTCGGCAGCGAGGATCGGCCAGGGCCGGCGGCGGCGCCGCCGATGGACCCGGACGAGCTGCCGGACGGCCTGGTGATCGCCGACGAGCGGGGCCGGGTGGTCTGCTTCAACCGGGCCGCCGCCCGGCTGACCGGCTTCGGCGCGGCCTCCGTGCTGGGCCGGCCGCTGGACGAGGTGCTCCCGCTGGAGGACCTCGACGGCCGCCGCTGGTGGCCGCTGACCGATCCGTACGGCGGCCTGGCGATCCGCACCCGCCAGCCCGAGCGCAACCTGCTGCTGCCCGGCGGCCGTGAGGTGCTGGTCTCCGCCCAGTACGTCCGGGAGCGCCCGCGCGGCCCGGTGCTGCGGGTGCTGGTCGCGCTGCGCGGCACCGAGGCGCGCCGGCGCACCGAGCGGGCGCACGCCGAGCTGATCGCCACCGTCGCGCACGAGTTGCGTTCCCCGCTGACCAGCGTCAAGGGCTTCACCGCGACGCTGCTCAACAAGTGGGAGCGGTTCACCGACGGCCAGAAGCGGCTGATGCTGGAGACCGTCAACTCCGACGCCGACCGGGTGACCCGGCTGATCGCCGAACTGCTGGACATCTCCCGGATCGACGCCGGCCGCCTGGAGCTGCGCAAGCAGGTGGTCGACCTCGCCAAGGCGGTGCACCGGCACGTGGCCGGCAAGATCGCCGCGGGCATCCCGGAGGACCGTTTCGACATCCGGATCACCGACGGTCTGACCCAGCAGTGGGCCGACCCCGACAAGATCGACCAGGTGCTGGCCAACCTGCTGGAAAACGCGGTGCGCCACGGCGAGGGGACTGTCACCATCGAGGTGGCACCGGCGAAGGAGATCGTCGAGGCCGCGTCCTGGGAGCACCCGGGCACCCCACCCCGTTTCGTGGAAGGCACAGCGGTCACCGTGAGCGACGAAGGCAGCGGCATCCCCGAGGAGTCGATGCCGCGCGTCTTCACCCGCTTCTGGCGCGGCAGCAAGCGCGGTGGCACCGGCCTGGGCCTCTATATCGTCAAGGGCATCGTGGAGGCCCACGGGGGCGCCATCAGGATCGACCGCGCCCCCGGTGGCGGCGCGCGGTTCCGATTTATCCTGCCCGCCGCAGTGCCCGACTTCATGTCCTGAATCCTGGACGGTGGGCCCGGCGGGCGGTGGAAAAGCAGGCGCCAGGCGCCCTGCGACTACACTCGACCTGGTGTAACGCCCTGTGCGGCTGAGCCGCGGACACCCTCCCCGTGCATGCGGTGGGATCGGTCTGCCCGCGCCCCGGCCACGCAGGGCGTAGCCGATGGAAATGACCTGAGCACGGACGAGCTGGAGCACGGGAAAGATAGAGATGTCCGCACCCAATAAGTCGTACGACCCGGTGGAGGTCGAGGCATTGAAGCCCGAAGAGGTCGAGCGAGCCCGGGACGAGGCGATCGCGGCCTTCGCCGCGGCGACCGGCCTCGACGAGCTGAAGCAGGCCAAGGTCGCGCACACCGGCGACCGGTCGGCGCTCTCGCTCGCCAACCGCGAGATCGGCGCACTGCCCCCGCAGGCCAAGGCTGCGGCCGGCAAGCTGATCGGCCAGGCCCGTGGCGCGGTCAACCAGGCGCTGGCGAAGCGTCAGGCCGAGCTGGAGGCGGAGCGCGACGCCCGCGTGCTGGTCGAGGAGGCGGTGGACGTCACGCTGCCGTTCGACCGTGCCCCGCGCGGCGCCCGGCACCCGCTGACCACGCTGGCCGAGCGGATCGAGGACACCTTCGTCGCGATGGGCTACGAGGTCGCCGAGGGTCCCGAGGTCGAGGCGGAGTGGCTCAACTTCGACGCCCTCAACCTGGGCCCGGACCACCCGGCCCGCTCGATGCAGGACACCTTCTTCGTCGCGGCCCCCGACGGCTCGCCCGACTCGGGCGTCGTGCTGCGCACCCAGACCTCGCCGGTGCAGATCCGGACCATGCTCGACCGCGAGCCGCCGATCTACGCGATCTGCCCCGGCCGGGTCTACCGGACGGACGAGCTGGACGCCACCCACACCCCGGTCTTCCGGCAGGTCGAGGGCATCGCGGTGGACGAGGGCATCACCTTCGCCGACCTCAAGGGCACCATCGAGCAGCTGGTCTCCAAGCTGATCGGGGACGAGCTGGAGCTGCGCTGGCGGCCTTCGTACTTCCCGTTCACCGAGCCGAGCGCCGAGGTGGACCTGCAGTGCTTCGTCTGCCGGGGCGCCAGCGTCGGCAACCCGGACCGGCCCTGCCGCACCTGTTCGTCCGAGGGCTGGATCGAGCTCGGCGGCTGCGGCGTGGTCAACCCGCGGGTGCTGATCGCCAGCGGTGTCGACCCGAACCGCTACAGCGGGTTCGCCTTCGGCCTGGGCCTGGAGCGGATCCTGATGAATCGTCACAACGTCGCCGACATGCGCGACATGGTCGAGGGTGATGTGCGCTTCACTCTCCCGTTCGGGATGGAGATCTGATGCGCGTCCCGCTTTCCTGGCTGCGTGAGTACGTCGACCTGCCCGCCGGTGAGACCGGCCGCGACGTCGCCGAGCGGCTGATCCGGGCCGGCCTGGAGGTCGAGACCGTCGAGCAGCTCGGCGGCGACCTCAAGGGTCCGCTGGTGGTCGGCCAGGTGCTGTCCATCGAGGAGTTGACCGGCTTCAAGAAGCCGATCCGGCACTGCTGGGTGAACGTCGGCGACGCCAACGGCACCGGCGAGCCGCAGGAGATCGTCTGCGGCGCCCGCAACTTCGCGGTCGGCGACAAGGTCGTCGTGGTGCTCCCCGGCGCCGTGCTGCCCGGACCGTTCCCGATCGCCGCGCGGCAGACCTACGGCCACACCTCGGCCGGCATGATCTGCTCGGCGCGCGAGCTCGGCATGGGCGACGACCATGACGGCATCATCGTGCTGCCGCCGGAGTTCGAGCCCGGCACCGACGCGATCGAGCTGCTCCAGCTGGTCGACGAGGTGCTGGACATCGCGGTCACCCCCGACCGCGGCTACTGCCTCTCGATGCGCGGGGTGGCCCGCGAGGCCGCCGCCGCGTACGGGCTGCCGCTGGCCGACCCGGCGCTGCTGGACGTGCCGCCGGCCAACTCGTACGGCTACCTGGTCAAGGTCGCCGACCCGGTGGGCTGCGACCGCTTCGTGGCCCGCACGGTGACCGGCATCGACCCGGCCGCCCAGTCGCCGATCTGGCTGCAGCGCCGCCTGCAGAAGATGCACGTGCGGCCGATCTCGCTGACCGTCGACATCACCAACTACGTGATGCTGGAGGTCGGTCAGCCGCTGCACGCCTACGACCGCAACCGGGTGGACGGCCCGCTGCAGGTCCGCCGCGCGAGCGAGGGCGAGCAGCTCACCACGTTGGACGGCGTCAAGCGCAAGCTCTCCGCCGACGACCTGCTGATCTGCGACAACTCCGGGCCGATCGGCCTGGCGGGTGTCATGGGCGGCGCCTCGACCGAGATCCTCGACGCGGTGACCGACCCGGAGACCGGCGAGGTCACCGGCTCCACCGAGGTGATCATCGAGGCCGCGCACTTCGACCCGGTCGCCGTCGCCCGCAGCGCCAAGCGGCACAAGCTGCCGTCCGAGGCCTCCAAGCGCTTCGAGCGCGGGGTGGACCCGGAGGCGTCCCGCGCCGCCGCCCAGCGCGCGGTGGACCTGCTGGTGCTGATCGCCGGCGGCACGGCCGAGGCCGGTGTCACCGACATCGCGGCCCCGCGCCCGATGCGCACCATCACCATCGCCGCCGACCTGCCCGACCGGGTGGCCGGCACCGAGTACGGCCGCGAGACCGTCACCCGGCGCCTGCAGGAGGTCGGCTGCGCGGTCTCCGGCTCCGACGTCCTGGAGGTCACCCCGCCGACCTGGCGCCTGGACCTCACCGACCCCAACGACCTGGTGGAGGAGGTCATCCGGCTGGAGGGCTACGACAACGTCCCCGCCCGGATGCCCACCGTGCCGCCGGGCCGCGGTCTGACCGAGGCCCAGCGGATGCACCGCCGGGTCGGCGTGGCGCTGGCCGCGGCCGGCTACGTCGAGGTCAACAACTACCCGTTCCTCGGCGACGCGGCCTTCGACGCGCTGGGCCTGGCGGCGGATGACGAGCGCCGGCGCACCGTCAAGCTGGTCAACCCGCTGAACGACGAGGAGCCGGCGCTGCGCACCACGCTGCTGCCGGGCCTCCTCGCCACCCTGCGGCGCAACGTCGGCCGTGGCAACACCGACCTGGCGATCTTCGAGGCGGGCCTGGTCTTCCGGCCCAAGCCCGAGCCCGTGGTCGCGCCGCGCCCGGCCGTCGACCGCCGTCCCACGGCCGAGGAGCTGGCCGCGCTGGACGCCGCGCTGCCCGACCAGCCGCGCCGGATCGCGGTCGCGCTGGCCGGCGAGCGGCAGCCGGCCGGCTGGTGGGGCGCCGGTGCGCCGTCCGGCTGGGCCGACGCCGTCGAGGCGGCCCGCACGGTGGCCCGCGCGGCCGGCGTGGAGCTGGAGGTCCGTCAGGACCAGCACGCCCCCTGGCACCCGGGCCGTTGCGCGGCGCTGTACGCGGCGGGCACCGACCGGCTGGTCGGCCACGCCGGCGAGCTGCACCCGCGGGTCGTCAAGGCGCTGCACCTGCCGGAGCGCACCAGCGCGATGGAGCTGGACCTGGACCTGCTGAGCGCCGACGGCGCGCGGACGGTCGAGGGCCCGGCGGTCTCCGGCTTCCCGGTGGCCACCCAGGACGTCGCGCTGATCGTTGACCGCGACGTCCCGGCGGCCCGGGTGGAGCTGGCGCTGCGCGAGGGCGCGGGTGAACTCCTGGAGGCCATCCGGCTGTTCGACGTCTTCGAGGGCGAGCAGGTGGGTGCGGGCAAGAAGTCGCTGGCGTACGCGCTGCGGTTCCGCGCCACCGACCGCACGCTGACCGCCGACGAGGCCTCGACCGCCCGCGCGGCGGCGGTGGCCTCCGCCGAGGCCCGTACGGGCGCGGTGCTGCGCGGCGCGTAGCACGATGCCAGGGGCCCCGGACCGCAGTTGCGGTCCGGGGCCCCTGGCGTTCCCGGCCGGATGCCGGATGCCGGATGCCGGATGCCGGAAAAGGGCGGGCGAATGGCGCTCGAACACTGGTACGTTCTGCGGGTGCCGAAGCTGAATCAGATCATCGCCGTCGAAAAGGGCGTCAAGTCCAAGTCCTTCCAGGAGCTGACCCAGGCTCACCAGGACCTCCAGAAGCCTGCGTTGCTGGCCGGGATCTCCCGGACCTACCAGCCCAAGGACGAGGAGGGCGAGCAGCTGCCGCCCGAGTCCAGCCGGGTCCAGATCAAGGCCGAGGACATCCTGCGGAGCACCGCGGCGACGCTCACCCGGCTCTTCGACGTGACCGCCACCAAGGACTGGGCCAACCGCAGCGCCAGCGCGGACGTGGTGGTCGACGGTGTGGTGCTGCTGGCGCAGGTGCCGGTGCCCTACCTGCTCTTCCTGGAGAAGCAGCTCGCCGACCTGCACACCTTCGTGCGCAAGCTCCCGGTGCTGGATGCCGCCGAGTCGTGGAACCTCGACCCCTCCACGGACTCCTGGAAGACCGACGCGGTGCGCACCATCCGCACCAAGAAGGTCCCGCGCAACCACGTGAAGGCCGAGGCCACCGAGAAGCACCCGGCCCAGGTCGAGGTCTACTACGAGGACATCCCGGTCGGGTACTGGACGACGGTGAAGTTCTCCGGCGCGCTCCCGGCCCGCCGGGTGAACGAGCTCGCGGAGCGCCTGGAACGGCTCCAGCAGGCCGTCAAGTTCGCCCGCGAGGAGGCCAACAGCGCCGAGGTGACCGACCAGCGGATCGGTGACGCGGTGTTCGGCTACCTCTTCAGGTAGCCTCATGATCGCCCCCCGTGCAGACGGTGGGGTGCGCTGAAGGGCGCAAGCTGAAGCTGATGTTGAAGCTGACCCAGGGGTCACAGTGGAGGTTCGAATCCTCCCCCCGGCACTTCCGGCCGGGGTAGCCCAAGCCAGGCAGAGGCAGCCCCTTGAATCTCAGATTCTCGCTCCAGTCTCAGTATTCGCCGCCGAACGCCGGATCGACCGGGTGTGGACGATTATCGATGGGTGCGGGTTCAAATCCCGCCTGTGCCTCTTCCATGGCACGGTAGTTCAACGGGAGAACACCTCGATTTCAGCATGATCCACACTCTTCAACGTGTCGGCGTGAGCAATTGGGCGGCACACCTCGGGCCCGGGAGCTGGATACGTTCCCGGGCCCTCCTTCGTTCCCCTGGCGTTCACCGGTCCGGTCCATGATGCTGTCGACTGATCAGTCCACGTCAAGGCAACGAGAGTTGAGGCCTCCGCATGCGTCTGCCCCGGGTTCGTACCCTCACGTCCGCCCTGCTGGCCCTCCCACTGGCCCTTCCGCTGGCCCTGCTGACCCCGACCGCCGGCGCCGCGGCCGACGGCACCGGCTCGCTCTCGCTGGCCGCGGCGACCACCGTCGGCATCCACAACACCTACGACCAGGGCGCCTACACCTACCTCGCCCAGGCGCTCGACTCCGGCAGCTCGCTGATCGAACTCGACACCTGGTTCAACGTCTTCACCCACCACTGGAACGTCAGCCACGCCAACCCGCTCGGCGACAGCAACAACTGCGTGCAGGCCAAGGCCCCGGCCGACCTCTACACCGGCAGCCGCAGCCAGGACCTGGACAGCTGCCTGGACGACCTGCGGGTCTGGCTCACCGCCCACCCCGACCACCCGCCGGTGATGGTGAAGTTGGAGATGAAGGCGGGCTTCGACCAGACCATCGGGATGGGCCCCGCCGCGCTGGACGGCTACATCGCCCAGCACCTGGGCAGCCTGGTCTACAAGCCGGCCGACCTGCTGCGCAAGCCCGACGGCAGCAGCTACCCCGACCTGGACACCGCGGCGAAGGCCGGCAACTGGCCGACCAGGGACGCCCTGGCGGGCAAGGTGATCATCGAGGCGATCCCCGGCACCGTCGAGGAGGCCAACCCCTTCGACCACCTGTGGACCGACACCGAGTACGCCCAGTACCTGCGCGGCCTCGCGGCGGCCGGCACGATCGGCAACGCCGAGATCTTCCCCAGCGTCCTGGGTGCCCAGGCCGGCGACCCGCGCACCCGCTACCCCGACGCCACCCTGCGCCCGTGGTTCGTGGTCTTCGACGGTGACGCGGCCACCTATCTGAGCAGCTCCGACACCGCCTGGTACGACCGCAGTCACTACCTGGTGGTCACCACCGACGCCCAGAACGTCGCCCCCGCCATCGACGACACCAACCCGACCGTCGACCAGGCCCGCGCCCGGGTCGCCCAACTGGCCGCCGCGCACGCCAGCTTCGTCAGCTCCGACTGGCGCACCCTGACCACCGTCCTGCCGGAGGTCCTCCCCAGGGGCTGATCACCGTGCGTGATGTGACGTCGCGTTAACTGGAATGCACCTTCCGGTCCGAAGGCCCGGTGAACCCTCCTCCGCACGGGTGTCCTAAGTTGTCTGTCCGGGTCCGGGACAGCTGCTGCGGGGGAGGGGAGGCGTGGTGAGTCCGTTCTCGATGCGCCGACTCCGCAAGAGCTGCGAGGCGAAGCTGGCCGATCTGCCGCTGCCGGTGCCGTTCACCATCGCCGGCCTGGTGGCGAACATCGAGGCGGCCCGCGGCCGGACCATCGAACTGGTCCCGATCGACGACCGCGGCACCGACCTGCGCACGGCCTGCGGCCTGCGGGTCAAGACCGAGACGCACTCGTTCATCCTCTTCCGGCGCCGCCCGACGCAGAACCAGACCGACCACGTGAAGCTCCACGAGCTGGTGCACGAGTGGTTCGACCACGGCACCAGCCTCACCGCCGAGGAGCTGCGGCGCTACGTGCCCCCCGCGCTGCACGAGAGCCTCGTCGAGCGGCTCGGGCGCGGCGGGATCGTCCAGGCCCGCGCCCGCTACGACACGGTCGAGGAGCAGGAGGCCGAGTTGTCGGCCTCGCTGATCAAGCGCATGGTGCGCCGCCAACTCCCGCTGGGGGACGACATGGTCAGTCTCCTGGAGTCCACCCTGTCCCACCCGGTCGCACCCCCGCGCGGCCGCAAGTAGTACGAAGTCGAAGGAGCAGCAACCCTGTGCTTGGTTTCTGGGCGTACGCCGTCGCCGCGACGATGACCGCCGTCGCCGTCTGGCGGCTCCCCGCGGTCCTCTACGGCGACTCGCACCGCCGCGCGCTGTGGGGCTGTTACGTCGGGTTCGCCGCGGCGCTGTGGCTCAAGAGCCCGGCCGTGGAGTCCTGGCTGAACAACTCGCCGATCGTCGACCTGTCGATCCTGCTCAAGCACTACGTGAGCACGGCCGCGCTGCTGGCGATCCTCACCTACGTGGTGGCCAGCTACGGCCGCAGCGACGAGGCGGTGATCCCGCGTCACGTCGCCGTCGCGCGCTGGATCGAGCGGGTGGCCTGGAAGGCGGCGATCGGCCAACTGGCGCTGATGACCGTGCTGTTCTTCACGGTGGTGAACCGCTCCCACCCCAGCGTGGACTTCGTCCCCGACCATGCCGGGCAGTGGGGCGCGAGCACCTACGAGAGCATCTTCTACATCTACCTCGGCGCCTCCTCGGCGGTCACCTGCTACCAGTGGTCCAGCGCGGCGCGCCGCGCCGAGACCCGGCTGCTGCGCACCGGACTGGTGCTGATGGCGGTCGCGATGGCCATCGGGGTGCTCTACGTCTTCATCCGGACGGCGTTCATGTGGGTCGCCGTGTTCCACCACCTGAGCCACGGCTTCGACGACGGCCTGGGCAAGTTCACCGAGGCGATGCAGATCGTCCTGTTCTTCCTCTTCGCCGTGGGCGTCAGCATCCCCACCACCGACGCCGCCGCCACCCGCTGGCGCTCCTGGCGGACGCTGTGGCGCCTCTACCCGCTGTGGCGGGACCTGATGACGGCGTTCCCGGGCACCGCCCTGCAGCCGCCCGCGAGCCGGTGGCGCGAGGCGGCCCGGACCTCGCCGCCGCTGGACGTCCGGCTGGACCGCTGCACCCAGGACATCGCCGACGCCGTCGACCAGTTGCGCCACTACGCCCCGCCGACGCTGCTCTTCGCGGCGGAGGACGCCGCCGCGGCCGGTGCGGACCCGCAGCCCGCCGCCGAGGCCCTCTGGATCAGGGCCGCCCTGGCCGCCGTCGCCGCCGGCGAGCGCAACGACGAGGCGTCACCCGCGCTGCCCAGCAAGCCGATCAGCGACAGCGACGCGGAGGCATCCTGGCTGCTGCGCGTCCAGCAGGCCTACGCGCAGGCCGACCCCGACCAGGCCCGGGAGCTGCGCGAGGCCGCCAAGGAGTACGCCCGGTGAGCGGCACCGAGACCTCCGCGCAGAGCGCCGTGACGGCCGTCGCCCGGACGGTCACCGACGTCCTGCAGCCACGCAACGTGCTCCTCGCCGGGCTGACCGGCCTCGGCATCGCGGCGGCCGGTGACTGGACCGGCGCCGCCTGGGGGCTGTTCGCCGCCCTGTGCGCGGGGCTGGTCCCGGCCGGCTACATCGACTGGGAGCGCAAGCGCGGCACCTGGGGCGACCGGCACGTGGTCGACCGCACCAAGCGGGCGCCGATCTTCTTCGTCATCCTCGGCTCGATCGGCTGCGGCAGCCTGGTGATGCTGCTGGGCCACGCGCCGCACGACATCCTGACCTCGATGATCGCGCTCTGGGCGATGACCGTGGTGCTGCTGACCGTCAACACGGTCTGGAAGATCAGCGTCGACAGTGCGGTCGCCTCCGCGGTGGTGGCGATGCTGGCCGCGGTGCAGTCGCCGTGGTGGCTGGCGGCCTACACGCTGGTGGTCGCGGTGTGCTGGTCGCGCGTCGCGCTGACCTACCACACGGTGGCGCAGACGGTGGCCGGTGCCTCGCTGGGGCTGGCCACCGCCGGTGTCTGGCTGCTCTGAGCGCGCTACTTCGGGCCGTTGCCGGGGATGTGACCGCGCCGCAGGGCGGCCACCAGTTCGTTGATCTTCGCCATCGCCTGGGCCGACAGTCCCTCGCCCTGGTCGCCTCGCGCGGCCAGGGCCAGGCCCGTTCCGTGCACCATCAGGCGGATGCCCTCGACGACCTGGCGCTCGACCTGCTCGTTGGACTGGAAGAAGAGCGGGGAGACGCCGAACACCTCGGAGAGGCCCTCGTACAGCAGGCTCTCCGGCACGCCGGCCAGCACCTCGGCCGGCGGCCGGGCGCCGGTCCGCAGCGCGCGCACCTGCTCCTCGCCGAGCAGCTGCCGGGCAGCCTTGGCGTTGACGGTGGCGCAGATCGCCGCGTCCGAGGGGCGTTCGGCCGGGCTGAAGGTGTGCTCCAGCAGGTAGGTGATCTTCTCGGCGAGCGTCTGCGGCGCGGGTGCGGGTGCGGGTGCGGGAGCCGCCGGGGCCGCCGGTTCGCTCGGCGTGAAGACCCCGAAGGACCGGTCCTGGGCGGCCAGCAACTGCGCCTCACCCACCCGGTAGGCCTGCGCGAGACTCGGGACGTAGCCGGGGTCGAGCCGCCGCACGCCGCGCTCGGCGTTGCTCACCGGGATGTGGGACTTCGTCCCGATCAGCTCGCCGGTCCGGTTCTGCGGGTAGCCGGCGTCGCAGCGCAGATCGGCCAGGTCGGGTTCGCCGTCCCGGGGGAAGAGCTCGTCCAGCCCCCCGCCGAGCGCGGCGGCGAGGGCCGGCAGCCGGTCGGGCTCGGGAAAGGTCTCGCCACTCTCCCACTTCGCGATCGTGGGCCGCTTGACGCCCAGTGCGTCCGCCAGCTCGGCCTGGGTGCGCTCGGCGGCTCGGCGCATTCGACGGAGGTCGTGGCCGTCAAAACGGCGGGCAGGCATCCCGATGCTCCTGGTGGCGGTGGACGGCAGGTGGACGGCGGTGGGTGGCGGCCGCCGCGGACGGCGGCGACCGACGGGGAACGTCGGACTATCGGCTTGATAGCCAAGGGTACATAAAGTACTGTCCGCTATCGAGGATTCCCGCAGAACCCTTCACCGGTCATCCGGCGGGCTCCGCGCTGTCCTCGTTCCCGCAGTACCGCGTCAGGCGTACCACCGTTGCGCCGACCGGTGGGAGTGGGCCCGTACAGGGGTCGGGCTCACTCCCGCCGGAAGGACTGACGCAGGGTCAGGACGTCGCGGTGTAGTCGTAGAAGCCACGGCCGGACTTGCGGCCGAGCAGGCCCGCGTCGACCATCCGGGAGAGCAGCGGGGGAGCGGCGTACAGCGCTTCCTTGTACTCGTGGTACATCGAGTCGGCGATCGAGGCGATGGTGTCCAGGCCGATCAGGTCGCACAGCCGCAGCGGGCCCATCGGGTGGGCGCAGCCGGCCTCCATGCCCTTGTCGATGTCCGAGGCGGTGGCGACGCCCGACTCGAACATCCGCACCGCCGACAGCAGGTACGGCACCAGCAGCGCGTTCACCACGAAGCCGGCCCGGTCGCGGGCCCGGATCGGCTCCTTGCCGAGGACCTGGACGGCGAAGGCCTCGACCCGCGCGGTGGTCTCGGCGGAGGTGGTCAGGGTCGGGATGACCTCGACCAGCCGCTGCACCGGGGCGGGGTTGAAGAAGTGCAGACCGATCACCTGCTCGGGCCGCGAGGTGGAGGCGGCGAGCTTCACGATCGGGATGGAGGAGGTGTTGGAGGCCAGCACCGCGTCCCGGCGCTCCATCACCTGGTCCAGCTTCTGGAAGATCTGGATCTTGATGTCCTCGCGCTCGGCCACCGCCTCGACCGCCAGGTCGCGGTCGGCGAAGTCGGCGAGGTCGGTGGTGAAGGAGAGCCGGCCCAGGGCCTCCTCACGCTGCTCCTCGGTGAGCTTGCCGCGCTTGACGGCGGTGTCCAGCGAGTTGGTCAGCCGGTTGCGGCCGAACTCCAGGGCATCGCCGCTGGCTTCCGAGACCAGGACGTCCAGTCCGGCCCGGGCGAACACCTCGGCGATGCCCGATCCCATGAGGCCGCAGCCGACCACTCCGACGCGCGCGATGTCGCTCACTCATCTGCCTTTCAAGATTCCGCCGGGCGGGATCGCCGCCCATGTCGTTCGACCGTACTACTCCGAGCGGCTGAATCCTCCACTCGCCCTGCTGTTCGGCCGATCGGATGAGGTGGTCGCGCTTGCCCGTGTGGCCGAGCGCACGCGTCCGGCGCGCGGGCGCATGCTGTCGGCCGGGGCCCGGCGTCCCGGCCCCGGCGCCTGCCGGGGCGTGGCGGACAGGGAGCGCGAGCATGCGGAGCGGCAGTCTGGAAGGGCAGGTGGCGCTGATCACCGGCGCCGGACGGGGCATCGGCCGGGAGATCGCGCTCGGCCTGGCCGCCGAGGGCATGGCGGTGGGCCTGGTCGGGCGCACCCAGGACCACCTGATCCGGACCCTGAAGGACTGCGTGCGGCTCGGCGCCCGGGGCGTCGCGCTGTCGGCGGACGTCGCCAGGCCCGGCGCGGTGCGCGAGGCGGTGCGCAGCATCGAGCGCGACCTGGGACCGATCGACCTGCTGGTCAACAACGCCGGTCAGATCGACCGGGCCGAGGAGCCGATCTGGGAGGTCGACTCGGCCCAGTGGTGGCAGGTGCTTGAGGTCAACCTGCGCGGTCCGTTCAACCTGATGCGCAGCGTGCTGCCGGGCATGGTGGAGCGTCGGCGCGGACGGATCCTCAACCTCAGCTCCGGTTTCGCGCTGCGCCCCGACGGCCACTACACCGCGTACGCGACGTCCAAGGGCGCGCTGCTCCAGCTCTCCGACAACATCGCCGACTCGCTGGCCGAGCACGGGGTGGTGGTGCTGGACATCAGTCCGGGCGCGGTGGCCACCGACATGACCGCCAGGATGCCGATGTTCGCGGGGATGAAGGAGTGGAACAGCATCCCGTACATGGTGGCGGTGGCGGTGGACGCCGCGCGCGGCCGGTTCGACGCCCTGCACGGGCGGTTCGTCCACGCCGGGCGGGACAACCTGGAGCTGCTGGTCGCCCGGGCCGACGAGATCCGCGCGCTGGACGCCCGCACCCTGCGGCTGCGCCCGTACGGGGCTGACGACCCGCTGGCCTGAGCGTGTGCCCGGCCGGGCTCAGGCCATCAGCTCGCTGGCGGTCACCGCGCTCAGGCCGCGTTGCCCGAGCGCGTCCAGCAGGCTCGGCAGGGTGTCCACGGTGCCCTGGTGGCCCATGTGCAGGGCGATCACCGACCCAGCCTTCACCGAGGCGAGGATCCGGCGCTGGACGACGTCGCCGCCCGGGTCGGTGTAGTCGCGCGGGTCGAGGCTGAACGAGAGGCAGTGCTCGTAGCCCACCTTGCGGGCCTGCTCCTTCACCCGGGCGGTGGCGTACTGGGCGGCGGAGGGGCGGAACCAGCGGCCGATCGAGCCGGTGAGCTCCTGCAGCCGGTCGGCGCAGTCGGAGATCTCGGCATACGCGCGGTCGGCCGACATGCTGCTGATGTCCAGGTGGTTCTGGGTGTGGTTGCCGAGCTCGTGCCCGCCGCTGAGGATCCGTTTGGCCATCTGCGGCTGCTGGTCCAACCAGGTGCCGACGGCCAGCACGGTTACCCGGGCGCCGTGCTGTTCGGCGGCCTCCAGGATGGCGGTGGCCAGGTCGGGATCGCCCTGGCCGTGGAAGGTCAGGGCGACCTGCGGGCGGTCGCCGGTGCCGTTGACCACCTCGAACGGGGTGTCCTCGGCGAGTGGCGTCAGCACCGGCGGCGTCGGACCGGCGGGGCTGGGCGAGGCGGCCGGGGCGGCAGGCGTCCCGGCCGCGGCCGCCGCTGCCGCCGGGGCGGGCGGCGCCGGTGGGTCGGAGCCGGCGACGGGGCGCGGCGCGGCGGGTGGTCGGCCGACGGCGGAGAACGAGGTGGGCAGCGCTCGGCCCGCGCCGGCGGTCTCCTTCCCGCAGGCAGGGAGAAGGGTGCCCGCCGCGGTGAGAGCGGCCAGCTGGGCAGCGGTACGCAGAATTCTGCGGCGGTCGACAGTCATCGCGGTCAGCATAAATACGACATATCGACCGAGCGATTCGGCGCCGGACCGCATCGTCGGACGCCGCCGGTTCTCCCCAGGCGCTCCCCGGCGCGCGCGGCCCTCCCGGTCAGCGGTCCAGTCGGTGCCCGCGCAGCAGCTGCCGGCCGGGCCGGTGCGCCATCCGCAGCGGCACCGGCCGGACGCCCTCGGCCGTGCGGGCTATGGCGTGGATGTGCAGATGCGGCTCGCTGGTGTTGCCCGAGTTGCCGACCCGGCCCAGCGGCTGACCGGCCACCACGACGTCTCCCGCGCGCACCCGGACACTGCCCAGCCGCAGGTGCGCCAGCAGGATCTCCACCGGCGCCGCGGGGTCGGTGCCCGGCCCCGGATCAACCCGCAGCGCCACGTGGTTGCCGACCGGGGGCTGGCCCTGCTGCGGACGGTCCTCGAACGGGCTGATGGCGGCGGGTTGGTCGTCGAAGCCGTCGACGGCGGTGAGCACCGTGCCGTCGACGGGGGAGGCCACCAGCTGCCCGTAGCTGTGGTAGCGCTCCAGTGACCTGGGCGCCAGACCGGTGGCCCGGGTGCCGGAGCGTCCGAGTGCCATCAGGTCCAGTGCGTAGCGCTGCACCGGGTGGCCGGTGTGGTGGTTGGTCGCGCGGCCGCCGCCCTGGAACACGTGCACGCGCTGTCCGGGCAGCGGGTTGCCGATCAGCACCGGCGGCTGGGCGGTTCGCGGTTCGCGGCGGGTGGCCAGCGTGCCCACCGCGCCCAGTACGGTGCTGACGCAGAGCAGCAGGCGCCAGTCGCCCGGCGAGCCGGTGGGCAGATCCGGCAGGCGCAGCGCGCCGAACAGCGCGAGCAGGACCGTCAGGACGGCCGTCCCGGCGCGGACCCGCCCGCCGAACCAGGCCCACGGTGCGCGGAACCAGCCGGCCGCCAGCAGCGCCGCGGTGGCGGCCAGCGACTCCAGGGCGGCCGAACGGTTGCCGTCCGTCAGGCAGTCGGCGGCCAGCAGGAGCGGGGCGAGCGCCGCCAGGACGCCCGCCGCCGGGTTGAGCAGCCGCAGCCAGCCGGCGGGTACCCGGGTGCCCGCCGTGGAGCCGAGCCAGAGCATCGCGATCCGCTGCTGCCCGTCCAGGCCGATCAGCACCGGGAAGGACCCGTGGGTGAACTCCGCCCGGTAGCGCCCGGGGAGGCGGTCCGCGGTGACGGACCGGAGGTCCCCGTAGTGGGTGCGGACCTCTTGGTGCAGCGCCGCCAGTTCCGCCTCACCGACCTGGCGCACGAAGTCCGGTGCGAACAGCCCGGGTTCGAACCGGTCCCCGGTTAGGAAGCCTTCCAGACAGCGCTGTTCGTCCTCGGCAAGGCTCATCCCCGTGGTGTCCGTTCTGTCCCGCACGTGCGTGCTCGGTGGTGGCGTCCACCGGTCCGGCGGGCCTGTCAGCTCCCCCCGGGGCCGGATTCTCCGGGCATCGTACGCGCCCGAACTCAGCGGCCGGGTACAGGGGCTGGAGGCAGCCGGAAGATCCCGTAGGAGAACCCGGCCGCCCGCAGCGTCCCGGCGGCCAGCTCCACCCCGTGTACGGCCAGCGGCTCGGCCGGGCCCGCCGCTCGGGGCAGGACGAGCTCCGCGCCGGCGCGGCGGGGGTTGACCACCACCAGGTGCGTGCCGCCGCGCAGATAAACGAACGGGTAGTCCTCGTGCAGGACTTCGACGCCGCCGCCGGGGCCCAGCGCCGGAGTCTCGCGGCGCAGCCGGATCAGCCGCTGGACGTGCCACAGCAGCGAGGCGGGGTCGGCTCGCTGCGCCGCGACGGTGGGGCGTCCGGGGTCGGGGTCGATCGGGAGGTAGTGGATGCCGGCCGGGGCGGTGGAGAACCCGGCGCCCGGGCCGTCGTCCCACTGCATGGGGGTGCGCGAGCCCTGGCGCTGCTCGCTGCCCAGCTGGCTGCCCTCCTTCTCCGCCAGCCCGGGGACGAAGCGCATGCCGATCTCGTCGCCGTAGTAGATCACCGGCAGGGTCGGCCAGCTGAGCAGGAAGGCGAAGGCGGCCGGGAGTTGCTCGCGAGTGCGCGGGCCGCAGGCCAGCCGGGAGAAGTCGTGGTTGGCGGTCGGCAGCGCGATGTGGCCGCGGCCGTCCACGGCGGCCTCGGCCTGCCGCCAGGCGGCCAGGAACTCGGCCGTCGAGCCGCGCCCCTCGGCGTCGAACCAGCAGGGCTCTCCGTGCGCCCAACTTCCCTGGCTGCCCGTCCCGTTGTCCCAGAGTGAACGTAGTGCCCGGCCGGTGAAGTGCAGGAAGAAGTCGGCGTGCAGGCCGGCTGGGACGGAGACCGCCGGATCGCCCCACTCGGCGAGCAGTACGCGGTCCGGGTAGTGGGCGTCCAGCCATTCGCGCATCTCGCCCCAGAGCCGGCCGGTCTCCCGGTGCCCCGGATCGTCCTTGACCAGCGAGGAGGCCATGTCGACCCGGAAGCCGGCCACGCCGAGGTCGAACCAGTGCGCCATGATCTCCCGCAGCGCGGCTCGGTTGGCCAACGGCCCCGGCGCGTCGACCGGTTGGCGCCAGGGCTCGGCGGGGTCGGGACGGGCGTAGCCGAAGTTCAGTGCGGGCTGGATCGGGTAGAAGTTGGCGCGGTAGAAGCCCCCGCGCGCGCCCTGGTTGGGGATCCACTCGCCGACCGGTGCGGCCATCTCGCGGTGAGCAGGCGGCCGGTCCGACCAGATGTAGCGGTCGTCGCCCGGGGTCTGCGCGGAGTGCCGGAACCAGGGGTGGCGGTGCGAGGTGTGCCCGGGCACCAGGTCGAGCAGCACCCGGATGCCGCGCCGTCCGGCCGCCTCGACCAGCGCTACGAGGTCGGCGGTGGTGCCGTAGCGCGGCGCGATCGTGAGGTAGTCCTCGACGTCGTAGCCCGCGTCGCCGAACTCCGAGGCGAAGCACGGGCTGAGCCAGAGCGCGGTGACCCCCAGCCAGGCCAGGTGGTCGAGGCGGGCGGTGATCCCGGGCAGGTCGCCGATGCCGTCGCCGTCGGAGTCGGCGTAACTCTGCGGGTAGATCTGGTAGAGCACGGCGTCGGCGAGCCAGTCGGGGGAGAGGGAGAGCTGACGATGCGTCATGGTGCCAGGGTAGGGCGGGTGGGGTGGCCGGCGTCAGTCCGCGAGCCCGGCGGCGGCCGCGATCAGCGCGCGGGCGATCCGCTCGGCGTCCTCCTCGCCGGTGCGCCAGTTGCTGAACGCGGCGCGCACCGCGGGGGCGCCCTGGTAGAGCGTCGGCGTGGTGAACACCTCGCCGGCGGCCGCGGCGGCCAGCGCGGCCAGGCGCTGCGCGGTCGGCGCCTCGGTGAGGGTGAAGCAGACCACGTTGAGCCGGACGGGGGCCGCCAGGCGCAGCCGCGGCTCCGCCTCCACCGCCGCGCCGAGCGTCCGGGCGCCCGCCACGCAGCGCTCGACGATCTCCCGGTGGCCGTCGCGCCCGTACGCGCGCAGCGTGAACCAGGCCGGCAGGGCGCGCAGTCGGCGGGAGTTCTCGGGGGTGAGGTGCACGAAGTCCGGGACGTCGCCGAGCGGGCCGAGGTAGGCCGCGGCGTTCTGGAAGACCCGGGCCTGCAGATCGGGCCGGCGGGTGAACTGGACGGCGCTGTCGTACGGCACGTTGAGCCATTTGTGCAGGTCGATGCAGAGCGAGTCGGCCAGGTCCATCCCGTCGACCAGGTGCGCGTGCTCGGGCGAGAGCGCGGCGAAGGCCCCGAAGGCGCCGTCCACGTGCAGCCAGAAGGAGTACCGCTCCTTGAGCGCGGCCAGGGCCCGCAGGTCGTCGAAGTCGACGCTGTTGACCGTGCCCGCGTTGGCCACCACGATGCACGGGCCGTCCGCCGCCGCGAGCGCGCGCTCCAGTGCCGCCGGGTCGACGGCCTCCCGGCCCGCCAGCCGGTCCACCGGGATGAGCGCGTCGCGGCCCAGGCCCAGCATCGACAGCGCCTTGCCGACGCTGGAGTGCGGGCTGCCGGAGAGCACCCGGACGCGGCCCAGCACGCCCACGCCCTGGTCGGCCGGCGAGACCCCGAGCTGTTCGCCCAGCCACTCGCGGGCGATCGCCAGGCCGGTGGTGTTGGACATCGTCGCGCCGCTCACGAAGGCGCCGCTGTGCTGCGGGCCGAGGCCGAAGAGCTCGCGCAGCCAGCCCAGCGTCTGCCGCTCCAGCTGCTGGCCGGCCGGCTCGGCGGAGCTGTTGGGGTTCTGGTCGTACGCGCTGGTCAGCCAGTCGCCGGCGAGGGCGGCCGGGGTGGCGCCACCGGTGACGAAGCCGAGGTAGCGCGGCCCGGCACTCGCCGAGAGCGCGGGCTCCCACTCGGCGGCGAACTCCTCCAGCGTGCGTTCCAGCCCGACGCCCGCCCCGGCCAGCGGCCCGCCGACCGGGAGGGCGGCGCCGAGATCGACCACCGGACGCTCCGCCAGGCCGTCGAGGAAGCCGACGGTCCGTTTGCGGACGGCCTCCAGCAGGTCGGGCAGGTGGTCGAGGTCGGTGGCGAGCTGCGGGTGCATCGGACGGCTCCGTTCGTCGGGTACCCACCGACCCTAGACGCGGTGCGGCCGCGCGGTCCCGGGCCACCTCGCATCAGGTGGACTTAGATCCGCGCGTGGGTGGCGATGTCGGCGGTGAAGCCGTCGACCATCGCCGGGGTGACGGTCGGCCGGCAGCGGGCGACGGCGGCCAGGTAGTCGGCGGTGGTGGCGCCGGCGGTGGTCGTGCCGGCGGTCTGGGGGGCGCCGGGGACCGGGCGGGCCAGGTCGCGTTCGAAGGCGGCCTGGGCGGCGCCGCGGGCGGCGTGCTCGATGTCGGCGGGGGTGAAGAGCTCGCTGGCGCCGACCAGCACGTCCAGGTCGACGTCCGGGCGGCCGGCCGCGTGGCGGCGCCAGATCGCCGTGCGGGCGGCGGCGTCCGGGGTGCCGATCGGGATCAGGTAGTCGAACCGGCCCGGGCGCAGGAAGGCCGGGTCCAGCGAGCGCACCGAGTTGGTGGCGCAGACCAGCAGCCGTTCGTCCTGCTCGCGGAAGCCCGGGATGATCTTCAAAAGCTCGTTGGTGATGCCGTGCGCCGCGCTGTCCGGCCGGTCCCCGCGGACGGCGGCGATCTCCTCGACCTCGTCGATGAAGACCAGCACCCGCTCCAGCGCGCCGATCCGGGCGAACGCCTCGCGCAGCGCCGCCGCCAGGTTGCCCTGGTCGGCCAGCCGGGAGGGCAGCAGTTCGACGAACGGCCAGCCCAGCCGGGAGGCGATGGCCCGCGCGAAGGTGGTCTTGCCGGTGCCGGGCGGCCCGAACAGGGCGATCGCGCGCGGCGGTTGGACTCCGTGCCGGGCGGCCAGCTCGGGTTCGGCCAGCGGCAGCACGATCCGGCGCTCGATCAGGCTCTTCTCCGCCTCCATCCCGGCCACCTGGTCCCAGAGGTCGCCCGGCAGCAGCCGGCCGCCGAGCTCCTCCAGCAGGTCCACCGACGGTCCCGCGGCGGGTTCGGTCTTCTCGAAGTACGCGGCGGCCGGCCGCCGGGTGTAGCCGGCGTTGTGCAGGCCCTCGCCCAGCAACTCCTCCTCGGGCAGCACATAGGCGACCCGGCGCACCCGCAGCGCCACCAGCCGCCGCTCCAACTCGCGCAGCAGCGCGCTCGCGAGGCCGAGTCCGCGCCAGCCGGGCGCGATCGCGATCCGCATCACCCAGGCGCGCGGGCCGGCCGTGCAGGCCAGCGCCGCGCCGATCGCGGCGCCGTCGTGCACGGCCACCACCGCGGGCTGGCGGTCGGTCAGCGCGCCGATGCACTCGGCCAGCGAGAACACCGACTCCTGGCCGAGCTCGGCCGTGCTGTCGATCAGGTGCACGACGGTGGCGAGATCGTCCTCGCGGTAGTCGTGGATCAGCCAGTTCATGGGTACCGCCCCTCGCAGCTCGTGGGCCGAGGCTAGGGCGGGCCGGGCCGCGCGGGCGCCCGCCGGGACGGACAACGGGCGGGGCGAAACCGTACGGTCCGGCGCTGGCGTGCGGTCGGTCAGCTCGCCCGGAGCGCGGTGAGGTGGGCGAAGACCACGACGTTGGCGGTGTAGTCGTTCTTCTTGTGGTCGTACGTGCCGCCGCAGGTGATCAGGCGCAACTGGGCGTCCGGGGTGGCGCCGTAGACCCGGTCGTCCGGGAACTTGTTCTTGGCGAAGGCCTCGGCGCTGTCGACGGTGAACTCGGCGGTCACGCCGTCGTCGCGGGCGATGTCCACCTTGCTGCCGGCGGGCAGCGCGCTCAGGTTCCAGAAGACGGCCGGGGAGGTCTTGGTGTCCACGTGCCCGAGGACCAGCGCGGGGCCGCGGTTGCCGGGCACCGTGCCGCCGCGGTACCAGCCGACCAGGTTGGTGTCGTCGGGCGGCGGTGCGTTGAGGGCGCCGTCGGCGCCCAGGTCGAGCGAGGTGAAGGGCGCGTTCACCCCGATCGACGGGATGGTCAGGCGGACCGGGTGCGCGTCGGGCGTGACCAGGGCGTGCACCGCCGGCTTGCCGCCGGTGCTGGGGCTCGGGAGGCCGGCCAGCGGGGCGTGGGCGGCGGCCGGCTGCGGTGGCAGCGCGGTGGCGTCGTCCAGCGACTGATGGATCATGAACAGGCCCAGCAGACAGGCGCCGAGGGCTCCGTAGAGCACCCGGCGCCGTTGGCGGCTCATCGCGGGCGCGGTGCCGGTCGGCGGTGCTGTCGAGCCGTCGGGGGCCGGTGCGTGCTTGCCCATCGGGCGCCTCTCTCGGTGTGGGTGGAGCGGGTGCGCCCCGCGCGGCGCGCCTCCGTCGGGAGGGCGCCGTGCGGGGCGGGTGAGGTCAGGGCGGCGGGGTCAGGCCGCGAGGCCGCCGACCGGCTTGCGGCGGCGCAGCGCGACGGCGCCCACGGCGATGCCGCCGACCAGCAGCGCCGAACCGGTGGCCAGGCCGCCGGTGCCCAGCGCCGCGAAGCCGCCGCCGGTGTGCACGGCGCCGTGCGGGCGCTTGTCGCCCTCCCAGGCCTCCTTGCCCTTCGACTCGTCGCCCTTGGCCTCGTCGGCCTTCTTGTCATCGGCCTTCTTGTCGTCCCACTTCTTGTCGTCCGCCTTCTTGTCGTCGGCCTTTTTGTCGTCTGCCTTCTTGTCGTCCGGCACCGTGACCGCTCCGGTCTTGGTGCTCGGGTCGACGTCGGCGTGGGCCATCGGGGCGGCCATGCTCAGAGCGGCAGCGGTGAGAGCGGCAGCGGCAAGGTGGTGTACACGACGCATGAGAGTGAGTCCTTTCGGGGGCGCCCCGGAGGGCGACTGATCGTCAGCCTGAGGGAATCCGGGGGCGCTCCACCCACAGTCCGTCGCGCACAGTGGCGACGCGACTTCGGATCGTACAAACGCGTGACGCTGCGCAGCGGGAAGTCGGCGGCGCCGGTGTGCCGGGCGGGCGTTGGGCCAGGGAGTGTGTCACGCTGGTAAAATTTGACGGCACAGCGTCAAAACCCTTCTGGCGACCGCCTCGGACTCCTACCGTCGGGGCGTGATAACTCCTCGCTCCCGCTTCCTGGCGGTTCTTGCCACGCTCCTTCTGGCCTTCGCCGCCGCCCTGGTGGCCCCTGCCGCCGCCCGGGCCACCCCCGGCCAGCCGGCCTCTGTACGGAACGGCACCAGCCAGCCCGTCTACTCCTACGCCAACGCCATCCGGGAGACCGTCTGGGTCGACACCGGTCTCGACAACGACGGCCGCTCGGGCACCGACCGGGTCGCCGCGGACATCATCCGGCCCAGCGAGCCGGCCGCGGCCGGCCAGAAGATCCCCGTGATCATGGACGCCAGCCCGTACTACTCCTGCTGCGGGCGCGGCAACGAGAGCCAGCTCAAGACGTACGACGCCAACGGCAAGCCGGTGCAGTTCCCGCTGTTCTACGACAACTACTTCGTCCCGCGCGGCTACGCCGTGGTGCTGGTCGACACGGCCGGCACCAACCGTTCGCAGGGCTGCGTGGACGTCGGCGGCCCGGCCGACGTCACCTCGGCCAAGGCGGTGATCGACTGGCTGAACGGCCGCGCCAACGGCTACAGCTCGGTCACCGGCGGCAGCGTGGTCAACCCCACCTGGACCAACGGCTCGGTCGGCATGATCGGCAAGTCCTGGGACGGCACGATCGCCAACGGCGTGGCCGCGACCGGGGTGCAGGGCCTGAAGACCATCGTGCCGATCTCCGCGATCAGCTCCTGGTACGACTACTACCGCTCGGACGGCGCCCCGCTCTACAGCGGCACCCCCGCGGACCTGGCCTCCGACGTGGAGAGCTCGACCGCCGCGCCGAACTGCTCGACGGTCCAGAGCCAGCTGGCCTCGGGTTCGCCCTCCAACGGCAACTGGAGCTCGCTCTGGCAGGCCCGCGACTACGTGGCGTCGGCAGCCAACGTCAAGGCCAGCGTCTTCGTGGTGCACGGGATGGAGGACCTCAACGTCCGCGACATCAACTTCTCGCAGTGGTGGTCGGCGCTGGCCCAGACCGGCGTGGACCGCAAGATCTGGCTCTCCCAGACCGGGCACGTGGACCCCTTCGACTACCGGCGCAGCGCCTGGGTGGACACCCTGCACGACTGGTTCGACCACTACCTGATGGGCGTCGACAACGGCATCCAGAACGGTCCGGTCGCCGACGTCGAGCGGGCCCCCGACCAGTGGACCCAGGAGCAGAGCTGGCCGGCCCCCGGCACGGTCGCCAGCACGCTGAACCTGACGCCCGGCGCGCTGACCACGGGTGCGGGCAGCGGCAGCGCCGGCTTCACCGACAACCCCTCGCTCGGTGAGGACAACTGGGCGGCGGACGTCGACCGGACGACCTCGGAGAAGACCGCGTTCACCACCGGCGCGCTCACCCAGCCCCTGCAGATGTCGGGCCAGGGCTCGATCACGCTGAAGGTCACGCCGTCCACCAAGAGCGCGCACCTGAGCGCGGTGCTGGTCGACCTCGGGCCGGCCACCATCCGCAACTACGAGGGCTCGGGCGAGGGCATCAGCACGCTCAGCACCCGGTCCTGCTGGGGCGACAGCACGGCGGGCGACAGTGCCTGCTTCCTGGACACCGCCGCCGACACCGAGCAGGTGGGCTACACGATCTTCAGCCGGGGATGGGCCGACCTCGGGCACTACGCCGGGCTGAACTCGGCGGCCACCATCACCCCGGGCAAGGCCTACACGATCACCTTCAACCTGGCCGGAACCGACCATGTGGTGCCCGCCGGGGACCGGCTGGCGCTGATCGTGGCCGGGACGGACAACGGGTTGCTCAACCCGGCGTCCACCAGGCCGAAGGTGACCATCGACCTGGCGCACTCCTCGCTCCAGCTGCCGCTGGTCGGCGGTGCGGGCACCCTGCCGGCGGCGGGCAAGCACACCGGTGGTGCGCTGCTGCCTGGGCTGACGGTTCGTCAGAGTGCGGCCGGGCGTTCCTCGTTCCAGTAGCGTCGAAGACCGGTCCCGGGGTGGTTGCCCCGGGGCCGGTCACACCGATCGGGTGCTCAGCGCGCTCGGGCGCTCACCACGCGGGCGCGATCTGCTCCCCGGTGTCCACGCGGTGGACGGCCAGCGCCTCCACCGGGCAGAGTTCGGCCGCCTCGGTGACCCCCTCGCGGTCGGTGGTGGCCGGGCGCAGGGCGCGGGCGCGGCCGTCCTCGCCGAGGGCCAGGTCGGCCGGTGCGGCCCCGGCGCACAGTCCGGTGCCCACGCAGCGCGCGCGGTCGACCCGTACGACCAGGGCGGGCGCGGTGTTCTGGCGGTTCACCCGGTCACCAGCCGACCGGCAGCACGAGCGGGCTGCGGGTGAGCAGGCCCAGGCGCCACTCGATGGCGTCGGGGGCGACCTCCAGCCGCAGGCCCGGCAGTCGGCGGGCCAGCCGGTGCAGCGCCAACTCCAGCTCCATCCGGGCCAGCCAGGCGCCCAGGCAGTGGTGCGGGCCGGCCCCGAAGGTGAGGCTGGGCGTCGGCAGCGGCGCGAAGAGGTCGCGACCGCTCTCCTCGCCGTAGACGGCCGGGTCGAGGTTCGCCGGCCTGGTGTCGGCGGCCACCACGCTGCCTGCGGGGATCAGGACGCCGCCGATCTCCACGTCCTGCACCGCCCGGCGCAGCAGCCCGGGCAGGTGATCGCTGTCGCCGAGCGGGACGGTGCGCAGCAGCTGCTCGGCGGCGGTCGACGCGGCCTCCTCGCTGGTGCCGAGCCGCAGCCAGTCCTCGCGGGCCTCGCCGAGCAGGTAGACCAGCGCGTTGCCCAGCGAGGTCATCGTCGTCTCGTGCCCGGCCACCACCAACCCGCAGACCAGCGAGACAAGTTGCCGCTCGGTCACCTCGCCGTCCTGGTCACAGGCTCGCACCAGGCTGCTGACCAGGTCCTCGCCGGGCAGCCGCCGCCGCTCGGCGACCAGGGCGCCCGCGAACTGCCCGAACTCCTCCATCGCCTCCTGCACCTCCTGCGCGGAGTAGGCGGCGGCCGAGAGCGCGTGGTCGCTCCAGTGCCCCAGCCGCTTGAGGTCCAGGCCGTCCAGTCCCATCAGCCGGCTGATCACCGCGACCGGCAGCGGGCGGGTGAACGCGCTGACCAGGTCGATGGGTTGGCCGGCATCGGTCAGGTCGTCCAGCAGGCCGTCCACCACCGAGGCCACCCAGGGGCGCCAGCGTGCGATGGCCCGGGGGGTGAAGGCGCGCTGCACGGTGCGGCGCAGCCGCTGGTGTTCGATGCCGTCCAGATTGAGCATGCCGTCCGGGTCGTCCAGCAGGTTCGGGTAAGGCGTCAGCGGGGGAGCGTCGGGGGCGTACAGCGCCGCCCGGTTGAGCCGCGGGTCCGTGAGCACCTGGCGGACGTCCGCGTGGCGGCGCACCACCCAGACCGGTGTACCGGTGACCAGCGAGGCGAGGACCGGCGGTCCGGGGGCGGTGAACCGCAGGCAGTGCAGGGGAATGAGCGCGGGTGCGGCGGTCGTGTCTTCGGCGTCGAGGGACATCGATCCTCCTGGCGGTAGGCCGGGGCACTGTCAGCACGCGCGGTGCCCCTGATGCTACTGACGGTAAACGTCCGACGCGGGCTCAACCAGGGGGTGGAACAAGCCAAATGATGTCGTGGGCTGTCCGGCGGTGGTCTCCGGCTTGCCCCGGCTTTCCTCATGTTGCGGGCATATGGCAGTTCGATGGGCGGTCTTGACCGGTCTTGCCGATCACTCCAGAGTTCGTCATGTCCCTGCCCGTCGCCGAGGGCGCGGACATCCCCCCACGTACGAGGAGTTGGGCATGAGCAAGAGCAGGGCCGTCGCCGCGGCCGCCGGATTCGCGCTGCTGGCCGGGCTGGCCACAGCCTGCGGCGGTGGCACGGCCAAGAGCTCGGCGACCGCCGCCTTCGACCCGGCCACCTGCCAGGGTGGAACGCTCACCGTGCTCGCCCAGCTGGGACAGGGCAAGTTCGACCCGGCCGAGCTCTACACCTCCGGCGGCGGCAAGGTCCCCACCCTGGTGTTCCGCACCCTCACCACGCGCAACCACACCACGGGCGGCCCGGACGGCGCCAAGGTGGTCCCCGACCTGGCCACCGACACCGGCGAACCCAACCAGGACGCCACGGTCTGGACCTACCACCTCAAGCCCGGGCTGAAGTTCGAGGACGGCACGCCGATCCGCTCGCAGGACGTCAAGTACGGCATCGAGCGCTCCTTCGCGCCGGAACTGCCGGGCGGGCCGCCCTATCTGCGGGACTGGCTGATCGGCGGCGAGCAGTACCAGGGCCCCTTCAAGGGCGCCGACCTGCCCTCGATCGAGACCCCCGACGACAGCACGATCACCTTCCGGCTCACCAAGCCCGAGGGCGACTTCCCCTTCCTGGCCACCGCCACCCAGTTCGCGCCGGTGCCCAAGGCCAAGGACACCGGCACCGACTACCAGAAGCATCCGGTCTCCTCGGGGCCGTACGAGGTGACCAGCAACGACAACGGCAAGTCCATGGTGCTGGACCGCAATCCGTACTGGTCGCGGAGCATCGACGACCAGCGCCTGGCCTGCCCCGACAAGATCGTCTACACCTCCGGGCTCGACCCGGCCGTGATCAACCAGCGCCTCGCCGCGAGCAGCGGCGACGATGCCCGCGCCGTCAGCGGCGACACCGACATCGACGCCGGCATCCTGGCCAAGCTGAACACCGACTCCGCGCTCAAGAGCCGGGTGGCCACCGGCTACTTCGGCGCCACCCAGTACCTGGCCTTCAACCCCACGGTGAAGCCGTTCGACAATGCCCTGGTGCGGCAGGCGATCTCCTACGCGGTGGACCGCACCTCGGTGATCAACGCGGTCGGCGGCAGCGCGGTGGCCAAGCCCGCCACGACCTTCCTGCCTGACCAGCCGGCCTTCGGCTACACGCCCTACGACTACTTCCCGGCCGGGCCCAGCGGCGATCCCGCCAAGGCCAAGGAGCTGCTGGCACAGGCGGGTTACCCGAACGGGCTGAGCATCACACTGAGCCACGCCACCGACCAGAGCGACATCGGCCCGGCGGTCGCCGCCGCGGTGCAGGAGTCGCTGGGCAAGGCCGGGATCACCGTCAAGCTCGACGCCTCCGCCGATGACGACTACTTCACCAAGACCCAACTGCCCTCCAGCGAGCCCGGCTTCTTCATCGGCGGCTGGGGAGCCGACTGGCCCTCCGGCGGTCCCTTCCTGGCCCCGATCTTCGACGGCCGGCAGATCCTCACCGCGGGCGGCAACTTCAACTCCGCGCAGCTGAACGACCCGCAGGTGAACGCCGAGATCGACGCCGCCAACAAGCTCACCGACCCCGCCAAGGCGCAGCAGGCCTGGGGACAGCTGGACGCCCAACTCGGCAAGCAGGCCTGGACGGTGCCGCTCTACCACCCGGTCTACAAGCGGCTGGTCGGCAAGGACGTCAAGAACGCGTACGTGAGCCAGTGGAACGGCGTCTACGACCTGTCCCGGATCTCGGTCAAGTAGATGTCGAGTCCCACGCCCGCTTCGCCCTCCAGCCCGGTCTGGCGGCGGCTGCGCGCCAACCGCGCCGCGATGGCCGGCCTGCTGGTGGTCGTGCTGCTCCTGCTGCTGGCCGCCGCCGCACCGCTGGTCGCCGCGCTGGAGGGGCAGAATCCGACGGCCTTCCACAACGAGCTGATCGACTCCGCCACCGGCGGCGTGCCGATCGGTCCGTTCGGCGGGGCGAGTGCCCGGCACTGGCTCGGCGTGGAGCCGGGCACCGGTCGCGACGTGCTGGCCCGGCTGGTCTACGGCGCGCAGGTCTCGCTCTCGGTCTCGATCGGCGCCACCGTCGTGCAGGTCGCCCTCGGCACGCTGATCGGGCTGGCCGCCGGACTCGGCAACCAGCTCGCGGACACCGTGCTCAGCCGGACCATGGACCTGGCGATCGCCTTCCCCGGGCTGGTCTTCGCCATCTCGCTGATGGCGGTGGTGCCCGGCTCGTTCCCCCGCCCGGTCCTGCTGATGCTGGTCCTCGGCGTGCTCGGCTGGGGCGGCACCGCCCGGCTGGTGCGCGGGCAGGCGCTCACCCTGCGCTCGCTGGACCATGTCGCGGCGGCGCGGCTCAGCGGGGCCCGCTCCTGGCGCACCGCGCGGCGCGAGATCCTGCCCGGGCTGGCCGCGCCGGTGATCACCTACGCGGCGCTGCTGCTGCCCGGCAACGTCACCGCCGAGGCCGGGCTGTCCTTCCTCGGCGTCGGGGTGCGCCCGCCGACCTCCTCCTGGGGGCAGATGCTCTCCGGCGCCACCACCTGGTACCAGGCCGACCCGGCATACGTGCTGCTGCCCGCCGGGCTGCTCTTCGTCACCGTGCTGGCCTTCACCGTGCTCGGCGAGGGGCTGCGCACCGCGCTCGACCCGCGCGCCAAGTCCCGCCTTCGCAGGGCGCGTTCGCGTCGGACGGTGGCGGCGTGATCCGGTTCCTGGTGCGCCGCACGGTGAGCACGCTGACCGTCATGCTGGTGCTGTCCGTGGTGGTCTACCTGGTCTTCTACGCCGCCCCGCACGACCCCGCCCTGCTGGTCTGCGGCAAGGGCTGCGACGGCGCCCGGCTCGCCGTCGTCCGGCACAAGCTCGGCACCGACCTGCCGCTCTGGCAGCAGTACTGGCAGTTCCTGCACGGGCTGCTGGCCGGACGGGACTTCGACGCCGGGACCGATATCACGCACTGCGCCGCGCCGTGCTTCGGCTACTCCTTCCAGACCGACCAGCCGGTGCTCGGCATGATCACCGCCAGGCTGCCGCTGGACGCCTCGCTGACCGTGGGGGCGGCCGTCCTGTGGCTGCTGATCGGCATCGGCGCCGGCGTCCTGTCGGCGCTGCGGCGCGGCGGGATCGGCGAACGGGCGCTGACCGGTGTGACGTTGGCGGGCATGGCGATGCCGGTCTTCCTGGTCGGCCTGCTGCTGATGATGCTCTTCTGCGGCTACCTGCAGTGGCTGCCCTTCCCGACCTATGTGCCGTTCACCCAGGACCCGTCGGCCTGGGCTGCCAACCTGGTCCTGCCGTGGATCTCGCTGGCCCTGGTGACGGCCGCCAGCTACGCCCGGATGACCCGCAGTTCGCTGCTGGAGACGCTGGCCGAGGACCACATCCGCACCGCCCGGGCCTACGGCCTCGGTGAACGGCGGATCGTGCTGGGACACGCCCTGCGCGGCGCCCTCACCCCCGTCATCACGCTGCTCGCGATGGACCTCGGGGGACTGCTCGGCGGCGCCCAACTGACCGAGTCGGTCTTCGGGTTCGACGGTATCGGCCGGCTCCTGGTGGAGTCGGTGAACAAGATCGACCTACCGGTGGTGGTGGGGGTCACGCTCTTCGCGGGCTTCTTCATCGTCATCGCCAACGCCCTGGCCGACCTGCTCTACGCACTGGCCGATCCGAGAGTGGGACTGCGGTGACGGACGACTCTGTGCTGCTCGAAGTGGCCGACCTGCGGGTCGACTTCGGCGCGGTCCGTGCGGTGGACGGGCTCTCCTTCACGCTCCCGGCCGGGGAGTCGCTCGGCCTGGTCGGCGAGTCCGGCTCGGGCAAGAGCACCGTCGCCGCGGCCCTGCTCGGGCTGCACCGGACCGGTGGGGCCGAGGTGAGCGGCTCGATCGTGCTGGACGGCACCGACGTCCAGCGCGCCTCCGACGCGGAGTTGCGCCGGTTGCGCGGCGCCCGGGCGGCGATGGTGTTCCAGGACCCGCTCTCCGCCCTCGACCCCTACTGGTCGATCGGCGCGCAGATCGCCGAGGTGCACCGGCTGCACACCGGCTCCAGCCGCCGGGCCGCCGCCGAGCGGGCGGTTCAGGTGCTCGACCGGGTCGGCATCCCCGACGCCGCCCGGCGGGCCGCCGCGCACCCGCACGAGTTCTCCGGCGGGATGCGCCAACGGGCCCTGATCGCCATGGCGTTGGCCTGCACGCCCAAGCTGCTGATCGCCGACGAGCCGACCACCGCGCTGGACGTCACCGTCCAGGCGCAGATCCTCGACCTGCTGCACGAACTGCGCGTCGAGCACCGGATGGCACTGCTGCTGGTCACCCACGACCTGGGCGTGGTGGCCGGGAACACCGACCGGGTGCTGGTGATGCGGGGCGGCCGGGCCGTCGAACACGGGTCGGTGGCCGAGGTGCTGGGCGCGCCGGCCGACCCGTACACCCGGGAACTGGTCAGCGCCGTACCGAGGCTGGACGCCCGGCGGGAGCCGTCGACGGCGACGACCGGCGACGTCCTGCTGAGCGTCCGGGAGCTGCGCAAGGAGTATCCGGTCGCCAACCACGGCCTGCTCGGCCGACGGGAGCGGCTGGCCGCGCTGGACGGCGTCAGCCTGGACCTGCACCGCGGCGAGGCGCTGGGCGTGGTGGGGGAGAGCGGTAGCGGCAAGACCACGCTGGGTCGGCTGCTGGTACGCCTGTTGGAGCCCACCGCCGGACGGATCCTCTTCGAGGGGCGCGATCTTGCGCACGCCTCCGAGCGTGAACTTCGGCCGGTGCGGCGTGAGTTGCAGATGGTCTTCCAGGATCCGCTGTCCTCGCTCAACCCGCGTCGGACGATCGGCGACGCGATCGCCGACCCGCTGCGGGTGCAGGACCGGGCCGGCGAGGCGCAGGCCCGGGCGGCGGTGGGCGAGTTGCTGGAACGGGTCGGCCTGCAACCGGACTGGTACGGCCGCTACCCACACGAGCTCTCCGGCGGTCAGCGCCAACGCGTCGGCATCGCGCGGGCGTTGGCGCTGCGGCCGAAGGTGCTGGTGTGCGACGAGCCGGTCTCCTCGTTGGACGTCTCCACCCAGGCCCAGGTGGTCCGGCTGCTCGCCGAGCTGCAACGGGAGTTCGGGCTGACGCTGGTCTTCGTGGCGCACGACCTGGCCGTGGTGCGCCAGGTCAGCGACCGGATCGCGGTGATGCGGGCCGGCCGGGTGGTCGAGCTGGGGGACGCCGACGACGTCTACGAGAACCCACAGCACCCGTACACCCGGCAGCTGTTGGCGGCCGTGCCGGTCCCCGACCCGGTGGTGGAGGGGGACCGGCGGCTGGCCCGCGCGGCGCTTGCGGGGTCAGTTGCGGGGTCAGTCCTTCAGTAGCGCGCGCAGCTCGGCCGGGCCGACCAGGCCGACGGCGTACCCGTCGTACAGCACCACGGCGGAGCTGAGCCCGCGTTCGGTCAGCTCCGCGAGCGTCGCCTCGGCCGGCCGGCCCGCGCCGAACTGCGGGAGCGGGGCGGCGAGATGGTCGCCGACCAGGTCGCCGGGCGCGGCGCTGCCGTCCGCCACCGCCGCCGCCAGCTGCTCCAGCGACACCGTGCCCACCAGCTCCGAGGCGGCGGGCTGACGGCCCGGGCCGATCGGGCAGGGGCCGACCGACAGGACGGGGTCGTCTCCCTGCGCCTGCCGCGCGCGCAGCGCCTCCAACGCCCGGCCGACCGTGCTGTGGTGGTGCAGATACGGCAGCGGCTGCTCGCGCCGGTCGCCCGACAGCGCGTCGCCGACCCGCGGGAGCGACTCGTCCCCGTCCAGGAAGCCCAGGTGCAGCAGCCAGTCGTCGTTGAAGTATTTGGAGAGGTACTGCTTGCCGGAGTCCGGCAGCATCACCACGACCAGGTCCTGCGGGGTCAGCCCGGCGGCCACCCGCAGGGCCGCGGCCACCGCCGTCCCGGCCGATCCGCCGACCAACAGGCCCTCCTCGCGGGCCAGTCGGCGGATCGTCAACAGCGACTCGCGGTCGCCGATCGGCAGGATGTCGTCCACCACGTCCTGGTGGAACGACTTCGGCCAGACGTCCTCGACCGTCTCCGGGTGGCGGAAGTGCCCGGCCGCCTCCACGAAGTAGGGCCGCCCGTCGCCCCCGCCGTACACCGAGGCGGTCGGGTCCGCGCCGATCACCCTGACCTTGCCGTCACTGGCCTCCTTGAGGAAGCGCCCGGTACCGCTGATCGTGCCGCCGGTGCCCACGCAGGAGACCAGGTGGGTGATCCGGCCCTCGGTCTGCCGCCAGATCTCCGGCCCGGTGCTCGCGTAGTGCGCGCCCGGGTTGTCCGGGTTGTCGTACTGCCCGGCCAGCCAGCCGCCCGGCGTCTCCTCGGCGATCCGGGCGGCCACGTTGAACAGGTGCTCGGGGTGCTCCGCCGGCAGCCCGCCGCGTCCGACCAACACCTCGGCGCCGTAGGCGCGCAGGGTGGCGACCTTCTCCGTGCTGGCCTTGTCCGAGATGACGAGAATCGCCCGGTACCCCTTGGAGGCGGCCACCATCGCGAGCCCGACCCCGGTGTTGCCCGAGGTGGCCTCGACCACCGTGCCGCCGGGCTTGAGCGCCCCGGACTTCTCGGCCTCCTCGATCATGCGCAGACCGACCCGGTCCTTCACGCTGCCGCCTGCGCTCAGGTACTCGAGCTTGGCGTAGACGGGGGCACCCGTCCCCTCGGGCGTGCGCAGGCGCACCAGCGGGGTGTTGCCGATGAGGTCGAGCAGGGATTCGTGGGCTTCCATCGCGCCAGCCTAGACGGACCGGCACGTGCCGTGAATTTCTCGAAGTGGGTGCGACAAGATGAGTGGGTCACGCGTTCAATGAGTGGCATGTCCGCCCGAATCGTCGTGCGGACTCCGGGGGGAGAATGCGATGGACCAGGACCACACGGTCGGCGCCGAGCAGGACGGCGACGACGAGGACGTACTGCTGTACGACAGACACGGGGACGGCGGCCGGGAGTTCGGCGGCGGGGAGTACCTGGACGGGGACGACGACGGCGAGGAGCCCGCGGGGCGCCGGAGCGCCGGTCGGGCCCTGAAAGTCGGGCTGGCCGGCGTTACGCTCGGCCTCCTGGCGGTGGGCGGCCTCGGGGCGTACAACCTCGTCTCGGCGATAGGCGGCGGCTCGCACGCCGCCGGCCCGCCCGGGACGGGCAGCCAGGCGTCCCGAGCCTCCACCGTCCCGCCGAGCGCCGACCAGGCGGCGGCCGCCGAGCAGGCGTTCCTGAGCGACTGGGCCAAGGGCGACCTGGCCGGCGCCGGTGCGCTGACCGACGCCCCGGACACCGCGATCGACGCGCTGACGGCGTTCGGGCAGTCGGTGCACCCGAGCGCGCTGGCCTTTGTCCCGAGCGGGCCGCCGAGCGGTTCGCCCGTTCCCTCGCCGGCCGCCTCGCCCGCGGCGGCGGGCCTGTTGACGCTCGGCTTCAAGGCCACGGTCTCCTTCGACGGCGCCGCCACCCCGTGGACGTACGACGGGCGGCTGAGCGTCGAGCGCGGCGACGACGGGCGGGCGCTGGTGCACTGGGTACCGTCCGTGATCCACCCGCTGTTCGGGCCGGGCGCGGCGATGACCATCCGCTCGCTGCCCGTCCCGGCCGCCGCCGCCGTGACCGACCGCCAGGGCCGACCGCTGGGCACGTTCCCCTCACTCGCCCCGCTGCTCGCCACCCTCCAGACGCCCGGCAGCTCCGCCCCCGGCGCCCCCGGCCGGGCTGTGGTGATCACCGACGTCGCCGGTGGCACGACCACGCACCAGCTGTTCGTCATCTCCCAGCCGGCGGCCGCCCAGCCCACCCGGCTGACCCTGGACGCCGACGTCCAGGCGGCGGCCGAGGCGGCGGTCACGCAGCAGTCCTCGGGCGGCAACCCGGCGTCCCTGGTGGCGGTCGAACCCAGCACCGGCAACATCCTGGCGGTGGCCAACGCCTCGGCCGGCGGCTTCAACGCGGCCTTCCTCGCGAACATCGCGCCCGGCTCGACGATGAAGGTGATCACCGCGGCCGCCCTGCTGGAGGCAGGGGACCAGCCGCAGACGGCCGTCCCCTGCAGGGCCACCACCAACTCGCCCAAGGCCTGGCACAACGACGAGCCCGGCGACCACCTCGGCTACACGCTGGCCGACGACTTCGCGCAGTCCTGCAACACCGCCTTCATCGACGAGAGCCGGGCGAAACTGGCCCCCGGCGCGCTCGGCCGGACCGCCCAGCAGTTCGGCCTGGGCCAGCCCTGGTCCACCGGCCCGGGCGTGAGCAACTTCGACGCGAAGATCCCGGACCCGACCAACTCGGACGACGCGGCCGCCGAGGCGATCGGCCAGGGGGAGATCCAGGCCAACGCGCTGACCATGGCGTCGGTCGCGGCGACCGTCGAGAGCGGTGGCTTCCGTCAGCCGATCCTGCTGGCGGGCCAGCCGCAGGCCAAGGCCGGCCAGTCGCTGCCCGGTTCGGTCGCCCAGCAGCTGCGGAGCATGATGGCCGGGGCCGCCGCCGACGGCACTGCCCAGTCGGCGATGTCCGGCCTCACCGGCCGGGTCGGCGCCAAGACGGGCACGGCGCAGGTGGACGGCGCGCCCGCCCCCAACAGCTGGTTCGTCGCCTACCGCGGCAACCTCGCCGTCGCCGCCGTGGTCCAGGGCGGCGGTTACGGCGCGGCGGCCGCCGGGCAGGCGGCGGCGCACGTCCTGGCGGTGGGGAACGGGGGCTGACCGTCCGTCGGGCCTCAGGTGCCGCCGGGCTGCGCCCCGGCGGCACGCAGCCGCACACCGCTGTAGATGAACAGCCCGCTGCGCGAGAGCTCGGGCAGCGGCGGCACGGAAAGGAGGTCGGCGAGCTCGAAGAGCTCGCCGCCGAGGACGTCCTCGTTCATGGCGCGGGACATCACGGACAGGGGCCGCACTACGCCGAGGGGGTGGTGCTGACTCCAGGTTCACCGAAGTTCCGGCGGAACGGTTGAGGATGCGCAGCACGCGATGCCCGCGTGGCGTCCCGGCTCCCCCTGGACACATACGCGTCGAATACAGCGGTATCGAGATCCTTGAGGGAATCCAGTACCAGAGTGGCAATCGCATAGCGAGGATCGCTGCGATCAGCGGCCTCGGGAACGGCGACTACCGTCATCTGGGCTGACACGCCAGCGAGGACGCCGGTGAGCGAGTCCTCGATCACCATGCATTCGTCGGGTGACGCGCCGAGTGCGGCGGCTGCGCGGAGATAGGCGCCCGGGTGGGGCTTGCCGTGTTCGTCGTCTTCGGCCGAAAACACGGCATCGAAAGATCGGTCAAGGCCAGTGCTCGCGAGCGCATGCCGAATCACCGACTCCGGCGAAGATGACACGACGGCCATCGCCCTCGATGCACGCGCGCACGCCGCGACGGCGTGTTCGGCACCGGGTTTCAGCGCCGCTCCCTCCAGCCTGCGGCACACGGCGGCCACGATCTGCTGCTCTACGTCGACGGGGTCGGCTTGAATGGTGGCCCGATCGAACCAGTAGGCCACCATGTCCCTTTGCCGCATCCCACGCGTCGCCGCCTGCATCTCCGTCGTGAGGTGCAGGCCAAGCGGACCGAACACTTCACGCTTTGCCGCGTCCCAGATCGGCTCGGAGTCGATCAAAAGGCCGTCTAGGTCGAAGAGGACAGTCGGTTGCATCGGTTGCTCTTTCGTTGGCGATCACGCGAGGAGGAGACGATTCAGCCGCTCCCGCACGGACTGGAGTGCCTCGTCGCCGAGGCCGAACTTTGCCTGGCGCCTTGCTGACTCCTACCAGGCCAGCCATCGGACGGGGCGAACGTTGCCTGATGCGGCACCAGTCAGAAGTCAGGGCGAACTCGTAGAGCCGCCAGGGCAGCTGGCGCTTGATCGGGCTTGAACGACCAGCCGGGCATACCGCCCCAGGCAATCGACACGCGCAGGTACGCGACCAGGGTGATGCCGGGCCGGCCGCTCACACCGTGGAGCACTGGGTCGGCCGCGTTCTGGGCCATCTCGATGTCGTGGGTGGCGCCGCTGATGTTGGCCTTGTGCAACTCGTCCGGCGCGAAGTCGAAGAAGAATCCGTCCTCGCCGACCTCGGGGTCGTCTTCAACGGCATCCTGGTAGTCATCCCAGCTCTCGCGCAGGTGCTGCACGGTTAGGAAGGACCAGCGGGTCAGGAAGGATGGGGGCGGCGCTGTACTGGCTTCCCTCGGCATAGCATTCCTTCAGTGCCGGACAGTCCCCGGCGAACCATGCTCCGCCGACCACACGGAAGCAGGCGTCCAGGGCCGGGGGCACGGAGCCGATCTCGGCCTGAAGAAGATCGAGATCCCGTAGTTCCTCGGCCGTGGCTGGCTCGCGGATCGGAAGGACAGGAACGAGTCCGAGTTCAGTCAGCTGCTCTGCGAGACGATCCACATGACGTGCCACCCGTTGCATCGTTGCCCGCGCCACACCTCGGCAGTCCTCATCAAGCCCCTCCGGAACAGGGCCAAGACGGCGTAGGTCCGCCCAGACGCCTTCGTGGTCACCACTGATGTATCGCTGTGTAAACGAGATCACCGAAGCACCCTGCCCAACATGGGCACCCGCAGGCAAGTGTCCGATCTACCTCGCGGCGTGCCCACCGCTACCGGGCCGCTCCGAGGCGACCACCAGTCCGGCGCTACTCTTCCCCACCCACGCCTGGCGGGCGTTCGTGGCCGGCGTGCGGGCAGGAAGGTTTCCTGTCGATGGCTGACGCGCCCGGTCCGCTGGGTCGGGACGGGAGCCGCCGGGCCCCTCGCGGCTCCGGCGGTTGCCCGGTCCCCCCTGGCGGAGCATCGTGGAGGGGGCGGTGGGCGGCTTGGGAGTGAGGTGGCCCTGTGGCGGCGGTGGGTGAGCGGGATGGTGAGGTGATCCGGACCGCGGGGCTGAGCAAGGTGTACCCGAAGGCGGATGTGCCGGCCGTGGACGGGTTGGATCTGGCGGTGCACCAGGGGGAGTTGTTCGGGCTGCTCGGGCCGAACGGGGCGGGGAAGACCACCACCGTCGGGATGCTCACCACGCGGGTGGTGCCGACGGCGGGGACGGCGTGGATCGGGGGGATCGACGTCGTGGCGCGGCCGACGCTGGTGAAGCAGGTGATCGCGGTGGTGTCGCAGCAGAACACGCTGGACCGCTCGCTCACCGTGCGCGAGAAC
The DNA here is from genome assembly GCF_000744225.1 of Kitasatospora mediocidica KCTC 9733. Taxonomy (GTDB): domain Bacteria; phylum Actinomycetota; class Actinomycetes; order Streptomycetales; family Streptomycetaceae; genus Kitasatospora; species Kitasatospora mediocidica. Next base: position 279,595 of record NZ_JQLN01000007.1, on the reverse strand, counting down.
CTCTACTTCCACGGGCTGCTCTTCGGCGTGCCGCCCCGGCAGGCGCGGCGGACGGCGGACGCGCTGCTGGAGCGGTTCCACCTCGCCAAGTGGGCCGACGCCTCGGTGTTCGCGCTGTCCGGCGGGATGGCGCAGCGGCTGATGGTGGCGCGCGCGATCTACCACCGTCCGGCCGTGCTGTTCCTGGACGAGCCGACGGCGGGGCTCGATCCGCAGAGCAGGCTGGCGCTCTGGGAGATCCTCGGGGAGCTGATCGCCGACGGGCAGACCATCCTGCTCACCACGCACAACATGGAGGAGGCCGACCAGCTCTGCGACCGGGTGGCGATCCTGGACCACGGCCGGGTGCTGGCGCTGGACACCCCGGCCGCGCTCAAGCAGGGGGTGGGCGCCGACACCGTCGTCACCGTCCAGGCGGCCGGTGACCCGGCGGCGCTGGCCGAGCTGCTGGGCCGCGAGATCGCCGGGGTCACGCAGAGCAGGCTGACCGGCGCCGGGGTGGAACTGCAGGTCAAGGGCGGCGGCGCGAACCGGTTGCTGCCCCGGGTGCTGAGCGCCGCCGAGGCGGGGGGCTTCGAGGTGGCCGACCTGTCGGTCGCGGAGGCGTCCCTGGAGACGGTGTTCATCAGCCTCACCGGGAAGGAGCTGAGGGACTGATGTCCAGTTCCGCCATCACGGTTCAGCCGACCCGTTCGGTCTTCGCGGCCAGCCGTTCCGCGCTCGGGGCGCTGGTCAAGCGGGACCTGCTGGTGCTGCGCAAGCACGCCGGGGAGTTCGCCGCCCGGACGATCATGCAGCCGCTGCTGCTGGTCTTCGTCTTCCTCTACGTCTTCCCGTCCATCGGCCAGGGCATCGGCGGCGGCAGCGGCCACGCCGGCGAGTCCGACTTCGCGACCGTGCTGGTGCCGGGGGTGGTGGCGATCACCATCATGTTCCAGGGCATCCAGTCGGTGGCGATCCAGCTCTCCCAGGAGTTCGGCTACACCCGGGAGATCGAGGACCGGGTGCAGGCGCCCTGTCCGCTCTGGCTGGTCGCGGTGGCGCGGGTGCTCTCGGGGGCGACGCAGGGGCTGATCTCGGCGGTCCTGGTCTTCCCGATCGCCGCCGTGGTGCACGCGCCGGGCGTGGAGGCGCATCTGTCGGTGCACTGGTGGGTGGTGGTCACGCTGATCCCGCTGGCCTGCCTGGCGATGACCTCGCTGGGGCTGGTCCTCGGGACGACGTTCGAACCGCGCAACATCGGGCTGATGTTCGGCTTCGTCGTCCTGCCGCTGGTCTTCCTCGGCGGTACGTACTACCAGTGGACGAAGCTGTCGGCGATCCAGGTCGGCGGCTTCCCGTGGTTGCAGACGCTGGTGCTGGTCAACCCGTTGATCTACATCGCTGAGGGGATGCGGGCGGGGCTGACCGACGCGTCGCACATGCACCTGTACGTCGTCTACCCGGTGTTGATCGGGTTCTGCGTGCTGTTCCTGAGCCTGGGGCTGCGCAACTTCCGTCGCCGGGTGCTCTCGTAGGACGAGAGCACCCGGCAGGGGACTACTGGGCGCCGAAGCGCTCGCGCCAGGCGGCCAGGTCCTCGTCCGTGATCTTCGCGAAGAGCACCGGCGGGACGGTGAACGGCGTACCGGCCGCGACGAAGTCCAGCGCGGCGGCCTGCTCGGCGGTGACCCAGCCGGGCTCCTCGGTCACGCCGGGCGCGAAGACGGCCCGCATGGTCGCACTGGTGGCCGGGATGAACGGCGCCGAGACCGTCCCGTAGAGGTGGATCAGGTTCATCGCGGTGCGCAGCGTCAGCGCGGCGCCGGCCTCGTCGGTCTTGATCTCCATCCAGGGGGCCTTGGTCTCCAGGTAGGAGTTGCCCGCGCTCCACAGCGCCCGCAGGGCCTGCGCGGCCTTGCGGAACTGCAGGGTGTCCAGGTGGTCCTGGTACTCGGCGAGCAGGCCGGCGATCTCCTCGCCGAGCCGCTGCTCGGCCTCGCCCGCCGGGCTGCCCGCCGGGACGCTCTCGCCGAACCGCTTGGTGCTGAAGGTCAGCACCCGGTTGACGAAGTTGCCCAGCGTGTCCGCCAGGTCCTTGTTCACGGTGGAGGAGAAGATCTCCCAGCTGAAGCTGGTGTCGTCCGACTCCGGCGCGTTCGCCATCAGGAAGTAGCGCCAGTAGTCGGCGGGCAGCAGCTCCAGCGCGGCGTTGGTGAAGATGCCGTGCTGCTGGCTGGTGGAGAACTTTCCGCCGTAGTAGTTCAGCCAGTTGAAGGCCTTGACGAAGTCGACCTTCTTCCACGGCGCGCGGGTCCCGATGATGGTCGCCGGGAACATCACGGTGTGGAACGGGACGTTGTCCTTGGCCATGAACTCGGTGTAGCGGACGTCGTCGGCCTGGTACCACCAGGACTTCCAGTCGCGGTTGGCCGGGTCCTCGTCGGACCATTCCTTCGTCGCGCCGATGTACTCGATCGGGGCGTCGAACCAGACGTAGAAGACCTTGCCCTCGGCGGCCAGCTCCGGCCAGACGTCGGCCGGGACGGGCACGCCCCAGTCCAGGTCACGGGTGATCGCCCGGTCGTTGAGGCCCTCGGTCAGCCACTTGCGGGCGATCGAGGAGGCCAGCGTCGGCCAGTCCTTGCCGTGCTCGTCGATCCAGGCCTCGACCTCGCCGGCCAGCTTGGACTGCAGCAGGAAGAGGTGGGTGGTCTCGCGGACCTCCAGCTCGGTGCTGCCGCTGATCGCCGAGCGCGGGTTGATCAGGTCGGTCGGGTCAAGCAGGCGGGTGCAGTTCTCGCACTGGTCGCCGCGGGCCTTGTCGTAGCCGCAGTGCGGGCAGGTCCCCTCGATGTAGCGGTCCGGCAGGAACCGGCCGTCTGCCACCGAGTAGACCTGCCGGATCGAGCGCTCCTCGATGAACCCGTTGGCCTTGAGCTCGCGGGCGAACTCCTGGGTGATCTCGCGGTTCTGCTCGGAGGAGCTGCGCCCGAAGTAGTCGAAGGACAGCTCGAAGCCGTCGTAGATCGCCTTCTGCGCCACGTGCTGCTGCGCGCAGAACTCGTCCACCGGCAGGCCGGCGGCCTTGGCGGCCAGCTCGGCCGGGGTGCCGTGCTCGTCGGTGGCGCAGATGTACAGCACGTCGTGGCCGCGCTGGCGCAGGTAGCGGGAGTAGACGTCCGCCGGGAGCATGGACCCGACCATGTTCCCCAGGTGCTTGATCCCGTTGATGTAGGGAAGCGCGCTGGTGATCAGGTGTCGAGCCATCCTGGGAAGCTCCCATTCATGTAGGTGGCGCCGGGCTCCGGGAGCACGGGGTGCTGGTAGGCGACCGTCGCCGGGCGAATACGTCCGGCCCGCGCATCGCCGTCACCGGGGAGGTGCTCGACGCCACGGGCTGTCGTTATTCTATCGGCCGTGGCAGGGCGGCCCGTACCGGTATTTCGCCCGCGCCGCCCGCGCTGGAGGCCTTCCGGGCGGCGGGGGCCCGCCGAGGACGGCGACGAGGGTCTAGATGTAGCCCTCGCGCAGGGCGAAGGCGACGGCGTGGGCCCGGTTGCGCAGCTGGAACCGGGTGGTGATGCCGTGCAGCACGTTCTTGACGGTCCGCTCGGAGTAGCAGAGCCGGCGGGCGATCTCCGAGGTGTCCAGGCCGTCGGCGAGCAGCCGCAGGATCTCGGTCTCCCGCGCGGTCGGCTCGGTGGTGGCCCAGCCGGGGCTGTCCACGCTGCGGCGCTTCATCCGGCCGACCTGGTGCAGCACCCGGCCGAGCAGGTCGGCGGGCAGGTCGCTCTCGCCCTGGGCGGCGGCCCGCACCGCGCGTAGCAGTCGTTCCTGGTCGGCCTCGTGCCGCCAGACGACGGCGCCGACTCCGCCGGAGACGACGTCCATCAGCTGTACCTCGGAGATCCGGCCGACCACCAGGACCACCCGGCCGGCGCCGCCGCGGGCCAGTCGGCGCAGGCGGGCCAGTGCGGTGTCGTCCAGGTTCTCGGTGATCACGAGGGTGACCGCGTTCTCCGGCCCGTGGTCGTCGTCGGCGAGGTAGATGCCGGGGACGTGGCGCAGCTGGCCCGCCGCTCCGCTTCTGGTGATCGGGTCGTCGGCGTGGATCCGAATCACGATCGAGGCGGTGCTGACGGGTTGTTCCAGCACGTGGTGCATGGTCATGGGCTCCCATCCGATGAGGTCGGGTCGCTTCCGGGCTGCGTTCTCGCCACGGTAGCCGGGGGTCGATCTACGCGGGCTCACCACGAGGCCCGCGGACCGGCCGAATGAACGTTCGGACGTTGAACGGACGTTGATCGGAAGGGTGAACCCGGGCGGTCGTAGCGCCGCCCGGCGGGGCGCGACCGGGGCCGGATCACCCCCTGGAAAACGGCGGAGCTGCCGTTATCCTGATCGACCGGGGGCGGGCGTGTGGGGAGGCGGGACAGTACATGGGGGACGCGCTGCGGTTCACAGTGCTCGGTCCGATGGGCGTCGAGCGCGGCGGAGTCGCTCTGGGCACCGGATCCCCTCAGCAGCAGGCGATGCTCGCCACCCTGTTGCTGCGCCCCGGACGCAGCGCCGGTATCGCCGAACTGATCGACGCCCTGTGGGGCGAGGAGCCGCCGCAGGCCGCCACCGCCACCATCCGGACCTACGCCTGGCGCTGGCGGCGGATCCTGGAGGAGGACCGGGCGAAGGCCCGGGTGCTGGTCTCGGCCGGGGACGGCTACGAGCTGGTGGTCGCGGACGGCATGATCGACGCGCGCCAGGCCGTGGCGCTGACCGCCCGGGCGGCGCAGGAGCAGGCGGCCGGCGATCTGCAGGCGGCCGCGGCGCTGCGCGACCGGGCGCTCGGACTCTGGCGGGGCGAGGCCCTGGCCGGGATCCCCGGACCGTTCGCCGAGCGCCAGCGCGCCGAACTCGGCGAGCTGCGCGCGGATCTCACGGAGGAGCGGCTCGACCTGGACCTCGGTCTCGGCCAGGCCGCCCTGGTGGTCCACCAGCTGACCGAGCTCACCGTGGCGCAGCCGCTGCGCGAGCGGCCGTACGCGCTGCTGATGCGCGCGCTGTGCCAGATCGGGCGCCGGGCCGACGCGTTGGCGGTGTACCGCGGTGCGCGCAGCCACCTGGTCGCGGAGCTGGGGATCGAGCCGGGGCCGGAGCTGGAGCAGCTGCACCGGCAGATCCTGGCCGGCGACCCCGCCCTCGGCGGGCCGTCACCGCTGGCGGTCGCCGGGGTGGCGGTGGAGGAGACGGAGGCCTGGCACGCCGCGGAGCTGCCGGACGCCCTGGAGCTGCCGGACGACGGGAAGCCGCTGGACTCCGACGCCAACTCCGACTCCGACGCCGACCCCGATGCCGTCGCGCAGACGCCGGAACCCCGGGGGAGGCCGGGCGCCGCCGGGGCGGTGACCCTCCCGCACATCGCGAACCCGCCGCAGCCGCCGCTCCCCGCCCTGGTCGGCCGGCAGGACGAGCAGGGGTCGCCCGATCCGCGCACCGGTCAGTCCTCCGAGGGCCCGGTCGGCCCGTCCCAACTGCCTCCCGGCGCGGCGGACTTCACCGGTCGGGCAGCCCCGGCCGGCGAGCTGGTCGCAGCCCTGACGGTGAACGGACGTGACGCTCTCGCCGTCGTGACGGTCGCCGGGATGGGCGGCGTCGGCAAGACCACGCTGGCCCTGCACGTCGCGCACCGCGTCCGCGCCGACTTCCCCGGCGGTCAGCTCTACGCGTCCCTGCACGGCGGCGACGGCGTGCCGGCCGACCCCGGCGACGTACTGGCCGGGTTCCTCACGGCGCTCGGCCTGTCCGCGGAGGGGCTGCCGGGCAGCGTGCAGGACCGGTCGGCGCTCTTCCGGTCGTTGACGGCCGACCGCCGCCTGCTCGTCGTCCTGGACGACGCCCGGGACGCCGCGCAGGTCCGTCCGCTGCTGCCGGGCTCCTCCAACTGCGCGGTGCTGGTCACCAGTCGCCCGCGGCTGGTCGGGCTGCCCGTCGCCTTCCACACCACCCTGGACGTGTTCGACCCGGTGGACGCGGTCGGCCTGCTCGGCCGGGTGATCGGCCCCGACCGGCTGGCCGCCGAGCGGGACGCCGCGCTCAACCTGGTCGGGAGCTGCGGGTTCCTCCCGCTGGCCGTCCGCATCGCGGCCGCCCGGCTCTCCTCCCGGCCGTCCTGGACGGTCCAGACGCTGATGAACCGGCTGGCCGACGAGCAGCGCCGGATCGACGAGCTGCGGATCGGCGAACTGACCGTCGAGGCGGTCTTCGAGTTGAGCTACCAGCAGCTGACGCCCGCCCAGGGACGGGTGTTCCGGATGCTGTCGGTGTTCGACGGACCCGACATCGGGCTGAGCGCCGCGGCCGCCGCGCTGGCCGTCGAGGAGCCGCAGGCCGAGGACCTGTTGGAGGCGCTGGTCGACATCGCCCTGCTGGAGTCGCCGGCCCCCGGCCGCTACCGCTACCACGACCTGTTGCGCTCCTTCGCCCGCAGCCGGGCCCGCAACGAGCCGGACGAGTCGGCCCTGGCGTTCGGGCGGCTGCTGGAGTTCCTGCTGGCCACCGCCTGCGAGGCGTTCCAGCTGGCGATACCCGGCGACCCCGTCGCCGGGGTGCTCGGCTCGCTCGGCGCACCGGGTCTGGGGCTGCGCGACCTCGCCGCCGCGCGGGCCTGGGTGGCCGCCGAGTCCGAGGGCGCCGTCGCGCTCGCGGTCCAGGCGGCCCAGAACGCGCTGGCCGTCCCGGCCTCCGCGGCCGGCGGCGCGCCCGCCCCGGAGGCCCGTCGGCTGCGGATGGCCGTCGACCTGCTCATCGCGCTCTGCCCGTTCGAACAGGACGCCTGGTACGGGCGGTTGGCGCCGGCCGCCGACCTGCTGGCCCGCTGCGCGGCGCAGTGCGGCGACACCCAGGCGGAGGGCCGGGCCCGCTTCCTGGCCGGGACCATCGCCCTGCGGGCCACCCGGCTCGACGAGGCCGAGCAGTCCGAGCGGCGGGCGGCCGACGCCTGCCGCAGCGCGGGGGACGTGGTGGTGCTGCGCCAGGCGCTGAACGACCTCGGCATGATCGCCTACCTCCAGCACCGCTACCAGGAGGCGGTCGTCCACTACGACGAGGCGATCCTGCTGGCCCGTCAACTTGGCCACCGCTCAGGCGAGATGGCGACCACGGTGAACGCCGCACTGGCGCTGGTCCGCAGCGGCCACCCGGCCGAGGCGGTGCCCGCCTGCGAGGGCGTCCTGGCGGACCTGCGCCGGATCAACGACCTCGCCGGCACGGCCTACCCCCTCTACGTGCTGGGGCTGGCCCGGCACGCCATGGGCGACTACGACACCGCGATCGCCTGGTACCGCAGGTGCCTGGCGGTCGCCGTCGAGGCCCTGATGCCGGACCGCGAGGCCCAGGCCCGCACCCGCCTGGCGGACAGTCTGCGGGCCGTCGGCCGGCTGCCCGAGGCCCGCGAGCAGGCCGAGCGCGCGCTGCGGATCTGCGAGCAGGCCGGCGCCGCCCGGGACCAGGGGCACGCGCTGGTGGCACTCGGCCGCGTCCTCGTGGAGCTCGGCAGCCTGGAGCACGCCCGGGCCAGCCTGGAACAGGCGCACGGGCTGTTCGACGGGCTCGGGCTGCCGGACGCCGCGGACGTCCGGGAGTTGATCGGGGCACTCGGGCTGCTCCGGCTCTGACGGCGCGGCGAGACCTGGGGTCAGGGCAGCATCGCCGGGAAGCGCGGGCCGGGCTGCGGCGGAGCCTCCGCGCCGGTGGTGTTCCAGCTCTGCAGCGGGGTGAAGACCGTCCGGACGTCGCCGTGCGGCGCCGCCGCCGCGCCGACCGTCCCGACCAGGGCCGCGACCAGTGCGGCGATCGCCAGCGCGGTTCGCAGCTGAAGGCCGCCCGACGTGCCCCGATGCGTCATCGTTGCCATTCCTCTGCCCACGGCTCAGCCTCCAGAGTCCACGGTGTGGGTGAGGCCCCAACCGGTGGCACGACTATGACAGTCGGGGATCAACGCAGGATCAACGCCGCCCGATCAACGCCGTCGGAGCAACGCCCCGGCGCCCGTAGAGCCGCCGCCTCGACCTGCCGTCGCGTCGTCTGAGTGAACGTCGCGACCCCGGGCAGACTGGCCCTCGCCCCACCACCACCCCGGTTCCCGGCTGAGCGAGGTCACCCCGATGGCGTACGGACTGTCACGACGCGAGCTGGACCCCCGGGTCCGGCTGCTCCCCGGCGAGGGTGGCCGCGACCACCTGAGCAGTGTGGAGGGCCTGGCCGCCCTGTCGCTGGACGCGCTGAGCTCGGTCGCCTACGGGCCCGAGGCCATCGTGGTCGTCCTGGTCGCGGCCGGCACCGGCGCCCTGGGCGCCACGCTGCCGATCACCCTGGCGATCGCCGGGCTGCTCGCCGTCCTGGTGGTCTCCTACCGCCAGGTGATCGCCGTGCACCCGGACGGCGGCGGCGCCTACGCGGTGGCCAAGAAGGACCTCGGACCGACGGTCAGCCTGCTGGCCGCGGCGAGTCTGGTGGTGGACTACGTGCTCACCGTCGCCGTCAGCCTGGCGGCCGGCGCCGCGAGCCTGGCCTCCGCCTTCCCCGCGCTGAGCGGGCACCTGGTGGCGGTCTGCCTGGGTGGACTGCTGCTGATCACCGTGGTCAACCTGCGCGGCATCGCCGAGAGCGCCCGGGTGCTGATGCTGCCCACCGTGCTGTTCATCGCGACCGTGCTCGGGATCGTGGTGCTCGGCCTGTTCCGGTCGCATCCGGCGGCGGTCGTCGGCACCGAGCAGTCCGTGCCGGTCACCGAGACGCTCGGCCTGCTGCTCGTCCTGAAGGCCTTCGCGGCCGGCTGCTCGGCGCTGACCGGGGTGGAGGCGATCGCCAACGGCGTCCCGGCGTTCCGCGAGCCGCGGGTGAAGCGGGCGCAGCGCACCGAACTGATGCTCGGCGCGCTGCTCGGGCTGATGCTGGTGGGCCTGGCGGTGCTGATCCGCCGCGACCACGTCGCCCCGCGCGGCGGGGTGACCGTGCTGGCGCAGCTGGCCGCCGGCGCGTACGGCAGCGGGTGGGCCTACTACGCGACCAACGTGATCGTCGCCCTGGTCCTCGGCCTGGCGGCCAACACCAGCTTCGGCGGCCTGCCCGTCCTGATGAGCCTGCTGGCCCGCGACAACCGGCTGCCGCACCTGTTCGGCCTGCGCGCCGAGCGCCCGGTGTACCGGTACGGCGTGCTGGCGCTGGCGCTGCTGTCGGCGCTGCTGCTGGTCGTGGTGCAGGCCGACACCCAGCGGCTGATCCCGCTCTTCGCGATCGGGGTGTTCATCGGCTTCACGATCAGCCAGGTCGGCCTGGTCCGGCACTGGGCGCGCGAGCGGCCGGCCGGCTGGCTGCGCCGGGCCGCGGTCAACGGCGTCGGGGCGGTGCTGACGGCGGTCGCGGCGCTGGTCTTCCTGGCCTCCAAGTTCGTCGAGGGCGCCTGGGTGGTCGTGCTGGCGGTACCGCTGCTGATGCTGCTGTTCACCCGGGTCCAGCACTACTACGACGCGGTCGGGGCCGAGCTCGGGATCGGGCTGATCCCGGCCCGGCCGACCCGGCGCGAGCAGGGCAGCGGCCTGGTGATCGTGCCGATCGGCGAGGTCAACAAGCTGACCTCGTACGCGCTGACCGCCGCGCTCGCGCTGGGCGGCGAGGTGGTCGCGGTCGCGGTGCACGGCAACCCGGACGCCGTGCGCGAGCTGCGGGCGCGCTGGGAGGAGTGGGACCCGGGGGTGCGGCTGGAGATCATCGACAGCCCGCACCGCTCGCTGGTGCAACCGGTGGTCGACTACGTGCAGCGGACGGCCGAGAGCGGGCGGCAGATCGCCGTGCTGATCCCCGAGGTCGAGCCGCGCCACCGCCGGTACCAGATCCTGCAGAACCAGCGCGGCATCCTGCTCGCCACCGTGCTGCGGGCCCGGACGGACGTGGTGGTCTGCATGCTGCCGTACCGCCTGCCGCTGTGAGCGGGAGCAGGCCTGGCGAGCGGGCGCGGGGGAGGGGGTGGCGTCAGCGGGCGGGCGCGGGGGAGGGGGTGGCGTCAGCGGGCGGGCGCGGGGCCGCGGCGGGCCGCGGACGGGCCTCGCGGCAGTCGGGCCCGGACGAGAGCGGGCGCGGGGCGGCGGCGACGAACTGCGGGTCGACGGTGAGCCGGGTGACGCCCAGCGGCTCGGCGAGCGCGCGCAGCGCGGATTCGGCGAGCAGCACCCAGGCCTGGGCCGGGCCGAGCGCGGCGGTCAGTTGCGCCTCGGTGCTGAAGGCGACGGCCGTGCGGTCGCCCAGCGGCGTGCGGAACATGCGGGCCGTGTGGCCCAGCGGCCCCGACCGGACGGGTACGAGCAGCTGCTCCACCGGTCCGGCCGGGACGCGTTCGAAGGGCTCCGAGTCAGCCGCGCCGCGGCTCCGAGGCTCGTTCACGGGAGGTCCTCCGTAGGTCGGTCGGTGCGGGTACACAGCGACGGTATGCCCGGGCCGACCGCGCTGCCGCCCGGTACTGACACGTTCTTGATCCCGAGGCCCGATGTTCATACTCCGCGTTGACGGCGCCGGATCCCGGGTCGCGGGCGCTCTACCGGGGAGCGGGCACCGGCGCCGTCCGGTGCCAGGGACCGTCGGGGTCGTCGAAGGCGGCGGTGTAGTGCGCGTTGGCGATCGGGATGTCGGCGAGCAGTTCCTCGGGGACGTCCAGGGCTGCGACGAGGTCGAGCGCGTGGTCGGCCAGACGTGCCGTGAGCCGGTCCGTTGCGACAGGCAACTCCCGGACCTGGTCGGCCGTCAGAAAGCCCTCGGCGAGCAGGTCCCCGCTCTGCCGGGCGATCCGCTGGAGCGCGAAGAGACGGTACAGGTCGAGCAACAGGGCGCGGGCGTCGGGTGACGCGGCGTCCTCGGCGGCGGTCGCCAGGGCGGCGGCGGCCTGGCGCTGGGCGTGCGCGGCGACCAGCTGGAGGGCCGGGGAGGCGGCGGTGTTCCAGCGGGCGAGCGGGTTGCCGGCGGGCCCGCCGCGCAGCTGCGCGCGGGCCCGGGTGTGCCAGAGGTGCTCGGTCGCGGCGAGCAGGTCGCGCAGGAACGCGGGGTCGGCGAGGTCGCGTCCCGTCGGCGGCAGGGGGGTGAGGGCCGTGAGCTCGTGGCCGAACAGCATCTCGCCGCCGGCCTTGGCCCAGATGACGAGGTTGTCGCCCTCGGCGGTGATCGCCCCCTCGGCGTCGGCGGCGAGTTCGGTGATGCCGTTGACCGGGAGCAGGCCCTGGGCGCCGCAGCGTTCGCGGCACTCGATGATGATGCCGCGGGACTCCCAGGTGCTCCACCCCTTGGCGACGGCGATCAGGCGCTCCAGCCGCTCCTGCCGCTGGCCTGCCTGTCCCTCCTGGCCGGCGGTCAGCCCGCCTCGGGACGCGACGTGTTCGGCCCAGTCCCGGACCAGCGTGCGGTGCCACAGCGTCATCGCGTAGGTCGTGGCCAGCGCGCCGGTCAGCGGCGCGTAGTGGCTGCGGTGGGCGAAGACCGGTACGCGTTCCAGGGCCCGCGCACCGCCGATCCGGCGGTGGTGCCCGTAGCGGACCGCGATCGTCAGCGCGGTGCGGGTGGCCCCCAGCGTGCTCGCGCTCATGCACAACTTGCCGAGGGTGACCCGGCCGATGGCCCGCAGGAAACGTTTGCGTCGGCTGCCCAGTGTGCTGCTGAAGGTCCCGTCCTCGGTCAGCCGTCCGTGGTCCGCGGAGAGCAGCGCGTCGAACGGCAGCACCACGTTGTCGAAGGAGGTCAGGCAGTGGTCGACGGGCGCGCCGATCCGGTCCGGCAGCGGCCGTACCCGGATGCCGGGCAGGGCGCCGGCGTCGTCGGTCAGCGGGGTGAGGAAGAGGAAGACACCGTGGTCCGTCCCGTCGACCAGGAGCCGCGCCGCGACCACCGCGCTCTTGGGGCCGCCCGCCGCACTGGTGTTGGGCATGAACTTCTGCGCACCCGCGGTGGGCGTGTGCAGGAGGAAGGTCCGCCGGTCGGGCCGGTAGGTGGCGGTGGTCTGCAGCGCCGCTGCGTCGTTGCCGTGTTCGAGCTCGGTGCACAGGAAGGTGCCGGTCCGGCGCAGCTCGGTGAACTCGTCCACCGCACGCAGCCGTTGCGGGTCGTGGTCCAGCAGGCTGCCCAGGAACAGGTTGTAGTGGATGCCGGCCACCGTGGCCAACCCGGCGTCGATCGGCCCGGTCCACTCGTGCAGGCTGGTCAACCGGTACGGATCGGAAGCCAGTTCCTCGGCCGACCCGACCGCCTCGTGGATCAACCGCAGCCGTTCGTAGGACCGCGCCAGCCGTTCGGCCCGGCTCAGCCCCTCGCGCCGGCGGAACGGCGCGGTCGCGGTCAACTTGCGCCAGGGCGTGTGCACCTGGTCGCGGTCGTCGCCGAAGAGCAGTCGGGTTAACTCGTCGGCCGTACCCGGTGCGCAGGGTGCGGACGGTGCTTCAGGGGCCAGTGGGAGAGTCGTCATGGCTACGACAACGACCCTCCCGGGCAATCCATGGCATGGATTTCGGACTTCCCGTGTCCGGATCATGACGGCGTGTGACGCGGCCTGATCCGGGAGGGGCCGCGGCGGCTCAGGGGGTGACGGTCCGCAGCGCGGCTTCGGCCAGCAGCGGCCACTGGGTGGCGAGGGCGGCGGGGACGGCGACCCAGTCCTTGAAGGGGCGCTCCTTGCCGGACGGGTCGAAGAGTTCGGCGTCGTCGAGGGTGAGGGCGGCGGCGTGTTCGGGGCTTCCGTCGCCGAGCCGGAAGGCCAGCCGGTCGTCCTTCAGGCAGGCGAAGGCCTTGCCGTGGGCCTTGAGCGCGCGCTTGCCGAACATCGTGCCCGCCGTGGCGCCGAGCGGGGCGAGGTCGGTCGCGAGGTCGTCGAAGAGTGCGTCGGGGGTCATCGGGGAGTCCTCCTGGTCGCGGAGTCGGCGCTGGGGTCTGAACGATCCTACGGACCGGCTCTGCTGAGGTGTCGTCACCGAGTGGGCGGTCGACTTCGGCTCGGGACATCGCGGTCATTGTGCCGCGCCGCCCCGGACCTTCGCCCACGGAGGCGGCGGGGAAATCCTCCCGTTGTGGCTTCCGGCCTGCTACAGTCGTGTTAGTTGCAGTTGTGGTTCCCATGAACTTTGTGTGCGCCTGCTGGTTTGTGACCGCTAGGCGCCTTTTTGTTTTCCCGGCTCTTCCCCGGATGGATCACCATCGCGGCGACGCGGAGTACGCACACTGCGGATTCCGGTCACCCTTGAAGGAGATATTTAATGGCTAATGGCACCGTGAAGTGGTTCAACGCGGAAAAGGGCTTCGGCTTCATCGAGCAGGACGGTGGCGGCGCTGACGTGTTCGCCCACTACTCGAACATCGCCGCCCAGGGCTTCCGTGAGCTGCTCGAGGGCCAGAAGGTCGAGTTCGACGTCACGCAGGGCCAGAAGGGCCCGCAGGCCGAGAACATTCGTCCGCTCTAATTTTTTCTCTGCACAGGCACCCGCCGCGCAGCAGGGGCCCGCACCGCGCGAATGCACGGAGCGGGCCCTCGGCATTTTTGCCGTATCCAGCGCCGGACACGCAGCTCCACGCCGCGTCCGTGCCGCTCCACGCTGCGCTCTGTAAGCGCCCCGTCGTGGCATTCACACTGGCTCGTTCTTGCGATCTCCGTACGGCCCTGGGCCGCGGAGCCTTCCCGGAGACGTGCCATCTGAGGAAGGTTTTCGTATGAATCGCTCTACTGGTTCCTCCTACCGACGCTCCGAAACCCGGTCCGGTTCCCGCACCGGCGGCGGCTCGGGCACCCGCAGTGAGTTCGGCTCCCGCTCCGGCGGCGGTTCGGGCGGTTACGGCGGGAGTTCGGGCGGTGGTTACGGCGGCGGTTCGGGCGGCGGCTACGGCTCCCGCTCGGGCGGCGGTTCGGGTGGTTACGGTGGCGGCGCTCGTCGCGCCTCCGGCCCGCCGAGCCGCCAGTCGCGCGCACCGCAGGGCGAGTTCGCCATGCCGGTGAGCACCACCCCGGCGCTGCCCGCCGTCGAGGCCTTCGACGAGCTGGACATGCCGAACGCCCTGCTCTCCACGCTGGTCCGGCAGGGTGTCACCTCGCCGTTCCCGATCCAGGCCGCCACCCTGCCGAACGCGCTGGCCGGTCGTGACGTGCTCGGCCGCGGCCGTACGGGCTCCGGCAAGACCATCGCCTTCGGCCTCGCCGTGCTGGCCCGCACGGCCGGCAGCCGGGCCGAGCCCCGCCAGCCGCTGGCCCTCGTGCTGGTGCCCACCCGCGAGCTCGCCCAGCAGGTCACCGAGGCGCTCACCCCGTACGCCCACTCGGTGCGGCTGCGGATGGCCACGGTGGTCGGCGGCATGCCGATCAGCCGCCAGGCGCAGGCGTTGAGCCGTGGCGCCGAGGTCGTGGTGGCCACCCCGGGCCGGCTCAAGGACCTGATCGAGCGCGGCGACTGCCGGCTGGACGAGGTCTGCATCACGGTGCTGGACGAGGCCGACCAGATGGCCGACATGGGCTTCCTGCCCCAGGTCACCGAGCTGCTGCGGCAGGTCGCGCCGGACTGCCAGACGATGCTGTTCTCCGCCACCCTGGACCGCAATGTCGACCAGCTGGTGCGCCGCTTCCTCAAGGACCCGGTCACGCACTCGGTCGACCCGTCGGCGGCCACGGTCAGCACGATGGAGCACCACCTGCTGCACGTGCAGGGCCACGACAAGAACGCCGCGATCGCGCACATCGCCTCCCGCGAGGGCGGCGTGATCATGTTCACCGACACCAAGCACGGTGCCGACCGCCTCGTGCTCGACCTGCTCGCCAGCGGCGTGAAGGCGGCCGCGCTGCACGGCGGCAAGTCCCAGCCGCAGCGCACCCGCACCCTGGAGCAGTTCCGCAACGGCCAGGTCACCGCGCTGATCGCGACCAATGTCGCCGCCCGTGGCATCCACATCGACGGGCTCGACCTGGTCGTCAACATCGACCCGCCGAGCGACCACAAGGACTACCTGCACCGCGGCGGCCGTACCGCCCGGGCCGGCGAGTCCGGCACCGTGGTCACCCTGGTGCTGCCCAACCAGCGCCGTGGGATGGCCCGGATGATGGCCACCGCCGGTATCACCCCGGAGTCCACCCAGGTCCGTTCCGGTGACTCGGAGCTCGCCCGGATCACCGGCGCCTGCGTGCCGACCGGCGTGCCCGTGGTCGTCGCCGACCCGGTGGTCGAGCGCCCGCGCCGCGGCGCCTCCGCCTCGGGCCGCAACCGCCGCAGCCGTCCGGCCTACGCGGGCCGCAGCCAGGGCAGCGGCTCCGGTGCGTCGGGCGGGTCGGGTTCCTCGCGGGGCTCGTCCGCCGGCTCCCGTAGCGCCGCGCCGCGCCGCACCAGCGCCTCGGCGTAACAGCGCGCCCACCCGGGCAGCGCCGCACGGACCCCGTGCGACCCGCCGTACTCCCCGTCCTCTCGCTATCCGGCCGGACGGGACCAGTACGCCTGGTCGGGCGGGGTCCGTCGTCGTAGGTCGGCCCGGACCTCGCGGGCCAGCCGGTGGGTGTCCCGCCGGTTGAGGCTCGCGCCGACGGCCGCGCCGAGCAGGAACGGGACCAGGACCGGTAGCGAGCGCACCGAACTGCGGGCGAGGCGCCTGCGGACCTGCCGCCGGACCTGCGAGCCCGCTCCCATCGCGATGATGCCGGCCGGGCGCACCAGGCTCATCCCGTCGATGCCGCGCCGGTTGGCCCAGGCCGAGATGTAGGCGGCGGACCGCTGGGCGGTGGTGCCCGCCGCGCGCATGCCGTAGACCTCGTGCAGCTCGGCGATCAGCTTGATCTCCACGGCCGCCACCGCCAGCGTCTCGGTGGCGATCTCGACCGGCATGGCGGGCGGGGTCGGCACCATCGCGGCGGCTCCGATGCCGGCGCCGACCGCGCCCGACGCCCGGCAGGCGCCGAGCACCAGCCGGTCGGCCAGCGTCTCGGGGTCCAGCGCGTTGGGATGCTGGGCCCGCAGGGTCGCCAGGTCCCGCACGGGGATCCGGGGCGCGGTCGCCAGCAGCCGGTCGGTCAGCCCGCGCGCTCCGCTGCTCGCGCTCTGCGCCGCCCGGCGTCCGCCCCGGTCGAAGCCCTTGGCCAGGCTCCGGGTCAGACCGCCGGCCAGCGCCTGGGCGCGCCCACGGCCGGCCTGTGGCGGGGCCTGCGGGCCGGCCGTCGGGTCGGGGCCGGTGTCCGGCCACCGCTCGGCCTCGGCGGTGAGAGCGGCCAGCGCCCGCGCCGGATCGGTCGCGTCGGATCCCTCCTCGGGGACCGCCGCGCTCGGGAGTGTCGGGTCGGGGACACGGCGCTTTCGGATGAATGCCATGCCATCCGGGTACCCGCTGCCGGGCACTCGACGCAGCCGGGCCCGGTCCAGGGCGGAGCGGACCGGCGCCGGCCGCGCATGGTGCGGCCCAATGCGGGTAGCCGGGTCTGCCTAGCGCCGGATGCGGTCCGGCGTACTTTCCCGCCAGGAGGACCGCCATGCGCGCCGAGATCGACAGCCAGCTCCCCGCCCTACTGGTCGCACCGGGCGCGCCACGCCTGGACAGCAGACTGACGTACCGCAGCAGCGACCCGTACGCCGTCACGCTGGCCTTCGGCGCCCAGCACGCGCTGGAGGGCGAGCCGGTGGTCTGGGTCTTCAGCCGCGAGCTGCTGGCGACGGGGGTGAACACCGTGGCCGGGGCGGGCGACGTCCGGGTGCGTCCCTACGATCCGGGGCGCACCGTGATCGAGCTGCGGGTGCCGGAGGGCTCGGCGGTGCTGATGCTCCCGACCGACGGTGTGCGGGCCTTCCTGCGGGCCAGCTACGAGGCGGTGCCCAGCGGCGCCGAGGGGCGGGGAATCCCGTGGGACGCCTTCCTGGCCACCCTGACCGAGGAGATCGACGGCCCGTAGCGGGAGCTCAGGTCACCGTCCCGGCAACGAAGCTGACGGACCGTCCGAGACTGGCGGCGGCCGGGCCGTTCAGAGCTGCCGGGCGCTGGGCAGGATCGCAGGGGCAGCCGTGGTCTCCGCCGGCCGCCGGCCGCCGGCCCTCGTACACAGTCGACAGGACCCTGAAGGGATCTCGATGACGGAACTCTTGGTGGAGCTCAACCAGGCGCGGATCGACGGCGAGGACATGGCCGTGGTGCTCGACCTCCTCGGCGACCTCGCCACCGAGGTGGAACCCGCTCAGCAGCGCACCACCGAGCACGGCGACGGCTGGGTGCTCTACATCCACTGGATGTCCGACGCGCCGGTGCCCGCCGCCCTGGCGACCGGGCTGCCGCGCGCGGCGGTCCGGATACGCGACTACTTCACCCGCCAGGGAAAGGTCCCGCCGAGCCGGGTCGACCTGCTCGACGCGGACCGCACGCCGCTGATGCGGATCTCCCCCTGATGGCCTAGCGATCAGCGGGCGGGGCCGTGACCTCCAGCCAGACGGACTTGCCGCTCTGGTCCTCGCGCACCGTGACCCCCCACTGCCGGGAGAGCCGGGCCACGGTGTGCAGTCCGTGACCGCCCGGGCGCCCGGGATGGTGCGGCACCCGGGGCTGCGGGGGGACCGGGCTGGCGTCGGACACCTCCACCCGGACGGCGTCGGCGGTGCCGCGCAGCAGGAGCTCCTGCGGCCCGCCGGCGTGCAGGCAGGCATTCGTCACGAGCTCCGAGACGAGCAGCAGCACGTCGTCGGCCGCCGCCTGGCGCTCCGCGTCCTCGGCGGGGAGCCAGCCCCAGTCGTGCAGCGCCCGGCGGGTGAAGTCCCGGCACCGGGCGACCACGCCCCGGGTGTCGAAGAGCGCGAGCCGGCGGACCTGGCCGCCCCGGGGTAGTCCCACGGGCGCGGGCCGTGGGAGTGGCCGCTCGGTCCGGCTGGTGTTCATCTGGCCTCGTCCACCCTCACTCGCCCCTGGTTCAGCCGTCGGTCAGCCCTTGGTCAGCCCTGGGCCGGCGCTCGTGCGCAGGGCCGCGATACTCCTACGACTGCCCGCCGCCCAGGCCCTCAACCACGCCCCGAGCAGGGAGATCTCGATCGACCCGCACCGGTGGGCGTACCGTGGGCAGTCGAGCAACGTCCCAGTCGTCGAAGGCCACAAGCCGACCGTGGAGGGGACACCACTCATGGCAGCCCGGAACGTCCGATACGTCAGGTACCCGACCGCCGCACCCCCGGCGAGACCGGTCGCCGCACCGCCCACCGGCGGCGGACGGCCGCCCGGCCCGCCCACCGACCTGCCCGTACTCGCGGCGGCGGAGAGCGTCAGCACCGGTGACGCGCGGGCGATGTCCAGGGTGCTCTTCCGGCGCCTCGCCGAGCTGGAGGAGGGCACGTACGAGTACGCGTACGTGCGCAACACGCTGGTCGAGCTGAACATGGCGTTGGTCCGGTTCGCCGCCGCCCGGTTCCGGGCCAACCCGGAGCCGATGGAGGACATCGTCCAGGTCGGCACGATCGGGCTGATCAAGGCCATCGACCGCTTCGAGGTCGAGCGCGGCCTGGAGTTCACCACCTTCGCGGTGCCGACCATCAGCGGCGAGATCAAGCGCTTCTTCCGCGACACCACCTGGGCGGTGCACGTCCCGCGCCGCCTGAAGGACCTGCGGGTCGAGCTGGCCAGGGCCACCGACGCCTTCGCCGCCGAGTACGACCGCGCCCCGACACCCGCCGAACTCGCCGACCGGCTGGGGCAGAGCGTCGAGGAGGTCACCGAGGCGCTGACGGCGGCCAACGGCTACCACTGCTCGTCCACCGACGCGCAGAGCGACCCGGAGGACGGCGAGGGGGCGCTCGCGGCCCGGACCGGCATGGTCGAGCACGGGTTCGAGGCCGTCGAGAACCTCCAGGCCCTCAAACCGCTGATCGCCGCGCTGCCCGAGCGTGAGCAGCGGATCCTGTCGCTGCGCTTCGGCGAGGAGCTCACGCAGTCGCAGATCGGTGCGCGGCTCGGCCTGTCCCAGATGCACGTCTCCCGGCTGCTCTCGCGGACCCTCGCCGAGCTGCGCGAGGGGCTGCTCGCCGAGGAGTGAGCCCAGCCCTCAGGCCGGCCGGGCGCCGCGCAGGAGCAGGAGCCCGACGTCCAGGCCCGCCAGCGCGAGGGTGGCCAGGAACGGCAGCCGTCCGCGCGGGACCAGCACGACGGCCGGTGTCAGCGCGCCGGTGACCGCCAGCGCCACCCAGCCCGCGACGCCGACCGGTCCCGGCGGCCCGAACACCAGCACGGCCGACGCCGCCAGCAGCGGCCCGGCGGCCAGCACCCGGGCCCGCCCGGGCCCCAGCCGCTGCGGCAGCCCGCGCACGCCCGTGCCGAGGTCGTCCGCGATGTCCGGCAGCACGTTGGCGGCGTGTGCGCCCGTCCCCAGCAGGGCGCCGGCCGCCATCGCCCAGGCCGCGGGCCAGGGCCGCCCGGGCAGCCCGAGGGTGACGAAGGCGGGCAGCAGGGCGAAGGCGACGGCGTAGGGCAGCCAGGAGAGCACCGTCCGCTTGACGCCCAGGTTGTACGCCCAGGCCGCGCCGACGCCGACCAGGTGGGCGCCGCCCGCGAGCAGTCCGTTCGCCAGCGAGAGCGGCACGCAGAGCGCCAGCGCGCCGCCCGCCGCGACGGCCACCGCGTGCGGGCGCACGGTGCCGGTGACCAGCGGCTTGTCGGCCCGCCCGGCGGCCAGGTCCCGCCGCAGGTCGACCCGGTCGTTGCACCAGCCGACCGAGAGCTGCCCGGCGAGCACACTCAGCGCGACCAGCGGGCAGCCGGCCGCGCCCCGACCGCCCGCCGCGGCCAGGACGGTCGCGACGGCGGTGACGGCGAACGACGGCGCCGGGTGCGCGGCCGCCAGCAGGGCGCGGAGCCGTCCGGCCGCCGACCGTCCGCCTGCTGCTCCGCCCGTCGCTCCGCCCGCTGCTTCGCCCGTCACCTGCGCTTCGACGCTGTGCATCCGATGATCCTAGGGCGCGGAAATGCCTTCTGCGTCCTCATTCCTGACGATTCGTCCGACTTCCGCCTACGCTGATCCGATGACGCGAATCGCCGCTGTTCAGGGAGTGCTGCCACCCCACCGCTACGAGCAGCGCGAGATCGCCGAGGCGCTCGCTGCGGTCTGCCTGCCCGACGGCACCGATCGCGCGACGCGCGCCGATCGCGCCGTGCTGGACCGACTGCACCGCACCTCCTCGGTCGGCACCCGCCATCTGGCGCTGCCGCTGGAGCGCTACGCCGACCTGGGCGGCTTCGGCCGGGCCAACGACCTGTTCATCGAGGAGGGCCTGCGGCTGGGCGAACGGGCGCTGCGGGCCGCGCTGGACCAGGCCGGGATCGCCCCGCACGAGGTGGACCTGGTGATCACCACCTCCGTGACGGGCATCGCCGCGCCGTCGCTGGAGGCCCGGCTGGCCGGCCGGGTCGGTCTGCGCCCCGACGTGAAGCGGGTGCCGGTCTTCGGCCTGGGCTGCGTGGCCGGCGCGGCGGGCCTGGCCCGGCTGCACGACTACCTGGCGGGGCACCCCGGGCAGGTCGCGGTGCTGCTCTGCGTCGAACTCTGCTCGCTGACCGTGCAACGCGGCGACGCCAGCCCGGCCAACCTGGTGGCCGGCGCGCTGTTCGGCGACGGGGCCGGCGCGCTGGTCGCCGTCGGCCGTGAGCACCGGCTGCACCGGGAGGGCGCCGGACCGACCGTCTCGGCCACCCGCAGCCGTCTCTACAGCGGCACCGAGCGCGCGCTCGGCTGGGACATCGGCGACACCGGCTTCCGGATCGTGCTCGGCGCCGAACTGCCCGAGCTGGTCCGCCTGCACGTCGGCGAGGAGGTGCGCTCCTTCCTGGCCGAGCACGACCTGAAGCCGCCGGACGTCGCAGGCTGGGTCTGCCACCCGGGCGGCCCGAAGGTGCTGGACGCGCTGGAGGCGACGCTCGGTCTGGACGCCGGGGCGCTGGAGCTCACCCGGCGCTCGCTGGCGCAGGTCGGCAACCTCTCCTCGGCCTCCGTGCTGCACATCCTGCGCGACACGCTGGCGCTGCGCCCGCCGCCGTCCGGCACGCCCGGCCTGATGCTGGCGATGGGCCCGGGCTTCTGCTCCGAGCTCGTCCTGCTGCGCTGGTAGGCGGCCGCGATGACCGCCTACGCGCTGCTGATCGTCCTGGTCGCCGTCGAACGGCTGGCCGAACTGGTCGTCGCCCGCCGCAACGCCGCCTGGAGCAGGCGCAACGGCGGGGTCGAGTACGGCCGCGGCCACTACCCGGTGATGGTCCTGCTGCACACCGGCCTGCTGGCGGGCTGCCTGGCCGAAGTGGCGTGGGCCGGGCGGCCGTTCCTGCCCGCGCTGGGGTGGCCGATGCTGGCTCTGGCGCTGGCCGCCCAGGCGCTGCGCTGGTGGTGCATCGCCACCCTGGGACCGCGCTGGAACACCCGGGTCATCGTGGTGCCCGCGCTGCCGCTGGTGACGGCAGGCCCGTACCGGCTGCTGAGCCACCCCAACTACCTGGCCGTCCTGGCCGAGGGTGTGGCGCTGCCGCTGGTCCACACGGCCTGGCTCACCGCGACCTGCTTCACGCTGCTCAACCTGCCGCTGCTGGCGGTCCGGCTGCGCTGCGAGAACGCGGCGCTCACGCGCTGCGTCGCGCCGGCTCCAGAGCCCGTCGGATGAACCGGCGAACGCATGAACTGGCGAACTGGTGAGGTGGTGATCCGGTGATCGACCTGCTGATCGTCGGCGGCGGACCGGCCGGCCTCGCCACCGCGATCCACGCCGCCCGGGCCGGGCTGGCGGTGGTGGTGCTCGAACCGCGTCCCGCCCCGATCGACAAGGCCTGCGGCGAGGCGCTGATGCCCGCCGCGGTCCTCGCCCTGGCCGAACTCGGCGTCGCCGTCGAGGGACACCCGCTGCGCGGCATCCGCTACCTGGACGCGCGCCGGCAGGCCGAGGCCCTGTTCCGCGCCGGACCCGGCCTGGGCGTGCGGCGCACCGCGTTGCACCAGGCGCTGTCCTGGCGCGCGGCGGAGCTGGGCGTGCCCGTCCTGCCGCTCAAGGCCGGACCGGTCCGGCAGGACGGGCACAGCGTCACCGCCGCCGGCCTCACCGCCCGCTACCTGGTCGCCGCCGACGGCCTGCACTCCCCGATCCGCCGCGCGCTGGCCCTGGACCGCCCCGATCCGCGCCCGCCCCGCTACGGCCTGCGCCGCCACTTCGCGCTGGCGCCCTGGACGGACTGCGTCGAGGTGCACTGGGCCGCCCGCTCCGAGGCCTACGTCACCCCGGTCGGCCCGGGCCTGACCGGAGTGGCCGTCCTCACCGGCGACCGCGCGCCCTTCCCCGAGCAGCTGGCGGCCTTCCCCGCACTCGCCGCCCGGCTGCGGGAGGCCTCGGCCGGTCCGGTGCGCGGCGCGGGACCGCTGCGCCGGCCGGTCAGCGCGCGGGTCGCCGGGCGCGTCCTGCTGGTCGGCGACGCCGCCGGCTACCTCGACGCACTCACCGGCGAGGGCATCTCGCTCGCTCTCGCCACGGCCGCCCACCTGGTGCGGTGTGTCGCCGCAGACCGTCCGCACGCATACGAACGAGCCTGGCGGCAGGCCTCCCGCCGCCACCGACTGCTCACCGGCAGCCTCCTCGCGATCCGCTCCCACCCGCAGGCGGCGCGCCGGATCGTCCCGGCCGCCGCCCTGCTCCCGCCGGTCTTCGCGGCCCTGGTCAACCGCCTCGGCTGAGTGGGCGCCCTCCCACCGGGTACGCGTAAAGAATGAGACCCGTGGAGCCAATGAGACCCGTGGAGCCACCCCCCGCGGCCGGCCGGACCACCCTCTGGGTGCTCGCGCTGCTCACCGCGGCGGCACTCGCCGTCGACGCGTACGTGCACGCCGATCTGGCCGCCCGCTATGACCCGATCAGTGCCAGCATCAGCCAGGGCGACCTCTTCCGGATCGAGGCCGCCGCCGCCTCGCTGGCCGCCCTGCTGCTCGTGCTGCGCCCCACGTCCCGGCTCGTCTGGGGCTTCGCCTTGCTGGTCATCTCCAGTGCCCTCGGCGCGATCCTGCTCTACCGCTACGTCAACGTCGGGACACTGGGCCCGCTGCCCAACATGTACGAGCCGGTCTGGTTCCGGGAGAAGACGCACGCCGCCGTCGTGGAGGCCATCGGCACCGCCACGGCCCTGGCCGGGTTCACGCTGGCCGTCCTGCGCGGCCGGCGCCGGCACGCGGCCCTTCAGCGCGGCGTCAGCCGGTAGCTGACGGTCATCGCCTGGATGAGCCCGTCCCGGAAGAGGAAGGTGTCGACCCCGTCCTCGGCCCGGTTGGTGTCCGAGTCGGCGGCCCACTCCAGGTACAGGAGGTCGCCACCGAAGTTCTTGACCCTGATGTCCCACCGGGCGCGGGGAATGTCGGCGAACAGCTGCGCGAACGCCTCGCGCACCCCGTCCCGGCCGTGCCTCACCCCGGCCGCGGTGATGAAGACCGCGTCCTCGGCGAAGTTCTCCAGGATGCTGTCGAGGTTTTCGGAGCGCAGGGCCTCCCCATGGGCCTGGAAGGTCTCCTGCGGGGTGCGGGACGCGAGGTTCTCCATCGATGCTGCCCTTCCTGGCCCGGGACCGGCTGCCTGCCGGCGCTGCGCCGAGGGTATCTGACGTGGCGTCAGGACGGCCCTGAGGCGCTGAACCCGGTCGGTGACGGCATGCGGCAGGCCCCGCCCGTGACGGGTGGGGCCTGCGGGTGCGGAGGAGTGCTCAGCCGATCGGCTTGTCCAGGATCGCCTTCGTGTGGCTGAAGGTGTCCATCGAGTACTCGCCGTGGTAGCGCCCCATCCCGCTCTCGCCGACGCCGCCGAACGGGAGGTCGGGGATGGCGAGGTGGGAGACGGGCAGGCCGAAGGCGAGGGCGCCCGAGGAGGTCTCCTCGGTGAGGCGCGCCTTGGTCTGCTCGGACTCGGTGAAGGCGTACAGGGCCAGCGGCTTGTCGCGGTCGTTGACGAAGGCGATGGCGGCGTCGAGGTCCGGGACCGCGATGAGCGGCAGGATCGGGCCGAAGATCTCCGCCTTCATCACCGGGGCGTCGGGGGAGACGTCGGCCAGTACGGTCGGGGCCAGGTAGCGCGTCGCGCGGTCGTGGGTGCCGCCGGTGACGGTGCGGCCGTCGTCCAGCAGGGCGGTGAGGCGGTCGAAGTGGCGCTCGTTGACGATCCGGCTGTAGACCGGGCTGGCCGCCGGGTCGTCGCCGTAGAGCGCGTGGACGGCGTCGGCCAGGTGCGGCTCCAGCGCGGCGGCGCTCTCGCCGATGGCGAGGACGTAGTCGGGGGCCACGCAGGTCTGGCCGGCGTTGAGGAACTTGCCGCGGACGATCCGCTGGGCGGTGGCGGCCAGGTCCACGCCCGGCTCGACGACCACCGGGCTCTTGCCGCCGAGTTCCAGGGTGACGGGGGTGAGGTGCTGTGCGGCGGCGGCCATCACGATCCGGCCGACCGTGCCGTTGCCGGTGTAGAAGATGTGGTCGAAGCGCTCGGCGAGCAGGGCCGTGGTCTCCGGGATCGCGCCCTCGATGACCGCGACGGTCTGCGGGTCGAGGAAGCGCGGGAGCAGCGCGGCCATCGCGGCCGAGGTGGCCGGGGCGAGCTCGCTGGGCTTGACGACGGCGGTGTTGCCGGCCGCCAGCGCGCCCACCAGCGGCGCTAGGGCCAGCTGCAGCGGGTAGTTCCACGGCGCGATGATCAGCACCACGCCGAGCGGGTCGCGCACCACCCGGGCCGCGGCGGGCAGGAAGCTGTCCGGGACGGGGGCGGACTTCGGGCGCAGCCACTCCTCCAGGTGCCGCACGGTGTGGTCGAGCTCGTTGAGGGTGAAGCCGATTTCGGTGCGGTAGGCCTCGGCCGCGCTCTTGCCCAGGTCGGCGTGCAGGGCCTGCTGGAAGGCCTCGGCCTGCTCGGTGAGCAGGGTCCGCAGGGCGGCCAGCTGAGCCAGGCGCCAGGCGAGCGGCTTGGTGCGGCCGGAGTCGAAGGTGGCCCGCAGCTCGGCGACGGTGGTGGCGACGGTGGTGGTCATCAGGTGCTCCAGGAGGGTGGTTCGGTCAGACCTGCGCGGGGACGGCGTCGTCGGCGGGCGTGCTCGCGGCCACCGGGAGGGCGGCGCCGAGCGGGCGGTGGTGCTTGCTCAGCCCCACCAGGGCGACGGCCACGGCGAGCAGCAGTGCGCCGGCGGCGATCACAAAGCTCAGTGTGAACTGGCTCTCGGCGGGCAGCGCCACGCCGAGCCGGGGGTAGCTGACCATCTTCGAGGCGAGCAGCGAGGTGACCACCGCACTGGCGATCGAGCTGCCGACCGAGCGGGAGATGGAGTTGATGCCGTTGGCGATGCCGGTCTGGTGCAGCGGGACGCTGGCCGCGATGAGCGCGGGCATCGCCGCGTAGCCGAACGAGATGGCGATGCCGGTGAGCATGCCCGCGATGATCACCGCGGGGCTGGAGCCGTGGCCCCAGGCCAGCCAGGCGAAGCCGGCGACGCCGATCAGGGCGCCGATCGCCAGCACGAAGCGGGCGCCGATGCGGTGCACCAACTTGCCGCCGAGCGGAGCCGCCGCGAGCGAGATGAGCGCGCTGGGCAGCAGGTACTCGACCGAGGCGCGCAGCACGGAGGCGGTGAAGCCGTATCCGGCCAGCCGCTCCGGCACCTGGACCAGGTAGGAGATGCCGATGAACTGGGCGAACGAGGCGAAGCCGACGAACAGTCCGGCCAGGTTGGTGAAGAGCACCTGGCGGTGGACGAACATCCGCATGTCGACCAGCGGGTTGGCGACGCGCAGTTCCACCAGGACCCAGACCGCGGCCATCACGACCGCGCCGACCAGGCAGCCGATGATCCGGCCCGAGCTCCAGCCCCACTCGTGGCCCTGCGAGATGCCGAGCAGCAGCAGGACGAGGAAGACCGCGAGGGTGGCGGCGCCGAGCACGTCGATCCGCCCGCCGCTGGGCGATCCGCCGTGCGGGACGAGGACGGCGACGGCGGCCAGCGCGAGCAGGGTCAGCGCGGTGGAGAACCAGAAGACCAGGTGGTAGTTGGGGTTGCTGCCCTGGGTGAGCAGGCCGGTGGCCACCAGGGAGAGGCCGCTGCCGAACGCGAGGGTGCCGCTGACCAGGGCCATCGCCCCGTGCAGCTTCTCGTGCGGGACCTCGTCGCGGATCACCGAGAGGGCGAGCGGGAAGATCGCGGTCGCGGAGCCCTGGAGCACCCGGGCGATGATCAGCAGGGTCAGCGAGGTGGTGGTGGCGGCGAGCACCGAGCCGATCACCATCACCACCAGGACCGCGACCAGCGTGCGCTTCTTGCCGAACTGGTCGCCGACCCGGCCGAGCAGCGGGGTGAAGACGGCGGCGGAGAGCAGGGCCGCGGTGGTCACCCAGCTGACGCCGGCGGCGCCGGTGTGCAGCTCGCGCTGGAGCAGGGCGAGGATCGGGACGACCTGGGTCTGGGCCATGGCCACGACCATCGCGGCGAGGCCGAGCGCGAGGATCAGAGGGGTGCTGCCGCGTTCCTTGGTGCTGGATCTCGGCGCTGCGTGGGTCGGGGCGTGGCTCATGACGGTCCTGCGGTCCTTCCGGGAGGGCCCTGCCGGGTGCGGCGGTGGGCCTGAGGCTTGAAGGGGTAGATGGTTGATGTCCTCAAGCAATGAATTGAAGGTAGTCCTCGATGGTTGAAGATGTCAAGCAGTCGCCTACACTGGAGGCATGACCCCGACCACACCCACCTCGACCGCACCGTCGCCCGTCCAGCTGATGGACCAGCTGGCCCAGGCCGCGGCCGGCTACTACCGCGCCTTCGCCGCCGTGGCCGCCGAGCGCGGGCTGACCCTCATGCAGGGCAAGATGCTCAGCCTGCTGCGCCGCCCGATGCCGATGCGGACGCTGGCCGAGCTGCTCGCCTGCGACGCCTCCAACGTCACCGGCATCGTCGACCGGCTGGAGGCGCGGGGTCTGGCCCGCCGCGAGGTCGACCCCGGCGACCGGCGGATCAAGAACGTGGTGCTGACCGAGGAGGGCGAGGAGACCGTGCGGGCGATCCGCGCCGAGCTGATGTCCGGCCTCACCGGGCTGGAGCAGCTGGACGAGGAGGAGCGTCTGACCTTCCAGGAGCTGCTGGTGCGCGTCTTCCCACTGGCCTGACGAAGCTCGTCCGCGCTCTGTCGCCGCAGCCTCCCGGCCGCTACCCTCGCTGCCATGACCGGGCTACTGACCAGTACATCCGTCGTCACCCACCGCACCTGCCCGCTCTGCGAGGCGACCTGCGGGCTGACCGTCACGGCCGCCGCGGCGGCCGACGGCGGACCGCCCGCGATCTCGGTCCGCGGCGACGGTGATGACCCGTTCAGTCGCGGCTACCTCTGCCCCAAGGGCGTCGCGCTCGGTCAGCTGCACGCCGACCCCGACCGGCTGCGCACCCCGCTGATCCGGCGCGGCACGACCTGGACGGAGGTCGGCTGGGACGAGGCCTTCGCCGAGGCGGGCCGGCTGCTGGCCCCGCTGCTGCGCGAGCACGGCCGGGACTCGGTCGCGGTCTACCTCGGCAACCCGACCGTCCACAACCACGCGGCCTCGCTCTACACCCGGGTGCTGGTCCAGGCGCTCGGCACCGGCTACCGGTTCAGCGCCAGCACGGTCGACCAGATGCCCAAGCAGGTGGCCTCCGGCCTGATGTACGGGACGGAGCTGTCGATCGCCATCGCGGACCTCGACCGCACCGACTACCTGCTGATCCTGGGCGCCAACCCGCTGGTCTCCAACGGCAGTCTGCTCACCGCCCCCGACCTGCCGGGCCGGCTGCGCGCGCTGCGCCGGCGCGGCGGACGGCTGGTGGTGGTCGACCCGCGCCGCACCCGGACCGCCGAGGCCGCCGACGAGCACCTGGCGATCCGCCCGGGCACCGACGCGCTGCTCCTGGCGGGCCTGGCCCACACCCTGCTGGCGGAGGGCCTCGCCGACCTCTGGCAGGCCGCCCCTCACGTCACCGGTCTGGACGAACTGCGCGCCGCGCTGGCGCCGTTCACCGCCGAGGCGGTCGCCGCGGCGACCCGGATCGAGGCCGGCACGGTCCGCCGGCTGGCCCGCGAACTCGCCGCCGCGCCCAGCGCCGCCGTCTACGGGCGGATCGGCACCACCACCACGGAGTTCGGCACCGCAGCCAGCTGGCTGGTGGACGTCGTCAACACGCTCACCGGCAACCTGGACCGCCCCGGTGGCGTGCTGTGGCCCGAACCCGCCACCGGCTCGCCCAACACCACCGGCGAGCCGGGGCGCGGCCGCGGCGTCCGGGTGCCCGGCTCGCGCCGCACCCGGGTGCGGCAACTGGCCAGCGTCTTCGGCGAGTTCCCGGTCGGCACGCTGGCCGAGGAGATCGACACGCCCGGCCCGGGACGGCTGCGCGGTCTGATCACCTTCGCCGGGAACCCGGTCCTCTCCACCCCCAACAGCGCCCGGCTCGGCGCCGCGCTGGCCTCGCTCGACGCGATGGTCAGCATCGACGCCTACCTCAACGAGACCACCCGGCACGCCCACGTGCTGCTGCCGGCCGCCTCGCCGCTGGCCCGCAGTCACTACGACCTGGTCTTCACCGGCTTCGCGATCCGCAACACCGCCAAGTACTCGCCGCCCAGCCTGCCGCTGGGGGAGGGCGAGTTGGACGAGTCCGACGTGCTGCTGCGACTGGCCTGCACCGCGCTCGGCGGCGGCCTGAGCGCCGACGAACTGGACGACCTCACCGCCGCCGACACCGCGCGCCGGCTGGCCGCCGACCCCTCCTCGCCCGCGTACGGCGCCGACCCGGTCGAGCTGCTCGCCGCCGTCGCCCACCGCCGGCGCCAGGACCGGCTGTTGGACCTGCTGCTGCGCGGCGGCCCGTACGGCGACGGCTTCGGCGCCAAGCCGGAGGGCCTCAGCCTGGACGCCCTGCTGGCCGCCCCGCACGGCCTGGACCTCGGCCCGCTGCGCCCCCGGCTGCCCGGCGTGCTGCGCACCCCGAGCGGCAAGGTGGAACTCGCCCCGCCCCAACTGCTGGCCGAGGCACAGCGGTTGGCCGAGCATCTGGACGGGCTCAGGGCCGCCCCGGACGGTGGGCTGCTGCTGGTGGGCCGCCGCCAGCTGCGCTCCAACAACTCCTGGATGCACAACGTCCCGCTGCTGGCGGGTGGCAGCAACCGCTGCACGCTCCAGCTCCACCCGGCCGACGCCGAGCGGCTCGGCATCACCGACGGCGGGCCGGTCACCGTGCGCTCCCGGGTCGGCGAACTGCTCGCGACCGCCGAGATCACCGACACCGTCACCCCCGGAGTGGTCAGCCTGCCGCACGGCTGGGGCCACGACGGCCCCGGCACGCGCGCCGCGGTGGCCGCGCGCGAGCCCGGCGTCAACAGCAACCTGCTGACCGACGAGCTGCCGATGGACCCGCTGTCCGGCACCGCGGTGCTCAACGGCATCCCGGTGGAGGTCCTGCCGGGTTAGCGCTCCGGCAACCGCTGGGCTGCCTGGGATGACGGCCGATCCTAGGCGCCGTCGGGCCGGCCCGCGCCGGTGATCCGGGTCAGGTCGGCGCGGGTCAGTGCGGGGTGGGTGCTGCGTACGGCGGGGGCGCGCAGGCCTGCGAGGAGGATGTCCAGGTGGCGTTCCCAGGCGTGTGGGGCGATCGCGCCGGTGGTCTGGACGATGCCGCGCAGGGCCCAGGCCGACGTCATCACGTCGCCGAGTTCGACGTCCGCGCCGACCAGGTCGAACTCCCTTGCCTGCTCCAGGAGTTCGCTGACTACGTCCCACAGCTGCGCGGCGGACTCGGCCGTGGTGCGGCCGATCAGCTGGTCGGCGTAGCGGTGGTGGTCCATGAACGAGCGGCCGAGCACCCGCAGGAAGGCCTCCAGGCCGGAGCCGTCCCCCCGGGCCAGCACCCGGCGGCCGGCCTCGACGAGTTCGTCCAGGATCAGCCGGACGAGTTCGTCCAGCAGCGCCTCCTTGTTGGGGAAGCGACGGTAGACCGTGCCGACGCCCACCCCGGCGCGGGAGGCGATCAGCTCCACGCTCGCGTCGGTGCCGAACTCGGAGACGACCTCACGGGCGGCGTCCAGCACCAGCTGGTGGTTGCGCGCGGCGTCGCGCCGCATCGGCCGGGCGTCCGCGTCCCGTACAGCCATCGTCGCTCCTGGTCCGGGGTGGTCGGGGCCTGCCTGGAGTGCAGTCTAGTGCGACGTCAGGCCCCGACCCGCCCCTCGGGGTCAGGCGCTCTCGTGGACGGGCCGGGCGTCGGTGACGGCGTCGCCGGGGGAGCCGGCCGCGGGGGTGGCGGTGCGGCGGGCGGCGACCGGGATCAGGGTCGCGGCCAGCGCGGCCACCGCGAGCGCGCCGGCCAGCATGGCGAAGCCGTGGGTGTAGCCGGCCGCCCGGGGCAGGCCGCCGGGGCCGGGGTGGGCGGTGACGATGCTGGCCATCAGCGCGGCGCCGATCGAGCCGCCGATGGTGCGGATGTTGGCGTTCATGCCGCTGGCCACGCCGGTCTGGGCCGGCGGCACGGCGCCGACGATGAGGCTCGACATCGCCGCGAAGGCCAGGCCGAAGCCCACGCCCATGATCGCGGTCCCGAGGAACAACTCCCACTTGTGGTCGTGCGCGAAGGCGAACACCGACATCGAGACGATGCCGACCAGGCAGCCCAGCAGCACCACGGTCTTGGCGCCGATCCGGCGGGCCAGAGCGCCGGCGCCCATGCCGGCCAGGAACATCGTGACAGTCGACGGCAGCAGGATCAGTCCGGACTGGGTGATGTCGGCGCCGAAGCCGTAGCCCGCGGCGCTCGGGGTCTGGACGAACTCCGGCAGGAACGCGAAGACCGCGTACATCCCGACGCCGATCAGCAGCGCCACCAGGTTGTTGGTCCACACCGCCGGCCGCCGCATCATCGTCATGTCGATCAGCGGCGTCTGCGAGCGCTGCTCGACCAGGACCCAGCCGGCCGCCAGCACGACCGCGGCCACGAACAGTCCGATCACCTTGCCCGAGCCCCAGCCCCAGGTGGGGGCCTGGCTGAGCGCGAGCAGCAGGGCCACCAGCCAGGCGGAGAGCAGGACGGCGGGCAGCCAGCTGATCCGTCCGGGGGTGCGCACCGGCGACTCGGGGACGAAGAAGTGCGCGGCGACGGCGGCGGCGATGGTGAGGATCATCGGCAGCCAGAACAGCCAGTGGTAGTCCAGCGCGTTGACGATCGGACCGGCCAGCACGATGCCCAGGCCCGCGCCGACCGCACTCAGCGAGGCGATCGCGCCGACCGCCCCGGACACCTTCTCGCGCGGGAACTCGTCGCGGACGATCCCGAACGCCAGCGGCAGCACGCCGCCGCCGATGCCCTGGACCACCCGGGCGGTGATCATCACCGTCATGTCGGTGGCCAGCGCCGCCAGCAGCGAGCCCAGCGCCAGGGCGGCCAGGGTGGCGACGAAGACCCGCTCCTTGCCGACGATGTCGCCGATCCGGCCCATGATCGGCGTGAATATCGACGCCGACAGCAGGTAGGCCGTCAGGACCCAGGTCACGGTGGACTGGGTGGTGTGCAGGTCCACCTGGATCGTCGCGAGCACGGGCGTGACCAGCGACTGCAGCAGCGCGTAGGCGGCGACACCCGCTGCGAGGACCGCGAAGGTGACCTGATGGTGCGTGCGTCGGCTCTCGGACGCCATGGGACTCCCTCATCCGCTTCACTCGAAAAAGCGGAATGGTCATTCCGCCACGCGAGAGAGTACCGGACGGGAATGACGATTCCGTTTCGTCGTACGAGCTGGGCCCCGGCCGGCCCACGCACGGCTCCGGCCCGGCAGCGCGGACGCTGTCGGGCCGGAGCTTTCATCCCCCACGGATGGTGACGGTGCGTCAGCTCGTGGTGATCGCGGTGTCGTCGATCACGAAGCTGGTCTGGAGCGAGGAGTCCTCGGTGCCGGTGAACTTCAGGGTGACCGTCTGGCCCGCGTAGGACGAGAGGTCGAAGGACTTCTGGACGTAGCCGGTGGCGGCGTTCACGTTGGAGTAGGTCGCCAGCGTGGTGCCGTTGGCCGTGACGCCCAGCTTGTCGTACGCGGTGGTGCCGGTCTCGGCGGTGTCGACGTGCAGCCAGAAGCTCAGCGTCGCCTTGCAGCCGGCCGGGATGGTCACCGCCTGCGAGAGGGTGTCGGTGTGGGTGCTGCCGTAGCCGTCGAGCCAGGCCTTCCACGAGCCGGTGTGCGCGGCCTGCGAAGCGCTGTTGTCGACGACGCCGGAGCTGGCGGTCCACGGCGCGGCGCTGCCGGTCTCGAAGCCCGCGTTGCCGAGCAGCTGGGACGGGCTGGCGCAGGTGCCGCCGCCACCGCCGCCCACCGTCCAGGTGAAGGCGGTCGAGCCGGTCGCCCCGGCGCTGTCCTTCACGGTGACCGCGACGTTGGAGGTGCCCGCGGTGGTCGGGGTGCCGGTGATCTTGCCGGTCGTGGAGCTGATCGACAGGCCGGCCGGCAGGCCGGTGGCCGAGTAGGTCAGCGCGCCGGTGCCGCCGCTCGCGCTGATCTGCAGGCTCACCGCGGTGCCGACCGCGGTGCTCTGGTTGCCCGGGTTGCTGACACTCACGCCGCCGGTGGGCAGCGAGCCGACGTTGACGGCGGCCCAGGCGGTGGCGACCTGGTTGTACTCGGCGCTGTTGGCGCCGTACAGGTCGGTGGCCGCCGCGAGGGTGGCGGTGCGCGCGCCGGCGTAGTCGGTGGTCGAGGTCATGTGCGCGGTGAGCGCCTGGTACCAGATGTGCAGCGCCTTGTCGCGGCCGATGCCGGTGACCGCGATGTTGTTGAGCGTCGGGCTGTTGTAGCTGAACCCGTTGATGGTCTTGGGCGTGCTGCCCTCGGAGAGCAGGTAGAAGAAGTGGTTGGCGACGCCCGAGGAGTAGTGCACGTCCAGGTTGCCGACGCTGGAGGACCAGGAGTCCGCCGAACTGCCGTCCTTGGAGGGCTTGTCCATGTACCGCAGCGGCGTTCCGTCGCCGTTGAGGTTGATCAGCTCACCCAGCCAGTAGTTGGGCGGGTTGCTCGCCAGGTTGGCGTACCACTCGACGCCGGTGCCCATGATGTCGGAGGTTGCCTCGTTCAGGCCGCCCGACTCCCCGGAGTAGTTGAGCGCGGCGGTGGCGGCGGTGACGCCGTGGCTCATCTCGTGGCCGGAGACGTCGATCTCGGTGAGCGGGTGGGTGTTGCTCGCACCGTCGCCGTAGGTCATGCAGAAGCAGCTGTCGTCCCAGAACGCGTTGGTGTAGTTGCTGTCGTAGTGCACCCGGCTGTAGGCGCCCACACCGTCGTTGCGGATACCGCTGCGGTTGAAGGTGTTCTTGTAGTAGTCCCAGGTCGCCGCCGCGCCGAACTGGGCGTCCACGGCGGCGGATTCGCGGTTGCTCGCCTGGCCGTTGCCCCACACGTCGGTGGACTTGGTGAACAGCGTGCCGTTGCCGGACGTGCCGTTGGCCATGTCGGTGGTGTACTGGCCGCCGCGGGTGGCGTCCTTCAGGCTGTAGGTGCTGCCGGACTGGGCGGTGGTCAGGTTGACCTGGCCGACGAAGACGCCGGTACCGGTGCCGGTTTCGACGGTCTCGGTCTTGCTCAGCACCGCACCGGTCGTGGCGTCGGTGATCACCTGGAGGCGGCTCGGCGTGCCGTCCGGCTGCTTGCCGTCGACCATCGTCTGCCAGGCCAGCTTCGGGGTGTTGGTCTCGGCCCAGACGACCAGTTGGGGCGCGGCGGCGAGGGTGGTGCCGGCGGCCGCGGCCAGCGCGGCGGCCTGCGCCCCGGGAGCCGCGACGGCCGCGGTGGTGCTCAGGCCCGCGAGGCTGGCGGTGCTGGCGCGGTCGACGCCCTCGGTCGCACCGGTGGCGCTCTGATGGATGATCAGGTCACCGCCGAGCACCGGGAGTCCGGCGTAGGTGCGGGTGTAGCGCAGGTGCCTGGTCCCGTTGGGGTCGACCACGGCGTCCTTGGTGACCAGCTGCTCCTGGCTGCTGAGACCGATGGCCTGGGCGAGTGCGACGCTCTGCCGGGTGGCGTCGGCGAGCAGTTGGGCGCGGGCGGTGGCGGCCTGCGGGCTGCCGGAGGCCGCCGGGGCGGCGGCCTGGGCGGCGCTGACCGGGACGGCCGTGGCGAGCAGGGCGGTGGTCGCGGCTATCGCGGCCAGGGCTGTCCGGGCATGAATGTGGCGAGGCAATTCGCACTCCTTAGCCGACCGGCCGCGCGGGGTCGCGGGCCGGTGCGGAGATGCCGGCCGCGGGGTTGCGGCGCAGCGCGCGGAACGATGGTGGGGGTGGCGCGCGGAGCTCGGCCGGGCAGCCCGGGTCACCGGGGCCCGCCGACGTACACAACAGGCAAAGAGTCGTGCAAGGGGGTGGTACGGGAAACGGAACGGCCGAAGGGCGTGCCCGGGTCGGCGGTTCCGGTGCGACTGTGCCGGGGGGTGGGGACCCGCTCAGCTCCAGCCGGGGGAATCGTGACAGGAAACAGCCCGTGGACGACAGATGTGCGTCAAGGGTTGGCCAATAAGAATTCTCTGTGAAAACGCGGGATTGACGATCCGTCGGGGAGAGTGGGTGGGCCCTTGGTGCGGGCTGGGAGATCCATTGGCGTCGGCTTGACTCGGCAGGCCGGAGGCGGTGGCGGTTGACCGGACACCGACATGTTCGGTCCGGCGACGGCCCTGCCCGCCCGGCCCGGCCGGTCGGCCCGGAGGCGACCGGACGGGAGGGGTTCGCGCCGGACCGGGGGACCGGTTTCGGCCAATCGCCGAAGGGGTCGGCGCCGCCCATGGCGGCACCGACCCCGGTGGAGTGGCAGGAGCGTGACGGATCAGTAGGCGCTGTCGTAGGTGTAGAAGCGGGTGTGGTCGAGCAGCGCGGCCGGAGCGGTGTCGTTCCAGGGCTTCATGGTGTCGTTGAGGGACACCACGTCCTGGGTGCGGTCGGCCGGGAGGTAGCCCTGGTCGGGGTGGCGGGCCTGCCAGCCGGCCCACAGGCGGTCGATGAAGCAGTGGTGCAGCCAGAAGACCGGGTCGTTGGGGGACATGCCGGTGCTCATGTTCCCGCCGATCCAGACGTGCACCCGGTTGTGCAGGTTGACGCCCCGCCAGCCCTCCAGGTTGTTGCGGAACCCGTCGGAGGAGCTGTTCCACGGCGGGGTGTCGTAGTCGGACAGGGCAAGCACGCCGTCCACGTCCGCCTTGGTGGGCAGGTCGGCGGTGCCGGCGCCGAGCGAGCGCAGCAGGTAGTTGCGGCTGTCCGGGCTGACCGTCACCGGCCACTTGCCGCCGCTGAAGGCGAACGGACCGGTCGTCACCTGGCCGTCGCTGCTGCGCCCGTCGCCGCCCAGGAAGTCCGCGCCCCAGATCGAGGCGTCGGTGGTGCGGTCGGCCGTCCAGTCCCAGTAGGGCAGGGCCACGGTCGCGTCGATGGCCTGAAGCGCCTGCTCGAACTGGAGCAGGAACTTGCGGTGCCAGGGGAGGAAGGACGGCGACCGGTGGCCGGTCCGCTCGCCGTCGTCGGTGTCGCTCATGATGAAGGAGTTGTGCGTGCTGACGAAGGTGTCGTAACCGCCCTGGCGCTTGAGTTCGAGCACGGCGTTGACGAAGCCGCGCTTCTCCTGGGCCGTCAGGGTCGCCTGGTTCTTGCGCACTGCCATGGGTCCTCCGGGTGAATGGGTCGGGTGCGGGCCTGGACGTGCCGGGGCGGTCAGACGGAGATCGGGACGAGCTGGGCGCCGTGCAGCGCGATGACGGCCGAACGGGCCAGCGCGCGCGGCGTGCTGAAGGTCCGGTAGTGGTCGAGCACGCTGATCCACGTGCCGTCGGCGTTGCGCATCATGTGCAGTTCCCGGCCGTCGATCAGCACCTGGTAGCCCATGGCGCCGTGCTGGTGGCCGCTCGGCATCGCGGTCCCGGCGGCCATCGGCATGCCCTGGATGCGGCGCTGCTGGAAGACCTCGTCGAAGCTGTCGTCGCCCTCCAGGCCGGCGGCGGCGGTGGAGCCCGCGCCCGGGCCGGTCAGGCCCAGGACGACGGTTCCGGTGGCGGCGGTCAGCGCCACCACGGCGCCCTGGAGCATCCGGCGGCGGGTGAGATCGGTACTGGTGCTCTGTTCGGACATGGCTGTGCCCCCCTGATGTGGAATCGGTGTCCCCCCGATGCGCGTGCGATCGTCAGAACCGCCCGTGGGCAGCCGAGTTGGACGGGCCGGCACGGTGTGCGTTCGATCGATCGTTCGGGTTCATTCCTATCAGGGGTGTTGCGGGAGTTGACACAAGTGATCGAATGTAGGCGAAGTGACGGCTGTTTCTGGACAGCGACTGTTGAGAGCTTGACCTTTTGCCGAAGTGAGAACTTCTGCCGCGATGGCTGCCCCAGGGCAAGAGCCGGTAAATCCTGCGCCGCCGACACCGCACGGCCGCAAGGTCTGCGGTCTTGACGGATCCCTTGTGACCGCCCTTACCCGCCGAGGATGGCGCGATGCCTTCGCGCCGGCCTGGCGACCGCGCCTGAGCCGGTGTCAGTCCCGCCTGGTACCTATGAGGTGTCCGGACCGAAGGGAGAGCCGCCATGCCGTACGGCGCACCGACCACCCACGTGATCGACCTGACCGACCGCCAGGCGCTGCGCCAGTGGCGCCCGGCCGCCCCCGAGGTGCTGGCCGAGGCGCACCACCTCAAGGAGGCCGCGCTGTTGGACTTCGGCCTGACCGAGTCCGCCGTCGCCTCCTGGCTCTACACCAAGTGCCACCACCAGCTGGCCACCACCGCCATCGACACCGCCGCCGTGGTGGCCTCGGGGGACGGCAGCTGCCTGCTCCTCTACAACCCCGACTTCTTCGTCGCGATCGGCCTGCGCGGGGTCAAGTTCGTGCTCTTCCACGAGGCGCGGCACCTGATCCAGCGACACCTGCTGGTCGATCCCGAGCTGCGCGCCGACCCGGTGTTCAAGCTGGCCGCCGAGGTGACCATCAACCACGTCGCGCTGAGCAGGCTCGGCCAGGGCACCGAACTGCCCACCCGCGACGGCGAACCGGTCGGCATCGACCCGTACGAGATCCACCGGCTCTACCAAGCCGACCTCGCCGACCAGGGCCTGGCACCGGTCGACTACGCGGCCTTCGTCGACACCGACCAGAGCGTCTACAGCGAGCTCAGCCGGATGAGGAACCCACCGGTGCCGGCCGAGTACTGCCCGCACCTGGACGGCCACGGGCCGCCCGCCGACCAGGAGACGATCGACGCGGTCGGCTCGTCCGTGCTGCTCAACGCGCTGCTAGCGGCCCGGCGCGGCCATCGCGGCGCCGAACAGGAGCTGCTCGACCTGCTCCACCGCACCGAGGGCGCCTCCGAGCGGACGGCCGGGCTCTGGGGCCGGCTCGGGGCCGGGCTGCTGCGCGGAGGGATCACCCGCACCGGCCGGGTCGACTGGTGGCAGCGCTGGCTGGTGGACGTCCTGGCCGGCAAGCTCGGCGAGGGCGAGCGGTTGGTCTACCCCAGGAAACGCGGCGCGCTGCTCGCGGCGCTGGGCCATCCGCCGATGCTCTCGCGGCGCGGTCCGATCCGGCAGAAGGTGCTGGTCATCGCCTACGACACGTCCGGTTCGATGCCGGACTCGGTCATCGACTGGCTGACCGAGCTGGTCGGCCGGATCGACGGCGTCGAGGCGCACTGGCTCTCCTTCGACGCCGTCGTCATGCCGTTCCGTCCCGGTGAGCGGGTCCACGGCGGTGGCGGCACCAGTTTCCAGGCGGTGGTGGACTATGTCGAGGGCCGGTCCGTCGGGGGCGAGGGCCGGCGCTTCGAGGAGCGCCCGGACGCCGTCGTCGTGCTCACCGACGGCTACGCGCCGCCCGTCACCCCGGCCGAGCCCGACAAGTGGATCTGGCTGATCACCGACGGCGGCACCGACTGGCCCGACCACCACCACCCGCAGATGGCCTGCCATCGCGTCACCACAGGAGCGTCATGACCGGCACCGCCGCACCCGCCCGGCCCTGGCGGGCCACCGCGACCTACCCGGCCCCGCCCGAGGGCTGGACAGGTGCCTCGCGGCTGGAGTCGTTCATCGACGCGATGATCGCGCTGGGCCAGACCGGGCAGGTCTTCGGCGAGCACGGCATCGGCAAGACCTCCACCTTTCACGCGCACCTGGCCGCCGCCCGTCCGGACGTCCAGCTGGTCGTCGTCCCGGCGGCCAACCTCACCCCCGACGACCTGCTGGCCAACGCCCCGGTCCGGGACGAGGCGACGGGCGCACTGGTGCTGCGTCAGCTGGTGATGAGCCAGTTGCGGCCGGGGCGGCCGTTCGTGCTGCTGATCGACGACTCCCTGCAGGCCGGCGACACCATCCAGTCCCAGCTGATGCAGATCGCCTGCAACTGGACGCTCGGTGAGTACGACCTGCGGGCGCTCGGCTGCGTCGGGGTGTTCCTCGCCGACAACGAGTCGCTGGCCGAGACCAGCGCGCGGCGCAGCGACCTCGCCATCCTGGACCGGATGGTGACCATCAAGATCACCGCCAATGACACCGCCTGGCGTCAGGTGCTGGCCGCCCGCCACCCCGACTGGGACCTCAAGCCGGTCTTCGCCCTCTGGGCCTCGCTCACCCCGGCCGTCCGCGAGCTGCTCTCCCCGCGCACCCTGGAGCACGTTCTCGCCAATGCGCGCGAGGGGTTCCCGCTGATCTGGGGACTGCCGCTGGTCAACGGCGAGCGGCTGCGGCTGGCCGAGCCCGGTGCGTCCGGTGCGGCCGGTGTGTCCGGTGCGCCAGGCGTCGACCGGACGCACGAGATCCTGGACCGGATCGCCGACGCCATCGGCGTCCGCAACCCCGCCCGGATCGCCGATCCGGTGCGCCGGGTGCTGCGGGCCGCGCTGGCCAACCGTTGGGCCGTCCTGCTGCAGGGGCCGCCCGGCTGCGGAAAGACCGAAATGGTCCGGGAGTTGACCCGGGAGAGCCTGGGCCGCGAGCCGCTCTACTTCTCGATGCCGGTCACCAATGTCGAGGACCTCTGCGCGCCGGTCCCCACCCCCGACGGCACCTTGGAGAACCTCCTCGCCCTCAGCTTCACCGGCCCCGCACCGAAGGCGATCATCTGGGACGAGTACAACCGCCCCAAGGACAAGGCGGCCTTCGCCAAGCTGATGGAGATCACCCAGGAGTGGTCGATCGCCGGTCACCGGATCGAGGGCCTGCGCGCGCAGATCGCCCTGCAGAATCCGCCCTACCACCTGGGGCGCAAGCTGCTGGTCTCCCGCAACAACATCGCCCAGGCCACCCGCTTCACCGCCTCACTGGACGTCGACCCGGCCGACATCCCCGCCAACGAATGGCTGATAGCCCGCTACGGACCGGTCGCCGAGACGGTCCTGGAGTGGTGGAAGAACGACCTCGACGAGGAGGGTCGGGGCTGGATCACCAAGCGCACCATGGAACGCCTGATCAAGCTGCACCAGCACGACCTCCCGCTGCAGATGGGCACGGTCTACCTGGGGGACGGCGAGTACGCGCCCGTCTCGCTCACCGCGCTGACCGAGCGGCTGGCCGGCCGACCGGTGACCGGCCTCCAGGAGATCGCCGCCGACGTCGATGCCTGGGAGACCCGGTTGCAGCGGGCCGCCGAGCTGTCCAGCGAGGGCGGGAACGACACCGACCTCGTCCACCAGGCCATCGCCAACGCCGAGTTGTCGCAGCTGCGCCGGCACCGCGAGGCGGTGGCCCGGCTGGTCCGCCGGCTGCCGGCGAAGCTGCGCTCGACCTACCTGGTCGGTGCGACGGCGGAGCAGCAGCGTTTCTGGATCGAGCTCTTCGCCACGCTGCCCAAGGTGAAGGCGAAGGCCACCGCCAGCCGGTGACCCGCGGCGCGCTCTGGCCGTTCCGCCGCTCACCACGCCGCCTCCCGGTAGTCCTTGAGGAAGACCCCGGCCACCGGGTCGCCCGCCTCGCCGCGCACGATCGGGTCGTAGACGCGGGCGGCGCCGTCGACGATGTCCAGCGGGGTGCGGATCCCGCGTGCGGCGATCCGGGCCTTCTTCGGCGCCGGGTTCTCGTCGGTGATCCAACCGGTGTCGACCGCGCACATGTGCACGCCCTGCGCGGCGAGTTCGGCCGCGCTGGTGCGGGTGAGCATGTTCAGCGCGGCCTTGGCCATGTTGGTGTGCGGGTGTCCGGCGGTCTTGTTGCGCACGGTGAAGCGGCCCTCGACGGCGGTGACGTTGACGATGTAGCGGTTCGGGTGCGGCGCCGCCAGCAGCAGGGGCAACAGGCGGTCGCAGGGCAGCGCCGGGGCCAGCGCGTTGACCAGTTGGGTCTCCAGCACCTCGGCGGGGTCCAGCGTGCCGAGCCGGGCGGTCCAGGAGTTCTCGGCCGCGGTGTCCGGCAGCAGCCCGGCCTCGTCGGGGGCGTCCACCGCCGGGGCGACCTCGCCGGCCGGCCCGCCGGGGCCCAGCTCGGCGGCCGGCCAGGCGGCCGTCAGCGCGGGCATCGGGCGAAAGCCCGGCGCGTGCGAGACGGCGACCGCGCGCCGCGCGTCGGTGCCGGGCGGCAGCGGGGCGTGCTCGCCGGCGGCCAGCAGGGCGTAGGAGCCGGGCGGTCGGCGCAGCGTCTGGGCGGCGTTGTTGACCAGGATGTCGAGCGGCCGCCCCTCGGCGCGCAGGCTCTCGCAGAGCCCGAGCACCTGGCGCGGATCACGCAGGTCGATGCCGACCACGGTGAGCCGGTCCAGCCACCCCGCGCTGCCGGGCGCTGCCTGGAAGCGCCGGACCGTGTCGTGCGGGAAACGGCTGGTGACGATCAGTTCGACGCCGTCCCGGAGCATCATCAGAGCCAGCTGGAAACCTATCTTGACCCGCCCACCGGTGAGCAGCGCCCGGCGGCCCCGCAGGTCGGTGGAGAGCGCGCGGCGGGCGGCGTTGTCGCGTGCGCAGTCCGGGCAGAGCGCGTGGTAGAAGCTGTCCACCTGCCGGTAACTCGCCTTGCAGACATAGCAGCGACGCGGCCGGCGGAACTCGCCGACCGGCTCCGGAACGGCGGGCAGCGCGAGCGGCGCGTCCTCGCGGCGGGCCAGGTCCCCGGTGACGGTCGCAGCGGTCAGGGTGGCGTCCACGGCGCCGTCCACGGCGGCGAGTTCGGCCCGGCGGGTCTTGCGACGCCGGTGCCGCCCCTCCCGCACGAAGGCCTCGGCCACCCGCTCGGCCCGCAGCCGCGCCGGATGCTCCACCGGCAACTCGCGCAGCCGGCCGACCATCCGGGAGAAGGCGGCGAGTTCCTCGTCCGTCACCTCGACGTGCTGCACTGCCGCT
Source organism: Kitasatospora mediocidica KCTC 9733 (assembly GCF_000744225.1). Lineage (GTDB taxonomy): Bacteria > Actinomycetota > Actinomycetes > Streptomycetales > Streptomycetaceae > Kitasatospora > Kitasatospora mediocidica. The sequence goes on along the minus strand of NZ_JQLN01000007.1, from coordinate 238,281 downwards.
CCCCGCGTACCGGCCTGCCCGGCCTGAGTGGTGGACCCGACCGCACTCGAACCGGCGCACCCACCCTGCGGAGGCGGCGCGCCTGCCGCTGCGCTACGGGGTCTTGACACCGCCCGGCAGTAACCCTCGCGACGCCGGACGTTCCCGGCATGCTAGCGGCCTCCCCGCGCAGGCCAGGCGGCGGGTCGTACCCCGACCGCCCCACATCGACCCGCCGCCGTCCCCAGCCGGCCGCCGCCGTCCCCAGCCGGCCGCCGCCGCGCCCGCCCGCCGCCGCGCCGCACGCGGGCAGCTTCGTGAGCCGCTATCCGCAGGCCGGGACGCCGGGCTCGGCGGCCTGCTCCTCGGCGAACCGGCGGAGCGCGGCGAAGTCCTCGGGCAGCAGGCCCAGTTTGGGGTCCACCCGGCGCAGCAGGGCGGGGCCGGGGTGATGGGCGCGCACCCAGGCGCGGTCGGCCTCGCCGATCTCGTCGTCGACCCAGGCGAATGGTCGGCCCGCCACCCACGCGACGATCTCGGGGGTCTTCCAGAACACCCCGACCTCCGGCGTCCGGCGGGGTACGGGCCAGGCGATGAAGGGGAGTTCGGGCAGCCCGAGGGCCGGGGACACGTACGCGTTGGCCTCCTCCTCCCAGGTGGTCGCCCAGACCAGGTCGAAGGGCAGCGCCAGCAGCGCGGGACCGTGGCCGGGGTTGAGCCAGACCCGCAACGGCCTCGGCCGGCTCTCCGGGATACCCCAGGCCGCGAGCCGCTGGCGCTCGGAGGCCACCCAACGGGGCGTCAGCAGGCGGTGGGTGCGGTAACCGTCGGGGCGGCGGTGGGGCTTCGCGCCGTACGGATTCAGCGGGCCGTCCACGTCCAGCAGGAGGAGCGGGCGCTGTGGGGGAGGGGCGGCGGTCATACCTGGAACGTACCGCGCACAATCCACCACTGGACGGCTTGCATGCCCAGCCACTATTCTGTCTCAGTGGCGACAACTGCAAGGCAAAGCCCACCACTTACTACTCTATCAGCTGACGACCCATCGTGCAAGCCCTCACGAAAGGCCTCTCCCATGACGAGCGCGCAGACGATCACCGCCGATGCCGCGGGCAGCTGGCGGCTCGGTGACCTCACCGTCCACCGGATGGGCTTCGGTGCGATGCGGCTCACCGGCAGTGGCGCCTTCGACCAGGGCACTCCGAGTGACCGGGGCAGGGTGATCGGGGTGCTGCGCCGGGCCGTTGAGCTCGGGGTGAACCACATCGACACCGCGGCCTTCTACTTCTCGTCGCTGCGCTCCGCCAACGAGTTGATCAACCGTGCGCTGGCGCCCTACCCCGACGACCTGGTCATCACCACCAAGGTCGGCCCCGGCCGGGGCCCGTCCGGGGAGTGGCTGCCCTGGGCGGCTCCGGAGCAGCTGCGCGGCCAGGTCGAGGAGAACCTGCGCCAGCTGGGCCGGGACCAGCTGGACGTGGTGAACCTGCGCTGGAGAGGGGCGGATTCGATCGCCGAGCACTTCGGTGCGCTGGCCGAACTGCGCGACGCCGGGCTGATCCGTCACCTGGGCCTGTCGAACGTCGGGTCCGGGCACCTCGCCGAGGCGCAGGCCATCGCACCGGTGGTCTGCGTCCAGAACCGTTACAGCCTCGACTCGCGGCGCCCGGGCGACGACGACCTGCTGCGGGTCTGCGGGGAGCAGGGCATCGCGTTCGTCCCCTTCTTCGCCATCGCCGGCGAGGGGCGCGAGGAGGGGGCGAGCCGCACCGAGGCCGACGAGGTCCTCGCCGTCGCCCGGGCGCACGGCGTGACGGCCGCGCAGGTCCGGCTGGCGTGGACGCTGCAGCGCGGGCCGCACGTGCTGGCGATCCCCGGCACCGGCAACCCGGACCACCTGGCCGACAACGTCGCGGCCGGCGCGCTGCGGCTCTCGCCGCAGGACCTGGACCGCCTGGAATCCCTCGGCCGGATGGTGGCGGCGTAGTCGGAGCTCCCGGCAGGCCGGTGCGGTCGGCGCCGGCCGTCCGGTAGCCGGTCACGGGAGCCAGTCAGGTGACAACGACGTCCCAGCCCTGGCAGAACCGGTCGGGTGCGCGGAAAATGGTGGCTCGTAGGGCCTGCCCGTGGTGTGCGCTGCCCAGGGCAGCTGTCCCGGGACAGAAGACGCCGTCGCCGGCCGGCCGGGGCGTCGTGCACGAGTGAGGTGGGTCCCTGTGTCGAATACCCCCGGTGATCGTGCGACCAGCACGGGAATGCTCGCTCCTGGGTCGGGCGCCGGCGAGAAGGGGCTCAAGACCGGCGCCCTGGGACTGTTCTCGTCGGTCGCCATCGGGCTGGCCTCCACCGCACCGGCGTACAGCCTGGCGGCCACCCTCGGGCTGATCGTGGTGGGCGTGGGCCTCCAGGCGCCGATCATCACGATCCTGGCGTTCATCCCGATGCTGCTGATCGCCTTCGCGTACAAGGAACTGAACGCCGCCGACCCGGACTGCGGCACCACCTTCACCTGGGCGGCGCGCGCCTTCGGGCCGCGCACCGGCTGGATGGGCGGCTGGGGCATCGTCATCGCCGACGTGATCGTCATGGCGAACCTCGCCCAGATCGCCGGCATCTACGGCTTCCGGCTGCTCGGCCTGGACTCGCTAGCCGGGAACAAGACCTGGACGACCATCGCCGGCGTGGTGTGGATCATCGTGATGACGGCGATCTGCTACGTCGGCATCGAGATCTCGGCCGCTCTCCAGCGCTGGCTGCTCTGCGTCGAGGTCGCCATGCTGCTGCTGCTCTCGATCACCGCCCTGGTCAAGGCCTACGGCAGCTCCGCGCCCGCCACCGCGATCCGGGTCTCGTGGTCCTGGTTCAACCCACTCAACGTCGCCTCGGCCAGCGCCCTGACCAGCGGCATCCTGGCTGCCGTCTTCATCTACTGGGGCTGGGACACGGCGGTGTCCGTCAACGAGGAGACCGCCGACAGCGCGCGGACGCCGGGCCGGGCGGCGGTCATCTCCACTGTCCTGCTGCTGATCATCTACGCCCTGGTCTCCACCTCGGCGCAGGCCTTCGCCGGCGTCGGCACCACCGGTATCGGCCTGGCCAACCCGGACAACTCCGGGGACGTGCTCTCCGGGCTGGGCAACGCGGTCTTCGGCAGCCAGGGCCTGGGGTGGTTCCTCACCAAACTGCTGATCTTCATGGTGCTGACCTCCTCCGCCGCTTCCACCCAGACCACCATCCTGCCGACGGCCCGCACCACCTTCTCGATGGCCGCGCACAAGGCCATCCCCGAGCAGTTCGCCCGGGTGCACCGCCGGTTCCTCACGCCCACCTGGTCCACCGTCGTGATGGGCGTCGCCTCGATCGCGTTCTACGTCCTGCTGACGCTGATCAGCAGCAACGTGCTGGCCGACTCGATCGCCTCGGTCGGCCTGGGCATCGCCTTCTACTACGGCCTGACCGGCTTCGCCTGCGTCTGGTACTTCCGCCGTCAGCTCACCCGCAGCTTCCGGGACTTCATGATCAAGGGCCTGCTGCCGGGGCTCGGCGGCCTGATCCTGCTCTACTTCTTCTGCTACGCCGCCTTCGACGTGTACGCCAAGCCCGACTACGGCACGACCTCGATCAACCTGCCGGTCTTCGGCGAGACCGGCGGGGTGACCGTGATCGGTATCGGCGCCCTGCTGCTCGGGGTGGTGCTGATGCTGGTCCAGTGGGCGGTGCAGGGATCCTGGTTCCGCCACCCGGACGTGCCGGTCAGTGCCGCCGCCCGGGACGAGCCGTGAGAGCGGAGAGCAGCGGCCGGGGAGCGGGAGCTGAGATGCGAATTCTCCTCGTCGGGGCGGGCGGTGTGGGCACCGCGGTGACCCGGATCGCGGCGCGCCGCGCGTTCTTCGAGCACTTCGTGGTCGCCGACTACGACCTCGCGCGCGCCGAGGCGGCGGTGGCCGCGCTGAGCGGCGGCCCGGGCGAGGGGCAGGGGAGCGGGGACGCCCGCTTCCGGGCGGTGCGGGTGGACGCCTCCGACCGGGCGGCCGTCACCCGGCTGCTGACCGAGCACCGGTGCGGCGTGCTGCTCAACGCCACCGACCCGCGTTTCGTGCTGCCGCTGTTCGAAGCGGCGCTGGCCGCCGACGCCGACTACCTCGACATGGCGATGTCGCTGTCCCGTCCGCACCCCGAGCGGCCCTACCGGGAGTGCGGCGTCAAGCTCGGCGACGCCCAGTTCGAGCAGTCCGTCCACTGGGAGCGGGCAGGCCGCCTGGCGCTGTGCGGGATGGGCGTCGAACCGGGGCTCTCGGACGTCTTCGCCCGCTATGCCGCCGACGAGCTCTTCGACGAGATCGAGGAGATCGGCGTGCGCGACGGCGCGGACCTCACGGTCGACGGCTACGACTTCGCCCCCTCGTTCAGCATCTGGACCACCATCGAGGAGTGCCTGAACCCTCCGGTGGTCTACGAGGCCGACCGGGGCTGGTACACCACCGAGCCGTTCAGCGAGCCGGAGGTCTTCGACTTCCCCGACGGGATCGGGCCGGTGGAGTGCGTCAACGTGGAGCACGAGGAGGTGCTGCTGGTGCCGCGCTGGGTGAAGGCGCGGCGGGTCACCTTCAAGTACGGGCTCGGCGCGGACTTCATCCAGGTGCTGAGGACCCTGCGGATGCTCGGCCTGGACCGCACCGAGCCGGTCGCGGTGTCCAGCAGCGCCGGGGTGGTCCAGGTCGCTCCGCGCGACCTGGTCGCCGCCTGCCTGCCGGACCCCGCCACACTGGGTGACCGGATGCGCGGCCGGACCTGCGCCGGCACCTGGGTGAAGGGGACCAGGGACGGCCGGCCACGCGAGGTGTACCTCTACCACGTGGTCGACAACCAGTGGTCCATGCGGGAGTACGGCTCGCAGGCCGTGGTGTGGCAGACCGCGATCAATCCGGTGATCGCCCTGGAACTGCTCGCCACCGGCGCCTGGTCGGGCTCCGGTGTGCTCGGCCCCGAGGCGTTCGCGCCCAAGCCGTTCCTGGAGCTGTTGACCGCCTACGGCTCACCCTGGGGCATCCGCGAGGAGTGAAGCGGGACGGCTGTCGCGGGTGCTCGCGGCGCGGGCCCGCCGCCAGGCCGCGTCGCGCAGCAGGCGCAGGCCGTTGAGGCCGACGATGACGGTCGAGCCCTCGTGGCCGAGGACGCCGAGCGGCAGCGGCAGATGCCCGGCCAGGTCCCAGACCACCAGGCCGGAGATGAACACCGAGGCGATCACCAGGTTCTGCACCACCAGCCTCCGGGCCGCCCGGGAGAGCGCCACCACGGTGGGCACGGTGGCGAGTTCGTCGCGCACGACGACGGCGTCGGCGGTCTCCAGGGCGAGGTCCGAGCCGGCCCGGCCCATCGCGACGCCGGTGTGGGCGGCGGCGAGCGCGGGTGCGTCGTTCACGCCGTCGCCGATCACCAGCACGCGGCGCCCGGCCCGCTCCCGCTCCCGGACGGCGCCCACCTTGTCCTGCGGCAGCAGGCCGGCGCGGACGTCGGTGATGCCGACCTCGGCCGCGAGCCGGGCGGCGGCGCGCGGATTGTCGCCGGTGACCAGCATCGGCGTGGTGCCGGTCAGGACGGTCAGCGCGGCCACGGTCTCGGCGGCGTCCGGACGCAGGCGGTCGGCGATGCCGAGCAGGCCGAGCGCGCTCCCGTCCTGGGTGACCAGCACGGCGGTGCGCCCGCCGCGCTCCAACTCCTCGGCGACGGCTGCCGCCTGAGCGGGCAGCGGGCCCAGCCGGTCCGGCGCGCCGACGGCGATCACGGCGCCGCGGACGGTGGCGGTGACCCCGACGCCGGGGGTGGAGGCGAAATCCGACGCCGCCGGGACGACCAGGCCGCGCTCACGGGCGGCGCCCACGACGGCCCGGGCCAGCGGGTGTTCGCTGGCGTGCTCGGCGGCTGCCGCCAGCGCGAGCAGCTCGTCGGCCGACGGCCCGCCGCCCGTCAGCGGGCGGACGTCGGTGATCCGCGGGGTGCCCTCGGTCAGCGTGCCGGTCTTGTCCAGCGCGACGGCGTCGACCTGTCCGAGGCGTTCCATCACGACGGCGGACTTCACCAGCACGCCGTGCCGTCCGGCGTTGGCGATCGCCGACAGCAGCGGGGGCATGGTGGCCAGCACCACGGCGCACGGGGACGCGACGATCATGAACGTCATGGCCCGCAGCAGCGAGCCGGTCACAGCGGCGCCGAACGCGAGCGGGACCAGGAAGACGGCCAGGGTGGCGACGACCATGCCCAGCGAGTACCGCTGCTCGACCTTCTCGATGAACAGCTGGGTGGGCGCCTTGGTCTGCGACGCCTCCTCGACCATCGCGACGATCCGGGCGATCACCGAATCGCCGGGATCCCGTTCCACCACGACCCGCAGGGCGCCGGTGCCGTTCAGGGTGCCGGCGAAGACCTCGTCCCCGGCCTGCTTGGCGACCGGCAGCGGTTCGCCGGTGATGGTGGCCTGGTCGACCTCGCTCGCGCCGTCCAGCACGCGTCCGTCGGCGCCCACCCGCTCGCCGGGCCGGATCAGCAGGACGTCGCCGACCGCCAGCGCCTCGGTGGGGACCGTCTCCTCACCGCCGTCGGCCGGCAGGCGGGTGGCGGTGGCGGGTGCGAGGTCGAGCAGGCCGCGCACCGAGTCCTGGGTGCGGGCGGTGGCCAGCGCCTCCAGCGCGCCCGAGGTGGCGAAGATGACGATCAGCAGGGCGCCGTCGGTCAGTTGGCCGATCGAGGCGGCGCCGATCGCGGCGACGATCATCAGCAGGTCCACGTCGAGGGTCTTCTCGCGCAGCGCCCGCAGACCGGCCCAGGCCGGTTCCCAGCCGCCCGTCACGCAGGCGAGGGCGTAGAGCGAGACCGCCGTCCAGCCGGGCGCGCCGGTGAGGTGCAGCGTCAGCGCGAGCACGAACGCGACGGTGGCGGCCGCGGCCCAGCGGGCCTCGGCCAGCGCGAGGACGCGGGTGCGACGCCGCGGAGCGGACCCGGCGCGCGGGGCGGCCGGGGGCGCCGGGCGGGTGGTGAGGGTGGAGGGCATGGCGGGGTGTTCCTTCGCGCAGGCGGGGGAGGGCACGCACGACGGTGGACCGGTGCGACGCGGTGCATCCACCATACAGGAACACATGAACAGGCCTTCATGTGTCATCGGTAGGATGGTCGCATGGGTCACGGAGTCGTCACCACCGCCGAGAACAGCGCGCCGCGCACCCGCATCGACGCGGACAACGCCGCCAAGGTCGCCACCACCCTGCAGGCCCTCGCCACCCCCTCCCGGCTGCTGATCCTCGCCCGACTGCGCGAAGGCCCGCTGCCCGCCACCGAACTGGCCGCGGCCGTCGGCATGGAGCAGTCCGCCTGCTCGCACCAGCTGCGACTGCTGCGCAATCTCGGCCTGGTGGTCGGCGAGCGCCGCGGCCGCTCGGTGGTGTACGCGCTGTACGACCACCATGTCGCCGAGCTCCTCGACCAGGCCGCGTACCACGTCGAGCACCTGCGACTGGGCATGACCGACGCGGCCGACGGCGCACTCGCCGGCGACTGAGCGCCTCCGCGGCCCGTGCCGGGAATCGGCGGGGCGCTCTGTGGAGTTGCCGCAGGTGGGCCGTGCCGTTCCGAGACGCGGTCCACTGTCGACGACCGAAGGTGGATGTCTTGATCCCCGGCAGCTCAGCCCCGCGTGCCTCAGCCATACTCGCCCGTCCCTACTCCCTGGGAAGCCTGACCGTCCGCAACCGGATCGCGATGGCGCCGATGACCCGCGAGTTCTCGCCCGGCGGGATCCCCGGCGCCGACGTGGCGCAGTACTACGCCCGGCGCGCGGCCGCCGGGGTGGGCCTGATCATCACCGAGGGCACCTACGTCAACCACGCCTCGGCGGGCACCAGTGACGCCGTCCCGCACTTCCACGGTGAGGACGCGCTCGCGGGCTGGGCCGGCGTCGCCGAGGCCGTGCACCAGGCCGGCGGCGCGATCGTCCCGCAGCTCTGGCACGTCGGGATGGCACGCTCCGCCGGCGCTCCGCCGGTGGTGGACGCCCCCCGGGTCGGCCCGTCCGGAGTCCCGGTGCTCGGGTCGGACCCGGGGCAGGCGATGACCGCCGAGGACCTGGACGACGTGATCGCCGCCTTCGCCGCCGCCGCCGGCGCGGCCGAGGCGCGTGGTTTCGACGGCATCGAACTGCACGGCGCCCACGGCTACCTGATCGACCAGTTCCTCTGGGCCCACACCAACCGGCGCACCGACGGCTACGGAGGCGACCTCGTCTCCCGCACCAGGTTCGCCGCCGAGATCGTGGCCGCCTGCCGCAGCGCCGTGTCGGCCGACTTCCCGATCATCTTCCGGATGTCCCAGTGGAAGATGGGTGACTACCGGGCCCGGATCGCCGAGTCGCCGCAGGAGCTCGAAGCCATCCTCACCCCGCTCGCCGAGGCCGGCGCCGACGCCTTCCACTGCTCCACCCGCCGGTACTGGCTGCCGGAGTTCGAGGGCTCCGACCTCAACCTGGCGGGCTGGGCGAAGAAGCTCTCGGGCAAGGCCACGATCAGCGTCGGGTCGGTCGGCCTCGACAGCGAGTTCACCAAGTCGTTCCGCGGCGAGGGCGGCGGCGTCGCGGACATCGACGCCCTGCTGGACCGCCTGGAGCGTGACGAGTTCGACCTCGTCGCGGTCGGCCGTGCCCTGCTGGCGGACCCCGAGTGGGCCGCGAAGATCCTCCAGGGCCGCACGGAGGAGCTCACCGCCTTCGACGCGGCGGCGATGAGCACCCTGCACTGACGCGTGGCCGGAGCGGGAATCCCGACTGCTTGATGTGGACCAGGGAATTCCGATTATGCAGATTAAAATTCCGTGCGAAATGTGTCACTAACGGTCGCCCCCTTGGCGTGATTTCCCTGCTGCGATATCTTTTGTGGCCGGATTTTCTTTCACTTTCAGGGGGGCGAGTGGACGCCAAGTGGGAACCCGATCCATCGGCATCCTTCGTGCGACGGCTGGGCAAATCGTCACACGAACTCGGTCAGACGTCCGGGAACTCCAGCTGCCCGGACATCTGGGAACTGGACAACGGGGACATCGCGGTCATCGGCCGCGAGCTCACCGCATCGTACGAGGGCAGGCTTCCGGACGGGGTGAGCGTGGATCCCGGTGAGCGCCTGGTGGTCATTCCCCGGGCGACCATCATCGCCGCGAAGCCGGACATTCCCCATGAATGACCTGCTCGCGGGGGCGACGGGCGAGCGTATGGAGCTGGATGCCTATTACGTGGACTTCGAGTGCAATTTCTGGAGTATCACCGACCTCGGCTTCTGGAAGATGGAGCGTGGTCAAACCTTCAGGGAACCGGGATACGACAGCTGGACGGCATTCGCCGAAGGGCGCTGGGACGAATCGCTGAGGCTGCTGGAGGCCGGGCGCGCGGAGATGGAGAGCTACCACCGGCGCATCGAGGCGGCGGACCAGGCGTTTTCCGTGACGCCACGTCAACTTCCGGTTGCCGGTCGGCACTTCGTCAACCGCAGCGGCGAGATCGGGCATCTGAACAGCATCGCCGCCCCCGACCGGGAGGCGGCGCCGGTGGTCGCCGTGGCACTCGTCACCGGCACGGCTGGGGTGGGCAAGACCTCGCTGGCGCTGCACTGGGCACACAGCGTGCGTCGATGGTTCCCGGCCGGCGCCGCTGTACGTCAATCTCCGAGGGCACGACTCGGCCGCTCCGGTCGCACCGGAGCAGGTGCTCGACCGCTTCCTGCGGGACCTGGGCGTTCCCGCCGTCGCCGTGCCGGTCGGCGCCGACGACCGGGCCTCGCTCTACCGCTCGATCATGGCCGACCGCCGGATGCTGGTCGTGCTCGACAACGCCGCGACGGCCGCCCAGGTGCGCCCGCTGCTCCCCGGGACGGCCGGCGCCCTCGTCCTGGTGACCAGCCGGAACAGTCTCTCCGGCCTGGTCGCCCGGGAGGGTGCGCTCCGGCTGGAGCTGAGGAGGTTTCCGGAGAGCGACGCCGTCCGGCTGCTGCGCGTCGTGACGGCGGACTACCGGACCCATGACGATCCTGACGAGCTGACGGAGCTGGCGCGGCTGTGTGCGCAGTTGCCGCTCGCGCTGCGGATAGCCGCCGAGAGGGCCGCCGGCCGACCGCGGATGCTGCTCGCGGAGTTGATCGAGGACCTGAAGGACGAGTCGGTGCGCTGGGACGTCCTGACGGCGGAGGCCGAGGAGGAGGCGGACGCGATGAGCAGCGTGTTCGCCTGGTCGTACCGGGCGCTGCCCGAGGCCGCGGCCAGGCTGTTCAGACTCCTGGGCCTGCACCCCGGGAACGAGTTCGGCCTGCCGGCCGCCGCCGCTCGACGCGCTGGCCCTGTGCCGGCGGGCGGCGTCCGTCCAGCGGCGGCTCGGTGACCGCAGTCGTACGGCCACCGCGCTGGACCGGGCGGGGGAGGCATGCCGGGATCTCGGCAGGTTCGGTGAGGCGGCGGACCTGCACCGGGAGGCCGCCGGGATCCACCGGGAGCTCGACGACCGCTGGCAACTGGCCGGCGCGCTGGGGAATCTGGCGCTCTGCCTGGACGCCGACGGCGCGGCCGAGCGGGCCGGGAAGCACTGGGCGGACGCGCTCGGGTTGCTGGCGGGTTTCGACGATCCACAGGCGCTCGCGTTGCGACGGCGGATTGCGTGGCGGCTCGGGCGGCTGCCCGGGGACGGGTGAGGGTCAGGGGGCCTGCGGGGGCGCCGACTCGGTGATCCAGATCGGGCCGTCGGCGCATTCCAGCCGGATTCCGCTGCCCGGGGAGGTCCGGGTGCGCAGCACCGTGAGGGCGGCCGTCGATCTCGGCGACGGGGCCGAGGTCCGGGCCCATGAAGCGGAAGGTGCGGACCTGGTTGTGCACCTCCGCGACGGTCCTGGTGGTGTCGACGGTGAAGAACTCCGGTTCCAGCAGGCCGGCGTGGCTGGCCGAGGCTCGTCCTGCGGCTCGCCGGGGTCTCCGTCGGCGACGCGCTGCAGGGCGTCGGCCAGCAGGCCGCGGATGACCGGTCCGAGGTGTGGCCAGAGCCGGTCCGGGGTGACGTCGTCCTCGATCGGGATGCCGCCCCGGCGGGCGATGACCGGGCCGGTGTCGAAGGTCTCGTCCATCCGGTGGACCGTCACGCCGAGGTGACTGTCGCCGTTGCGGATCGCCCACAGCACCGGCGCCGGGCCGCGGTATTGCGGCAGCAGGGAGCTGTGGATGTTGAGGACGCCGAGCCGGGGGATCCGCAGGACCGAGGGCGGCAGCCGCCAGGAGAATCCGTAGACCACCAGGAGGTCCAGGCGGTATCCGGGGAGGGCGTCCGCCAGTCCTTCGGAGCTGCCGGGGAGCAGTAGGTCGATTCCGGCGGGAATGGCCCGCAGGAGCTGTCCGGCGACGGTCGCGGAATAGGCGTCGGTGGGTGTTCTCGGGCGCATCGAACGGCAGTAGACGTGGACGACGGGATCGTGCCCCTGCTCCGAACAGGTCGTATGGAGGGCCTCGAACTCGCGAGGGCCGAAAGACACCAAGCCGATGCGCATCGCGTTTGCCACGGACGGAACCGTAGCAGCCGCACGGGGGCGGGTGTGGGGCGATGGTGGTACTGGGGGCGGGGGGTCGGTGGCACTGCGCGCAGGGAGATCATGGTCGTATGGAATGAATTTGGGCCCCCAGGAAACGGTGTCGTGTGTATAAGGAATTTCGGGTACGCTGCCTGGCATGGTGGATAGCGAGTCGATTCTCTTTTCGATTTTCACCGCGGAGGGCAGGGAGAATCCTTATCCGTCGTTGGCCGAGCTCCGGCGGGCTGATCCGATTTACTACAATGCGACTGTCGGGACGTATTTTCTGACGAGATATGCCGACTGTCAGGCAGTTCTCACCAGCGCCGACTTCCTGGCGCCCGATCTCGAGTGGTGTGCGCGGGAGGTCGTCGACTGGCGGGAGCATCCGGCGGCGGCGTTCTTCTACGCGTCGATGCTCGGCAGCAACGGGGAGCGGCACGAGCGGTTGCGGCGGTTGGTGGCCGCCGGGTTCAGTGCGCGGCGGGTGGCCGGGCTGCGGGGGGCGGTGGAGAAGGTCAGCGGGGAGTTGCTGGACGGGTTCGCCGATGAGCTCTCGGGTGGGGGGACGGCCGATTTCCAGGAGCTGGTGGGGTCTCCGCTGCCGGTGGCGGTGGTGGGTGAGCTGATCGGGGTGCCGCGCGAGGAGCAGGGACAGTTCCGGGAGCTGGGGAAGGAGGCCAGCCGGTTGCTGGAGCCGGTGCGTTCGGCCGAGGACTGGGCGCGGGCGGACCGGGCGGTGGTGGCGCTGCGGGAGTACTTCGGCGCGCTGCTGCGCGAGCGGCGGGCGCGTCCGGCCGACGACCTCGCCTCGACGCTGCTCCAGATGCGTGACGCCGACGACAGCCGGCTGACCGAGCGGGAGTTGGTCGACACCCTGCTGCTGGTGTTCGTCGCCGGGTTCGAGACCGTGACGGGCATGCTCGGGCTGACGGTCTTCGCGCTGCTGACCCACCCCGGACAGGCGGCGCTGGTACGGGCCGAACCGGCGCTGGTGCCGGCAGCCGTCGAGGAGTCACTGCGCTGGGACGCTCCCGCGCTGATGACGGAGCGGATCACGGCGCGGCCGGTGCGGGTCGGGGGCCTGGCGATCCCGGAGGGGGCGAGCGTGACCACCGTGCTGGGCGCGGCGAACCGCGACCCTGAGCGGCACCCCGAGCCGGACGTGTTCAGCGTGCGGCGGGCGGACGTCAAGCCGCTGAGCTTCAGCGCCGGGGCGCACCACTGCCTCGGCGCCGCGCTGGCCCGGATGGAGGGCGCCGTGCTGATCGGGCAGCTGCTGGAGCGGTTCCCGGATCTCGGGCAGGCCGGGCGGCCGGTGCGGCGCGCCAGCATCACGCTGCGCTCGTTCGACGAACTGCCGCTGGCGCGCACCGGCTAGGGCACGCGGCGAGGTGAGCCGGCGCCACTGTTCTGCTGTTCTTCGAAGGGACTGCCGTGAACTTCCTGCATTGCGAACGGGCCACGCTGGAGGCCCTCATGCCCGGGCTGGACGACGCGCTCGCCCGGTACCCGCTGGAGGAGTTGGAGCGGGCGCCGAGCCCGGCGATCCGCGAGTTCCGCGAGGCCGGCGGCCCCGCGCTGCTGGTGCCCGCGCAGAACGCCGGAGCAGGGGCGACCCCGTTGCAGGCGGTCCGGGTGCAGCGGGCCGTCGGGGCGCGCTGCCCGTCGCTGGCGGTGGCCACCACCATGCACCACTTCTCGATCGCGGGCCTGGTGCAGGCCGCGACGTACGGAAGCGGCCTGGAGGGGATGCTGCTGGAGGCGATCGCGAAGGACGGGATGCTGCTGGCCTCCGGGTTCGCCGAGGGCAACACCGGTCAGAACATCCTGCGCCCGCACATCACCGCCCAGCGGCGCGGCGACCGGATCGTGCTCAACGGCAGCAAGATGCCCTGCAGCCTGGCGCGTTCGATGGACCTGCTGACGGCGTCCGTGGCGCTGACCGACGAGCAGGGCGTGGACCGGCTGGCCGTCGCGCTGGTCCCGGCCAAGGCGCCGGGCGTCGAGGTGCGGCCGTTCTGGCGGACGCCGATCCTGGCCGGCGCGGAGAGCGACGAGGTGGTCCTCACCGACGTCGAGATCGACCCGCAGATGCTGGTGCTCACCGACGTCACCGCCGACGCGGTGCCCGACGCCCTGAACGTGGCCGGGTTCCTCTGGTTCGAACTGCTGCTGACGGCGGGCTACCTGGGGGTGGCCAGCGCGCTCGTCGAGCGGGTGCTGAGCCGGCCGGGCGGCGGTGGTGACGATCCGACGCCGTACACGGTGGACGTCGAGGCCGCGATGCTCGCCGTGGAGGCGGTCGCCCGCGCGATGGAGGGCGAGGAGTGGAGCGACACCCTGCTCGTCGCCGCCCTGACGGCGCGGTACGCGGCGCAGGACGCGATCGCCCGCACCAGCCGGCGCTGTCTGGCCGCGCTCGGCGGCATGGCGTTCATCAGCTCGCCGGAGGGCAGTTACCTGGCCGCGGCGGCCGCCGGCCTCACCTTCCACCCGCCGTCCCGCAACCGGATGGCCGGTCCGCTGCGGGACTTCCTGGACGGCCGTCCGCTGCGGATCGGCTGAGCCCGGTGACCCCGACGACGATGGTGAGGAGGTGGCACCCGTGACGCCCGTGGCCCCCGTGAGCTCCGGGTACCGCGTCGAGGTGCTGCCCGGCGTCGAGTCGCTGCCCGCCGCGCTGTGGGAGCGCCTGGTGCCCCGCGACGACCCGATGTGGTCGCGCGCGCTCTTCCGCGCGATGGAGCGCGGCCGGATCGGGCCGGACGGCTTCGCCTACCTGCTGCTGTGGCACGGCGCCGAGGCGGTGGCGGTGCTGCCGCTCTGCCTGTTCCGGCGGCTGCGGCTGGACGAGATCGTCGGCCCGCGTGAGCGGCGGCTGCTGGCGCCGGTGCGCCGGCTGTTCCCGCGCCTGCTGCGGGTGCCGATGCTGTTCTGCGGGAACCTGCTGGGCCAGGGCCATCTGGCGGCCGCCGGGCCGCTCCCGGCGCAGGCCGCCCGCCTGCTGGTCGCGGAGGTCGTCGCCTTCGCGCGCCGGGAACGGCTGGGCACGGTGGTGTTCAAGGACTTCGCCCCCGCCGAGCTGGACCCGCTGCGCGCGGCCCTGGAGGGCGCCGGTTTCTTCCTCCTGCGGAGCCTGCCCGACACCGAACTGCGGCTCGGGCAGGCCTCGTTCGAGGAGTACCTGGCCGCGCTCCCGGCCAAGGCGCGGCGCAACGCGCGGAGCAAGATCCGCACGTTCGAGGCGTGGCCCGGGCTGCGGACCGAGGTGCTCGACGACTTCGGGCACCTGCTGCCGCAGGTCCTGGACCTCTACCGGCAGGTGATGGACCGCGCCGACCAGCGGCTGGACGTGCTCGACGCCTCGTTCCTGGACGCCGTGCACGGCGAGGCCGGCGCGCACCGGCGCCTCGTCGGCTGCTTCGAGGGCGACCGGCTGGTCGCGTTCCTGCTCTGCTTCTTCGCCGGGCAGGGCGCCACCGGAGCCCGGATCGGCCTGGACTACCGGATCGCCCACGAGGCCCGGCTCTACCACAACGTGCACTACGCGGCGATCCGGCTGGCCATCGCCTCCGGCTGCCGCCACATCCGCTTCGCCCAGACCGCCTACCAACCGAAGCTGGAACTCGGCTGCGAACTGGTCGAGCAGTGGCACGCGATGACGCACCTGCGTCCGCTGCCCCGCGCGCTGCTGCGGCGACTGCTCCCGCCGGCCCTGGCGACGGCGCTGGCCGCCGCCCTGGGCCCGCACGCTCCGGCGTCCGCCGCCGCGGCGCCGTCGTCCGTACCCTCCGCCGACGCGGCGCCCCCGCCCGGACCGTCCGTCGGACCCGATGACGAAAGGCTCACCCGTGCCACGCGTTGAAGTGGATCTGCCCATCGCCGTCCCGCCCGACGTCGCCTGGGCGGCGGTGGTGGACGTGGAGAGCTACCAGCGGTGCATGGAGAGCGTCGACTCGGTCGTGATCACCGACCGGGCCGACGACCGGCACCGCACCACCGCGTGGTCGGTGCGGCTCAAGGGCTCGGTCCTGTGCTGGACCGAGGACGAGGTGATCGACCCGGCGGCCCGGCGGTTCGACTTCTGCCAGACCAGCGGCGACCTCGGCGAGTTCCTCGGCCACTGGGCGGTCGTCCCGACGGCGGACGGCGGTTGCGTCGTCTCGCTGCACGTCGACTTCGACATCGGCATCCCGCTGCTCGCGGAGATGCTCAACTCGGTGGCCGCGGACGCCCTGCGGGAGAACGCCGAGCAGATGCTCCAGGCGCTCCAGGCGCGGCTGACGGCCGTGCCGCAGGGAGTCGCCCGGTGACCGCCGGGCCCGTGACGGCGGTGGACGACGCCGCCGAGGCCTTCGAGCGGCTGCGGCGCCACCTCTCGCCGAAGCTCGCGCTGACCGGCAGCTTCGCCGGACGCGGAGCCGTCGAGGCGTCCGGCGAGGGCTGCCGGGTGATGCTGTCCGACGGTCGTTCGGTGCTGGACTTCGGCTCGTACGCCGTCACGCTGCTCGGCCACCGCCACCCGGAGGTAGTGGCGGCGGTCCGCCACCAGCTCGACACCATGCCCACCTCCACCCGCAGCCTGGCCAACCCGGTGGCCGCCCGGGCCGCCGCCCGCCTCGCCGGGTACCTGGGCGACGTGCTGCCGAAGGTCTACTTCGGGCTCAACGGCGCCGACGTGGTGGAGGTGGCGGTCAAGCTGGCCCGGCTCGCCAGTGGGCGCCCCCGGGTGATCGCCGTGCGCGGCGGCTTCCACGGCAAGTCCCTGGGCGCCCTCGCGCTGACCCACAGTCCGCTCTACCGGGTGGGGCTGCGGGGCTGCGCCGTGGACGTCGTCCACGTGGACCCGGCGGACCCTGCGGCGGTGCTGCGCGAGCTGGCCGGCGGGGACGTGGCCGCGCTCGTCTTCGAACCGGTGCAGGGCGAGAACGGTGCCGCCGCGCTGCCCCTGGACGTGCTGCGGCGCTGGAGCGAGGACGCCGCCCGGCAGGGCGCGTTCGTGATCGCCGACGAGATCCAGTGCGGGCTGCGCCGGTGCGGGGAGCGGTCGGTCGCGCTGGCCGAGGGACTGCCGGTCGACGCGGTGCTGCTCGGCAAGCCGCTGGGCGGCGGGGTGGTGCCACTGTCGGCACTGGTCTGCTCCGAGCGGTTGTACGCCCCGCTGGCCGCCGACCCGTTCCTGCACTCCGCCACCTTCGGCGGCCATCCGCTGAGTTGCGCGGCGCTGCCCGCCGCGCTCGACGCGATCGAGCACCTGGCCGGGCACGGGCGGATGCTGAGCGATCAGCTGGCCGCCGAACTGGAGCTGCTCCGGCGGCGGCACCCCGGCGTGGTGGCCGAGCTGCGCGGCCGGGGGCTGCTGCGCGGGATCGACTTCACCAGCCCGCGGGCCGCCGGCGCGGTGGTGGTCGAACTGGCCGCCGCGGGCCTGCTGGTGTCGCCCTGCCTGGGCCGGCCGACCACCGTGCGCCTGCTGCCCCCGCTGGTGAGCACCGAGGCGGACGTCGCCGAGGCGGTCGAGATCCTCGACTCGGCCGTGGCGGTGGCCGAGCGGACCGCCGGCGGTTGACCGCCGCTCCCCGAACCTGCGCAGGCCCCCAGCCACATTCGGAAGGAATGACGGACATGCCCACTCGTGAGGAACTGGCCCTGGTGGTCAGGACGGCCATCTCGGACGTGCTCGGCACCGAGGTCGAGGAGGTCCGGGAGCAGACCAGCCTGCTGGTCGACTACGGCATCGACAGTCTGGAACTGATGGAGATCGGCGCCCGGTTGGAACGGGCCCTGGCGCTGCGGATCGCGGTGGAGGACCTGACCGGCGCGCAGAGCGTCGGCCACGCCATCGACCTGCTCGAAGCCCGTACGGCCGGGCAGCCGTGAGCGGGCCGCACACCCAGGGTGCACACCCCTTGGGCGGCCGGCGGGTCGCGGTCACCGGGATCGGGGTGAAGTCGCCCGCGGGCAACGGGATCGAGGAGGCGTTCACCTCGGTGCTGAAGGCCAGGTCCACCGCCGCCGTGGTAGGACGGCTGGTCGACCAGGACCTGCCGGTGCACATCGCCTGCCTGGTGCCGCCGTTCGACCTCGACGCGTACGTCACCCGCCGCGAGGCGCGCCAGATCGACCGGACCACCGCCCTGTTGCTCTGCGCCGCCGCGGACGCCGTCACCGAGGCGGCGCTGCCGCCCGGCCTGGCGCCGGACCGGGTGGGCGTGCAGATCGGCACGGGCATCGGCGGGCTGCCGAGCATGGAGGCGGTCACCCTGAGCCATGGCGAGCGGCCGAGGGAGATGCCGGTGCACACCGTGCCCCGGACCATGGCCAACTCGGCGGCCTGTCGGCTGGCGATGCGCTACGGGTTCCAGGGCTCCTGCACGACGTACTCCGCGGCCTGCGCCAGCGGGACCACGGCGGTCGGCGAGGCGGCTCGCCGGATCAGGTACGGGCAGCTCGACGCGGCGGTGGCCGGCGGCACCGACTCGGCCGTGAGCACCGTCGTGATGGGCGCGTTCGCCCGGATGCGGGCGATGTCCGCCAGGAACGCCGACCCCGAGCTGGCCAGCCGCCCGTTCGACGCCGACCGGGACGGCTTCGTGATGGGCGAGGGGGCGGCCGTCCTGGTCCTGGAGCGCTGGGACCTGGCGCAGGCCCGCGGCGCGAGGATCTACGGCGAGGTCGCCGGCTACGCCGACACCTGCGACGCCTTCCACATCGTGGCCCCGCAGGAGGAGGGTGAGGTGGCGGCCCGTTGCATGCGCGCCGCCGTCGCCGACGCCGGGCTGACTCCCGCCGACATCGGCCATGTCAACGCGCACGGGACGTCGACGGTGCTCAACGACCGCGCCGAGGCCCGGGCGATCGACCGCTGCTTCGGCGGCCAGCCGCCGCCGGTCACCGCCGTCAAGGGCGTGACCGGCCATCTGATCGGCGGCTCGGGCGCCCTGGAGGCCGCGCTCGCCCTGCTCTGCGGCGCGCGCGGTGTGGTGCCGCCGATCGCCAACCTGGTCTCCAGCCCGGAGGCCGACCTGGTGGACCTGGTGATCGGCACGCCGCGCACCGTTGCTCCCGCCGCCGTGCTGTCCAACTCCTTCGGGTTCGGCGGCCAGAACGCCTGTCTGGTGCTCACCCCGGAGCAGTGACCGGGGACCCGAGGGCCCCTTCGAGTTCGAGTGGAAACGAGGATGGTCATGCGAATCCTTCTGACCGGCGCGACCGGCGTGGTCGGGACCGAGGTCGTGCGCCGGCTGCGGGCCGTCCGGCGGGAGCACGAGCACACCCTCACCCGCGTCGCCCGGCGGCCCGGCGACGATCCGGCGCTCTGCTGGCGGATCGGCTCCGAGGCCGCGCCGGCCGAACTGGCCGGCCACTGGGACGTGATCGTGCACGCCGCGGCCACCACGCGCTGGACCCTCAGCCGCGCGGAGGCGACGAACGCCAACGTCGGCCCGCTGCGGGCGGTCCTGGCGCTGGCGGACCGGGACACCCATCTCGTCCAGGTCTCCACCGCCTACGTCGGCGGGCTGCGCAACCCGCAGGACCTGCGCGGCGCCGAGTTCGAGGGCTACCGCAACGGCTACGAGTGGTCCAAGGCCGTCTGCGAGGAGATCGCCCGCGCGGAGCACCCGGGGCCGCTGACCGTGGTCCGGCCGCCGTTGATCGTCGGCCGCCGGGACAGTGGTGAGATCGGCCGGTTCTCCGGCCCGTACACGCTGTTGCAGGCGCTCGTCTCGGGGCTGGCCGCGGTGGTGGTCGGCGACCCGGGCGGCTTCGCCGAGATCGGACCCGTCGACGAGGTCGCCGCGCTGATCGTCGACGCCGCGCTGGCGCCGCCACCCGCCGCGGTACGCACCGAGGTGCTGGCGGGAGGCCGGGGGAGCCTGACCCTGGGCGGCCTGCTCGACGTGGTCTGCGAGACCCTCAACGAGTGCCGCGCGGCGCACGGCGTGGCGCCGATCGAGCGGCCGCCGATCGTCGCGGGGGAGAGCTGGGACCGGTTCTTCCTGCCGCTGGCCGACCAGTACCTCTCGCCCTTCCAGAGCCAGGCCGTGAAGCTGCTGGCGATGTTCCAGAGCTACACCAGCATGAGCGAACCCTTCGAGCCCACTCGGACGGTCGAGGACCCCGCGGCGGTGATGGCGGCGTCCGTCCGGTACTGGGCCGCGCGCAAGCCGCGGCTGGCGCTGGCGCGTCCCGAGCCGTGGACACTGCTGGCCAAGGCTGCCTGACGGACCGTCACTGCTCCGGGGTCGTGGCGTTGTGGAGTGCGAGCAGGGCCTCGTAGCGGTGCCGCACGTCCTGGCGGTCGGTCTCCTCGGGGACGGAGGCGTCGCAGGAGCGCTGGATCATCGCCGCCTGGTCCAGCAGGACCTGGCGGCGGCCGGGGATCGAGGTCTGCTCCATGATCTTGTAGAGGCCTTCGAGTTGACGGATCATCACGGCCGGCACACCGAGGGCCGATTGGCGGATCTTCTCGAAGGAGCGCTGGACCAGCCGGTCGTAGTCGGGCTGGTAGGCGATGACCCGGATGTGGCCGTGCGGGTCGCGGTGGACGCGCTGCGGGTGCCAGCCGGTGGTGATCCGGCAGAGGCAGTCGGTCAGCCAGTCGATGCAGGTCAGCGCGGTGAAGGTGTCGTTGATCGCGGTGGACAGCGCGCGCAGCGCGATCTCCACCAGTTGGTCGACGCCGAAGGAGATGTCCTGCGCCAGCGTCCGGTACGGACCGGTGACCTGGCCGTGGGCCAGCTGCTGCGCCACCCGGGCGGCCGCCGAGGGCGGCCAGACGACCGCCAGTGGCTGCCCCTGGACCAGGAAGTGGCCCGGACGGTACGGCAGATGGAGTACCGCGTCGGACTCGGCGGCGATCCTGACCAGCCGCTCGTGGCGGATGTACTGCAGGTAGCCGCTGGCCGGGGTGGCGACCGCCGCGCCGGACTCGCCGATCAGCAGGAGCAGTTCGTCGCGGCTGGGGCCGCTGTCGAGGCCGGGCGGCGCGGCGGGGTCCGGGCCGCCCTGCTCCTCGATGGCCCGGGAGAGGTCACCGGCGATGCTCGCGACCACCTGGGGGAGCTGGATCATGGTGGCGATGTGGTTGATGAAGTAGATGAGCATGGCGAGGTCGACCACGGTCAGGGCCAGCGTCACGGTGATCGACAGGTGCGGGACGAAGTCGCCGTGCGGGCCCGGGCTGATCGAGACCAGGGCCAGCACGGTGTAGAAGAAGGTGGCCACGAACGTGCCCAGGGTCAGCTGGGTCCCGCGGTCCCGGATGAAGTTGCGCAGCATCCGGGGGCCGAACTGCGTGGAGGCCAGGGTCAGGGCCACGATGGTGATCGAGAAGACCAGGCCGACGACCGTGATGATCGCCGCGGCCATCGTCGTCAGGATCTGCCGGGCCCCGTCGGCGGTGCCGCTCAGCACCCAGGTCGCCAGGGTGAACCGGCCGTCGTAGGCGGCCCGGTCCAGCGCCAGGGTCAGCGCGAACAGCCCGGCGGCGGCCATCGCCTCCACCGCGGGCACCAGCCAGAGGTTGGTGTGCAGCGTCTCGCGCCGCCAGTCGGCCTCCAGGAACGCCCCGCCGCGCATCACCGAGTACCTCCTGGACGACGTGGGGATCCCGGGTGCCCCCGGCGCCGGCGTCCGTGTCGACCAGACCTCCCGGCTCACCTGATCAGGAGGGTAACCCACCGCGCGCGAAGCATGGCTGACCTGCCGTCAGGCCGTGTCCGAGAGTTCCCGCCGGTCGGTCCTAGTCGTCGGTGAGGATGAGCTGCTGGAGGTCGCGCAGGGCGCTGCCGGGTTCGAGGCCCAGCTCCTCCTGGAGGGTCCGGCGGGCGCGCTGGTAGACCTCCAGGGCGTCGGCCCGGCGGCCGCATTCGAGGAGCGCGATCATCTCCTTCTCCCAGAGGCCCTCCCTGAGCGGGTTGGTGTCGCGCAGCGTGCGCAGCTCGGCCAGCGTCACGGCGTGCCCGCCGGTCCGGTGGCTGGCGTCGATCCGCATCTCGGCGGCGGCAAGCCTGGCCTCCTCCAGACGCTCCGACTCGGCGCGCACGATCGGCGAGGCCGGCACGTCGTCCAGGGCCGCGCCGCGCCACAGGCTCAGCGCGTCGCCGAGCACGGTGAACGCCTGCCGGTAGGAGCCCGCGCCGAACAGCGCCTGCCCCTCGGCGTGCAGGGTGTCGAAGCGCCGCGCGTCCAACCGGGCCGGCTCGAAGAGCAGGCGGTAGCCGGGCGCCTTGGTGACCAGCATGCTGTGGTCGTGGTCGCCGAGTTGGCGCCGCAGCTTCATCACGTACTGCTGCACCAGGTTGCGCTGGTCGCGTTTGCGCTGCGGGCCGTCGTACCAGAGCTCCTCGACCAGCCGTTCCATCGAGATCACTCGGCCCGAAGCGGCCAGCAGCACCGCGAGCACGCTGCGGATCTTCGGCGTTTCGACCGATTTCCAGTGCAGTCCGTCGAAGATCTCCAGTGTTCCCAGCAGCCTGAATTCGATCATCCCTCGACCCCGCTCGCCGCTCGTGGTGTCCGCGGTGGGCGGGCGCCTCGGGGCGGAACGGCTCTCGGAGCCTGTTCGGCAGGGTGGTGTTCGCCGTGTCGTATGTGCAGGATCGTGTCACCGGTCATGCTGTCACTTCCCCCGTTGCGCTCTGCTCACGATCCTCGCAAACAGTTCGCCGCAACGCGAGGCCTGGTGGAAAGTGGCGGGAAGTCGACACCTCGCCTGCACGAGTGGAACGGAAGAGTGCCCGCACGGGTGGACGTGCGGGCACAAACGGGAATTGACGTTCCGTCAGTCGGCCAGTAGGGCCGACGTGTTGTCGTGGGCGGGGGTGGCATCCGGGGCCGGGTCCGGGGTCTGCCGGGGCAGGCGTCCGGGCAGGAAGAACGCGGGCAGCAGGGCGAGCGCGGTGAAGGCCAGCGCCCACCAGAACGGGGCTCCGAAGGAACTCGCCAGGCCGTGGGCGATGTCGCTGTTGGGCTTGACCTCGGCCAGGCTCCGGACGCTCGCGGGCAGGTGGTCCTTCACATGCTGCTGCAGGACCACCGCGAGCACCGCGGTGCCGACCGAGGCGCCGACCCGCTGGAAGACGTTGAAGGCGCTGGTGGCCCTGGGCGCCGCCTCCTTCGGCACGCTGGCGAAGGCGATCGTCATGGTCGGCATCATCGAGGAGCCGAGACCGAAGCCGCGCACCACCAGGGCGGCGCTGAGCAGGAGTTGGTTCGGGTGGGCGGTGATCAGGGCGTAGGGGACGGTGCCGGCCACGGTGAGCACGATGCCCAGGATGGTCAGGTTCCGGATGCCCAGGGTGGTGGTCAGCCGGTTCATCAGCACGACGGCGACCAGATAGCCGAGGCTCTGCGGCAGAAGCAGCAGGGCTGAGGTCAACACGCTGGTACCGCGCACCAGTTGGAAGTAGAAGGGCAGCGGGATCAGCACGCCGTACATCGCCATGCTGAGCAGGAAGCCCGCCGTGGTGCCGGTCCTGAAGTTGTGGACGCCGAAGAGCCGCAGATCGAGCAGCGACTCCATCCGGCTGCGCAGCGCGCGCACGGCGAAGGCCGCCAGCAGGACGACGCCCACCACGAGGCCGGTGATGGTCCGGCCGCCGTCGAACCCGCCGGCCGAGCCGGCCTCGGACAGGCCGTAGATCAGCGCGGTCAGGGCGGGGACCAGCAGGATCAGGCCCACGACGTCCAGCCTGGTGTCGCGCGAGGGGGCCACGACGTTCCTGACCTTGGCCAGAACGAGGGCGATGGTCGCCACGCAGAACGGCACGTTGATGAAGAAGATCCAGCGCCAGCTGAGGTGGTCGACCAGGACACCGCCCAGCGACGGCCCGATCAGCGGGGCGAACAGAGCCGGGATGGTGACGATCGACATCAGGCGGCCGAGCCGCTTGGGTCCGGCCGCCTGGGCCAGCAGGGCCTGTCCGACCGGCACGGCCAGGCCGCCGCCGATGCCCTGGATCACCCGGAAGACGATCAGGCTGGTCGCCGACCAGGCCAGCCCCGAGAGCAGCGAGCCGATCAGGAAGACGGCCTGCGAGAAGATGATCGCCTGCTTCGCGCCGAACCGCGAGGTCGCCCAGCCGCTGAGCGGGATGGTCGCCGAGATCGCCAGCAGATACCCCGTCACCACCCACTGCACGGTGGAGAGTTGTGAGTTGAACACCTTGGCGAGCGGGCCGATCGCGACGTTGATGATGGTGCTGTCGAGCAGGCTGGCGAAGCCGCCCAGCGCCATGATCGCGCTCAGCCACCACAGCTCGGGGGTGACGCGAGCGGATTCGTCCGTCGGGGCCGGCGACTGGTCGGTTTTCACAACTGGTTCCCTCTCGCTACCTCAACACAACAGCCTCATGCTTTCACGACAAGTGTCAAGTGTGCAACAGATGTCGGAAAGATTGACTGGGTCGGGGGCGGGCTGGCCGGTCGGGTACCTCGAACGGCGCGGCCGCGGGCATTCGCAGGGGCAGTCCGTTCGAGGGGGGTGGCACCCCGTCCACGGGGCGAGACTCGACCGGCGAACCCTGCTTCGGGGGACGGCTGACGAGGGGTGGAACATGACTGCAAGGTCCGGAGGTATGGCGGTTCGCCTGGCGAGGCTCTCCCGACACCGTGACGACCGATTTCTCTTCGTCCCCCTGGACCATTCGGTGGCCGACGGTCCCATCGTCGCCGCGGGACGCTTCGACGGGCTGGTCCGCACCGCGGTGCAGGGCGGCGCCGACGCGATCGTGGTGCACAAGGGACGGGCCGCGACCATCGACGCGAGCCTGCTGCGTGACTGCTCGTTGATCGTCCACCTGAGCGCCAGTACGGCGCACGCCCGGGACGTCGACGCCAAGGTGCTGGTCGGGGACGTCGAGGAGGCGATCCGGCTGGGTGCGGACGCGGTCAGCGTCCAGGTCAACATCGGCTCCGACACCGAGTCCCGGCAGCTGGCGGACCTCGGCTCGGTGGCCGACGCATGTCGGCGCTGGAACATGCCCTTGCTGGCCATGGTGTACCCGCGCGGCCCGCGGATCAGCGACCCGCACGACCCCGTGCTGCTCTCGCACGTCGTCAACGTGGCCGCGGACCTGGGGGCTTCGCTGGTGAAGACCACCTGGGCGATGCCGCTGGAGCGGATGGCGGAGGTGGTGGAGAGCTGCCCGATCCCGGTGCTGGCGGCCGGCGGCCCCAGCGATCGCGGGGTGGACCCGGCTGTCTTCGCCGCAGGGGTGATGGCAGCGGGCTGCGCCGGGCTGGCGGTGGGGCGCGGCTTCTTCGAGAGCAGCGCACCGGCCGTCGTCATCCGCGCGCTCTCGGCCGTGGTGCACGAGGCCCCGGCCTACCAAGCCCAGGTGCAACCGTCGGCGCGTCCGGTCCCGGTGCGCTGAGCCGGAGCCCGGGACGCCCCCCACCCTGCCCGGCCCGCGAGCCGGACGACCACTTACGGAGAAACCCCATGCGTGAAGAGACCCGAGAGTTCGTGCTGACCGTGATCAGGGACGTGATCAACCTCCCGCTGCCCGACCGGATCGGCGACGACCTGCCGCTCGGCGAGGAGGGTCTTGGGCTGGAGTCGCTCGCCATGATCGAGCTGGTGCTCCAGCTGGAGGGGCAGTACGGCATCCAACTGCCGGAGGAGGAGCTGGATCCGCTGCTGGTCCGCGACCTCGGCGCGTTCGTGGACGTCGTGGTCGGCCGGCGGTCGGCGGCGGCGGTGGGCGGCGTGGCCCAGTGATCACGGAGCACGAGGTCGTGCGGCTCCTCGTCGACGGCGGGCTGCCGCTCGGCGAATGGGACAGCGACACCGAACTCGTCCTGGACTCCCTGACGTTCGTCTGGCTGGTCCACCTGCTGGAGGAGCGGCACGGGATCGTCGTCCACCCGGAGGCGGAGGAGGAGATCGCCGCCAGCGACTCCGTCGGCTCGCTGCACCGCAACCTCGTCCGGCTGCTGCCGGGCGGCCCCGACCGTGAGGAGTGCCGGCATGCCTCCTGAGGTGGCGATCACCGGATACGGCGTCCTGACCGCCTTCGGGTTCGGCGCGGACGCCCTGCGGGAGGGCGTCTTCGCGGGCCGGCCCGGATTCGTGCCGGTCACCCGCTTCGACCCCGCCCCCTTCCACGCCAAGCGCGCCGCCACCTACGAGGGGGTGGGCCCGGAGATCCCCGGTGTCCCGGTCAAGCCGGGGTACACGCCGAGCCAGGCCGAGGTGCTGTACGCCTGCACCGCCGAGGCGCTGCGGATGGCCGGCACCGACGCGGCCGGCGCGCCGGTGCTGCTGGGCACCAACGGCGACTACGCGGCGGCCCGTTCGTTCTGGAGCGACCTGGCGCAGGACCGCGACCCGGCGGACCGGCGGAGCCTGGACAGCCTGCCGGCCGCACTGCCGCACCGCCTCGGTGCGGCCTTCGGGCTGGGCGAGCTGCGGCTCGCCTTCGTCAACGCCTGCGTCGCCTCCACCAACGCCATCGGGTACGGCGCCGAGCTGATCCGGCGCGGGGTGGCCGACACGGTGGTGTGCGGCGGCGCGTACCTGGTCACCGAGGACGTGTTCGCGAAGTTCGACTCCGGTAAGGCGCTGAGCCGGGAGGGGGTGGTCCGGCCGTTCGCGGCGGGCCGGGCCGGTCTGTTGCAGGGGGACGGCGCGGCGGTGCTCGTGCTGGAGTCGGCCGACCGCGCGCGGGCGCGCGGGGCCGAGGTGCTCGCCGAGCTGGCCGGCTGGGGCATGGCCGCCGACTCCTACCACGTGATCAAGCCGCATCCGCAGGGCGCGGGGCTGGCCCGGGCCGCCGGAACAGCGCTGCGCCGAGCGGGACTTGAACCCGAGCAGATCGGCTATGTGAACGCCCACGGCACCGGCACCCCGCTGAACGACGTCGCGGAGACGGCGGCGCTCCACCGGATCTTCGGCGCGCACGCGCCGGCCGTCCCGGTGAGCTCGACCAAGAGCAGCACCGGCCACATGCTGGAGGCCACCGGTGCGGTCGAGGCGGTGATCACCCTGATCGCGCTGCGCGACGGCGTCCTGCCGCCCACCATCGGCTACCAACAGCCCGATCCGGCCTGCGATCTGGACTACCTGCCGAACCGGGCCCGGCGAGCCGCGGTCACCCATGCGCTCTCGCTGAACGCCGCCTTCGGCGGGGCCAACGCCGCACTCGTGCTGAAGCGGGTGTGAGAGCGATGACGGAACCGGAGGGGAACCGTATGCCGACCCTGCTCGAACCGTCGTACGCCGTCGTGGCGGCAGCCTGCCGGGCGCCCTGGGGGGCCGCCGCCGAGGGTCTGCCGGGCGCCGCACCGGTCGAACTGCCCAACGTGGCAGGGTTCGTGACCTCGCGGTTCAGCCCGCTGGTCGTCGCGGTCGCCGAAGCCTGCCTCGGTGAGCCGGGGTCCGGGCGGGATCTCGTGGCCGGCCGTGGTGAGCGGACCGCGATGGTGCTCGCCACCGCGGGCGGCGACCACACCACGACCGACGTCGCGACCCAGCGGATGGTGGCGGGCCAGGTGCACAGCCCGCTGCTCTTCTTCCAGTCGGTGACCACCTCGGTCCTCGGCCATCTCGCCAAGCGCTACGGCATCACCGGGCCGATCAGCTGCGTGTCGGCCGGTGCCGGGCTGGCCCCCGAGGCACTGCGGGTGGCCGACATCCTGCTCGACGACGAGGAGTTGGACCAGGTCCTGCTGGTCGGCGTCGAGCTCGCGGCCAACGAACGCGTCGACTGGGTCCAGGGCCGCCTGGACGGGGCGTACCCGCTCGGGCCGCTGCCGCGCGGCGACGCCGCGGTGGCGCTGCTGCTGCGCCGTGCGGAGGCCGGTGACACCACGCCGTCCAGCGTGGGCGACTGGCCCGAGTACGGCTGGCTGGCCCCGCTGGTCGGTCTCTGTGCGCTGTCGACGAACCCAACCACCCCCTGAGGAGCCTTTCGTGGAAAGAATCGGATTCGGCGCGTTCCTCTCGCCGTTGCACCCGCTCGGTGAGGATCCGGCCCTGCTGCTCTGGCGGGACCTCGAACTGGCCCAGTGGCTCGACCAGTTGGGCTACGACGAACTCTGGGTCGGCGAGCACCACTCGGCCGGATGGGGCACAGTCGCCTCACCGGAACTGTTCATCGCCACCGCGGCCGAGCGGACCCGGCACATCCGGCTCGGCACCGGCGTCGTCAGCCTCCCGTACCACCACCCGTTCATGGTCGCCTCGCGGGCCGTGCAGCTCGACCAGCTGACCCGGGGGCGGTTCACCCTGGGCGTGGGCGCCGGCTCGATCCCCTCCGACATGCACATCCTCGGGATCGACCCGGCGGACACCCGGCGCCGCACCGCGGAGTCGCTGGAGGTGATCCGTCAGCTGCTGACCAGTGAGGAGCCGGTCAGCGCGCGTACCGACTGGTTCGAACTGCGGGACGCCAGGCTCCAGTTGCGGCCGCACGCGGCGACCGGTCTGCCGATGGCGGTCTCCAGCGCCACCTCCCCGTTCGGCATGCGACTGGCCGGGCAGTACGGGATCAGCCCGCTCTCCTTCGGCATCCCGCCCCGGCCGGGCAGCCAGATCGGCGACCTGGTGGCGCAGTGGCGCCATGCCGAGGAGTCGGCCGCCGAGCACGGGCGCGTGATCGACCGCGCCGACTGGCGGGTGGCGCTCTCCGTGCACGTCTCGGAGAGCCGTGACCGGGCGCTCGACGAGATCGTCGACGGCTGGATGCGCTACCGCAACCAGTACTGGTCGCTGGTCGGTTCACCGCCGGTCGACTCCCGCAGGCAGGCGCGCAAGGTGCTGGAGGAGCTGATTGAGCGGCGCAGCGTGATCGTCGGCTCGGTGGACGAGTGCGTGCAGGCCGTCCGGGACATCCAGGAGGCGACCGGCGGCTTCGGCCGCCTGCTGGTCACCGTCCAGGACTGGGCCGAGCGCGAGCCGATGAAGCGCAGCTTCGAGCTGCTGGCGCGGTTCGTGGCACCCCGGTTCAACGGGTCGGTCAAGGGGCTCACCGCGTCCTACGAGTGGACGGCCGCGGCGGCCAGGGCGTACGCCAACCGGTGACCGGCAGGCTCCAAGTGGTATGCCCCGCCCGCGTGTTCCTGCGGGCGGGGCATCTCGTCTCAGTGCGCGAAGCGGGCCACCAGCTCGCGCTTGAGGACCTTGCCTCCGGGGCCGAGCGGGAGGCTCTCGACGAACTCCACCCGGCGCGGGTACTTGTACGCGGCCAGCCGCTCGCGGCTCCAGGCCACGATCTCCTCGCCGAGCGCCGTCCCGGGCCGCAGGCCGGGCCGTGCGAGCACGACCGCGCAGACCTCCTCGCCGAGCCGGTCGTCCGGGAGCCCGATGACGGCGACCTGGGCGACCGCCGGGTGGTGTACCAACACCTCCTCGATCTCCCGGGGGTACACGTTGTAACCGCCGCGCAGCACCATGTCCTTCTTGCGGTCCACCACGGACAGATAGCCGTCCGCGTCCTTCACCCCGAGGTCGCCCGAGCGGAACCAGCCGTCGACCATCACCTCGGCGGTCGCCTCCGGCCGGTCGAGATACCCGGCCATCACGTTGTGGCCGCGGACGACGATCTCGCCGACCTCGCCGGCCGGCAGCAGCTCGATCCGGCCCTCCAGCTCGGCCCGGGCGATCTCCACGTCCACCCCCCAGACCGGCCGCCCCACGGTGCCCGGACGGCGTGGCCAGGCCCGCTGGTTGTAGGCGACCACGGGGGAGGTCTCGGTCAGGCCGTAGCCCTCGTAGATCGGGCAGCCGAAGGTCCGCTCGAAGTCCTGGAGGATCTTCACCGGCAGCGCGGAGCCGCCGGAGAACGCGCGGTCCAGGACCGGCCGGCGCGGGTCGCGCGCGGCGGCGTCCAGCAGCGCGATGTACATCGTCGGCACGCCCATGAACACCGTGCACCGGTGGGCCACCATCAGGTCGAGCGCGCGTGGGGCGTCGAAGGACGGCATCAGCACCAGGGTGGCGCCGGCCCGGAAGCAGACGCCCATCCCGCAGATCTGGCCGAAGGTGTGGAACAGCGGCAGCACCCCGAGCAGGACGTCGTCGGCCCGGAAGTCGAAGGGGGAGAGCATCGAAACGCCGATGTTCATGGTCAGGTTGAGCTGGGTGAGCATCGCGCCCTTGGGCTGCCCGGTGGTGCCGGAGGTGTAGAGGATCACCGCGATGTCGTCGGGCTCGCGCGGCACGTACCGCTCCAGCGGGAGGCCCTGTGCGT
The DNA here is from genome assembly GCF_000744225.1 of Kitasatospora mediocidica KCTC 9733. Lineage (GTDB taxonomy): Bacteria > Actinomycetota > Actinomycetes > Streptomycetales > Streptomycetaceae > Kitasatospora > Kitasatospora mediocidica. The sequence continues at coordinate 208,523 of NZ_JQLN01000007.1, read as the reverse complement.
CGGGTGCGTCCAGGCGCGGCCCGGCCTCCTCGCCGCCCGCCATCACGGTCAGCAGCGCGACGCCGGCCGCCTCGGCGCCCTTGCGGCCCTCGCCGAGCAGCGGCGCGGCGCAGATCAGCACCTTGGCGCCGGAGTCACGCAGCAGGTAGGCGATCTCGTCCGCCTTGAGCAGCGTGTTCACCGGCACCACGACCGCGCCGATCGCCAGCGCGCCGTAGTAGGCCCGCGGGAACTCCAGCGCGTTCGGCACCAGGAGCGCGATCCGGTCGCCGGGCCCGAGCCCGTGGCCGGCCAGCGCTGCCGCGTACTGGCGGGCCTGGAACCACAGTTGGGCGTACGTCAGCTGCTGGTCGCCGAGCACGACGGCCGGATGGTCCGGGCGCCGGGCGGCGGATTCTGCGAGTACGGCCGCCACCGAGAGAGACATGGGGACTCCGTTCATCGTTCTGCGTCGACGGTCGTCGACGACGGTGAACCGCCGGCGCCGGCCGGACGGGAGCAAACCCCTCCGGCCGGCGCCGCCTACCATGGGCCGGCCGGTCCTAGTTGGCGACCCGGTCACGGGTCCGCGGGATGTCGAGCTCCTGCCAGACGCCCTCCAGCGCCTCGGCGAACTTCTCGACGTCGCTCGACGTGTGGGTGGCCGACGGCGCGACCCGCAGGATCTCCTCACCGGCCCGCACGCTGGGTGCGTTGATCGGCTGGACGTAGATCCCGTGCCGCTGCAGGAGCAGCTCGGAGGCCCGGCGGCAGAGCTCGTCGTCGCCGACGAAGACCGAGACGATGTGCGAGTCGGTGGAGATGAACGGGATGCCGTGCGCGGTGAGCAGCCGGTGCAGCAGCTGGGCGTTGCCCGCGAGCCGGGTGCGCTCCTCGTCGGAGGACCGCAGGTGCACGACCGCGGCCAGGGCTCCCGCGGCGGTGGCGGGCGGGAGGGAGGTGGTGAAGATGAAGGAGCGGGAGAAGCTGCGGATCGCGTCGATCAGCGGGGCGGGCCCGGCGACGTAGCCGCCGGCGGTGCCGAAGCCCTTGGCCAGCGTGCCCATGATCACGGTGAACTCGTCGGCGAGCCCTTCGCGGGCGGCGATGCCGGCGCCCTGCGGGCCGTACATGCCGACCGCGTGCACCTCGTCGACGAAGGTGGTGGCGTGGTACCGCTTGGCGAGGGCGGCGACCTCGGCCAGCGGCGCGACGTCGCCGGACATCGAGTACACCGACTCCAGGACGATCATCTTGGGCCGCTCGGGGTCCGCGGCGGCGAGCAGTTCCGCCAGGTGGGCGGTGTCGTTGTGGCGGAAGATGTGCTTCCGGGCGCCGCTGTGCCGCAGTCCGTCGATGATCGAGGCGTGGTTCAACTCGTCGGAGAACACCAGGGTGTCGGGCATCCGTCCGGCCAGGACGGAGAGCGATCCGTCGTTCGCGGTGTAGCCGGAGGCGAAGATCAGCGCGTCCTCCTTGCCGTGCAGCTCGGCGAGTTCGCGCTCCAGCCGGACGTGGTAGTGGTTGGTCCCGCCGATGTTGCGGGAGCCGCCCGAGCCCGCGCCGAAGGCGTCGACGGCGCACTTGATCGCCTGGAGGACGAAGGGGTTCTGCCCCATGCCGAGGTAGTCGTTGCTGCACCAGACGCTGATCTCCACGTCGGCGCCGTCCTGTCCCTGCCGGGCGACGGCGCTGGGGAAGCGGCCTGCACGCCGGCCGATCTCCAGGAACTCCCGCTTCTGGGAGGCGAATTCCTGCATCTCGCGGGAGAAGAACTCCAAGTGCTGGTTCATTGCGTCAACTCACTCTCTGGGTGCGGTCGTTCGTCCTGCCGCTCGCGGCGCAGCCGGTGCTTGTCCGGCTTGCCCGAGTCGTTCAACGGCAACTCGTCGAGCAGCACGACCTCCTCGGGGACGTGCAGGGGGGACAGTGCGGTGCGGATGCGGGAGCGGACCTCGCCGACGCGGATCCGTGCTCCCGGCCGCGGCACCAGCGCGGCATGCAGGTGTTCGATGTTGTCCGCGTCGCGCACGCCGTAGACCGCGGCCTGCGCGACCCCGTCCACGGCCAGCAACTCGCGTTCCAGCACGGCCGGATAGACCTTGACGCCGCGGGTCTTGACGACGTCGGCGACCCGGTCCAGCAGGTGCAGGTACCCGCGTTCGTCGAGCCGTCCGATGTCGCCGGTGCGGTACCAGCCCGCGCGCAGCACCCGTGCGGTCAGCTCGGGGTCCGCCCAGTAGCCCTCCATCAGGTGCGGCGAGCGCACCCATACCTCGCCGGTCGCGCCGGCTGCCAACTCCCGTTCGGAGTCCGGGTCGCAGACCCTGATCTCGACCTCGGGGAACGGCCGCCCGACGGTGCCGAGCAGTTCCGGACGCTGGTGGTCGCCGGGGTCGAGGAAGCTGATCCGGCCGCCCTCGCTGGTCCCGTAGCCCTGGACCAGAACCGGCCCGAGGAGGCGCGAGGCCTCCGCGATCCGGGCGGGCGCCGCGGCGCAGCCGCTGTAGATCAGCTGCCGCAGCGAGGAGAGGTCGGTAGTCGCGGCCCGGCCGTGGTCGAGGACCTTGTACAACTGCGGGGTGGCCAGGAACGTCCGGGTGATCCGGTGCTCCTGCACCGCCCGCAGGATCTCGCCCGCGTCCGCCTCCCCGTGCAGGAAGACGGCTCCGCCGGCGGCGAGCACCGCGTCGGCCATCGGCCCGACCGTGTGGCTCAGCGGGGTGGTGACAAGGATCCTTGCCTGCCGGGACTCGGTGATCGACGCCCCGGTGGCGGACACCACGCTCTCCCAGGCCCGGGCCGGCAGGCGGATTCCCTTGGGCCGTCCGGTACTTCCGCTGGTGAACGCGATCACCGCGAGGGCCGGCGGATCCCAGCGGGCGGACCCACCGGGCCCGGGGTCGTCGGCCGGGGTGACGGGCATGGCCTCGGCGATCGGCAGGTCGAAGCCGGTCAGCGCGAGGCGGCCGGGCGTTCCCTTCACCAACGCCTGCGCGCGCCGCGCGTTGTCGGCGTCGGTGAACAGGACGTCGGCGCGGGTGTCGCACAGGATGCGCAGCTGCTCGTCGAGCGACAGCACCGGGACGGTCGAGCCCGGATTGGTCGAGCGCAGGTGGCAGACGGCGGCGCCGAGCAGGTGCGCGGCGTAGCGGGCGCGGAGCATGTCGGGGCTGTTGGGGGCCACCAGGATGCCCAGCACGCTGCCCGGCCCGACCCCCAGACCCCGCAGGGCGCGCACCGTCCCGGTCACGGACCGGGCGAACTCACCTGCGGGAATGGGCTGTTCCCGCCAGTGCACGGCGATCCGGTCCGGGTCGGCTACCAGCGCCGACATGATCCTGGCGGCGTAGCCGCCGTGTCCTGTCCACCAGGTGTCGGGGACAGCCATGGTCACCTCGATTCAACGCGCAACGGCGTCCGGGAGATGCGCCGCCGGACTGCGGCGACGCAGGGTCAGCCTCGTGGCGGACGGCGGGGGCCGGAAGGCGCGGACGGTGTACCTGATCGAGCGGCTGACCAGCCGCACCAACGAGCCTGTTGGCGCCCGGGGCGCACTGGGAGAGTGCTGGCTGGGAAAGCAAGCCACACTCAGCGCAGTAGGGATGATCTCTTTGAAATTCGCCTGGGTTGACCTCCGTTCCATCGCCGCAGAACAGCGTGAGGCCGTCGTGGACGCCGCGATCCACGCCCGGCTGGCCGGCGTGCTCGACGACCGTCTCGACACGCTCGCCACCCTGCCGCCCACCGTGCAGAAGATCCTCCTCACCGAGCCCGGCGCGATGCTGCCCCCGGAGGCCGCCGACGTCGCCGACGTGCTGCTCAGCCGGGTCGCGACGACCGCGGAGCTGGACAAGCTGCGGCTGACCGCGGCGGAACGCGCCGACCGCACGGGGGCGTTCGTCGAGGTGATCGACGACGCCACCCTGCAGGTGGCCTGCGCCGCGGCCCAGGCCCTGGAGTACACCGTGGTCAGGTTCCGCGACCCCACCAAGATCCCGCTGGAGATCGTGATCGCGGCGGCGGACAAGAGCCCCGGGCGGCTCGTCTGCGAGGCGGCCGACCTCCAGGAGGCGGGCATCATCGTGGACGTCCTGGAGAAGGGTTCGGACGGTCTGCTGCTGGCGCCGAGGGACGCCAACGACGTCTTCGGCCTCACCGCCAAGCTCGGCTCCACCACCCCGGACCTCGCGCTGACCACCCTCACGGTTCAGTCGATCGAGCACAACGGCCTGGGCGACCGGGTCTGCGTCGACACCTGCACGCACTTCGAGAAGGACGAGGGCATCCTGGTGGGCTCCTACGCGCACGGGTTCGTGCTGTGCGTGAGCGAGACCCATCCGCTGCCCTACATGCCGACCCGCCCGTTCCGGGTCAACGCCGGTGCGCTGCACTCCTACGTACTCGGCGCCGACAACCGCACCAACTACCTGAGCGAGCTCAAGGCCGGCAGCACCGTGCTCGGGGTGGCCGCCGACGGGCGCACCCGCCGGATCGTGGTCGGCCGCGTGAAGCTCGAGTCGCGTCCGCTGCTGACCGTCCGGGCCACCTCCGAGGACGGCGTCGACGTCAGCCTCACCCTCCAGGACGACTGGCACGTGCGGGTGCTCGGCCCCGGGGCCGCCGTGCTCAACTGCACCGAGCTGAAGCCCGGTGACAAGCTGCTCGGCTACGTCGCCACCGACAAGCGCCATGTCGGCTGGCCCGTCGGCGAGTTCTGCATCGAGAAGTAGACCGGACCGAGAAGAAGGCAGGCCGGGCCGGACCCCGGCCTCCCCGGGCCGCTCAGAGGAGCACCGGGTCCGGCCCGCCAGAGGAAGGGAAGGCCATGGCCGACGACACGGACTTCGACACGTGGCTCGGCGCTCTGCTCTCCACCGCGGACCGTAGGGACGAGGACGACGGGGTGTGGGCGACCCACGCCGGGACCACGGTGACGCGGGCGACGATGCGGGCGGAGGTGGCGCGGGCCCGGGAGACCCTGGCCGCGCACGGGATCACCAGAGGCAGCACGGTGGCGGTGCAGATCCTGCCGAGCTTCACCCTGCTCTGGTCGGTCTTCGCCCTGTGGTGCGGCGGCGCGCAGGTGATGCTGTTCGACCCCCGGCTGACGCCGGCCGAGACCACCCGGCTGCTGGAGCTGTGCGACCCGCAGTTCCACCTCACCTCCGGCGCCGCCGCCCAGGTCTTCACCCCGTTCCGCGAGGAGTGCGAGGTGGTGGTGGTACGGCGCAAGGCGGGCCTGCCCGCCCAGGGCGACCACCGGCTGATCCAGTTCAGCTCCGGCTCCACCGGCCTGCCCAAGGTGATCGGCCGCACCGGCTCCTCGCTGCTGGCCGAGGTGGAGCGCTTCGGCAACCTCGCCGACATGCCCGGGCGCGGCGAACAGGTGCTGCTGCTCAGCTCGTTGGCGCACTCCTTCGGCCTGATCGGTGGTGTGCTGCACGCCCTGGCCGTGGGCGCCACGCTGCACTTCTCCGCCCGCCTGCGGCCGCACGACCTGCTGCGGGTGATGGCCGAGCGCCAGGTGGACGCGGTGTTCGGGGTGCCGGTGCACTACGACCTGCTGAGCCGGGTCGCCGCGCCGCCCCCGCTGCCGCGCCTTCGACTCGCGGTCTGTGGTGGGGAGATGCTCGCCCCGGAGATCTTCGAGCGCTTCGAGGAGCGCTACCGGCTCCGGATCGGGCAGGCGTACGGCATGACCGAGGTCGGCATCATCGCCACCGACCTGACCGGCCGGGACGCACCGCCCGCCGTCGGCCTGCCCGCCCCCGGCATCCTGACCGCGGTGGTCGACGGCACCCTGAGGGTGCGGCTGGCGGATGACCCGTACCTGCACGCCGACCTCGACGGGCGGTATGTGGACCGCTGGTTGAACACCCGGGACCGCTGCGTGGTGCGGCCCGGCTCGGGCGTCCTGGAGATCACCGGCCGGGCCGACTCGATGGTGGCGATCGGCGGTCTCAAGGTGGACCTGACGGAGGTGGAGACGGCGCTCGCCGAGCACCCGGCCGTCACCGAGGTCGTGGTGGTCTACGGCGAGGCCATCGAGGCCCACCTCGTGGTCGAACGCCAGGTGCCGAGGGCGGAGTTGCTGAACTGGTGCCGGGAGCGGCTGAGCCCGTACAAGATCCCCAAGGTCTTCCACTTCCGGGCGGCGCTGCCGCGCACCGCCAACGGCAAGCTGGTCCGCAACCGCGAACTGCTGCACACGGCAAGGGAACGGAGTACTCCGGTGGTGGTCCGGTGATCGATCCGAGCTGGGTGGGAGCCGGACCGAAGCCGTTCACGGTGGAGGTGGAGGCCGGCCGGCTGCGCCTGTTCAACCAGGTCCTTGGGGTGCGCGAGGCGGTGTTCACCGACCCGGCCGCCGCGCGGGCGGCCGGGCACCCGGACCTGCCGGTACCGCCCACCTTCCTGTTCGGTCTCGAACTGGAGCACCCCTCGGGACAGTTGGCCGAGCTGGGCATCGACCTCGGTCAGGTCCTGCACGTGGAACAGGGATTCGTCTACCACCGGACGGCGCACGCGGGTGAGCGGCTGACCTTCGCGCCGGTCGTCACCGACATCTACACCCGCCAGGGCGGGGCACTGGAGTTCGTCGTCCGCGACACCGCCGTCACCGGCGCCGGCGGCGAGCCGGTGGCCGACCTGCACCAGGTGATCGCGGTCCGCCACGGCGTCCGCGACGAGGAGGGGGCATGACCGTCCTGCCGGCCGACCTGGACGTCGGCTTCGAGCTGCCGGAGCTGTCCGAGCAGCACATCACCCGGACGCTGCTGGTCCGGTTCGCCGGTGCCTCCGGCGACCACAACCCGATCCACCTCGACCCCGGCGCGGCCCGTTCCGTGGGGCTCGACGACGTGATCGCGCACGGGATGCTCTCGATGGGCCTGCTCGGACGGCTGCTCACCGCCTGGGTGCCGGTCGGGGACCTGCTCTCCTTCCGGGTGCGCTTCTCGGCCCCCACCCCGGTGCACGCACGGCTGCGCTGCACCGCCCGGGTGCGGGCGATCGAGCCGCACGGCGCCGGGCGCCGGGCGCGCCTGTCGCTGGCCGTACGGATCGTGGACGGGCCGCTGACCGTGCGCGGCGAGGCGCTGATCCGCCTCCCCGAGCCGCCCCCGGCGCCCGTCCGGGCCGACCGCGAGGGGGCCCGGGCATGAACGGGACCCAGGGACTCGACGCCCGCATCGCGCAGCAGCACGAACGCCTCGGGGAGCTCGACCGGTCCATCATCAGCCTGATCGAGCGCCGGTCCAGGGTGGCGCAGGACCTGGACGGCCTGTGCCGGGGCGCCCACGTGCCCGGCGTCGACCTCTCCAAGGAGAACGAGATGCTGCGGCGCTACCACGCGGTGCTCGGCCGGCCCGGCACCTCGATCGCCCTGCTGATGCTCGAACTGGGCCGGCCGGACGTCCGGTTGACACCGGCACCGACGCAGGCCGAGTAGCCCCACGCGGAACGCGGTTGACCGGCCGACGAGTTGCGTCGGCCGGTCAACCGCGTTCCGCGCGAGGGTCAGTGGCCCATGCCGAGCCCGCCGTCCACCGGCAGCACGGCGCCGGTGACATAGCCGGCCTGCGCCGAGGCCAGCCAGAAGACGGCCTCGGCGACCTCCTGCGGGTCGGCGCTGCGCCCGAGCGGCACCTCGCCGACGATCCGGGCCCGGCGCTGCTCGCTGAGCTGCTCGGTCATGTCGGTGTCCACCAGCCCGGGGGCCACCACGTTCACGGTGATGCCGCGCGGGCCGAACTCGCGGGCGAGCGAGCGGGCCATGCCGACCAGACCGGCCTTGCTGGCCGCGTAGTTGGCCTGGCCCGCCGATCCGTGCAGCCCCGCCACCGAGGAGAGGAAGACCATCCGCCCGCGCCGCAGCCGCACCATGTCGGCGGCCGCCTGCCGGGCGGTCCGGAAGGCACCGCCGAGGTTGGTGTCCAGGACACCGAGGAACTGTTCGTCGCTCATCCGCATCAGCAGTCCGTCCTGGGTGATGCCGGCGTTGGCCACCAGGACCTCGACCGGCCCGTGCGCGGTCTCGGCCTCGGCGAAGGCCCTGGCCACCGCGGCGCTGTCCGTCACGTCGCAGGTGACGCCGAGCAGGCCGTCGGGGGCGCCGGAACCCCGATGGGTGATGGCCACCGAGTCCCCGTTCGCGGCGAACCGGCGGGCCACGGCCAGGCCGATGCCCCGGTTGCCTCCGGTGACCAGTACGGAACGTCCCATGAGTGCTCCTTCGTCGAGCTTCGTCGAGGTTCGTCGAGACCGCGCGTTCGTCGCGTTCGTCGCGGGGTCAGTGCGGGAGCGCGGTGTACGCGCCCCGGTGGTGGACCAGGGGCGAGCGGGCCGGCTCGGCGGTGTGCAGCGCGCCGACCCGGCCGAGGAACAGCACGTGGTCGCCGCCCGGGTAGCGGTGCTCGGTGCGGCACTCCAGGGAGAACACGGCGCCGGGGACCAGCAGATGCCCGCTCGGGGCGACCACGCCGCCCAGCTGCTGCTGCGCGAGGAGGCCGCGCGGGCGCTCGTGCGCCGCGAAGAGGTCGGACAGCGCCCGCTGTTCGGCGGACAGCACATTCACTGCGAAGCCCGCGGCGCTGTCGATCGCCTCGCAGAGCCGGCCGGTGGCCTTGATGCTCACCAGGACGAGCAGCGGGTCCAGCGAGACCGAGGTCAGCGAGCTCGCGGTCACCGCCTCGGTCCGTTCGCCGCTCCCGGCCGAGACCACCGCGACACCGGTCGGGAACAGGCCCATCGCCCGGCGGAAGTCCTCGGTGAACGAGGCTAGTTGGGTGGACATGGCATCCGCCTCTCTCGTCAGCGCCTGCTCACCAGGCAGGTCAGCCGGGCGGTGCAGGTGAGCCGCCCGTGGCCGTCGCGGATGGTGACCTCGTAGCTGGCCACCTGGTCGCCGCGGTGCAGCGGGGTGCAGATCCCGGTCACGACGCCGCTGCGCGCCGGCCGGTGGTGGGTGCAGGACAGTTCGAGCCCGGCCACGGCGCCCCGGGGGGCCACGTGCATCCCGGCCGCCAGGGAGCCGAGGGTCTCGGCGAGCACGGCGTTGGCGCCGCCGTGCAGCCAGCCGAACGGCTGCTGGTTGCCCTGGACGGGCATCGTGGCGACCATCCGGTCCGGGTCCCACGAGGTGATCTCGATGCCCATCCGGGTGATCAGCTGCTGGTCGGCCAGTTCGGCCGGGACGGACAGGATGCTGCGGTTCGGCGCACCCGGGGCCGGCCCGCTCTCGTCGGCCGTCACGGCGTTGCTGTTCATCGGTCACATCTCCTGGGTCGTTGGGTGTCTGCGGGCGATGTCTGCGGGCGATCGCGCGCACCGGTCGGCCTGCCTCCGTACTGTCACCCGTCCGGCCGCAGCCGCCTAGACCTGATCAGGTACCCGAACCTCGGCGCGGGCGCGGGCATCGGGCTAGACCTTCGAGCAGGGCGGTCGGGCCTTACAGCCGCGAATCCGCTCCCGGAGGATTCATCACATCACCGCCGAGCGGGCCGATTCGGGCAGCCGCCGTATCCACAGCCATCGGAGAGTTCCTTGGAATCCGTCGCCCCCCGTTCCGCCGTGCCTGCGGGTTCGCGGTCGCTTCCGTGGGAGGACTATCTGCGCCGACTGGGGTACACCGGTCCGCTGGAGCCGACCGTCGCGTGCCTGCACGCCCTGGTCTCGGCCCATCTGCTCGCGGTCCCCTACGAGATGCTCGAATCCCTGGACGGGGTGCTGCCTGCGCTGGAGCATCCGGAGATCTTCGACAAGGTGGTGCGGCGCGGGCGCGGCGGGACCTGTATGGAGACGACCCCGCTGTTCGGCCGGTTCCTGCGCGAACTCGGCTTCGAAGTACGGCTGGTGGCCGGCCAGATGTGGCGGGTCAGCGGTGAGTGGTGGCCGCACTGGGACCACCTGGTCCTGGTGGTGGAGGCCGAGGGTGAGAGCTGGCTGGTGGACGTCGGGTTCCTGATGCTCTCCCCGCTGGCGCCGCTGCGGATCTCCGGGACGACCCTGGAGCAGGGCGGCTGGCGGTTCCGGGTGGTCGTCGAGGACGGCCTGCGGACGGTGCTGTGCGCGGGCGCCGACGGGGTCTGGGCGCCGGTCTACCGCTTCGCCGACCAGCCGTTGGAGATCGCCGACTACGCCTGGATCATCGACTACCACCTGACCGCCGAGGACTCCCCGCTGGCCGGGGCCGTTCTCTGCTCGCGCACCCTGGCCGACGGAAAACTCGTCCTGCTGGGGGAGAACTTCGTCCGGGCCCGCGGCGGCCGGCGGGAGGTCGAGTTCCTCGCCGATTCCGCGGCGGCCGGGAAGGCCCTCGGTGAGGTGCTGCACGGCCATCCGCAGCTGCTGGCGGGCGCGGTCGGCGCGTGGGAGAAGGCCCGGGCGAACCGCCGCGCCGGCCAGCGCAAAATCATCTGACCGCCTCACGGAAGCCAACGGTGGAACCATCATGGCGAAAATCGGCGCCGTACCGACAACGTCCCAGGGCGTGGGAATCCGGGCGATCGGCCGGTATCTCCCCGAGAAGGTCGTCAGCAATGCCGACCTGGAGGAGATCCTGCTCACCCGGGACGACTGGATCAGAGCGAACATCGGCGTCGAGACCCGCCATATGGCCGCCGAGGGGGAGTGGACCTCGGACCTGGGGACCGCCGCGCTGCTGGACGCCTGCGAGCGGGCCGGAATCAGCCCCGCCGAGCTGGATTTGGTGATCTGCGGCACCTACACGCCCGACAACATGACGCCGCCCACCGCGATGCTGGTGATCCGCAAGTCCGGCGCGCTGGGCGCGACCGGGTTCGACGTCAACAGCGGCGCCTGCCCCGGCGGAGTCTTCGCGCTCGACATCGGCGCCAAGTACGTGGCCACCGGCCAGTACCGCCGGGTCGCCGTGGTGATGGCGGACGTCAGCACCCGGACGATGGACTGGAAGGACCCGGCCCCGGCGGTCATCTTCGGTGACGGTGCGGCCTGTTACCTGCTGGAGGCCTGCACGCCGGGCCGGGGCATCGGCCGCACCCTGCTGCGCAGTGACCCGTCGGGCTACGAGTCGGTCTGGGTGCGCCGCGAGAAGCGCACCCGGCGGGACGGCAGCGCGCTGAGCAGCGGCTTCGGCGACAACTTCGGCGCGCTGGACGGCAAGGCGGTGCATGCCTTCGCGGTCGGTGAAGTCCCCTCCTTCATCCGCGAGTTGCTGGACGTCGCCGACCAGGCGACGGCGGACGTCGACCTGTTCGCGCTGCACCAGGCGAACCTCTACATCATCCAGGGCATCCTGCGCGAGCTCGGCGTGCCGCTGGAGCGCACCGTCACCAACATCCAGAAGTACGGCAACACTTCGGGGGCCAGCGTGCCCCTGGTCCTGCGGGAGGCCGAGGACCTCGGCCGGCTGCTGCCCGGCGACCAGGTGCTGCTTGCCGCGTTCGGCTCGGGCTTCAGCATGGGCGCGGCCCTGGTTCGCTGGTGCGGCCCGGAGGACTTCGAGCCGGCCCCGGTGGCCTCGTGAACCGGCCTGCGGCAGAGGAGGGTTCGGCCTTCCGGGGAGCGTCGACCGGCCTGCTGGGGCTCGGCAGCTACCTGCCCTCGCGCCCGGTCACCAACGAGATGATCTGCGAGCGGATCGACAGCTCCGACGAGTGGATCCGCAGCCGGTCCGGCATCCGGCTGCGTTACTGGGCCGATCCGGCGGAGACCGTCGAATTCATGGCCGCCACCGCCGCCGAACGCGCGCTGGAGAACGCCGGGATCAGCGCCGACCAGGTCGACTGCGTGATCGTCGCCACGGTCTCGCACCTGCACCAGTTCCCCTCGCTCGCGGCCGGCGTCGCCCATCGGATCGGTGCCCGGGCCCCCGGGGCCTTCGACATCTCGGCGGGCTGCGCGGGCTTCTGCTACGGCCTGGCACTCGCCTCGGACCTGGTCACCGCCGGGAGTTCGCGTCACGTCCTGGTCATCGCGGTCGAACGGCTCTCGGAACTCACCGACCAGCACGACAAGGGCACCGCCTTCCTCTTCGGCGACGGCGCCGGCGCGGTCGTGGTCGGCCCCAGCGCGCAACCGGGGATCGGCCCGGTGGTCTGGGGGTCCGACGGCTCGCAGAAGGAGACCATCCGGCAGAGCGCCTCCTGGGCCGCACTGCGTGACGCGCCGGGCAGCGCCTGGCCGTCGATCACCATGGACGGCCGCGAGGTGTTCCGCTGGGCTGCCTACCAACTGGGCCCGATCGCCCAACAGGCGCTGGACCGCGCCGGGGTGAGCGTCGAGGACCTCGACTCCTTCTTCCCGCACCAGGCCAACGACCGGATCACCGACCAGCTCGTCAACGAACTGAAGCTGCCCGCCCACGTCGCCGTGGCCCGCAGCATCGAGCACCACGGGAACACCTCGGCGGTGTCGATCCCGCTCGCCATGCAGGAGCTGCTCGCCGCCGGCCGTGCCCGGCCGGGCGGGCTCGCCCTGCTGCTGTCCTTCGGCACCGGCCTGGTCTGGGCCGGCCAGGTGATCCGACTGCCGTCGGCGCCCGTCGAAGCCCCCGTCCCGGCCACCGCGCCGCCCACCGCTCTCACCTCAGGAGAAGACCGATCATGAGCACCGTCCAGAGTGACACCCTGCAGACCCTCAAGGAGATCCTCGACGAGGTCGCGGAGATCCCGGCCGAGCGGATCTCCCTGGAGAGCAGCTACATCGAGGACCTCGAACTCGACTCGCTGGCCATCGTGTCGGTGTTCGTGCTGGTTCAGCGCCGGTTCGGCGTCGAGGTCCCGAACGCCGACTTCGACCGGCTGACCTCGGTGGGCAGCACCGTCGCCTACCTGGAGGACCGCGAGATCCCGGCCTGAGTCGTTCCGTCCAGGCCGACTCCCGGAGCCGGAGAGGAAGTTCATGCATCTCACGCTCAGGCCCAACCGGCAGCCGCTCCGCGGTGAGCTGCTGGTCCCGCCGTCCAAGTACCACGCGCACCGGGCGCTGATCCTCGCCTCGCTGGCCGAGGGCACCAGCCGGATCACCGGTGTCAGCGACGCGCGCCATGTGCGCTACACCGTCCGGCTGTTACGCGACCTCGGCACCCGGATCAGCGTCGAGGGCGACACCTACGTGGTGCGCGGCGGCCCCTACCGGCGGCGCCGCGAGAGCGTCACGGCCGGCAGTTCCGGGACCACGCTGTACTTCATGCTCGGCCTCGCCGCCCTGGCCGACTCCCCGCTGACCGTCACCGGCCAGAAGTACTTCCAACGCCGCCCGGTGGGACCGCTGTTGGACGCGCTGCGCGAGCTGGGCGTCGATCTGGACTCCGCCGACGGCTGTCCGCCGGTGCGGGTGCGGCCCGGGCGTCCGGCCGGTGGCCGGGTGGTGATCCCGGGCACGCTGTCGCAGTGGGTCTCCGGGCTGATCCTGCTCGCGCCCTTCGCGACCGGTCCCACCGTCGTGGAGGTGGCCGGCGAGCTCAACGAACGGCCGTACGTGGAACTCACGGTGGCGATGATGCGCCGGTTCGGCCTGCGGGTGGAGGTCTCGGACGACTGGCGGCGGTTCGACATCGAGCCCGGGCAGCACGCCGTGCCCGCCGAGCTGACGCTCCCGCCCGACCTGGGCTCGGCCGCGTTCGGCATCGCCGCCGCCGCGCTGCACCCTGCCGACGTGCTGCTGCGCGGCGTCACCCGGCTGGACGGCGGCGAACTCGACCATCCCGAGGCCGCGTTCCTGGACGTGGTGCGGCGGATGGGGGTGCCGATGGAGCTCGACGAGCAGGCCGGCGGCCTGCGGATCCGCCACGACGGTGTCCGGCTGCGCGCCACCACGGTGGACTGCCGGGAGATCCCGGACATGCTCCCGGTCCTCAGCGTGCTGGCCGCGGTGGCGCAGGGCGAGACGGTCTTCGAGAACATCCGCCACGTCCGACTGAAGGAGTCCGACCGGGTCGCGGCGATGCTCCAACTCAACGCCATGGGCGGCGATCTGACGGTCGAGGGCGACCGGCTGCGGGTGCGCGGGGTGGCCGCGCTGACGGGAGCCCGGCTCTCCTCCTACAACGACCACCGGGTGCTGATGTCGCTCGCGCTGGCGGGCACCAGGGCCGCCCGCACCGGGACGCTCAGCTACCCGCGCGCCTACCGGATCTCCTACCCGGGGTTCCTCGACGACATGACGGGCCTCGGCCTGCGGATGTCCGTCGACCCCGGCCGCCGCGCGGCCGCCCCCGCCACCGCCGCCCTCACCACCTCCGCCGCGCCGACCGCGCCGTCCGACCTGCTGCGTCACTGGGCCGCCCGGCGACCCGACGACACCGCCCTGGTGGACGTCCGCCCGGCCGGCGACCGCACGGTCAGCTGGCGCGAACTGGACGAGCGGGTGGACCGCGCCGCCACCGCCCTGCTGGCCTTCGGGGTGCGTCCGGGCGAACCGGTGGCCTACCAACTCCCCAACTGGGGCGAGTTCGTGGAGGTCTCGTTGGCCGCGCTGCGGATCGGCGCGATCTGCTGCCCGCTGATGCCGATCTTCCGGCAGCGGGAGCTGGCCTTCGCCCTGCGCCGCTCCGGCGCGCGGGTCCTGCTGGTGGCGGACCGGTTCCGCCACCGCGAGCACGCCAGGGAGACCGCCGCCTGGCTGGCCGAGGACATCGCCGGCCGCAGCCTGCTACGCCGGGTCGCGGTGGTCTCCACCGACCGGCAGCCCGTCGAACTGCCCACCAACGACGACGGATTGGCCTGGTCGGACTGGACCGCCACGGTCGCCGCCGCCGTCCCGGACCCCGCCGCGCTGGCAGCGCTCGCCCCGGCGCCGGACGCGCCTGCGCAGTTGCTCTTCACCTCCGGCACCACCGGCGAGCCCAAGGGAGTGCTGCACCGCGGGGACACCCTCGCCCACGCCGTCCGGCTGCAGATCGACCGGCTCGGCCTCGACGACGGCGACGTGATCCACATCCCGTCCCCGCTGGCCCACCAGACCGGGTTCCTCTACGGGATGTGGCTGGCCGTGACCCTGGGCGTCCCCCAGGTGTTGCAAGCGCGGTGGGACCCCGGCACGGCGCTGCGGGCGCTGCGCGAGCACCGGGCCACCTTCGTCCAGGCGGCCACGCCGTTCCTGGCCGACCTGGTGCAAGAGGTCGAGAGCGGCGGCGGCGCACCGCCGGCGCTGCGCACCTTCGTGGTCGCGGGCGCCGCCGTGCCGCGCAGCCTGGCCGAACGGGCCACCACCGTGCTGGGCGCGGCGGTCTGCGGCGCGTTCGGCACCACCGAGACCTGCCTCGGCTCGCTCTCGGCACCGGACGACCCGCCCGAGAAGGTCTGGGGCACCGACGGCCGGGCGATGGACGGCGTCCGGCTGCGGGTGACCGACGACGCCGGGCAGGTGCTCCCGGCCGGCCGGGAGGGCAACCTGGAGGTCGACTCGCCCACCGGCTTCGTCGGCTACCTGGACCGCCCCGACCTGACCGCCGAGGTGTGGACCGCCGACGGCTGGTACCGCACCGGCGACCTGGCGGTGCTCAACGAGGACGGCTATCTGCGCGTCACCGGCCGGATCAAGGACGTCATCAACCGCGGCGGTGAGAAGGTCCCGGTCGCCGAGATCGAGGAACTCCTGCATCGGCACCCGGCGGTGAGCGAGGTCGCGGTGGTCGGGATGCCGGACGAACGGCTCGGCGAGCGCGCCTGCGCCTTCGTGGTGCCCGTCGAGGGCGCGCACGTCGAACTCGACGCCCTGTGCAAGTACCTGGACCAGTACCAGGTCTCCAAGCACTACTGGCCCGAGCGGTTGCGGCTGGTGCCGCGGCTGCCGCGCAACCCGGCCGGCAAGGTCCAGAAGTTCGTCCTGCGCCGCCAGGCCACGGCCCCCGACCCGACCCCCTTCGAGGAGCACACCGTATGAGCACCGTCGAGGCCGCCGCGCCGGCGACCGCCCCGAGCGCGGCGGAGTTCCACCGCCTGCGGGCCGAGATCGCCGCCTACGTCGCCGGGCCCGCCGAGGAGTGGGCGCGCCGGATCGAAGCCTCGGGCACCGTGCCGCAGGCGCTCTGGACCGAGCTGCGCGAGCACGGCTACCTGTCGCTGGCCGCGCCGCGCGAGTACGGCGGACGCGGTCTCTCCTTCCCGCAGTGGATGGAGCTGATCGAGCTGTTCTCCCGCTCGCACGCCTCGCTGCGGATGATCGTGCACGTGGTCAACGGGACCTGGCGGGCGATCGACCGGTTCGCCACCGCTGAGCAGCGCGAGCGCTTCGTCCTGCCGTCGGTCGCCGGTCGGATCAAGGTCGCCTTCACGCTCACCGAGCCGCAGGCCGGCTCCGGCGCCGACATCCGCTGCACGGTGGTCCGCGAGGGGGACACCTACTACCTGACCGGGGTGAAGCACCTGATCACCTTCGGAGTGCGCTGCGACTACTGGCTGCTGGCGGCGCGGCTGGCGGGCAGCAGCGGCCACCAGGGCACGGTGGCCCTGATGGTGCCGCGCGCCGCCGCCGGGGTGACGGTCGAGGACACCTCGCAGACCATGGGCGTGACCGGGACCGACCACGCGCGGCTGACTTTCGACCGCACGCCCGTCCCCGTCGCGAACCGGCTCGGCGCGGAGGGGGACGGCCTGGCGGTCGCCCTGGGCGGGTTCCTGACGCCGTCCCGGATCTCGGTGGCGATGAGCTGCGTGGGCCTGGCCTCGCGCGCCCAGCAGCTGGCCCTGGAGTACGCCCGAGGTCGGGTGACCTTCGGCAAGCCGCTGACCTCCCGGCAGGCGCTGCAGTTCATGCTCGCCGAGAACGAGAGCGACATCGAGGCGGCCCGGCAGCTGGCCCTGCACGCCGCGCGCCGCTGGGAGGCCGGTGACCCGGACACCGCGATGCTCTCCTCGATGGCCAAGCTGACAGCGGTCGACATGCTCACCCGGGTCACCGACAAGGCCCTTCAGATCCACGGGGGTTCGGGCTACTGGAAGAGCAGCCCGATCGAGCGGGTGTACCGGGACGCCAGGGCGCAGCGCTTCGAGGAGGGCACCAACGAGATCCAGAAGGCCGTGGTCTTCCGGGAGCTCCTGCAGCGGGCGGAGGCGGCCCGATGACCGGGGGCGGCGGGCCGTTCCAGGACCGGATCGCGCTGATCACCGGCGCCTCCCGGGGCATCGGCCGGGCGCTGGCCCTCACCCTGGGCCGGGGCGGCGCCACCGTGGTGGTGAACTACAAGAAGAACGCCGACCTGGCCGAGAAGACCGTGGCCGACCTGGAGGAGGCCGGCGGGCGCGGGCTCGCGGTCCAGGCGGACGTCGAGTCGGTCGACGGGGTGGAGGCCCTCTTCACCACCGTGCAGGAGCAGTTCGGGCGGCTGGACCACTTCGTCTCGAACGCGGCGGCCGGCGCCTTCAAGAACATCATGGACATGAAGCCGCACCACCTGGACCGCTCCTACGCGATGAACCTGCGGCCCTTCGTGCTCGGCTCGCAGCACGCCGTGCGGCTGATGGACGACGGCGGGCGGATCGTGGCGCTGTCGAGCTACGGCAGCATCCGCGCCTATCCGACCTATGCCGCGCTCGGTTCGATGAAGGCCGCGATCGAGTCCTGGGTGCGGTACATGGCCCTGGAGTTCGCCCCGTACGGCATCAACGTCAACGCCGTGAACGGCGGTCTGATCGACTCCGACTCGCTGGAGTTCTTCTACGGGGTGCCGGGCATGGCCGACCAGGCCACGGTGCTCGACCGCATCCCGAAGGGCCGCGCCGCCGACGTCCAGGAGGTGGCGGACACCATCGCCTTCCTGCTCTCGGCCGGTTCCGAGTACATCACCGGGCAGACCCTGGTGGTGGACGGCGGGCTGAGCGTCGTCGCGCCGCCGTTCTTCGCCGACGCCCGCGCGCCGCTGAGCCTGCCCCCGCGCCCGACCTGGGACTCCTAGGCCGTGCGGGCTCGGGCTCAAGGAGCAGCAGCGGCACGCCGATGAAGGCGGTATGTCTGATGACGCATCCGGCACGGCCGGTCAGGAGCTGAAGGTCGACCTCGTCCTGGAGGGCGGCGGAGTCAAGGGCATCGGCCTGTTGGGCGCCGTCCTCACCCTGTCGGAAGCCGGCTACAGCTTCCCGCGGGTGGCCGGAACCAGCGCCGGCGCCATCGTCGCCTCGCTCGTGGCCGCCTATCAGAAGGCCGGCCGGGACCTGCACGAACTGCGCGAGGTGATGGACACCGTCGACTACTCCCAGTTCGCCCGGTCCCCGACGCTCGAGCGGATGACCGGACGGCTGGGCCAGAGCGTCGAGCTGCTGCTGCACGAGGGGGCGCACTCCGGCGACTACCTGGCCGGATGGCTCGGGCCCGTGCTGGCGCAGGTGGGTGTGGTGACCTTCGGTGATCTCGCCATCGCCCCGGAGGCCGACCCCGGCAGCTCGCTCGCCCCCTATCAGCGCTACTCGCTCGTGGTGCACACGAGCGACGTGTCCCGGCACGCGCTGGTGCGGCTGCCGTGGGACTACCCGCAGTACAGCAGGAAGCCGGACGAGCAGCGGGTGGCGGACGCGGTCCGGGCTTCGATGTCCATCCCCTTCTACTTCCAACCGGTGCATATGGAGACCGGTGCCGGCAAGGTCACCTGGGTGGACGGCGGACTGCTGTCCAACTTCCCGATCACCGTCTTCGACCGCACCGACGGCCTCGATCCGCGCTGGCCGACCTGGGGGGTGAAACTCTCCGCTCTCCCGCAGCCGAAACCCGACGTCCCGGTGAAGTCGGCCCTCGGCATCGCCGTCAACTCCCTGGAGACCCTCACCGGTGACTGGAACCGCTACCACCTACAGGAGGAGGGGGTGAGTCAGCGCACGATCTACGTCGACACCGCCGGAATGTCGGCCACCGACTTCCACCTCGGTCCGCAGGATCGCAGTCGGCTGTTCAGCAGTGGACAGGAGGCCGCCCGGCAGTTCCTCGCGCGCGTTCACCACACGCCGTAGCCGGCCGTGCAGTCGGGCCCCCGGACGTTCGCAGCCGGTCGTTGCTCCCTGTAGGTGGTCCGGTGGCCGTTCGGGCGTGGCAGACGGGCAGGCAAGGATCGGGCACGAAACGATGGCGAGCGACCCAGACCCGCCGTCCCCCGCGGGCCTGCTGCGACTCCCCCTTCCTGGAGGGAACATGTCCAACTTCCTGTCCGCGGCCGGCCCGTTGTTCGGTCCCGACTTCGTGGTGGTCACCGTCAACGACGAGACCGGGACCGCCTACAGCGTGGAGGTGTACCCGGACGCGAGCAACGAGGACCTGCGCGCGGCCGGGCTGCCTCCCCAGTACTACTGGCAGCCGTCGCGGGTGTACCTGGCCAAGAAGCAGGACAGCCCGCAGGACTTCGCCTTCGGCATGACGGTCTTCAAGGGGCTCATGACCGAGGAGACCTCCGTCGGCGTGAGCGCCGCGCAGACGTCCGGCGGCGATGTCGAGACGGGCGGCGGTTTCGCCACCTTCACCACCACCTTCGCGGTCCCCGACAGCGTGATCGCCAACGCCGTCAAGGTGCTCAGAGCGGGATCGCACCCCGCACCGGCGCCGCGTCTGGCCAAGCTGTTCTTCAACTACGGTGCCCAGGAGCCTGATCCGCTGCTCGGCATCGTGCCGATCATCGAGAACAACGTCACCATCGAGGTGCCCGACCTGGTGGCGGCGTCCGCCGGGACCAAGTCTCCGATGTTCATCAGCGCCCAGGGATCCGGTAAGGGCAGCATCGAGGCACACGGCGACAGCAGCTTCCTCGTCACCTGCAACGAGCTGGCCGCCGGGGCCATCGCGGGCAGCCTCAAGGCCGGCGTGTCCCCGTTCACCGTGCACTGCAACCTCAAGGAGCAGATGTACATCCACGCCTGTCAGATCACCGTCCACGCCGACGCCGACAAGTCGTACGAGCAGTTCTCGGCGGCCCTGTCCGTCGGCGGCTTCCTGGGAATCGACAGCGCGACCCTCGACTACGCGTACTCCAACATGCTCACGAGCGGTGCGATCACCACCGAGATGCAGATGGACGAGGCCGACATCTCGCCCGAGCTGAAGCAGTGGATCGAGAAGAACGTCGACGACATGCGCAAGGCGGCCTTCGACGCGATCAAGAGCGAGATCTTCGACTGGAAACCGGCCGACCAGGCCCCGGCCACCGCCGACCGGAGCCTCTTCAGCAGCATCTTCGGCGGCGCGGCCGTCACCCTCAAGCAGAACTACCAGCACCGCGGCCTGAGTTTCCCCCAGACGCTGAAGCTGGACACCAGCATCGCGGTCAACAGCACGGTCTCCGGGACGCTCGACGACCTGCTCCCCGCGGTCAAGGCGAACCCGGACCGCTACCTGGCGATCGTGGACGTCGGCGAGTTCTTCAAGAAGATCCAGGTCGTCGGGTCGAGTGCGGTCAACTTCGACGAGAAGCTGGCCGACGGCACCGCGCTGCACGATCCGATCCAGTCCATCCAACTGGAGGTCAGCTACCCGGACTTCGACAACCCGGAGGCGAACGGCCAGGTCAACCTGGTCACCGACGCCCAGGGCTTCCACTACACCGTGGCCAAGACCGACCCGAACGCGGGCGCCGAGCTCGCCATGTGGACCAAGGACAACCCGGCGGACCTCGTCAACATCGCCTTCCTGCGGCTCGCGGCGGACTCCAAGGAGTGGCCGGCCGACCAGGTCAAGCTCACCAAGACCCTGGTCTACGACGGAGACGATCCACGCGTCGAGTTGTCCAACGGCGGCACCACGATGGTGATCGAGCAGACCGGCCCGTTCCACGCGCCCAGAATGACGGTGGACGAGGTCGGCTACGTCTTCGTGCGGTTCATGCTCGACATCAATCCGCCCAAGGACAACGTCACCATGACGCTGACCACGACCCTCGGCTCACGGACCGACACGCTCACCATCACCAGGGAGAACCAGAAGAACATCCTCTGGGAGATCTTCTCGGACAAGTACATCAACGAGACCTCCTTCACCTACACCCTGCAGGTCGAGGTGACCGGACCGAACTTCACCGATCCGCCGGTGACCTGGCAGACCGATGCCCCCGTCACGGTCGCGCTGCCCACCGGGCGGGTGAAGTACGTGAACCCCCTGAAGATCACCCTGCCACCGGCCCCCGCGGACAAGGTCGACACGATCAACAACTACATCAAGGCCTTCCAGGCGAGCTGACGCGATGTCCTCACCGATCCCTCCCGCGCCCGCCGTCACCACGGACTCCGAGCGGGTGTCGCTCTCCCCGGGACTGCTGGCCATGCTCGTACCCGCCGACGCGCCCGTCCCGGGGAGCGGCGAGCCCGGCGGCCCCAACGACGGCTCCCGCCAGGGCAGCATCTTCAGCGACAACGCCGATTCCACGCTGTTCTGGTACCTGCCCGACTTCGGGCCGGCCCCCGATCCCGACCTGCTCTTCGCCTTCCGGGCCGTGCAGAACGGGCTCGACGCGTTCGGCCACCCGTCCGACAGCGCCACGCTCACCTTCGGGCTGCACACGGCGGAGCCCGCCGACGTGACGGCCGCGCGCCAGGCCAACCCGGCCGGCCGGTACGAGCAGCTCACGCCGACCGGCCTGGCCGGCACGCTGCACATCCCCTTCAAGGGGTCCGACGGTTCGGACCAGCAGCGCTCGGTCCCCGCCCAGGTCACGGCGGACGACGACGGCGCCTACCTGGTGAGGGTGACCGGCCTGGTCGGCAGCGACGTGCCGTTGGCGTACTCCGAGCTGACCGGGCCGGGCGGCTGCACCCTGGAGCTGACGTACTCGTACAGCGTCGTCCGCCATCTCGTCACGCGGCACCTCCTGCAGCCCGACCCGACGCCGGCCGACGCCGGTTCCCAGGACGAGCTCTTCCCGGGCGAGATCCCGCACCGCAGCACCACCGGCCGCCCGGTCACGCACCCCGTCCACCCGCCGCTCCTCGGGCCGGCGGTGACGGTGACGGTGGTCTGCTCCGACTTCGGCTCGGCAGCGGTTGCCCTCGGCACCCGGTACGCCGTGTCCCCCTACCGCCCGCTCTACACCCTCACGGCCGCCGGCACGACCACGGCGATCATCGACTCCTCCGCCTTCGAGGGCTTCGACACCACCCGCTCCGAGTACACCGAACTGACCGCGCTGGGGAGCGTGGCCGACCGCTACCCCTCCTTCCGCTCGCTGTACCTCGGGCAGGTGAGCGGGACGGTCGTCGCGGTGCCCGCGACCTACGGCATCGTCAGGTCCCCCGACGGCTGCGCCGCCGACTGCGACGCGCTGATCGACAGTACGCCGACCACGTCCAGCGGCTGCCGCTTCCACCTGGCGTTCGGGCTGGCTCCCGCCATCGACCCGGCGGACCTCGCGCAGCTCGCGCTCGACCTCGCCGCCGAACCGACGCTGCGCAGCCTGACGCTGCGGGTGACCCTACCGTCCGACCTGGACCCGCGGACCCCGTCCTCCCTGCCCACTCCCTTCGCGAGCAGCGTCGCGTACGGGGTCGGCGGGCGGCCGCACGAGTTCACCCTCACCGTCGAGGTGGTCGACGACACCAGTCCGGCGCTGGTCAAGGGCAATCTCCTGCTGCGCGAACTCGCCTCCGACGGGCTGGCGCCGTTGCAGGGGCGGATCGCCTTCCGGCTGGACGACGCGTTCGCCGATCCCGTCGAGTCGCAGGTGATCCTCAACCTGCACACCACCAGCGGCCGGGACGACCTGGCGGTCGCGCTGGCGGACCCCACGGCCCCGACCGTCACCAACCTCTCGCCGTTCCCGCTGGAGCTCACCGGCTACGCCCTGCACGCGAGCGGGGGGCTCACCAGGAAGGCCCTCACCCAGCAGCTCCCCGTCCAGGGCTCGGTCACGCTCGCCGGCACGGCCGGCGCCGACCAGGCGCTGGTCGACGCGGCCCTGGCCCTGGCCGATCCCTTCCCGCTCGGCACGCTGGGGACGTACGTGACGATGAGGACCGCCGACGTGCAGCGCGTCCAGCATCTGATCGCCGTCGACGCGACCGGCCTCGACTTCACCGCACGGGCCATCACGCAGGTCCAGGTGGCCGCCGTCGTCGAGCAGGCGGCCGACCTCGCGGTGCCCCTCCTGACGCTCAGCCCCTCCCAGCCGGTGGCCCGGGCCACCCTGCTCGTCCCGGTCGGCTTCGCGCTGACCGGCCTGGCCACGACCCTGACCATCACCGCGACCGGCGGCGACCCGGCCAAAGCGCCCGCCCCGGTCACCGCCCACCACGACTTCCTGGTGGACCCGGTGTTCCACCTGACCGACGCCCTGCTTACCGGAGGTTCCCCGTCATGACCAAACGAGCCGTCATCGTCGGCATCAACGACTACAGCGGACAGAACAACCCCAACTTCACCGTCGGCAACCTGAGCGGCTGCGTCGCCGACGCCAACTCGATGAAGGACATGCTCACCAGCACCTTCGGCTTCGACCAGATCAGCTCCTTCCTCACCGACGGCGCGGCCACCAGCGCCGCGATCAAGAGCGCGGTGGGGGACATGCTGAGCGCCTCCAGCGCGGGTGACGTGGCTGTCCTGTGCTACGCGGGCCACGGCGGGCGGCTGCCCCAGGACATGACCAACCCCGGCGGCCGCTTCTACGAGTGCATCATCCCCGCCAGCGGGGACCTGATCACCGACCGGGACTTCTACTCGATGGCCGACAACCTCGACCAGTCGACCGTCAACTTCACTCTCATCATGGATAGTTGTAACTCCGGTGGGCTGCACGAGGGAACCCCGGACTCCCTCGTCCGCTCGGGTGACTACTCGTCCGCGCTGGTCCAGGCCTGCGTCGGCAGCATGACCACCGTCATCCCGTGCGGTGTGACGCTGCCGCCGGACAGCACCGCGATGGACGGCAACGTCAGCAACGTCACCGGCCAGGGCAACGGCGTCGTCTGCAGCGTCGACGACAACAAGAGCTTCGTCCCGCTCTCCAAGTCCACCGTTCTCGCCGCCTGCCGCTACGACGAGAGCGACGCCGACAACGCCGGGGGCAACGGCCACGGCGGCCTGACCCAGGGCCTGCTGGACGTCTTCAACCAGTCCGACCCGCAGGTCACCTACCGCCAAGTGGTCGACCGCCTGCGCACCGACATGCAGGGGATCGGCCTGACCCAGACGGCCACCCTGCTCGGCCAGCAGAACCGGATGGACGAGAACTTCCTCGCCCCCTGGACCACCTCCGCGTGACGTCCGCGGGATCCGCCCGGGCGGGGTCGGTGCCGACCCACGCCCGGGCACCGCGCGGGGCTCAGGACCCCGACGGGGCTGCGCCGCCCGCGAGTTGGGCGACCAGCTCGGGGTGCAGCCGGGTCATCACGTCGATGAAGTCCTCGTGCGCGCCGCGTTCGGCCGGGGCCGTGCTGTAGCCGAGCGCCTGAAGGTTCCACTGGAGATCCTGCAGCCGCTCCACATGCGGCCGCCGAACGCTCTCGTAGGCACCGATCCGGGCGGCATCGCCCGAGGCGAGCGCCTCGTGGACCGCCCGGCTCAGCGAAGCCGCGCTCTGCAGCGACTGGTTGAGCCCCTGCCCGCCGAGCGTGTGCAGGCCGTGCGCGCTCTCGCCGAGCAGCAGCACCCGGCCGGCCCGCCAGGCCGAGGCCCGCCAGAGCGTGAAGCCGAGCCGCATCAGCGGGGAGGTCCGGCCGTCGACCTCGCCCAACCAGGCGGACAACTCCGGGTCGACCGACTTCAGTTGCCCGGCCAGGGCGGCCGGCCCGCCCTCCTCCAGCGCCTGTTCCTCGCCGCGGTCGGGCGACCAGACCAGGGCGATCGACGGTCCCGGGGTGGGGATGGTGAAGAGCGCGCGCGGCGCCTGGTGGTGCACCAGGAGCACCGGTTCGCGGCCCGGGACGGCCGGGGCGACCAGCAGCCAGGCGGGCCGGTCGAAGACCGACTCCTCGACGGTGATCCCGACCAACTCCCTTAGCCCGGAATGTCGTCCGTCGGCGGCGACGGCGTACCGGGCCCGGATCCGGCCGGGCGCTGAGCCGTCGGCCTCGCCGCTGCGGGCCGTCGTGAGCAGGACCCCCTCGTCGTCCTGCTCGACGGCGACGACGCTCTCGCCGGTCCGCACCCGCGCGCCCGGCTCGGCGCGCAGCCGGGTCAGCAGCGCCTGGACGAGGGTGCCGGTCGGCACGGTCAGGCCGTGCGGGCGGGCGATGCCGGGGTGGTCGGCGTAGCGCCAGCTGGAGAGCAGGCCGGCGCTCCCGTGGTCGTCCACCCCCAGGACCCGCTGTCCGGCCCGCGTCAGCTCGTCGTCGATGCCCTCGGCGGCCAGCAGACCCAGCGTCGGCGGGGCCAGCAGTGGGGAGATCCCCGCCCCCGCCTGCTCGAACTCGGCCTTGGGGGAGAGCAGGACTACTGACTGGCCAGAGCGCGCGCTGAGCAGCGCCGCGAAGAGCGCGCCGGCGCCGCCGCCGACCACGCACACGTCCGCCTCGATGTCGGGCCCGGCCGGGTCGTCTGTGGTCATCGTTGTTCCTCCGTGCTAGCGGGGACAGAGTCCTCAGCAGTCTGGTGACGCCCGCGGATCGGCAGAAGGCCCGCTCGACCGGCCCTTAGGGAGGCGGCCCCGGATCCGTTCGAGCACGCCGATCGGGTAGGGCGGCGGTAGCGCGGCCGGTAACAGGGCGGTTACCGCCGATGGATCACGGAACGTAGTCGAACGATCGTCATCTGTGGCGGTCGTTCTTACAGGGAAAGTACAGCGCGGACGTGTTGCATTGAGGCAGCAGCCGACGGGTCCGGGGAACCCGCGGTGCGGATCCGATGCAGGGATTCGCCGCGAACAACGGGGAAGGAAGTCAGTTCATTGACTGTTCAACACGTCATCGAGGGGGAAACCGGAAGGCCCGTGCGGCACTTGGCGCACGGCAGGGTAATCGTCCGGTTCGGACGGTCCACGGCGCAGCTGGTCTCCGGTGATCTCGACATCCTTTCGGCCGAGGAGCGGGAGCGGTTCTCGGCCTTTCGCAACCTGGTCCGCGCTGTCCACTTCGCCGGCGCGCACGCCGGGGTCCGACGTTTCCTGGCCCGGGAGCTGGGCTGCCGGCCGGCCGAGATCCGGTTCGACCGGCACCCCTGCGCGGGCTGCGGCCGGGTCGGCCACGGCCGTCCGTACATCCGGTACCCGCGCACCGGCTGGGAGTTGAGCCTGTCGAGGTCGGGCCCGTACTGGCTCTGCGCGGCCGCCGACGGGGTGCGGGTGGGCGTCGATCTCGAACCCGCACGGCGGACGGGCTTCGCCCCGCTCGCCCCCGCCGTGCTGAGCGCGAGCGAGCGTGGCTACCTCGCCGCCCTCCCGGAGCACCGCCGGGCCGCCGGCTTCGTCCGCTGCTGGACCAGGAAGGAAGCGGTGCTGAAGGCCGGCGGGATCGGGGTCGAAGCCGCGCTGGCGGGGGTGGACGTGGCGCCCGGGGAGCGCCGGGCGAGGGTCCGCCTCGCGGTTCCCGGGTGCGAGGTCGACAGCTGGCTGGTCGAGGACCTCCGGGTCGGGCCGGACCATGTCGCGGCGCTCGCGGTCGCGGAGCCGGGCGTCTGACGGTTCCGGCCTGCCCTGCCGCGTCCGGCCGTCCATTGCAAGATCGCACGCATACGTCAAGGGGGATTCACATGTCCATTCGATCGAATGAGGCCGACCTGAAAGTCGCGCTGATTCTGGGGAACGAGGTCCGCAGGTACGGCGTGGAGGGAATGCTCCGTCACCTCGGACGCGTTGGCAGCGTCCAGTGCTTCCGCACCGGCGAGGAGGCGATCCGGTCGGGGGCCACCGCCTGCGACCTGGTCGTGATGTCGGCGGCCGAGCTCGCGGCGGCGGAGAACCTCGCCACCGCGGACGGCCTGGGCGCGCACGCGGTACGGCTGTTGCTGCTGGTCGACGGCGCCGACGGGGTGGGGGTGCCGCACGCGACGCACTCCTGCGTCCATGCGCTGGTCGACTGGTCCGGGCTGACGCCCAAGATCTTCGACGACGCCATCTGCGACATCGTGGCGGGCAAGTTCTACGTGTCCGCCACCCTCGCCCGGCGGGTGCTGCGGCAGGCGGGCCGGCCGGCGCCGCAGGCCCAGCCCTGGGGGCCGCCGGGGACCGGGCTCACCCCGCGCGAGCTCCAGGTGCTGCGCCTGGTGGCCGAGGGGCTCAGCAACAAGCAGGCGGCCCGGCGGCTGCAGATCTCGGAGCACGGCGTGAAGCGGCTGGTGGGCAACGTGCTGGCCAAGCTCAACTGCCCGAACCGGACGCTGGCGGTGGTCCGGGCCATCGAGCACGGCCTGCTGACCGACCCGAACCGGGAGCCGGTCCCGGTCCTCGCGGGGTCCGGTGCTTTCGCCCCCTGGCACTCCACGACATCTGTCGATTAACCGGTGTACAGTGGCCAGATGTCCACATCGACGACAGACGACGCGACCACAGGCGCCGGGGCGGCAGAGGCGGGCGCCAAGCGCGTCGACCCCCGCGTGCGCCGGACCCGCGCGTTGTTGCGGGCTGCCGTCCTGGAACTCGCCACCGAGCGGGACCCCGACACCATCACCATCGCGCACGTCGCCGAACGGGCCACGGTCAACCGTGCGACGGTCTACCAGCACTACCGCGACCGCGACGAACTGCTGCTGGACGCGATGGAGGACGAGCTGACCAGCCTGGTCGCGCTGGTCGCCCGCTGCCCGCTGGTGGTGCTGCCGGAGGCGATGCCGCAGGCGTTCGCCGACGCGTTCCGCCACGTCGAGTCGAACGTCGTGCTCTACCGGCGGATGCTCGGGCCGTGCGGGTCGGCCCGCTTCAACGACCGGCTGCACCAGCTGGTCGCTGAGCAGGTCGCGCTGCACCTGGTCGACGCCGGCCTCGGCCCGCGCGAGGCGCCGGGCGTCCAGTTGCGGGCCCAGTGCGCAGCCGGCTCCTTCATCGCCCTGCTGAGCTACTGGCTGCGCGGCGCGGACCCGCTGCCCGCCGACGAGGCCGCCGCCGAGGCCTGGCGGGCGCTCCAGCCGGTCGCCGGCTGAACCTGCCGCCGGGAGCGCGGACAATCTGATCTGATTCTCCGAACTGTTCCGGATATCCGGGCACTTCGTGCACGACCGCGCGCCGCCGTAACCCGGCGGCGCGCGGTCGTATCCGCCTTCGCCGGGTCCGCCTTCGCGCCCCCGGCCGCCCGATGCCCCGAAGATCTCCGCGGCGCGCTCTTGTAGCGTCGCGGCCGGGTCCCTAGCCTTCGATGCGTGCATGACAGCACATTGTCAGCACGCCACTCCCGTACGGGAATTGGTACCTCGTCATGCCCCGGAACGCCCGGCTCCGGCCGGGCCGGGTCCGGGACGGCACCGCACTGTCACCGGCGCGGGCACCCCCGCATGGTCAGCGCCGGCACTTCGACCAGACAGAGGACCCCCATGACTCTCCACCGGCACCGCGTGACGACCTTCCTGGCCACCGCCGTCCCGGCGCTGCTCACCGCAGCGCTGGTCGCCGCAGCCCCGGCCTCCGCCGCGACCTCCGCCCCGGCCTTCCCGCACTACGACCATGGCGCCCGGCACGCCGACAACATCTGGGCCGGCTACGCCGCCACCGGCGAGACCTACACCTCGGTGACCGGCTCCTGGACCGTTCCGTCGCTCAACTGCTCGGCGACCCCGAACAGTTCGGTCTCACCGTGGATCGGTCTCGACGGCTG
Source organism: Kitasatospora mediocidica KCTC 9733 (assembly GCF_000744225.1). Lineage (GTDB taxonomy): Bacteria > Actinomycetota > Actinomycetes > Streptomycetales > Streptomycetaceae > Kitasatospora > Kitasatospora mediocidica. The sequence continues at coordinate 179,919 of NZ_JQLN01000007.1, read as the reverse complement.
GAGCTCGCAGACCGTCGAACAGATCGGCTTCGACCAGGACTGCACCAACGGCGTCGCCGGCTACTACCCGTGGGTCGAGATGTACCCGGCCGACTCGATCTACTTCACCGAGCCCGTCGCGGCCGGTGACCGGGTCACCGCCTCGGTCTCGGTGAGCGGTACCTCCTTCACGCTCACCGAGACCGACACCACCCAGGGCTGGACCAAGACCTACCACGAGACCGGTAGTTACCAGCTCTCCTCCGCCGAGGCGATACTCGAGGACCTCGGCAACCGGATGCCCGCCGTCGCCAACTTCGGGACGGTGACCTTCAGCAACGTGACCGCCAACGGCGTCCCGCTCTCGGGTGCGGGCACCATGAACTCCACCAGCCTGGAGCGCAGGACCACCATGCTGACGAAGAACTCCGCCCTCAGCGGCGGAAACTTCAGCATCTCCTGGTTGCACGCCTGATCCTCGGGCACGCCGATCCCCCCACGCGCAGCCGCGTGGGGGGATCGGCGCGCCTGCCGCCGTCAGCGCCGCGTCGGCTCGGCCGCCCCGTGGGCGGCGCGCGGGGGCCGGATCCACGCGGCGTACAGGGCGCCCTGGGCGACCGCGACGGCGGTCAGGGCCTCGGGGGAGAGGTGGCCCACGCAGATCAGCACCACTCCGGTGACCAGGACGGCGAGGAAGGCGAGCAGGTCGGCGGAGGGCGTGCGGCGGGTGGGCATGTCGTGCGTCATGGTGATCAGGTCCCTCGGGGGCAGAAGGTCAGAGGCCCGGCAGGCGCGCTGGGCGACTCGCGAGGCCGACCGCCCCAACTGGTCGAAAGGGCAGCGGAACAGACGATGTCTCTGATCTGATGACCTGGTCCAGGCGGTCTCGCCGTCCGGTGGACGTCGGTGGACAACCCGGACGGCGGACCCGGCGCGGAGCAGAGGGGGTTCGGGGTTGCGCGCAGCACAGCCGGGAGGCGTGGGCGGCCGGCCCTGGGGGCCGTTGCACGGCACGAACGAGGGGATCAACGCGCTCGCCGCGCATCTGCGCCGGTGCGTCGAGGAGGCCGGGCTGACGCTCGACGAACTGATGAGCGGATTCACCGAGGAGCACTTCAGCGGGGCGTCCGTGCCCAGCCGGGCCACCGTGAGTGCCCGGCTCAGCGGCAGGCGGTTGGATCTGGTCTTCGCGGAGGCGGTGGTCGACGTCTGCTCCAGTGACCACCGGACGGCCGCGCCGCGCCTCGCCAGGGCTCGCGAACTCTGGTCCGCGGTCGAGGCGGCCCAACTGCTCGGGGGCGGCACGGCGTCCGCCGACGGACGCGCCGAGCAGGCGCAGTTGGTGCGCCGTCAGCAGCACACCATCGCCGTCCAGGACCAGCTGGTCCGCACCCTCGAAGCCAAGGCGCGCAGTGACCAGGCGCTCGCCACCAGCAGTCAGTTGGTGGTGCTGCTGCTGAACATGATCAACCAGCTGCAGGTGAAGATCTCCGATCTGCAGCGCCACCTGGACACGCATCCCGTCGGCGTGCGTCCCACGCCGGATCACGAGCGGGTACGCAACCGGTTGCGGTCGGCTCTCGGCCATCTGCGGCGGGCCGAGGAGGAGAAGTCCCGGGCCGAGGCCGAGCGGCAGGAGGCCCTTACCCTGCGCGATCTGGCCCAACGCCGGGCGGACGTGCTGCAACGGGAACTCGACGACCTGCGCAGGACGGTGGCCGTCGAGGAGGAGGCGGCGGACGCGGCGCTTCCCGTCCCGTTCGGTGCCGCCGATGCCGACGACGTCTTCCTCGACGACATCGCCGAGGCGCTGGACAAGGTGCACGCCGCGAACGACGCGAGCGAGCAGCTGACCCGTGAGGCCCGCGAGGACCTGGACGAAAGCCCGGTGCCTGTAGCCGAGTTCTCCATCCCGACGGTGGAGAACTCGGACAACGCAGACAACTCGCCGAAGCCCGGTCGGTTCCGGGCGGCACCGGGGAGGGTCGGTGCCACGGTGGTCCGCCTGCGGGAGACGGATGCCGCCACGGCGGATCTGCTGTTGCGGGGGATCGGCAGGAACTGGCCGCCCGCCGATGTGGCGAAGGCCGTGGAATCGCTGGCGGAGGAAGGCCTGGTTCTGGACGCTGCGCAGGTGGCCAGAAGTGTCGGGCGCACACGTCCACTGGGCGGGGCCATCGCGGTGGCCGCCGCCCTGGAGGGGATCCAGCAGCGGAATCGTGCGATGGACACCCTGGAGGCGTTCTTCAGTTCCTGTACCGTGCCGGACGTTGCAGCGGGCATGGTCATGCTGCGTGACGTCACGCGGAGCGTGTTGATCGGGCGGGTCGCGCTGGTCCTCTTCAATCACCGATCGTCTCCGGAAGCAGCGGAGCTGCTGACCGCGGTCCGTGTGGCAGGCTTCTCCGACGAGATTCAGAGCGGTCTGAGGTATCTGGCTCATATGGGCGCAGCACACCGGGTGGTGGTGGTCCTGGCAGGGTTGCGCGGGGCCGGCAACCACGAGGATGCCGACTACCTCCTGAGCACCGTGACGAGTCTGCGCCGGCCGGTCGGTGTCGCGAAGGTGGTGGTCGCGCTGCATGACGCCGACGCCATCGACGACGCGACGAAGCTGCTGGCCGGCCTCACCGACGTTCGGCCGGCGGGTGAGGTGGCAGAGATCCTCGCCGCGCTGCGCGCGGCAGGTTGACCGGCGCCGCCGACGGTCCGCAGCGGCGCCGGGCGGTGGTTATGATCATGCCCTCGCGCCACTGTGACCAGGGGGAATGGCCATGATCGATCTGTCGGACGAGCCGATGACCTGGGTGATGACGGGTGACAGCATCACCCAGGCCGTCCTGCACACCCTGGGCCTGGGCGAGCTGACCGAGCTTTAGCGTGCCGCCGCCGCACGAGGGCAGCCGCCTCGGGGGTGAGGCGGCTGCCCTGGTGGGACGGCGGGTGCTGCTACCTCACGGTGCCGTGAGGAGGTTGAGGCTGTTCGTCGCGTCGTCCACGAAGTAGACGGCGCGGTCCTCGGGCCTGGTGTCGCGGTCCTGGGGGCGGACGGCGAGGCCGAAGAGCGCGCCGGCGCCGGGCGGGTTGCCGGAGGAGTCGAGCCGGCGCACCTCGACCTGGTCGCCGTGCGGGGTGCTCTCCACGAGGTTGCCGTCGCCGGCGTTGACCGTGAGGATGTCGCCGCCGGGGGCCACCACCAGGCCGAGCGGGCCGTTCAGGCTCCCGCCGCAGCTGACGGTCCGCCCGGTGCCGGCGGAGTCGCGGCGGCCCAGCGCGTCGGGGATCGCCGTGATCTGGTTACCGACCGTGTCCGCGACGTAGAGCGTCCCCTCGGGCGAGAGGCCGACTCCGGTCGGTCCGACCACCAGGGCGGCCGGGTCGGTGCGCTCGCCGAAGCCCGAGCCGATCTCGGTGGTGGACACCAGACGCGGCGGCTGGTCGTCCCGCTCCTGCTGCAGGGTGAGCCGCAGGACGGTGCCCTCGTTCACGGTCGCACCACCGGCGGCGACCGTCCCGTTGAGCACGTTGGTGACGAAGAGGTCGCTGCGCCGCCCGTTGCTCACCGAGGTCATGTCCCAGGGCCCGTTGATGCCGTTGCCGGACAGCGTCTCGCGCACGGTGCCGTGGCTGTCGAGCACCAGCAGGCAGCCCGCCTGCGCGGTGTCGGACATCCCGTCGGTGGTCGGCAGGCTGCCGACCACCACCCAGCCGCCGGGCAGGACGGTGAGCGCGGTGGTCAGCCCGACGCCGCCGGGGCAGGGGCCGGGCAGGTTGGCCGGGTCGATCTGGGCGAACTGCCGCACGTCACCGCGGGGGCTGATCTGCACCAGCGTGGTGCCGGTCCCCTGCAGGTTCCCGCCGTTGTTGAAGTTGCTGACCAGGACGTGACCCCGGTGCAGTTCCCCGACGCTCTGCGGGACCACCACGGTGCCGTAGGGGTTCACGTCCCCGTTGGCGGGGACGGTCGACGCGAGCGTCGACACCGTGTGCAGGGGCCCCGTGAACGAGTCACGGGCATCGGCGGTGGGGGCCGCGACGGCTGTCGCCGCGGACCCGAGCAACAGGGACGCGGCGGCCGCCAGCCCTGTTCTCACACGTGCTCTCACGTACTTGTCTCCTCGTCTGGATCACCGGCCGGGACCCGGACGGGCCCCGGCACCGCCCGTCGGGCACCGGGCCGCCGGCCGCGGCCTGCTTCGTCACGGGCAGTACTCATTCGAACCGCGCGCACCCGGCGCCGCCACTCCTCGTAGGCTGAACGCTGCGTAGTCGGCGCCCGGCGATAAATCCGGTGTCCTTGGCCGCCCCTTCCCCTACGCTCACCGAGTACCGAGCGCCGCCGCCATTGGGCCGAGCGGCGTGGACCGTTGACGAGTGAGGGGAGACCGGCCGTGCGTGACCGCATCGCTGTCGTCGTTCCCCGTTCGCGGTATGAGGTGATCCTGGTGTCTCCGTCCGCCCGGTTCCGGCTGCGCGGCCGGTACCGGATGCCCGTGACGAGCATCTAGATCTCTGACGAATCGTCAGAGAGTCATCCCGTCAGGGGAATCGCGCACGTCCAGCTTCGGATCAGCCGGAAGGGCCACGGGCCGTGCACGCCAACCTCCACCATCACCTCGCCGTCCGCAATCTGGGCATCCTTGCCCACGTGGACGCCGGCAAGACCACCGTCACCGAGCGGATCCTCTACCTCACCGGCGCCAGCCACAAGCGCGGCGAGGTCCACGACGGCACGACCGTCACCGACTTCGACTCCCAGGAGCGCGACCGTGGGATCACCATCTTTGCCGCCGCCGTCAGTTGTGCGTGGGACGGCTGCCGGATCAACCTGATCGACACGCCGGGGCATGTGGACTTCGCCGACGAGGTGGAGCGCTCGCTGCGGGTGCTCGACGGCGCGGTCGCGGTGTTCGACGCCGTCGCGGGGGTCGAGCCGCAGAGCGAGTCGGTGTGGCGGCAGGCCGATCGGCACGGGGTGCCGCGCATCGCGTTCGTCAACAAGCTGGACCGGGCCGGGGCGGACCTCGACGGTGCGGTGGCCTCGATCCGGGAGCGGCTGCATCCGGTGCCGCTGGCGGTGCAGCTGCCGATCGGCCGGGAGGACGGGTTCACCGGTGTGGTGGACCTGCTGCGGATGCGGTCGCTGGTGTGGGCCGACGGGCGGGACGCGTTCGACGAGGGCCCGGTGCCCGAGGACCTGCGGGAGGAGGCGCAGGCGCGCCGGCGACTGCTGGAGGAGACGGTGGCCGAACTCCACCCGGCGGCGCTGGAGGAGTTCTGCGCACAGTCGACGCTCTCCGCGGCGACCCTGGCCGCCGCGCTGCGCGACCTCACCCGCACCGGCGAGGCCGTGGTGGTGCTCTGCGGTTCGGCCTACCGCAACCGCGGGATCGAACCGCTGCTGGACGCCGTCGTGGCCTATCTGCCCTCGCCGCTGGACGTGCCCGCCGTGCGCGGCACATTGGACGGCGCGGTGCAGGAGCGGGCCGCCGACCCGGCGGCGCCGTTCGCGGCGCTGGTGTTCAAGGTCAACTCGACCGCCACCGGGCGGCTGACCTACCTGCGGGTGTACGCGGGAACGATCCGGAAGGGGGACGTGGTGCTGGACGCGGGTGCGGGACGCAGCGAGCGGATCGGCCGGATCCTGCGGGTGCAGGCCGACCGGCACGCCGAGGTGGACCAGGCGGCGGCCGGGGACATCGTCGCCGTGGTCGGGCTGAAGGCGGCCCGCGCCGGCGCCACCCTCTGCGCGCCCGCCGCACCGCTGGTGCTGGAACCGCCGACGGTGGCGGACCCGGTGGTCTCGGTGGCCGTGGAGGCGCGCAGGCGCGTCGACGCCGAGCGGTTGACGTCGGCGCTGGTACGGCTGGTCGAGGAGGACCCCTCGCTGGCGGTCCGGACCGATCCGGAGACCGGTCAGGTGCTGCTCTCGGGCATGGGGGAGTTGCACCTGGAGGTCGCGGTGGAGAACATCCGCCGGGCCCAGGGCCTGGAGGTCACCGTCGGCCGACCGCAGGTGGCCTATCGGGAGGCGCTCACCCGCGGGGTCCGCGGGCTGGTTTACCGGCACGTCAAACAGGACGGCGGCGCCGGCCAGTTCGCGCACCTCGTGCTCGACGTGGAGCCACTTGAGCCCCTGGAGGCGGACGGCGGTGCGGACGGCGCCGCCGTGGAGGGCTTCGCGTTCCGCTCGACGGTCGTCGGCGGGCGGGTGCCGAAGGAGTACGTCCAGGCGGTCGAGGCCGGCTGCCGGGACGCGCTCGCCGAGGGCCCGCTCGGTGGCCACCCGGTCACCGGACTGCGGGTCACCCTGACCGACGGGTCCACCCATGCCGTCGACTCCTCGGAGTTGGCGTTCCGTACGGCCGCCCGGCTCGCCCTGCGCGAGGCCTTGCGCGAGGCGTCGCGCACCGGCGCGATGGTGCTGCTGGAGCCGGTGGCCGAGGTCACCGCCACGGTGCCCGACGACAACGTCGGCGGCGTGCTCGGTGACCTGGCCGCCCGCCGTGGCCGCGTCACGGGCTCGACCGCCGCCCGGGGCGCCACGGCGGTGGTCACCGCCACCGTGCCGCTGGCCGAACTGTTCGGCTACGCGACCCGGTTGCGCAGCCGGACCCAGGGCCGCGGCACCTTCACCACCCGGGCCGCCGGGTACGCGTCGGCGCCGGCCGCCCTGGTCCGGTAGCGCCCGACCGTCAGGACCCCGCCCGCATCCGGGCGGGGTCCTGCACGCCGTGGAGGCCCGGCGGGGCCGCCTGCGCCGGTCCGGGCCTGCGGAGGTTCCCGGGGGGTTCTGTGCGGATGCGCAGGCCCCTTTCAGGGAACGCGACTTCGGCCCGCCGTGCTCTCGTGCCCGACGACAACCCGGGGTCGCCGAGAGGTTGACATGTACGCGCAACGTGGGTTTAACCTGACGGGCCCTACTACTCGGTAGCCTCGATGGTGAACCGGATCGCGGGGTGGCGCAATGGCGCCCTCGTGCCCCACGAGGGGGTTGCCTGTCGCGTCCTGCTTCGGAAGTCGCTCATGCCCCCGCCTGCGCCATGATGCATACCGGAGAGTCCATGGGACCCACATTGTCGCTGACCGACGTCGTCATCGGGATTACCCCGTTCCACGATCCGGACGCCGCGCTGGCCGAGGCCGTGTGCCGCGCGGGCGTCCTGGGCGTGCTGGACCTCGGGGCCGGTGATCGCCGGTCACGGGAGGAACTCGCCCGGCTCCGGGAGAGATGTCCGGGCGTCTTCGGCGTCCGGGTGGCCCCCGGCTGCCGGATGGATCCCGCGGACCTGCGCCCGGGCGAGGGCGGCGGCCCGGCGGTCCTCGTGCTGGCCGTCGACACCCCCGGCTGGGAGATCGCGGCGCTGCGCGAGGAGTACCGCCTGCTGGTGGACGTGACGGACCTGGACCAGGCCCTGGCCGCCGTCCGCGCGGGGGCGCACGGCCTGATCGCGCGCGGCTGCGAGAGCGGCGGCCGGGTCGGGGAGTTGAGCACGTTCGTGCTGCTCCAGCAACTGCTGGCCGCCCCCGAGGTCGAGGTGCCGGTCTGGGCCTGGGGCGGGATCGGCCCGCGCACGGCGGCGGCGGCGGTGGCCGGCGGGGCGGCGGGGGTGGTGCTGGACAGCCAACTCGCGCTGCTGGCCGAGTCCTCGGTGCCGGAGGAGGTTGCGGCGGCCGTGCGCGGCCTGGACGGATCCGAGACCGTCCTCGTCGACGGGCGCCGCGTGCTGCGGCGCGGCCGGCCGGGTGGAGTCGTCCAGGCTGAGCTGACGATCGGTCAGGATGGTTTCCTGGCCGCGCGGTTCGCGGACCGCTGGGGGACGGCGCAGCAGGCCGTGCGCGCCGTCCGGGAGGCCGTGTTGGACGGCCTGCGGGCGTCGGCGGCGCCGGGAGCGGCGACGGAGCTGCTCGGGTCGGGGGCGCCGCTGAGCCGGGCGCTGGGCACCCGACTGCCCGTGGTCCAGGGGCCGATGACCAGGGTCAGCGACCAGCCGGGCTTCGCCGCCGCGGTGGCCGCGGCCGGCGCGCTGCCCTGCGTGGCACTGGCGCTGGCGGGAGCGGAGCAGACCCGCGACCTGCTCGCCCGGACCGCCGCCGTGGCCGGCGGACTCCCCTGGGCGGTCGGCGTGTTGGGATTCGCCGCGGAGGAGCTCCGCAGCGCGCAGCTGGCGGAGGTGCTCGCGGCGCGACCCAGCCACGCGGTGATCGCCGGCGGCCGTCCCTCGCAGGCGCGGGTGCTGGAGGAGGCGGGGATCCGGACCTTCCTGCACGTGCCCTCGCCGGGGCTGCTGAGGCAGTTCCTGGAGGACGGGGCCCGCAGGTTCGTCTTCGAGGGCGCGGAGTGCGGCGGGCACGTCGGGCCGCGGCACAGCTTCCCGCTCTGGGAGGCGCAGTTGGCGGTGCTGGAGGACTTCCTGGACGCCCGCGAGGGCACCCCGAATGCCCCGGACGCCCCGCAGCTGGAGGTGCTGTTCGCGGGCGGCGTGCACGACGCGCGCTCCGCGGCGATGGTGGCGGCGATGACCGCGCCCCTGGCGGCACGCGGGGTCGCGGCGGGGGTGCTGATGGGCACGGCTTACCTGTTCACCGAGGAGGCGGTGGCCTGCGGGGCCGTGCAGGAGCCCTTCCAGCGCCAGGTGTTGGCCGCACGGGGGACGGAGCTGTTGCAGACCGCGCCCGGACACGCCACCCGGTGTGTGCCGAGCCCCTTCACGGCGGAGTTCGGCGAGACGCGCGAGCGGCTGCGGGCCCAGGGGGTGCCCGACCGGGAGGCCTGGGAGCAGCTGGAGCGGTTGAACGTCGGGCGGTTGCGGATCGCGGCCAAGGGCGTCGACCGGGTCGCGGGGGAGTTGACCGCGGTCGACGCCCAAGGGCAGCTGGAGCGCGGGATGTTCATGGCCGGCCAGGTCGCGGTGCTGCGCTCGGCCACCACGACGCTGGCCGAGCTGCACGCCGCGGTCAGCACCCGGGCGGCCGGCCTGCTGGCCGCCCGGGCGGCGGAGTTGGCCGAGTATCTCGGCCTGCCGCCCACGGTGGCGGCCGAACCGGAGCCCGCGCCGCTGGAGATCGCGGTGATCGGCATGGCGGGGATGTTCCCCCAGGCCCCCGACCTGCCGGCGTTCTGGGCGAATGTGCTGGGCGGCGTGGACGCGGTGACCGAGGTGCCGGCCGAGCGGTGGGACCCGGCGCGGTATCACGCGGCGGACGGCGGACCCGGCACGACGCCGTCCAAGTGGGGCGGTTTCCTGCCGCGGATCCCCTTCGACCCGCTGAGCTACGGCATCCCGCCGTCCGCGCTCGGCAGCATCGAGCCGGTGCAGCTGCTGGCGCTGGAGGCGGCCCGCCGCGCGTTGCGGGACGCCGGGTACGACGGCGGCGGCGCGCAGGGCGGCCGGGCCTTCGACCGCTCGCGCACCAGCGTGGTGTTCGGCGCGGAGGCGGGCAGCGACCTGTCGAACGCGGGCGTGCTGGCGGCCGTGCTGCCCGCCTATCTGGGCACGGTGCCGGAGGCGATCGCCGAGCAGCTGCCCAAGCTCACCGAGGACTCGTTCCCCGGCATGCTGGCCAATGTCATCTCCGGGCGGATCGCCAACCGGCTGGATCTGGGCGGCGCCAACTTCACGGTCGACGCCGCCTGCGCGTCCTCGCTGGCGGCGCTGGACGTGGCGTGCAAGGAACTGGTCGCGGGCACCAGCGACCTGGCGCTCTGCGGCGGCGCGGACCTGCACAACGGGATCAACGACTTCCTGCTGTTCGCCTCGGTCCACGCGCTCTCGCCGACCGGCCGCTCCCGCCCCTTCGACGCGTCGGCGGACGGCATCGCGCTCGGCGAGGGGGTGGGCTGCCTGGTGCTGAAGCGGCTCGCGGACGCTCAGCGCGACGGTGACCGGGTGTACGCGGTGGTCCAGGGCGTCGGCAGTGCGAGCGACGGCCGTTCGCTGGGGCTGACGGCCCCCGGCCCGAGGGGCAGCGGGCGGCACTGGAACGCGCCTACCGCAGTGCCGGGATCGGGCCCGCCGAGGTGGGCCTGCTGGAGGCGCACGGCACCGGCACGGTGGTCGGCGACCGGACCGAACTGGCCACGCTGACCGCGGTGTTCGCCGAAGCCGGTGCGGCGCCGCAGAGTTGTGCGCTGGGATCGGTGAAGTCGCAGATCGGGCACACCAAGTGCGCGGCCGGCCTGGCCGGGCTGATCAAGGCGTCGCTGGCGCTGCACACCGGCGTCAAGCCGCCGACCCTGCACCTGGAGCAGCCGAACTCGGCCTGGCAGGGCGACAGCAGCCCGTTCGCCTTCCACGCCGAGGCCCGGCCGTGGGTCGAGCCGCCGGCCGAACGGGTGGCCGGCGTCAGCGCGTTCGGGTTCGGTGGGACCAACTTCCATGTCGTGCTCCGGGGTTACGACGGTCCGCCGCCGGTGCACGGGCTGCAGGAGTGGCCGGCCGAGCTCTTCACCTTCCGTGGCGTCGACCGGGCGCGGGCGCTGCGCGAGGTGGCGGAGCTGCTGCGGCAGGCGGAGGCGGACGGGTCGCCGTGGCGGCTGCGCGACCTGGCGCTGGCCGCCTGTGGGCGGGCGGAGTCGGTGTCCGCGCCGGTGCGGGTGGCGGTGGTGGCCTCGGACGTCGCCGAGCTGGTCGGACTGCTGCGCCGGGCGCTGGCGGGGGAGTGCGATCCGGCGGCCGGGCTGCACCTGGCCGAGGAGGAGGACCTCGGGGGAGAGCTGGCGTTCCTCTTCCCCGGGCAGGGCAGCCAGCGGCCGGGGATGTTCGCGGAGCTGTTCTCGGCCTTCCCCGCCGTGCAGCGGCATCTGCGGCTCGGGCGGGCCTACGCTGACGCGCTCTACCCGCCGCAGGCGTTCACCCCGCAGGAGCGCGAGCGGCAGCGCGCCGCGCTCACCGACACCCGGGTGGCCCAGCCCGTCCTGGGCATGACCGGTCTCGCGGCGTACGAGCTGCTCGGGCTGGCCGGGGTGCGGCCGCAGCTGGCGGCCGGGCACAGCTACGGCGAACTGGTCGCGCTCTGCGCGGCGGGCGCGCTGGCGGCCGAGGAGCTGCCCGCGATCGGCGCCGACCGGGCCCGCGCGATCCTGGACGCGGTGGGAGAGGGCACCGACCCCGGGGCGATGGCCGCGGTGGCCGCCGGAGCCGAGCAGGTCGAACAGGTGCTGGCGGCGGCCGGGCTCGCGGGGCGCGTGGTGACCGCGAACCGCAACGCGCCGAACCAGACGGTCGTCTCCGGCGGGACGGCGGAGCTGGCGGACGCGATGCGGCTGCTGGCGGAGGCCGGGTACGGGGTGAAACGCCTGCCGGTCGCCGTCGCCTTCCACAGCCCGCTGGTCGCGGGCGCGGGCGAGCGGTTCGCCGCGACACTGGCCGAACGGAGCGTGCGCAGCCCGGAGTTCCCCGTCTGGTCGAACCGGACGGCCGCGCGCTATCCGGTGGACCCGGTGGCGGTGCGCGGCGAGCTGGCCGCGCAGATCGGCGCGCCGGTGCGCTTCACGGAGCAGATCGAGGCGATGTACGCGGCCGGTGCCCGGGTCTTCGTCGAGGCCGGTCCCGGATCGGTGCTGACCCGGCTGGTGGCGTCGGTGCTGGGGGACCGGCCGCACCGGGCGGTCTCCGTCGAGGGCCGGCGCGGCGGTCTGCCCGGGTTCCTCGACGCGCTGGCCGCGCTGGCCGTCGCGGGGGTGCCGGTGCGGACCGGCCGACTGCTGCGCGGCCGTGACGCGGTGGACGCGGGCCGGGCGCGGGCGTCGCGCCGGCCCGGCTGGACGGTGGACGGCCAGCTGGTCCGTACCGCCGCCGGAGAACTGCTGCCCGGTGCGCTGGCACCGGCCCGACCCGTACCGGAGGCGCTCATGACGACGCAGGAACCGCACGCGAACGGCCGGCAGGCTGCCGGGGACGCCCTGGTGTCGGAGTTCCTGAGAAGCAGCCGGGAGCTGATCGCGGCCCAACGGGACGTGCTGCTCAGCTACTTCGGCGGCACGGCGGATGTGGCGGCGCGCATCGCGCCGCCGGTCGCGGCGACGCCGCTGCCCGTGCCCGAACCCCGGGTCACCGCGCCGGAGCAGCCGCAGTACCACCAGCAGCAACCGCCACAGCAGCCGGCGGCCGCCGCCACCCTCGGCGAGGCCGACGTGCTGCGCTCGGTGGTGGAGGTGATCAGCGAACGCACCGGCTACCCGGCCGACATGATCGAACCCGATCTGGACCTGGAAGCCGACCTCAGCATCGACTCCATCAAGCGCACCGAGATCATCGGCCAACTCGCCCGCCGGCTGGCCGCCGGCCCGGGCGGTGACCTGGTCACGCTCGGCGACGAGGAGGTCGAGCAGCTCTCCGGCGCCCGCACCGCCGCCGCCATCACCCGCTGGCTCACCGACAGACTGGACGGCGGCCCCACTCCCGTTCCCGACTCTGCCCCCGCTTCCGTTCCCGCTTCCGTTGCCGCTTCCGTCGCGCAGAGCGCGCCGACCCCGGTGGCCGCCGAGCCGTCGGCCGTCGTCGTCGGTCATGAGCCCGCCCGCCTGGAGTTCACCCCCGTCCCCCGGCCCGCCCCCGCCGTGCCGTCGCAGGCGCTGGCCGGTCGTCGCTTCGCCCTGCTGGGCACCGACGGTGGTAGCGGCCCCGTCGCCGACGCCCTCTCCGCGCGCCTGACCTCGGCCGGAGCGCAGCTGCTGGTCCTGGACGCGGGGCACCGGCTCTCCGAGGCGGACGGCCTGGTGGACGGCGTGCTGCTGCTCGACCCGCTCGCCGAGCACGGCGCGCCGGTGCTCCCGGGCTGCGTACCCGTGCTCCAGAGCGCCCTGGCCGCGGCGCCCCGGTGGCTGCTCGCCGCCCGCACCGCGGCGCCGTCGGGCGCCGGCCGGGCGGACGGACTGCGCGGGCTGCTGCGCACGGTGGCCCGCGAGTATCCGGACATCGCCGCCCGGCTCGTCGAGTTCGACGGCGCGGTGGGCCCGCTGGAGGTGGCGGACGCGCTGGTCGGCGAGTTGCTGCTCGACGACCGCGAGCCGGTGGTGCTGCACGGTCCGGCCGGTCGACAGGGCCTTTCGCTGGTGGAGCGCGGGCTGGGCGTGCTGGGCAGCACGGGGGCCGGTCCGGCCGGCGACGGCGCGGCGGAGGCCGCCGCGCTGGGCCTGGACCGTGATGCCGTGGTGCTGCTGGTCGGCGGCGCGCGTGGGATCACCGCGCGGTTCGCGGCGACGCTCGCGGCGGCCTCGCGATGTCGGCTGGAGTTGCTGGGCCGCACCCCGGCGCCCGAGGGCGTCGAGGCCCCGCTGACAGCGGCCGCCCACGACCGGTCGGCGCTGCGGGCGGTGCTCGCCCGGCAGGGGGTGCCGCTGACCGACGTCGACGGCGCCGCGTCGAGGCTGCTGGCCGGGCGTGAGGTCGCGGCGACGCTCGACGAGCTGGCCGCCCTGGGCTCCCGGGCCCGCTACCAGGTCGCGGACGCGGCCGATCCGGCGGTGCTGCGGCAGGCGGTCAAGGAGGTCTACGCGGAACACGGCCGGCTGGACGGTGTCGTCTTCGCCGCCGGCGTGATCGAGGACAAGGTGCTCGCGGAGAAGGACCCGGAGTCCTTCCAGCGGGTCTTCGCCACCAAGGCGGACGGCGCGCGAGCCCTGCTCGACGCGCTGGGTGAGCTGCCGGGCGGGCCGGGGTTCACGGTGCTCTTCGGCAGCATCGCCGCCGCCCTGGGCAACCGAGGCCAGGCCGACTACGCGGCGGCCAACGACGCGCTGGAGGAGCTGGGCGCCCGCTGGTCGGACCGCACCGGGCACCGGGCGCTGACCGTCCACTGGGGACCGTGGGCGCCCTCCGGCCGGCACGGCGGCATGGTCTCGCCGGAGCTGGCCAGGGACTACGAGCGGCGGGGCGTGCGGCTGATCGACCCGGCCGCCGGCACGCTCGCGCTGCTGCGCGAACTCGCCTGGGGAGACCAGGCGTTGCGTTCCGTGGTCTACACCGCCTCGGGCTGGTGAGCGGCGCGGTGACACCCACCCGGCCGCCGGTGGCCGTGGTGGGTATGGCGGTCCTGCTGCCCGGCGCCCCGGACCTGGCGACGTACTGGCGCAACCTGGTGGACGGCGTCGACGCGATCACCGACGTCCCCGAGGACCGCTGGGACGCCGGCTACTACGACCCGGCGGCGGCGTCCGGACCCGCGGCGCCGGACCGCCTCTACTGCAAGCGCGGCGGTTTCGTGGACGGCTCGGCCGAGGTGCAGCCGACCCGGTTCGGCATCATGCCGAGTTCGGTGCCCGGCACCGAACCGGACCAGCTGATCGCGTTGCAGGTCGCCGCCGCCGCGATCGCGGACGCGGGCGGCCCGGACCGGCTGCCCGATCGCGACCGGGTCGGCGTGGTGCTGGGCCGTGGCGGCTACCTCACGCCGGGCCTGGTCCGGCTCGACCAGCGGGTCCGCAGTGCGCACCAACTGGTGCGCACCCTCGGCGAGTTGCTGCCCGATCTGACGGCCGGTCAACTCGACCGGGTGCGCACCGCCTTCACCGGTCAACTCGGCCCCGACCGGCCGGAGTCGGCGATCGGCCTGGTGCCCAACCTGGCGGCCTCCCGGGTCGCCAACCGGCTCGACCTGCGCGGCCCCGCGTACACGGTGGACGCGGCCTGCGCGTCGTCGCTGGTCGCGGTGGACCAGGCGGTGGGCGAGTTGGCGACCGGGCGGTGCGACGTCATGCTGGCGGGCGGCGTGCACCACTGCCACGACGTCACGCTGTGGAGCGTGTTCACGCAGTTGCGGGCGCTCTCCCCGAGCCAGCGGATCCGCCCGTTCCACCGGGGCGCCGACGGACTGCTGATCGGCGAGGGCACCGGCGTGGTGGTGCTCAAGCGCCTCGCCGACGCGCAGCGCGACGGCGACCGGGTGTACGCGGTGGTGCGCGGCACCGGCGTGGCGAGCGACGGCCGTACGGCGGGCCTGGCCACCCCCGACCCCGGCGGGCAGACCCGCGCGGTGCGGGCGGCCTGGCGGGCGGCCGGGCTGGACCCGACGGCGCGCGGCGCCGTCGGCCTGCTGGAGGCCCACGGCACCGCGACCCCGGCCGGTGACGCGGCCGAACTGGACACCCTGGCCGAGGTGTTCGGCCCGGCCCCGGCAGGGGAGGAACGGGCGGTGCTCGGTTCCGTGAAGTCGATGATCGGCCACACCATGCCGGCCGCCGGCATCGCCGGGCTGGTCAAGGCGGCGCTGGCCGTGCACCACGGAGTGCTGCTCCCCACCCTGCACTGCGACGATCCGCACCCGGCGCTGGCCCGTACCCGGTTCCGCACGGTCGGCGTCGCGCAGCCCTGGGAGGCCGCCGACGGTGGACCGCGCCGGGCCGGGGTGAACGCCTTCGGCTTCGGCGGGATCAACGCCCATGTGGTGCTGGAGCAGGCCCCGGGCGACGCCGGTCCGGCCCGGCCGCGCCTCGCGGTGACCGAGCCCGAACGGGTGCTGCGGCTGGCCGCCGACGGGCCCGAGCAGCTCGCCGCGCTGCTCGCGGCCGACGACCGCGCCCTGCTGGCCGCCGAGCCGCCGGAGCGGGGCCGTCCCGCGCCGCGCCACCGGGTGGCGATCGCCGACCCGACCGCCAAGCGGCTGGCGCTGGCCCGTCGCGCGGTCGCCAGGGGACGAGCCTGGCGCGGCCGGGGCGACGTCTGGTTCGCGCCGGAGCCGTTGCTCGACGCGGCGGGCGAAACTGGCCGGGTGGCGTTCCTCTTCCCCGGCCTGGAAAGCGAGTTCACCCCACGGGTGGACGACGTCGCGGACCACTTCGGCCTGCCCCGCCCCGCCCTGTCGGGCGCGGTCGGCGACGTCGGGCGGCACGGCGCCGGGGTGGTGGCCGTCGGCCGCCTGCTCGACGCGGCGCTGCGCCGGATCGGCGTGCGGCCGGACGCCGTGGCCGGGCACAGCGTCGGCGAGTGGACCGCGATGGCCGCCGGCGGCCTGTACTCGGGCGCCTCGGTGGACGCCTTCCTGGAGAGCTTCGACCCGGACACGCTGCGCGTCCCCGGACTTGCCTTCGGCGCGCTGGGCGCCCCGGCCGCACGGGTGCTCGACGCGCTGGCGACGGTCGACGGCATGGCGGAGGTCGTGCTGTCGCACGACAACGCACCGCAGCAGTCGATCGTCTGCGGACCCGAGCAGCCCGTCGCGGAGCTGGTGCGCTGGTTCCGGGCGCACGGCGTGCTGGGCCAGCTGCTGCCGTTCCGCTCCGGCTTCCACACGCCGATGCTGGCCCCCTACCTGGGGCCGATCCAGCGGGCGGCCGAGAGCTTCGAACTCCACCGGCCGACCGTGCCCGTCTGGTCCGGGACGACGGCCGCGCCCTTCCCGTCGGCCGAGGCCGAGGTGCGCGCGCTGTTCCTGCGCCATCTGGTGGAGCCGGTGCGGTTCCGGCCGCTGGTCGAGGCCCTGTACGCGGCCGGCTTCCGGGCGTTCCTCCAGCTGGGCACCGGGCAGTTGGGCTCGCTGGTGGGCGACACCCTGGGCGACCGGGAGCACCTGCTGGTCGCGGCGAACTCCCCGCACCGCGACGGCATGGCGCAGCTTCGCCGGGTCGCCGCCGCGCTCTGGGCGGACG
Source organism: Kitasatospora mediocidica KCTC 9733 (assembly GCF_000744225.1). Classification (GTDB taxonomy): domain Bacteria; phylum Actinomycetota; class Actinomycetes; order Streptomycetales; family Streptomycetaceae; genus Kitasatospora; species Kitasatospora mediocidica. The sequence continues at coordinate 163,352 of NZ_JQLN01000007.1, read as the reverse complement.
GCGCCGAACCGGACACGGCCGCGTTGCTACCCGCAGCGCTGCCCGCGTCGCCGCCCGTGTCGCCGCCCGGGGACCGGGCGCACCCGTCGGTTCGGCTCGACCTGGGCGGAGCGCTGGTCTCGCTGGACCCGGCCGTCCTCGGCCCGCTGCGCGCCGACCTGTCGGCCGGCCCGACCGCTGCGCCGCCGCCCGCCCCGAGAGCGCTCTCCGCCCTGGCCGACCGCTTCCCGTTGGCCGCCGAACTCGAAGCGCTGCTGCGGGACACCGAGCGGACCGCCGCCGAACTGATCGGCGTCCGCCCGGACTTCGTGCACAGTGCCGTCGAACCGGTCGGCGTCCGCCCGGATTTCGTGCGCACCGCCGCCGAACCGATCAGCGCACGCCCCGACCCCGTGCGCACCGCCACCCTGCGCATCTCGCCCGACGCCATGCCGTACCTGCGCGACCACTGCTTCTTCCGGCAGCGCCCCGACTGGCCCGATCTGACGGACCGCTGGCCCGTCGTCCCGGCCACCACGATCGTGCAGCACCTGATGGACGCGGCCGAGCGCGCCGCACCCGGCCAACTGGCGACCGGTGTACGGGAGATGCGGTTCGGACAGTGGGTGCCGGCCGCCACCCCGCTGGACGTCGAGCTCACCCTCCAGGCCGCTGGGCCCGGTCGCCTGGCCGCCTCCTTCGGCGGATACGCGCAGGGAACCGTCGAACTGACGGACCGTCACAGAACTCCGCCGAGCCCGTGGCCGGTGGAGCCGGGCAGCGAGCGGCCGCCGGGGCTGACGGCCGCCGCGCTCTACGCGGAGCGCTGGATGTTCCACGGCCCGGCGTTCCAGGGGCTGACCGAGCTGACCGCGCTCGGGGAGCGGCACGTGCGCGGCGTGATCACCGCGCCGTCCGCCCCAGGCGCGCTGCTGGACAACGTCGGCCAGCTGCTCGGCTACTGGATCATGGCCACCCGCACCGAGCGCACCGTGGTCTTCCCCGTCGGCCTGCGGCACCTGCGCCTCTTCGGCCCGGCGCCACTGCCCGGCACCGATCTGCACTGCCACATCCGGATCACCGAACTCTCCGAAACCAGCCTCGAAGCCGACGTCCAACTGCTGTCGGGCGGCACGGTCTGGGCGGAGGTGCGCGGCTGGCAGGACCGCCGTTTCGACAGCCACCCCGCCACCCGACCGGTCGAACGCTTCGTCGAGCGCAACACCCTCTCCGTGCCGCAGTACGGCGGTTGGGTCCTGCTGCACGAGCGCTGGCCGGACCTCGCCTCGCGCGACCTGATCATGCGCAACCACCTCGGCTCCGCCGAGCGGACCCGGTACGAGCAGCAGCCGCCACGCGGCCGCCGGGCGTGGCTGCTGGGCCGGATCGCGGTGAAGGACGCGGTCCGGCGGTGGCTCTGGGAGCACGGCGACGGCCCGGTGTTCCCCGCCGAGATCGACGTGCGCAACGACCCGGACGGCCGGCCCCGGGTGTCCGGACTGCACGGCCGCGTGCTCCCCGAGCTGGACGTGACGCTGGCGCACCGGGCGGAGGCGGCGGTCGCCCTCGTCCGGCCGGCCCGTCCCGGCGGCGGGCCCGGGCTCGGCATCGACCTGGAGGAGGTGATGGAGCGTCCGGCCGAGACCCTGTCCGTCGCCCTCGGCCCGGCGGAGCTGGACCTGCTGGCGGCCTGCCGGGCGGCCCACGGCGGCACCGAGGCGCTCTGGTTCACCCGGTTCTGGGCCGCCAAGGAGGCGGCGGCCAAGGCCGAGGGCACCGGACTGCGGGGCCGGCCACGCGACTTCGCGGTGGTCCGCGCCGACCCGTCCGCCCTGCTGGTCACGGTTCCCGGGTCGGGCGGCCCGCGCGCCCACCAGGTGCACTGCACGCTGGTCGACAACCCGCCCGGCCTCCCTGACCGCCGCTACGTCGTCGCCTGGACCACCGACGACGCCGACCACCACAGCACCGATCACGAGAGCACCGATCACGAGAGCACCGATCACCGCCAGGAAAGGGCAGCAGCCAAGTGACCGTCAGCGAGCAGACCACTGAGCCGACCACCGAGCGGCACCACCCGCCCACCGAGCAGGAGGTCCTGGGCGTGATCGCCGGCATGCTGGCCGCCGTGCTCGACGAGTACGGCCTCGACGACTCCGAGGTCACCATGGACGCCCGCTTCACCGAGGACCTCGAACTGGAGAGCATCGACCTGGTGACTCTCGCCGGCCAGCTCCGGGAGCGCTGGGGCGACCGGATCAACTTCGCCGAGTTCATCGCGGGCATGGAACTCGACGAGATCATCGCTCTCACGGTGGGCCGCCTGGTCGGCTACGTGGTGGACCGGCTGCAGAGCGCCGAGCGGAGCTGACCATGGCCTTCCTCGACCTCGACGGACTCCGCTTCCACGTGCAGCGGCTCGCTCCGCAGGACGCGGGCCCGCCCGCCGCGACCGTCGTCCTGCTGCACGGGCTGCTCACCGACAGTCTCGCCAGCTACTACTTCACGCTGGCGCCCGTGCTCGCCGCAGCAGGGGCGGAGGTGCTGATGTACGACCAGCGTGGCCACGGCCGCACCGGGCGCCCGCCGACCGGCTACCGGCTGGAGGACTTCGCCGACGACCTGGAAGCCCTGCTGGACCGGCTGGAGGTGACCGGGCCCGTCCAGCTGCTGGGCAACTCCTTCGGCGGCACGGTGGCGTTCGCACTGGCCGCCCGGCGCCCGGAACAGGTGGCCGGCATCCTGGCGATCGAGTCCGAGCCGGCCTCGCCGGCCTGGGCCGTCAAGCTGGACGGCATCCTGCGGCGGGCCGAGACCGAACTGGTCAAGAAGTCCACGCTGGCCTGGGTCGCGGCGAAGCGCGGCCGGCACACCGCCCGGCTCGCCGGTGCGGCCGGCCGGCTGCTGGCCGAGACCTCGTTGGCCCGGGACATCCCCGCCAGCCGGCTGCCCGACGAGGCCGAACTACGCGCGATCCGCTGCCCGGTGCTCACCGTCTACGGCACCCGCTCCGACTTGGCCCCCCAGGCCGGATGGCTGGACGGGCTGCTGCACGACTGCCGGAGCGTCTTCGTCCCGGGGCAGGAGCACTCCGTCCTGGTCGAAACCCCGGACGTGGTCCGCGAACTCGCGCTGTCCTGGCTGCGCGAGCGCGGCGTTCAGCTGCGTGGCCCGGGCGTCGACGCGGTCCTGACGCCGGGCGTCGACGCGGTGCTGACGCCAGCCGGACCCGTCCGGTGAGCCGCTTCCTCTTCGTCGTCCCGCCGCTGGTCGGCCACGTGAACCCGGCGGTGGGCGTCGCGGCCGAGCTGGCCGCCCGTGGACACACGACGGCCTGGGCCGGGCTGTCGGAGCTGGTCGGCGCGCTCGCCGGCCCGGACGCCGAGGTCTACCCGTGCGCCGTCCCCCAGGGTGCGCAGTCACTGCGCCCGCCGGAGCTGCGCGGCCCGGCGGCGCTGAAGTTCCTGTGGCAGGACTTCCTCGTCCCGCTCGCGGAGGAGATGGCCCCCGGCGTCACGGCGGCGGTGCGCGACTTTCGCCCCGACGTGGTTGTGGCGGACCAGCAGGCGGTGGCCGGCGCGCTGGTCGCCGAGCGGTTCGGCCTGCCCTGGGCCACCTCCGCGACGACCTCGGCCGAGTTCGCCGGCGCGCTGGACGGCATGCCGCTGGTGGAGGCCTGGATCTCCGGCCTCCTCGCCGACCTGCGCGCGAGCCTCGGCAGGCCGGACGGCAGCGCCGACCCGCGGTTCTCCCCGCACCTGATCCTGGCCTTCACCACGCCGGAACTGGCCGGGCCGATCGCCCTGTCGGCGGGTCCGATCCGGTTCGTCGGCCCGTCGATCGCCGCCCGTCCCACCACCGGGTCGTTCCCCTGGGAGTGGCTGGCCCCGGACCGCGCGACCGTGCTGGTCACCCTCGGTACGGCCAACACCGACACCGGCGCCGCCTTCCTGACGGCCTGCCGACAGGCGCTGCGGGCCCGCTCCGCGCGGGTGCAGGCGGTGATCGTCGACCCCGGCGGCGCCCTGCGCGGCCAGCGGAGCGACCCCGATGTCCTGGTCGTGCCCTCCGTGCCGCAGCTGGACCTGCTGGCCCGCACTGCCGCGGTGGTCTGCCACGGCGGTCACAACACGGTCTGCGAGGCGCTGTGGCACGGCGTGCCGCTGGTGGTCGCGCCGATCCGCGACGACCAACCGGTGGTGGCCTCCCAGGTGGTGGCGTCCGGCGCCGGCGTCCGGGTGCGCTTCGGCCGGATCGACCCGGCGCGGCTGGGCCAGGCGGTGGACGCGGCGCTCGACGATCCCGCCCACCGGGCCGCCGCCCGGCGCATCGGCGCCTCCTTCCGGACGGCGGGCGGCGCGGCCGCGGCGGCCGACCACCTCGAACGACTGCTCCCCGCAGACCCGACGCAGACGGACCGGGAGACCCCATGACCACCACAGCGCCAGGCTCAACCCCGGCAGGCTCAACTCCTGTAGGCACCACGGCAGCAGGCTCCAAGGCGGCGGTCCGGGCCCGGGCGGTCGCCGGCCTGCGCCCCGGCTACCAGGCCGAACTGGCCGACGGCACCGACCGGTTCTTCGCGCCGCGCCGCGCCGACTGCCCGTGGTGCGGCTCCGCCCGGCTGCACGTGCGCCTGCGGACGCGTGACCTGATGCAGCACAAGCCCGGACGGTTCCTGCTGGACGAGTGCGGCGACTGTGGGCACGTCTTCCAGAACCCGCAACTGACCCTCACCGGGCTGGAGTTCTACTACCGGGACTTCTACGACGGCCTGGGCGAGCAGCGGCTCGGCTCGGTGTTCGGGACCCGCTCCAAGGTCTACCGCAGCCGCGCCCGGTCGGTGCTCGCGTTCGACGCCGGGCCGGCCGCCTGGCTGGACGTCGGGACCGGGCACGGACACTTCTGCGAGACCGCCCGCGAACTCTTCCCCGAGACCCGCTTCGACGGCCTGGACCTCAGCGAAGGCGTTCAGTTGGCCGAGCGGCACGGCCGGCTGGCGCACGGCTTCCGCGGCTCGTTCCCCGAGCTGGCGCCGACGCTGGCCGGCCAGTACGACGTGCTGAGCATGTTCCACTACCTGGAGCACAGCACCGACCCGGCAAGGGAGTTGGCAGCCGCGCGAGCGGCGCTGCGCCCCGGCGGGCTGCTGCTGATCGAGGTCCCCGATCCGCAGTGCCGCTCCGCCCGGCTGCTGGGGCGGTGGTGGCTGCCCTGGTTGCAACCGCAGCACCTGAACCTGATGCCCGTGGCCAACCTGCGGCGCCGGCTGGGCGAGTTGGGGTTCGAGGTGCTCCTGGAACAGCACGACGAGCCGCACGACCCGGTGGACCTGCTGGCCGCCTGCTGGCTGCTGCTGGACGCCGTCGCACCGCGCGAGGACGCACCCTGGCTCCCGGGCAAGCCGCCGGGCCGGCTGCGCCGCCTGCTGCGCGGCGCGGTCGTCCTGGCCGGGGCGCCGGCGCTGCTGCTGGCGACCCTGCTCGACCGCCTGCTCGCTCCGTTCGCCGCCCGCGCCGGCCTGTCCAACGCCTACCGCCTGCTCGCCCGCCGCGACGCCCAGCCCTGACCGCCCAGCCCTGACCAGTCGGTGAGGGCGGCCGGCGCCCCCGACCAGGGCGGCGGGATCGTTCCCGTGGCCGTCCGTCCGAGGCCCGCATACGATCGTTCCGTGGGCCTGTGCCGCCCCCGCCCGTGGGCTGGGCGGCGCGGTGGTGCGGCCTCGGGAGGTGGGACGGATGCGGATCGGCCTGCACGCGTTGGGCATCGGGGACGGCGCTCGGCCGGAGGTGATCCGGACGGTGGCGGCGGCCGCCGAGGCCCACGGGTTCGCGCGGCTGTGGGTGGGCGAGCACGTGGTGATGGTCGACGAACCGGCCTCCCGCTACCCGTACTCCGCCGAGGGCACCATCCCCGTCCCCGCCGCGGCCGACTGGCTGGACCCGCTGCTCACGCTGAGTTTCGCCGCCGCGGTGACCAGCCGGATCGGCCTGGCCACCGGGGTGCTGCTGCTGCCCGAGCACAACCCGGTCGTGGTGGCGAAGCAGGCCGCGACGCTGGACGTGCTCAGCGCGGGACGGGCCACACTCGGCGTCGGGATCGGCTGGTCCGCGGAGGAGTTCGCCGCGCTCGGGGTCCCGTTCGCCGGCCGCGGTCGGCGAACGGCCGAGTACGTCGCCGCGATGCGGACGCTCTGGTCGCACGACGTCGCCTCGTTCGACGGCGAGTTCGTGCGCTTCGAGGCGATCCGGGTCAACCCCAAGCCCGTGCGGGGCGGCCGGCTGCCGATCGTCCTCGGCGGCAACAGCGACGCGGCCCTGGGCCGGGCCGCCGCGCTCGGAGACGGCTGGTACGGATTCAACCTCCCGGCCGCCGCCGTCGCGGAGCACGTCCGCGCCCTGGCCGGTCACTGCGCCAGCCAGGGCCGCGACCCCGGGGAACTCACCGTCGCCGTCGCGCTGACCGACGGTACGCCGGAGCTGCTCCCCGCGCTGGCCGAAGCCGGAGTGACCGAACTGGTCGTGGTCGGCGCACCCCCGCCGACCCCCGACGCCGCCGCCCACTGGGTCGCGGGCCTTGCGGACCGGTGGATCGTCCCCTCCTGAGCTGCCGTCAGACCCTCCGACGCCAGGGATGACGCCAGGGATACTGTGAGGATCGACGCAGCATCCGGTGGGGCGGGAAGGAGCAGGGCGGCGGTGGACGTGTGGGACGGCTCGCAGGCGCGCGAGGACAGCCGGCGAGGCGGCCCGGCCGTCGGCAACCGGATAGCCGGCGGGACCTTCCACGACGTGGTGGTGCAGGCCGGGACCGCTCACCTGGGGGGTACGTACCACTCCTCCGCCCAGCCGGCCCGCTCGGGCTACCTGCACCAGGTGCGCAGGCTCGGGGCACAGCATCTGGTCGGCCGGGAGCAGGAGTTGGCGGACCTGGCCGCGTTCTGCACGGCTGAGCGGGGTCCCGCCTACCTGCGCTGGCAGGCGCCCGCGTGGGCGGGGAAAACGGCGCTGATGGCCTGGTTCGTGCTTCATCCACCGCCCGGGGTACGGGTGGTGGCCTTCTTCGTCACCGCGCGCCTGGCGCGGCAGAACGACCGTCCCGCGTTCTGCGAGGTGGTCCAACGCCAGTTGTACGAGATCCTCGGCGAGCAGGAGCCGGCGGTCACCGAGTACACCCAGGACGAGCAGCTGTTGCACGCCCTCGAACTGGCCGCCCGGGTGTGCGAGGAGCGCGGCGAACGCCTGGTGCTCCTGGTGGACGGGCTCGACGAGGACCGCGGCGTCACGGCTGGGCCGGACAGCCACAGCATCGCCGCGCTCCTGCCGGCCGTGCCGCTCGCGGGACTGCGCGTCGTGGTCGCCGGACGCCCCAGCCCACCGGTGCCGGACGACGTCCCCGGCCACCACCCGCTCCGCCGCCCGGGCGATGCGCGCGTCCTGTCCGTCTCCTCGTTCGCCACGGCCGTACGCCACGACATGGAACGGGAGTTGCTGCGCCTGCTGGAGGCGGACGGAGTCGAACGGGACCTGCTCGGCCTGCTGACCGCCGCCGGCGGCGGCCTGACCGTCGACGATCTCGGCAGCCTGACGGGCAGTGCGGCCTGGCGGGTGCACCGGCAGCTGGACTCCGTGGCGGGTCGGACCTTCCGTACCAGCAACTCGCACTGGGGCGACGACGGCGCGGAGGTGTACCTCCTGGGGCATGAGGAGCTCCAGCGGACCGCTGTCCGGATGCTCGGGCCCGAACTGGCCGGCTACCGCAGCCGACTGCACGCCTGGGGCGACTCCTACCAGGCGCAGGGCTGGCCGCCGGGCACCCCGCACTACCTGCTGCGCGGCTACACCCAGTTGCTCCGCGAGACCGGTGACGCCGCGCGTCTGGTGCGCCTCGCGGTGGACGAGGGCCGGCAGAGGCGTCTGTGGGGGGTCTCGGGTGGTGACCTGGAGGCATTGACCGCGATCGGCGGCGCCCAGGACCTGCTGCTGTCGGGTACGGACGCGGACGTGGACCTCGACGCGATGCTGGTGCTGGCGGTGCACCGCGAGGTCCTGCACGGGAGAAGCGGCGGCCTTCCCCGCCAACTCCTGTCGATGTTGGGACGGTTGGGACGCAGTGAGCAGGCGGCGAACTTCGCCAGGTCGGCGGCTTCCGTGGATGCCCAGGTGTCCGCCCTGTGCGCGGTGATCCACGGGATGCACGATCGGCCCGGAACCGACGGGGAGAGCGACCCTCGGGTCACCGACCTGCTGGAGGAGGCCACCGGCCTCACCGCGACCATCGCGGACCCGGGTGGCCGGGAGACGGCCATGGCCGAGATCGGCTGGGCGCTGCTGGGCCTGGGGAGGACCGCGCAGGCGCTGGATGTCGCGGCGCGGATCGCCCATCCCGTCCACCGCGTCGACGTCCTGGTCGGAGTCGCCACCAGCTGTGCGGAGAAGGGGCAGAGCGGTCAGGCACTCGCACTGGCCGACGAGGCTCTGGGGCTCCTCCACAGCGTTACCAACCCGTTGAGGCGGGTCGCGACGATGGGCCGGCTTGCCGCAGTCATCGCCGGCGCGGGAGAGGCCGAGCGGGCGCGCGCTGTCCTGGAAGAGGCCACCGTTCTGGCGCGCGGCATCGCCGACCTCGGCTATCGGGCCAGCGCCTTTCCCGACCTGGTGACGGCCCATATGGTGACGGGTCAGTCCGGAAGCGCTGCGGCGCTTACACGTGAGGCCGTCGGTCTCGCGCGCGCGACCGCCGACATCGTCCAACGGGCCCGAGCGCTGGCCAGGATAGCGGCCGCGCTCGCAGCCGGGGGTGAGGTCGGGGGAGCAGTCTCCCTCGCGCACGAGGTCGTGGGTCTCGCCCGTACCGTCACCGATCCGGACGACCAGATGCAGGTCCTGGCCGATGTCGTTTCGGTTCTTGCCACCGCGGGTGAGACGCGTCAGGCACGTGAACTGGCCGGTACCCTCAGCTTGCCCGACCACGGTGCGTGGGCACTGGTCGAGGTGGCCGGTACCCTCGTGGAGGAGGCGGGTGGGTGCGGGGAAGCGGTGGTTCTCGCCCACGAGGCGCTGCAGCTCGCCCCCGCGAGCGTGGACCCCTTCAGGCGGACTCGACTCCTGACCTTCGTCGCCATGATCCTCTTCGAGGCGGGGCAGCCGAGCCAGGCGGCCGACCTGGTCGACGAGGCGCTTGAGCTGGCCCACACCGCGACGAACCCCGCATACGAGGCATCGATGTTCGGCAGGCTCGCGGGCGCCTTCCGCGCGGCGGGAGAGGCCGGGGAAGCCGTCGAAGCCGCTCAGGAGGCCGTCACCCACGCCCGGGCTGTCATCGAACTCCGACGGGCCCAGTTTCTGGCCCTCGCTGCCGATGCCCTGGCAGCGGCGGGTCGATTCGACGAGGCAGTCGCGCTCGCCCGTTCCATCAGCGATCACGGCCAGGAGGTGCGGTCGCTGGTCAGTGTGGCCCGTGCCCTGGCCGGAGCGGGCCAGGTCGAGCGAGCACTCGGTCTCGCCCGGGGTTTGACCGCGCACCCACGGGTTCGGGCTTTGACCGACATAGCCGTGGAGCTGGCCGCAGCGGGTGCGAACGACACAGCGGTGACGCTCGGTCAAGAGGCCGAAGACGCTGCCCGTGGCATCGACGACCCCGAGCAGCGGGCCGGGCTCCTGGCGGAGATCGCCGACGTGCTCATTGTGGCGGGCAGGCACGGCGAAGCGGCCGCTCTGGCCCGCGAGGTCGTGGCGATCGCCCGAGTCGTCAACGACCCCGCGCGACAGGGGTGGCCGCTGTCTGCGGCCGCCGGAGCCCTGGCCAGAGCCGGAGAGGTCCAGGAAGCCCGCGACCTCGCCCGCACCATCACCGACCGTCACTCGCACGACATGGCGCTGGCCTACGTCTGCGCGGCTCTCGCCGCAGCTGGACACATCCCGGACGCGCTCGACCTCGCCCGCACCATCACCGACCACCACTGCCGAGCACAGGCGCTGGCCACGGTCGTGACAGCACTCGCCGAAGCGGGGAGAACCGCGGAGGCGCCCGATCTCATCCCTGCCGTCACCAGCCAGCACTACCAGGTCCAGGCCCTGCTCGACACGGCGAAGAACGCCGGCCCGGACGCCACCCGCCGACGGCTGTGCGCGCAGGCGCTCCGCCTGGGCACGCCCGGCCAGGTGATCCCCGCGCTGCCCGACATCGCGCCGCAGTCGCTGGGGGTCCTGGCGCGCACCCTGCGCACGCTGGGCCACACGGTTCGTCCGGGCGACGGGTCGTGTTCGTCGTAGGCCAGGACGAGGGTGGCGCTCGACGATGCCGACGAAGGGAACCGCGCACCGCACGACATACTCCCGGCGGGTGACTCCGGTACCTCGCGGGGGTTACGGACGACAGCGGAATGCTTACATCCATGGGCCGATTCGATACCAAGCACGAGATCGGCATGGCCGGACACTCCCTCGGCGGAGCGGCGGCCGCCGCCACGATGATCGCCGACCCGCGAGTACGGGCCGGAATGAACATGGACGGCTCCTTCCACCCGGCCCCGATGCCCGGTCAGATCAACCGGCCGTTCCTCATGCTGGGCAGGGACGACGTCCACTCGGTCGGCGGCGACGACACCACGTGGGGGCAGACCTGGGCCGCTCTCGGCGGCTACAGGAAGTGGCTGACGGTCGCCGGCGCCGACCACACCAGCTTCACCGACCTCGACCTGCTTCTGGAGGAGGCCGGGTTCCCGACACCGCCGCTGCCCCCGGAACGCGGGGTGGTGATCACTCGCGCGTACGTGACAGCGTTCTTCGACCAGACGCTGAAGGGGATCCACAGTCCGTTGCTGGACGGCCCCTCGCCGAACAATCCGGAAGTACTCTTCCAGCCCTAGTCCGGCGCCGCGTTGATCCGAAAGATCAACGCGGCGCCGCCCTAGGCGTGGTCCAGGACCCGGGAGAGGAAGCGCCGGGTGGCCGGCTGCCGCGGGTCGGTGAGCACCTGCTCCGCGGTGCCCTGCTCCACGATCACGCCGTCCTCCAGGAAGCAGACCTGGTCGGCGACGTGCCGGGCGAAGCCCATCTCGTGGGTGGCCATCAGGATGGTCAGGCCGCGCTGCTTGAGGTCGGTGACCACGTCGAGGACCTCGCCGACCAGTTCGGGGTCGAGCGCGGAGGTGATCTCGTCGAAGAGCAGCAGTTCCGGTTCGGTGGCCAGCGCGCGGGCGATCGCCGCACGCTGCTGCTGGCCGCCGGAGAGCCGGTCGGGGTGCTCCTGCGCCTTGTCCGCGAGCCCGAACCGGTCCAGCAGTTCGCGGGCCGACTGCTCGGCCTGCTTGCGGGACACGCCGTGCACGCGGCGCGGGGCGAGGGTGATGTTGTCCAGCACGCTCAGGTGCGGGAACAGGTTGTAGGCCTGGAAGACGATGCCGATCCGCCGGCGGGCGAGGTTGGCGTCCAGGCGGGGGTCGGTGAGTTCGCCGGTCCCCAGGTGGATGGTGCCGTCATCGACGGTCTCCAGCAGGTCCACGCAGCGCAGCAGGGTCGACTTGCCCGAGCCCGAACCGCCGATCAGGCAGACCACTTGGTGTTCGGCGACATCCAGGTCGATCGAGCGCAGCACCAGGCGGGAACCGTACTCCTTGCGAACGCCGCGGATCCGCAGCAGTGGCTCGGTCATCGTCCGGTCTCCGCCCAGGTGCGCTGTGCCGCTCGTCGTTGGAGCCGGTCGGCGAACCGGGTCAACGGTATGGTCACCGCGATGAACAACAGTGCCGCTCCCAGGTACGGGGTGTAGTTGAAGTCGTAGTCCGCCTTGATCTGCGCGGCCCGCAGGGCTTCCAGCGGACCGAGGACGGCGACCAGCGCGGTGTCCTTCTGCAGGGCGATGAAGTCGTTGAGCAGCGGTGGCAGGACGTTGCGCACGGCCTGCGGCAGCACCACGTGCCGCAGGGTCTGACGCTCGTTCAGGCCCAGCGCCCGCGCGGCGTTCCGCTGCGCCGGGTGCACCGAGTTCAGTCCCGCGCGCAGCACCTCGGCCACGTAGGCGGCGTAGGACAGCACCAGGGCGATCACCCCGAGCACCCAGGGCTGGGTGGGGGTGCCCTGGAGCCGCAGGGCGGGCAGTCCGAAGCCGACCAGGAAGACCAGCAGCAGGGTCGGCACGCCGCGGAAGACGTCCACGTAGACGGTCGCGGCCAGCCGCAGCGGCTGAAGTCCGGGGGACCGGGTCACCCGGACCAGGGCGATCAGCAGCCCCAGGCCGAGGATCAGCACCTCGGCGATCAGGAACATCTGGATGTTGAGCCAGAAGCCCCGCAGGATCCCGGGGAGCGAGCTCCGGAACTCCGCGCTGTCCAGGAACAGGCTGTGTACGCGCTCCCAGCCGGGGGAGGCGACCGCGCCCGCCCCCAGCGCGACCAGGCAGAGCACGGTACACAGGGCGGCGATCCAGGTGTTGCGCCGCTTGCGGGAACGGCGGAACCGCTGCCGTTCCCTCTCCCGGTCGCTCGGTCGGTAGTTCTCGTCCGGCGGTGTGGCCTGCTGGTTCAGCGCGGCCGTGGTCCCGTGGTCCACTGTCGGCCCGTTACGGCTTCAGCTCGGGGACGTTCGCCGAGGCGGACAGCCACTGGGAGGTGATCTTGGCGAGCGAGCCGTCGGCCTTGAGCGCGGTCAGCGCCTGGTTGACGCAGGAGGTCAGCGCGCTGCCCTTCTGCAGGAGCAGCCCGAACTCCTCGGGGGTGCCGCCGGCGTAGCCGAACTGACCGAGGATCTTGCCGTTGTTCAGCTCCGAGCCGGCCAGGTAGAACACGGTCGGCATGTCGGTGACGATCGCGTCGATCTGACCGTTCTGCAGCGCGTTGACCTCGTCGTTGGTGGTGTTGAAGACGCTCGGCTGGTGCGAGGGCTTCAGCTCGTCGAGTACCGCCTGGTAGCTGGTGGTGGCCACCTGCACGCCGATCCTGGCGTCCTTCAGCGCGCCCAGCGACGTGGCGTTCGCGTACGGGGAGCCGGCCAGCGTGAGGACGCCCTGGTCGGCCGTGTAGTAGCTGGTGGAGAAGTCCACCGCCTGGGCGCGCTGCGGGGTGTCGGAGATCTCGTTGATGTCGAAGTCGAAGTTCTTCGCCCCCGGGGCATAGGAGTTGTCGAACGGTTCGACGACCCACTTCACCTGGCTCTGGCCGAAGCCGAGCTTGCCCGCCACCGCGTAGGCCACCGCGCTCTCGAAGCCCTTCCCGTTGGCGGGGGCGTTGCTGTCGAACCAGGGCGCGTAGGCCGGGGAGTCGGTCGCGACGGTCAACTGCCCGCTCTTGAACAGGCCGGGGCTGGTCGTCGTGCAGTTCGCGCCACCGGAACCGGCCGCCGTCGCCGTGCTCTGGGTCTGGGGGGCGCAGGCGGCGGCCGACAGGGCGACGGCGGCTGCGAGGGAGGCCGTGAGGGCTATGCGGGTACGGAACATGGGGGGATCCTTCGCAGGAGAGTCCGAAAGGAGGGTACGGAGGGTACGGAGACGGGCCGGCGCGGTGCGCTCAGCGGCGCGTCAGCGACACAGATCAGCGGCGCAGCGCACGTGGTCCACGTGGCGGCGGCGTACCAGCGGGAGAGTTCCGGACATGCGTTTCAGCATTCCGGGTGGTGGAGCGCGGTGTCAATTTCGTCGGCCACCATCGGGTAACGCCCGGACAACATGTCAGCTGGTGAGATGAAGGACCCGGTCGCCCTCGCGCAGACCGAAAAGTTCGGCTGCGGAGCCACCGCGCACCACCAGTTCGGCGAAGCCGACACCGGAACTCCCGACGGTGATTCCCGGCTCGCCGAGCGGAACGTCGGGCAGCCGGTCGTAACAGCGCACCTGGACGTTCCGGCCGTCGTGCCGGCTGCGGACGGCCAGCGTCGCCGCACCGCCGTAGCCGGGCAGCGCGGTGGCCGGCCGGTCCAGCTTGCAGTTGCCGAAGTTGTCCACCACGGCGACCCGGACGGCCTCGGGCGCGCTGTGGCGCACCGGCAGCGCCTCGGCGGGGACCGGGCGGCCGTCCGCCAGCCAGCGGGCCAGCAGCGGCACGTACCAGAGGCTGCGGAACTGGGTCCGGACGATCTCCTCGACCTCGGCCTCGGCCAGCTCGGCCCATTGGCCGGCCGCGGCCTCCAGCACCTCGCGCACGTCGGTGACCTGCACCTCCACCAGGCCGAGGTAGCCGGCCAGCGGTGCCAGGACCCGGTGGTTCACCGTGCTGATCACCAGGTGGTCCCCGTGGCGGAAGTAGCAGAACGGCGCGCCGTTGGGCCAGTGCCCGTCCCGGGGCGCGATGTTGACCAGGACCACGACCGGGTGGGTCGGTCCGCCGGTCAGGCCCGTGGAGCGCAGCAGGTCGAGCAGGGTGAGGGCGGCGGCGCCCTCCGGGTCCGGTCCGCTCAGCGGCAGGACGGTCGGTGTGGCGCCGAAGAGCGCGGCGATCCGGGCGGACTGCCGGGCCAGTGCGTTGGGGTCGGCGCAGTCGGTGAGCGAGATGACCGGGGGATGCGTCATGGCGGGTTCTTCGCCTTCTGCTGGGGAGGGCCTGGGGGAATGGGGAGGTGATGATTCAGGGCAAACGGGAATTCGGGACAACAAAAAACGGACCCCCCGTTTCCGGAGGGTCCGTCGCGTCATTCGCGCACACGGCTTCGCTAGCGAAGTACCTCCGAGGTCGGGGGCATCATTCGCATCATGGCGAGTGCGGTGGTGTGCAGCATGGGCCGGACTGTAGCACCGCGCGGGCGCCACTCGCGCGATCCGTCCACCCAGTGAACACACCGGCCGGTTCGCGGCCCGCCCGGCGCCCGCGAGCCCGCTGAGCGGTGGGTGCGGTGGGTGCGGTGGGTGCGGTACGTCACGACGCCGCCCGCCGGGTCGTGCGCGCGGGGCCGAGCCCGAGGTGGTCGCGCAGCGTGGCCCCCGCGTACTCGGTACGGAAGACCCCGCGCTCCTGGAGCAGCGGGACCACGCTGTCGGCGAAGTCGTCGATCCCGCCCGGGGTCAGGTGCGGCGCCAGGATGAACCCGTCACCGGCGTCCGTCTGGACGAACTCGTTCATGGCCTCGGCGACCTGGGAGGGTGTGCCGATGAAGGACTGCTGCCCGGTCACCTCGATGATCAGCTCCCGGACGGAGAGCTTCTTCGCCTCGGCCAGCTCGCGCCAGCGCGCGGCGATCGCCAGCGGGTCGCGGTGCGAGCGCACGTCGGCCCGGCCGCGCGCGATGGTGTTCTCGCCGACCAGCGGGTCGACGGCGGGCAGCGGCCCGTCCGGGTCGAGGTCGCTCAGGTCGCGG
The DNA here is from genome assembly GCF_000744225.1 of Kitasatospora mediocidica KCTC 9733. Lineage (GTDB taxonomy): Bacteria > Actinomycetota > Actinomycetes > Streptomycetales > Streptomycetaceae > Kitasatospora > Kitasatospora mediocidica. The sequence continues at coordinate 148,089 of NZ_JQLN01000007.1, read as the reverse complement.
TTCCACACCTGTTCCAGGAACCTGATCGCGCTCTGGCCACTCACCTGCTGACGGCGGATCAGCGTGGCTTTCTCGTGCGCCTCGGCGTCGGTGTCGCCGAGCACGAAGGTCACCCCGGGCAGCACCTTCAGCTCGTCGGGGGAGCGGCCGTAGCGGGCCAGGCGTCCCTTGACGTCGGCGTAGAAGGCGCGGCCGGCCTCCAGCGTGCCGTGCCGGGTGAAGATGGCGTCGGCGGAAGCGGCGGCGAACTCGCGGCCCTCCTCGGAGTCGCCGGCCTGGAAGACCACCGGCCGGCCCTGCGGGCTGCGTGGCGTGCTGAACCGTCCGGTGATGTCGAACTGGCTGTCGTGGTGGTCGAATCGACCCGCGTCCGGGTCGCCGAGGAAGACCCCGGACTCCTGGTCCGCGAGGATCTCGTCGCCCCGCCAGGAGTCGAACAGCACATGCGCGGCGTCCAGGAACTGCCTGGCCCGCTCGTAGCGGTCCTCCTGGGCCAGGAATCCGCCGCGCCGGAAGTTCTGCCCGGTGAACTCGTCCCAGGAGGTGACGACGTTCCAGGCGGCCCGGCCGGCCGACAGGTGGTCCAGCGAGGCGAACTGGCGGGCCACCTCGTAGGGCTCGTTGAAGGTGGAGTTGATCGTGCCGGCCAGCCCGAGCCGGTCGGTGACCGCGGCCAGCGCGGCCAGCACGGTGAAGGTGTCCGGGCGGCCGACCACGTCCAAGTCGTAGATCTTCCCGCCCTGTTCGCGCAGCCGCAGGCCCTCGGCGAGGAAGAGGAAGTCGAACTTGGCGCGTTCGGCGGTCCGGGCCAGGTGCACGAAGGAGCTGAAGTCGACCTGGCTGCCGGCGGCCGGGTCGCTCCACACGGTGGTGTTGTTCACGCCGGGGAAGTGCGCGGCGAGATGGATCTGCTTGACGGGCTTGCTCATGCGACGGGCGTCCTTGAGGTCTCTGTGCGGCGCGCCGGGACGGCGGCGGTGTCGGCGTAGCGGCTGGCGGGACGGGAGAGGCCGAGCAGTCCGCGCAGGGTGTCCGCCTCGTACGCGGTGCGGAAGACGCCCCGGCGCTGGAGCTCCGGGACGAGGGCGCGGGTGATCTGCTCCAGGTCGTGCGGGAGGGTGCCCGGGCGCAGCCGGAAGCCGGTCAGGCCCGCCTGTCGCCAGTCCTCCAGCAGGTCGGCCAGCTGCCCGGGCGTTCCGGTGAACACCTGGGCGTCGCTGGTGAGTTCGGCCCCGGCCCGGTTGTCCAGACGGCTGCGGCGGGCGGCTGCCGCGCCCGGCTCCGGGTCCAGGAAGACCACCAGGTCGCCGAAGACGTGCACGGTCTGCTCGGCCCGGCCCGCGGCGGCCTGCTCGTGGCGGAGCTCGTCGACGATCCCGGCGGCGTGCGAGCGGTCCCGCGGCGTGACGAACCCGATGTCGGCCGCCCGGGCCACCAGGCGGAACGGGAGGGTGTTGTGGGCCAGCGCGGCCACGATCGGCTGGCCCTGCGGCGGCCGGGGCGTGATGGACGGGCCCTTGACGCTGAACCTCGGTCCCTCGAAGTCGATGTAGTGCAGCTTGGCCCGGTCGACGAAGCGCCCGGTGGCCGTGTCGCGGATCTCCGCGTCGTCCTCCCAGCTGTCCCACAGCCGCCGCACGACCTCGACGTGGTCGGCCGCCTCGTCGAACAACTCGGCGATCTGCGCCAGGATTTCGGGTCGGGACCGGTCGGGGTGGCGGAAGTCGTCCAGCCCGTACGACGCGACGGTCCGGCGGCCGAAGAGCTCGGCCTCGAACGGACGCGAGACCTGCACCCGCACGCCGGCCCGGCCGCCGCTGACGTAGTCCAGGGTGGCGATCGCCTTGGAGAGGTGGAACGGCTCGCCGTGGGTGACCGCCGCGGTCGGTATCAGCCCGATGGTGCGGGTCAGCGGTGCGATCCGGGAGGCGATCAGTACGGCGTCCAGCCGGCCGCGGACCTGGTCGACGCGGTCGTCGGGGGCGAAGGGCAGGGACGATTGGAGGCCGGGGGAGTCCTCGATGGTGACGAAGTCCAGCAGGCCGCGCTCGGCCTCGGCGACGAGGTCGGCCCAGTAACCGGCCGTCAGAAGGTCCTTGGGCCGGGCGTCGGGCTCGCGCCAGGCGGCGGGGTGCCAGCCGGCTCCGTCGAGGGCGACGGCCAGGTGGAGGGCGGGGTGTGGTCGGGGCATGGGGACGTCGCTTCCTGCTCGGATGGGCTCTCCACAGCCGCGCGGGCAGGCCGAACGCGGCGGGCGCCGGAGCGCGGTGCAGAGCGGTGTCCGGGGCAACGTCGCGGCGGCGGCGGGGTGGAGAGCGGGGAGGGGAGGAGCTCAGGCCGTCGGACAGAGGGCGCTGGCCATGCGCTGGAGGTCGATGTGGCGTCGCGAGTACGTGTTCGTGGATCGCCGCACTGCCGTCACCTCCGCCTTCGATCGCGCCTGCGGGGACCGCTGCGGGTCCCACCCGGTCGTCACCGTAACGCCGGAACGGATCGAGCACAATCGCCCCCTGCCCGGGCCGCCCTCAGCAGCCTCCGCTGCCGGACCCGCCGAGGTGGAACGAAGTAGCGGTGGCGCTACCGGAGTTGTACGAGCCGGGATCGGTCGAACGGACCGTGAAATCCGGTTGGTCCGCGGAGCCGTAGAGCTGGTAGCCCGAGATGGTGGAGGAGGCGGACGAGCTGCCGCACGAGCCGTCACCCATCCAGCTGCGGCTGGCCTGGCCGGGATCGGCCACCTCGCCGAAGGCGCTGACGAGTTGCGCGCTGGTGAAGGTGTCGGCCCGGGTCGCCGGGTCCTGCCAGAGCGCGTCGGGGAAGTCGCCGACGGCGCGCCCGTTGTAGTAGATCCACCAGGCCCGGGTGCCGGTGTCGTGGCTGATCTGAAACGTGCCCGCCACTCCCGAGGTGACGGGCATGCCGGGCCACACGCCGCTGCCGGTGGCCGGGACGAAGCCGCAGCCGTTGTAGCAGGAGACCTGGCCGTCGACCCAGTGGAAGACGAACAGGTGGGGCAGGTAGTCGCCGTTGACCTGCGGGTCGACGGTCCAGCCCACCTCGATGGTGGACTGCTGGTTCGCGTCCTGGAGGGACAGTTCCTGCAACGAGTGGCCCTGCGCGCTCGCCACGTAGGGGGTGGCCTGCATCATGGTGACGCCGGCGCCGGTGGCGCTGGTGATCTGCTGGCCGGAGACGTAGCTGAACCACGCGCCGTTGCGGTACGTCGCGGCGTCCGCGCTCTGCACGGGCGTCAGGAGCGGGAGCCCCAGGGCTATCGCGCCGAGGGTGGTGAGTGTTCTTCGGACGGACATGGTCGACCTTCTTCCCGCGAACAGCCCAAGTGCTGTCAGTCGCGATGTAACTCGACTTACTTGGCTGGTTAAATTAGGCCGAAGTGACGACTCCCACAAGCCCTGCCGCCTGGTTGGTTTCGAACAGGATCCGGCGTCAGGGTTGCTTCAGGGCGCGGTGAGTGCGTCGGCGAAGCGGGCGCAGGCGTCCGGGTTGGCCTGGAAGTAGCGCCCGAGGTGGTGGTCGGCGTCGGGGAAGACCAGGTGGGTGAAGTCGGCGCGGACGGACAGCGCCTGGACGAGGGCCTCGTTCACGGCCGGCGGGATGACGTGATCCCGTCCGGGGACGGCCAGGACGGCGCGCCCGGTGTAGTGCGCGTAGGTGTCCAGCGCGGCGGAGTCGCGCCAGGCCTGCGGGACTCGAATGGCCTGCGTGAAGCCGGAGTCGAACCGCAGCGGCCAGGCCCGGCGCGGATAGACCGCGGGGGCCAGCAGGCCGACCGCCGCCACCCGGCCGCCGTAGTGCGCGGCGAGGTCGGCCACCGTCTGCCCGCTCATGCTCGCGCCGACGAGCACGAGGTGGTCCTCGCCCGGGGCGAGGGAGTCGATCACGGCCCGCGCCTGGTCGAAGCGGTCGCTGAGGCTGAGCTCCTGAAGGAGGCCCGAGCTGGCGCCGTGGCCGGTGAAGTCGAAGGCGAGGGTGCGGCAGCCGCGCTCGGCCAACTGCCGGACCAGCTGCCCGTGCACGCTCTGGTCGGCGGCGCCCGCGCCGTGCATGACGACCGCGGTGCGACGCCTCGCGGGGCCGCCGGCCGGCTCCCACACCGTGCAGGCCACCTTCTCGCCGCCCCAGGCCAGCAGGTGCTCTGTCGAATCGGACATGCGTACTCCACTCCCCCGCACTTCATGTCATGAACCCGTCGTCGCCGCAGCCTAGCCGACAAGATCGATTCACGGCCCCGATCGACGGCACACCACAGGCCGCGGGGAGGAGCGGGGGGCGCGGCCGCCTCCCGCGGGCGAGCGGTCGCCCGCCCGCGGGGACGGCGCGGTCAGCGGCCGGGCTTGGCCAGCAGCAGTTCGGTGTTGTGGTCCAGCGGGGTGCCGAGCTTGGCGCCCGGGGTGGCGTACGGGTCGTTGAAGGAGAGTTCGCGGTAGAGCGAGGCCAGTGCCGCGTCCGAGGTGTCGTCGAAGGCGGTGCCGTAGGGGGCGGCGGACTCGATCAGGGTGGTGAAGAGCGAGAGGGTGCCGTCGCCGTTGTCGGTGACCTCGATGATCCGCGCGTGCTGCGGGAAGTCGATGTGCGAGGCGGTGTTGATCTCCCAGAACGCCCGCTCGGGCACCGCGTGGCCGTGCGCGGTGATCTGGTTCTGGTGAGTGTGGCCGTTCACCCAGGCCAGCACGTTCGGGTAGCGCTGGAGCAGCGCGACCAGTGCGTTGCCGTCGTGCCGCAGCTCGAAGAAGTGCCGCGGGTCGAGCAGCAGGTTGCCCATGGTGGTGCTGGTGTGGTGGCTGAACAGCACCACCAGGCGGTTGCTGGAGCCGCCGCGCACCAGGGTCCCGTTGGTGTCGTACCAGTGGTCGCTGTTGGCCCGCAGCTGCTGCTCCAGCCAGTTCAGCTGCGCGGTGCCGATCGAGCCGTCGGCGAAGCCGGCCGCGTTGGTGGTGTCCAGGCTGATGCCGAGCACGCCCTCGGAGATCTCGAAGGTGTAGTAGAGGTTGCCGCTGTGGGCCGCGTCGGAGGTGAAGCCGTGGCCGTAGGGGCCGGCGCCGGTGTAGGCCGGGTTGAGGTGCGCCTGGGCGAACTGCTGGGTGGTGAACGGCTGGCGGCGGGCGTCCGGGGTGATCTCGCGCACCGCGTCGGCGTCCTGCAGCAGCTTGCCGAGCAGCAGCACGGCGGAGGCCGGGTCGCTCTTCAGCAGGCCGGCCAGCTTCGCCGCGTCGGCGTCGTCGCAGCCCTCGATCTTGCGGTTGCCGGTGTAGAGCGAGTTCAGCAGGCCGAGGTCGGGCAGCGTGCCCTCGATGCTGTCGTCGTGGTTGCCGACCGTGGTGTACCAGGGCGTCTTCAGGCCGGGGGCCTGGAACGAGCTGCCGGCCGCGCTCAGGAAGCCGGGGACCTGGGGGAAGCCCAGCGCCTTGTAGGTGTCCTGGTAGGCGCTCTCGGGGTTCCAGTACGCGGCGCTGCCGGAGTTCTGCACGCCCTCGTAGCGGTTCGGGTCGCCGCTGTTGGGCGTCACCCGGCCGCCGCTCATCACCGTCAGGTACCAGTCGAGTTCGAGCTGCTCGTGGTTGTCGGTGTTGTCACCGGTGGCCATCACCAGGCTGAACGGCAGGCCGGTGTACGGTCCGGCGGCCACCTCGTTCACCCGCTCGACCAGCGAGGAGGCGCCCCGCACGGTGAGCGTCTCCTGCGGGCGGTGCGCGGCGTCGTTCCAGCGCGCCAGGTACTCGAAGCGCATCGGCGACTCGGTGTCGCACAGGTGCAGGTCGGTGAACTGGACGAAGCTCGCCAGCCCGGTGCGCCGTCCGTCCCTGCCGCTCTGCGCGGCGGCCAGCTCACCGCGGACCACCAGCGGCCAGCCCGGGCCGGAGAGCAGCCGCCGGTAGCCGGTGCTGCCGAGCGGGGTGGCGACCTGCTCCAGCGTCGTGCCGCCGATCGCGACGGCGCGCGCCGCGCCGGCCGCCAGTGCGCTGTCCCGGGCGGCGGCCGACGCGAACGTCCCTCCGGCCAGCGAGAGCGCTGCACCGGCGGCCGTGGCCGAAGCGCCGCCGATGAAGCGGCGGCGACTGAACGCGGACATGGGTGTCCCCCTTGTGACACACCGCCAGAGGCCCTGACGGCGCCGGCGGTGAACGGTGTACGACGGGTGGCCGGCGCCGAGCAACGGCAGGCCGGGAGCGCACGTTACCGGTCGGTAGTCGTGATCGGGAGTCCCGCGGAGGGGAACGGTCGGCGAACACTTCGGGACGGACCGCCGACCGCGCCCCACCACCCGGCCCTACTTACCGCGTCACACCGAGACCTGGGCGCCCATGATGACGCACCGGTCGCTGGGGAGCCCGAAGTACACGACCGGGCTGCTCGCGTTGTTGGAGATCGCGAGGAAGAGCTTCTTGCGCCACCTGCGCATGCCCGGGGTGTCGGTCCTGATGATGGTCATCCGGGACAGGAAGTAGGACACCTCGTCCACCCGCAGCCCGTGGATCTCGCCCGCGTCGGGATGCTGTGCGGCGAGCCGCAGCACCTGCGGGATGTTGGGCTCGTCCTGGAAGCCGAACCGCGCGGTGAGGTGCGTGATGCCGTCGTCGCTGTGGCCGAGGTCGTCGAAGGCGCACCGCTCGGACTCGGGGACGGTGGGCACCCGTTCCACGACGACCGACAGGATGACCACGTTCTTGTGCAGTGTGTGGTTGTGCTCGACGTTGGCCCGCAGCGCGAGCGGAGTGGTCTCGATGTTGGCGTTGAGAAAGACCGCGGTGCCGTCGACCCGGTGCACCGGCGGGTCCATCGCGTCGACCTCGTCGACGAACGCGCGCAGCGGGCCTTCCAGCGCGGTCCGGTTCGGGGTGACGATCTGTCGGCCGCGCTGCCAGGTGATCAGGATCGTGAAGATCGTGAACGCGACCAGCAGCGGCAGCCAGCCGCCGTGGACGACCTTGGTCAGGTTCGCCGCGAAGAACGCGATCTCGGTCGTCAGGAACACCACGGCCCCGAGCGCGACCAGCCAGATCGGCTTGCGCATCAGGTTGCGTGCCACGGCCAGGAAGAGCACGGTGTTGAGCACGAAGGTCGCGGTGACCGCGACGCCGTACGCCGAGGCGAGTGCGGCGGAGGAGCCGAAGCCCACCACCAGCGCGACGACCGCACCGAACAGACCCCAGTTGATCACCGGTGCGTACACCTGGCCGACCTCGTGCTCCGAGGTGTGGCGAATCGTCAGGTGGGGCAGGAACCCGAGCTGCACCGCCTGGCGGGTGACGCTGAACGCGCCGGAGATGACCGCCTGCGAGGCGATGACGGTGGCGATGGTCGCCAGCACCACCATCGGGATCTGCGCCCAGCCGGGCAGCATCAGGAAGAACGGGTTCGCCACCGCCGACGGCGAGCGCAGGATGAGCGAGCCCTGGCCCAGGTAGTTGAGCGTCAGCGCCGGGAAGACCATGAAGAACCAGGCCCGGTGGATCGGCGACCTGCCGAAGTGGCCCATGTCCGCGTAGAGCGCCTCCGCACCGGTCACGGCCAGGACGACGGACGCCAGTGCCACGAAGGCGATCATCCCGTGGTCCACGATGAAGCGCAGGCCGTACAGGGGTGACAGGGCCTGGAAGATCGCGGGGTGGTTCGCGACCTCGAACCCGCCGGCGGTGGCCAGGATCAGGAACCACACCGCCATGACCGGGCCGAACAGATTGCCCACCAGCGTGGTGCCGTAGCGCTGGATCGCGAAGAGCAGCACCAGCACCGCGATCGTCGCCGGGACCACGAGGGAGCTCAGACCCGGAGCCGCGACCTTCAGACCCTCGACGGCCGACAGCACCGAGATCGCCGGGGTGATCATCCCGTCGCCGTAGAAGAGCGACGCCCCGAAGATCCCGAGCGCCACCAGGATCACCTTGGTGCGCGCGGACTTGAAGGACAGCTTCTGCACGAGGGCGGTCAGTGCCATGATGCCGCCCTCGCCGCCGTTGTCGGCGCGCAGGATGAACGTCACGTACTTGACCGAGACGATCAGGGTGATCGCCCAGAACACCAGGGAGATGACCCCGTAGACCTCGTCCGGGCTCGTCCCGACCGCGTGCCCGTCGGCGGTGAAGACGGTCTGGATCGCGTACAGGGGACTCGTCCCGATGTCGCCGAAGACGACGCCCAGCGCGCCGAGTGTCAGGGCTGCCAGGCCCGGTCGGTGGCTGGGTCTGTGGCTTTCGGGCGCGCTCTTAGCGGCTTCTATACTCATGATGGACGAAGATCATACGCATGGCCTCCGGCCGCCCGGCACCCCCCGGCCCCCCTCACCCGGTCGCCCTCGGGACGTTTCTGGGCATGAACACCTCATAAATCGCGCGTACCCGGCCTGCCGGCGGGACATGAATCCGAGACGGCGTCACCAACGACCGATCCGGAGGATTCCCGTGCGCAAGAAGCTGCTCGTCCCGGCCGTGGCCGCGGCCACCCTGCTCCTGGCCGTCCCGGCCTCGGCGGTGACCCCGACCCCGGGTGCGCCGGGTGCCGGCGACCCCTACTACCCGACCTACGGGAACGGCGGCTACCGGGTCTCGCACTACGACCTGCGGCTGAAGTACCAGCCCGCCACCGACCGGCTGGAGGGCACCGCGACGCTCCTAGCCACCGCCACCCAGGACCTCTCCCGCTTCGACCTGGACTTCGCGCTCGACGTCAGCCAGGTGCTGGTCGACGGCCACCCGGCGAAGTTCGCCGAGACCGGGGTCCAGGAGCTGGAGATCACGCCCGCCACCCCGCTCGCCAAGGGCAGTCAGACCACCATCGTGGTCCGGTACGCCGGTCTGCCCTCCACGGTCTCCCGCTACGGCTTCACGGCCTGGCAGCGCACGTCCGACGGCGCGGTGATCGCCGACGAGCCGGAGGCCGCCTGGTGGTGGTTCCCCAGTAACGACCACCCGTCGGACAAGGCCACCTTCGACGTCTCGGTCCTCGTCCCCGACGGCACCCAGGCGATCAGCAACGGCGTGCTCACCTCGCAGCGCTCCCAGCTGGGCTGGACCCGCTACGACTGGCGCGAGAACAAGCCGCAGGCGACCTACCTCACGACCCTGGCGATCGGCAGGTTCGACCTCACCACCGGCACCAGCCCCGCCGGCGTCCCCGTCGTCAACGCCTACAGCCAGAACCTCGGCGACAACGCCGACGCCGCCCGCGCCAGCGTCGAGCGCACCGGCGAACTGGTCGACTGGCTGAGCGGGTACTTCGGCCCGTACCCGTTCAGTTCGGCCGGCGGCTACGTCCCCGCCGTCCCCACCCACTACGCCCTGGAGACCCAGACCCGGGTCTTCTACAGCCCGGCGCAGTTCGCGGGCGGCGCCAACACCTCGGTCGTCGTCCACGAGCTGGCACACCAGTGGTACGGCGACAGCGTCTCGCTGGAGCGCTGGAGCGACATCTGGCTCAACGAGGGCTTCGCCACCTACGCGCAGTGGCTCTGGTCGGAGCACGAGGACGAGGGCACCACCCAGCAACTCGCCGACTACGTCTACACCTCGCACCCGGCGGACGACGCCTTCTGGACCGTGAAGCCCGGCGACCCCGGCGCGGACAACCAGTTCGCCGACGCGGTCTACGACCGGGGCGCCCTCGCCATCCAGGTGCTGCGCACCACCATCGGCGACGACGCCTTCTTCAAGCTGCTCAAGGCGTGGCCCACCGAGCACCGCTACGGCAACGGCACCATCGCCCAGTTCCAGGCACTCGCCGAACGCCTCTCCGGCAAGAACCTCGACGGCCTCTTCCAGACCTGGCTCTACACCCCGTCCAAGCCGACCGCCCTCCCCGCCACCGCCAGGCCCCACCTCGCCGCCCCCAGCACGCCGACGGCCGAACCCCGCTCCTGGCAGCAGATCAAGGCCGCCCAGCAGCACTGACCGGGGCGGCTGCGAGCCGGGCGGTGTCGCCGCGCCAGGTGGGCCGGCCGAGCAGGTGGGGTCGTTCGGTGACCCAGGCGCGGTCGTCGGCGCCGACCTCGGCGTCGATGAGGGACTCCAGGCGCGTGGCGCAGTCGGCCACCAGGACCCGGAAGGCCGGGTCGGCCGGGGCGGCCGGGTCGGGCCGTGTCTGACACGCCTACGCGGAGTCCCGCCCGCCCCGGGGCGTTGCCACGGCCGCCTCGGGCACGTGGCTGCTCTCCGTCAGGCCCGGGGACGAGCGCACCGTCCGCGCGTACCAGTCGCCGTAGCGCGATCCCAGCCAGGCGGCGGAGGCGCCGTGCAGGCAGACGCTCAGGCCCACGGTCAGGGCCACGACTGCGCTCAACACGCCCACCCCGGGCAGGTGGTCCTCCAGGGCGAGCAGGCCGAACACCAGCGAGGCGAGCCCGCGCGGCCCGAACCAGCCGAGATAGCCGACGGTCGCCGGACGCAGTCCGGTCCCGGTCAGCGCGAGGGCCACCGGAGCCATCCGTACGACCGTGAGGCTGAGCACCGCATAGAGCAGCGTCCGCCAGGTGAGGTGCTCCAGCGTGGGTCCCAGGATCACCGCGCCGAAGAACAGGAAGCTCAGCAGGGCCAGCAGCAGGCCCAGACGCTCCGTCAGCTCGACGCTCTGGCCGGTCCGTTCCTCAGCGGACCCCGACGGCTCGTCGCCGGCCCGGGCCCGCAGGCCGTTCCCGAACGCCAGGCCCGCCACCCACACCGCGATGAAGCCGCTGCCCTGCGCCTCGACGGCCAGCGCGTAGGCGATCGCGGGCAGCGCGACGGCCAGCAGCTGACGCCAGCCCGGCGTGATCCAGCCGCGTGCGAGCGACCACCGCAGCACCCTCGCACCGAGCCCGCCCACGACCGCCCCGATGGCGCCACTGAGCAGCAAGGCCCGCAGGAAGGTCTCGCCGACTCCCGGCTGGCCACCGTGCCCGCCACCCGCGGCCGCCAGCGCCAACAGGAAGAACGGCAGCGCCAGACCGTCGTTCAGCCCCGACTCCACGCCCAGGCCATGGCGCACCAGCGCCGGCACCCGCCGGTCGGCGACGGCCTGCTGGCCCAGCGCGGCGTCCGTCGGCGCCAGGATGACGCCCAACAGCGCCAGCTCCCACCCGCCCAGGCCCGGCAGCAGGGGCCAGGCGAGCAGCCACCCCAGCGCCATGGTCAACGGCAGCCCGACCGTCAGCAGCCGCAGTGGCAGGAAGCCCTCGCGACGCAGCTCCCGGCCCCGGATCGCCGCCGCGTCGGTGAACAGCACCAGGGCCAAGGCGCCCTCCAGCAGCGCCCGGACCCGCTCCAGATCGGTGTCCTGGGAGACCAGGTCCAGGCCGAGGGGCCCGAGCGCCAGGCCGGCCGCGACGAACACCAACGGCCCGGAGACCACCGTCGTGGCCAGCCGCCGGGAGAGCGCCGCATAGGCCACGACCAGCACGCCCGCCGCCGACATCGCCCACGGGTTCATCGGAGCGCCCTACTGACCGGTCCGCCGGTTCGCCCGTCGCCGTGCGATGAACAGACCGGTGAGCGCGCCGACGACCCAGATGCCCAGCAGGGCCGCCCACAGCGGCATCGTGACCGTCGGGATGATCAGCCGGATCTCCGTGCTCGCCCTGTTCTCCACGATGAAGATCACGGAGAGCACCGCCAGCACGGTCGGTAGGAACCACCCGGCGCGCCACCACTTCTTGCCCCGCGGTGGCGTCTGCGTGCTGTGCTCTGTCATCGCCGTGCTCCTTCCGCCTCGCGCGGGCGACCTCGCGGGCCGCCGCGGTCCCCGTCCAGCGCGCCAGGGAGGTCCGGCCCTCGCCGGCCCCGGGTGATCGCCGGTTCAGTCAATCCGCTCGGAGCGCCGGTCCGGCTCTGACACGCCGTCGGCGCGCCGCACACCGCCTGGCCCTTCGCCCGCGCGGGCGCCCGGACCGCCGTGCCGTCGATCTGCCAGGTGATCAGTTCAACTGACGTATCATCAGCATTCAGTGGATGAAGCCCTGTTGGGGTGGGTAGGCTGGGCGAGACGGCTGGCAGCGAGCTGGGGGCGGGCGTGGGGACCAGGATTTCGGTGTCGCTCAAGGGGTCGCTGGGGCTGGACGACGCGTCGCGGCTGCTCGACGAGCTGGCGGCGGAGACGGGTCTGCGATGGCACGAGGAGCCGGTTGACGAGGGCAAGGTCCTCAGTGGTGGCCTCGTCGAGATCCTCTTGGTGGCAGTGGCGAGCAAGACGGCCGAGATGGCGTACGAGGCGGCGGTCGAGCGCGCGAAGCGGGTCGTCGAGCGCTGGCGCGAGGAGCGGCTCGACAAGCCGGAGGCGTCGGTCCGCGCGGAGCCCGTACCCGATGCGGAGGCGGCCGGTGCCGGGGCGACCGCCGCCGAGGCGTCGGGTGCGGAGGGGGTGGACGGCTGAGATGGCGTCCAGGGCGTTGGTGATCGGACCAGGTGAGTACGCCGAGGACTCGGGCATTCCCGGGCATCCCACGATCCGGCCGAGTGCCCTGATGTACGGAGAGGCCCTGGCCGGCGACCCGATGTGGGGCCCCGAGAGCTACCGGGTGCTGGTCGGCGAGGAGGTGCGGACCGCGGACGGCGTCATGCGGGCGCTGCAGGAGGCCGCGGACGCGACCGGGCCGGAGGACATCCTGTTGGTGGTCTACGTCGGCCACGGCCAGTACTGGAGTGACGTTCCAGGTGGTCAGGTCCACTTCTCGGTGGGTTCCTCGTACAAGGACAAGCCGTGGACCTGGCTGTCCAGCTGGTACCTCTACCGCGCCATGCGCAAGGCCGAAGCACGGCTGAAGGTGCTGATAGCCGACTGCTGCTACTCGAACATGCTGCCGGTCCTGAGCGGTGAGGGCGATGCGGGGGTCCTCCCCGGGGTGCTCGGCGGGCGGGACGAGGGCAGTTGCGTCTTCACGGCCGTCCGGAACGTCAGGGCCGCCGACGCCGAGGGCTGCTCGGCCCTGCCCGCGCCGCTGGACCGCTGCACGCCCTTCAGCGGACATCTGCTCCGCGTCCTGGCGGGCGGCACCAAGAACCACCTGGACAGGCTCACCATCGGCCTGCTGCGCGAGGCGGTGAGGCGGGAGATGGAGGGCTGCGCGCACCATGCGCCGGGCATGTTGCTGAACGACGCCCGTGACGGCACCCCCCTCTTCACCAACCAGATGGAGCGCAGGTTGCGGGACCAGAGCCGGATCCCGGTGAGCGCCGAGGAGTGGATCAGGCACCTGATGCTGGACCAGGACCACCACCTCGACGAGCTGCTCGCGGACGAGCGGATGCTCGGAGACATCGTCGGCTCCCTCAACAAGCGGTCGGACGACGCCAGTCGGTCCCTCGCGCACCACCTCGACGAGAAGGCGAACGCGAGGTTCCAGGAGGCCGAGACCTTCGCCCGTTACTGGAACCGGGTGGAGCGGGCGCTGCGTACATGAGTGACGGTCGGACGACCGAAGGCTCCGGGGACGGCCACGAGCGCCCCGCGGCCCCCGGCTACGCGTGGGTGACCACCTGCTCGATCGAGACCTTCGTGCGACGCATGCAGGCCATCCGGCTGGGCACCGCGGACCATGACGGGCCCCAGCCGGCCACCGCGCTGCGCCTGCTGCACGTCTTCGCCGTCAGCCGCTCCATCGACGACCTGCTCACGGCGGCGTCGGCGTCGACGCCCGCCTCCCGGTCCGGCTCCCCACCGAGGGACCGCCTCAACTACTGGGACTCCGTCAACATGCTGGCGACCGCGGCCCTGTGCCGGAGCGCCGAACACGCGGCGGAGCTGGCCTGCAAGCAGTGGGAGGCCGAGGGCGGGACGTGGCAGGGCACGCCGCTGACCGACGGCATCGTCCACGACGTCGCCTGCCAGCGGACCGCACCGGACGTCGCCGTCTTCGTCCGGGAGTGCCGGCGGGCGGAGGACCTGGTGGACAAGACGCTGCGCGTCTTCACCCGGCCGAGCTCCGGACGGACCAATCTCGACAAGGTCCTGCTCTACATCCTGCTGCGGGACCAGGGTTGCGACGCGGAAGCCACCAAGCTGCTCTTCCAGACCCTGTCCGCGATCGACCGGCACGGCTCGACGCAGGCGGCGGACACCGATCCGGCGGAGTTCCACGACCTGGTCGGGGCGCTGTACCAGCTCAGCCCCGCCGAGCAGATCATGGAGAACTGGGTCGACGCCCAGCTCGGTGACCCGGAGCAGGTGATCACGACCAGGCGCATCGTGGCCCGGTTGATCGCCGGTGAGACGGGCAGACCCGACACCCTCGTCGAACACGTCGGCGCCCGGTTGTCCCGGCACGACATCGTCGAGATCTGCGGCCAGTTGGCGACGACGCGGCCCGAGAAGTGCGACGAGATCCGCCGGCACGCCGCGGCCCGGCGGAGCAACGACGAGTTGGCCGAGATCGTCATCGCCTGGCACCGCTCGCAGGCCCTCACCAGGAGCACCAGGGACCTCCTCGCCGACATCGTCGCCATCGGGGCCGACGGAGCGAGCGGGCCCCGGCCGCGAGCCAGGGTGGCCGACCTGGACAAGGTCCTGGTGAACTTCAACGCCGAGGCGGAGTGCCGGCGACTGCTGTGGATCGCCGCGGCCGAGCACGTCGACGGCCGCTCGGGGAACGAACTCGCCGAGCTGCTCGGCAGGGTCGAGCGCGCGAGCGACCGCTACCGGGTGGCGCGGTCGACCGCGCGCAAGCTCACCGCGAAGGTCCTGCGCAACGGCGCCGACCCCGCGCTGTTCGTCGACTACGTCACGAGGCTGCGGGCCGACGGCCGGTCGGACGCCGTCTTCCTCGCCCTCAAGGAGTTGGCCGACCCCTCCGACCCGCTGGCCTGGCCCGAGGGGTCCGCCCAGGTCGTCGCGGAGATCGCGGTCCGCCTGTACGCCCGGGACGCGGCGCGTGACAGCTGGGATCTGCTGGAGCGCTGCCTGGAGAACGAGCAGCGGATCAGCCACCACGACGTGGCGGCCGTCGTCACCCGGCTGCGCGAGCCCGACAGCACGCTGCCGGACGCCAGGAGGCTCTTTCTGCTGCGCGCGACGGTGGGCCGCTGGGCCGACACCCACGCCCGGGAGGACGCGGTCGAGTTGCTGCGGGTGCACGGCTACGACGAGGAGGCGGCGGAGGTCATCCGCTCGCTTCGGTAGTGCGCGCGGCGGGGGCGGGCGTCGGCGCCGGCAGCAGGGGGGCCTCCTGCCCCACGTGCTGTCGCGACGTCCTGACCAGCGCCTCGAAGGCCCCGAGCGCCACGCCGGCCACCAGCACGCCCACCGCGAACTCCTGGTGCGTCCCGACCGAGGAGTTGCCCAGTAGCGTCAGCACCATCAGCACGCCCAGGTAGGCGGTCAGCCAGATCGCCGCCTGGGCCGCCGCACTGGTGCGCCAGTGGCGCAGGAGCGTCACGTGCTCCTTGGCGTCGTAGACCCGTCCGAGGAGCGGGAGCCGCCGGGAGAGGACGGGGAACACCAGCAGCAGGATGCTGCCCGCGGCGAGGGACGTCATGGCACGCCACATGCTCGCCCAGCCCGCGCCGTAGAGGATCAGGGCGATCAGCGTGAAACTCACCCGTGCCAGCGCCTCGTGGACGGTGCGCCGTCGCGGGGAGTAGAGCCCCAGTTTGCTGCGCAGCGACACCAGGACCACGGCCGGGAAGGCGTAGATGATCAGGGTCAGGATCCCGGTGACCGCGGTCAGCGGGGCCCGGTTCCCGCCGGCGAGCCACAACACGACCGCCCCGATGAAGAAGTCGACCAGCAGGATCAGCCAGTAGACGTCGTAGCGCTGCCGCAGCGAGGCCTTCCGGGCGCTCTGGAGGCCCCGGTGGGTGAGGTGCGCACGGCTGAGCGCGGCGACCTCGCGGGTCACCGACTGTCCGAAGACGAGGCCGGCACCGAACGGCGAGGCCACGGCGTCGATCCTGAGCAGCCAACCCAGGAGGTTCAGGTTGGCGGCGAAGGCGAAGTCGACGAACGGCGAGTCGGACCTCCCCGTGGTCTGGGACGCGCCCGGCGCCGGTGGTTGCCGGAGTGTCTGGTACTTGCTGAAGACCACCTGGAGCGCGATGTACAGGGCGGTCGAGGCGGCTATCGTCCCGAAGACCGCCCAGCGCAGCCGGGCCGCCTCGCCGATGCCGCGCCGCTTGATGTTCCCGGCGAACTCAAGTGGTGCCTGGAAGCCCACGTAGGCGTAGATGACACCGCTGTCGACCACGGCGGCCAGCACGGCGGCGTAGCCGTGTCCGCCGGCGGTCGACTGAACGATGCCGTGGTGCAGGACGCTCGTCAGCAGCAGCGGGACGGCGACGACGGGAATGGCGACCTTCGCGAAGGTCAGTCCGGTGGAGAACCGGAAGAGGAGCCGCGGCGCGATCAGGTTGACCGCGCTGATCACCATCATGAAGGCCAGCGCGTACACCCAGCCCATGTGCGTGAGGCTGTGGCCGGCGAGCAGCCAGGGTAACTTCCAGGAGAGCCCCTGGGTCATCGCCAGGGCCTCGCTGGCCGAGTTGATCGCGTAGAAGATCCACAGCCCCGCGGCGATCACGGTCGCCACCAGGGGGCCGCTGCTCTGCAGGGGCAGGAAGATCAGCCCGCCGGTCTTGGGCGCGGCGGTGCTCAGTTCGACCATCACCCAGGCCACCACCAGCATCAGCCCGCCGCCGACCAGCCAGGCCAGCCAGGCGATGGAACCGGCCTGCTGGTACGCCTCCTGCGCGCCCACCAGCCAGCCCGAGCCGAAAACGCCCCCGGCCGCCAAGCCGACGAGATGGTAGACGGATAACCGCCGCTGCTCGTCCTCGTCCTCGATCCGCACCGCCCGTCTGCTGCCGCGCCGCGCCTCCTGGACGCTCACTCGTACCTCCCCCCGCGTTCGCGTTGACAGCTCCCCCCACGCACAGGATCGAAAGAGTACAGAACACGACACGGCATGGATGACGGTTCGTCAGGAATAGCCGCCGAGCCGGCCGGCCCGTGGTCGGGGCGGCCGGCTCGGCGGCTCGGCGGTACGTCGCGGGGCGGGGGTCAGCCGTTGCTGTCGGCGGGAGTGGTGGTGGGGGTGAAGCCCTCGGCCTTGTTGGCGGCGATGGCGAAGGTGTTGGTGAAGGTGGGGCCGAGCTTCACCGCATCGGTCTTCACCCCGACCAGCTTCTCCGTGGCCAGCACGGTCTTCGGGCCGTTCGCCGGCATGATGCCGTCGGGCAGGAACTGGCCCTTGTCCTGGGTCAGTGCGGCGATGTAGTCGTCCTTGGAGACCGTGCTGTTGGAGACGTAGGACGGCGGCAGGGCGTTGGCGATGTCGGCGGCGCTGTGGGTGTCGATCCAGTGCATGGTGGCGACCAGTGCGTCGACCACCTTCTGTGCGGCGTCCTGGTGGGACTTGACCCAGTCGGCCCGGGCCAGCACGCCCGCGGACGGCCAGGTGCCGCCCATCGCCTGCTGGGCGCCGGTGGTGGTGGCCAAGTCGACGGCCGAGTAGCCGATGTTCTTCTTCTGGATGGCGACCACGGTGGGCTGGGTGGTCATCACGCAGGCGGTCTTGCCGTTCTGCAGGGCCGCGACCGCGGTCGCACCGGCGCCGACGCCGACCCGGGTGTACTGGGTGGTCTTCAGGTTGCTCTGGCCCGCCAGGAACTGGGTGAGGGTGTCGGTGCCCGAGCCGAGGTCGGTCACGCCGACCGTCTTGCCCGACCAGTCGGCGGGCGAGTGGACGCCGCTGCCGTTGGCGCACATCTCGCGTTCGCCGGGGGCGCCGGAGAGGTTGACGATGTCCTCGACCGCCTTGCCCTTCACCTGGAAGTCGATGGTGTGGACGTACCACGCACCGGCCATGTCCACCTGGCCGGAGGCCATCGCGTCCTCGGCGCCGACGCCACCGTCGGTCTCGGTGCTGAGCACCATCTTGACGCCGTACTTCTGGTAGAAGCCGAGCTGCTGGGCGAGTTGGTACGGCAGGTAGATCTGCTTGTCGATGCCGCCGACCATGAGTCTGACGGTCGGCAGGGAGCCGCCGGCGCTGGAGCCGCCGCTCGATCCGGAGCAGGCGGTCAGGCCGAAGCCGAGGCCCAGAGCGAGCGCGCCGGCCAGGGTGGTGGTGAGGCTGCGCTTGAACATGGCTGCCACGTTCCTTTCAGGGTGGGGGTGGAGACGGTGAAGCGGGTGGGGCGGGGTGGGGCTCAGATGGCCGCGGCCTCGGACGGCGACGGCGGGCGCCAGGAGAGCAGCCGGTGCTCCAGCTTGGTGATCAGCCACTCGGCGCTGAGCGCGATGACGGCGATCACGAACATGGCCGCGAACACCCCGTTGGGATCGAAACTGTTCTGGGCGGTCTTGATGACCAGCCCCAGCCCGTTCTGGGCGCCGAGCACCTCGCCGACCAGCGCGCCGACGATCGCGAAGCCGAAGGCGGTGTGCAGGCTGGCGATGATCCAGGTGAGCGCCGAGGGCACCACCACATGGCGGACGATCTGCAGGGGGGAGGCGCCCAGCACCCTGGCGTTGGCGAGGATGTTGCGGTCGACCTCGCGCACGCCCTGGAAGGCGTTGAAGAAGACCACGAAGAACACCAGCACGGCGGCGAGCAGGATCTTGGGTGTCTCGCCGATGCCGAAGGCGACGACGAAGATCGAGCCGAGCACGATCCGCGGGATGGCGTTGACGATCTTCAGGTAGGGCCCGAACACGTCGGCCAGGAACTGGTTCTGGCCCAGTGCGACGCCGAAGACCACCCCGGTCACCGCGCCGAGGGCGAAGCCGAGCACCGCCTCCTTGAGCGTCGTCTCGATCTGCAACCAGAACGAGCCGAACTCGGTGGCCTGTTGGCCCTGCGAGAAGAACTCGACCAGCCGCCTGGCGATCCCACTCGGCTGCCCGAAGAAGAACGGGTCGAGCCAGCCCACGGTGGTGGCCAGCTGCCAGCCGCCGAGGACCACCACGGCCACGCCGAGGCGGGCCGTCAGGACCAGGAGCCTGCGCCGCCGCACGGCGCGGACCCCGGCACCGGTGGCTCGGGTATCGGCTGTGGCGGTCCCGGTCGTGTCGGCCGCATGGGTGGTGTCAGTGGTCACGACGTCTCTCCTGTCGTCCGGGCGTAGGCGCGCTGGACCTCCTCGCGCAGCGACTCCCAGATCTGGTGGTGGAGTTCGAGGAAGCGCGGCTCGAAGCGGATGGACTGCACCGAGCCGCGCGGGCGGGGCAGGTCGATGTCGTAGACCGCCTTGACCGAGCCGGGCCCGGAGGTCATCACCACGACCCGGTCGGCGAGTGCGACGGCCTCCTCCAGGTCGTGCGTGATGAAGATGACCGACGGCCTCAACTGCTCCCACAGGCCGAGCAGTTCGTTCGACATGATGGCCTTGGTCTGTACGTCCAGGGCGCCGAACGGCTCGTCCATCAGCAGGATCGACGGCTCGTTGATCAGGGCCGCGGCCATCGCCACCCGCTTGCGCATGCCGCCGGAGAGCTGGTGCGGATGGTGGTCCTCGAAGCCGGTCAGGCCCACCCGGCGCAGCCAGTCCCGGGCCGAGGCGAGGGCCTGCTTCTTGCCGACGCCGCGGAACATCGGGCCCATCGCCACGTTGCCGAGCACGGTCTTCCAGGGCAGCAGCGCGTCCGCCTGGAACATGAAGCTGATGCCCTCGGTGATGCCGTCCACCTCGCGGCCGCCGACCCGGACGCTGCCTTCGCTCGGCCGGTCCAGGCCGGACACCAGGCTCAGCGTGGTCGACTTGCCGCAGCCGGTGGGGCCCACCACGGCGCAGAACTGGCCGGGCTCGACGCTGAAGCTGACGTCCCGGGTCGCCGTGAACGCCTCGCCGCTGGGGGTCAGGAAGCGTTTGGTCACTCCGGACAGCTCGATCCGGGCGTCAGCGCGATCAGCGTGATCGGCGCGGCCGGCGCGGCCGGCGCGGCCGGCGTGGTTGGCGTGATCGGCGCGGCCCGGGCGACCCGCGCCCGGCCCGGTCACGGTGGCATCTCGTACCGCCATCGAATCCGTCTCCTTCTTCTGCCCCGCATCGACTGGTGACGAGGACGGTAGGACCGCGCCCGGAGCGGCGGGAGTCTTGCGAGCGTTGCGCGGCTTCCCCGCGTTCCGCGTGGTTCTGCTCGTTCTGCGCACGGCCGCGGGGGTGGGCAGAACCGGATTCACCAGGCACAATCGCCCGGACACGACAGTGCGGGCAGGGGGCAGCGACGGTACGGAGGTGCGCCGGATGGCGATACGCGGCAGACGGGGCCGGAAGCTCTCGGCGCGGATCCTGGTCAGCCAGCTGGTCATCCTGGCCATCACGAGCGCGATCGGGTTCGTCCTGCTCGCCTACGCCCAGCGGGCCGAGCTCGACCGGGAGTACGAGCAGCGGGCGCTAGCCATCGCGAACACCACCGCCGTCGACCCGGAGATCCGGCAGGCCATGGAGTCGGGCAGGGACGACGGCATCGTGCAGCGCGCGGCCGACCGGATCCAGCGCGCCTCGGGCGCGCGCTACGTGGTGGTCATCGACCTGAACGCGATCCGGCACTCGCACCCGGACCCGGCACTGATCGGCAAGCCGGTCTCCGAGCCGGTCGTGGTGCGCGGCGGCGGCTCGTACACCGGTATCGACAACGGTTCCACCGGACGGTCGGCGAACGCCAAGGCGCCGCTGCGCGGGGCGGACGGGACGGTGATCGGCGAGGTCTCCGTGGGCATCCCCGAGCACGCCGTACTCGGCCAGCTCGGCCGCGAGCTCTCCACCTTCGGGCTCTACGCGGCGATCGCGCTGGCGGTCGGCTCGGGCGCCTCCTATGTGCTCGCCCAGCGGCTCAAGCGCAGCACCTTCGGCCTGGAGCTGGAGGAGATCGCCGTCCTGCTGCAGGACCGCGAGGCGATGCTGCACGGCATCAAGGAGGGCGTGATCGCCTTCGACCCGCGCGGGCGGATCAGCGTGGTCAACGACGAGGCCCGCCGCCTGCTGGGCCTGGGCACCGCGTTGGGCTGCACGCTGGACGGGCTGCTGCCGGACGGCCGGCTGCGCCGGGCCCTGGACGGCCGGCTCGCCGGCACCGACCTGACGGTCCTGACCGACAGCCACTGCCTGGCGGTGAACCGGATGCCGGTGGTGCTGCACGGGCGCCGGCTGGGCGCCGTGGTGACCGTGCGGGACCGCACCGAGCTGGTCGGTCTGCTGCGCGAACTCGACGCCGTCCGGGGCCTGACCGATGCGCTGCGGGCCCAGCAGCACGAGTTCGCCAACCGGATGCACACCCTGGCCGGCCTGCTCGAACTGGGCGAGCACCAGGCGGCGTTGGACTACGTGGTCGAGCTGGGCCAGACCGAGCCGTCGCTGGCCGCGGCGGTCCGCGACCGGATCGACAACCCGCTGATGGTCGGGTTGATCGTGGCCAAGACCACGGTCGCCGCCGAGCGCGGGGTGCGCATCGTGCTGAGCGAGGACTCCCGGCTCGGTGAGCAGCCCGGGCAGTTGCCGCGGCTGCTGACCATCGTGGGCAACCTGCTGGACAACGCCATCGAGGCGGCCGGTGGCGCGGGCAGTGGGCCCGGCGCAGGGGGCGGCGGCCCCGCCGAGGTGCGGCTGCGGCTGGTCGAGACGGCCGGCGCGATCGACCTGCGGGTCGCCGACACCGGACCGGGCATCCCGCCGCAGGCCGTCGAGTCGATCTTCGAGGACGGCTGGTCGACCCGGCCCGGGCGGGGGACCGCCCGGCGCGGCCTCGGGCTGGCGCTGGTCCACCGGCTGGTGCAGCGCCACGGCGGCACGATCACCGTGCGCACCGGGCCGGGCGCGGTCTTCACCGTGCACCTCCCGGCACCCGACGACGATCCCCTGCCGGCGGGTGCGTCGGTGGGTGCGTCGGCGGGTGTGCCGACGCTGCTGGAGGTTGCACGATGATCCGCACGCTGGTGGTGGACGACGACTTCCGGGTGAGCGCGATCCACGCGGCCTACGTCTCCCGGGTGCCGGAGTTCGCGGTGGTCGGCCAGGCCACCACGGTCGGCGCCGCGATCGAGGCGGTCGGCACGCTGCGGCCCGATCTGCTGCTGCTCGACGTCTACCTGCCCGACGGCAGCGGGCTCGACCTGCTGCGCCGGCTCGCCGCCCAGACGGCGGTGGCCAGACCGGACGCGCTGATGATCACCGCGGCGCGCGACGTGGCCTCGGTCCGGGCGGCGATGCAACTGGGTGCCACCGGCTACCTGGTGAAGCCGTTCGGCTTCGCCGCGCTGCAGGAGCGGCTGGCGGGCTACCGCGAACTGCGCGAGCGGGTCGCCGCGTTGGACCCGACGGCGGAGACCGGTCAGGAGGAGGTCGACGCCCTCTTCAGCGTCGGCCGCCGCGGCCCGCTGCCCGCCGTCCCGGCCAAGGGCCACTCCGCGCTGACCCTGACGCTGATCCTTCGCGCCGTCCAGGAGGCCCGCTGCGACCTGTCGGCCAGTCAGGTGGCCGAGCAGACCGGCGTCTCGCGGGCCACCGCACAGCGCTACCTCTCCTACCTGGTACGCCAGGACCGGGTCCGCCTGGACCTGCGCTACGGCGCCACCGGTCGCCCCGAGCACCGCTACCGGCTGGCCTGAGCCGTGCCATCGCCTTGCGCTGCCCCGGTCGCCGGACGTCGGCCCGGACGTGAGCCCGGACGTCAGCTCTGATCGACGTTGGCGCGCACGGTGTTGTAGTCGGCGAACGCCGCCTCGACACCGGCCCGGGTCAGGCCGTAACGCGCCAGGTCGTAGCTGTGCGGGCGGGTGCCCTTGGGACGAGCGGTGATCTCGGGAAGCCGGGCGGCGGTGGCGCTCGTCCAGCGGGCGCCGATGGATTCGTACAGCTTGGGGGCGCCGCTGGCGGGGTCGGACCCGAGCCAGGAGTAGGGGACGTCCACCAGCGCCTCGGGGGGTATCGAGGCCCGCGCCGCCAGGCCCCGGGTCATGGCGCGGCTCAGCACGTCGAGCCAGGTGGCGCCGATGCCGTGCAGGTCGAGGGGGCGGACGGTGATCGCCATACCGTGCTCGACCAGGCTGCAGAAGGACGCCACGACGGTGACCGGGTCGCGGTGTGTCCACACGACGGTGGCATCCGGGAAGACGGTGCGCAGTGCGTCGAGGTTCTCCAGGTGCATGGGGGACTTCAGCACCCAGCGGCGCCGCGGGCGACCGTACTGGAGGACCTGGAAAACCTGCTTGAGGTAGCGGTAGTCGGGGACGAAGTCCCGTGCGTAGTGCCGGTCCGTGTAGTCGGGGATGCGGGCCTGGGACAGGGGCATGGCGGTGTGCGGGAGGGCGAAGGTGCACTCGTCGGGGCCCTCGGCCTCAAGCGGGTGGATGTCGCGGAACCGCGGGGCGAAAAGGTCGATCGCGCCGACCAGCCGACGCGCGGCGGTGATCGCCCTCCTGCGCTGGTCAGGCGTCGGCTCCAGATCGGGGGTGAGCAGTTCCCACAGCAGAGGGCAGCGGTGCTCGGCCGCGAGGGACAGGACGCTGTGGGTCAGTGTGGTGGCGGTGCGCGGCAGGCCCACCACGAACACCGGCCGCTCGATGGGCTCGCGCTCGATCGCGGGGTGCTCGGCGATCAGGCGGCGGATCCGGGCCCGGTTGCCGAGTTGCCTGCGGACGTGGGCCTGGGCGGATGCCCAGCCGACCGGGGTGAGGGTGTCGTCCATCGACCAGTCGCGCAGCAGCAGCCGGAAGTCGTCGGCGAACGGCTGGTCGCCGTCGGCCTGCGTGGTGGCGGCGATGAGCCGGTCGAAGACCTGGTCGGGGTTGTGACGAGTGCCGAAGCCCGGCCGGAGCAGCAGATTGGCCAGGGTGAGGACGAACGGGGTGGCAGGCAAGGGATGTGTTCCTTCGGCAGCGGGGTGGAAGGGGAACACGGGCCGCGTCGCAGTCGGGGTGGTGCCGGCGCTCGACGATCACCCGCGCAGCGAGCGAGCAGCCGTCATTGCGCCATCCCGCGATCCGGTCCAACCTGAGACTACTGAGCGGTAACGCCGCTAGGTTTAGTGCATATGGCGAGTCCATGTCAATGGATTCACGCAGTAGATCACTCGGATTCCCACCGTGCCGGCAGCCGGCCGACGGCTGGCCGACAGCGCCTGCGGAGGGCCGCTCCGGCCGCGCACGACCCTCTTGGCCCCGATCGTGCGATCAGGTAGCGTGCGCTTCTGGCACAGGAGGAGAGCTGGTCGCCACCGACCCACTCGCAGGAGTGAACTGGCAGTGCAGCGGCGATGGTTCACCTTGACTCGGCGTCGTAGTCGCGCTTGACCGCCCCCACCACGAACTCTGAACCCCGGCGTCCGAACCCTCACAGACCGGACCAGGGCAACCGCAGCCTCAGGAGTCGGTGCGTGCGGACGTTCGCGGTGGTCACGGCTGCGGACGCCCGGCGCAGCCCCCGCACGCTGTCCGGAGCCGGCTCGCCGCTGGACCCCAAGGAAGCTCTCCCGCTTTGGAGTTGATCGTGATCACAGTCGACATCCCGGTCGCCGGGGGAGCCGCAGAGGCGGTCCCCACGGCCGACGTCTGCGGGCGCGGCGCCACCGTGTGGCTGACCGGGCTGCCCAGCGCCGGCAAGACCACCCTCGCCCTCGCCCTGGCCGACCGGCTGCGGGCGGAGGGTCACCGGGTGGAGGTCCTGGACGGTGACGAGATCCGCGAGTTCCTCTCCAAGGGACTGGGTTTCAGCAAGGAGGACCGGCACACCAACGTGACCCGGATCGGCTTCGTCGCCGAGAAGCTGGCCGCGCACGGTGTGAAGGTCCTCGCCCCGGTGATCGCCCCCTACGCCGACTCCCGGGCCGCGGTCCGCGAGCGGCACGCCGTCGAGGGCACCGAGTTCCTTGAAGTACACGTCGCCACCCCCGTCGAGCTCTGCTCCGAGCGGGACGTCAAGGGCCTCTACGCCAAGCAGGCGGCCGGCGAGATCTCCCACCTGACCGGTGTGGACGACCCGTACGAGGCTCCCGAGAACCCCGACCTGCGGATCCTGACGCACACCCAGTCGGTCGCCGAGTCCGCCGCCGACCTGCACGCCCTTCTGACGAACAGGGGTCTGGCATGACGACCGCAACCACGCCGAGCCTGCGCGAGGAGAGCGGCAACGCTTTCACGCTGTCCCATCTGGACGCGCTGGAGGCGGAGTCGGTGCACATCTTCCGCGAGGTGGCGGGGGAGTTCGAGCGTCCGGTGATCCTCTTCTCGGGCGGCAAGGACTCCATCGTCATGCTGCACCTGGCACTCAAGGCCTTCTGGCCCGCGCCGGTGCCGTTCTCGCTGCTGCACGTCGACACCGGGCACAACTTCCCCGAGGTCATCGACTACCGCGACCGCACCGTCGCCCGGCACTCCTTGCGCCTGCACGTCGCCCACGTCCAGGACTTCATCGACGACGGCCGGCTGCGCGAACGCCCCGACGGCACCCGCAACCCCCTGCAGACCGTCCCGCTGCTGGACGCCATCGAAACCGGCAAGTTCGACGCCGTCTTCGGCGGCGGCCGCCGCGACGAGGAGAAGGCCCGCGCCAAGGAACGCGTCTTCTCCCTGCGCGACGAATTCGGCGCCTGGGACCCCCGCCGCCAACGCCCCGAACTCTGGTCCCTCTACAACGGCAAGCACGCCGTCGGCGAACACGTCCGCGTCTTCCCGCTCTCCAACTGGACCGAACTCGACGTCTGGCAGTACATCGAACGCGAGAACATCGAACTCCCGCAGATCTACTACGCCCACGAACGCGACGTCTTCGCCCGCGACGGCATGTGGCTCACCGCCGGCGACTGGGGCGGCCCCAAGGACACCGAAACCGTCCAACGCCGCACCATCCGCTACCGCACGGTCGGCGACATGTCCTGCACCGGAGCCGTCGACTCCCACGCCGCCACCATCGCCGACGTGATCACCGAGATCGCCGCCAGCCGCCTCACCGAACGCGGCGCCACCCGCGCCGACGACAAGATGTCCGAGGCCGCCATGGAAGACCGCAAGCGCGAGGGGTACTTCTAACCATGAGCACCACCACCGAGACCACCTCGCTGCTGCGCTTCGCCACCGCCGGCTCCGTCGACGACGGCAAATCCACCCTCGTCGGACGCCTCCTGCACGACTCCAAATCCGTCCTGTCCGACCAGCTGGAAGCCGTCGAACACGCCTCCCGCAAACGCGGCCAGGACGTCCCCGACCTCGCCCTGCTCACCGACGGCCTGCGCGCCGAGCGCGAACAGGGCATCACCATCGACGTCGCCTACCGCTACTTCGCCACCCCCAACCGCCGCTTCATCCTCGCCGACACCCCCGGCCACGTGCAGTACACCCGCAACATGGTCACCGGCGCCTCCACCGCCGAACTCGCCGTCGTCCTCGTCGACGCCCGCAACGGCGTCGTCGAACAGACCCGCCGCCACGCCGCCGTCGCCGCCCTCCTGCGCGTCCCGCACGTCGTCCTGGCCGTCAACAAGATGGACCTCGTCGACTACGCGGAGCCCGTCTTCGCCACCATCGCCGCCGAGTTCACCGCCTACGCCACCTCCCTCGGCATCAACGACATCACCACCATCCCCATCAGCGCACTGGCCGGCGACAACGTCGTCGAACCCTCCGCCCACATGGACTGGTACGGCGGACCCACCCTCCTCGAACACCTGGAAACCGTGCAGGTGGCCGGCGCCTCCGGCGACGAACCCGCCCGCTTCCCCGTCCAGTACGTCATCCGCCCCCAGACCGGCGAGCACCGCGACTACCGCGGCTACGCAGGCCAGCTGGCCTCCGGCGTCCTGCGCACCGGCGACACCGTCACCGTCCAGCCCTCCGGACGCACCACCACCGTCGCCGGCATCGACGTCCTCGGCACCGACACCGGCATCGCCTTCGCCCCCCAGTCCATCACCGTCCGCCTCACCGACGACATCGACATCTCCCGCGGCGACCTCATCGCCGCCGGAACAACTCCCCTCCCCACCAAGGACGTCGAAGCCACCGTCTGCCACCTGCACGAACGGCCACTGCGCGCCGGCGACAAGGTACTGCTCAAGCACACCACCCGCACCGTCCGCGCCATCGTCAAGGAAATCTCCTACCGCATCGACATCGACACCCTCGAACAACGCACCAGCGCCCAGGAGTTGAACGTCAACGACATCGGCCACGCCATCCTGCGCACCGCCGAACCGCTGGCCCTGGACGACTACACCGACAACCGCCGCACCGGATCCTTCCTCCTGATCGACCCGGCCGACGGCACCACCCTCACCGCCGGCATGACCGGCGGAACCCTGGGCACCGCCGCACCGGCACCCGTTCCGGCTGAGGAGACCTAACCGCCACCGCGAGCGGCTCCCTCGTCGCGTTTCCGTTCATCCTTCAGACCGCAGACGCGCATGGACGTGAACGTCATGCCGGCCGTCCGCCTGGAGCCATGCACTGCGCCGTACACCCTCCACAGCGAAGCCGGTCTTCTCGGCGACGCGGCAGGACGCCGTATTGCCCATGGCGTGTTCGAGATCAAGACGGTGAAAGCCGGCCACCCCGAAGGCCCACGATGCCATCGCTTCGACTGCCCGCGGACAGACGCCCTTTCCCCGGGCCGCCGGGACGGTCCAGTAGGCGACGCCAGCGGTGCCGTCCGCGAACTTCAGTCCCTTCAATGCAGCGCGAGCCAGCAGCACATCGGTCTCGGAGTCGACCACGGCCCAGTGCGCGCCGGTCTCGGCTGCCCAGCCGCCCTGCCAGCCTGCGATCCACCCCTGAGCCTCGGCAACGGAGTCCGCGCGCTGCACATGCCAGCGCTGGATCTCCCGGTCCTGATAAGCGTCCATCACGGCCTGCGCATCGCCGAGAGTCCAGGGCCGCAGCAGCACGCCGTCGCCGGCCGCCAAAGTCGGTTGGGCCTGCCCTGCGAGGGAGCCCACCGGAACCGTTGAGCGGACGAGAGAAGGCATGGCTGGATTATTCAAGATCGCCAGCCGGGTCGTCCAGCGCCGGACCGGTTGCGCGCGCGGATCGTCCTCTCGGCAGCCCGCGGCATCAGAAGAAACCCTCGCTTCGGCTCGCCGCGTGATCAACCCCCGAAGGACTTCCGGAGCCGACCACTAAGACCGACCGGCAAATGGTGGGTGGAGGAAGAAGGGGGTCTCCCCGGCCGAAGGCTGGGGGAGGGTCGAGGGCCGAGTCTGGGCGGTGCCGACGAGGGAGCAGCAGCGGAGCTGCGGTGACTGAGGAGAAGCCGTCAGGGGGCACCTCCCGGCCGAAGGCTGGGGGAGAGAGCCATCGGGCCGCGACGCCGCCCACCATTTGCCGGTCGGTCTAAGGCTGGTCAACTGCCCGAGCGGGCCGTCGGGTTCCTGGGGCGGTCGAGGCGATGGCCGTCGATGGAGAGGTCGACCCGCTCGTTGTAGAAGGCGATCATTCCGGCGATGGGCAGGAGCGGGGCGGTGGGGAAGTCGTAGCACCAGGCGAGGTCCGGGTGGAGCCGCTCGCCGATCCGGGCGCTCCAGTAGCCACTGGTCGTCCCCTTGTACGGACATGCGGTGACGGTGTCGCTGGGCACCAGCCGGTGGAAGTCGACGTCGGTGCGATTGAGGTAGTAGCGGGTCGGCAGACCGGTCTCGAAGACCATGACGGGCGACGAGGACTCGGCGAGAACCACACCGTCGCGCTCGACGCGGACCGTCCGGGTCGAGCGCAGCGCGTCGACCCGGACATACGGGCTGCGCGGATGCACGAAGACCTGCTCGTCCTCCTCGTACCAGGCGTCGAGGGCGCCCCACTCGAAGCACGCCGTCCCGCTGAGCCCGGCAATCGACGACTCCCGCAGCACCGTGGCAGCGCCCGGCCGCTCGGCATCGCCGACCCGCAAGCCGTGCCGCTGGATCCGGCCCCGGGGACCGTCCTGCGGCGCGCTCCCGTCCGTCACCAGCAGGTCGCCGCGGATGTCGTCCAGCGGAATGTAGTACCGCGGGTAGTAGGGCACCTCCCAGACGTAGCGTGCTCGTGTCGTGTCCAGGACGGTCTCTCCCGCCAGCACGGCACGAATCCGCCGTGGCACCGGCTCGACATGGTTGACCTGCATGTTCACCGCCGGATATGGCGGTCGCTCCACATACTCGCTCACCGCACGCTCCCTCGCTGGGACAGTCGACCCCGCCATTCCAGAGTAGGGCGCCGCAGCCCGGCCGGGGGAGCCCGGTCGGTGACCGCGTGGATCACCGGTGCTGAAGGGCAGGTGCGAAGCTGGCGCGCGTTCGGGGCCGGTCCGCAGGTCCCGCCAGGACGATGCGAGCGATCATCTCCGCCAAGACAGAGCCGAGGCCGGAGTGAAATCCGGGGACACCCCCGACGTCCATGGAGCAGGATGACGCGGTGTGAGTCCCGCACCGCCCGGCCTCGCCGTGAACCCCGCGCTCCCGTCTCACCTGCTCGACCGGCCGATCGCCGCGGCGGACGAGGAGCTCGCCTGTGAGCTGGCGCTGCCGACTCGACCTACGAGGCCACGACCGTCTCGGCGGGGTGATCACAAGTCAGGTCACCTGACCCTCGCGGGAGTTCGTTTCCGGCGCTCGCCGGGGGTGTGAAGAGTTCGCAGGCGACCGAGGGTGGGACCCTGGTGGCTCGGCGTCAGTTGGCGTCGTGAGTGACTACGGAGGTGCAAGGTGCATGAGTTGATTCTCCGTCACGCGGCCGAGCGCGGGGACAAGACCGCCTTTGCGGACGCCGATGGCGTGGTGAGCTACGGTGAACTCGCCCGTCGCACCGCCCGGGTGGCCGGCAACCTCCGCGTCGACCGCGGCAGCCGGGTGGCGCTGTACCTGGGCAACGGGGTGCCCGCCGTCACGGCCACGCTCGGCGTCTGCCGCGCGGCCGCGGTCGGTGTCCCACTCGACGCGCGAAGCGTTGACGACGACCTCCGATCCCGGTTGGCGGACAGCGGCGCCGAGTTGGTGGTCACCGACCGCGAACACCTGGCGCAGGCACGGCGGGTGGCCGGTGTCCGGGTGGTGACCGTGGACGACCTGCTCGTGCCCACCCCCGCGCCGCCGCGCGACGACCTCGATCCGGACTCGCCCGCCTGGCTGCACTACACGTCCGGGACCAGCGGGGAGCCGAAGGGCGTGCTGTCGACCCAGCGGGACTGGCTCTGGTCGGCGGACCGCGCCTACCGGGACCTGCTGGGCATGTCCGGCGACGACCACCTGCTCTGGCCGCTGCCGCTGTTCCACGCCTTCGGGCATTCGATGTGCGTGGTGGGCGTGCTGGCCCTGGGCGCGAGCGCCTATGTGATGGATCGCTTCAGCGCGGACGGGGCTGCCGCCCTGCTGCGCCGGGAGCCGTTCACGGCACTGGGCGGCGTGCCGACGGTCTTCACCCAACTGCTGGACGCGGGAGCTCCGTTGCCGTTGCGGTGCCTGTCGGCGGGGGCCCCGCTGCCGGAGGAGCTGCGAGACCGGTTCCGCCGAGCCTTCGACGGTGAGCTGCACGACGGATACGGCAGCACGGAGACGTCTGGGAAGGTCGCCGTCGACGGTGTCGTCCTGCCCGGAATCGAGACCCGGTTCGTGGACGGGGAGATCCAGCTGAAGATGCCCGGTGCCGGCCGGTGGCATGCCACCGGGGACCTGGGCCGCGAGGAGAACGGCCGTCTGGTGGTGACCGGGCGGGCCGGTGAAATGATCATCCGGGGCGGGGAGAACATCCACCCGGCGGAGATCGAGCAGGTGCTCGCCCGCCATCCGGACGTCCGGGCCGTGGCTGTGGTGGGTGAGCCCGACGCGGTGTTCGGTGAGGTACCGGTCGCCTATGTCGTGGGCGAGGTGGATCCGGCGGCGCTGCTCGCCTTCTGCCGCCGCCTGCTGCCGCCCCATCGGGTGCCGGCGGGAATCCGTCCGATCAGCGGGATTCCGCTGACATCCTCGGGCAAGCCGGCGCGGCAGCGGCTCCGGTTCCAGTACGTGCTTGACGTGGTCCTGCGGGAGACCGCGGGGATCACCGGCCTGCCGCCCGAGCCGGACCGGTCGTTCGTCGAAGCCGGCCTGGACTCACTCGGCACCGTGCGGCTGCGGGACCGGCTTGGCGCGGAGCTCGGTCTCGCGCTGCCGCCGTCCCTGGTGTTCGACCACCCCACGCCCCGCCTGGCGGCCACGTTCCTCACCGGCGGGGCCGCCGGCCCGCCGCCGCCCGCCCGCACGGCCACCGAGCCGATCGCGATCGTGGGGATGGCCTGTCGCTATCCCGGTGGGATCAGCAGCCCGGAGGACCTCTGGCGGGTGCTCGCCGCCGGCCAGGACACGATCACGGGATTCCCCACGGACCGGGGCTGGCCCCTGGACGAGCTGTTCCATCCCGACCCTGACCACGTGGGCACCAGCTATGTCTCACGCGGGGGCTTCCTGGCGGACGCGGCCGACTTCGACGCCGCGTTCTTCCGCATGTCGCCGCGCGAGGCCTTGGCCACCGACCCGCAGCAGCGGCTGCTGCTGGAGACGGCGTGGGAGGCGGTCGAGCGGGCAGGCATCGCCCCCGAGTCCCTGCGGGGCAGCAACACCGGTGTGTTCGTCGGCCTGATGTACAACGACTATGGCAGCCGGTTCCGGGGCAGCGCGCACGATCTCCAGTCCCAGATCGCCCTGGGCTCGGCGGGGAGCGTGGCGTCCGGGCGGATCGCGCACAGCCTGGGGCTGCACGGGCCGGCGCTCACCCTGGACACCGCCTGTTCCTCGTCGTTGGTCGGCATGCACCTCGCGGCGGACTCCCTGCGGGCCGGCCAGTGCGACCTGGCCCTGGCGGGCGGGGCGACGGTGATGGCCACGCCGGACTCCTTCGTGGTGTTCAGCCGGCAGCGCGGCCTCGCCCCGGACGGACGGGTGAAGCCCTTCTCCGCGGCTGCCGACGGCACCGCCTGGTCGGAGGGGGTGGGGCTGCTGGTCCTTGAGCGGGTGAGCGACGCGGTGCGCAACGGCCACCCGATCCTGGCCCTGTTGCGCGGCTCCGCGGTCAACCAGGACGGGGCGTCGAACGGCCTCACGGCACCCAGCGGGCCCGCCCAGGCGGCTGTGATCCAGCAGGCGCTGGCCGATGCCGGGCTGACCGGCGCCGACGTGGACGTGGTCGAGGCCCACGGAACCGGCACCGCCCTGGGCGACCCGATCGAGGCGGCCGCGCTGCTCGCCACCTACGGTCAGGACCGGTCGGATCCGGTCCTGGTCGGCACCGTCAAGTCCAACCTCGGGCACACCCAGGCAGCCGCCGGGGTCGCGGGCGTGATCAAGGCGGTGATGGCGATCCGGCACCGCACCGTGCCCGCCACGCTGAACGTCGACGAGCCCACGCTCCACGTCGACTGGACCGCCGGTGCGCTTCGCCTGGTCACCGAGCCGACGCCCTGGCTGACGCCCCGGCTGACGCCCCGGCCGGCGTCCTCGCCGGCGCAGAACCGTCCGCGCCGGGCCGCCGTGTCGGCCTTCGGGATCTCGGGGACCAATGCGCATGTGATCGTCGAGGAGTACGAGCAGCTGCGGGTGGCGTTCCTGTTCCCGGGCCAGGGGGCGCAGAAGCGCGGGATGGGACGGGAGCTGGCCGCCCGGTACCCGGTGTTCGCCGCGGCCTTCGAGGAGGCCTGCGCCCACCTGGACCCGGCGCTGCGCGAGGCGATCGACACCGACCTGGTGCACCGTACGGACATCGCCCAGGCGGCCCTGTTCGCCTATGAGGTGGCACTGTTCCGTCTGTTGGAGTCCCGGGGATACCTCCCGGACGCGCTGATCGGGCACTCCGCCGGGCAGATCGCGGCGGCTCATGTGGCGGGCGTGCTGTCCCTGCCCGACGCGGCGAGGCTGATCACCGTCCGCGGGCGACTCATGCGCGAACTGCCGGCCGGCGGCGCCATGGTGGCCGTCCGGGCTGCCGAGAGCGAGATCCGACTCACCCCGCGCACCGCGATCGCGGCCGTCAACGGGCCGGACTCGGTGGTCGTGTCCGGCGCGGAGGAGGAGGTGTCGGCCATCGCCGCCGGTTTCGAGCGGGTCACCCCGCTCACCGTCAGCCACGCCTTCCACTCGCCGCTGATGGACCCCATCCTGGCGGAGTTCGCCGAGGTGGCCAGGAGCCTGACGTATCACCCGCCGCTCATTCCGGTCATCGGCGCCCGCCCGGACGACCCGGACTACTGGGTGCGGCACGTGCGCGAGACGGTCCGCTTCGCCGACCATCTGGCCATGGTCGACGGTGCCGCCCTCGTCGAACTGGGTCCGGGGAGCACGCTGGCCGCGCTCACCGAGGGCGTCATCTCCGCCACCGACCCCGAGCAGGCGGGGAAGCGGCTGCGGGGCACCAGCACCTTCAACCGTCGGCGCTACTGGCTCGACCGCGGCGCCGAACACCCGCTGATCGAGTCGACCGTCGTCGTGCCCGGTTCCGGGGAGGTGGTGTGCATCGCCGACCTCAGCCCCGTGTGGCTGCTGGACCACATCGTCGGCGGAACGGCGATCGTGCCCGCCACGGCGATCCTGGAGCTGGTCCTGTACGCGGGGGAGCGGGCCGGCTGCACCGGCGTCGACGAACTGGTCCTGCACACGCCGATGCCGCTGCCGCAGACGCGGCGGGCCGAGATCGTCGTACGCCCCGGGGTCGACGGCACGCGGGCGTTCGAGGTGCACGCGAACGGCGTCTGCTGCGCCAGCGGCAGGCTCGCTCTGCACGTCGGTGAGGGCCGCCCCGCGCCGCCGGTGGACATCGGTGCCTGGCCCCCGCCGGACGCCGAGGAACTGGAGGTCGAGCACGCCGACTACGGACCCGCGTTCCGCGGGCTGAGCCGGTTGTGGCGCCGCGGCGACGAGCTCTTCGGCGAGGTGCGCGGTGAGTTCCCGGACGCGGGCCGGTTCGCGCTGCACCCCGCCCTGTTCGACGCGGCGTTGCACCCGGCCCGGCTGCTCGGCGACGGCGTGCCGTTCGCCCTGCGCGGCGTGCACCTGCTGGCGCGGGGCGCCACGGGGTTGCGGGTGCGCATCCACGAGGGGCGGATCGCCGTCGCCGACCAGAGCGGCCGGCCGGTGGCGTCCGTCGAATCGATCACCGTGCGGGGGAGCGCGACGGGCCGGGGCACGTTGTTCCGCCCGGAGTGGCAGCGGGTTCCGGGCCAGCCGCAGGGCCGGGTCGTCCAGGTGCCGGCGGGCGACGCGCCCGACGCGCTGGCGCTCGTGCTGCGGGAGTCGCAGGCCGGTCACGAGCATCTGAGCGTGCTGGTGCAGCCCGGAGACCTGGCCGGAGCGGCGGTGGCCGGCCTGGTCCGGGTCGCGCAGACGGAGCACCCCGGCCGGTTCACCCTGGCCGAACTCGGCGACGGGCGGACGGAGATCGTGTCCGAGCGCGCGAACCTGGTCCCGGTGCCGGGTGGCGCCTTCACCTGGCGCGGGACCGTCCTGGTCACCGGTGGCGGCGCGCTGGGGCAGGCGGTCGCCGACCATCTGCGGGAGCGGGGAGTGCGCGTCGTCGTCGCCAGCCGCAGCGGTGAGACGCGTCTGGATGTCACCGACCGGGCGGCCCTGGCCGCGTTGGTCGACTCGATCGAGGACCTGCGGGTCGTCGTGCACACCGCAGGCGTGCTGGACGACGGGATCCTGACGTCGATGACCCCGGCGCGGATGGCGACGGTCTGGCGCCCCAAGGCCGAAGCGGCCTGGCATCTGCACGAGTTGACCGCGGATCGGGAGCTGGACGCCTTTGTGCTGTTCTCCTCGGCGTCCGGTGTGCTCGGTCACGCCGGACAGGCCAACTACGCGGCGGCCAACAGCTATCTGGACGAGCTCGCCCGCCACCGGCGGCAATTGGGGCTTCCCGCGCACTCGTTGGCCTGGGGCCCGTGGACGGTCGGCATGATGGCCGACCGGAGCGTTGCTCCCGGCCTGGTGCCGCTCACACCCGCCGAGGGGGTGGCCCTGCTGGAGGCGGCGCTGGGCACCGACGAGCCGGTGCTCGTGCCGATCGCGTTCGACCCTTCCCGGACATCGGCCGCCAGGGTCCCCCCTGCCCGGCCGAAGACCCGGGCCACGCCGGAACCGACCCCTCAGACCGGCGTGCTGGAGCTGGTGTGCGCCGAGGTCGCCGCCGTGCTGAGCTACCCGGACGTTCATCCGGACACGCCGATCAGCGACCTCGGTTTCGACTCGCTGACCTCGATCGAGCTGCGCAACCGGCTGGAGGAGCGGACCGGCCTGCGCCTCCCCGCCACGTTGGTGTTCGAGTCTCCCACCCCCAGGGCTCTGGCCGACCAGTTGCGTCCGCCGCCGCCCCCGGGGACGCTCGGCTTCCTGTACCGCAAGCTGTGCGAGCTGGGCAGGTCGCGGGAGGCCATGCACCTGCTCGTCTCCGCGTCGTGGGCGCTGCCCTCGGCGGCGACGCTCCCCTCCGTCGCCCCGCAAAGGCTCAGCGACGGCGACGAGGGCCCGGCGATCGTCTGCTTCCCCGCCTTCACCTCGCCCCCTGGGGAGTACGGTCTGCTGGCCCGGCACCTGCCGGGCCTGTGGCTGCTCCCGCACCCGGGGTACGACGGCGGCCCCGTCCCGCAGGATGTGGAGGCCCTGGTCCGGACCCATGCCGCCTCGATCGAGCAACTCGACCGGCCCGTGGTGCTGTTGGGCCGCTCCACCGGCGGCCTGGTCGCGCAGGCCGTCGCGGAGCGGGTCGGCGCCGAGGCGGTGGTGCTGGTGGACACCCACCCCGTCCGGGACGAGGAGTGGCTCACCGAACTCGCGGTCCGCACCGCGATCAGGCTCGACGAGCCCGCTCTCGCGGCGATGGGCGCGTACTCACGTCTCTTCCTGGACCGGCAGGGGGAGACGACCGTCCCGACCCTGCGCCTGCGGGCCGGCGACGTGCCGGGTGACCACCACTCGGTCCTGGAGCAGCATGTGGCCACGACGGCGGAGGCCATCCACGGGTGGCTCTCCCGGACGCTGTCGCCCGAGCCGCGATGAGCGACGGCGGCGGCCCCGGGGACAGCCGGGGCCGCCGCCGGGCTTTAGCATGAGCGGCATGGAGCTGCGCCAACTCCGCTACTTCGTCGCGGTAGCCGCGGAACTGAACTTCGGTCGGGCCGCCGCCCGGCTGCTGATCGCCGGCCCGTCCCTGTCCCAGCAGATCAAGGCGCTCGAACGCGACCTCGGGGTGGTCCTGTTCGACCGTGACCGGCGCTCGGTCGCGCTCACCGCGGCGGGAACCGCGCTGCTCCCGCACGTGCACGCCCTGCTGGAGCAGGCCGACGACCTGCGGCGCCGGGCCGGGCGGCTGGCCGGTTCGGAGCCGGTCCGGCTGGGCTACGTCACCTGGCTGCCGCCCGATCTGACGGCGCGTACCTCCGCGGTGGCCCGGGTGCACATCGATGCCTGGGTCGCGCCCTCGCACGCCCAGGCCGCCCGGGTCGCCGACGGCAGCCTGGACCTCGCGGTGTGCTGGGTGCGCGACCAGGAGCTGGAAAAGCTGGGCCTGGTGGCCCGGTTGGTCGGCGTCAACCGGCTCCACGCCGTGTCCGTGGCGGGCGGCACCGGTGCCGTGCGCGCCCGGGACACCGCGGTGCTCCTGGACGACGACGTCAACTCCTGGGCGTCCTGGAACGCCTATGCCGAGGAACTGGTCCGCGACACGGGTTCCCGCGCTGAGCACATCGCGGACGGCGGTGTCATGGGCGCGGCGTTCTTCGACCATGTCCGCCGCCTCGACCGGCCGGTCGTCAACTCGCCCAAGGGAGGGACGGTTCCGCTGCCGCCGGACCTGGTTCAGCGCCCGATCGTGTCGCCGCAGGTGCACTGGACCTGGTCGCTGGTCCGGCGTGCCGACGAGCAGCGCGTCGAGGTGCTCGCCGTGGTCGACGCGCTCTGCGAGGCGGTCGGAAACCTCGGACCGCACGGAGCGCCCGGCCCGGACGTCTGGCGGCCGGCGGGCGACCGATAGCCGCGCTGACCAGGGCTGGAAGGCTGGGCCTACCAGGAGGGAGGCAGCTGGTCCTGGCCCTCTACGAAGTGCCCTGCCTACGGTGGCGGAGTCGACCCGGCGGCCGCAGCCGCGGCGGGGGACCGGCGCCCCGGGGGACGGACCAGTCGTGATCGCCGGTGACAGCAACGCCATCGCCTCCTCCGGCAAGAACGCCGGAGCCGTCAGCATGAAGGTCGTGAACGAATTGGTCGGCAAGCGCGAGACCGAGCCAGGCAAGGCCACCTTCGAGACCACCATTGACGGCGACGACCCGCACCGCACAACGGAGTTGGTCGGCGCCGCCCGGATCCGGGCCACCGAGCTCCTGCTCGAGGCGATGCCGGCCGACACGGAGGACCCCGCCGACTGGCCGGCCTGGCAGAGCCTGCTGCCGCGCATCGAGTCCCTGGCCATGCGTTCGGACCCGCAGGCCGACGACACGGACTCGATCATGCTGTTCACCGGCGCCGGGCTCTTCCTCCTGGATCAGGGCGCCGCGAACCGCAGCATCGACTACCTCCAGCGGGCACTGGACTGCTGCCACCGGACCCTGGGCGCGGACCATCCGACCACCCTCGCCGTCCTCGACAATCTCGGCCAGGCATGCCTGTCCGTCGGCGACGCGGACCGGGCGATCCCCCTGATGGAGCTTGCTGTCGCAGGGAGCATCCGCGTGCTGGGCGACGACGACCCCGGGACGCTGATCTGCCGCAACAACCTCTCCCACGCCTACCACGCGGCCGGAGACCTCCGGCAGGCGATCTCCCTGAGCGAAGCGGTCCTGGCCGACCGCGAACGCGTCCTGGGGGCCGACGACCCCCTCACCCTGACCAGCCGCAACAACCTCGCCGGCTTCTACCAGGCCGCCGACGAGCCGGGGCGGGCCATCGTGCTCCTTGAGCAGGCGGTCGCCGACCACGAACGCCTCCTCGGCCCCGACCACCCCCACACCCTGGCCACCCGCGACAACCTGGCCGTCTGCTACCAGAACGCCGGGCACGTCTCGGGGGCGCTCCTGCACTCGGAGCGAACCCTGGCCGACCACGAACGCGTGCTCGGCCGCGACCATCCCGACACGCTGACCAGCCGCAACAACCTGGCCTTCGCCTACCAGGAGGCCGGGGATCCGGAGCGGGCGATCCGCCTGCTGGAACAGAACCTGGCCGACACCGAACGCGCCCTGGGGCCCGATCACCCCCGGACGCCGAACGCTCGCAACAACCTCGGTGGCGCACTCCAGTTGGCCGGCCAGGTCTCGCGAGCGATCCCGCACTTCGTCCGCGCCCTCGCCGACCGTGACCGCATCCTCGGACCTGACCACCCCGACACGCTGGTCAGCTGCAACAGCCTTGCGCACGGCTACATGGCGGCCGGGGACAACGACGGACTGGCCCGGGTCATCTCCCGGATGCTCGCCCACAGCATCCGCGTGAACGGCAAACGGCACCCCGTGACCCGGGCCCTGCGCGACTTCCTGGAGAGTCGCCCTGACGCCTGACGCCTGACGCCTGACGCCTGACGCCTGACGCCCGACCTCGACGCCTGACCTCGACCCAACTCCACGCCTTCGTGACCTTCGTGGCCTTCGTGGGCAGCCGAGCCTCAAGCCGCGATCGCGGCCAGGATCTTGTCCGTCAGCCTGTCCAGGTAGTCGGGCGCGGTCGGCGCGTGCACGACGGCGAGCCGCCAGTAGAGCGGGCCGACCAGCAGGTCCAGCGCGAGGTCGCGGTCGACGTCGGCGGGCAACTCGCCGCGCTCGACCGCTCGTTCCAGCAGGCCGACCGCCCTGGCCCGGCGGGGGTCGCGTACGGCGGTGAGGAGGCCCTGCGCCAGTTCGGGGTTGCGGCCGCACTCGGCGAGCAGGTCGGGGATGATCCTGGCGGGGAGCCGGTGGCGCAGCGCGGCGGCGGCGTCGGTGACGAACGCGAGGACGTCCCCGCGCAGGGTGCCGCTGTCGCTGATCTCGACCGCGCTCGACGTGACCTGCGAGACCAGGGTGAGGGTCATCGCCAGTTTGGACGGCCAGCGGCGGTAGATGGCGGCCTTGCCGGCTCCGGCGCGCTTGGCGACGGCTTCCAGAGAGAGTCTGGCGTAGCCGACCTGGGCCAGTTCCTCGAAGAAGGCGGCCGCGATCGCCTCGGTCACCGAGTCCTGGAGGACCGGTCCGCCGGGGAGTCTGCGTTCGGGGGGCTGGGGTGACGGTTGGCTCGGCATGTCCCGAAGCTATCACGAGACGGAACGGTTGCGTCTCGACTACACGGGCGCTAACGTCTCCCTCGTAGCCGAGACGCAACCGTTCCGTCTCGACAGAAGTCGAGGAGTGCGCCATGAAGTTCCTGTTCGAAGACGAGTCGTTCTCCTTCGAGACGCTGCGCGCGGCCGGGTTCGCCAACGACGGCGGCGCCGACCTGGGCGAAATCGTCTCCACCGCCCGCAACATCACCGACGGTGACGAGGAGGCATGGCTGCGCGAGTGGAAGAACACCGCGCAGCGCGTCCACGCCATGGCCGACCGCGCCCAGGCGGCCGGGCACCGGGTCAGCGCCCGTGAGGCCCTGCTGCGTGCCTCGAACTACTACCGCACCGCCGAGTTCTACCGCCGCGACGACCCGGCCAACGACCCCGAGGTCAAGCTCCTCTCCACGCTCTCCCGCGAGACCTTCGCCGCCGCCGCGGCCCTGATGGACACCCCCGTCGAGGCGGTGCGCATCCCCTACGAGTCCACCAGCCTGCCCGGGTACCTCTTCCTCGTCGACGACTCCGGCGCCCCCCGCCCCACCGTCATCTTCACCAGCGGCTTCGACTCCACGCTGGAGGAGTCCTACTTCGTCGTCGCGGCGGCCGCGCTGCGCCGCGGCTACAACGTGCTCGCCTACGACGGCCCCGGCCAGGGCGCGGCGCTGCGCGAGCAGCAGTTGGTCTTCCGCCCCGACTGGGAGGCCGTGGTCACCCCGGTGGTCGACTACGCCCTCACCCGCGACGAGATCGACGCCGACCGGCTGGTCCTGATGGGCTACAGCCTCGGCGGCTTCCTCATCGCCCGCGCCGCCGCCTTCGAGCACCGCCTGGCCGCCCTCGTCCTGGACGACGGCCTCTACGACTACCACGACGCCAACGTCCGGATCATGCCCCCCTTCCTGCGCGACTGGGTCGAGGCCGGGCGCGACGACCTCGCCAACCCCGTGGCCGGCCTGCTCATGGCGGGCAGCACCCAGGCCCGCTGGGCCCTGCGCAATGGGGTGTGGACCTTCGGCGCCACCTCGGTCGCCGATTACATCCGCCGCACCGCCGACTACACCCTCGACGGCGTCGCCCGGTTCATCGACTGCCCCACCCTGATCCTGGACGCCGAGAACGACCAGTTCTTCCACGGGGAGCCCCAGCGCGTCGCGGCCGCCCTGACCTGCCCGCACACCCTGATCACCCTGCCCGAGGCCGAAGGTGCCGGAGAGCACTGCCACGTGGGTGCCATGTCCCGCTTCCAGCAGGTCACCTTCGACTGGCTGGACACCACCCTTCCCACCACCTGACCGACCCATCCACATCCACATCCACACTCTGAGTGCGGCCGAATCCGCACATCAAACCATCCCAAATCCCTCATAAACGGACATCGGAGGCCGCCGGCTCGTGACGGTGCTCACTCGCCGGATGTGTCTACGACGGTGGTTAGTGGATCGAAATTCCGGCCCGGCAGGTTTGGAGCCGCGTACGTCTCCCGCGCGGCCGACGTGATCATGGCGTCGGCCGCGTCTCACGTGTTTCCGCAGGTCAGCAGCGCGTGAACGGGATCGAAGACGCGGCGGAGGCCGAGGTTTGAGCCCCGGAGCGACGGGCAAAGGTGGCTGCCTGGCATCCGCAGGAGGCCCCTGCGGCTACGACGCACCGTCGTATCAGGGGGTCTTGGAACGCGCCCCGGGCCCCGCTAACAATGGCTGAGTCGCCAGATGCGGCGGGTGGCAGGTCCACCCCCGCAGAACCGCTCGGCACCCGCGTCAGACGCGAGGTCGCCTCCGTGCCACACCCCGACCGCCTGGGCCCATCGGCCCGCGGGACACCGTGGGGACCGGCACCCCGAATGATGAGGACGTACTCCCACATGCCCGTGATCACCACCCGCATGCGCAAGTCCGCCACCCTGCTCGTCACCGCCGCCGGCATCGCCGCGCTGGGCGCCGCGGTCGCCCCGACCGCGGCCTTCGCCGACACCCCGCAGTCCATCGCCGCCGGCATCGTGCCCGCGAACCAGCTGGCCTCGTTCGACCAGATCGTCTCCCACGAGAGCGGCTGGAACGTCACCGCGACCAACCCGTCCTCGGGCGCCTACGGCCTGGGCCAGGCCCTGCCGGGCAACAAGATGGCCAGCGCCGGCGCCGACTGGCAGACCAACGCCGCCACCCAGATCAAGTGGACGTACGACTACATGAACTCCCGCTACGGCAGCCCGAACCAGGCCTGGGCCTACTGGCAGGTCCACCACAACTACTGATCCGCACTCTCCAGGAGTCGGATCGCCGGGGCCCGGCGCGCACCAGCGGAAGCTGTCGGCGCGTTCGGGCCCCGCAGTGCTTTGTCCAGCCGTTGCCGAAGGCAGCGCGGTGTGGCACCCCCGGATGTGCTGACCGGGCGGACGTGGTACCCCGGAACCATGGACGCAGGAACCGGCAGAGCAGGCGTGGACCGGCCCTCCCCGAGCCCGGGTGACCGTCCGACGGTCGGGGTCGAGGAGGAGTACCTGCTGCTCGATCCGGAGAGCGGCCTGCCACTGCCCAGGGTCGACGCGGTGCGCGAACTCGCCGGGCTGCACCCCGCGATCGACCACGAAGAGTTGCAGAACGAACTGCTGCAGGCACAGGTGGAGGTCGCCACCCCGGTCTGCCACGACCTGGAGGAGGTCGGCGGCCATCTGCTGCGGCTGCGCCACGCCCTGGCATCCGCCGCGGAGGCCGAGGGCTGCCGGCTGGCCGCCTGCGGCACCGCCCCGTACGCGCCCGCCGCACCGCCGTTGATCGTCGATGCGCCGCGCTACCACTCGATCAGGAAGGTCGTGTCGCGGCTGGCCGACGAGGCGATGATCAACGGCATGCACGTGCACGTCGCCGTCCCGGATCCGCGGACCGGGGTGGAGGTGCTCAACCGTCTTCGGCCCTGGCTGC
Source organism: Kitasatospora mediocidica KCTC 9733 (assembly GCF_000744225.1). Taxonomy (GTDB): domain Bacteria; phylum Actinomycetota; class Actinomycetes; order Streptomycetales; family Streptomycetaceae; genus Kitasatospora; species Kitasatospora mediocidica. The sequence continues at coordinate 106,044 of NZ_JQLN01000007.1, read as the reverse complement.
CGGTGCTGACCGCGCTGTCGGCCAACTCGCCGATCTGGTACGGCTCCGACACCGGCTACGCGAGCTGGCGCACGATCGTCTTCGGACGCTGGCCGATCAGCGGGATCCCACCCCACTTCGCGGACGCGGCGGACTACGAGAGCCGGATCGACCACCTGCTCGCGGCGGAGCTGATCCGCGACCGCGGGCAGCTGTACTGGCAGGCCAGGCTGTCGGCCAAGTTCCCGACCGTGGAAGTGCGCGCGATGGATGTGCAACTGCGCGCGGACGAGGCGGTGATGCTGGCCGGACTCGTACGGGCGCTGGTCGCCAGTGCGACGCGGGATGCCGCCGCCGGGCGCCGGTCGGATCCGCGGACGCCGGAGAGCCTCGAAGGCGCCGCCTGGCACGCCGCCCGGTACGGCCTGGACGGCACCCTGCACGACCCGGCGAGCGGACTGGCCCGGCCGGCGGCCGAGATCGTCCGCGGGATGCTGGACCACCTCGGCCCGGTCCTGGACGAAATGGGGGACACCCGGGCCGTGGCGCCGCTGGTCCACCGCCTGCTGGCCGAGGGAAACGGCGCCGGGCGGCAGCGCCGGTACCTGGCGGAACAGGGACGCGCCGGCCTGATCACGATGATCGCTGCGGAGAGCGCGGCGTCCTGAGCCCGTCCGGTTTCGTCACGCGTGTCCGCCGCCCCTGCCGGCAAGCGGGCAGGGGCGGCGGTGTGGGGGCGGTGGGTCAGCAGGTGAGGTTGGAGCCTGCCGGGACGCCGAGGATCGAGGTGAAGGCCTGGTAGTCGTTGACCCGGTCCTGCATCTCGGCGGTGTTGCCGCCGTTGCACTCGATGCTGCCGTTGATGGAACGGATGGTCTGCCCGAAGCCCGCGCTGTTGACCATGGCGTCGTGCGCGGTCATCGTGCCCGGGCCGGTCTGGGTGTCCCAGTACCAGAGGCCCGTCTTCCAGGCGGTGGCCGCATCCGTCTCGACCAGGCCGGGATTGTCGAGCAGGTCCACGCCCAGCGCGTCACCGGCCGCCTTGTAGTTGAAGTTCCAGCTCAGCTGGATCGGTCCGCGCCCGTAGTAGGCGTAGGTGCCGGCCGGGCAGCCGTAGGGCTCACTCGCGCAGTAGTTCCCGGACTTGTCGATCTCGGTGACGTAGACCAGCCCGCCGGTCTCGTGGTCGACGTTGGCCAGGAAGGCGGCCGCCTCCTGCTTCTGCACCGTGGCGCTTCCGGTGGTCGCGAAGCCCGGGTAGGCGCTCAGCGCGGCGACCAGGCCGCTGTAGGTGTAGAAGCCGTTCCGGTTCGGGAACATCTGGTTGAACTGGGCCTCGCTGACCACGAATCCGCCCGTGCCGCCGGAGCCGCCCGAGCCCGAGCAGGCGTAGGGCGACCAGTACCAGGTGCTGATGGTCGGGTCGTACCCCGGGTTGTCGTGGGTGGCGATGTAGTACTGACCGTTCGGGCCGTACTGCACGATCGCGCCGGTCGTGTACGCCTGTCCGGCCACCCACGCGGGGTACGAGCAGCCGCTGCCGCCGCCGGTGGTTCCGCCGCCGCCGCCCGCGTCACAGGTGCCCTGGTCGGCCCAGACGCCGGCACTGCCACCGGGGGTGTCGCCCTGGGTCCACCACTTCGCCTGCCAGTTGTGGGAGTTGTACGAGCTGCTGTTGCCGTTGACGTAGACCGTCGACGAGCTCCACGCCGCAGCGCAGGGCGTCGCCGCCGTGGAGGAGGAGGCCGGCAGGAACACGGCCAGCCCGGTCGTGAGGAGCAGAGCCGACAGGAAGGCCACGATGCGTGGTCTGTTCATGGTGTCACTCCTTCGTGCGGGTGGGGCCGCACGTGGGCGAGGACGGGGAGAGCCTCCCTGAGGCGAGCGCGGAAGCCGGCCGGGGCGGCCACCCGCACTAAACCCGAATCGGTCTAGACCTGTCAATGCATACGGCAGGAAAACGCCGACCGTCGAAGCAATGGAAATCCCGCCCCCCGCAGCATGTTTGACGGACCGGCTGATCGAGACTGATCGAGACCGCTTCCGCGCGCTTTCAGCGCCTGCCGGCAGTCGGGCCCAAGGTTGTCGCAGACCGGGTCAGTTGTCCGGATGGGAGGCCGCCCAGCCGTGTTCGAGCAGGGCGAAGGCCTCGTCGGCGGCTCGGCGCGGTTCGGCGTGCCGCAGGATGAGGCTGCGGGACTCCAGGGCGAACCTGGCCAGGGCGGCGCAGCTGACGTCGTCCTCGGGAGCGCCGACGGCTTCGGCGATGGCCCTCGTCAGGGTCGCTTCGTGGCGTGTCCACATGTGGTTGGCATAGTCGCGCAGTGCGGGCGTTTCCTGCACCATGCGCGAGAAGTCGGCGAACCGCGGGTCCGCGGCATGGACGGCGAACTGTGTCTGGCCCAGCAGGAGGTACTCGCGCAGGGCCTGCGGGATCGACTGGCCCGGGGTGCGGTCGCGCACGGCGGCGACGAGTGCCGCTTCCAGGTCGTCGTCCTGATCGAAGACCAGGGCTTCCTTGCCGGAGAAGTGCTTGAACAGGGTGGTCACCGAGACGTCGGCGAGGTCGGCGATGTCTTTGACCCCGACCTGGTCGTAGCCGCGCTCGAGGAAGAGCTCGAGTGCGGCGTCGGCCAGGGACTGGCGGGTCTGGGCCTTCTTGCGCTCGCGGCGCCCGGTCGGTTCGGTCACTCGCTCACCATACCGTGAAGTGCATTCACTGTGAAAGTTTAGTCGTTGCACTTTTTTAGCGAGTGTGGTTTCTTGGTGATGCCGGGCCTCCCGGCGGCCCACACATCACCGGAAGGACCCCCATGACCCCTGCCCGCGACTCCCGCATCGCGATCGTCGGCGCCGGCCTCGGCGGACTGACCTGCGCCAGAGTCCTCCAGCAACACGGCCGCGCCGTCACCGTCTTCGAGCGCGAGGCATCCGCCGACGCCCGCCCGCAGGGTGGCAGCCTCGACATGCATGCCGACACCGGCCAGGCCGCCCTGCGGTCGGCGGGGCTCCTCGACCGGTTCCACGCTCTCGCCCGTCCCGAGGGCGACGAGTGGCGCGTGCTCGACTTCGCCACCGGTGCTCTCCTCGCGCCGCGTCAGGGGCCGACCCCCGGCGGCGGCCGGCCGGAGATCGACCGGGGCCAACTGCGCGGCCTGCTCCTGGACTCGCTCACCGAGGGCACGGTGCGGTGGGACCGCGCCGTCAGCGGGGTCACCCCGCTGGCGGACGGCACCTGCCGACTGCTCTTCGGTGACGACACCGCCGAGGACTTCGACCTGGTGGTCGGCGCCGACGGCGCCTGGTCACGCGTCCGCCCGGCCCTCTCGCCCGCCGCACCCCACTACACCGGTGTCACCTTCGTCGAGACCGGGTTCGACCAGTGCGACACCCGCCACCCCGACCTCGCCCGGCTGGTCGGCAACGGATCGATGCTGGTGAAGGGCGTCCGCAGGTCCCTGGTCGCGCAGCGCAACAGCAACGGTCACATCCGCGTCTACATCGCGTTCCGTGAGCCGCAGGACTGGCACACGGCAGCCGGTCTTGACCTCGGCGACCAACAGGCCGTGGAGGCACACCTGTTGAGGATGTTCGACGGTTGGGACGAGAGCCTGCGCGACATCCTGCGGAACAGCGACAGCGGCTTCGTCAACCGGTCTCTGTTCGTCCTGCCCGCCGCGCACAGCTGGGAGCACGTCCCCGGCGTCACGCTGCTCGGCGATGCCGCGCACCTGATGCCCCCGGTCGGGCTGGGCGCCAACCTCGCCATGCTCGACGGCGCCGACCTCGCCCACGCCCTCGTCGCCGAATCCACCCTCGACGACGCCGTCCGCGCCTACGAGAGCATCATGCTGCCTCGCTCGATCGAGGCCGCGACGGCAAGTGCGCAGGGGCTCGACCACCTCGTTCCCGCGACGGCCGCCTGAGCCGACTCACACCGCCCCGGGTCAGGAAACCCTGTCCAACAAATCTTCGGAGCCTCTTGAAGACGGCTCCCGCCGGCGCCTCGCTGTCGGAGGCGTCCGGCATCATCGACGCATGATCTCGTGGAACGCCGAACTGTCCGCCCTCGCCCGCCAGCACCTGCCGGAGGACGTCGCCGAGAAATGGACCAGCCTGCTCCGGCCATGCGCGCGCCTCGCGGCCGGCGCCGACGGGAGGGCAGCCGGCCGGCTCGGCGGTGTCCCCGAGCTGCCGGCCGGAACCGAGTGGCCGGTGTGGAAGGGGAACGGCCCGCTGTCCTTCGTGGCCGCAGTCGACTGCGCCGCGCTGCCGACCAGCGAGCTGGACATACCGCTCCCGCAGGACGGCACGCTGCTGTTCTTCTACTTCGACGGCCAACTCGACGACGGCGAAGCCCTGGTCCTCGTCGATGACCGGGAGAGCTGGGACGGTGCCCGGGTGCTCTACGTGCCCGCCGGCACGGAAACCGTCGAACACCCCACCCCGGAAGGACTGACGGCCTATCCGGAGGTGCGGCTCACCGCGGAGGTGACGGCCTCCGACCTCGGCCCGTGGCACCCCGACACCCGGAGCGCCTTCAGCCCTGGCCCCGGCTGGGATCCGCGCGACCACCCGATCTGCGCCGGGCCCTTCGTGGAGGCCGTTGAAAAGACCTGGGACGGCCCGTGCCACCGCATCGGCGGCCACCCGATGTCGGTCCAGAACCCGGTCGAGTACGAGGTCGCCCACGCCCTCCTCGGCGGCCAGGCGGCGTGGGACTCCCCGGAGCTGACGAGCGAGGCCCAGCGCTGGGTGCTGCTCGCGCAGATCGACAGCGACGCCGACGCCGACATGATGTGGGGAGACGTGGGCTCGCTGTACTGGCTGATCCGCCGCGAGGACCTGGCCGCGAAGCGGTTCGACGAGGCGGTCTTCACCTGGCAGTGCTGCTGATCGAGACCTGTGCTTCGGCCGAGGTCGACAGCGCGCCGAGTCGGTGCCGCTTCCGCAGTACGGCCCGGGTCTGACTGCCGGCCCCTGACCGCAGGGGCCGCCCGGTCGCCGACCACGAACTGTCTGTGCAGCCGGTTGTCGTGGTGTCCGCGGACAACAGCGTCAGCCGCTGGGGCACAGCGGCACAGCGGCACCGCGGCACCGCGCTCCAGCCGGACCTGGGATCCGTACCAGGCCCGGCACTACCTCGGCCACCTCGCCCGCCACCTGGAGCGTCCCGACCACCGCGACCGTCAGGACCTGGCCTGGTGGCGGCTGGCCGACGGCCTGAGCATGCCCGCCCGCCTCCTGGCCGTCGCGCTGTGCTGTGCGAGGTGCTTCTGTACCCGGCCTCAAGAATCAGCCTCGGCGCGGGGGCGGTCGAAGGTGACAGTGGTGGGCCTGCCCGTTCGATCCTCACCCGCCAACTACTCCACGGCCCGTTCGGTGGGCCCGAGAAGTTCCACACGTCGCTCGCGCAGGCACTCCTGGCCGGGCTCATCACTCCCAGCTGCTACGTCCTCGCCCTCACCGCCTGGGGCCAGCGGCTGCTCTTCGCCCGCCTCGTGCTCCCGCTCCGCGGACAGCTCCCCTGGGCGACCCTGACGCCGGAGTGACGGCCACACCGGTCGGGGCCGAGTAGAGGCGGCACCGCCGGGCCGCCGCCTCGCCGGGGGACACCGCGGTGGGCGTCCCCCGGCGCGGTGGTCAGAAGCAGTGGTCAGAAGTCGAAGATCTGCAGCTCGGCGCCGTTGCTGTCCCCGCCGGTGCCGTACATGGTCTGGCCGTCGGGGCCGATCGCCAGGCCGACGAGGTCGTCGACGTCGAAGCCGAAGACGTCCTCGTTCGGGACCTCGGCGCCGGTGGCGGTGTCGAAGGCGAGCACCGAGGGGGCGCCGGACGGGTAGGAGTTGGCCACGAAGAGCCGGGTGCCGTCGGCGGAGACCAGCGGGGAGGCGAGCTGGGAGTAGCCCTTGGTCAGGGTCAGGTGGGCCGTCACGGTGTCGTGGTTCAGGTCCACCCGGATCGCGGTGCCGTCGCCGACCGCGTTCACGGCGTAGAGCGAGCTGCCGTCGGGCGTCAGCGCCAGCCCGTCCACCTGCGCGTTCGCGGTGCCCGGGACGGTGCCGAGCACGGTGGGCACCGCGCCGGTGGTGTCCAGGTGCACGATGCCGGTCTCGGTGCTGACGTACGCGCTCCTCCCGTCGGGTCGGACCGCGATCGAGCGAGGGTCGCCGCCGGGCAACTGGACGCTGCCGGTGACGGCCCGGCGGGCGGTGTCGTAGACCCAGACCAGGCCCGCCGTGGGCACCGAGGTGCCCGGCGCCGGACCGTCCTGCGTGACGTAGACCAGGGGGCCGTTGACCGCGATCGTCCCTGCCACGCCGGGGCCCCAGCCGGTGGGGCGCGGCTCGTCCGGCAGGTCCAGCGAGTTGAGCACGCGGTCCCGGCCGGTGTCGATCACGGACAGGGTGAGCCCGTTGAGCACGTACAGCCGGCGGCCGTCCGCGCTGAGCGCGGGACGGTAGCGGGTCCACTTCTCCATGCCCAGGTCGATCGTGGCCACCACCCGGTCGGCGACGGTGTTCACCACCCTCACCCGGGTGTGGTTGTCGGTGTCGTTGGCGATCGTGTAGGCCCGACGGCCGTCCGGGCTGACCAGCGGCGTCCCCGGCGGCAGGAAGCTGCTGCCGATCTTCACCAGACCTTCGGTGCCAGAGACCGGGACCGGGTCGGCTTGGGCGATGCCGCCCGAAACCGCGAGCAGCGCCCCGGCGGTCACCAGGGCAGTGGCCCAACGGGCCACCGTACCAATCGACTTCATCGTTTCCCTCCCCAGTTGAAGCACCGCTGAATGCGGTGCCTCGGGCAGGCTATTGCACCCTGGTACCCCAACGCGGTCCAATCGCCGACTAGTTGCTCCGGCAAACATCACTGGGCCGTGCTCGGTTCGGCTTGAACTCACCTTCGGGGGAAGCTCGGTAGCCGAAGCGCCGTCGGGCGGCGCTGGTGTCGGACCTACCGTGGCACCCGACCAGACACCTCGCCCGGCACCTGCCGACCCGGCTGCTCGGGCCGGAACCGCGGACCGCTCTGGCCCGCGATCGATCAGGAATCGAGAAGCCGGGCGGCGGTGCGGGACGTAGCGTGAAACACGGCGCCGGGAGATCCGGCACCGGTGGTCCACCACCGGCCACCGTCATCAGGAGGTCTCAATGCCGTACACCGTCGACTTCGAGAACGTGTCCACCGTTGGCCTGGAATCGTCCCCGGTCGCGGAGGCGCTCGCAGGATTGCGCGCCAACGAGGCGCGTTACTTCAAGAACAAGTACGGCCACGTCTTCACCGTCCGGCCCGCGAGCGAGGCACCGGAGGCGCTCGACTCGGTGACCCGCATCCTCTCCGAGGAGCGCGGCATCGTCATCTCGGCCCGGCCGCTCGAGGTGACCGCCTTCGAGGTGGGCGGATTCCGGATGGCTTACGTGTTCTACGAGTCCGGCCTGTCGGTCAACGTGATGTACGGCATCGAGGACGGCACGAAGCGCGCGGTGGGGTTCAAGCTGTCGGCGGGCATGGACGTTCCCGAGGAACTGGCGTCGAAGTTCAAGTTCGCGCGCCAGAAGTCGAAGCTGGCCGGAGAGATCCGTGGCTCCTACTTCGTGATCAAGGGCGAGTACTGAGCGCCCCGTCCGCGAGTCGGCTGGCGCCCACCTGTGCGTTTGATTCCCATGTGACAACGCTGGGACGCGATGGATCAGCCGCTCACTCGACTACCGGCCTGCCCGCTGCGCTGCGGGCTGTGCTCGCGTTGCGGAATGGCGCGGAATGGCTACGGCTGGAGCCGTCCCTTCTGGGCCGCTTTGACGCTGGCTTCGAAGCGGCTGCTGGCGCCGAGGCGTTCCATGATCGAGGACATGTGGCGGCTGACGGCGCGGGCCGACCGGCCGAGGCGCTGGCCTGCGGTCTCGTCGGTGAGGCCGGTGCCCAGGGTGCGCAGGAGTTCCCGTTCGGTGTCGCTCAGGCATGGCCTAGCGACCGCGGCGGCCGGTGCCGTCAGGTCAAGTGCTTCCAGCCCGGATCCCCCTCGTACGACCTACTGCCGTGGCCCCGGCGCCCCGGGCGCGGACGGCGCCCGGGGACGTGAGCGGCCCCGGCGGCGTGGGCGGCGCCGGGCGGCCTGAGCAGTCGGCCGGCCGGCGCCTACCACGCGACGAGTTTCCCCCGTGGGACGAACGTCCGGCCGCGCGGCGGCCGGGCGTGACGCCTCAACTCGTCACGCCAAGCCTTCCCGAAGGGTGATCATGTGACTATCCACTTCGGAGCGTTGGTCCCGCATCTTTGCGGATAGCGCCCGGGCGGCGGGCGTTCAGCGGCGAGGGTCCCCGCGGCCGCCGCTGCGCAGCGTCTGCGACGGTGACTGCTGGTAGGTCCGCCGGTAGTCCGAGCTGAAGCGTCCGAGGTGGGTGAAGCCCCAGCGGCAGGCGACCTCGGTCACCGTGCCGGTCGCCCGGCCCTCGAAGACGGCGAGCAGGTCGCGGTGGGCGTGGTCGAGGCGCACGGCCCTCAGGTACGCCAGCGGAGTTGTCTGCAGGTGAGTGCGGAAGCCCGCGCGCAGGGTGCGCAGGCTGACCCGGGCGGCGCGCGCGATGTCCGCGACGGAGACCGCCTCGTGTGCGTGCTCCGCGCAGTAGTCCGTCGCCCGGCGCAGCGGACCGGGCAGCAGGCAGGCGCCGCGGTCGGCCACCGCGTCGCTCCACGAGTGCGGTTGGGCGTCGAGCAGGCCGTCGATCAGCAGCTTCTCGAAGTGCTGCACGGCCAGCGGTGAGCGGCGGCTCAGGGGCGACGCGGCGAAGGCGTTGAAGCTCCACGCCAGCTCCGTCCACGCCTTCACGGCCGGATTGCGGTCGTCGAGCACGTGGCTGAACCGCGCCGGCCGCGCCGGAGCGTCGCCCAGCCGTACGGCGAGGGCCTGCTCGACGGTAGGGGCGGGGATGATCAGCACCCGGTTCAGCGCCTGGGCGTCCCACTCCATCGAGAGCCGCTCACCGGGCCCGACGATGACCTGCGACGAGGGCAGGGCCTTCCCGTCCACCAGGACCCGCCCGCCGCCGGCCACCGGGAGCTGGACGTTGTGGAAGTCGGGCAGCTCCCCGGGGTGGACGCTGACATCGGCCCCGTAGCCGATCTCGTAGAGCGCGATCGAGCCCTCATGGATCAGGTGCAAGCGCCCGTTGATCTGTTGACCGCCCGTGACCGCCATGCGGTGGGGCGCGAACCGCTCACTGACGGCTTGGTGCAGGTGCTCGACGCTGCGCCCCTCGTAGAGGGTGAGCGGTCCGCTCCCACCGCCGTCCGTACCAGGTCCGCTGACCGTCAACGCCGCACCTCGCTTCCGTCGAATCGGGGCCCGATGCTGCTGGAGGGGCGCAACCCAGATTAGCTGACCTGGACATGATGACTCGCCGCGATCCCGCCAGGCGAGTTGGCGACAGCCGAAAGCTGTTCCACGGCCGTTGATCTGCGACGAAGCTCTTGATCGCCGGTACGGGGAACAGCCCGACCGGCGGCCGGACGAAGCAGCACCGCTTGATGCGGCCGGACCACTGACTCTCCTCACAGACGGGCCACTGCCATGATCCGCTCCGGCTTCGCCACGGTCGTCGCTATCACCATCGGCGCCGAGCTGCTTCTCCCGGTCGCTGCCGCCTCGGTCGGCAACCCTGTAGGTGCCAAGAACCACGTCGGTGCTGGTCACGCTGCATGTTGGTATTCGTGCAGGATGCCGCCGAGGCGGTCGCGTCGGTGGACGCCGAGGTGGGTGAGCCGGTCGGGTTCGGTGATCGGTTCGGGCAGGGGGTGGAGGGGCGCGGCGCTGGCGAGGCTGCGGTGGGGCCTGTGCGTGTTGTAGAACTGCTCGTACTCGCGCAGTGCGTGGAGTAGGTGGGCGCGGTTCCAGATGAGGGTGCGGTCGAGGAGTTCGGTTCGGCAGGATCGCACCCATCGTTCCGTGATCGCGTTCATGCGCGGCATCCTGACGCCGGTCTGGACGACCTCGATGCCCTCGGCCTGCAGGACGACGTCGAAGGCGGCCGGGTAGCGGACATCCCGGTCCCGGATCAAGAACTTCGCCCTGGCGCCGGTGTCCTGGAGGTCCATGACCATGTTCCGGGCGAGCCGGAGCACCACGGAGCGCACGGAGCGCACGGTGCGCGGTCGACCGGGACGTTTGGGGCGGGAGGCCTTCGCGTGTCGGCGGCGCAGAAGATCGCGGTGCCAGTGCAGCAGCGTGTCGGGGGACACGATCAGCTGGAGCCGACGACGGCGTGCCCGGGGGAGGTGGTGCAGGAGGGCGGCGAACAGCGCACGGTCGGGCCAGGAGAGCTTCGGTTTGTCGGTCTGCCGCTGCAGCACGGCCAGTTGGTGGCGTAGCGCCAGGATCTCGGCGTCCTTGTCGCGGTCGCGCATCGGCAGGAGCCGTATCAAGGTGAACACGCTCGTCAAGGTCAGGTAGAGCAGTCGCAGCAGCACCAGACCATCCTGGAGCCGGCCGGCAATCACCAAGCGAGACCCCCACCGTCACTCGTCCGCCCGGCCTCGCGACAACGCCCACACGTCGACTGACCAGCACGGACGTAGTTCTTGGCACCTACAGGGTCAGGTGAGCCAGAGCGCGCTGTGGCGATGGCGTGCCGGGATGATGTCCGGGATGTCGGTACGGGCAATGGCAGGTCGCCCGTCCGTGCGCGCATTGAGCTGCTGTCGGACGAGGCCAAGATCGGTGCGAAGCCGCTGTCGAGCCCGGCGTTCCTCGTCGCACGCCAGCCGAGACACGGAGCGGTCCCGGACGATGGAGCGGGCATAGGAGTAGACGTCCACACGGCGGCGGATCGCCCGGGGCTGAGGTCGGCGACGTTCCTTCGCGGCCTCGGTCAGACTCCGAGTGCTGTAGCGCAGGTCGACGACAGCCACCGACCTCCAGGGCCGACCAGGCTGCCAGTCGACTCGCGGTCCAGCCTGGGCAGTTGGGACATGGTGAGCAGTGCGGGCCACAGGACTCCCTGGGTAGATCCGCCAGGTATCTCCTGGCGGATCTACCTGAAGCCGGTGGGACTCGTCGAGCGCTCCGCTGCCATGTATGGAAAGGTAGCGGATCACGATTGTCCCCTGCCACGCTCCGCCCGGGGACGGGGTGGACTGCGGTCCTGACCATCCAGCCCTGACCGTCCGAGGACGCGTTGCAGGCGAGCGCACGGAGCTGCGCAGCGATCAGCAGGATCCGGCCCTCCCGAATCGAATCGAGGGCAGCACGGCGAGCCGGAGAGCCTGCTGGTACCGTCCCGCCATGACAGGCCATCACCGTGCTCTCCAACTGCTCCGGGAGCGTCCCGATCTCGCGGAGCTTGCGGCGTACCCGTTCAACTTCGACATCGCCCGGGAGGAGCACGTCGAGGCCGTCCGGCTGGCCTCGGGTGCGGGGCTGGTGGCGGTGGCGGGGGACGACACCGGCGGGACGTTCTTCGTCTGCGCGGGTGGGGAGGTCCTGTACGCCGGTTCCGAGGGCGAGGCCGGACTGGTCGCCGACTGTGTGGACGAGGCCCTGGAAGTGCTGATCGGCCTGCCGGGCTGGCACGACTACACCGGTCTCGACCCGCACGCCGACGACGCCACGCTCGCAGCAGCGGCGGCAGACACCGAAGACGACCATCGCGAGTACTACGGCCCGGACCTCGACGCCGACCGCAGCGCCCTGCTCGCCACACTGGGACTGCGCGAGCTCCCGCAACCGCAGCTGATCCGCCGCCTGCACCAGGCCCTACTACGCACCGAGCCCGACTTCCTGCTCCTCAACGCGCACGAGGGCTGCGCCTACACGTTGCTGGACCGGCTGCCGCGCCCACCGCTGTGGCATACCGTCCTTGACCCCGGGCGGGCGGACCTGACCCTGCTGCGCACTGACTGCACCCGCTGGTCCGAGGTGGCGGGCGATCCGGCGCGGCGGGCGACAGCCCTGCGCGCGGCCCAGTACGACCGGCGCGCGACGGATCTGCCGTTCCTGCGCGTTCTGCTCCAGCACGAAGCCCGGCACGGCGCCACGGACGAGCTGCGCCTAACCGCCGTCCTCGTGGGCCTGCACGGCCAGGAGCGCGACCACCAGCTCCTGCGGTCGCTCCGCGACGCGAGCTTCGACACCCGCGGCCTACTCGGAGGATTCCCTGCCACCGCAGAGCAGTTGAGTAGGTGGGCGGCCGACTTCGACGAGTCCAATTACGGCGTGGACCCGGAGGACGAGCCTGACCTCACCTGGGCGGAGCTGGCCCGCCGCCAGGGGCGCACCGAGTTGGCCCGCACCGCGTTGCTGCGTCTGCTCGACGACGCCGGGCCACGTGACGGTGCCCTGCTCGCGGGCCTTGCCGGTGAGCTCGCGAGACTCGGGGACTTCACCCAGGCAGCTCGCGCCCGGCACTTGTACGTGTCTCTCCAGGACGACCACGCGTGTCGCGGTGCGGCGCTGGCCGACCTCGCCTCGCTGCAGCGCAGAGCCGGCGTCGTCGAGGCAGCCTGGCGCTCCCTGCAGCGGGCCGTCACCGCACTCGACGGCCCGCCGCCGCCACCGCCCACGGACCAACTGGCACTCGATCTCAACCTTCCGAAACCGCAGTGCCCTACTCTCACTTGGCGCGCGCTGGGTCTCGGCCTGAGTGTCACCGAGGAGCACCTCCGCATCGCCCAGGAGGCCACCACGGTCGGCCTGCCCGCCGTCGCCCGGGCAGCGCTCGCAGCCGGAACCTCGCTGCTGCTGGAGTTGCCCCGCCCGACAGCGGATCTGCACTGGTTGGCCCGGGAGACGACGGCGATGCTGGGCGGCGGCCCGTCGCCCGTTCCCGATCAGCCCGATAGCGCGGGCGGCTGATGGCTGCTTCGGCTGAGCCAGGTGCGGTTTCCCGGAGTGATGGTGCGGCCGGCTTTGATTGTGCGTTCTGGAAGCAGTCCGGGGCCTGGCTTCAACTCCGTGCCGAAGCCACTGTCCGGATCGCCTCTGGTCGGCACCGCCCTTGGCGGGGTTCTGTTCACGACATCCGGGAGCGTGTCCGTGGCTGCCCCCGGTGAGGCGCTCGGATCGGGCCGTGGAACACTTCGGCGGTGGATTCCCAGGTGGCAGGCCTGGACGCGGTTGATCGGGGAGTGGCGTCGGTGCGCAAGGGTGAGGCGAAGGCCCTGTTGGAGGAGGCTCGGGCGGCGTGGGAGGCGGAGCAGTGGCAGCTCTCCGCGGACCGTTACGAGGAGGTGCTGCGGCACTACCCTGACGAGGAGCCGAGCGGGATCTGGTGGTTCGACGCCGCGTTGGCGTACAAGTTCCTCCGCAACTGGGACAAGGCGTTCGCGCTCGGCAAGGAGGCCGCGGCGCGGGCGCCGCGCGGGGAGGGCGACCCCGCGTACTGGAATCTGGGCATCGCCGCGACGCTGCTGCGTGACTGGTCGGTGGCGCGTGATGCCTGGTCGGGCTTCGGTATCACGCTGCCTGAAGGCGAGGGCGAGATCGTCGGCCGCTTCGGGATGGCCTGCGTTCGGCTGGAGAGCGCCGGTGAGTACGAGGTGGTGTGGGCGCAGCGGCTGTGTCCGACGCGGGCACGGGTTGTCAGTGTCCCGGTGACGGCGGGACGTCGGTTCGGTGAGGTCGTGCTGCACGACGGGGCGCCGACCGGTGAGCGCGTCGTCGACGGCCAGGGCTACAGCGTCTTCGACGAGATCATGCTGTTCGAGTCCTCCGACCTGCCGACGCATACCGTCACCCTGACGGCCCCGGCGCCGGACGATCTGGAGGCGCTGGTCGAGCTGTTCGCCGAGCGGGACTTCGGGGCGGAGCCGGCGAGCAGCGTCAACGTGCTGTGCAAGTGCTGCAGCGAGGGCAGCCACGAGCAGGAGCGCAGCGTGAACGCCGGGACCCAGCAGGTCTCGCTCGCGGCGCCGGTGGACGAGGTCGGAGGCCTGCTCGACACCTGGGCCGGCGCGGGCCTTGGGCGAGCCTGGCGGGATCTGGAACTCGTCGGCTGAACATGCCTGAAGGCGAGGAGTTGGGGGCCGAGGGGTGAATGATCACATGGAGTCTGCGATCTGGTCCGCGCTGTCGGAGGTCGTCCGTGCCGAGGTCGATGCCCTGGTGCGGCAGGATCGGCGGATGTGGGCGGTCAAGGTGATGCGGGAGAGCTGTCCGGAGCCGAAGCCGGGTCTGTACGCGTGCGTTGACGTGGTGGTCGAGCGGTACCGTGTGCTGGGGCAGGGCTTCGAGAGGGCCCCGACCCCGCCGCTGGACCTCGACGTGTTGACCGCCGCTGTGGGGGCGCTGCCCGGACGTCCGGTGGCGATCGAGGCGCTGTGGGACGGCGACACCGAGGGGTGGTTCGTGGTGCTGCTCGCGCTCACGGACGATCCGCAGAGCGAACACCAGCTCGCGCTGGTCCGGCATGGCGGCGACATCCGACTGTTCAATGGGACTGTCCCGCCCTGGCCCGAGGCCCGGGAGGCCGAGCAGGTGGGACGGGCACTCGCCGACCACCTCGGTGTGCCGTTCCACTTCCCCAGCCCTGACCGGCCCGATGACGAGGCACCACGCTGGCGGACCACCGGAGAGCGGGCACCCGACCCGAGGGCGGTGGGACGGCCGAGAGCCGGCGAGGGTCCCGGTAGCCTGACGATGTGATCGACAGTCAGCGTGCGGCCGGAGCCCTGGTCGGCTCCGCGGTGGGGGATGCGTTGGGAGCCCCGTTCGAGTTCGGCCCTGCAGGGGCCTTCTCGAGCCGCTTCCCCGTGTCGGCGCCAGGCGGTGAGATGAACCAGGCGGCGCCCCTGCGTGCGGTTCCCGAGCCGATCACCGATCCGGTCCGGGGCGAATCGCCCGTCTGGATATACGCCGACACGATCGGCTCGGCGGAGTGATCCACGAGTACCGGCATGCCGCTTGACCTGGCCGGATGAGATATCCGGCAGGCGCAACCCTCCGCTCCCATCCGGCAGTTCTACGGGCTCAAGGGCCTCCCAGTGCACCCGGGCGTGCCCTTCCCGCTCGACGAACGCGGCCAGCGCCTGCAGGCCCTGCTGGAACCGGTCCGACTGTGAGCGCTTCGGCTTCGCCGCGGCCGCTGCCCGGGCGGCCGCCAGCTCCGGATCCTCCTCGATGCCGACCGAGGCCAGCAGTTCCACGCTTATGGGATTATTCGGGGCGCCATGGCGCGGCCGGGACGGCCGCCGGGGCCAGTGGAGCTTTCGAGGGGATGAGCGGTGTGAGTGCGGTGGACGTGGACCCGGGGGTTCCTGCGGGTCCGATAGTTGTGGAGCACCGGCGTTGGGGCCTTGATCGGGGCAGCCTACTGCCCGCCGCCGTGGTACTGGTGATCGGGTTGGTGCTGGCGGTGCTGCTGCCAATGGTCGACCGGTCGGTGGCGGACCATGCGGTGGTGCGAGCGGGCGACCGGCTCGACCTGGGAGCGGGCCTGACGCTCGCTCCGCCCGAGGGGTGGCGCCTGGTGAAGGGGGTCACGCTCGGCACGCCCACCATCGCGCCGGTGCCGGGCAAGGGCAAGGCGGTCGTCACCGACGGGACGGTGACCGCCGCGCTCCAGGTGGGCCCCTACCGCGGTGACGCGTGGCAGCTGCTGGATCAGGTGAACGCCGACGAGGAGCACACGACCGACCCGCCGGGCTTCCGGGCTGCTGGCGACCGGGTGCACGTCACCGCGACCGGCGAAGTCAGCGGGGTGCGGGAAACCTACCGCGCCACCTCCGGAGCGGGGGTGCTGGCCAGCTACGCGCTGTCCGACGGCAGAGGCCTGACCATCCTTGTCTCCGCTACCGACGACGGGCAGCTGACCACCCGCACCGACCAAATCCAGCGGATGCTGTCGAGCGTCGCGCTGACCACCGAGGGGGACCAGTCGTGACCACCGTCATCACCGGCCGGGAGCTGGAGGAGGCGAGGGCCGCGGCGCTCGACGCCTCCGGCTGGGGCACGCCGTTCAGGATCGTGCAGTGGCGCAACGCCTGCTTCTGGGTGCTCGTGCTCGGACTGCTCGCCGGAGCGGAGCAGCTGGTGGAGTTCTACCGGCGCGGCGTCGGCGCCTACGGGACCGGACTGGCCGTCGGCGCGATCGCGTTCGGCCTCTACACCGTGCCGTGGGTGTTCCTGCTGCGCCGTCACAACCGGTACACCAGCCTGCCGGTGCGGCTGTTCGTCGTCGCCTTCGCCTGGGGCGTGCTGGCCGCCACCTTCGTGATGGCGCTGCACGCCAACAGCGCGGCCATCTCGCTGGAGGGCAAGCTGTTCGGGCACGGCTGGATCGGCGACTGGGGCCCCGGCCTGACCGCCCCGTTCACCGAGGAGAGCGCCAAGGCCACCGCGCTGGTCCTGCTGATCGGCCTGGCGCCCCGGCTGGTCCGCTCGCCGTACCACGGGCTGCTGATCGGCGCGTTTGCCGGACTCGGCTTCCAGATCGCCGAGGACGTCCTGTACGCGTACAACAGCGCCGTGGAGTCATTCGGCGCCGACCAGACCGGTGCCGCCCTGCTGGTCGTGGTGGGGCGCTCGGTGACCGGCTTGACCACGCACGCGCTGTTCAGCGCGGTGTACTGCGCCGGACTGATGTGGCTGATCGGCCGCGGCGGTTCCGCGCACCGGCTGCGCGGCCTGCTACTGGTGGCCGGTGCGATGCTCGGGCACGGCTTGGTGGACTGCCTGGTGTCCATGGGCCCTGCCCTGGGTGGCGGGCTCGGCGGGCTCGCCGCCCTGGGAGGGCTCGTCCTGCTGTCCATCGCAAGTCTGCTGCTGCTCCGGCTCACCTTCAAGCTCGCCTTGCCGCAGGAACGGCGGTGGCTGCGCGACATCCTCACCCCCGAGGCCGCCGCTGGCCTGTTCACGGAGGCCGAGCTGACCGCCGCCACCGGGTCCCGCAGGGACCGCCGTGCCTTCCGCCGCTCCCTGCACGGCAGCTACCAGCGCGGCATTGGTAAGCGCGTGCTCGCCGCCGTCCGCCGGCTCGCCCGGCAGCTCGCGCTCGCGCAGGGCGGCAGCACCGACGAGGTCGCCCGCGCCCGCGAGGAGGTCTTCCGGCTGCGGGCCGGCGGCTGATCTGCGCGCCCATGCCGGACGGTGCGGTCGCGGGGCAGCCCGCCGACCATCCCGCCCGGCACGGCTACCCGTCGGCCGCGCCGTTGCGGTTCACATGCGCCGGATCCGGCCGCGGGCATATCCATAGAGGACGCCCGGGATCCCGCCCAACCGCCCCGCCTCGCGCAGCAGTTGGCCTTCCTCCAGCCAGACGCCGTGCGAGAAGTAGTGCGCGCAGATCCGGACGAAGGCGATCTTGGCCGCCGCCGGGCGATCGCCGTACGGCTTGGCCGTGGTCTCCCCGGAGAGCACGGCGTCCTCCCAGGCGACCCAGTCGGCGGTCGCCTTCTCCCGGACGGAGGCATCCGGATGCTCGGTCAGCCGGGCGTACGCCGCCACGATGTCGCCGTCCCGGGGCGTGCCCACCGCACCGGCGAGGAAGCGCTCCCACTCCTCGGGGAAGTACCGCCCCACCCCGCGGTCCAGCCACTCGGTCTCCGACCGCCTGGTCATCGTGACGGCCGCGATCACGATCGCGCTCACCCGCTCCGGGTGCCGCTCGGCGTACGCCAGCAGCAGCGTCGAACCCCAGGAGCCCCCGTACAGCAGCCAGCGGTCGATGCCGAGGTGCTCGCGCAGCCGCTCCATGTCGGCGATCAGGTGCGGGGTGGTGTTGTGCCGCAGGTCGGTGCCCGGATCACCGGCGTGCGGGGTGGAGCGGCCGCAGTTGCGCTGGTCGAACAGGACGACCCGGTACCGCTCCGGATCGAAGTACCGGCGCATCCGCGGGGTGCAGCCCGAGCCGGGCCCGCCGTGCACCACCAGCGCGGGCACGCCCTCCGGGTTGCCGCAGACCTCCCAGTACACGAGGTTGCCGTCGCCGACGTCCAGCATCCCGCTGTCGTACGGCTCGATCTCCGGGTGGAGCTCGCGCATGTCCCCTCCGCATCCGTCTCGTTGTGCGATCACGCTCGCACGGCCGGGGTCGGAGTGCGGCGGAATTTCCTGCCGCAGCCGGGGGCTGGTTCAGGCCCGCAGGTGGCCGAGGACGGCGTGCATCGCCTGGGCCACGGCCGCGCGGGACTCCTCGGTCTGCTCCAGGCCCTCGAAGCCGTGGTGGCCGTTCGGGACGTCGATCAGCTCCAGCGCGGCCCCGGCGTCCTCGGCCGCCGCGACGAAGGCCGCCACCGTCGCCGCCATCTCGCTGGTCTCCAGCCCCGCCCTGGTCAGCACGATCGGCAGCCGGCCCGCGCCCGCCACCACCTCGACCGGCCGGAAGCGCGGCTCCAGCGAGTGCCAGCCCGGCAGCGGCGCCAACACCGGGTAGTTCGCCGCGAGGCAGCGCAGCCAGGCCGGCGGCGCGGCCAGCCAGTCGCTGGTGAGCAGGCCGCCGCCGGAGAAGAACCAGAGCGCGACCCGGTCGCCGTCCACCCGGGGGTCGGCCCGCAGCGCCTCCACCGCCTCGGCGACGTCCGCCGCCGCCCGCCCGAAGTCGCCGATCCCGTACAGCCGGTGGTCGACGGTCGCACCGACCACGCCCAGGCTCGCCGCGTACCGGGCGTAGCCCAGGTAGAACTCCGAGTCCCGCGGCGTCGGGCGGGCGTCCGGTGCCACCGGGCCGCCGTGCACGAACAGCACCGCCGGGCGCGGGCTCTCGCCCTCGGGCAGGTGCAGGTCCACCCGGCCGGTCCGCACCCGGGGCCGCTCCGGCACCTCAAGCAGGAACGCGCGGCCGTACGGGACCTCGTGCTCGGCCGGCGGAGTCAGCCGCCGCCCCTCGCCCGCGGCGGCCGCCATCAGCACCTCGGCGAGCTCCCCGGGACAGGAGAGCATCGGCCAGTGCCCGGTCGCCAGCTCGAAGAAGCCCACCCGGGGGTCCGCCAGCGCGCGGATCTGCGGCGGACCTACCGCCACCAGCGCCTGCACCGAGTCGATCGTCATCCCGCTCGCCGTGCACAGGATGCCGCTGGTCGGGATCGCCGCCGCTCCGCCCGACAGCCGCAGCGGCCGGGTGAACGTGCCGCGCGACTGCGGGGCCGACAGCTCCGACAGCAGGGCCAGCTGCTCCTCGGCCAGCCCGGCCGTGCTGCCCCAGAGCTGCCAGCCGTCCGGCGCGGGCGGCGGCACCGGGGTGTCGCCCCCGTCGCTCCCGGACGCCAGCAGCGCGTGGACGGTGTGGTCGGGTACCAGGGCGAGCGGGAGGTCGCCGTCCTGCGGCAGACCGGCGTCCAGGTAGACGATCCGGGCCACCCGCTCCGGGCGGCGGTCGGCCGCACCCAGCACCGGGTGGATGCCGTAGTCGTGGCCGACCAGCACCAGCTCGGGCGCGTCGGCTGCGTCGATCAGCCGCAGCACGTCGGCGATGTGGGTCTCGAGATCGGTCTCCGGCCCGGCCGGGACGCCCCCGGTGCCGGTGCCGGTGCGGGTGTCG
Source organism: Kitasatospora mediocidica KCTC 9733 (assembly GCF_000744225.1). GTDB lineage: Bacteria > Actinomycetota > Actinomycetes > Streptomycetales > Streptomycetaceae > Kitasatospora > Kitasatospora mediocidica. The sequence goes on along the minus strand of NZ_JQLN01000007.1, from coordinate 86,599 downwards.
GTGTCGGTTCCGGCTCCGGTGAGCGTCGCCGCGTGCACCTCGCAGCCCGCCTTGCGCAGCCGGGCAGCCACGTCGGACCACACCCGGCCGTCGGTGAACGGGCCCGACACCAGGACGAACGCCGCCTTCGCTTCGATGCTCATGGGAATCCTCCACGCCTCGCTCCGCGCGGACGGCCCAACCCGTCCGCGCACTGACCGGTACGGTAGGAACTCCCCCTGCGGGAGGTTCAAGCCATGGTCCCGGACGACCTGCTCAGCATCGGCGAGCTCGCCCGACTCGTCGGCGTCACGGTCAAGACCGTGCGCTTCTACTCCGACCGCGGCCTGCTGCCCGAGGCCGACCGCAGCAGCGGCGGCCACCGCCGCTACCACCCCGAGGCGCTCGACCGGCTGCAACTCATCCGTTCCCTCCGCGCCCTGGACCTGTCGGTACCGGACGTCGGCCGGGTCGTCGAACCCGAGGGGGCCGTCGACGGCGGTCTCGACAGCGCCCTGGAGGACGCCGTCGCCCGGCAGCTCACCGAACTCGGCACCCAACTCACCGCCCTCCGCTGGCGCGAGGCCGCCCTCCGGGTGCTCCACGACTCCACCCCCGCCCAACGCGCCGAACGGCTACGGCTGATCGGCGCCATGACCACCCCGCCCGACACCGGCACCGTCGCCCGCTTCTGGCGCCGCGTCCTCCCCACCCGGATGCCCGCCCGGCTGACCACCGCGATCGTCGACGCGGCCGTACCACAACCGCCTCCGGACCCCACCCCCGCGCAGGTCCTCACCTTCGCCCGGCTGCACCACCTGGTCTCCGGCGTCAGCGACGCCTGCCTCGTCGCCGCCCGCCGACCCGCGGACGCCGGGCGGCCCGACGTCCTCTACGACGGCCTCCGCGAGGCCTACGACCTCGCCGCCGACGACCTGACCACCCAGCGCGCCCCCCACGACGGCGCCGCCCTCGACTGCTTCGTCGCCGCCCACGCCCACTCCCTCGACCAGCCCGACACCCCGGCCTTCCGCCGGCAGCTCAGCAACCAACTCACCCGCACCGCCGACCCCGTGATGGCCCGCTACTGGTCCCTCGCCGCCGAACTCACCACCCCCGCCGAGCCCCCCACGCTCGGCGCCGCCCACGACTGGCTCCGCGCGGCCCTGGACACCCAGCTCGCCGAGACCGGCTGAGACCAGTGGCTACTCGAGGTCCTCCCGGTAGCCCTCCATGGCTTCGACAAGCCGGCCGATGTCAGGGTCGGAGCGGTCGCCGTGCTCACGAAGCAGTTCCAGCGGCTCCCGAGCGCGTCTGTCGCCGCGTCCGGCTCGCCGAGCTCGTGAAGCGTGACGGCGAGGCCGAACAAAGAAGCGGATCGTGACTGTTGAGTCGCGACCCGCATCTTCTGTGTGCGTAACGAAGTGTCCGAGGGGGACACGCACCGTGAGCCGACGGCGGTCGGGGGTGTTGGGGGAGCTGGAGCTGGGTGTTCCCCGATGATCGGGAGCTCTCAGTCGCGGTCGAAGTTCGGTGGCCTCAAGGTCAGTGTGCCAGTGTCGTGGCGGCTGGCGGCAGCCGAGGGCCCTGTCCAGCGCCTCCAGTGCGGGGTCGGCCTCGGCATCGTCGGCGTACTCCGCGTCCATGACCCTCTGCACCATCGCAACGGCCGCCTCACGAGCCATCACCACCACGTAGCCCTTCGCAGAAGGGGAGCCCAGCGAACTGCGTGATCGACCGGACAGCTCCTTGGCCTGTCCCGCCGTCCTCACTCCTGCCGCCGGTCCGGCTTCTGCCGCACCAGACCCGGGCCGTTCGGGCTCTGTTCTGCGAGGACCCGTCAGTCCTCTTCGTCGAGGAGGAAGTCGTAGTAGTCGGTCGGGCCGACGAGGATGGACTGGAAGTACAGCGGCTCGCCGTCGTTGTCCAGGGGCACGTCGTGTCCGGCGACGCGGCCCAGGCCCAGGGAGAGCTTGGGGACCACCCAGTGGTTGGGCTCGTTGTGCAGGACTGTCAGGCCCAGTTCCTCGAGCTGCGTGACCAGTTGCAGGGCGGGGGTACGGAAGACGTCGATCCCGCGGAAGCGGACGGTGATGTCCTGCGGGCCCTCCCTCGGGATCCACACCTCCGCGGCGCGCAGCGTCTTGGAGTCCTTGATGTGGAAGACGATCTCGAACTGGGGGTGCAGTGCGAGGACCTTCATGGGGCGGAATCGCGCGGTGGAGCCCTCGTTGGAGACGTCAACGCGGCCGAGTGCCGCGGCGGACGCTTTGACGTCCGCCGCGGGCATGCCCAGTGGGAAGTCGGTGATGCCGTTCGGCGGGTCCAGTTCGATGTCCATGGCCGTCATTCTAGGAGGCAGTAGCGGATCTTCCAGCCATGGTCGGAGAGGTACTTCTGGAAGGGTTTGTTCACCTTCATGTGGTCGGTCATCTCCTTGATGGCGGCGTCGTACTTGGTGCCGTGGGCCTTGCGGATCATGCCGATGTCCATCTTCATCGCCACGTCGAACTTGCCCTGCCGGATGAGGCTGCGTTGCTTGGCCCGCCAGGCGATCGACTCGTCGCCGGAGCCGGTGCTGATGAACTTGCGGTGGTCGTCGTAGTCCATCCGGATGGCCGGGCCGGCTCCGTAGCCCAGCTTGGCACCCGCGATCTTGAGGTACGCGTCACGCGCCGGCATGTGGTTGCGTTCGTAGCTGTTGTTGTCGCTGCCGTCGGTCCAGTTGCTCGGCCGCAGGCTGTAGTGGGAGCCGCCCCAGCCGACCGGTTGCCGCTTGGGTGCAAGACCCAGCGGGTCGATCCAGAAGAGCGGGTTGGGCACGTAGCTGTGCGGGTTGGGGCCGGCGTCAAGGCCGTAAGGGTCGCAGCTCAAGTAGCGACCGGTGGCCGGGTCGTAGTACCGGAAGTAGTTGTACTGGAGACCGGACTCGTCGTCGTGGTACTGGCCCGGCCGGCCCAAGGGGCAGGTCGGCGTGCCCGCCTGCGCATCGGGCCGGCGCAGCTCCCGTCCCCAGAGGTCGGCGTCGGCGGCCCACACGATGTGGCCGTCGTCGGTGACCAGTTCGCTGGGGGCGTCGACGAGATCGGTCACGATGGCGAAGAACCGCCTGTCGACCTCGGCGGTCGAATGCCACGAGCGCTCGCTCTGGCCGACGGGCCGCCAGGTGCCGGGTTCCCAGTCCCAGGTGAGGGTGTGCCCGGTGCCGCCGGCACCGGCGGTGTACTGCTCGGTGAGCTGGACACCGTCCCAGGTGAAGAAGGTCGTCTCGTCCGCGCCTTCACCGCCGGCCTGGTCAAGGCGCCGTTTGCTGGTGCGGCGACCGAGCGGGTCGTAGGTGTAGGCCCAGCTGCCGCGGCTCGGGGTGTCGACCCGCGTCAGCTGGTCCTCGGCGTTCCAGGTGTATCGCCACTCGTGGCGTTGCCCGGAGAGGGTTCGCGTGACGCGGCGTACCAGTCGTTGCTGGTCGTCGTACGCGTACGAGGTACGTCCGGCGGTGTGCAGCAGTGATCCGGTGTGGGTGCGCTCGCCCGCGGTGGCACTGTCGGGCCGGCGGGTGTCCTGGGCGTGGGTGATGTTGCCGAGCGGGTCGTAGGCGTAGGTCTCGCTCCACGTCTGCGCGCTGACGCGGGTGACGCGGCCGGCTGGTGTCAGGGTGAAGTCGCGCCGTCCCCGGAGCCGGTCGGTGACGGTTTGCGGCATGCCGTCCGAGCGGTAGGTGTAGGTGCGTTCTTGTGTGTTGGTGAAGGTGTCGGGGTCCCGTGCGTGGCCGCGAGCCCAGATGGATTGGGCGCTGAGGCGGTCGCAGGCGTCCCAGGTCTGGGTCAGGGCCGCGCCGGTGCCGATGTAGCAGGTCGTTTCGCGCCCGCTCTGGTCGTGGGCGAAGGACAGGGAGGCCAGCGGGCTGGTCAGGGCGGCCGGTTGGCCGGTGGCGTTCCATGTCCAGGTTGAGGTGAGGCCGGTGGGTGTGGTGCGGGCGGTGCGTCGTCCCAGGAGGTCGTAGGTGTAGGTGGTCGTCCGCCCGTCCACGCTCTCGCTCAGGACGTGGCCGGTGGCATCGTGGGTGTACCGCAGTGTGCTGCCGGCACTGTTGGTGATCGCGGTCAGGCGCCCGCGGTCGTCGTACCCGAGGCGGGTCGTCGAGCCGTCGTGGTTGCGGCGCTCGGTGATCTGACCGGCCTGGTTGTAGTCGAAGGCGGTGGTGCGGCCGGCGGAGTCGATCGTCTGGAGCAACTGGTCGGCGCCGTCCAGACGGTAGGTCAGGGTGCGGCCGTTGAAGTCGCTCTCACCGACCAGGTGTCCGGCCTCGTCGTAGCGGTAGCGCCAGACCAGGCCGTTGGTGGTGACGGCGAGGAGCTGCAGCTCGGTGTCGTACTCGAAGTGCTGTTCCTCTCCGTCCGGCAGGACCCGGCTGGCGGGCTGCCCGAAGGGCCCGATCCGGAACTGGGTGATCGCGCCTGCCTGGTCGCACGTCTGGGTGACGTTGCCCTCGGGGTCGTGGGTCCACGTCTCGCGGGTGCCGTCGGGATGTATTCGCTCGGTGACCTCCCCCTCGATCCGTCGCACCACGCGGGTGGTGGCGCCGAGCACGTCGGTGGAGCTGGCGATGCGGCCGAAGGCGTCATACGTCGCGTGAACGGTGCGGCCGAGCGCGTCGGTGACGGTGGTGATCAGGCCCGCCGGGTTGGTCTCGATGCGCTGGGTGTGTCCGAGCGGGTCGGTGACGGACACCGGTCGCCCCTGGCCGTCGTACTGCTTGACGGTTGTGGCACCGGCCGCGTCGGTCGCCGTGAGGAGGTTGCCCGTCTCGTCGTAGGTGAACGCGGAGGTGAGAACGCCCGCTTGCGTCACGGAAGCCAGTTGCCGCAGAGCGGTGTAGGTGAGGGTGGTGGTGCTTCCGTCCGGCTCGGTGATGCGGGCCAGGTCGCCGTTCTCGTCGAGGTCGAAGCGGGTGGTGCGGCCGATCTCGTCGGTGCGGGCGGTGATGCGGCCCTGCGCGTCGTAGCTGGTCGTCGTGCTGCAGCCGAGGGGGTCGACGATCTGCGTGACGCGGTGGTGTGCGTCCCAGTGGTATTCGGTGGTGTGCCCGAGACTGTCGGTGGAGGTGGTGACCCGCCGGTCCGTGTCGTAGCGGAAGGAAGCGTTGAGGAAACGATTCTGCCCGGTGCCCGTCACAGCCCGGCCCTGGTCGTCGTAGGCGTACTCGTAGCTCTGGCCGTTGCGGTCGATCCACGCGGTCATCCGGCCGGCGTCGTCGTACTCGTAGACGTAGGGCAGACCGGAGGAGTTGACGACGCCGGCCAGTCGACCGTCCGGGTAGTACTGGTAGGCGACGACCGTGATGTCGTCGCTGCCGGGTATTCGCAGCTGCTCGACCCGCGGCCCCTGTGGGGTCACGACGGTGTCAACGGCGACCCGGTACCCGCCGGTGTGGGCGACCTCGGTCGGCAGGCCGCGGTCGTCGCGCTGGAAGGTGATCCGGTGATCATTGCGGTCGGACAGCGCCGAGATCGAGCGGGTCTCCCCGATCCGGTACGCGCCGGCGCCGGCGCCGGCGCCGGCGCCCGTGAAGTGGCGCGTCCAGCCACGGTCCGGATCTTCGATGCGGAAGTCTCCGCTGTGCTGGTCCCAGGTCAGTGGCCAACGGGCCCCGGCCGACGGCAGGACCGCCAGCCCGGGCTGCCCGGGGTGGGGGTAGTGCAGGATCTGGGCGTCATCGCCCGCGAAGTGGATACCGTCGGCATCGATCTCGATCCGCTGGTCGAGGGTGGAGGACCAGCCCTGCCCGTGCAGCCGGCCGCCGATGTACCCAGAAGCGTAGGAGCGCCGGAGAATGACCGGCAGCAGACCGGCGAGGACCAGGTCGATCTCGGTGGTGAGCACCTGGCCGGACACCACGTCGACCGGGTCACCGGCGGTCTTGCACCCACCGTTGCCGTCGACGGCCTGTCCGCTCCTGCCACCCCGGCCCAGGGGCTGCTCCCCTTCGCCTCGGCCGCGCGCGCCGCCGGCCAGGTGGGGCCCGTGCGGTTCGTCGTGCTTGCCATCGTCGAGGATCTTCTTCAGAGCGGCTTCGTGTTCGGCATCGGTCTCGGCTGTCCGCTTGGCCACCGTCTTCAATTTCGACGACGCCGAGTGGTAGAAGTCCTTGACCGTCTTGCCGGCATCCTCAGCGAGGGCCTTGCCGAGCTTCTTGGCGCCGTCCTCGAGCGCTTTGACGATCTGGTTGCTCATGTGAAGTCCACCCCCGCCAGCTTGCCGCGCAGCGCTTCGGCGTGCCCGGCGACTTCCTGTGCGTGTCCGTTCATGGTCTCGGCGTGGTCCTCCAGCGCGGCCGGGTCGATCTTGAAGCCGGTCCCTCCGCTGTCCGCACTGCCGGAGGCGCCCAGGATTCCGGCGACCGCGGAGAACGCCAGTCCGTTCACGGCCTTGGCGACGACCGCGACAAGCGGAGTGATCGCCGCCTCGATCACCTGGCCGATGACGTACTGCTCAAGCTGCTGCTCCAGATAGTCGGTGATCTGTTCGGCACCCTCGACGATCAGTGCCATTCCGGCCTCGGCCAGGCCGAGCGTGGCCACTGCCGCGGCCTGGTCGGCCACGAACGTGACCGCCAGCGCCGCCAGTTCGGCGACCGCCTGCATCTTCATCGCCACGATCACGTCGGCGGCGGCGTCCAACGCCGTCGCCACGGTGTGACACGCGCCCACCAGATCGGACATGTGACTGGACGACAGGTGCGCCCAGTTCGACACCAGCGCCTCGTAGGAACCACCCTGGTAGTCGGCGGCCATCGCACTGACCGTCCCGGTGGCCTTCTGGTGCGTCCCGTCCACACAGTCCGCGAACTCGCGCACATGCGAGGCGAGCTCACGGACTTTGTCCTCATTGACATTCGGCCAATTCACACCGATGAACTGGAGCATCGACACCACCTCGCCAGGCAGCTCGATCGCCATGGAGTACCCCCCGCAGAGCGTTGACACTGGCACAGACCGTAACCCAGGCGACAGGGTTGCGCACACCTGTACGAGCAGGTCACACCGCCTCACCCGTCGCCCGGGTTGCACCACTGCCACTGGCCGGCAGTGACGAGCCGCTCCACGACCGAGGAGAAGTGGGTCTGGTCGGACCGGATCGCCCACCCGCCCCTGCTCGCCCGTGAAGGTTTCGAGAAGGTCCAGCAGATCGTGTTCTCCCGCAGTCGGCACAACTCCGCTCGCGATCGGGTCCGTTCCGTCCACCCCTATCTCCTGCGTGGCCGGGTCGCCTGTGTCCTGTGCGATCGGAAGATGGGAAGCCACTGGGTCCACGAGGAGGCCTACTACCGCTGCCGCTACCCGGAGGAGTACGCGCTGGCCAACAAGGTCACCCACCCGCGCAACGTCCTCTTCCGGGAAGCGAACGTCATTCCCACCCTCGACCGCTGGCTCGCCGTCCTCTTCGCCCCCGGCCACCGCGCCGCCACCATCCAGCGACTCCACGCCGCCCAGGGAACCGGTGCCCCGGCCGGCAATCAATCGGCCGAGATCGAAGCCCGCGCCGAGATCGCCGCCTGCGACCGTGAACTCGCCCGCTATCGCCAGGCCCTCGCCACCGCCGACCCCGGCGCGACCGCCCTCATCACCCGGTGGATCGCCGAGAGCGAGGCCCAGCGCACCCGGGCCGAAGCCCGCCTCCGCTCCGTCACCGGCACCCGCCGCCCCCAGGGCCTGACCGAACAGCAGATCGTCGACCTTGTCACCCAGGCCGGCAGCATGGTCGACGTCCTGCGTGACGCGAACCCCGAGACCAAGCGGCAGACCTACGCCGCTCTCGGCCTGCGCTGCCGGTACAATCACGCGCAACGCAAAATGCAGGTCAGGATTGCTCCTGACCTGCATTCCCTGGCCAACCATGTTGGCCAATGGGTCGTGTCCGAGGGGGGACTTGAACCCCCACGCCCGATAAAGGGCACTAGCACCTCAAGCTAGCGCGTCTGCCATTCCGCCACCCGGACAGGGTGTGTGCCTCGGGGTTTTTCGTGCTGTCCCCTTGGCGACAGAGAGAACATTACCAGGCGTTCGGGGTGCTCTTCACCGGCGTTTCCGCTGGTGGGGTAGGCGGGGCGGCGGACGGTCGTAGCGAGCAGGCGGCGTGGGGCGGCGCGGGCGGACGTGGGGGTGCGGTGGGGTGCGGTGGGGGAGCGCGGCGGGGCTGCTGGGAGCGTGAACGATCCTGCTGAGGTGGCGAACGCATTCGGTGCGTAAGTGCGCCAAAGAACGCCATGATCGGTCGGAATCGGTCCGCCAGGGGCAAGTTCCTCGTCCGCGCCCGGTGATTCCGGCGGCTCTCCTAGCCTCTGGAGACCAAGGGGAGCCCTGAACGGAACGCCCCGTTCCCGAAAGGCCGGCCGGCGCCGGCGACGCCTCCCGAGTCCTGCGCGAAGGGTGGCACGACGTGGATCAGAGCAGCGGGGCGTGGCCGGCTCCGACGATGTCGGCGATGCCGGCGACGTCGGTGGCCTCCGGCCTGTGGCGGATCGTCGCAGCCGCGCACGAGTCCTCGGTGCCGCAGGTCAGACACGCGGTCCGGGATCTGTTGCGCGCGCAGGGCCTGGACGGGCCGTGCTACCAGGACGTGACCGACGGCCTGCTGTTGATCGTCTCCGAGCTCGTCACCAACGCGGTCACGCACGCCGCGCTGCTCTCCCCCCAGGTCACCACCGAGGTGGTGATCGGGGGCGGTCAGGTCCGGGTCGCGGTGGAGGACGGGCACCCGTACCGGCCCAAGGCGGTGCAGAGCGACCACGGGCAGACCGGGGGGCGCGGGCTGATGCTGGTGAAGAGCATCGCGCTGGAGGCCGGCGGCGCCTGTGACGTGGAGCGGACCGGCGACGGCGGCAAGGTCATCTGGGCCTCACTGCCGCTGCCGCCCTCCGCCGAGAAGTCGGCGCAGGGCGGCAGCGGCAGTGAGGCGGGCAGCACGGCGGACACCAAACACTGAGGCCCGGCCGCGCGCGACGACCTACCAGTCCCGGCCGGCGATCTCCCGGATCCCCGGCAGCGCGGCCTCGAAGACGGTGCTGAACCAGACCGAGAGCGGCCGCTCGGCCCGCAGCTCCTTGAGCTCCTGGGCGGTGACGAAGCGGGTGTCCTCGACCTCCTCCGGATCCGGCCGCAGCTCGGCGGTGATCAGGCCGACGAAGAGGTGGTTCCACTCGCGCTCGATCAGTCCGGAGGCCTCGTCCGGCAGGTCGTAGCGGACCGTACCGGCCTCGCAGAGCAGCGCGGGTGCCGCGCCGAGTTCCTCGGCGGTGCGTCGCGCGGCGGCGGCGAACGGGGTCTCGCCGGGGTAGGGGTGGCCGCAGCAGGTGTTGGACCAGACGCCGGGGGAGTGGTACTTGCTCAGCGCCCGGCGCTGCAGCAGCAGGCGCCCCTGCTGGTCGAAGAGGAAGACCGAGAAGGCCCGGTGCAGCCGCCCGGGCTGCTGGTGCGCCCAGAGCTTCTCCGCGGTGCCGATGGTGTTGCCGGCGTCGTCCACCAGCTCCAGCAGGATCTCGTCGGTCGTGACGGACGCGGTGGACGCCGGGTCCCCCGCGGGCTGGGTCGGGCTGGTCGGTCGGCTCTCGGGCATGCGGCCTCTTTCGGGGCACGGGGACCGGCGCCGCCACCCGGGTGCGCCACCCGGGACGGCCCCCCGGTCCAGCGGACGGCAGAACGCCCGTCGGTGCGAGCTGCGGGCACCGGTGGGCGTCGGGGTCCCAGTCTGCCGTATGGCCGGTCCGGCCGGAGGCATTCGCGGCACAGAGTACGCGTCGGTGGGAAACGCCGTTCCCGCTGGTCGAGCAGCTGTTCGGGCGGTCGGGACGGCGTCGGCCGGCTGCCCCGACGGCGGCCGCAGCCCCGCAGCCGCCCGGGGCCCGGGAGGCTGTTGCGGGAGCCCGCCCGGCCCCGGGGGGCCCGGGTGCCGTTCGGGCTGGTCGTGGCCGTCGCCTACCATCGCTTAGGACACGGAGACCTCCCGCACAGCGGGACCGGAACGCCGGACGACGGGTGATGTGGGGGCCCCGCCGTTCGTCCGCCCGGAACGACGAACCCGACGAGACAGCCGATTCGACGATTTCGACGAACCCGATTCGACGAAGCCGACGGACTTGACGACCTCGACGACCTCGACGAAACAGGAGACCCCGCATGATCGGCCTCGTTCTGGCGGCCGGAGCCGGCCGCCGGCTCCGCCCGTACACCGACACCCTCCCCAAGGCGTTGGTGCCCGTGGACGGCGAGAAGACCGTGCTGGACCTCACGCTCGGCAACTTCGCCGAGGTCGGCCTGCGCGAGGCCGCGATCGTGGTCGGCTACCGCAAGGAAGCGGTCTACGACCGCAAGGACGCGCTGGAGCAGCAGTACGGCGTCAAGCTCACCCTGGTCGAGAACGACAAGGCCGAGGAGTGGAACAACGCCTACTCGCTCTGGTGCGCCCGTGAGCTCTTCGCCGAGGGCCTGCTGCTCGCGAACGGCGACACCGTGCACCCGGCCTCGGTGCAGCGCACCATGCTGGACGGCAACGACCGGATGATCGCCGAGGGCCGCGCTCCGGGCATCCTGCTCGCTCTGGACACCATGAAGAAGCTGGCCGACGAGGAGATGAAGGTCATCGTCGACCCGGCCACCGGGGTGCGCCGGATCACCAAGCTGATGGACCCGGCGGACGCCACCGGTGAGTACATCGGGCTCACCGTGATCAACCCGTCCGCCGCCGCCGACCTGACGGACGCGCTGCGCACCACCTTCGAGCGCGACCCGCAGCTGTACTACGAGGACGGCTACCAGGAGATGGCCGACCGCGGCCTGCGGATCGACGTGCAGCCGATCGGCGAGGTCTCCTGGGTCGAGGTCGACAACCACGAGGACCTGGCGAAGGCGCGGGAGATCGCGTGCCAGTACTGACCCGGCTGATCCCCTCACCGCTGCTCGTCGAGATCCGGCACGGCGCACTGGACTCGCTGGCCAGCATCCTCGCCGACCAGCGGCTCTCCGCCTCCGGGCGGATCGCGGTAGCGATCAGCAACGGGTCCGGGGAGCTGCTGCGCGAGCGCCTGGAGCCGTTGCTGCCCGGCGCGGACTGGTACCACGTCGACGACGGCACGCTGGACGGTGCGGTGAGCCTGGCGGAGGCGATGCGCGGCGGCCACTATGACGTTCTGGTGGGCATGGGGGGCGGTAAGATCATCGACGCCGCCAAGTACGCCGCCGCGCGTGTCGGGCTGCCCGTGGTCGCCGTGGCCACCAACCTGGCCCACGACGGCATCTGCTCCCCTGTGTCGACGCTCGACAACGACGCGGGTCGCGGTTCCTACGGGGTGCCCGGACCGATCGGCATCGTGGTCGACCTGGACGTGATCCAGAAGGCCCCGAGGCGATTCGTGGCGGCCGGCATCGGTGACGTGATCTCCAACATCTCGGCCTGCGCCGACTGGGAGCTCTCGCACCGGGAGACCGGTGAACCGGTGGACGGACTGGCCATCGCGATGGCCCGCTCGGCCGGTGAGAACCTGCTGCGCCACCCGGGAACGCTGGAAGATCCGGACCTCCTTACGGCGCTCGCGGAAGCACTGGTACTGTCCGGCATCGCGATGAACATCGCAGGCAGTACCCGGCCTTCGTCGGGCGCCTGTCATGAGATCTCGCACGCCTTGGACGTGCTGTATCCCAAGCGCTCCGCCCAGCACGGTGAGCAGGTCGGCCTAGGGGCCGCCTTTGCGAGCTTCCTGCGGGGCGAGCACGAACTGGCCGGCCTGATCGTCGACCGCCTGACCGCCCACGGGCTGCCGGTGACCGCCGATCAGATCGGTTTCACCGAGGCGGAGTTCACCGACGCGGTGCACTACGCTCCGAATACCCGGCCGGGCCGCTTCACCATCCTTGAGCACCTCGACCTCTCCCCTTCAGCGATCAGGGACGCGTACGCCGACTATGTCCAAGCCGTCAACAGCTGAGCCCCACCAGGCTGCCGCCGACCGCCCCGCGGTCGACCTCACGATCCGCCCCTCCATCGCGGAGCTGCGCGCCGTCATCCACCCCGAGGGCATGCTCCAGCGCCGCAGTGCCGAGCACTGGGCGGGCCGGCTCTACATGCGGCGGATCTCGCTGCGGATCACCCGGGTCCTCTCGACGGTCACCGCGATCACGCCCAACGGCCTGACCTACCTGATGATGCTCACCGGAGTGCTGGCGGGGGCCGCGCTGGTCATCCCGGGCATCGCCGGAGCCATCGCCGGAGCGGTCCTGATCCAGCTCTACCTGCTGCTCGACTGCGTGGACGGCGAGGTGGCCCGCTGGCGCCGGCAGACCTCGCTCACCGGCGTCTACCTGGACCGGGTCGGCCACTACATGTCCGAGGCGGCGCTGCTCACCGGCGCCGGTCTGCGGGCCGCCGACCTCTTCCACAAGCACGGTCCGACCTCGCAGTGGGAGTGGGCCTTCCTGGGCACGCTGGCGGCCCTCGGCGCGATCCTGATCAAGTCGGAGACCGACCTGGTCGACGTGGCCCGGGCCCGCAGCGGGATGACCGCCGTCGAGGACAGCGCCTCGGTGCCGCGGGCATCGGGCGTGGCCAAGGCCCGTAAGGCGGCGGCCTTCCTGAAGTTCCACCGGCTGGTCGGCGCGGTCGAGTGCTCGCTCTTCCTGCTGGCCGCCGGGATCGCCGACACGGTGCACGGCGGGCTGTACTTCACCCGCCTCGCGGTCGTCCTGCTGGCCGCCATCGCGATGCTGCAAACCGTGCTCCACCTGCTCAGCATCGTCCTCTCCAGCAGGCTGCGATGAGCGAGGCCGCGATGAGCGAGACCGAGGTCGGCGAGGCCCCCGAGGCAGCGACCGAGGCAGCGACCGAGGCACTGGCCGAGGCGGCCCCCGAGGCGCTGGCCGAGGCCGGGACGGAGGCCTCCGCCGCCGACCGGTTCCGGCTCGGCGCGGTCATCATCACGATGGGCAACCGCCCGGCCGAGCTGAACGCGCTGATCGACTCCGTGATCGACCAGGAGGGCCCGGACGTCGAGCTCGCCGTGGTCGGCAACGGCGCCCCGCTGCCCCCGCTGCCCAACGACGTACGCACCGTCGAGCTCCCGGAGAACCTCGGGATCCCGGGAGGCCGCAACGTCGGCATCGAGCTCTTCGGCCCGAACGGCCGGGACGTCGACGCCGTGCTCTTCCTGGACGACGACGGGCTGCTGCCGAACACCGACTCGGCCCGCCTGCTGCGCGAGGCGTTCACGGCCGACCCGGGCCTGGGCATCGTCAGCTTCCGGATCGCCGACCCGGACACGGGCGAGACGGCCCGCCGCCACGTGCCGCGACTGCGGGCCGGCGAGCCGCTGCAGTCGTCCCGGGTGACCACCTTCCTGGGCGGCGCCAGCGCCGTCCGGTCCGAGGTCTTCGAGCAGGCCGGCCAGCTCCCCGCGGAGTTCTTCTACGCCCACGAGGAGACCGACCTCGCCTGGCGGGCGCTGGACGCGGGGTGGTCGATCGACTACCGCGCCGACATCGTGCTGCACCACCCGACCACCTCCCCGGCCCGGCACGCCACGTACTTCCACAACGTGGCCCGGAACAGGGTGTGGCTGGCCCGACGGAACCTTCCGGCCCTGTTGGTGCCTCTCTATCTGTGCACCTGGTTGCTGCTCACCCTGGTCCGCCGCCCCTCGGGTCCGGCGCTCAAGGCCTGGTGGGGCGGTTTCCGGGAGGGCTGGCGCACACCGTGCGGTGCGCGGCGGCCCATGCGGTGGCGTACTGTATGGCGATTGACCAGGTTGGGCAGACCGCCGGTCATCTGATCTGACCGGCCGACGAGTGCCCCCGTCGGCCGAACTCCCCCCGTGATCCGCAGGGATCTTCCAGTCGAAAGACCGGCGACTGCCCCCGGCCAGCAGCCGGACTTCCGAATCCGTGAAGGACGAATGTGTCGACAGTGAGTGAAACGATCAATCTCTCCGCCCCGGGAGGTGTTGATGCCGGGCTGAGCCAGAAGCAGCTCGCGGACAAGTACGGCCTGAAGGTCAGCGGTGCCCGCCCCGGAATAGTGGCGTACACCAAGGAACTCTGGGGTCGTCGGCACTTCATCGTGGCCTTCGCGACCGCCCGCCTGGTCGCGCAGTACACCACGGCGAAGCTCGGTCAGGTGTGGCAGGTCGTCACCCCCCTGCTCAACTGCGCCGTGTTCTACCTGGTCTTCGGTCTGATCCTGCACAACCGCGACATCCCGTACTACATCGCCTGGCTTTGCACCGGCGTCTTCATTTTCCAGTTCACCCAGAGCGCGGTGCAGGCCGGCACCCGGGCGATCTCGGACAACCTCTGGCTGATCCGGGCGCTGCACTTCCCGCGTGCCTGCATGCCGATCGCCTTCACGGTGATCCAGCTCCAGCAGCTGCTGATCTCGATGGTCGTGCTGGTCGTCATCGTGCTGTGCTCCGGGATCCCGATCGGCATCACCTGGCTGCTGGTGATCCCCGCGCTGCTCCTGCAGTTCGGCTTCAACACAGGCCTCTCGCTGATCATGGCCCGGATCGGGTCCAAGACCAGCGACATGTCGCAGCTCATGCCGTTCGTCCTGCGCACCTGGATGTACCTGTCCGGCGTGATGTACAGCATCCAGGGCAACACCAACACCTGGAGCTGGCCGTTCCGTCTGATCATGACGATCAACCCGGCCTCGGTCTTCATGGAGCTCATCCGGCACGCCCTCGCGCCGGTGATCTACTCGCACCACACCAAGAACCACCAGACCATGCCGCACCACCTCTGGTACATCGCGCTCGGTTGGTGCGTCGTGTCCATCGTGTTCGGCTACATCTACTTCTGGAAGGCCGAGGAGGAGTACGGCCGTGGCTGACACCATCGTTGACCGTGCTGAGCGCGACGCCCAGGCCGTCGCCAACGCCAAGCAGACCCGCATCCCGACCGTCGTCGTGGACGACGTCCACATCGTCTACAAGGTGCACGGCGCCGCGGCCGGCAAGGGCAGCGCGACCTCCGCGCTGAACCGGCTGATCTCCCGCAAGCGCTCGCCCGCCATCACCGAGGTGCACGCGGTGCGCGGCATCAGCTTCACCGCGTACAAGGGTGAGGCCGTCGGTCTGATCGGCTCCAACGGCTCGGGCAAGTCCACCATGCTCTCCGCCATCGCCGGCCTGCTGCCGACCGAGCGCGGCGGCATCTACACCGACGGCCAGCCGTCGCTGCTGGGCGTGAACGCGGCGCTGATGGACGACCTCACCGGCGAGCGCAACGTGGTGCTCGGCTGCCTGGCGATGGGGATGTCCCCGGCCGAGGTCAAGGCGCGCTACCAGGAGATCGTCGACTTCTCGGGCATCAACGAGAAGGGCGAGTTCATCAACCTGCCGATGCGCACCTACTCCTCCGGCATGGCGGCCCGTCTGCGGTTCTCCATCGCGGCGGCGAAGACGCACGACGTGCTGCTGATCGACGAGGCGCTCTCCACCGGCGACCAGGCGTTCCAGCGCCGCAGCGAGGCCCGGATCCGTGAGCTGCGCAAGGAGGCCGGTACGGTCTTCCTGGTGAGCCACAACAACAACGCGATCCGGGACACCTGCGAGCGGACCATCTGGATCGAGACCGGCGAGCTCATCATGGACGGTCCGACCGACGAGGTCGTCGGCATGTACGAACGCGGCGAGCGCCCCTGAGAACGGGGCCGCAGCACGGGGCCGGTGTCCGGACGCGAGGCGTTCCGGGCACCGGCCCCGCCGTGTGCGCCGCGCGGGTGAGCGGCTCCGGCGCGCCGTGAGCCGGTCTTCCCGCGGCCTGCCCGGGCTGGCAGGCTGGGCCCTCGCGCGCGGCCGTTCCTCCTCCGGTGTCCCGGTGGGGGCGTCCGGCGTGGGGCTGGCCGGTGGGCCGGGGGCCGACGGAGCGTGTCCGAAGATGGTTCATGGTCGACACCGGTGTAGAACGGGGGAGTGACGGTACCAATGACTTCGACTCATTCGGAGCGCCAGTCGGCGGGGGACACCCTGGACAAGGCGGCCCGGGAGAACTTCCCGGTCGCCCCGGGCTTCCTGCCCGCGGCCTGGCGCGACGACCTGATGGCCGTCTACGGCTTCGCCCGGCTGGTCGACGACGCGGGTGACGGCGACCTCGCCGACCCGGCCGGGACGGCCGTCCTGCTGGGCGCCGCCGCTCGTTCGGACCAGTCCGATGAGACGGCTTTTCGACTGGGCCTGCTCGACGGCCTGGAGCGGGACCTGGACCGCGCCTTCGAGGCCGCACTGCCCGGCTCCACCGGTGAGCAGCCCCGGCATCCGCTGATGCGCGCGCTGGTTCCGCTGGTCGGCACCCACGCGCTCACCCCGGAGCCGTTCCGCCGGCTGATCGAGGCCAACCGGGTGGACCAGACCGTCGCCCGCTACGCGACCTTCGACGACCTGATCGGCTACTGCACGCTGTCCGCCGACCCGGTCGGCCGCCTGGTGCTGGCCATCGCCGGCGTCTCGACGCCGGCCCGGGTGGCGTACTCCGACCGGGTCTGCAGCGCGCTGCAGGTGATCGAGCACCTGCAGGACGTCGCCGAGGATCTGGCGCGCGGCCGGATCTACCTGCCCGCCGAGGACCTGGCGCGGTTCGGCGTCACCGAGCAGGACCTCGCCGCACCCACCGCCGGACCCCGGGTCCGCGAGCTGGTGGCCTTCGAGGCGGCCCGGGCCCGGACCCTGCTCGACCGCGGCGCTCCGCTGGTGGGTACGGTTCGGGGAAGGCTCCGACTGCTCCTGGCGGGATTCACCGCGGGCGGCTACGCGGCCCTGGCGGCCATCGAGGCCGCCGGGTACGACGTCCTGGCCCAGCAGCCGAAGCCCGACAAGCGCCGCCTCGCGTTGAAGGCGGCGGCCATCTTCGCGAAGGGAAGGTGAGCGCCCGCGTGGCGGCATCACCACTGGCGTCGGCGCAGGTCATGGCGGCGTACCGGTACTGCGAGGCGGTTACCGCCCTGCAGGCCCGCAATTTCAGCTACGGCATCCGGCTCCTCCCGGAGTCCAAGCGGCTGGCCATGTCCGCGCTCTACGCCCTGGCCCGCCGGGTCGACGACATCGGCGACGGCGAGTTGTCCCCCGAGCGCAAGGCCGAGCAGCTGGGCGCCACCCGGGCGCTGCTGGACGAGGTCCGGGACGGCGCGGTCGCCGAGGAGGACACCGACCCGATCAAGGTCGCGCTGGCCGACGCGGCCCGCCGCTTCCCGATCCCGCTGGACGCCTTCGACGAGCTGATCGACGGCGTCGAGATGGACCTGCGCGGAGCCGAGTACGGCACCTTCGACGACCTCAAGGTCTACTGCCGCTGCGTGGCGGGCTCGATCGGGCGCCTCTCGCTGGGCGTGTACGGCTGCGAGGACCCCAAGCGCGGGGCCGAGTACGCCGACACCCTGGGACTGGCCCTGCAGCTCACCAACATCCTGCGCGACCTGCGCGAGGACGCCGTGAACGGCCGGACCTACCTGCCCGCCGAGGACCTCGCCCGGTTCGGCTGCGAGCAGGGCTTCGCGCTGGCCACCCCGCCGGCCGGCGCCGACTTCACCGGCCTGGTGGCCTTCCAGGCGCAGCGCGCCCAGGGCTACTTCGAGGAGGGCCTGCGGCTGCTGCCGATGCTCGACCGCCGCAGCCGGGCCTGCACCGCCGCGATGGCCGGCATCTACCACCGGCTGCTCGGCCGGATCGCCGCCGAGCCGGAGTCGGTGCTCCGCGGCCGGGTCTCGCTGCCCGGCTGGGAGAAGGCGTATGTCGCGCTGTCCGGCCTGGCCGGAGGCCGTTCTTGAGCCACGCGCACACGCCGTCACCTTCTGTCAGTAACGGATCACTCAGCGGGGAATCACTGCGGGGGTCATCCGTGTTCCCCTTGGGGACGGAGTGCACCACGAGCTGCGGGGAGGGCCGATGAGCGGGCGGGTACCGGTGCGCAGCCGCAGCGCGGTGGTCGTCGGCGGCGGGCTGGCCGGCCTCACGGCGGCGCTTCGGCTGTCCGAGGCGGGCCTGCGGGTGACGCTGCTGGAGACCAGGCCGCGCCTGGGCGGGCTGGCCTTCTCGTTCCGCCGCGGCGAGTTGACGGTGGACAACGGCCAGCACGTCTTCCTGCGCTGCTGCACCGCCTACCGCGGCCTTATCGAGCGTCTCGGCGCCGGTGGCCAGGTGGCGATCCAGCCCAGGCTGGACGTCCCGGTGCTGTCGGTGGAGCACGGCCGGCACCGGCTGGGCCGGCTGCGCCGGGCCGCGCTGCCGGTGCCGCTGCACCTGGCGGCGAGCCTCGCCACGTACCCGCACCTCTCCGCGCTCGGCCGGCTGCGGGTGGTCCGCGGCGCCCTGGCGCTGCAGCGGCTCGACCTGGCAGACCCGGCGCTGGATGGGACGTCCTTCGGCGACTGGCTGCGCGCCCACGGGCAGAACGCCGAGACCATCGACGCCCTCTGGGATCTGGTGGGCATCGCCACCCTGAACGCCCGGGCCGACCAGGTGTCGCTGGCGCTGGCCGCGATGGTCTTCAAGACCGGCCTGCTCTCCGACCCCGGCGCCTCGGACATCGGCTTCGCGGCGGTCCCGCTCGGCGCGGTGCACCACGACGCGGCGCTGGCCGAGCTGGCCCGGGCCGAGGTCAAGGTGCTGCTGCGGGCCAAGGCCGTCGAGCTGAAGACGATCACCACCGAGGGCGGCCCGCAGCACGTGGTCCGGCTGGAGAGCGGTGAGCTGCTGACGGCGGACGTGGTGGTGCTGGCCGGCGCCCAGGACGCCGCCGCCGCGCTGCTGCCGGCCGACGCGATCGACGGGCAGCACCGGTTGGCCGAGCTGGGCACCGCGCCGATCCTCAACGTGCACGTGGTCTACGACCGCCAGGTGCTGCGCCGGCCGTTCTTCGCCGCGCTCGGCTCGCCCGTGCAGTGGGTCTTCGACCGCACCGCGCACTCGGGCCTGGCGCAGAGCCGCCCGGGCGCGCAGTACCTCGCCCTCTCGCAGTCCGCCGTAACGGACGAGATCGAGTTGCCGGTCGCCGAGTTGCGGGCCCGCTACCTGCCCGAGCTGGAGCGGCTGCTGCCGGCCGCACGGGGGGCGGAGGTGCTCGACTTCTTCGTCACCCGCGAGCGCACCGCCACCTTCGACCCGGCGCCGGGCACCGCGGCGCTCCGTCCGCACGCTCGCACCAAGGTCCCCGGGCTGCTGCTGGCCGGTTCGTGGACGGCCACCGGCTGGCCCGCGACCATGGAGGGCGCCGTGCGCAGCGGGCATGCCGCGGCCGACGCCGCGCTCGCGCAGACCGGGGCGCGCGTCCCGGTGGACCGCGGCGACGGGCGGTGGCCCCGGTGACACTCGACGGCCTGCGGGCCGACCGTCCGACCGACACCCGCACAACAGATCATGGAGAGGGTACGTACGTGGAGGCACGCCTCAGCACGGCCGCGGGACCGACCGAACCGGTTGGGCCCGCCTCGGTAGCGGAGCTGCTGGCCCGTGGCCGCACACTCTGCACCCCGCCGCTGCGCGCGGCGGTCGCCCGGCTGGCGCCGCCGATGGACGCCGTCGCGGCCTACCACTTCGGCTGGACGGACGTCGACGGCAAGCCCGTCGCCGGGGACGGCGGCAAGGCGGTGCGCCCGGCGCTCGCGCTGCTCTCGGCGCAGGCCGCGGGCGCCTCGGCGCAGGCGGGAGTGGCCGGCGGTGTCGCCGTTGAACTGGTGCACAACTTCTCCCTGTTGCATGATGATCTGATGGACGGTGACGAGACTCGTAGGCACCGGGCCACCGCCTGGACGGTCTTCGGTCCGGCCCAGGCGATCCTGGTCGGCGACGCGCTGGCCACCCTCGGAACCGAGGTCCTGCTCGACGCGGGACTGAACGGCGAAGCCACCGCGGCCGACGCCGCCCGGGCCGTGCGCCTGCTGACCACCGCCACCCGGAAGCTGATCGACGGCCAGGCCCAGGACCTCTCCTTCGAGCACCGCGACGTCGTCACCGTCGAAGAGTGCCTGGAGATGGAGGGCAACAAGACCGGTGCCCTGCTCGCCGCCGCCTCCGCGATCGGCGCCGTGCTGGCCGGCGCGGACGACCGCACGGCCGACGCCCTGGAGCGCTACGGCCACCACCTCGGCCTCGCCTTCCAGGCCGTCGACGACCTGCTCGGCATCTGGGGTGCCACCGAGGTCACCGGCAAGCCGCACTGGGGCGACCTGCGCCAGCGCAAGAAGTCGCTGCCGGTGGCGGCGGCCCTCGCCGACGGCGGCGCGGCCTCGCGCCGGCTGGCCGAACTGCTCGCCGACCCGCAGGGGCGCGGCGAGGAGACCGAGGAGGTGCTGGCCGGCCGGGCCGCACTGATCGAGCAGGCGGGCGGCCGGTCCTGGACCCAGGACGAGGCCCGCCGCCAACACAAGACCGCCCTCGCCGCTCTGGACGAGGTGCCGATGAGCGGCGAGGTGCGCGAGCACTTCGTCGCACTCGCCGAATTCGTGGTGGTACGAGAGAGGTGACGTCAAGTTGACAGCAACCGCGGACGGCCGGCTCGACCCTGAGTACGATTCCGAGCCGGTCGCGGTGGAGGAGCGGCCACCGGTGGAGGCCTTGACCCAGGTGGTCCTGGCACCCGGCGGTGGCCCGTGGGAAGTCACGGGGTCGGAGACAAACCGACCGCGAGAAGATTCACCCCCGGACCGTGCGGCGATCGAGGACACCCTCAACCGCGCCACCGCTCACCTGCTGTCCCTCCAGGACGACGGGGGCTGGTGGAAGGGCAACCTGGAGACAAACGTCACCATGGATGCCGAGGACTTGTTACTGCGTCAGTTCCTGGGCATCCGTACCGAGGCCCAGACCAGGGCGACCGCCGAGTGGATCCGCTCCCAGCAGCGGGAGGACGGCACCTGGAGCACCTTTCACGGCGGTCCGCCGGAGATCTCCACCACCGTCGAGGCGTATGTCGCGCTGCGCCTGGCGGGGGATCCGCCCGAGGCGCCGCACATGCTGGCCGCCGCCCGGTTCGCCCGGGAGTCCGGCGGAATCGCGGCCACCCGGGTCTTCACCCGGATCTGGCTGGCCCTCTTCGGCTGGTGGCCGTGGGAACGGCTGCCCGAGATGCCGCCGGAGATCATGTTCCTGCCCAAGTGGCTGCCGCTGAACATCTACGCGTTCGGTTGCTGGGCCCGGCAGACCATCGTGCCGCTCACCGTCGTCTCCGCCCACCGGCCGGTGCGACCGGCCCCCTTCACCCTCACCGAGTTGCACACCGACCCGGACAACCCCTTCCCGCTGCGCCCGCTCGCGCCGCCCACCAGCTGGGACGGCCTCTTCGAGCGGCTGGACCTGGTGCTGCACGCCTACCACAAGCGGGCGGTGCGACCACTGCGGCGGCTGGCACTGACCCAGGCGGGCCGCTGGATCGTCGAGCGCCAGGAGGCCGACGGCTGCTGGGGCGGGATCCAACCGCCGGCCGTCTACTCGCTGATCGCCCTCCACCTGCTCGGCTACGAGCTGGAGCACCCCGTGATGCAGGCCGGTCTGGCCGCCTTCGAGCGCTTCACGGTGCACACCGAGGACGGCATGCGCTGGATGGAGGCCTGTCAGTCCCCGGTCTGGGACACCTGCCTGGCCACCATCGCCCTCGCCGACGCGGGACTGCCCGCCGACCATCCCGCCCTGGTGAAGGCGACCGACTGGATGCTGGGGGAGGAGATCACCCGGCGCGGCGACTGGTCCGTCCAGCGGCCGGGCCTGGCCCCCGGCGGCTGGGCCTTCGAGTTCGAGAACGACACCTACCCCGACATCGACGACACCGCCGAGGTGGTGTTGGCGCTGCGCCGGGTCGCGCACCCCGATCCGGCGCGGCTGGAGGGCGCGGTCCAGCGGGGCGTCGAGTGGAATCTCGGCATGCAGTCCAAGAACGGCGCCTGGGGCGCGTTCGACGTCGACAACACCAGCACGCTCCCCAACAAGCTGCCCTTCTGCGACTTCGGCGAGGTGGTCGACCCGCCCTCGGCCGACGTCACCGCCCATGTGGTGGAGATGCTCGCCGAGGTCGGCAGAGCCGACGACCCGCGCACCCGGCGCGGGGTGGACTGGCTGCTGCGCAACCAGGAGGCCGAGGGCTCCTGGTTCGGCCGCTGGGGCACCAACTACATCTACGGCACCGGCTCGGTGCTGCCCGCCCTGGTCGCGGCGCACGTCCCGGTCTCCGACCCGTCGATCCGCCGGGCGGTGCGCTGGCTGGAGGAGCGGCAGAACCCGGACGGCGGCTGGGGCGAGGACATGCGCTCCTACGACGATCCGGAGCAGTGGTCGGGGCGCGGCGAGTCGACCGCCTCGCAGACCGCCTGGGCGCTGATGGCGCTGCTGGCGGCCGGTGAGGGCCCCGGCGGCCGGTACGCGCCCGAGGGCGGCGGGGGCACCGCGGCCGTCGAGCGCGGGGTGGGCTGGCTGGCCGCCACCCAGCTGCCGGAGGGCAGTTGGGACGAGCCGCAGTTCACCGGGACGGGCTTCCCGTGGGACTTCTCGATCAACTACCACCTCTACCGGCTGGTCTTCCCGGTCACCGCGCTCGGCCGGTACGTGCACGGCAACCCGGTGCTCGGCGGCATCCGGAGGCCGTCGTGAACCCGCTGCTGGTGCTGTGCGCGCTGCGCCCCGAGGAGTGGGCGCTGCGCGGCGGGGACTGGGCCGGCGCGCTCGGCGGCCCGCCCGTGCTGGTCCGTACGGGCCTCGGTCCGCAGCGGGCCGGCCGGGTGGCCTGCGCGCTGGTCGGCGCCTCCCGCGGGTCCTACGGCGCGGCGCTGGTGACCGGCTTCTGCGCGGCCGCGGCGCCCGGTGTCCGGCCGGGCGACCTGGTCGTCGCCGACGCGGTGCGCGACGAAGCGGGCGCCTCGTTCGCCGTCGACTCCCCGCAACCGCTGGTCGAGGCCTTGCGGGTGCGGGGCCACACCGTCCACTGCGGGTCGCTGTACTCGGCCGACCGGGTGGTGCGCGGCGCGCGGCGCCGCGAGCTGCACCGGGCCGGGGTGCTCGCGGTGGACATGGAGTCCGCCGCGGTGCTGCGCCGGCTGCCCGCCGGCCTGCCGGTGGCGGCGGTGCGGGTGGTGGTCGACACCCCCGAACACGAGCTGCTGCGCCCGGCCACCGTGTCGAACGGCCTGCGGGCCTGGCACACCCTGCGCGCCGCGGTCCCGGCCCTGATCGGCTGGCACCGCGCCGTCGCCGTCGGACCCGCCGCCCGCGGTCCGATATCCGAGCCGTCCGACCGTCTCTCCTTGACCCACTCTTCACTGCCGACGCTCCCTCAGGAGGCGAGCTAGTCATGGCCATGCCGCTGCGCCAGACCGTGCGGGTCAGTACGTACCTCATGCAGCAGAAGCTCATCAAGCGACGTGAGAAGTTCCCGCTGATCGTCGAGCTCGAACCGCTCTTCGCCTGCAACCTCGCCTGTGAGGGCTGCGGGAAGATCCAGCACCCGGCCGGGGTGCTGAAGCAGCGGATGCCGGTCGCCCAGGCGGTCGGGGCGGTGCTGGAATCGGGTGCCCCGATGGTGTCCATCGCCGGTGGCGAACCACTGATGCACCCTCAGATCGACGAGATCGTCCGGCAGTTGGTGGAACGGAAGAAGTACGTCTTCCTATGCACGAACGCGCTCCTGATGCGCAAGAAACTGGACAAGTTCACTCCTTCGCCGTACTTCACCTTCACGGTGCACATCGACGGGCTGCGCGAGCGGCACGATGAGTCGGTGGCCAAGGAGGGCACCTTCGACGAGGCCGTGGCGGCCATCAAGGAGGCCAAGCGGCGCGGCTTCCGGGTCACCACCAACAGCACGTTCTTCAACACCGACACCCCGCAGACCATCATCGAGGTACTCGACTACCTCAACGACGAGCTCAAGGTCGACGAGATGATGATCTCCCCGGCCTACGCGTACGAGAAGGCCCCCGACCAGGAGCACTTCCTGGGCGTCGAACAGACCCGGGAGCTGTTCCGCAAGGCGTTCTCCGGCGGCAACCGTCGCCGGTGGCGGCTCAACCACAGCCCGCTCTTCCTGGACTTCCTGGAGGGCAAGGTCGACTTCGAGTGCACCGCCTGGGGGATCCCCAACTACTCGCTCTTCGGCTGGCAGCGCCCGTGCTACCTGATGGCGGACGGGTACGTCCCGACGTACCGCGAGTTGATCGAGAAGACCGACTGGGCCAAGTACGGCCGTGGCAGGGACCCGCGCTGCGAGAACTGCATGGCGCACTGCGGGTACGAGCCGACGGCCGTGCTGGCCACCATGGGCTCGCTCAAGGAGTCCCTGCGTGCCGCCCGCGAAACGGTGGGCGGCAACCGGGGGCACTAGGCCGTGTCTGACACGGCTCCAGGGGAGCTCAAGCCCGGCGTGCGCTCGACACGCGCGCCGGGTACGCCCCTGATCGCGCTACCCAGCACGACGGGAACGGCCCGAGGCCGGACCATGGCACCAAGACGAACAGCACCCTGAGGATGAGCTCCCATGACTGCGATCTCGCTCGGTATTCCGTCCATGCCGCATCAGCCGCTTGCCACTCGTCGGGTCTCCCGGCAGATCATGGTCGGGAACGTTCCGGTCGGTGGTGACGCGCCGGTGTCGGTGCAGTCGATGACCACGACGGTGACGGCCGACATCAACGCGACGCTGCAGCAGATCGCGCAGCTGACGGCGTCGGGCTGCCAGATCGTGCGGGTGGCGGTGCCGACCCAGGACGACGCGGACGCGCTGCCGGTGATCGCGCGGAAGTCGGGTATCCCGGTGATCGCCGACATTCACTTCCAGCCGAAGTACGTGTTCGCCGCGATCGACGCCGGTTGTGCGGCGGTTCGGGTGAACCCGGGCAACATCAAGCAGTTCGACGACAAGGTCGGCGAGATCGCGAAGGCCGCGAAGGGCGCGGGCGTCCCGATCCGGATCGGTGTGAACGCGGGGTCGTTGGACCGGCGGCTGCTGGAGAAGTACGGGCGGGCCACTCCCGAGGCGCTGGTGGAGTCCGCGCTGTGGGAGTGCTCGTTGTTCGAGGAGCACGACTTCCGGGACATCAAGATCTCGGTGAAGCACAACGACCCGGTCGTGATGATCAACGCCTACCGGCAGCTGGCGGCGGCCTGTGACTACCCGCTGCACCTGGGCGTGACCGAGGCGGGTCCGGCGTTCCAGGGCACGGTCAAGTCGGCGGTGGCGTTCGGTGCGCTGCTGGCCGAGGGCATCGGGGACACGATCCGGGTGTCGCTGTCGGCTCCTCCGGTGGAGGAGATCAAGGTCGGTATCCAGATCCTGGAGTCGTTGAACCTGCGTCAGCGGGGCCTGGAGATCGTGTCGTGCCCGTCCTGCGGCCGCGCGCAGGTGGATGTGTACAAGCTGGCGGAGGAGGTCACCGCGGGCCTGGAGGGCATGGAGGTGCCGCTGCGGGTGGCGGTGATGGGCTGCGTGGTGAACGGTCCGGGTGAGGCGCGGGAGGCCGACCTGGGCGTGGCGTCGGGCAACGGCAAGGGTCAGATCTTCGTGAAGGGCGAGGTGATCAAGACGGTTCCGGAGTCGAAGATCGTCGAGACCCTGATCGAGGAGGCGTTTCTGCTCGCCGAGCGGATGCAGGCCGAAGGAGGCCCGACAGGCGCGCCCGCCGTGATCGCGGGAGGCTGATCACAGACACTCAGCAGCCCCCGCGGAGCCGATTCCCGGCCGAGCACCGACGACCTGTCAGCGTACCGACCCAAGAGGTGGAGCCATGTCACTCCTGTCGTCCGTCCAGGGACCAGCCGACCTCAAGCGGCTGCCGGCCAACCGGCTGCCGCAGCTGGCCCAGGAGATCCGGGAGTTCCTGATCGACTCGGTCACCCGTACCGGCGGCCACCTGGGCCCCAACCTCGGGGTCGTCGAGCTCACCATCGCGCTGCACCGGGTCTTCGACTCGCCGAACGACCGCATCCTGTGGGACACCGGGCACCAGGCCTACGTGCACAAGCTGCTCACCGGACGTCAGGACTTCAGCCGGCTGCGCTCCAAGGGCGGGCTCTCCGGCTACCCGTCCCGGGCCGAGTCCGAGCACGACGTGATCGAGAACTCGCACGCCTCGACCGTGCTCGGCTACGCCGACGGCATCGCCAAGGCGCACCAGCTCCAGGGCCGCGCCGGCCGGCACACCGTAGCGGTGATCGGGGACGGCGCGCTCACCGGTGGCCTGGCCTGGGAGGCGTTGAACAACATCGCCGAGGCGCAGGACCGCCCGCTGGTCATCGTCGTCAACGACAACGAGCGCTCCTACGCCAAGACCATCGGCGGTCTGGCCAACCACCTGGCCACGCTGCGCACCACCCAGGGCTACGAACGCTTCCTGGCCTGGGGCAAGGAGGCCCTGCAGCGCACGCCGGTGGTCGGCCAGCCGATCTTCGAGGCGCTGCACGGCGCCAAGAAGGGGTTCAAGGACTCCTTCGCGCCGCAGGGCATGTTCGAGGACCTCGGGTTGAAGTACGTCGGCCCGATCGACGGTCACGACGTCGCCGCCGTCGAATCGGCGCTGCGCCGGGCGCGCGGTTTCGGCGGCCCGGTCATCGTGCACTGCCTGACCGTCAAGGGCCGCGGCTACCGGCCCGCCGAGTTGGACGAGGCCGACCGCTTCCACGCGGTGGGCGCGATGGACCCCTACACCTGCCTGCCGATCTCGCCGCCCGGAGGCACCTCCTGGACCTCGGTCTTCGGCGACGAGCTGCTCGCGCTCGGCGGCCGGCGCGAGGACCTCGTGGCGATCACCGCCGCGATGCTCCAGCCGGTGGGCCTGGCGCCGTTCGCCAAGGCCTACCCCGAGCGGACCTTCGACGTCGGTATCGCCGAGCAGCACGCGGTGGCCAGTGCCGCGGGCCTGGCGACGGCCGGCCTGCACCCGGTGGTCGCGGTCTACGCGACCTTCCTCAACCGGGCCTTCGACCAGGTCCTGATGGACGTCGCGCTGCACCGGCTCGGCGTCACCTTCGTCCTGGACCGGGCCGGCGTGACCGGCAACGACGGCGCCTCCCACAACGGCATGTGGGACATGTCGATCCTCCAGGTGGTGCCCGGGCTGCGGCTGGCCGCCCCGCGCGACGCCGAGCAACTGCGCGCCCAGCTGCGCGAGGCGGTCGAGGTGACCGACGCCCCGACCGTGGTCCGCTTCCCCAAGGGTGAGGTGGGACCGGTCGTCCCGGCCGTCGAGCGGATCGGCGGGGTGGACGTGCTGCAGCGCACCACCGTCCCCGGCCGTACCGGCCAGGACGTCCTGCTCGTCTCCGTCGGCAGTATGGCGACGGCCTGCCTGGACGCCGCCGCGCTGCTCACCGCCGACGGGTTCGCCACCACCGTCGTCGACCCGCGCTGGGTCAAGCCGGTCAACCCCGCGCTGCCCCGGCTGGCCGCCGAGCACCGGCTCGTGGTCACCGTCGAGGACAACGGCCGGACCGGCGGCGTCGGCGCGGCGATCGCCCAGGCGATGCGCGACGCCGACGTCGACACCCCGCTGCGCGACCTGGGACTTGCCCAGGAGTTCCTCGCGCACGCGTCGCGCGGCGAGATCATGGAGGAGGCCGGCCTGACCGGGACGGGCATTGCCGCCGAGACGGCCGTCTTCGCCAAGCACCTGCTGCCTACCCGAGGAGTGAACGAGCCCCGTGCCAGCTGACCGTCCGGATTCCGGCCTCGACCTCGCCGCCCTGCTCGCCGAGCGCGGCGGCGAGCGGTACGACCTGCACAGCCGGTACCTCAACCCGCAGCTCCCGCGGATGCTGCACACCATCGGTTTCGACAAGACGTACGACCGGGCCGCCGGTGCGTACTTCTACGACGACCAGGGCCACGAGTACCTCGACATGCTGGCCGGCTTCGGCATCTTCGCCCTCGGCCGCCACCACCCGGTGGTCCGGGACGCGATCCGGCAGGTGATGGAGCTCGACCTGCCCGACCTGACCCGCTTCGACTGCCCGCCGCTGCCCGGGCTCCTCGCCGAGCAGCTGATCGCCCGCACGCCGGGCCTGGACCGGGTCTTCTTCGCCAACAGCGGCACCGAGGCGGTCGAGACGGCACTGAAGTTCGCCCGGTACGCGACCGGCCGGCGCCGGGTCCTCTACTGCGACCACGCCTTCCACGGCCTCACCACCGGCGCGCTCTCGGTCAACGGTGAGAGCGGGTTCCGCAAGGGCTTCGACCCGCTGCTGCCGGACACCGCGATCCCGCTCGGCGACCTCGGCGCGCTCGCCCGCGAGCTGCGCAAGGGGGACGTGGCCGCGCTGATCGTCGAGCCGATCCAGGGCAAGGGCGTGCACGCCACCCCGCCCGGCTGGCTGCGCGCGGCCCAGGAGCTGCTGCACGAGCACAAGGCGCTGCTGATCTGCGACGAGGTGCAGACCGGGATCGGGCGCACCGGCGCGTTCTTCGCCTACCAGGACGAGGAGGGGGTGCTGCCGGACCTGGTCTGCGCGGCCAAGGCGCTCTCCGGCGGCTATGTGCCGATCGGCGCCACCCTCGGCAAGAGCTGGATCTTCGAGAAGGTCTACTCCTCGATGGACCGGGTGCTGGTGCACTCCGCCAGTTTCGGCGCCAACGCGCAGGCGATGGCGGCCGGCCTCGCCACGCTGCACGTGATGCGGGACGAGCAGGTGGTCGAGAACGCCCGCCGGGTCGGCGACCTCTTCCGCGAGCGGCTGGCCGCGCTGACCGAGCGGTACGAGCTGCTGGCCGACGTCCGCGGCCGCGGGCTGATGATCGGCATCGAGTTCGGCCGCCCCAAGTCCCTCAAGCTGCGCACCGGTTGGACGGCGCTCCAGGCGGCCCGCAAGGGCCTCTTCGCGCAGATGGTGGTGGTCCCGCTGCTGCAGCGCCACCGGATCCTGACCCAGGTCTCCGGCGACCACCTCGAAGTGATCAAGCTGATCCCGCCGCTGATCATCACCGAGCGCGAGGTGGACCGTTTCATCGAGGCGTTCACCGAGGTGATGGACGACGCGCACCGCGGCAGCGGCCTGATGTGGGACTTCGGCCGCACGCTGGTCAAGCAGGCGGTGGGCAGCCACTGACCGCCGCTCCGGCCCGCGTCACAGCTCCACCTGGCGGCGCCGGATCACCACCCACAGGTCGATGGCGGCCACCACGGTGAGCACGAAGCAGGCGATCGCGAAGCCGACCAGGGTGCCCCGACTGGGCACGCTGTTCGGTTTCGCGAGGGCGGCGAAGACCGCGAAGGCGGCGGTGATCAGGGCGAAGAACGGGGTGAAGAGTACCGAGAGCAGGAACCGCAGCTTCAGATCGCTGCGCGCGTACCGCGGCTCGGTTCCGCTGCGCCAGCGGCGCGGTGTGGTGGCCCGCATGCCCGTCGCCTCCGTACCGTCTGCGTACCCGTCGCGTCCGGCCGGTCCGACCCGACGGTTCCAGGCTACGTCGGGCACGGTGGGACAGGCACTAGGCTCGTGGGACGGCCCTGTACGGGGAGGAACTCGGCCCCTGTCGGGGCGCACAGAAGGGAGGACCGGCGTGAGCATCGCGGTGTGCACCATCTGCACGGGCACCGGGCGGCTGGCCGGTCTGCAGTGCCGGACCTGCAAGGGAACCGGCACCACCGAGCGCGACGGCGGGGGGAACTGCTTCCTTTGCAAGGGCACCGGCACCTACACCCGTTACCGGGTCTCGGCCGACGGCAGCAAGCAGGCCTACCGGGAGGAACCCTGCCGGACCTGCGACGGAACCGGATCGATGGCCGGGCACAGCGCCGACAGCTGACCCCGCACCCGCGGCGCGGGAGGGTCCGCCCAGTGGGACGTCCGAAGGACGCCCTTTCTGATGGCGTATCAAGACGCTACGGTGAAGGAACTCTTCGTACCCGATGCGAGGTCGTCATGGTCGCCACCGTCACCTACTCCCGGTACTGCGCACACTGCGGTGCCCCGGTCTCCGAGGGGCCGGAGGGAGGGTACGTCTGCGGGGCCTGTTTCCACGTGGTGGAACCGGTCGGTGCCGACGAGGCCCGCAAGGCCCGCCGCGCCGAACGCGCCGCCATGGTCGCCGAGGCCGCCCGTCTGCGCGCGCTCGCCCAGTCCTAGCACACGTCGTAGAAGATCCACACTGCTCCGCGGCCTGCCGTTCAGGTCTCGCGCAGCTGGGGATGACCTGGGAATATGCCGGGAAAACATGTCCCGCGAATCGGCCGCCAGCGTGGAAAACCGATCACGGTGACCGGTCCGGGTGAATCTGCGGCCGCAGTGCTCCCGCCTCCCGGGGAGGTCCGGAGCACTGCGGCTACGTCTTCTGTACTAGTCGAGAGGTCCACCGGCGACGTAGATGACCTGGCCCGACACGAATCCCGCACCCTCGCCGGCGAGGAACGAGATGGTGTGCGCGATGTCCTCCGGGTAGCCGACCCGGTTGACCGGGATCTGGGTGGCGGCGGCCTGCTTGAAGGCCTCGAACTCCATGCCCACCCGGGCGGCGGTGGCCGCGGTCATGTCGGTGGCGATGAAGCCGGGGGCGACGGCGTTCGCGGTGATGCCGAACTTGCCGAGCTCGATGGCCAGGGTCTTGGTGAAGCCCTGCAGGCCGGCCTTGGCGGCGGAGTAGTTGGCCTGGCCGCGGTTGCCCTGGGCGGAGGACGAGGAGAGGTTGACGATCCGGCCGAATCCGGCGTCCACCATGTGCTTCTGCACCGCACGCGTCATCAGGAAGGCGCCGCGCAGGTGGACGTTCATCACGGTGTCCCAGTCGGACTCGGACATCTTGAAGAGCAGGTTGTCGCGGAGCACCCCGGCGTTGTTCACCAGCACGACAGGGGCGCCGAGTTCGGCCGCGATCCGGTCGACGGCGGCCTGCACCTGGGCGGCGTCCGAGACGTCCGCGCCGACGGCCAGTGCCTTGCCGCCGGCGGCGGTGATGCGCTCGACGGTGTCCTGTCCGGCGGCTTCCTCCAGGTCGACCACGGCGACGGCGTAGCCGTCCGCGGCCAGTCGCAGGGCGGTCGCCGCGCCGATGCCGCGGGCCGCGCCGGTGACGACGGCGACCCGGGAAGTGCTGGTCTGATCGGTCTCGGTCATACGAATAACTCGTCTCTCTCGGTGGTGAACCGGGCCGTGCTGCGGGCCTGCGGACGGGGTCCGGAAGGCGGCCGTCGAGGGGGTCCGGTGGGCACTGCCCGGTCACCCTACCGGCGGGTAGGATGGAGGGCCAGGAAGGGCGCAGTCCCTGGGCCGGGGAGTTCGTACACACGGTCAAACGGGTGCGTGCGCGCGGGTGCCCGGGAAGTCGGCACGGGACGAAATACCACAAGTCGCCCGAACATCCGTCTACTATCCGCCCCTGCCTGCCGCAACACGGCAAGCGTTTGTATAGTGTGCGCCAGCAGCCGTCGGCTGCACGGCGGAGCTCCCCTCGATCCAGGTCGACATCACTGCGGTTGGTGACGATCTGCCACCGGGGGAGACCAGCACGCCGCTACTGCCCCGCCCGGGTGTCCCACAGCACGCCGGGTGTGACATCAGGACGGATTCATGGTGCTGGGGGAGATCCCGACGACCCGTGTACCCGGGCGGCTTCAGCAGTCGCCCGGACACCTCATCCGCGTGGCCCAGCAGGTGCACACGCGGCTGTGGTCCGAACACGTCGGAGCCGAACTGACGGCTCCTCAGTTCGCTGTCCTGCTCACGCTCGCACTCGAACCGGGCGCCGACCAGCGCACGGTGGGGGAGCGGGCGTCGCTGGACAAGGCGACGATGGCCGAGATGGTCGCTCGGCTGGTGCGACGCGGCCTCGTGCTGCGCCGCCGCGACCCGGCGGACGGGCGGCGCAAGCTGCTCGCGCTCTCGCAGAACGGCGCTCAGGCCGTCCGCGAGGCCACCGGAGGCGTGGTGCGCGTACAGCGCACCCTTTTCGAGCCGCTCGCTCCCGAGGAGCAGCTCGAACTTGTCCGGGTGCTCGCCAAGATAGCCAGGCTGGAGCCGGCCGCCGTGGCCGCGCTCACCGACGCCCGGCCGCTGCTGGACGCCCAGCGGGCGGTTGGCTACCTCATCCGCGTGGGCCAGCAGGTGCACACCAAGCTCTGGTCCGAGTACATCGGATCGGATCTGACGGCGCCTCAGTACGCGGTGCTGGACGCCCTGGAGACCGAACCGGGCGCCGACCAGCGCACGGTCGGCGAGCTGGCGTCGCTGGACAAGGCGACGATGGCCGAGATGGTGAGCCGGCTGGTGCGGCGCGGCCTGGTGCTGCGTCGGCGCGACCCCTCGGACGGGCGGCGCAACCTGCTGTCGCTCTCCCCGACCGGCCAGGAGCTGCTGCACAGCTCCGCCGCCGCGGTGGCGCAGGTGCAGCGGCTGCTGCTCTCGCCGCTGGAGGAGGTCGACCACGAGAAGGCACTCACCCTGCTCGCGAAGGCGGCCCGGCTGGAGCCCGTGGCGTAACGATTCGCCACCAGTTTCGTAAGACGGTGAAGGGGTCCGCACCATCGGTGCGGACCCCTTCACCGCTGCGGGATCAGTTCCAGTCGAAGCCCTGCGGGTCCGGGCCGAGCCGCTTGCCGGTCTCGACGGCGGCGATCACCGCGAGGTCGTCGGCGTCCAGCTCGAAGCCGGTCACGTCGAGGTTCTCGCGGATCCGCGACGGGGTCACGGACTTCGGGATCGCCACGATGCCGCTCTGCAGGTGCCAGCGGAGCACGACCTGGGCCACCGTGCGGCCGTGCTTCTCGGCGACGGCGACCAGCGCCGGGTCCGTCAGCAGCTCCTTGCCCTGGCCCAGCGGGCTCCAGGCCTCGGTGGCGATGCCGTGCTCGGCGTGGAAGGCGCGCAGCTCGTGCTGCGGGAAGTGCGGGTGCAGCTCGACCTGGTTCAGCGCCGGGACCAGCGAGCTGGTCTCGAAGAGCCGGGTCAGCTGCTCCTGGCCGAAGTTGGAGACGCCGACCGCCTTCGCCCGGCCGTCGGCCTGCAGCTGCTCGAAGGCCTTCCAGATGTTGGCGTAGCTGCCGTGCATCGGGCGCGGCCAGTGGATCAGGTAGAGGTCGACGTAGTCGAGGCCGAGCTTCTTCAGCGAGTCGTCGAAGGCGGTCAGCACGGCGTCGCGGCCGGCCTGGCCGGACCAGTCGGCCTTGCCGCTGTTCCACAGCTTGGTGGTGACGAAGAGTTCCTCGCGGGCCGCACCGGCCTGCTGGATGCCCTGGCCGGTGCCGACCTCGTTCTCGTACACCGCGGCGGTGTCGATGCTGCGGTAGCCGGTCTCGATGGCGGTGCGCACGGCGCTGCTCGCCTCGTCGTCCGGCACCTGCCAGACGCCGAAGCCGAGCTGGGGGATCTGCACGCCGTTGTTCAGGGTGACGGTGGGAATGGTGCTCACAGGAAGAACTGCCTCCGGATTTGTCCAGTGCTGCCACTGGGTGAACCTGCCGCTCGCCGTGAGTGTTCCCGGTCGGCGCAGCGGATGTGCCGGGCGCGCTGAGCGGAGGTCACCTGAAGGGGGGACACGGCTGCGCTGTCCGGCGCAGCCCGGCGCGTGACGGGTGAGCGGGCCGGGGGTGCCGCGCGCAGACTGCGGCTGTGACCAAGAACCCGGACAGTGCGTCCTTCTCCGGCCGAAAGAAGAAGAGCGAGATCGCGGGCATTCCGACCCGGGTGATCGCCATCGTGGTGATCGCCGCCCTGGCGCTCTGGTTCCTGCTGGCGAATCTCGACCCGGTGAAGATCCAGTTCTGGTTCTTCACGGTGACCGCTCCGCTGTGGATCGCGCTGGCCGGTACGCTGCTCGCCGGCGGGGTGCTGGGGTACCTGCTGAAGGGCCGTTGGGCGAACCGCTGAGGGGCCGTCGCCCCGGCGGGGCCGCTAATGATCGGTTGAGCCGATGGAGTGTCCCGCTGTCCAAAGTTCTGCTTATGATTCAGTGATGTTGGACACCCGGCACATCAGGACCTTCCACGAAGTCGTGAACACCGGTTCCTACACCGGGGCGGCCAGATCGCTCGGTTACACCCAGCCGGCCGTCACCCAGCAGATCAAGGCGCTGGAACGAGAGGTCGGGCTGCCGCTGTTCGCCCGTGCCGGGCGCCGGATGCGGCTGACCGAGGCCGGCGAGACACTGGCCCGGCACGCCGAGGTGATCATCGGCAACCTGGGCGCGGCGCAGCAGCAGTTACAGGCGCTCTCCCGGCTGCGCGCGGGACGGGTGCGGGTCTGCGCGTTCCCCAGCGCCAACGCCACGCTGATCCCCGAGACGATGGCCCGGCTGCTGGCGCAGAACCCCGGCGTGCGGGTCGAACTGCTGGAGGCCGAGCCGCCGGAGTCGCTGCACCGCCTGCTGGCCGGCGAGTGCGACATCGCGCTCGCATTCCGCTATCCCGGGATGCAGTCCGAGGTGCCGCCCGAAGTGGTCGAGATACGCCTGATGGAGGATCTGCTGACCGTGCTGCTGCCGGTCGGCCACCCGCTGGCCCGCCGGCACGCCGTCCGGTTGACCGAGCTCGCCGGGGCCCGCTGGATCGCCGGCTGTCCGCGATGTCGGGCCAACTTCCTGCACGTCTGCGCGGAGGAGGGCCTGGAGCCGGACATCGTCTTCACCACCGACGACAACCTGGCCATCCAGAGCCTGGTGGCGGTCGGCGTCGGTCTGGCGGTGGTCCCCTCGCTGGTGCTCTCCTTCCTCAACCACCGCAAGGTCACCGGACGGGCGCTGGAACCACACGTGCGCCGTCAGGTCTCGGCGTACGTGCTGCGCGAACACCTGCCGCTGCCGGCCACCGCGCTGGTGCTGAACGAGCTGAAGGCGGCCGCGGCCACCCGGGTCGGCTGCTGACGCTGCGTCAGCTACTCATAAGGGCAGGTTGGGTCTGGCGAAGAAATCGTCCTTGGACGCCCCCGCCCGGTCGGCCGCAGGCTGGTCGGCATGACCGTGCCGACCCTTTCCGTCCGCACCACGGTGCTGACCGACGCGCTCGTCTCCGAGATCCGTGAGGTGGTGGCCCTCGGCCACACCCCCGAGCTGACCGCCTACCTGGTGGGTGAGCGGTTGCGGCCGTACCTGGCCAGAGCGGAACTGCTGACCGAACAGCAGCAGGAGGGAAACCCCGACAGCTACCGGCAGCACGTGCTGCACGCCGAGCCGGACGGGAGCTTCTCGGTCGTCGCGCTGGTCTGGCTGCCCGGCCAGCAGACCTCGATCCACGACCATGTCTCGTGGTGCGTGACCGGCGTCCACCAGGGCGTGGAGAGCGAAAGCCGCTACCGGCTGGTGCCCGCGGGCGACGGCGCGCGGCTGACCGCGACCGAGGACGTGGTCAACCCCGAGGGCTCGGTCTGCGGCTTCGCGCCGCCCGGTGACATCCACCGGGTGCGGAACGCCTGTACGGCGACCGCGATCTCGATCCACGTCTACGGCGCGGACGTGGTCCGGCTGGGCAGCAGCATCCGCCGGGTGTACCAGCTGCCGGACTGAGAGCCGGCTTACGAGAACGGGTCCCGCACGGGTGCGGCGGCGGGCGGTGCGCTGGGTGCTGCGGCGGGGGTCGTGGGCTGCGGGGCGAAGGGGTCGAAGTCGGGCGGCGGGATGTTGACCGGGGTGCCCTTGCCGCGCGGGCGCTGCTCTTCGGCCGCCGGTGGCGGGGTGGGGGTTTCGGGCTGGGGGGCGAAGGGGTCGAAGTCGGGCGGCGGGATGTTGACCGGGGTGCCCTTGCTGCGCGGGCGCTGCTCTTCGGCCGCGGGTGGCGCGGTGGGCGCAGGTGCGGGCGGGCGACTGTCGGTGCGGCGGGGGCCGGGGCGCTGGTGTTGCGGGTGACCGTGCCGAAGGGGTCCAGCGGCTGGTCCGCCGTCACCGTGCCGAACGGGTCCAGCGGCTGTTGGGCCGCGACGGGTGTGGGCGTGGGTGTGGGCGTGGGCGCGGCTGCGGGAGCCGGGGTCGCGGGGGTGGTCGGCGGGGCGAACGGGTTGAAGTCCGGTGGCGGGATGTTGACCGGGGTGCCCCGGGTGGGGGGCGTCGGCGGCGCGGCCGGGGGCGGCGGGAGCACGGGGGGCGGAGTCGGGGCCGGGGCCGGAGTGGGGGTCGGCGCGGGGGCGGTGGGTGCCGGGGGTGTGGGCGCCGGGGCTGCGGCGACCGGGGCGGTGACGCCGTCCCAGCCCGTCTCGATGCTCCGCAGCAGGTCCGCGAAGACCTCCGTGTACAGCGCCCAGTCCTCGCCCTGCGCCGTGCCGAGCTGCACGGTCAGGACCGATTCGCCGTCCGGCAGCGGCAGGAAGGCCTGCACGACGGAGGTCACCAGCCAGCGGCGGGCGCCGTCCTGGCTGAGCAGGCCCGGGACCTCCGCCGTCCGCCCCTGGACCAGCACGGCGGCCGGTCCGGAGGGCAGGATCACCGTCCAGACCTCGGCGTGCGGGCGGGAGTTGGCCAGCTCGGCGGCGAGTTCGGTGATCGGGGCGGGGTCGCGGTGCCGTGCGACGACGAGGGAGGCGTTGCTCGGCCGTCCCTCGATCTCCACCGCCGCGACCCCGGCGTAGAGCACGCCGGCCGCCTCCACCGCGTCGGCCAGCACCGCGCTGAGCACCGCCCAGTCCCGTCGCGGGGGCACTCCGGTAGAGGCGAACAACTCGTCCGCGACCTCGGCGAGTTGGTCGGCCAGCTGCTCGCTGCCGCCACGTACGGTCAGGGCGTGGAAGGCCGGCGGCACGGCCAGCCGGATCTGAACCCCGCTGCCGGTGGGCAGTTCGGCGGGCGTCAGGGTCTGCCGGCCCGCGGCCAGGCGGGCCAGCGGAGCGGCGAACTCCGGGCGCAGCTGAGCCGCCGACGGCTCGGCGCTGACGGGCAGGTGGAAGGCCGCGGCGTCCGGCGGCCCGGGCACACCGCGCACCGGCGCGTGACCGTAGCGGGCCAGCAGCCGGTCGACGGCGGCGGTCGCACTCGGGGCGGCGGGCGCGGTGACCGGGTCGGCCGCGACCAGCGTGCCGAGGCCGCGCACGGCCAGCCGGCCGGGGCCGGAGACGGTGAGCCAGTGGTCGAAGAGCGCGGGGGCGGGGGCCGGCGGGCCGGGTGTGCGGAAGCCGGTGAGCGCGCTGAGCGGCTGGCGGGTCACGTCCGTCCCGAGCAGGGCCTGCGCCAGCGAGTCCACGCTCGCCGAGATCCGGTCGGCAGCGGCGGCTGTCGCCGCGCCCCCGTTGGCGTAGCCGTCCTGGGTCATGGTTCGGAGCCCCCCGTTCTGCGCTGTCCGGCTCTGCCGCCGCGTTCCCCTACCGGTGCTTTTCTATCAGACCTGGTCGGGACGGCCGGGCTCCGGGCGGACCCGCTCGCCGCCGGGCGCGACCAGCGGTCCGACCGCGTCCGCCAGGCCGGGGACCGCGAGCAGCGCGGCCAGCGCGCCGACCAGCGCGCTGGTCGGGCTGCCGACGCGCTCGGCTGTCAGGTAGCCGACCAGCGCCCGGGCCAGCTCCGGATCCGGCTCCCGCGCCGCCGTCACCGTCAGCGCCGCGACGAAGTCCTGGACCAGCCGCAGCTGGAGCTCCTCGCGCGGTGGTCGCTGCTTGGCGGCCAGCCACTCCAGCGAGCTGATCTCGGCGTTGGCGATCCACACCCGCAGGGTCAGCCGCAGTGCGGCGCTGGGCCGCGTCAGCGCCAGGTGGGAGAGGATCTGGTCGTGCGCCGCCCGCCGGACCTCGTCGATCACCGCGCTGGTGCCCGGGCTGGCGGCGACCGAGCCGCCGCGCAGCAGGGCCTCGAAGCCGGGGCCGTGGCTCTCCACGAAGTCCAGGTAGCGGCCCATCACCCGGTACAGCCGCTCGGAGAGCGGGCCGGCCTGCGGCTCCTCGAAGCGTCCGGCCAGCTCCTGGCCGGCCCGCCGCAGGGACTCCTCGTAGATCGCCTGCTTGCCCGGGAAGTAGTGGTACACCAGCGGCCGGGAGGCGCCGGCGGCGGCCGCGATGTCGTCGATCGACACCTCCTCGGGCGGCCGGGCGCTGAACAGCTCCAACGCGACGGCGATCAGCTGCTCGCGGCGCTCGTCCACGCTCAGCCTGCGCCGCTGCGGGGACCTGGGTGCCGCTGCGGGCGTACGGGAAGCCATAGCTGCACACCTTAGTCGGGCGTCAGTTCGGCAAGAGATGAAGAAAGTCTGACGTTTCCGCCCAGAGGTGTCCGGAAGGGATGCGGTGTGGCGACAATTGGCCGCGTGAACGACAATCCACCCACCAGCGGTACCCCGATCGGCCGACGGCTGGTCCTGGGCATGCTCGGCCTCGGCGCGGCCGGTGTCGCCGCCGGGCCGGTCCTCCAGCGTGCGGTGGGTTCGGTGATCTCCGCCGTCTCACGGCAGGACCCGACCGGCCTCACCGCGCTGCTGCCCGACTCCGGCGGCTTCGAGTACTACTCCGTCACCGGCGCGGTCGACGCGCCCAAGAACTACCAGCTGACCGTCGACGGCCTGGTGGACAAGCCCGCCAGCTACGGCCTCGCCGACCTGCAGGCGCTTCCGCAGCACCGGATCGTCCACGACGTGCAGTGCGTGACCGGCTGGCGGGTGCCCGGCACGCCGTTCGAGGGCGTCAAGCTGGCCGACCTGCTGGACGCCTCGGGGGTGCGCTCGGGTGCCACCGCCGTGAAGTTCAGCTGCTTCGACGGCATCTACACCGAGAGCCTCACGCTGGACCAGGCGCGCCGCGACGACGTGCTGGTCGCCCTCAAGATGCAGGACAAGCCGGTCACCCACGACCACGGCGGGCCGGTGCGGCTCTACGTCGCGCCGATGTACTTCTACAAGTCGGCGAAGTGGCTCTCGGGAATCACCCTCACCTCCTCCGTCGAACGCGGCTACTGGGAGGGCTACGGCTATGACACGGACGCGTGGGTCGGCAAGTCGAACGGGCGCGACGATGCGCCGACCAGCTGACCCCGGGCAGCCCGCGCGGCTGCCCCGCTTCACCCCGGCCGAGCGATGGGCGCACCGGGTCACCGCGACGCTGATGATGACCTGCGTGATCACCGCGGCCTTCCTCTACCTGCCGCAGCTGGCGGTGCTGGTCGGGCGGCGCCGGCTGCTGGTGGTCGTGCACGAGTGGGCGGGGCTGTTCCTGCCGGTGCCGGTGCTGGTCGGCCTCGCCTCGCGCGCGCTGCGGCGTGACCTGGGACGGCTCAACCGCTTCGCGCCGTACGACCGGGACTGGCTGCGGGCGGCGCTTCGGCGCAGCTACCGGCGTCGGGCGGGGAAGTTCAACGCCGGGCAGAAGGTCTTCGCGGGGTGGATCGCGGGGGCCTCGCTGGTGATGCTCGGGACCGGACTGCTGATGTGGTTCACCAGCCTGTCCCCGCTCTCCTGGCGGGTGGGCGCGAACTTCGTGCACGACTGGCTGGCGCTGGCGGTCGGGGTGGTGGTCGCGGGGCACGTCTACATGGCGGCCAAGGACCCGGAGGCGCGGTTGGGCATGCGCACGGGCAGCGTGGACCCGTTCTGGGCCAGGGCCGAGCACCCGGAATGGGATCCCTACGAGGACGAGGGCGAGGACGAGGGCAGGGAGTCGTCCGGGGAGTCGGCCGGGGACGAGGGTGCGGCCGGCGAGAGGCCGGCGGCCAGGTAGCGGCGGTAGGCCTCGCGGCCGTCGGGGACGAAGTCCCACTCGCTCATCCGCTCGGCGACCTCCTCGTCGGTGAGCCAGTCGTGCCAGTCGATCTCCTCGGCCTGCGGGGAGACCGGGCCGGTCCACTCGGCGCGGTAGACATCGCAGAACCAGGAGTAGTTCCCCTGTTCGAAGAGGAACTTGAAGAGTGGCTCCGGACGGATCCCGCTGACCCCCAGTTCCTCTTCCGCCTCGCGAATCGCCGCCTCGGCGTACGCCTCGCCCGCGCCCACCACGCCCCCTACGAAGATGTCGTACGCCCCCGGCGCGAAGAGCTTGTCGCGCGACCGTTGGTGTACGAAAATCCGCCCCTCGGCGTTTCGGACCAACACCATCACGCACCGGTGGGTGAGCCGACGCCGGTAGACCTCGCCCCTGGGGGCGGTACCGACGACCTGGTCCTCGTGGTCGACGACGTTCAGCAGTTCGTCCGAAGGGTTGCTCATGAAGATCAGACTAAGGTTCGAAGGGCAGTGTCGGGTGAGGAACTGAAGCGAGGCGGCGCGCGGTGGTGGAGATCTGGGGCGAGACGGCCGAGGGCTACGAGCCGGTGCGCGAGGCGTTCGCGCGCAATTTCGCCGACTACGGCGAGCTCGGTGCCGCTTTCGCGCTCTACGTCCGCGGGCGCAAGACGGTTGACCTGTGGGGTGGTGACGCGCGCCCCGAGGTGGGCGGCCGGCCGGCTCCGGCGGTCGCCTGGACGGCTGACACCGCGCAGCTGCTGCGCTCGGTCACCAAGGGCCTGACGGCGGCGAGTGCGCTGCTCCTCGCCCAGCGCGGGCAGCTCGACCTGGATGCGCCGGTCGCCGCCTACTGGCCGGAGTTCAAGGCGGCGGGCAAGGAGCGCGTGCCGGTGCGCTGGCTGCTCTCGCACCGTGCCGGGCTGCCGGCCCTGGACGTCCCGCTGCGGGTGGAGGACGTGCTGGCCTGGGAGCCGGCGGTCGCCGCGATCGCGGCGCAGGCGCCGGCCTGGGAGCCGGGCAGCGCGCACGGCTACCACCCGTACACCTTCGGCTGGCTGGTCGGCGAGGTGGTCCGGCGGGTGAGCGGACGCAGCGTCGGGCACTACTTCGCCGAGGAGATCGCCCGGCCGCTCGGCCTCGACCTGTGGATCGGCCTGCCCGCCGACGCCGCTCCCCGGGTTGGCCGGCTGGTGGACCTGCCGGCGCCCGCCGCCGCGCAGGCCGGGCCCAGCGGGCTGCGGCTGCGGCCCAAGCAGTCGGTGGTCGACGCCTACCAGGACCCGGCCTCGCTCACCGCACGCGCCTTCGCGGTGGTCCGCCCGGCGCTGGACCTGAACGACCCGGCGGCCCAGGCCGCCGAGATCCCCGGCGCCAACGGCATCGGTACGGCCCGCTCGGTGGCCCGCTTCTACGCGGCGCTGATCGGAGTGGCGGACCGGCACGGCGGCCGGCCCGGCGAGGTGCT
The DNA here is from genome assembly GCF_000744225.1 of Kitasatospora mediocidica KCTC 9733. Lineage (GTDB taxonomy): Bacteria > Actinomycetota > Actinomycetes > Streptomycetales > Streptomycetaceae > Kitasatospora > Kitasatospora mediocidica. The sequence continues at coordinate 45,600 of NZ_JQLN01000007.1, read as the reverse complement.
GCCCGCGCTCTTCGAGAGCCGGACGCTGGCCGAGGCGGCGGGGCCGGCCTCGGACGGACCGGACCGCGTCCTGATCGTCAACTCCCGCTTCGGGCACGGGTTCTTCCGGCACGGCCCGACCTCGCCGATGTCCTCGCCGGCCGCCTTCGGGCATCCGGGGCGGGGCGGGTCACTGGGCTTCGCCGACCCGGAGCTCGGGATCGGCTTCGGGTACGTGACCAACGGGATGCAGCCGGGCGTGACCGGCGACATCCGCTCGCGCAACCTGATCGCGGCGGTCCGCTCCTGCCTGGCCTGAGCCCGGAGTTCCGGCTCCGGGGTCAGGCCAGGCAGGGGAGTTCAGCGCGGGCCCAGGGCCGCGGCCTCCTCGTCGGTCAGCAGCCGCGAGCGGGTCAGGAAGCGCCGCCCGGTCGGCGACTCCAGTGAGAAGCCGCTGCCCCGGCCGGGCACCACGTCGATAGTGAGGTGGGTGTGCGACCAGTAGGCGAACTGCTCGCGCCCCATCCACACCGCGATCGGCGCCAGCCCCGGCACCGCCAGCTCGCCGACCAGCACGTCGCTGTCCGAGGTCAGGAACTCCCCGGCGGGGAAGCACATCGGTGCCGACCCGTCGCAGCAGCCGCCGGACTGGTGGAACATCAGCGGCCCGTGGTCGGCGGTCAGCTCCCGCAGCAGCTCCGCGGCGGCCGGGGTCACCGCCACCTGGGAGACCGGTGTCAGCGGTGGCATCAGAAGAAGCCCTGCGCCTTGGGGGCGTAGCTCACCAGCAGGTTCTTGGTCTGCTGGTAGTGCTGCAGCGCCATCTGGTGGGTCTCCCGGCCGAAGCCGGAGTTCTTGTAGCCGCCAAAAGCTGCATGGGCAGGGTAGGCGTGATAGCAGTTCGTCCACACACGACCCGCCTGGATCGCCCGGCCGGCCCGGTAGGCGTTGCTGCCGTCCCGGCTCCACACGCCCGCGCCCAGCCCGTAGAGGGTGTCGTTGGCGATCGCGATGCCGTCCTCGAAGTCCTCGAAGCGGGTCACCGCGAGCACCGGGCCGAAGATCTCCTCCTGGAAGATCCGCATGCTGTTGTCGCCCTCGAAGACGGTCGGCGCGACGTAGTAGCCGCCCGAGAGGTCGCCGCCGAGGTCGACCCGCTCGCCGCCGGCCAGCACCTTGGCGCCCTCGGCCTGGCCGATGTCGATGTAGGAGAGGATCTTCTCCAGCTGGTCGTTGCTGGCCTGGGCGCCGACCATGGTGTCGGTGTCCAGCGGGTTGCCCTGCCGCATCGCCCGCACCCGCTCCAGGCCGTCGGCCAGCAGGCGGTCGTAGACCGGCGCCTGGATCAGCGCGCGGCTCGGACAGGTGCAGACCTCGCCCTGGTTGAGGGCGAACATCGCGAACCCTTCCAACGCCTTGTCGTAGAAGGCGTCCTGCTCGGCCGCGACGTCCGCGAAGAAGAGGTTGGGGCTCTTGCCGCCCAGCTCCAGGGTGACCGGGATCAGGTTGCCGCTGGCGTACTGCATGATGAGCCGGCCGGTCGTGGTCTCCCCGGTGAAGGAGATCTTGCGGATCCGGCTGCTGGAGGCCAGCGGCTTGCCGGCCTCCACGCCGAAGCCGTTGACCACGTTGACCACGCCCGGCGGCAGCAGGTCGGCGATCAGCTCCATCAGCACCAGGATGGTGGCCGGGGTCTGCTCGGCGGGCTTGAGCACCACGGTGTTGCCGGCCGCCAGCGCCGGGGAGAGCTTCCAGATCGCCATCAGCAGCGGGAAGTTCCACGGGATGATCTGGCCGACCACGCCCAACGGCTCGTTGAAGTGGTAGGCGACGGTGTCCTCGTCGATCTGGGAGAGACCGCCCTCCTGGGCGCGGATCGCCCCGGCGTAGTAGCGCAGGTGGTCGACCGCGAGCGGGAGGTCGGCGGCCAGTGTCTCGCGCACCGGCTTGCCGTTCTCCCAGCTCTCGGCGACCGCGAGCAGTTCGAGGTTGGCCTCGATCCGGTCGGCTATCTTGTTCAGCACCTGCGCCCGCGCGGCGGGGGCGGTCCGGCCCCAGGCGGGGGCGGCGGCGTGCGCGGCGTCCAACGCCAGCTCGATGTCCTCGGCGGTGCCGCGGGCCACTTCGCAGAACACCTGTCCGGTCACGGGGGTGGGGTTCTCGAAGTACTGGCCGCGGACCGGCGGGACCCAGGCTCCGCCGATCCAGTTCTCGTAGCGGGGCTTGAAGGTCGTCGGGGGCTGAAAGATCGTCAAGTGTCTTCTCCCATGTGCCTGCTGGGTCGGCTGGTTGACGCGCGTTCGACACCCTAGCCCCGTGGGTCGCGATCGGCTACGGTACGTGGAGAACCGGTTACGCGACTCGGTAACGGCCCGTGCGGGCCTCCCAGTCGAGGTAGCCGGTCAGCCAGGCGGCCAGTCCGTCGGCGTAGCGCTGGGCGAGTTGGCTCTCGTCCGGACCCAGCTCCAACTCCCGATAGGTGCGCGGAAGTTCGTCTGCCAACTGGGTGAAGCGTTGGACCATCTGCTGGGCCTCGGCGAGGACCGCGGAACCGGCCTCCGCCAGCGAGCAGTCACGTTCGCGCTGGACGATCATGACCAGGTTGTTCACGTCGCCGCGTGAGGCCTCCTGCTGGTACGAGCGTACGTCGTTGCTCAGCGAGGGTATGTCGGCCGCCAGTTGCCGCAGCTGTCTGAGGTGCGGACAGTGGAAGGCGGCGGGCGTCACCTCGAAGCGGCCGACGCGTTCGACCATGTCGAGCACGGTTTCCATCGCCGCCGTGCCCCGGCGCAGGATCAAGTACCCCTCCCGGTCCGGCGGCTGGCCGCCGAGCCGGCCCGCCGCCTCGGCCGGGTGGCTGGCGAGGTACCACTCCCAGTTGTAGGTGGCGCGGGCCCGCCAGCGGTCCGACATGCCGTCGGTGATGCGCTCCCAGAGGTCCTCGAAGGCGCTGGTGCAGGGTGATCGGCCGGGGGTCGGGTGCCGGCCGTGCAGGACGCCGGTGAGCTCGTCGCAGATCGCGGCCACATCGGCGGGGCGCCGTCCGAGCGGTCCGTCGAACTGGTCGTCGAACAGGAAGTAGAAGCCCATCAGATCGGTGGCGAGGGCGAGTTCATCGGGACCGCAGTCGGGGTAGCTGAGGGAGGCCAGACCGGGGACGTCCCAGCGGGCGTATCCGCTCGGGCTGAGCCGGCTGCCGAGCATGGCGTGGGTGTCCAGCCATTGCCGGTGGCGTGCCTCTGCCTCGGCGCGGTGTGGGCTGAGGCGTGGGGGGAGGGGCAGGTCGAGTGTGGGCGCATCGGACATCGGACTCCCGGGGAGGAGAGGGTGGGTGATGCTGCTGGGGGCTCTGCTGCTGTTGTGCTGGGTGTCAAGATCCACGGGTCTCCTGCGGGCCGCAGAGTATCTGATCACACCATCAGATGGCATGACTGTCGCAGCAATTGCCCTCGGCACGTGAGCTTGAACCCTTATCAGCGCTCGGGCCTGCGCGAACGGTGCTCACGCGGACCGATCCGACGATAGCCTCGCAGCAGGATTGCAGAGCGGTGAGGCGGAGGGACCGACGGTGACCGAACAGGGGAGCGACTGGGTGGTGCAGGGCGAGCGGCCGGACCCGGCGGAGATCGATCCGAGCTTGCCACACCTGCATGAGCGCGAGCAGGCCACCCGAGTCGCGGAGCAGGCCATCGACACGCTCTGCCGCGAGTTCGCGGCCGGCGGCGTCGAGCTCGGCTCGCTGCTCCTCTACAGCGGTGAGCCCGGACTGGGCAAGACCAGCATGCTCCAGCGGGTCCGCACCCTGGCCAAGCGGCGCGGCGGCTGCACGGTGCTGAACGCCCGGGGCGCCGAGGTGCGAAGGAACGAGCCGTTCCACGTGCTGACGCAGCTGCTCCAGCCGGCCCTGCTGGCGCTGACGCCCGCCGAGCAGAAGGAGGCCTTCGGCCACTGGATCGACATCGCCGGCCCGGCCGTCGGGATGGTCAAGCCGACCGCCGCCGAGCCCGACCCGCAGAGCGTGCGCGACGGCCTGGACTACGTGGTGACCCAACTCGCCCGGCTGAAGGCGCCGCTGGTGATGCTGGTGGACGACCTCCAGTGGGCCGACGCGGAGTCCTTCGCCTGGCTGGAGTCGTTCGCGGTGCGCTCGCCGGAACTGCCGGTGCTCCTGGTGATCGCCTGGCGCTCCGGCCAACTCCCCGAGGAGGCCCACGCCTTCCGCACCCTGGTGGCCGGCAACTCGCACCGCCACCTGGAGTTCAAGGGCCTGAGCCCGGCCTCGGTCGAGAAGCTGGTGCGCGCGGCCTACCCGGACACCGCCGAGGACTACTTCTGCCGCCAGGTCTGGGCGGTCACCGCGGGCAGCCCGTACCTCACCAACGCCCTGCTGGCCAAGGTCCGCGAGCGCGGTATCGAGCCGGTCGAGGAGTCCGTCTCGCTGCTGCACGACCTGGCCGCCGAGGCCAAGGGCATGACCCGCGAGCTCTGGCTCGCCAAGCTCGGCGTCAGCACGCTGACCTTCGCCTACGCCGCCGCGATCCTCGGCACCCAGATCGTGCCGGGCGTGGCGGCCCGGATCGCCGGCCAGACCCCGGCCGCGGCGGCCGAGGCGATCTCCGAGCTGCGCCGCCACCAGGTGCTGACCGGACCGGCGGACGGCCCGCTGGAGTTCGTCCACCCGCTGGTCGCCACCTCGATCTACCGCTCGATCCGCACGGGTACCCGCACCGCCATGCACGGCAAGGCCGCTGCCGAGGTGGAGCTCGCGGGCCGGCCCCTGACGGAGGCCACCCGCCACCTGCTGGAGACCCACGGCGAGGGCGACCCCGAGGTGGTCGCCAAGCTGCGCCGGGCGGCCCGCGAGCACCTGGCCGTCGGAGCCCCCGCCGCCGCGAAGCGCTGCCTGGAGCGGGCGTTGGAGGAGCCGCCGGAGGACGACGACCGGGCCGCGGTGATCTACGAACTCGGCTGCTCGGCGCTGCTCACCGACCCGGTCACCACCGTCAACCAGCTGCGTCTCGCACTGGAGACCGAAGGGCTGACCGACGAACTGCGGGTTGACGCCACCTTCCGGCTCTCCGAGGTGCTCGCCCACAGCGGCCAGCTCGTCGAGGCGGCCCGGCTCACCCTCGACGAGGCCGAGCACACCGCGCCCGGCGACGGCCGGCTGCGCCTGGAGGTGGCGCACTACATCTGGGCGGCCTTCCAGCGCGACGAGGAGGACGGCCCCGACCGCTCCGCGCGGCTCGGCCGGCTGAGCGCCCAGCTGACCGGCGACGGCGTCAACGCCCGGGCCGCCCGCGCCGTGCGCGCCTGGGACCTGACGCTCCAGGGCGAGAGCGCCGTCGACGCGCTGGAGCTGGTCGACTCCGCGCTGCTGGACGGCCGGCTGCCGGCGGGCCTGGCCTGGACGAACAGCAACTGGGGCCTGGAGCTGCCCGGGATCATCGGCCTGACCTACGTCTACACGGACCGCCTCGACCGCGCCGAGAAGCTCTTCGAGGAGGCCATCCGGGCCTTCGAGGTGGCCGGTTGGGGCGGTGGCCACCTGGGCTTCGCGTACTTCCTGATGGGGCTGGCCCGGTTCCGGCGCGGCGCGCTGGCGGAGGCCGAGGAGTTCCTGCGCAGTGCCCTGCGGATCGCCCGCCGGCTGGGCACCGACCTGCCGTTGCAGTGGGACGCCGTCGGCGTGCTGGCCGACACGCTGCTGGCCCGCGGCCGGACGGCGGAGGCCTGGCAGCTGGCCTGCGACTACGGCTTCGCACCGCCGTACCACCCGACCGCGATGGTGCTGCCGGACGCGCCGACGCTCTACGGCAAGCTGCGGCTGGCCCAGGGCGACCGCGAGTGCGCGGCCGGGGTGCTGCGCGGGGTGGGCGCGCAACTGACGGACCGTGGCTGGCGCAACACCATCTGGGCGCCGTGGGTCGGCCACCTGGCCGTCGCCGTCCACCCGGTGGATCCGGTCGAGGCGCGCGAGCTGGCCGAACAGGGCCTGGCGCAGGCGCGCCGGTTCGGCACCGCGCTGCGGATGGCGGCCGCGGTGGCCGAGGGGCAGCGGGCGGTGGAGCTGCTGGAGGAGTCCGTCCGGCAGCTCGGCCGCTCCCCGGTCGGCTACGAACACGCCTACTCGCTCGTCGAGTTGGGTGCCGCCCTGCGCAGGGTGGGCCGGCTGGGGGACGCCACCGAGCACCTGCACCAGGGCATGGAGCTGGCGGTGGAGTGCAACGCCGACGGTCTGGTGGCGCGGGCCCGCGAGGAGCTCAAGGCCTCCGGCCTGCGGCCCAACCGGCTGCGGACCACCAGCAAGGACGCGCTGAGCCACGGGGAGTGGGAGGTGGCCGAGATCGCCGTCGGCGGCCTCTCCGCGCTGGAGATCGCCGAGCGGCTGGACCTCCCGTTGAGCCTGGTCAACCGCCGGCTGGCGGCCGTCCACCGCAAGACCGGCACCAACCACGAGGGCCTGGCCGCGGCGCTCGGCCTGCAGAAGAACCGCCCGGACGACGCCGCTCGGTAGGCCTCACGCGGGCCGGTCGGCGCGTGGCGCCCGCGCGCTGACCGACCGGGAATCCAGAGTCAGGCTCTAGGCTGATCGCGAAAAGGGACAGAACCCGCCAAATCCAGCAGTGCAGAGACGAGGAGCAGCAGATGCCGCTGACATCCGGACAGGGAACCGGCCGGACCACGCCGGTGGAGGTCTCGCACGCGCCGCTGGAGTCCGGCGGCGCGGGTGCGGCCATCCAGCGGTGGACGCTACGGGCGGGCGCGGTCGAGGTGACGGTGCTGACCCTGGGCGCGACCCTGCACACCGTCCGGACCCCGGACCGCACCGGCGCGGTGGCCCAACTCCTGCTCAGCTCGGAGTCGCTGAGCGCGATCCTGGGCCCGGCCCGGCACTACGGCGCCACCGTCGGCCGGTACGCCAACCGGATCGCGGACAGCCGGATCACCCTGGACGGCGTCGACCACCCGCTCGCCCCGACCGGCAATGGCGTCACCCTGCACGGCGGCCCGGACGGCTTCGCCAACCGGATCTGGTCCGCGGAGCCGGTTGCGGACGGCGAGCGGGCGGGCGTCCGGTTGAGCCTGCACAGCCCCGACGGCGACCAGGGCTTCCCCGGCGCGCTGGACGTCCGGGTCGACTATCTACTCGCCCCGGACGGCGAGTTGGCCATCGAGTACCACGCCGTCACGACCCGCGTCACGGTGCTCAACCTGACCAACCACGCCTACTTCAACCTGGCCGGCGAGGGCAGCGGCGACATCCTCGGCCACCTGCTCACCCTGGACGCCGACGCCTACACCCCGGTCGACCAGCGGCAGATCCCGTACGGCCCGTACGAGCCGGTGGCCGGCACCCCGTTCGACTTCACCAGCGCGACGCCGATCGGCAAGGGCATCGCCGAAGACCACCCGCAGCTGGTCGGCCCCGGGGGCTACGACCACAACTGGGTGCTGCGCCCGCGCCCGGCCGACGGCTCGCCCGCGCGGGCCGCCCTGTTGGAGGACCCGGTCTCCGGGCGGACCCTGGAGGTGCTGACCACCGAGCCGGGTCTTCAGGTCTACACGGCCAACAGCTTCCAGGGCGCGGTGACCGGCGAGAGCGGCGTGGCGTACGGGCCGTTCTCCGGGGTCGCGTTGGAGACCCAGCACCACCCCGACTCGCCGCACCACCCGGCCTATCCGTCCACCGTGCTGCGCCCGGGCGAGGAGTTCCGCTCGGTGACTCTCCTGCGCTTCAGCCCCAGTTTCCCCCCGGGACACGCGGTATGACTAGTATCACTGCGTCAAAGGTCCCGCCCCAGACGGATGGCCGTCCCCGGCCGCCGCCCCTCCTGAGGAGAGTCCCCTGCGCGCGCGTGGAGCCTCCAAACCCAGGCGTTCGCGCCTCTCCCTGCGGACAGCCCTGCTCGTGCTGGCCATCGTCCCCAGCATCGCGCTCGCCGCACTCTGGGCGGTCACCACGGGCCAGACCATGTTCGACTTCCATCGCCAGGCCGCTCAGGGACTGCTCGCGCAGAAGGCCGGGCAGCCGTCGAACATCGTCTACTACAACCTGCAGGAGGAGCGTCGGCTCACCGCCGAGCAGCTCGCCCGGCCGGGCAGCGTCAGCGACCAGCTGATCAACCAGCGCCGGTTGACGGACGACGCGGTGCGCACCTTCCAGACGCTCTCCGACGTGGACTCCACCGGCGCCCCGACCGAGGTCCGCAACGCGGTGGACCAGGCCCGCCAGGCGATGACCCAGCTCCCGGCGCACCGCGCCGCGGTCGACCAGGGCATCGCCGACCAGCAGACCACCTTCACGTACTACACCGACCTGATCACGGTCGACCTCCAGCTCTTCACCGCGCTCAGCCACGTGGAGAACGGCGAGGTCACCTATGTCTCGCGCACGCTGGTGGCCAGCTTCTGGGCCAAGGAGATGCTTGCCCGCGAGGACGCGCTGCTGGCCCGCGGCTGGCCGTCCGGCAAGCTCAGCAGCGGTGACTACCAGCAGGTCCAGCAGGCCATCAGCGACCAGGCGTTCCTCTACACCACGATGGTCGTGCCCTACCTGCCCGCCAACGAGAGCGCCGGCTGGCAGCGGCTCACCGCCGGCATCCCCTGGCAGTCCAAGGCCTCCGTCGAGCAGGAGCTGATGCGGCCCAGTACGGCGGACGGCGACGGCGACGTCCAGCTCCCGCCGGACGAGGCCCAGTGGCGCCAGGCCGTCGACCTGGTCACCCCGCAGGTCGTCTCGCTGCTGCAGAGCCGCACCGACTCCGTGATCGCCACCGGCAAGGACAGCGTCCTCTCACTGCTCCTCAAGGTCGTCCTGACCAGCGTCGTTGGCCTGCTGGCCGTCATCGCGGTGATCATCACCTCCTGGCGCCTGGTCCGCACGCTGCGCCGCCGGATCCTCGCTCTGCACGACCGGGCCCAGGAGCTGGAACTCACTCTGCCCACGGTCGTGGAGCGGCTGAGCCACGGCGAGCACGTGGACCTGGAGGCCGAGCGCCGGGTGACCGTCACCGACGACGTGCGCCGCGGCGGCGACGAGCTCAGCCGGCTGGGCCGGGCGCTCAACCTCGCCCGGGACAGCGCGCTGGAGGCCGCCGTCCGGCAGGCGCAGCAGCACCGCGGCTTCGAGCGGCTGCTCCAACGGATCGCCCGCCGCACCCAGTTGCTGATCGGCCTCCAGCTCAAGAAGCTGGACGAGATGGAGCGCCGCCACGAGGACCCCGAGGTGCTGCAGGGCCTCTTCGACCTCGACCACCTGACGGCCCGGCTGCGCCGCTACGAGGAGAACCTGGTGATCCTCGCCGGCGGCCAGCCGCAGCGCCGCTGGCGCAAGCCCGTCCCGCTGCTGGACGTGCTGCGCGCCGCCCAGGGCGAGGTGCAGGACTACAAGCGGATCATGCTCGACGTCGAGGGTGACCCGTGGATCTCCGAGCGCGCGGTGGGCTCGGTGGTGCACGTGCTCGCCGAGTTGATGGAGAACGCCGCCACCTTCTCCAAGCCGCCCACACCGGTGGAGGTCCGGGCCGCGCTGGTCGGCCGGGGCCTGGCGATCGAGATCGAGGACCGCGGGCTCGGCATGGAGCCCGAGCAGTACGACCTGGCGAACGAGCTGATCCGCAACCCTCCCCGGATGGACGTGCTGGAGCAGGCCGACGACGTCCGGCTCGGCCTCTACGTGGTCGCCCGGCTGGCCGACGGCCTCGGGCTGAAGGTGGAGTTCCGGGCCTCCGCGTTCGGCGGCACCCGTGCGGTCGTGCTGATCCCGGCCGAGCTGGTCACCGACGGCGCCGAGCGCGCGCCGGCCGAGACGGCGACGTCCGTCGAACCGGTCGAGCCGGTGGCGCTGCCCGCGCGCACGCGTGGGCGGGCGCTGGCGGCCGGCACGGTGAGCACGGTCCCGGCGCTGCCGGCCGCGCCCGCTGCGGAGGTCGCTGCCGATCCCGTCGGGTCCGAGTCGGTGTCGGTCGTGTCCGTGGTGTCCGTCGAGCCCGAACCCGTGGAGGCGCCGCTGCCGCGGCCGTCCTGGGCGGCGGCCCGCGGCGAGGACCACGGGCACACCGCCGAGACTCCTGAGCCGCCGCTGCCGCAGCGGATCCGCCAGGCCAGCCTGGTGGCCGAGTTGCGCACCCCCGAGCCCGCCGCCCCTGCCTCGGCCCCTGACCATGCCCCGTCGGCCGTCCCCGCCGGCCGTCCGGACGGGCTGCCGACCCGCTCGGGCGCGGCGATCGGCGCCTTCCAGCGCCAGTCCCGGGCGGCCCGCGTCCCCGGTCAGAGCTCCGGCGACACGAGCCCCGGCCTCCCGCTCCCCGGTGAGCCGACTCCCGACCCCCACACCCCTACGACGGAAGACCGGTCATGACGCGCACCATCGCCACCCACCAGGACCTGGACTGGCTGCTGGACGGACTCGTCGACGCGGTGGTCGGCACCCGTCACGCCGTCCTGCTCTCCGACGACGGCCTGGTGGTCAGCCACTCCCGCGACATCGAACGGGCGGACGCCGAGCGGCTGGCCGCCGTCGCCACCGGCCAGCAGAGCCTGGCCCGCGGCGTCGGCCAGCTCTTCGACGGCGGCCAGGTCCACCAGGTGATCGTCGAACTGGCCGACCTCTGGCTCTTCGTCACCGCGGCCGGCCAGGGCACCCACCTGGCGGTGATCGCCTCCCAGGACGTCGACGCCGAGGTGATGTCGGTGGCCATGCACACCCTGGTCCAGCAGGTCGGGCAGAAGCTCGGCACCGCGATCCGGGGCGGCCAGTAGTGACGACCCCGCACTGGAGCGAGGAGGAGGCGGTCGACGACGGATCGGACTCGATGGTCCGTCCGTACACCATCACCCGCGGCCGCACCGCGCCCGAGCGGGACGACCTCACCCTGATCACCGTGCTGACGACGGTCCAGGAGCCCGGCGACACCGGCCGGCAGAGCGCGCGGCTCCAGCCCGAGCACCGGGTGATCCTGGACCGCTGCCGCCAACCGGCGGCCGTGGCCGAGGTGGCGGCCGACCTGGACCTGCCGGTCTCGGTCACCAAGATCCTGTTGGGCGACCTGATCGCCCAGGGCCTGTTGCTGGCCCGCGCCCCGCTCTCGGTCGCCCGGGCGAGTGGCGGCATGGACATCGGTTTGCTGACCGCCGTACGTGACGGACTCCGGAGACTCTGAACATGAGCACCACTCAGGCGGATCCCGCCGCCGCCCCCGCGGCCGTGAAGATCCTCATCGCAGGCGGCTTCGGCGTGGGCAAGACGACCCTGGTCGGCTCGGTCAGCGAGGTCGCCCCGCTGCGCACCGAGGAGTACCTGACCCGGGCCAGCGTCGGCGTCGACGACCTGGACGGCGTGGACGAGAAGGACACCACCACCGTCGCCCTCGACTTCGGGCGGATCACCATCGGCACCGAGCTGGTGGTCTACCTGTTCGGCACCCCCGGCCAGGAGCGCTTCTGGTTCATGTGGAACGACCTGGTGAACGGCGCCCTCGGCGGCATCGTGATCGCCGACACCCGGCGGCTGGACAGTAGCTTCGCCTCGATCGACTTCTTCGAGAGCCGCGGTATCCCGTTCGTGGTGGCGATCAACTGCTTCCACGGCCGCAACACCCGCAGCCCGCAGGAGATCCGGGCCGCGCTCGACCTGGACCCGCAGGTCCCGATGCTGCTCGGCGACGTCCGCGAGCGCGCGTTCGGCCGCGATCTACTGCTCGCGCTGGTGGACCATCTGATGAACCTTTCGGTGCCGCAGCCCGTCGCGCTCTGCTAACCGGCCTGAGGACAGTCGGCCTCGTATTCCTCCGTCCATGCCTCCAACGCGTTCTGGTCGGACGTGAGGGTGTCCTCGGCCGCTTGCAGGACTGCTTTCGCCGTCGCCACGGCGGCCGGGTCGGGGTTCGGTGAGTTCTGCAGCGCGGTGAGATGCGTCTGTGCGGCCTCTACGGTTCGACCGTCCGCAAGAATGGATTTCTGGATTGCGGTGATCGTGCGCGCCATGAGGGCGCAGATGTCACCCGGGCTTCCCGGCATGGCGATTCCTCCCGTGTTCCCGCTGGCTGTGCTCCGCACGACGCGGCTCCGGGCGTCTGGGCTCCGGGCGTCTTGGCTTCGCACGTCGGTATATCCAGCGTCGCACCCACGGACAGCCGATGCATCTGGGCACCCTCGACCGCTGCTGGCTGGATGGAGGAGAGGTGATGACTCCTCCATCCATGCCGCCCCGGTCAGGGAAGACGGTCAGGACAGACTCTGGCTGCCACTGCCGGACAACGTTCCGCTCTCGGTGCTGTGCCAGTACACGTTGCTGACCGCACACGAGGTGTACACGGTGCCGCTGGGCTGCTGCCAGTCGTTGATGTTGAACGAGCGGTCGTCGCCACAGCCGTAGCTGTACGAGGTGAAGTAGATCCGCTCGTCGGTGCTGCCCCCACTGATGCGCCAGGACCAGCTGCTGGAGCCGCCACCACCGCAGATGGTGACCGTCGAGCCGTAGTTGGTCGTGCCGGTGTCGTAGCAGGACGAGGCCTGGGCCTGGCTCGCGCCGAACCCGATCAGGCCAGTGGTGCAGGCGGCGGTCGCGGCGAGCATCGCTGCGGCTTTCCTGATGCGCATGGGTACTGTCTCCTGACTGTCCCGAACAGGGGCGCTCTTGCGGCCCTGACAGGCAGGTTGCGGGCCGGCCGGGTGTCCAACCACGGTTTTGGACGACCCCGGACGACCCTGAACGACCTCGCACTGCCCCGCACGGGAAGTCGGCTCCGCCGACTTCCCGGACCTGAGGATGCGTCGTCCGGCGTGGAGCACGGCTCAGCAGTCCGGGGCGAACCGGATTCCGTAGTCGTCGAGCCAGGAGATCAGCTCGCTCCGGTGGGCCCGGACGAGCCGCCCGCCGGTGAAGCGCGGGTCGCCGGTCACCTCGGCGACGATGCCGGCGGGCGGTTCGAAGGCGTCCGACTCCTCGTCCGTGCTGAACTCCGCCTCGGCCAGGACGAGGCCGTGTAGCGGCGGATCGAAGACGTCGACGCCCAGCGGCGGGAAGCTCAGGCGCGTCTTGGTCAGCACCGCGGCGGGCAGGGTGGCGAACACGTCGTACTCGGCCTGGGACAGGTAGGTGTTCGTGATCGTGCCCTGCACGGGACCCGGCCGGTCGGCGGGCACCTTCTGGGTGAGCTTGAACTCCGGCCGGCCCGGGGCCGGATGGTCCACCCGGCGCAGACGCAGACGCGTCCCGGTCAGATAGCGGTCGGTGATCCGTCGCACCTCGTGTGCGTCCGAGGCTTGCGGCGCGCCGGCCAGCAGGAACCGTCGTTCCCGCTCCACGAGGGCGTACTTCCCCGCGCGTTCGGACGCCCTGCCGCTGTGCGCGTTCGATGGACGGGAGGGCTGGTCCGGCTTCGGTTCGCTCATGATCGGGATCATCTCGCACGAAGCGGCTTCCGGGGGAGGCCGGGAGCTGCGCGTGGGTTTAGTCTGGCTGGTCTGGCCGGTCTGATCTGGGGGTTTGTGGGTGCGGTCCGTTCTTCGTGCCATCCATGTGTGTGATGGAGCTGCCGTTGTCGTCATCGCCGGCTTCGGGTTCGCCGAGGATGCGGAGGCCGGTGCAGGTCCGGTGGTCATGGTCACGGTGTGCGAGGAGCACCGGGACGTGGTCGGCCCGTGGTTGGCAGGTCTCCACTCGGTGGTGTGCGACGACGGCAGTGTCGGTGAGGCGTGCGGCTGGGTTCGCGACTTCCGCGCGCATGAGGTCGTCCTTCGGGCTCATGTCGACGCATGGCTCGGCCCGCTGACCGGTCTCGACCTCGCCGACTACGACGGGTGGGCGGCCTTCCTCACCGCAGCGTGCGAGCAGCTTCGAGTCCGGCACGGTCTCGCCTGCGGGCAACTGGGCAGCGGCGCTGTCGGGAGTATCGCCATGGCTGCGGAGTGCGAGTCCGACGGCAGCGGCCTCGAAGGCGCGTTGTTCTTCCTGGGGCATGCCGAAGTGCTGGCTGCCAGAGGCATGATCACCGATGGTGAGGCGTGCTGCTGCTGAGTACTTGGGGAGGTCGGAGTCAGACCGTTCCGAAGTCGCCCGCCTTGACGCCCGCCACGAACGCGGCGAACGCGGTGGCGGGGAGGAGCAGGGCGGGGCCTGCGGGGTCCTTGGAGTCGCGGAGGGGGACGGTGTCGGTGAACTGACCGTCGGCGATTTCGATGCAGTTACCGCCCTCGCCGGTGCTGAGACTCGACTTACGCCACCGGGCGCCGGTCAGATCGATGCTCATGAATACAAGTCCTGTCTGACTTGGCGGATCAGGTCCATGGAAGCAACCTGCGAGAGAGCTGCGACCTGCAGTAGAGCGTACTGGCGCTGCCACGGGCCAACGACTGCTTTGTCCCGTTCCAACCAACCCCGTCGCAGGGACTCCGCATATCCGACCACCGAACTGTCAGGAAGGGTCAGAAGCGTCAACGGTGCGCCCAGCGGCGCACGTTCACCGAGCGCTGTCGGCGCTACCTGAAGGGCCACGTTGGGACGATCGGCAGTGGTCAGGAGGTGATCCAACTGTTCGCGCATCACCACGGGTCCGCCGACCGGCCGCCGCAACACACTCTCGTCGATGACCGCGAAGACGAAGGCCGGTGTCTCAGCCGTGATGATCTGCTGCCGGTCGAGTCGCAGAGCGAGACGTTCCTCAACGGTGTCAATGTCGTCGTCCCGCTGGATGCCCACAGCACTGAGCAGCGCACGGGCATAAGCGGGAGTCTGGAGTAGCCCCGGCATATAGGTGGTTTCGAAGATCCGCAGCTCAGTCGCCCTGGCTTCTTCGGCGACGTAGTCGACGAACCCTTCTGGGAAGACCAGCTCCAGGCGCTTCTTGACGTATGGCATGAGGTAGGCGAGAGCGCCGCCGGTCCGCAGGATCGCGTCGCAGGTCGCGGCGAAGTCCTCCTTCGGCGGGCGCGTTCCGCTCTCCACCTTGCTGATGAAGCTCGCGTCACAAGGGACCTTGGCCGCGAGCTGGGGCTGCGACAGCTCCCGCAACTCCCGGTAGTGGCGGAGCATCCCGCCGAAGAGCGAGCCGGGGGACTCGCTCGGATCCAGTTCGTTCTTCCGACCACCCATCGCGGGCCCCCATCGTGCCGTGCGCCTCTTCGGATCTGTCCGTGCCCGGGCGGATCGGTCAAGATCTCGCCCCTGGTGAGGCTACGTCAATCTGCCGATGCTGGAAGCAATCAGTCACCGATTGGTGACGGTACGACATATGAGCGAACGGATCACCCCATGGCATCAGAGCTCTCCAGAATCACAGCGGCAGCCCGCAAACAGGCGGTCGACGCCGTCCGCGAGTTGACCTCCCTCCTCTCCGACGCCGGACTCGTCCTGCCCTCGCTCGCCGTGGACTGGCACGAGGGGCGGTTCACCGGGGACGTCCTCGTCGACCTGGGCCGGGCTCGGGCCGACGTCGTCATGGAACTGGTCGGCCTGCTCCGGGAGGGACTGGACGCCCGTGGCAGGCAGTCGAGTTGAGAGCCCAGACGCGCGGATGGTCCGCGAGCTCCGGGAGGCCGCCGAGCGGGCCGTCGCCGCGATGGTGGACGCTCTCGCACTGGCCGGCCTGCCGCCGCTGGTCTCCCTCACCGCCGGGCGTATCACCCTCTTTGCCGAGGGCGTCCACGTGGAGATCGGCGGCTGCAACGTCCGTACTCTTCAGGCGATCGCCGACCACATCGCCGCGCACGCGGGCTGCCTCGGCCGGGTCGTCCGGGGTGAGACCGTGCCCACTGGGCTGGCCGAACTGCCCTGTGTGCGAGGGGAGCTGAGGTGAGAGCGCCCCGTAAGAGCGCCATGACCATCGGGACCTACCGGGTCACCGGCGAGGGCCGGCGCATCGACGTCTCACCCCGCGAAGTCGTCGAGGCGGACCGCCCGTCCTACAACCCGCTCACCTGGCCCTCCTGCCGCTGCCCGCGCTGCCGCACGGAGGCGCCGTCCGGCCCGGCGGCCTGACCGCCGCCGCATTTCGTGCGAGGGCATCGAGCCGACGCTCGATGCCCGGCTCACGGCGCAGGTCTGGCTGCACCGTCGCTGAAGCAGTCAAGCACTGGGGACGTCCGCCTTCGCCGCGATGAGCATGCTGCGGGGGATGACCACGAGGCGTTCGTCCGGGCTGATCGAGACCCCGGCCGGCAACTGGGTGCCCAGGGATGCGGTGAGATCACGCCCGATGACGGCGATGTCATCGTTGTCCGGAGTAGTTCCGGTCATCCGCCGGCGTGGAACGAGCGGCGGTAGGTGTCGGGCGGGACGCCGACGGTCCGTTTGAACTGGCGGCGCAGGGTTGTGGCGGTGCCCATGCCGCTGGCGACGGCGATCGCCTGGATGCTCTCGTCGGTGGACTCCAGGAGTTCCTGGGCGCGGCGGACGCGCTGGGTCAGGAGCCACTGGATCGGGGTCTGCCCGATCGCCGCGTGGAACTGGCGTCCGAGATGGCGCGGGCTCGTGTTCGCCTGCCGTGCCATGTCGACCACGGTCAGCGGTTGGTCCAGCCGCCGCTGGACCCAGCTGAGTAGCTGGGCGAGTCCGTGGTCGGCTCTGACCTGCACCGGGGTGGTCACGAACTGGGCCTGGCCGCCGGGCCGGTGCAGGGGCATGACGAGGCGGCGGGCGACGGAGTTGGCGATGGCGGCGCCGTGGTCGAGGTGGATCAGGTGCAGGCACAGGTCCACGGCGGCGGCCTTGCCCGCGGCGGTGAGCACGCTGCCGTTGTCCGTGTAGAGCACGTCGGGGTCGACCAGGGCGTGCGGATGGCGTGCACTCAGTTCGGCGGCGTGGGCCCAGTGGGTGGTGGCGCGCCGGCCGTCCAGCAGGCCCGCGGCGCCGAGCAGGAACGCTCCGGTGCAGAGCGAGGCGATCCGGGCCCCCGACGCGTGGGCCGCCCGGACGGCCTCGATCAGCTCCGGTGGCGGCGGATCGTCGATGTCCGCGCAGGCGGGGACGATCACGGTGTCGGCGTCGGCCAGGCGTTCCAGCCCGTGCTCCGGTTCGACCGTGAACGGGCCGACCCGCACCGGCCCGGGCCCGCAGAGCAGCACGTCGTACCAGCCGTTCACCGCCTCGCGCGGGGGGTTGCCGAAGATCTCGTAGGCCACCCCCAGCTCGAAGTGCAGGAGGCCTGCGGTGGCCAGGAGCGCGACAGTTGGCATGTCCGAAAGTGTACGGGTGCTGTCGTTCCGGACCATCACCGTCGAGGCCCGCCGGGCAAGAGACTGGGTGCACCAGGAGATCGAGAACACCGAGTACGGGGAGAACGACAATGCGCACGAAGCCTGCTGCCGTAGTGGTTTACGGCGCGACGGGACACACCGGCCGCTTCGTCGTGGCCGAACTGCGCAGGCGCGGCTTCGCCACCGTCCTCTCCGGCCGGGACGCGGCTCGGCTGGAGGCGCTGGCGGCCGAGCGGGCGGACGTGGACGCGGACGTGGAGGCGGACGTGGTGGTGCGGCCCGCTACCGTCGACGATCCGGCCTCGCTGGACCGGGCACTGGCCGGCGCCGCGGCCGTCGTCAACTGCGCCGGACCGTTCGCGCTGACGGCGGGTCCGCTCGTGGAGGCGGCCCTGCGCGCGGGGATCCCGTACGTCGACGTCGCGGCGGAGATCGAGGCGAATGCCGCGATGTTCGCCGACTACGCGCAGGCGGCCCGGAGGGCGGGGACGCCCGTGCTGCCGGCGATGGCCTTCTACGGCGGGTTGGGAGACCTGTTGGTGACCGCGCTGCTGGGGGAGCGGACCACCGCGGATGTCGTGCACGTCGCGTACGGGCTGAGCAGCTGGCACCCGACGCCGGGCACCCGGGAGGCGGGCGCGGTGTCCCATCGCCGTCGCGCGGGCCGGCGGGTGCGGTTCGCGGACGGCGCGCTGCGCTACCACGACGACCCGGTGGCGCGGCAGGACTGGCACTTCCCGCAGCCGCTGGGCCGGCGGGCGGTGATCGCGGAGTTCACCATGGCCGATGTCGTCACCGTGCCGAGCCACCTGGCCGTGCCCGAGGTCCGGACCTACATGAGCGTCGAAGCCGCCGGCGACCTGGCCGGGCAGGACACGCCGGCGCCGGAGCCGGTCGACGCCCTGGGGCGTTCGGACCAGACGTTCGTCGTCGACGTCCTGGTCGACGCGGGCGGTGTCGAGCGGCGCGCCACGGCCCGTGGCCGGGACATCTACGCGGTCACCGCGCCGCTGGTGGTGGAGGCCGTCGAGCGCATCCTGGACGGGCGGACGCGGACCGCGGGCGTCGCCTCGGCCGGCGCGATGTTCGACGCGGCGGACTTCCTGCGGGCGCTGGCCCCGCACGTGTCGGTCGATCTTCCGCACTGACGGGCCCCGCACGGTGCCGGCTGCCCGTCAGGCCCCGGGAGCCGCCGCTCCCAGGGCCTGATCGGCTACGTCAGCTGTTGCGTCAGCTGTGCTTCCAGCTCACCGAGAAGCTGCCGCCGCCGGAGAGGGCGGAGGTGGTGGCCTTGGTGGTGCTGCCGTCGGCCATCGTGATGGCGTCGGGGGAGAAGTTGCCGATCGGCTGGCCGTTCGCGGTGGCGCTGGTGAACGACACGGTGTGGAAGTTGGTCAGCGGCAGCGCGCCCGAACTGTCGGACGGCGCCTCGGCGATGATCTCGGCGGAGGCGAGGGCCGCGTTCTTCAGGGTCTTGTTCTCGGTCTTGGTCCAGCCCTGGGTGGTGTCCGAGAGCTTGAGCGTGAACGAGCCGCTGCCGTTGGTGGTGACGGACGACGTGAAGTGGTCGCCGGGGCGCACGGTGTTGCTGAAGTTCACGGGGTAGGCCGGGTACATCTCGTACCAGGCGTAGTACTGCGGGGAGCCGCCGGAGCAGTCGACCTCGCTGCCGGTCTGCTCGACCGAGTTGCTGCCGTCGCCGTCCAGGCCGATCCAGAAGCTGGAGTAGGTGTCGGAGCCGGTGCAGCTCGCCGCCGGCTGGACCCAACTGGCGGTGACGGACGTGAACTTGGAGCCGGTCGCGGAGTACCCGGCCCAGTTGCTGCTGGTGCTGTTGAGCACGTGGCTGTGCGGGCCGACCAGGTGCGGGGTCGCCGAGGCGTTGGGGGCCTGGACGATCGCGGGCGCGGAGGCGGCGAGTGCGGGCCCTGCGGTGCCGAGGACCGCGAGCAGGGCTGCGGAGACGGCCAGGGTGCGGCGACGTGCAGCGGGCATGACGAACTCCCTTGTGGGGGCGCAGGGAGGCTCACCCGACGGACTGAGGGGATCGGGTGGGCCGACCGTTTTGACGGCGTGTCGACAACAGTAGGGGAGGGAGCCGGTGGGCTGATGTTACGGATATGCAAATCTTCTGATCGCCGTCACCGACACGCTGATTTGCGTCAGTTGGACATGTTCCGTTCAAGACTCTGTTGCCCGACCATGGTGGAACACGACGCACGGCGGCCCCCATGCTGCTTCTCGGCAACCCGCCTACGCGCGTAGCGATGCCTCAACATCCCCACACGACGAGGAGCTTGACGCATGATCAATGCACGGATGTCCGCAGGTCGGGACGGGTACCGACGGGCCCTGGCGGGGCTTGCCGCCACCGCCGTCCTGGCCGCCCTCGGCACGGTCGCCGCCGGCCACCCCGCCGTCGCCGCCGCCCAGGCCCCCGCCGCCCAGGCCGCCCCCACGGCCAAGACGCCCGCCGCGACCACCGCGAGCGCCCAGCACCGCGTCCTGTTCGACAACACCAAGGCCGAGACGGCCGGCAACGCCGACTGGATCATCAGCACCAGCCAGCCGGACCCGCTCGCGGAGAACGCCAACCCGCAGACCGAGAGTGACTGGACCGGCGCGCTCTCCGCCTGGGGCGTGGCCCTGCAGAAGACCGGCCGCTACAGCCTGAAGACGCTGCCCGCCGGCAACACCATCAGCTACGGCAACGCGTCCAACCCGCTGGACCTCAGCAACTTCGACACCTTCGTGGTGGACGAGCCCAACAGCCAGATGAGCGCCGCCGAGAAGAGCGCGCTGATGCTGTTCGTCCAGAACGGCGGCGGCCTCTTCCTGATCTCCGACCACACCGGCAGCGACCGCAACAACGACGGCTGGGACTCGCCGAAGATCATCAACGACCTGCTGACGAACAACGGCGTCGACAACACCGACCCGTTCGGCTTCTCGGTCGACCTCAAGAACATCGTCACCGACAACCCGCGGGCCGTCAGCGACGCCTCGAACCCGGTGCTCAACGGCCCGTTCGGTACCGTCACCGGCAGCATCCTGCGTAACGGCACCACCTTCACGCTCAACCCGGCCGACAACCCGGCGGTCAAGGGGCTGCTCTACCTGAGCACCGGCGCGAGCGGCGGCAACACCAACGCCTTCTTCGTCACCAGCGGCTTCGGCAAGGGCAGAGTCGCGATCTGGGGCGACAGTTCGACCGTCGACGACGGTACGGGCCAGAGCGGCAACACCCTCTACGACGGCTGGGACGACCCGGCGGGCACCGACGCCGCACTCGCCCTGAACGCCACCGAGTGGCTCTCCACCGGTTCGGGCGGCGGCACCACCGGCGGCGTCAGCGTCACCACCCCGGGCGCGCAGAGTGCGACCGTCGGCACCGCCGCGAGCCTGCAGCTCGCCGCGAGCGACACTGCCGGCGGGACGCTGAGCTGGACGGCGAGCGGGCTGCCCGCCGGGCTGTCCGTCAACTCCGCCACCGGCCTGATCAGCGGCACCCCGACCACCGCCGGCAGCTACAACGTCACGGTCACCGCCACCGACTCCAGCGGCCCGTCCGGTTCGGCCGCCTTCACCTGGACGGTCGGCACGGGCGGCGGCAGCGGCTGCACCCCGGCCCAGCTGCTCGGCAACCCCGGCTTCGAGAGCGGCAGCGCCGCACCGTGGACGCTCGGCGGCTCGGCCCGGCTGAACAGCGGCGGCACCGAGCCGGCGCACAGCGGCAGCGAGGACGTCTGGCTGGACGGCCACGGCAGCGCGCACACCGACACGCTCGCCCAGACGGTGACCGTGCCGACCGGCTGCACCAACGCGACGTTCAGCTACTGGCTGCACGTCGACACCGCCGAGACCAGCACCAGCAAGGCCTACGACACGCTCAGCGTCCAGGTGCTGAACAGCTCCGGGACGGTGCTCTCCACGCTCGCGAGCTACTCCAACCTGAACGCGGGCGCCGGCTACGTCCAGCACAGCTTCAACCTGGCGGCGTACGCCGGACAGACCGTCACCCTGAAGTTCAGCGGCACCGAGGACTACACCAAGCAGACCTCGTTCGTGGTGGACGACACCGCGCTCAACCTGTCCTGACAGCACGGTGCGGCCTGCTCCCCCGAGGGGAGCAGGCCGCACCGCGGTGGGTCAGCCCTGGATGGTGCCGGCCACCTCGCCGAAGCCGATCCGCACGCCGTCCGCGCCGGGCGCGGTGGCGCGCAGCGTGACGGTGTCGCCGTCCTCCAGGAAGGTCCGGGTGGAGCCGTCCGGCAGGGTCAGCGGGTCGCGCCCGTTCCAGGTCAGCTCGATCAGCGAGCCGCGCTGGTCGGCCTCGGTGCCGGAGACCGTCCCGGAGGCGTACAGGTCGCCGGTGCGCAGCGAGGCGCCGTTGACCGTCATGTGCGCCAGCATCTGGGCGGGCGACCAGTAGGTGCCGGCGAACGGCGGGCGCGAGACGGTGTGCCCGTTGAGGTCCACCTCGATCTGCAGGTCCAGGCCCCAGGACTGCTTCTCCGCCAGGTACGGCAGCGGCTCCGGCAGCTGGACGGGCGTCTGCACGCGCGCCGCCTCCAGGGCCGCCAGCGGGACCACCCAGGCGGAGATCGAGGTCGCGAAGGACTTGCCGAGGAACGGGCCGAGCGGCACGTACTCCCAGGCCTGCACGTCGCGGGCGCTCCAGTCGTTGACCAGCACCGCGCCGAAGACGTGCTCGGCGAAGTCGTCCACGCCGACCGCCTCGCCGAGCGAGGAGCCCGCGCCGACGACGAAGCCGACCTCGGCCTCGATGTCCAGCTTCACGGACGGGCCGAAGACCGGCGCCGCGTCGTCGGGGCCCTTGCGCTGGCCGCTGGGGCGGCGCACGTCCGTGCCGGAGACCACCACGGTGCCGGCCCGGCCGTGGTAGCCGACCGGCAGGTGCTTCCAGTTGGGCAGCAGCGCCTCGCCGTTCGGGCGGAAGATCCGGCCCAGGTTGGTCGCGTGGTTCTCCGAGGCGTAGAAGTCGACGTAGTCGGCGACCTCGATCGGCAGGTGCAGCCGCACCTCGTCGATCCGGTGCAGGTTGGACTCCACCAGGCGGCGCTCGCCCTCGGTGGTCAGCAGCGTGGTGACCCGGTCGCGGACGTAGGCCCACTCGGCCGGGCCGCGGCGCAGGAACGCGTTCAGCGAACCGCTGGCCAGCGCGGCGCCGAGCGAGGTGCCGGCCCAGATCGCGGCCAGGTCGAGCACCCGCTCGCCGATCGCGACGCCGACCCGCGGTTCGCCCACGGGGTGCCCGCCGCGCAGCGGCGTGAAGACGCCGTAGGGCAGGTTCTGCACCGGGAAGTCGGAACCCTCGGGAACCGGGACCCAGGTCTGAAGGGGGGCCGTCACTTGCTTCCACCGTCCTGCGGGCCGCGCCCGCTCCAGCTCCATGCGTATGTGCCGTCGTCGCTCGCCCGGCCGCCCTCGGCGATCTCCAGCGGGCGGAAGGTGTCCACCATCACCGCCAGCTCGTCGAAGAACTCGGCGCCGATGCTGCGCTCGTAGGCGCCCGGCTGCGGGCCGTGGGTGTGGCCGCCGGGGTGCAGCGAGATCGAGCCCTGGCCGATGCCGGAGCCCTTGCGGGCCTCGTAGTCCCCGCCGCAGTAGAACATCACCTCGTCGCTGTCCACATTGGAGTGGTAGTACGGGACGGGGATCGACAGCGGGTGGTAGTCCACCTTGCGCGGCACGAAGTTGCAGATCACGAAGTTGTTGCCCTCGAAGACCTGGTGGGCCGGTGGCGGCTGGTGGATCCGGCCGGTGATCGGCTCGTAGTCGCTGATGTTGAAGGCGTACGGGTACAGGCAGCCGTCCCAGCCGACCACGTCGAACGGGTGGGTGGGGGTCACGAAGACCGTCCCGGCCACGCCCTCGCTGCCGTTGCCGCGGTGCTTGACGTAGATCTCGGTATCACCGCTCTCGTTCGAGAGCAGTGGTCCGACCGGGCCGCGCAGGTCGCGCTCGCAGAACGGCGCGTGCTCCAGCAGCTGCCCGAACTTCGAGAGGTAGCGCTTGGCGGGGGTGATGTGGCTGTTGGCCTCGATCGCGTAGAGCCGCAGCGGCTGGTCGCCGGTCGGCACCCAGCGGTGCGTGGTGGCCCGGGGCACGATCAGGTAGTCGCCCTGGCCGGCCTCGATCGTCCCGAAGACCGTCTCCAGCGTGCCGGTGCCGGACTCCACGTAGACGCACTCGTCGCCTATGGCGTTGCGGTAGAGCGGCGAGGGCTGACCGCAGGCGACGTAGGCGATCCGGACGTCGGCGTTGGCCAGGACGACCCGCCGGCCGCGCACGGCGTCGGTCTGGCGCCACTCCTCGCCCGGGAAGAGGTCGTGCAGCTTGAAGTGGAACGGCTTCAGCGGGTGGTTCGGCTCCGGCTTGCCCTGCGGCAGGGCCCAGACCCGGCTGTCCACCAGCGCGGACGGGATGGCGCGGTGGTAGAGCAGTGAGGAGTCGGAGGAGAAGCCCTCCTCGCCCATCAGCTCCTCGTAGTAGAGGCCGCCGTCCTCGTTCCGGTGCTGGGTGTGCCTTTTGGGCGGCACCGTGCCGACGGTGCGGTAGTACGCCATAGTGCGCCTCCTGAGCGACTGGCCCTGGACTGCGCCGGCCAGGGCTTGTCCGCCCTTTGGGTGGGGGCGAACAGACCAATCCCAAGGCCAGCGGGCCTGTGGTGTCAAGGACCGGCCGATTTCGACCGGGGCCGCGGGCCCCGACGCGGTCAGGACGCGCGGCGGCAACTCTCCGGACACGCGGATGTAACGATCCCCAGGATCTTGCAGAAACTTGCTGCAAGGGCTTTCAGCGGCGATTGCATCGCTGTTACGTTCCTGCACAAGCCCGACGGCCCAGCCAGTCAGGTCGGCACGGGACGGCCATTATGCGCGTCCCCCACCCATCCCGGGACCCCCACCCCCTCCAAGGAGTTCTCATGCGGCGTGGCATCGCGGCCTCTGCCCTCGTTGCGGCCCTCGCGGTCTCTCTCGCGGCTTGCGGCAGCAGCGGCTCCAGTTCGTCCACCGCGGGCAACGGCCCGGTCACCATCACCTACTGGGACACCTCGAACGCCACCAACGAGGCGCCGACCTACATGGACCTGGCGAAGAAGTTCGAGGCAGCCAACCCGAACATCAAGGTGAACTTCGTCAACGTGCCGTTCGACTCGGCGCAGAACAAGCTGCAGACGGCCATGGGCAGCAAGGGCGCCCCGGACGTGTTCCGATCCGAGGTCGGCTGGACCGCCGCCTTCGCCAAGGCCGGCTACCTGACCCCGCTGGACGGCACCCCGGCGCTCGCCGACTCCGCGGCCTTCCAGCCCAGCCTGCTCAAGCAGGCCAGCTACCAGGGCAAGACCTACGGCGTGCCGCTGGTCACCGACACCCTGGGCCTGCTCTACAACAAGGCGCTCTTCGCCAAGGCCGGCATCACCGCCGCCCCCACCACCTGGGACGAGCTGAAGGCCGACGCCGCCACGCTCAAGGACAAGACCGGCGTGGACGGCTTCGAGATGCGGGCCGGCGACGGCTACTACGCGATGCCGCTGCTCTTCGGCGAGGGCACCGACATGGTGAACACCGCGGCGAAGAAGATCACCATCAACTCGCCGCAGGCCGCCGCGGCCGTCGAGACCTACAAGTCCCTGTTCACGGCGCCCGGCACCGTGAAGGCCGACCTGACCTCGGACGGCTACGCGCACATGATGGACGCCTTCACCACCGGCAAGGTCGCCGCCATCATCAACGGCCCGTGGGAGATCACCAACATCTACCAGGGCTCCGCGTTCACCGACAAGACGAACCTCGGCATCGCCGCCGTGCCGGCCGGCTCGGCCGGCAAGCCCGGCGCCCCGACCGGCGGTCACAACATCGCCGTCTACGCCGGTTCGGACGCCGCCCACCAGGCCGCCTCCGAGAAGTTCGCCGCCTTCATGACGTCGGCCACCAGCCAGACCGAGATCGCGCAGAAGAACTCGACGCTGCCCACCCGCTCCGACGCCTACACCCCCGCGCTGACCGCCGACCCGGGCATCGCCGGCTTCCAGGCGATCCTGCCGGTCGCCCAGCCGCGCCCCGAACTGCCGGAGTACAGCTCGCTGTTCGCCTCGATCGGGACCAACCTCGGCAAGATCCTGCAGAACCAGGAGAGCACCCAGGCCGGCCTGGACTCCACCGCGGCCGACTACACCAAGCTCCTGCCGGGCTTCGGCAAGTAGCAACCGCCCCGGCCGCCCGGCCCGCCGTTCGCACGGCGGGCCGGGCGGCCACCGGCACAGCAAGCACGTTGCACAGCAAGCACGTTCGCCGTAGCGAGGCTGCGGACCTCTGGAAAAGGTGTGTCTCAGATGGCAGTCGCCGTACCGGGCGCAGCCCGCAAGGGCGGCCGTGACCGCGAACCGCGTCCCGGCCTCGTGGAGCGCCTCAAGCTCTCGTACAGCAGGCACTGGTACGCCTACGCGATGGCCGCGCCGGTCGTCATCGTGCTCGGCGTGCTGGTGGCCTACCCGCTCGGCCGCGGTGTCTACCTGACGCTGACCGACGCCAACAGCCTCAACGTCGGCCACACGGTGGGCGTCAACCACATCCCCGACACCTTCAAGTTCGTCGGCCTGCAGAACTACGCCGACGTGCTCTGGGGACAGGGCAGTTACGACCGCTTCTGGTCGCACTTCGTGTGGACCATCCTGTGGACGGTCATCTGTGTCACCCTGACCTACGGCTCGGGCCTGGGCCTCGCCCTGCTGATGAACCAACAGCTGCGCGGGCGCACCGCCTACCGGCTGCTGCTGATCCTGCCGTGGGCCGTGCCGACCTTCGTCACCGTCTTCTCCTGGCGCCTGATGCTGGCCGACGGGGGCATGGTCAACACCCTGCTCGGCGCCCTGCACCTGCCGCAGCCCAGCTGGCTGGAGGACCCGCTGGCCCAGAAGGCCGCGGCGATCCTGGTCAACACCTGGTGCGGCGTGCCGTTCATGATGGTCTCGCTGCTCGGCGGCCTGCAGTCGATCCCCGCCGAGCTGTACGAGGCGGCCGAGATGGACGGCGCCAGCAGCTGGCAGCGCTTCCGCTACGTCACGCTGCCGGGGCTGCGCGCGGTCAGCAGCACGGTGATCCTGCTCGGTGTGATCTGGACCTTCAACCAGTTCGTCATCATCTTCCTGCTGTTCGGCAACAACGCCCCGGACGTGCAGATCCTGGTGACCTGGGCCTACCAGCTGGGCTTCGGCCAACAGCCGCGCGACTACGCGCAGTCGGCGAGCTACGGGATCATCCTGCTCTCCATCCTGATCGTCTTCACGACCTTCTACCAGCGCTGGCTCAAGCGCAACGACCAGGGCGTCGTCTGATGGCCCCGGCGGACACCGACCTCGAAGGCCGCGAACGCAGCGAAGGAAGGCCCCCGTTGAGCACCACCACCGACATCCCCACCAAGGCCGCCACGGCCGCCGCGGCCACCGCCAAGCCTGCCGTCCGGGTGCGCCCGCGCGGCAAGAGCAGCAGGACCGCCGCCGCGCTCTCGCACGGTGTCCTGATCGCGGCCGCCCTGGTCGCGGTGTTCCCGGTGCTCTACCTCTTCTTCATCGCGCTCGGCCCGGACAAGACCGACTACCTGCACCCGGGCGGGATCCTCGGCAAGGCCACCTTCGCCAACTTCGGCAAGGTGCTGAGCCAGACCGACTTCCTCACCTGGTTCGGCAACTCGCTGATCGTGGCCGGCGGCACCACCGTCTTCGGCGTCCTGATCGCGGCCACCACCGGCTACGCGGTCTCCCGGATGCGCTTTCCGGGGCTGCGCCCGCTGATGTGGTCGCTGCTGGTCACCCAGATGTTCCCGATCGCCGTGCTGATCGTGCCGATGTACTACACGATGGCCAACCTCGGTCTGCTGGACACCTACAGCGGCCTGATCCTGGTCTACGCGAGCACCGCCGTGCCGTACTGCGCCTGGCTGCTCAAGGGCTACTTCGACACCATCCCGGTGGAGATCGACGAGGCCGGCCGGGTCGACGGGCTCACCCCGTTCGGCACCTTCTGGCGGCTGATCCTGCCGCTGGCCCGCCCGGGCCTGGCGGTCGCCGCGTTCTACACCTTCCTGACCGCCTGGGCCGAGGTGCCGTTCGCCTCCACCTTCATGCTCAGCTCCGACAAGTACACCCTCGCGGTGGGCCTGACCACCTTCGTCAGCCAGTACGAGAGCCAGTGGAACCTGATGGCCGCCACCTCCGTACTGATCGCGATCCCGGTCTCCGCGGTCTTCTACCTGGTACAGAAGCACCTCGTCACCGGGCTGACCGCAGGCGCCGCGAAGTCGTGATCCGTATTCCCTGACGCCTCGTCAGTCCCGCCCAGTACTCTGCCTGTTGCCGCGCACCGCCGCACCGCTTCGGCGGCCGGTGCGACACCTAGTCCCCAAGGGATCCCGTCCATGACCCAGAACCTGGCCGACACCTCCCGGCCTGCCGCCGCTGCCCCGCTCCCGCCGCCACCCCCGGCACCGCGGCGGCGAACTCCGGTGAGCCGAGAGGCTGGTGGCGGGACGCGGTCATCTACCAGGTGTACCCGCGCAGCTTCGCCGACTCCAACGGCGACGGGATGGGCGACCTGCCGGGCGTGCGCAGCCGGCTGCCCTACCTGCGCGAACTGGGCGTGGACGCCGTCTGGCTCTCGCCGTTCTACGCCTCCCCGCAGGCCGACGCCGGCTACGACGTGGCCGACTACCGCGCGGTGGACCCGATGTTCGGCACCCTGCTGGACGCAGACGCGCTGATCCGCGACGCCCACGCGCTGGGCCTGCGGATCATCGTGGACCTGGTCCCCAACCACTCCTCCGACCAGCACGAGTGGTTCCAGCGCGCGCTGCGCGAGGGCCCGGGCTCGGCGCTGCGCGACCGCTACCACTTCCGTCCCGGCCAGGGCGCGGACGGCGAACTCCCGCCCAACGACTGGGAGTCCATCTTCGGCGGACCGGCCTGGACCCGCACCACCGACCCGGACGGCACCCCCGGCGACTGGTACCTGCACCTGTTCGCCCCCGAGCAGCCCGACTTCGACTGGGACCACCCGGCGGTCGGCGACGAGTTCCGCTCGATCCTGCGCTTCTGGCTGGACATGGGCGTGGACGGCTTCCGGATCGACGTCGCGCACGGCCTGGTGAAGGCCCCCGGCCTGCCCGACCTCGGCAGCCACGACCAGCTCAAGCTGCTCGGCAACGACGTGATGCCGTTCTTCGACCAGGACGGCGTGCACGAGATCTACCGCACCTGGCGCACGATCCTGGACGAGTACCCGGGCGAGCGGATCGCGGTCGCCGAGGCGTGGACCCCCACGGTGGAGCGCACCGCCAACTACGTGCGCCCCGACGAGCTGCACCAGGCCTTCAACTTCCAGTACCTGGGCACCTCCTGGGACGCCACCGAGCTGCGCGCGGTGATCGACAGCTCACTGGCGGCGATGCGCCCGGTGGACGCGCCGGCCACCTGGGTGCTCTCCAACCACGACGTCACCCGGCACGCCACCCGCTTCGCCAACCCGCCCGGCGGCACCCAGATCCGCGACCGCGGCGACCGCGAACTCGGCCTGCGCCGGGCCCGCGCCGCCACCCTGCTGATGCTCGCGCTGCCCGGCTCCGCCTACCTCTACCAGGGCGAGGAGCTCGGCCTGCCGGACGTCACCGACCTGCCCGACCAGGTCCGCCAGGACCCCTCGTTCTTCCGCGCCAGCGGCCAGGACGGCTTCCGGGACGGCTGCCGGGTCCCGCTGCCGTGGTCCGGCACGCAGGCCCCGTACGGCTTCGGCCCGACCGAGGGCGGCCCCAGCTGGCTGCCGCAGCCGGCCGAGTGGGCGCAGCTCAGCGTCGAGGTCCAGACCGGCGACCCGACCTCCACCCTGGAGCTCTACCGCAGCGCCCTGACGCTTCGCCGCGAGCACCCCGCGCTCGGCGCGGGCACCGCGGTGACCTGGCTGGACGCCCCCGCCGACGTGCTGGTGTTCCGCCGCGACTCGGCGGACGGCTCGCTGCTGTGCACCGTCAACACCGGTGCGGAGCCGGTCCGGATGCCGGCCCCGGGCCGCATCCTGCTGGCCTCCACCGAGGCCGTAGCGGTGGACGGCGAGACGGTTCTGGCAGCGAACAGCACCATCTGGTGGGCGGTCTGACATGGTTGCAATAGGCTCTGGGATCGTGACTACGGCGCGACTTTCGGACATCGCGGCGCAGGCGGGGGTCAGTGAGGCCACCGTTTCCCGCGTCCTCAACGGCAAGGCAGGCGTCTCCGCGACCATGCGGCAGACCGTCCTTGCGGCGCTCGACGTGCTCGGTTACGAGCGGCCGACCCGCCTGCGCCAGCGCAGCGCCGGCCTGATCGGGCTGATCACCCCGGAGCTGAGCAACCCGATCTTCCCCGCGCTGGCCCAGGTGATCGAGCAGGTGCTCAGCCGGCACGGCTACACGCCGGTGCTCTGCACCCAGACACCGGGCGGATCCACCGAGGACGAACTGGTGGAGATGCTGGTCGAACGGGGGGTGGCTGGCATCGTCTTCGTCTCGGGCCTGCACGCGGACTCCACCGCCGACCACGACCGGTACGCCAAGCTGACCGGGCGGCAGGTGCCGTTCGTGCTGATCAACGGCTACAGCGAGCGGATCGCCGCGCCGTTCATCTCCCCGGACGACCGCGCCGCGATGTGGATGGCCGTCCAGCACCTGGCGGAACTCGGCCACGAGCAGATCGGCCTGGCGGTCGGCCAGCGCCGCTACGTCCCCGTGCTGCGCAAGATCGAGGGCTTCACGGCCGCGATGCGGGCGGTTCTCGGCAAGACGGCCGAGGAGGCCGAGGCGCTCGTGCACCACACGCTGTTCAGCGTGGAGGGCGGCCACTCGGCGGCCGGCGCGCTGCTCGACCGGGGCTGCACGGCGATCGTCTGCGGCAGCGACATGATGGCGCTCGGCGCGATCCGCGCGGTGCGCCAGCGCGGGCTGAGCGTGCCGGGGGACGTCTCGGTGGTCGGCTTCGACGACTCGCCGCTGATCGCCTTCACGGAGCCGCCGCTCACCACCATCCGCCAGCCGGTCGAGGCGATGGCCACCGCCGCCGTGGACGCCCTGCTGGAGGAGGTCGGCGGCAACCCCGCCCAGCGCGCCGAGTTCATGTTCCAGCCGGAGCTGGTGATGCGCGGCTCGACGGGTGCCAACACGCACCGCGCCGGGTAGCCGGGCTGCCCGCGCGGGCTAACGCCGGGGGGCGTGCGGCCTGTCGCGGTGTCAGCATCGGGTCATGAGCGCAGGTCACCAGGGGGATGTGCACAGCGGACAGCGGCCGCCGACCGGCCCGGTCCGGGCGGTCTGAGGCATGGGCGGCGGCTGGTACCAGCACGAGATCGTGGACCCCGGCAAGCAGCCGCTGCTGGTCCTGCTGGCGGGCTTCCTGGGTGCCTTCTTCTTCATCCGGCTCAGCGTCCGGATGATCCGCGCCGAGGTCTCCTGGTGGCCCGGCAATGTGTCGCCGGGCGGGCTGCACATCCATCACGTGGTGTTCGGCATCGTCTTCATGGTCGTCGCGGGGGTGGGCCTCGCCTCGCCGAGCGGCGGGCACCGGCCCTGGGAGGAGATCTGCGCGGGGCTCTTCGGGATCGGCACGGCGTTGGTGCTCGACGAGTTCGCGCTGGTCCTGCACCTGCGGGACGTCTACTGGTCCGAGGAGGGCCGGCTCTCGGTGGACGCCGTGGTGCTCGGCGCGGCCGTGATCGGGCTCCTGCTGCTGGGGGCCGTGCCGTTCGGCGTCGACCAGAGCTCGACCGCCGACGAGCCGGCGTCGGCCTGGACATACGCGTCGCTGGTGCTGGTCAACGGCGGTTTCGCGTTGGTCGCGCTGACCAAGGGGAAGACCTTCACCGGGCTGCTGGGCATCCTCGTGACGCCCGTCGCCGTGGTCGGCGCGCTCCGGCTGGCCCGGCCCGGCTCGCCGTGGGCGCGGGCGCGCTACCCGCAGGGAGGCCGCAAGGAGGCCCGGGCGGTGGCTCGTGCCGAACGCGAGGGCTGGCGCCGGCGGCTGCGTGAGCGGGTCTACGACGCGGTGGCGGGCAAGCCCTCGAAGCCGTGACGAGGGCTCACCCGGCCACCGGGCACGACGGACGGCCCGCCTTCCCCTGGAGCAGGGGGAGGCGGGCCGTAGCCGTGTCAGCGGGAGGTTCAGACCCGGCCGGCGAAGTCCGGGGCCCAGTTGGCGATGGTCTCCATGTGGACACCGACGCTCGGGTTGGCGGCCTCGACGTACGAGCCGTTGCCGACGTAGATGCCGACGTGGTAGACGCCCGAGTCGGCGCCGTTGTTCGACCAGAAGAGCAGGTCGCCGGGCTGCAGGTTGTCCAGCGACACGTGGGTGCTGGCGGCGGCCTGGTCGGCGGCCACGCGCGGGATCGAGATCCCGGCCTGGGCCAGCGCGGCCTGGGTCAGGCCGGAGCAGTCCCAGCCACCGTTGCCGGTGCCGCCGTAGATGTACGCCTGGCCGACCTTGGACTCGGCGAACGCGACCGCGGCGGCCATGCTGCCGGTGGCCGGCGCCGGGGTGGCGGGCTTGGCGGTGGTCTTGGCGGCCGGAGCAGCCGGGGCGGCCTGGGTGGTGCTGCCCGACTTGCCCGAGTTGTCCGAACCGTTCCAGTTGCCGCCCCAGTTGCCGTGGTGGTCCGCGGCCGGGGTGGCGGTGGCGCCGCCGAGCGAGAGGTGCTGGCCCGGGTAGATGGTGTCCGGACCGTGGGTCAGCACCGACTTGTTGAGGTCGTAGAGGTGCTGCCAGCCGCCCTGCACGTTGTGGCTCTGCGCGATGCTGGAGAGCCAGTCACCGGCGGCCACGGTGTAGCTGCTGTCGCCCGCCGGGGCGGCGTCCTGGGAGGCGCTGTGCTGCCAGCCGGAGTGCTGCGACGCGCTGCTCTGGCCGGAGGCGGCCGGGGCGGAGGTCGTCGGCGCGGCCGGGGCGGCCGGAGCGGGGGTGGACGGGGTGGCCGCCGCGGAGGAGGTGTTGACGGCCGCGGGGGCGCCACCGGCGGTCAGGCCGGCCTGGACGGAGCAGACCGGCCAGGCGCCGGGGCCCTGGGAGGCGAGCACCTTCTCGGCGACGGCGATCTGCTGGTCCTCGGTGGCCTGGTTGGCCTGCGGGGCGTACTGGGTGCCACCGAAGGCGGCCCAGGTGGAGGCGCTGAACTGGAGGCCGCCGTAGTAGCCGTTGCCGGTGTTGATGCTCCAGTCGCCGCTGCTCTCGCACTGGGCGACCTTCTCCCAGGTGGAGACGGGGGCGGCGGAGGCGGTGGTGGCGGTGATGCACGGGAGGCTGAGGCCGAGTCCGACAAGGCCCGTCGCGGCGATGACGCGGCGGGTGCGGGTCGAGCGGTTCGTACCAGTGATGGGCAGCATGAAGTCGCGTTCCTCTCCTACGCCTACGAGGTGAGCTGTCGGATTCGGGCTGGAGTTGCCCGGCCGTGCTGAGCACGGCTTCACCCCTAGCTCCGGGTCGTCGGTCCGAGGACCGGCCCGGGGCGGCTTACCTGGTTCCCCCGCTCCTGCCGTGGTGCGTGCTTGCGTGCCAGTGGTCCGGTGGCAGGATTCGGCGTCCGGATTGCTGGGTCCGTGTGACCACGAACGGGAGCACGTTAGACAGACTTAAGTTGAAACCGCAAACACCTGTGACGCCGGTCACAGGGCCCCCGCGGGCCCCTCGTGCCACAAGGGGGAGATCAACTGATGGGCCGTCTGCGCAAAGGGTCGTTCGGGTCCGTCCTATGGTGAACAACCGGGCGTTCGGGCAACGGAATTGGTTGTCTCTCAGGTCCTGGGTCAGCTGACGTCGTATCCGGCTCGGGGTGCCCGCACCCGGGGTGGCGACCGTGCCCGCCGGGTCGACCGTGGCCGGTTCGTGACCTTCGCGCGGGACCAAGGGCTCCCCGCCCGGGCCCGACCGCCGGGCGGTCTGACGCTCCGCCGGGGCCCGAGAAGGGCGATTTGTCCCTCTTGTCTCCCGGCTGGCTCCCGGCGTTGCTTCCCGCTCGCTGCCGCTCGCACAGGACATGACTGTGGGCCGGTCGTCCGCTCGGCGGCTGACCGGCCCACAGGTCCCACGGGTCGTGAGGGTGGTGGTGCTGTGCTGCTCTACTGCTCGGGGTGCTCCGCCTGCTCGGGCTGCTCGGCCTCGGCCGCCGTGCCCACGGTGGCGAGGTAGCCGGCGGCCACCAGCTGACCGATGGTCGGGTAGCCGCCCAGCGCCTCGGCGCTCGGGCAGCCGGTCTCCTCGCCGGCCGCGCGCAGCAGCTCGGCGTCCACCTCGGGGCCGATCACCAGCGGCGCCAGCGCCGGGCGCTGCGAGCCGGTGGCCCGCAGGTGCTCGACCGCGGCCAGCACCGCGCCGGGGACGTCCAGGGCGGCCGCCACCACGGGCACCGCCAGGCGCGCCGCCAGCAGGACGCCGGTGATCTCGGCGGCCGCCGCAGCCTCCTCGCCGCCGGCGGTGGTCAGCACCACGCCGTCGGCCGAGGTGGCGATGGCGAACAGCCGGGCGCGGTCGGCGCGGGCGAGGCCGGCCTCGGAGAGCCGTACGTGCACCGCCTCCGCGAGCAGCGGGTGCGGGCCGAGCACGTCGGTCACCGTCGCGCCGCTCTCGGCGGCCAGCTTGTGCAGGGCCGTCAGGCAGTCGTGCGGACCGGTCAGCAGCGGCACGAGCACCGGTGCGGGCAGTCCCGCCTCGACGGCGGCGGCGATGAGGTCGGCCACGCTCGGCAGCGAGCGCTCGGTGGACGGCAGGCCGAAGCTCACGAAGCCGCTCAGGGCGTTGGCCTCGGCGAGGTCCTCCTCCGTCAGGGCCTCGGTGGTGCTCTCGGTCTCAGGCTCGGCGACGGTCAGCAGACCGGCGGCCACGCTGATGCCCGGCTGCTCGCCGCGGATCACCGAGAGGATCTCCTCCACCACGGCGAACGCCTCGGGCGTCGTCGCCGCGGGAACGGCGAGCACCAGCCCGGGCGCGCCGGTCGGCACCCCCGGCCGCTCGGGCCGACGGTGGCGCCCCCTCGCACGGGAGCCTGGAGTGCGGACGGGCAGTGGTGCGCCCGGGGTGGCAGCAGTGCTCATGGCGAGATCGTAGGACATGGGATTGACGTTTCCGCAGTCGGCTGGCACTACGAGGGCGTCGACTGCCTTCACGTGCCGGACAAATGAGACATTTGGCATGAAATCCCCCGGCAAGCTTGGAAGATGTGACGGTGCGTGAGCAATTCACTGCAGTGTTGATCATTCGACCGTCGGTCCGGCCGTGCTCCGTTCGCATGCCGCACTCTTCGCGATCAACGCCCGGTCACCAGTGGTTGCCTGAATGGTTCTCATATGTCCACTTACGCACCGTCAAGCGAACCCGGGGCGCCAACGATTGTCACGTCCCGTACAACCGCGTGCACGAGCAAAATCGCATGCCGATGCACGTGCACTGGAGTTATCATCACGACAAGTGAGGCATCAGCCCTGCCCGCACGAGCCGGAAGGCGGCCGGCGGTCGGAGCGGGCGGGCGCCGAGCGGTACGAGCACTCCAGGCTCTTGGGAGATTTCTATGCACCACACGTACAACGGCATGGCGGCTGCGGACCTCGATGGCGTGGTCTGGCAGAAGAGCCAGTACAGCAACTCGAAGGGGAACTGCGTCGAGCTCGCGGCTCTCCCGAGCGGCGAGGTCGCCATGCGCAACTCCCGCTTCCCGGACAGCCCCGCACTGATCTACACGCGCGCCGAGATAGCGGCGTTGCTGCTCGGTGTGAAGGACGGGGAGTTCGACCACCTGGTCGGCTGAGCGTGCCGGCGGATGACGCGCCGTCGTGGGGGAAAGTGCCGCGACGGCGTTCGGCGTTGCCGGGTCCCGGCCGTCAGGCGCTGGCCGTGACCGCGGGCGGCGTCGTGCGGGCCGGTGGGGGCTGCTGAGGCAGTCAGGGCCGCAGGGGCCGCGGGGGACGTCCGGGAAACAAAAGAACGCCGCGCACGGGCGCGGCGTTCGATGCACGGCTGGGCGCCTAGGCCGACCGACGGTGGCGTCCGGGCGACGCGGGGTCGGTGGAGCGTTCCAGGTCGACGGCTGACGCCTCGTCGGCCTCGAAGAGCGCCCAGACCACCTTCCCGGCCCCGGCCAGCGGGTGCCAGCCCCACGAGCGGCTGAAGGAGTCCACCAGGTGCAGCCCCCGGCCGGACTCGGCCACGAAGTCGGCCTCCCGGGTCACCGGGCCGTCGCTGCTGGGATCGCTCACCGCGCAGACGAGTTGGGGTGAGCGGTGCACCAGGCTGATCCGGATCGGCAGCCGGCTGTCGAGGCTCTGCGCGGGCCCCGGCTGGGCCGGCAGCGCGAGCCGGGACGAGCCGGTGCAGCTGCGCAGTTCGGCCGCGGTCGGTTCACCGATGGCGTGCCGCAGCGCGTTGGTCACCAACTCCGAAGCCACCAGGGCCACATCGTCGAACAGGTCGCCGAGTCCCCATTGCAGCAGGGTGGTTCGGGCGAAGTCGCGGGCTGTTCTGACGGCCTCGTAGCGAGGCGCGAGCGTACAGGTGACGACGTCGGGATCGACCGCCAAGGCCGTACCGGTGCCCATGAAGAGCTCCTCCCATAAGGGGGCGGACACGGCTGGACCCGGCGGGGTCATGCCGGTCACCTCCGACTCGCTCGGCCGCTTCGCCGTCGCCTCGATCCGGTCACGATCGCCGCACCACGATCCGGACACGCGGGAACGCGCCCGGCAGGTGTGCGGAGTCGCGCGTGGGGTCGACGGCGAAGCCCGCGGAATGTCTCAGGGGTTGTGCAGGTGCACGTGCACCATCGTGCTCTGCGCTCACGGCAGATGCAAGAGTCGATTCACGTGCAGTCGCACTATTGGCATATGCAGAAGCCGGATGCACGTGCATCTGGCCGTGCTGATGGACGTGCCGATGCAGAATTGATAGATCCATCTGCCACTACAGGCACTGTGAGCGCCCAGTTGATGGCAGACTGTGCGCTGTTTTCCCGAGGCGGAGGTTTCGACGGCATGACCACAGTTCAGCCCGGCGGCGGCTCGATGGTGCGCCGGATCCTCCTGGGCTCCCAGCTGCGCAGACTGCGCGAGAGCCGCAGCATCACCCGCGAGGACGCCGGCTATGCCATCCGTGCCTCGGAGTCGAAGATCAGTCGCATGGAGCTCGGCCGCGTCAGCTTCAAGGAGCGCGACGTCGCCGATCTGCTCAGCCTGTACGGCGTCGAGGACGGCGGGGAGCGCGAGTCGCTGCTCGGCCTGGTCCGCGAGGCCAACAAGTCCGGGTGGTGGCACAGCTTCAACGACGTGCTGCCGGGCTGGTTCCAGACCTACGTGGGGCTGGAGGAGGCCGCGGCGCTGATCCGTACTTACGAGGTGCAGTTCATTCCCGGTCTGCTGCAGGCCGAGGAGTACGCCCGCGCGGTGTTCGGGCAGAGCCGCCCGGTGCTGAGCGAGGAGGAGGTCGACCGGATGGTCGGCCTGCGACTGCGCCGCCAGCGGCTGCTGACGGATGGTCAGGGACCGCGGCTGTGGGCCGTGATCGACGAGGCGGCGCTGCGCCGGCCGGTCGGCGGACCCAAGGTGATGCGCAGTCAGTTGCAGTATCTGATCGATGTCGCCGAGCAGCCCAACGTGGTGATCCAGGTGATGCCGTTCCGCTTCGGCGCGCACGCGGGGGAGAGCGGTGCCTTCAGTATCCTGCGCTTCCCCGAGCAGGATCTCGCCGACGTCGTCTACCTGGAGCAGCTGACCAGCGCGCTCTACCTGGACAAGCGCGACGACGTGGACGCCTACGTCCAGGTCATGGAGCGGCTCTGCGTGGACAGCCTCACCCCGGAGCGCACTGTCGACCTGCTCGCCTCGATCCTCGCCGAGAGCTGACGCCCCGGCCCCGACTGCGGGGTCAGGGCCAGGACTTCAGCTGCGGTCGGGACGGCGCCTGCGGCTGCGGCGGGGTCCCCAGCTCCCAGGGGAGCCCGTAGCGGGCGAACAGGTCGGCCCGGACCGGCGGCAGCGCCGTCTGCGCCCCCGGCAGCAGCACGCCGATGCAGCCGCCCATCAACGCGCTGCGCAGCAGGGCGTGTTCGGCGGCGGGATCGGCCACGCCCCAGCCCGCCAGGACGTCCTGGAGGATCGCGCCGAGCCGCTGCTGCTCCGGGTCCTGCACGAAGCCGCCGCCGTCGGGGTCCAGGATCAGCGCGAGGTGCGAGCGCATCACCCGCGGATGGTCCAGTGCCAGGTTCAGCACGGTGTCGATCACGCAGGCCAGCCGCTCGCGGGCGGCGGCGTCCGGGGCCAGCCGGTCCAGCTCCTCGGTGAGCCGCAGGTGCATCAGCCGGTGGGTGGCCGCCTGCATCAGCAGTCGTTTGCCGTCGAAGTAGTACGAGACGAGGCCGCGGGCGAGTCCGGCCTCCTCGGCGATGTCCGCGAGGGTCGTGGCGGCGTATCCGCGCCGGTCCACGAGGTCCACGGTGGCCCGCATGATGCGTACACGTGAGCGGCGGCGCATCTCCTCGTTGACCGAATCCCCGCGAGGTGCCATCGTGTCAGCTCCGTACGTTCGTTGGCTTCGGGCCAATATACGTCTCGACCCGGGCTGTCGACGTTACGCGCCCGGGGCGGGGCCATGCGCCGGCGCGGTACGGAGCCGGCAGCGGCCTCACCAGCCGGGGGGAGTGGTGAGGCCGGCGCCTGCCGGGCAGCGCAGGGGGCTGCCCGGCAGGCGCCGGAGGGGGGTGAGAGGGTCGGGGGCAGGTCAGACCCGTTCCGCCGCCGCGTCCAGCTGGGCGGCGGCCGCCCGGCTGTAGTCGTAGTCCGGCACGGGGGTGGCCGGGGCGGCCGCGGCCCGGCGGCGGTCCAGAACGGCGCCCACCGCCGTGACGCTCACCCCGATCAGCGCGACGCCGGTGACCAGCAGCAGCGCCGGGCGGTAGCCGGCCAGTTGGGCCTGCGGGCTGGTCCCGCCGTGGCTGCCGGCGGTGATGACGGCGGTGGCGGCGGCCAGCACCAGCGCGCTGCCCACCTGGAACGCGGTGTTGACCAGTCCCGAGGCCAGCCCCTGCTCGTCGTCGGCCACCCCGTCGGTGGCCGCGATGTTCGCGGACGGGAAGGCCAGCGCGAACCCGATGCCGAGCAGCAGCATGCTGGGCAGCACCAGGACGAGGAACGAGCTGTGCGCGTCCATCCGCAGGAAGAGCGCGTAGCCCAGCAGCAGCGCCAGCGACCCGGCGGGGAGCAGCCTGCTGGTGCCGAAGCGGTCGACGATGGCGCCCATCCTGGGCGCGGAGAGCGCGACCAGCGCGCCGGTCGGCAGGAAGGCGAAGGCCATCTCCAGGGCCGACCAGCCGAGCAGCCGCTGCAGGTAGAGGGTGGCGATGAACTGGAATCCGGCGTAGCTGCCCATGATCGTGAGGCCGGCCACGTTGGCCCGGGCCACACTGCCGTTGCGGAAGATCCCGAGCCGCACCAGCGGGTGCGCGGTGCGGGTCTCGATCAGCAGGAAGGCGGCGCCCAGCACGGCCACCACGACCAGCGAGCCGATGGTTCGCAGGCTCGCCCAGCCGGCGCTCTGCGCCTCGGTGACGGTGAACACCAGCAGCAGGAGCGCACCGGTGCCGGTGATCGCCCCGGCCACGTCGTAGCCACCGCTGCCGCCGCGCTCGGCGGCCTTGGGGCGGGGGATCAGCCGGATCGCGAACACCAGCGCGATCAGCGCGACCGGGACCGGGCTGAGGAAGGTCCAGCGCCAGCCGGCCGAGGTGAGGAGACCGCTGAGCACCAGGCCGAGCGAGAAGCCGCTGGCGCCGCAGGTGGTGTAGATCGACAGGGCCCGGTTGCGCGCGGGGCCCTCGGCGAACGTGGTGGTGATGATGGAGAGCCCGGCCGGCGCGGTGAAGGCGGCGCTGACGCCCTTGAGGAAGCGGGCCGCGATCAGCAGTCCGCCGTTGTCGACCAGCCCGCCGAGCAGCGAGGCCGCGGCGAAGACGCCGAGGGCGACCAGGAAGACCCGGCGGCGGCCCAGCAGGTCCGCCGCGCGTCCGCCGAGCAGCAACAGCCCGCCGTAGCCGAGCACGTAGCCGCTGACGACCCACTGCAGGGTGGAGGTGGAGAGCTTGAGGCTGGTGCCGATGGAGGGCAGCGCGACGCCGACCATCGAGACGTCCAGCGCGTCGAGGAAGAGCGCGGTGCAGAGAACGATGAGGGTGCCCCAGAGCCGTGGGCTCCAGCGCTCCGCAGTGGACGGTTCGTCAGCAGGTCGCTGGGTGGGCTTGGTTGGTCCGTCGAGTGGCGCTGTGGTCATGGGCAGAGATTACATGCACGTGCACTCAATGCAAGTAACTATAATGTGAACACATATAGTTCCCATGCATGTGCTAGGGTGGGCGCGTGTCTACACCCGACCCGGCCGAGATGGCCTCTCTGGTCTCCGAGTGGCGCGACCTGTTGGCCCGCCACGCGGCCACCACCTGTGCGCTGGACCGGGAGCTGGGCGAGCGGCACGGTCTCGGCATGAGCGAGTTCGAGGTGCTGGAGCGCCTCGTCGAGTCACCGTGCGAGGACGGCACGAGCCTGCGCGTCCAGGAGCTCTCCGGGATGGTGCACCTCAGCCAGAGCGCGCTCTCCCGGCTGATCGGCAGGCTGGAGAAGGCCGGGCTGGTCGAGCGGGTGATGTGCGAGCAGGACCGGCGCGGCATCTACGTCTCGCTGTCGCAGGCCGGGCGGGAGCGCTACGAGGCCGCCCGCCCGACCCACCGGGCCGTCCTGGCAAGGATCCTGACGGCCGGTCAGCCGGCCTGAGACGCCGCCCGCGCGCTCCAGGGCGGCGCCGGCCGGCTCAGCGGGCCAGCGCGCCCAGCCCGGGCGCCACAGCGAGCAGGACGACCGCGGCCGGCGCCGCCAGCCCGATCATCGTCAGGCGCAGCCGCCGGGAGACCGTCAGCCGTGGCTCACCGGCCAGCAGGCGGTCCACCCGGCGCGGGGCCTGGGCCAGCTGCCCGGGGCAGGAGAGCTCGAACACCCCACGTTCGGAGTTGAGTTCGACCATCGCCAGGGCAGTGGTCAGCCGCCCGTGCCGGCGGGCGGCCCGGTCGTCCGCCGCCAGCTCCACCAACTCGCCGACCTGGTCCCGGAAGGCGCTGAACACCCCGACACCGGGGAAGCCGGCCGCCAGCGCCTGGGCGCACTGCGAGAGCCAGTGGTGGCGGGCCCGGACGTGGCCGCGCTCGTGGCTCAGCACGGCCGCCAACTCGCGGTCCGACAACCGGCGCAGCGCGCCGGTGGTGACCACCAGGCGGGCGCCCGGTCCCGGCAACGACCAGGCCTCCGGCCGCCGGTTCTCCAGCACGACCAGCCGCTCGCGCTCGCCGGGCGGTGCGCCGATGCCGGCCGGCAGCTCCGGCGCGCGGTGCGCCAGCTCGGCGTGCCGGTGGTCGCGCAGCGCCCGTGCCGAGCGGATCTCCCGGGTCAGCGAGAGCGCCGTGCGCAGCCCGCCCAGCGCCAGCAGGGCCGCGCACAGGCGCCCCCAGCTCTCGCCCCCGGCGAACCCGTAGGCGGCCTCCACGCCGTGCGGCGCCCCCGCGAAGAACAGCGTGCGCACCTCCGGCAGCGCCGCCGTGACGGCCAGCAGCAGGCCGAGCACGCAGCAGAGCAGGACGGCCACCACCAGGCACTGCCAGACCAGGAGAGCGAGGACCGGTTCTCGCTCGGCCCAGCGGGCACGGGCCAGCACGGTGGGTCCGACGGTGGAGAGCAGCACACCGAGCAGCAGCAGGCCGAGCAGGGCCGTCATGGCAGGGGCTCCCCCGGGGAGAGAAGGCGCAACTAACGCTGGGCTCAACCTAGGCGCTGCGCGAGCGCCGTGGAACCCGCTTCGCCGCCGCAGTGACCAACGCCACGCGCAG
Source organism: Kitasatospora mediocidica KCTC 9733 (assembly GCF_000744225.1). Classification (GTDB taxonomy): domain Bacteria; phylum Actinomycetota; class Actinomycetes; order Streptomycetales; family Streptomycetaceae; genus Kitasatospora; species Kitasatospora mediocidica. The sequence continues at coordinate 4,483 of NZ_JQLN01000007.1, read as the reverse complement.
GGCCCGAGAAGAGGCGCGGCGGGCCCGCTCAGAGGGTCAGCAACATGGCGAACATCCCGACGCCCATCGCGAGTCGGCAGGCCCGGGGGAGGCCGTTCGCGCCCAGTAGCGACCCGCCCGCCCCGCCGGCCTGATGGGCGGTCACGGTGAACAGGCGGCTGCCCGTCCACAGCGCGTAGCCACCGAAGTAGAGCAGTAGCAGACCGGTCACCGCCGGCAGGCCGGCCGCCCCGCCCATCGGCATCGCCATGGCGGGGTGCGGGTGCTGACCACTGCCCATCGCCAGCGTCATGTAGACCATGGCCAGCGCGCCGACCGCGTGGTGCAGCCGGTGCGCCAGCAGCCGGGCCGTTCCGCTGCCGGCCGCGGCCAGCAGGGAGACGGCGGCCAGCAGGCCGAAGGCCCAGGCCCAGAGCGGCGGCGGCAGATGGTCGCCGGCCGCGATCATCACGGCCATGCCCAGGCCCATCGCGGCCTCCGCCGCGTCCGACCCGCGCCCCGGCCCGTGCTCACCCGCGTCCCGCCCCCCGCCTCCGCCCGCCGGCGCCGCACGCATCCGGAGCAGGCAGAGCCCGCCGGTGACGGCCGCCACCACCGCCAGCAGCCAGCTGAGAACGGCTGGTCCGTACATCGGCCCCCCTCTTCGCCGCCGGGTACGGGGATACCGACCACGATCACCGCTCGGCGCTGCGACCAGCAGGGCGCGTACGGGGGCGTACGGAGGTGCGCCGACCGGCACGGCGGCCGGCGCACGCCTGGCGAGGGCCCGGAGGGCCGGGTTCACTCGGAGAGGGAGGCGAACTGTCGCCCACCGCAAGGCTTCCGGGTGGACACCACGCTGCGTACAGATTTTCTCACAGAACACGACTTGAACAGGAGAACCTTTCGTCCTTATCGTGTCCTTGATTCAGTTACTCCTGTGAAAGTAGGTCTCCTGTGCAGAATCTTTCGCCGAGGATCGCTGGGGAGACCGACCTCCCGGCGTCCTTCTCCGCCGACCACCCCGCCTGGCAGCGACTGAAGCAGGCCGTCGAGGCGCTGCGCCCGCTGCAGTCCAAGGACGGCTCGATCGACCTCGCCGCCGTCCAGCGGCACGCGGTCGACCCGCTGGTCGCCACCGTCCTGGAGTCCGTGCGCGAGCTCGCGCCGCACTTCCCGCACGACGCGGCCTACCTGGAGGCGGTCCAGGCGGACCTGCGCAAGTGGGCCGACACCGGGTACCGCGAGCCCGACTTCCTCGACTCGCTGATGGCCTTCCAGCCCGCGGCCGAGAGAGTCGACGGCCTGGACCACCTCGTGGTCTTCCCGATGTACACGCAGAACGGCAACCCGGACCGCAACCTGGAGGCCGTCCTGCTGAGCGTGGTCTGGCCGGACTGGCTGGCCGAGCTGGAGCGCACCCGCTTCGACAACCCGATGTTCGTCCCGATCACCTTCACGGACTTCACGGCCGGCTACGACACCAACTCCGCTGTGCTCTTCCCCGAGACCGTCGCCGTCCGCAAGGCCCCCGAGCGCTTCACCTGGGGCGGCATCTTCTGCGACCGCGAGGCCGCCCGCTTCCGCGCCGTCACCACCTCCGCCGTCGGCATACTCGGCCTGGAGATCCCGGCCGACGCCGCCGAGCTCATCGCGGACCAGCAGCGCTCGCAGCAGACCTTCGTCCTGTGGGACCTGGTCCACGACCGCACCCACAGCCACGGCGACCTGCCGTTCGACCCCTTCATGATCAAGCAGCGCAGCCCGTTCTGGATGTACGGACTGGAGGAGCTGCGCTGCGACCTGACCGCCTTCAAGGAGGCCGTCCGCCTGGAGGCCGAGGGCTACCCGCAGGGCCGCGACGTCCAGTACGCGATCCTCTTCGACCGGATGTTCCGCTTCCCCGTCTCCGGCGGCCGGGTGCGCAACTACGACGGCCTCGGCGGCCAGCTGCTCTTCGCCTACCTGCACAAGCACGACGCGCTGCGCTGGCGCGACAACCGCCTGAGCATCGACTGGGACCGCGTCGCCGACGTGACCAACGCGCTCTGCGGCGAGATCGAGGCGCTCTACCGCGCCGGCATCGACCGGCCCAAGACCGCGCACTGGATCGCCGCATACGAGTTGGTCTCCCAGTACCTGACCCCGCACCCGGCCTCCACCTGGGCGAAGGGTCCGTCCGCCCTCCCGCTGGACACGGCCGACGGCAAGGCGCTCAACAAGGCCCTGTGCGACGCCGTGCTGCCGGACGAGTTCCCGCTGAGCATGTTCTTCGAGGCCCTCTCCAAGAAGCTGAGCGGCGTCATCGCCGCCACCACGGGCATCACCGGCGCCGGCATCCAGGAGATCGCAGCATGAGCACGCTCGACAACAAGGTCATCGCGGTCGCCGGTGCCAGCGGCCCGGCCGGTCAGGCCACGCTGCGCCGCCTCGCGGCCGACGGCGCGACCGTGATCGGTGCCGACATCGACCAGCGCCGCCTGGACGCGGCGATCGCCGCCGTCCGGGTGGGCGTGCCCGGCGCGAAGATCAGCGGACAGGTCATCGACCTGCTCGACCCGCAGGAGGTGCACGACTGGGCGGACCACCTGGAGGCCGAGCACGGCCGGGTCGACGGCCTGTTCCACCTGGTCGGCGGCTGGCGTGGCGCCAAGTCCTTCCACGAGTCGCGGATCGACGACTGGGACTTCCTGCACGACACCGTGGTCCGCACGCTCCAGCACACCTCGCTCGCCTTCCAGCCCGCCCTGCTGCGCAGCGAGGCCGGCCGGTTCGCGATGATCTCCGCCTCGGCCGCCCACAAGCCCACCTCCGGCGGCGCCGCCTACGCGGCCGCCAAGGCCGCCACCGAGGCCTGGACCCTGGCGATGGCCAACTCCTTCGTGAAGGAGACCACCCAGGCGGACGGCGTCCCGACCGCGGCTGCTGTCATCCTGGTGATCAAGGCTCTGCTCAGCCCCGAGATGCGGGCCGAGAAGCCGGAGGCCAAGTTCACGGGCTACACCGCGACCGCCGACCTGGCCGACACCCTGGCGGACCTCTGGTCCCGCCCCGCCGCAGAACTGAACGGACAGCACCAGTGGCTGACAGCCCGATGACCCACCCCACGGACGCGCAGCGGCGGCACGACCCCGCCGTGCGCGGGTTCGCCAGCGACAACTACGCCGGCGTCCACCCGGAGATCCTCGCCGCGATAGCCCTCGCCAACGACGGCCACCAGGTCGCGTACGGCGAGGACCAGTACACCGAGCACCTGCAGAGCGTCTTCCGCACCCACTTCGGCCCGCAGGCCGAGGCCTACCCGGTCTTCAACGGGACAGGCGCCAACGTGGTCTCGCTCCAGGCCCTGCTGCCGCGCTGGGGCGCGGTCATCGCGGCCGGCAGCGCGCACATCAACGTGGACGAGTGCGGAGCGCCGGAGAAGATCGCCGGCATCAAGCTTCTGACCATCCCCACCGAGGACGGCAAGCTCAGCCCCGAGCTGATCGACCAGCAGGCCTGGGGCTGGGGCGACGAGCACCGCGCGCAGCCGCTGGCGGTCTCCATCACCCAGAGCACCGAGCTCGGCACCCTCTACACGCCGGAGGAGGTCAGGGCCATCTGCGAGCACGCGCACGAGCGCGGCATGCTCGTCCACATGGACGGCTCGCGCCTGGCCAACGCCGCCGCGTCGCTGGGCCGGCCGTTCCGCGAGTTCACCACCGACGCCGGGGTGGACGTGCTCTCCTTCGGCGGCACCAAGAACGGCCTGCTGTTCGGTGAGGTCGTGGTGGTGCTCAACCCGGAGAAGGTCCGGAACATCAAGTACCTGCGCAAGATGTCGATGCAGCTCGCGTCGAAGATGCGCTTCGTCTCGGTGCAGTTCGAGGCCCTGCTCACGGGTGACCTCTGGCTGCGCAACGCCGGCCACGCCAACGCGATGGCCACCCGCCTCGCCGAGGCGGTGCGCGGGATCGACGGCGTGACGATCGTCCGGCCCGTCCAGGCCAACGCCGTCTTCGCGCTCCTCCCGCGCGAGGTCAGCGAGCGGCTGCAGAAGCGGTACCGCTTCTACTTCTGGGACGAGCACACCGGAGAGGTCCGCTGGATGGCGGCCTTCGACACCACGGAGGCCGACATCGACGCCTTCGCGGCGGCCATCGTGGAGGAGATGGGGCGCACGGCCTGAGGGTCGTTGTACCTGTCCTGACATGCCGATCGTCCCTTCCCGGGTGTCCGGGGAGGGACGATTTGCTTGTGGCGGGCGGATCCCCGTACAGTTCCGGAGTCGCACCGAGAGGGGCGGCAAAGTGAGTCAGGAAAGCGAAACTCCGGTAAAACGGAGTGAAACAAATCTGATAAGCTGATCGAAGAACGAACGAAGCGCCCGGAGATACTGCGAAAGCAGTTCGAAGGAAGTGTCCGTTCCTTGAGAACTCAACAGCGTGCCAAAAGTCAACGCCAGATATGTTGACATCCCCGGCCTCGGTCTTTGATCGGGGTTGGAGATTCCTTTTGAAGTAAG
>NZ_JQLN01000006.1 GCF_000744225.1 Kitasatospora mediocidica KCTC 9733 | reverse complement strand
CCCACCCCGGCACCCTGTCGCACCCGGACCACAGACAGGGGTTGAGGGGTATCCGCCCACGTCACACCATACGACAGCACCCACACCCCGGCCACCAACCCTCCCCCACACCCTCCAGGGCGGCCTGACGGCCACCCAGCACCAAGCCGCCCAACACCACCGACACCCAGGACACAGCAGCGCCGAGACGGCGGCGGGACAACCCGGGCGGCCCGGACGGCGGGCAGGGCTGGCAAGCGGGCGACGGGGAGCCGCCGAGGCCGGCGGACCGGACGGCGGCAGGCCCGGACGGCGAGACGGCAGCGGCGAGGCAGCAGGACGGCCCGGCCGACCCCCGGCACAAACCGAACACCGGAACCCGTCACGGGCCTCCACCGGACCATTCCAACCCGAATCAAGAAAACCACACCGAGCGATTCAGCAAAACCACCTAACCGAAATACCACCACGAACCACACCCAGAAAGAGCCACCCACCCGGCCAACCCCAGCCGCCCCCACTCCCAATCTCATCAACCACCACACAGAGTCACCGAAGCACAGGCGACACCAACCCCGCGCACCCTCCCGACAGGACCAACCAAAGGTCCAGACAACCCAGCAGGAGAGGCCAAAGCACGCCCACAACCACCAACAGGTCACACCCCACGGCCCCTCGCCGGGTAGAGCTTTGCGTGCAGCACGCGCGCCTCCCACCACGGATCGTCCGGGGCGGAGACCAACGCGGCCACCAGCTCGCGCTTGGTCGGGACCGGCAGCATCAGCGGGCCCAAGTCCCGTGCGGTGCGGGCCTGTACAGTACACACTCGGGGCACTCCAGCCGGTCCGGCCGGGCCGTCTCGGTCAGCTCCAGCTCCGAACCCTCCTTCCCCCCGATCGAGCCCCGGCACGACCAGCACGGCCGTAGCACGGCGTTCGCCGCCCGGGCGGCCTCCAGCTGTTCCTCGGCCTCCCGTTCCAGGCGGTCCTCGCGGGCCTGGTGGCAGCGCCAACAGCAGCCACCCGGGCGGCGGGTCCACTCGACCTGTCCCCCGGGGCCGTACTCCCAAGTGCTCTCCTGATCGGGGATCTCGCCGCAGTCGATGCAGTGATGGTCTGCATGTAGCTGACCTGGGAATTCGTCACACCTGCCGTCCTCCGGCTTGCGGGAGGTGTCAGTAGTTGTGAGCGCCCAGAGCTTTACTGGAGATCTCACTCGCCTCAGTCAGGAAGTCGTTCATGAGGTCCCAGTGCTCCTCCTTGCGGGTGGGGCCGACGGCGCTGCGAGCGAGAAACTCTCTCGTGAGCAGCCTGTTCAGGGCCTGGAGCGCACCGAGCGCTTCCCGCAGGATGGCCATGCGCTCCACTGCGGCAGTCTCCGAGACGCCCTGCGACCGGTCCCCCGCGGCCTGGCGCAGTGCCTCGAAGTCGGGCAGGCGGATCAGGTGGTGCAGCCCGTGGGTCCAATCTCCTTTGCGTGCCGGGCCCTGACGGGTCGTCTGGTCGGCAGCCACCGTGAGCGCCACGGGGGCCCCTTGATCATCCGCGCCCCGTACCGCCAGTGCCGTCTCCGCCTCCCTACGCCCCTGCTGCGTCAGCTCGCACAGCACCCGCGCCGGACGGCCCGGGTGCGAGCCCTGCTCCTGGCGCAGCACGACCCACTGCCGCTCGCTGAGTCTGGTCAGGATCTGTGAGACCGTGCTCTTGCCCAGGGCCGCCCGCTCGCTGATCCTCGCCGCCCACAACGGCTCGTGCGCCGAGGTCGCCAACAGCAGGCGCAAAACCTCCACCGTCGGGCGAGTCATCCGAACAGGTCCTGTCATACGGCCAACACCACCACTTCCCTGACCATAGGTCAAGAATGAACCATGGCCCTCAGCAGCCAGAATCCAGTGACAGCGAGATGACCAACGATCGCTGCCACTCCCATGCAGACCATCAGTGGTGGCTGGAGTCCGACGGCCGGGTCGACTGGGCTTCGCTGGCGGTGGAGACCGAGTTCGAGGGCGAGCAGCTCGGTCGGTGGATGCGGGCGCAGCGGGCCAGCTTCGCCGACCTCGACCAGGAGCAGCAGCATCTGCTGGCCGTGCTCGGATCGAGGAAGCCCAGGAGCTTGCCGCCGCGCGGGCAGCGGCCGCGGCCCGGCCCGGCCGAAGGTGTTGCGCGCCGACCGGTTCGGCCATCACCTGGCGGCGCTGGTGGCCTTCGTCGAGCACGAGGGCCACACCCGGGTCCCGCGCACCCACAAGACCGAGGAGGGCCTGTCCCTGGGTACCTGGCTCAACAACCAACAAGCACGCCGGGCCAAGCTGAGCGCGGAGCAGGTCGGGCAGTTGGAGGCTCTCAGGTGGTCTGGAGCAGCTGAAGTACTGCGGGGGCTGCCTATGGCATCTGGCAGCCCCCGCAAGGCACCTACTGGCCGCTTGAGCGCGCTTCGTACCGTCGTTCCGCGAACTGCAAGAGGTTCTTACAAGCAGTGGCGAGCTTTCCCAGCTCGACGTCGTCAAGGGTGACGTTGGGCAAGACCCCGCCTGCCATCGGAAGAGCTTCTCTGCCGCGCTCCGGGTCTGTGCCGCCGGTTCCGGGACGGGGTGGCGGTTTGGGCAGGGTCTCGCTGCGCCCGTCCGGCTCGCCGGGTCCCGGGGGTGTCCTGGTGCTCAGCTGCCCGGTGCGGGGTGCGCGAGGCCGGGTGAGGGCGAGTGTCCGTGGCGCTTCAGCCGCCGGAGCACCAGCCAGCCGGGCATGAGGCGTCCGAGGCCGAATCGGTAGCCGATGGCGAACTCCATGCGGCTGATCAGGGCCTGCTGGTTGCCCAGGCCGAACCCGTTGAGGTTCATCTGCTCCGGTCCGTTGACAGCCGGGGAGGACCAGGCGTCCTGGCAGGCCTGCTTGAAGGGCTGATCGAGCTCGGTGAGGCAGGTGTCGAGCACCTCGCCGATGGCCCGGCTCTCCGCCGCGATCCAGGCGCGCGCCTCGGCGAGGCGCTCCTGCAGGTCGTGCCCGGTGGAGGCGAGCGCGGCCAGGGTGGCGGGCTCATTGTCGGTGCGGCGACGGATGCGGTAGGGGTACTCGATCCGGGCCACCAGGACGCGCACTGCCGCCGCGTAGCGATCGCGGCGCGCGGCGGCGCCGGCACGCAGCCCTGTCAGGATGTGGGCGATGACGCCGGCCACGACGGTGGAGCCCAGCAGGGCCAGCACGACGGTGGTCAGAGTGCTCTGCTGCGCCGGGCCGGCGGCCAGGTACACGGTCATCGGGTCCATCGGCGGGCCTCGCGTCTCAGGTCGGTGGTCGTGACGGGGTGGGTTCCGCGGCCCGGCTGTCCATGGGGTGCGTCCTCCGCCGGCCACGTGCCGGTGCGGCGCCAGGCCTCCTCGAACATCAGGTGACGGTGGATCAGGGTGACGAGCGCCTCGAGGCCGTCCTCGGGGATCCAGCGCAGCGCGGCGTCGTCGTTCGGGTACTGCAGGCACAGGTCATTCAAGGGGTAGGGGCTGCGGTGCTTGAACGGCTGGCCGCCGGCCTTGGGGAAGGCGTGGACCTCGAGCGTGGGCAGGATGACGACGCGGGCGTGCTCGACGGGGTAGTCGTCGTCGGCGAGCGCGGGCAGGGGGCGCAGCGTGAGATCGAGGATGGCGGCGCCGCCGGGCCCGCTGCGGCCGCTGGCCTGCTCGACGCCGTAGATCGGGGCGTCGTGGAGCAGGTGGTGGGCGGCCGCAGCGGGATCGGCGAGCGCCTGGGTCAGCGCGTACGCCATGACCGGCTCGGGCGGGCGGGCTGCTGGGCGCGCTGGGAGGTGACGGCGCGGCCGGTGGAGGTGATGCTGCCGGATGCCAGGGCGCGCAGGGCGTCGGCTGCGGTCTGGCCGGGGCTGGCGGGGAACGCGTCGCCGATCAGGGTGTGCCAGATGTCGATGGCCGCGTCGTGGTCGCCGTCCTGTTCGAGGCGGCGTGCCTCGGCGGCCTGGTCGGCGGCGGTGCGCAGGGCTTGGGCGTATCCGGCGCGCTGTCCGGGTGTCCACTTGGCGGTCAGGTCGTCGACTCCGGTCGGGTCGTGGACCGGGCCGGCGACGGCCTGGGCTGCGTGGGCGAGGGTGGCGGCCAGGGCCTCGGAGTGGTCCGTGGCGGCGGTGACGGCACGGTAGGCGAAGGCTTCCCAGAGCAGGCCGCAGGTGTCGTCGAGGAGCGGGTGGTCCTTCTTCAGCTGCTTAAGCATGCGGACCTGGTGGACGAAGCGGCCGCCGGTGGCCCGGTTGCGCTCGGAGATGACGCGGTTGAGGGTGCGGGTGTTGGACCGCTCCCAGGGGGTGGTGGCGTCGCTCTCGCGGTTGGCGATGAAGACGTCCTCGGTGCCCGGGTCGTTGAGGGCGGGGACGAGGTCGAAGGTGAAGTCGAGGTCGGCGAAGGTGACCTGGAGGGCGTGGGCGGGGCGGTCCTCCACGTCGAAGCGCGCGCCGGGGAAGGCCTGCTCGACGACGCGGCGGATCAGGTTCATGGCGCGGGTTGCGCCGCCGGGTGCGGTGAGCGCGTGCTCCTCGGCGACGGCGGGGTGCAGGACGATGACCATGTCGACGTCCTTGAGGGGCTTGAGCATGGTCTTGCGGGCGAAGCTGCCCTGCAGGAAGGTGGCCTCGATCAGGCTGGCGGTGCGCAGCGTGGTGGTGACCGCCTGGTGGCGGTTCTGGGCGGCGGCGCGCTCGTCGGGGTCGAGGTTGAGGGCGGTGTCGAGGTCCGCGAACGCGGACTTGGTGGTGTTCATGGGGCCATCTGGCTCGCTTCCTGTCGGCGTCGGCGGTCTGGTGCCCGTGCCGACGTCGGGTGCCGCTGTGCGCGGGTCCCGCAGCGGGGCCCTCACCCGAGGCAGACGACGTAACTCGCCGGTAGTGATAGAAGCGGTTCCGGTCGTGCTCAGGAGCAGTCGCGGCAGTGGGTGGCCGCGGGCGGGTCGAACATCGCCGGCGGTTGGAGGAGGTTGCATCCGGGGCAGGTCCGCGCGGCGACCCTGGGCGGGCAGTCGCACTGGCCGCACTCGGGGCACTTGGGTGCCCGGCAGGTGGAGCAGGCGGTCTCGAACGAGCGGAAGTCGTGGTCGCAGTAGCCGCACGCCCGCCACGGGGCCTGCGGTCCCTGGTCGGGGGCGGGGGGTGAGAACGTCTTCCAGGGTGCCTGGTCAGTGACAAGTACGGCGACGATGTAGCCGCCCATGTCGGTGGTCTGGACGTAGAGCTCGTCGCCGCGGATGCCGTCGCGGTAGCGCAGCCGGGTGCGGCCTTCGGTGCGGTGGTGGCCGTTGGCCAGGGCGCGGTCGAGGACGGCGGCGGTGGACTGGTCGCTGCCGCGGCGCGGCCGGGGCAGGCCGCGGGAGGCGGCGAAGACCAGCTGCCCGTCGGTGTCGAGGAGCAGGATGTGTCCGGGGGCCGGGAGGTGCTGCGCTGCTTTGACGCAGGCGGCCATGCGGGAAGCGCTGCTGGCGCGCCACAGGTCGCAGATCTGTGCGGCGGTGGGGCCGGCCGTGCCGAGGTGGGCGGCCGCGAGGGTGTCGGGCAGGAGGATCTCTGCGGCGAAGGCGTCGCAGGCGGCGTCCTCGAGTTCCAGGCCCTGGTCCGGTTGTTCTTCGAGGACGTCGATGAGGTCGATCTGGGTGCGTTGCAGGTGGTGGCCCAGTTCGTGCAGGCCGGTGAAGTCGCGGCGGGCGTGGCTGCGGGAGCTGACGACGCCCACGACCGGGGGCGGGCCGGGGAGGTAGGCGCCGGCGACGCTGCAGCCGGCGGCGCTCTCGTTCTCGGAGATCTCGCGGACGTCGAAGCCGGCCCAGGTGGAGATCTCCGCCAGGGCGCTGTCGGCCAACCTGTCCGTGGCGCCGGGGCGCAGCCTGTTCAGGGCCTCGATCATTCGTGTGGCCTGGTCGCGTGCTGCGGCGGCGCGTATGTAGTTCACGGCCTCTTCTCCTGCAGGCAGAGCTGGAAGTACCGGTCGACGCGTGCGGGCCAGTCGGGGGCGGGGCCGGCGCCCGGGTCCTGGCGGGCGGCCAGGGTGTAGGAGCCGAAGGCTGCGCCTGTCCGGACTTGGTACTCGGTGAGTCGGAGTTGGCTCGCGAGGGCGCGCAGTTGCGGGCGCCGTACCGGTCGGCTCAGTTCGTGGACCAGTTCCTGGGGCAGGGCGGGGTTCGCGTCCAGGACCGCGTCTGTGGTCAGGTCGAGCCGCGGGGCCAGGATGTCGGCCTGTTCGGGTGTGACGGGCATCTGGCCGCGCCGCAGGGCCAGCGCCTGGTCGGGCGTGATGGACAGCAGTTCGGTGAGGATGCGGGTGGTCATGCCGTGGCCGACCAGGAGCCCGGAGAGGTCACCGGATCCGCCGGGCGCCCAGTGAGCTTCGGCGAGGTCGGCGGTCTTGTCGAACAGGGCGGCGCGGTACTCGGCCGCCGGCGCGGCGGGGCTGGGGATGGCGGTGCCCCATGCTTGGTGGTCTGGGGGCGGGCTCGCGGCGGTGGTGGGGGCTTGCGCGGGCAGCGGGGCGGCCACCTGGGCGACCTGGCGGTCCAGGACGCACCAGGGCAGGTCCTCCCGCAGGCCGTACCACAGGGCCAGGGGCTGCTGGAGGGTCGAGCTGTCTTTCGGCAGCAGCAGGGTGGTGTCGTCGTGGTAGCGCACGTCCAGTGAGGTCGGGATCGCCGTCACATGGGTTTCCGCGACGTCGAGGACTGTGAGGATCAGCACGGTGCGCTGCCATGCTGCGCGCCACACCTGGCCGGGGATCGGGTCGCTCGGGGGTGCGGCCATGGTGGCGCGCACGGCTTCGGGGACCTTCAGGCCTGCTGCGGCGGCCCTCAGCCTCTCAAAGGGAGTGCTCAACGCCTCGCCCATGGACTCCGCCTCCCTTCCCGTGCCGCATCCGTTGGCCTCTTCCACTTGGTACTGACGACATGACTGCACCGCCCATCATGAGGGCGTCTGGCCTGTGTGTTGGAGAAGCACGCTCAGGACGTCTTGTGCGGCGTCGTCGTCGGCCAGGGCCAGTCGCAGTGACTCCTTCAACCCGTCCATGATCGCGCGTGTCTGGGCGGGGCCGACGCCGAGGACGGCTGCGGCGACCTTCGGTGGGCGGTGGAGGCAGTGGAGCACGTCGCGTTCTTGGGGCGTCATGCTGTCCCAGATCTGCTGCGCGCGGTCGTGCAGACCGGCGACCGTCACGTCGGTCGCCGGCGCCGCCGCGTCGACCGCCGTCGAGCCGTCGCTCGCGAACAGCGGTACCGAGGTCAGTGGCTGCAGGAGCACGAAGCGGGCTTCGAGGACTTTCGCGAGGTCCTCCTCCCGGACCGCTCCCCCTGCCGTGTCGAGGACGGCGGTCAGGACCGCCATCATGGCGTGCACGGTGTCGGCCGGGGTGGGTCCGGAGGTGTTCCAGCGCACTAGCCGAACGTCGCGGACCCGGTAGGCCACGTCGATGAGCTCGTCCAGGTCGCCCTGCCACACCGCCTTGTCCGGATGGGCCGCCATCGTCCAGCCCGGCGACGTCGCCATCTGGACCGGCACGAACCGCGAGTCGCTGGTGAGGCGGCTGGCGAAGCGCCGGCGCAGCTTGCCGCGGTCGGTCATCTTGGCCTGGTCGATCAGGAAGTAGCGGATCGAGGCGAAGAAGAGGCGTTCCAGCGAGGCGGGATCGGTTGCCTGGATGACGCAGCCCACGATGAAGGTCTCACTATCCTCGCGGTCCAGCATCTGCGCGAGGACGTCGTCGACGGCGTCCTGGTCCCACTTGGAGTAGTCCTCCGGCGGGGGTACGCCGAGGGAGTGGGCGGCCTGCCGCCCGAGTCGTCGAAGGAGCTCAAGGGTGTGCGGTCCCACCTCGCCGGTGGAAGTGAGTTCCTCGAACGCCTCATCGGTCACCGAGCCGGCTCCTCCCTCCCCGCGGGCGGGGATCGACGCACAGCTCCCGCGCGAATGCCGGAGCCACTGTGCTGCGCACCCCCGCATGCGCGTACCAGGCCGACCGCGGAGCGAGCCCCGCGGATTCGAAAAGCCTTGGTACGAGCGTAGCCTGAGGCACGGACAGGAAGGCGCGACCGCGCGAGTGCTTCCAGAGTGTGGGCTGCCGGGGCAGGGACGTTCGCGGTTCCTGGTGGTCTGCGGCCGGCTACGGGTCGAGGCGCCGTGGGTGGACCTGTCGGGGTCGGATCGCGTCCGCGGACGTGCGGACCGTCTCGCGGATCCGCGGAAGGCCGATGGTCGGTGTGGAGATCGCCGAGGTGGTGGAGCACTGCAGGGCGCAGTCGGTGGTCTCCTAGGCTCGGATGGTGTGCTGGGCCAGGTGTGCGAGGACGGTGTGGTTGGCCTCCCAGCCGTCGGGGATCTTGGACGCGGCTCCGAGGTGGATGGGGTCATCGGAGGGGTGGGCGTCGAGGAGTTCGGGGATGCCGGCGCGCGCAACGACGATGCAGGCGTGGCGGTGCCGTGAGGTGAGGACGCACAGGCGGCCGGCTTCCAGGTGGAAGGCGGAGGCGTCGCTGCGGCCGGAGAGGGGGTGCAGGACGAGGGTGATGGCGAATTCCCGGCCCTGGAGCCGGTTGGCGGTGTCGACGGTGACCCCCTTCAGACGGGGGTGGTGATGTGCCAGGAGTGCTCGGATGTGGTGCGCCTGGTCGCGGTGTGCGGTGCCGATGGCCAGGTCGCCCGGTTCGAGTTCCTTCCCTTGGGGGTGGTCTTCGCACGTGGCGGTGGCGCGGCGGATCATCAGCCGCTCGGCGAGGCCGAGGGCGGCGTGGAAGGCTTCTGTGTCGAGGCGGTGGGTGAAGCGGGCCGGGAGTTCCAGCAGGGCCCAGCCGGTTCGGGCGGCGTGTTCGACGACGGCGTCCAGATGGCTGCGCATTCCGAGCGCGGGGAAGGTGAGGGTGCGGGCTTCGGGCGGGCTTCCGGCCTGGAAGTCGTTGAGGGGGTAGAACGCGTCGCTGATGACGGACACGGCTGACGGTGGCAGGCGCCAGGACACGGGCAGTGAGTGGACGGGCAGGTCGTGGTTCTTGTCGAGGAGGACGGCGACCGCGCTGTTCATCGGGTTGTGGGTCAGGCCCTCCCAGCGGTGGGTCTCGACGACGGAGAAGGGGTCGAGCTGGCCGGGGTCTCCGACGAAGAGCGCCCTGTCGAAGACGCGCGCGGCCAGGCGCAGGAGGGTGTCGGAGCGCATCTGGTAGGCCTCGTCGATGATCGCCCACGGCCACGGGGAGTCGGTGACGGTCGTCCACTTCATCGCGGTCCCCACGATGACCCGGGCGTCGGTGAAGTCCTGGACGCAGTCGCTGACGTCGACGCCGGGGAGGGCCGGCAGGTCGGCCGGGACGATGTGCTCGCGTGCGGTCAGGCGGCCGATCCGCAGGTCGGGGTGGTGTTGGGCGAGCCGCCGTACGAGGTCGTCGACCTGGCTGTTGGTCTGGGCGATAACCACGCACGGTTCCCCGGTCCGGGCGAGGTCGGCGGCGGCCCGGACCACCAAGGAGGATTTGCCGGCGCCGGGTGGGGAGTCGACGACGAGTCCGCGCTGGGTCAGGGTGCGGAGCTGATCGAGGACGGCGCGGGTGGCCCGGTCGGCGTCCTCCTGCGGCGGGGCGGGGCTCACCGTTCCTCCCCTTCGTGGTCGGGGTGTTCGGCCGGGGGGCCGCCGTGGGTCCAGGGTGTCTGGTTCCGCGGCGGGAACTCCGGCAGCCGGTAGTGGTCCGGTGCCGCGGTGAACGTGAGCAGGTCGCCGGGGTCGGGGAGGACGTTGTAGTTAGGGCGGGACTCGGGGCCCATCCCGGCGGTGATCTCCAGCTGGACCTGGGTGGTTGCGCTGCCGGGAGCGATGTCGCAGATCTTGTAGCGGGCGTTGCGGTGCGCGTGGCAGGCGAGGAGTTGACCGGGCTCCATGCTCACCGGGTCCGTGGTGGACACGGTGAGCATGGGGCGCCACTGCCGTCGGGCCTTGGGGCGGACACAGCGGTCGGCGTCGACGGTGGTGACCGTCCCGGCGAAGGCTCGTCCTGCGGTGCGCAGTTCCGCCCTTGCGAACGGGTCGTCCATCGCGCGTTCGGCGTCGAAGGCGGCCGTGGCTTCTTCTCTGCGGGCCAGGCCGACGGCGGCGCTGACGGCCTGGTCGCGGGCTGCCTGGGGGCGTCCGTCCTGGATCAGGTAGGTGCTGAAGTCGGTGAACACGCTGCGCTCCTTGTTCCAGCGGCGCGCGGTGCTGTCGGCTTCGGGCAGGGCGTGGAGCAGCGTGTAGGCCTGCCACATCAGGTCCCACGTCGGTTGCAGGTAGTGGGCCAGCAGCCGCTCGAGGTCCTGAAGGGCGCGGGGTTGTGCCGTGGTGCGGGCGTACTGCTCGAACAGGGGTGCCAGCTGCTCGGTGTCGAACCTCGCGTCGGTGGCCGGTCCTGCGGGGCGGTGGGTGTCCGGGTGTTCCGCCGCGAGTGCGGCGTCGCGGCCTGAGGCGGCGTCACGGGGCGGGTCGATCCAGGCCAGCAGGAGGGCGAGGTCCTCGTCCTCGAGCGGGCTCTGGCCGGTGATCCAGTGCATGGTGAGGAAGCCGGTAAGGGGGACGAGTGCACAGGAGCCGGGGATCTCGGCGCGGTCGGCGAAGTGGGTGAGCCACTGTCCCAGGCGCGGGACGCCGTGTTGGGCGGGGATGTCGGTGTCGGCGGGGCGGAATCGCAGGTCGCGTCCGAGCCTGTCCAGGTACGCCACGGTCTTCGGGTTGGGCACGAGGATCTGGGGAGCGTCGGTGTAGCGCCGGCGTGCCGGTCGGTTGGTGCCAGCGGGGATCTGCTCGCTGCGCTGTTGGTGTTCGTCGATGTAGGCGGTGACGGTCGCTGCGAGGGCGCCGAGCATGGGGGCGGTGCTGCCTGAGGGTGGGGCGACCAGGAGCTGGGGGTGGCGCGGGTCGGTGCCGAGCATGACCGCCAGGGGTCGGGCTGCCGGCCCGGTCTGTTCGAGGGGAAGCATCATCAGGGGGCGGTCGCTAAGGTGCAGGTGGCGCAGTTGGCTGGTGGGAACGGCGTTGCCGGTGGTGGCGGCGCGCATGCGCAGGAGCGAGGCGAGCAGGCTCATGCGAGGCCTGCCAGGAGGTCCGCGTGGACGCGGTGGGCGTGTCGAAGGGCCTGGGTGATGTCGGCCTGGTCGCGTGAGGGGTGCAGGTGGCCGTCGGTGAGGGCCAGCGCCGTGGCGGTGGTGTCGATTCCTGCGGTGTCGTCGCGGACCTTGGTTCCCAGGGCGCCGGTCGTGCCCCGGTTGCGTGCCTCGCTGCGGCAGTAGAAGGCGAGGTCGCAGTGCTGGCGGCAGCCGGGGGTGTAGAGGGGGCGGGTGGCGGCGAGTGCGTCGGTGAGTTCGCCGTGGGGCCGGGTCGGGGTGTTGTCCGGGCCGGCGGCAAGGTCGAACGTGGTTCCGGGGGGAAGGCGGTCCAGCAGTTCGGGTAGGCGCCGCAGTCTGCCGAGAAGCCGGCTGAGGGATTTGATCTTCTGGCGGGCGTTGACGAGTGTCGCAATGGGCCGGTTGGAGAAGTTGAGCGGGTTGACCAGGATCACGGAGTCGCTGACGCGCTCTGGGGGCAGGTCCTCGTCGGCGAGGAGTTCTTGCAGGGCCAGTACGTGGGCTGCGGCTTGGGTGACTGCTGCGGTGAGTTTGGCGCTGTCGGCCTGCCCGTCGATGACGGCGAAGGGCTTGATCTCCACGATGTGGAAGGTTCCGTGGTGCTGGAAGGCGACGACGTCGGGCTCCAGGTAGACCTGGTGGCCGGCGACGGTCAGCCGGAGCACGGGATGGTCCAGCAGGGTGCGGGGGGCGGAGGTTCCCTTCGCGGCGCTGAGGATGCGGGACCGGGTGTGGGCATGGCGTAGCGGCAGGGGGGACGGGCTGTCGCTGCCGACGCTGTTGACGTCGTCGTAGCCAACCTCGGGGATGGTGAGGCCGAGGGTCTTGCGGAGCAGTCGGACGAGTTCGGCGCCGCCGTGGACGGTGACCCGGTGCTCGAAGGCTGCTGCGTGGTCGAGCGCGAGTCGGCTGCTGCGCAGGGGGCGCGGCAGGCCCAGGTGGGTGGCGAGGGCGTCTTTGTCGACGCCGGCTGCGTCCAGGAGGGCACGTCGGTCGCAGCCGGGGTTTGCGGTCAGCGCGGCAAGGGTTCGGGCGTTGTGCGGGACGGGCGGACGGGAGCCCCGCAGGGCGTCAAGTTGTGCGTCGAGCGGGTTCACCGGTTTCCTCGATGGAGCGGGGCACGGCGAGCGGTGCTGCCGGGGGACGTGTCAGGAGGTGCGGCGTTGGCGGGCGGCGTCGTGCAGGGTGCTGCCGAAGATCTGCTGTACGTCGCCGAGTTGGTCTCGTGCGCGCCGGGCCGCTTCGGTGCGGGTGTCGGCGTCGTCGTCGGCGTGGATCGCCAGCTCTGCTGCGGCGGTGCGTCGGAGTGCGTCGAGGTCGAGCGGGCCGCGGACCGGGTAGTCGGGGATGTTGCGGCCGCAGCGCAGGAGGAGCTGCTGGACGGTGGCGGGCAGGGGGGCGTCGCCGGGCAGGCGTTCGGCCGCGTCCGCGAGGTGCATGGTGGAGGTCAG
This sequence comes from Kitasatospora mediocidica KCTC 9733, assembly GCF_000744225.1. GTDB lineage: Bacteria > Actinomycetota > Actinomycetes > Streptomycetales > Streptomycetaceae > Kitasatospora > Kitasatospora mediocidica. The sequence continues at coordinate 911,716 of NZ_JQLN01000006.1, read as the reverse complement.
GAAGTTGACGCGGTGGGTGAGGGGTCCGATCAGGCGTTGTTCCAGCGGCCATGTGCTCAGGGCGAGGAGGGCTCGGGCCGGGGAGAGGAGGTCGAACGTTAGGGCGGAGCACACGTAGTACGTGCGGCTGTAGGGGGCGTTTCGGAAGGACCGTTCCTCGTCGCGGCGCAGGGTGGTCAGACGGGCTGTGTTCAGGGGGCGGGAGAAGAACGCCTCGTGGACCTCGCTGAGGATCCTGGGGGCGGTGGGGACGGCGGTCAGGGCCAGTGCCTGCTGGACCTGCTCGCGGACGGGTGCGTCCCCCCAAGTGCGTTCGGGGGCCGGTGGCGGCGGGGACGGCGGCTGGGTCCACTGGGGTTCGCCGCCCGGGGTGAACAGTGCGTTCCAGGCACTCTGGGTGCGCTGGAGTTCCTGGCGCAGGGTGGTGAGCTGGGCGCTGTCGTGCTGCTCCTGCGCCTGCCGCATCGCGTGTTGCAGGCGCTGCATGTGGGCCTCAAGAGCGTCCAAGTGCTCATGCATCCACGCATGCTAACAGTAAGCCATGGTTCCTGTGCGCCCCGTAATTCTCATGTACAGTCCGTCACGACCTTAGCACCAAGAGTGCTCACTGGGCTTTCGTAGACAGAAGGGCTCATGCAGGCATGAGCAGACTGCTCCACACCTCCGACTGGCACCTGGGCCGGACCTTGTACCGGCACTCGCTCGAGGAGGACTTCGATGCCGTCCTGGCCGAAATCGCCGACATTGCCCGCGAGAGCGAACCGGACCTGATCGTCCACTCCGGCGACCTGTTCGACTCCCGCCCCACGCCCCGGGAGATGCTGCGCGCCATGCGCGTCCTGGACGAACTGACCGCCGTCGCACCCACCGTGGTGCTGGCCGGCAACCACGACTCCCCCGGGTGCTTCGAGTTCCTGTCGTACGTCAGCGGCCCGGACCGTGGCCGGGGACTGTTCTTCGTCGAACGGCTGCGCGCCCCGGACGACGGAGGCGTCCTCACCTTCGACGCCTGCGGCGGGGAGCAGCGCATCCGCCTGGCCGTGATGCCGTATGTGCATCCCAACCGGTTCTGGCAGCCGGCCTCGGTGTTCGGGGTGACGTACGCCGACTACGCGGCGGCGATGCGCGGTGTGCAGGCGGAACTGACAGCCGGTCTGCGCGAGGGCTACGACCGCGACCGGGACGTGCTGGTGTTCGCCGCCCATGTGTTCGTCGCCGGGTCGAAGCCCTCCTACAGCGAGCGTTCCGTGGACATCGACGCGGCCTACGCGACCGCCGCCGCGGACCTTCCGGCGGTGTCGTACACGGCGCTGGGGCACATCCACGCTCCGCAGGCCGTTGCCGGGGCGCCCGGTCCGGCCCGCTACGCCGGCAGTCCGCTCCAGCTGGACTTCGGCGAGGCCGACGAAGTCAAGAGCGTCGTGATCGTCGACGCCGATCCCGGACGGCCCGTTCGAGTCAGGACCCAGCGGCTGACAAGCGGCAGGCGTCTGGCCAAGTTCGAGGGAACGCTGGAGGAGTTGCGGGCCATGGCACCCCAGTACGAGGGGGCATTCCTCAAGGCGGTGATCATCGACGAGGAACCGAATCCGCAGCTGGCAGGCAGGGTGGCCGAGATCGTCCCGAAGGCGATCCTCATCAACGCCGTACCGGCGGTCGTCGCCGCTCCCGGGGCCGTGGTCGATGCCGGCACCGAGGAGGAACCGGACCTCCCCGAGTCCCTGCGGGCCTACATGGAGACCAGGAAGGACTTGGGCGAGAGCACGGTGAAAGCCGCCGTCGCCGCGTTCGCGAACCTGCTCGCCGAGGTGGACCACGAGACACCGCCGCCGTCACCGGCCGAGGACATGCTGCAGGCCGCACTGGAGCACACCTGGACGGAGGCCCCGTGAAGGTCAACCGGCTCGCATTCCAGAATCTGCGCAGCTACACCGACGAGTGCACCATCGACTTCACCGGGAAAAGGCTCGTCGCCGTCCTGGGCAACACCGGCGCGGGCAAGACCTCGCTCCTCGAAGCGGTGATCTTCGCCCTGTACGGGCGGACTTCATGGGGGGCGGCCGGCTACGAGCTGATCAGCAACGGCTGTGAAGAGATGACCGTCACCGTCGAATTCACCGTGGACGGCGTCGCCTGGCGGGCGCGGCGCGCCATCTTCGCGAACCGCAAGGACCCGCAGGCCGTACTCGAGCCCGTGGTTCCCGGGACCGCCGCCACGGTCGACAACACGCGGGCGGTGACCCGGGCGATCACCCAGATCATCGGACTCGACTGCGAAGGCTTCGTCAGCACGGTCATGCTGCGCCAGGGCCGTTTCAACACGCTCCTCAAGGCCACCCCTGCCGATCGCACCCTCATCCTGCGGAACATCTTCGGAATCACCGAGCTGGAACGCGTACGCAAGCACATCCTCACGCGGATCGACCGGCTCAACGGGAGCATCCTCACCGCCCACAAGGCCCGCAAGGGACTGCTGGACGATCCACGTGCCAGCGCCGCCCGCGCCGAGCGGGACCTGGAACGCACCCTCGGCACCGCACGGCAGCGTCGCGAACGGCTCGACCGTCTGCGAGGTGCCCAGATCCGCGCCGTCGAGTGCGCGCACCGCAGGTCCGCCCTGGAGAAGGCGGCCCGGTCGCTGCGGGAGCGCCGCGTCGCTGACGCCGGTGCCACCATGGCCGCACTCACCCAGGTGAAGGAGGGCCTCGACGGCGAGGAGCTCGTCCTCAAGGGCACGGAGGCCGACCTGGTACTGCAGTTGGCGGCCTCGCAGGCCGCCCTGGACGCAGGCGCGCTGGAGGACGTCACAGTCCGCTCCCTGTCCGCCGCCCTGGCCGTGCTCTCGCCCCTTCCCGACCGCGTCACCGACCTGAGCACCCGGGCCAAGCGTCTGGAGCAGGAACAGCTCCAACACCGCGAGCAGGAGCAGGACGACGCGGCCGCCGCCCAGGAGCTCGCGCAGGGTGAGGAGCGCGCGGTCCTTCTGCGGGCGGCGACCGAGCAGGACGAGCGCGCCGTCGCCGAGATGCGTGCGGACGCCGACCGGGTCCGGGACGGTCTCCGGGCGGCCCTGCAGGAGGCCTCCACCGCCGCAGGGCACCGGCAGTCGGAGCACGCCATGCTCGGGCAGGCCGAGGACCTGCGTGCTCGCAGCGCCAGCCAGCAGGAGGAGCTGGCCGGGCTGCGCAGCTCCTACGACGCGGCTCAGGACGCCCTTGTGGTGTTGCAGCGCAGCGAGGCGGCCCACACCGCCGGTGCGCACCTGGCCCCGGGCGACGCTTGCCCGGTCTGTGTCCGGCCCCTCGGCGAGGGCTTCATCGCGCCGGAGCCGTCGGACGGCCCGGCCCTGGGCCGGGCCAAGCGCGCTGTCAGCAAGCACATGGCGGCCCTCAACAAGGGCACGATCGCGCACGCGGAGTCCGGCTCCCGGCTGAACACCACCGTCGAGGCCGCCGAGACGCACCGGCGCCAGTACCTGGCGGCGGACGAGCGGATGGAAGCGGCGCTGCTGGAGGTGCAGGGGTGGGTGGAGGCGGTGCGGGCCGGCGCGGATCCTGCCGGGGGCGCCACGCTGGACACGATGCGCCGGGACGTGTCGGCCCAGGCACGCGAGCTCGGCAGGGGCACCCCGCAAACCCCCTCCCAGATCGCCGCCGCCGTGGTCTCGATGGTCCAGCCGCTGCGCGAGGCGGAGATGGACTGCGCTGCGGCGCTGAAGGCCTCCCAGGCGGAGTGCGTCGCGGCGCAGACCGCGAACGAGGCTGCGCGGGCCGACCTCAAGCAGCGGCGCAGCCGCCTCCAGCTCGAACGCAAGCGCCTGGACAAGGCCCGGCTGCAGTCTGAGAGCGATCGTCAGGCGCTGCTGGCAGAGATCGCCGCGATCCCGTCGCCCGTCCGTCCCGTCCAGATCGGCCCGGACGAGCTGCCCCGCCTCGAGGACATCGCCTGTGCCCAGGACGTTGCGGCGCAGCGCCTGGCTCGGCTTGAGGCGACGGCGCGGGAGCACGAGGAGACCCGGGATGCCATGTCGGCCAACGCCCAGGACCGGCAGGCGCTCGCCGGACGGCGTCAGCGTACGGTCGACACTCCGACCCGGAAACTGGTCGGCCAGCTGGCGCGGTGGGCGGACACGGCCGCGGACGCGCACAGCCTCCTCGGCCACCCGGCCGCCCTCGAGCTGCCGCCCGTTCCGGACGGCAGTGACCTGGACCTCGTCGACACCTTCGTCGCCGCCTTGGCCTCGCTCGGGCAGGGCTTAACAGTCGAGGTGAAGGAGGCCGCGCGTCAGGCCTTGGCCGAGGTCCGCGCGTTCGAGGAGGAATTCGTCCGCGAGGCCGGCGCGGAGGCCACCGAAGCCGACCCGGACCCCGGATTCCCGGTGCCGGTGGACGGCGAGCTGCTGGCGCCCGCTGCCCTCGACCCGCTCAGCCGCAAGACCAGCGACGCCGAGGCCGCGCACGAAAGGACGAAGGCCGACCTTCGCAGGGCGAGGTCCCAGATCCCCTACGCCGATGCGCTGACCGCCGCCCTGGAGGCAGCGGACCAGCAGGTCGATGTCTGGAAGGCCGTGAGCGACCAGCTCACCGACGGGCGGTTCCTGGCCTACCTCACCGATCGGCGCACCGCGTTGCTGCTCAGTCACGGCAGCAGGATCCTCCACACGCTGTCCGCGCAGACCTACAGGTTCACCGCGGAATTCAATGTCGTGGACGTCAACACGAACCTCGAGCGCAGATCTGGCACGCTCTCCGGCGGGGAGTCCTTCCAGACGTCGCTCGCCCTGGCGCTCGCATTCGTCGAACTCCACAGCTCCACTCACAAGCTGGAGAGCCTGTTCCTGGACGAGGGCTTCGGCTCGCTGGACTCCGTCCGACTGAACGACACCCTGCAGGTGCTGCGCAAGAGCGCAACGGGAGACAGGTCCGTCACCGTCATCAGCCACCTGTTTCCGGTGGCCGAAGCGGTGAACGACGTCCTGATGGTCCGAAGGAAGACTCCAGGGTCGTCGTCCGTGGCCCGCTGGCTGCTTCCCGAGGAGCGCGACAACCTGATCCGAAACGAGATCAGGCAGATGCTGGAGCACGCCTGAGTCAGACATCGCAGGTCGGCTGGCGGCGGTGAGGACGACCGCGCTTCACCGGGGCCGCGTCTGACGGCCCGGCCCCGGTGAGGAAGGCGGCCTCCGGGGTGCCTGCGGCGAGCGCCCCGCCACACGGCGCCCCGAGCGGCACCGGCGCCACCCCGCCCCGGCGGGCCGCCGGGAGGGCGCCGGGCGCGCCGCGCGACCGCTCCCGCGAGGCCTCGGTGGCCACGTAGACGAACGGCTGCGGCCCGCAGCGCGACGCACCCACCACTGCCGGACACCACGCACGTCCGGCGCGCTGTCGAGACCTGCCACCCCCACCCGTCGGCATCAAGGAAGAGCCCAACCGCGTGAGCAACTCCCCCAGCGACGCCTCCGGCGTCACCAGACCTGTTTTCACCCGCGGCGCGGGCCGACCCGCCTCGGTGCCGCGCCTGCTCGCACTCGACGCCTGCGGCGAGCTGACCAGCGCCCACGTACGTTTGGCCGCCGAAGCGCTGGGGTGCTCCGAGCGGACGGTGTGGCGGTGGCTGGCCCAGGCGCGGGCCACCGGCCGCACCGAGCCCGCGGCGCGAGGACGGTTCGCCGTCACACCAGAGATCCGGCGGCTGCTGGTGTTGTGGGGCGGAAACGCCTCCGCCGTGCACCGCGAGCTCGACCAGCGGGCCTCGGCCGACCCCAAGCTTCCTGCGGCCCCGTCCCTGGCAACGCTCCACCGGGCGCTGAGACGGGATCTGACCCCCGGGTACCGGGCCGGGCTCGCCCGCGGGGAGAGCGCCCGGCGGGCCTTCGACGTGTTCGGCAAACGACCGGCCGAGCACCGCAACGCCGCCTGGGAAGGCGACCACAAGTGCGTGCCCGTGCGGGTGTGGGTGGAGGACGAGCTCGCACAGCCCTGGGTGACCTGGTTCATCGACTGCGCCACCAAGGTCGTTCAGGGCGCGGCCATCACCCCGCATGCGGCGAGCAGGGACGCGGTGCTTGCGGCCCTGCGCACGTCCCTGGACCGCTCGGAGCCCTTCGGCCCCGCGGGCGGTCTGCCGGGCCTGGTCCGGGTGGACCGCGGGAAGGAATTCCTCTGCCACACCACGACATCGGCCCTCGGCGCGTTCGCTGTCCCCGTCGTCGACCTGCCCGCCTACAAGCCGCACCTCAAGGGCACCATCGAAGCGCTCAACGACGCGGTGGAGGAGATGTTCTTCGTCTCCCTCCCGCACTACGTCCACCAACAGACCCTGCCGGGAAAACGCACCGTCGACCCCCACGCCCCGGCGCTCACCTTCGAGGCGTTCGTGGAACTGCTGCTCAAGTGGGTCCACTGGTGGAACACCGAACACAAGCCCAAGGACCTCGCCAGCCGCACCCCGATGGAGGCATGGCTGGCGGACCCCACTCCGCTGCACGACGTCCCCGACGGCCGGCTGGCGCACTTCGGGCTCGAGGACGACGGCCGCACCCGGGTCATCACCACCCACGGCGTGCAGTGGCGCAGCCGCCACTACATCGCCCCGTGGATGGTGGGCGAGGCCGGGCGCAAGGTGACGCTCCGCCACCTGCCCCACCACAACGCCACGATCGAGGTCTTCGACGTCCACGGCGAGCACCTGGGCGCCGCGCACCTGTCCGAGGCCGCCAGCACCGAACAGGTCCGCGCGCTGCGTAACGCCCGCACTGCCAAGGCCCGCCAGCTCCGCGCGGACCTGAAAGCGGCGGCGCGGCTGCGCCGCGACCGTTTCAAGGCCGTCACCGTCGCGGGCCCGCCCCAGCGCCTGGGGGCGCTGACCGCAGCCGAAGCCGAAGCGGGGCTCGCCGGCACAGCCACCCTGGACCTGTACAAGCGGGCGAACCCCACCTACGTCCCGCACCGGGCCGTTCCCGAAGGCTGGGCGCGCCCGCTGCCACCCGGCGGTACCCCGGTCCCGCCGGCCGATCACGAGGAGACGCAGTGATCGACAGCGTGAGCTGCGGCAGGCTCCCGGCCGAGGCCGACGACCACATCCACCGCCTGGACGCGCACCTGGTCGCCACCGACGCTCTCATGACCACGCTGGACAACATCGAGGCCACCATCGAGGCGAAGGCCATGATGTGCGCGTTCGGGCCGGCCGGCCACGGCAAGACGATGTCCGTGAACTCAGCACTGCGCCAACTCGCCCCGGACACCACCGTCCGTCTGGAGCTGCGCTCGGGGCCGACTGTGCGCGACATCCGCTACGGCCTGTTCCAGGTCCTCGGGCTGCCCGGAGAGCCCCCGGGCAGGCCGATCGAGTTCGACACGCTCCTCAAGGAGACCCTCTCCGAAAGATTCCGGGTGCTGGTCTGCGACGAGGCACAGTGGATGGGCCGCAGTTCCTTCGAGTACTGGCGGCACCTGTGGGACGACCGGCACACCGACATCGCGGTGATCTTCGCCGGCGGCGACAACTGCTACAAGGTCCTCAAACGGGAGCCGATACTCGCCTCACGGATCTTCATCTGGCAGAAGTTCAAGCGCATCCCCGAGGACGAGGTCACAGCCACCCTCCCGGCATTCCACCGGATGTGGTCGGGTGTGCGACCGGATCTGATCCGCGACATCGACCGCGCCGCCGCACACGGCAACTTCCGTAACTGGGCGACCGTCACCAAGCACCTGCAACAAGGCATGAAGAAGATGAACCTGACCGAGATCAACGACGACCTCGTGAACTGGGTCTACAGCAGGATCGGCGGCATGTAGCCGCTGCGGCTGGTCGCGGCGGCACCGCTCGATGCCGCCGCGACCAGCCCTCCTCACCGGGGAACGGCCGAGCACGGTACCCGGGTCCGCATCGAGACGACCAGGCGGAAGGCGACAGTGGCCGTGGGAATCCGCGACATGATCCTCGTAGTGGACGAACACGACGACGTCTCCCACACACGAGCGGCCCTCCAGGTGCACTGCCCCGCCGAAGGGCGCATCACTGTGCAGCCCACCCCTGCCAGCGGCGCCCCCGCCGCCCTCGCCCACGACGTCCTCTACGCCCTCGGCAAGCGCCTGACCCCGGGGCCGGACTCCCCCGACGTGTGGATGGACTCAGTGGACACGGCCTGGTTGGCGGCAGCGGCATGGAGCACCGTGGCCGGCATGAGGGACACCGTAGTCACCCGCGCGCACCTGCTGACCGCACGCCGACTGGATCAGCTGCTCGCCTGGCAGGACAAGGCCGGGATCCGGCTGACACTGCTGTGGCAGGCTAGCCCCCGGCGCATCCCGCCCCGGCTGACCGACGCCGCACGCCGAACAGACGGCCTGCGCCACCTCACCGCGCTGCTCACCAGACCGGGCCCCTTCCCCTCACTCCCGCGCCCGCCCCGATCAGCGCCTGCCGCGGCGGCGGCCGGCACCGCCCTACCGGACTGGGACCGCCAGCACCCACGCCCACAATCCAGCAGGCCCCCGATCGCACCGCGCATCCGCGCCCACTGTCCAGGGGCCACCGCAGCCGCACAACGGGTCTGTCCCGCATCCGCGTTCGGCGTCACACCCGAGACCGTAGCCGCCCTGACTGTTCTCGCCCACCCTCTCATCGCCGGCGCCCTCACCGTCCTCTCGCTCACCCGCAGCACCATCGTCGGACTGCGGTCCGTACGCGACATCGACATCAGCGGTGACATCTCTGCGATCAGGACACACGGCCCCGGGCACCGCCAGTGCAGCCTGCACACCGTGCCAACATGGGCACGCCCGCTGCTCGCCGGCGCCCGCACCCACCATCGCCTGACTGCCCGCCGCGTCGAGGACAGCCTCTTCGATCCTGTGATGGCCGCCGAGTCGCGGCACCTACGCACACACGCCGAACGGCTCCTCGGGCAAGCCAGGGCTTCACCGGAGGGGGCATGACGGCCTTCCGAGGCCGGACAGAAGGGCCGCTTCCAACAGATCCGGGAGTGCGGGCAGGACCTCGTCGTACATGGTCTCCTGCTCGCAACCCTCGCCTCCAGTCCGGGCGATCTCTCCGGCCAGGTCTCGCAGGGCCGGCAGGGCTTCCTGGGCGAGCTGGATCGCCAGTTCGCGGTTGCCCGCGAGCTTTTCCGGAGGCTGGAAGTATTTGACACCGGCGCGGTAGAGGTCGACGGTCATGGCAACCGGAATGACGGGCCGTGCGACGCGGTCGGCGAGGTTGCTGACGATGCGGATGCCGTGGGCGTCGAGGTCGCCCCATGCCACGAGAGGGAGCCCGTCGAGGGTGCGCAGGAGTTCGATGAGGCCGTTGGTCGCGTAGCCCTTGCCCCAGATGCACAGCCAGGTGTCAGTGATCTCGGGGACCTTGCAGATCTGTTCGAAGGTGTCCTCGTTCTCGACGATGAAGACGCCTCGGGCGTCGCAGGAGATCATGCCGAGGGCGTGGACGCCGCGGGCGGGGAGGGCGAGCCAGGGGTCGCAGGCTGCTGTGTCGGCGATGACGGTGCCGACGCGCCACTGGAGAGGGCCACGGATGCGCAGGTCAGTGTCGGCTTTGTCGACGGCTTGGTCGAAGGGGACGCCGATGAGGTTGGAGAAGGCCTGCTGCCGTGCGGGGGTCCACGTGCTCTTGGTGTCGCGCAGGCTGCGGCCGGCGAGTTCCTTCGCGGTGATCTTACGGGGTTGGCCCTGGGCGGGCCACCAGGTGCTGGCAGCCCGGACAGCGAGTTCGTAGACGCGCCAGTCCTCGGCGCGGGTGGCTGTCCCCTCGGGGACCTTCAGGACACGGCCGGGTGGCGTGTTGGCCAGCAGCTCGTACTCGGTGGCGAGTTCGGGGATGCCGCACATCAGGTCGAGCAGTTCGCGATGGAGGTCTTCTGGGCGGGATCGGCCCTTGAGTTCAGCGAGTTTGTCCTCGGCGAGTTCGGCCCATGAGTGCGTCAGGGTCCAGGAGCGGGGGCTGTAGCCGGTGACGTTGACGACGTCGCAGCGCAGGATGACGGCGCCGCAGCGGATGAGTTCGACGGTGGTCTGCCAGGCGTTGTCTCCGAGGTCGGCCTCGATGGTGGACCAGCGCTTGGTGCTCTTTGTCTCCAGGACTTTGGCCAGTTGCCGGGGCGTCAGGGTGGAGGGTGGGTCGTACGGGCTGACCGGGTGGTCGGCGACGAGGTCGACCTGGCGGGGGTTGACGCGTTGTTTGCGGTCCTTGGGGACGCGTATGTGGATGATGTCGTCGCCGTCCTTGACGACGCGGGGCAGGGTGACCGCGGTGATACCTGGGGGCAGGTCGCGCAGCGGTACGGTTTCGCGGCCGTGTGCTTCGCCGATGAGGAGCGCAGGGCGGTGGGCTGGGTCAGGCATGGGCGCGTCCTGCGGTGATCCAGTCTTCGGTGAGTTGGGTGCGTTCGCCGTTGCTGTCGAAAGCCCAGACGCTGGTGGGCTGGTTGGTGATGTCGGCGGCTGATGCGTGGGTGAACCACAGCAGTTCGCCGCAGACGTCTGCGGCGTCGGCCAGGACGCTGTCCTGGCAGGTGCCGAGGATGGTCAGGTGCTGGTCCCGGGCGACGTCGCGCAGGGCTGCGAGCACGTCTTTCCGGTTGGTCTCGCCGAGGCTGTTGCCGAGTTCGTCGAGGATGAGCACGCGTCCGCGGCTCTGATTGTCGGCGAGGAGGGCCGCGAGGACGAGCTGGATGGCGTGCACCTTGACCTGGGCGCTGTTGGCGTTCTCCCGGTAGGAGACGTATCCGCCGTTGCGGGAGCGCTTCCAGCGCGGGGTGACCTGCCAGTGCCAGTCGCCGGCTCCTTGCGGGCGGACGCTGTGGTGTTCGAGCCTAGCTCCATAGCCTTCGCTGCCCAGGTCGAGGTCGTTGAAGGCCGCGCCGATCTGGGTGAAGAGGCCCTCGAGGTGATTTTCGATCATGTCCTGGAGGGTCTCCAGTGTGTTCTTGCTCGTGGCAACGCCTTCGGTGAGTTCGTCGATCGCCTGTCCCCGGGTCCGGCGGTCGCGGGTGATGCGTGCCGCCGCCACCTCGTCCTGATCTCGGTGACCGGCCAGGCGGTTCTCCAGCGGGTAGGCCGCGTCGGTGTATGAGCGCAACGGCAGTTCCCCGGGATCAGCCTCGGCCAGAGACCGCGTCGCTTTCTCGCCTTCGCGCAGGTCTTCGCCCACGTCCGCGCCCGGAGCGCCGTCGACACCGTAATGCTCGTAGGCGCGGCGCAGCGCGTACTCGGCCTGTCGGCGAAGCGCGGCGGGCCGAGCGGCTTGGGCCTGGTCGGGCAGGCCGGCGAGTTGGCGTATCGCCGCATCCAGTGTTTGGCCCCACAGGTTCTGCCATTGCGGTGCGGCTGCCCTGGCGCGCTGGCGTTCGAGGGCGGTGATCGTGGCGCGGCGGTCTCTGAGTTCCTTTTTGGCAGCGTCCAGTTCGAGTTTGGCGGTGGTGAGGCGCTGCTCGTGGCCATGCTGTTCGCCCCAGGCGTGCTGCCAGACTTCCTGGAGTTCTTCCTCGGTTCGCTTGGCTTCGACGAGTCGGTCGTTGGTCTTGTCGATGTCTGCCTGGAGCCGCTTCTCCTCTGCTTTCAGTTGGGCGAGCTTCTCGGCGGCTTGGGCTGCCGTGTGCTGCGTTTGGGCCAGGGTGACGCCGGCGGCGGCGGCTTTGAGGGCGTTGGCGGCCTCTGTTACCCGTGTCTTGGCTTCGGCGAGTTGTCGGTGTGCCTGCTGCAGCCGGGTTGCGCGTCCGGCCAGCGGGGTGGTGAAGCCGCCTGTGACGGTCAGGGCCAGTGCCTGGTCGTGGACGTCGGCACCGTCGGCCGTGGGGGCGAAGCGCTCCTGAAGGGCTGTCAGGAACCGTGCCAGGTTCAGGTTGCTGCGGATTCCCTCGGGCAGTGGTTCCCGCTTGGGGTCGCAGATGACGATCTGGGTTCCGGGCAGGGCGGTGTGCAGGTGCGCTCGGGCCCTGTCCTCGTGGTGGGGCTGGACCACGACGGCGTCGTTCCAGGGGGCGAGGCGAGGCTCCCACAGGGGACGGGCGGTCTCGTCCAGGTCGATTTGGTCGAGCAGGCCGTGGCCGAGGATGCCGTGGTCGCTGAGCAGGTCGATGGCGCGGCCGGCGGTCCCGCTGCGGCCTTGCTCGACGTCGTTCAGGTGCGTCTCGGCGAGGGTGACGGCGGCCTCGGCGGCCTCGTGTGTCTGTTCCGCCTTGATGTGATCGCGCTGGCTCAGTTGAAAGCGATCGGCGGTGGTGGTCGTGTCGCTTCCGTCCCAGTCGTGGGTCTGGGGCAGAAGGGTGGAGCGCTCTTCGAGCAGCATCGCGTGTCGGGTCTTCAACTCGGTCAGCTTTTGCGCGAGTTCGCTGTCGAGCTGCTGAGCGTTTGACCAGTTCTGCTTGGCCTGGCGTTCCTTGTCGGCGAGGTCGGTCGCCGACCTGAGCGTGCTCACGCGGTCGTCGGCTTCCTGTACGGCGGCCGCGGCGGTCTCGGAAGCTTCCTCTGCTACTCGGATATCCGCGGCGAGGCTCTCGTCGAGAGCGTATGCCTCGCGGTAGGAGGCCGCGAGGTAGCGCTGCCACGCCGCACGGCCGGCTTCGAGGCTGTCGAGGGAGGCTTGACGGGCTCGTACTGCACCCAGCACCTGCTCTTCAATGAGCCGTTGCTTGTCATGCTCTGCCTGGGCGTTCTCGAGGTTGATCAGGTTTTCCAGTGCCTGGCCGCGCAGGCTGTACTCCTCGTCCAGCAGATGGCTCATGCCGGACAGAGCGATCAGGGACCGGCCGATGTCCTTGGGTTCCATCTCCGTCAGCTGCTGGCTGAGCAGCGAGGGGGCGGGTGGGCGCAGGGCGGTATCGAGGTAGGTGAGGCAGCGGGGGGCCGTGCCATAGAGCGTGTCGGCCATGGCGCGGGCGGAGAGCTGTTGGCGTGTGACCAGTGCGCGCCACAGGTCGTCGGCCTGGATGCTGCGTTCGTGGTCGGTGGCGGCGTCGGCGAGGTGTAGGCCTTCGGTCCAGTTAGCCTGCAGGTAGGGCGCGGTGGTGGCGATGCGGATCCACACGGTCATGGGGTCGGCGGCGGGGTCGGCAGGGTGGGCGAAGACGCCGACGATGTAGCCGTGGTCAACCGGCGATGCCCGGTGGGTCTGGTCGACTCCGGCGGCGTCGGGGTGGAACAGGATGCCGCTGGCGGGTCGTCCCCCGTTGGTGTCCAGGCGCCATTGTGGATCGGCCAGCAGCAGTGAGACGGCGATGAGGAAGCTGGTCTTCCCAGACCCGTTGGAGTCCTCCTTGGGGCCGAGGCCGGAGACCGCGATGAATGTCTCGGGGACGATTGGGACGGGGTGCGAGGTAAGCCTGGCGATGTCGAAGGTCTGCACGGCGACGAGTTGGCGGTCGCCGACGAGGCCCCGCGGCAGGTCCGAGGCGGGCGGGGTGGTCATGGCGTCTCCCGTGTCTCACGGTCGAGGGCGGTAGCTGGCGATGCCGGGCGGGGGGCTCGCCGGCGCCGAATCGACTCGGCGAGGGGGCCGGCGGGGTCGGCCAGCAGGATGAGCTCTTCGAACAGCTCACTGCCCGCCGATTTCGTCAGGCGCAGGAACTGGTGGCCCAGGACGTAGCCGGCCTTCGTGTGGCGGACTAGGTCCGCGTCGGCCAGTCGCTGCAGAGCGCTGGTGACGACTCCGTCGGGCACCCGGCTGTCTTTCAGCTCCTGCACGGACACGGGCGTGCCGCGGGTCCAGGGTTGGTCGGGCAAGGTGGTGCCCGCGGCCTGGGGAATGGCGACGCTGTGGAGCAGGACCAGGGTGAGGACGGCGCGGTCGTCGCGCGGCAGGATGCCGATGCCTTCGTGTACCAGACGCTGCCTGATGTCGTCGTCGTAGCCGGATAGGTAGCCGCCGCTAACGGCGAGCAGGGTACGTCCGGACGCGGCCAGGACCTGTTCCACGACGACCCTCAGCGCAGTCTCCGCGAGGGCGCGGTAGTGGGCGGGGCGCACTGGCAGTCGGGCGGTCTCCACGGCACAGACCGCGGCGCGTACGTCCGCCCGTCGGTTGTGGGGCAGCGCGTCCAGCGACGGTACGTCCACCGGGTCACTCCTTCCCCAGGCCCGGGCCGGGCAGGACGTCGTAACCGCTGCGGAGTTCGGCGATGTCGCGCTCGGACCACAGCGCGGCCATGGGGCCGAGGCGGATCGTGCCGTCGCCCTCGTCCGAGGCGAGGTAGCCGCAGGCGCGCAGGAAACGTACGGCGGCGAGGAAATGCGAGGCGCGGCCCAGTGCTGCGATGCCTTCCCTGGCGGCGAGGGTGTCGTGGAGCGGGACCAGAGTGGTGATGATGTCGTCCTGTCTGGCGGCCTGCCCCGGGTACAGGGGCTGACTGCGGTCGGGCCAGCAATGGCGGATACAGGCAGCAAGGGTGACCAACCGGAAAGCCGAGGCGGTGCGGCGGACATCGCTGTCGTCCAGCCAGCCGTTGGCGGGTTCGACGTCGGGGCTGAAGGCGAGCATCAGTTCACTGGCTCCTCCCGCGGTGATGACGTCGGTGAGGCGGCGTTCCACATCGTCGACGGCGCAGCGCAGCTGGGCGAGTTCTGCGCGATCGGCCGGGACAGGAAAGGTACGCAGCACCCGGGCACGCGCCAGCTGGTAGCGGTGGTCGTTCACGAGGGCTCCGCCGATGTGGTCTCGGTGTCGTCGTCGTGGTCGTGCATGTCCTGGAGGCCGTCGGGAACCCGGTAGACGGCCATGGGTGAGGCGTAGGTGACCGGGCCGGAGGGGTCCACCACCACTTGCCGGGAGATGGCGAGCATGAACGGCAGGGCCGGGTCGGCCGCGGCACGCAGCAGGTCGACGACATGTCGGACCGCAGCCCGCCAGGGCAGGGCCCGCAGTTCCTCGGTGAGGTCGGCTTCTGCCCTACCTCCCATGAGCAGAGTTACTGCGGCTTCGCGCCGCTCCCGCGCGCGGGCGGCCCTGGCCCGCGCGGTCTCGACCGGATCCGGACCCGGTGGCCGTGCGGGAGGCCGTGGCAGGCGCTGCCGCGGCGGCGGGGCCGGTGGTCAGCAGCGGCGGTGAGAACCTGGCCGACGGTGATGTCGACACGGGGCGGGTCGAAGACAGTCGCAGCGAACACACTCGCCAGCGCGTCGATCGGAGCGCGTCGGGCAGCGGTCACATACTGCTCGGGCAGCAGCATGCTGAAGTCACGACGGGTGGTGGCCTGTCGCATGAGACGGTCATGGAACTCCTGGACGGCCGCCGTGTAGCGCAGCGCCTCCTGGATCAGGCGAGTGCCGGCCGGGCGCAGCGCAGGGTAGCGCTCGGCGATGGCGTGGACGACGTGCTTCGCCTCATGGATCGAGGCGGCGTGGGCGTGGTGGTGGCGTTGTCCGAACAGTTCCTCGATTGGCCTGGTCCGGACGAGTTGCAGCAGGTGGTTGGTGTAGTTCGCCAGGCTGCGCCGAACTTTGGCGATCTTCGTGGCGAGGTCCGCCTCGGTCAGGGAGCCGTTCAGGATGCCTTCATGGGTCCGGTCCAGAAGCATCGTGATCTCGTGGACTCCACCGGCCTCCCGCAGCCGCTCGTAGACCAGCAACGCTGCGCCGCTGGTGGGGTTGAAGACGTAACGCTGATCATGAGCCTTGCGGCGCAGCGGCTCGAGCAACTGGAGCTTGGTGAAGACGTGGAAGCGTGCATCGAACTCGCCGGTGGAGGCTACCGACGCGCAGGCCTGGGCGATCTCCGCACGGCTGAGACCGTTCTCGGAGCCGGAGTCACCGAACACGTCACGGATCGCCTCCGCGATGCGCAACGCTACCGGATCGCCGGTCACCGCCCCGGCCGTGGCAGCCACTGGCGCCACGAACGGCGGTATGTGCTGAAGACCATCAACGCTGTCCTCCTGCTGAGCGGAGAACAGATCAGGCTGATCCGACAAACGCCCCCCACACTCCCCCTACCACGGACCGATCGACCAAGCATGACTTACGACGGCGTCAACACTCCCGGAAACGAGTCAACTTGTACTCGATCGACCGCAAGCGACCCCTCCCTTGAGCCCGCACGGCCATCGCGATCTCCAGGCGCCCGGACCGCATATACCGGCCAGCAGGCGGTCATCAACACCCACACGCGCTCTCGTCATCGTGGTGGCTAGAACCACCGTTCATGGCCGCCGGACCGCCAGAGATCGCCTTCACCCGGTCGACGAAATCGACCGGCAGGACGACAAGGCCGGGCCCCGCGCCCCTGGATCAGGTTGTCCTGGCAGCCGACGTCCGAGCCGGCGGCCGCCAAACATTCCAGGTCGCGGCTGGCGCGGAGACCTGTTCGGTCACTGAAGCCGCCAACAGGCGAACCACCTTGTCAACGGCCAGAGATCAGCATAGGTGCACCTTTGAGCGTCAGAGGTGATGAACGAACTCGTCGGGGAACACCTTCCCGCAGGCAACGCAGAGCGGAACACGGGCACCAGGCTTTGCCGCCCGTTCGGCAAAGAGAACCACAGTGGTATCCGAGCAGTCAGGACAGTCAACGATCCATTCCCGCCCGGCCTCGGGCTCCTCGTAGGAGCTCAGACCCAACACAACGTCGACATAGAACACCGCGAAGTTGGCGAAGTCCCTCGTCGGCGGCTTCTCCCCGCAGAAGTGGCAAACCAGTGGGGCGATCCCCACGACCAGAGCAAACTGGCCGCAATCGGCACACTGCACGGTTCGCTCCGCGTAGGGAGCCAGGCCCGGCCGCAAGCGATCCATACGCACCTTGATCAGGCTGCGGATGTTGGCGAGCCGCTCGATGATGTAGTACTCCCCTTCCCCTGCGTACATGAGGTCGAGGCCGGTCAAGCCAGGCATGAGGTGTTCGCGGAGGAAGACCAGGAGGAAGTCGAGAATGCTGGCAGCACGCGCTTCGACGGCCGGAGCCGGTGCGGTCATGCCATAGTGCTGAAGGGCGTTGCGCCACTTGGCCAGGTGCTTGAGCTCGTCAACGGCCTTCTGAGGGAGGCTCAACCCCGCGATACTGCCGAGCCGAACTATCGTCTCGGCAACTCCACAGCTCTCGAAGTCACCGCTCTCGAATCGCGTTCGGTCAGCACGGCCTGGATCCTTGAAGACCAGGCTCCAGTGCTCCTGGAGCAGACGCGCCTTCAAGAGAACCTCAGCTGCAGCCTGCAGATGCAAGATCGCGTACTTCAAGTCACGCGGCTTTGGCTCGCCAGAGAGATGCTCCACCACGCTGTCCAGGTAGTCCATCGCGTTGGCGACCGGTGGGTACTCCACGTGAGCAGGCCCACTCGGCGGCATCTGAGTCATGGCCGGAGACTATCCCGAGAGGCGAGACCACGACGCACGCCAACAGGAGCAGCAGGCCCTCAAAGGCTCTGACCAGCACAGACTCCTTTCCCGTCATAGCGGTCTGCGCCAGAATGGCATGATCCTTCGTCATTCATGTCAGCGATGAATAAGCACCTCCTACCAGCGCAGATCACGAGGTCGCTGGGCCCATTCCACTGACACGCAGTTGACGATACGCAACTGACACTCCCCTGCAGACCATCACTCGATGCTCTGAGTGAGGTCGTCGATGTGGCCGAGCACGGTCTCGCAGCGGACGCGGCTGGTGCTCTCGGCGATGGCTGCTGTCTCCGACCGTTCGGTGGCGGCGGCGAGGTCCGCGTCGGCGGCCTGCTCGTCTGCCGGATCCGCGGCTGCGGCCTCCACGAGATCGGGGTCCGTGAGTGTCGCCTCGTGCGTGGCCTGGGCTGTCCGCCATGATTCCAACTTGGTTTCCATTGAGGCGAGTTCGGCACTGTTGGCGATGGCGCGGCGGGCGTCGTCGAGGGTGGTGAACCCTGCGGCTGCGGTCTCGGCCTGGGCTGCCCGGGCGGCGCGGGCCAGGTTCTCCGCAGCCACTGCCGTTTGCTGGATCGCCGTCCGCGCCAAGGCGATCGCCTCCGCCTCGGCGGTGAGTTCGGCGCTGCGGGCGGCGATCGTCGAGGATCCGGCCAAGGCGTCGGCCAGGCGGTGGGTGAGGACTTCCTGCTCGGTGCTCTGGGTCTCCTGGCGGCCGAGGTAGTCGCCGATCCGTCGGTCCAGGCCGGTGAGTTCGGTTGTCCGGGTTTTACGTGTCTCGTCGAAGGTGTGCAGTTCCTCGGTGGCGGGCACGGCGTCTGCGGCGGCGGCCAGGAGGTCCTTGCGGGTCTGCCGGGCGGCGCGGTGACGCTGCTGCAGGTCGGCGGCCGTCTGCCCGTCGGCCAGGTCCTGGGCGGAGGCTGCCTCGGCCGTGAGCCGGGTGAGGTCCTGTTCGGCGTCCTTGCAGGCTTGGTCGGCCTGCTGGTAAGCCTCCTCCGCGCAGGCCTCGTCCTCCCTGCTCGGGTGGTCGGCGGTGGTGGTCGCGGGTCGGGGGTGGACGGGTGAACCGCAGACCAGGCAGGGTTCTTGAGGGCGCAGTCGGCCGGCGAGTTCGCCGGCCATTCCGTCGATGCGCCGGTCTCGGATCTCGCGCGCGTGCGTCGCGCTGCGGATGACAGCTTCTTTGAGCCGGTCGACGTCGCCCTGGACCCTGGCAACGTCGTTGGCGAGTTCGTCGCGTCGGCGGGCTGCGGCGAGTTGTTGCTCGAGGGGCGGCAGGGTGGCGGCGATTTGCTCGGCCTGGGTCTGGGCCAGGTGGGCCTGGTCGATCCGCGCGGTGCACTCGGCGCGTCGAGCGTCTGCCTGGTCCAGCCAGTCGGTGATCTCGTCGTGGTCGGCCTGCGCCTGGTCCAAGTCGGCCTCAAGCTTGGCGAGGGAGGCTGCCAGTTCGTCGGAGCGCTGTTCGTCGTGGCGCAGGGCGTCGAGGCGGCCGAGGTCGTTCTTCAGCTGGTTCTCGGCGGCGGTGAGGTCCTCGTCGGTGTCGTCGCGCTGTGGGTGGGGCAGTCGTGTCCTGGCCTCGGTTTCGGCGCGGCGGGCCGCCTGGTGGTCCCGCTCCGCGTCATTGAGGGCCTGGATGAGGGGCTGGACCCGCTCGGCACGGCGACCGCGTTCCAGGGCCGCCTGCAGGTTCTCGAAGGCCGGGGCCTGGGCCCGCAGGGCTGTGAGGGCTTCGCTGGCGGCGCGGTGGCGCAGCTGGCGCTCTGCCAGGGTTCGGACCTGTGCAGCTCGGGTTTCCCTGGTGCTGTGGTGCGCTCGGGCGTCCTGCAGTGCGGCGCTGGCCTCTTGATGGGATTGGTCGGCGCGGTGGTGCACCGCCTGCGCCCAGGTAAGTGCGGTGGGGTGGGTGGTGTCGATGCTGTCCTCGGTGGGGGCTTGTTCCTCGGCCGAGTCGGTGATCAGGGTGCCGGCGGTGCCCTGGATCCGGTCGATGTCGCGCAGGAGGGCTTTGCGGGCGTCGTCGCAGCGCTGGCCGGTCTCTTTGGCGTGGTCGGTGAGCCAGCGTGCGATGTCGCGGAAGCGGTGGGTGCCGAAGAGGCGTCCCAGGATGTTGGCGCGGTCCTCGGCCTTGGCTCGCAGGAATCGTGCGAAGTCGCCCTGCGGGAGCAGGACGACTTGGCAGAACTGCTCGCGGTTCATGCCCAGCAGGGCTTCGATTTCGCGGGCGACTTCTTGGTGGGCGGCGCTGACAGGCTTCCAGACGGGTCGGCCGAGGCTGTCGTCGCCGTGCCGTTCCTCCAGGCCGGCTTTGGCCTGCGTCTGTGTGGTGCCGTTTCCGTCACGCCGGGCCCGTTCCTGCTGGGGGGTGCGCGTGATCCTCAGGCGGCGCCCCGCCATGCTGAACTCCAGCTCGACCTGGGTGGGCGTGGCTGGGTCGGCGTGGTGGCTGCGCAGCGCCGTCTGGTGTCTCTCCCCCCGGTACGTTGCCGTAGAGGGCGTAGCAGACGGCGTCGAAGATGGTGGACTTTCCCGCGCCGGTGGCGCCGTGCAGGAGGAACAGCCCTCCTTGGGAGAGCGTGTCGAAATCGATGGTCTGCCGGGTGCGGAAGGGGCCGAAGGCCTGCAGGGTGAGGGTGTGCAGGCGCATCAGCGGGCTTCCTTCACGGTGTCGTTGCGGCGGGTGGCCTCGACCGCCCGGCGTAGGAGGTCCTGTTCGGCGGGGGTGGGGGCGTGGCCGCCTCGGACGTGGTCGACGAAACCGGCGGTGATCTCGAGTTCGGTGCGGTGGCGGGTGCGTTCGGTGTAGGTGGCACTGTGTGGGGGGCCGCCGTCCTCGGGGGCGAAGGTGAGCTGAACGGTGCGAGGGAAACGGGTGCGCAAGCGTTGATGGGGCGCTGCGGGTCGGTCAGGATGACGTGCAGCCACGCATCGCGCAGGTGTTCGTGCCGGTGGTCCTTCAGGAGGTCGTCGAGGTGCCCCGTGAGGGTGTTCAAGGCCCGGGGGCGGGGGCAGGGAACGGCTTCGATGGTGATGTTGGCGTCGGCGTCGAGGTCCACGAGCCAGGTGGTCTTGGCGTAGCCGGCTTCGGAGAAGGAGTAGGCGAGGGGGGAACCGCTGTAGCGGATGCGGTCGGTGACTTTCTGCGGGCGGTGGAGGTGGCCGAGGGCGACGTAGTCGATGCCCTCGAAGACGGCGGCGGGGACGGTGGGGATGCCGCCGGCGGTGATGTCGCGCTCGCTGTCGCTGGTGCGGCCGCCGGTGACGAAGGCGTGGGCGAGGACGACGGAGCGGGTGCCTGCGGGGCGAGTGGCGAGGTCGGCGCGGACGCGGTCCATCGCGGCGCCCAGGACGGCCTCGTGGGTGGGTTTGTCGGCTGCCATCTCCTCACGGGTCAGGAACGGTTCGAGGTAGGGCAGGCCGTAGAACGCGACGGGTCCGTGCTCGTCGTGCAGCACCGCGGGTGTGTGGCAGGTGGCGGGATCGGTGCGCAGGTGGATGCCGGCTCGTTCGATCAGGCGGGACGTGACGCCCAGGCGCTGGGGTGAGTCGTGGTTGCCGCTGATCATGATGACGGGGACCTGGAGATCGGCCAGGCTGTTGAGCGCGTGGTCGAAGAGGGCGACGGCGTCCAAGGACGGGATGGCCCGGTCGTAGATGTCGCCAGCGACGAGGACCGCGTCCACCTCCCGCTCCTGGACGACGGTCAGCAGGTGTTCGAGGAAGGCGCGCTGGGCGTCGACGAGGGACTCTCGGTAGAACGTCCGTCCGAGATGCCAGTCCGAGGTGTGGAGCAATCGCATGGTCGCTGACCGTAACCGTTCGAGTGTGGTGTGCGGGCCGACTTCGGCGTTTTGGTCCGCAACGGTGATCTGTGGAAATCACGGGAGGCCAGGGGCGGCGTACCGCCGCCAGCAGGTGAGTGAGCGGCGGGCGCGAGGGCAGGAGATTGTCAGTGCGGCGGGAAAGAATAAGGCCAGAGAGGGGGAGAGATGACTTCCGAGCAAGGCTCTTTGCGTAGCGGTTTTCCCGCTCCGAACGGGTGCCGGTGGTGCGGAATCGACGAGCGGGTCCACGCACGGCAGTGGGTGGTGGAGGCAGGCTGGCACGCCTGGGCCTCCCCCACCGGCGAACAGCGCAAGGCCCGGATGAAGGCACGACGTACCGCCCAGCTCCAGCAGGACGCACCGTCCGGAAATGATCAGCCCGCACTCGCGCGCAAAGCCGCGAATACCT
Organism: Kitasatospora mediocidica KCTC 9733; assembly: GCF_000744225.1. Lineage (GTDB taxonomy): Bacteria > Actinomycetota > Actinomycetes > Streptomycetales > Streptomycetaceae > Kitasatospora > Kitasatospora mediocidica. The sequence continues at coordinate 890,141 of NZ_JQLN01000006.1, read as the reverse complement.
CCCTCAACTGCCGCGGAACGTCAGAGGCGGATTCCAGGGATGTGGCCAGCTCGTAGACCATGTCGGGCTTACCGTCCGGGCTCTTGCTTCCCTGCTCCTTGATCATGTCCAGAATGTCCTTGCTGAATTTCCGGCCACCGCGGTGGGCCTTGAAGTGCGCGACCTCCCAGGGCTGCCCGCTCTCGCGGCGCGGCCACTTGCGGTTGGCCACTTCGGCCCACTGCTCGTCCTCGAAGAGCTCCTCGAGTTCGTTGAAGTTCTCGGCCTCACCGACGAAGGACACCTGCGTCGCTGGATCGAGGCCGAAGTGGCGCAGCCGGTCGTCCTTGAAGAACTTGGCGACGTTGCGGCTGTCGGCATCGACCAGCAGCATCACGGTGCGGCGCTGGGCAGCGAGGTGGAGGGCGCCTTCGTTGTTGTTGCAGGCCCACAGGGCGATGCCGGCCGCCTGCAGGGACAGACCCTGCGAGAGGCAGAAGAGCACCGGAATGGCCTGTTGTTCGGTGGCTCCCTCGACGGCGAGGAAGCAGCGCTCGTGGAGCAGGACGGAGTTGCGCAGGCCGAGTGCGGAGGCGATCTGCCCCAAGTGCAGGTCGATGCCCTCGTGCGTAGCTGCCTGCCAGTGCGGTGTGGACGGCCCGGTCCGGGCTCTCGTCCTTCCCGCTGAACGACAGCAGCCTCGGCAGCCGCCGCACCAACTGCTTGGGCAGGGCGGTCCATTCGGCGACCTGCGGGGACTGCGCCGCGTGTGCGCCCAGCACCGCCTGCAAGTCGGCCTTAAGGCCCTTCCCCTCGGCCCGCAGTCCGAAGGCCTCCACCAGGTCCTTGAGAGCCGGGACGAGCAGCGAGCTGAAGTCGCGCAGCCGGGGGTCGCGCGGGAGCTGGGCCCAGTACTCGATCACGGGCGCACCGTCGCCCTCCACTCGGCGCCGGATCCTCAACTCGGCCGCAAAGCCCATGCCCTGCTCACAGGTGTCCAGGGCGAAGCGGCCTTCGACCCAGGTCGAGGGACAGCGGGCCGGAGCAACAGCGGCGACACCGGCTGCCGGCGGGTTGTCGTAGGTCCGGTCCTGTTCGACCAGGCGGTACCCACCCAGGAGGAAGTCGAGAGCGGCGAGCACCGCGCTCTTCCCGCCGTCGTTGTGGCCGGCCAGGATCGTCGGCGCGCTGACGGGGATGTTCTCGACCAACGTCAGCGAGCGGAACCCGCTGACGGAGAAGTCCTTCAGATGCACAGTCGCAGCCGCTCCGCTCTCCCCTGCCGCCGTGCCGTACCGCAGGCAGCAACCAGCCCACGGCATAAGACTTCTGACGTAACCTCCGCCGCAGATGACCATCGTAGGCTCATCGGCACCGCGCCCGTGCGGCCCTGCCCGCCGGTCGCGTGCAGCAGACCCCGCAACTCCTCGGACAGCACCGGGTAGCCCCCGGCCCACTTTCCGGTGGTGGGAATGGTGCGCGACCACAGGTCCCGGCCGGTCTGCGACGGCGAGCCCATCAGCACCGCGTCCTCCCAGTGGCGGCGCAGCGCCTGCCACAGCGGCCGGAACGCGTCCCGGCAGGTGATGACGTCGGCGCCGTCCGGGTCGAACCACTCCCCCATGGACCGGATCTCGGTGGCGCCGCTGTCCGGGGCGGCGGCGGGGGCGTAGCGGCCGACGGGCTGGCGCTGGTGGACGAAGTGCCCGGCCAGCTTGTCCCGACCCGAGCCGACAGCGGTGGTCCACCGCTCCGACGGGGTGTTCAGCCAGGCCGCCACGGCGTCCTTGAGCGTGGAGTAGCGCTCGGCACCGTCGTGCCACGGGGCGCCCGCAGTGACGTAGATCCGCTCGGTCCCCGGCGCGGTCGCCAGGACGGCGTCCAGGATCTCGCCCGGGCGTGCGAGCGCCGAGGGCCAGGCGAACCACGCGGTCGCGCACCGCCAGGTCGCCGGTCGCCGCGTCCAGGAACACCGTGCTGCGGGCCTGCTGCGTGAAGTTCGGGCGCTTGGACACCAGCCCGGTCGTCACGGCCTCGAACCGCGCGTTCGCCGGGCCTTCGGGAAGGGTGGGCAGCTCGTGCGGCCCAGCAGCGACCGGAGCGACCGGAGCCGCCGGGACGACTGGCGCAGCATCGACGGGCGCGGCCGGGGCGGGCTGCTCGACGACGGCCTGGTCCTCGACCACGGTCGGCGCCTCGACGGCCGGGGTCGGCTGCTCGAGTACGGCGGCAGGGCGGGTCAGCGCCGGGGCCACCGCGGCGGCGGGCTCGGGCTCGGCCTTCGGCGCCTCGGCGGGCGCGGGCACGACCTGGTCGTCGGCCTTGGCGGCGCGGACGGCGGCCGGGGTCGGGTCCAGCAGCGGCGCGATCCGCACGACGTCGCCGACCGACAGGCCCGAGGCCTTCGCGATGGCCGGCGCCTGGGCGCCCTCGTACCCGGCGAGCCCGGCAACCCGGCGCGAGCGCTGGGCGGTGAGCTTGTCCAGCTCCTTCCGCGCGGCCGCGACCGTCTTCTCGGCGGCCGTGATCTCGGTCCGCAGCTCGCGCAGAGAGGCCAGCTCGGCGGTGTACGTCTGGCGGTCCATCAGGGTGTCACTCCCCTTCCGTGGCGTCGGTGCTGGTGTCGAGGGGGCGGGCCTGGCGGGCGAGGGTGAGCCAGCCGTCGGGGCCTTGGGTGCCGTGGATGTCGGCCAGGCCCGCGAGCAGGAAGGCGTAGGCGCCGCGCTTGGGGGCCCGCGGCTGTGCGGTGCCGGCCTCCCACTTGGCGAACGTCTCCCGCCGGGTATCCAAGGCCGCCGCCACCTCGACCTGGGTCAGACCGGCGGCCTTGCGCAGCCGCTCCCGCTCGGCCGGTTCCGGCAGGTCGCCGCCGTCCCGGGCCTTGGCCAGCAGTGCGTCCACCGCCGCGAAGATCTCAGACATCACATACCTCCTATCCAGATAGGTAGCACAGAACACCTCTCATGGCGCAACATTTTTGATCGCACAAACATCTCACTCATAACCACACATGGTACTCAAAGCCTCCGACCGGCCCTGATTGTCGGTGCCGGGTGGGAGCGTGGCCGGTGTCCCATGACAAGCGATCTTGACCGTTTGTCAAATGATCTTGACGGCCGGTGGGTTTCTGCCACGTGTTCTTGATCGGCGGGGGAAGCTGCTGCTGTTGCCGCGCTGGGTCCGCGCGATGTCGGTCGGCTGTCAGCGGGGACAGCAATCTGTCGGTGGGATGTGAGTGGCCCTCGAGACCGTAGGAACTGGGCGCGGCCGGCTGTGAATGTGCGGCCCGCCCGCCTCCAGACCACTCGAGCTTCCGGGAGCCCTCCATGCCCTCCGTGCCCCAGGTCCCACAGTGGGACATCCACCGGCTGCCTCGCGCCGAGGGAAAGAGCTTCCTGGTCACCGGCGGCAACGCGGGCATCGGGTATTTCGTCGCCGAGCAGCTCGCCGGCACCGGGGCCACAGTCGTTCTCGGTAGCCGCGACAGGGCGAAAGCCAAAGACGCAATCGCTTCCATCGGCTCGCACATCCCCGGCGCCAAGGTGAAGCATGTGCCCCTGGATCTAGCCGATCTCGCTTCGCTCAAGGAATCCGTGGACGCGCTCGGGCTGGATCGCCTCGATGCGGTCGTCCACAACGCCGGCGTGGCGCTCGACCATCCACCGCGCCGCGAAACCGCAGACGGCCACGAGCTGATGTTCGCAACCAACCACTTGGGGCACTTCGCGCTGACCCACCACCTGGCCCCCCTGCTCACGGCAACCCCGGGGAGCCGGATCGTCACCACCGGCAGCTTCGCCGCCAAGTCCGAACGCCTGGACCTCGACGATCTCCAGAGCACGCACGACTACCAGCCCAAACGCGCCTATTCGCGCTCCAAGCTGGCCCAGATGCTCTTCGCTCTTGAACTCGACCGCCGCCTACGTGCCGCCGACAGCACGACATCGAGCGTGCTCGTTCATCCCGGCGGCGCGCTCGACTCCCTCACCCCTTCGCGCCCGCCATTCCATGTCCGCACCACCGGTAAACGGCTGAGCCACCTACCGCTCGGCCTTCTCGTCCAGGGCAAGGACGCTGCCGCATGGCCCGCCGTCCGGGCCGTGCTCGACCCGAGCGTGCGCGGCGGCCAGATGTTAGGTCCCCGAGCGTTCGGGCTGCGCGGTACGCCCAGGATCGAACCCCTCTGGAACCACCTCGCCGACACCACGACCGCGGCGCGCCTGTGGGCGGCCAGCTGCGACATGACCGGCAACGACCCGTCGTTCACCACACCGACAAGGTTCGGTGAGACCGAAGGCCCGGCGACTGTGCGCGGCGAAGCAGACGCCTCGACCGGATGAGACCGGACCCGCGGTCAAGATCGTTTGGCAAACGGTCAAGATCTCATGCCACAAGACAGCCGGTTACCAACAAAGAGAGGAGGTGGAGGAGATGACGGGAAGACAGCAGAAGGCCGTGGTCGTGCTCGGCGCGGCCCTGGTCGGCAGCTACGTGCTCGGCAACGTGGTCAAGAGCCAGGCGCGCGTGCTCGGCCTGAGCGCGGCCCAGCTCGCCGTGCTGAGCGCGGGCGTCGCGTTCGCCCTGCGCAACGCCTGAGCAAGGACCCGCGCGGTCCGGCCCGGTCACCATCACGGTGGCCGGGCCGGACTGCTTCCGGGCCCTACTCGGCGCTGGCCTGCGGGCAGTGGGACGGGCACGAGCCGCCGCAGCAGCCCGGGGCGTGCGGGGTCACCGCCACCCCGGTGATCATCTTGGTGGCGCAGTCGATGAACCACGTGATCCGCGGACACGCCAACTCGCCCTCGACATCCACCTGTACCGGCACGTGATTGTGGTCCCCCTCCCAGCACGCGTTCCTCCACAACGCCGGCCGCTTCCCGAACACGTCACACGCTCGGCGGGCCGCCTCCCCACCCCGCAGACCCGCCCGCTCCCCCACCGACAACTCCCGCACCACCGCGCGGTGCAGGGCTGACAGCGACAGCACAGGCCCTGCTGCGGGGTCGTCTGCTGCGCGGGCTACCAGTTCGCGGTGGACGGCCGAGACGTTTCCTCCCACAACGCCAGCAGACGCCGGACCTCCGAGGTGACGGCCAGCCGCGCGCGGGGGCGCGCCGAGAACCGCCCTTCCTTACGCGCCGCGGCGATCCAGTACCACACCGCCCGCACAGTCACCCCGAGAGACGAGGCGACAAGCCGCACATGAGACGTGGTCAACTCGCCCCGGCTGTCCAGGTCCATCAACCTGGCCACGTCAGCGGACCGATCCAGCACTGGCTTCATCGGCTCGGGCACCACCACTCCCCCATACCGGTCAGTGCCCGTCTCCTTCACGGCAGGCCTCGTTGAGGCCAGGCTGTCCGCCCCACACCGGTGCGACACCGACACGCCGCACGACAGCACACGATCGAAGGCAAACCGCCGCCGTGGCGTTTCACCGGACGCCGGACCCCCAGGTCTCTACTGCCACGGGCAGCAGCGTTCGGCTCCCGCTCTTCACCACTGCGGCGGACCCCTTTCACCGAGGCCGGCGACCGCCCGGACACCGCGCACAATGGCTTCGTCCTCGACAACGGAAGGCGCTGAGCGATGAGTTCGAAGAGCACTGCGTACCGCGGGTCGGGAACTGAAAGCGCTGGAGCGTGCGGTCGTGCTGGTGAAGGCGTGGCCGGCGCCGGCTGAAACAGGTAGAGGATGCGCTTGCTGGTCGTCATGATCTGTCCATGGAACAAGTCGTCGATCTTGATCACGCGGCTGTCGAAGTCGCCGAGCGCAGGGCAGATTGGGAGCGCCGGGGGCTGGTAGTCGGGCACGTGACCTGGCGGGACGAGGCCGCGCCGTGGCCACCGCGCCTTGAAACAGACCGGTCTTCGGTGACCGAACCCGACTCGATCGGCGTCCTCATCACAGGCCCCGGCGACGCACAGCTCTCGGCCGTCCTGTTCCGTGGCGGTTGGGCCGACATCGACTTCATCGCGACCATCGACGACGCGGGAACGCTGCCGACTTCTGACATCGATTCAGCCCGAGCCTTCCGTGATCTCCTCGATCGCTATGTGGCCCGGGTCTTCGGTTCGCAGGGCTCCGGGAGATAAAGTACTCCGTAGAAGGCTCTGAAGCCTCCTCAGCTCCCGCTCCAGGACCACGGCCGCAAACCACGCCCCGAGGCCGGTGATAACGATCGGCGTCGGCTCTTCACCGCGATACAGCAGGACACTTCACCACGCACCCGGCTCCCCCATTCACCATCCCCGGTCGACGGCGGCCGCGACCAGAGACAAGAACCCCAACCACCCGAATGAACAGCCACGCCGAGCCACTGAAAACCAAACGCCGATCATCAGAACGGATCGCGGAGCACGCCGCGGCCCACCGACTGCCGGCCGTCCATGTCGTCCTGCACGGCGGGGAGCCCCTGCTCGCCGGCCTGGTGCTGCTGCGCCGGGCCGCGACGAGCCTGCGCGCCGCGCTGGCGCCCGACTGCGCGCTCGACCTGCGGATCCACACCAACGGGGTCCGGCTGGACCGGGAGTTCTGCGAGCTCTTCGACGAACTGGACATCAAGGTCGGCATCTCGCTGGACGGCGACAAGGCCGCCAACGACCGCCACCGCCGCTACGCCGACGGCCGCAGCAGCCACCGCCAGGCGCTGGCCGCGCGGGCCCGGAGAGCAGCCAGCAGGCCACCCCGGCGGGCACCTCGCACGTGCCGCCCCCCGGTCCCGGGCCTGACACCGAGCCAGGACGAGGCGCAGCAGCACCCACAGGGCCGGCCAACCACCGCACCCGAGAGCGCGGCCGACGGGCAGGGCAGGCAGAGCAGGCACGGACCGGCAGACCAGAACGGGCACAGCGCCACCCCACGAAACCGAACACCAACCCCACACCGGCCCCCACGCCAAAGCATCAAACCCGAATTCACATCACCACCAGCAGACAATCCATAAAAACAGCCGCGCGGAATTCCCACCCGACTACAAGCCCAAAACACCCCGCCAACCCACCAAGCCGCCGAACCCACCCCCTCCACCCATCCCGACCACCACACCCACCCCCACCCACCCCCACCCAACAGGTCCAACTAAAGGTCCAGACAACACAGCGTCTAGGGCCATTTCAAACCCACCAACACCAACAGGTCACATCGCTTCCGAGAGGCGGCACGTCCCAGGATGATGGGGTGATGTCCGACGAGCAGACAGTTCGGTCCTGGTATCGCAAAGAGGAAGACTGGGCGCGGCGAACCGCCGCGACGTGGTTGGGGCGCCCAGAGGTTCGTCAGGCGGTGGAGGCCGCGATGCCGGAGGCCGCACGGATCCTGGAGCCACTGGCCCGACATCTCGTCGACCAAGTCCAGGTCATGCGGTTCTGCTGGCGCGTGTGCGGTATCGGGGGCCGGCTCCTCGACGGCACCGAGGAGCCGAACCCGTTCGACCCTGCCGCACCCGATGCGTGGGTGCTCACTGAGGCCGAGTCGGAGGCCGCCGGCCTCATCGTCGCTGAGTTCCATCGGCTGGTCCGGGTGGTCGCGGACGTCCTGCAACGAGTCGGCGTCTCGGTCGACGCGGAGTGGGGTTCCGACCAGGCGGTGATCGGCGTGCTGCTCCTGCTGCCGCTGATCGGATACAAGGTGCCTTGGGACGCTGATCCACGCGAGCTGGCTGATCAGCTGCAGCCGCCGGGAGTCTCCGCGATCGAACGGGATGGCCGCGGAGCATCCGCCCGTGACAGCCGCACTGACGATCAGGCCCGCAACGCCGACCGGATCCGCCGACACATCCGCTCGGAGAACGGCGGCCGGGACCTGCGGGCGCCCTACGCTGGCGGCGGCCCGAGGGTCATCCCGCAGACGACCCGGATCCGCAGGGAGATCATCAAGGAGATCTGTACCGACCGGCCGGACCTCACGGTTGCTCAGCTTCTGCTGACCTACGACAACTCCGAGAAAACCGCCGGCGGCCGCCTTCGCACCACCCTGGCGCAGCGCTTCAAGGAGGCCGGTCTCGTCGAGCCGGACAGGCCAAGCCGGACCGTCCTCTTCGAGGACTTCAAGGTGCTCGGCATCCCGACCGGTTCGAACGGATCACCGTCGGCCAAGGAAGCGTCCGGCTGAACGCCCGCAGCCATCCGTCCGGACGCGATCAACGGCATGGTGCGGAAGTGATCGGAAGTCCCGACCACTTCGACGTCCTGGAGGACGCCATGACCATCTCCACCGCCAACAGCTCCTCCCCCAGCCCCGAGGACAGCTCGATGCACCGCCCGAGGGTGCTGCCGCTCCCGGGACTCACCACCACCGACACCATCGTCCTGCGGGAGAGCGTGCGGGCAGCGCTGCGCAGCACCATGCTCACCTACCTCGTCGGAGCGGAGATCGCCGCGAGCGCGGAGAAGGCCGGGCTGAGCCCGGCCGAGATCGAGGAAGCCTTCGGGGAACTGCACCGGTGCCGACTGCTCACCGCCTTCGGGCACGGCAGCACCCCGGTCCGCGTGGACCTGACCTCGCACGGCTTCCTTGCCGGGCTGCCGGCCGCCGAGCCGCGGGCCGAGCAGATCCACCTGGCCCTGATCACCGGGATGCTCGCCGTCGACCCCGCTGGCCCGGGGCGCTGGCTGGACTTCCGCAACCTCGCGGACCAGCACGACACCGAGCCACTGGTGATCGAGCAGCTGCTCATGCAGCTGAAGAACCAGGGCCAGATCGGCTTCGTGCCGATGTACGGCGGCGCCCTGCTCACCCGGATCAGCCCAGCACTACGCCGCCAACTCCCCTAACCATCCGGCCGGGGAAGGGTGGTGATTGGGGTCGGGGAGGTGTTGGGCTCCCCGACCCCGACGGGCTACTTCAAGGCGATGACGGCCACGACGGTACCGGCCACCGTGGCGAGCGCCGCGACAACACCAACAGGTCACATCAGGCGGGCTCAGTGACTCGATACCAAGACTCCACCGAGCACGGTCAGCAGGGCTTCACGATGATGCGCGGATGGGGGCGCCAGGAGCGCTCATGGTCCCGACGAACGCGGTGGCAGCATCCACTGAGGGCATTCACGTCCCAGTACCGGGCACTCAGGCGCCAGACCCGCAGATTCGTCGGTGCCACACCGCAGACTAGGGATGTGCCAGATACCGACCCGATCCTGCCCCCGGCCTCGTCCCCGGCCAGCACCGATGAGCCCGATGCCGCTTGGCAGGACTACCTGCAAGACCCTGTCCTCAAGACCTCGCCCGAGACGGGCTCACCGGGCAACGTGCCGCCCGGTGAGGACCTGAACCTCCACATCGGCTGGGACCGCTTCGAGAAGCTGATGCTCGCGGTCTGCCGAAACGGGCTGGGACTTCACCGGGTCAGGTTCCGACGCTACGGGGTACAGGGACAGCCACAGCACGGAATCGACCTGGCCGGACGCGGCCCGGACGGCAACACGGTGGTCCAGTGCAAGGACTACCAGCACTTCACGCCTGCCGTTCTGCGGGCAGCAGTTGAGAAGTTCGCCACCGGTCGGCGGCCGTTCGGCGCGAGGCATCTCATCGTCGCGACATCGGGATCCACTGAACCCACCCAGTTCACTGATGAGCTCGATGCTCTCGAAAACGAGCACCCCGACCTGGACCTGGAGCTATGGGGATCCGAGCAGATCAACCAGCGTCTTCGGTCGCTCGGCAATGTGGTCGCCCAGTTCTGGACGCGCGAGACGGCTGAGTCATTCTGCACGGACGCCCCTCTCGCGGGGGTTCCGGTCCCGCTGCCCGACCGCCTTGAGCAAGCGGAGAAGATCCTCATCGGTCCCCTGAACACCAGTGCAGTGGCCCCTTTGCTGCGAAAGGCGGAGGAACAGCGCGCCGCGGCACCGGAGGTCTCCGCACGCCTGTACGCGGACCTGGCCGGGCAGTTGGAGGCAGCCGACTTCATCGGCCACGCCACTGTCTTAAGGCACAAGCAGCTCGACGCGCTGAAGGCCGCCCATCTCCTTGACGAGGCGGCCGACGTGGCCGCGCAGTTGGCGGTCAACGCCATCCACGTCGGCGAAGGGAACGAACTCCAGGCCCTGGTCGGCCAACTCGAACGCATGACGACGGAAGCGAAGAAGGCTGGTAGCGAGGCCGCACCATCGGTCAGGCGCCATGCCGACCTGGTACGCGCCGCGCGTGGGGTCGTTGCCCACCCGCTGGGGCAGCGCGACGAGCTGCGGGCGGTTCTGGAAAACGCCACGGAATCCGAGCCGGAGTACCGGCCTGCCCTGGTACTGCTGCTTGCCGAGGACACCCTGGTCTGGGCTCCGGAGTCACTGCTGGCGCTGGACACGCTCATCCGTGGCGCCATCGCACAGTTGCGGACACGGGGATCCGAGGCTCAGGACACACTCATGCGGCTGCGTCTCGTCCGGGCCGAGTACGACCCAGACGAGCGCACCGAACTGCAGCGGCTTGCCCGTCGTCATCAGGTGCCGGGACGGCTGGCCGCCTGGGTGAACGCGCGAGAGGCCCGCCGGTGCCTGTGGGAGAGCATCGCCGATGAAGCCGTGGACCACTGGCGCGATGCCGTGCAGAACGCCATCCACGAAGGGCTCGCCGAGGACGCCGCTGACTGGCTGTACGCGATCCGCGCAGTGAACACGTTCTTCGGCCCTTGGGGAGACCTGGACGACGAGCACCGGCTCGCACAAGCGCTACGGGGCACGGGGACAGACCGCCTGTTGGTGCGTGCCCGGAAGCCGCGCGAGCACGCCCTGTCCGCGAAGGAGAACGCCCAACCCATTGAGGCGGTGCTGGCGGGGCGCCGCTGGCTCGTGGATGCCACCGTGACGGGCGACTGGGGCGGCGAACTAGAGGCTCTAGGAGTCTCTTGAAGATCTTGAAAACGCGCCCGGCTTGCACCAGTTCGACCTGATTGACATTTACTGGCAATCTGGCGCAAATCGGGCGGTCAAAGCAAGATCTTCAAGAGACTCCTAGGGTTCCTCGCCGATCTCTACGCCGCGAACCAGGAACCGGACCTGGCAGCCAGCCTCTACCGCCGTGCCGGCCAGACACAGAAGCTGCAGGCACTGGCCGCCGCCGTGGGCGACCACCTACTGCCCAGTGCCCCGATTGGTGACGCGCCCTGGTGGGTGCTTCAGTCTGGTGCCGCGATGATCGAGGCACAGGCCGATCTCATCGACGACGACACGGCGCAGCATTTCATGGGCGCTGTGACCTCTCTCGCCGAGCGAAGCCGCGCCGGCGAGCTGACCGAGTCACCCACCCACACGCTTACCCATCAGGCCACCCGGACCGCCTGCTCGCTGGCCGGCCGCGGTACCCCCGAGCAGGCCCTGAACCTCCTGGACATGCTGGCTGCGGACGTTCCCCGCGAGGCGAACCACTTCCATCACTCCGACGAGGGCCACGCCAGGGCGTGCGTGGCGATCGCCAGAGCTCATCCCAGGGCGGCGAAGCGCGCCCTCACACGATTGCTCGACCTGGCCGAGGCGAGAGTCCAAGAGGCACTCGAGCTGCTAGTCGGCGATGAACTGATCGGTCTGATCCGTACGCACGAGGGTGATGCCCCCCAGGCCCGGGAGCCAGGCCTGTCCGATGAGGACATCGCTGAACTTCGAAACCGGATCGGCGACCTGGACGACAAGGGCCTGTACCGTGCCGACGTCGCACGCGCCCTGTTCGATCCCGCTCACCCGAAGGTACTGCTGCGGGCCGAGCAAGCCCGCGATCGCATCCTTCAGCGCCCCGCACCCACACCTGGCGTCGCCCAGATCGGCACCGCCCTCGTGCCCGATTCCTACCAGGTCAGCCGTGCGCGCGAGCTGAACGACGACGACCGCAAGGCCTGCCTGGATCAACTCCTGGCAATCGCCGGCGACCCGCGGGAAGTCGCAACGACTCGGCAACAGGCTCTGACCGCGGCAAGGAACCTGGTCATGGACCGACCGGAGCAGGACCGCCGCCACGTCTTCCAAGCCATCACAGGACTGGTACTCGGCGACAACTCCGCCAGCTACCTGGGCGAGGTGCTCACAGACAGCCCGCACCCTCTGAGCGCGTTCCGGGTGAACATCGGATCGGCGTCTCTGCGCGGCCCCGCTCTCGCGCTCGCGGCAGCAGCGGCCTCCAGTCCCGATGAGCATGCCTGGGTCCGCGACCACGCGACCGAGCTCCTGCGCAGCCGCGACGAGCACGATGTCCACGAGGCAGCCGCTGCGCTGTGCGGGCTCCCGGAAGACACCGCCGACAGCGTCCACCCCGGTCTGCTGGCTACCCGCGACCACTTCGGCGTCCGCCAGGCCAGTGCCGTGCTGTGCATGCGGTTCCCCGTCCGCCATCACCAGACCGCCCTGAGCCTCACCCGCGACCCCGACTTCCGCGTGCGGCGCACCCTGGCCCAAGCCGCCGCGAACGCGGCCGTGGAGGGCCCGGAAGTCGACGCCATTCGCCACCTCCTGCGCGGAGACCCGCGCCACAGCGTCCGGGCCTTCGCCGGAACGCGACGGACGAGTTCTGACCAGGCTGGCGCCCCAGGCCGGCCACCGGCCTGATCCCGGCAGCGGGACGGAAAGCAGGCACCCCCACAGACGCCCTCGACTACGCCTGCCAGCTCCACCTCGCCGCCCCCGACGTCGGCCCGGTGTGGCGCGTCAGGAACCGGCTGCGGCGCGCACCGGGCCGGAGCGGGCCTGCGACGAACAGACGGCGGCCAGGGCTCTCATCCAGACTGCGGGAATCCCCACCATTTCTCACGCAACCTGCAAGTCCTCAACCAACCAACAAAACCAGCAGGTCACAGCGCTCTGATACTCAGCCGGCAACACCTCCGCAGAACCAGCCCCGCCCCGAACACGACCCCACCACGGCCCGGATCCTTCTCAACCAACCCATCAAACCCCCAGCCCGATAACAAGCCTCCTCAGCCAATCACCGACCCGCCACAACCAAACAGGTCACACCCGACGGCCCTTCGCCGGGTAGAGCTTGGTGTGCAGCACGCGGTCCTCCCACCATGGATCGCACCGTGGATGACGACCTCGTCCTTGAAGCCCTGGTCCACCAGGGCCGGCCCACGGACTGGCGGCTCAACCAGTCGAGTGAACGCGGCCGCTCCGGGCGTACTCGGGACTGCGGGGGCCCCCTCGGCCGGGATTCGGGTCGCCGCCTCGGATGGCGGTGGTGATGTCGGAGGCCCAGTCCATGGGGTGGCTGTGCCCCAGCAGGTCCGCTAGGCGGTCCAGCCGCATGCGGCGCTCGTCGGGGGCGAGCGTCAGCGCCCGGTGCAGGGTTTCGACGAGGTCGGCGGGTGAGTGGGGCTCCGTGAGGAGCGCCGCGGTGCCCAGCTGTGCGGCGGCGCCGGCGTGACGGGAGAGCACCAGCACACCGGAGCGGTCGGCTGCGTGCTGGGCGGCGATGAACTCCTTCGCGGTCAGGTTCATTCCGTCCTGGAGGGAGGTCACCCAGAACACGTCGGCCGCGAGGTAGTGGTCGATCACCTCGGCCAGCGGCAGGCTGCGCGGCAGGTATTCGATGGGTCGCCAGTCTCCGGTGCCCCAGTCGCGGTTGACTTCGATGATGCGGCGTTCCAGCCGCTGACGGGTCGCGTCGTGGGAGGTGATGCCGGCCTCGGGCGGCGGGCACACCAGGCGGAACCCGAGTCGTCCGCGCAACCTGGGCCGGCGGGCGAGCAGCGCGGCGATGGCTTCCACCTTCTCGACCGGGGCCTTGGCGTAGTCCAGGCGCTCGACGGAGAGCACCAGTGCCCCCTCGGCCGCGCCGGCCCGGGGCAGGCGGGCACGGGCGCGAGCCAGTGCGGCGATGGCGCCGCGGTCGATGCCCAGCGGATGCACGCCGAGCCGGGGCATCCGCGGGGATCGGGCGAGGACCCGCCGGAAGCAGTCGGCGAAGGCCTCGGTGTGGAATCCGGCCCAGTCCAGGCAGCTCAGCGAGGCACGGATCTCCCCGGCGGTGGGAAGCGCGGCGAACACGTCCGCGGGCGGGAAGGGAGTGTGGTGGAACAAGCCGATCCGCAGGTCCGGGCGTGCCGGGCGGAGCAGTCCGGGGACGAGCCACAGGTTGTAGTCGTGCAGCCAGACCGTGGCACCCGGTGCGGCCCGGGCCTGGATGTGGTCGGCGAAGCGGGCGTTCACCTCGCGGTAGTGGGCCCAGGCGTCCGGGTCGAACCGCAGGCGCTCCGGCTGGGACATCAGCACCGGCCAGAGCGCCTCCTTGCACGCCTGGTGGAAGTACCCGGACCACTCGGCGGGGCTCAACCGGACGAAGGAGAGCGGAAGTCCGGTGTCGTGGCGGTCCAGCGGCGCCGAGCGCGTGTCGGGACCATGGACCTCCTCGGTGTCGAGGACCGCGGCGGTGGTCCAGACAGCCTGCGGGTTCCCGGTGAACAGGCTGCGCAGGGTGGGCAGGATGCCGTTGGGGCTTGCGGGTGGCCGCCATCCGTCAGAGGTCCAGGTGAGCGGTGGCCGGTGGTAGCCGACCACGAGCGGGTACTCCCGTTCCACCCAGCCCAGTTCCTGAAGGGCCGACAGGATCCCGGCGGCGCCCGGCCGGTCGGGACGGTGGACGCGCTCGTCCTCGGGTACGGCGTCGAGGAGGGCGGGCTCGGCGCCACCGACGATCACTGCGTGCGCGCCGAGCCCGAAGAGCGACAGGTCGTTGAGGGAGTCGCCGGCCACCAGGACCGAGGACATCGGCCAGCCCTGCTCGGCGGCAAGCGCCGCCAGCGCGGCCCCCTTGCTCGCCGCCGGCGGCAGCACGTCGAAGTAGCGGTCCGCGGAATAGAGCCATGTGCAGCCCAACGCCTCCACCGTGTCGGTGAGCTCCCGTGTGAGCTGTTCGGGTCGCAGGTGGAACGAGCAGCGGCCGTCCTGGGCCACGCCGTGCTGGTACGTCAGGCCGGGCAGGCGGCGTAGTGCGGCGCGGACGCGTCGGGCTCCGGGCCAGCCGCTGCGTAACCTTCGCTGCAGGGGCTCGACCGGGGTCAATGAGACGCCGTCGAGGACGCTCGCCCCCACGTCCGCGATGATCCAGCGCGGCCTGGGTACCAGCGGGTCCCGCAGCACCTCGCGTACCGAGGGCAGGCCGCGACCGGTCGCGAAGACCACCGTCAGCTCCGGATGACGGGCCAGCGCGCCCTGTAGTCGCCGGCGGTCGGCCCGGTAGCCGCCCAGCAGCGTGCCGTCCAGGTCGGTGACCAGAATCCTCATTCGGTGCCCCCCTTCGGCGCGCGAAGGGCCGGGCCCACGCGCGTCCGCTCGTGTCAGCTCACGATCACCGGACGCTAACACGAGGCGATCACCAAGTGAACGGGGCCTGCCACCGTGTGCGACGGCCGGGGTTCGGGCTCGGTGACGCGGCGGGTGGACAGAGCATCAGAGTCGGGGGACGCGAGCAAGCCAGTGCAGCAGCCCGGCACGGTCGAGGGCGCGGCTGGAGCCCGGGCCGGTCACGGCGGCGGCGCCGCAAGCGACGGCGGCGGCGAGGCAGTCGGGAAGCTGCTTCCCCGCGAGGAGGGCGTGCACGAAGCCGGCGTTGAAGCAGTCACCCGCTCCGGTGGTGTCCACGACGTCGACCGGGACGGCGCGAACGTCGTACCGTTTCCCCTCCTGCACCGCGCTGGCCCCTTCGCCTCCGCGCTTGACGATCACGGTGCGCACGAGTCCGGCCAGCAGGTCGAGCGCGTCGTCGACCGTGCCCGCACCGGTCAGCCGCAGTGCCTCGTCGGCGTTGGGGGCGAAGACGTCCACGTCGGCGAGGACCTCGCGCACCGTGGGCGTGTCGAGGGTGGCGGGCACGTCCTGGCAGTCCATGAACACCAGAGTGCCGAGCTGACGCGCGACCGACAGGGATGCCTTCAGCTCAGCGCCGAAACGCAAGTGGGGCAACATCAACACCTCGGGGCGGTGCTCGCGCAGCAACTCGGTGAGCGGCGGCGCCCCGTGCGGGTCCTGATAGCTGACCATGGCCCGGTCGCCCGGGTACGACAGCGCCACCGTGACACTGCGCAGGGGAGCCGTGTGGTGACGAAAGCCGCTCTCGTCCAGGCCCTCGGCCCGAGCCGCGCCGAGCACGAGTGAGCTGAACAGGTCGGTGCCGAAGTCGGTGGCCCACACCACGTCGCGGTCCAACCGGTGCATGGCCATCGCCGGTGTGAAGGCCCCGCCGGGCAGCAGGTCGAGCGCCCCGGCGAAGACCTCGGTGCCCGGCCGGACCGGCCGTTCGAGGTCCTGGAAGATCAGATCAGCGAAGTACTCACCAACAACCAGCACTTCGCGACCCCGCACCGCACCAGCCGTCACCCGTGGACTTCCTGGCGACGAGTCATCAAAAGCTGCGCCGCTCACTCATCCCACTTTCTCCTCCGGCTCCTACGGTCGGGGCCGCCCTGCCTGTCCAGAGCTTCCGGGCCACATCCAGGCATCCGAGATGTGAGGCGCCCCGAACGCGGAGCCGGGGCGCCCTCCGCGATCACGGTGCCCAGCCGCTCCGGCCCCCGGGTCCGGCTACGCCGGTACCCGTGGGGCCCGCCGGGTTGGCGCTGTCGCCGTTTCCTTGAGCTTCGGCGCCGGCTACGCGCTTGCCTGGATCACGTCGTCGATCTTGTAGTTCGGAACGCTGATGTCCAAGGACACGTCCAGGGACTTGGCGGTCGCTGCCGTGGGGGCGCTGGGGGCTCCGGGGGTGTAGGTGGCGATGGCGTTGCCGTTCGCATCCACGACCGCGAGTTCTCCGGGGATCGTGTTGCCGCCGCTGACGACCAGCACGGCAACACCGTCGACGTAGCGCAGAGTCAACGTGCCCAGGTTCTCCGCGACGGGCTCGGTCGCCGGGATCACGAAGTCCGAGTCCTCGGTTGCTGTGCTGTGCGGACCGGCCTCGGGGACGCTGGTTCCCGTGACGTCGCGAGGGGTGATGTCGGGCACGGTTGATCCCAATCTGCCGGGTGCATGGTGGTGCTGAACGGGTGGAGCCTTCCACCTCAGGCCCGGGTCCATGCCCAGCCGAACTGCTTTGCCGCGAAGGGCCGACCATCAGCGACCTCGCGCGAGCGCCCTGATGGCGCGGGCGCCGGCGCAGTGACCTCACTCCGGAGTCGGTGTGCTTGTCGACACGAGGGGGCTGGAAGATCTTGATCGCGTCGGCTGAAGTGTTGCTGAAGATGCCGTCCGGCACGTCCGCTGATGCCGGGGCGGCCACGGCGATGGTGGCAGCAGCTGCGGGCCGCCGTTCTACCCGCTCTCGGGAGGCCAGGGCCAGCCGTTCACGAAGGTCTGCAGCTGCGCGCGCTGCCGCTGCTCGTCGGCGAGCACCTGCGCCAGGACCTCAGCTTGTCCTACGGAGCGATCGGGTCGCGTATCCCAATTGGGTGTAGTTCCCTTGAAGGGAAAGGCCCGTGCTGGACCGTCGCTATGACGCGTCGGCGTAGGCGAGGTGGGTGCCGCAGACGGTGCAGCGGAAGAGCATCGCGCTCGCGCCCTGCCCGAGGTGGGTCAGGAAGTTCTCGAGCTGGGATGCGTCGTGCCAGCCGTCGATCCGTAGGTCGGTCCGAAGCTGGTCGAGCGCCTCGGGGTGGGCGGCGAGTTCGGCGTATCCGACCTCGCCGATGAAGGCGGCCGCGTCGTTGCAGTGGACGAGCCAGTGCGGGTCCTGCCAGGCGTGGAAGCCCGGGGTGCGGCGGGTGACGTGCTCCAGGGTCTCATCACTGACGCCGTCGAGTCCGTATGAGTCGGTGAAGTCACCTTCGAATCGTTCGGCGGCGCTGCCGTCGGCGATGCACCAGGGGCAGAATCGCCCGCTGACGTCCTGGGCCGTGTAGAAGGTCGCGGTGTAGATCCAGCCCGTGGCGCGCTCGCAGCAGGCGCAGGTCCCGGCGCTCTCGCGGATGGATCCGCTGGCGACGGGATCGGGGTGGTAGCGGAAGGAGGGCAGGTCAATGCTCACTGGTGGGCCTTCCCATGCAAGGAGGGGCCGCGTTGACGCGTGTGATCTGCGCGTCGGTGGGCACGCCTGTGAACCTCATGGGTCGCAGTCTGTCCGCAAGCAGTCCTGTGATCAAGCGGTGAGGTGCAACAGCCGCTGGTTCGGGGTGGGGTAGAGGCGTTCGTGCTCGCGTGCGACGTGGAGGCGCCAGTAGGGGTCAAGGTGGCCGTTGGCGACGATGGCGCGTAGTCGCAGGATGGCTTCGGCTCCGGGCAGGCCCCAGCGGGCGCCGGTGATGTCGAGGCGGTCGGCGATCAGGTGTCGGCAGGCGCCCTCGACCGCGCCGGTGGCGATCGGCCACCCGTTGTTGAGCGCGGTCTCGTAGTGGAGCTGGTCGGGGTGGCCGGTCAGGTAGCGGTGGCAGGCGTCGACGGCCTCGCGTCGGGCGGCCAGCAGGTGTTCCCGCTTGGCCTGGGTGGTCATCTCGGTGGCGGTGCGGGCGGCGTGGCCTGCCAGGATCCCGGTCAGATGGTCGGCATCCCAGGCGTGGGCCTCGGTGGTGCCGGGTTTGTGGAAGGCGTGGGCGGCGGCCCAGGCATACTCGGCGACGTGCACGAAGTCCAGTAGCACGTGGTGGGTTGGCGAGTAGCCGAAGCGAGGCAGAAGTCCGAACCCTGACCCGGCTGCACCGCGAGAACGCCTCTCCGGAAGGACCCGCCGCGCGCGGGCGAGCTGGACATCCACGCCCTGCCGCCCGGCCACCGTCGCAGGCCACCCCGGAGCCGGCGCCGGACCCGGTTCCGGCGCCGAACCTGGCCAGACTCGCCCGGAACACGGCCCGCCCCCCTCGGCCCCGGCCCCGGCGGACACCCACCGCCACGCCGAGGAACGGCACCCGGCCTACTGCGACCGGCACGTGCGGACCGTGCTGCCATGCGGCCTGTGCGCGCCGCTGCTGGACCAGCCCGCCCTACCCGAGGTTCCCTGGGCGATCGACGGCGACGAACTGCCCCCCCCCCCCCCCCCCCCCCCCCGTCACCGTCACCGTCCTGGCCTGGATGACCGAGGACCACTCCGAGGAGTTCAGCCTGCGCGAGCAGCTGGCCGCCCGCCGCCGTGAGCGCGAACTCGTCGGGAGCCACTGATGACCACGACCACCAGGGCCGACCTCGCCCGCCAGAGCTTGCAGCTGGCCTGGTCCTCAAGTCACAGAGGACCAGGCCAGCTGCTTCCGGAGCCATCGGGCCAGGGGCGGAGGAGCCCCCGCTGGGCTTCCGCGCAGGTGGCGAAGCTGAGGCTCACGCCGCCGATGTGCTACTTCCTCTGCCGCTGCCGCAGCGCTCGCAAACCGAGGTCATAAGCCATGCTCGCGACGGTCAGGACCACCAGCGGCCAGACGACCGAGGAGTTGGCCGGCAGCGATCCGTGGACGAGCACTGCCCCGGGTTCTGCCCGGCCCCGTCGACACCCGGGCAATGGAGGAGAGCGGAATCGGTCCGGACAAGGCCCGCCAGGTCGCTGACGGAGAGCTGGACACCGGCTGGACGGCCTGCGTCGACCACGACCAGCATCCCATCACCGGGGAAGCGTGCCAGGTCACCTTCCTCGACTGCTTCCACTGCGGGAACTGCCTGGTCACCCGCGACCACCTGCCTCGGCTGCTGGCTCTGCTCGACGCCTTGGCCCAGCGCCGCCGCGAACTGGCCGAGGAGGTCTGGTGGCCGCGCTACGGGCCGGCTTGGGTCGCCATCCGCCAGGACATCCTCGCCAAGTTCACCCCCGCCGAACTCCAGCACGCCCAGGCCGAGAAGCCGCACGACGCGCTCCTGGACCTGATCGAGAACCCATGCGAACTGCCGTGACCACCGCCCTGCACGCCCTGCCGCACCTCGCCTCGCCGCCAGAGGTCCGTGCGGACGGCACCGACCCCTTCGTCTTCCACGCCCGCCGACTGCGAGTGGGCGCGGTGCTGGAGAAGACCTCGCGCTTCAGCGACGACGTCTGGGTCCTGGGCCCGGCGATGCTCAAGAAGCACGAGCGCCGGTTCGTCCTCGACTTCACCCTGATCCCCGCCACGCATCGGCAGGTCGCCAAGGAACTCTGCTACGAGATGCTGTCGGGAACCGTCCCGGCGGGCGAGGACCGGCCCGATGTCTCCACCATCCGCACCGCCTTCACCGAGTACGTCCGGTTCCTTCGCTGGGCAGCGGCTCGCCCCCGACGCCTGGATGCCATGACCGGCCGGGACCTGGAGGACTTCCAGCGGTTCCTGATCCAGTCCCTGTCCGCTGCCGACGCCCGGCAAAGAGCCCGCTCGGCCGCGCGCAAGTTCTGGCTCTGGCGGAGCGTCCTGTCCTGCGACGTCCTGTGCTTCGACCCGCGCCACGTCGACGGCTGGAGCGAACCCAAGGCCCACAACGGCGAGAACGCCACCGCACGGATCCCCGAAGAAGTGCTGGGGCCGCTGTTCGTCTGGGCAATGCGCTTCATCGACGAGTTCTCCACCGACATCCTCGCCGCGGACCGTCACTGGCGGACCCCGCCGCCGGCTCCAGCCGAGCCGCACGTCTACGGCGACCTGCCGATCCAGCTGCGGTCCTGGCTGGACGAACACATCGCGGCAGGCAAGCCGCTGCCTGGCTGGCGCGGCGAGCCCAGCGCGACCGGGGTCGCGCAGGCGCTGGGCCGCAGCCGGATCTCGCTGGGCCGCTACCGGCACCTGATCAACGAGGCCGCCGCCATCGTGGGCCTCACACCCCAGGTCGTCAGCGACCTGCCGATCCTCGGCCGGCTCGACGACGAGCCGTGGATCGGAGCGATCCTTGCCGACCACACCGAACCCGACAGCCTCGCCGCGCTCGCCCGCATACTGCAGGACTCCTGCTACCTGGTCCTTTCCTTCCTCTCGGGTGCCCGCGACAGCGAGATCAAGCATCTGAGACGCGGCGGGCTGAGGACCGAGTGCGACGCGAACGGGACGCCCTACCGCTGGAAGATGCACAGTCTGGCCTTCAAGGCCGAGGCCGACCCCGCCGGCGTCCCCGCCACCTGGAACATCGGCGAACCCGCAGCCCGGGCGATCGCCGTCCTGGAGCAGTTGCAGCCGCCCGGCACCGACTACCTCTTCTCCCGCCTGGAACACAGTCCCGGCGTCAAGCGCAACGCGGTCAGCCAGGTGCTGACCAGCGGGCGCACCAACGCCCGCCTCAACACCTTCGCCGCCTGGATCAACGACTTCTGCCAGCGCCACGGCCGCACCGACGGCATCCCGATGGTCAACCAGCAGCCCTTCCATCTGAAAAACAGCCAGTTCAGGCGCACATTGGCCTGGTTCATCGCACGCCGTCCCGGCGGCGTCATCGCCGGCGCCCTGGCCTACCGGCACCACTGCATCCAGGTTTTCGAAGGCTATGCGGGCACCAGCGAGTCGGGCTTCCGCGCCGAAGTGGAGAGCGAGCAGGCCCTGGCCCGCGGCGAGCACCTCATGGCCGCGATCGACGCCCACGAGCACACCCACCTCACCGGCCCCGCCGCCGACGAGGCCACCCGCCGTCTGGAGACCTTCGGCGAACGCGCCCGCTTCCAGGGCACCGTCGTCCTGGACGACAACCGGCTGCGACGGCTCATGACCAAGCACGACCCGGCCGTCTATCCCGGCCAGTACATCACCTGCGTCCACGACCACGCCAAGGCCCTGTGTGAACGCGCCCGCCACCGCCGCAGCGAAGGACTCCCCGACCACGGCGGCTGCAAGCCACTGGCCTGCCGAAACGTCGCCCTCACCCCCGAGAACACCGCCGCCTGGCAACGCGAGATCGACCGCATCACCCACCGCCTGGCCGCCCGCCCGCCCCTGCCGCCACTCCTGCGGCGCCGGCTGGAGGGCCGCCGCACGGAGATCACCGCGTTCCTACTGGAGAACACCACCACCAGGGAGTCCGCGTGAGCCGCCCCGCCGACATCCCCGCAGAGGCCCACGTCCGACGCGTCCTGAACCAGTACGTCAACGAGTGCCACGACAACGGCACCCGCCCCAGCGTCCTGGCCCTGGCCGCGAAGTTCGACCTGAGCAACACCACCTTCCGCCGACACTTCCCCGACCTGGCCAAGGAAGTCTCCGCCGCCCGCTCCAGGCCGGCACCCCACCCCACGGCCGAGATGCGGCCCAGCCCCTACGAGGTCCTCACCACCCGAAACGCCAAACTCCGCCGCGCCAACCGGTCGTTGACCGAGAACCTCCAGTTCGCAGCCGCCCAGATCCAGCGCCTCGCCGTCGACAACGCCTGCCTGCGCGAAGCCCTGGAAGCCAGCAGCAAGATCACACGGATTGGCTCTCCTGGACGTCCTCGCCAGTCATAACCGCGCGGAGACTGACGCGATGACGTTGGAGGTCGACCTCGGCAACCCGTACTGTGATCACGTCGCCCTCGCTGACGAGTTGGTCAGGGCTCTCCACGGGCTCCTCGGTCAGCTCGGACAGGTGAAGAAATCCCTCCACGCCGTCGGCGAGCCGCACGAACACGCCGAACGGGATGATCTTTGTGATTGGCCCGCGGGCTACGCGGCCAGCTTGGTCGGCGAAACGAATGAGCGGATCTTCCAGCAGAGCCTTCAGCGACACGGTGACCTGTCCCTGCCGCGTCTCGGACATGATCACCTCAGCGGTGACCCGTTGCCCGACTTCGACGGCCTCCGAGGCGTGATTGATCCGCGACCACGACAGGTCCACCACGCGGATGAACCCAGTGCACAGGCCGTCAGGCTCGCCTTCCAGATGGACGAAGACTCCGAAGTTGTGAACCTCCGACACGGTCCCGGACAGGATCTGCCCAGGCTTAATGCCAACGAGGAACGACCTCAGCTCCGGGTTCTCACAAGCCCTCGCGGACAGGTGAAGCTGCCCTCCACGCCAACGCCCGATCTCCTCAGCCTCGATTTCCAGGCCGACGCTGACGATCTCCGAAGGATCGTCAAAGCGGCGCATCGACACCTCATGCCGGGGGATGCGCCCAACCTCGATGTTCCCCCCCTCCGAGTCCTCCAGGCCCACGAGCACATCCGACCCATCGAACCCGACAACCTTCACCCTTCTCACCGGGCCCGGCTGGAGTCGGTTGAGCAAAGACCGCAGGCGAGGATCGGAGGCTGACTCGGGCATGAGAGCAGCCTAACCTTCATCGCACCAGCAGCCGAGAGGACAGCGAGCCAGACCGCGACGTCCGCACCGGGCCGGAAGCGGATCATCCTCGGGGCAGTCAAACGGTCAGTCCAGAACTCCATCCACAACGGCAAAGCCGATCTGGGCGATGTCCTCCGCAAGGTCGTCCAAGCTCACATCCGGGTTCAGCGACGAGACGATGCTCTGTGAGAGCGGTCGCAGAGCATAGACGTGACGCACAGCATCAAGGTCGACCGCTACCTCGTAGTACTCCTCGGCGAAGTCCCGATATGCGTCTGCAGTACCCCCGAGGAGGATGTCGAACAGCCACTCCGCGCCGTCAGCGTCCTCCATCTCCTCGTCCGGGACATGGACGTTGCCGCACTCCACTGGACATCGGATTGCTCGCGCCAGAAGCAGACGGTTGCTCGCGGCAGTCCGTTGTGGTCGGCGAACGCGGGTTGCTCCACGCACGAACGGAAGACCTCCGGGACTGAGTCGGACAGCCCAGGCCACGGCGCTGGAGGCGAAACGTGATAGGGGGTCATCGGCGACTCGTGGTCGCACGCCTGGGCATACGCCCCAGGAGCGGAGAACACGATGGCGTAGTCGTTGCCGCCACCGTCCCTCATCGAGGCCATCTCCTCGCCTGGTGACCAGCGGGAATCGAAGGAGTAGTACCTGCAGTCCCACTCGGGGCTCATGATGGCGTCCAGCATCGCCAGAGCCTTGGACCGATCGCGGACAGTCGCGATGTCAGGCAGCTTCTTGATCACTTCATAGACCGACACGAGGCCATCCAAGCCGACCCCTCTGACACCTCAGCACCACCCCGAGATCGCCACCACCCAGGACCCCCAGCCGCAGGCCTCAGACGGTCAGCGGTCAGCGGTCAGCTGAGAACTACCTCCACAACATCGCCGTCGACGTCGCCACCCGCTCCATCCTGGCCGCCGTCCTGCGCCCCCACAGCACCAAGGCCGTCGACGCCGCCCTGCTGCTCGCCGAGATGGCCGTCCCCCACCCAGCCCGGCCCACCTGGCCGCCGGTGCTGCGCTTCACCCGCTCCTCCATCCCCCACCGGGAGGAACTGCTGTCTGCCGACGAACGCCTCGAAGGCGCCGCGGCGCGGCCGGTCGCGGTACCGGAGACGATCGTCGTCGACCGCGGGAAGATCTACCTCTCCGAGACGTTCACCGCCGCCTGCCAGAGCCTCGGGATCAGCGTGCAGCCTGCCCCGCCGCACGCCCCTGCCGCCAAGGGCATCGTGGAACGCACCTTCGGGTCCATCAACACGCTGTTCTGCCAGTACCTGCCTGGCTACACCGGCTCCAACGTCACCGAGCGCGGCCGGGATGTCGAACAGCACGCCTGCTACAGCGTCACCCAGCTGCAGGACCTCCTCGACGAATGGCTCGTCCACTGCACCACCGCCCCCACAACGGGCTGCGCCACCCGCTCCTGCCCAAGGCCAAGCTGACGCCCAACGAGATGTGGGGCGCGCTGACCGCCGTCGCCGGGCACGTCCCGCTCCCGCTATCGGGGCGGGACTACCTCGAACTGCTGCCCGTACGCTGGCTCACCATCAACGACCACGGCATCCGCCTCGGCCAGCGCACCTACGACCACGACCTCCTCGGCCCCTACCGCGGCCAGCCCTCTCCCGTCGCCGCCCGGGCCGGCCGGTGGGAGGTCCACCACAACCCCCACGACCTGCGCCAGATCTGGGTCCGCCTGCCCGACCGAGACGACCTGGTGGAGATCCCCTGGATCCACCGCGACCACGTCCACCATCCCTTCGACGACCGCACCTGGGACCACATCCGCACCACCGCCCTACGCCGCGGCAACCACGACCAGCACGAGGCCGACCTCGCCCAGGCCCTCGACGACCTCCAACGCCGCGCCACCACTGGAGGCGCCACCCGCACGGAGCAGGCCGTCCTGGCCCGCGCGATGCCCGCCCGCATCCCCCACCCCACACCAGCCACCCGGCAACCAGACGCCGCCAGCGGTACTGGCCGGACCACCAGCCGGCCGCCCTCACCCGCGACCACCGACACTGGCGCAGGCGCAGGCGCAGGAGGGAAGGCCGCCGCGCAGCCCGCACCGCGTTCCGGTGACCGCCTGCCTCGCCCCGGGGCCGCCGCCGGGCCGCCCGGGTTCGGGGCGCAGCAGGCAGGCCCGCCGCGGTCTTGGGCCCGGCTGGCCGCCGACGGTCACCCGGGTACTCCCGCTGACGGCGTGGACGACGCGGGCGCGGTGCCCGCCGACGGCCCGGGCAACGCCAGCGGCAGTGCGGACGAGGACGGCCTCGCCGAAGACGCGGACGGTCTCCTCGACCCCGACGATCCCGAGGAGAGCGAGGACGACTTCGGCCCCGGCGACCGCTGGCCCCACGACACCGGCACCGCGGAAGGAGCCCACGACAACGGCTCCGGCGGCACCGACGGCGAGGGCCCCTGGAACGGTGAGCACCCGGGCGACCGGACCGGCCAGGAGCAGGACGTGGACGGCCCCGACGACGCCTGGGACGACGCGGGTGGGGACCGCCACTCCCCCGTTCCGCCCTACACCGGCCTGGGCCTGTGGGACGCGCGCAAGGAGGCCGAACGGTGGTGACCCGCCAGCCGCGCACCACCGCCGGGCCCGACACGGTGGCGGCCGCCCCGGACAGCCGGCCGCCGACGGGAGAGGCGGCACGGCACGCCGGCCCGGCACCCGCGCACCGGCGCCCAGGCGCAGCCAGCGCACCGGAGCAGGGCCAACCAGCTCATTTCGCGGGAGCGTGGGAGGCGCCGTCACCGTACGAGGTCGACACCTGGCGGGGCTTCGAGGCGTTCGCCACCGCCCCCTCCCCCGCACCGCCGGGCCCCGGCGGTGCGGGGCGCAGCGTGGAGGAACGCCTCGCGTACTACTCGCGGTTCGTGACGGCACGCACCCCCCGCGATCGACTCCCTCGCGGGGAGCGTGCGGCGTCTGATGCTGCTCGGCAGGTATCAGCGCACCACCGCCCGGCCGAGCCTGATCCTCACCGGGCCGGCGGCAACGGGCAAGACCACCGCCCTGCTGGAGGTGGGCCGCGCCTGCCACCTCGCGCACATGCGTCAACACCCCGCCCCGCCGGGTGACGCCCACCGGGTGGTGCCGGTCGCCTACGTCCTCGTGCCGGCGGGGGCGAGCGCGAAGACCCTCACCGCCCGGTTCGCCCGCTACCTCGGCATCCCCACCACCGCTCGCATGACCCAGGCCCAGCTGATGCAGGCCGTCACCCACACCTACAACGCGGCCGGGGTCCGGCTGGTGCTGATCGACGAGATCCACCGCCTCAACCCCCGCACCACCACCGGCGCCGAAGCCGCCGACCTCCTCAAGGACCTGACCGAGCAGATCGGTGCCACGTTCGTCTACGCCGGCATCGACGTCACCACCACGCCCCTGTTCAGCGGGGTGCGGGGGGCGCAGCTCGCCGCCCGTGCCTCGTTGATCGAGACCGGCTCCCTGCCCGCACGCCTGGGAGGGCGCCGCCCGTTCACCGACCTCGTCGCGGACCTCGAGAACGCCCTCGACCTCACGCGGCACCGCCCCGGCACCCTCCCCCGCCACGCGGCGTATCTCCACCAGCGCACCGCCGGGCGGATCGGCAGCCTCACCCGTCTGATCCGCGAAGCCGCCCAGACCGCGGTCCTGGACGGCACCGAACGCATCACCAAGACCGCCCTCGATCAGGTGCGCCTGGACCACCAAGCCGAAACCCACCACACCCCACGCCAGGCCCGCCCCCGCAGCCGGTAGACGCGACCCAGGCAACGGCCAGCACGGTGGGCAGCAACTCCCGCACCACGGCGGCACTGACCGCCCGTCAGCTAGAAGCTGCCACGGCTGGCCGCCGCTCCGGCCGCCTGCCCGGCCGCATCGCGGATCGGGTGAGAACACCGCACTCTCGCCGAGAACACCACACACCCGACCACCCGCTCCCGGCAGGCGCCGCCTCCCACACCGCCAGCCACCTGCGGACATCGGTCCCCGAGCAAGAACACCTCATCCTCACCGAGAACACCACCACACCACCACCGGCCACCCCGGGGCATCCACCTGGCCCGGTGCGCAACAGACCCGAAAACCTCCCAACCACACCAGCTCGCACCTACCTGACCAGCGAAAACACCAAAACAGCCATGAGACCGAGACAACACCCACGACACCAGGAACCGGAATCACCCCAGCTGCTACAACTCCAGCTCACACGCCATGACCAGACCACCCATCACCCCGAAGCCCTGTCGCACCCAACCCACAGAACCCAGCCCACAGGCCCCTTCACGCCGTAACAAGGCCCCCCGGAATCCTCAACAAGGGCAGCCGGGGTCGGCCGGCGAGGAGTCAGGGCGGCCCGGCAACCCGGCAGGCAGGGTCAACCCCGACAGCTCTCCACGCGGCGCGGCACCCGCCAGGACGCAGCCCCGCCACGCGGCCGGCTGCGGGTGGAACCGTGCTGCGGGCAGCTACGTTCCACCCGCCATGGGGAAGAAACGCAGACGCTTGGTCCTAGCCGTCGTTCTGTCAGCCGCCGCACTTGCGCTCTCCTGCACGTTCATACTCCCGAACAGCGCCCCGCGGTCAACTCAGCCCTCTCCTGCACTTCTCACTGGCTACACCGGGCGCGTGCTCGTCGGCACGGACAACCGCACTCTCACACTCGGAGCATTCGGCTCGGTCGGCGGCACCTGCCAAGACGTCGCCACGCCGTTCGCGACCGAGTCCCCGGACACCGTCGCGCTCGGCATCAGGCTCACCGAACCGGCCCATCACCAGCGCGGGGAGTGCCCAGCCCAGGTCACGGCGGCCTCGATACAGCTGAGCCGACCCCTCGGCAACCGCGCTCTCGTGGACAGCGTCACCGGAGCCGCTCTGGCGTCCTTCGACGAACACCGACTACTGCACCCCACCCGCATCCCAGCCGGCTACCGGCTCCTATACACGGCGCCCTACGGTGCAGGCACCAGCGTCGGGGCGACCCAGCACTGGGAATCACCCACAGAAATCGGCAGTCTGACCCTCACCCAGATCGACGGCCCCCTGACCGATGTCATCAAGGGCATGGCCCACGTCGACCCCCACCAGGGCTCGCCACCGCTCCTCGTGCGCGGACACCCCGCCACCGAGTTCACCAGCCCCGATGCGATCGCCTGGACGGAGAACGGCGAAGCGATGCTGATCGATTGGTACACGCCCGACCCTCCACCCACCACCGCCTCAGTGATCGCCATCGCGGACAGCAGCCCATGACGATCCAGATCCTGGCGCCCACCCGCCTCACGGCCGCCCACCCGGCAGAACCGACCCATGTGGTCACCTCACTGAGACAGCATCGAGCCCACAGCCTTCCCTGAGACCGTTCGATCATCGGTGTGACGAGACACCGAGCCCACTAAAGCCACCCGCGAGGCCTCGCCGACCGCCAGGAAGAGGCTGCCCCACCCGGCACCCGGCACCCAAAGAATCACGCCCACCCGCCCCCGGCCACATATCGCCTGGTCAGACCCGCAACACGCCTCCGTGTTACACCCCCGCGCAACACCCTGTTGCACCCCCGCGTTGCACCCCGACAACCGCCACCGAGCACCACCACCAGGCCGCCGACCACCAAGAGAAGGCCGGCCCCGGCAACGGCCGACGCCCGGCCGACTGTCCTGTGACGGCGAACCTTGACCGATTGACAGGGAAGCCTCGCCGAACACAGTTCGTGACAGCGAAGTTTGATCGTCACATGCCATTGGAGGTGGCCTGTTGCTGGCTCGGGAGCAGCTGCATAGTCTTGACCCGCTTTGGGAGGGGCTTATGAGTGATGATCAGGGACAGGGCTACAGCGCGACCGAGGCACTGAACAACAGGAGCATCAAGAGCCGCGGCAAGAGGTTCCTGGGCGGCGTGGTGCTCACGCTACTGGTCCTGGGCATCGCCGTCGCCGCCGTGGGCGCGGTTGTCGTCGTCGACTGGTTGGCGTTCCGCATTGCCATGTGGCTCGGCTCAGTGCTGGTATTCATCGAGGCGATCATGTGCCTGTACTGGCGCGGTCAGATGCTCGCTCAATCCCGTGCCGAGAAGAAGCGGCGCAAGAGCCGTTCGCTCTAGCCCCGGGGCTAGAGCCGCAAACCACGAGAACCGGCGGGCGAGCGGGCATCCTCAGCCTGAAGATCGAGACACCCCCGAACCAATCCTGACCTGCGGCGATCAGACTTCGCTGTCACAGACTGATGTCGGTCAATCTTCGGTGGCAACCGCTCAAGGTTCGGCGGCACAGGACACCGACCGACCGGCGCACCCCCGGACTGCGGCCCGCCCCGCAGCTGTCGCGCATGCTGTCGCGCCCAGACCACGATGGCGTCCCGCCGTGTGGTGTAGCCGATCACGGGTGAGGCGTGCGCGGGATTGCTCCCGGGGCGCACACCCACGAGGGGCTCACACTCCCTGATCATGGGTCAGCCACCGTGCAACTCTCCGAAGTGAACGGCCAGTTCAACTTAGGAGACGCACGGTGGCCCTGACCCAGTCTGACCTACTACGCCTGCTGGAGTCACTACTGAACTTGAATCCGTGATGTCGGGGTCTGCTGCTCGGTGATGGGGCCCGACTTGCGGCTTCCCCACGACGCGGGAGTACGAGGATGATGTCCGCGTGAGTTCGAGACCTGCCGCCGTTGCCGTTGCCCCAGTACGCCGTGGTCCGGATCGGCTGCTCGCCGCGGGTGCCCACAGAGATCGCCGCCGATCTGCGGCAGACCGGCGTACCGGCGGGACTGATCGGCTACGAGTACCGACCGCTGGCCGAGGCGGCAGTTCTGGACGGGTTCGGCGAGTGCGGGGTAGTCGTCTTCGGGTCCTGCAGTCTGTTCGGGCTGATCGGCATCGATGTGGCTTCGCGCCTCATCGTGCACATCCCCAGCACCGAGGCTTCGGTCGTCAACCACGTGAACCGGGACCTCGGGGCCTTCCACCGGTGCGTGGCAGCCACTATCGCCCGCTTCCCCTTCTACGAAGAACACGAGGAGGACCGGTTCGACCCGGCAGCGGACGACCTTCGCGAGCTCCTCGCCACCCTCGACGCCACCGCGCTGGCACACAACGGGTTCTGGGAGACCCTGTGTGACGACGTCGCGATGGGCGACTACGCGAACTGGGAGGACTGAAGCACATCAGCTCTCCAGCATCAGACCCGTGGCCGTCAGGCAGCCGTCGATCACCTCCGGCCGGTACTGCAGCATCTTGAGCTTGCGCTTCACCGCGCGGGTGATCTGGCCGAGGTCAGCGGCGGCGAGGTTACCGATGCCCCGCTTGACCAGCGACCAGACGCCCTCCTGCGGGTTCAGGTCCGGAGCGTAGGTCGGTAGCTGGAACACCGTGAGCCAGGCGGCGTTGGCCTCGAAGAACTCCCGCAGCGGCGCGACCAGGTGCATGCGCAAGTTGTCCCACACCAGGACGATCGGACCGCCGAGCTGGCTGTGGGCACGGACGATCAGGTCGCGGTAGTCCTTCCACCCGAAGCCCTTCGGTTCGTCCTTGCGGCCCCGGTACTCGCGGATCGCATAGATCAGCCGGGACCGCTCACCGGGCTTGTAGCAGGTCATCCCCGCCATGGAGACACGGCCCGAGCCCCGCCCGCGCACGCGGACGACCGGGGTGACGCCCTGGCGGCCCCAGGTCCTGGCGCGCGGCGGCGTCATCGACTGGCCGGCTTCGTCCTCGAAGACCACCCAGGCGTTGTTCACCGCCGCGGTGCTCTTACCCGCGGCCAGACCTCCTGCCTCCACAGCTCCACCACGTCGTCGTCGCGCTCGATCGCGCGCCGGGCGGGCTGCTGCCACGACCAGCCGTGCCGCCGCAGCAGCCGCCACGTGCCCTCCACGGTGTACGAGACGTGGAACAGGCGGCCGATCATAGTCTTCACCCGGGCCAGCGTCCACCGCTGGTCGGCCCACCCATGGGCCAGCGGGCCTCGCTCCAACTCCTGCTCCAGCCTGGCTATCTGCGTCTCCGACAGTCGAGGTCGGCCAGGCGATCCCTTCGACGCCAACCCGGCCAGGCCCTCCTCGCGCCACTGGCACCGCCACCGTTCCACCGACCGCTCCGAGACCCGCAACACCGCAGCGATCTCCCGGTTCTTCTCGCCGGCCTCGAAGCCAGTCACGGCCTGGAGCCGGACCCGCTCTCGCCCGGCACTCTCGGCGTCGGTCAAGCCGCCGCCCTGCGGATATCTCACCCCACCAGGACTACCGAAACCACCCGCACGCTGTCCGGCGAACAGCCCGACATCACCCAATCAAGTTCAGTATCGGAACGCGTGCGGGTTGACCGGCCTCTGCGGATCGCTACCTTCCGGCCTGCTCCCTCCCCGGCGACAGCGACCACACCTGCAGTGCGGGTCGTCCCGCTACCACTTCCTGCAACCGAAAGGCCCTGCTTGATGGACGCTCTGACCATGGCCACCACGTTTGCCGATACCTTCACCGCCCGGCTCAACATCTCCAAGGCGTGGACCCGGGAGCAGGCGGGCCTTTCCACCGGCGCCGACCGCGCGGCCACCGACGCGCTGTGGCGGGCTGTCATCGACCGCACCAACGCAGCGGCGGCAGCCTGCCAGGACTCTCTCCCAGAGGGCGAACGGCTCAGCCGTGACGCCTTCGACTCAATCGCGGCTGCAGTGATCACCACCCTCCGCCGCGAGCTGGGCACTGCGCTGACCGACCGCTCGGGCGCGCGGTTCATGGAGGCAACTGCCTGGCTCGCGCCGGGCGTGAGTACCTGAGCGTGCGGCAGGCAACTTGTCGGGTGCTGGGCCGGTTGCGAGTGGGGGAGCGGGGCCAAGACCGGGCCGTGCCCCCCTTCGGGACCATCACCATCGGCAGGAAGTCCGGGCGGGTCCTGCGCGGCGCTCTGATCCACGGCAATGGCCGGCCGGTCGCCCGCCTGGACGGCCCGCACGCGCTCCGTGCGGCGCTCAAGCAGTACGCCGCCCAGCACCACCCCACCGCACCGAGCCGACGCCACCTTCCCCGCCCGCCCGTGCGGTCTTCGCCCCAGACCGCCACCCCCGTTGGCGGTCTCGGCGAAGGCAGCGTTCTCGCGTCGAAGCGCCGTCCCGGCTGCCGGGCACACCGAAGGCCCCCAACCACCCTCCAGACCATGGGATGTTCCGTCCCGGCTGTGACTCTACGGACCGTTTCATTGATCGGTCCGGCGGCCGCGACCGTACTCCGGCCGCCGGGAGTGACGCCCGAGGTACGGGTCGCCACCGTGCACGGCAACCCCGTCCTCACCGGCCTCCTGCCCAGCTGACCCCACCGCGCCCCACCGCGCCCCGCCCCGCCGCCTCCGCGGGGCGGGGCGCCCTCATGCGTCCGCTGCTCCACGGCGGTGGCCCGCCCGCCAGACCGGGGCGGCGGGGGACGGCGGCACTTGCGTACGTCCGGCTGCCAGCCGTATGCACCTGGGCTTTTGTCGTGTCGTTCCCCGGTGACCGGCAACCGGCTTCCCGTTGGAGGTGCCTCCTCCGGTCGAGCGCGTGTACCAGGCCCGGGCGGTTGGTGACCCTGGCCACCCGGGCCCCGTAGGGGCGCCATCTGGGTGTTCCGCTGGCCTGTCGGGCTGCGAGGCAGCGACCCGTGGAGGGGTGAGCTCGGCTCCTGATCTTCTGCCCCCAGGGTTCTGCCGGTGGTGATGCCCGGTGCGGCCTGTCTGCCGCGTCCGGATCCTCGGAGCCGTTCCCCCGGGGTCTTGTTGACTCGCTGCCCGGTCTGTCTACGTTGCGTCCCGCCAGCCGTGGCCGTGGGCCGCGGACAACCGAAGCCCCCAGTGAAGGGACCCGATTCGTGCTACCCGATTGCGACTGCGGACTGTGCTGTGAGGACCCGGCCTGCGGGGGTCACGACCCCGAGTGCATTCGCAGCACCGCCTCCGTAGCCCGACGACCATCCACCGACGCGGACTGAGCCGCGCCACCGGCTACGCCCTGCACCCGCGGGGCGCAGCCGTCCCTGCTCCGGGCAGCACCAAGGGTGCGTGGACGGCACGTTCCCGCACCCTCTCTCTGCCGGCCACGCCCCCCCGGGGGGAACGCCCTGCGCTGTCCTGCCGGCGGCGGGTCGCAACGCGGTCTGCGGGGGTGACCTGTGGGGCGGTGGAGCGTGTCTGGTTGTGGGTGGTTGGGTCTTGCTGGTGGGGCGGGGTGGGTCGGGGCGCGGGGTGTCGTTGCCGTCGGCCGGGTCCTGCCCTGCCGTGACACCGTCCGTGCCCTGTACCTGCGAGGCATGGCCGCCCCGTTCCGGGCGCTGCTCCCGCGCATCTCCACGGCCGGCCACAGCCCCCCGGGGGGAGCCTGTGGTCCTGCTACCGCTGTCCAGGTCGTCCGGGATACTCCCGTCCGATCCTGCCGTTGGCCCGTGCGGTCCTGCCGTTGGCTCTCGGGCTTGCCCGGCCCGGCCTGGGTTGCCCTGGGTGCGTAACTGGCATGCTTTGTAAGGGCGTTGGGGTTGTTCGGCTGGTTGGGGTGTCTAGGTTGCGGGGTGGCCTAAGTCGCGGTCCTGCCTGGTTGTTCGGGGGCGGGGTGCGTGTGCGCGGGCCGTTGTCGCGGGGGCCCTGTCCCGGGAGCGGTTGTTCATCTGGCCAGACGGGTGACCGCTCCCGGTCGGGGTTTTCCCTCAACTCCGGTTCAGGAGAGGTGGATCAACCATGGCATACACGAGTTCCACGGTGCCAGCCCAGGCACGGCGCGCCGCGCCTGATGTTGTCGGGAGGTCGGTGGCGCAGGGCGCCCCGGCGTCTGCGGTCCGGTCGATGGTCCCGGCCCGCACGCCTTCCTTCGTGCGGATCGAGGCATTGCGCAAGGCGGTCAGGGCCCTGATCGACGCCAACCGGCGCCTGCGGGAGCGGCTGCGCCACCAGGACGAGTCGCTCCGGGCGCTGAGGGGTGAGGTCGAGCGGCTGGGCGTCGAGTTGGCCGAGGAGCGGACGGATCCGCTGAGCGGTCTGCCGGGGCGTCGGGAGTTTACCCGGCGTACCGCCGCCCTGCTGCGCGCCTGCACGCTGGTGGGAGGTGGGTCCCGCTACGCGGTGACCCTGGTCGACCTGGACGGTTTCAAGGCCGTGAACGACACGTTCGGGCACGCGGCGGGCGATGCAGTCCTGGCGGCGGTGGGGGAGCGGATCACCCGGTGGCTCGGCGAGGGCGAGGTGGCTGCGCGGCCCGGCGGCGACGAGTTCTTCGTCCTGGCGGTGTGCGGCGCCAGCCTCCCGCACCGCCTGCGGGCCCTGCACGAGGCGATCACCGCCCCCGTCGCCCACCAGGGCGTTGCTCTCGTGGTCGGGGCGTCGCTGGGCACCGCCGAGGTGCGTGGCGTCGACGACCTGTCCCGGGCGATCGGCCTGGCCGACAAGGCGATGTTCCAGGTCAAGGGCCGGGGCCGCCGGGGCTGCACCGCACCTGCCGACACACCCACGGCGTAGCGGCCCGCACGCGCCCGGGGACCCTGCACCGCGCGGGATCCCCGGGCGCGTACGCGTACCGGCCGTTGCGGCTGCGGGCTCGGGCGCGCTTGTGTTCGCGGTGCCCGCCGCGCCGCCCCAGGGTCGACCGGCTGGGCCGTCTGTCTACCGTGCGTCTTGTTCCACCGGCCGACGGGACTGTGACCCGCCACTGGCATGCAGCCCGACCTGGCTGGCAGCACCCGACTCAACCCGTCCGGCCTACCGCGCTCCTGCCCTCTGCCGGCGGTGGTTGATGTCAACGGCCATTGAGATGCCCAGGTGGGCGGTCTGCGGGTGTCCAGGCTGGTGGCCATCAGAAATCCATGCCTGTGGCCAGCGGTGTTCCTGGGGTGGGGGTCAGGTCAAGGGGACCACTCCCTTGCCGGCGAGGGCCTCGGCGAGGCGGTGTGAGTCGCCGGAGGTGGTCACCAGATGAGCGTGGTGCATGAGGCGGTCGGAGCTGGCCCCGGCGAGGGTCTTGGGCATGATCGTGTCGAAGCCTGAGGGGTGGATGTTGCTGGTCACCGCGATGGAGCGGCGTTCGTAGGCCGCGTCGATGATCCGGTAGAACGCCTCGGCGGCATCCTCGCCGACCGGTAGTAGGCCAATATCGTCAATGACGATGAGGTCGGCCCAGCAGGTCCGGGCGACGGTGCGTGCGGTCGAGCCGTCGACCTTCGACTTGCCGATCGCAGCGGCCAGGGTCTCCAGGGTGAACCAGGACACCCGCAGGTCCTTCTCGATCGCGGCCTGGGCCAGGCCTTCGGTGAAGTGCGACTTCCCGGTCCCGGACGGGCCGGCGATCACGAGGTTCTCCGCGCGGCCGATCCACTCCAGGGTGACCAGGGAGTTCTGGGTGGGTTCGGGGATGGTGGAGTCCTCGGCCCGCCAGGACGCGAGGGTCTTGCCGGTGGGGAAGTTCGCCGAGTGCCGGCGAAGGCGCCGGGTTGCCGCGTCGCGGCCGGTGACCTCCTCGGATATCAGCAGCCGCAAGACCTCGGCGGGGTCCCATCGCTGAGCGCGGGCGGTCGCCAGGACGTCGGGTGCGGCCTTGCGCATGTAGGGCAGGCGCATCCGGCGCATCAGCTTGTCGAGCTCCTCGGGCAGGGCCGGGGCCTGGGGAAACGTCACGGTCGGTAATTCCTTCGTGGGTCGTGGTGGGCGTCGGTAGGCTCGGCGGGTGATCAATATGGCGGTGCGTGGTGACAGCGGGAACGTCGTGGCCCGCGCCAAAGCCGGTGTGGACTGGATGGTCGGCTTCGCGGATCTGGACATGGCGCAGTTCCCGATGCTGTGGGCCCTGACGCCGTATGGGGATGCGGTCTTCAACCAGCGGCAGGTGCCGCTGCTGCTGGCGGAACTCGACCGGCTTCCCGCCCACTTGGACGGCGACTGGGTCGGGCAGGCCCGCGAGCTGTGCCGGGGCGTCGAGCGCGGGCAGCATCTGTATCTGTGGTTCGTCGGCGACTGACCTGGTCAGTCGGTCCTCGGCTCCCCGGCAGCCGTCTGCTGTCGGCCCAGGGCCTGCCAGGCGATGGTGCCGTTCTGGACGGAGTGGGCCTCGTCCGCGCGGACGACCTGTCCGACGGGTCTGTTGGCCGCGATGTGTTCCAGGATGGAGACTAGGTCGTCCTCGGCGAAGCGTCCGGCTGCGGCCGCGAGCCCGAGGGCCTGGTCGACCCGGCCGCTGCCCAGGACGGCGGCGAGCTCGACGGCGTGGGCCATCTTCGCGCGGATCCGGGAGGCCCCGGCGGGTCCGGCTTCCTTCAGCCAGCGCCCGGCGCCGGGGCCGATGCCGACGAACGCGATCTCCGCCTCCGAACGCGGCCGCAGCCTGGGCTGGTGGACCGAGCGGCCGTCGGGGTGGTCGGGGTAGTGGGCGTCGATGATCTGCGGGACGCCGGGCGTGGACAACTGGTGACGCCAGATCTCGGACAGGTCACCGGACTTGGTGCGGGCGGTGATCGACAGTTCCTCGCCGACGACCCGGCACCAGACCCTGGCGCCGGTGTAGCCGGGCGGGGTCGAGTAGCGCACGGAGTTGAAGCTGACGGTGCGGTCCGAGCCGACGACCCGCTCCTCGCCCAGTGCAAGGGCCAGCGGCTCGACCGGCAGGACGTGCAGCGTGGTGCGTTCGATGTCGAGCCGGTCCGCCGGGATCTGCCCGGTCGCCCGGTGCCGGCGCGTGTTCACCGTGTCGCAGCAGATCAGGCAGGCGTCCGCGAGCTCGGCGAAGGAGTCGTAGGCGGGCAGCAGGTTCGCTGTGGTGGGGACCAGGTCGGCCTTCGCGATGCGGACCGTGGCCTCCGCGCTGCCCTTGTTCTCGGGGTCGTAGGGAACACAACTGACGACCTGGCAGCCGTAGTGCCGGCCCGCGGCGACCATCTGCGGGTGCCGGACCGGGATCCCGGCGATGTGCTCGACGGTGACTGTCTTCGCATTGTCGGTCAGCACGTATGTCGGAGCGCCGCCGATCCGCCGCAGCGTGGTGTCCAGGCAGGCGACCAGGGTTCCCAGGGTGCAGTCCCAGACCGGGATCACCACCCGGAAGCGGGACCAGGACAGCCACGCGCAGAACAGCCAGGTCCGCCGCCCGCCGATCCTGGGACCCTCGCCCCAGTCGAACTGCAGCCACCGCCCGGGCTCGGGGATCCACGGACGGTAGGTCCGCCGCTTGCCCGTCTTCCACGCAGTCTTCGCCGCGTTCACCGCCCGCCGGGTCGAGCGCGCGCTGCCCGGATAGCCCATCTTCACCAGCTTGTCGTGGACCACATCGGCGCGGATCGTCGCCTTCGACCGCTCGACCCACTCCTCGATCTTCTCCAGGAACGCGTCGATCATCTTCGGCCGCGGCTCGCGCTCGAACGGGTTCCGCCCGCTGGCACGGGCCTCGACATACCGCTTGACCGTCTTCGGGTCGTGTCCCGTGAGGGCGGCCGCCGACCAGACCGTCTCGGTCAGGTCGTACGCCTCAAATATCTCCATGATCTCTCTGTCAGACTTCGTCACAGGACCTCTTCGACCAGTTCGCTGATGCATCGCAAACACCAGCAAACCGGACGAAGGGGCCTCCTTCGTCTACGGAAGCGATCAGGAACACCAAAGGCCGGACGGCCATCCACCTGGATTTCTGGTGGCCATCAGCCGGGACTCAACTGGCCGCACACCCGGACTCTGCCACGGCCACCGACACCTCACCCTGCTCGGGCTCACCGCCTGGGCCGCCGACGACGAGGTGACCGCCCGTATAGCCCTTCACGGCGCCTGCGAGATAGCCCCGGGCTACCTGCTGGCCGAACTGTGCCTCGAAAACCTCAACAGCCGGGTGTCCTTCGACAAGCTTGGCGAGACACTGCGGCAGAAGCGTGTCCAACGCCTCGGCTATCCGGCGCACTGAGAGTCCGCCCTGCCATGGCCCGGCCCTTGAGCCGGGCCATGGCAGCCCCGGAGCGCAGGCACCTGCTGATATCAACTCGGCCCGCCACCCGTCATCGCCGCAGGCCCGGGGCGGTCAACGGCCCGGACCGCATGCCACCAACCCGTCGACCTCGACCCTCCGCAGACACCACTGCCCACGGATCGCCACCGCCCCGACCCGGGCCCGCAGTGGCCGGGTGGTACCGGGGCGGCACCCGGGCCCGCTTGCGCCGTTCCCTGCGACCAGCAAGGGCGAGACAGACCCGGCCCAGCACCCCGCCTGTCCGGCGCCGGGGTTGACCTGCCCAACTGGGCGTCTACCGTGCGGCTCACTCCATGGCCTGGCTGTTGAGCTGGGTCACGGCCACTCGGGAGCAGGGGTACCCAGTGCTGTGACCGCATAGACACCGGGTTGCTGCGTTCCTATCGAGGGCGGCTCAGCGATCGGCATCGCCGAGCGTCTTCGGAGTCCCGATCGTGCGCCAGTACGGCTTCCTGCTGCTTCCCATGGAGGAAGTATCGGCAATAGCTGGTCAGGCAGCGGTAGCTGGTGCCCGTCCTCCCCAGCGCAGGGCCTTCTCGCTGCGGATGCGGGCACGTTCGCGCGTCGTCCCGGCCGGGGACGGTGCGCAGTAGAAGACCATGACCGTTCCCGTCCCGGCTGCAAACCGCCTCGCAATCCAGGTGATCGCCCTCGCTCGGAAGGCCGCCCTGAACCCCGAGCTGCGTGCCCCGCACGGCAGCACCTACGTCGTTGTCTTGGACGCCAAGGGACGGGCCGGGCTCCACGTTCGGGAGCATTACCGTCGGCAGGCGCTCCGGGCTGCTCCTGCGCGGCACCTTGCCCCACGGCAACGGCCGGCCGGGTCATCCGCCTGGACGGCCCGCACGCGGTCCGTGATGCGCTCAAGCGCTACGCCGCCGAGCACGGCCGCACTATCGACCCGAGCTGACGCTGCTTCACCCGCCCGCTTGTACGTTGTTCCTCACCTTCGCCCCGGCCGCTGTCCCTCGGCGGTCCGGGGCGAAGGTGCGTCTTCTTACGAGCGCGGCGCGGCCGCGCGGTCCGTCCGAGGGACCTGATCACCCTGCCGACGTCCGGCTCGCGAGGCTTGACCGGCCCGGACGGGTCCCTGCAGGGCATCTCCGGAGGCGAGCTCCGGCGGCCGTGACCACACCGGCCGCGCGCGGGTGCGGCTCTCGCCGCGCCTCCCGCGCCGGGAGCAGTGCCCGTGCGGCCGTTGTTGGAGCTGGTCGAGGCCGACGGGGTATCCGGCCCGCTGCCTCAAGGCGTTGATCGGCCTCCGCACCGCCCTACGGTCTGGTCGTCAGCCACGACGCCGCAGCGCCGTGCCACCGGGGCCGGGCGCTGCTCCCACCGCGCCCCGTCCCTCCGCCATCCCCCGTCTGCAGGGTGGCGTCGCCCGTTCCTGCCCGTTTCGAATGATGTGAGAGGACCGCTTGCTATGGTCGAACCGATCAACACAGGACAGCACGCCCGCCAGTTGCTGAGCCACGATGCCCGCGTCGCCATCGGGGCTGTCCTGGTCGAGGTAGAGCGCGGGTTCCACGAGTCCGTCGCCTGGGACAGTCTGCCGATCACCTGGATGTGGATTCGCCTGCCGCACCCGGAGATGATCGGTCCGCGAGCAGCTGGCCACGCCGTCGCAGTCGAGGAGATGGACGTCCCGGCCTGGGCGCACAAGGGCGGAGCGATGTTCCAGAGCGCGATGGAGGAGTACGGGCAAGCCCTGCTCGACACCTCCGCAGGTCTGGGCACGGATTCCAGGGCCGACCCGGCAGGCCCGGTCGTGGGGCTGCTCGCACTCGCCGAACGGTGGGCGTTGGACCCGGGCGACCGCGTCGAGGGCGTGGACTTCGTGGACACGCCCGCCCGGCGGCAGCGCGACCTGACCGGGGTGCTGGCCGACGGCACGGTCCTGGTCGTCACCCGCACCTTGGGCGAGCCGACCCCCCGTCGCTCCCAGAGCCACATCTCCCGCCAGCCCCGCGGCCGGACCCTGGGCCGCGCACTGTGGCTGATGGGCCAGGGCACCGGCGTCTTCCCACTGGAGACGCCACCGCCGGTGAACCGCGTGTAGTGGCACCGGCAGGCCGCCGGACCCAACACGGCGACCCTGACGGGTCCTCGGGCGCTGCCCCGCTTGGCAGGGCCCCGGGCTCCACGTTCGGGACCGTCACGGGCCCCGGCTCCCTGGGGCCTCCACAGCCCCGGGGGCTCATGGTGCCACCACCGCCCCGCACCCCTGCCCCGAGGACACGGGGCGGTCCCGCACCGGCCTCGCCCGAGCACCACTCGCCGTCCGCACCCAGCACGGCCAGGTCGCTGGTCGCTAGGCGCGCTTGTCCCGGACGACCTGAACTCCCGGGGCAGGCGTCCCGGAGCGGCATCCGTGCCGCCGGCGCGCGCTGCCCGCGACCAAGAAGGGGTGCGGCGCGGCAGTGCAGGTTCCGCAACCCGAAGGACGCCCGGTCCAACCCTCCGCCGTCCTGGCCAGCACTACTACTGCCTTGACCCGCGCCCCTGGGCGTCTACGGTCACGCCACAGTCCGACCGGCCACAACCCGAGGAAGCCATGACCGATCACCAGCCTGACACCGGCGAGCAAGCCGAGACCGAGGCGATCGCCCCGGCCCAGCAACCCGACGACGCCTTCGGGCCGGTGCTGCACATCACGCACAACCCCAACGGCAACAGCGGCAGCCACATCCTCTGCGGCGCCGAACGCAGACACACCTACCGCACGCTCGCGGAGGGCACCGCTGACCGGTACGTCGACCGGTACTTCGTTGAGCGGCCCGACATCACCTGTGACCCCGCGCTCTGTCGGAACTGCCTCGAGATCCACGACACCATGCGGCCCGCCACGCTGCCGGACATCCTTCGCAGACCGACCATCGCCGAGTCAACATTGCCCGACACTCTGGCCCAAGACGACAACACTCGCGCCACTGAGGCCTGCGGCACTCTGGCTGACATCATGGCCGCGCGTCCGAGCGACCCGCAGACGGGCGCCGATCGACCTGCCGCCAACGGCACTTGGTTTAACGACGCTGTCGGGCACCTGGCCCGAACGGTGCGAGATGACAACGGCGCCGACCACACGACCACATGACCACCACCAGGCGCCCGAAGCCGTCACCCTGACCACGCAGGTCACCGTCGCGGCGGGCGGGCACCAGCTGCACTCCACGGCTGGCCGATTTTCTGCTTGCCCGCGCCCCGTCCCCGCACACGCCCGGGGGCGGGGCGTCGTCGTTCGTCCGGCTGCTGGTGCTCGGGTGAGACATTCCGCACGACATGCCCCTCCCGTAGGCGGCCGTGCTGATGCATCAACGGAAGCGCTCTGCCCCAGTTCCTGCCCTGCAGCTGAGGAGGCCAGGTCCCACTTCAGGGCACCACGAAGATCAGACCCGCTGCGGGCCCGAGCTGTAGCGGCTTCGTTTCGGGAAGCGATCACTCGCCGTACGGGAAGCGATCTTCGCTCGCTGCCTTCCCATGCCGGTCAGATCTACTCGCCAACACCCCACCACGGTTTCCTCGGCTCGCCGCACGGTCAAGAGGCCCGACGCCATGGCGGGGAGCGGCCACCGTATGGATGGGAAGCACTGATCGCTTCGTCAGCACTCGACGTGACACCTGATATTGACGACGCGATTGGGACGGCCGAGCCCGCTGGTTTGGATCCAGTTCCGGCCGCGTACGTGGCCGGCGGCGATCAAATTCTCCGCTTGGCCCTGGGGGGCCAGCGTCTGGTTGTAGCTCTGGCACAAGCCTTCCCCAGTGTCGGCAAACAGGTACCGGTCCGCGTAGACCTGCCCGTTGTGCTCCCACTCATGTCGCACGATGGGCTTCCGCAGGACGGCCTCGAACCACGTGGCGGTGTGCTCGGCGAGTTCCTGAGGGGAACCGGTCGCCTCCATCGCCAGATCTGTCGGCTGATCCGGAAGGAAGTACAGCTGATTGCAGAGACGGTCGCCACGGACGGTGGAACCGATCACATGCACCCCGATGTCCACGAGTGAGATCCGGTATCCCTGATCGCTCAGCCCGACGAGGGCCAGGAGTGATGAGTCATCCTCAGGGCGTCCCACCCAGCTGTGGGCAAGCGGGACAGTCCAGGAGCCGGCGCGCTCTCGGAGTGCCGCCGCGAAGGCAAGCTCGGCAGCACTGAACCCGAACTCGTCGTCAGGGTCATCTATCTCGAACCACGGATTCTCAGGCACGGCGGCCACTGTAGAACGCCAGCCGAGGCGTGAGCAGTATCAGCCCAGATTTGGGAAACGATCACTCGACGAACGGGAAGCGATCTACGGCGACCCTCCAGCACGGCTGGCCAGCCCTACTCGTCAACACCCCTTGTTCTCCAACTCGTCGACCAGTGCCGGGACTATCCGGCCGTCGGCAACGAGCACGACGCTCCCTGGCTCTTCCCGAGCCAGCGGCCGGCACGACCGCTGACCGCGCGCCACCTCGGCGCCCGGCTCCGAACGATCGGCCTTCCGCCTGGAGTCGGTCGGAAGGCAGCTCTGCTTGATCTCTCCGCTCAGATGCCTCCCGCCGTCCTCCAGCGGCTCCTGGGGATCAGCATCGCCAGTGGTCAGTTCTGGTCGGCAGGAGCCAACAGGAACGAGTACGCAGCCGAGCTGGCTCGGCGACTATGAGCATTCCCAGAAGAAGCGTCCTTCGCGGCGATCGGGGCTGACGAAGGCGAATCCGTAGCCGTAGCCGAAGTTGAGGAAGTACGGGTCGTCCTCGGCTTCGCCACCGTCGCTGATCTTGAAGAGGAACTGCCAAGGGGACTCGACGCGCGCGTAGCAGTTGGGGTAGCAGGCGGCACCACCGAAGTAGTCATGCAGGTCCTCGCCGC
The DNA here is from genome assembly GCF_000744225.1 of Kitasatospora mediocidica KCTC 9733. Lineage (GTDB taxonomy): Bacteria > Actinomycetota > Actinomycetes > Streptomycetales > Streptomycetaceae > Kitasatospora > Kitasatospora mediocidica. The sequence continues at coordinate 847,255 of NZ_JQLN01000006.1, read as the reverse complement.
CGGGAAGATCGACGTCAGGACCGTCGCCACGCATGCTCCGCTCCCAGGCGGCCTGCTCATCAATCGAACGGGCGACCTCTGGCGATACCGGTTGGAGATCGACGTGCCACTCGACGGGGATCTCCGATTCGTCGGGCCCCCAGCGCCAGAGCGTTCGACCGCGCGTTCCGGGCGGCCCGACATCTGCGAAGGAGGGGATACGGCCTCTAGGCTGAACCAGTAGGACGCCGTCTCCGGCCTCCGGGTCCATCCCACCCATGCAGATGTCTTCTTCGTGGAGAAAGAGGTAGGCCAGACGGAGCTCATCGCCGGGGATGGGGAACTGACCGACGAACACTAAGGGCACCTTGGTGCGCGGGTCCACGGGCCACGTGGGCTCGGAGAGCCAGACAGGCTCTCCGCCGAGCTTCGCCACTGGCTCAGTGATCGGTCGCTCGGGCGCCCGAAGGACTATCTGCTGACGCGGTAGGAAGGCGGCGTCGTACGGCCCATCCGCCTGCCCCGTGGGACGGGTGATCATGCCGTGGACCCTACGACACCGCGCTGACTTCGCTGACCTGAGCTGAGGTGGCGCTCAGTCGTCCTCGGTTGCACTGGCGTTCCAGACGGCGGTGACACATCCCTCTTCCCAGTGCCACCAGCCTTTCGCGTCGCCGTGTTCCAACAGCTTGCGTATCCGCTGGATGTCCGCTGCCGGCGGGATGTCCAGCGCGACCATCCGGAACTGCTCGATGCCCTCGCCGGTGGTGCCGAGGCGGTGGAAGGTCTCCAGCACGGTCTGTCGGGCCGCAGCTGAGCCTCCGTCCTTCAACACGATCAACCGGATGGTGCAGTTCTCCGAGGCGTGAACAGTCTCCCCGGCCCAGCGCAGGCCGTCGCTATCGATGTCCACGCGGATGACATCGCCGCTGGCGACCCCGCGGACGAACCATGGAGTGTTGTCGAGACGCACCGTTCCGTCGCCGAGGTCCACTACCCACAGGCTCTCGACGCTCGCCGGCGGCCAACCGTCCTCGTCCACCTCCATTCGGAAGTGGACCTTCACGTAGGCATCACTGATGTTCGTCACTGGGCCATCATCCACGCTGACTAACCGCCGCTGACCACGGCACCTGAGCGCCTGCTGCCGGTCTATTCAGCGCCACCGAATATCGGAGACCACCAGTACTGGCCGCCTGGGCGGGCAAGGCGGACTACGTGAAGCGGTGCACCGTTGTCCGCGCCGAGGGGATGGGACCGGACGGCAGCGGCCCGGGTACGGCGCTCTTCGAACTCGACCTTCTCTGCACCAAGAGGAGCTACGCTCCAATGCTTGGGAGCTCAGCCGTTAGCTGGCTTGAGGTCGATCACGACCATCTTGTCCATCCGGTAGCTGTCGAGGTCGGGGTTGTTCCACGACTCACCCGCACGGATCTGGTGGAACCTGAACGTCGCGTTGGTTTCGTTGGCTCCGACGATGCAGCGCACCGGACTTGGGCGATGCAGCCCGTTGATGAGCTGTCGGAACTCCACGGCGAGTGCGATCCCGTGGAGGAGAAGGACCCGCTGATCGTCCTCCGATATCTGCGGAGCGTCGTCGATGATCCGAACTTCGACGGGCACGTAGTCCTCCAGGTGGAAGGAGCTGTCTGCGCACTCCCAACCCGTGAGATCTCCGAAGAACGATGGAGCGTCGTTGGCGTTGCCCGTCGAGTTGGCCCAGGTGAGTACGGAGCCTTGGGGGGTGATCCCGTCCGCAAGCCGATCACGCAGGCCAGGGGCAAGGCCGCCCGGCGGCGTCAGGGTGGCCCGACCGGCGAGCACTCCCAGCAATTCGTCCGCGGCGTCGTTCATCCTCAGGGACAGCATGTGGCTCATGATCGCAGTCAACGGCTGAGCGCGTTACCGAATAAGCGGCTGGTGGTCTCATCCGTCCCTGCCACGGCTGGCAGTGCTCGATGATGACGATCGACCAACTCGCGGTGCTGGCGACGTTCGGATCAGTGTGGGCCGTGCTCGCGGTCAGTCACAACCTCGCGGACCACGTGTTCGGCCAGAGCGACCATCAGGCGGCGAACAAGGGGGCGCCGGCGGCCGAGGACGTGGCCGCCGGGGCGAGCCCGCGGCGGGGCTGGGCCGCCTGCCTGGCCCACGTCGGCCAGCGGCCGAGGTGGCCCGCCGATCAGACGCCGGCGAGACTGTGGATCAGTCCTGATGTCCTCAGCTGGTGCTTTCCTTGACGCCTCCTCTCAGGCCCCAATCATCCAAGCCGGAATAGATCAACGCAGTGCGGCCCCGCGGAAAGGAGAGGGCCTCGGCCTCACCTGTATAGACCGCCACCAGTGAGTCGGCTCCTCGCCACCAGGCGTCGGCCAGGCCCATCACTTCGCGGACCGGCTCGAACCCGTCCAGCACGATGTCATCGACATCGTCGCCGGTGACCTTGGTGATCTGCTTCGCCCACATGGACGCATGGTGGGTCAACGCGAGCGACTCCACCCAGCCCCCGACAGTGGCATGGAGAGGCACCCACTGGCCTGCGTGAATGCCGAACTCACCCGACGGCCCGATCGCGAACCCGTACGGGACCGCGGTCCGCTGCATCCCGGCCTCGAACCACCAACCTTCAGATTCAGAGCCTTCAGGGGAGTCCGCTTCCAGATACCTCGGGCCACCGTCGTACTGAGACGCGGGTGGTAGGACCAGACCGCCCCAGCGCTCTTCATAAGCCGCCATCCGGTCGATAACCCCCGCCGGGATATCTCGCTCAAGCCACCACTGTCTGTGGTCCTCGACGTGCCTGACATCGACCTTGACACCGTGCGCCTGGACGAACGATCGAGCTCGTTGAGTCAGGCCGTCGGGCACATCGTTGAAGAGGTTGAGATTCACCGGAGGGACGCTACTGAACTTGATTGGGTGATGTCGGGCTGTTCGCCGGACAGCGTGCGGGTGGTTTCGGTAGTCCTGGTGGGGTGAGATATCCGCAGGGCGGCGGCTTGACCGACGCCGAGAGTGCCGGGCGAGAGCGGGTCCGGCTCCAGGCCGTGACTGGCTTCGAGGCCGGCGAGAAGAACCGGGAGATCGCTGCGGTGTTGCGGGTCTCGGAGCGGTCGGTGGAACGGTGGCGGTGCCAGTGGCGCGAGGAGGGCCTGGCCGGGTTGGCGTCGAAGGGATCGCCTGGCCGACCTCGACTGTCGGAGACGCAGATAGCCAGGCTGGAGCAGGAGTTGGAGCGAGGCCCGCTGGCCCATGGGTGGGCCGACCAGCGGTGGACGCTGGCCCGGGTGAAGACTATGATCGGCCGCCTGTTCCACGTCTCGTACACCGTGGAGGGCACGTGGCGGCTGCTGCGGCGGCACGGCTGGTCGTGGCAGCAGCCCGCCCGGCGCGCGATCGAGCGCGACGACGACGTGGTGGAGCTGTGGAGGCAGGAGGTCTGGCCGCGGGTAAGAGCACCGCGGCGGTGAACAACGCCTGGGTGGTCTTCGAGGACGAAGCCGGCCAGTCGATGACGCCGCCGCGCGCCAGGACCTGGGGCCGCCAGGGCGTCACCCCGGTCGTCCGCGTGCGCGGGCGGGGCTCGGGCCGTGTCTCCATGGCGGGGATGACCTGCTACAAGCCCGGTGAGCGGTCCCGGCTGATCTATGCGATCCGCGAGTACCGGGGCCGCAAGGACGAACCGAAGGGCTTCGGGTGGAAGGACTACCGCGACCTGATCGTCCGTGCCCACAGCCAGCTCGGCGGTCCGATCGTCCTGGTGTGGGACAACTTGCGCATGCACCTGGTCGCGCCGCTGCGGGAGTTCTTCGAGGCCAACGCCGCCTGGCTCACGGTGTTCCAGCTACCGACCTACGCTCCGGACCTGAACCCGCAGGAGGGCGTCTGGTCGCTGGTCAAGCGGGGCATCGGTAACCTCGCCGCCGCTGACCTCGGCCAGATCACCCGCGCGGTGAAGCGCAAGCTCAAGATGCTGCAGTACCGGCCGGAGGTGATCGACGGCTGCCTGACGGCCACGGGTCTGATGCTGGAGAGCTGATGTGCTTCAGTCCTCCCAGTTCGCGTAGTCGCCCATCGCGACGTCGTCACACAGGGTCTCCCAGAACCCGTTGTGTGCCAGCGCGGTGGCGTCGAGGGTGGCGAGGAGCTCGCGAAGGTCGTCCGCTGCCGGGTCGAACCGGTCCTCCTCGTGTTCTTCGTAGAAGGGGAAGCGGGCGATAGTGGCTGCCACGCACCGGTGGAAGGCCCCGAGGTCCCGGTTCACGTGGTTGACGACCGAAGCCTCGGTGCTGGGGATGTGCACGATGAGGCGCGAAGCCACATCGATGCCGATCAGCCCGAACAGACTGCAGGACCCGAAGACGACTACCCCGCACTCGCCGAACCCGTCCAGAACTGCCGCCTCGGCCAGCGGTCGGTACTCGTAGCCGATCAGTCCCGCCGGTACGCCGGTCTGCCGCAGATCGGCGGCGATCTCTGTGGGCACCCGCGGCGAGCAGCCGATCCGGACCACGGCGTACTGGGGCAACGGCAACGGCGGCAGGTCTCGAACTCACGCGGACATCATCCTCGTACTCCCGCGTCGTGGGGAAGCCGCAAGTCGGGCCCCATCACCGAGCAGCAGACCCCGACATCACGGATTCAAGTTCAGTGGCAGATGGCGAACACCCGGTGCCCCCGTGGCACGACGCGCTGATCACCGGGAAGCTGCATTCCGCGATGGGTGCATTTCCTTTCAAGGGAAGGGGTTGAGTTGGCCTCGATGCGTGGGTCGGGCGAGGGCCACCAGCTCTTGATCATCGTGCTGCGTTCTCGCGTTGCTCAAGCCACTCGAGGTACCAGGTGTGGAAGGTGTGGCGGTTCGCCTTTGAATCGACGTACGGCTCGAAGGGCGGGTTGGTTGCGCAGTCCCGGTCGCGTAGTTCTCCGCGGTGCGGGCCGACGATGATGAGCCAGCCGGTCATCCCGCAGCCGTTGTCGCTGATGAGGATCGCGCCCCGGCCGCGTTCCAGGTACCAGGCCTCGTCGCCGGCGTCGCCGAAGACGTTGCGGTAGTCGTCCAGGTAGTCGTCGTCTTCGTCGCGGGTGGTGGGTTCGTACCCGGCGGCGCGCAGGGTCGCTATCTGCTGGTCGGCCCAGTCTTCCGTCTCGACGAACGGCGCGCTGGAGTCCAGCAGCCAGTGGTACCCCCCGTCCCAGAGCCATCCCCATGTTCCGTCGATGCGGCACAACGACGTGAGGTGGAGTGCCGGGCCAGGACCGCCGGCCCCGACCTCCGCCAGAAACGTGCGGTACTCGTCAGGGAGCGTGACGCCGAGCTGTGCTTCGACCTCCGCGATCTCAGCGGGTGTCAGGACAGGTTCGAATGTCGGGTATCCAGACGGCTCGTAGCCACGGGCCCGACGCTCGGCTTCCTCTACGGCGATGACGCGTTCCCGGACTCCGGACCAGTCCACGTGCGTGTTCACGGCTCTCCTATCGACGGCGAGCACGGACATTAGTGCCTGCCGCCGACATCTGACCTGTGGATCGCCAGGGTCACCGGATGCTCTCCCGCAGTGATCAAGAAGCATGGCTGGCAGAGCAGACTCCGATAGGACGGAAAACCTCGAAGTCGAGATAAATGACCGGGGGATGCCTATCACCGGGGCCCAAGCCGACCAAGGCGAGGGCGCGTAACTGCCGTGAGTTAACCTCCACCCGCAGGTGCACCCCGCCCTGCAGAGCGACGGCAGAGGGAACACGGATGCCCATCGATGACTTCGACGCGTGGCGAAGCGAACTGCTGGCCACCGGCAATATCGTGCAGGACGCGGACGATTCAGTCCCGCAACCGGAGGCCGAGCGGCGCTTCCACCGCTACCGCGAACTGGCTGATCTTGTCGACGGCACGGAGGGCCCCAAGGCGGTCGCGGCGCTGGTCAGCTCGATGCAGGCTCGCCACGACTACGGTGCGTACCAGGCAACACACAGCGCGCTCGCTAGATTTCCCCTTGCCGAACTGGCGCGCGGCATGATCTTGGCGGCGCCCGCTCTGGTGGCCATGAGCAGAGACCGTGCCGGCGAAGTTCTCCTGCCAGTGGCTCTTGCAGAGACTGCGATCGTTGAGGATTTCACCCATGCTGCCGCTGACCTCGACCAGCAGATGCGCGATGAGCTGGCTGCCGTCATCGCCAGTCAGGAGGAAGAAGGCGGCTGGTTCGATCGCCCGCGCGCACGCGGTCGACTCCGCGTCGGACCGTTCGAAGCAACCCTCGCGGATGAGCTGCGATGACAGTGGGGCAGCGGGTGGCAGGACACGCTATTCATCGGGAAGCCCCGGGCCTCGGGAGCAATAGTCAGGGGTTGTGGGCGGGGCTCTCCAGCTCGGCTGCTGCGAGTCGGGCTTGTTCGCGCACCTGTGGGTCGGGGTGGCGGAGGAACGGCTCGATCAGCGGGCTGGCCTGCGGGTCGTGGGTGGCGCCGAGGATGTAGAGGGTGTGTTCGAGGAGCTCGCGCTCCATCGTCGGCATGGCGGCGGCCAGGGGTTCGACGAGGTCTAGGGGCAGGCAGTGGTGGTTGAACGCCTCACCGATCGAGTTCAAGGCGGACTCGCGGACCTTGGTCACCGGTTCGTTGACAGCCAGGCTGACCAGGCGTCCGACGACCAGGTTGGCAGTGTCCGTGTCGAGTGCGGTGCCGCGCAGGAGATCCCCGAGGGTGTCGGCGGCGACATCCCGACGGTTCGGACCGCGGTGGGTCAGCGTTTCCAGCGCCGCGAACATGTCGTTCATGCCACCGCCTCGGACCGACCGACCAGGACGCCGTTCCCGAAGCGCCCGCGAGCGCGGACCAGGGGCACCAGGTGGGCTCCGGTGATCGCGCACCATCGTGCCTGGGCGGACTCGACGAGCTTGAACACTACCGCGAGCGCGGCCGTCGGGCTGCCGGCGCCGCGGGTGACCTTGGTGCGGAGCTTGACCCTGGAGAAGGTCGACTCGATGGGGTTAGTGGTCCGCAGGTGGATCCAGTGCTCGGCCGGGAAGTCGTAGAACGCGAGCAGTTCGTCCCGGTCGTCGGTGATCTTCGCGACGGCCTTCGGGAACTTGGCTCCGTAGGTCTTCGCGAACGCCTCGATCGCCTTCTCAGCATGGGTGGGCTCACAAGATCTTTGACCCCGAGGTCTGACCGCCCCTCAGCTTGCCGTTTAACCTTGGCGAGCTTGGTGCTCCTCGACCGACTTGGCGGGCCCTCTTCTCTGCCCGGGCCATGCTCCCGGCCGGGGACGACTCCGCGCAACGCAAGCGGCGCCCGAGTCGCATTCCTCGTTGACTCAGCCGGGGAAATGCCGTTGCACGCACCGCCGGTCTCCGTGCACCCTGGCCGGGTGTCCAGAGTGCCTTACCCCAGAGACCTGTCCTGGGACGATGTCGATCCCGCCAGCCATCCCTTCGACCCCGATACGGTGGCGCAGGTGGTCCAGTCCTTGGGCCCGGCGAGGCGGGTGCCCTCCCGGACGGATCCGGACATCGACCTGACCAGGGTCAACTGGGCTCACGAGGTGGCCAAGCCCTGGTCCGACGCCATGACGCATGCGCTGGTCGAGCACTACGGCCCGTGGGCGGCAGGATGGCGCTGGTCGCACGGCGAGGGAGACATTGACGGAGGGCCGATCGGGAGCTGGTGTTGCGGCTCGCACTCGATCGCCACCCCGCAGCAGACCCTCGACCGGGTCGTGGCGGCGCTGTGCGAGTGGCGTGACTGGCTGGAGCGTCTCGTGGAGTGGTTCGAGGCCTACCCGCTAGACCCGGAGACCGTGACGGCCGACCGTGTCTTGTGGGAGAGCGCCGCCCGCAACGTGATCCTGCAGGTGGCGGACTGGACAGGTGCCGAAAGTGGCTGGCACGGGCACTGCCAGCAGGTCCTGGGTTGGTTCCTCACCTACTGGGGTGTCGCCCCGGAGACGGCCAAGAACCTGGTAGGTCAGGCGGTCGGGGGCCGGTTCAAGAGTTGGACCGCGCCGGACACCGTCCTGGCTGATGACATCGCGGAGCGGCTCGTCGGCCCCTTGCGACCTGAGGACACCCGCTGGTCGCCTGAGCCCGGCGAGTTCCCGGACCACTTGGCGCGCTGGCTGGTGGTGCGCGAGACCGTGCCGTGGCCGGAACACGAGGTCAGTACGGACGACGGACCGGTGGTGCCCGCCCGGGATGGCGCGGTCGAGGAGTTCCGCTTCTTCGACACAGCCGTGGACGCCGCTCGCGGAGCGGGCTTGCTTGCCGCACTCGAACTGGTACGGGCCGACGCCGCACGAGGCGCCGCACTCGACTTCGAGTTGATACGCGGCTGGCAGCAGCACGTACTTGGCACCCCTGAGCTGCCGCTGCTGCGCACCCACCCCGCCTTCGCCAAGGGCGGTGCCGAGCGCTACGGGATCGGCCCCGACACCCGCGCCCGCCTCGACACCTGCTTGGCACAGGCCACCGACGGCCGGCTCTCGCTCGCCGCCAGGGCGGCCCGCGCACATCTGGACGTCTGCTTCTTCCACCCGTTCGACGACGGCAACGCCCGCGCTGCCCTGCTCACCCTGCTGTTCGTGCTGGCCCGCGAAGGCGTCACCCTCGACTCAGTGCTGCTCATCCGTCGGTTCAGTCACCGGGCCGACGACCCGCAGGACGCCCTGGGCCTGTGCGGTTCCGTCAAGTTCCACCTTGAGCAGAGCCGTGCCTCTGTCGCTCAGCTTGACGGTTGACCGTTTGTAGCGGTTCGTCGTGGTTTGGTGCCCTTCTTGTGGTGGGCGGGCCGGGCGTACGCCTCGCCAGTGGCCAGGACTCTGCCCACCTCGTGGCGGGCGGCGGATCGTTGGTTCTTCGAGCCGGGCGGTCGGCCGGGGCCGGGGCGGGTGGGTTTCGGCGCTTGTGCTGGTGAGGGGGCCTTCGTGTGCAGGTTCCTGAACCCGCGTCGGACGCGGGCGGGGGTGAGCTTGTTCGGTTCCGCCGGTCGTTCCCACGGGCGGCGGAGGTCCGCGACGAGCGGTCGGGCGAGACGGAGCTGGGTGTGGGCGGCGATCACCAGCCAGGTCCAGCGGTCGGCCGCCGCGGAGTCGCGCAGGCGGGGCCGGGTCCAGCCGAGGGTCTGCTTGAGCAGGCGGAAGGTGTGCTCCAGATCGAACCTTCGCAGGAACACCTGCCAACAGCGGTCCACATCGGCTGGATCGGCGTCGGTGCCCGACCACCAGAGCCAGACCGGCCGGTTGACCCCGCCGCTGGGTAGCTTCTCAACGGCCAGCCGGATGACTGTGCCCTCGATGACCGGCAGCGGCCCGTCATGGTCCAGCCAGGCTGCCCGTTTCGTGAGACGGGGGTGGAGCCGGTCCCAGGCCCGGGCAACGGCGATACCGTAGCGGCGGGTGACGGTGGTGGTCACCACCTGCTCGTTGCCCCAGGTGGCCGGGTCGCCGAAGACGAACTCGCCACCGTGCTTGGGTAGTCGGCCCCCGGCTGGGTTGGCCGCGGCGAACTCCGCGCGGGTCGGTGCCGGTCGGCGCATCACCCGGTCCGAGCGGAGCCGGCCGAGGATCTGCACCGGTAGGTCGGCCAGCAGGTGGGCGATGCGCGGGGCGTCGTAGCCGGCATCCATGACGACCAGCACCTCCGGATCACCCGCCCTCCACTGCTCTGCGGCGATCAACCGGACTACTACGTCCCGGAGTTGGGTGGCGGTGACGGCGGCAAGATCGGCGCCGGGCTCCAGCCGCACGACGTCGAGGATCGCCGTCCAGGAGGTGCGGCCGCTCTCCAATGCGACGACGAAGGAGTACGGCCAGCCCGGGATCATCTGGTGCTTGGCGTCGCCGCGGCCGTAGGTGTGGCAGAACGAGCGGTCCGGGCAGGTGGCAGCGTCCGGCCGCAGCCACGGTGAGACGTCGACGGCGAGCACCAGGCGGCCACCGACGCGCGGTAGCGGCAGGCCAGCCAGCTCGGCCCGGAGCCGGTCGGCGTCCAGGCGACCCTTGTTCAGCGCGCCGTACAGGGAGCCGTGACCGCGCCGGTGCTCAGGCGCCAGCGCCAGATCCACCAGCGTCTTCACCGGCCCGTCGGTGCACAGCACCGCGTCGGCCAGTTCGAACAGTGCGTCGCGCCGCCCGGTCAGACAGTCGTAGAAGACTCCCCGGAAGCGTGCCAGGTCTGCGACCGGCTCGCCCTGCTCCACCAAACTCACCAGCACGGCCTTCGCGTTGAATCCTACTTCTCATGGTCGAGTGCCAGGATCACGCGACGGGCGTACCGCCGTCCCAGAAACACCCGCACGAGTGATCAAAAGGGCTGTCTGTTCGAAGCCGGACGTTAAACGTCAAGCTGAGAGCCTGTGCCTGAAGCGCTCATGCCATGCGAGGGTGAGCCAGGCGATGGTGTGAGTGCGTACTGCACATTCGTGCAGGCCGTGATGTCGTTCCTTCCGGTTACCCTCTCGAGGCCACGGCATTCGCGGTGGCGGCGGTGCGGCGTCCAATGCCCTGAATCTGATGAGGAGAGCCGGTGCGCGACTATCTCGCTGAGGTCTTCGCCATGCTCGGCCCTGGCGGCGATCGGTTCGCCAATCCAGAGGCGTGGGCCGGCTTGGAGGCCGAGCTCGGCACCAAGCTTCCCGAGGACTACAAGGCGGTGATCGACGCCTATGCTCCGATGCAGGTCAACGGGCACCTCTACCTCAAGCACCCGGCCACCGAGCGCTGGAACCTCGGGAAGGAGATCCGCGAGACCTCCCGAGCCTGGGCCGAGCTCGACTGGGAGCGCGAGGACTGGCTGGAGCCGGAGGAGAACGCCCGCGCCGTCCTCGGCCTGAGCGAGGTGACGTTCGGTACGAAGGACGGCCTGATCCCGCTCACCAGTACCGATCGGGGTGAGTACATCTTCTTGGCCCCGCTGCCTGACGGGACGGGACGACGGATCTGCGCGGTCGAGCACGACGGCTCCTGGTACGAGTACCGGATGAGCTTCGCCGAGTGGCTCTACCGCTACCTGATCGGTGAGGACATGGTCGGCTCGAATAGCTCCGCCTTCTACCCCGGCCCGGTGCTCCTGGAGCCGCTTCCGATGTCACCCGACGACCGCCCCACGCCGACGCACGGCCCACACCGCGGCATGTGACGGACGCGAGCACGTCGACTGACTGTGAATGTCGCCACGTCAACTGCAAGGGGCGTGCCCGTTCTACGCTGGCCGGGTGACCGGTGATCTGGTGCGGTCGTGCCCGGCGTGCGGTGATCGGCTAAGCACGGGGGCTCGGGCGGGGGCGGTGTTCTGTTCGGCGCGGTGTCGGTCGGCGCATTGGCGTTCCGTGCGCCGTACGGGTGTCAAGGTGGCCGCGATCCGGGCGGGTCGCACAGCGGTGTGCCCGGAGTGCGGGCTCTCGTGGACAGTGGGCCTGGAGCGGCCTGCGGGCACCGTGTTCTGCTCGGGGCGGTGCCGAACCCGGGCGTGGAGGCGTCGGGCGGGGCGTGCGAGCGGCTGCGCGCAACCGGAGTGACAGTTCCCAGCTGTCCGGGCCGACCTCACTCTCGGGCAGGTGGCTGGACCACACCAGCCACCAACGACCTGACCAGGGATCCCCTTGGCACTGCGCCAGGCGATGCGCCGATGTCTGCACTGATCGCGCTGGACAGCCGAAACGATCAACACATAGCCTCCCGACGACTATGACGTTGAGAGGAACACCAGTGGCATCCATCCAGCCCGTCGACCCCCGGGAACCGGCCACCAACCTCAAGGTGCTCACCGGTCTGACGAACGTCTGTCTCGTCCTGATCTACACGGCCTTCCTCTACTCGCCCTCACCAGCCGTGCTGGGCCTCCTCTTCCTGCTCACGCTGGGTGCCATGGCGGCCAGCTTCATCGTGCGCAGCGTCTGGATCCGGCGCTGCTGGACCAATGCCGAGGTGCTCGCCCCGGGCAGCCAGCGCAGCAGCCGCAGCTGGGCGGTCGGCGTATGGTTCATCCCACTGGTGCAGCTCTGGCTGCCGCGGCGGGTCACGCTGGACATCCGGCGCGCGAGCGGGCTGCCGGACAACGGGACCGTGAACCTCTGGTGGGGCGTCAGCGTCGCCACCTTCGTCATCGGTACGGCGGCGGGGGTCCGGAGCCTGCACCAAGTGGCCATCCTCGTCGCGTGTGCGCTGGCGCTGGTCAAGGCGGTGGCCTTCATCCGGATCATCGGCCAGGTCACCTCCCACCAGGTCGAGGCCCTCAACCTTCCCCCCATCCCAGAACTCGGAGAGCGGGCCAGCCGGCGCGCCTGAACTCACCCGAGCAGGGCAGCGGCACCCGCTTCCTGGCCTTCTCCGTACTCTGGATCGTCGTGGTCCGTGCCTTCTCTGAACTAGCTGAGCCTTGCGGCACCGTGGCGGGCGGACGGTTGATCCGTCCACCCCAGCCCAGCGGTCCTGCCTTGCCTGCCGACACCCGTGGAGACCGCCTGCGGGGGCGCCCGTGCGCAAAGGACGCGAGCGACTATCGAACTAGTATTCGAGCAGGTGTCCTGCTGGCTCCTCCCCGCGTGCTGTCGTCGCCACTGCGGACGGCCAGCACCTCACTGTCGACATCCCGGCCCGCAGCAGGCGACCGGACGGCCGATGGTGGTACGCGGTCCGAGCCTGCCTGCTCCCCGACCTGACCGTGGAGACCTGGGTGCCCTACCCCACGGTCCAGCCGATCACCGGAGAGTCGCACGCCGCTCTGGACACGGCATCGACGCCGCCGACACCAGAGTCGGTTGCGTGGCTCGTGATCACGATGCCCAGCCACAAACTAGTCCTGCACCGCGACAATGCCACCTGCTGGCTTGACCTCACCGGTTCCCGTCCCATCCCCGCCGACCAGGCACCCGCGCTGGTGGACGCCGGAGCCGAGTTGTGCCATGTGTGCCGGTATTGCGCGGCCCACCAGTGACTCGGGGGCGAGGGTGGCGTGAAGAGCGAGCGGCACGGCCTGCACCTTCGCCAACCTCGAGTGGAGCGGAGTCCGACGGCGTTGCACGCGCCACCCGTGGCACCTCAGGAGTTAGCGAGGGTCAGCCGAGCTCGATCGGGTCCTGGATCATCGATGTCCTCCAGGACGACGATGAGCGCTACCCCTCCCCAAACCCGGGTGCGTCGGCCTGCGGGGTTCTGCCAGCATGTGCGAATGCCCCAGCGTTTCGAACACATGGTCATCCGGCACACGTCCCGCATCCCTGCCCCGACCGGGCCCGTCGGGCAAGGGGGTTCCGCAGCACGGCAGTTCGACGCCGCGCTGATGTCCGTGGGCTTCAAGCTCTCGGCGGATCTTCTGGAGCATCTCTCGGGACTGTCCGAGAAGACGGTGGTCGAGACTGCCGCGCGGGCGATGGAGACCGTGCGCGCGATGGTCGGTGACCATGTCCGGCACAACGTCTACTTCATCGACTTCCCGGCCAACGTGCCGGACACGTTCGACTTCTGGATGCGGTGCATCGCCGGGGCGCTCGGCGACCGCGCCTTGCGCGCGGGCACGGTGGCCCAGCTCCGTACGGGTGTGGTCGACCTGCTGACGCTCCCGTCGTACGGCAACTACCGGCACACGTACGCCGAGATGCTCGCCGCGCACGACGAGCTGATCGCCGTCGCCGGCGACCGCCTGACGGTGCTGCACCTGGGCGGCAGGCCGCACGACGAGGTGACGGCGCTGTACCTGGCCCTGGCGGGCAGCAGCACCCCGCTGGGGGAGGAGGGTCTTGCGGACCTGCGCTCGCTGGCCGGGTACTGCGTCGACGGGCCGCAGCCCGCGGCGATCCCGGTCCGGGAGAACCGCGCCGTCGTCAACGTCGCCCGCCTGGAGGCCGGCGCGGACCTCCTGCTGGACACCGTGACCGACGTGCTGCGCCTGGCCTGCGCGCTGTCGGACGGTGACGTGAGCCTGCTGGAGCCGACCCGGTTCCGGCCGCTGTCCCGACCGGTGCGCCGCGCCCTGCTGGCAGGCCTGGACGCGGTGGTCGCGGCGGCCCCCGGCAAGCTCGCCGACGTCAACGCGCACCGCGAGGCGTTCAAGCGTCTCGGCGAGCGGCTCCACCCGCACGAGTACCCGCGCCGGCCGCACGCCGCCGAGGTCTTCGCGGTGGCGCGTGGTGACCAGGAGGCCAGGTCCTTCGACAGTCGCGTCGAGGAACTGCTCGGTGCCGGCGACGTCACCGGGGCCGTGCGGCTGCTGACAGCCGCGCCGGGCAGGCTGTTCCGCTCGCTGGACCGCCTGCTGCGCGCGTGCTCCACGCAGGACGAGCGCGACGCCGTGGTGGCCGCCGCCGAGCAGGTCGCCCCGCAGGTCGCCGGCCGGGTGCTGCTGTCGGTCCGCGAGCACCTGCAGAACCGCGCGGCGCAGACCGGGTCCGGCGCGCGCCGCGTCTTCGTCAACCGTCTGGGCAGCGCCTGGGTCGCCGACGACACCCGCCCGCCCGTGCCGGCGCCCGAGCGGGGGCGCCTGATCGCCGTGCTGGACGCCGAGACGGGCCGCCGCCTGCCGGAGCCGGGGCACCTGCTGATCGACCCGGACGTCCTGGACGTCGCGCTCCCGCTCAGCGGCAGGGCGACGTCCGGCGGCTTCGGCGTGCTGCCCCGAGGCTCGCTCTCCCCGGTCGACGGCGAACTGCTGCGGTTCTTCGTCTACTGGAAGGAGAGCAGCAGCACCACCGACTTCGACCTGTCGGCGCTGCTGCTGGACGCCGGGTACCAGACCCTCACCTGGCTGTCGTACACCGCCCTGCAGGCAGTTGGGGGCGAGCACTCCGGTGACATCACGGCCGCGCCCGACGGCGCCTCGGAGTTCATCAACCTGCGGTTGGACGTGGTGCGCGGCAGCTTCATCGTCCCGCAGGTCAACATCTACTCGGGGGAGGGGTTCGACGAGGTCGAGGAGTCGTTCTTCGGCTTCATGCTGCGCGACGCGGAGCAGGTGGGCCGCCCCTTCGAGGCGCGCACCGTGCGGATGAAGTCCGAGCTGCGCGGTCCGGGCAGGGTCGCGCTGCCGCTGGCGTTCCTGCGTGGGCGCGACGGCCGCTGGCGCGCCAAGTGGCTGCACCTGTACCTGCGGGGCAACCCGAACTCCAACCAGGTCGAGGGGAACCGGGTGTCGGTCGCCACGCTGGTGCGCGGCGTCGTCGAGCGCGACCACCTCACGGTCCGGCACCTCACGGAGCTGATGGGTCCGCGCGCCACCGCCACCACACTGTGGGACGGCACGACCGTCCCGGACGGCCCGGTCACGTACATCGGCCTGCAGCGTCCGGAGGGACTGCACCCGGACTCCGTGATCGTCACCCCGGAGAATCTGCGCGCGCTGATCCCCGGGTAACTGCTAGCTTTGGTCCCGGCGAGGCCATGGACGGACTTCCTTCTCAACTCACTTGCGATTAGTCCCTCCGCTTTCCTCGCCCTCGACATGACGCCGGGGTGCCGAACAGCACCCCGGCGTCGTCGTCTCCCCCGGTCGGCTCTCTGCCAGGGGAGGCCAGCGGCTACGGGACGTCGCCCTGCCACTGCCACCGCCGCGGATCGGCGTCCGGTCCGTAACAGGCCCGTCCACCGGAGCCGTGGATGCCGATCTCAGTGCTCAGTGCCGCACCGCTGGCCAACTCCTCCTCGCTCCAGCCCGAGACGTCGAGCAGCAGTCCGTCGAGCGGGCCGGCCACCAGCTCCCGGTACACGTGCCCCTCGCGCGGGCCGGTCTCGTCGTCGTGATCCGCACCGTAGACCCGGCCCCGCAGCAACGCCTCGTCGTCCATGCCCGACAGGATCCCAGCCTCCACCGACACCGCGGCCAGCGAACGACAACCCTATGCACCGGATCGCCAGCAGCGCGAGGAAGCGACGTAGGCGTCGCCCCGTGCCCCCGCCCTGCCCAAGGCAGCACCCCGACCGGCACGTCTGCCGCTCGGTGGAAGAGGATGGTTCTGACCTCTTATCAGAGTTTTGTCCTGGGTTGGCTGCAGAGGCGCGCTTCACCTCTCGGGTCGTCGGGGGCGCCCTAGGCTCAGGCGGCATGAGTGCTACTACTGCGCGTGATGCCGGTCCTCTGGCGCAGCTGTCGGAGTACGACCGGGGGTTGCCGCGTAGGAGATCGGCCGCCGGGGTGCTGTTCTTCGACGCCGAGGGGCGGGTCCTGCTGGTTGATCCGGTCTACAAGGAGCCGTGGGAGATCCCGGGGGGCGGGGTGGAGTGGGACGAGTCCCCGAAGGCCGGCGCGGTGCGGGAGGTCAAGGAGGAGCTGGAGCTGTCGCGGCCGGTGGGACGGCTGCTGGGGATGGACTGGGTGGGTCCGCAGCCGGGCCGCAGCGAGGGCGTCATCACGGTGTTCGACGGCGGTGTGCTCACCCCCGAGGACGTGGCGCAGATCCGGCTGCAGGCCGAGGAGCTGAGGGCGATGGAGTTCGTACCGGTGGAGCAGGTGCATGAGCGGCTGATCCCGCTGCTCGCGCGGCGGGCGGAGGCATGCGCGCAGGCCCGGGGGGACGGGACGACCGTCTACTTGGAGAACGGCGTGGCGACGCTGGACTGAACCCTCCCCGCGCGAACGCCGAGGCCCGGTCTCCAAGCATTCGGGGGCCGGGCCTGGGTGTTCGTCGGATCGCGGGTCAGGCGACGGGCGCGTGTGCGGGTTCGTGCTCGGCGGTGCGCGGGGCTGGGATGCGGGCCAGGGTGGTGAGGGTGCGGCCGGCCGAGCGGAGCGGGGAGTCGTGGATGCCGTCGGCGTAGAGGAGGCCGCCGAGGTCGGCGCGGGCCTTGGCCAGGGTGGAGTGGGCCTGGAAGCCGCTGGCGCCGGCGAGCAGGGACAGCTCGGCGACCGCGCGGTTGGCGGTGTCGACGACGGTGGCCTTGACGGAGCGGGGCCAGGTGTCGGCCTGGGGGTGGCGACAACAGGGCAGGACAGGCGGCCGAACACGCGCTGAGTGCCCGGCCGGGGACACAACACGGCGGCCTCCACGTGGGCGCCCACCCGCGCGCGAACACGCGGGCCCAGCGTTCGAAGCGACGGCCGGGCCGCCACCCACAGCGTCCCGGCCCCGATACCGATCACCGCCGGCGCGGTGCCACTGAGCCAACCGTGGCGATCACGGACGCGGCGGGCAGGGAGCCGCTGCTGCCGTTCGGCGGACACGGCTCAGGGCCGCTTCGACTTCCTGGCCGAGCGTAGCCGGGAGATCCTTCCCCGGCCGGCCTGCCAGCGCTCGCGCATCTGGCCGACCACGTTGTCCCATTCGCGGCGAACCTCGTTGTCGGGCGGCCGCTGCCCTTGGCGGATGCGGGCCGTCTCGTCCCGCACCTCCCGGCCGAGCGCCGCCGACCCCACGATGATCAGAACGACCACGAAGAACGCCGAGAGCATCGCGAACACCACACCCACCGCGCCGTAGCGCGCGGCGTAGGAGTTGAACAGGCGCGGCAGGTAGAGCTTCGCGCCCACCGAGTAGACCGTCGTCATCGCGGCCGCGATGACGCCGAACGGTACGAGGTCCCGCAAGACGACCCGCCTCGCGGAGAGGATCCACCCGCCCCAGACGAGGAAGATCCCGGTCAGCGGCACCTCCACCAGGTATGTCCAGAACCCGAGGCGCCCGCGGCCCACGAAGCCGAGAAGCCAGCCGCTCACCGGCACGTAGAGCATGAACGCGAGCGCCCATCGCAGGTCGTTCGCGGTGTTGCGCACACTCAGCGGCTTGAGCTGCCAGGTCTGCTCGAAGAGCCGCTGGACCGCCCGCGCGAAGCTCAGCATGGAGATCGTCAGGAACAGGGCGCCGAGCACACCGGTACTCGTGTCGGTGACCGAGGAGAAGATGTGCCTGACCGCATCGGCCCCACTGCCCGTCAGGCCGTAGCGGTCGATGATGCGCTGAGCCACGTCACTGCCCCCGAAGCGGGCCAGCACGGAGCCGTAGACGATCGCGAGTGGGATCATCGCCGTCAGCATGCTGGAGGCCAGTGCCATCGACCGGTCGAAGCCCGCGATCCGCTGGAAGCGGTTGACCACGCGGAGCGCGAATGCCGGACGCAGCCAGAACGTGAGGTTCCTGACCAGGCGCTCTCGGTTGATCTGCTACTCCCCCGTGTCCTGGCCCGCGGCCGCCTCGTGCTGCTCGGTCACCCGGCCGCTCGCGGCCAGCAGCGCGGGCACGGCGAGCAGGATGAGCAGGATGAGCAGGGTGAGCACCAGGAGCGGCACGGTCAGCACCGTCGGACAGCTCCACAGCGCGAGCACCAGCCCGAGCACCAGGCAGGCTGCGGCCGCGCCCAGCCCGGTCGTGACCAGCGCGCGGCGGCGCCGGCGGGCGAGCGGCACCCCGATCGCGCCGAGCACCACCGTGAAGATCGGCACCCAGTTCCCGAGGACGTCGAGGAGGTGGGCTGCGCCCTGGATCTTGGCGAGCTTGTCCGACTGGAAGAGCACCAGCTGCCTCTCGACCTGGGGGATCTTGTCGGCCGGAGTGAGGCCGGCACTCACCAGGTCCTGCTTGACCGTGTCCACGGCGGTGCCGACGTCGAGGGTGACGGTGCCAGTGCCGCCCTCCACCGCACCCCGGCCGCGGCCGCTGAGCGCACGGACCACGGCGGTGGGGTGCGCCTCGTCCAGGGCCTGCCGACGGACCCTGGATGCGTCCCGCTCCCGCGTGCAGAGCCGGGCGTTGTCGATCGAGACGGCGGTCCGGGTGGCCAGCAGGGACAGCGGCACCAGGATGCAGGTGAGTGTGACGAACACGACCGGCACCGCGCTCATCGCGATCGGGCCGGCTCGCGATGAGCGCGGTGCCGCGCGGCGGGTGTCGAGTCGGGCGCGGGTGTTCTTTCGGACGGCTCGGGCGTGCTCATGGCGCTCCAGGGATGACATGCGGCAGGACACCGCTCGCCTCCATTGACACCCAGGGCGACCGGATCCGCACACGGGGTTGCATGCGATCGGCGGACCGCACCAGTCCCTGATGCCTGCCGCGGCGTGCCGGAGCGGCCGATGGCACGGATCCTGGCATTGCGGGCGGCCGCTGGAGCAGGCGCCCGGCGGCCACCTGGGCGAATCGGAGGGAGCGGGAGTGGCATCGACCGATTCCCACGCGCCCGCGCGCAGCCGTCTGCCGACCCGGCTGGTGCTGCTCTGCCCGCTGGGCTCGCCGGTGGCGCTGCTGGTCGTGAGCGGACGCGGCGGCCTGCTGATCCTCGCCAGCGGGGTGGCCGGTCCGGCGGTCGCGGCGGCCGGGATCTGGTGGGCACTGTCGCACCACGGCGTGGTGCGGGTGGCCGGGGCACTGCTCGCGCTCGCCGCACCCGTCGGCGCCGTGGTGCTCTACGCCTGGGCACGTCTGTGGCCGGCCAACGGGTGAGGCGGCCCATGAGAGACGAGGACGACCGGGTGGAACCGGACCGAGCGGAGTCGGGCAGGGCCGGCTCGACGCGCAGGCTGCTCGCCGCCGTGCGGGCCGATCCCCGGCACATGCCGGAGCTGATGGCCGTGTTCGCCGTCGAGTTCCTCGGCGAGCGCGCGGCCACGACCGTGTCGGACCTTCGCGAACGACATGCCGAGGCGCCGGAGCACGCTCCCGAGCCGGCCGCTCGGGTGGTCCGCGGCGGGGTCCAGCGGTCGGTCGTGGAAGGGTCCTTCCTCGGCGGGCCGTTCATGCTGCTGCTGCCGATCGCCTTCTGCGCGGCGCTGCTGGCCCAGCTGCGGATGATCCTCGAACTGGCCGCACTGGCCGGTCGCGACCCGCGCGACCCGGCGCTGGCGGCCGACCTGCTGGTGGTCCAGGGCGTGTACGGCGATGTCGTCACGGCCGAGGCGGCCCTGCGAGCGGCTTCGAGCAGTCCCGTCGAAGCAGGTGACGTCGAGGCCGGTGACCGGGCCGGGTGGTGGAGCACGGTCAGACGGCAGGCGTACCTGCTGGGTCTGGTGGCCCCCGAGGACCAGCCGCGCGGGCGACTACGCCGGGCCGCCGGGTGGATCGGCATCGGCGTACTGGTCCTCGTGGGGCTGGTGCTGCCCCTCATCTGGGTTCCGGCCTGCGGTGAGATGTACCGGCGGGCGACCGGCCAGCTGGCCGAACGGGGCGCCGCGTACTTCGCGCTGGACCATCAGCAGCAAGCGGCACCGGCGGCCGAGCGGCGCTTCGCGGTGCGTCCGGGTGCGGTGCTGGTGGCGGTACGCACGCTGGTCGTCGGCGTGGTGTCGGTCGGAACCGTGCTGGTGGTCCTGGTAGCGGACCTGCGCCTCTTCACGAGCCACTGGCTCATGGCCATGCTCATCCTGTTCGTCGCCTCCGGTGTCGCCGCTGCTGTCTGGTACCGCCGGCGGCGCTGACCGAGCAGGGCCCGGCGGCTACGACTCGACCTGTCCGGTCGGCCACTTCAGCTCGATCTCGAGTTCGATCTCCCCGTCGCCGACCTCGATCTCGACCTCGCTGCGCAGTTCCTCGGGGATCCGCAGGCTCAGCGTCCCGGGACCGAAGTCCAGTTCGGCGTTGCCGCCGTGCCTCAGCGCGTCCGCGAGCGCCGACAGGCGGTCGGCGGCCTCAAGACGCGAGAGTGAGCTCTTCTGCTCGAATTTGAGGTCCTTCACGACCGCCTCCAATGTCATCGGGTCCTACCGTGCCGGACAGGTCGCTCAAGCAAGGACCTTCGCCTTGGCCTGGGCGTACTCCTCGTCCGTGAGGTCGCCGCTCTTCCTGAGCTCGGCCAGCCGTGCCAGTGCGTCGGCGTGCCCGCCACCCGTGTCGGCGGCGGAGCGGACGTACTCCTGGAACTGCTGCTCGTTGCGCTTCATCTGACGGACGTCGCGTTCCTGCATCCCGCTGCCCCGCACGATCAGGTACACGAAGACGCCGAGGAAGGGCAGGACGACGACGAAGATCGACCAGCCCGCCTTGCCCCACCCCTTCAAGGTGTGATCTCGGAAGATGTCGCCGAAGACCCGGAACAGCAGCATGAACCAGAGCACCCAGAGGAAGAAGATCGCCATGGTCCAGAACAGGTTCAGCATCGGGTAATCCGATGCCAGACTCACCGTGTTGTTCATGGTTTTCTCCGTCGGTCGCAGTCGTAGAACGCTCCCTGAATCCACCATGCCCCGGAATCCCGAGGCGTGCATCACCCCGCCGGTAGGCTTTCCTGCCGCGCCGCCATTCGACTGACCGGCGTGGCGGGTCGCCGGTCCGCGCCCCCGGGCGCGCTCGGAGCATGGCGCCCATGGCAGCCCCTGAGAATTCGACCGCGCCAGGTCTCGTCCTGCTGACGCTGGGGCCGGGCAGTTCCTGATGCTGCTCGACGGCTCCGTCATGAACGTCTCGATCGCTCGGCTGCGGTGGTCTCGACGGGGGCGCCGCTCCGGGACTCCTCAGCTCGGCCAGGCGGCGAGGTCAGTGCGCAGGGCCCGGACCCTGTACCGCTCGAATCCACCTGGCCAGAGCGTTCAGGCGATGATCGTCGGCGCGCGGTGCGGCCCGCTGTCGCAGCGCTTAGAGCGTCCGCCAGTAGGCGTTGACCTGGGCTATCGGATGCGGGGGCTGCGCGGGCGGGTGTCCCACCGGTGGGTGTACCAGGCTCGTCGGATCAGGCTACGGACGGTGATGATGGCCGTGGCCAGAGCAAGGAAGAACTCGGTGCATGCGCGTCGCCGCTCGGTGTTGCGGCGAAACTTGCCGAAGTTGTTCATCCACGAGTTTGTGTGCTCGACCACCCAGCGGCCGTCGGCCTGGATCGGCGTCTTCGTGCCGCGCTTGCTGATTCGTGGCCTGATCTCGCGTTCGGCCAGGGCGGTGTGGACGGGCTGGTAGTCGTAGCCGGCATCCAGGCTTAGCGCCGGGTTCTGCGGTGCGTGGTCCAGGCGTTCTGTCAACTCGGTGAACTCGTCGAGGGTTTCGGGGAGCAGCGTGTGGTCGCGAGTGTTCGCGGCGGCGGGCACCGTGACCACGGGTATCCCGTGACCGTCGGTCAGCTGGGACCGCTTCGTGCCCTGCTTGCCCCGGTCCACCGGAGACTTCCCCGCGCACTGGCCGCCCGAGGGTGCCTTGGTGATGCACCCGTCCGCGGCCAGATCCTCGAGTTCCAGGCCCACTATCTGGTCGTACGCTCGCAGCACCGCGAGAAGCAGGTGGCCGATGACACCGGCCTCGATCCACTCGTCCCGCCGCCGGCGGATCGTGGTCGCCGAACAGGCCCGGTCAGCGACCCGCTCGTAGCTCATCCCCGAGACCAACGCCAGGACAAGCCGGTCGAACACGACCGCGTCCGCGATCCGCGGGTTGTCGCACCCCAACGGGTGCGAATCGGGCCGGGCAGGGAACAGCCCCAGGAACTCCTCACGGCTCGGGTCGATGATGGACGCGGGCACGACGGACACGAACCCCCCAGATGGTCACATAGCGTAGGCAACTCCATGATCATCAAACCCGTCTCCGTCGTGCCATCCTCTCCGTTCTGGCCTACTGGCCGACGCTCTACACGATGAAGCGGTGGATGGCCTCGTTGGCGTGGTCCTGAAACGACGGGTTGGCCAAGTCGGGGAAGATGTCCGCTTGGTCGACCAGGGGGCCCTTCAGCTTGTTGGCCGCGCTGGCGTAGAACACGCCGCTGGACAGGGTCGGGTCGGTGACGCCGTCGACCAGTCGTTTCGCGCCGACCTCGAGCTTGTGGGAGATCCCCAGGGCGGGCAGGACGTACTTGGACGCCAGACGCAGCGGTAGGGCGATGTCGTTGGAGGCTTGGGTGCCGGTGGTGGCGCCGGGGCTCACGGTGATGAAGCGGCGGTCGGGGTGCTGGCGGGCCAGGTAGGCCATCCATAGGGCCCCGATGTACTTGGCCTGCCCGAAGGCGAGGTTGAAGTCGGTCTTTCCGTCGGCGAAGTACCTGCCGTCGATGACGGTGGCGAGTTCATCGGCAGAGGTTGAGGCGAAGGACGGCCGCTTCATCCGCAGCATCGGAAGTCCCCTGGCTGCTTCGCTCCCGGCGAGGACCGCGACCTCGCCGAGCCGCCCCTCGGCCAGGAGTCCTTCGAGGAGGACGACGTGGCCGAGAACATTCGTCGCGAAGACGTTGGTGACCCCGTCAGCGGTCAACTCCATCGACCGCGGGCCGATGACGCCGGCGTTCATGACCAACGCGTCGACGGTTCCGTCGACGGCGGCAAGGCCGGCTCGCACCGAGCCCAGATCGGCGACATCCATGACGACGATGTCGAAGATGCGCCGCCCGGTGACGGCTTCGAGCTCGGCTTTCGCCGTTGTCGCCCGGTCTGGGTTGCGGCAAGCCAGGTAGATGCGGGCCGTCTCCGGTCGCAGAGCCAGTTGCCGGGCCACGTCCTTGCCGATCCCGACGTTGGCGCCCGTAATCATCACGGTCTTTCCCGGGAGTGTGCTCATCGGGATTGCCTCTCATCTTCTGCGGGGCTGCTCAGGTTGGACGGCTCATGCTGATTCGCGGGGCCGGTGCTGCGTTGACGAGTCACGCGGCCCTCAAAGTGGGTTGTGCAACTCAGTCTGACCCGGGTCAGACTGGGCTGTCAAACTCAGAATCGCTACCATGGGTGCATGGCGAACAAGACGAACGATCGGCCGCGGCTCACCGCGAAGGGCGAGCGCGTCCGGGGCCGAATCGTGGAGGGGGCTGCGGCCCTGATCCACGAGCGCGGAGTCGCGGGTACCACCCTGGAAGACGTCAAGGGGGCAGCGGAGGTCAGCGGCTCGCAGCTCTACCACTACTTTCCCGACAAGAACGAGCTCCTGCAGGCGGTCATCGACTACCAAGCCGACACCCTCGTCAATCACAATCGGCAGGCGCTCAGCAGTGAAGACGGAGTCGCAGCCTGGCGGGACATGCTGATCGCCGGGGTGAAGCACGGCCAGGCAAAGGGCGGCTGCCCACTCGGTTCGCTCGGCGGCCAACTCGCCGAGAGCGACCCCGAGGCCCGAGCCCTCATCGCCGCCGGATTCGAGCGATGGTCAGCTGCCATCAGCGAAGGACTCACATCGCTTCACGCCGACGGGAAGCTCGCACCCGGCATCGACCCGGACGCCCTCGCCACCACGATGCTCGCCACCCTGCAAGGCGGACTGCTACTCGCCCAGGTACAACGGAGTACGCGCCCCTTCGAAGTTGCAATCGATACCGTCCTCGCCCTTGCCATCCGGACTTGAGACTCGAAGACCGGTCCCGATAGAAGGGCAACCCCCGGATGGTCCCCGAAGCCACCGGCCTGGGGCCGTCCGTGACAGCTAGGACAAGTCGCCCGTGGGCTTCCCCGCGGCTCACCAACGGGTGCCCCTCTCCCGAGGGTGCCGCTGGGCCCCCAGCAGCCACTCACGCGGCGGAGCCACCGCTGAAGATGAGCGACCTGGTCGCGTCCGTCACCAACACGGCCGACGTCTCCCCCGAGTTCGCCCTGCGCAGCTGCCGGGCGCGCCTGGCAGCCCTGCAAGTAGCCGAGTGGACTCCGCCATGGGCCGCTGAACGATGCGTAGCAATGCCACCAGGCCACCCTCCGCGCGCCGCCCGACGGCTCTGGCCTGGCCCCGCTTATGCAGTTCCTCGGACTCATCGTCGCGTTGAGGCAGAGCGGCACGACCCCGCCGAGCGGCGGCGATGCGGTCCTCCACCTGAGGCACG
Source organism: Kitasatospora mediocidica KCTC 9733 (assembly GCF_000744225.1). GTDB lineage: Bacteria > Actinomycetota > Actinomycetes > Streptomycetales > Streptomycetaceae > Kitasatospora > Kitasatospora mediocidica. The sequence continues at coordinate 822,654 of NZ_JQLN01000006.1, read as the reverse complement.
GCCGTCATCACCGTCCGTAGCCTGATCCGAGCCTGATATACCCACCGGCAAGACACCCGCCGCCCAGCCCCCGCATCCGATAGCCCAGCTCAACGCCTACTGGCGGACGCTCTTAGAGGGCAGAGCGCGCTTCAGCCGGGTCCAGCCGACGTCACACGAGGGGCTGCTCCGCACGCTCCACACCGCCTCCGCCTCGAACAGCGATCTAGCATGAAAGCAAGACTCCACCTCGAAGCCCGCGCCGCAGCGGCAGGGAGAGCGACATGGCGTTCGACACGACCGGCTTCGAGCAGTCGGACAAACGCCGCTACACACCGATCTCCGAGCACGGCCTGATCGGCGATCTTCGGACGACCGCCCTGGTCGGCACGAACGGCACCATCGACTGGTACTGCTGCCCGCGCTTCGACGCGCCCAGCGTCTTCGGGTCCATCCTCGACGCCGACCGGGGCGGGTCGTTCGAGTTGGCCGCCGAGGTCCCGACCCGCACCCGGCAGTTCTACTTCCCCGACACGAACGTCCTGATCACGCGGTTCTTCGCCGCGGACGGGGTGGCGGAGATCCAGGACTTCATGCCCGTAGTCGACGAGTCGCGCGAAGTGGCCCGGCACCGGCTGATCCGACGGGTGCTCTGCGTCCGCGGAGCGCTCCCGTTCAGGGCGCGGATCGCCCCGCGCTTCGGCTACGGCACCGAAGCGCACACCACGCACCTCGATGGCCACGAGGCGGTGTTCCGCTCCCCGTCACTGACCCTCGCGCTGACCGCCACCGCACCCCTGGAGAGCGACGGCCAGGACGTCTGGTCGGACTTCAAACTCCTGGAGGGCGAGTCCCACGTGTTCGCCCTCGACCAGATCGGCGACGACGTCCCGGCCCGGTCGTGTCCGCACGCCGAGGCTCAGGAGCAGGCCGACGCGACCGTCCGGTTCTGGCGCCGCTGGCTGTCCCGCTCGCAGTACCACGGGCGGTGGCGCGAGATGGTGAACCGTTCCGCACTGCTGCTGAAGCTGCTCACCTACGCGCCGACCGGCGCGATCGTCGCCGCACCGACCACCAGCCTGCCCGAGCAGATCGGCGGCGGGCGCAACTGGGACTACCGGTACGTCTGGGTCCGCGACGCCGCCTTCTGCGTCTACGCGCTGCTGCGCCTGGGGTTCACCTCGGAGGCCGAGGCGTTCATGGGGTTCCTCGGCGAGCGTGGCATCATGCGCGGCACGGGTGCGACCGGACCGCTGCAGATCATGTACGGCATCGACGGGCGCACCGAGCTGCCCGAATACGAGTTGCCGCACCTGGAGGGCTACCTCGGCTCCGCACCGGTCCGGGTCGGCAACGCCGCCACCGGCCAGCTCCAGCTGGACATCTACGGAGCCCTGATCGACTCCGTCTACCTGTACGACAAGTGGGGACAGCCGATCAGCAGCGCGCGCTGGGACGAGGTCGGTGCGATGGCGGACTGGCTCTGCGAGCACTGGGACCAGCCCGACGAGGGGATCTGGGAGACCCGCGCGGGCCGGAGGGACTTCGTGTACTCGCGGCTGATGTGCTGGGTGGCGCTGGAGCGGGCGATGCGGATGGGGAACCGTCGCGGGCTGCCTGCCGACCTGCCCCGCTGGCGCCAGTCCCGGGACGCGATCTACCGCCAGATCATGCGGCGCGGCTGGTCGGTCGACCGGGGAGCGTTCGTGCAGGTCCTGGACGACGGGCAGCTGGACGCGTCGCTGCTGATGATGCCGATGGCCAAGTTCATCTCGCCCACCGACCCCCGGTGGCTCTCCACCCTGGACGCCCTCACCACGGATCTGGTCTCCGACTCGCTGGTCTACCGCTACAACCCGGCCACCAGCCCGGACGGCCTGCACGGTCCCGAGGGCACCTTCTCGATCTGCTCCTTCTGGTACGTGGAGGCGCTGGCCCGCGCGGGCCGGCTGGAGGAGGCCAGGCTCGCCTTCGAGAAGATGCTCACCTACGCCAACCACCTCGGTCTGTTCGCCGAGGAGATCGGCCCGACCGGTGAGCAACTCGGCAACTTCCCGCAGGCGTTCACGCACCTCTCGCTGATCAGCGCCGCCTTCAACCTCGACCGTGCGCTGGGCTGACACGGATTCCGCTCGTCCTCGGGGAACGGAGGGGCGGGGTCTCGGTCGAGCTCCCGGCGCAGAAGGACGTCTGGGCCGACGCGTCGGCGAAGCCGCCGGCGGAGTGCAGGCCCACGTCGTGGTACGCGTGGTCGGAGGCGCGCTGCACCTGGTAGAGCGGGCCGTTGTAGCCCGCGAACAGCGCCCGCGTGGTGGAGTGGGCTGCTGTGCAGGGCGTGCCGCCGGCCGCGTAGAGGTCGCAGGGCAGTGCCGTCGCGGCGGCGGCCGCCCTCGGTGCGGGACCGCTCGCGGTGGCCCGGTCGCCGAGGGCGACCACCACCAGCGCGAGGACCAGCACCAGCACAATGGCCGGTCTGACCGGGCGTGAACCGGTGGGCACCGAGGACGGGCGCTGGTGCATCGGTGGCCGGCACTCACACCCCTGGCCTGCGTAAATTTCACAGCGGGACACCCGGCCCGACGAGCCACGATGCCGGGGAGAGCGCGAGCGGCCGCCACAACTCCTTGACAGGTCACGATCATTGATGCAGCGTCATCAGTCCGAAACATGTTCGGAACCAGGGACTCGACAGCCGCGGGTGCACGATCGGGATTGTGAGCGCTCACTCCGCTCCGGCGAACCGGCTGAGGGCCTGCGACCCGTGCGACGGACCCGCTCCTCGATGACCCCGCCGCGGTGCCCCACCAGCACCGCGAACTCCCATGGGGCGTCCGGTGACTTCCACACCTGCCGACGCCCCCCAGCTGCCCGCGGAGGAAGATGCCATGCTGCGCCCCCAGAGCCTCACATCCCGTCTGGTATCCCGTCTGGTATCCCGCCTGCTCGCCGTGCTCCTGGCGGTCGGCGTCGCGATCGGGGTGGGTCTGCCCGCCGCATCCCCAGCCGCTGCAGCATCCCCGGCCACTGCCGCATCCCTGACCCAGATCACGAACTTCGGCACCAACCCGACCGGCCTGCAGATGTCGCTCTACGTGCCGAATCGTGTCAAGGCCAACCCGTCGATCCTCCTGGCCCTGCACGGCTGCCAGGGCTCCGGGCCCTACCTCTACTCCAGCACCGACTTCGCCGCGCTGGCCGACCAGTACGGGTTCCTCGTCATCTACCCCTCGACCAACCCCGCCGGCAGTTGCTGGGACGTCTCGTCCGACCAGGCGCTCAGCCGCAACGGCGGCAGCGACCCGGTCGGGCTGATGTCGATGATCACGTACACCGAGCAGCACTACGGCGGGAACCCCAACGCCGTGTTCGTCACCGGCGAGTCGTCGGGCGGCATGATGACCAACGTCATGCTCGCGGACTACCCGGACGTGTTCAAGGCGGGCGCGGCCTTCATGGGCGTGCCCTACCACTGCTTCTACACGGGCACGGTGCGCGGCTGGAACGGGCCGTGCGCGGGCGGTCAGGTCTCGCTGACCGCGCAGCAGTGGGGCGACCTGGTGCGCGGCGCCGACCCCGGCTACACCGGGCCGCGCCCCCGGGTGCAGCTGTGGCACGGCACCGCCGACACCACCCTGAACCACAACAACCTCGCAGAGGAGACCAAGCAGTGGACGAACGTGCTCGGAGTGAGCCAGAGCCCGTCGTCGACTGACACCCCGGTCACCAACTGGAATCGGGCCCGGTACGACAGCAGCCCCGGCACCCCCCAGGTCGAGAGCTACAGCATCGGCGGCGCCGGCCACCAACTTCCGGTCCAGGGCACGCCGATGGCCGCCTACGCGATCCACTTCATGGGGCTGGACGGCGGCGGCTCCAGCACCGGCGGCACCGGGGCGCTGCACGCGGTGGGTGCGGGCAAGTGCCTGGACGACCCGAACGCGACCACCACAGCGGGCACCCAGCAGCAGACCTACAGCTGCTCCGGCGCGGCCAACCAGACCTGGACACACACCTCGTCGAACGAGCTGACGCTCACGCTCGGCGGCGCCACCCTGTGCCTGGACGCCAACGCCCGTGGCACCGCCAACGGCACCAAGGCGATCGTCTGGTCCTGCAACGGCCAGACCAACCAGCAGTGGAACCTCAACGCCAACGGCACCGTCACCAGCGTCCTTTCCGGCCTGTGCCTCGATGTGACCGGAGCCTCCACCGCCGACAGCGCGCCGGTCGAACTCTGGTCGTGCGACGGCGGCAGCAACCAGCAGTGGACCCTCGGCTAACCGGCCCACCCGTACCCAACTGAGAGGCCCGACACCGATGTCAAGGGGAATACGCCGCGTCAGCCTGGCCGCTTCGCTGGCCGGCGCGCTCGGACTCACGCTGGCGGTACTGCCGGCACCGCCCGCCTCGGCCGCCGGTCAGCCGGTCCAGAAATGGCTGACCACCTCGGACCTGAGCCAGCACCTGACGCAGCAGAGCGACCTCGCCTTCACCGCCTCGTCCGGTCCCGGGACCATCAGCGTCGATGACACGCAGACGTTCCAGAGCATCGTCGGCTTCGGTGCCGCGATGACGGACACCTCCGCCTGGCTGATCTCCGACAAGCTGAGCGGCACCGCGCACACCAACCTGATGAACGCACTGTTCAACCCGAGCCAGGGCATCGGCATGAGCTGGGTCCGGGTGCCGATGGGCTCCTCCGACTTCTCCGCCACCGCGCAGCCGTACTCCTACGACGACGGCCTCTCGGTCTCCACCGGCAGCACGGTCGGGGTGGGCTCCGGCCGCTGCCTGGACGACACCGGGAACCCGGCGAACGGCACCCAGGTCTACATCTGGGACTGCACGAGCGGCAACGCCAACCAGCAGTTCGGCTACACCGCGGCGGGGCAACTGCAGATCGCCGGCAAGTGCCTGGACGCCAACGGCCAGGGCACGGCCAACGGCACCAAGGTGATCCTCTGGACCTGCAACGGCCAGCCGAACCAGCAGTGGAAGCTCACCGGCAACGGCACGATCACCGGCCTGCAGTCCGGTCTGTGCCTCGACGTCACCGGGGCGTCCACCGGCAACGGTTCGCCGGCCCAACTCTGGGGCTGCAGCGGCCAGTCCAACCAGCAGTGGACCCGCCCCGACCCGGCGCTGGCGAACTTCTCGATCGGCCACGACCTCGACTACATCGTTCCGGACCTGAAGGAAGCGCTCGCGCTCAACCCCGGGCTGAAGCTGATGGCGAACCCGTGGAGCCCGCCGGGCTGGATGAAGGCGAACGGCCAGATGAACAACACCAACCACGCGGGAACGCTGCTCCCGTCGAGCTACGGACCGCTGGCGCAGTACTTCGTGAAATTCCTCCAGGGCTACGCCGCCCAGGGCGTCCCGATCTACGCGATCACCCCGCAGAACGAACCGGCCTACGCCTCCGCCTACCCGGGGATGGAGCTCAGCGAGCCCCAGGAGGCCGCCTTCGTCGCCAACAACCTCGGCCCCGCGCTGGCCCAGGCGAACCTCTCGCCCGCGGTGCTCGGCACGGACTTCAACACCAATGTGCTCAGCGACTACGCCGAGCCGCTGATGCGGGACGCCGGCGCCGCCAAGTACCTGTCCGGCACGGCCTGGCACTGCTACGCGGGCGGTCTGGACGCCCTCGGGACCATGCAGGCCGCCTTCCCGGCCAAGGACACCTACGAGACCGAGTGCTCCGACGGCATCGACCCGCAGAACGCGATCGAGACCTTCATCCAGAGCACCCGCAACTGGGCGCGGTCCGCCACGATGTGGAACATCGCCGAGGACCGCGACAACGGCCCGGTGATCCCCGGCGGCTGCAACGCCTGCACCCCGCTCGTCACCATCGACCAGAGCACCGGGAACGTGGCCTACGGCGCCGGCTACTACTCCGTCGGCCACTTCAGCAAGTTCGTGCTCCCCGGCGCCAAGCGCATCGCCTCGACCATCACCGCGAACCTCGACGACGTCGCGTTCCGCAACCCCGACGGCTCCCTCGTGCTGATCGTCGACAACACCTCCGGCTCGGCCCAGTCGTTCAGCACCACCTGGGGCGCACAGCAGATCAGCGACTCGCTGCCCGCCCACGGCATCGCCACCTACGAGTGGAAGCCGGCCTGACCGGAACCGTAGGGCTACCAGGAGTAGCCGTGATCTGACTGATGCCCGATTGGGCGCGCGGCCCGGCCGCGAGGCCCGTCCCGACGGGCACCGGGCCGGTTGGGAATCCAAGATCCCGAACGCGCTCGCCGGGGCCGACGCGCCAGGCCCGGCGCGACAGCGTGAAGCGCCCGGCTGCACGGTGGGCAGTCGGGCGCTTCACGGGGGTCGTTCAGCCGCTCGGGCGGTCAGGCTCGGGCGGTCAGGCTCGGGCGGTCAGGCTCGGGCGGTCGGGCTCAGGCGGTCGGGCTCAGGAGAGGCCGGCCTTGACCGAGCAGATCGGCCAGGCACCGGGCCCCTGCGCCGCCAGCACCTTCTCGCCGATGGAGATCTGCTGCGCGGGCGTGGCCTGGTTGGCCTGCGGCGCGAACTGCGTACCGCCGAAGGCCGCCCACGTCGAGGACGTGAACTGCAGACCGCCGTAGAAGCCGTTGCCGCTGTCGATCGACCAGTTCCCCGTGCTCTCGCACTGCGCGACCTTGTCCCACGTGCTCACCGGCGCGGCCGACGAAGCGGTAGCCGTCACCAGACCCGCAACCGGCACCACGGCCAGCGCCCCGCCCAGCACAGCGATCCGCACACGGTTGCGCCGACGAGCGGAGGCAGGGGTGGCAGCGGTGGTGGCAGCGGTGGTCTCGTTACGGAAGGTCATGCGGATCCTCTCGGAAGTACCGAACACGGGCACACGGAACCAGGCCCGCAGAGCGGTGTCGTTCGGGGAAGGTGCGACGGCCTGTCGTGCTCGCCGCTGCAACCGAAGCTACGCAAAGCCCCGCACCGCCACAAGGTTTCCACACGAACACCCAGCTCAGAGGCCCATTACCGGCGGTAAGCGCGGGCATCGCCCCCGAAGAACCGGCCCTCGGAGCACCCCCCGCACCCCGAATGTGGCCGCCGTCACCGACCGCCCCGCGTGAGGCCCGCCACAAAGTCGACCCAGCGTGAGCAGCACCCCACACCCAGCCCACCCCAGCACCCGTCGATCAAGGCCCCGGAATGAAGCAGGTCACACACGCAGCAGCGCACCGGGACTCGCCCGCCCCCTTCAGGACCCGACCGCGCCGGGCGTCGGTGCGCAGCGGCAGAGTGGCTGCCATGACGCCGACCCCGATGACGCCCGATGCGCTCAAAGCCGCCTGCCTGGCCCTCAACGGAGGTAGACGTTGTACGCGCCGTTGGCAGGCTGCCCCGGCGCGACGTCGGCCGCGCCGCTGGAGAACACGACGTACCGGTTCGATCGGTCTCACGGTGATCGGTCCTCCCCGGGACGACTGCCCGACCCACCCCCCGCCCCCGTCGATGGGTCCTAGGAGAGCCCATCGCCGGATCCCGCCGACGGTCAACGAGGTGACCGGACCCCGGCCGAAAATCGCCCTCGCCGACGGCCGCGCCCGTTCCACCCGGGCGACCGCTGCCCCGGCGCTTCGGTCAACTTTCGTGACATACAGGCGTTGTGACTGTGCGTCAGAAATTTATGCCGGACCATTCGCCTCGGCTGGGACGACGCGACAGTCCTGGTCGGACCGGACGGCCCGGACTACTCGGTGTCGGGTCGGTACTCGGCCCGGACGTGGCCCGCGGGGGTGCCGGCGAGGGGCCGGGATGCCGCGCGCGGCGCGCCCCGCCGACGGCGGGGGCCTCGGCGCCGGGTCAGGGGCAGGAGAGCACGGTGCTGGTGGTGGCCGTCGGGGCGGCCCCTTCCCGGACGGGCACGAGCTGCTGATCTCGGCGCTCTCGGACGGCAACGCGACCGAGTCCGCCGGCATCGCCGTGGTGCAGTCGGCGGCCCAGGCGGCGGCAGGCTCACTGACCGGCGGGTGAGCCCGCCGGGCACCACGTACCCGGTGCTGCCGCTCAGCCCAGTGCGGCGGCGTGCGAGGTCTCCGAGCTGAAGCCCCAACTCGGTTCGGAGTCCCACGGGTCGGGGAGGTCGTCGTCGGTGGCGTAGGCGTAGCCGGCGCCGCGGGTGAAGGCGGTGTCCAGGGCTGTGCGCATCGCGGCGGCGTCGGGTACGGCGTCCACGAGGTGCCAGAAGGACGTCCCCGCCGGGTCGAAGGCGGCGCCGGAGTAGTAGCCGGCGTCGTCGTTGAAGACGTTGCCGCCCAGCCAGCCGCCGCCGGTGTAGTCGGCGTAGCTGCCCTCGTACGTGACGAAGACGTCCGCGGTGCGGTGGTCGGCCTCCAGGTAGCAGTCCGCGACCGCGGTGCCCGGGTTGTCGACCACCAGGTCGCGCGCGTCCGGGTCCAGCCGGTAGACCGCCTCCTGGACGTAACTGCGGAGCGTGGCGTAGTAGTTGCGGGTCACGTCGGCGTCGCCGCAGTCGCGTCCGGTCTGGTCGAAGAAGATGCCGTCCACGTGCAGCCGGTGGTCGGCGGTCCTCAGGTAGTTGTCGACCACCGCCTCCACGTCGTCCAGCGAAGGGGCGCCATGGCTGGTGTTGACATAGCCCAGCACCTTGGTCCGGCCGCCGACCGCCGTGGTGCGCCCGCGCAGGGCGTCGGCCTGGGCCTGCCAGGCCGCGTCGAACGGGGCGTCTCCGCTGTCCGGGTTGAGCACCACGACGGCCGGCGCGGGTGAGGCGGACAGTGCCGCCGTCAGCATCGCGGAGCCCGGCAGCGCGTAGGCCGGAACGGCGACCTCCAGACCGCGGGCACCGACGCCGGCCCGGCCGTCGGCCGTGGCGGCCGTGCTGCCACCCACCGCCACGGTGAGCGCGCCGCCGATCAGCAGTGAGGCCAGTCGCTTGGTCAGGTGACGCATGGTGCCTCTCGGGGGCGTCGGCAGGCAGCGGTCCGGAACCACCGCGGGACAGGCCACTCCGGTGACTCCGCGTGGGACTGCGCCATTCCTACCGCATCCCGCGGCCGCCGGTGGCCCGGATGCCGCCTTCGGCCCCTCCGGCGTCACCGGAGAGCCCGATCGCTCGCTCACCTGGGCATGTACTGGTCGGACGTTCGACAGTGACGGCGGTGCCGTCAGGCCGGCCGGGGCGGCGGGTGCGCGCGCCGGTAGGACCCGGAGACCGCCACGCCCCGGGAATTCCCCGGGCGCCCCGGCTTGTAGGCTCACGCGGAACAGTTCTGCTGGTGGAAAGGGGGGCCCGTGCGCGCCCGTCGATGGATAACCGTGGTTGCCGGCGTCGTCGCGCTGAGCAGCCCTACGGGCGCGTATGCCCGCGGCGGGGGCGGTAGCCACGGGTTCAGCGGCGGCGGGGGCAGCCACGGCGGCGGGGGCGGCAGTCACAGCGGCGGCTCGCACGGGTGGACCGGCGGCGGACTCCCCTACGGTGCCGGAACCGGTGGCGCCGGGTTCCTCCCCCTCCTGGTGGTCGTCGCCGTCCTCCTGCTGGTCCTGTGGCTCGCGTACCGGCGCCGGAAGGCACGGCAGGCAGTCGGCCTGAACACCGTGTCGGACCGTACGGCGCACCGCGCGGACGCGCAGGCGCGCGAGCGCGCCGCCCAGGTCGGGGCCCGGGTCGACGCCGTCGCCGACCTGGACGCGACCTTCGACCGCGCCGCGCTCGAGCGCCGGGCCGTCTGGCTGTACGTGACCGCCCAGCAGGCCTGGAGCCGGCACGACCACGCCACGCTGCAGCAGATCCTGTCCCCGGTGCTCTACGGCAAGTGGGCCGACGAGCTGCGCGACTACGCGTCCCGCGGCGAGACCAACGTCGTGGAGATCGTCTCCGGGCCGGTGGTCGAGCTGGTCGACGTCGCCAATCGCGCAGGCGAGCTGAACGACACCGTCACCTTCCGGGTCACCGCGACGCTCAGGGACTACGTACGCCGCGACCACGGCCCGGACGCCGTGCGCAAGGACGGCTCGACGCGCCCGGTCGAGTACTGGACGCTTCGCAAGAGCCGGGACGGAGCGTGGATCGTGTCGACGGTGGAGCAGGCGGCCGAGGGCGCGCACCACCTGACCGACGCCATCGAGACGGACGGCTGGGACCAGCGGGAGGTGGCCCGCGAGGCGGTGCTCGAGGTGGCCGGACGGACCGCGGCCAAGGGAGCCACGGACATCCTGGCGCTCACCAACGTCTCGTGGAGCACGGATGCCGACGCCGCCGTCGGCGATCTGAGCGTGCTCGACGGCCGGTTCGACAGGGCGGTGCTCGAGGTCGCCGTCGAACGGTTCCTCGAGGAATGGGTCATGAACGACGGCAGCCTGGACTTCACGTCCGTGCGCACGGTCCATCGCACGGTCATGCGTGATGCCGTCGTCAGGTCGGTCACCGTGCGCTCACTCGTCTCCCGCGCCCCGATCGTCTTCCGTGTCGCGGTCGAAGCGGAAGGCGTCTGCTACGAGGTCGACCGGCGCACCGAGCAGGTGCTCCGCGGCGACCCGCACCGGCGCAGGCCGATCCCCTTCGCGTTCGACCTGCGGCTGGACGACACGTCGGCCGAGGCCTGGACCGTGATCGCCGCCGACGTGGAGTAACCGGGTACCAGCGACGCGACCGTCAGGCGCGCCCGCCGGGGCTCGGGCCGCGGGTGGCGCCGAAGCCGCTCTCGTGGTCCCAGTGGTGGGTGCAGCCCGGGCACTGGAGGTGCAGCAGGCTGCCGGTGTGGGAGATCAGGTAGCGCCAGTGGTCGGGGCAGTGGCGCCGCTCGCCGCAGGGGACGCAGTCGCGGGCGTCGTCGCAGCTCGGGCAGGGCACCCAGGCGCGGCGGCCGATGTCGGCCAGCGGGTCAATGGGCAGCAGCACGGTTCGGCCCCTCGTCCGGTGCGGCGGGCAGCACGCCGGCCGCCACCAGGTCGTCGTGCAGCCGCTGCTGCTCGGCGTCGAGCCCCGAGTACAGCAGCGCGTAGGCCGCGCGCTCCTCGCGCAGCACGGCCAGCGGGTCCCAGTCCGGTCCGAGCGCGGCGACCACCTCGGCGCGGCGGCGCAGCTCGTCGGCGGTGAGGTCGACGGAGAAGTCCACGAGCTGCGGTGACGGGTCGGCCGGGCCGGTGACGGGGGCGGTGTTCGAAGCCATGGTCGCCATGGTTAGGCAAGCCTTACTTCGATGTCAACGTGTTCTCGGCAACAGCGGCGGGCGCACCGGCCGCCCGGCGTCGCTCCGGCGACCCGGGAGCGGGTGCCGGCGGCGGTCAAGGCGTTGGGCTACCGGCCCAACGCGCCGGCCCGCTCGCTCCGGATGAGTCACACGATGACGCTCGGCCTGATCATCGCGGACAGCGCCAACCCGTTCTTCGCCGAGCCGGCCCGGGGACTGGAGGACCAGGCCTGGGCGAACGGCTACACCCTGCTGGTCGGCAACACGGGCGACGACGCCGCCCGCGAGATGGGCTACCTGCACACCTTCGGCGGGTGCCGCCGAACAGGGCGGTCGCCGGTAGTCGGCCGAAAAGTGCTATCCGCGCCGCCGACGGACGTGCCAGAGTACCGACCGGCGTGGCGGAGTTCGACCGGAAAGAGCAGGGATGGGCCGTAGACAGCGCGACTTGGACATATCCGGCGGCCCGGTGGCGGAGTTCGCCGCACTGCTGCGGGCGGCTCGCGAAGCTGCCGGCAATCCCACGTTCGCCACCATGAGCCGACGGGCACACCGCTCCATCTCCGCGCTCTCCGACGCGGCCGGCGGGGTGCAGTTCCCGACCTGGGCGACCGTCGAGGCGTTCGTGAACGCCTGCGGTCACGAGGAGACGGGCCCGTGGCGGGAGTCCTGGGAGACGGCGCAGGCCGCCATCAGCCGGGCGCCCGTCCCTCAGCCTCTCCCCGAGGCGGCGGAAGGGGTACCGGCGGCCGGTGCGCGGGCGGCGGTGCATGAGCCCGACACCGCCCCCGGCCTCCCGTCCGTCCCGGCGTCCGGGGGCCACGCCACGGCGGAGGCGGCGCCGCTGACGCCTCGCCACCGGCCGCCCAGGCTGCCGTCGCGCCTGCGGACACTCGCCGCCCTGGTGCTGGGGGTGGCCGTCGGCGTGCCGGTGGGAACCCTCCTGCCCAGGGACGCAGGCCAGGGGGCGGCGGCCGCGGCCGTCCCCCGCCCGATGCCCTCCGTCGTGGTCGTCCCCGCGCCGTCGCCGCCGCCGTGGGCCGCCGCGGGCTCCGGATGCCAGGCCCGGACCCACTGGGTCTACCAGTACACCCAGACCTTCACCGGGCAGGTCTACGTCCAGCTCGCCGTGCCCACCGCGCAGTCCGCCGAGATACCGACCACCGTCACCTGGGGGCAGTGGGTCTGGCGCCACTCGGTGACCGTCAACCCGGGCGACCCGGCGCAGGCGGTCGGCGGCACGGTCCTGCTCTTCGCCAAGCTCGACACCGGCCCGCGCAACCCGCTGGTCGTGGTCGACACCGCGACCCCGGTCTGTGTCACCTTCGGCACCGCCGGCGGCACGTCGGTCGCGCCGCTGGCTTCCGTGGACGCCAATCAGGGCTGGGTGAGCAGCAGCCCTGCTCCGACCGGCTGAACCCGGCGGCTCATTCGGCCGGGAGACCGGGCGGGCGGGAGAGCGGCGATTTTCCGCGATTGTTTGTCCGAGCCCGGTCGGTGTTGGCTACCGCGCCACCGGGCCCCACTGTGGGTGCCGAACCGCATGGCCGCGACCGCTCGGCCATGACGGCTGGTCATGGCCGGTCCGCCCGGACCGGGACGAGAGAAGTGGGGACGCATGAAATTCGCAGGAATATGGCTGGGCCGTCTGGTCGCCGTGCTGGCGATGGTGGCCGGAGGCCTCGTCTGGTTCGGTGGCGCCGCGCAGGCGGCCACCGTGTGCGGCAGCCAGACGGTGCCGCCCGGCTACGTGATCACCTCGGAATCGCTCACCTCGGCCTGTACCGGCGGCTACCTCACGGAGACCATCCAGCTCCCTTACAACGGGATCGCGATCTGCGACAACACGCCGATCCCCGGTGGCTACGTCCTCACCGCCAACTACACGACCAACAACTGCGGCAGCTACCAGGGCGGCACCCTCAACACGCCCTACAGCGGCATCACCATCTGCGGCAACGGCAACGGGGCGATCCCCGGCAGCTACGTGATCACCTCGGAGGGGCCGTCCGGTCCCTGCGGCCAGTACTACAGCGAAGTGATCAGGACCGTGGCCAACGGCATCCAGATCTGCGGCAACTCGCCGATCCCCGGCACCTACGCGATCACGTCCAACTACACGCTCAGCGCCTGCGGGATCTACCAGGCCGCGACCATCACCACCGCCTACAACGGCATGTCGTTCTGCGGGAACTCGCCGGTCCCGGCCGGCTACGTGATCACCGGCAACCGCACGATCAGCAGCTGCGGCCAGTACCTGGGCGGCACCCTCAGCACCGTCTACAACGGCATCACCGTGTGCACGGACTCGCCGATCCCGGCGGGCTACTGGGTCTCGGCCGGCTACTTCCAGTCCACGGCGTGCGGGATGTACCAGGCCGAGAAGCTGAGCAACAGCTGATCCGCCCCAAAACCCCCGCGCCGGGAGGTCGCCGGGCCGGGTGACCCCCGGTCGGCCGGAAGGCAGCCCTGCTCGGGCAGCGCCTCGCCGCGCCGATGAACGCGCCGCGCGACGGCCGGCTGAAGGCGCAGGGCCGCAGCTCCAGGACCCGTGCCTGGAGCTGCGGCGGACCGCTGTCCCGGGCAGGCCGGTGACGGGCGGAGAAGGCAGGATTCGAACCTGCGTGGGCCACAAGGACCCGACCAGGACCAGAGCCCCGGCCCCCGATCAACCACTCCGGGCACCTCTCCCCGCTCGGCGAGGCCCCTGTCCCGCGGGCCCCTCCTCACGCCCCTGACTATCCGCCACCCACCTGACGCCCCTCTGACACCGCACTGACCCGCCGTCGGCACGCCGCTTCCCCTCGCCGCCGCCGGGCACCGGCCCCGCGGAGTACCACGGCGCCTCGTACGTGCCCGTTGCATCGTCCACGGTTCCCCCGGCGCTTCGGCATCGGCATGACGACTGCCCGCGTACGTCTCAGTCCGCTGTCGGGCGGCGTGCCGGGGTGGTGCCCAGGCGGTTCACGGCGGCGACGACCGGGGCGGCGCCGTCCTCCTGGCGGATGCGGGCTGCCAGGGCCTGGGCGCGACGGGTGTAGGAGGGGTCGGTGGTGGCCTGGAGGAGGGCCGCGGTCAGGGCCTGGGCGGTGAGTCTGCGCAGCGGGATCGCGTCGGGGGCGACGCCCAGGGCGGTGAGGCGGGCGGCCCAGAACGCGGCGTCGAACTGGACGGGCAGGGGGACGGCGGGGATACCCGCGTGCAGGGCGGCTGCGGTGGTGCCCGCCCCGGCGTGGTGGACGGCTGCGGCCATGTGGGGGAACAACAGCTGGTGCGGCACCTCGTCGATGGTGAGCATGTCCTCGTCCTCGAAGCACAGTTCGCTCCAGCCACGCTGGATCACCCCGCGCAGTCCGGCCGCACGCAGGGCGCGCACGACGGTCCGGCTCAGCCGCTCGGGATCGGGAACGGTGGCGCTGCCCAGGCCGACGAAGACCGGTGGCGGTCCGGCGGACAGGAAGGCGCGCAGCTGGTCCGGGAGTTGTGCCTGGGGCGGGTCGTGGGGCCACCAGTAGCCGGCGATCCGAAGACCGGGGCGCCAGTCGCGGGGGCGTTGCACCACCAGGGGGCTGAAACCGTGGAAGATCGGCCAGTCCTGGCGCTCGCGGGCCCGGCGGGCTGCGCGCGGCCCGTGGCGGGGGAGGTCGAGGCGGGCCTGCACGGTGCGGACGGTGTCCGCGAAGATGCGGTCCACGGCGGCGTTGACGGCCCGTCCGGCCGCCCGGTTGCCCAGGGGCCCCCAGGAGCGGGTGCCGGTGACCGGGGGTGCGAACTCGCCGGTGGCAGCCAGTGGTTGGAGGTACACGCCGATGCTCGGCAGTCCGAGCCCCTGGGCGATGGTGTGGCCGAGCGGGCCGAGCGAGCTGGACAGCAGCAGGACGTCGCTGGTGCGGGCGGCCTGGAGCAGGTCGTCCGTCGTCCGGTCGATCGCGGATCGGGCCAGGGCGATGACCCGCAGCAGCTTCCCCGCGCCGGTACTGCTGCGGTGCAGGGCCTGCCCGCGCGCGGACCGAAGCTCCGCGAGCGGGTCGACCGGCAGGGCGTGGAACTCCATGCCTGCCGCGGCCGCGAGCGGCGCGAAGCGGGTGTGGGTGACGAGCGTGACCTGGTGTCCGCCCTGCACCAGAGCATGGCCGAGCCCGGTGTAGGGGGCCACGTCCCCGCGCGAACCCGCCGTCATGACCGCCACTCGCATGCCCGCCATTGTCCCGCAGACGTCACCCGCTGGCGGCTACGCCGCGCAGGGCGTCGGCGGTCAGGGTGATCGGCCCACTCAACGGGGGCTGACGTCCTCGGGGCTTTCGGCCCGCGACCGGCTCGGCGCCGGCTCGGCGCCGGCTCGGGGCCGGTTGCACAGCTGGCATGTTCCCGCCATGGCGTATTCATGCAGGACCGCCACTCTTCTCAACTCCCTTGGGGGAGGTCGACGCTGGCCAACAAGTGCGGAGCGCGGAGCACCCCAGGCTGATCCCCCGCTCCGTGGATCCCCCACGTCGGCAGGAGATCGACCATGGCCCGACACCTCTTACGCATGGCCGGGGCCGCGGCGTCCCTCGCACTCGCCACCACCACCGCAGCCACCGCGCTCGCCGCCCCCCGCCCAGGCCGCGCCCGCAGCTGCCCGCCCGCGTGCCCACCCCGGCACGCATTTCGGACCCGCGAGCGTCCAGCACCGTGACGCCAAGGGCCGGCGCAACTCCACCACCACCAGGCCGGCCGTGCCGCGCTACTGACCCGCGCCACCCCCGCAACGGAACGCACACACCTCCGCCTCTCCACCGATCTCCCGAAATGCGAGTGCCATGAGACTCTCCTTCCCCTCCCGGACCCTGCGACGGCCCGCAGCCACGCTGGGCGTCACGGCGGCTGCCGCGCTGCTCGCGGCGGTCCAACTCGGCGGCTCGCCCGCGGCCTTCGCACAGAGCCCGAACGCCGTCCCGAACGCCGTCGCGCACGCGGTGTCCGGCCACTCCTCCCCCACCGGCAACCGGTACGGCGCCTCCCCGGCCGCGGCTTCGAGCGGGATGCAGTACGGCGGCGGCCCGGTCCAGCACTCCCCCAAGGTCTACCTCGTCTACTGGGGATCCCAGTGGAACACCGACACCAACGGCGTCAAGCCGTACATGACCAGCCTGTTCAACGGCGTCGGCACCAGCTCGGACACCTGGTCGAGCAGCACGACGCAGTACACGGATTCCAGCGGCACCGGTCCGACCTTCACCGGCCCGGTGCTCGCCGGGAGTTGGAACGACAACCGGGCCAAGGCGCCGACGTCGGCCGGGCAGCAGAGCATCGCCTCCGAGGCCGACAAGGCCGCCGCGCACTTCGGCGTCACCGGGAACCCGGACGCCCAGATCGTGGTGATGAGCCCGCACGGCACCCACCCCGACGGCTGGCCGTCCTCCGGCTTCTGCGCGTGGCACGACTACACGGGCAGCGTCTCGTACACCAACATGCCCTACCAGCTCGACGCGCCGAGCGGCAGCCGCTGCCCCAACTCGGCCCTGGGCGGGACGTTGGACGCGTTCAGCATCGTCGAGGGGCACGAGTTCGCCGAGTCGGTCACCGATCCGCAGCCGTCGAGCGGCTGGGTGGACAGCAACGGCGAGGAGATCGGCGACCTGTGTGAGAGCAACTTCCAGCGGGTGGCGCTCTCCACGGGAACCTTCGCCATGCAGCCGCTGTGGAGCAACAACGACGGCGGTTGCGTGATCACGCCGGGCGGCCCCGTCAGCTGACCCACCCTCGCACGCCGTGCCGTGCCGTTCCCGGGTCTTCCGCGGGTAACGGCACGGGCCTCCCCCACCGGCTCACGAAGGGCCCGGCCCGGCACCGTGCCTGAGCGTTCTAGTCCGACGTGAGTTCGTCGATGAAGTCATCGACGCTGCAGGCCACGTCGAGCGCATGGACCACGCCCTCGAAGTCCGCGAACCAGACGGTGGCCACGTCCGGCGCCAGCCGCTGCAGCAGCTGGAGCACCATGGCGGCCGGGGCTTCGAGGTCGTCCTGTTCGCGGAACACCAGCACCGGCTTGCCGCTGTGATACAGGACGCTGTGGTCGCGCCGCTCCCCCGGCAGCAGGATCTCGACCGTCCCGTGCGAGCCGGACGGTGCGGAGACCATGGCGTCGGGCCGGAGTTCGACGGCGACTCGCGCCAGGTCGTCGGCGGTGAAGGCCCACCGCGCGCCCTGCGCCTCGTTCGCACTCACGTAGTAGCTGCCTGACATCGGCTCTGTCCCCTTGTGCCGGTCGTGTTCGCGGTCACTGCACGATACGGGTCTGCCCCGGCACGCCGTACGCCAGGCGCATCGCCTCGAAGTAGGCCGCGGCCTTCGGATCGTTGGTGTCGATCTCCAGATGGTTGACCTTGTTGCGCGGGTCGTTGATCGCGGAACCGTAGCGCTGCATCTCCCACTGCTGGTCGGCCTCGTTCTGGTTGTAGAGGAACTCGGGCACGTTGTCGACATTGTCGAGCCGGTACGGGGAGCAGTTGCCGGGCTGCTGACTGACGTACTTGGCGTCGATCGCCGCGCCGTCCTGGGGGCGGACACCGTCGGCGTTCATGTTGAACTGGCCGCCCTGCGCGTTGTCCCGGTCGATCGTGGTGTACAGGCTGTACTCGGTGTCGCCCGCGATGCGCAGCTGGTAGGCGCGCGCGTCGATGATCTGCTGCTTGGTCGGTTTGCCTTTCGCGTTGAGCGCCGGCGGCATCGCGACGCTCATGGTGCGGCCGTCGGTGTTCATCTGCGCCATCCACTGGCGGAAGTCGGTCTCCTGCGTAGGTGTGAGGTCGGGGAACGGGGAGTTCGGATCAGGGGCGACAGGCCCGATCACGCCGCCCCCCGGCACCGGGCCGCCGGGGGGCGTGGTGGCAGCCATGGCGTTCGGGGCCGAGGCGAGGGCGAGCGCGGTGCCTCCGACTGTCACCACGGCGGCGGTGGTGATCGGGGCGAGGCTCGCGGCGGCCGCGTTGACGACGGCTTCGGCCTCGGCGAGTACGGCGAGTTCGGCGCTTCCCTCGATCTCCGCCGTCATCGCGGCCGCCGCGGCACCGGCGTCGGCGGCTATCGCGGCATCACCGGCGGCCGCCGCGGCGTCCGACCCGCCGAACGTGAAGAACGTCAGGGCGATGCCGACGCCGGCGACGACGCCGGCGCCCGTGGCGAGGTCCTCAAGTTTGGAGCGCAGGTCGTCGACGGCCTGGGCGTAGGAGTTGCAGGCGGCCCCGAGCTTGGAGGCGGCGTCGGAGATGCTGTTGAGCAGCGGGCCCCGCACGGAGCAGTCCTGGTACATCGTGGCCCAGTTCGCGGTGAAGCTGTCGACGGCCGCGGAGGTGCTGCCTGCGGTGACGGTCTGGACCTGCTTGTCGCCTTGGAGGCCGAGGGCGTTGACGAGTTGGCCCAGCTTCTGCCAGTCGGATCCTGCCTTGCGGAGCTTGTCGGGGTCGCCCTGGGGCCAGAACTGGGCGATGATCTCGTCGACGGTGGAGCTGTTGTGGCCCACGGCCGAAGGTATCTGGACGTTGAGCGGATCCTCGTCGCAGGCCGGGTTGCTCTCGGCCGGCAGCTGCTGGGGCTGCATGAGGGCGGCCGCGATGTCGCTGTCGGTCTTGATGTAGTTCAGGGCCATCGTGTACAGGCCGTTGGCAGTGCCGCCGAGCTGCGCGACGGCCTGCCCGACGGCGGTGACGACGGACTGCGCCACCGGATCGTACTTCGCGGCGAAGCTGTGGCCGGCATCGTCGTCCCCGGCCATCCCGGCGGCGTCGTCCATCGATCCGACCAGGCCGCGGTGCATCTGGGAAGCCCAGGTCTGCAGGTCGGTGAAGCCGGCGGACGATATGAGCATGTCGGGCGGAACGACGTGGAATCCCCCTGCCATGACACTCCCCCTAGATGTGCACGGTCTGCCCCAGACCGTAACACCGGCCCCCGTCACCGCCTCCCAACAGATTCGAACCTGTTACCGGCTCGCCGCTTCCGCCGACAACGTCAACCACGTCTTCGTCACCACCACCGACCACCACCTCCAGGAGACCGACGGCGACCACACCGCCGGCACCTGGAACAGCTGGGCCGCTCCCACCGGCGCGAGCGACGCGAGCGGTGTCACGACTGCCCTCACGCACTGAGCTCAGAACGGGGGCGGTCGGGGCGGCCGCCGCTCAGGCCCTGCCGAGCTCGTAGGAGCTCTGCACCCAGTCGCACAGGTCCGTGAGGTCCGCCGCGATCTGCGCCCAACTCTTCAGCCTGCCGCCGAAGGTGCGGATCTCGAACGGAACCATCATCACCTCCTCCTCCGGATGCGGAGCGATCTCGCGCATCCCCCGAAGACCCGCTGCTGCGCGATGGCGGTCTGCCCCGTGAAGGCCGCCGTCGTGTAGTCGAGCAGCATGACCGGCGTGAAGTCCCCGACGGCGCGGACGGCCTCCTCGTAGAACGTCCGCTTCTTCTCCGCGAGCCCCTCGTCGTGGTACTTGTCGGCGAGCAGGGTGGTGAGCCTGTCGTGGTTGTCGCGCAGGTAGCTCTGCACCAGGGGATCGAGGAGGCCGAACACGTCGGCGAGCTGCGAGCGGCTCAGCACCACGGTCCGGTTCTTGATGCCCGAGTCCTTCTCCCCCTTCTCGACCTCGTCGGCGTGGTCGGCGAACGCGGTGACCTGCATGAACACCAACTGAAGGTAGCCGAGTACCTCCCGACGGCGCTGCGCCTGCGCACTGAACAGCACATCGCGCCGCACCGCCGCCTTCAGACTGCTCCGGGCCACGAACGCCTCGGCCGCCTCCTCGGCGAAGTCGTTCGCCTGCTGCAGCCGGTGCCGGGCGTCCTGCAGGGGAGCGGATTCGCGCAGCGGCGCCGCCGTGCGCAGCCGGTCGAAGAACGTCGCCATGCCGCTGAGCGGCACGCCGACCGAGTAGTGGACGAACAGGCCGTCCCCGTTGCCGACCGTGCCCGCCTGCTCCCGGTACCCGTTGCCGGGGGCGAGCTTGGCGCCCGCTCCCTTGGGCAGCATCGTGATCAGGCCGCCGGCCGAGTCGGCCAGCTTCACCGCCCCCGCGGCGTAGAACGCGTCCCGGACCGCCCGGATGCGCGCCAAGGTGTCCAGGAGCCCCGCGAGCCCGGTGGTGTGCCCGTCGCCCACCACCGCCCAGGGCTTGGTGACGAACTCCAGGTTGGAGTACTTACCCCTGCCCTGCGGCAGGCTCCGCGAGTCCGACACCACCCGGAAGTACGGTTTTCCGGCAGCCGAGTTCGGGTAGCGGGCGGTGCTCTCCGCCAGCTTGGTGTCCCCGGCGATCTTTTGTCCCGACCCGTCGGTGACGGGAAGGCTGATCTCGATCTCGAACCCGATCACACACAACTCCTTCGCACTGACCCTCTTCCCGGGACCACGGGCATCTGCACAACCGCACCACGCCGACAGCCCCGGGCCGCGCCCACCTGCGGCGGCCGCTCGAAAGGCATCGTGGTGCGCCCGGATACACAGCGGATAAGCAGGCCGGTCAACACCCCTGCTCCGCGCACGAACCCGCAGGCGGTCCGCTCCCGCCACCCGGTGGCCGGTGGCGTGAGGCGCTGCTCGAAGTCCCGGTCGCGCTCGAAGATCCCCGGGGCGGGCAGTTCTCCGCACGTGTGGTCGCTGCTGGCCGCAGCCCTGCCGCAGCTGCTCACAGCAACGCCCGCACGGGGCACGGGCGAACTGCTCGCGGTGGCATCCGACTGCGCGCGGCGCAGCGGCGCGCGCGGAGCGATTTGCCAACACTGTCGGCCGCCTGCAGGGCCCGGAATTCAGTTCCTTCCCTGCCAATCCCGTCCCTCCACGCGAGCTACACCCCCGGACCCTGGCCGACCACGGACGTGCGGCGGACTCGTGGTCAGAGGCACGTATGGGTGAAGGGCTCCAACGTCTGGAAGGTGGAGCACGGTGGCCTCGGCGGCCGGGGAGACGTCGTAGGAGCGCGGGCGTGGGGTGTGGCCCTTGAGGCCGCCTCTGCGGGTGAGAGGCGTAGGGGTCAGCGCGGCGACGGGCCTGTCTCTCTGGAGTTGGCCGGGCCGGGTGTCATGTGCCGTTCCCGATGGCCTGGGTGGCCGGGTCAGAACTGGAGAGCAGCGAACACAAGAAGGTGGCTGGGCAGGATGACGTAGTGCGCGATTGCGTCGGCGGTGGTGACGACTCGGACGGTCGGGTCTTCGTCGTAGCGGTCGCCTTGGGGCCAGGCGTAGGGGTCGGTCTCGGCCTTCTCCAGGGCGCTGCGCAGCTGATCGCGAACGTGTGCGGGCATGGCACGGATGGTCTGGCCGGCTTCGTTGGAGAAGCGTGCCGGGTGACGCTCGCTCACCCGAAGACCTCGTCCATGGTCATCGTGCCGCTTTCGGGGCGGCCTGCGGCGGTCCAGGCCTGGTAGGAGGTCCGGGCGAGCGCACCGGCTCGCTCGATGCGGGCCTGGCGGCTGCCGCCGGCCGCGTCCTGGTCGGCGGTCAGGACCCTGAGCACGTAGTCCTGCACGCTCATGCCGGCGTGGGCTGCGGCTCGGGTGATGCCTTGTTCGAGCTGCTCGGGCAGTTCCAGCTGGATCGTCATGGTGTTCACGGTAGCGGGCACGGGTGGCGGGGCACCGGGCGTTGCCGGGATCGAGCCTGGTTCGCACACCGTGCGGTGTCGGTGGCCGACCGGGATTGGGCAACTGGCGGGTCCGGCTGCCTGGGCCTGGCCGGCTGGGGCGAGGGTCAGGCGATGTGCGAGAGCCCGGCAGGCGGGCTGCCCGGTCCGTCCCCGGCGCACGAACCGGTGCCGGCGGAGTTCGCGATGCGGTACGCGGTCGCGAGGTCGCTGTTGAGGCTGTCGATCGCGCTGTTCGTCGTGGCGACGGCCTCGGTGTCGTGCTGCTGGGCGGTGGTGATCGCGTCGCCTGCCCCGGGCGTCGCCGGAAGTCCGGCCGTGCTCAGGGCGGCCTCTGCGCGCTGGACTGCCTGGATGTCGGACCCGGCCGAGGTGAGGGCGCTCCGCTCCTGGCCCACGTCGTACGAGGCCGAGGTGGTCACGTCGTAGCCGACGTTCGTCCGGGCGTCGTACGCGACCGTGACCTGGACGTTGTAGCAGTTGTCGCCGTTGCCGTTCACGATGTCCTGGCGCTCTTGCTGCAGGTCGGAGTTCGCTTTGTCGCTGTCGGCACGGACGGCTTTCGCGTTCGTGAACCCGTTGTTGTCCGCCTGCAGAGTGCTGAGGGCCTGCTGGGCGGTGGTCCGGAGGGCGGCCTGGGACTGCTGCTGCTTCTCCTGCGTGTCCGCGCTGCCGGCCGTCTGCTGCAGCTGGGACAGGGCGGTGTCGTAGTCGGTGGCGCTCGCCCGGTGGTAGGTGACGGCCCGGATGCTGCCGTCCTGCTGGATCACGTTGAGCGTGAGGGTGCCGCCCGTCAGGACGCCCTGATCGGTGTGGCCGGCGATGTCGAGTGTGACCGCGCTGCCGTTGACCTGGCCGCTGATCGGGCCGGTTGCGGGCTTCACGGTCTCGTCGGGCGGTGTTCCGTCGGCCGTGGCCTCCAGGGCGGTGCCGCTGAACTCGCCTCTGCTGTCTGCCTGCCACTGCAGGTAGGAGACCGTGCCGGAGTCGGTGGTGAGGAAACCCACGGTGCCCGGCACCTGCACCGGCGAACTCGCACCGCCGCCTGTGCCACCCGCAGGTGCGTCGGGGACGGAGCCGGCCTGTGTCACTGCGCCGGGGACGGCGGAGTGCGAACTGCCGCAGCCTGCCAGGGCGGTGGCCGCGGACAGCAGGAGCAGGACAGGCAAGGGTCGGCGGTGCATCGGCGGTTCCTCCCGGCGGCGGACGCGCGGGCTCGAGCCTCTGTCAGGCACGTGTGTGCCTTCGTCGCCCGGCCGGCAGTCGTGTGCCTCACGCTGGACCGGTGAAGCTACCCGCGGTGGCGGAAACGATATCCAGTGCGACAACCCGTCGTCACCCCATTGCCGATATCACGCCGGTGTGCAGCCGACCAGGTGGGTGCGCGGATCCGCGTGGACGTGAGTGGTCTTGCCGATCACACGGACTGGCGGTCGCACCTGACGAACCGACCGGCCGTCAGCCGACGACCCGTCAGGTGGGCGGCTGGAAGTGGCGGATCGCGCTCGCCTCCATGTCCGCCACCCAGAAGCCGCCCTTCGGGTCGATCGCGATGCTGCCGAGCTGCCAGGTGTTCAAGCGTCCGAAGGTCACGACCACCTCGGCTATCAGACCGCCCACCGCTCCGCACGCCGCGGCCTCGATCCACGTCAGCATCCACCCACCTCAGGCGAGAGTTCGTGCCCAGCCTTGCCTGGCGGCGTCTTACGGTACGTCATCCTCGCCCCTACGCCAGCAATTTGGGCGAACCCGATCTCCTCACCGCCGATCAGGGCTCGCTGCGGCACGCCGCCGGATCGATGGGGCTGCGTTTCCGGCCGACCCCCGCACACGCACAGGGACAGTACTCCGGCCTGTTCGGCATCGGCCTGGGCCTCTGCTGCACCCTCGCCCCGGGCCTGCTGGGCCTGCTCTGCCTGGGCTGGGGCGCCCCCGGCTGGCTGGTCATGGGCGGCGTGTTCGTCGTAGCCGGCCTGGCCATGCCGGTCGTGACCAGGTGGGCCGGACAATCCCGCGAACTCGACGCCGGCTGAACACGCGAGGGGCCCGCGCACCGGACGGGAGCGCCCTACTCCCAAGCGGTCGTCGAGGCCCTGACCCAGTCTCGGTGCGGCCCTGACGGAGACCGTCGCAGCTACTTGACATTGCCCACTACCAGGAACAGCATGGTAGTCGTGACCTCCAGCCATGACCCGCAACTGCTCAAAGGCGTCCTGTCGCTCCTTCTGCTGCACCTGCTGGCAGAACAGGAGTCCTACGGGTACGAAGTTGTCCAGCGCCTGCAAGGGGCCGGATTCGCCGACGTCCTGGAGGGCACGGTGTATCCCGCCCTGGCCCGGCTCGAACGCGAAGGGCGGCTGGCCTCCCGGCTGGTCGCCTCCTCCAGCGGCCCGGCGCGCAAGTACTACCGGCTGACCGGCGCCGGGCACGTGGCCCTGGCCGCCGGCGGCGCCGGCTGGGCCCGACACGTCGCCGCAGTCGAGGCCGTCCTGTCCCGTCCCCTGTCCGCCACACTGCAGAAGGGCTCCTGACATGCCGAACACCGTCTCCTGGTACGACCGCCTACGCGTCGAGCGGGTCGTCTGGTCACTCGACCAGCGCCTCTACGACCTGCCCAGCCGCACCCGGATCGCCCACCGCCGCGAGGTCCGCGCCAACCTGCTGACGGCCGCCACGGAGGTCGGCGCCGGCGAGGCGCTGCGCCGCCTCGGCAGCGTCCGAGACCTGGCCGAGCAGTACCGGGACGCCGAATTCGGCGAGGGCCCGAGGCACTCGTGGTTGGCCGCCGCGCTGTTCGCGCTCACCACCCCGCTGATCCTCAACTTCTTCCTGAGCGAGGCGGCCAACGCCTACCAGCAGGCCATCACCACGGGTACGCACACCGACGGCAGCTACACCTGGGGCGGCGTCACCTGGCTCCAGAGCCCGCTGACGTTCGCCCTGCACCAGGGCCAGGCCACCCACGTCGGCGGGGCGTACACCCCGCTGACCTACGTCCTGCTGGTCGGCGGGACGATCGCCTGCGGTCGCCTCTGGCGCGCCCTGCCCCACCGGCGCACCCCGCGCCCGGCCATGCCGGCGGCGAACTGACAGCCGCTGCGCCCGCCCTCCCGGCGGGCGCAGCGGCGCCGACGGCGCTGCCGCCGCCGAAGCAGGCGCACTCGCCATGTGCCAACGCCTGCGCCGAAACTAAGCAGCTCGGCCCCAGCGCTGACGCCGGGTGCCGACCTTCGGGGTGCGGGGCAGGACCGGGGCGATCGGGTGCGGGGAAGGGTGGGACGGGTGAGGAGTGCGGTCGCCTGACTGTTGGAGGTCGGGCCGGCCGTGCGCGGGAGCGGCTGAGGCCCGCCCCGACGTGGCCGCCGGGCGGGGCCTCGGTGCTGCTGCTGGTGGGTCAGAACGGGCAGTCGCCGTGGTGGACTTCGGGGCGCTGTCCTCGGGGCCTCGTCGGTGAATCAGCTCGACACCCGACTGTGCGTGCAACCCGGATGCATCGGCGTTCCTCGGTTCGGCAACATGCAATGAGCCAAGGGATGAAGAGGGAAAGTCCGATGTCCACGTTCGACATGCTCGTCGTATTGCCGCCGATGCGGCCGGAGCACTACCGCGAGGCCGCGGTCGCCGCACTCGGGCCGTACCGCAGCGAACGCGAAGTTCCCCCGTACCGGGACTATGAGGCAGCAGACCCGAACAGCGTGTACTGGGTGCAGGCCAACAAGGAGCACGGCCTCCTGCCGAACCGGGAGGGCCTCGGCTGGAGCGAGATCGCCGACCTGATGAACGCCGTGGGCGGGAAAACCCCCGACCACAGCAGCTACCTCTACGTCGACGACACAGAACGCGGGTACTTCCTCAGCACCCACAACCCCCAGAGCGAGTGGGACGGCCTGGGGCTCCGCATCGGGGGTCCGCGCCTCCTGCACAGGCCATCCGCCACCGGAGACCCGCTCCTGGCCAAGTACGAATACGGGGAAGTTCTCCAGGACCGCGACCTGCTCGCCGGCCTGACGAACCGCTGCGACGGCGGCCCGCGCGGACTGCTGGACTTCGACGCGCTGCGCGCCGCGCACGAGCGGCTCGCCGGAGAGCGGCACGACGCGTGGGTGGCCGGCGGCAAACGACCGCAAGCCTGGCCGTTCAGGTTCACCGAGGACCGGACCGAGAACGTTGCGCGGGCCCACGCCAACGCCGTGCCCGGCTACGCATTGCTGCGGCTTGACGGAAGCTGGACCGACGAACGCGATGACGGCTACCTGCAGGACGCCAACGCCTACCTGGACGCCCTCGACCCGGAGTCCGTGGTGCTGGACGTGTCGTGCCACTGCTGACGGGGAGCCAAGTGGGGCCGTGATCATGCGGAAACCAACAATGCGGAAACCAACAATGACGAGAAACGAACCAGTGGCGTGGCAGTCACTCCAGCACCCGACACCGGCATGGGAGAGGTCGGGCGGCGACGGGCCGCTCCCCCGGGTGGCTGACTGAGTAGGCGCAGGGCCAAGCTCGGCAATGGGATGTCGGCTGGCGGACACCAGTCCGAAGAGGTGGCCGCCCTGCAACCGACCCAGCGCGTCAGACAGGGCGGTTCCCCTGCGCACGCAAGCCGTGAGCCTGCGTACGCGACAGCGTGATCCGGCGCCGCGTGGGATCGACATCAGTGATCTTCACGGTGAGCCTGTCGCCGATCTGGACGGCGTCCTCGGGTCGCTCTACAGGCGCCGTCGCGAGTTCGATGTTGTGCACCAACCCTTCGAAGCCGTCCTTCCGGTCTTCGATGCGGACGAATGCACCGAACGGTGCGAGCTTGGTGACTTCTCCAGTGACGATCCGGCCTACCTGCTGCGCGATCTGCAGCATCGGATCTTCGTGCAGTGCTTTGAGGGACAGTGCTACCCGTTCCCGCACCAGGTCGACGTCGAGGATCGCCGCCGTGATCTGCTGGCCGACCGCGACAACGTCGGATGGGTGGTTGATGGGGCGCCAGGACAGTTCGGGGATGTTGATCATCGCGGTGAAGCCGCCGATATCGACGAACGTGACACCGAAGTCAGCGATCTCGGTGACGACGCCGGTCACGGCCTGACCGCGGCGCAGGGTCTTCAGAAAGGCCCAGTCCCGGTCACTCGGGGTCGCCTCCGTTCGCCATCGGGCGCGCAGGGCGCCGTCGTCATCGGGCAGCACGGCCGTGAACAGAGGGCTGCGCTCGTCGACGTACACGGGCAGGACGGCAACGGCACGCGCGCCGGCGATCCGCGCGGTGAGTTCCGCGAACTGGGTCTCGTCAGCAACCGTGCTGAAGATCCGGCCGTCTTGCTCCTCCCACACGAATTCGACCAGGTCCTCGTCGGGGAGAGAGGCCAGGACCGCAGCGAGATCGGTGGAGAGGTCCGGCCAGAGGGCCAGCCGGGCACGCGGGACCAACCGCCCACGCACCGCCCCAAGGGAGTCGTCGCCGAGCCGGTGCCAGCGGGAGGCGTTGTCAACGTGCATCTCTCCAGCCGACACCAGGCACCGTTGTCGCGGAGCATCGCCCGCACCAGCTCCAGGCCGACCGGCACCGGCACTTGGGCCCCGTCGTGGAAACCGGTCAGCTCGGGCGGGAAGAGTCCCGCGAGGCCATCTCCCTCGACCGCCGGTTCCAGACCGAAGTGCACGAAGCCAGGCGCGACCTGAGGTTCGCGGATCGAGAGCTGCCGCACGCCGGTGTCCTCGGCGAAGGCGGCAACAGCCTCAAGATAGGCGGCCTCGATCGGCCCATGGTCACTGACCGTCTCCTCCGCCCCCGTGTAGCAACCCCGCTCGTCGCGGTCCGCGGGGTCGTACTTGGTGACCCGGTACATGTACGGCAGCACGCGTTATAGTCCCACAACTGCCAAAAAGCGTCGGACTCCGCTGCGTTCTGTGGGTCGGCGAGACCCTCGACGTCCCAGGCCGCGGACTCGGCGAACTGCCCGAGCCATTCCAGCAGCGCCGCCCTGAGCGGCCGCCTGCGGTCGTCCCACGGGAAGAAGCTCTCGTGAACGGCCGGCGTGCCCGGATGCGGGAGAACCCCAGCGATGAAAAGGGCCGCCGGCGCGGTCGCGGAGTAGAGCGAGCCCTGGTGAAGAACCGACATCTCCAACCGGTCCAGCGCCGCGGCCTGGACCTCAGGATCCTCCTCCAGCAACCCGCGCAGATCGTCCGCAGTTGTCGCGGCCGGGCCGTAGGCGTGGGCAAGCGCCGCCCAATCGGTGCTGTGAAGCACCATGGCCGGGTCCAGGCCCGCCGTAGCGGAGATCTCGTGTGAGGACATGATCCGTATCCTGCACCCGGCCTCGGACACCCCGCGCCGCCCGAACCACCGTTCCTGTCACAGGCGACGTCGAAAACCCGCCGGCCTGCGATGCTGCTCTTCAAGACTGACACGACATCATCGTTCAACGACCCAAGGCACTGACGGGCAGCGACCACCACCCGGCCACTCAGTTGTCGAGGACAGGTGCCCGTAAGATCACGTGCCTATGGACGCGCACGCGGAAAACGAGATGATCGCCATCCCGCCGGGGCAGATAACGCTGTCGGACCGGCGGACACAGCACAGTTGGTCGGTCGAACTTGCGCCCTACCAGCTCGCGGCGTTCCCGACCACCCAGGCGCTGTACGCACAGATCACAGGCCAGCGGCCAAGCACTGCCGATGGGGATCAGCTGCCCGTCGAAGGCGTTTCCTGGTGGGACGCCGTCCGGTTCTGCAACGCGCTCTCCCAACGCGACGGGTTCGCGCCCGCCTACCACGTCCACGCCAACGGCGAAGGCATCGAGTGGGACGCCTCCGCCGACGGGTACCGGCTGCCGACCGAAGCCGAGTGGGAGTACGCCTGTCGTGCCGGTACGACAGGACCGCATTACGGGCCGCTCGACGAGATTGCCTGGCACCGAGGCAACTCGGACGAGCGAATCCACGACGTGGGCGGAAAGCGGCCCAACCCGTGGGGCCTTCACGACATGCTCGGCAACGTCTGGAACTGGTGCTGGGACATCTATGACGCAGAGGTCTACGGCACCTACCGGGTCCTACGTGGCGGCGGTTGGTTCGACGAGCACTGGAGCTGCCGAGCCTCCGCGCGGCGCCGCAGTCACCCGAGCTTCCAGGTCGACGACGTAGGGTTCCGCATCGCACGGTCGGTCGTGCGCTGATCCGCGTCGTGCGCGATGACCGCCTTGATGAGACATCGGTGTCACAGGTCAGCGGGCGACAGGGCGACAGGGCGACAGGGAAACGCGACAGCACGCCGGGGCCCGGGCCGCCTGCCGACGCAGTTCCCTGCCAGCTGATCATGTCCGGCGTGGTGAGAGTACTGCCGATATTCGGCTGGCTGCGCGCGGGTGAGTTCGCTCCACCGCCCGAGTTCCTCTCGGTGGCTGCCGACCGCCGTTGTGAGGGCCAGGAGGAGCGGCGCTACTCAATCCGCGGGCCGTGCCGGAGAACCCGTCAGAGTCCATGCAGCACCACCTGCGCCCAGCGGTTGAACACCCGCGCCGCCGAGCGCTGGCCGCAGGCGGCCCGGTCCACGTCCGCTTTCGCGCAGGATTCGCCTACGTGGAAGGTGAGTTGAGGAACAGCGACCGCCTGCCGCCTCTACCTCGACAGCCCGGCGGCCTGCCCCCTCCACGAACGTGCACGGAGCAGCACTAGATCAACAAGCAGAGGGGCAGGTCCGCTGGGCCGCAGCCGGAGTCGCCGGATCAGGAGACGCGCTTCAGCTGCCAGGCGTTGTTGTTGAAGCTCGGGTTCGACCAGGCGACGCAGCTGCTGCTGTAGTACGAGCCGGTCTGGACCCAGCCCGCGGGCGGGTAGGTGGTGCCGCAGGCCTGGACCACGGTGCCGATGGGAAGTCCGGTGAGCTGCTTTATCTGCTTGATGTTCGGACTGAAGCTCTGCGTACCGCAACTGCTGCTGTAACCCCAACTCACGTCGACGTAGCCGGTCGGGGTGAGCGTGCTTCCGCACACGGTCGTGACGTCGCCCGGGGCGGCCTGGGCGGGCGCCGCGGTCAGGGCGAACAGGGCAGCGGTGCCGGCGATGGCCATACAGGTGGTGCGGAGGCGAATCATGGGTGATGGCTCCTTCGATCGGGGGTGGCCTGTCCGGCCGTGGAGCCATTCCTATGGTCTGATCACCGGTTTCGGATAGCGACTTTCAGGCCTAACGATCCACCGTGCAGATCTCCTCTTCCGCCGGCACGGCACCGCCTCGATCGTCGCCGCCCTCGACGTGACCTACGACGGCACCCCGCTCAAGACAACGTGATCAACATCCCTCCACGAGCTTCCGCGGAGCAGCACCAGCGAGAAGGCATCCGCTGGGGCGCCAGACCCGTTTCGCCGCGTGATCGGGCCATCAGAACATCAGCCTGGGCCAGCACCATCCCTGGACAATAAGGCCATGCGCATTCGAGAAGTTCGCTTCGAGGAACTGCCCTTGCTCCAGGACATCGAGCGAGCGGCCGGACGGTGCTTCCGCGACATCGGCATGCCCGAGATCGCAGACGACGAGCCGCTGCCGCTCGATGAACTCGCTCGATACCAGCAGGAGGGGTCGGCCTGGGCGGCCGTCGACGAGGCCGATACTCCCGTGGCCTATCTCATCGCCGACCACGTCGACGGGAACCTGCACGTCGAACAGGTATCGGTGCACCCCGACAGCGCACGCCGAGGCATCGGACGGTCGCTACTGGATCACCTCGCCGAACGTGCGGCAACCCATAACATCCCGGCCCTGACCCTCACCACCTTCGCTGACGTGCCGTGGAACGCTCCCTACTACGGACGCTGCGGCTTCCAGCCGCTTGACGACAACCTGCTCAGCCCCGGTCTGCAGGACATCCGCGCACGGGAAGCGGCCCATGGCCTGGACAGATGGCCGCGGCTCTTCATGCACCGAACTGTGTGTGGCAGCGGCCTCACATCCACGAGCAGCCACGAGCAGCCACTAACAGCCACGAGCAGCCACGATGCCGACCGACTTACCGGCGCCAACCCGGTGAACCATCGCGGTCGGATCACCAGTTCGCCGACTCGAGCGGATGAAGCGGGCGGGGCTGGCCAGCGAGCGCGGCACGGCACGGCACGTGCCGACGCCACGTATATGCTCGCCGCCGGGCGCCGCCGGCCGTGACGGCGGGGGTCGAGCGATGGCGAACGGAGCGCGGGAATGGTGAGTAGGTGGCCCGACGTGACCCGGTCCGCGGCCGATCCCGCCCGCCGCCGGATCTTCGAGCGTGGTGACGTGATCGGCGCGGGTGCGTTGATTGCCTGCATGGTGGTGTCGGTGATCGCGGCTGACGGAGCGGCACTGAAGGTCGTCGTCGGCGTGCTCGGGCTCTGCGCGGAGCTGGGCATGGTGCTCAGTGGCCGGGCCCTGCCGACGCCGCTGACCTGGTTCGGCGTCGCGCTGACCATCGGGACCGGCTTCGCCATCATGGCTCTCGTGCACGACGGGCTCGGCGAGGTTCCCGTGCTGGCCGCGGCCGCCGTGCTGCCGATGTGCATCCCGGCCGGGCCGGTGCGCAATGCCTGCACAGCGCTGCTGGCGGTCGGCTTCGGCGTCGCGGTCATGGTGATCTCCGACAGCGTGGCCGGCCTGCTGGCGGCCGTCGGCGTGTGGCTGCTCGCCGACCGTTCGATCGAGCACGCCGCGCTCCAGGCCGAGCGGGACCGCGCGGTCGCGCTGCTGGCCGAAGTGGAGGCGTCCCGTGCATCCCGGCAGGAGGCGGCGGCGCTTGAGGAGCGCAGGCGGATCGCCCACGAGATGCACGACGTGCTCGCACACAGCCTTGCCGGCCTGTCCATGCAGCTGCAGGCGATCAGGGCGATCGCGCGGCGTGACGGTGCTCCGGCGACGCTGACCGAGCCGCTCGACCGCGCTGCCGGGCTCGCGCGCGACGGAGTACAGGAGGCCCGCGCGGCGGTGGGTGTGCTGCGTTCCGTACCGCTCCGGGGCGTGGCCGATATCGACGGCCTGACCAGGGGTTTTCCGGGCGAGGCGCGGCTGCGTGTCAGCGGCCGGGCCGGTCGGCTGACACCCGAGGCCGGGCATGCGGTGTACCGGGCGGTACAGGAGGCCATGACGAACACGGCGCGGTACGCGACCGGTAGTGCCATCGACGTGAACCTGGTGTGGGAGGGCTCCGAGCTGCGCGCCGTCGTGCGGGACCGTGGGCTGCCGGCCGGTCGCGGCCCGTCGGGAGTCAAGGGCAGCGGCACGGGACTGCGCGGCATGGCCGAGCGGATCGAGGCCGTCGGCGGCTCATTGACCGCCGGACCTGCGCCCGAGGGACCGGGCTGGCGGATCGCGCTCCGTGTCCCGGTCCTGGAGGAGGACGATGGCGCCGCGGCGGACACCGCTTCTGGGGACGTCGCCGCAGCGCGCGGCGCCGGCGCAGGCGGCACCAACACACCTGGCACCAACGCCGGCGGCATGACGGCAGACGGGAAGGCAGACGCGTGACAATTCGGGTGCTGGTCGCGGACGACCAGGCGGTGGTGCGGGACGGGGTGGTGCTGCTGCTGACCTCGGCGGAGGACATCGAGGTGGTCGGGCAGGCCGGCGACGGGAACGAGGCGGTGCGGCTCGCCGTGGCGCAGCGGCCCGACGTCGCCCTCGTCGACCTGCGGATGCCCGGGCTCGATGGCGCGCAGGTGACGGCCGAGATCCTGGCAGCGGGCATGGAGACACGGGTGCTGATCCTGACGACGTTCGCCGACGACGACGCGGTGATGCCCGCGCTGCGGGCCGGCGCGCTCGGCTACCTGACCAAGGACGCAACCGGCGAAGCGGTGCTGGCCGCGGTCCGGGAGGTGGCGGCCGGTCGGACCGTCCTCGACCCGGCCGTACAACGGCGCCTCGTGCAACTCGTCGTGACGGAGCCCAAGGCGCCCGCCGCCGCGCCCGCGTCCTCACCGGCGACGCTTCCTCCGGAGGCCGAGGGGCTGACCAGGCGGGAGGTCGACGTCGTGCGGCTCCTGGCGAAGGGGCTGAACAACCGGCGGGTGGCGAGCGAGATGGTCGTCAGCCAGGCGACGGTGAAGACGCACCTCAACCACGTCCTGGCCAAGCTGGCGCTGGAGGATCGCGGCGCGCTGATCGCCTGGGCCTGGCGCTTCGGCCTGGTCGACAACACCGAGGAGTAGCCGCGCGGACTTCAACCCGGGTTCCAACTCTGGGTTGAAGGAGTGCGGGGCACGTCGGCGGATGCTCTTAGGCATGACAACGACCGACTGGTTCATCGACATCGCGCTCCTGCTCATCGTTCTTCGCCAGATGCGTGAGGAGCGACTGACCACCCGCACCATCCTGCTCCCGCTCGGCATGATCACCTGGGCCGCCGGCAACTACCTGACGAACATCCCGACCGCCGGCAACGACGTGCTGCTGGCCGTGATCTTCGCGGCCACCGGGGTCGTCTTCGGCCTCGCCGGCGGCCTGCTCACCCGCGTCCGGCACGCCGGCGGGCACGTGCTGATCAAGGCCTCCCGCGGCGCGGCCGCACTCTGGATCATCAGCATGGGTTTCCGTCTGGGCTTCGCGGTCTGGTCCACGCATGCCTCCGGCGCCGCGCACCTGACCAGCTTCTCCGCCGCGCACAACATCACCAGCGGCCAGGCCTGGGCTGTCGCCCTGCTCCTGATGGCAGTCGGCGAGGTCGTCGTCCGGCTGGGCACGATCATCATCCGCGGCCAGCTGCTGAAGACACGGGTCGACCGCAACGCGAACAAGCCGGCCCACCGCCCCGGCGCCTACGTCTGAGCCGTGAAACAGCGCGCGGCACGACGCCCTACCCGCGCGCCGCACCCACCGCACCCACGGCACCCACGGCACATCTTGCTCAACCCCCACCCACACATGATCAGCACGGAGGTCCCTCATGTCCGCATCGCACCGCACGCTGCGTGCCCGCACCCTGCCTCGGCTGACCGTGGCCGTCGCCACGGTGGCCCTCGCAGCGGTCGCCTGTTCGTCCGGCGGCGGGCACGCGACCAGCGCTTCGAGCAGCAAGCCGAGCACGCAAGCCGCGGCAATGACCGCTACCACGGCGGCGTCCACCACCGTCGTGAACTCCGCCCTGAGCGGGCCGGGCGCGTTACTCGGGCCGGTGCGCCAGATCCCGGTCGACGGCATCAAGATCGGCTACCGCCAGTTCGGCTCCGGCCCCGACCTCATCATGGTCATGGGCGACACCGGCACCATGAGCGACTGGACGATCGACCTGCTGAGCCGGCTCGGCCGGCATTACCACGTCACGATCTTCGACAACCGCGGCATCGGCTACACGACCGACGACACCTCGGTCCCCGACACCATTCCGCTCATGGCGGACGACACCGTCGGTCTAATCAAAGCACTGGGTCTGCGGCACCCCACGCTGCTCGGCTGGTCGATGGGCGGCGAGATCGGTCTGACCGTCGCCGCGCTCCACCCGGGTGCGATCAGCGCGCTCGTGAGCACCGGCGGTGACCTCGGCGGCAGCCACGCCATCAACACACCGCCAGCCGTGGCCGAGGAGCTCAACAGCCCCAAGACCACGGGGCCGCAGATGCTGGACCTGCTCTTCCCTGCCGACGCCACAGCCGCGCGGACCGCGTACCGGGAGCAACTCGGTCTGATCCCACCGGAGAAGGTCGACAACGAGACGCTGCTGCGTCAATACCAGGCCGGACAGGCGTACGAGTCCTTCGAGGGCACCTGGGACAAGCTGCCCGACAGCACCATCCCGATGCTGATCACCAACGGCTCCCTCGACGAGATCACCCCGCCCGGAAACGCGAGCATCATCACTCACCGGGCCAAGCACGCCAAGATGGTGATATTCCCTGACGCCGGCCACGCGATGCTCGTCCAGGACTGCGGCCGGTTCGTCTCCCTGATGACTCAGTTCACCAAGGCGTCAGGCATCGAATGACTTCGACTAACAGACCACGTCGGGGCCCGCCGGGGCGGGCCCCTTCTCGTCGCAGGGTGTGGCTACAGCGTTGAGCACTGTCCCAGACGCGGGCCGTCACGGTGTTCGGGTGCCCGTCGTTGGTGGGCGGCGGGGTGTTGCCGGAACAGGACAGCGTCCCGCCGATGGTGTTGCCCTCGATCTCGGCCCGGGTGTCCTCGGGGAACGGGCCGGCACCGGTCGTGCCTTGTACCTGGACCGAGCCGGTCACATGGTTGGCGATGGCCTCCAGGCCACTATGATTGTCGTTCAGTAGCAGGTAGCCGTTGAGTTGGTTGCCGGTGCGGCCGTCGTCGGCGGGGTCGCCCACGACCACGCAGCCGGTCGAGCCGGAGACGGTCGTGGTGGTCCCGATGGTGCTTGCGGAGAAGGTGAGCGTCGACCGTGTGACCTGCGGGACGCTGAAGAAGATCGTGTCGGTCGGCTGCGCGGTGGTCTGCGTCAGGCCGTTGAGGTTGCCGATGAAGGCGCCGTAGAAGGTGTTTCCGACGGCCTTGAGTTGCTGGTAGTCGCCGAACAGCCGCTCGTTGGGGTTGCCTGCGGTGCCCACCTTCGTGGTGTAGGACTGCAGCACGGTGTCGGCGAAGGTGGCGCCGTGGTCGGTGCTGCGGGCGAGGTGGGCCGAGAACTCGGGGAACCCGCTGGTGTTGTTACGGTCGGCCGCCAGGCGCAGACCGCCGTTGATGACGCCGCAGCTGAGCGTTCCGGTGCCGGCCGGTTGGTCCTGGGTGATGTTGACCGGGCTCGCGTTGTTGCGGGAGATGGCTACGT
The DNA here is from genome assembly GCF_000744225.1 of Kitasatospora mediocidica KCTC 9733. GTDB lineage: Bacteria > Actinomycetota > Actinomycetes > Streptomycetales > Streptomycetaceae > Kitasatospora > Kitasatospora mediocidica. Next base: position 787,136 of record NZ_JQLN01000006.1, on the reverse strand, counting down.
GATCGTGCGGGACGCCGTTGCGGAAGTCCTGGTAGCCGACGTAGACGTTGACGGCGTCGAGACTGCGGCGCTGTGGGGCGGCGTCACGGAGATATCCGTCGATGAAGCCGTGCACGACATCGCGGTCTACCTCCGCTACAAGTTCCAGCAGAAGGCCCGTCTCGGACTCGGGCGAGCCACCTTCACCGCAGCCGGATCACCACCCGAACTCCCGGTCAGGGCAAAGCTGGGCCCGTTCAACCAGAGCCGCTTCCAGGTCACCGTGGAGACACCTGCAGCGCACTGAGCGGGGCTCCCCCGTCATGTGTTGATGGCCGCAGATCGGCCATCGCCTGCTCGTCAGTGGGCTGCGGTGGCAGGCTGCTCTGGCAGACTCGACCGTATGTCCGACCAGCTTCCAGGTGTGACACCCGCCAGAGTCGCCAATCCCTTTCACGTGTACGAGGAGCCGCTTCCAGATGTGGCGCCGACCGATGCCGCCCATCCCATGCACGAGTACGCCGCCCTCTATCCCGAGGTGGTGAAAGCGGGATCGCTGCAGAATGCTCTCCAGGCGGTGGTCGATCGTGCGAACCGTGGGCTCACGGTCGAGCTGACGTCCTCACCGGGCTGGCGCTATGTGGCCGCGACGACAGAAGCCGACGGCCGCTCGGCGAATGTCCTGATGGCCAGCAGCGAGCGCACCTTCTTGGTCGACTGCTGGGCGCACGGCATCCACATGGTCTCGGGCAGCACGCAGGACCTGTCCGAGGCCGCCGGTGCGATGCACTCCTGGCACCAGGGATCCCGAGTGCGCGAACTCGTCGCGCAGTGGGCATTCCTGAGGACCTGGGAGCTGGCCGAAGCCCACGAGCGGGGCGAGGCCGTGCCGGCACGGTGGCAGATGATGCGCCAGGCCGCCGAGCTGTACGCCGAACGCAGACAGGAGCCCGACTGGCGGGCCCTCGTCGAGGCCGCCTTCGCACAGCCGCGCCTGCGGGCCCTGTCGCCCGGCAAGGCCATGTACTGGCTCACCTTTAGCCGCCGGGCCGCACCGCCCATTTGCAAGGACCTTCCGAGGACCAGGCCGCTCGGCAACGGCCGCTTCGAGGTGACGTTCGCCGAAGGTCGAGTACAGGAGGTGGACGGTGCAGCGGCGGCCGTCGCAGTGATTCTGGATGGCCTGCCTGATGACGCTGTCCCATATCCCGCGTAGCCTCAACAGCGGTCGGTCAGGCAGGCCGATATCGACGCTGCGGATACCCGGCTCGAACTCGGCGAAGGACTGCTCCCAGGCCGCATCCGGCCAGTGGTAAGTCACCCGGCCCTCCGCCGGTCGGTAGACGGCGGTGTAGACGGTGCCCAGGCACTCCGTGTACCGCCCCTGGTAGAGAGGCGGCCGCAACAACGCACGCAGCACCGAGCCGACGCGGTCCTCGGCGGCACCCGTCGCCGCGCGCGGCGGCGAGTCGCTCGTGGGTCCGGGTGAACGCCTCCTGGCCCGGCGGAACCGGGTCCGGAGCGACCAAGCCGGCTGGGTGGCGGTCCCCTGACCGCTTGCCAAATGAGCTCGACGGGCGACAGGTGACAGGCAACATCGCGGCACCGTGGGGAACGGCCAAGTGCCTGAGCACGCCTGCGTGCGTCCTCGCGCGATCCGCTCGCGGTCGAGGTCGCGTGCGTGCCAGCCTGTGATCGCAGGTCTGCGCTTTCCGGGAGTGGCCGACGTGGAGGTGGCGATGAGGGTCGTGTTCGTGCACGGGGCGTGCGTGCGGGACGGGTCGTGGTGGTGGCACCGCACCGCCGAGTTGCTGCGGGAGCGGGGGGTGGCGAGCGTGGCCCCGGCGCTGCCGAGCTGCGGCGAGGCGGGGCCGCCCAGTGGTGTCGGCGGGCCCGGGCTACCCGAGGATGTTGCTGCGGTGCGGCAGGTGTTGCGGGCCGGCGACGAGCCGACTGTCGTGGTCGCCCACAGCTACGGCGGCATCGTCACCGCGGAGGCCGCTGCGGGGATCGGGTCGGTGCGCCACCTGCTGCTGGTCTCCAGCTACCTGCCCGAGGTCGGGCAGAGCCTGTCGGAGTTCGGGGACGGCAGCCCCGCCCCGTTCCTCGATGTCGACCTCGACGCCGGCACGTTCGGGGTGCGCCCCGAGCTGCTCGTGGACACGTTCCTGCAGGACTGCGACCGCGACATCCAGGCGAAGGCGGCGGACCATCTCGCACGGCAGAGCGTCCAAGTGACCGCGCAGCCGGTCGGGGCGGCCGCCTGGCAGCAGCTGCCCTCGACGTACCTCGTCTGCACCCAGGACCGGGGAACCCCGGCGCGGCTGCAGCGCGAGTTCGCCCGCCGGGCCGGCAACGTCGTCGAACTCGACGCCGGCCACCACCCGTTCCTGTCCCGGCCCGCAGCGGTCCGCGACCTGTTGCTGAGCCTCTGACGGCAGCGACGGCGACGGCGACGGCAGACGGACGCCGAGGAACTGACGGTCTCCGGGTCGCGGAGTGTTCGCGCGTCAGGACAGCGTCGGGGCCATCCGGTGGGCCGATTCAGCCGGTGTGAGGCGGCTGCGCATCGGCGTCGGGGCGGGCCGCGGCGGCATGCTCGGCGCGGTCGGCGATCTGTTGGAGCGTGGCCAGGTGGGCGCGCAGCCGTTCGCGGCCGGCGGTGGTGGCCCGTACCCAGGTGCGGGGGCGCTTGCCGACGTGGCCCTTGCGGATCTCGACGAGCTCGGCGTTGCCGAGGGTGGTGAGTTGCTTGGACAGCGCCGAGTCGCTCAGCCGGGCGTGGTCGCGGACGAAGGCGAACTCGCACCAGGTGGTGGCGGACACCAGCGCCACGATGGTGAGCCTGGTGGGGTCCAGGAGGAGTTGTTCCAGGCCGCCGACGGCGTCGGGGACAGCATCGGGCGCGGCGTCGGCGCCCTGGCCGCTCACGCTCATCGGGCCGCTGCACGATGGGCCATCCGGCGCAGCACCACGTTTATCAGCAGGCCCACGGCGACACTGAGGACGGCGTACGGGAGGGCGGTGGTGGTGGAGGGGTGGTCGTGGATCCAGGCGGGCATGCCGGAGCCGGTGAGCGCGCGGTGCACGGGTGGTTCGGCGAAGAACCGGAGGGTACCGAAGGCGAGGCCGATCAGGAGGACGGGCAGCCAGGCGTAGCCGGGCAGGGCGCTGCGGTGCAGGGCACCGGAGGCGGCGGCCACGCGCGGGCTGCGGCGTCCGGCGACAGCCCAGGCGACGGTGAGGGCGCCGAGCCCGAGGGAGGCAGCCTCCTGGACGGCGGAGCCGAAGTCCTCGGCCGCAGTGACCAGGGCCAGGACGGCGCCGAGCGCGGCCCACAGCCACCAGGGGGTGCGGAGTGAGCCGGCCGTGTCGAGGCGGACCTCGCGGACGCGGGCCAGGGCGTCCCGGGCTTCGGCGGGGCTGGGGGTACTCATGGCGTTCCTCCTCAGGCGAGTACTTTCCTATGGAGAAAGTAGTGCGTACTTTCCTGCGAGGCAAGTAGACACGCCCACGGGGTGGCGGACGGCAGCGCTGTGGAGGCGTAGCAAGCCCCCGCCAAGCCAGGGCCACGATCAGCCTTCCCGGGCGCAGGCCCGCATGGCGGCGAGGTGCTGCAGCGGCCGCCCCGCCCGCGTGGTGCTGTGCGGGCGGGGCGGCTCAGTTCTGCTACCGGCGCGGCGCCGTTCAGTACAGGAGGCCGCAGCCTGCGTAGCTGGCCGCCAGGTGGTTCGAGGCCAGGTTGATGTCCATCTCGCTGACGCAGACGTAGTTGTAGCTGCCGGCGGTGCTGTCGGCGACCCAGCCGCCCTGCGCGCCGGCACCGTTGGCGACGGTGTAGCTCGGCCCGGTCGGGCCCGTCTGGTAGGTGTAGAGCTGAGCCGTACACGTGACCGCCACCCCGGTCGGGTTGTCGGCGTTCACGGCGACCTGGACCTGGCGGGTGGGCTGCCAGTCGGTGTTCATCACCGCGTGGCAGTAGTTCAGGTTCGGAACCGGGTAGACGTTGTCGGGTGCCTGCGCGGTCTGCGCGGTCTGCGCGCCCTGCGGGGCGGCGGTGGCGCTCGAAACGGCGAGCGCGCCGAGCGAGAAGGCGGCGGCAGCGGCGAGCACAGCGGTCCGCTTGACGATGCGGTTGATGGCGTCCTCCAAAGACGTGAATCGAGTACGGGCCGGCCTGCGGCCGCTCGGCACGGGCAGCGTGCTGCGCGGCGTCACGGTCGCAACGGCGGTGGCACGTGCATCGGGTATGGATGTTCTTCGTAAAACCGTAGATAACGGGCGTTCATACGGCGCGCCTCTTCACGAGGTTGTGCCGATGGTGAGGTGGGTGAAGGCGCCCGGCTGGTCCCCCCATCGCGCTGGTCCCGCTCTCCGTGCCTTCACTCTCATAGACGTCCATCCCTGCCGGAGGTTGCAGGTGGTTTCGAAGAGATTCCGGAGCGGGCGAGGACGGCGTGCACGAGGGGTCACGGCCGGACAGGCGAGGCAGGCCGGACTGGCGGGCCGGACAGGCGGCTCCGAGAATGACCGGGCCCTCGATCGGGCCACCCGGGCCGTCAGCCGCGGGCAGAGCCGACACCGTAGTGACGGGGATCGAGGGGCTCCGACCGGTTGCTGGTCGGATGGGGGGCCTCGATGCCCGCGGGCCGGTTCGGCGGAGTCAGTTCGTCCAGGCGGAGAAGGCAGGATTCGAACCTGCGTGGGCGTGAACCCGACCGGAACCAGAGCCCCGGCCCCCGATCAACCACTCCGGGCACCTCTCCCAGCACCGCCTACCGAGGCGGTACTTCATCGGACCGGCCCCGAACTCCGCGGCCCTTCCGACACCCATGACTATCCACCACCACCCTGACCAGCCTCTGACACCGCTCTGACACCTACCGAGCCACCCCATCGGACGAGCGACGGCTCGCTCAGGGCCGAGGCGACCGGACGCTTCACGACGCCCCCCGCCGGTCCAGGTCGGCTCAGTCAGTTCAGTCAGCTCAGCAAGAACCCGAGCAGCACGGCGCCCATCACCAGCGCGGTCAGCGCCGGCGCCCCCATCCGGGCCCTCGGACCGGACGTCACGGCGACGATGGACACGACCGGCACCGCGAAGGCCAGGCCCACCGCCAGGACGGCCAGCGGGCCGGACTGTGCGCCAGCCACCATCGCCCCCCAGACCACCGTGACCATCAGCACCATCCACGCTGTGGCGGTCACCAGCAGCCAGGCTGCCCGCGCGGTCCACCGGGCCACCACGTCATCGGCGTAGAAGTTGGCGCGAGCCGTCGTCCAGAACCGCAGCAGAGGCCGGCTGGGCCGAGCAGAGATCATCATGGCGTCAGTCTGGCGTGCCCCGAGCCGTCACGGCACCCCCAACCATCAACTGGCTACGGCCGCCGGGACGCGGGACGCGGGACGCGGGACGCCAGGAGCGTAGCCGTCGCCCTGCTGCTCTCGGTAACGGTGCCGTCCTGACGGCCGCGCCCGCTCGGAACAACCGAGTCGAAGGATTCTGCGGAACCGCGGTCGGAGCCGGTTCGGGACGTCGGCGACCTCGGGCTCGGCGTCGGTCAGGACCCGGACTCGGACCCGGAGCGGACCGGGGTGGCCAAACGCCAGGCCTCGATGTCGCGGTACCGGACAGGCCCCGGGCCATGGCCGATGGCTCCGCCGACCAGATGCAGACGCTCGGCCCGCCACGCGCGGCCCACGAAGCCGGCCAGTCCGGCCGCCGTCTGCGGCACACTGGCCGGGTCGCCGCGACGGGCGCGGGCCAGCGTCAGGTGGGGGTACAGCGGGCGGTCCCTGAAGGCGATCCCGCAGGAGGCGACCTGGTCCCGGACATCGGCGGCCAGCCGCTGCAGACCCTCCAGGTCCCCGTCCACCCCGCTCCACAGCAACCGCCCGTCGAAGTGGCCCGCACCGCGCAGCCCCAGCTGGAGGGCCGGATGCGAGGCCGCCGTGTCGGCCAGCACCGAGCGCAGCAAGGGCACCGCGGTGGAGGACAGCTCACCGAGGAAGGCCACGGTGATGTGCCAGTCCTCGATCCGGTTCCACCGCAACTGCGGGGAGCCGGCGCTTGCGGACCACAGGGCCTGGGCCAGTTCCTCCTTGGCGTCGTCGGGCGGCGCCAGCGCCACAAAGACACGCAGCTTGGAAGGCTCGCAGTGATCGTCCACGAGGCATTTCTAACACCCCGCCGACTTCCCCCACCTCCCGGTCCCAACAGGCCCGACAGGCCCCACCCGACGGCAGCCGCAGCGAACAGGACGGGCGCAGCGACGGACAGCAGACTCCGCACGACGGCATGCCGATGCACCGGATGAGAAGTAGCAGCGGTTCCCGCGTCTGAGAAATGGCGGTGACGTCGACTTGGTGGCGTCCGTATCCTTCGCTGGTGAGTCTGATCGAGATGGTTCCAGGGCAGGTCGAGCTCGTCGTTCAGGGGTCAGGGGCGTCGGCGCCCGCTGTCCGGTTGTTCGATTGGTCTCGGGCGGAGTGCGAGGTCAACTTCGCTGTCGAGGCCATAGATGACGGTGTGCGTGCGCGGGTTGAGACCGTGACCGTGACCGTCTGGGACGGCATGAGCGAGTTCTTCGACGGCCTCGCACGCGACTTCCGTGGTTGGGAGGGCGAGCGAACCTGGGTCAATAACCACCTGGCCGTGACGGCGACGTTCGGCTCGGGTGGTCATGTGTATCTGGGCTGGACCCTGCGATCCGGCTTCTTCCCCGGCGACTGGCACTGCACCGTGACGACCGTGATCGAGGCCGGCGAAGGGATGACAGCCGTAGCCGCCGACCTGCGGGAATTCCTGCGCGAAGAGTAGGTCATCAACAGTCGGGCCGTCCCGAGCGCATTCTCAGCCAACGGCATATTGTCGGCGCCGGCTCGGGTGATGGCGAGGCGGTAGGAGTCGGTGCGCCCCGGGCGCACGCGCTGCTGGAGAGCACCACTGACCTCGTGGGCCAGGTCATACTCAAACCGGCGTCGTCACACTCCGGGAGGCGCCCGGTTGAAGAGCTGACAACGGGTTCCAGCCCAACTGCTGTGGTCTGTTGACGCTCTGTGAGATCGAGACCTGAGCTGCGTGCCCAGCGACGTCACGCACCGGCCGGTGGCGTCAGACGCGTTCCTGCTCGCTCGTCTCCTCGGTGGCTGCGGCCCGGGTGCGACGGCGGTTCAGCAGCGTGCATCCCACGGTCACCAGGCCGATGGCGACGACCTTGGCGGCCTGGTAGTAGCCCCCTGCCAGTTCCTCCGGGGTGCCGGGGAGCCTGAACGAGACCCAGGCTGCCGCGACTGCCCCGAAGGCGATCAGTGCGACGGCTCCCCATGTTCCGAGCTCCGCCCACCAGGGGCCCTGGACGTGACCCCGCTCGTCGGTCTGCTCAACGTCCTTGTCGGCCATGTTCTGTTCTCCTGGGTGTGTGGTGACTGGCGGTCGCGAGGGAAGACGCGGGCCGGTGCGGAAGGTTCACCGGGCCGAACGTCTGCCGGAGTCGACATTCTGTCAGCCGACGAACTACACCTCGGCGCGCGGTGGCCGACTGGACGTCAGGCCGTGACGTCCACGTCCACGTCCACCAGGACCTTGCCGACCGTGCCGCTCTCGACCGCGCGGTGCGCGTCGGCGGTGCGGTCGAGGGGGAAGCCGAGCAGCGGCAGGCCGTACTCCTCGCCGACCGGCAGCGCGCCGTCGCGCACTGCGGCGCCGACGTCCAGGGCGGCCGCGGCGCGTGCCTCGGGGCCGGCCAGGTAGAGGGTCAGGAACTGGAAGTGTGCGTTGAGCACCATGTTCTGCAGGACGTTCAGTTCGACCGGCATGCCGCCGTCGTTGGCGTAGGTCGAGATCGTGCCACGCGTACGCAGGACGGCCAGGTCCAGGGCGAGGTTCGCGCCGAGCGCCACCTCACGCATCTCATGACGCACTCGTGGCGCTGGGTTTCCTGATGGACCTTCACCCTCAAGGGGTGGCCGGATAATGGCATGCCCGGTGTGTCGCCGGCGCCGGGGAAGAAGTCCACAGCGAGGAGTCCGCGCGTGTCCGCCTACGGGATCATCAGCCTCTACCGCATGGTGGAGCGGGACGGATCGCTGTCCACCCTCAGGGTGCTGATCGACGGCGCGGTGGCGGGCAGGATCCGGGTCGGAACGCGCGTGGAATTCCCGGTCGCGCCCGGGACCCATCAGGTGCGACTCCGCTGGTGGGCCGGGGTCGGCAGCGCCCCGCTGCTCCTCGACGTGCCGCCCGGCACTCACCACGTGCTGCTGGCACGGAGCGCCGGTCTCCGCGAATCGGGCTTGCGCCTGGGCCGTTCGATCAGCCTCACCGTGGTCTCCTCGTTCGAGGCCTGACGGAGGACGTGGCCGGCCCCGACCGAGCACTACCTGGTCTCAGCTGGTCAGGCTGCCGACCAGGATCGAGGTCCACCACGCCGCCTGGGAGACGAGCGCCGCCGCGCAACCGCGCCACAACAGCGACGGAGGCAAGTCGTGCCAGGGCCGCGTCCGCAGCTGCGGCGGGACGCCGGTGCGCAGCGCGTGCGCGAAGACACCGTTGAGCGCCGCCACCAGAACCGCGACGAAATTGACCGCCGTCCACCCGCTCGAGAAGTCCGGACGCAGCCACACGCCGGAGACGGCCAGCCCGACGAAGCCGCCCCAGATCAGCCGGTCCGCGCGCGCCGAGAAGGCCAGCAGCCTCTCCACCCGCGCCCACCCCAGCAGGACCGCCAGGCCCATGGCGTCCACCGCCAGCACGGCGCCGAAGCCCAGGGCCAGGCTCAGCAGGTGCAGCGCCAGCGCGGCGTCGCGCACTCCTGCGCCGGGGTGGGCGTGAAGCGAGGCGAGGATCAGGGCATACCAGCCGACGCACACGGCGCTGGCGCTGTACAACGGCCGCTGCCATGAAGACGCGGCGGCGTACGCGCCGGTGGTGTGGGGAGTGTTTGCGCTCACAGCGGCGATATTAGCTTAGCCAAACCTTAGTCACTAGGGAGGGTGGTTGAACCGCGTCGGCACGGCGGCGGGCGAGCCTTCTCAGCCTCCGGGGATCCGTGGAAGAAAATCCGGGCACCGGTGTCGGATCGGGGCACCGGTATTCGTCGTACGGGTGAGAGGCCGCCCGCCAGGGGCGTCCCCGAGGCACAGGAGATGAACCGCCATGCAGTACCTGGTTTCCGTGATCACCAACTCCACCGAGCTCGCCACCGACGAGGAGGGCGCGGCGATCGACGTGTTCAACAGCCGGCTGCAGGCCGAGGGCCACTGGGTCTTCGCCGGCGGCCTCGGCGGGCCCGACACGGCCACGGTGATCGACAACCGCGGCGGGCAGCCGCTGGTCACCGACGGGCCCTTCGTGGAGTCCAAGGAGTACCTCATCGGCTTCTGGATCATCGAGGCGCCCGACCTCGATGTCGCGCTCGCGCTGGCGACCGAGGGGTCGAAGGCCTGCAACCGGAAGATCGAGGTCCGGCCGTTCCTGTGAACAGCGTCGATGTCCCCGCGGCGATCACCCGCGCCCACCGTGAGGAGTGGGCGCGTGTGGTCGGCGCCCTGACCAGGCGCTTCGGCGACCTCGATCTCGCCGAGGAGGCAGCGGCCGAGGCGTTCGCCACGGCCGTCCAGCGCTGGCCCACCGACGGCGTACCGCCCGCCCCCGGCGCCTGGCTGACCACCACCGCCACCCGCAAGGCGATCGACTCGATCCGGCGCGAGAACAAACGCGGCGGCAAGCAGAAGGAGGCGCAGCTCCTGTACGACGACGGCCCCGGCGAGCCGCTCGGCGCCGTCGACGACGAGCGGCTGCGGCTGATCTTCACCTGCTGTCACCCGGCGCTGGCCATGGAGAGCCGGGTGGCACTGACCCTGCGCATGGTCGCCGGTCTGAGCGTGGCCGAGATCGCGCGCGCGTTCCTGGTGCAGGAGAGCGCCATGGGCCGGCGGATCACCCGTGCGAAGGCCAAGATCAAGCTGGCGCGGATCCCCTACCGGCTGCCGTCCGCCGACGATCTCCCGGCCCGGGTGTCGGGTGTCCTGGCCGTTCTCTACCTGGTCTTCAACGAGGGGTACTTGGCCAGTGGTCCCGGCACCGACCCGGTGCGCAACGAGCTGACCGCGGAGGCGATCCGGCTCACCCGCCTGGTCCGTGCCCTGCTGCCGCAGGACGGCGAGGCGGCCGGGCTGCTGGCGCTGATGCTGCTGATCGAGGCCCGCCGGGCCGCCCGGCTCTCACCGGGCGGCGAACTGATCGCCCTGGACGAACAGGACCGCACCGCCTGGGACCGCACGCTGATCGCCGAGGGCCACCGCCTGGTCCGCGAGCGCCTGGCCGCCGGCGCCGCGCCGGGCCGCTACCAGCTCCTCGCGGCGATCAACGCCGTGCACACCTCCGCCCACGACGCACGCTCCACCGACTGGAGGCAGATCCTCGCCCTCTACGACCAGCTCCTGCGCCTGGACCCCTCGCCGATCGTCGCCCTCAACCGGGCCGTCGCCGTCGCCGAACTCGACGGGCCGCAGGTCGCGCTGGGCGCCGTCGACCGCCTCGCGGACACCCTCGCCGGCTACCACGCCTACCAGGCGACCCGGGCCGACCTGCTGCGCAGGCTGGGACGCGGCGAGGAGTCGCGCGCGGCGTACGACCGGGCCATCGAGCTGACGGGCAACGCCGCCGAGATCGCGGCCCTCCGGCGCCGCCGCGACCGGTCCCGCACCGGGTAGTGAAGGAGAGGCCTCGCGGAGGACCCACACGGTTCACCCGGCGTGGCTATCGTACGAGCACCCCCGATCCCGCCTCCCGAGGATCCCCAGCTGAGCACGGCGTGGACCTGCGGGGCGCCCTCGTCCGGCAACCCAGGAAACGCGGTTTCCCGAGCCGCGTCAAGACCAGGCGACATCAGCACGGGTCAGATCGATCCGATGTATGTGTTCCACCGCGAATCATCCCGCCAGGTGACGTCGAACCGCCGGAGCTCCGGCCGACCCTCCATCGATCGGCGAGCCAGGCAACAAGTGGCCGTTCCACCTGGCTATTCTCCCGTCGGAACGCACTGTCGAAGACCGTCGAATCGACGCCTACAGAGTAATGTCAGCGACGGCGCATGCCGCCAAACATCGGGTTAATCGGCGCCACGCGTCTTGACACACCACCGCAACGGCCGCGATACATGTACCTGACCCGCAGACCCCACCCCCTGAGCGTCCCAGGACGATCGGAGCCTCCATGTCACGGTCCATCAGTCGCAGAAGCGTGCTCACCGGTCTGGCAGTCGCGACCGTCGCCACCACCGTCGGGGCGGTCGGTTCGCCGGCCGGAGCCGCGGTCGTCGAGGGGGACCCGCTCCCCCTCGTCCCGTTACGCGTCCCGCAGTTGGACCAGGGAGTCTGGCAGCAGCCGGACAGCAAGATCCAGTGGATGCGCGACAACAAGCTGTCCATGTTCATCCACTGGGGTGTCTACTCCGCGGCGGCCCAGGGCGAGTGGTACCAGTTCAGCTCGAAGGTCCAGCCGACCGCCTACCGGGCCCAGTGGGCCGCTTCCTTCGCCACCCAGTCGCAGTCCTTCGACCCCACCGCGTGGGCCCAACTGGCGGGTGATCTCGGTGCCGGGCACGTGGTTCTGACGACGCGTCATCACGAGGGCTTCGCCCTGTGGCCCAGCGGGCACCCCAACGCCTGGACCGCCGGTGACACCCCGTTCCCGGCGGGCACGGACTTCGTCAAGGGCTACGTGAACGCGGTGCGCGCGGCCGGTCTGCGGGTCGGGCTCTACTACTCGCCGATCGACTGGCGCTACCCCGGCTACTACGACGTGTCCGGCTCGAAGCCACCGAGCCCCGCGCTGACCTCCGACTGCGTGCTGCCGAACAGCCTCTACCCGTGGAACTACGAGGGCCCCGACCCGGCCGGCCTCGACTACCACGAGAACGCCCGGATCATGAAGAACGAGGTGTACCAGTCCGTGAAGGAGCTGGTCACCAACTACGGCGCGGTGGACATCTGGTGGGACGGCGGCTGGCTTGCGCAGCAGGGCACCGACGCACAGGGATCGTTCTTCTGGGAGCCCGGGCAGTACCGGGACTCCGGCAACGGCTGGCAGGTGGACGCCGCCTACGGCGAGAACGAGACGGGCACCGGCAAGCCGCTGGGCCTCACCGGCCTGGTGCGCCGGCATCAGCCGGACTCCGCGGCCAACTCGCGTTCGGGGTGGGTGGGCGACTACGACATCGAGGAGGGGGGCTACCTGTCGACCGGGCCGATCAAGTCCGGCCGCCTGGTCCAGAAGGCCTTCAGCCTGGGCGGCGCCTGGGGGTACAACGGCAGCAACAGTTCGATGTCCTTCTCCTCGGCCCTGGCCGTACTCGTCAACGCCTTCGTCCGCGACATGTGCGTGATCGTCAACGTCGGCCCGGACGCGACCGGCACCGTCCCGAGCAAGCAGGCGGCGGTGCTGCGCCAGCTCGGCGGCTTCATGAGCGCCAACCACGAGGCGCTCTACAGCACCCGCGGCGGCCCGTGGAACCCGGTGGACGGCCAGTACGGGTTCACCTTCACCAACCGGACCGTCTACGCGCACCTGCTGGCCGGCTACAGCGGCGGCTCCAGCTTCACCACACCGTCCCTGGGCGACGCGAAGGTCACCGCGGTGTACGACGTGGTCTCCAAGAGCGCGCTCGCCTTCAGTGCGACCGGCGGGAACAGCGCCACCGTCACCGGCATCGACCGCACCCGCTACCCCGACGACACCGTCGTGGCGATCGTGCTCGACCGCCCGGTGGTCCCCACCGACATCGCCCAAGGCCGCCCGGCCACGTCCGACAGCGTGGAGATCGCGCACGGGAACCTGGCCGCCAACGCGGTGGACGGCGACACCTCCACCCGCTGGTGCGCGACCGACGGCAACACCGGCCACTGGCTCCAGGTCGACCTCGGCTCGGTGCACCCGGTCACCGGAGCGCGGATCGCCTGGGAGCAACCCGCCAAGGCCTACCGCTTCCGGATCGACGGCTCCACCGACGGCTCCACCTGGACGACCCTCGCCGACCAGAGCGCGAACACCACCACCGCCCAGGTCCAGGCCCTGACCTTCACCGCCCAGACCCGCTACGTCCGAGTGACCGTCACCGGCGGTCTGGACTCCAGCACCTGGGCCTCGATCCGCACACTGGAGGTCTACGACCGCCCGTTCCTCGACCCGTCCCTCTCCGGCGCCGACCTCGCGCTCGGCCGACCCGCGAGCTCCTCCCCCGACGAGAACGACTCGCTGGCGGCGGCCAACGCCGTCGACGGCAACCCGGCCAGCAGAGAGCAGGATTCCCCTTGAACCACCCCGGGACCACGACGACCGGCGGCTCGTTGATCATCGGCAGCGCCGCCCCCGCCCGCGCCCCCGGGGCCGGCCTGTGCACCGTTCACTACGACGGCCAGGGCGCCATGAGCCTCGTCAGCACCCTACCGGTCGACCGTCCGTCCTATGCGGCGGTCGACCCTGGGCGTGCGGTTCTGCACACCGTGCTGGAACAGCAGGCCGGACGGGTGCTGTCCCTGCGGATCGACTCCGGCACCGGATTCCAGGGCCCGTCGGCCACGGCTGCCAGCGGCGGCGCCGGGCCGTGCCATGTCGCCGTCCACCCGAGCGGTTCCCACGTCTTCGCGGCCCACTACGGCGACGGCGTTCTCTCGGTCATCCCCACCGACGCCGACGGGATGGTCCGCACCGACGGACCGGTGCAGATCATCCGCCATCCGGGCCGGGAGACCCACAGCGAGCTGCGTGACTCGGCGCACGCCCACATGGCCGCACCCTCCCCGGACGGCCGGTTCCTGCTCTGCACCGACCTCGGGACCGACCGGGTCTACGTCTACGCCTTCGATCCGGCCACCGGCCTGCTCAGCGAGCACCAGGTGGTCCAGCTGCCCTCCGGCAGCGGCCCCCGGCACCTCGCGTTCCACCCGTCGGACCATCACGTCTACGTCCTGGGCGAGCTCTCGTCCACCCTCACCGTCTGCACCTGGGACCCGCTCCGGGGCGCCCTCGAACCCACCGCCGAGCTCACCACGCGACAGGACCCGACCGCGCCGACAACCAACGACGCGGCGGCCGTCCGGCTGTCGTCGGACGGCCGTTTCCTCTACACAACCAACCGCGGTGACGACGCGATCGCCGTGCACGCCGTGCACGACGAGGGCGCGTCCGTCGAGTTACTCAACACCGTCTCCTGTGGCGGAGCCTGGCCCCGCGACATCGCCCTCAGCCCGGACGGCCGGCTGCTGTTCTGCGCCAACCAGGGCTCCGACACCCTCACGGCCTTCCACCGCGACCCGTCCACCGGGACCCTGACCCCAGCCGGAGCGCCCCTGGGGGTCACCGAGCCCACCTCGGTCCTGCCCGTCGGTCAGTAACGGGCCGCCAGGACCAGGGCGAGGCCGATCAGCGCCGGAACGGTCTGGACGAAGAGGATCCTGCGGCTGGCGGTGGCCGCGCCGTACACGCCGGCCACCGCCACGCAGCCCAGGAAGAACACCTTCGCCTGGAAGCCGACCGGGTTGGAAGCCACCGCTCCCCACAGCAGACCGGCGGCGAGGAACCCGTTGTACAGGCCCTGGTTGGCCGCCAGCGCCTTCGTCGCGGTGGCGAACTCGGCGGTGGTTCCGAAGGACGCCCGGGCCCTCGGCGTGGTCCACAGGAACATCTCCAGGACCAGGATGTACACGTGCAGCGCGGCGATGAGCAGCACCACCGTAGTTGCGGCGATCGACATGGCAGCATGATCACACGGATCGGCGGCGGCTGTCACCGCCCTACAGGTGACGCGCGGGTGGCGGCGGGGGTGGGCCGACAGGTGCCGCTCCGGGCCAGACCAGCAGGACGGGGCACGGGGCGTGGTCGACCACGAAGCGCCCTGCGGGGCCGAGGCTGTGGGGCCCGAGATGGGTGCGGTCGCCGTCCCGGGCGAGCACGAGCAGCTCGGCTCCCCCGGCGGCGGCCACCACCTCGCGCTCGATCCGGCCGGTCCGCGCCCACTGGACGCACGGCCGTCCCAGCATCTCGGCGGCGGCCTGGAGCAACTGCCGGGCGGCGTCGGCGGCCAGGCCCTCCAGGCGGGTGCCCGGGTCGCTCCCCCAGCCCGCGGCCGGGTGCTGCCCCTTCGGGTGGCCGCGCCCGAGCAGGCCGGCGAACGCACCGTGCGCCAGAGCGGGCACCTCGGTGCCGGTGACGTGCAGCAGGGCGATCTCGCTGCCCTGCGGGGCGTGCGCGCGGGCGGCTTCGACACAGGCGGGCCAGGTGCCCTCGGTGATCCACACGACGACGGCCACGGCCTCACCCTCCGACGATCTGCAGCGATCCCCACAGTGCTACCACAGCCAGCACCAGGGCCGGTGGCACGACGAGCAGTCCGAGCCGGGTGAACTCGCCGAGCCCGACATCGGTGTCGTGCTCGCGCACGATGCGCCGCCAGAGCAGGGTGGCCAGCGATCCGGCGTAGGTCAGGTTGGGACCGATGTTGACCCCCAGCAGCACTGCGAGCACCGCGCCGGGTCCGCCGGGGGCGGCGAGCGGCAGCAGCACGAGGGTGGCGGGCAGGTTGTTGATGACGTTCGCCAGGACGGCGGCCAGGGCGGCGGTGCCGAGCAGGGCGGGCAGTGCGGTGCCGTGCGGCACGAGGTGCGCGAGCCCGGACGCGAGCCCGTTGTCGACCACGGCGCGCACCACGATCCCGAGCGCCAGCACGAAGGCGAGGAAGGGCACGGCCGCGGCCCGGCCGATGGCGGCCACGGTGGTACGGCGCCGGGCCAGGCCCCGCACCGCGAGCGTCAGGGCGCCGGCCAGCGCGGCCCAGGCCGGATCGATTCCGAGCGCGGAGGCGAGGACGAAGCCCGCCAGCGTCCCGGCGACGGTGAGCAGCGCGAAGAGCGGCGTCTGCGGTGCCGGTCCGCCCTCCGGCGCCTGCGCGCCCGCGTCCAGGTCGGCCGCGAAGAAGCGGCGCAGCACCACGTACTCGACGCCGATCGCCACCAGCCACGGCAGGGCCATCAGCGCGGCGAACCGGGTGAAGCCGAGCCCGCTGGCCGCGAAGGCCAGCAGGTTGGTCAGGTTGGAGACCGGCAACAGGAGTGACGCGGTGTTCGACAGGTGGGTACAGGCGTACAGGTGCGGCTTGGGCCGGGCACCGAGCCGGGCGGCGGTCGCGAAGACCACCGGAGTGAGCAGCACCACCGTGGCGTCCAGACTCAGCACCGCCGTGATCACCGAGGCGACCGCGAACACCTGCACCAGCAGCCGTCGCGGACGCCCGACGGCGCTGCGGGCCATCCACGCCCCGCAGGCGTGGAAGAGGCCCTCGCCGTCGCAGAGCTCGGCGAGCACCAGCACGGCGGCCAGGAAGCCGATCACCGGCCCGAGCCGGGCGGCCTCGGCGGCGGCGTGGGCCGGCGAGATGGCACCGGTGGCGACCACCAGCGCGGCGGCCGGCACCGCGACCACGGCCTCCGGCCACCCCCAGGGCCGCGCCACGGCGCAGACCAGCACCACCACCAGCAGGGTGACGGACAGGACCTCGGCGGCGAGCGTGTTCAGGGTCATCTCCCGGGGGACGGCGACGGAGGGGCCCGGGTCGAGGCGGACGGCCCCGCAGATCGGGCAGGCGGCCCGCCCCGGCGGGGGCGGACTCACTCGGCGTCACCATCGTGACATCTGCGGCTCCTGGGGATGACACAGGCTCCCCGGGAGCTCGGCTCGGCCCTCCGTCGCCGGAGCGCCGGCTACCGCGCCAGGGCGGGCTGCGGGGCGCGCCGCAACAGCCGGTCGAACGCGAGGCTGCCCGGACCGTTGATCGCGATGAGCAGGAAGACCCAGCAGAACAGGACCGACAGTTCACCGCCGTTCTCGATCGGCCACAGGGCGTGCTGCTGGTGGACGGAGAAGTAGGCGTAGGCCATCGAGCCGGAGCGGAGCAGGGCGGCGGGCCGGGTGCCCAGGCCCCCCGTGGCAGCTGAAGAGCAGGGCGACGACTATCCGCAGGGCGGCGGTCGCGTGCGGCCCGACCCGGCTCGCGAACGCGTCGTCGGTGGCGGGGTGAAGGACATCGGAACTCCAGAGGGTCACACTGGTGTGGTTGGGGGGTGGATGAGATGGGCACAGCCGCTGGTGGTACGCACCGTGCGGCCCGTGGGTTCACCGCAGGTGGTAGCGACCACCGGCGGTCAGGTGGAGCCGGAACCGGCGGTCGTCGCCGGGGACCGCCGCGAGCGGGACGGTGTTCCCGGCGGCACCGGTGAGCACCGGGCTCGCCAGGTCCTCGGGCAGCCACAGGTCGACCGTGCCCGCCTGGGCGGCCAGCAGGTCGGCCCCCGTCAGTCGCCCCTGACGCCGGCTCAGGTCGACGGTGAGGCCGCCCCGGGCGCGCAGCCCGCGGACGTCGCCCTCCGGCCAGGACGGCGGCAGTGCGGGCAGCAGGCGCAGCACGCCGTTGTGGCTCTGCAGCAGCAATTCGGCGATCGCGGCGGTGATGCCGAAGTTGCCGTCGATCTGGAAGAGCCGGGGCGGGTGCAGGTCGAAGAGGTTGGGGGCGATGGAGGTGGCGAGCAGGAGCTCGACGGCGTGTCCGGCCAGGACGCCGTCGCCGAGGCGGGCGGCCAGCGCCGCGACCCAGGCCAGGCTCCAGCCGGTGCCGCCACCACTGTGCTCCAGGCGGCGGTCCAGGGCTCGGCGGGCCGGTCCGAGCAGCTTGGCGGCCGCACCGGCGCGCGGCCGTGGATCGACAGGCCGCCGCGTTCGGGGTCGCAGCTCTGCTGCGGGTCCTGGTGGAGCGTCGTGAAGCCCGCCCGGAAGGAGAGCGCTCCGGGGGCGTCGGCGGTCAGACGCACGACCAGGACACCCGCCGGGGCGGAGACGATGGCCTGGTCTGTCAGTGACACAGCGACAACCTCACAGGTCGTCCTATGTCTTGGAAGGGATGAGGTCATCCAGGACTGGCGTGGACACCTCAGGGTTCCCTCAAATAACCGAGCCGATCTGTGGTTTCGCAAAACTTCCGCACCGGAGCCCTGAGCCGCCAAGGCCGCGTCGCCTATACATACACCCAATGTATCGGGCGCCGATTCGCTGTCCTCGCTACCCCTCGACCAGGACGACCGTCAACCGGCGTGGGCCGTGGACGCCTTGCACGCGGATCATCTCGATGTCGGCCGTGGCGGACGGTCCGCTGATCCACGTCAGGGGCCGGCGCGGGTTCAGCGCTCCGATCGCCTCGGGAATCGAAGAGACCACCTGATCAGCCTGGACGACACAGAGGTGCAGGTCCGGGAGGAGGGTGGCGGCCCGTCGGCCTTGGCCCGGGCCGCCGTCCAACACGAGAGTGCCCGAGTCGGCGATGGCTGCCGCGCAGGTGGTCACGACGGCATCCACCGTGTCGAGTCGGCCGGCCGGGAGCGGCGGGGTGTCGGCGATCACGGCGCCGGTCCACTCGGCCAGCCAGGGCGCGGGGAAGCCGCCCGGGACCACCGCGCTGCCCTCCGGCAGGGCAGCGGCCAGCACGGCCGCGACGTCGGCCGACCGGACCCGGTGGACGGTGGCGCCGTACTCGACCAGCCGCTCGGCGAACAGTGCGAGCACCGCTGCCCGGTCTGCCGGGTCGATTCCGGGAGCATGCCGCAGGTACGTGCGTGGCACGGCGCCCGGCTCCGCACGCTGAGTGGCGTTGGCCGCGCGTACCCGGGCCAGGATGTCATCACGGGCGCTGCTCACTCGGTGCCTCCATCGGTGCGCTCCCACCAGGCGCGGAACGATTCCTTGGGAATGCCGGGGACGATCCGGCTGTCGGTCCAGCCGGAGAGCGGCTTTGGCAGTTTCTTCTTCGGAATCAGCGGGCCGGCCTTGCCCGCGGCCCGGATCGCCGCGTTCCAGGCGGCGGGGTGCTCCATCACTGCGCCGACAGCGCGCAGCGCGGCCTTCTCACCGGGGTGCTTGACCTTCGCGTCGCCCTCCGCGACCTGGTGTCGCAGTTCCAGCAGGACGTCCGTGAAACGGATCCGAACGGGGCAGACGTCGTTGCAGGCACCGCAGAGCGAGGACGCGTAGGGCAGGGAGGCGGTCTGCGGATCGTCGAGGCCCTTGAGCAGCGGGTTGAGAATCGCTCCGATCGGGCCCGGATAGACCGAGCCGTAGCTCTGCCCACCGGTGCGTTCGTAGACGGGGCAGATGTTCATGCAGGCGCCGCAGCGGATGCAGCGCAGGGCCTGGCGTCCGACCTCGTCAGCGAGGGCGCGGGTGCGGCCGTTGTCGACCAGGACCAGGTGGAACGTCTGCGGGCCGTCGCCGGGGGTGGTTCCGGTCCAGGTGGTGGTGTAGGGCGCCATCCGCTCACCGGTGGCATTGCGAGCCAGCAGTTGCAGGAAGACCTCCAGGTCACGCCAGGTCGGGACCACCTTCTCCAGGCCCACGAGGGTGATGAGGGTGTCGGCCAGGGTCAGGCACATGCGTCCGTTTCCCTCGGACTCGACCACGACGGCCGTGCCGGTCTCGGCCACGAGGAAATTGGCACCGCTGACGGCAACCTTGGCCTTGAGGAACTTCTCCCGCATGTGCAGGCGGGCGGCCTCGGCGAGCTGCGGCGGGTCGTCGCTGAGCCCTTCGGGAGCGGGGCGGCCGTGGCGGCCCATCTCGCGCACGAAGATGTCGCGGATCTCGGCACGGTTGCGGTGCAGCGCGGGGACCACGACGTGCGAGGGCAGGTCGTCGCCGAGCTGCACGATCGCGGCCGCCAGGTCCGTCTCCCGAGCATCGATCCCGGCGGCCGCCAAGGCGTTGTCGAGGCCGATCTCCTCCGTGAGCATGGACTTGACCTTGACGATCTCCCGCTCGCCGGTGGCGCGCACCAGATCGGTGACGATCCGATTGGCCTCGGCGGCATCGCGCGCCCAGTGGACGGTGCCGCCGGCGGCGGTGACCTTCTCCTCGACCTGGAGCAGGTAGGTGTCGAGGTGGGTCAGGACATCGTCCTTGAGCGCGGCGGCGGAGTCGCGCAGCTCTTCCCAATCGGGGCGCTCCGCAACGAGCTTGGCTCGCTTGGCGCGGATGGTGCCGGTGGCGCGCGCGACGTTGGCGCGCAGTTGGGCGTCACGCGTGGCGACGGCGGCGGCCTGCGGAAAGGCGGGCCAGCCTACGAAGGTGCGGCTCATCGGGTCAGCTCCCGCGTCGAGTGGGGCAGGTCCAAGACCGGGCCGTCGGCCCGGGTGCGGGCAAGGATCTCGGCCAGGTGCATGGTCCGAACGGTGTGCCCGTCCTTGGCGAGACGGCCTCCGATGTTCATGAGGCAGGAGTTGTCGACGGCGGCGAGCACGCTGGCGCCGGTCTCCAGGACGTGGCGGGCCTTGTCGGCGTTCATCGCTCCGGACACGGCCGGATTCTTCACCGAGAAGGTCCCGCCGAACCCGCAGCACTCCTCCTGCGCGGGAAGTTCGATGAACTCGATCCCGGCCACGGCCCGAAGCAGCCGGTACGGCCGGGCGCCGACCGGCGCGGCGCGCAGGCTGTGGCAGGTGGGGTGGTAGGTGACGCGGTGCGGGAAGTAGGCGCCGACGTCCTCGACGTCGAGCACATCGGTCAGGAAACCCGTCAGTTCGTGGACCCGGGGCGCGAGCTCGCGCACGGCGCGGGCCAGGCCCGCGTCGCCGACGGTCTCGGCCGCACGCTCGTAGGCCTCGCCCGGCATTCCTCCACAGGAGGCGGAGGGGACGACGACGGCGTCGTACTCGCCGAACACCTTCACGAAGTGTGCGGCCAGGCGGGCGGTCTCGGCCCGGTAGCCGGTGTTCCAGTGCATCTGCCCGCAGCAGCTCTGCGCCGGGGGGAACTCGACCTCGACCCCGAGCCGGCGCAGCAGCTTGACGGTGGCCTGCCCCGAACGCGGGAACAACCCGTCATTCAGGCAGGTCACGAAGAGAGCTGTGCGCACGGGGAGCCTTTCGGTGGGTGGTCTCGACCTCGGCTGCGCCCATGCAAGCATGCATACAAGCATAGATGCAAGCTTGGATGCCGAATCCACCCGAACGGGCCAGACTGGTGCCGTGTCAAAGCCACAGCCTGCCGCTGACCTCGCCTACGCCCATCTGCGCGATCTCCTTCTGAGTGGTGCCTACCCGGGCGGCGAACTGCTGTCCGAGGGGACCGTGGCAGCCGAACTGGGCATCTCGCGTACCCCGGTGCGCGAAGCGTTCCTGCGCCTGGAGGCCCAGGGCTTCCTCCGGCTCTACCCCAAGCGCGGCGCGATGGTCACCCCGGTCAGCCCCGGCGAGGCCATGGCCGTACTCCAAGCCCGGCTGCTGATGGAACTGTTCGCCCTCGACTCCCTGTCGACCGAGCCCGACGAGGCCGTGCGCGCCGTCGGCGAGGACCTGCTCGCCCTGGCGGCGCGCGAGGCGACCGAGGGATCCGCGTCGCCCACCGGCCCGATCCTGGACACCGCCCGCGACTTCCACGCGCGTCTGATGCGTGCCGGCGGCAACAGCGTGCTGGCCGCATCCCATGCCGCACTGTGGGACCAGCAGATCCGGGTCAGCGCCGCCTCCACCTCCCGTCCCGCCCACGTGGCGGCGGACATCGAGGAACACACCGCACTGGCCCGGGCCCTGGCCGACGCCGACCGGGCGGCTGCCCGCGATCTGCTCACCCGGCACATCGGCGCCGTGGGACACCGCATCGGCCTGGCACGGGAACCCCGGCTTCCGTCGCCATGCTGACCGGCCATCGGGACGCCACGAACGGCAGCCTCCGGCCAGGCCCGGCTCACCTCGCCGGTCGGCGTCGGCCCGGGCCTGGCCACCCGGCTCGGCCTCGATGTCCCCGCCGCCCCCGCCGAGCTGCCGACCTTCTCTGGTGACCAGTTGGACCAGGCCCGCGGCGGCGTACCTGCTGCTCCAGTTGTGCGCCTCCGTCGAGGCCGGTCATGCCGCAGGCGAGTCGGCCCCTCACACCGCGGTCTCCTCGGACGGCCCGGCCGTGGCGACCAGCCGGTAGACCCGGGCCGCCGTGCCACCGAACACCAGCGCGCGCTCGTGCGAGCCCAGACGATCCGTCAAATCCTTTGCTGTGCTGATGACTTGACCGTACGATGCGGCCAGCAGGCAGACCGGCCAGTCGGAGCCGAACATGACCCGCTCGGGACCGAAGGCGTCCAGCGCGACCTCCGCGTACGGGCGCAGGTCCGCGACGGTCCAGCGCTCCCGGTCGGCCTCCGTCACCAGGCCGGAGAGCTTGCAGGAGACGTTGGGTTCGCGGGCCAGCTCGCGCAGCCGGTCGGCCCAGGGCGCCACCTCGCCACTGGCGATCGGTGGCTTGGCGAGGTGGTCGAGGACGAACGGCTGGTCGGGCAGGGCGCGCACCGTCTCGATGGCGGCCGGGAGTTGGTGCGGCAGGGTGAGCAGGTCGTAGCAGAGCCCGGCGTCACCCACCGCGCGCAGTCCGCGCCGGACGTCGGGGCGGGCGAGCCAGGCCGGGTCGGCCTCGCCCTGGACCAGGTGCCGCACGCCGACCAGCAGGTCACCACCCGTCCCCTGCCGCAGCTCGGCCAGGGTGTCGGCGATGCCGGGGTCGGTGAGGTCGGCCCAGCCGACGACGCCGGCGACCAGCTGGTCGGCAGCGGCCAGCGCGAGGAACTCCCTGGTCTCCTCAAGATCCGGCAGCACCTGCACCAGCACGGTGCGCGCGATGCCCGCCGCCTTCGCCAGGGGCGCCAGGTCGGCCGGCCCGAAGTCACGCCGGATCACCGCCGACTCAGGTCCGTCCAGCCAGGATTGCGGGCGCCTGGCGAGGTCCCAGACGTGGTGGTGCGCGTCGATTCTCACGCGCGATCACTCCTCGGTCGACGGGTTGTGGGGCGGCGGGCTTCCGGTCGAACCGGGATCAGCGGCGGGCGGCGGTCACTCGGGTTCGGACGGGCTGGCTGGCCGGCCGGCCGGCCGGCCGGGATCCGATCCCCTTCGGCCAGGTGCTCGCGCAGCCAGCGTTCGGTGGAGTTCACGTGCAGCAGTGCTGCGGCACGGGCGAGTTCGGCGTCACCGGCGAGCAGGGCCCGGAAGATCGCCTCTGGTCTGTCAGTGACACAGCGACAACCTAACAGGTCGTCCTATGTCTTGAAAGGGCCGCGATCATTCAGCGCGCGCCAGGAGCATCAAAATTCTGCCAAATAGTAGTCTTTATCAGGAGTTTCGCACAACATCTGCGCTCCACCACTGGACCCCGAAGAGTGCGGCCTCTATACATACATCCTATGTATAGGGTTGACTCGATTGAGGAGCCGTGACCGCCCGGCTGCTGTCGGTGGGCGACGCACGCGTCTCCTGGACCTGGACCTGGACCTGGACCTGGACCTGTGGAACGTCCCGGAGCCGCTGATCGGAATCCACCTGGACCACCGAGTCCTGACCCCGCCCACCCGCGCCAAGAGGAGAGACCGTGCCGCAGCCGAACCCCCTGGACCCGCGCCGCTTCCCACAGCGGACCGTTCACCGGGACTTTCACACCGCCCCGAGCGCCACCCCGGCCTCTCCCCCGGCCTCGACCTGCTCTCCGAGCAGATCGAGGCCCTGCACGCGGTGGGGATCCGCACGCCCATCTACCTCTCCCTCCAGGTGGACGAGTACGCCGCCCGGGAGCACCCCGAGTGGGTCGCGCACGACGAGAACTGCCCTGGGAGCACGACGGCACGTACCTCCACGTGCGGGTGACCGCCCTGGAGGGACACGCGATGGTCGTGGTCGATCACTGAACTCCCCCACCCCACCCCACCCCACCCTTCCCCCGAGGAGCCGCAGATGTCACCCCATCTGAGCCGCCGTCAACTCATCCGCGCCGCAGCCCTCGCCGGAGGCGCCGTCGCCTTCGGCCTGCCCCAAGTCCTGCTGGGCGAACCCGCCGAGGCGTACTCGGTGCCCAGCAAGATGGACTGGTGGTACCAGGCCCGCTTCGGCATGTTCATCCACTTCGGCTCCTACAGCAACCTCGGCCACGGCGAGTGGGCCTTCTCCACCGAGGACTGGACCAAGGCCAACTACCAGGCCCAGGTGTCGGCGCCCTTCAACCCGGCGAGCTTCAACGCCGACACCATCGCCGAGCTGGCCCAGAACGCCGGCATGAAGTACCTGGTTATCACCGCGAAGCACCACGAGGGCTTCGCGATGTACAACTCCAGCGTCGCCGGATTCAGCGACACCACCGGCAACAAGCTCTACAACCTGCCCCACTACACCGCCTACCAGCACGACCTGCTGGCCGCGCTGAAGACCGCCTGCGAGTCGCGCGGGATCAAGTTCGGGCTCTACTACTCGATCATGGACTGGAACCACTGGTCCCAGACGGTGGACGACACCACCAACTACACCGACATGGCCTCGATGGCCGCGCGCACCTCCTACATCAGCGACATGAAGGCCCAGTTGCAGGAGCTGCTCACCACCTACGACCCCGCCATCCTCTGGTTCGACGGCGACTGGTGTGCCAACGCCGCCACCCCGACCCTGACCGACTGGTGGGTCGAGTCCGACGGGGTCGACCTCTACAAGTGGCTGACCGGCCTCAAGCCCGGCCTGATCGTCAACGAGCGGGTCAAGCGGGACCTCGGGCTCGGCGACTTCGCCTGCCCGGAGCAGACCGTGCCCGCCGAACCGCTCGGCCGCCCGTGGGAGACCTGCGCCACGATGAACGGCGCCTGGGGGTACACCTCCTGGGCCGAGAACTCCTACCGGTCCGTGCAGACCATCCTCCAGGAGTTCGTCACGGTGGCCTCCCGTGACGGCAACTACCTGCTCAACATCGGTCCCAAGGGCGACGGCACGCCGACCCCGGGCTCCGTCACCATCCTCCAGGGGCTGGCGAGTTGGATGGCCGTCAACAGCGACAGCATCTACGGCACCAGCGGGAGCCCGTTCACCGCCGAGCCGTCCTGGGGCAAGTTCACCAGGAAGTCGGGCAAGCTCTTCGCCCACGTGTTCAGCTGGCCCAGCAACGGCACCCTGCAGATCCCGCTGATCCAGAACACCATCAACCGGGTCCACCTGATGAGCGACCCCGGCACCTCGCTCTCCTACACGGTCAGCGGCGGCACCATCAACGTCTCCGTGCCGGCCACCGCCCCCGACGCCAACGACTCCGTCGTGGTCGTCGAGGTCACCGGGATGCCGGCCGTGGTCGCCGACGGCGTCTACCAGCTGGTCTGCGCGCGCAGCGGCAAGGCCCTGGACGACGACAACACCTCCAGCGCCGGCAGCCAGGTGGTGCAGTGGACCGTCAACGGCGGTACACCGCAGCAGTGGACGCTGACCGGGCTGGAAGGGGGCCGGTTCAGCCTGGTGTGCTCCCGCAGCGGGATGGCCCTCGACAACGGGGGCAGCACCAGCGCTGGCACTGCCCTGGTCCAGCAGCCCTACAACGGCGGCAACCAGCAGCAGTGGAGCATCCTCGCGCTGGGCAGCGGCTACTACCAGCTCACCAACCGGGCAAGCGGGATGGCCCTGGACAACGGCAACGGCACGGCGGACGGCCAGACAGCGGTCCAGTGGACCGTCAACTGGGCCAGCCCGCAGATGTGGCAGCTGGTCAAGGTCGGCTGAGCCGGCACGCACCGATGGGTGCGGGAGGCCCTGCGGGCTTCCCGCACCCATCTCCTTTCGCGCCGACCGGAGTTCGGGCCCGCCTCAGAACCCGGTGTGCCGCGCGGGCTCACCGCCCCGGAGCGAAGCCTCCCTGGACCGAGACGGACCCGCCCGCTCCCTGCGCGTCCACCCGGTAGGCGTCACCGGCCGCACTGCGCACGCCGGTGGCGTGGTTGAACTGGCCGGCGAACTCCTGCTCCCCGGCCGGCACGGTGCGGCCCGGCTTGAGGACCCAGCGGTAGACCAGCGTGCCCCCGCTCTGCTGCACCGTGACGGTGAAGTCGTCGGGAGGCAGCGTGCGCCAGTTGCCGGTGTCCTGCACCCCGCCGGTCTGCGCGAAGCGCAGTTCCACCGTGAGCGAGGTGAGCGGCTGGGTCGTCTTCAGGGTCAGGTTCTCCTGAGTCCAGTAGACGGTGCTGTGCGGATCCACCGAACCGGCCGACCAGAGCGGCCCGTTCTGCGCCTGGACAGCGGCCGACGGGGTCGGGTGCGGGCTGCCGGGCGCCGCCGCCGAGGGCGGCACCACCGGGACGGGCCGGGACGACGGCGTCTCAGGCGCACTGGTGAGCGCGGACGGCGACGGCGACGGCGACGGGCCGGCCGGCACGGTCACCGTGTCCGAGGACGACGAGGTGACGACGATGCCGGCGAACGCGAGGCCGCCCGTCGCCAGGAGACCGGCCGCGGCGAGGCCCGCGAGCGCGGCCCTCGGCAGGGACCGCAGGCGCGAGGGCGGGCGGCGGCGGACGACGGGGCCACTCATGCCGCGCTCGAGCCGGGCCAGCATCCTGGCGCGGTCGGGCTGGTGGGCCCAGCCGGCCTCCCGCAGCCGCTGGGTGATCTCCTCGTTCATCGGTTCCTCCTCCCTGCCACCAGTTCTCCGGACGCTCGTACACCGAGTATCCCTTCCAGCTCGGCCATCCCTCGCGAGGTTTGGCTCTTCACTGTGCCCACCGATATACCGAGCGCCAGCGCGGTCTCCTTCTCCGACAGGTCGAAGGCGTGGCGCAGCACCACGCAGGCTCGTTTGCGGAACGGCAGGCGGGCGAGCGCCGACCGCATGTCCAGCACGGCCGCAACGTCGGGTCCGTCCGTCCGCTCCGGGCTGCGGGTCCAGAACAGCGTGATCCGCCGTCGCTCGCGGACCGCGCTGCGGATCCGCTCCCGCGCCATGTTGGCCACCACCCCGCGAGCGTAAGCCACCGGGTGGTCGGCGCTGCGCAGTCGGTCCCAGCGCTGCCACAGGGCGACCATCGCGTCCGCGGCGAGGTCGTCGGCGGCACTGCCCTCGCCGGTCAACAGGTGGGCCAGGCGGGACAGTTCGGCGTAGTGGCGTTCGAAGAAATCGTGGAACTCCGCGGACGCGTCATCGAGGAGCATTCCTCGGTCGCCCTCTCATCAGTACAGGTCACACGCTTGTGCGCGTTAACAACGGGGAGGCAGCATAACAGCGCCGGGCAACGCACCGGTTCAGCCGGGATCAGTGCCGGGCGAACTGCACGCGGGCCGGCTGCACGACATCCGACTGCACCGTGATCCCGTCCACGGTCAGTTGCTGGCCGTAGATGTCGGTGAGCCTGATCTCGCCGCCGCAGCCGGTACCGTCGGCGGAGACGAAGTAGTTGTAGTCGGCCCGCGGCAGCTGCCGCCAGCCGCCGGCGGCGCGCACCTCCAGCGTCGCCAGCGGGTTCCGGTGTCCGATCGCCTGGATGGCGCACCACCACTGGGTGGACCCGGTCTTGTAGCGGATCGAGATCGTGCCCGCCGACTCGGGGCTCAGCAGCGTCCAGGTGATCGGGAGCCGACCCACCGACAGGTCGGCGAGCTTGGCGAACGCCTGCTGGCTGAGGTCGAGTTGGCCGGGCGCGCAGGGCGCCGGGCAGTCGTTCACGATCCGCACCGTGAGGGCGGCGCCGCTCGCGGTGCGCACCGACACGTAGGCGCCGCAGGCCTTGGACGACTCGTAGTCGGTGTAGTTCATCGCCGCGACCATCATGTCGTCGGAGGGACCGTACAGGCAGGAGCCGTTGCCGTCAGCGGCGGCGTAGGCGGTGGCGACGCCCTGGTTGGTGACACCCGGCTTGATCCGTCCCGCCAGGGTGGCCGCCGCGGGAACCGCGCCGGCGCTGCCGCTCGCGGCGGCCGACGCCGCCGGCACCGGCGTGCGTGTGGGTGCGGCCGAAGGCGCGGGTGAGGCCGGGACCGAGCGCGCGGGTGAGGGCGAGGCCGATTCCCCGGCCGAGCTGGTGGCGGTGGGCGGTGCGTCCGCGCTCGGGCTCGCGCTGCCGGGCGCCGCCGAGGCGTCGGCGCCAGACGACAGGCCCGCCCGAACCGCCGTGCCGGGGACGGAGGACGCCGAGGTGGCGTGTCCGGCACCGGTACCGCCCCCGACCCCGAACAGCAGGGCCAGGCAGACCAGAACACCGACGGCCAGCAGCGCCAGAGGGACGCGGCCGGTCGGCCCGCGTCCCTGCCACGGTCGCGGGGCGGAGTGCTTCGTTGCCTTCATGGCCATCCATTCGGTCGATCGAGCCGGTGTTTCACCGCTCGGTTGCCGCCGCTGCCCAAAAGGTTGCCACCCCGTTCTGATTTTTTTCGCCGAAACCGCCCGACCGGGGAGCTACCCCGGTCGGGCGCTGCTCCGAGCGGTTGTCACAGCTCCCAGACGACTGGGATCCCGGCGTCCGTGCCACCGGCCGAGTAGTCGTGGACGACGTCCAGCAGCTCGCCCATCCGGGCCTGCCAGGCGATGTTGACCGGCAGGTGCTCCAACTCGGCGAGCAGGCGGGCGTAGTCCTCACACTCCAGCACGTGGAACAGCTCGCAGCCGCTGCGCCAGATGGTCCAGGCGCGCACGCCGGCGGCCCGGATGGCGGCGGTGAGCTCGACGGGCACCTCGCGGTGGGCCGCCTCGTACTCGTCGATCCGGTCCTCGCGGACGCGGGTGTGCAGGGCGACCCTCATGACTGCTCCTCCGATCCGTCCCCCGGGGTCGGCGCGCCGGTCGGCAGCAGCCCCAGGGCCCTCAACTCGTCCCACAGCGCGTCCGGCACCGGGTGCCGGAGCATCGCGGCGGCGTCCGCCGCCTGCCCGGCGCTGCGCAGGCCGACCAGCACGCCCGTCACCGCCGGGTGGCCGAACGGGAACTGGAGCGCCGCCGCCCGCAGCGGCACCCCGTACCGGCCACAGACCTCCTGCAACTCGAATGCGCGCGCAACCAGTTCAGGTGGTGCCGCAGCGTAGTCGAAGGTGGCGTCGGGACTCGGGTCGGCCAGCAGGCCGGAGTTGAAGACGCCACCGACGACCACGCCGACGCCGCGAGCGCTCGCCGCCGGCAGCAGTTCGGCCAGGCCGCGCTGGTCCAGCAGGCTGTAGCGGCCGGCCAGCAGCACCACGTCGATTTCGGTCTCGTGGACGAACCTGGTGGGCAGTTCGGCCTGGTTCATCCCGATGCCGATCGCTCCGATCACGCCCTCGTCCCGGAGCCGGTGGAGTGCGGGGTAGGCCTGGTCGAGGGCCTGTTCGGCGTGGTCGTCGGGGTCGTGCAGGTAGGCGATATCGATCCGGTCCAGGTCGAGCCGGTTCAGGCTCTCCTCGATGGAGCGGCGCACCCCGTCGGCGCTGAAGTCCCAGCGACGACGGTGGGCGGCCGGCACGGCGAAGCCGTTGGCCAGGTCGTCACCGCCGGCTCCCGGGGTCGGCTCCAGGATGCGGCCGACCTTGGTGGAGAGCACGTACTCGCTCCGCGGCCGGCTGCGCAGGGCCTCGCCGAGCCGGTGCTCGGAGAGGCCGAGCCCGTAGTGCGGGGCGGTGTCGAAGTAGCGGACCCCGGCCTGCCAGGCGGCCTCCACCGCCTCCTCGGCCTGCGCGTCGTCGACGGGGGTGAACAGGTTGCCGATGGCGGCGGCCCCGAAGGCCAGTTCGGTCACCGCCACGCTGCTGCGGCCGAGCCGGTTGCGGCGGAGCGTCGTCATCTCGACTCCGGCCGCAGGCGCAGGCCGGCCATCCCGCCGTCGACCGCGAGGGCGGTGCCCGTGGTACTGCCGGCCGCCGGGGAGGCGAGGTAGGCGATCGCGGCCGCGACCTCCTCGGCCGCGACCAGCCGGCCGGTCGGCTGGCGGCCGTTCAGCGCCGCCCGCTCCGCTGCCGGGTCCGGCGCGGCGTCCAGCAGCCGGCCCACCCACGGCGTGTCCACCGTGCCGGGGTTGACGCAGTTCACCCGGATCCCCTCCCGCACATGGTCGGCGGCCATCGCCAGAGTGAGCGAGAGTACCGCGCCCTTGCTCGCCGAGTAGAGGGCGCGCTGGGGCAGGCCGGCGGTGGCGGCGATCGAGCAGGTGTTGACGATCGCCGCATGCTCCGAGTTCCGCAGGTGCGGGAGGGCCGCGCGGGTGGTGCGGACGATGCCCAGCACGTTGACGTCCAGCACCCGGTGCCACTGCTCGTCGGGGTTGTCCTCGACCGTGCCTGCGGCGCCGATGCCCGCGTTGTTGACCAGGATGTCGAGGCCGCCCAGCGCCTCGGCCGCCTGCCCGACGGCCGCGCGCACCGAGGCGTCGTCGGACACGTCGGCGGTGAAGCCGAGCAGCGGGGCGGGTGCGCCGCTCGGGTCCAGGTCGAGCACGGCCACCTGCGCGCCGCGCTCGGCGAGCAGCCGGGCCGTGGCCAGGCCGATGCCCGAGGCCCCGCCGGTGACCACCGCCTTGAGAGCGCTCAGGTCGAGTGTGCTCACGCGGTCAGCTCCTTCTCGGCGCCGGCCTGTGCGGGCTGCCGGGTGCCGGCGAGGTCGGCGGCCCAGAACTCGCCCTTCGGGTACTCGAAGGTGGCGATGGTGGCCGCGTGCATCTCGGCGGAGAAACCGGGCAGGGTGGGAGCCCGGTAGTGGCCGGCCTCGATCACCACCGGGTCCAGGAAGTGGTCGTGCAGGTGGTCCACGAATTCGATGACCCGGTCCTCGGTGGTACCGGAGAGCGCGACGAAGTCGAACATCGACAGGTGCTGCACGAGCTCGCACAGGCCCACGCCGCCGGCGTGCGGGCAGACCGGCATGTCGAACTTGGCGGCCAGCAGCAGGATCGCGAGGTTCTCGTTGACCCCGGCCACCCGGGCCGAGTCCAGCTGGAGCACGTCGATCGCGCCGGCCTGGAGCAGCTGCTTGAAGATGATCCGGTTCTGCACGTGCTCGCCGGTGGCGACCTTGATCGGGGTGACGCCCCGGCGGATCGACGCGTGACCGAGCACATCGTCGGGGCTGGTGGGCTCCTCGATCCAGTACGGGTCGAACTCGGCGAGCGCGTTCGTCCACTCGATGGCCTCGCCGACGTTCCAGCGCTGGTTGGCGTCGATGGCGATCCGGATGTCCGGGCCGACCGCGGCGCGTGCCGTGCGGCAGCGGCGGATGTCGTCCTCCAGGTCGGCGCCGACCTTCAGCTTGATCTGGGTGAAGCCGTCGGCCACGGCCTGGTGGGCCAGCCGGATCAGCTTCTCGTCGGAGTAGCCCAGCCAGCCGGGCGAGGTGGTGTAGGCGGGGTAGCCGCGCTCCAACAGCAGCTGGGCCCGCTCGGCGGCGCCCTCCTTGCCGCGGCGCAGCAGCTCCAGCGCCTCGTCGGGGGTGAGCGCGTCGCTGATGTAGCGGAAGTCGACCTGGGAGACCAGCCACTCGGGGTCGGCGTCGGCCAGCAGCTGCCACAGCGGCTTGCCCTCGCGCTTGGCGGCCAGGTCCCAGACGGCGTTGACCACGGCGCCGATGGCCATGTGCATCACGCCCTTCTCGGGGCCGAGCCAGCGCAGCTGGCTGTCGCCGATCAGGTCCCGGTAGAGCGAGCCGGGGTCGCCGCACAGCTCGTCGACCGACCGGCCCACCACGTGGCCGCGCAGCGCCTCGATCGCCGCGACCTGCACGTCGTTGCCGCGCCCGATGGTGAAGGTGAAGCCGTGGCCCTCGGGGCCGTCGTCCGAGGTCCGCAGCACCAGGTAGGCGGCAGAGTAGTCGGGGTCGGGATTCATCGCGTCGGACCCGTCCAGCTCCCGAGAAGTCGGAAAGCGGACGTCGTAGGTGTCAATACCGGTGATAACGGACAACGTGCTGCCTTTCACGCGTTCACGAAGGTCTGGCGCTGGATACCGAGGCCGTCGATGGACAGCTCGACGGTGTCGCCCGCGCGCAGGTACGGGTTACCGGGCAGGCCCAGGGCCACGCCGGCCGGGGTGCCGGTGTTGATCACGTCGCCCGGGTTGAGCACCATGTACTGGCTCAGGTACCAGACCAGGTATTCGACGGCGAAGATCATGTGCTTGGTGTTGCCGGCCTGCCGGACCTCGCCGTTGACGGCCAGGCCGAGGCCCAGTGCCTGCGGATTGCCGAGCTCGTCGGGGGTGACCAGCCAGGGGCCGAGCGGGTTGAAGGACTCGCAGGACTTTCCGAGGTCCCACTGGCCGGAGTACTCCAGCTGGAACTCGCGCTCGGAGACGTCGTGGCTGATCGCGTAACCGGCGATCACCCCGCCGGCCTGGGCCGGCTCGGCGAGGTACTGCGCCCGGCGGCCGATGACGACGGCGAGCTCGACCTCCCAGTCCGTCTTCACGGAGCCGCGCGGGATCGGCACCTGGTCATACGGTCCGACCACGGTGGCCGGGTCCTTCAGGAACACCACCGGGCGCTGCGGGATCGCCGCACCCTGCTCCTCGGCATGGTCGCGGTAGTTCAGCCCGATGCAGACCACCTTGCCCGGCCGGGAGACCGGCGCGCCCACCCGCAGTCCCTCCGCGTGCAGCAACGGCAGCGTGCCCGCCGCCAGCTCCCGGCGGACCCGCTCGATGCCGCCCCCGGCGAGGAAGGCGCCGTCGATCCACGCGGTCAGTCCGGAGAGCGCGTAGGTGCGTCCGTCCTCGGCAAGCACCGCCGGCGTCTCGGCCCCGGAATCGCCGAGCTGCATCAACTTCATGGCATATCTCCTCACGCATCGATACATCCGATCAATGAGCGTGCTCCGAACGATACGAGCGACATCGTCACCACGCAAGGATTCGTCCGATGTCTCTCTCGCTCTGCTAGTCGGCCAGCCTCATGTCACGGTTACGAATCGTCGGAGACCCGCTCTTGTCAGCAGGATGGCCGACTCGTAATGTCCTGCCTACCGCGATCCATCCGATGACTCCGGAAGGCTCATCCCCGCCGGGCGACGAGACCGCCCCGCCGGAGACCCCTCCCTCGTCCTCATCGCGGCCCAGGCCTTCCCAGCCAAGGAGACCCACCCACCATGAAGGCTCGCTCCGCCAGAATCGCCGCCACGGCCGCCTCCGTCGTCCTGCTCGCGGGCTTCGCCACCGCCTGCAACCGCGGCAGCTCCTCCGACACCGCCGCCGGTGGCAAGCCGAAGCTCGGCATCGACCTGCCCCGGGCCGACACCGACTTCTGGAACTCCTACGCGCAGTACATCAAGTCCGACGCCTCGTCCCAGGGGCTGAACACGCTGCCCGTCAGCAACTCGCAGAACGACATCACCAAGCTGGTGTCCAACGTCCAGGTCTTCGAGAACACCGGCGCCAAGGCGGTGGTGATGGCCCCTCAGGACACCGGAGCGATCGCCTCCACCCTGGACACGCTCGCCTCCAAGAAGATCCCCGTGATCAGCGTCGACACCCGCCCGGACAAGGGGCAGGTCTACATGGTGGTCCGCGCCGACAACAAGGCGTACGGCACCAAGGCCTGCGAGTTCCTCGGCAAGCAGCTGGGCGGCAAGGGCAAGGTCGCCGAACTCCAGGGCGACCTCACCTCGATCAACGGACGCGACCGCTCCGAGGCCTTCGCCGCCTGCATGAAGAGCGAGTTCCCCGGCATCCAGGTGATCGAGCTGGCCACCAACTGGGACGGCGCGGTCGCCTCCAGCAAGCTGCAGACCACCCTGGCCCAGAACCCGGACCTGAACGGCATCTACATGCAGGCCGGTGGCGCCTTCCTGCAGTCCACCCTGGCCCTGCTCCAGCAGAAGAGCCTGCTCAAGCCGGCCGGCCAGCCCGGCCACATCACCATCGTCTCCAACGACGGCATCCCGCAGGAGTTCGACGCGATCCGCCAGGGTCAGATCGACGCCACCGTCTCGCAGCCGGCCGACCTCTACGCCAAGTACGCCCTCTTCTACGCGGAGGCCGCCGCCGAGGGCAAGACCTTCCAGGCCGGCCCCACCGACCACAACTCCACCATCATCTCGCTGCCCAACGGCCTCGAGGACCAGCTGCCCGCCCCCCTGGTGACCAAGGACAACGTGGACGACAAGTCCCTCTGGGGCAACAACGTCGGCCACTGACCGGCTCCCGGCACCCGCCTCCGGCCGCACCTCGCGGCCGGAGCGGCCGAGCTCGGGAACCACCTCGAAAGGACACCCGCCATGGCGGACCCCAGCCCCGTCGTCGAGGCCGACGGGATCAGCAAGCGCTTCGGCGCGACCGTCGCCCTGCGCGACGCCCGCATCACCGTGGCCCCCGGCGAATCGCACGCCCTGGTCGGGCGCAACGGCGCCGGAAAATCCACCCTCGTCTCTATTCTGACGGGCCTTCAGCAACCCGACACCGGCACGCTGCGTTTCAACGGCGAACCCGCCCCGGCTCCCGGCGACATCGACGCCTGGCGAGCCCGGGTGGCCTGCGTCTACCAGCGCTCCACCATCATTCCCGCGCTCAGCGTCGCCGAGAACCTCTTCCTGAACCGGCACACGAACGGCGGGCTACGACCCATCAGGTGGCGGGAGCTGCGCAGCCGTGCGGCCGACCTGCTCGCCGAGTACGGCGTGGACGTGGACCCCGCCGCCCGTGCCGGGCAACTGACGGTCGAGCAGCGCCAGTTCGTCGAGATCGCCCGGGCCCTCTCGTTCGGTGCCCGGTTCATCATCCTGGACGAGCCCACCGCCAAGCTGGACGCCCGCGGCATCGAGCGGCTCTTCGCCAAACTGCGCGAGCTCCAAGGCCAGGGCGTGGCCTTCCTCTTCATCTCGCACCACCTCCAGGAGGTGTACGAGCTCTGCGACACCGTCACGGTCTACCGCGACGCCCGGCACATCCTCACCGCCCCGGTCGTGGAGCTGGACCAGCACGCCATGGTCGAGGCGATGACCGGCGAGCAGTCCAAGGGCACCGAGCCGGCCTGGTCGGCCGGCGAACGGTCGGCCCCCGTCGGCGAACCGCTCCTGGAGGTGGCGGACCTCGGCCTGCCCGGTGTCTACGAGTCCTGCTCACTGGCCGCGCGGGCCGGCGAGGTGCTCGGCCTGGCCGGCTCGGCCGCGAGCGGGAACATCCAGTTCGGCGAGACGCTGGCCGGCCTGCACCGGCCGCGGTCCGGCACCGTGACGGTGGCCGGCCGCGCGGTGCGCACCGGCCGGGTGCCGGCCTCACTGGCCGCCGGGATCGGCTTCGTGCCCGAGGACCGGCACATTCAGGGCCTGATCCCGCAGCGCAGCGTGGCGGAGAACGCCACCCTCACCGTCACCGACCAACTCGGGCCGTTCGGCACGGTGTTGCCCTCGCGCACCCGGGTCTTCGCCGAGCGGATGATCACCGACCTCGACATCAAGACCCCCGGCCCGGCCACCGAGGTCTCCGCGCTCTCCGGCGGCAACCAGCAGAAGGTGGTGATCGCCCGGGCGCTCGCCACCGAGCCGCAGGTGCTGGTCGCCGTGAAGCCCACCAACGGAGTGGACATCAAGTCCAAGGAGTCCCTCCTCGGCACCGTCCGCCAGGTCGCCGACTCCGGCCGGACCGCCCTGATCGTCTCCGACGAACTCGACGACCTGCGCGTCTGCGACCGCGTGCTGGCCATGTTCCACGGCCGCATCGTCGCCGAATTCACCCACGGCTGGACCGACGAGCAACTGGTGTCCGCCATGGAGGGCATGACCGGCACCACCGAAACGAAGGAAGACCATGTCACCGACCACTGAGCTGAGCGGCACCGTGCCGGCCCCCACCGGGCGCCGGATCGACCTGGCCCGTTTCCGCGACCTGTCGCTGGTGCCCGTGCTGCTGGTGCTCGGCGTCATCGGCTTCGCCGTCTCGCCGGCCTTTCTCACCACCGACAACCTTCTCGGCGTCGGCCAGCAGGCCACCGAGTTGAGCCTGCTGGTACTGGCCGAGGCGCTGATCCTGATCGCCGGGCGGATGGACCTCTCCCTGGAGTCCACCATCGGCGTCGCCCCCGTCATCGCCATGTGGCTGGTGCTTCCCGACCACGGCGGGCGGTTCAACGGCATCGGGCTCTTCCCGACCTGGACCGCCATCCCGCTCTGCCTCGCCGTCGGCGCGCTGATCGGTGCCTTCAACGGCTTCCTGATCCTCAAGCTGCGCCTCAACGGCTTCATCGTCACCCTCGGCGGCCTCACCATGCTGCGCGGCCTGCAGGTCGCCATCTCCCAGGGCCAGTCGATCGTCAACGTGCCGACCTCGTTCGGCTACCTCGGCTCCGCCAGCTGGCTCGGTGTACCCGCCGCGATCTGGATCTGCGCGCTGCTGTTCCTGCTCGGCGGCTGCGCGCTGGCGTGGCTGCGGCACGGCCGGGCACTGTACGCGATCGGCGGCAACGCCGAGGCCGCCCGCGCGGCCGGGATCCGGGTGGACCGGATCACCTGGGTGGTGCTGATCATCGGCGGCACCCTGGCCGCCTTCGCCGGCGTGCTCTACACCGGCCACTACGGCTCCATCTCCGCCGGCCAGGGCAACGGCTGGATCTTCCAGGTCTTCGCCGCCACGGTGATCGGCGGCGTGAGCCTGAACGGCGGGCGCGGCACCATCTTCGGCGCGCTCACCGGCGTGCTCACCCTCCAGCTGGTCGTCAACGTGATGACGCTGGCCGGGGTGCCGCCGCTGTGGAACCAGTTCCTGAACGGCGTGATCATCATCGTCGCGCTGATCATCTCCCGGTTCGCCTCCGGCGAGAAGCAGGAGTAGCGGTGCTCTCGGCACCGGGAGGCAGGACCATGACGGTCACCGACCAGGCGATCGAGCGGATCAAGGAGATGATCGTCGCCGGCGTCCTGGGCCCCGGGGCGCGGCTGCCCAACGAGGCCGATCTGTCCGAGCAGCTCGGCCTCTCCCGCAGCTCGCTGCGCGAGGCGGTGCGCGCCCTGACGGCGATGCGGATCCTGATCACCAAACAGGGCGACGGCACCTTCGTCTCCGGCCTGGAGCCCCACCTGCTGCTGGAGGCGATGACCTTCGCCGCCGACGTCTCGCACGGCGCCAGCGCCCAGCAGCTGCTCCAGGTCAGGCGCCTGCTGGAGCCGCAGGTCGCCGCCCTCGCGGCCGGCCTGCTGACCGGGGAGCAGCTCGCCGCCCTGCGCACCGTCCTCGACCGCAGCGCCGAGGCGGCCGGCATCGAGGAGTTCATCGAGCTCGACATCGAGTTCCACCGCACCATCGCCGACGCCGTCGGCAACCCGGTGCTCTCCACCCTGCTGGGCATCCTCTCCACCCACACCCAGCGCCTGCGCATCATCCGCGGTACGACCCCCCAGCCGCCGGCCGGCGGTACCCCCTTGACCACCGCGCGCGAGCAGGCCCACCGCGAGCACTGGGCGATCTGGCGCGCCCTCGCCGCCCGGGACGCGGTGCTCGCGGCAAGCGCCGGCGCGGTGCACGTCGCGGCGGTGGAGGAGTGGCTGGCCGACGGCGCGGCCGCCCACGCCGGCCTCCTCGACACACCGACAGGACGGTCCGACAATTGACTGCTCCCCCCACCTAAGACGGGGCATCCTCCGGTCATCCGGTGAACGGCTGAGTGCGCTCGGCAGCACGCCATCGACCGTCGATGGCGTGCTGCCGAGCTGTCAACCCGTATGACTGCTCGACGATCAGCTCTTGCCGGGCAGCCGCCAGACCTGGTTGGTCTTGCTGCCGAGGGTGCTGCCGGCGTCGCAGGTCCACTGGTGGATCAGGGCGCCGGGAGCCCTGGAGACGTCACTGACGTCGACGCACTTGCCGCTGTGGACGGCGACGAGCTGGTAGTCCTGGCCGTTGCCGAGAGCGGTGACGGGCCTGAGGGTGAACTCCTGGTTGGCCCGGCCGGTGCAGGTCCACTGGACCACCGCCGCGCCGTCGGCGCTGGAGGCACCGGAGACGTCGAGGCACAGGCCACTGTGTTCGTTGACCACGGTGTAGGTGTCCACCTGCCCGACGACCGGCTTGAGGTCGAGCATCTGCTGGTAGCCGCCCTCGCAGGAGTACTGCTGGTACTGGGTTCCGGGGCTGGTGGAGAGGTTGGTGTCGTCGAGGCACTGCCCGCTGTTCTCGCTGACCGCGACCGTGGAGACGGTGGTGTCGGAGGGCGGGAGCAGGGTGACGGTGTACCCGTCCTTGGCGTTGCTGTACGGGACTGTCACCGAGGCGGCGTTGCCGCTGACGGCCAGGGTGGTGTCGGAGACGGTGACCGGACCGTCCACCGCGGCGCCGTTGTCGTCGGGGACGCGCTGCAGCACGGCGCGGACCCGCCCGTTCTGCACCACGGAGGTGGTGTTCAGGCCGGTGAGGTTGACGGTGACGTTACCGGTGCTGCCGTTGGAGCCCAGCAGGACCTTGGCGTTGCCCGCCGTGTTGTCCTTGGTGGCGAGGCCGTCGATGCCGTTGCCAGGAACGAGGTTGACGATGTTCCCGGTCTGCGAACCGTAGTAGCGGTACATGAACCACTCGCCGAGCGGCAGGTACTGGCCCGAGCCGTTCTTGGTGAGCAGGTTGGCCTCGTCGTCGTGCAGACCCGTGCCCGAGCCCCAGTTGCCGCGCAGCCCGTCGGCGTCGGACCGTTCCAGGCGGCCGATGAACCAGGCACCGCCGCCGGGGTTCTGCTGGGAGAACGCGCCGTACTCGTTGATCTGGAACGGGCGGGTGTTGGTGAGCCCGTGCGCGGCGAGGGTGGCGCCGGCGCTCGCGGTCCCGGGCACGGGATCGGCGGGTTCGTCGTGCCAACTGTAGATGTCCGGGGCGACGTTGTCGGCCTTCACGTAACTCAGGTAGGTGTTCCACCAGGAGTTGGCGGAGGTCGGCTGGCCCGCCATGCTGGGCCCGACGATGAGCTGGCCGGGGAAGTTCGACCGCACGTCGGCGTAGAACCGCGACCACATCTGCAGGTACTGGTCCTGGGACCGGGCCCAGAAGCCGCTGCCGTCCGGCTCGTTCCACAGGTCCCACTCCACCGTCATGTGGTTGGCCCTGACGTCGGAGAAGAGCTGGTTGACGAAGGCGTCGAACTGCCTCCAGTCCCCGTTGTCGCCGGGGAAGCCCTGGTTGGTGGTGCTGTCAGCCCCCCACAGGTCGTGCGGGAGCAGGATGAAGGTGCCGCCGAGGGCGGCGGTGCGCTGGTACTGGGCCAGCGTGGCGTTCCAGCGGGTCTGGTAGTCGGCGAGGCTGGTGGCGTAGCCGCCGGTGTTGAGCTGGGCTCCGCCGGCCCGCTCGAGGTGCCACTTGATGTCCTGGTAGAAGTGGTCCTGCGGCAGCGACCCGTCCGGGCTCATCCCGTACAGGGTGCCGGAGGCGTGGTAGCTGGGCGCGCCGCCGGCGGTGGCGAAGTCGACGGTCACCGAGGTGTCGGCGGCGCGCGCGGGGCCGGCGGTGAGCGGGGCCGCCAGGGCGGCGGCCAGGGCACACAGCAGCGCCCCGGCCTTTCTGGTCAGGTGCACGGCGGTTCTCCTCTGGGTGGGGAGGGGCACGGCGGCCGAGTGGCCGGGTGCGGCGCGGTCAGCCGCGGGCGATCGCGGCTTCCGCGAGCATGAGGTACGCGGCGGCGGTCCAGGTGTACGCGCGGTCGCGCAGGCCTTCGCCGGTCACGGCGTCGAAGTTCTCGGCGAAGCCCGAGCGTTCGCACAGGGCCCGGAACCGGGCGCTGATCTCGTCGGCGAGGCCGGTGGCACCGGCGCGGCGCAGGCCGTCCTCGACCAGGACGGTGCTGGGGGCCCAGACCGGGCCGCGCCAGTAGCCGTCCGGCTGGTAGTGCGGGGAGTCGGTGCGCTCGGTGGCCAGTCCGTGCGCGGTGAGGTGGGCGGCGATGCGCTCGGCGAGCGCCCCGGCCGTCCCGGGCGGCAGGTCGCTGCCGAGCACGATGGGCAGCAGGTGCAGCAGGCTCGCGGTGGTCCTGGGTGCCCCGGTGTCCGCCGCGCGGACGACGAACTGCCTGCCGTCCCAGAGCCCCTGGAGGGCCGCGTGCATCCGCGCCAGCTCCCGCCGCCATTCGGCTGCTTCGTCGGCGAGGTCCAACTCGACGGCGAGGTCGGCCAGTTCGGCCATCTGGAGAATCAGGAAGGCGGCCAGGTCGGGGGTGGCCGCGAGCCGGCCGGCGTCGAAGACGGTGGCGTTGTCCCAACCGCTGTCGTTGCCGTGCTGGTAGTGCGCGAGTGCGCTGCCCGGAGCACGCCGCTGCCGCAGCCAGAACCGGGTCCAGCGGGCGAGGCCCTGGTAGACCGTGGCGAGTTCGGCCGCCGGCAGCGGTTGCGGCAGGCGCCGTCGCAGCAGGCGCAGCGCCCAGCCGTGGATGGGCGGCTTGACGAAGTTGTAGAGGACTTCGGAGTGGGTGACGGAGTCGGGCAGCGCGCCGCTCTCGTCCTGGTGGTCGAAGGGCAACAGGTACTGGTGCAGGGCCAGTTCGGGAGCACCGGGCGCAAGGGCGAGCGCGTTGAAGCAGTGGTCCCAGCTCCACACCTTGTCCATCCAGTGCTTGGACATCAGCACCGCGGGACGTCCCAACACACCGGCGGGCCGGACGGTCGCCGACCACAGGACGTAGGCGGCCAGTTCGGCGGCGGGCGTCCGCGCGCAGCGCCAGGGGGCGATGGTGTCGGCGAAGTCGGTGAACGCGGCGCGGGCAGCGGCGGCGACCTTCTCGAACGGGACCGGGGAGGCGTAGGGCTCGCGAGCGCTGTCCAGTTCCTCAATCGCCGCCTCCCACTCGCCCGTCAGCAGCACGCCGCGCTCGGCCTCGCCGAGCGCCTGCGCGCCGAACGCCTCGGCCACGCCGGCCAGCACGGTCAGGCGGTAGCGGCGGCCGGTCTCGTAGGAGGTGAAGGTGAAGGCACCGTCGAGTGGGTCGCGGTAGAGATAGGTGCCGCTGAAAGGCGTCAGTGCCGGTGCCGCGGCGGTGACGCGCAGAGCGAGGCCGCGCCCGCGCAGCCGCACGGTGTCCGGTGCCTGGTAGGCGAGGTCGATCCGGCCGGCCGGTGCGAGCCAGCTCAACTCCCCCGGCGTCGCGTGCCATCGGGCATCACCGAGCGCGATGAGGCGCAGCACCGGGTGCATGCCGTTCTGGTGCGAGACCAGGTGCAGGTCGTCGGCGTACGTGTGCTCGCCGGTCACCGGGGAGATGTCGAACCAGGAACCATGGTGGCTGAAGGGGATCTGGCGCAGGGAGAAGGCCGGGCCGGCTGCGGCGTCGGTCATCGGGAGTGTCTCGATTCTGCAGGGCCCGAGGGGGCGTCAGTCCTTGACGGCCCCGGCCGTCACGCCCGCGGCGAC
The DNA here is from genome assembly GCF_000744225.1 of Kitasatospora mediocidica KCTC 9733. Taxonomy (GTDB): domain Bacteria; phylum Actinomycetota; class Actinomycetes; order Streptomycetales; family Streptomycetaceae; genus Kitasatospora; species Kitasatospora mediocidica. The sequence goes on along the minus strand of NZ_JQLN01000006.1, from coordinate 746,033 downwards.
ATAGCGCTGGGCGAGGACGAGGATGACGGCGGCGGGGAGCGATGCGACCACGGCGGTGGCCATGATGGCGTTCCACTGCTGGTTGTTGTTGCCGATGTAGTGGTAGATGCCGAGGGTGATCGGCTGGTGGGCGCCGCCGCCGTCGAGGGTGCTGGCGAAGACGAAGTCGGACCAGGCCCACAGGAAGGCGAAGAGCGAGACGGTGACCAGGGCATTGCGGCTCATCGGCAGCACGATCGACCAGAAGGTGCGCACCGGCCCGGCCCCGTCGGTGCGGGCGGCCTGGAGCAGTTCGCCGGGGATGCCGGACATGAACGCGGTGCAGATCAGCACGCCGAACGGCACCGCCAGGGTCGAGTCGGCGACGATCAGACCGCCGAGCGACTGGAGCATGCCCGCGCCGAGGTAGATGGCGTAGAAGCCCATCGCCATGATGATCCCCGGGATCATCTGGGCGATCAGCAGCACGAAGCCCAGCGCTGCGCCCCCGCGCGGGCGCAGCTTGGCCAGCGCGTACCCGGCGGGAGCCGACAGCGCCACGGTCAGTGCGGCCGTTCCGAGGGCGACGACCAGACTGGTGGCCAGGTGCGGGAGTTGGTCGCGCAGGACGGCGCGGTAGCCCTCCAGGGTGCCGTGCAGCGGGAACCAGCTGGGTGGGGTCCGGCGCAGGTCCTGGTCACGGGTGAAGGAGGCGTTCACCATCCAGTAGACCGGGAAGAGCATGATCGCCGTGAGCAGCAGGCCGAGCGCCGTCTTCCCGAGGCGTGCGAGGTCGCGGGTCATGCCTCCTCCCGCTGCCGGCGCTGCAGATGGATGTAGGCGAGGCCGAAGACCAGGGCGATCAGGACCAGCAGGTTGCCGACCGCCGCGCCCGGTCCGAAGCGGGGCAGCAGGCTGCCGAAGCCCAGCCGGTAGGACCAGGTCGCCAGCGTGGTGGACGAGGTGCCCGGTCCTCCCCTGGTCATGATCCAGACGATGTCGAAGACCTTGAGGGTGTAGATCAGCCCGAGCAGCAGGGTGATCGCCGAGACCGGCCGCAGCAGTGGGAAGGTGATGCGCCAGAACCGCTGCCAGGCGCTCGCCCCGTCCACCGAGGCCGCCTCGTACAGGCTGGTCGGGATGGCCTGCAGCCCGCTGTACAGCACGACCAGGTTGAACGGGATGCCGATCCAGATGTTCGCGATGACCACCGAGACCAGCGACCACTGCGGCGAGGTGAGCCAGTCGACCGGTCCGACCCCGAACCACCGCAGCACAGCGTTGACCACGCCCGAGTCGCTGTTGAGCAGCCACGCCCAGGTGGACGCGGAGACGATCAGCGGCAGCAGCCAGGGCACCAGGAACAGCGCCCGCAGCGTCGCGGAGAGCCGGAAGTGCTGGTTGAAGAAGACGGCCAGCGCCAGGCCCGCGGCGTATTGGATGATCAGCGAGAGTGCGGTGAACACCAGCGTGTGCGTCAGCGCCGGGACGAACGTCGGGTCGGCGAACACGGTCCGGTAGTTCTGGAGTCCGCTGAACCGGGCCCCGCCCTGGACGAAGGACCGCACGGTGTAGTCGCGCAGGCTCAGGTCGAGGTTGCGGTAGAGCGGGTAGGCGTAGAACAGCACGAGGTAGGCGAGCACCGGGGCGAGGAAGCCCCAGGCCGCCCAGCGTTCGCGACACCGGGGGCGACGGCTCGGCGGGACGGGGACCGTCGGTCTCCTCACTGCCCGGCCGCGCTCTGTGCGGCCGCCAGCGCCGACTGCGGGGACTTCGAACCGCTGAGCGTGTTCTGCACGGCGCCCCACAACTGCTCCGAGATCTTCGGGTACTTGGTGCCGAGGTTGTCACCGGTGCGGCCCCTGGCGGCCTTGACGGCCTGGACCCACACCTGCAACTCGGGGTTCGCGGCCACCTGCTTGGCCTGCACGGCGTCGGTGGCGCCGATGTAGGAGAGCGTGGTGTCGGTGGCGTAGGCGTTGTCGGCGCTGGTCAGACAGGCGACGATCTTGTCCGAAACCGGGTAGCGGCCGGTCTCGTGCTGCACCGGGACGGTGACGAACTCGCCACCGGTGGGTGCCGGGGCGCTGTCGCCCGCCTGTCCGGGGAGCGGGATGATGCCGTAGTCGAGGCCCGCCTTCCTGGCGTTGGCGAGCTGCCAGGTCCCGTTCTCGGCGAAGGCGTAGTCGCCGGTGGCGAACTCCTGCCAGCTGGTGGTCTGGGTGTTCTGCAGCACCGAGTTCGGGGCGTAGCCGTCCTTCAGCCAGCCGTCCCACAACGACAGCGACGCTGCGGCCTGCGCGGAGTCCAGCTTGGTCAGCTGCGCCCCGGAGCCCCAGAACCAGGGCAGGAACTGGAAGCTGCCCTCCTCGGTACCGATCGCCGAGAAGGTGATGCCCTTCTTGCCGGCGGCCTTCACCTTCGCCAGCGCGGCGGTGAGCGAGGCCCAGTCCTTGACGGAGGCGATGTCCACTCCGGCTGCCCGCAGCACCGCCTTGTTGTAGTAGAGGGCCAGGGTGTTGGCGCCAATCGGGACGCCGTACGTCCTGCCGTCCTGCTGGCCCGCGGCGAGCAGGTTGGGCTGGACGGCAGAGGTGTCGAGCGGGTTGTCGGCAGTGCTGGTGAGCACTCCGGCGTCGGCGAGGGTGGGGACGACGGGGTTGTCGAGGAGCAGCACGTCCGGCGCGGCGCCCTGCTGGGCGGCGAGCAGGGTCTTGTTGGTGAGGTCGGAGGTGTCGTAGGCGGTCCGCTTGACCGTGACGCCGGCCTGGGCGCCGCAGGTGTCCAGCAACTTCGCCCACGCCGAGCCCGCGTCGAACTGCGGGTAGGGGTCCCACACGGTGTAGGCACCGCCGGAGGCGGAGGTGGTGGAGGCGGAGCAGGAAGTGGCCGCCACCACCACGGCGGCAGCGAACGCCGCGGCGGCAAGCCGACGGACGGATCTGGGCATGGCGAACGGGTCCCTTCGGTCATCGAACCGGTTCGGCGAACCGGTTCGAATGGACCGTAGGGATACTCCCTCCGGACCGTCAAGAGGTCGGACAGGAGCTGGTTCTTTACCGGGCCACCCTGAGCGGCTATGCTCGTCGAATCGGTTCGACAATGACGGCGACACCCAGCACCGGGAGAACGATGAACATCGGGGAGATCGCGCGCCGCGCCGGCGTGTCCCGCAGCACCGTCTCGTACGCGCTGAGCGGCAAGCGCACGGTCTCCGAAGCCACCAGGCGGCGCATCCAGGACGTCATCGACGAGCTCGACTACCGGCCCAACGCCGCGGCGCGCGCCCTCGCGGAGGGCCGCACCCGCACCATCGGCCTGGTGATCCCGCCCGCCACCGCCCGGCTCACCCACATGCAACTCGATTTCGTCGCCTCCGTGGTCGAGGCAGCGGCCAGGTCCGACCTCGACGTCCTGCTCTCCCCCTCCGGAGGAGACCACGAGCGCTCCTTCGAGCGCCTGCTCTCCGGTCGCCGGGTGGACGGCGTGATCCTGATGGAGATCCGGGTCAAGGACGCCAGGGTCGATCGGCTGCTGCGCGAGGACCTGCCGTTCGTCGGCATCGGCCACACCGCGGGTGATCACCGGATGTCCTGGATCGACGTCGACTACACCACCCTCATCGCCCGCTGCGTCCACCACCTGGCCGACCTCGGACACCGTGCCGTGGCCCTGATCAACCGTTCCCCGGAGCTGGTCGCCGCCGGCTACGGGCCCGGCCTGCGCGCCGCCGAAGGTTTCGCCGCGGCGGTCGCCGAACGCGGCATCGCGGGCTTCGAGTACGCCTGCGGCGACGACACCGCCGCCGGCCGCGCCGTGGTCCGGCGCATCCACGCCGAACACCCGGAGGTGACGGCCGCCGTCACCCTCAACGAGGCCGCGCTGCCCGGCATCCAGCAGGCCCTGGAGGACGCGGGCGTGCGCGTGCCCGGTGGCTTCTCGATCACCGGCGTCGCCGCCCAGCGGTGGGCCGAGGACTTCCGCCCCCCGCTCACCGCCGCCGACGTCCCCGCGCAGCAGATGGGCGCCCAAGCCGTCGAGCTGCTGGTCGAACGGATCGCCGCGCCCGACGCGCCGCCGCGCCACATCCTCCTCACCCCGCCCGTCTCGCTGCGGGCCAGCACCGCCCCGGCGCCCTCCCTCGCCGAGAGCACACAGGCCCGGGTGTCCGGCTCCGGCGGATCCACCGCGCCGAACGGCCGGTGACTACGTCAGGCCCAGCGTCTGGGCGCACCAGATCGTCTTGCCGTTGGTGCTGTGCCGGGTGCCCCAGGCCTGGGTGAGCTGGGCGACCAGCATCAGGCCGCGGCCGCCCTCGTCGACGTCGCGCGCCCGGCGCAGGTGCGGGCTGGTGTCGCTGGCGTCGGAGACCTCGCAGATCAGCTCGGTGTCACGGATCAGCCGCAGCCTGATCGGCGGCTCGCCGTACTTGATGGCGTTGGTGACCAGCTCGCTGACGACCAGTTCGGTGACGAACTCCGCCTCCTCCAGGCCCCAGGCACGCAGCCGCTCGGCGGCGAACCTCCTGGCCCCCGCCACCTGCGAGGTGTCCGGCTCGATGACGCAGTCCGCGACGTGCTCGGGATCCAGTGCCCGGGTGCGGGCGAGCAGCAGCGCGGCGTCGTCCGTGCCGGCGACGGGCTGCATGGCGTCCATCGCCGTGTCGCAGAGCTCTTCCAGCGAGGCCGACGGCCCGGTCAGCACCCGCAGCAGCTCGGCGACGCCCTGGTCGACGTCGCGCTCGCGGCTCTCCACGAGTCCGTCGGTGTAGAGGGCGAGCAGGCTGCCCTCGGGCAGTTCGAGCTCGGACGCCTCGAACGGCAGCCCGCCGATGCCGAGCGGGGGCCCCTGCCGAGCGGGGAGCGGGACGCTGGTGCCGTCCGGCGCGATGACCAGCGGCAGCGGGTGGCCCGCGCTGGCCAGCGTGCAGCAGCGGGAGACCGGGTCGTAGACGGCGTACAGGCAGGTGGCACCGGACTCACCGGCCGCCTCGGGGCCGTCCTCGGGCTGCAGGTTGCCGGGCAGGCGCAGGACCAGGTCGTCGAGGTGGGTCAGCAACTCGTCCGGCGGCAGGTCCACGTCGGCCAGCGTGCGCACGGCCGTGCGCAGCCGGCCCATGCTGGCCGAGGCGTGCAGACCGTGGCCGACCACGTCGCCGACGACCAGGGCGACCCGGGCGCCGGAGAGCGGAATGACGTCGTACCAGTCGCCGCCCACGCCCGCACCGGCTCCGGCGGGCAGGTAGCGGGACGCCGCCTCGATCGCCTTGTGGCCCGGCAGCCGGTGCGGCAGCAGGCTGCGCTGCAGGGTCAGCGCGGTCGTGTGCTCGCGGGTGTACCGGCGGGCGTTGTCGATGGCGACGGCCGCCTTGGCGGCCAGCTCCTCGGCGAGGATCAGGTCGTCGGCGGTGAAGGCCTCGGGCCGGTCGCCGCGGGCGAAGATGGCGACCCCGAGCAGGGCGCCGCGCGCCCGCAGCGGCACGATGATCCGGCCGGTCAGCCCCAGCGCGCCGAGGGTTCCGTCGATCACCGGGTTGCCCGGCGGCCAGTGGGCCGGGTCGGCGGCGAGGCCCGGGCCGAAGCCCCATTCGCCGCCCGGGACGGGTTCGGCGGCGAGTTGCGCCGTCGACCTGCCGGCGGCCATGCATCGGGCCGCGACGGACTTCGGCGAGTAGTGGACCGGCGGCGGGGGCTCGGGGCTCCGGCCCTCGTCCTTCTTCCCGCCGTACCGGCAGGCCCGCCTGAGGGCGACGGTCGAGGTGAAGGCGAGTGTCGCGGACAAAGGCGGTTCGTCGCCGCGCAGTACCTCCTCGAAGAGGTCGACCGTGACCAGGTCCACGAAGCCCGGCACCGCGGTCCTGGCCAGCTCCTCGGCGGTGCTGATCACGTCGAGGGTCTGTCCGATGCCGCTGCTGGCCTCGTTGAGGATGAGCAGGCGCTGCCGCGCCCAGTACTCGGCGCTCATGTCGAAGCCCCAGTTGGCGACCGCGCGCACCGTGCCCTCGGCGTCCCGAACAGGCCACATGCTGGTGGCCCAGGCGTTGGCGTAGTCGCTGCCGCGCGGACGGAAGACCGTGATCAGCCGGGCCGGCTCGCCGGTCCTGGCGACCTCGGCGAGCCGGTTGGTGTAGGCCATACCGTCCAGCTCCGGGAACAGCTCGCGGTACTTCTCACCGAGCACCTGCTCCTCGGAATGGGCGATCACCGCGCAGGCGACGGGGTTGACCCAGAGGAACCGCAGCTCGGCGTCGTAGATCCCGAGGGCGAAGGGGCACTGCTGGAAGGCCCAGTCGGCGATCACCGGGCGGCGGTCCCAGCGCTGGACGGTCACCGCGCGGCCCGGTGACCCGCCGTCGCCGCCCTGCAGGGGATGCACCGCCACCACGGTGTCCACGGTGGAGCCGTCCGGGTGACGGAAGGTGATCATCCCCAGGGGGTCGGGGCCGGTCGAACAGCTCTCGGGGAAGCCCGGCGGAGGATCGACCAGCAGGTCGGCGGCGGGTCGCCCGACGGCGTCCTGCGCCGTCCAGCCGAGCAGCTCCCGCGCGCCCTCGCTCCAGCAGGTCACCGTGCCGCTCGGGTCCACCACGACGACCGCCGTGGGCGCGTCCTGCCTGCCGACCGTCTCCACGCGCCACGCCTCCGTCCCGGCAGCCCGACACTCCGGAACTGGATTCCGGCGCCTGTCTTCCAGTGTTTTCCAGCCTAGGTCCGGTCCCAGCGCCACGCACCGCGTCACTCGGCCCGTCGCGACACGCCCTGCGGTGGCCTGCTCCGGGCACGACGGCCGGTCCTGTCCCACCGGCCGGTGGGGCAGGACCGGTTGTCGGCCCGACGTGGCGTCACTTACCGTGCGCGCCCCGGCGGCGGCGTCCGCGGAGCACCAGCTCCGGGGCTGCAACGCTCAGTCGAACCAGGAGTGGAACCTGGGCCGACCCGTAGCACCTGATCGGCCAGGCTGTGGCCGACGGCTCCCGCCGTCGGCCACACCCGCGCTCACAGCACCGGGCTCACAGCGCCTGGCGCAGCCAGTCCACCACGCCGCCGACGTGCACCGCCGACCGCGTCCTGGCTCCCTCCACGTCGTGCGCGACCAGCGCGTCGAGCAGCCCGCGGTGCTCGGCCATGGTGCGCTCCACCGCCTGCGCCTGCGTGACACCCCGCCAGACCCGGGCCCGGGCGGTCCGGTGCGCGAGCGAGTCCAGCAGCGAGGCGAGTACGGAGTTGCCGCCCGCCCGGGCGATCAGGCGGTGGAACTCCAGGTCGTTGGCCACCAGTTCCTCGATCGTCGGGTCCGGCCCGACCGAGTCGAGCAGCTCGGCCAGCTCGGCCAACTGCGCCTCGGTCGCCCACTGGGCGGCCAGCGCGGAGGCGGCCGACTCCAGCACCGCCCGCACCTGGAACAGCTCCACCACCGACTCGTCCTGGTGCAGGTCCAGGATGAAGGTGAGCGCCTCCAGGAGCAGCGACGGCTCCAGGCTGGTCACGTAGGTGCCGTCGCCCTGGCGCACGTCCAGGACGTTGAGCAGCGACAACGCCTTCACCGCCTCCCGGAGCGAGTTCCGGGACAGGCCCAGCTGGGCCGCCAGGTCGGGCTCCTTGGGCAGCCGGTCACCGGGCTTGAGCCGGCCGGAGAGGATCATCGCCTTGATCTTCTCGATCGCCTCGTCCGTCACGGCCACGACTGTGCCTCCCAGTGATCCGATGTCTGACCGGACATTATGCACGGTGGGCAGCCGGCCGCCCGAGCCGGTCGTCAGGCTACGGGCAGCAGGGTCGGGTCCGCGATGATCCGGCGGACGGTCAGCAGCGCCGCACCGAGCAGGGCGCCGCGCCGCCCGAGCGCCGAGCAGTGCAGGGCCTCGGGGTCCCAGGGCCGGACGGTGACGCGGGCGGCGAGCTCCGCGCGGACCGCCGGCAACAGCCACTCCCCGAGTTCGGCGTAGGCGCCGCCCAGGACCAGGGCGTCCGGATCGATCAGGTTCACCGCCGAGGCGAGGGCGAGGCCCAGGGCGCGCCCGGCCCGGTCCAGGGCCCGCAGGGCCGCCGGGTCCCCGGCTGCCGCCCGATCGGCCAGCAGGACGACCGGGTCGGCGGTGGCCGCGAGCCCGGCCTCGCGCAGCACCGCCGCCTCGCCCGCGTACTGCTCCAGGCATCCGCGCGCACCGCAGGGGCAGGGCACGCCGTCCGGGTCGACCGGTATGTGGCCGAGCTCGCCGGCGAAGCCCCGGGCGCCGCGGAACAGCTGCCCGTCGACGATCAGGGCGGCGCCGATCCCGGCCTCGGCGGAGACGTGCACGAAGGTCTCGGCGCCGTGCTCGGCCTGCCAGTACTCGGCCAGCGCACCGAGGTTGGCCTCGTTCTCGGGGACCGGCACGGTGTCCGGGTCGGGCCAGTGGTCGGCGGGCCGGACCGCGTGCCAGCCGAGGTTGGGGGCGTGCTCGATCAGGCCCTGCCGCGCGGTCGGCACCACCCCGGGCACGGCCAGCACCCGGCCCTCGACGTGCAGTCCGAGCCCGGCCGCCTCGGCCTGCGCCTCGGCGCCCAGCTCGGCGAGCTCCGCCAGCACCCGCCGGGCCGGCCGGCCCGCGTTGGCCCGCTCCACTCGCCGCCACACCCGGGACTCGCCGCGCAGGTCCACGACGCACGCGCCCAGGTGCGAGACGCCGACCTCCAGTCCGAGGCCCGCCGGTCCGCAGCTGCTCACGGCCAGCGCCCGGCCGGGCCGGCCGACCCGGCCGCTCGGCGCGGTCTCCAGCTCGGTCAACGCGCCGCGCCCGATCAGTTCGTCGACGAGCGAGGAGACCGCCGCCCTGGTCAGCCCGGTGAGCCCGGCCACGTCCGCCCGGGAGAGCGGGCCCTGCCCGGCGACCGCGTCGGCGACCGTGCCGAGGACCACCGCGAGGTTCTGCCGGCGCATGTCCTGCTGCGAGGCCGGCCCGGCCTCCGGGTTCCTGTTCCCTGCGCCGACCGCCACCGCGCGCCTTCCCTCCTACCGCTCCCGTGCCGGGGCGCCCTGCAGCGCTCCCGCCCGACGCAGGGTATCGGTGATCCTCTCAAGCGCCTCGCCGTCGCGTGCCACCGGCTCCAGCAGCAGGCCCTCCGCGGTCCGCCAGCGGCGGGCCACCGCGTCGGCCGGCTCGCCGGTCAGCAGGGCGGCGGCCTGGGCGGCGGCGCCGAGCGCGACCAGTTCCCCGGCGGCCGGCACCTGGACGGCGCGGCCGCTCAGGCGCAGCACGGTGCGCTGCCAGGCCTGCCCGCGGGCGCCGCCGCCGATCAGGACCAACGGCACGTCCAGGTCGGGGCTCTCCCCCGCCGAGCGCAGCACGTCGTCCAGCGCGGTGAGCAGCGCGTGGGCGGCGCCGTCGTAGGCGGCCTGGAGCAGCTGGCCGGGGGTGGTGTCGTGGCGCAGGCCGTGCACCAGGCCGGAGGCGCCGGGCAGGTCCGGGGTGCGCTCGCCGTCCAGGTAGGGCAGCACCACGGCCGTGCCGCCGTCCTCGACCTGCTCGCGGTCGCGGCCGAGCAGGGCGGCGAAGCGGTCGACGGCCAGCGTGCAGTTCAGCGTGCAGGCGAGTGGCAGCCAGCCGCCGAGGGCGTCGGCGAAGCCTGCGACGGTGCCGCTCGCATCGGTGGGGCGCTCGCGGCCGACGGCGTAGACGGTGCCGGAGGTGCCGAGGCTCAGGACCGGCTGGCCGGGCGGCAGGCCGAGACCGAGCGCGGCGGCCATGTTGTCGCCGGTCCCGGTGGCGACCAGCGCCCCCCGGCGCAGGGCCAGGCCGGGGCGGACGAAGCCGACGGCCGAGCCCGGTTCGAGGACCGGCGGCAGGAGCGCGGGGTCGAGGCCGATCCGGTCGAGGATCTCCCGGTCGTAGCCGTCCGGGCCCCACCAGCCGGTGCCGGAGGCGTCACCGCGGTCCGTGGCCGCCTCGCCGGTCAGGCGTTCCGTCAGGAAGTCGTGGGGCAGCCGGACGGCCGCGACCCGGTCGGCGGCGGCGGGCTCGTGGGCGCGCAGCCAGGCCCACTTGGCGGCCGTGAAGGCGGCGGTCGGGACGCTGCCGGTGCGGCGGGCGATCTCCGCCGGGCCGAACTCCGTCCGCAGCAGCTCGGCCTGGGGGGCGGACCGGACGTCGTTCCAGAGCAGGGCCGGGCGGACCGGCCGGCCCGCCGCGTCGAGGGCGACCAGTCCGTGCTGCTGCCCGGCGATCGACACGGCCATCGCCCGGTCCGCCCACCCCGTCCCGGCGACCGCCTCGTCGAACGCCAGCCACCACTGTTCGGGATCGCTCTCGCGCCCGGCACCCGCACTGACCGTGTGTGCGGCGCGGCCCTGACCGAGCACGGTCCCGGTGGCGAGGTCGACGGCCAGGGCCTTCGTGGACTGGGTGGAGCTGTCCACCCCGATCACAACTCGCTGTCCTGCCATGCGCTCCTCCATCTGACGCGGTCCCAGGGGTTCCTTCGGACGCCTTGGCATACTAATTTGTTTTCCGCCCTGACAAACACCCCGACGAACAAACATCCCTCAGCAAGTGATCGGAGCCTTCCAATGACCAGCCTCCCCCTCGCCCCCACCCCCGCCGACAAGTTCACCTTCGGCCTGTGGACCGTGGGCTGGCAGGGCCGGGACCCGTTCGGCGACGCCACCCGCCCCGCTCTCGACCCGGTCGAGACCGTCCAGCGGCTCGCCGCACTCGGCGCCTACGGCGTCACCTTCCACGACGACGACCTGATCCCCTTCGGCTCGGGTGAGACCAAGCGGGAGAGCATCGTCAAGCGGTTCCGTTCCGCCCTGGACACGGCCGGCCTCAAGGTGCCGATGGCCACCACCAACCTCTTCACCCACCCCGTCTTCAAGGACGGCGCGTTCACCGCCAACGACCGCGACGTGCGCCGCTACGCGCTGCGCAAGACCATCCGCAACATCGACCTGGCGGCGGAGCTGGGAGCTTCGGTGTACGTCGCCTGGGGCGGGCGCGAGGGCGCGGAGTCCGGTGCGGCCAAGGACGTGCGCACCGCGCTGGACCGGCTGAAGGAGGCCTTCGACCTGCTCGGCGAGTACGTCGAGCAGCAGGGCTACGACCTGCGCTTCGCCATCGAGCCCAAGCCCAACGAGCCGCGCGGGGACATCCTGCTCCCCACCGTCGGCCACGCCCTGGCCTTCATCAACGAGCTGGAGCGTCCCGACCGGGTCGGCCTCAACCCGGAGGTCGGCCACGAGCAGATGGCCGGGCTGAACTTCGCGCACGGCATCGCCCAGGCCCTGTGGCACGGCAAGCTCTTCCACATCGACCTCAACGGCCAGTCCGGCATCAAATACGACCAGGACCTGCGCTTCGGCGCCGGCGACCTGCGCCAGGCCTTCTGGCTGGTCGACCTGCTGGAGTCCGCCGGCTACGACGGCCCCAAGCACTTCGACTTCAAGCCCCCGCGCACCGAGGACTTCGACGGCGTCTGGGCGTCGGCCGCCGCCTGCATGCGCAACTACCTGCTGCTCGCCGAGCGGGCCCGCGCCTTCCGCGCCGACCCCGAGGTCCAGGCCGCGCTGACGGCGTCCCGGCTGCCCGAGCTCGCCGCCCGCACCGCCGGGGACGGCCTGGCCGGACTGCTGGCCGACCGCAGCGCCTTCGAGGAGTTCGACGTGGACGCGGCGGCCGCCCGTGGCATGGCCTTCGAGCAGCTCGACCAGCTGGCCTACGAGCACCTGCTCGGCGCCCGCTGAACAACCGCCCGCCACTGCCCGGCGGGGCAGTGGCGGGCACCCACCCCCACCCACCCAGATCGGGACGCACCTGCCATGGCGAACACCACCCGAACCACCCGCTTACTCAGGTCTCTCCGGGCGCTGGCCCTGGCGGCGACGGTCGCCCTTGCCGGCCTGTCGGCCACCACCGCGCAGGCGGCGACCCCCAGCCAGTTCACGCCCGGGGCGAGCTGGAACGACCAGAACGGCAACCCGCTCCAGCTCCACGGACTCGGCATCGGGGTCACCCCCGATGGGCGCCCTTGCGCTGGGCGCGGGTGCGCAGGGCCGGCACACCGCCGCCGATGGCCAGCAGACCCACGCCGGTCAGCGGCAGCAGGTCGTTGGAGCCGGTGAAGGCGAGGTCGTGGGCCGACCCCCCGGTCGGGCCCGGCGAAGGCGCAGCCGAAGCCGACCCGGACGAGCCCGCGGCGCCCGCCGGCGCGGGCTGCCCCGCCCACGCGGACGGTGCCGCCGGAACGGGCGGCGCCATCGGCGCAGGCTTCCGTCTCCGTGCCATTGCCGTCCAACTCCGCACCCCTGTCGTGTGACTGCCTCGCTCACCGGTTCGGGAGCGCCGGGCATCGGCCGCACAGGCGTCCGAGGCACCTCTCGGACATGACCGACGCGGAATGGGCCGTCGTGCGCGACGCGATGCCCGTGCCGGGGTGGCTGGAGGGCCGGGGCGGGCGGCCGGAGGGCTACTGCCACCGGCAGCTGGTCGACGCGGCCCCCTACCTGGTCGCGGGCGGGTATCTTCGGGCTCGCTGAGCCGGTCGATCTGCGCGCGCACGTCCTCGGTCTGTGTTCGTGCGACCTGCTCCCGGTCGGTGATCTTCTCCGGGGCGGGCTTGTGCATCGGCGCCTCTTGACTACCGGTTCGAGAGTCCGAGCGGGGCCAATGCGGGGCGGTTTCAACCGGGCCCACCCCCTGATCGAGCTGCCTCCGGCCCGGGGTAGGCCGGGGCCAACGACCGGCGGGCCGTGGCTTGTTCCAGGTTTTCCGCGCTCTTGCGAGGCCTATCTCGCGCTCGCCCTGCCAGTGTTCGGTGAAAGGTGCGCCCGTTCGTGATCGGTCGGTGCCAGGTGAGAAGCGGGTGTCGTCCGCGGTTCGGGCGTGGCGGAGGGTTGGCCGAAGAAGTGGCTGACACCGCGTCGGATATCGGCTACTGATAGTGATGGACATTTCAGGGTTCTTGTACTGAACGGGAGCGGGAGGCGGGTTGCGTGCCACTGGGGCTCACTTGCGCCTGGACCCCGCTTCCAGCTCCGTATGGCCGCGTTCACGGCGGCCGCCTGATGTCCGGAATGCGACGCACTGCCGCGGACGTCAGAGCCCGCCGGGCTCGGCCGGGGTGTGCGGCCACGAACAGGAGCCCACCATGATGATGTCCTCGACCAGCCCTCCGATGACCGGCAGGAGGCGCCGCGGCCGCGGCCTCATGATCACCCTGGCCGCGTCCGGCGCGGTGGTGGCGGGCCTGCTGGTGCCCACGGCCGCGCAGGCGGCGTTCCCTGGCGGCAACGGAAAGATCTACTACCAGCAGTCGGGCAACGTGTTCTCGGTCAACCCCGACGGCACCGGCAACACCCAGCTCACCACCACCGGCGACGCCCAGTCCGGCGGGTACGCCAACCCGGCCGGCACCAAGATCGCCTTCCAGCGCTACACCACCTCCGACCAGGTCTGGACGGTCAACCCCGACGGCAGTGGGCTGACCCAGATCACCACCGGCAGCAGCGCCTACAGCGGGCTGCTGGGCTGGTCGCCGGACGGCAGCAAGCTGGTCTACGCCCCCGGCGGCACGCTGACGGTCATCAACGCCGACGGCACCAACCCGGTATCCCTGGGCGTGTCCTCCCCGTTCTCGGTGGACTGGTCCCCGGACGGCACCAAGATCGCCTACACCGACGGCAACGGCATCTCCACCATCCACCCCGACGGCACCGGACAGACCCTGCTGACCGCAGCTCCGGCCGGCCAGTTCGTCGGTTCGGCCAGCTGGTCCCCGGACGGCAGCAAACTCGCCTACTCCGCCAGCGACGGCAACGGCGGCCTCGGCCAGCTCTACACCATCCACGCCGACGGCACCGGACAGACCACGATCCTGGCCAACAGCACCGACAACGAAGGCTCGCTGTGGTCCCCGGACGGCACGAAGATCGCCTTCTACGCCGGAGGCCCGCTGGCCACCGTCAACCCCGACGGCACCGGCGAGACACCGGTCGGCACCACCAGCGCCTTCCCCACCGACTGGGCCCCCGTCCCCGCCGCACCGGCCCCGACAGTGACCGGCTTAAGCCCGGTGCACGGCCCTGAGGCCGGCGGCACCGTGGTGACGATCACCGGCACCGGCCTGACCGGGGCCACCGTCGCCTTCGGCACGACCCCGGCCGCCGCGGTGTCCTGCACCGCCACGTCCTGCACCGCCACCGCCCCGGCCCGCACCGACGCCACCGTGGACGTGACGGCCACCACCGCCGGCGGGACCAGCGCCACCAGCACGGCCGACCACTACACCTACGACGAACCCGCACCTGTGATCACTGGGATCAGCCCGGCCTCCGGCGACGCCACCGGCGGCACCACCGTCACGATCACCGGCACCGACTTCCTCGGCGCCACCGCCGTGCACTTCGGCACCGCCGCGGCCACGTCGTTCACCGTCACCAGCGACACCCAGATCACCGCCACCACCCCGGCCACCAGCACCCTGGGCCCGGTGGACGTCACCATAACCACCCCCGCCGGCACCAGCGCCACTTCGTCGGCGGACGAGTACTCCTTCGTCAACACCGTCGCCAAAGCCACCGCCGACGGCCGGATCGACGTCGGCGGCCACGATGCGAACATCTCCTTCACCGCCCGCCGCACCACCCCGGGCGGACCGGTCAAGGGCAACCTGACCTATAACAACCACGACGCCAACATCAAGATCAAACAAGCGGTCATCACGGCGTTTTACCTCACCACGGCGAACACCGCCTACGCCGCGGGCACCGCGCAGTGCACCATCAGCGGAACCACCAGCACCTGCCCGTTCACCCTCACCATCGTGGACAACGGCGACCACGGCGACGGCAAGCCCCACCTGGACACCGTCACCCTGACCTACAACACCACCACCGTCGGCGGCCGACTCGAAGACGGCCGGGTCGAGATCTCCCCGGAGACCGGAGGCAACGGCAACTCCGCCACGCGATTCGCCAGCCCGGCCACCACACCGGTCGACGCCACACCGATCAGCGCCGCCATGGACGGCGGGTTCTCCGCTTCCCTGCTGGGCGTCACCCTGACCGGCGGACGCTGCGCCACCGCCGCCCTGGCCTACACCGACGGCACCGCCTACGGCGACACCACCTGCCGGCTGCTGGGCCTGCTCGGCGTCGACATCGACCTCGACCTGCACCTCACCGGCGCCACCCTGGGCACCGGCGCCACCTCCGCCACCGTCACCGGAACTTCCACCGTCACCGTAGCCGGCCTCCTGCCGGTCACCCTCCCGGCCACCGAGGTCCTCACCAGCACCGGCACCACCGGACTCCAGCTCACGGTGGGAGGGGTGAGCCTGCCCGCACTGCCCATCGGCACCGGTGCCATCCAGATCGGCTAACCACCTACGCCGCATACGACCCGAACAACCGCCCCGCCGCCGCCCGCGGCGGGGCGCGAGGTCAGCACACCCTTGCTGTAGCAGGAGAAGGGCAGTGCGACCAGGACCGCGGGCGGCCAGCCGGCGCCGCTCTGACCGTCGGCACGGTAGCCGTCCTCGAAGGCTGAGAGATCGAGCTCCTCGAACCCCTCGAGCACTCTCCAGGAGCAAGTGCCCGGGCGGCAGCCACTCCCGGACACTCCTCGGCATCTCAAGATCACTTTCACGGTTGCAAGCCAGGAAGTTGGAGTAGCTAGCCCTTGCTCCATCGATCTTGGTGATCGTGAGTTCGAGTCTGCCGACTCAGTCGGGTGATCTTCTGGTCGGCAGGGCTTGGAAGTGGGGCTTCCCGCACAGCTCGTGGGTGTCGAATCCAGCCGAGCAACAGGAGGCCCCTGATGCCGCAGGCTTCCGTCTCCGTGCCATTGCCGTCCAACTCCGCACCCCTGTCGTGTGACTGCCTCGCTCACCGGTTCGGGAATGCCGGGCATCGGCCGCACAGGCGTCCGAGGCACCTATCGGACATGACCGACGCGGAATGGGCCGTCGTGCGCGACGCGATACCCGTGCCGGGGTGGCTGGAGGGCCGGGGCGGGCGGCCGGAGGGCTACTGCCACCGGCAGCTGGTCGACGCGGCCCCCTACCTGGTCGCTGGCGGCATCGCCTGGAGGGCGGTGCCCGCGGACTTCCCCGCGTGGGACCGCGTGTACGCCTTCTTCCGACGCCGGCGCGGCACCCGCCTGGTGACCCAGTTCCACGACCGGCTGCGCGACGAGGTCCGCCAGGCGGCGGGCCGTGATGACGCAAGCGGCACATCCTGGTGGACACCCTCGGGATGCTGCTGGCCGTGATGGTCACCGCAGCCTGCGTCACCGACCGCGAGGCAGGCCGGACGCTGCTGGAGCGGCTGTGGCTGATGCACTCACGCCGCCTGGCCCGCGACTACGACCCGCACCGACACCTCCGAGGCGATGATCCGGTGGTCGATGAGCATGGTCATGAGCCGCCAACTCGCCCGGCGACCACACTGAGCCCCCGGCGGCCCGCGCAGGCCGTTCACTGGCCACCCCGGCCGGCGGCGCCTCCTCGCCTGCATGGCGTTCCGCCAGGACTTCGGCCACCGTCTGACGGGCGATCACGAACCGCTCCCACGCGGCTTCCTCCTCCTGCAGCTCGGCCTGCAGGACCTCCACCCGTTGCCGAGCAGCACGCTCGCGCTCCTCCAGCAACCCCATCACCGACGGCATCCGGCACCTCCACCCAAGAGACGACACGACACCCCGTCTCTGCTACCGAGGCACCGGCACTATGCCTGAACAGCGGAAACGTACGCGTCGCTCTCGGAAAGACAACGGCTTCTGATCGCCACTGATCCGCCAGCGCAGGGCGTTCTGGTAGGCGGCGTGGACGTCGTTGTAGAGCGTGGTGAAGTTCTGCGGAGCATCGCCTCCCCGGTGGACGACGGCTTGCGGGTTGGCCTTCCAGCCGCGCTGCGCGTGCTGGTAAGCGTGCGACAGCGACCCCGGCCGGAGCCGCCCGCGCCCGCGCCGCCTGGCGAAGTGCCAAGGCGGAGCGGGCCGTGGCCGTGAGCAGATCCCTGAACCCGGTTGGGTGCGCCGGCAGTTGGTGATGGGCATCGGGACTCGGCGTGGGCGTGACCGGGCAGGCCGGACTGCCGGGAGCTCCCCCGGGCTCCCGGCAGTGTGGTGGGCGGACGGGTCAGCCGAGGGTGGCCAGGTGTGCCCGATAGCCTGCCCCGAACGCGGTGGGGGTGCCGTCGTAGGAGGAGATCAGCGAGGGGCCGCTGGAGCAGTCCCAGGTGTTCCAGGTCCACGCCAGGTAGGAGATCCCGTGCTGGTCCAGCCAGGGCAGCAGGCTGTCCAGGTAGCCGTGTGCGCAGTCGCTCTCGCCGAGTTCGCCCGCGACCAGCGGCACGGCGGCCGCGACCGGGGCGATCTGGGAGTTCCAGCAGCTGGGCGAGGAGCAGGTGTTGAAGTTGTACGAGTGCCAGGAGGCGGCCAGCTGGTGCAGCGGGTCGACCGGCTCGTAGGCGAGCCACTGCGTGAGGTCGTTGGAGTACTCCATTCCGCCGAGCATCAGCACGTTGTCCGCGCCGGTGCCGCGCACCGCGTCCACCATCGCCTGCATGCCGGCCACTTGGTAGCCGATGCCGTTGCAGGTCCCACCGTCGCGCCAGCAGGCCCAGCCGCTCGTCTCGCTGCCGGTGGCACGGGAGGGGTAGGGCTCGTTGAACAGGTCGAAGACCGTGGCGTCGTCGCCCTTGAAGGTGGCGGCCACCGAGCGCCAGAACGGGATGGCGTTCGCGGCGTCCGGCATCGGCTTCTGGCAGGTGGCGGTGGCCGAGGCGCAGGCCGAGGAGTTGCCGGTGTAGGCGCCGTCGGTCCAGTGCAGGTCGAGAATGGTGGTGATGCCGTTGCTGTGCAGCAGCGCCACGTACGACTTGATCGCGTCGATGTAGGCGGCCCCGGCGTAGGCCGGCTGGACGTTGGCGAGACCGAGCCAGCAGTCCTCGTTCAGCGGGATCCGCAGGGCCGTGATGTGCCAGTTCTTGATGGCGTCGATCGAGGCCTGGTCGACCGGTCCGTCGAAGATGCCGTTGCCCTGCACGCAGGCGAACTCGGCGCCGGAGCGGTCGGCGCCGTGCAGGGTGACGGTGTGTCCGTTCGGGTCCTGGAGCTGGTTGCCGGCCACGTGCAGCGCGGGCGCGGGGCCACCGGGCGACGGCGTGCCGGTGGGAGTGGGTGTCGGCGTCGGGGTGGGCGTCGGGGTCGGGCTCGGGGTGGGCGTCGGGCCGGACTGCGGACCGCAGGTGGTGCCGTTGAGGGTGAAGGTGGTGGGGGTGGTGTTGGTGCCGCTGTAGCTGAAGTTGGCGCTGGTGGTGTAGGTGCTGCCGGGGTTGATGGTGGTGGCGTAGCCGGGGTTGGTGACGGTGACGGTGGTGCCGGTCTGGGTCCAGTTGCCGTTCCAGCCGTTGCTGAGGGTCTGGTTGCCGCTGTAGGCGTAGCTCAGCGTCCAGCCGTTGACCGGGGTGCTGCCGGTGTCGCTGATGGTGAGGTTGGCGGTGAACCCGCTGCCCCAGTCGTTGGTGCTGTAACTGACGCCGCAGGAGACGGTGCCCGCGGCGGCGGCGGGGGTGCCGAGGACGCCGCCGGCCGCGGCGGCCAGGGCGAGCGCGCTGATTGCGGCCGCGGCGAACGTGGTACGCGGGGTGAGTGGTCCCATGGGTGCGCTCCTAGGGAGCGGGGCCGACCGGTGGGTGGACCGGTCGGCCCCGTGGGGAGGGAGTGGATCAGCCGGCGGTGCAGGTCAGCGTCGGGGCGGTGTTGGCGCCCGAGTAGCTGCCCTGGAAGCCGAAGCTGGTGTTGGCGCCGGCCGCGATCGCGCCGTTGTAGCCCGCGTTGACGGCGCTGACCGAGCCGCCGGTCTGGGTGACGGTGGCGTTCCAGCTGTTGGTCAGCTGCTGGTTGCCGCCCCAGGTCCAGCCGACCTTCCAGGAGTTGGTGGCCGTGCTGCCGGTGTTGGTCACGGTGACGTTGGCGGTGAAGCCCGAGCCCCAGTCGTTGGCCACCGAGTAGCTCGCGGTGCAGCCGCTGCCGCCGGTGCCGCCGCCGCCCGCGGTGGTGGCGGTGACGGCGGCCGAGGCGGTGGAGACGTTGCCCGCGGCGTCGTGCGCGGTCACGGTGTACTGGTAGGCGGTGGCGGCGGTCAGCCCGCTGTCGGTGTAGCCGGTGGTGGTGCTGGTGGCGACCTTGGTGGCGTTGCGGTAGACGTCGTAGCCGGTGACGCCGACGTTGTCGGTGGAGGCGGTCCAGGAGAGCGAGACGCTGCTCGCGGTGGTGCCGGTGACGCTCAGTCCGGTCGGGCTGCTGGGCGGGGTGGTGTCGCCGCCGCCCGTCGTGGAGCCGAACGAGGGGTAGGCGTTCTGCACCAGCTGCTGGAACTGCGCGCCGAACCACTGGCCGGCCGGGACGTCGTAGCCGGGGATGGCGTCGGTCGGGTAGGTGTTGGTGCCGTCGGTCTGGGTGCCGTTCGGGTCGCAGTGCGGGTCGCCGTGCGGGTGGGTGGCGGTCGGGTAGTCGCCGTCCGACTCGCCCGGGGGCTTCACCCAGAGGAAGGCGATGATCGGGTTGGTCGATCCGTACGGCTGAGCCTGCGGCCGCGCGCCGATGCCCGCGCCGTTGATGTTGCACCAGTCGCCGCGGAACGGGCGCTGGTCCACCTTGTTCTGGGTGACGTAGTCGTTGACGTTGGTCGCGCCGGAGTTCAGCGCGGTGGGCCGGGAGCTGCCGCCCCAGCCGTTGCGCGAGGTGTCGACCAGCATGCCGATGGTGCTCGGGAAGCCGTCGGAGACCAGGGTCGAGTACATCTGGGTGTCGTAGGTGTACTCGTCGAAGTCCGGGTTCCACTGGTAGAAGTTGGCGGACTTCACCGGCTGGCCGCCGACCTGCTGGTCGGGGTTGGTGAGGAACGGCTCGTTCAGCGGGGTGGTGTTGGCCGTGTCGCTGATGAAGCCGTCCACGCTGGCGAAGCCGGCGTTCGTGGCCTTGGCGATCTTGGCAAACTCCTGCCCGGCCGGGCCCATGTTGCTCGACCAGCCGAGCCAGCCCGAGTGGCCGATGTCCAGGTAGTCGTAGACGTTGCCGATCGGGTGGAGCTTGTTCAGCGTGTACTCGACGCCGGACTCGTAGAACGGCGTGGCGGTGGCGCAGGCGGGCTTGCTCTGGTTGGTCACCGCGTTCGGCAACGAGTCCGGCTCGATGATCGCGGCGATCCGCAGCGAGGCGTACTTCGGGGCGGCGAGGATCGCGGCGATCGGGTCGACGTACTGGGTCTCGTACGTGGTCAGGCCGGCGGCGGTGGCGGGGACCTCGCCGTTGGAGGCGAGCGCCGCGCAGTCGCGTCCGGGCAGGTCGTAGATGACCACCTGGACGACCACCGGAGTGTTGCCGGCCGCCGCCTGGGCCAGGGCGTGGTCCAGGTGGGCGCTCAGCCCCAGGCGGCCGCCGTCGCCGGCGATGGCGCCGATGTGGTCCATCCAGACGGCGGTGGAGTTGCCCGCCACCTTGGCCTCGGTGGCGCCCAACGCACCGCCGTCGGCCGTGGCCTGGGCGTTGACCTCGGAGGTGAAGTCCGGGTTCAGGTAGCCGGTCGCGCCGACGAACGGGTTGGTCAGATGGGTGGTGGCGGCGTGCGCGGCTTGCGCGCCGACCATCGGGACTAGGGCCGCGGCGCCGAGCACGGCCGCGGCGGCGGCCGTCCGGAGTCTGCGTAACGTGGGGAGATGCACAGGTCGGGTCCCTTCGGGTGGGAATGCGTGGTGGCCCGGTTGGTGCCTTGGCGGATGCTGCGGGCGAGGCCAGGGCGTCCCCGGTCGAGCGCTCCGATCCGAGCGAGCCGTGGGAGCGCTTCCACTTGTCCGGCAGACTGCGTCACCGGTGCCGAATCACATAAAGCCAGGATGACGAAGGGCCGTCAAGAGCAAAAGCCGAGACGGTCCGATCGAAATGGGCACGCTCCCATGAACACGATGTAACTTACCCGTTGCGAGTCCGAGTCGTCGGCGACCGTCCGCGCTGGTCGGCGCCGCGATCGCGCCGGGAGAGCCGGGTGGGCGACGGGCGGCGGCGTTTACGGAGCCCATCGGTCGCGGCACGCTGCGCCACACGGGACCGGGCAGCAGGCCCACCCGTGCTCCCCCACACTCCGGAGGTCGCGCATGCGACGCAAGACCCTGCGCTCCCGCGCCCCAGCCCGCACCCTCGCCTCGGTCAGCGCGCTCGCCCTGGCCGCCGCGGCCGGCGGCGTCCTCGGCACCCCCGCCGCCGCCGCGGGCACCGTCTCCTGCGGCGTCAGTTACAGCACCAACGACTGGGGCAGCGGGTTCACCGCCAACCTCACCATCAGCGACACCGGCAGCACCCCGGTCAACGGCTGGACGCTGAGCTACGCCTACAGCGGCAACCAGACCCTCAGCAACGGCTGGAACGGCAACTGGACCCAGACCGGCACCACCGTCACCGTCACCAACCCCGGCTACGCCACCACCATCAACCCCGGCAGCACCTACACCACCAGCGCCAACTTCAGCTACAGCGGCACCAACACCACCCCCACCACCTTCACCCTCAACGGCACCACCTGCCACGGGGCCAACCAGGCACCGACCGTCTCGCTCACGTCCCCGGCGGCCGGGCGGACCTTCACGCCCGGCTCCACCGTCCCGCTCGCGGCCACCGCGGCGGATGCCGACGGGAGCGTCGCCAAGGTGGACTTCTACGCCAGTACCGGCCCGGGCAACAACACCCTGATCGGCACCGCCACCACCGCGCCCTACCAGTTCAGTTGGGCGAACGTCCCGGCCGGCGACTACTCGCTGACCGCGGTGGCGACCGACAACCTGGGCGCCACCACCACGTCCGCCCCCGTGGCGATCAAGGTGGCCGGGCCCAGCGTGCTGGTCAACCCGACGACCCTGGCGGTGCAGCAGGGCAGCAGCGGAACCTTCACCGTCGCGCTCTCCCAGGCGCCGGCCGCCAACGTGACCGTGGCGGTGACCCGTTCGGGCAGCGACAGCGACCTGTCGGTCCAGTCCGGCGGAACCCTGACGTTCACCCCGGCCAACTGGAACACCCCGCAGACCGTGACCCTCGCGGCCGGCACGGACGCCGGGCAGGCCGGCGGCACCGCCACCTTCACCGCCGCCGCCACCGGCTACGGCTCGGCCTCGGTCACCGTGACCGAGGCGGCGAAGAGTTCGGGGTACGACACGTACTTCCTCGACCTCTACAGCACGATGAAGAACCCGGCCAACGGCTACTTCAGCCCGCTCGGCATCCCCTACCACTCGGTGGAGACGCTGATCGTCGAGGCCCCCGACTACGGTCACGAGACCACGTCGGAGACCTACAGCTACTGGCTCTGGCTGGAGGCCGACTACGGCCGGGTGACCGGCGACTGGACCGGCTTCAACAACGCCTGGACCAGCCTGGAGACGTACATGATCCCCGGGCACGCCGACCAGCCCGGGCAGAACACCTACAACCCGTCCAAGCCGGCCACCTACGGTCCCGAGAAGGCCCAGCCGGACCAGTACCCGGTCAAGCTGAACTCCTCGGTCCCGGTCGGCAGCGACCCGCTGGCCAACGAGCTGTCCACCACCTACGGCAGCTCGGACATGTACTCGCCGGCCTGGATCATGGACACCGACAACAAGTACGGCTTCGGCCGCTGCGAGGACGGCAGCACCAAGCCCAGCCTGATCAACACCTACCAGCGCGGCCCGCAGGAGTCGGTCTGGGAGACCGTCCCGCAGCCCGACTGCGACGTGCTCAAGTACGGCGAGTCCGGCTCGGGCTTCCTCAGCCTCTTCAACGACGGCGGTGGCTCCTACTCCAAGCAGTACAAGTACACCGACGCGCCGGACGCGGACGCCCGCCTGGTCCAGGTCGCCTACTGGGCGGAGACCTACGCCAAGGCGCAGAACAAGAGCACGACGATCAGCGGCACCGTCGCCAAGGCGTCCAAGCTCGGGGACTTCCTGCGCTACGCGCTCTACGACAAGTACTTCAAGCAGGCCGGCAACTGCAACGGGTCGATGAGCTGCCCCGCCGGCACCAGCAAGGCCAACGAGCAACTCGGTCTGCTGACCTGGTACTTCGCCTGGGGCGGTGACACCGGCGGAGCGTGGTCCTGGCGGATCTCCGGCTCCACCGCGCACCAGGGCTACCAGAACCCGATGGCGGCCTGGGCGCTCTCCACCGATCCCGGTCTGGAGCCCAAGTCGCCCAGCGCGGCCACCGACTGGTCCGGCAGCCTGGACAAGCAGCTGCAGTTCTACCAGTGGCTGCAGTCCACCGAAGGCGGCATCTCCGGCGGCGCCACCAACAGCTGGGGCGGCGACTACGGCGACGACGCGGCGCCCCCGGCCGGCGACCCCACCTTCTACGGCCTGTCCTACGACTCGCAGCCGGAGTACCACGACCCGGCCAGCAACCAGTGGTTCGGCTTCCAGACCTGGTCGATGGAACGGGTGGCCGAGTACTACTACGCCACCGGCGACGCCCGGGCCAAGAGCGTGCTGGGCAAGTGGATCCCGTGGGCGATGTCGGTCAGCAAGGCCGACCCGGCCACCGGCACCCTCACCACGCCCGACACCCTCACCTGGACCGGCGCGCCGGACACCTGGAACGCCACCAGCCCCGGCGCCAACGCGAGCCTGCACGTGACGGCCGCCGGCGCGGACACGGACCTCGGCGTGGCCGGCTCGCTCGCCAAGACCCTCTCGTACTACGCGGCGAAGGCCGGTGACGGCTCGGCGCAGAAGTTCGCCCAGAACATCCTGGACATCATTCACGCCAAGTACGCCGACCCGCTCGGCTACTCGGCACCGGAGACCCGGACCGACTACAGCCGCTTCACCCAGCCCTACGACCCCTCGACCCACCAGGGCCTGTACATCCCGCCGGGCTGGACCGGGAGCTACCCGGACGGGACGCAGCTCAGCTCGTCCACCGACACCTTCCTGTCCATCCGGCCCTGGTACACCAGTGACCCGCAGTGGTCCAAGGTGCAGAGCTACCTGAACGGCGGCGCAGCACCGGTGTTCAGCTACCACCGGTTCTGGGCCGAGGCGGACATCGCCACGGCCTTCGACACCTTCGCCCAGCTCTTCCCGACGGTGAACCCGGGCAGTTGACGCCACGTCAGGCCATTCCCGGGAGCCCACCGGGGCGGTGCCGTGCGGGGTGTTCCCGCACGGCACCGCCGGTTGCCCGGCCGGCCGTCAACCGGCCGAGTCGCGCAGCACCAGACTGGTCGGGAGCACCAGGGAGGCCGTCCGGTCCGGCCCGTCCAGCACCATCTCCAGGGCCCGAGCGCCGAGTTGCTCCACCGGCTGGTGCACCGTGGTCAGCCGGGGCCGGGCCCGGGCCGCCGCCGGCACGTCGTCGAAGCCGATCACGGCGACCTGGTCCGGCACCCGGCGCCCGAGCCGCCGCAGCACCCGCAGGGCGCCCATCGCCATCGGGTCGGAGGCGACGAACACCGCCTCCAGGACCGGGCGTTGCTGCAGAAGCCGGAGCATCGCGTGTTCTCCGGAAACGCCGGAGAAGTCACCGTAGGCGACCGCCGGCCGGAAGGCCGGCCCGGCCTCCGCCACCGCCTGCCGGTAGCCCGCCAGCCGGTCCGCGCCCACGGCGGTGTCCGGCGGTCCGGCGATGGTCGCCACCGAACGCCGTCCGCTCTCGCACAACCACAGAGCGGCGGCCCGGGCACCGCTCAGGTTGGCCACGTCCACGTACGCCGCCGCCCCCGCCCGCACCGGACGGCCCACCGAGACCACCGGCACGCCGGCCGCCCGCAGCAGGCGCGGCAACTCCGCGTCCTCCCACGCGCCGACCAGCAGCACCCCGTCCACGTGCCCGCCGCACAGGTGTCGCAGCAGGGTGGGTCGTTGCGCGCGCTCGGGGACGGTGAAGACCGCCAACTCCCGCTCCAGGCCGGCCGCGGCATGGCGCAGCCCGGCCAGCAGCCGGTGGTGGAATGGGTCGGCGTGGGAGCGGAGCGGATCCGCGAAGACGACCACCGCCACCACGCCGGTGCCCCGGCCGCGCGGCGCTCGGCGCCGCACATAGGTCAACTCCCGGGCTGCGTCGACCACTCGGGCGGCTACTGCGGCGGAGACCGGTGCGGACCGGCTCAGTACCCGGGAGGCGGTCGCGGTGGAGACGCCCGCTCGCCGGGCGACCTCGGCGAGGGTGGCGGGTGCGCGGGCGGGCACGGGTACCGCTACGGGTGCGGGTGCGATGGTGGCCGGCGGCTCGGGGGTGGTGTCGGGCTGCTGCATGCGGGCGGACCTCGCCTGTCGGGGGAGGAGGAGATCGGACGGCGACAGCGCGCGCCGCCCGCTACGCCGCGCCAAGTCACCATCGCGCACGCTGTGGGCGCCGTCAAGGAGGGCGGCCGACCTTCGCAGGAGCGGACGTCGGCCATGACACCCGCGCAGGCCGAAGGCGCGGGTCGCATCGAGCGGCCCGCGCCGTGCAGAACGAACGGCCCCGCGCGGCGGTAGGACGCCGCACGGGACAGACCGCCGACGGGGTCGCGGACACACGACCCCGTCGGCGGCGCCTGGTCACACCCCGGGCTCACAGCCGCGATCTGTCACACGCGCGTGCCGGGTGACTGTCCGACCTGTGGTCAGCTCCAGGGCTGGTCGACCAGCCAGCTGCTGTCGTCCTTCCAACTGTTGCTGCTGTCCCAGGCGTTGGAGCCGCCGTCGCTGGCGACGTAGAGCGTGTAGTCGTAGTGGCGAAGGTACTTGGTCGGATAGTTGACGGACTGGAACGAGAAGCCCGTGCCACTGTTCCCGGCCCCGGAGCAGAAGGTGGCGTCCTGTGCGAACGCGGCGCCCCCGTCGTCCGGGCTCAGGTAGAGCTCGAAGTTGTAGTGCCGCAGGAACTGGCCGGGGTCGTTGGCGGACTCGAAGGTCAGGCAGGAGCTGTTCGCCAGCCCGGCCCGCACGATCCAGGACGCGTCGCCCTTGAGGGCGGACGAGCTTGAGGAGTTGACGGCGGTGATGCCGGCCTTGTTGTCCGCGTCGTCGTGCGTGATGTAGTCCCCGGTGCAGCAGGTGGTGGTGGCCCGCAGCGAGACTCGGGAGCCGGGCGTCAGCGTGTTGCCGGCGACACTGGCACTGCTGTAACCCGCCGCGGTGACATTGGCCTGGACGGCGTTCTCGGTGGCGTCGCTCGGGTAGCCCGAGGTCATCACGCCCTCGTAGAAGGTGCCCGCGGAGCCCTTGCTGTTGTCGCCGCCGATGCCGAGGATGATCGAACCCTCCTTGTGCATCGGGTTGTAGCCGGCCGCGTTGGGGCGGGCGCCGCTGTAGTAGGTGGAGAGGCCACCGGACTGGGCGTCGCCGGCGCGGATCGCCCACTGGTTGGGCGCGCCCTTGACGATGGCGGTCAGAAAGCGGTCGTTGACGCTGGGGTCGTTGGCGTTGAACTGGGTGCCGGCGCCGGAGAACAGGCCGTTCTCCTGGTCGGCCATCACCCAGGGGCCGTTGCCGGTGCCGTAACCCCAGGCCTTGATGTCGCCGAAGTAGATGGCCTCCATGTGGCCGTTGCCGGTGTCGTGGTCGTTGGCCTCGGCGTTGCCGTAGTCGAAGCAGCAGCCGCCGTCGTAGTGGGTGCCGTCGAGGACGGCGTACATGCCCTCGGGCTGGTCGCCGGTGGCGATGCCGTTGGTGTGGTCGTCGCGGTAGCCGGTGCCCGGGGCGATGTAGACGCCGTAGGCCTTGTGCCCGCCGACCGAGACCGGCGCCTCGACCGCGTTGGCGAGGTTGTCGGGACCGCCGGCGGCTCCACCGGCGGGGGCCTGGGTGAGGTTGTTGCCCTTGCCCGACTGGTCGTAGATCACGGTGATCACGCAGCTGGTCCCGGCGCAGAAGGAGTCCTGGGCGGCCGCGTTGGCGTAGCCGCCCGCGCCCAGCACGCCGATGTCCTTGGTGGCGCCGTCGGAGGCCCGCTTCACCTGGTACAGCGGGCCGTTGTAGGAGCCGTACAGGGCCCGGGTGCTGCTGTGCGCGGCCACGCACGGCGTGCCGCCGCCCTGGTAGATGTCGCAGGGGCCCTGAACCGCTGCCTGCGAAGGTGTGGCCGTACCGGTGAGCACACCGGCGGCGAGGGCGAGGGTCGCCCCCGCCGTCATCAGGGTGCGCCGCAGCCGGCGCACCCACTGTCCCGTGGTCATGGTTCTACTCCTCCGGGTGGGAAGGAAATCGGATGTCGGCACCAGCGGGCCGCCGCGTCGTGGCAGGGGCCCGCACGGGGATAGCGAGTGTTAGCGCTAACATTTCAGCGCCCTCCGATGCGGGTGGCCGCGGCCTCACCATGGAGACACCCCGGCACGCCCGCTTCGGGTGTCGCGGCGTCAGGCCCTGCTGGAGAAGTGCTTGGCGCGGAGCCGGTCAGCGAGGATGGCGATGCCGAGGACACCACCGAGGACGATGTTGGTGTAGTTCGAGTTGATCTGCAGCGTGGTCAGGCCGTTGGTGATGAGCTCCAGCAGTACGGTGCCCGCGACGATGCCGAGGATCCGCCCCTGGCCACCGGTCAGGCTGACGCCGCCGATGACGGCCGCCGCGATGGCCTGGAGCTCCCATCCGACGCCGACGCCGCTCGCGGAGCCGACACCCATCCGGCCCAGCACCAGCATCGCCCCGAAGCCCGCGAGGAGTGAGCTGGTCACGTACATCGAGACGATCCGCCGGTCGCCGCGGATGCCCGCCAGTCGGGCCGCCTCGGGGTTGCCGCCGACGGCGTAGACCTGGCGTCCGACGAAGGTGCGCTCCAGGAAGAACCAGGCCGCCACCGCCACGATCGCAAAGAGGATCAACGGGACCGGGATCTGGGCGAGGTAGGACTGGCCGATGTCGCCGAAGAAGCCCGAGATGCCGACGATCGACGTCCCGGAGGTGATCGCCAGGGTGACGCCCTGGGCGACGGTGTAGGTCACCAGGGTCACCACGAACGGGGGCATCTTCAGCCTGGTGACCGCGATTCCGTGCCACAGGCCGATCAGCCCGGTGATGGCCAGGGTGGCCAGCATCGCGACACCGGCCGGGAGTCCGGCCCGCACGTTGAACCAGGAGATGAGGATCACCGAGGTGCCGAGCAGAGCGCCGACCGACAGGTCGATGCCGCCGGTGAGGATCACCAACGACTCACCGATCGCGATCAGTCCGTACTGGGCGAGGTCGAAGCCCATGCCCTGCAGGTTGACCGCGTTGGCGAAGGTGTCCCTGGCGAGCGCGAGCGCGACGAACACCGCGACGCACGCGACGACGACGCCCACCTCGGGAGTCTCCACCAGCGAGCGCAACCGCCTGCGCGGGGTCACTCCTGCCCCCTTGGTGACGGGGGTGGTCTGCGTGGTCATGCGGTTGCCTCCGAGCCTGCGGTCAGCGACTGCGTGCCCGCTGCCGCTGTCATGATCTGTTCCTTGCTGAAGTGCTCGCGCGGCAGGTCGGCGACGATCCGGCCCTGCGCCATCACGACGATCCGGTGGCACATCCGGAGCAGTTCCTCCAGCTCCGAGGAGGCCACCAGGACCGCCAGCCCGTCCTGCGCCGCGTTGTCGATGAGCTGGTAGATCTCGGCCTTCGCCCCGACGTCGACGCCCCGGGTGGGCTCGTCCAGGAGCAGCAGGTCGGGGCCGGCGTGCAGCCAGCGCCCGAAGACGACCTTCTGCTGGTTCCCGCCGGACAGGTCACCGATCGGCTGCTCCTGGGAGTGCATCCGCACCCCCAGGTCCTGGACGATCCGCTGCGACCGTTCCTTGTCCCCGCCGGGGGTGAGGACACCGTGCCAGGAGTCGCGGCGCAGGGTGGCCAGCGTCGCGTTCCACCGGACCGGGTGCTGGAGCAGCAGGGACTGCTCCTTGCGGTCCTCGGGCACCAGACCGACCCCGGCCGCGACGGCGTCGGCCGGGTGCCGCGGCCGGAACGGCCTGCCGTTCAGCTCCGTCTCACCGCCGGTACGGGGCTGGGCCCCCATGATCGTGTGCAGCAGGCGGCTGCGGCCGGAGCCCATCAGGCCGGCGACACCCACGATCTCACCGGCCTTCAGCTCCAGGTCGACGGGTCCGAGGCCGTCGGCGGTCAGCGAGCGGGCGAGCAGGACGGTGCGGTCCGTGCGGGAGACGGGCGGAGCGCCGTCGGAGTGGGCGAGCTCGCTGCCGACCATCTCGCGGATCATCCGTTCCTCGGTGGCCTCCTCGGGCGTGAGGTCGGCCACCAGTTGGCCGCCGCGCAGCACGACCACGCGGTCGGCGATGTCACGGACCTCGTCCAGGCGGTGGCCGATGAACAGGACCGCCCCGCCGTTCGCGGTGTGGCGGCGTGCGAGGTGGAGGACCTTGGCGGCTTCGACCGGGCCGAGGGAGGAGGTGGGCTCGTCCAGGATGAGGACCAGCGGGTGGTTGCCCCAACCCTTGGCGATCTCGATCATCTGCCGCAGTGGTACCGGGAGCTGCCCGACCGGGCGGTCGACGTCGATGCCGTCCACTCCGACGTCCGCGAGCAGTTCCCGGGCCTCCTGGCGGGTTCCGGACCGGTCGAACAGCACCCGCCGCAGCCGGCCCGCCTGCTCGGCCGCCCGGCTGTGACGGCCCAACAGCAGGTTCTCCGCGACGCTGAGCCCGCCCACCAGGGGGAACTCCTGGGCGACCATGCTGACGCCGAGCGCCTTGGCGTGGTCCGGACGGCCCGGCTGGAGGGCCTGTCCCGCGATCAGGATCTCCCCCGTGGTCGGGGAGACGGTGCCGGAGAGCACACCCATCAGGGTGGACTTCCCGGCGCCGTTCTCCCCCACCACGCAGGTGATCTGGCCGCGCTTCAGCTCGAGTTCGGGGATGTCCAGCACGGTGACCGGCCCGTAACTCTTCTGTACCCCGCGCAGGACCGCGGCCGGGCCGAGGCGGGTCGGGGAAGCGTTGCTCGTCACCTCTCTCACCCCGTGATGCCGAGCTGGGTCTGCTTGGCCTGGTAGTCGCCCTGGTTGGCCTGGGTGACCACGCCGACGCCGGAGCTCAGCGTCGTCCCGTCGGACTCCAGGTACTGCTTGACCAGCGCCATGGTGGCGTCCTTGCCGAGCACCTTGAGGGCGGCCAGCAGGTAGGCGCCGGTGTAGCCCTGCTGGTAGGGCGACTGCACGACCGTCGCCTGGATGACGCCCTGCTGGATGAACTTCAGGGTCTGGGCGTCGGAGTCGTCCGAGATGACCTTGACCTTGCCCGCCTTGCCGGCGGCCTGCACGGCCTGGGCGGCGGAGGGTCCGTCGTAGGAGTAGACGCCGTAGAGACCGGTCACGTTCGGGTCGGTCTGGATGGCCGTCTGCGCGTTGGTCAGCGCCTTCGAGGCGTCCATGCTGTCGGACAGCTTGTTGACCACCTTGATGCCGGTGCCCTTGAGCGCGTCCTCGAAGCCCTGGATCCGCTCCACGGCGTTGGACGCGGTGAGCGAGCCGACCAGCACGACCACCTCGCCCTTGCCGCCCAGCGCGGCCTTCATCGCCTCGCCGGCCTTCTGTCCGGCCTGGTAGTTGGGGGTGCCGAGGTAGAGCGCGGCGCCGTCCTCGGCGGGCAGCGGGGAGTCGATCGCCAGCACCGGAATGCCGGCCGAGTTCGCGTCCTGGATGGGTGCCTTGATGGCGGTCGGGTCGATCGCCGAGACCGAGAAGGCGGAGATGTTCTGGCCGCGCATGGTCTGGATCATCGACAGTTGCTGGTCCAGCCGGCCGTTCGCCGGGGCCTGGAAGGTGCCCTTCACGCCGAGGTCGGCCAGACCCTTGTTGAATCCGACCTTGCCGGCGTTCCAGTAGTCCACCGAGACGTTGACCACCATGGCCAGGTCCAGCTTCGACAGGTCCTTGCCCTGCAGGGAGCCCTTCAGCGCGTCGTCCAGCTTGGCCAGGTTGGCGTCGTTGAAGGTGATGTCACCCTGGATCACGGGGGCGGCGGCGGCCCCGGTGGAGCCGGCGCCGCTGTCGCTGCCGCTGCTGCCGGCCCCCTGCTTGGAGCAGGCGGTCGCGGTCAGGGCGAGCGAGGCCACGGCGGCGATGGCGGCGAGGCGCAGGCCTCTGCTGGAGCGGGTGGTGGTGGCGCTCATGTGATTCCTCTTCTGGTCTGTACCGGGCGGTGCGAATCGGTGCGGTGGACAGGGGGATGCCGGCGGTGCTCCCGTCCCTCGTCGGGAGCGGGGACGGACCGCGCATCCGGTGGGGGTCAGCGGCCGGGCTTCGCGCTACTGGCCCTGACAATCAACTCGGGTGTGACGATGGCCACTTGGTGGCTGCTGTCGTCCCCGGCGGCGGTGGGAGCGGAGAACTGGACGCGGTGCAGCAGCAGTTCCAGACCGCAGCGCCCGAGTTCTCCGAAGTGCTGGCGGACGGTGGTGAGCGGCGGCGTGAGGAATGCGGCCTCGGGGATGTCGTCGAATCCCACGACACTCACGTCCCGCGGAACCCGTCGCCCCGTCTGATGGAGGCCGCGGACGACTCCCAGCGCCATGTGGTCGTTGGCGCAGAAGACCGCGGTCACCCCCGGGTCGTCGGCCAGCCGCAGGGCCGCCTGGTACCCCGACCTCGCCGACCAGTCCCCCGGCAGGCAGTCGGGCACGGGCCGCCCGTGGTCCTGGAGCGCGCCCCGCCAGCCCACCTGACGGGCCTTGGCCTCCAACCAGTCGTCCGGTCCGGCGACGTGGTGGACCGTTTCGTGCCCCAGGTCGAGCAGGTGACGGACCGCCGCCCTGGCGCCGGCCTCGTTGTCCACGCCCGCTCCGGGCAGCCGGCCCGGATCCGTGGGCCCGACGGTGACCATGGGGACGGTGGCGATCTGCCGTGCGAGCGCCGCCATGGCGGAGACTCGCGAGGCGATGACGGCGATCCCCTCGACGGCCTGGTCCCGGAGCCGGTCCACGGCCTCGTGGACGGAGAACGTGTCCTGGTCGCGCAGGCTCGCGATGCTGATGTAGTAGCCCGCAGCCCGGGCAGCCTGCTCGATTCCGTACAGCATCTGGGAAGGCCCGTAGAGAGTGGTGTCGAAGCTGATCACACCAAGGGTCTGGGAACGACGGGTGACCAGTGCCCGCGCTGCGGTGTTGGGACGGTAGTCGAGTTTCCGGATCGCCGCAAGCACACGTTCCCGGGTCTGCGCACGCACATGGGGACTGCCGTTCAGCACGCGCGAGACGGTCTGGTGGGACACACCGGCCAGAGCGGCCACGTCCACCATCACCGGCTGCGTACCGCCGGCGGTTCTGGCTTCCGACATGGTCTCTCCCGAGTCAGGGGTGGCGAGGTTCCCGAGGGCGGCGCGCGGGCGGTCCCCGTCGACCTCCCGTTCCGACACGTATTGTTAGCGCTCACAAATCTTCCGTCAATGGGTCGCGCGGGTCACGTTTGTGTCACTGGTGTTACCCCGCCCAGGGGCCCACCCGCCCCACGCAGGCGCCCGGGGAGCAGCAAACGGGACGGCAGGACGGGACGGCGAACGGTCGGCACACCCGAGGGCGTGCCGACCGCAGCGGGCGGAGGTGGGCGCGTGCGGCGCTGCACGCCCTCCACCCACCTGCCGGTCCGGCCGCACCAGGGCGAGCGGACCGCTGCCGACGGCCGCGACGGAAGCGGGTGGCCAACGGCCGCCGGCAGAGCATTTCGGCACCCGCGCGGTCGAGGGCGCGGTACGCGGACTCGCAGGGACTCGCCCGGACCTCGCACCGCGGGCTCCGCTGTCCGGCCAGGGGTGAGTAGGCTGCGGTGTGCAGTTGGATCGTGAGTACCGCACCGGGACAGAGCCGTGGAGGGGCATGTGAGCGAGGCCGCCAACAGGCGCGCACCGACGATGGCGGATGTCGCCAAGGTGGCGGGCGTGTCCCACCAGACGGTGTCGCGCGTCCTCAGCAATCATCCCAACGTTCGCGATTCCACCCGCACCCGGGTCCGCGAGGTCATCGCCGAACTGGACTACCGTCCCAACTCCGCCGCCCGCGCGCTGGTGACCAAGCGGTCCCGGACCCTGGGCGTCGTCGCGGCGAACACCACGCTGTACGGCCCGGCCAGCATCCTGGCCGGACTCGAACACGCCGCCCGCGACAAGGGGTACCTGATCGCGGCGGTGAACCTGGACGAACTGGGCGAGACGGCGCTGCGCAAGGCGCTGGAGCACCTGGCGGCCTGGGGCGTCGAGGGCGGCGTGGTGATGACGCCGCACGAGCGCACGGTCACCGCCCTGCTGCGGCTGGCGGCGCCCTTCCCGATCGTGACGGTCGAGGGCGGCCACGAGCTGGACGTGCCGGGTGTGGCGCTGGACCAGTTCGCCGGCGCCCGGCTGGTCACCGAGCACCTGCTGTCGCTCGGCCACGCCTCGGTGTGGCACGTCGCCGGGCCCCGCGAGTGGCTGGAGGCGGAGGGCCGCTTCCAGGGCTGGCGCGCGGCCCTGGACGACGCGGGAGCCCCGGTCCCGCAGTGCCTGAGCGGTGACTGGAGCGCCGCATCGGGCTACCAGGCAGGGAAACTGCTGGCCGCGGCCCACGCCGGCCTCGACCCGGCCGACAGGCCGACGGCGGTGTTCGTCGCCAACGACCACATGGCCCTCGGGGTGCTGCGGGCGCTGCGCGAGGCCGGGCTTCGCGTCCCGGAGGACGTGGCCGTGGCGGGGTTCGACGGCCTGCCGGAGTCCGACTACTTCGCGCCTCCGCTGACCACCGTCCGGCAGGACTTCACGGCGATCGGCAGGGCGGGTATCGACCTGCTGCTGCAACGGATCGAGGACCCCTCCGCCAGGCCGGTGCACACCACGCTCACGCCGGAACTCGTGGTGCGCTCCAGCACGGGCGCACCGGTCGGCCGCTGAACCGTGCCCGGGCGGTGCTGCGGCGCTGCCCGGGCACGGAGCGGTCCGAACTCCGGCCGGGGCAGCGGACATCGGCGCAGGCCTAGAAGCCCTGAGCCAGGCGGTAGTAGGCCTGGTTCCAGCGCAGTTCGCGGGTGAAGCGGCGGATGCTGGTGCTCTCGTCGATGACGACGAGTTCGACCGCGAGCATCTCCGCGAGGTCGTCCAGCACATCGGTGCCGAGCGCCCGGGTCAGCACGGTGTGATGCGGGGCTCCGGCGGTGAGCCATGCCTCGGTGGAGGTGCGCAGGTCGGGCTGCGGCCGCCAGACCGCGCGGGCCACCGGGAGACTGGGCAGCGGCTCGGTGGGCTCGACCACCTCGATCTCGTTGGCGACCAGCCGGAAGCGCTCGCCCATGTCCGCCAGCCCGACCACGACGGCCGGGCCCGGCTCGGCGTCGAACACCAGGCGCACCGGGTCCTCGCGGCCGCCGATGGAGAGCGGGTGGATCTCGCAGGACGGCGTTCCGGCCGCGATGGAGGGGCAGACCTCCAACATGTGGGCGCCGAGGATCAGCTCGTTGCCGGGCTCCAGGTGGTACGTGTAGTCCTCCATGAAGGAGGTGCCGCCGGGCAGACCCTCCGCGGCGGCCTTGAGGGTGCGCAGCAGGACCGAGGTCTTCCAGTCGCCCTCCCCGCCGAAGCCGTAGCCGTCGGCCATCAGACGCTGGACGGCCAGACCCGGGAGCTGCCGCAGCCCGCCGAGGTCCTCGAAGTTGGTGGTGAAGGCGCGGAAGCCGCCGTCGGTCAGGAAGCCGCGCAGGCCGAGTTCGATGCGGGCGGCGTAGCGCAGCGCGTCGTGCCGCTCGCCGCCGGCGCGGAGCTCGGGCGCCAGGCGGTAGAGGTCGTCGTAGTCCTTGACCAGGTCGGTGATCTGCGCGTCCGGCACGGCGTCCACGACGGCGACCAGGTCGTTGACGCCGTAGGTGTTGACCGAGACGCCCAGGCGCAGCTGCGCCTCCACCTTGTCGCCCTCGGTGACGGCGACGTCGCGCATGTTGTCCCCGAAGCGCGCCAGCTTGAGCGTGGCGAGTTCGGCCCGGCCCGCGGCGGCGCGGGCCCAGTCGGCGACGCGGCCGGCGACGACGGGGTCGCTCGCGTGGCCGGCGACGGTCTTGCGGGCGACGCCGAGGCGGGACTGGATGTGGCCGAACTCGCGGTCGCCGTGGGCGGCCTGGTTCAGGTTCATGAAGTCCATGTCGATGGTCGCCCACGGCAGGTGCGCGTTGGCCTGGGTGTGCAGGTGCAGCAGCGGCTTGCGCAGCGCGTCGAGGCCGGCGATCCACATCTTCGCCGGGGAGAAGGTGTGCATCCAGGCGATCAGGCCGACGCAGGAGTCCTCGGCGTTGGCCTCCAGGCAGATCCGGCGGATCGCGGCGGCGTCGGTGAGGACGGGCTTCCAGACCAGCCGGACCGGGATCCCGGCGCCGGTGAGCTGCTCGACGACCTGGCGGGACTGCTCGGCGACCTGCTGCAGCGTCTGCTCGCCGTAGAGGCCCTGGCTACCGGTGAGGAACCAGACCTCACGCCCGGAAAAGGTTTCAGTCACTGGGGTTTGCTCCTTCAGCGGGCAGCGGGCTGCTGGCCGTAGACGTTTCGGTAGCGGAAGTTCAGGCTGTCGATGTCGGCCTGGGCGATGGGAAGCGGTTCGCCGAGCTGGCGGGAGATGTGGACCGTGCGGGCGACGTCCTCGCACATCACGGCGGCCTTGACCGCGGCCTCGGCGTCCTTGCCGATGGTGAAGACACCGTGGCTCTTCATCAGGACGGCGGGCGAGCGGTGGCCGCGCAGCGTCTCGACGATCCCGCGGCCGATCGAGTCGTCGCCGATCAGGGCGAACGGCCCGACCGGGATCTCGGCACCGAACTCGTCGGCCATCGCCGTCAGCACGCACGGGACGGCCTCGCCGCGGGCGGCCCAGGCGCACGCGTAGGTGGAGTGGGTGTGCACCACGCCGCCGACCTCGGGCATGTGCCGGTAGACGTAGGCGTGGGCGGCGGTGTCGGAGGACGGGCTGTAGTCACCCGCGACGACGTTCCCGTCCAGGTCGCACAGGATCATCTTCTCCGGCGTCAGCTCCTCGTAGGGGACTCCGCTGGGCTTGATGACGAACAGGTCCTCGCCCGGAACCCGGCCGGAGACGTTGCCGGCCGTCCAGACCACCAGGTCGTAGCGGACGAGTTGCTGGTGCAGATCGCTGACTTGACGGCGGATCAGCTCGATGGGGTCGGTCACAGCCGGTCAACCTCACAGTTCGAGTCTTCGGAGGCCCGGTGGGCCTCGCTCACGGCGGCGTTGCGGATGGCGCGCAGGCGGTGCAGCTGCTTGTCCGGGCCCGTGCCGAAGTGGTCGTGCAGCAGCCGGTACTCCGCGTAGAGCGCGTCGTAGGCGTCGGCGCGCGCGGGCTCGGGCAGGTAGGCGTGGCGCTCCACCCGGCCCATGGCGGCGGCGGCGGTGCGCACGTCGGGGTGGGCCCCGGCGGCGACGGCGGCGTGGATGGCGGAGCCGAGCGCGGGTCCCTGCTCGGAGGCGGCCAGCGAGACCGGGCGTCGCAGCACGTCGGCGTAGGTCTGCATCAGCAGGGCGTTCTTCTTGAGCCCGCCGGCCACCACGAACTCGGTGACCGGGACCCCGCCCTCCTCCAGGGCCTCGACGATCGCGCGGGTGCCGTAGGCGGTGGCCTCCAGCAGGGCCCGGTAGACCTCCTCGGGGCGGGTGGCCAGGGTGAGGCCGACGATGACGCCCGACAGGTGGTGGTCCACCAGGACCGAGCGGTTGCCGCCCATCCAGTCCAGCGCGACCAGGCCGTGGCCGCCGACCGGCTGGTCCGCGACCTTGCGGGTGAGCAGCTGGTGCAGGTCCTCGCCGGTGGCCTCCGCCTCGCGCAGGTAGTCGGCCGGAACGCCCTGGCGCAGCCACCAGGCGAAGATGTCGCCGACCGCGCTCTGCCCCGCCTCATATCCCCAGGCGCCGTCGACGATCCCCCCTTCGACCACGCCGCAGATGCCCGCGACCTCGGCGAGGACCGGGCCGTTGACGACGTGGCAGGTGGAGGTGCCCATGATGGCGAGCAACTGGCCGTCGTCCACGGCCCGGGCCGCGGGGGCGGCGACATGGGCGTCCACGTTGCCGGCCGCCACCGCGATGCCCTCGGGCAGGCCGGTCCACGCGGCGGCGCGCGCGCTCAGCGAGCCGACCCGGGAGCCGAGCGGGGCGAGCGGGTGCTCCAGCCGGGTACGCGCGAAGTCGGCGAACCCGGGGTGCAGGGCGGCCAGGTACTCGTCGCTGGGGTAGCCGCCGTCCTGGTGGATGCCCTTGTAACCGGCGGTGCAGGCGTTGCGGCTCTCGGTGCCGGTGAGCTGCCAGACGATCCAGTCGGCGGCCTCGATCCAGCGCTCGCAGGCCGCGTAGACGGCCGGGTCCTCCTCCAGCAGCTGCAAGGCCTTGGCGTACTGCCACTCGGCGGAGATCCGTCCGCCGTAGCGGTGGATCCACTTCTCGCCGCGGGCGTGGGCCAGGGCGTTGATCCGGTCGGCCTGCGGCTGGGCGGCGTGGTGCTTCCAGAGCTTGGGCCAGGCGTGCGGGCGGGCGGCCCACTCGGAGGTCTCGGCCAGCGGGGTGCCGTCGGCCCGGACCGGCAGCACGGTGCAGGCGGTGAAGTCGGTCGCGATGCCGATGACGGCGGCGGGATCGATGCCCGCGGCGGCCACCGCCGCCGGCACGGCGGTGCGCAGCACCTCGCGCCAGTCCCCCGGGTGCTGCAGCGCCCAGTCGGGTGGCAGGGCCCGGGCGGTGCCCGGAAGACGGTCCTCGATCACGGCGTGCGGGTAGGCGTGGACGGCGGTGCCGAGCTCCTCCCCGTCGTCGACCCGGACGACCACGGCCCGCCCGGAGAGGGTCCCGAAGTCGACGCCGACTACGTAGCGATCGCCCTGGCCAGCAGCGTCGGCGGCCCGGGCGGAGATCGTCTCGGTCACAGTTTCGTTCCGTCCTTCATGCGTGGCGGGGTGGAGAGCGGCCGGCCGCCGCAGCTCCGCCGACGGATCGGCGGCCGGCCTGGGGTTCCGCCGCCTCACCCTCATAAGGCGCGGAACCGCTACCGCCGCGGCCGGAAGGCGACGCCATCCGGCCGGCGGGGTGTGGCGACACGGTAGGACGCGG
This sequence comes from Kitasatospora mediocidica KCTC 9733, assembly GCF_000744225.1. GTDB lineage: Bacteria > Actinomycetota > Actinomycetes > Streptomycetales > Streptomycetaceae > Kitasatospora > Kitasatospora mediocidica. Next base: position 708,030 of record NZ_JQLN01000006.1, on the reverse strand, counting down.
GGTACGCAGGGCGGTTGGCCTGTTCCGTCGCGCTCCGAACCGTGGAGCCTTCGAGATGTTAGCGCTAACAAATACTCTCCACAAGAGCCCTGTCAAAGGCCGGACGACCCGGGGCCGGCCGCCCGTCGAGCCGGACGGGTCGCGGGTCGCGTTGACGGCCCCGGGCCGGTGCCGAGGATGTCCTCGGCACCGGCCCCCGGGGGGCCGCTCGTCAGCTCAGGGGGGCGACGGCGAGCCAGCTGGTGTCCTGGGCTCACGACGAGGTCGCGTCCCAGGCGTTGGTTCCGCCGTCGCTCGCGACATAGAGGCCGCGCGGATAGGCGGCAGGCGGGGCCAGCTGACAGACGGAACAGGCACAGGTTCTGTGATCACGGAGTTGCGACGCTCTGTGATCACTGGGGAGACCTGTGCCTGCGCTGCCATCCTGGCTGACCGAACCGCTGGGACCAGATCACCGTCCATCTCGACGCCGGCTACGACTCGGCCAACTCCCGCGCCGTGCTTGCCGAGCGCGGTCTGCACGGCCGGATCGCCCGCAAGGGGATCAGAGCGCCGGTCCAGGCCACCCACCGGTGGCACATCGAGCGCACGCACGCCTGGCAGAACGCCTTCCATCGGCTCACGCGCTGCTACGAACGCCGGACCCGCGTTATCGAGGCCTTCTTCGACCTCGCCGACACGATCATCACCGTACGTAGTCTGATCCGCCGAGCCTGGACCACTCACCGCTGGGCAGCCCGCCCAGGATGCCGACCTTGACGGGCCGCCAGCGGCAGGCCATGCTCTCGCCGACCGGTAGCGCGCCGTCACGGGCCGCGGCGGCGATCTCCTCAACGAGGCGAGAGCGATCGGCCGAGTTGAATGGCGGCCCAAAGGGCGAGCGGCTGTGTCAGCCTTGGCGGCTGGGGAGCATGGTCAGGGCCTGGGAACGCTGTGCGACAAGGCCGTCGTAGGTGCCGTCGCGCTCGGCCCAGCGGTGCATGAGGACCCGGTCGACCAGGATCTCCTCGGGGGTGGGGTCCTGCGAGAGCAACTGCATGACCTCGGCGCCGAAGTCGTCGAGCGGCAGTGCAAGCGGGTTCACCTTCTCCTGTCCTGCCGTGGCGACGGCCGGGGGGACGAGCTCGACGACGCTGACGCCGGTGCCGTCGAGTTGTGCGCGCAGTGCCTCGGAGTAGGCGTGCACCGCAGCTTTCGAGGCGGCGTAGGTGGGCATCGGCGGGAACGGCAGGAAGGCGATGCCGGAGGTGACGGTGATGAACGTGCCTGCGCCGCGTTCAACCAGGTGCGGGGTGAAGGCGTCGATGACGCGGATGGTGCCGACCAGGTTGGTGTCGATCGTCGTCCGTGCCGCCTCGAAGTGCGCGGAGTCGCGCAGGTCCTCCAGGAGCATGACGCCCGACATGGTCACCACGGTGTCCAGTTCGGGGTACTGGGCGAGCACGGCGTCGCGGGCACGTGCGACGGAGACACTGTCGGTGACGTCGATGCCGAAAGTGCCGAAGCCTTCCTGGGCGAGTTCCGAGAGTGCCTCCGGGCGACGGCCGCCGACAGCCACGGTGCTGCCCGCTGCGGCGAACCGGCGGGCCAGTTCTCGCCCGATGCCCGAGGTCCCGCCGACGATGAGAACGGTGCGGTTGGAGAGATCCACGAGATCTTCCCTTCAGTTCAGGGCGCGACGGCGTTTGGGCTCGCGGCGCATTCAGCGATGGTCCCTGTCCTTCACAAACAGTGATGCCGCAAGTCTTGACCGCATCCGCCGGGTGTGGCAGGGCCCCCGTCTTCCCTGGTCCTGCCAGGGCCCCCTCTGAAACGCGCGCACCGCATTACGGTGTCGGTATGAAAGATGAGGAATCCGGCAACCGGCTCGGCAGCTACCTCCGCGCCCGGCGTGAGCTGGTCTCCCCGGTGCAGGCGGGGCTCCCGTCCGGCGGCAACCGCCGCGTCCCGGGCCTGCGCCGTGAGGAAGTCGCCCTGCTCGCCGGAATCAGCGCCGATTACTATCTGCGCCTGGAACGGGGCCGCGACAAGAATCCTTCTCCTCAGGTCCTCGAATCACTCGCGCGTGTCCTGCACCTCGACGACATCGAGCGGACGTATCTGCTCGGCCTCGTGGCAGCCCGCCCTAGGATGCCGCGCCGCAAGCGACCCGAGCAGGTACCGGCACGGGTGCACCAGCTCCTTGCCCACCTTCAGATCCCCGCGTTCGTCGAGGGACGCGCCTTCGACGTCCTGGCCTCCAACCCGATGGCCGTCGCGCTCTCCCCGCGACTGCGGCCCGGTGAGAACCGGCTCCGTTCCCTCCTCCTCGACCCCGAGGAACAAGCCTTCCACCAGGACTGGACGAAAGCCGCCGCCGGCTTCATCGCCACCCTTCGCACCACCATCGGGGACGACACCGACAATCCCCGGTTCGTCGAACTCGTCGGAGAACTCGCACTGTCCAGCCAGCGGTTCCGCACCCTGTGGGCCCGACACGACGTCCGCAACCTCGACGGAGGCACCACCACCGTCAATCACCCAGTCGTCGGTGAACTACGGCTCCACCGCGACAAACTCCCCGTAGACGACGTCATCCTGGTCGTCTACTACCCAGACAAGGACAGCGACAGCGACGAGAAACTGCAACTCCTCGCCGCACTCTCACACACCGAACCTATCGACACAGCACGCAGCAGGCCGGCAGACACCAGGCACCCGAAGACACCCTGACGGACACCGGCCGTCCGGCGGCGCAGCCAGAACGACCGCGCCAACGGGTGGGCCGGGTCGAACTCGGGACGCTGCGGCAGCAGGGCGGCGAAACCGCGTTGAGCACGATCCCGCAGGCCCGGCACGCGAATGCTGCTTGACGCCTGATGGTGGTGGAATGACCGCACCAGGCCCCGTGACCGGCATCACTATGGCCACCCATCGAGGCACCGTCAAGACATCGCGCACGCCGCACCGTGCACCCGATGCGGGCAGTGCGGGCGATGCGGGCGATGCGGGCAGTGCGCCCGGTACGGGGGTCGGCGGACGGAGCTCGCGAGCGGTCAGCCGCCGGTGCCGGACAGCCAGTCGTCCAGCAGCTCGTTGCGGAACTTGCCGTCGGGGTCGAGGCCCCGGGCGAGTGTGGCGAAGTCGGCCAGTCGCGGCACGGCCTCGGCCAGTTGGGACGGGGTGCAGGAGAACAGCTTGCCCCAGTGCGGGCGGGCGCCGAGCGGCAACAGGGCCTCCTCGACCGCGATGATCAGCGGAGCGACCCGGGACTGGTCCGCGACCCAGGTGAAGTGGAAGGCGACGCTGTCGCGCCGGAAGGCGGGACTCAGCCAGAGCTCGTCGGCGGCGACGGTGCGGATCTCGGAGATGTGCAGCGCCGGTGCGAGCTGCGGCCCGAGGGCCGTCAGCCGGGCGATCCCCTCGGCGGCCAGGCCTCGCGGCAACAGGTACTCGGACTGCAGCTCGTCACCGCTGCTCGGGGTGAAGGCGGCGCGGAAGTGCGGCAGGCGGTCGTGCCACGGGCCCGGCTGCCCGAGCTGGGCCGTGCAGTTGACCGCCGGAACGCCGGGGATCGGGTGCTGCGGCGTGCCGGCCGCGACGGCGCCGGCCGGCGACCCCGGCGGCTCGGCAGCGTCCGTACGGTGCTTGGTCCAGACGGCCGCCCGGCCGCCGGCCCAGTCGGTGAACGCGCTGACGCTGTAGGCCGCGGCGAAGACCTCGTCGAAGTCGGCGGCGAGGCGGTCGAGCGCGAGGTCGAGGTGCACCGTCTGCGCCACCTGGAAGGACGGCTCGACGGCCAGCGTCAGCTCGGTCACGATGCCGAGCGCGCCCAGAGCCACCACCGCTGCGGGGAACAGGTCCGGGTCGGCCTCCCGGTCCAACGCGCGCAGCTTGCCGTCGGCGTCGACGAGTTCGAGGGCGAGGACGGCCGATGCCAGCCCCTGGTTCCGGTCGCCGGAGCCGTGCGTGCCGGTGGCGACCGCCCCCGCCACCGAGATGTGCGGCAGCGAGGCGAGGTTGGCGAGGGCCAGCCCCGACGCCTCCAGCTCCTCGGCGATCTCCGCGTAGCGCAGGCCTCCGCTCACCCGTACCGAGCGGCGGTCCGGGGCGATCCTCAGCACCCTGGGCAGCCCGGCCGTACTGACGAGGTCCCCGGTCGTGTCCGCGAGCGCGTTGAAGGAGTGCCGCGACCCGACGGCGCGCACACGTGCGGCGGATCGGACCAGCGCGCTCAACTCCTCGACGCTGGTGGGCCGGTGGAAGCGCGCCGCGGAGTAGCGCAGGTTCCCGGCCCAGTTGGCCGGCGGTAGGTGGGCGGGGTCTGCGGGCATCGGCTCTCTCCTGATGGGTCTGCCGGTCAGCATTTCGTCACAGCAGTGAACAAATTAGTGGACGAGACCCCCCGGAGGGAAGGAGCCGGCCGCCCGACGGAGGCGGTCGCCGGATGAAAATTACGCCGGACCGCCCGATCGTCCGCCGCAGCTCAGCCCCTGCTGCGGCGCGGCCGCCGGGAAGCACCGTTGACGCCTCCCAGTCCTCCGGCGACCCTCGGGTCACCGTCGGCTCCGCTCCCCCGTCCCCACCCGCGGCGCATCCGGCGGTACCCACCCGTCGAGAGGAACACGTCCATGTCCCTGCGGCCCCCATCGAGCAGGTTACGCCTGCCCGCCGCGCTGGCCTGCCTGGCCCTGCTGGCCGCCGGCCCGCTGTGGAGCACCGCGTCGAGTGCCGGCGCGGTGGCCCCCGCCACCACCACGGCGACGGTGAGCGTGAACGCCGCGCAGTCGCTCGCCACCGTCCCCACCACCGCGATCGGCACCAACGGCTCGGTCTACGACAGCAAGTTGACCGACGCCGCCGTGCCCGGGCTGTTGAAGCAGGCCGGGGTCGGCCTGGTCCGCTTCCCGGGCGGCAGCTCGTCCGACAGTTACGACTGGAAGACCAACAGCGACCTCACCAACGGCACCCAGGCAGTCGACTTCGACCAGTACGCCACCATGCTCCAGCAGTCCGGCGCCCAGGGCATGGTGACGGTCAACTACGGCAGCGGCGACGCGGTCGGGGCCACCGAGTCCCCGGCCGAGACCGGTGCCCAGCTCGCGGCCGACTGGGTGCGCTACGCCAACGTGACGCACGACTACCACGTCAAGTACTGGGAGATCGGCAACGAGATCTACGGGAACGGGACGTACGGCGCCGACTGGGAGACCGACAAGCACTGCGCCGCCGGAGCCGACCCGGCCAACTGCGGTCCGGCCGTGTACGCGCAGAACGCCAAGGCGTACATCGCGGCGATGAAGGCGGTGGACCCGACCATCCAGGTCGGCGTGGTGCTCACCGCGCCCGGCAACTGGCCGGACGGCACCACCTCGGCCGGCAGCCCGCAGCCGTGGAACCAGACCGTGATGACGGCACTGGCCGGGCAGATCGACTTCGCGGACGTGCACTGGTACCCGCAGAACCCGAGCAGCGTCACCCCGCCCGGGCCGACCGACTCCGGTCTGCTCGCCTCCCCCGCGCAGATCCCCGCGATGGTCGGCACGCTGCGCTCCCAGCTCGGCCAGTACGCGGGCAGCAGCTCGGTGCCCATCATGATCACCGAGACCAACTCGGTCTCCTCCAATCCGGGGAAGCAGACCGTCGGCCTGGTCAACGCCCTCTTCCTGCCGCAGGACTACCTCGGCTGGCTCACCAACGGCGTGGCCGGGGTGGACTGGTGGCAGATCCACAACGGCATCGTGACCGGTAGTGACAACGGCGCCGGGCTCTACGGCTCGGCGACGTACGGCGACTACGGCATGCTCGCCGACGGCAGCTGCGCCCCCGGCAGCGGCAGCGGCACGCCGCTGTGCGAGCCGGCGGCCGACACGCCGTTCCCGGCCTTCAACGGCATGACCCTGCTCGGCCGGTTCGTCCACCCCGGGGACACCCTGGTCCAGGCAAGCTCCGACCAGTCGCTGCTCAAGGCCTACTCGGTGAAGGCCGCCGACGGCTCGTTGCGGGTGCTCCTGGTGAACAACGATCCGGCCAACAGCTACCAAGTGGGCCTGGACTACGCCGGGTTCGTCCCGGCCGCCGGCACCGCGCCGGTGACCACGATGGCCGGCGCCACGGCCGCGCTGACCACCACGAGCACCGGCACCGCCGCGTCGCAGACCGTCGCTCCGTACAGTGCGGTGCTGCTCACCCTGCAACCCGGCGGCGCGACCGGCGGCGGCAGCTGCAAGGTCGGCTACTCGGTGAACGACTGGGGCACCGGGTTCACCGCCACCCTGGTGCTCAGCAACACCGGCAGCACACCGGTGAACGGCTGGACGCTCTCCTTCGGCTGGCCCGGCAACCAGCAGGTCGGCAGCGGCTGGAACGCCAACTGGGCCCAGTCCGGCAGCACGGTGACCGCCACCAGCCTCTCCTACAACGCCGCCCTGGCACCGGGGACGAGCACCACGATCGGGTTCAACGCCGCCTACTCCGGAGGCAATCCGGCTCCGAGCGGCTTCACACTCAACGGCCAAAGCTGCGGCTGACGGGGTGACAGGGTGACGGGGGCGGCCGCCGGTGCACGAGCACCCGGCCGCCCTCCTCGCGCATTCCCGGTCGCCGGGATACCCCCGGATCGAACGGCCTGATGCTTGCTGACTGACCGCCGGCGTGGTCACCGACACGTTCGACTCGCGGCCGGTCACCGCCGCGAGCACTCCCCGGCCGCCTCAGCGCGCGGTGCCGCCGCCGGGGCGCGGGGCGCCGCGCCGCACCCAGCCGATCGCCCGCCCGCGCACGCTCGGGAACGTGTGAATGACCTTGATGCGTGACTTGATGGTGTCCTCGGTCGGATCGGAGCCGAGGTGATCTGTTCGGTGAGGACGGTGCCGTGGGTGATCGGGACGGCGGCCAGCTCGATCAGTTCAGGTGGGGATGTGCCGTTGCCTTCGGTGTCGACGACCAGCAGGCGGGGCCAGGTGTCGTAGTCCAGGCGGTTCCTCCGGGCGGGACGTGGGTGGGCCGGGCGCCGGCTGTCGAGAGGGCCGAGGGCCGGCGCCCGGTCGAGGGCGGGCTGTTAAGCGGGGGTGGTGCGCGGGCCGGGGATGGCGCGGTCGCGTTGGAGGTCGAGGAGTTCGCGGAACAGGCCGTCCTGCTGTTCGGCGAGTTCCTGCCAGGTGCCGGTCTGGATGACGCGGCCTTCGTCCATGACGATCACGCGGTCGGCGACGGCCGCGTTGGCGATGTTGTGCGTCACCAGCAGGGTGATGCGTCCGGGGGCGAAGGCGCGCAGGGTGGCTGGTCGGGCCCTATGACGTCGGTGGCCCTGAGCGGGGCCGGGGGCTATGCGCCCGAAGCGCCGTCAGCGCGCACCTGGTTATCTCGTCGGACGTGCCGGCAGCGTCGACCGTGACGAGGAGATCCTGCCTGGCGTAGTGCTGGGCAATGGGTTCCAGCCACGCGTCGCGGGACCTGAACTTACTGCGGATGCTGTTCTCATTGTCGTCCCCGCGTTGATAGAGCTCACCGCCGCAGACGTTGCAGACGCCATCGACGCGCAGCTGATCCACCTCTGGCTCGAAGCGGTGGGTCCGGTCGTCGCGGCAGAAGCGACGGGCCGCCAGCCGGCGGACGTGGCGCTCCACCTCCGCCTCGGAAAGGCGCAGGTGGAGCACGCCGTCGAGGGGTTTGCCGAGCTCGCGGAGCAACTGGTCCAGAGCGAGCGCCTGGGCGGCACTGTTCGGATATCCAACGAGGAGGAAGTCCGGCTGGTCCGCTCCGTGCAGGCGGTCGCGGGCGACCGCGGTGATGATTTCTTCAGGGAGCAGGCTGCCGGAGTTCATGATCTCGGCGGCTCGGATCCCCAGCTCAGTGCCCCGGGAGAGGTGGGTACGCATGAGATCGCCGAAGGAGATCCGAGGCACTCCCAGGGCCTCAGCCAGCAAAGCGGCCGGGGCTTCGTGCCTGAACACTGGCGGTTGGAAGAGGACGACGCGCATGAGCCCATCATTCCTTGGCTCGGCTCTGGCTCAGATCCATGGGCCCGTGTGCAGCTTGGACGCGCTGATCGGAGGTTCCACACGACTTGTCCAATCGGACATCCGCTGTACAAGGCGCCCGCGTCCGCGCTGCCAAGGCAATCCTGGCTCGTCGACGGTAATCGTGCCGACGAAAGTGCTGCCGCGGCCCGCCTGAAGCGACTCTGCCTGACGAGTGGCCAGCTGGAGGAGGTGAGACAAACCGAACAGGTGGCGTGACACCCGGTAGTTATACTGTAGCGCTAAGGCACCACGCAGGACGCGTACCGCCACTACCTGGCGGACAACACAGATGACGGAGCATCGTATGGCTGACGCAGTAACCCCCAAGGTCATGTGGGCACAGAGGTTGGATGAGATCTACCTGACCATCGATGCGGAAATGATGAACACGACGGCCGACATTGCTCTGACCGAGACCCGGATCGACTTCAAGGCCACGGGGCTCTCCGGCGAGAACTACGCCTTCAGCCTCGAATTCCTGCATGAGGTCCTCCCCACCCCGGCACGTCGGGAGAACGAGGTTCGCTCGCTACTGCTCGTACTGACCAAGAAGAAGGCGGGCTCGTGGGCGACGCTGCAGAAGGGGCAGAAGCTCGCTTTCGTCGGGGTCGACGCGGAGCGGTGGAACGAGACGAAGGCGGAGGAGGACGAGCAGGAAGGGGATTACGGTATGGACGAGGACCTTCGTCAGACGCTCAACAAGCTTCCCGGCCGGTAGCCCGGCGCGGCGCACGGACACCTTCACCACCCGCTGTCCTGTCGAAGTGGATCTGTCAGGTGGCGAGCTGTTGACCTGCTGGGGTGCCAGGTCGTTTGAGAAGTCGGAGGCCCGGGGTTCTCGGGCGACCTGGCTTTCGCGGAAGTCGCGATCTCGGTAGAGGCAGAGTCTCCGGTAGAGGGGGTCCTGGGTTCCGACCAGACCCAGATCCATCGCCCCCCTCGGCTCGGCGTTCCTGCCGAAGCGACCGTGACAGGTACTGCGAGAACCGGATCTTCCGGCCCACGCGGCAGACCTCCTACGTCCACATCGACGCGCTGTTCGGCGAGGCGGGCCGCAACGTCATCGACTGGGACCTCATCGAGCAGCACTTCAAGGGCCTGATGCGGGTCGCGTTGTCGGTGCGCGAGGGCAAGGGCTCCTCCGTGCTGCTGCTGCGGCGCCTGCGCTCGGGCTCGCGCAAGAACGCCCACTACGCGGCGTTCCGCGAGGTCGGGCGGGTGATCCGCACCATCCAGCTGCTGCGCTACCTGACGGACCCGCAGATGCGCCGGCGGGTGACGGCCGCGACCAACAAGGTCGAGGCGTACAACGGCTTCTCCGAGTGGGGGCGCTTCGGCAACCGGGGCGTCATCACCGACAACGACCCGGTCGAGCAGGAGAAGGCGGTCAAGTTCAACGCCCTGCTCAGCAACTGCCTGATCTTCCACAACACCCTGGACATCGCCCAGGCGGTGCGCGAGCTGCAGGCCGAGGGCTGGAAGGTGGAGCCCGAGGACCTGGCCGAGGTCTCGCCCTACCTGACCGAGAAGATCATGCGGTTCGGCGAGTACTCCACCCACGAGCTCGACCTGGCGCCGGAAGCGTACGAGCCGCACCTGGACGTCGACTTCGCCAAGCTCGACCCACAGGACCAGGCAGGCCCCGAGCGGTAGCGGGTACGTGGCCGGGGGCCGGATCCACCTTCTGCGACTCCGGCCCCCAGGGGTTTCCCGGCTAGTACTCCAGTCTGACTTCGCGATCTTGTCGCCGGGCGTAGCCCCTCACATGGCGGGAAGTCTGATGGCGCACGTATATCGCGTTGTGGGTTCGGCGGTGCCGCCATAAGGTCACCGGCATGTCTCTACGTCTTCGTATGCGTCAAGCACTGCCGGAAGCGATGCGCGCCCGTGACAAGGCCGCGGTGAGTGCCCTGCGCGCAACGCTTGCTGCGCTGGACAACGCTGAGGCGGTGCCCGTCGACGAAGCTGAGCTTAGCGGCGTGGCCCTTGAGCATTCGCCGGTTGGTGTCGGTACCACCGAAGCAGCGCGGCGTGAGCTGAGCGAGCGCAGTGTGGTGGATATCGTGCGCGCCGAGGCCGCCGAGCGACTGGAGGTTGCAGCGCAGTTGACTGCGCCCGCGCACGCTAACCGAGCCGAGCGGCTCCGCACGGAGGCCGCCGTACTGCATCGCTTCCTCGATGGCCCCGGCACCGCATAGGACACGGCGTCGCAGTACGTCAGAAGCGATGTAGGAGCAGGGCTGGGCACGAAGCCCGCCAGAAGGGCGGATCCGAACCGTCCCGCCCGCAGCAGCGACCCGATCGACCTGACCATCCCGGAGATCCGCCACCTGATCGGCGCCCTGCAGAAATGGCCAGCCGCATCAGTGAACTCGCTGCTGGCCTGGTCGATCTGGCGCAGAAGCCACCAAGCACAGGCCAGACGCTGCCACTACCGACGGCGCCTTGCCGCCTTCTCGTCCACCTAGATCACGAAGTCGCACTGGAGTACTAGGCCGGGTGAGCAGGGCGGGGCCAACTCCGAGCCAGCGACCGACTGTCGACATCCCGCGAGCTCCTGATGCCCGCTGACGTCCCGAGCTTGTGGCCAGCGGCTTCCCCCTGAGCGCCGCCCGGTCGTTGAGGCCACACTCAATCCGGGAGGTCCGCGACATCCTGCATCTTCTGGTCGAAGGTCACGCTCACCACAACCTGGTAAGCCACGATGTGTACGGATCCATCTGACAGCAAGACGCGGGCTTCACCGCACTGCCAGATGCGCTTCCAGCTCAGCACGATCCGCACAGCGGCGCGTTCTGGGACCGTGACGCTGATTTCCTCCTCGAACAGGTGCGTACTGCCGATCGCGAGCGAGAGCGTACTTTGCAGTTCGGCTTCGATGCTCCCCTTTGCCGAGAGCCAAAGCAGGCTTGCGGTCACGTCACCGTGCACGGTCTGACTGTGGCTTCCGCCCAGGGTCAGAGTGCGAGTCCACTCGCGGCTGGCCTTCAAGGTGCGAGTGACTGGGGCAGGACTGGCGCGGTTATCGATCAGACGTACGTCCTCACCGAGCGATTCCTCAATGCGTCGCGTCTGTGTCACTTCCATGACCCGGGCGTCCGCAGCCCCGGTCTCAGATAGTGAGGATGTTGGTGGGTCTTCGAGGCTTTCGAGGCGTCGAAGTGTGACTTTGGACCAGTTGCTCTTCTCCATGACGTACTCGCCCCGGAAGCGGACGACCTGATGAGGCTCTACCAGGACAGAAAGCGTCTCACTGTTCCTCACGCCGAGCAGGCTGAGCGGTGGCGCGACGCGGAGTTGCACACGATGGGCGCCTGGCGGCACCGGGATGTCGACTACTCGCCGGGCGCGCAGCATGGCCACCTGAACGTCGTCGATATACACCCTGAACTTGTACAGCGGATAGTCGTCTCGCCCGTCTCGGGATATGTGTACTGTCCCACCGGGCCCCGATGCCTGACCAATCATCAGGCAAGTATGGCTGGGTGTCGCGCATCCGGGCTCGCAAACGACCCTTTCCGGGAGCAAGATCGGAAATGGACGTCGAGGGCAGTCCGGACGCCCGATCTCTGGCGTGACGGACCCTCAGGACACCATCGAGAGCGACGCCGACGACGTCGAGCGCCACGACTGCCCCCGCTGCGGCGTTCAGCCTGGCTCACCCTGCCGATCTCGCTCGGGCGCGGTCGCCGGGATCTACCACACCGGCCGCTTCAAGAAGGTGGCCCGGCTCGCCAAGCTGCTGCGGGTGCCGACCCCCGCCGACCGCGGCCCCGGTCAGCCCTGGCGGCCCGGCACCCCGCCGCCGGCCGCGCCCGAGTCGGACACCCCGGGCGCCGACATCCGCATCGGGTACGCGAGGTGCAGCCACCTCACCCAGGAGCTGCAGTCGCAGCTGGACGCGCTCAGCGCGCACGGCATCCCCCGGGACAAGATCTTCTCCGAGAAGATCAGCACCCGCATCCGGGTCCGCCCCCAGTTCGAGGCCGCCCTCACCCTCGCGCGCGAGATCAAGGCCCACGCCCCGCACTGCCGGGTGCTGTTCACCGTCTACGAGATGAAGCGGCTCGGCCGCGACGCCGCCGAGCTCACCGCGCTGGCTGACCACCTCAGCGCCCACGGCCTGGCCCTGGAGATGCCGGCCGGCCCGCTGCCCGGCATCTACGACCCGTCCGGCCCCGGCCGGATGCTCTTCGGGTTCTTCGCCGCGATGGCCGAGACCGAGCGCGAGAGCATCCGCGAAGCCACCCTCGAAGGGCTCGACGCCGCCGCCCGCAAGGGCAAGCGCGGCGGCCGGCCGCCCGTCATCACCGACGACATGCTGCACACCGTGCTGCGGCGCCGGTCGGCGGGCGAGTCCGTCGAGCAGATCCGGCCCGACCTGATCATCCCCACCGGCAAGCGCAAAGGCCAGAACCCTGGTCTGGCCAGCATCTACCGGGCACTGGCCGAGTACGAGAAGCGCCAGGCGTACCCCGAAACCGTCGCCCAGGCCGAAGCCGACTTCGCGGCTCTCCGAACCGGCTGACGACGGATCCGCCTACAAGATCATCTCAGTGTGGGTTTTGCAGGCACCTTGGCCGGACCCCTATGAAACTGCTCCCCAATTTCGCCGGGAAAAATGAGCGGAGCCGTTCACGACCTCGGTCGGGGCTCAGCCGGCGCCGCCCGGTCGCTGACGCCGAATCAGGTCAGCGACGGCGGCCGAGCAGCTCAGGTAGGGCGAGTGGCTGGTGTCCCACGTTTCCGTGCGAGAGCAACGCCCGGCGAAACGGTCCGGGAGTGGAGTCGCTATGGTTCGGTCCTGCTGCCCACGGAGGTAGATCGAAGGGGTGTCCCGCCAACTCACGCGAGTGGGCGTGGCGTCGAAGATCGACGGGGGTTCCGGACGCAACAACTCCAGCGCACGCGTGGCCGCCGGTTCGTCGACGTCGCCGAAGAGCTTCGCCCGAGCGTCATCCAGGTCCAAGTTCGACGTAGTGAGCGGGCTGATGCCAGGCTCCGTGAAGGATGGTCACGTCAGTCACTTCTGCACACTACCGCTCTTGGCCCGACCGAGGGCACGTACTTGGCCCTCTCGAACAACGCTGCGCACGCCACGGGACGCGCCCGGTGGTCACTCGGCCCGGAACGAGGGGTGCAGCCGCCGGGTGTGGTCCACCTCCCGCACCGCTCCGGTCAGCCGGAGCGCAACCGTGTGCCGGACGTCGGTGCTCGAGGCCGCAAGCCGCAGCTCCAGGTCTCCCGGCTCCACGATCCGCCGCCCGGCCCGGCCGGTGAACGAGGCCAGGTCCGCGGGCACCGTGATCCGCAGCCGGGCCCGCTCCCCCGGCTTCAGGGCGAGCCGGTGATAGCCGACCAGTCGCTGCACCGGCTGCACGACCGAGGCGACCGGGTCGTGCAGGTAGAGCTGCACGACCTCGTGGCCGGCCCGGTGCCCCGTGTTCGCCACCGTCAGCAGCAGTTCGAACTCACCGCCGGTGTCGGTCCGGTCGCGCGTCACCACGGGCTCGGACCAGCTGAACTCGGTGTACCCGAGACCGTGTCCGAACCCGTAGGCCGGTGTCGGGTCGGTGCTCGACACGCTGCCGGCCTGGGCGAGCCGGGGCGCCAGGTAGCCGGCCGGCTGCCCGCCGGGCCGGGCCGGGATGCTGATCGGCAGCCGCCCCGAGGGGTTCACCCGGCCGCTGAGCACTCCGGTGGCCGCGCGGGCGCCCTCCTCGCCGGGGAAGAAGGCCTGGACGACGGCGGCCGCCTCGGTCACCGCCCGCCCGAGCGCGTAGGGGCGCCCGGCCAGTAGCACCAGCACCACGGGAGTGCCGGTGTCCAGTAGCGCGTCAAGCAACGTCCGCTGCGCGCCGGGGAGTTCCAGGGACTCGGCGTCGCAGCCCTCGCCGCTGGTGCCGCGCCCGAACAGGCCCGCGCGGTCGCCCAGGGCCAGCACCGCCACGTCCGCGTCGCGGGCCGCCGCCACCGCCTCGGCGAGGCCGGAGGTGTCGCCGGTGTCGATGCCGGTCCCGGCGGCGGTGACCACCTGCGCGCCCGGGAACTCCTCCCGGACCCGCTGCAGCAGGGTCGGCAGCTCGATGCCGGGCGGCAGATCGGGGTGCAGGCTGCCGACGTGCACCGGGAACGAGTAGCAGCCCAGCAGCGCCTGAGCGGTGTCCGCGTTCGGGCCGACCAGCGCGATCCGCTGCGGCCGGTCCAGCGGGAGGGTGCCGTCGTTGCGCACGAGCACCACGGCCGCCTCGGCGATCCGCTCGGCGAGGGCGCGGTTGGCGGGGCCGTCCAAGTCGATCCGACCGAGCAGTGCGGCCTCCTCGCCCGCCGCGCCGTCCAGGCCGGCCAGCGCGCTCGGCACGGGCGACCAGTCCGGGTCGAGCAGGCCGAGCTGCACCTTCTGCACCAGTACCCGGCGCAGCGCGCGGTCCACCAGGTCCTCGTCGATCCGCCCGTCCAGCAGGCCGTCCAGCAGGGGCCGCCCGAACGTCTTGACGGTCGGGAGTTCCACGTCCACCCCGCTGGCCAGCGCCGTCAGGGCCGCGTCGGTCCAGTCTGCGGCGACGCCGTGCAACAGCTTGAGGAACGCGATGCCGAAGTAGTCGGCGACCACGGTTCCGGTGAACCCCCAGCGCTCGCGAAGCAGTCCGGTGAGCAGGTCCGGGTCGGCGGCCGAGGGGATGCCGTCGGTGTCGGTGTAGGCGTGCATGACGGAACGCGGCCGGCCCTCGCGCACCGCCATCTCGAACGGCGGCAGGACCACGTCGGCGCGCTCGCGCGGGCCCATCGAGACGGGGGCCAGGTTGCGGCCGGCCCGGGAGGCCGCGTAGCCGGCGAAGTGCTTCAGGGTGGCGACGATCCCGGCGGACTCCAGACCCCGCACGTAGGAGGTGGCGATGGTGGCAACGAGGTACGGGTCCTCCCCGATGGTCTCCTCCACCCGGCCCCACCGCGCGTCGCGGACCACGTCCAGCACCGGGGCGAGGCCCTGGTGGATCCCCACCGAGCGCAGGTCGCGCCCGATCGCGGTGGCCATCTCGCGGATCAGCTCCGGGTCGAAGGTGGCGCCCCAGGACAGCGGAACGGGGTAGGCGGTCGCTCCCCAGGCCGCGAATCCGGCCAGGCACTCCTCGTGGGCCAGCGCGGGGATGCCGAAGCGGTTCGCCGCGGCGATCCGCCGTTGTGAGCGGGCCAGCGACAGCGCGCCCAGCGCGGGGTCGACGGGCGCTGTGCCGAACGGGCGCGTCAACTGCCCCAAGCCGTCCGGCAGTAGCGCCTCCAGGTCGATCGAATCCTCCAACTCGTGCTGGTGCGGTGCGACTTCACCACCGTCAGCGCCAGCGCCGACCCAGACACCGACCAGTTGGGCGATCTTCTCCCGGATCGTCATGGCGGCGATCAGCGCGTCGGCCCGCGCGTGCGGGTCGAGCGACGGGTCGCGCCAGGGTTGGTCGTCCTGCCTCACGGATTTCCTCACTTTCCGCCCATCCCCATCAGGCCCTGGACCAGGGCGCGGCGGGCGAACAGGTAGACGCCGAGCACCGGCAGCATCGACAGCACCACGGCACTGAGCAGGCCGGGCGCGTTCACCCCGTGCTCGGTCTGGAAGCTGTAGAGACCAAGGGTGATGACCTTGGTCGAGTCCGACTGGGTGAGCACCAGGGGGAAGAGGAAGCCGTTCCACGCCTGGAGCGAGGCGAACACCACGACGGTGGCCAGTCCGCCCCTGGACAGTGGCAGCACCAGTTGCCAGAACACCCGCCAGGGCGAGGCTCCGTCCACCGCCATCGCCTCGTACAGCTCGGGGGTGATCTCGCGCATCGTCCCGGTGAGGATCAGGGTGCAGATCGGCAGGCTGAAGGCCGCGGTGGGGAGCACCACGCCGGTCAGGTCGTCGTACAGGCCGGCCTTGCTGATCAGGTAGAACATCGGGACGATCACCGCCTGGGCCGGCACCGCGAGCCCCAGCAGGAAGACCCGGAAGACGGTGCGCACGCTGCGCCGTCGGCTGCGCACGATGGTGTAGGAGAGCGGTGGCACCAGCAGCAGCACCACGGCGACCACGCTCACCGTGACCAGGCAGGTGTTGGCGAGGTCCTGGGCGAAGCCCTGGGACAGGGCGTCGGTGTAGTTCCCCAGGGTCAGCCGCTTCGGAAGGGTGAGCGGGCCATTGGTGGCGTAGTCCGACTGGGTGCGCAGGGTGGTGGTCAGCAGCACCACCAGGGGCAGGCCGACGACGCCGAGCCAGACCAGCGAGCCCAGCCCGGCCAGGTAGTTCGCACGGACCTGCCGGCGCGTCATATGACGGATCATCAGATCCCCTCCGTCCCGGCCCGCATGGCGTCGTAGCCGGACAGTCGCACCATGGCCAGCGACACCAGCGTGGCGACCAGCACCAGCACCAGCGCGATCGCCGAAGCCTGGCCGAAGTCGAAGCTCTTGAAGCCCTGTTCGTACATGTAGTAGGCGCTGATCGTGGTCTCGGTCCCCGGGCCGCCCTGGGTGAGGATCAGCACGGTGTCGAAGGTGGTCAGCCCGCCGACCACCATCAGGACGGTCGAGGTGACCATGGTGGTGCGCAGCTGCGGGAGCGTCACGTGCCAGAACTGCCGTAGCCGGCCGGCGCCGTCGATGGCGGCCGCCTGGTAGAGCACCTGCGGGATCGCCCTGGCGGCGCCCTGGTAGATCAGCGTGTGCAGCGGGGTCCACTGCCAGGCGCCGACGAAGGCCAGCACCCCGATGGCACCGTCGCGGCTGCCGAGCAGGTTGCCGTCGCCGAACAGCCAGGGCGCCTGGGCGGGCAGGCCGAAGTTGGGGTCGAGCAGCGCCCGCCAGAGCACCGAGACGGCGGTGGCGGAGAGCAGCAGCGGCACGAAGTAGATCGCGGACAGGATCGCCCGGTGGCGCTGGTGGCCGGCCGCCCAGACCCCGAGCAGCAGGCTGATCGGGGTCTGGACCAGCACGCCCAGGGTGGTGAGCAGTGCGCTGAGCCAGAGGCTCTTGAGCATCACCGGGTCGTGCAGCAGGGCGGTCCAGTTGGCCAGTCCGGCAGCCCGCGGTGAGTCGACGCCGTTCCACGCGGTGAACGAGAGCACGGCGACCAGGGCGAGCGGGACCAGGGCGAACACGGCGAAAAAGGCGGTGGCGGGCAGCGCCCAGGCCAGGCCCGGGCGGGTCAGGCCGGCGCCGCCGGCCGCGGGTGAACGGGTCATCGGTCGAGACCTCCGTACTCGGCCGGGTGGCTCAGGGAGTGGGCAGGGCCTGCATCGCCGCGACGAAGCCGCCTGCGTCCAACTGGCCGTCGAAGAAGCGCTGCACGGCCTGGTGCATCGGAGTCATCGCGGCCGGCGGGTAGGCCTGGTCCCAGGACAGCTGGAACGACGGGGCACGCTCGACCAGGTCGTACTGGTACTGCGAGTACGCCGGACTGGCCGAACTCGCCAGGAACTTCGGGGTGTTGGTGGTGGTCGGCAGGTTGCCGATCGCCAGCTGCGCCTTGACGAACTCGTCCGAGTACATCAGCTTGAGGAACTGCGCCACGGCGTCCGGGTACTTGGTGGTGCTGCGCACCGAGTAGAAGTTGTTGGTGTTGCCCACCAGGTCGTTCGGGTCGCCCTGCCCGTCGGCGACGCTCGGGAAGGCGCTGTAGCCGAGCTGGTTCTTGGCGAAGTCGGGGTTGGCGGACTGCTGGGTGGCGTACTCCCAGGAGCCCATCAGCTCGAACGCGGCCTTGCCCTTGGCCAGCAGGGCCGGTGACCCGCCGTCGGTGAACTTGACCGAGTCGTAGGTGGTGCCGAACGCGCCCGCGTCGATCAGCTGCTTGAGCAGGCCCAGGGCCTTGGTGCTCTCCGGGCTGCTCCAGGCGCTCTTGTCGCCGCCGACAGCCTTCTGGAGGACGCCGGGGCCGGCCACCCGGTCGAAGAGGTACTCGAACCACATCAGCTCGGGCCACTGGTCACCGCCGCCGAGGGCGATCGCGGTGATCCGCTTCGCCTTCAACGTGCGGACCTCGTCCAGTAATTGGTCCCAGGTGGTGGGCGGGGTGAGCCCGGCGTCGGCGAGTACCTTCTTGTTGTCGAACAGCAGCACCGGCTGGGTACCGCGCATCGGGACGCCGTAGGACCTGCCGTCGATGACGGCCGTGTTGAACACCGAGGGCAGGAAGTCGGCCTTCAGGGCCGGGTCCTTGGCGATCATGTCGTCGAGCGGCATCAGCAGGCCGGCCTTGACGAAGGGTGCGATGCTGCCGCCGCCCCAGTTGAAGAAGACGTCCGGCGCCTGCGGGGTGTTGATGACGGTCTGCAGCTTGCTCTGGTAGTCCGCGCCGGGAATGGTGTCGAGCACCGCCTTGACCTTGGAGGTCTTGTTGAACGTGTCGACGATGCTCTTCTCGACGGTGTTGCCCGCGTCGCCGTAGGCCAGGACGTGGATGACGCCCGAGCCGCCCGAGCCGCTGCCGCCGCTGGAGCCGCAGGCGGTGACCAGGGACAGCGCGGCCGCGCAGGCCAGGGCGGTGGCCGTCAGCGGAACGTGGGAACGGCGGGGAGCACGGGAAGGGTGGGAAGGGCTGGAAGCCCGACGGTGGGGGGCGGTCGAGACGTGCTTCATCGCCTGCCTCTTTCGATTGTTTCGGATGAACGACCGAATGTTGTGGGGAAACGTAGGCCGGGCGATCGAGCGCGTCAAGCCCTTCGCACAGCTTCACTTCACGGCTCCAACGCGTCGGGCAGGGGCTACCATCCGTGCTGTGAAGCTTTCAGGAAGCGGAAATTCGCAGGCAGCAGCGGACGAGGCGGACGAGGAGGAGGCCGTGACGGGAACGGCGACACTGGCGCAGATCGCCAGAGCGGCAGGGGTTTCAGCTCCGACAGTTTCGAAGGTGCTGAACGGCCGGGCGGACGTCGCCCCGGCCACCCGGGAACGGGTGGAGGAGCTGCTCCGGGCCCATGGCTACCGTCGGCGGCGCGGCACCGGCCACGCCGCGCCCCTGCTGGAGCTGGTTTTCCACGAGCTGGAGAGCCCCTGGGCGATGGAGGTGATCCGCGGCGTGGAGAACGTGGTCCGCGAGGAGGGGCTGTCGGTGGTGCTCTCCGAATCCTCCGGCCGCCTCAGCATCGGCCAGTCCTGGGTCGACGGGGTGCTGGCCCGCCGGCCGACCGGCGCGCTGCTGGTGCTCTCCGGCCTGGATCCGGTCCAACGGGCGCAACTCACCAGCCGGGACATCCCGTTCGTGGTGATGGACCCGGCCGGCGACCCCGGCCAGGAGGTGCCCGCGGTCGGCGCCACCAACTGGAACGGCGGCCTGGCGGCCACCCGCCACCTGCTGGACCTGGGCCACCGGCGGATCGCGGTGATCGCCGGGCCGGGCCGGATGATGTGCAGCCGCGCCCGGGTGGACGGCTACCGGGCGGCGCTCGAGACGGCCGGCGTCCCGTTCGATCCGGCCCTGGTGCGCGAGGGCGACTTCCACCACGAGGCCGGGTACGTCGCCGGCCTGGAACTGCTGCGCGCGCCGGACCGTCCCACCGCGGTCTTCACCGGCAACGACCTCCAGGCGCTCGGGCTCTACCAGGCCGCCCGCGAACTGGGCCTGCGGGTCCCGGAGGACCTGAGTGTCGTCGGCTTCGACGACCTTCCGCTGGCCCGCTGGGTGGGGCCGGCGCTGACCACGGTGCGCCAACCGCTCACCGAGATGGCCGAGGTGGCCACCCGGATGGTGCTCGACCTGGCCCGCGGCAACCGGCCGAACACGCTGCGGGTCGAGCTGGCGACCACGCTGGTGGTGCGCGGCAGCACCGCTGCTCCGTCCGCCCGCTCTTGACGGCCCGCCGCTCGGGCTTTAGGGTCGCCGCCTGGCGATCGGTAGCCTGGTCGAAACCTTCGAGCCCCCTTCAGCCGGGTCGGCCCCAGGGCTCCCCCAGCCGCGACCAACTGACGCCCCGCCGGTGACCAGGCGGCGGTCGCACCCCCATGGCGACCGCCGCCTGCCGCCTGCCGTCGCGGCGTCAGGCGGGGGACGATCCGGCCGGCGGCGGGTGCGCCCGACTCCTTGACAGTGAGTCACCGAGGGGCCAATCATCCAGACGTGGAAGCGCTCCCACGCACCACTCCCCCAGCCTCCACCCACCCCCAGCGGAGGAAACGCCATGCGCCGTTCGCGCCGCAGGTTGTCATTGCTCATCGCGGCATCGCTGACCGCACTCCTGGCCGCCGTCCATCCCGGGACGGCATACGCCGCCGCCCCGACCACCATGACCGACGGTTTCTACGTCGATCCCGGCTCCAGCGCCCAGCAGTGGCTCAACGCCAACTCCGGTGACGGCCGCGCCGCCGCCATCCGTTCGTCGATCGCGAACGTGCCCACGGCCCGTTGGTTCGGCAACTGGAGCGGCCCCATCGGGACGGCGACCGGCGCCTTCGCCGGTGCCGCCGCCGCCAACGGCAAGCTGCCGATCCTGGTCGCGTACGACATCCCCAACCGGGACATCTGCGCCGGCCAGTCCGGCGGCGGTGCCGGCTCCGACGCCGCCTACGACAGCTGGATCGCCGCCTTCGCCAGCGGCATCGGCAACCGGCCGGCGGTGGTCGTCCTCGAACCCGACTCGCTGGGCGACGAGAGCTGCATGACGCAGGCCCAGATCGCCGATCGCAACGCGCTGCTGAACAACGCCGTCGCCCAGTTCAACGCCAAGGCCCCGAACACCTGGGTCTACCTGGACGCGGGCAATCCCGGCTGGCTGGACGCCACCACCATGGCCCAGCACCTGGTCGCGGCGGGGCTGCGCGGAGCCCACGGGTTCTCCCTCAACGTGTCCAACTTCTACCCCACCGCGCAGAACACGGCGTACGGCAACGCGGTCGACGCGGCACTGCAGCAGACGAACGGGTTCACCAAGCCGTACGTCGTCGACACCAGCCGCAACGGCAACGGCTCCGACGGCCAGTGGTGCAACCCGGCCGGCCGCCGGACCGGCACGCCCACGCAACTGGGCGGCGGCGCCGAGATGCTGTTGTGGATCAAGGCGCCCGGCGAGTCCGACGGCAACTGCGGCACCGGCGCCGGCTCGAGCGCCGGACAGTTCCTGCCCCAGATCGCCTACAACCTGGTCTACGGGTACTGAGAGTCGCTGAACATCCCATGTATGCCGGAACTTCCGGCACGGCAACGAAGAGACAAGCCGCCAGATTGCCCACAAAGGTGCCACTGTCCGCCATCTGCCTCGGCGAGGTCTTCGACTACGAACGCGGCGGCCCCGGCGACATCGCCGCCCCGTACTGGCACGGCAACGGCTCCTACCGGCTGGTCAACCGCACCAACGGCATGGTCGCCGACGGCTGGGGCGCCACCGCCGACGGGTCGCCCGCGCAGCAGGCCGGCTGGAACGGCGGCACCAACCAGCAGTGGCAGATCACCGACCGGGGCAACGGCCAGTACAGCATCGCCAACCGCACCGCGGGCCTGGTCCTGGACGGCGGCGGACAGGTCGCCTCCGGCTCCGTCACCAAGCAGTGGACCTGGAACGGCAGCACGAACCTGCAGTGGTCCTTCACCGCGCAGTAGCCCGGTGACCGGGGGCGGTTCACGACGTGCTCGTGAACCGCCCCGTTCGTCGAGTGCCGTCAGCTCAGGGTGATCGAGTTCCCGGACACCGTCACCTTGGCCTCCGCAAGCGGCTGGGTGGCCGGGCCGTTGGCCACGCTGCCGTCACTGATCTTGAACTTGCTTCCGTGGCAGGGGCAGTTGATCGTTCCGCCGGTCACGTCGCCGACCGTGCAGCCCCGATGGGTGCAGACGGCCGAGAACGCCTTGAACTCGCCGGGAGCGGGCTGCGTCACGACGACCTTCTGCTCCTCGAAGATCTTGCCGCCCCCCACGGGGATGTCCGCGGTGGCGGCCAGCGGGGAGCCTCCGGCGGCCGGGGCAGCAGAGCCGGAGGCCGCGGCGGAGCCGGCGGACGTCGGCGGCACGGCCCCGCCCGCCGGGAGCGAGGAGTCTTGGACGGCAGGTGACTGCGCCGCCGACGGCTTGTCGGTGCCGGAGCACGCGGCGAGGGCCGCCACCAATCCGGTGCCGCTCACGGCCGCCACGACCGTGCGGCGCGTGGGGAATCCTGCTGCGCTGGGGTTCTCTGCCACTGCGTGTTCCTGTTCGCTGAGAGTGCCGGTGGTACGGGCCGTGACCGGCCCGGAAGCGGTCGCCCGCGTTCTAGCACTCATACGCTCGCTGACGGCCGAGCGTTCAATCCGGCGGAGGAATTCCTGACGCCCGCGTGCCGTCTCCCGGCGCACCCGGACCGGTCGGCCTCCGCCGGACACTCTCACGCCGGGTAGGGAACTCGGCCTCCCGGGTGCCGGCGGGCTGGGTGTGCAGGGTGCCGGCCGGGCCGCCGATCCGCAGCTTCCACGGGTGCGGGCTGTCGGTGGTCACCCGCAGCAGCTCACCCTCACGCCGCAACTGGAAGACGGCGGTCCGGCCGGGTCCGTCGGTGCGCGGGATCTCCAGGATGCGCTCCGCTCCGTCGGCGAAGGCGTGCACCCGCAGCTCCACGCCCTCCGCCCAGGCGCAGACCGGGTGCTGGTCGTCGGCGGCGAGCGGGATGACGGAGTCGGGGCGGGCGAGCAGCGGCAGCGTGCGGAAGCCATGCTGCTCCCGCACCCAGCGTGGGCCGGTGAACTGGTCACCCGTCAGGAAGTTGGTCCAGGTGCCCTCGGGCACGTAGTACTCGACCATGCCCTCGTCGGTGAAGACCGGGGCGACCAGCAGGTCCTCCCCCAGCAGGTACTGCCGGTCGAGCGCGGCGGCGGCCGGGTCGTCCGGGAACTCCAGCAGCATGGCTCGCATCACCGGGATGCCGGTGGCGGACGCCCGCTGGGCGGCGTGCTGCAGGTAGGGCGCGAGGCGGTGCTTGAGCAGGGTGAACTCGCGGGTGACCTCGACGGCCTCCTCGCCGTAGTCCCACGGCACGCGGTAGGACTTGCTGCCGTGCAGTCGGCTGTGGGAGGACAACAGGCCGAACTGCACCCAGCGCTTGAAGACCGCGGGCGTGGGCGTGCCCTCGAAGCCACCGATGTCGTGGCTCCAGAACCCGAAGCCGGACAGCCCGAGTGACAGGCCGCCGCGCAGCGACTCGGCCATCGCGTTGAAGTGGGACTCGCAGTCGCCGCCCCAGTGCACCGGGTACTGCTGGCCGCCGGCGGTGGCGGACCGCGCGAAGAGCAGCGCCTCGCCCTCGCCGCGCTCCTCGCGCAGCAGCTCGAAGACGGCCCGGTTGTACAGGTGGGTGTAGCAGTTGTGCATCCGCTCGGGGTCGGATCCGTCGTGCCAGACGACGTCGGTGGGGATGCGCTCGCCGGTGCACCGCGAGCCCGGGTCCGGGTCCACCGTCGCGAACACGGGAGATCCACACCACCCACCCGAGCACGACGCCATCCCCATGGAGGGACAACATGAGATGGTCGTTCCACACCACCCGTAACCGCACGGT
Source organism: Kitasatospora mediocidica KCTC 9733 (assembly GCF_000744225.1). Classification (GTDB taxonomy): domain Bacteria; phylum Actinomycetota; class Actinomycetes; order Streptomycetales; family Streptomycetaceae; genus Kitasatospora; species Kitasatospora mediocidica. The sequence continues at coordinate 684,542 of NZ_JQLN01000006.1, read as the reverse complement.
CGCGACCGCGTGTCGGTGTCGGTCGACGCCGCGCAGCAGCTCGCCACCAGCCCGAGCACCGGCGTCGGCGTCGGCGTCAACACCGCCGTCTTCGACGCGAACATGAACGCCTCCGACACCCCCGGCCTGCTCGCCAACGCCGGCATCGGCGCCGTCCGCTACCCCGGCGGCAGCCACTCCGATGTCTACCACTGGCAGACCGGTACCGCCTCGGGCGGCGCCTACGTCGCCCCGAACACCGGCTTCGACGCCTTCATGGGCACCATGCGCGCGGCCGGCGCGCAGCCGATCCTGACCGCCAACTACGGCTCCGGCACCGCCCAGGAGGACGCCGCCTGGGTCCAGTATGCCAACATCACGAAGGGATACGGCGTCAAGTACTGGGAGGTCGGCAACGAGGTCTACGGCAACGGCGAGTACACCAACGGCAACGGCTGGGAGTACGACACCCACAGCAGCCACAGCGCCACCACCTACGCCAACAACCTCGTGCAGTACATCTCGGCGATGAAGGCGGTCGACCCGACCATCAAGATCGGCGCCGTACTGACCACCCCCGGCTTCCGGCCGGACGGCATCGTCGGTCCGGGCGACACGCAGGACTGGAACCACACGGGCCTGTCGATCGCGGGCTCGAAGATCGACTTCGCGATCGTGCACACCTACCCGAGTAGCACCAGCGAGGCCGACCTGCTCAGCAAGCCGCAGGCGCTGATCCCCAACATCAGCGGCTCCGTGCGCTCGCTGATCAACCAGTATGCCGGTACCAACGCCCCCAACGTCGGTATCGCGGTGACCGAGGCCAACGCCGCCATCCCCCAGGGCGGAAACGTCCAGTTCGTCTTCCAGGCGACCTGGACCAGCAGTGACGCCGACCCGTCCACCTTCTGGTTCAACGGCTCCACCTGCGCAACCGGCTAGTGCCGCGAACGAACCGTGGTGCCCCGGCCGCCCAAACAGCCGGGGCACCACCCCTCAAGAACAGACCCTGAGAGGAACTGAGCACGTGTCAGGCCAGCACCAGGCGGACGGTACCGTCGCCAACCCCGTGATCCCCGGCTTCCACCCCGACCCCAGCATCTGCCGGGTGGGCGACGACTACTACCTCGTCTGCTCCAGCTTTGAGTACTTCCCGGGCATCCCTGTGTTCCACAGCCGCGACCTGGTGAACTGGAGTCAGATCGGCAACGCCCTGGACCGGCCGAGCCAGCTGCGCCTGCCCCGCGACATGCCCTCCTCCGCCGGGATCTACGCGCCCACCCTGCGCCACCACAACGGCCGGTTCTGGCTGATCGTCACCAACGTGGGCGCAGCCGGCAACGTGCTCTTCACCGCCACCGATCCGGCGGGCCCGTGGTCCGACCCGCTGCCGCTGCCCGGCGTTCCCGGCATCGACCCCGACCTGGCCTGGGACGAGGACGGCACCTGCTGGTGCACCGTTGCCGGCATCTCCCAGCTCCGCCTCGACCCGGTGACCGGCGAGAACCTGAGCGAACCGGAGCGGACCTGGTCCGGCGCGCCCGGAGCGCAGGCCCCCGAGGCACCGCACCTGTACCGGATCGGCGACTACTGGTACCTGCTGATTGCCGAGGGCGGCACCGAGCGCGGCCACTGCGTCTCGATCGCCCGCGGCGACTCGCCGACCGGCCCGTTCGAGCCGTGCCCGGCCAACCCGATCCTGACCCACCGCAGCACCCATCACCCGATCCAGAACACCGGCCACGCCGACCTGGTGCAGGCGCCCGACGGCTCCTGGTGCCTGGTGCTGCTCGGCGCGCGGCCGGGCGGCGGCACCCCTGGCTGGCACGTGCTCGGCCGCGAGACCTTCCTCGTACCGGTGAGCTGGGTGGACGGCTGGCCCGTGGTCGGCGACCTGGAGCTGGAGATGCCCGCGCCGGGCTGGCCGCTGGCGCCCGTTCCGCAGGTGCCGACGCGGGAGGACTTCGACCAGGCCGAGCTGCACCCGCAGTGGATCTCGGTGCGCGAGCGCCGCGCCGAGCTCTGCGGCACCGAGGAGCGCGCCGGGTGGCTGACCCTGCACGCCGCCGGCGGCTCGCTGGACGAGCCCGACGCGGTGTTCGTCGGCAGGCGCCAGCAGCACCGGAGCTGCCGGGTGCGCACGCTGGTCGACGCCTACGCCGGCCGGGGCGGCCTGGCCGTCCGGCTGGACGAGCAGCACCACTACGAGATCGAGGCCGACGCGGGCGAGGTGCGGGTCTTCGCCCGGATCGGGCCGCTGCGCACCGAGGTGGCGGTCCGGTCGCTGCCCGTCGGGCCGGTGGTCCTGGGCGTCGACATCGCCCCGGCGCCGCCGCAGGACGCGCGGACCGGGCCCGATCTCCTCTCCTTCGGCGTCGAGGAGCCGGACGGCACGTTCACCGTGCTCGGCACCCTCGACGGCCGCTACCTGTCCACCGAGGTGGCCGGCGGCTTCACCGGCCGGGTGATCGGCATGTATGCCGCATCCGGCACCGTCCACTTCGACTGGTTCGACTACGAGACCGAGCAGCCCCGCTGACGGCTCGTCCGGAAATCACCAGCCCCTCCACCCCCACCCCCGAAAGGCACGACCCGTGAAGGATGCAGCGCAGCACCCCCGGTCGCTCAACCGCCGACTCGGCCGCACGGCCGCCCTCCTGGTGGCACTGGCCACCACCGGCAGCCTCGCCAGTGGCACCGCCATGGCCGCGCCCACAGCCCCCGGCTGGTTCCCCCCGGGAAGCTGGAACGCACCGGCCCCGCACGACCCGATGGCCGCGGTGGCCGCCATGCAGCCCAGCTGGAACCTGGGCAACACCCTCGACGCCGTCCCCGACGAGACCTGCGGGGGCAACAAGGACCGGCTGCTGGTGCTGCCCACCCAGGGCTGCACGCCGTCCCAGCCCCTGATGGACGATCTGAACGGGGAGATCGCCTCCCTGCACGACCACAACCTGGTGGCCACCGTGCACTACTACGGCTACTACCCGTTCAGCGCGAACATCGCGGGCGGCACCACCTTCGACGCCACGGACCAGAAGATGCAGGCCGACACCTTCGCCCTGATGCACAGCGAGTTCGTCGCCAAGGGGATACCGGTCTACCTGGGCGAGTACGGGCTGCTCTACCGCGCCGCCGTCGAGTCCGGCCGCCAGGTGCGCATCCTGCACGTCCGCCAACTGCACGACCCACGCGGCGACCGCGAGGGGGTGGCGCCCGAGGTGGCGGCCCGGCGACGCCCCGTGCTGGTGGTCCCCGGTCTCTACCTCGCCGAGGACTCCACCCTGGACTGGCTGGAGGCCTACGCCCGCGCCGGCGGCCACCTCGTGCTCGGCCCCCGCACCGGCTACGCCGACCAGGAGGCCCGGGCCCGCCACGAGCTCACCCCGGCCCGCCTGACCGCCGCCGCCGGCGCGCACCACGAGGAGTTGAGCAACGTCTCCGCCCCGCTCCCCCTGCGCACCGCCCCCGGCAGCCCGCTGACACTCCCCCAGGGCGCCACCGCCACCCACTGGGTGGAGGGGCTGACCAGCACCGGCGCCACGGTGCTCGCCGCGTACGACCACCCGCACTTCGGCCGCTGGGCCGCCGCCACCACCCACGCCCACGGCGCGGGCCGGGTGACCTGCGTCGGCACCGTGCCCAGCCACGGCTTCGCCACGGCCCTGGCCGGCTGGCTCGCCCCGACCCCGGTCAGCGGCTGGCGCGACCTACCCGCCTCCGTCACCGCGACCACCGGCACCAGCCCCGACGGGCGACGCGTCCACGTGGTCCACAACTGGAACTGGGAACCCGCCGAGGTGCGCGTCCCCGTCGACCTGACCGACGTCCTGGCCGGCGGTGCGGTCGCCGCGGGCACCCAGGTCCAGCTGGGCTCCTGGGACGTCCGGGTCTTCACCAGCGGCTGAGAGAGCCTGCCCCGCCGAGCCCATCACCCCGTCCCCTCTTGAGGACCCACTCCCGTGATCCCCATCCCGGACCGTTCCCTGTCGCTCCTCCGCCCCCTGCGCGACGCGCGGGCCCCGCTGCTGACCGTCGTCATCCACCGCACCGCCGGCGGCCATGGCGCGCCGGGATCTTCCAACGGCAGATGGTCCGGGCCCGCGACCTCGCCGCGCGCACCGGGGCGATCAGGGTGATCGTCTCGCACCGCTTCTCCACGGTCACCGGCGCCGATCTCATCCTGGTGCTCGACGGCGGGCGGCTCGTGGAGATCGGCTCGCACCGGGAGCTCCTGGCCGAGCGGGGCCGCTACGCCGAGCTCTACGGCATCAAGGCGACGGCCTACGCCGGGCCCTGAGTGCGGCCGGCCCGGGCCCCGCGTGTGGGCCCGGGCCTCCTGCTCACCCGGGACTGCTGCTCACCCGGCCGAGAAGCGGTACACCGTGGTGGAGCGGTACTCCTCCCCCGGACGCAGGACGGTGGAGGGGTACTCGGGCCGGTTGGGCGAGTCGGGGAAGTGCTGGGTCTCCAACGCGATGCCCGCGTGCGCGGGGTACGCCCGGCCGTAGCGGCCGGTGAGCGAGCCGTCGAAGTGGTTGGCGGTGTAGACCTGGATGCCCGGTTCGGTCGTCAGGCACTCGACGCGCCGGCCGTTGCCCGGGTGGCTCAGCACGGCGGCCTGCCGCAGACCGGTGCCGTCGAGCACCCAGTTGTGGTCGAAGCCGCCACCGGCCAGCCGGATCTGCGGATGGTCGGCGGCGATCCGGCGACCGATCGCCCGTGGCTCGCGGAGGTCGAACGGCGTGCCGTCGACCGGCTCGGCGGGACCGAGCGGGATCAGCTCCGGGTCCACGGGGGTGTACCGGTCGGCGTTGACCTGGAGCAGGTGGTCGAGCACCGTCGAGCGGCCCTCGCCCGCCAGGTTGAAGTACGCGTGGTTGGTGAGGTTGACCACCGTCGGGGCGTCCGTGGTCGCCCGGTAGCCGACGGAGAGTTCACCGTCCGGGTCGAGCAGATAGCTCACCTCTGCGGTGACCGCGCCCGGGAATCCCTGGTCGCCGTCCGGGCTGTGCAGGCGGAACCGGACGCCGACCCGCCGACCCGCCCGGACCACCACGCCGTCCCACAGGCGGGTGGCGAACCCGTCCGGTCCGCCGTGCAGGGTGTGCCCGCCGGCCTGGGTGGCCAGCTGGTGCACCCTGCCGTCCAGGGGCAGCGCACCGCGCGCGATCCGGTTGGCGTAGCGGCCGGCTGTCGCACCGAAGTACGCGGCCTCCCCGAGCAGTTCCGGCACGCCGTCGCAGCAGAGGACGACGTTGGCCCGCACCCCCTCCCAGTCCGGCGCGTGGACGGCCTGCAGCCGGGCGCCCAGGTTGAGCACCTCCACGCTGACGCACCCCGGGAAGCCGAACGTCCAACGGGTGACGCACCGCCCGTCCGGGAGCGTCCCGGCAGTCTCCTGGGTCGCCTTCGGTTCACCGGTGGTTTCGAGTGCGTCTCTCGACACGGGACTCTCCGTTCGGCATTGTGCGGGAAAAGCACAACGCCCGCCCTGGGAGCAGGCGTTGTCGGATTCGAGAGGGGTACCGGCCAGATTCCGGCCCTTCCCCGCCGCTGGTGCGCCCTCGTCCGGGGAAGGGAAGGCACACCAGCGGCAGATCACCGTTCCGCTGCCTCCCCCTCAGGAGGGCCGAACGGGCGCCGCCGACGAGCAGGGTGGCCGGCGACACCGGAAACTCGATCGGCGAAGCCGAGAGGTTCACATCTCAACTACCGCGCAGTGAGATTGTTAACGCTCACAATGATCCTGTCAAGCGCGATGGATCATGGTGCGCCGGTGTCAACGATCCGTTCGAAGAAGAACTCGTGCTTGAGGAAGGAGACGTCGTACTCGTGGCCCGGATACGGCGGGATGAGCTGGGCCGCCTGGAACAACCGCCAGCCGTCCTGGAGCGCCGCCACTCCCGAGTCTTAGGGCGGCTCGTCGCCGTCACCCGTGGTGGGCGAGGTGCGGCCGGTGCCGTCGTACTGCGACCAGCCGACGACGTACGAGTCGAGCGCCGAGTCGGACAGGTACAGCACGAGTACCTGCTGACGGAGCGTCGCCCGCACCGGGAGGGTCGATTCGATGGTCATACCGCGGCCTCCTGTGGGCGGTTGGAGACCCTGGTCACCCAGTGGTCGAGGTCGAAGCCGTGGTCGCCGGTCAGCTCCCGCCACAGCAGAATGCGGTTGTACCGTTCCAGCCGGCCGGTCGCCGGCTCGTACCACGAGGCGCGCCTGACGGAGCCCCTGACGGTGCCGGAGATCGCCAAGGCGGCCGGCGTCTCCCACAACCACCTCACCCGGCTGTTCCGCGCCACCACCGGGGAGACGGTCGTCGGCTACATCCGGTCCCGCCGGATGGAACGGGCACGCCACTTCCTGCGGGCCACCACCCTGTCCATCCCCGCCGTCGCCGCCTCCGTCGGCATCCCCGACCTGCAGGCGTTCAACAAAGCCTGCCACCGCGAACTCGGGGCATCCGCGCGCGCCGTCCGCGCCGCCGACGGCACCCGGGCAGTCGTACCGGCCTGAGCGGGATCAGCGTGGCGGGCCGAGGATGATCTGACCGTAGAGGTCGGCGCCCTCGGCCATGCTCTGCTGCGAGAGTTGGAAGCCCTCGGGGCGGGGGGTCGCCAGGTCCCGGCCGGAGTGGCGGAACATGCCCTCGATGCCGCCGGGAGTGCAGATCATCAGCAGATCGGCGGTGTCGGAGGTGATCCGGTAGCCGTGCGGGATGTTCCTGGGCAGGTAGACGATGCCGCCCTCCGAAAGCTCCATCTCCTTGTCGTCGCACCACAACAGGGCCTCGCCCTTGAGCAGCATGAAGACCTCGTCCTCACGGGTGTGCAGGTGGTACGGCGGGGCCTCGCCCTTGGTGACACTGAAGCGTCCGACGGTCAACTGTCCATCGGTGGCGGCGCTGTCGAGGAGGAGTGCCAGTACTCCGCCGTCGAGCCATTCGAGTCGCTGGTGCTGGTCCGGCTGTGCGAGGTAGGGCATGGTCATGGCGTCTTCCCTTCGGTCCGGTCCGGATCACACGGTGGGAATTTCGGGTCAGCGTGCCGCCGCGAGTGGGAGGCGCCTCTCGCGCCGGCGGCAGTGCTGCCGACACCGCACTCGAGCGTCTCATGACTCGTCAGCCGAACCGGCCCCCGCGATCCGGGCCACGGCCTGGCTGAACATCGCCCGCCACCGGTCTGCGTCCATGCCAAGGACTTCAGGCACCCCTGTCCTGCAACGCGGTGACGGCCTGCGCGGTGACGGCGCCGATGGCCCGGCTGATCGCGGCGTCGTCCGAGCCCGGCCGGGATCGAGTGAAAACAGCGGCGGCATACCGGCGGCCGTCGGGATAGGAGATCACTCCGATCTCGTTGCGGATCACGCCGGCCAGGCTGCCACTCTTGGCCGCGACCCGTACTGGCAACCGGAACCCGCTCGCGATCCGGTGCCGGGTCACCTGCCTTGCCATCGCGGCGCGCACACGCTCACACGCGGCTGCCGGGCCCGCCTGGTCAGTCCAGATCAGCCGCAGCAGGTCGACCATGTCGCGAGGAGTGGTGCGGGTCCCCTGCGACGGGTCCAAGGCGCGGGAGGCCAGGAGCCTCTCGTCGGCCTGCGCCATCTCGTTCGCCGATGCGCCGGCTACCCAGGCCAGCAAGTCCTGCCAGCCGGCACGGCCGATATCCTGGCCGATGGAGTCGAGCATGGTCCGCAGGTCGGACTCGATCACCGTACCGGTCAGACCGAGCCGAGTCGCCGTCGCGTTGAGTGCGCCGACGCCGACCCGCCGCAGCAGCGCGTCGGTGGTGTCGTTATCGCTGATGGTGAGCATCAGGACGACCATGTCCCGCCACGAGAGCACGGCATCGTCGTTGAAGAGCGAGATCCCAACCGGGCCGGGAGTCCGATCGGCGGCACTCAGCGTCACCCGCTCGCACGGGTCCAATCGGCCTTCAACGAACCAGGTCTCCGCCTCGAGGGCGACCTGCACCTTGACCACCGAGGCCGGGACCACAGGCTCATCAGCCAGCAGACCGACCTCGGCGTCACCTTCCAGCGGCTGGACGCATAAAGCGCCCTCGCAGCCGGCCCGTTCGAAGATCTCTCGGATGTCGTCCGTCATGACATCGATTCTGTCAGCTCTGAGTGATCGTCAAGCCGTCTCGGAGTCGCGCCCTCGGGTCAGGGACACCAGTGCAGCCCCCCGCATCGCCACCCGTCGCCGGAGCGGCCCCCGTTGAGGCAGTGGGGGACCGCACCGGCGCCGGGTTCCGTCCCGCTCCCCACCCTCCAGGGGGCGGGACGCAGGGCCGTCGGCCGGAGTTGGGAGACCTGGGGGCAGCCACCTCCGGCCGACGGAGCTCTCGATGGCACCGAGAAAGAAGAGTGTTAACGCTCACACATTTTCTGTCAAGCCGGCGTCAACTGAGGGTCCACTGCTGGTTGGAGCGGCCGGAGCAGGTCCAGAGCTGGGCGAGGGTGCCGTTGGCGGTGGCGGCGCCGGTGACGTCCAGGCACAGGCCGGACTGGACGCCGGTGACGCTGCCGTCGGTGTTCAGGTGCCACTGCTGGTTGGTCTGGCCGTTGCAGGGCCAGACCACCACCTTGGTGCCGTTGGTGGTGCCCTTGCCGGAGGCGTCCAGGCACAGCTGGCCGCTGCCGCCGTAGACGGTCAGCTGGTCGGACGAGGTGTGCGTCCAGGTCTGGTTCGAGCCGCCCCAGCAGTCGTAGATCTGCACCTGGGTGCCCGCCGTGGTCGAGGCGTTCGGCACGTCCAGGCACCTGCCCGCACCCACCGACCGCAACGCACCACTGGCGACCCCCGTGGCGGTGCCGTACCCGGCGGCGGTGATGTTGGCCTGGACGGAGTTCTCGGTGGCGTCGCTCGGGTAGCCGGAGGTCATCACGCCCTCGTAGAAGGTGCCCGCCGACCCGTTGCTGTTGTCACCGCCGATGCCCAGGATGATCGCACCCTCCTTGTGCATCGGGTTGTAGCCTGACACGTTGGGCCGCGCCCCGCTGTAGCCGGTGGCCAGGCCGCCCGACTGCGCGTCGCCGGAGCGGATCGCCCACTGGTTCGGCCCGCCCTTGACCATGGCGGTCAGGAAACGGTCGTTGACGCTCGGGTCATTCGCGTTGTAGCCGGCGTTCACCCCGGAGAACAGGCCGTTCTCCTGATCGGCCATCACCCACGGTCCGTTGCCGCTGCCGTAGCCCCAGACCTTGATGTCGCCGAAGTAGATGGCCTCCATGGTGCCGTTGCCGTTGTCGTTGTTGTTGGTCTCGGCGTTGCCGTAGTCGAAGCAGCAGCCGCCGTTGAAGTGCGTGCCGTCCAGCACCGCGTACATGCCCTCCGGCTGGTCACCGGTGGCGATGCCCGAGGTGTTGTCGTCGCGGTAGCCGGTTCCGGAGGCCACGTAGACGCCGTACGCCTGGTGCCCGCCCAGGGTGATCGGCGCGGCGGTGGCGTCGGCCAGGTTGTCGGCGTTGTGGGCGGCACCGCCGCCGGGTGCCTGGGTGAGGTTGTTGCCCTTGCCGGACTGGTCGTAGATCACCGTGATGACGCAGCTGGTGCCCGCACAGAACGCGTCCTGCGCCGCGGCGTCGGCGTAGCCGCCGGTGCTCAGCAGACCGATGTTCTTGGTCGCATTGTCGGAGGCGCGCCGCACCTGGTACAGCGCGCCTCCGTAGGAGCCGTACAGCGCACGCGTGGTGGAGTGCGCGGCCACGCACGGCGTGCCACCGGCCGCGTAGATGTCGCACGGCCCCTGGGTGGCGGCCTGCGCCGGCGCGGCCGTGGTTCCGGCGGTCACCAGCGCGCCGAGCAGGAGGGCGGCCGCGGCGGCCGCCCGGGCGGGGGCGGCGGTTCGCTGTGACCGCCGCAGGCGGCCCCAGACATGACGGATCTTCATCCCGAAATCTCCCTGTAGCGCGAACGAGTAGGGGTGTTAGCGCTAACAGCCTGCACCCCGGGATGCCGGTCCACGGGGGAGGATGTCATGGGAGGAGACGGTGCAGTGCCGCTGACCGGCTGTCAAGGGGTTGCGCGGGAAGTGGATTCGGACGCGGTCGCGGCCGGACCCGCCGCATCCGGCTCCTCCGCTGGCCAGCGGTCGCCGTCGGGCTCCGGAAGTTTCGAAACAATGCCGAAACTTTCAACCGCGTCTTGACTCCCCGATCGGGCGGCGGCTTTCCTGTGCCAGGGAGCCGGTCTCGTCGAGCGCCGTTGCCGGACGGCCCAGCTCGGCGCCTTCCCGGCCCCCTCCCCCAGGGGGCTGTCGCAGCCCCCGCTCCCGCGCACCCGTGACCCGTCGGCCGTACGCCGTACGCCGGTGCCGTCAGCGTGCGCACCTCTCCGGAACCACCCACTGGAGGTCGGACATGCAATCTGGAACAGCAGTGAGGGCAGTGCGCCGTGCGCGCGCCGTCCTGCTCACCGCCGCACTGGCGACCGCGATCGGTCTGCCGGCCACGGCCGCTTCCGCCTCGGCGGCGGCCTTGAGCGCCACCCCCGCCACCCCCGCCACGTCCGCCACGTCCGCCACGTCCGGCGCGACGCTCAAGGCCGCCGCCGAGGCGGACGGCCGCTACTTCGGCACCGCGCTGACCGACGGCGATCTCGGCGTCAGCGGCGAAACCGCAGTCGCCGCAGCCCAGTTCGACATGGTGACCCCGGGCAACGAGATGAAGTGGGACACCACCGAGCCGTCCAACGGCGCCTACAACTTCGGTCCCGGCGACCAGATCGTCGCCTACGCCAAGGCCAACGGCATGCGGGTGCGCGGCCACAACCTGGTCTGGCACAGCCAACTCCCCTCTTGGGTCAGCAACTTGCCGACCAATCAGGTCCAGGGAGCAATGGAGGGCCACATCACCACCGAGGCCACCCACTACAAGGGCCAGGTCTATTCCTGGGACGTGGTCAACGAACCGTTCAACGAGGACGGCTCGTTGCGCCAGGACGCCTTCTACAACGCCATGGGCTCCGGATACATCGCCGACGCGCTGCGCACCGCGCACGCCGCCGACCCCAACGCCAAGCTCTACCTCAACGACTACAACATCGAGGGCGAGAACGCCAAGAGCAACGCGCTCTACAACCTCGTCTCCTCGCTCAAGTCCCAGGGCGTGCCGATCGACGGCATCGGCCTGGAGAGCCACTTCGTCCTCGGCCAGATCCCCGGCGACATGCAGGCCAACATGCAGCGGTTCACGGCGCTGGGCCTGAACGTCGCCGTCACCGAACTCGACGACCGCATCCAACTCCCCGCCACCAGCGGGTCTCTGGCCCAGCAGGGCACCGACTACGCCACCGTGGTCCGCGACTGTCTGGCCGTCAGCGGCTGCGTGGGCGTCTCCCAGTGGGGCGTGGACGACGCGCACTCCTGGATCCCCGGCACCTTCCCCGGCTACGGCGCCGCCACCATGTACGACGACAACGACCAACCCAAGCCGGCCCACGACGCGGCGCTCTCCGCCCTGGGCGGCACGCCCCCGGTCGGCGGCGGTAGCAGTGGTGCGTTGCGGTCGGTGGGTGCGGGCAGGTGCCTGGACGTGCCGAACGCCTCGACCACGGCGGGCACCCAGGTGCAGATCTACGACTGCTGGGGCGGCTCGAACCAGACCTGGACGCACACCTCGTCCGACCAGCTGACCGTCTACGGCGGCAGCGGCCAGCTGTGCCTGGACGCCTCCGGCAAGGGCACCACCAACGGCACCAAGGTGGTGGTCTGGCCCTGCAACGGCCAGACCAACCAGCAGTGGCACCTGAACACCGACGGCAGCGTCACCGGCGTCCAGTCCGGCCTGTGCCTGGACGTCACCGGCGCCGCCACCGCCAACGGCACCCTCGCCCAGCTCTGGACCTGCTCCGGCCGCTCCAACCAGCAGTGGACCCTCGGCTGACCTGCCGCTGCGCTGGACCCGGTCCGGGCTCGGACGGCGGCAGGTCAAGCCGCCGTCCGAGCCCGCCCGAGCCCGCCCGAGGGCCCGGCCCCGGATCGGCTCCGCTAGGCCGTTACGGTGTGGACCCCTTGCAGCCCGACCCAGCCCCCGTCGATGACGGCACCCTGACTCCGCGTCAGCTGCGCTCCGGGCCACTGCGTCTGAGGCTGAGCCCCGGACCGGACCCCCTGCACTCCGACCCAGCCCCCGTCGGTGGCGGCCTGAGCCATGGTGGGCACGAACGCGCCGGCCAGTGCGGCGGTGACGACCAGTGCGGCAGCAGTCTTTCGCATGCGCATGATTCCCCCCTCTGTGAGCACAGCGGCCGACCGGACCGGTGGTTCCCGTCGCACCACTGTTCGTACGCACATCCTGCCCGGAGCGTCCACGGGCGCGCCACTGGAGCCCGGGAGTCCGCTTCCGCCCGGACGTCGCCACCGGGTGCCCGTGCCCGTTCACCGCAGGCCGCGCGGAACTCGTGAGGCCGACTTCACCGGCCCCCTCTGGTTCGCCTACGCCCGATGTGGTGAGATGTGCGCTCACGGTCATGGTCGCTGGTGGGGGTGCGAAGTGCTCAGGAGCGGACAGCTGCTCGCGCTGGACGAGGACGCGGTGCAGCTCGCCGCCACGGGCCTGGTGCGGCTCGGAGTGCAGCAGTGGCGGGACACCGAGGCGGGGGCCGCCGCGTGGCGGATCCGGGCCAGCTCGTTCGCGCACGTGTGGCTGGCCTTCGGCGACGCGCCGGGGCCGGACCTGCGGGTACCGGCGGGCGCGGTCCTGCGCTCACTCGTGGACCGGGCCGCGCAGCTGCTGCTGCGGGTCCATGACGGGCACCGCCCGGCCGTCCTGGAGTGGCTCGGCCTGCGCGCGGCCGAGGCCCGCGAAGAGGCCCGTCGGACGGAGCTGGCGCACCCCGCCGAACCCACCGCCCTCACCCTGGTCTGGCACGGCGTCCAGGCCCTCGGCGCGGAGGGCGGGGCCGGCCACGGGCAGCGGATCGACGACCGGTGCGAGGCGTACATCCGCGCGCGGCACCAGCGGCGGGACACTCTCGCGCTGATCCTGGCCTGCGCCCGGCTGACCGCCACCGCGCTGGCGGAGCTCGGCCAGCTGGATCCGGCCCGGGCCGCCGAACACCTGGAGGAACACGCCGCCCGCTCCATGCCGCTCGACGGCCCCGCGCCGCTGTGGGTCCCCGGACGCCCCCGACAGCCCACGGACTGAGGACCGCCCGGCCGCCTGCCGCCGGCCGCCTGCCGCCTGCCGCCTGCCGCCTGGGGCGTGTATAACTCTCGGCAGTCCGCTACCTCACCCTCACCGTCGCCCCCGCCTTCGCCTTCGCCTTCGCCCGGAGCAGCCCGTGCCCCTCACCCATGCCCGACGCCGGCTCCGGATCGCCGTGTTCGGCGCCGGATCCATCGGCTGCCATCTCGGCGGCATGCTGGCCGCGACCGCCGATGTCACCCTGATCGGCCGACCGGCCGCGATGGCGGCGATCGACGCGGACGGGCTGACCGTCACCGGTCCGGGCCCGGCCCGCCGCGAGACGCGGGACCTGACCACCGCCGCCGACCCGAGCGCGGCAGCCGGCGCCGACTACGTCCTGGTCACCGTGAAGTCCGCCGACACCGCGGCCGCCGCCCGCGACCTCGCCCCCCACCTGGGCCCCGACACGGTGGTGGTGAGCTTCCAGAACGGCCTGCGCAACCCGGAGGTCCTCGCGGCCGCGCTGCCGGCCCACCGGGTGCTGGCCGGCATGGTCCCGTACAACGTGGTGCGCACCGGTCCCGCCGCCTTCCACCAGGGCAGCGGCGGGGCGCTGATGCTGGCCACCGAGAAGGGCGCGGAGGACGGCGCGGAGGACGGCGCGGAGGCCCTGGCCGACGCGGCCCGGGCGAGCGGTCTGCAGCTGGAGCTGCGCGCGGACATGCCGGCCGTCCAGGCGACGAAGCTGCTGATGAACCTCAACAACGCGGTCAACGCGCTGTCCGGCCTGCCACTGCGCGAGCAGGTCGGGCAGCGGGCCTACCGGCAGTGCGTGGCGCGCTGCCAGCGGGAGGGGCTGGCAGCGCTGCGGGCTGCCGGGGTGCGGCCCGCGCGGCTCGGCCCGGTTCCGCCGGGGCTGATGCCGCGGGTGCTGGACCTGCCCGACGCGCTGTTCCAGCGGCTGGCTGGGGCGAGCCTGCGGATCGACGCCACCGCGCGCTCCTCGATGTGGGAGGACCTGCAGCGAGGCCGTCCCACCGAGGTCGACTCGCTCCAGGGCGAGATCGTCGCCCTCGCCGAACGCCACGGCCTCACCGCCCCCGCCAACGCCCGGCTGATCGCCCTCGTCCGCGACGCCGAGGCGGCCGCCCCCGGCACCGCCCCGAACTGGGCCGGTACCGCGCTCCTGGCTGAGCTCACCTCGGCCCGGTGACGCAGGCCTCAGCGATGCCCGCCCCAGCCGGGTGCGATTCCCGATTGCCGTTCCTAGGAGTCCTAGGCTATACCTAGAGCTCCTAGGAACAAGGGAGCGCACATGCCACGGGCCGGACTGACGGCGCACCGCGTGACGATCGCGGGCGCCGAACTGGCGGACGAGGTAGGACTCGAACAGGTGACCATGTCCCAGCTGGCGCGGCGGCTCGGGGTGAAGGACGCGAGTCTCTACTCGCACGTCCGCAGCCTGGAGGACCTGCGCGGTCGGATCGCGCTGCTGGCTGCGGACGAGAAGAGCCTCCTGATCGCCGAGGCGACTGCCGGGCGGGCGGGCAGGGAGGCCCTGGTCGCGTACGCGAACGCCTGGCGCCAGTACGCCCACCGGCATCCGGGCCGCTACCTGGCGACGCAGACCCCGATCCGGATCGATCCCGAGCTGGCCGCGCAGGCGTCCGGACCGCGGCGTGCCGTCGAGCTGACGTACGGCATGCTGCGCGGCTACGGGTTGGCCGAGCCCGACCTCACCGACGCCGTCCGGTTGCTGCGCAGCACGTTCCACGGATTCGTCACCTTGGAGGCTGCCGGCGGATTCGCGCACGAGCGTTCGCCGCAGGACTCCTGGATCCGCGCGCTCGACGCCCTGCACTCCCTCCTGGAGCACTGGCCCCCGTCCCGAGAAGGAGACTCCTCATGACCGACCCGACCACCGGCAGCCTTCGCGTCCACGGCGCGACCTTGCACTACGAAGTACGCGGCCAGGGCCCGCTCCTGCTGCTGATCCCCGGCGGGACGGGCGGTGCGGCCTCCTTCGACGGCATCGCCGACGACCTGGCCGACCGCTACACGGTCGCGACCTACGACCCACGCGGCCTGTCCCGCAGCACGCTGGACGATCCCGAGGCCGACCAGCACGTCGCCGAACACGCCGACGACGCCTTGCGGATACTGGACCTGCTGTCGCCCGACCGGCCCGCCCGGGTGTTCGGCGCCAGCTCGGGCGCGATCGTCGCCCTGCACCTGCTGATCACCCGCCCCGACCGCGTGGAACGCCTCGTGGCGCACGAGCCGCCGGTCGTGGAGGTCCTCCCGGACGCCCACGAGCACCGCGCACTCCTGGCGCGCGTGCAGGAGACGTTCCGCAGCGAGGGGCTGATGCCCGCGATGGGCGTGTTCGCCGCCGGGCTCACGGCAGGCGCTCCCTCCGAGCCGCCGACCGCGGCTGAGACCGCAGCTGAGACCGCGGCCAAGCGCGAGGTCGAGGTCGAGCTTCCGCCGCAGGCGGCGGCGCGCGCCGAGCGGACGATGGCCGGCCTGCCGTACTTCGTCGGGCGCATCGTGCCGAGCTTCATGTCCTACGCCCCGGACGTCCGCCGGCTGGAGGCGCTGTCGGACCGGCTCGTCCTCGCCTGCGGCGAGGATTCGCGCGGCGAACTGCCCTACCGTCCCGCCGCGTTCCTCGCCGAGCAACTCGGCACAGGCCTCGTGCACTTCCCCGGCGGCCACACCGGCCTGACCACACACCCCGCGGCCTTCACCCACCGCCTCGCCGAGGTCCTGCGCGCCTGAGCGCCTGCTCCTGCTCCTGCTCCTGCTCCTGGCGAAGAACAACACCGCGCCCGCATCCGCATCGAGAAGGCCATCCGCTGGGGCGGACGCCCGGCGAAAATCACGTGACCCTACCAACGCCACCGGCGACACTGACGCCATGACCGATCCCGCGCTGCCTCAACTGCTCCGACCGCGTGCCCTGAGGCTCGGAGATCTCGTTGTCATCGCCTCGCTGTCCGGTCCGCTGCCGGCCGCTTACGAACCGAACGTCGAACAGACGGTGGTTGTGCTCAAGCGGATGGGATTCCGCGTGCGCCGGGCTCCGCTACTCGAAGTAGGACGCCGCCATTGGTGGAGCGCGGCCACGCCGGCGGAGATCGCCGAAGAGCTCAACGCCCTTCTGCGAGATCCCGAGGTGCGCGCGATCGTCGCGAGTGACGGCGGCCAGACGGCGTTCGGTTACCTCGACCTGATCGATGCCGACGCGATCAGGGCCGATCCCAAGCCGATCCTCGGCTACAGCGACATCTCACTGCTGCACCTGGTGCTCTACGCGCGCACGGGTCTGGTCGGGTTCCATGCCGACATGGCCGTCCCCGGCTTCGGCGGGCACTGGCAGTCCGCGCCGGCGGCGCGCCAAGCAGAACTCGAGAAGCTCTACACCAGGCTGCTGACCAGTACCGAAGCGATCGGTACGCTGCCCGCAAGCCCGTCCTGGGAGTGCTGGCGTCCTGGTCGTGTCGAAGGCCGGCTGATCGGCGGGGTGATCAACCGCATCGTGATGGCGCAGGCGACGCCCTTCGCGTTGCCGCTCGAACAGTTCGACGGCGCGGTGCTGTTCTGGGAGGAGATGGGCGGCCTGGCATCATACGTGTGGAGCTATCTGCAGGTGATGCGACACTGCGGCATCCTCGATCGGATCTCCGGCATGGTCGTGGGCGTTCCACGCGAGATCAGTGGACTCGAGCCCGGCACCTCCCCGACCCTGCCCGAGATCGTCCTCGACGTCCTCGGCGACCGTGACATCCCGGTCCTGGGCAACGTCGAGTTCGGGCATGCCGGCCCGAATCTGCCGATGCCGGTCGGCATCCGCGTCGGCCTCGATGCGCAGCAGCGGACGTTGTCGCTGCTCGAACCGGCAGTAGGGCCGCACGCGATGACGGAACCGGTCGGCTGAGCACCGCAGATCAGTGAGCCGACGCCTCCCCGGCAGCGCCCCCCTGGGCCGGCTCACGCTTTGGTGACTGCCGCCCCGAGTCGCTTGTTCGGCCTGTAGGAGGGGCGAGAAGACAGCCGTCGTCACCATCACAACCCCGTCCGGAAGACACCGGCGAGAGGCCGCGCGACAGTTGGCGGCGGATCTCGACGGCGAGCGCGAATGGCTCGTGACGAACGGCGTCCCGCCGATGCGGAACTCAGGCGGTTGCGCCCTCAGGCAGCCGAGCTATGGATGACCGGCGGCCAGCAGCGTCAGCGAACTGCCCGAAAGGGCGACCGATCGCCCGGAGCGGACCGCCCGGACGGATGGCGGCTCTGCGCGAATCACTCCTTCACCGCGCCCTCCCAGCCGCGATATCCAGGATCGGCGCCACCATCCGCCCGCAGGGAGGGCCCTGAATCCGCATGCGTCCCCATGACCCCAGCAAGGCACCCGACCACATGGACCCCTGTCGACCGGACCGACCGCCGGTCGACGCGACGCGCGGAGCTGCCGCACCCGCCGCGGCGCTGCCCGCGCTCCCCACCGGGTCAAGGGCAGCGGATGTCCGGGTCAAGACTCGGTCAGACGCACAACGAGCCTGCTTCCAGCACGAGCTGGTGGACCGTCATACATTCCAGCTAAGATTAAGGAACTTCGCCGACGTATTTTTCTTGGCTATCGAGGGGTTTCACGTGCACATGTCGACACAGGGTTCAGCCGTGGCGGCCGTCCGCCGCCGGATCGCCGCCGTCATCGGCTCCATCGCGCTGATGGCCGCCGTCATCGTCGGCGGCACGGCCGCCGGTACGGCCGACGCCGCAGCTGCCACCCCGCAGGCGACCCACTCGGTCGGCGGCTGGACCTGCGCCGGAACGCCGATCCCACCCGGGTACGTCCTCACCGGCTATCAGCGCTCCGGCTGCAACGGCGCGGGCTCCTGGCTCCAGCAGCCCGTACGCGACGGGATCTGGACCTGCGCGGGTTCGCCCATCGTGTCCGGCTACGTCATCACCAACTACCTCAGCTCCGGGTGCAGCGGCATAGGCGCCTGGTACCACCAGCTCGCCCGCAACGGCGCCTGGACGTGCGCGGGTTCGCCCATCCCGCCCGGCTACGTCACCACCGGCCACCTGAGCTCGGGCTGCAACGGCATCGGCTCCTGGTACCAGGTCCAGGTCCGCAACGGCGTCTGGACCTGCCCGGGCTCGCCGATCCCGGCCGGCTACCGCAGCACCAGCTACAACGCCCAGGGCTGCAACGGCCTCGGCGCCTGGCTGACCGTGCGCGCCTGACAGCCGCTCCCAACGCTGGAGGCACCGCGAGCACGCGGTGCCTCCAGCGTTGCCACGGTGACGCGCGAACAAGGCCGGCCTCGACTGAGCAGATCCGCCGGCCGCGCGCCAGTCGGCGGTGATTTATCAGATGAGCTGCGGCCGTCGGATGCGTAGGCTCAGGGCCGTGGCTGATGAGATACAGAAGATCGTGACGGGGCTGCCGGACCTGAAGGACGTCACCGGCGTGCGGGCAGTGGCCGAGGGCCGGGTCGCGCAGGGGGATGCCGCCTTTGCCGCGGACCTTGGCATCGCGCTCGCCAGGACGTACGGCACCGGGGGGCAGGTGTGGCAGTACCGAAGCGTCTTCGACCTTCTGCTTCGACTGTTGAGCACCACCGCCGGTCCCGGGAATGTCACCGAGGCGCTGCGGATGATCTCCTCGGATGAAGTCACCAGCAGGAAACTGGATCGCTACACGGCTTCGTTGCTGGCATCCAGCCACGAGGCGGCCGACCTGGCTGCGGCGTTCACCGGACGCACTTCGGAGGAGCTTCGGGCCTGCCTGGTCCATGAGCTGGTTCTCCGGGGCGTGGACGTCCAGGACACGCCGGGGATCACGGGTTGGGCGACGTCGCCGCATTGGAGCCATCACCCGCTGAGGTGGCTGC
Source organism: Kitasatospora mediocidica KCTC 9733 (assembly GCF_000744225.1). Classification (GTDB taxonomy): domain Bacteria; phylum Actinomycetota; class Actinomycetes; order Streptomycetales; family Streptomycetaceae; genus Kitasatospora; species Kitasatospora mediocidica. The sequence continues at coordinate 665,520 of NZ_JQLN01000006.1, read as the reverse complement.
CGCTGGCTCTGTCCGACCTGGAGGGAACTGCGGTTCTGCCGAGCCACAGCATCCGTGGCAGCAGCCACTCGCTGCCGTACGGACGGCCGAAGAGCGGCGAACTGGCTGTGATCGCGGACGCGCGCGTCCCGTCGGCGGAGGAGACGACCACACAGGCCGCTGCCACGGCGATGGCCAAGGCCGTCGCGAACTGGGCCGAAGAGTCCAACGGGCGCATCGAGGCGCGCGTGTTCGGCCTCGCCGAACCTCTGGACGCCGAGTCCGTCCCGACCGCGCTCCTGACGCTGGGACTGGAGTGTCTGCACGAAGCGGGGAGGACGACCCCTCCGTCGGTAGCCGTCCTTCCGCCGGCCCAGGCATGGGAGGTGCTGTTCGCGGCGGCGGCGACGGGAGGCGCGTACAACTCCGGTTCCTACGGCGCCTACGGCCGGTTGGCGGCCTGGCGGTCTCTGGCCGCGCTGGCTGGAAGCCCAGAGGGCTCCACCTCCGCTGAGGCCGAAGCACAGGTGCTGGACTGCGCATGGTATGGCTTCGGCACCGACACGCAGTGGTTCGATCAGGTGGCTTGGGACATCGGCCTGGCCGCGCTGTCCCCGGGCCGTCGGCGCCTGGCCGTGCTGGCCGCGACTGATACCGACTGAGGTGCCCGTGGTTCGTTGGGTGGGGAGCTGGGCGAAGTGAACGGTGTCGAGTCCTGCCGTGATCAGCGGTTCTCCAGCGGGTCGGCCTGGCCGAGCAGCTCCGCGAGCGGAGTGCCGGTCCGAGTCGCGACCCTGCGGCGGGCGCGCAGTTGGGCGCGGGTACGGGGACGGAACTTCGGATCACGCCCGCAACCGCACGGCTCGAATCCCTCGTAGCGCAGCCCGGCGCCCAGGACCACCGCGACGACCGACCACGCCTTGCGATTGCTGCGGCGAGGTGCCGCGAAGTCGTGGCCGGCACACAGCAGTGGCCCGGCGCAGCGCGGGCAGGTGTGCCCGGCGTTGCTGGGATGGCGTTTGAAGCTGATCCGGCACGATACGCACGCGTAGTGCAGCTTGTAGTGGACGAAGGCGTAGGTACACACGGACCGACCGTACCGGCGGCGCGTCATCACGGGCCAACAGGTTCCGCCGCCTCAGCCGGTGCCGGTCGGCCGGCACACTCGTGAACCACGTCCTCGGCGTCGCCGTGCAGAACGCCGCGAACGCACGGCTCCTCGTCGAGTGCGGCACGGACCGGGAGACGTGAGACCTGCGCCCCCTTACGGGTGACCTGCGCGCGGCTGTCAGCTCGTGCGCGACGGGTGTGCCTCGACGGGGGCCAGGGCCAGGCGCAGCAGCCTTTCGTCGCGCGGGGATACCAGAATGTCGAACTCCCCGGCGCCCGTGCCGAGTCGAAGGCACGCGTACCGTGCGTGGAGCCGTGTCTTCGGCTCGACGGTTTCGAGAGCGAACGGGGGCTGCAGCTCAGTGGTCTCGCGCGTCCTGCGCTCGCGCCACTGGGGCTGCTGTCCGAGGGTGAGGACGAGGACACCGTTGCGTAGCCGGGCGATCGTGTTCCCCTTACCGATCGATATGCGCTTCTCGCCGCCGATTGTGGTGGTGAGGCACATCATTTCGATGGTGTGGCCGGCCGCGTGGTCGGCCGCGTCCCGCTCGGCCGTGTGGTGGAGGATGCGCAGTCTGGACAGAACTGACATGAGCGGCGACTGGGTGCCGACGGAGAGACGGTGCTTGGTGGTCATGAGGGCCGATCCTGCCATGCCGCCCGGCGGGGAAGGATGACGGGGTCCATGCGCCTGAACGCCGGCTTGTGGTCGGTCGTCGCCGAGGCCTTGGAGCAGGCCGGGACAATGCGGCCGTCCGGCTTCACGCACGAGCTGCTCCTTCTCTGCCAGAGGTCCCGTACGGACCGCGGCGCAACCTCGTAGCGCGCGGTCCGTACGCTGCCACTACGGCAGGTACTGCACCTCGGGGAAGGGCGCGACGGCCCGTCGAGCAGGGCTGACACTCGACCTGATGCGCAGTCAACTCCGGGATGACATCCACGGGTGACTGCGCCGCCGCGAGGGTGCTGGTTACGCTCGCGGGGATCAACATCGTCCAGGCGCCGCCCATGCCCCGGTTGCCGCGTGCGGCCGGCTCCGGACAGGGCACTACAGGGCCGGTTGCCCCCTGGAAGACACTGAGCACAGCACCACTGTCAGTGGCATTCGGCATCATGAGGCATTCGGTCGCGCCGCCGGCACCGACCGCGTCCGTGCCATTCCCCGGGAAGGACATGATGAAGCTTCTCCTCACCGACTCCGGTGTCAAGAACGCGAGCATCCAGGAGGCGCTGGTCGACCTCCTGGGCAAGCCGATCGCCGAGTCCAGCGCCCTCTGCATCCCCACGGCGGGGTACGGGGCGCCGGGCGCCGATCCGGCAGGGCCATGGCGCTTCGTCAGCGGGCGATCCCCCCTCCCCATGACCGATCTGGGGTGGAAGTCGGTGGGCGTGCTGGAGCTCACCGCGCTGCCCAGCATCGACCGGGCACACTGGGTCTCCTGGGTCCGGGCGGCCGACGTCCTGCTGGTCAACGGCGGTGACGCGCTCTACCTGAGTCACTGGATGCGGGAGTCCGGGCTCGCCGAACTCCTGCCATCGCTGCCCGACCTGGTGTACGTGGGACTCAGCGCCGGGAGCATGGTGATGACCCCCCGCATCGGGGAGGACTTCGTGGGCTGGCTGCCGCCCACCGGCGGCGACAGCACGCTGGGCGTGGTGGACTTCTCGATCTTCCCGCACCTGGATCACCCGGCCTGTCCGGAGAACACCATGGCCGACGCAGAACGATGGGCGGCCGGGATCGCCGGTCCGGCCTATGCGATTGACGATCAGACCGCCATCAAGGTGGTCGACGGCACCGTGGAAGTGGTCTCCGAGGGCCACTGGAAGCTGTTCAACGGCGTCGCGTGATCATCGCTACGTCGCTGCTGTCATCCTGCCCGAGCGCCTGCGCATAGCTCGGCCGGGGTCTGCCGTCTCCAGAGTCCTGCGGGGGCGGTTGCCGAGGCGGCCCGCGATCGCACGCGATCGCGGGCAGGTCGTGCTGACAGGGCCTCGGCCACGCTGGAGCGGATCGTGAAAGCGCCGATGGCACCAGTGATTTGTAACAACCGCACCGCCTGGCGGGTAGGAACGGCCAGCCCCTACGTGGACGACAGCGCCATTGACGTCACCGGCGTCCCTTCCGCTATCGGTCAGACCGAGGAGCGTCCGGCCAGACGCCGGCCATGCGTTCGAGGGTTACCCAGAGCTCCTCGGCGTGCGCCCGCATCGACGGCACCGAAGCCGCCCCGGCCTCCTCGGCCGAGAGGAAGGCGTCGATCCCCGTCACGGCGTGCCGCAAGGTGCGACTCGCCTGACTCACCATCTCGGCCTCTGCTCCGTCTCGGTCCGGCTGCCCGAGCTTGGCTTCCAGGAAGGAGGACAACCGCTCCACACCCTCACGGCTCACTCGTTCCACGGCTGATCCTCCTGCTTCGCGCAGCAACACCTCCGACGCGGCCGCTCCCTCAACTGTTGGCCTGTTCGGCTGACATGTCAAGCAATACACGAATTCGATGTCCCCCTTTTGCCTCCGCCCAGAGCCGCTGGATCCCGCACTATCCTGACCAGGTGGACGACAAACCCGCGAGCATGCGCCAGTGGACCTTCCTGACCAACCACGCCCGCGTGCTGGTCCAGATCGCACGTGACCCCGGCGTCCGCGTACGGGACATCGCCGCGAAGTGCATGCTGACCGAACGCGCCGTCCAGCGGATCATCGTCGACCTCGAAGACGCCGGGTATCTCAGCCACGAACGGCGCGGGCGCTCCAACCACTACCACGTCATCGACGGCAAGCAGCTGCGCCACCCGGCCGACAGCGGCCCCACGATCGCCGAACTCCTTGCCGCCCTCCTGCGCTGATCCCCCGTCACCTCCGGCGCGCGCATGGTGACCTGTGCTCTCAGCGACCGCGCGGGCCGGGAAGCCGCCTGGTGAGGATGGGCCGGCCGGCCTCTCGCGATGGCCGAGCTCAGACCTCGGCCGTGGCCGGCTCGTCCGCGGTCGGTGTGGCCCTCTCCATGGGCGGCGCCAGTCGGGTGAAGGCGACGTAGAGCACCAGCGAGGAGGCCAGGCCGACGGCCCAGCCGTAGTCGGCGAGCGGTTGGAGGAAGCCGATCACACCGCCGGTCGGGAAGGGGCCGCCGTAGGAGCCGCCGACGGCCAGCAGGCCGCCGACGACGAAGGCCGCCACTGCCCTCCAGTTCCAGCCTGCGGCGTACCAGTAGCGGCCGCCGGGCGTGTAGAGCTGGCCCACCTCCAGGTGGGTGCGGCGGATGATCCAGTAGTCGGCGATGAGAATTCCGGCGACGGTGCCGAGCAGGCCGCCGACCACGCCGAGCCAGGTGAAGATGTAAATGTGCGGGTCGGCGACGAGCTTCCAGGGGAAGATCACGATGCCGACCACGCAGGCGATCAGCGCGCCGGTACGGAAGCTGATGATCTTCGGCAGCAGGTTGGAGAGGTCGTACGCGGGGCTGACCACGTTGGCGGCGATGTTCACCGACAGGGTGGCGACCAGCACCACCAGCAGTGCGAAGAGGGTGCCCGCCACGCTGTCCATCTTGGCGGCGAGCGCGATCGGGTCCCAGATCGGCGTGCCGTAGACGGCCTGGGAGCCGGAGGTGACCAGGACCGAGAGCAGGGCGAACAGGGTCATCGTGGTGGGCAGACCGAGCGCCTGTCCGCGGATCTGCGCCTTCTGGCTGCCTCCGAAGCGGGTGAAGTCGGGGATGTTGAGCGACAGCGTCGACCAGAAGCCGATCATGCCCATCAGCGACGGGAAGAAGATCTTCCAGAAGCCGCTGCCCCAGCCCAGCTTGGAGGGCTGGTCGAGCAGCGGGCCGAAGCCTCCGGCCTTGACCGCGATCCAGGCGAGCAAGGCCAGCGCGCCGGCGATGACGAAGGGCGCGGCCCAGTTCTCGAACCGGCGCAGCGTCTCCATACCGCGGACGATGATGGCGATCTCCAGCGCCCAGAAGAGCAGGAAGGAGAGCCACTGCGTCCAGGGGAACCCGCCGATCGCCGAGGCGGTCTGCCAGCTGTGGCCGAGGAGCTTGCCCGCGAGCAGGAAGATGCCCTCGCCGCCGATCCAGCTCTGGATCCCGAACCAGGCGCAGGCGACCGCGGCGCGGATCAGCGCGGGGAGGTTGGCGCCGCGCAAGCCGAACGAGGCGCGGGCGAAGACCGGGAAGGGGATGCCGTACTTGGTGCCGGCGTGTCCGGTGAGCAGCATCGGGACCAGCACGATGACGTTGGCCAGGGCGATGGTCAGCACCGCCTGCTTCCAGTCCATGCCGAGCGCCACCAGGCCCGAGGCGAGGGTCCAGGAGGGGATGTTGTGGGCCATGCCAACCCACAGCGCCAGGAAGTTGTACGTGGTCCAGCGTCTGCGATCGACCGGGACCGGTACGAGGTCCTCGTTGGTGAAGCGCGGGTCGGTGAGGGCGACTCCCGCGGCGAGTTCGACTCGTCCGTCGGGATGAACGGTCTGCGCCGCCGTGGGCGGCGGAGTGATTGCGGACATGAACGGCCACCTCGGTTCGCGGGGTCTCGCGTGGGGACGGGACAGAGGCCGGCGGGCGCGGCGCTGGGCCGGGCCGGGCGGTCAGCTCATCGCGGGGATGACGCTGGTGCCGTAGGCGTCGATGGTCGGCTCCACGGCGTCGTGCATGGCGTAGACGGCGAACTGGCGGCCGAGGGTGGCAGGCTGGGTCGCGAACAACGATGCAGAGACCTCCCCGGTGCGAGTCGACGGGTTGGTGACCATCGGGCCGACGACCATCCGCTCGATCAGCAGCGACGCGGGCGGGTCGGTCTGCAGGACGAGGCCGATCTCCACGAAAATCCTCCGGTGGTCCGAGAGTTGGGAAGTTGGAACTTGAGGGAAGGGGTTCAGGTGAGGTAACTGGCAAGTGGCGCGGGTCTTGAACCGGCCGTGACCGGGGCGACGCAGGTAGCTGCCGTCGTCCACGACCACTGTGCCCCGCGACAGCACCATCGATGCCTTGCCGCGCACCCGTAGCCCCTCGTGGCATCGACTAGGCTGCTGCCAGCCCACCGAACCCGTGTCAAAGACCCGAGGTTACGGCCTGCCCTCGCACATTCGGCGTTCTGAGCCCTGCGGAGGATTCATCTGAAGGGAGCTACCCGTGGTCGAGGCGTACGGCGACCGACCGGAGCGCGCCGGCCAGCTGCCGTTCGTCGGCAGAGCTGCCGAAGTCCGGCTGCTGGACTCGGTGTTGGACGGGCTCAAGGACGGCGGACTGGCCATCGTCGACGTCACGGGTGAGGCCGGCATCGGCAAGAGCCGACTGCTGGCGCAGTTCGGCGCGCGGATCCGCAGCCGGGGGATGACCGTGCTCAGCGGGCAGGCCAGCGAGTACGAACAGCACAGCCTGTTCCGGCCGTTCGCCGATGCGTTCGCCGACCTCAGCCCCGCGGTGCTGCGCCGTTTCCCCGCGCTGGCGGAGTTGTCGCCGGCCCTGCGGGGCGTCACCGACACGCCGGCCGCCCCGGGCGGCGGCAACCGGTTCGCGCTGTACCAGGCCACTGCGGCCCTGCTGGGCCGGCTCGGCCCGCACGGGCTCGCCGTGGTACTGGACGACCTGCACTGGGCGGACCCGGCGTCGCTGGAGTTGCTGGATCACCTGGCACGCCATCCCGTGTCCTCTCCACTCCTCCTGGTCGTCTCGCGCCGGGGTCGGCAGACTCCACCCGTGCTGAGCACGTCGCTTGCGCGTGGCGTGGACAGCGGGGTCGCGCTCCGGATCACCCTGGGGCCCCTGCCCGAACGTGACTGCGTCGAGGGCCTGGCCGCAGATCTGCCGCTGCCGCGGGCTTCGGAGCTGTACGCGGCGAGCGACGGCAACCCGCTGTACTTCCTCACCCTCCTCCAGGCCCACCGCGACGCCCGCAAGGCACCAGGACGCTCCTCCCCCGTCGCGGGCCGAGCGGTGTCGGGAGAGCCGGACGGCCTGCCGGTCGGGCTCGGCGCACTGCTGCTGGACGAGTTGGCAGCCCTGAGCCCGCTGGAACGCCGGGTCCTGGAGGCAGCCACCGTCCTGGGAGACCAGAGCACCCCCCGGATGATCGGCGTACTGACCGGGTCCGGCTCCGAGGAGGTCATCCACGCGCTGCGGGGGTTGATGCAGCGCGATCTCCTGCGGCGAGGACACGGCGGACGGCTGGCACTGCGCCATCCGCTGGTCCGGGAGCTCATCCACGAGAACATCGACCCCTGGCTGCGGGAGGACTTCCACCGCCGGGCCTCGGCAGAGATCGCCGCCGCCGGAGCCACCGTCATCGAGCAGGCCTACCATGTCGAGCGGTCGGTGACCTGCTGGGATCCGCAGGCGGCCGATGTCCTCGTCGCGGCCGCCGAGCAGAGCGCCGCGACCGCTCCGGCCGCCTCCGCGCACTGGCTCGGCATCGTCCTGCGGCTGCTGCCGAACGGCTCGGAACACCTCGCCGCACGGCGCGAACTGACGCTCTTCAGAGCCCGCGCACTCGGCGTGAGCGGCGGACTGCAGGAGGGCCGGGACCTCCTGCAGCAGGTGATGGACATGCCGGCCCCGGACCGCTACGACGACATCCGCGCCGCCGCGGCCACGCTGCGCGGCCAGTTGGAGCGGCAGCTCGGGCGCCACCAGGAGGCCGAGGCGATGCTCCGCCGTGAACTGGCCCGCACCCCCGGCCCGTCGGCGTCGCACGCGGTCCGGATCGGCCTGGAACTGTGCTCCTGCGTCCTGTCCGCCGCCCGCTATCCGCGAGCCCGAGCCGACATCAACGAGGTTCTGGCCGCAGCGCGTTCGCTGGGCGACGTGATCGGCGAACTGGGTGCCCTGGCTCGGATCGCCCTGGGCGAGGCCTACGAGGGCGACCTGGGAACGGCCCGCACCGTCGCCGCATCAGCAGCCGCGCTCGCGCGGACCCTGGCCGACTCCGACGTCGCCGAGCTGTGCGAATCGCTGTGCACGCTGGGCTGGACCGAGGCGTTCCTGGAGGACTACTCCGGTGCCGACGGCCATCTGGACCGCGGGCTGGAGATCGCCCGGCGTACCGGACAGGCCTATCTGGTCCCGCAGTTCCTGACCGCGAAGGCCTACATCCATTTCAGCACCTGCCGGATCACCAGCGCGCTGGAACTGGCCGAGGAGGCCGAGCCGATGGCGCGCACGGTGGGCAGTGACGAGCTGCTCGCCTTCACCCTGGCGTTCCAGTCCCAGATCCTGCAGCAGGCCGGCCGACCGGCACCACCGAACGCACTGGCCGTCGCGGAGGAGGCCGCCGCCGCCGCGGGCGGCAACGACCGCTGGTGGGCGACGCTGGCCCAGTGCATGCTCGCCTCCGCCGCGCTCGATGCCGGCGATCCGCACCGGGCAACGGACATCCTGCTGCGGGCCGGCGGCGGAAGCGACCTGCGCCGGCTGCAGCCCACGACGCGCCCCAACTGTCTGGAGATACTCAGCGGCGCCGCCCTCGCCGTCGGCGACACCGACGCAGCCGTGCGCTGGGCTGAGCGTGCCCGCAAGGAGGCGGAGCAACTCGGCCTGCCGGCCCAGCGCGGCGCGGCGCGGCGCAGCCTCGGCCGGATCGCCGCGTATCACGGCGACTCGGCCACGGCAGCCCGGATGTTCACGGCAGCGGCGGAGCAGAGCGTCCGGTCCCGGGCGACGCTCCGCGAAGCACAGTCACTGCTCCTCGCCGCTCCGCACCTGCGGGCGACGGGCGACAGCACCGGTGCGGCCGAGATGTGGCACCGGGGAGCGCGTCTGGCCTCGGAGGGCGGGGCGCACCTGCTCACCGGCCTCGCCGAAAGCATCCAGCCGGTGGTCTTCGCCGCCCCGGCCGAACCGGCGGACGAGCTGGTCTCCCTGACCAGCCGCGAACGGGAGGTGGCCGAACTGGTCGCAGAGGGCCTGACCAGCGCCGCGATCGCCGACAAGCTCGTGCTCAGCCCACGGACCGTCGAATCCCACATCGCCCGGATCTACCGCAAGACCGGCGTCTCCAGTCGCGCTGCGCTGGCCGTCATCGTCAGCCGCAACACCGGGCCGCAACGGGCGTACCCGCAGGTGCGCCGGCCTGCCCCCGAGGTTCCGCTGCCCGCTGACGGTCCCGCAGCCGGCCATCTCTCACCCTTGACGCCGCGGGCCGTGGCCGACACGCCCCGGCTCCTCGGCCGGGACGCCGAACTCGACTCGCTGACCAGGATGTTGGAGGACCTCAAGGCGGGCGTCGGCCGGGCGGTCGTGCTGGTCGGCGAGCCGGGCATCGGAAAGAGTTCCCTGTTGTGGACGGCCTCTGCGCACGCTCGCGCCCAGGGCGTCCCCGTGCTCGCCGCACGCGGCACGCACCCGCCGCTGCCGCCGCTGCCGCCGCCGCTGTCCGCCGGACCGGACATCGTGGACGTCTACGAGCTCGCGGCGCGCGCCGACGACCGCTCCGCCGTCATGGCGGTGGTGGACGACCTGCACGATCTCGCGCCCGAGCGGATCGCCGACGTGGAGCGGCTGTTGGCGGCCACCGTCACGGGTCCGGCGCTGTGTCTGATGGCCTATCGGCAGCGCCGTCTCTCGTCGCCGCTCGCGGCGGTGCTCGCCCGTGCGTCGTCCGCCGGGCTCCTGGAGGTGTGGAACCTCGGACCGCTCTCCCCGGAGCAGGCCCGCGAACTGCTCGGTGACCGGCCGGACCTGGAGGAGCTGCACGGCCTGGCCGGGGGCAACCCGCAGTACCTCAAGGTGCTGGCCGCCGATGGTGGGACGGCGGCCGATGCCGGGACCGCGATCCTCGGCGAACTCGACGGTCTGGACGCCGTGTCACTGACGGTTGTCCAGGTCGCGGCGGTCCTCGGCGATTCGTTCCACCCGGAACTCCTGTCCGCGGTCGCCGACTTGGACCCTTCGGCGGCCATGGCCGCAGTGGACCGGCTGACCCGGCTCGACCTGGTCCGTCCGACCGAGCCCGCGCCGCGGCTGTCACTGCGTCACCGAGCGGTCGCCGACGTCGTCTACGAACGGCTGGAGCCCAGCCGCCGCCTCACCCTGCACCGGCGCGCCGAGGCCGAACTCGCCCGGCGGGCCGCACCGATCGCGGAGCGCGCCTACCACGTCGCACGGGCCGCGGACCCCTGGCGACCCGAACACGCGACGACCCTGATCGCAGCGGCCCGGGGCATGCTCTACTCCGCTCCGGCCGTGGCGACCGGCCATCTGCAGGCCGCCCTGTCGCTGCTGCAGGAAGGCGGGACGCACTGGTACGAGGCGAAGGTCCTGCTGGCGCGGGCCCGGCTGCTGACCGGGGACGCCGCGGAGGCCAAGGCACTGCTCGAAGCGCTGCGTTCGGACATTCCCGGCGGGCCGGCCGACGGGGCACCCGCGCTTGCCGACTCCAGCCGGGTCGAACGGCGGATGGGCCGCTACCCCGAGGCCGGTGCCCTGGCCCGCGCCGGACTCGCCGCGCTGACCGAGGACGACTCGGCCACCGCCGCGGCCCTGTACGCGGAACTGGCCGACCACGCCTACGACGTGCAGGACTACGAGACGTCCCGGCAGCACGCCGAGACCGCCGCCGGGCTCGCCCGTGCGCACCGCGACCCGGTCGGCGAGGTCAACGCCCTGGGCAAGGCCGCACTCGGCCACCTGTTCGCCGGAGACCAGGCCACTGCGCTGGCCACGCTGGCCAGGGCCACCGACATCCTGGACACCGTCCCGGACACGATGCTCGTGGCCTCCCTGGAAGCCGTGCAGCAGGTGGGCCTGACCGAAGGGATGATGGGACGACTGGCCGACTCCGAGCGCCATCTCGCCCGTGGCTCGGACCTGTCCCGGCGCACCGGGCAGACCTACATCCATCCGCATCTGCTGACGTTCCTGGGCAACGCCCGGCTCCGTACGGGGAACCTCTCCGGCGCACTGTCCACGCTGGACGAAGCCGACCGGGACGTCGGACGGATCCGCGACCCCGCGGGCGAGGCGATCCTGATGATGCTGCGGGCCGAGGCACTGCTCTGGCGCGCCGGCCCCGGTGACCTGGCGGAGGCGACCGCCGCGGCCGAACGCGCCAGGGCAGCCGCCGACAGCAGGCCGACCGCGTGGGCGGTCTCGGTCCGCTGCTTCCATGCCGAATTCGTCCTGCTCACCGGTGACCCGGCCGGCGCCGGCTGGCAGTTGCTGGACGTGGCGGGCGGGGAGGAGCTGCCGAGGCTCACCGCCTGGCGCCGGCCCCGCTGGTGCGACCTGCTGGCGCACGCGGCAGCCACGAGCGGTGGCCCGGCCTCCGTCGAGCGCTGGGCGCGGCTGGCCGAGGAGAGCGTCGCCCAGCTGCCGTCCGTGGGCCGCCAGGGCTTCGCCCTGCGGGCCCGGCTGCGGGCGCACGCGGTGTACGGGGACACCGACAGCGCCCTGAGCTGCGCCCAGGACGCCATCGCGGACTTCGCCGACGCCGGTGATCGCATCGAACTGGTCCGCACCCTGCTCACGGCGGCGACGGTGTCGCTGGACGCGGGGCGGACCGACGCGGTGGGCGGCTGGCTGCGGCGGGCCGCGGTGCTGGCCGACCAGTGCGGTTCGGCGCGCCTGGCCGCCGATGCCGCCGGCCTGCTGGCGCGACTGGCCGCCGGTACCCGGGAGTCCCGGTAGGCGCTCGCCCGCGCAGGACGCGACGGTGGCCCGGCGGCGACGCGGCCGAGCCGGGTGCTGCTGCTGCGTAGGTGATTGCCGTGATCCTACGGATGCCGGCCGCCCCCGCGACCGGAAAGGATCACCGCAAGCGAAGAACTCGACCCGGCCCATTGGCCCTGCCCGCCCCGCACGCTGCCGGGCGGGCACGTCGAGGACATCAGCGCTCTGCTTTCGAGCAGCAGAACGACAACGGACACTTTGGAGGCTTCGCATGGGCCTGGCGGAACGCCGCAGCGTCGAGCGGTTCAAGAACGACGACTACCCGGGCTGGAAGTCCCGGATCGACGCGGCGGCAGGGTTCGATGTGCCGATCGAGGTGGATTGGCAGGAGCTGGCCGTCCCCGACTACGCCGACAGCTACGCCGAGTATTTCCCACAGGTGTACTTCCAGCCGCTGGTGGACGCGTTCAGCGCGGTCGGGGCCGACGACATGGGCAAGGACGCGCTCCGCGAGGGGGTCTCGAAGGTCGTCGTCAGGAACACGGGTGAGTACTTCAGCCCGACCGGGATCACCTTCACCGACGGCGTGCTGACGTTCGACCACAAGTCGGACACCAACACCCACCACGTCGAGGAGCGGACCAAGCACATCCAGGAGATCCTCGAAGCCGGGCTCTGACCCCGAACACGCTGTGCGGGTCCGCCGGTTCACCGGCGGACCCGCACGGCGTGTCAGCACGACGGCGGGGCGGCGGTGCTCTCCCGTACGACCAGCCGGGTGGGGACGAGGGTGGTGCCCTGCTCCGCGGTCTGGTTGCGGATCTGCTGCAGCACGCCTTCGACGCAGCGCCGGCCGACATCCGCGAAGTCCTGGTGGACGGTGGTCAGCGGGGGGATGAAGTCGCGGGCTTCGGCGATGTCGTCGAATCCCACCACGCTGATGTCCTGGGGAACGCGTCTGCCGTGTTCGTGGAACGCGCGCAGCAGGCCGAGGGCCATCTGGTCGTTGGCGGCGAAGACGGCGGTGCAGTCGGGATCAGCCGCCAGCAGCAGCCCGGCGCGGTAGCCGGACTCCGCCGACCAGTCGCCCCGCACGATGGGCGGCACGGTGCGGCCCGCGTCCTCGAGTACGGCACGCCACGCGTCCGTCCGACGCTGGGCCGCGAACGAGTCGGCCGGCCCCGCGAGGTGCCGGACGGTGTCGTGACCCAGGTCGACGAGGTGCTGGACGGCCAGGCGAGCGCCTTCGCTCTGGTCGGTGTCGACCACGCTGTACCGCTGGCCCGCGTCGGAGTCGGCGACGACCACCTGGATGTGCGGTGGCAGCGAGATGGTGGCGGCGTCGAGGAGGTGGACCTCCATGATCACGATGATGCCGTCCACGGCGAGCTCGCCGAGCCTGGTGAAGGCCCCGTGCACGCCGGTCTGGGTGGGGACGGCCACCGGCATGAGCGTGATGGCGTAGCCCTCCCTCGCGGCGGCATGGGTGATCGCCTCCAGCGTTCGGACGTTGCCGGTCGTCGAGAGGGTGAACAGGATGACTCCCAGGGTCCGGAACTCGCCGGCCTTCAGAGCGCGCGCAGCGCTGTTGGGGCGGTAGCCCAGCTCCTTCATGGCGGCCAGGACCCGCTGGCGCGTCTCCTCGACGACGCCCGTGCTGCCGTTCGAAACGCGGGAGACGGTCTGCGAGGAGACACCGGCCAGACGTGCGACGTCGGCCATGGAAGCACCCCGCTGTCGTGTGCGTCCGCGTGTCGCACCCTCTGCGGCAGCCGCGCCGTCACCGGCTTCCGCTGACGACGTCAAAGCCCTTGCCCTGCCCACGTATCCCCTTCCTGGTGGTGCCCGCCGCCGACACGGATCGGAAACCACGGCTTCCTCTTGACGCTTCTCGGGCGGCGGTGCCAACATCACGGTAATCCAATGTTTACGCAAACGTCCAGCGCGTGACGCCGCGAGTGTTTACGTAAACATCGAGCTGATGCCGGACGCTTCGCTGCTACGGGCACCGTCAGCGAGCAGCCCGCCACCATCTTCACCACGGGACGGTCATGACGATCACCTCACCACCCGCCGCATCGGCGGGTCGCGGATCCCCACCGCGCAGGCGGAGCAGCCGCGGCCTGGTCGGCTGGGGCTTCATCGGGCCGTTCCTGGCCGTGTTCGCCCTGGTCTTCCTCGCGCCGATCGGCTACTCGGTCTATCTCAGCCTGTTCCAGGACCGCCTGATCGGCGGCAATACCTTCGTCGGCCTCGACCACTACCAACAGGCCTTCCAGGACCCCGAGTTCTGGTCCGGTTTCGGGCGGGTGGCGCTGTTCCTGGCCGTCCAGGTCCCCGTCATGCTCGGGATCGCGCTGCTGGCGGCGCTGGCGCTGGACAGCGGGCGGCTGTACGGGAAGAGCTTCTTCCGTATCACCGTCTTCCTCCCCTACGCCGTTCCGGCGGTCGTCGCCACACTGATGTGGGAGTTCCTCTACGGCTCGCGCTTCGGCCTGGTCGGGGACATCAACCGGGCCTTCGGCGTCTCGCTGCCCGACCCGCTGTCGCCAGGCTTGGTGCTCGCAAGCATCGGCAACATCGTGACCTGGGAGTTCGTGGGCTACAACATGCTCATCTTCTACTCGGCGCTGCGCGTCGTCCCGCGCTCCCTCTACGAGGCGGCCGAGATCGACGGTGCCGGGCAGTGGCGGGTCATCACGGCCGTCAAACTCCCCGCCATCCGCGGGGCCCTGGTCATCGCGACCGTCTTCTCGATCATCGGCAGCTTCCAGCTCTTCAACGAGCCCGCCATCCTCAAGGTCCCGGCGCCCAACGCGATCACGACGTTCTACACGCCGAACTACTACACCTACACGCTGTCCTTCTCGGGCCGGCAGCAGAACTACGCCGCCACGGTAGCGATCGTCATGGGCGTCATCACCATGGTCATCGCCTACGCCTTCCAGCTGCGCGGCATGCGAAAGGAGGCGTGACCGATGCCCACCGCAACGGACGCCCCGGCCCGGGCCCGCAAACACTCCACCGACGTTCCACGCATACGCCGGCGGGTCCACTCGGTCGACCGCCCCCGCCGCAGCGTGTCGGTCACCCTCCTCGCCGGCCTGGTGGTGCTCTACACCGTGGTGCCCCTGGCATGGCTGGTGATCAGCGCCACCAAAACCCAGACGGACCTGCTCGGCTCCCCGGGCATCTGGTTCAGCGGCCACTTCGCCCTGTGGGACAACATCCGGCAGACGCTCACCTACGACGACGGCATCTTCGGCCGCTGGCTGCTCAACACCCTGCTCTACGTTGTGCTCGGCGCGGGCGGCGCGACCTTCCTGGCCGTGCTCGGCGGCTACGGGCTGGCGAAGTTCGGCTTCCGGGGCAAGCGGACCGTGTTCGCCCTCGTCATCGGCGCCGTGGCCGTGCCCACGACCGCGCTCGCTGTCCCCACCTTCCTGATGTTCAGCAAGATGGGGCTGACCAACACTCCGTGGGCCGTCATCATCCCCTCGCTGGTCTCCCCGTTCGGGCTCTATCTGATGTGGGTGTTCGCCTCCGAGGCGGTCCCCACCGAATTGCTGGAGGCCGCGCGCGTCGACGGGGCGGGCGAACTGCGCACCTTCTTCCGCATCAGCCTCCCGCTGCTCGCCCCGGGCATCGTCACCGTGCTCCTCTTCACCGTGGTCGCGACCTGGAACAACTACTTCCTCCCGCTGATCATGATCAAGGACCCGAAGTGGTACCCGCTCACGCTCGGACTCAACGCGTGGAACGACCAGGCGGCCACCGCCGGCGGGCAGCCCGTGTTCAACCTGGTGATCACCGGCTCCCTGCTCACCATCCTTCCCCTGATCATGGCGTTCCTCCTGCTCCAGCGGTACTGGCAGTCCGGCCTTGCCGCCGGCAGCGTCAAGGAGTGACTGCCGCCGGCCCCCCACCCACCCCGATATCGGAGGAACTGAGATGAGAACCAAGGCAGTCCGGCACACGCTGCGTGGCCTCGGTCTGGTGTGCGCCGCCGCGCTCGCACTCACTGCCTGCAGCAGCAGCACCACCGGCTCCGGCGACGGCGGCCCGGTGTCCGCTTCGGGCCTCGACACGGCACTCAGCCAGGGCGGCTCGATCACCGTGTGGGCGTGGGAGCCCACCCTCAAGCAGGTCGTCACCGACTTCGAGGCCAAGTACCCCAAGGTGCACGTCAATCTGGTGAACGCGGGTACGGGTGACAAGCAGTACACCGCGCTGCAGAACGCGGTCCAGGCCGGCAACGGCGCCCCCGACGTCGCCCAGATCGAGTACTACGCGCTGGGCCAGTTCGCTCTCGGCAAGTCACTGCAGGACCTGTCCAAGTACGGGGCGCCCGATCTCTCCAAGCAGTACTCGCCCGGCCCCTGGACCTCCGTCAGCATCAACGGCGGGGTGTACGCCCTGCCGATGGACTCCGGCCCGATGGCGCTCTTCTACAACAAGAAGGTCTTCGACAAGTACGACCTCACGGTACCCACCACCTGGGACCAGTACGTCGACGACGCCCGCAAGCTCCACGCGGCCGACCCCAACGCCTACATCACGAACGACACCGGCGACGCCGGCTTCACCACCAGCATGATCTGGCAGGCGGGCGGCCACCCGTACAAGGTGAACGGCACCAAGGTCTCCGTCGACTTCACCGATCCGGGCAGCGCGAAGTTCACCGACACCTGGCAGAAGCTCGTCTCCGAGCACCTCGTGGCACCCGTCAGCTCCTGGAGCGACCAGTGGTACAAGGGCCTTGGTGACGGCTCCATCGCCACCCTCGCCATGGGCGCCTGGATGCCCGCCAACCTCGCCTCCGGCGTGCCCACGGCCTCCGGCGACTGGCGGGTCGCTCCGCTCCCGCAATGGCGGCAGGGCCAGAGCGCCAGTTCGGAGAACGGCGGCAGCTCACTCGCGGTCATGAAATCCAGCGCCCACCAGGACCTGGCTTACGCCTTCCTCAAGTTCGCGAACGCCGGCGACGGCGCGCAGGACCGCATCAAGGGCGGCGCCTTCCCCGCCACCACGGCCGACCTCAACTCGCAGGCCTTCCTCGACACCGCCTTCCCCTACTTCGGCGGCCAGCAGGCCAACAAGATCTTCTCCGACTCCGCCAAGAGCGTCGTGACCGGCTGGCAGTACCTCCCGTACCAGGTCTACGCCAACTCCGTCTTCAATGACACCGTCGGCAAGGCCTACGTCTCCAGTACTCCCCTGGCATCCGGCCTGAAGGCCTGGCAGGACGCCTCCGTCAAGTACGGCACCGGCCAAGGCTTCACCACCGGTCAGTAGCACCTGCCTGCCGTACGCCCGGCGGCACGCGCACACCCACCGGGTCTCGTCCCGCGACCTGCTCGGGTGTCCCCCGTGCCGCCGGCCCGTCACCAGCTCCCCTCCCCCGGCCCCCGGGCCGCCTGACGACATACGGAGTACCAGCACCATGCCCGTCCTGCAGATCGAGGGCGACGAGTTCACTCTCGACGGCGAGCCGTTCCGGATCATCTCCGGCGGCCTGCACTACTTCCGCATCCACCCCGCCCTCTGGGCCGACCGCCTGCGCAAAGCCCGCTTGATGGGCCTCAACACGGTTGAGACCTACGTCCCGTGGAACCTCCACCAGCCACGGCCCGACGCATTCCGCCTCGACGCGGAACTCGACCTTCCGGCCTTCCTCACCCTCGCCGCCGCCGAGGGGCTGCACGTCCTGCTGCGCCCCGGCCCGTACATCTGCGCCGAGTGGGACGGCGGCGGCCTGCCGTCCTGGCTCCTGGCCGACCCCGGCATCCGGCTGCGCAGCCAGGACCCGGCCTACCTCACCGCCGTGGAAGGCTACTTCACCCACCTGATCCCCCCGCTGGTGGACCAGCTGGCCACCCACGGCGGCCCCGTCCTGGCCGTGCAGGTGGAGAACGAGTACGGCGCGTACGACGGCGACACCGCGCATCTCGCCCACCTCGCGGACCTCCTGCGTCACCTGGGCGTCGACGTTCCCCTCTTCACCTGCGACCAGCCCACCGACCTGGAGCGTGGAGCGCTGCCCGGCACGCTCGCCACCGCCAACTTCGGCAGCCACTCCGGGCGGGGCCTCGCCACCCTGCGCGCCCACCAGCCCGTCGGCCCGCTGATGTGCACCGAGTTCTGGAACGGCTGGTTCGACCGCTGGGGCGGCCACCACGTGGTCCGCGATCCCGCCCAGGCCGCACTGGAGTTGGACGACCTGCTGTCGACCGGCGCCTCGGTCAACCTGTACATGTTCCACGGCGGCACGAACTTCGGATTCACCAACGGAGCCAACGACAAGCACACCTACCGGCCCACCATCACCTCGTACGACTACGACGCCCCCCTCGACGAGAGCGGCGACCCCACCGAGAAGTTCGAGGCGTTCCGCAAGGTCATCGCCAAGTACGCCCCCGTGCCCGCCGAGCCGGCACCCGGGTGCGGCACGAAGCTCGCCGTACCCGCAGTCGCGCTCATCGAGAGCGCCCCGCTGTTCGACAACCTGCCCTTCCTGGGCGCACCGGCGCCGTCCGAACAACCACTCACCATGGAACAGCTCGGCCAGGACTTCGGGTTCGTCCTCTACGAGACCGCCCTGCCCACCGAAGGTCCCGCCCTGCTGGAGGTCGAGGAGGTGCGCGACCGGGCCCAGGTCTTCGTCGACGGCCAACCCGTGGGCGTCCTGGAACGCGAGAACCACGAGAGCGCCATCGCACTGACCGTCCCGCGTGAAGGCAGCGTCCTGCGCCTGTTGGTGGAGAACCAGGGCCGGGTCAACTACGGACCGGGCATGCACGACCGCAAGGGACTCCTCGGCAAGGTCCACCTCAACGGCGCCGAACTGACCGGCTGGACCAACCGGCCGCTGCCCCTCACCTCACTCACCGGCCTCGCCTTCACCGGCGGCGCCGAACCCGTCGTCGGCCCGGCCTTCCACCGCGGCAGCTTCGAGGTCGGCACACCGGCCGACAGCTTCGTCCACCTGCCCGGCTGGGCCAAGGGCAACGTGTGGGTCAACGGGTTCCACCTCGGCCGGTTCTGGTCCCGCGGCCCGCAACGCTCGCTCTACGTCCCCGCTCCCGTCCTGCGCCCGGGGGAGAACGAGATCACCGTGCTGGAGCTGCACGCCGCCCACCGCTCCCGCACCGTCGACCTGCGCGAGACCCCCGACCTCGGGCCGACCGAGGAGTAGCCGCCTGGGGGCAAGGACGAGCTCTTTCGCAGTTCGTGGAGGAGTTCGACGTCCACCAGCTCACCCGGGGCAAGCGGGTCTGGTTCCGCCTGGCCCTCGCTCCGGGTGTGCCCGGGCGTTCAGGTGCACCAGAAGAGGAACTGGGTGCAGGTGGCCGTCGGTGCCGGCTTCGGCACCGGTGTCGTTGTCGGCTTCGTCGGCGCTGAGGGCGCAACCGTTCCCGGACGGGTGCTGGTGCCACCCGGAGCGGGCGTGGTCGCCGACGGCCGGGGGGCCGTGGCCGAAGCCGCGGCGCTCGCGGAAGCGACGGCGGTGACGGACGCTGAGGGTGAGGGTGAGTGACTCGGGCGGGCGCCGGCACTGTGCCGCGCCCCCGCCGTCGGCTGCCCGATCACCTGCACGGAGCTGGCACTCGGGCTCGCTCCGTCCGTCGCCCGGGGCAGCCCTGTGTCGGGTGCGGAGGCCGGAACCGCCGTGCCGTCCGAATGGCCTGAGGACATCGCCACGGTGCCCAGCCCACCCCCCGCCACCAGGCCGACCATCGACAGGACCAGCACCCCGCGCCGCCGGCCCGACCCGCGCCGCTTGCCGCGCTGCCGGTCGGCCGACCGGGCCGACAGCGCCGGGGCGCTTGCGGGCGGCTGCTCGGCCGGGTACGGCGGCTCGGCATGCGGCTCGGCATGGGATCGAGCCGGCGGCACGACTGCCACGGGCAGAGCAATTGCGCCGCAACCGGGGCAGGACAGCGCGCCGTTGAGGTGGCGTCGACAAAACTGGCAGTAGCTCATGCGGACTTTCCGTGGGTGCCGCGTCACCGGATCCGGTGACCTCGCGCGGGGCGCTGGGTACCCTCGCCCTCCTCGCCTCCAGGAGCGTAAGCAGGACCTTGACCTGGGCAAAAGGCGTGCTCTGTGATGCTTCTGAAAAGATCACGTGGACCTGCCAAACAGCATCGCGGGCCTGATCCGTCCGTCGAACCGCGCCGGGCCCGTCCAGCTGGGGTCAGCGCTGCAGGGCGAGGGAGCCCGGACTCCACGCCGACCACCGTGCCGTCGGAGTTGACCTGCCGGTCCACCGCCCGCGGCAGTTCCTGTCCACTATTCTCACTGGCACAGACCAAGTCGGACCCGCTCGAAGGCAGCACACGCACCGTGGCAACCGCGCACCAACTCGCCGACAGGCCGCACCGCGACGCGGTCAAGCAGGCCTGGGCGGGCGAGCGCGCCCCCGCCCTGCGAGCCACCCGCAACCGCCTCACCGTCGCCGCCGGCTCCGCACAACTGCGCCTGGGCACGGATCGGCACTGGTACCCCTACCGCAAGGAGTCCGGCACCTGGTGGCCGGCCGGTCCCGCCGACCGCGACCCGGCAGCAGCCCTCGCCACCGCCCTGGACGTGGAACCGTCCTGACGCCCCTCCACGACAAGGCGGTCCCTCACGATGTGCAGCGTAAGGGACCTCAGAACGCACCCCTGATGTTAGCGTTCACACGGCTGCTGTTCATGTGCCTCACGCGGCCCGTACCACCGCTCGTCACGGGTCTGCCACAGACTCCGATCGCCCAGCGTGGCTAGCTCCTCCGCCGCGCGCTTCTGTCATGGTCGACCGGCACGGAGAGACGAACATGGATACGCAACTGAACAGCATGCCCCGACGCGGTTTCCTCAAGAGCGCGACCGGCGCCACGGTCGGCGTGCTCGCCCTCGGTGTTCTGACAGAGCCTCAGCATGCCTACGCGGCAGGCGGACCTCCCGCGTTCGTCGACGCCTACGCGACCAACACCATGGCCGACCTCACCCCGCAGGGCAACGCGGACGTGCGCATCCTCTCGGGGATGGAGAAGCTCTGGAAGACCGGAGCGGCCTGGAACACCGGCTCGCCGCTGATGGCCGACATCCTGCGAGCCAACATGCGCTACTGCGCACAGGTCACCACTCGGCGGACCGACGCGCAGGCCCGTGAGGCCTTCATCTATGACCGGCAGGACCAGAGTTACGCCATGATCGCCGGGCTGGGTCCGCTCGCCGACCTGTACCGAACCGGCGCGAAGGCCGTCACAGGCATCACCTCCGCCCCCGACGGCACTCCGGCCGCCCCCGTCACCGAAACCCTCCCGGCCGACGCGCCGGCCGGCTCCGCGCTCGGCGCCGGGGCCGTCGACTCCGCGCTCGGCCAGGTGGTCACCCTGGTCAACACGCTGCGCGGCCCGCACGCCTCGGGCAACCCCAGCAAGTTCGCCTACGAGTACCCGCGCCCCTGGCGGATGACCGAGCAGAGCACAGTCGTCGACACCGGGACGACGGACGGCTTCGGCTATCCCGTCTACAAGTCCGACGTGGTCGTCGCACCGCAGCTGCTGCGCCAGCGCAGCACCACTCCCGCCAATGACGGCGGATTCCCCAGCGGGCACACCAACGCGTTCCACCTGGCCGCGCTCGCGCTGGCCTACGCCGTCCCCGAGCGGTTCCAGGAGCTGGTGGCGCGGGCCATGGAGCTCAGCCACACCCGGATCGTCGCCGGCATGCACTCGCCCGTCGACGTCATCGGCGGCCGCATCCTGGGGAGCGCGCTGGCCGCCGCCGCCCTGGCCGACCCGGCGAACGCCGCGCTCAAGGCCGCCGCGCGCACCCAGGCAGCTGCGTACTTCCAGTCACAGAGCGGCAGTTCGGCGGATTCGCTGAACGCCTTCGCGCACTCGGCGGGGCCCGACACCGACCGCTACGCCGACCGCGAGGCCAACGCGGACCTCGTCACACCGCGGTTGACCTACGTACTGCCGCGCCGTGGCCGCTCTCTCGACATGACCGTGCCCAAGGGCGCCGAGGTGCTGTTGGAGACCCGGCTGCCGTACCTGGACGCGGCCCAGCGGCGCGAGGTGCTGCGTACCACCGCGCTGCCCTCGGGGTACGTCCTGCTGGACGGCGACGAGCAGTGGGGGCACCTGAACCTGTTCGCGGCGGCCGACGGTTTCGGACGCTTCGACACGGACGTACGGGTCGTCATGAACGCCGCCGACGGCGGCTTCAGCGCGGCCGATGCCTGGCGGGGCGACATCGACGGATGCGGCGGCCTAACCAAGCAGGGCTCCGGCACGCTGACGCTGTCGGGCCGCAACCGCTACACCGGTGGCACCACCGTGGCGGCGGGCACGCTGGTCGCGGCCTCCCGCGAGGCCCTCGGGCGCGGCGACGTCCGGCTGACCGGCGGCACGCTGCGGCTGGACCCGGCCGACGGCAGCGCCCAGTGCCGCGGCGGCTACACGCAGAGTGCCGGCTCCACGCTGGAGGTGGTGCTCCGGCACGGCGGCACACCGGGGCTCGACGTCGCCGGACGCGTGGTGCTCGACCGCGCCAGCGTGCTCGTCCTGCGCCTGGACGGCACCGACCGGCCTCGCCACCTCACCGTGCCGGTCCTCCAAGCCCGTTCCCTGCAAGGCCAGTTCGGCACGGTCACGATCGACGCGGACGGCTACCGGGCCGTCCCCGTCTACACGCACGACGGCGTCTCGGTCCGACTGACCCTGCGCTGATTCCCCCCTCTCGAAGGAGTCCGGCATGTCCCCGTCCGCCAAGAACCGACTACTCCGCGCCGCCCTCCCCGCGCTGTCCGCGCTCGCGCTGACCTTCGCCCTGCCGGCAGCACCGGTGCACGCCGACGACCTCGGCGCGCAGACCCTGGCCGGCGCCACCGCGGTCGGCCTGCACAACACCTACGACGACAAGGCGCAGTACACCTACCTCGCCAACGCGCTCGACAGCGGGGCCTCGCTGATCGAACTGGACGCCTGGGCCAACGTCTTCACCCACAAGTGGAACGTCAGCCACAGCAACCCGCTCGGCAGCAACAACAACTGCGTGCAGGCCGCCGGCCCCGCCGACCTCTACACCGGCAACCGCAACCAGAACCTGGACAGCTGCCTGGACGACATCCGGATCTGGATGCGGGCCCACCCCACACACGGCCCGATCATGGTCAAGCTGGAGATGAAGAACGGCTTCAACTCCTCGATCGGCCTGGACGCCACGGAGCTGGACGGCTACGTCAAGGCGCACCTGGGCGACCTCGTCTACACCCCGGCCGACCTGCTCACCAAGCCGGACGGCAGCCGCTACCCCGACCTGGACACCGCGGCCCGGGCGAACAACTGGGCCACCCGCTCCGCGCTCGCCGGCAAGGTGATCGTCGAGGCCATCCCCGGCACCGTCGAACAGGCCGTCAGCCCCGCCTCCGGCTGGACGGACGCGGTCGAGGCCGCCCACCTCCAGAGCCTGGCGGCGGACGGGAACATCGCCGACGCGCAGATCTTCCCGAGCGTCCTGAACGCGCAGGGCGGCGACCCGCGCAGCCGCTACGCGGACGCCTCACTGCGCCCGTGGTTCGTGGTCTTCGACGGCGACGCCGGGACCTGGGTGGGCGACGGCAACACCGAGTGGTACAACGCCAACCACTACCTCACCGTGGTCACCGACGCCTACGACGTCGCGCCCGCGCTCAGCTCCACGGCGCCGAGCCTCGCCGACGCGCAGGCCCGGATCGCGCTCCTCGCCGCGGACGGCGCGTCGTTCGTCTCGACGGACTGGTCCACCTCACCCGCCGACGCGGTGCTGGGCGAGGTGCTTGAGCGTGGCTGACATCCGAGCGGTGCGGCTGTTGATCGCGGCGGTCCTCGGCCTCTCGCTGCCGGCGTTACCCGCGCACGCCGCCACCGCGCACACCGCGCACACCGCCACCGCGGTCGCGGACCCGGCCGCACTGGTGAACCCCTTCGTCGGCACGGCGTCCAACAGCAACTTCAGCGCGGGCAACACCTTCCCCGGCGCCGACGTCCCGCACGGGATGCTGCAGTGGAGCCCTGACACCTCGTCACGGCCCAACGGCGGCGGCTACAGCTACGGCGACTCCAGCGTCTCCGGCTTCAGCCTCACCCATGTGTCCGGCGTGGGCTGCTCGGCGGCCGGGGACGTGCCGTTCATGCCCGTGAGCGGTGCGATCGGCTCCTCGCCGGACTCGACCACAGCGTCCTTCTCGCACTCGGCCGAGACGGCCTCGCCGGGTCTCTACTCGGTGGCCCTGGACAACGGGATCAGCACCGCGCTGACCACGACCACCCGGGCGGGCATCGCCCGGTTCAGCTACCCGGCCGGTGCGCCGGCCGACCTGATCCTCAAGCTCGATCACAGCCAGAATCCGTATGCCGGGTCGAGTGTGAGCGTCGACGGCAGCAACGAGGTCACCGGCTCGACGACCAGCACCGGCTTCTGCGAGGCCGGAAACCCGTTCACGCTCTACTTCGCGGTCTCCTTCGACCACCCGATCACGGCCAGTGGCAGCTACGCCACCACCTCGGCCGGGCCCGGCGGGGAGTACCTCACCTTCGACGGTGGCAGCACGGTGGAGGCCCGGGTCGGCGTCTCCTACACCTCGGTTGCCGAGGCGCGGGCGAACCGCGACGCCGAGGTCACCGGGAAGACCTTCGACGCCGTGGCGGCGGCAGCCCGCTCGGCGTGGAACAGTCAGCTCGGCCGGATCGCGATCAGTGGCGGCACCGCCACCCAACAGGCCACCTTCTACACGGCGTTGTACCACTCCGCGCTCTTTCCGAGCGTGCTCAGCGACGCGGACGGCTCGTACCGGGGCTACGACGGCGCGGTCCACGCGGTGGGTAGCGGGCACTCGGCGCAGTACACCGACTTCTCCAACTGGGACATCTACCGCTCCCAGGCCCAGCTCACGGCGTTGTTGGACCCTGCCGCTGCCTCGGACATGGCGCAGTCGATCGTCAACGACTACACCCAGGGCGGCACGCTGACCAAGTGGGGGATGGCCACCGGCGAGACCTACATCATGGTGGGAGACTCGGCGGTGCCCGTGCTGGCGGACTACCACGCCTTCGGCGCAACGGGGTTCGACACCGCCACAGCACTGTCGGCCATGGTGCAGGAGCAGACCACCGACACCAACGTCACACCGGGCGTGACCTATCTGGACAGCTTCGGCTACCTGCCGACCAACTCGATCTACGGCTGCTGCCACCAGTACGCCACCACGTCCACCCAACTGGAGTACGACACCGACGACTTCGCACTCTCCACGTTCGCGGCCTCGCTCGGCGACAGCGCGAACGCGACCCGCTTCAGGAACCGGGCGCAGGACTGGGAGAACACCTTCAACACCTCCAGCGGCTACATCCAGCCGCTGCACTCCAACGGGAGGTGGATGGACGGCTTCAATCCCAAGCTGCTCAGCGGCACTTCCAGCAACGACTTCGCCGAGGGCGACGCGTTCACGTACACCCCGATGATCCCCTTCAACATCGCGCGGCTCGCCTCGCTGGAGGGCGGCAACGCGAATCTGGCGAGCTACCTGGACAGCGTGTTGTCCGGGTTCCAGGGGCTCGGCAGCGTGATCGGCACCCAGTCCAACATGGGCAATGAGCCGAGCATCGAACTCCCCTGGGAGTACGACTGGGTGGGGCAGCCGTACAAGACCCAGAGCACGGTCCGGGCGGTCCAGGACCAACTGTGGGCCGACACACCTGGCGGGCTGCCCGGCAACGACGACCTCGGGGAGATGAGCGCCTGGTACGTCTGGTCGGCGCTCGGCCTCTATCCCCAGACGCCCGGCACCGCTGATCTGGCCATCGGCAGCCCGCTGTTCCCGCAGGCGGTCGTCTCGATCGGCAACACCGGCAGGACGCTCACGGTGAACGCACCCGCAGCCTCCGACGGCTCTCCGTACGTCCAGAGCCTCGCCGTCAACGGCAGCGCATGGTCGAAGGCATACCTCCCGGCGGCGGCCACCGCCTCGGGCGCCGTACTGGACTTCACCCTGGACTCGTCACCGAACACCTCCTGGGCCTCGGCCCCGGCGGACGCCCCGCCGTCCTACGACGGCACCCCGAACGGCACCGTACCCGAGCCGACCGGGGCGATCACCGGGACGGCGACCGGCAAGTGCGTCGACGACGACCGCTCCGGCACCTCCAACGGGACGCACATCCAGATCTACACCTGCAACGGCACCGCCGCTCAGACCTGGAAGCTGGTCCCCGACCACACCCTGCAGGTCCTCAACAACTGCATGGACGTCACCGGCGGCACCACGGCTGTCGGAACGGGGGTCCAACTCCACACCTGCAACGGCACCGCCGCACAGCAGTGGACGGCGGACTCCTCGGGTGAGCTGGTCAACCCGGTCTCGGGCCTGTGCCTGACGGACAGCAGCTCGGGAGCCGGTAACGGCACCCAACTGACCATCACCACCTGCACATCCGCCACCGGCCAGCGCTGGACGGTACCGACGACCGCCTGACGACTGTGTCCCCGTGCCCAGCCGGGCACGGGGACACGGTCGACCGGCCTCGACCCCAGTGAAGTGAGGAGTGAACCCCCCTTGGTGGGCACCGCGATTCAGCGGGCGGTAAGAGTCCAGAGGTGGTCGGCGGTGCCGTTGTCGTCCCACTGCAGAACCTGGGCGCCGGAGGCGGTGGTCGCGTTGGTGATGCCGAGGAGCAGGCCGCTGTTGTAGTTGGCGATCTTGTACCGGCCACCGCCGGCGGGGATCAACTGCCACAGATGGTCAGGCGTGCCGTTGTCGCCCCAGATCAGCGCGGTGCCGCCGTCGCTCGTGCTCTCCTGGGTGATGCCCAGCACCTGGCCGCTCTTCTGATTGGCGATCTTGTAGAGGCCGGAACCGGAGGACACCAGGGTCCAGTTCTGGTCGGTGCCGGTGGTCGAGGTGGCCTGGACGACGGCGGCGCCCTGTGCGGTGCCGGCGTTCTGGGTGTCCAGGGCCAGGCCGCTGTTGACGTTGGTGATCTGGTAGCGCCCGGCGAGCGAGGTGGAGCTGCCGCTGGGAGTCACGACCAGGTGGTACCCGTAGGCGGCGTTGCCGGCGACCGGCACGGTGATGGAGCCGTTGCGGACCGGGTAGTCGCTCTCGGAGATGGTGAGCGGCGGCGGGGCGGCGACGGTGCGGCCAAGGGATGGGGTGTACTCCAGCTTGACGTGCACGGTGCTGCCGAAGGCCGCCAGGGAGCCGAGACCGTCGACGGTGACGGCCGAGGAGCCGGAGCCGCCACCGAAGATCACGCTGACCTGGTCGCCCGCGCCGTTGAGCGAGGCAGCGCCGTCGATGCCGGTCTGCGCCGGCGGCGTGGTGGTGAGCATCGTGCCGGACATGTCGCCATACCACTTGTACAGCCAGTAGGCGCTGTTGGGCGAGCCGCCGGTGTCGGCCAGGGTGTCGCCGAGGGTGCCGTAGTGGTTCCAGAAGGCGAGTTCGGCGTCGTGGACCCCGGCTCGCTCGAACTTGGCGATGTAGCCCGCCAGGGGGCCGGGTACGCCGACCTCGCTGGTGGTGCCGTACTCCTCGATGGCGATCGGCCGCGGGCTGATGCCCAGGCTGCCCTCCAGGGACCGGTATGCGGCGACGTCAGCGGCGATGTTCTGGCTCCCCCCGAGCTCGTGCCAGGAGACGATGTCGGGAACGGTGCCGCTGGCCTTGGCGTCGGCGAGGAAGGTGCTCATCCGGCTGTTGTCCCAGTGCGAATAACTCGGGCCCTGGATGGGGGTACTGGCGCCTCTGGCGCGGACCTCCTGGTAGGTCCTGGTCCAACCCGAGTCGAAGGAACCGGCGTTGGCGGTGTCCCAGGTCCAGTCCGGCTCGTTCCACAGCTCGTAGGCACCGATGTTGGTGGCGCCGGAGGACTTGACGGAGGCGACCTGGGTGTCGACGGCTGACAGCCAGTCGCTCCAACTGACCCACCTATAGGGAAAGTTGGGGTACCAATCGGGCATCCGGACGACGACCTTGGCCCCGGCCCTGGCCGCCTCGGGGGCGACGACCAGGGCGTCACCGGCGGGGCCGGGCTCACCGTTGGGCAGCTGGTGGCCGCCGGGGGCCATCTGGACGAAGGTATTGGGGTGCAGCGGTTCGACCAGGCTGTCGGTCGGATTGGTGGCGGTCGCGAGGCCGTAGAGGCCGCCGCCGGCGACATGGGTGACGGGCCGCAGGGCCTGGTCGGCGCTGACAACCAGGGTGGTGGCGGAGGTCGGGGCGGCCTGAGCGGGGGCGCCGCCGAAGGTTCCGGCGACCATCGCCAGGGTCGCGGTGCCGATGGCGGCGACAGAGCGCGGCAGCGGCCGTCGCCGGCGGGGCGTCTTTGGTGTCTGCATGGGGCGAGTTCTCCTGACTGGGTGGGAGACGGGTGGGGAACGGGCGCCAGGTCAGTCCTTGACAGCGCCGGCAGTGACGCCGGCGGCGACGTAACGCTGCGCGAGGACCAGCAGGACGGCGGCCGGGATGGAGGCGACGACGGCGGTGGCCATGATCGAGTTCCACTCCTGGTTGTTGTTCCCGATGTAGCGGTAGATGCCGAGGGTGATCGGCTGGAGGTCGCCGCCGCTGTCGAGGGTGTTGGCGAAGACGAAGTCCGACCAGGCCCAGAGGAAGCTGAACAGCGAGACGGTGACCACCGCGTTGCGGCTGACGGGCAGGACGACGGACCAGAAGGTGCGCCAGGCACCGGCACCGTCGACGGTGGCCGCCGCAGTGAGTTCGTCGGGGATGCCCGACATGAACGCCGTGAAGATCATCACGCCGAACGGGACGGCGAGGGTGGAGTCGGCGATGACCAGTCCCCACCAGGTGTGCATGATGCCGAGGTTGAGGAAGATGCCGTAGAAGCCCATCGCCATGACGATGCCCGGGACCATCTGGGCGATCAGCAGCGAGAGCCCCAGGAATCCGCTGCCCCTGGGGCGCAGCTTGGCCAGGGCGTAGGCGGCGGGTGCGGAGAGCACGAGCGTCACCACGACCGTGCTGACGCCGATGAGGAGGCTGGTGGCGAGGTACGGCAACTGATCGCGCAGGACCGCCTGGTACCCGGTGAAGGTGGGGTGGAGCGGGAAGAGGTCCGGCGGGGACTTGCGCATGTCCTGCTGGGGGGTGAGGGACACGTTGATCATCCAGTACACCGGGAACAGCATGAGCGCGGTGAGGCCGACGCCGATCACGGTCGTGCGAAGGGAACGGCCGGCGCGGGGACGGCCGGCGCGGGGGCGAGTCATGCCTCCTGCCTCCTCTGGATGCGGATGTAGAGCAGGCCGAAGAGCAGGGCGATGAGGATGAGGATGTTCCCGACCGCTGCTCCGGGGCCGAACTGGGGCAGCAGAGTGCCGAATCCGAGTCTGTAGGACCAGGTCGCGAGCGTGGACGACGAGTTTCCCGGACCTCCTCTGGTCATGATCCAGATCAGGTCGAAGACCTTGAGGGTGTAGACGAGACCCAACAGAAGAGTGATGGCGGAGACCGGCCGCAGCAGCGGGAAGGTGATACGGCGGAACTGCTGCCAGGCGCCGGCACCGTCGAGGGATGCCGCCTCGTACAGTTCGGCGGGGACGTTCTGGAGGCCGCTGTAGAGGACGACCAGGTTGAACGGGACGCCGATCCAGATGTTGGCGATGATGACCGAGGTCAGGGCCCAGCGCGGCGAGGTGAGCCAGTCGACGGGGGCGATCCCCACCAGGTTCAGCGTGTGGTTGACGATGCCTGATTCACTGTTGAGCATCCACGCCCAGGTCGACGAGGAGACGATCAGCGGCAGCAGCCAGGGGATGAGGAACAGCGCCCGCAGGATGCCGGCCAGCCGGAAGCGCCGGTTGAAGAACACGGCCAGGGCCAGGCCGATCGTGTACTGGAACGCGAGCGAAGCCACGGTGAAGACCGCGGTGTTGGTCAGCGCGGGCCAGAAGGTCGGGTCGTGCAGGACCTGGGAGAAGTTGGCCCACCCCGAGAACGGGGCGTTGCCGTCGACGAACGAGCGCACGGTGTAGTGGCGCAGGCTCAGATCCAGGTTCCGGTAGAGGGGGTAGAGGTAGAAGGCGGCGAGGTAGGCGACCAGCGGGGCGACGAAGGCCCACGCGGTCAGCTGGGTGCGTCGGCGCCGGCACCGAACGGCGGCCTGCGGGCCGCGGGTTCGGTGGGTCGCCCTGAACGCCGCCGGTGACCGCGGCGGGCGGTCGGTGTGGGCGAGAGTCACGGAAAACTCCTTGCAGCAACTGGCGGCGTCCAGGACGCGCGGTGGTTCCGGGATGAGGCTCCGCGTCAGCCCTGGTGGTTCGCGGCGGCGTTCTGCGCGGCGGCGAGGGCCGCCTGCGGGCCCTGGCTTCCGGACAGGGCGCCCTGCACGGCCGTCCACATCTGCTGCGAGATCACCGGATACTTGACGCCGAGGCCGTTGCTGGTTCGGCCCCGGGCGGCGGCCACGGCGCTGACCCACGGTGTGAGGGCGGAGTCGGCCCGGGTCTGCTGGGCCTGCACGGCCTGGGTGGGGGCGATGTAGGACAGCGCGGTGTCGGTGCCGAGCAGGTTGGCCGCATTGGTCAGACAGGAGACGATCTGCTTGGTGACGGCGTAGCGGGCGGTGTCCTTCTGCACCGGAACGGTGACGAACTCTCCGCCGGTGGGAGCGGGCGCCGGCCCGCCGTCCTTGGCGGGGATGGTGATGACGCCGTAGGGGAAGCCGGCCTTCGCCGCGTTGGCCAGCTGCCAGGTGCCGTTCTCGCCGAAGGCGTACTGGCCGGTGGCGAACTCCTGCCAGCTGGTGGTCTGGGTGTTGCTCAGCACGTCGTTGGGTGCGTAGCCGTCGGCGACCCAGCCCTTCCACAGCGAGAGGGCGTCCACGCCCCCGGAGCCGTTGAGGTGGGTGAGGTCACCGCCGGCGCCCCAGAACCAGGGCAGGAACTGGAAGCTGCCCTCCTCCGTGCCGATCGCGGAGAAGGTGATGCCCTTCTTGCCGGCCGCCTTGACCTTGGCCAGCGCGGCGTTGAGGGAGTCCCAGTTCGTGACGGAGGCGGGGTCGACGCCGGCGGCGTCCAGGACCGACTTGTTGTAGTAGAGGGCCAGCGTGTTCGCACCGATCGGGAGTCCGTAGGCGGCGCCGTCGATGGTGCCCGCGCCGATGATGTTCTGCTGGACGGACGAGGTGTCCACGCCCAGATCGCTCATCTTGGTGAGGATCCCGGCCTCCACCAGCGTGGAGACCACGGGGTTGTCCACCAGCATGACGTCGGGCGAATCGCCCTGCTGAGCGGCGAGCAGGGCCTTGTTGCCGAGGTCGGTGGTGTCCAGGGCGGTGCGCTTGACGGTGACACCGGCCGGGGTGCCGCACGAGGCGACGCGCTTGCCCCAGTCGGAGGAGGCGTCGAACTGCGGATACGGGTCCCAGAAGGTGAAGGTGCCCTGGTCGGAGGATCCCTGGGCGGTGGAGCCGCTGGAACAAGCGGTCGCGGAGGCGAGCGCGGTGGCGGTGAGGAGGACGGTTGCGATCGCGGTGCGCCGGGTCTGTCTCATGGGAATGACCTCGTTCGGGGGTGGGGACGCTGCGGTGGGGACGGTGCCGAGAGGTGCGGATGCCTCGGAGGCGGGGGGGTGCGTCCTGAGCGGGGATTCAGTCGGTGGGAAGCCAGACGCGCATGCCGCCGTCCTCGCGGTTGGCCCAGGCGTAGTACGGGACCGCGGTGAGCTCCACCGGCTCGCCCCTGCCGACGGCTGACGCGGGGTCGCCGTCCGCCGCGTCCGCCCGGTCCTGGTAGGGCCACCAGCCGGACGGGACGGGCCGGCGCCGGTAGCCGGCGCCGAGCACCGTGACGACACCGCCGAGCAGGTCGGGACGGTCCTTGGCGGACAGCGGGCGGCTGGTGTCGAGGACGACGTCGTCCAGGCCGCCGCCCGGGTGGTCCACCTGCTCGACGCAGTAGACCAGCGGGCCGCGTTCGATCGCGACGCAGCCGCGGACGGCGTCCACCCGCGGGTCGGCCTCGACCAGGCGCACTGGCAGGTCCAGCTCCAGCACGAGGGTGTCCCCGGCGGTCCAGACGCGCTCCACCCGCAGCCAGCCGTCCTGCGCGTCCACCTCGTCCGGGGTGCGGGCGGGAACGCCGTCGACGCTGAGCGTGTAGTCGCGGCACCACTGCGGTACGCGCAGAGACAGTGTCCAGGGCACATCCGGACTCTCCTGGACTGTCACCGTGATGCGGCCCTGCCACGGATAGTCCGTGTTAACGCTCACAACAATGGGCAGCCCTCGACCCGTCTCCCCTCGGTAGCGTCCCGAGAGGTACTGGTGCAAGTGAAGGCCGGACCCGTCGGACGCGGACACGTAGTGCTCCAGGCTGGCCAGGAGCCGCATGACGTTCGGCGGGCAGCAGGCGCAGCGGAACCAGCGGGTACGGCGGGTGGACTGGTCGCCTCCCGTGTCGGTGTGGCCGTCGCGCACCTGCAGCGGATTGACGTACAGCCAGCGCTCCCCGTCGAGCGACATGCCCGCCAGGAAGCCGTTGAAGAGGGTCCGTTCGATCAGGTCACCGTAGCGGGCCTGCCCCGTCAACAAGGCCATGCGCCAACTGAATTGGATGGAGGCGATGGCGGCACAGGTCTCGCAGTAGGCCCGTTCGTTGGGCATCTCGTAGGGATCGCCGAAGTCCTCCTCGTCGTGGTGGGCGCCGACGCCGCCGGTCAGGTAGGTCTTGGTGGCGACCATGGCGTGCCACAACCTGGCTGCGGCGGAGCCCAGTTCGTCGTCTCCCGTCTCGGCGGCCAGGTCTGCGGCCGCTGCCAGCAGGTAGAGCTGGCGGACGGCGTGGCCCTCCACGTTGTCCGCCCGGCGCAGCGGAACCCGGTCCTGGCAGTACGCCTCTCCCCCGAGCCGTCCGTGACCGAAGCGGTCCACGAAGTACCCGGCCAGGTCCAGGTAGCGCCGCTCACCGGTCTCCCGGTACAGCTCGACGAGCGCGGTCTCCACCTCGGGGTGGCCGTCGATGCCGTCGACGGGCTTCCCGCTGTCCGGGGTGCCGAACGTGGCGTCGATGTGGTCGGCGAACCGGCGGGCCACCCGCAGCAGGCTGTCGTCGCCGGTGGCTCGGTGACGGGCGACGGCCGCCTGGATCAAGTGACCGGCACAGTACAGCTCATGACCCCAGCGCAGGTCCACATACGGACCCTTGCCCCTCCCTGACTGGAACCAGCTGTTGAGGTAGCCGTCCGACTGCTGGGCGTCCGCCACCAAGGCGATGATCTTCTCCACGTGCTCGGCCAGGGATGCCTCCGCGGCGGCATCGCGCTCGCCGTCAGGGGCCTGGGCGAGCTGCCAGGAGGCGGCCTCCAGCCACTTGTAGACGTCGGAGTCCATGAAGGGGTAGTCGCCACGGAACGGGCCGTCGGCGGCGCCGGCCGCCAGCCGCAGGTCGTGAAGATTGCCGGCCGACTCCAGCAGGCCGGGGCCCTGGGGGATGGACACGCGGGCGATCGTCCGGCGCCGGTCGTACCAGAAGCCCCCGCTCACGACCGGATCGACGGTCGGCCGCTGCGCGGTCCGGGCCCGGGCACCGAGCCGGACCGGACCGGGCGTGGAGGGGGTGGCGGGGGTGGAGGTGCTGCGGGACATGATCCTCCCAGGATCAACGCCGGGTGGGCACGGGGGCGGACAACGCAGACGGGGAACAGCTACGTCGGCATCTGCGCAAACCTTTTCCAGCCGGAAACGTAGGCGCAACCAACCAGGGCGTCAAGAGTGCTGACATCGAAGCATTTTGGCGTGCAACAAGGCGCTATTACCTCGCTGTTGTGGCACCATGGGGCCTGCCGTCGAAGCTGAGCAAAGGGTTTCCCCGTGTCCGAGAACGTCCGCCCGGCCGTCGTGGCGAGAGCCAGGCTCACAGACGTCGCCGCCCTGGCCGGGGTGAGCGTCGGTACGGCGTCGAAGGCGCTCAGCGGCAGCGGCCGGATGCGCCCGGAGACGCGGCAGCGGGTGATGGCCGCGGTTCAGGCACTGGACTTCCGTCCGAATCAACAGGCGCAGAGCCTGCACAGCGGACGCAGTTGGACCGTGGGCCTGATGACCACGGACGGCATCGGTCGATTCAGCACGCCGGTCCTGCTCGGCGCGGAGGACGCACTCGGAGCGGGCCGGATATCCGTACTCCTGTGCGACACCCGGGGGGACGCGATCCGGGAGCAGCATCACCTGCGGAACCTGATGGACCGCCGGGTGGACGGCATCATCGTCACGGGTCGCCGCACCGACCCGAGGCCCCCGCTGGAAGACGTGCAGGACGTACCGGTGGTCTACGCCCTTTCCCCGTCCACCGGCCCCCGCGACATCTCGGTGATCAGCGACGAGAAGGGCGGCTGCCGCCTGGCGGTCGAACACCTGCTGGGCGGCGGGCGCACCCGCATCGCGCACGTCACCGGACCGGCCCACCACGCCGCGGCACAGGACCGCGCCCGCCACACCGAGTCACTGCTGAGCGAATCGTCCCTCCCCCTGTCGACCGGCCGGGTGCACTACGGCGACTGGAGCGAGGCATGGGGGCGCCGGGCCACCGACTCGGTGCTGCGTTCCGACCCGGACACCGACGCCTTCTTCTGCGGCAACGACCAGATCGCCCGAGGCGTCACGGACGCTCTGCGCGAGCGCGGAGTCCGCGTACCGGAGGACGTCGCCGTGATCGGCTACGACAACTGGGACACCATGGCACTCGCCAGCCGCCCACCGCTGACCACGGTCGATGTCGACCTGGTCGAAATCGGCCGTATCGCGGCCCTGCGGCTGCTGGAAGCAATCGACGCCCGGCCGGACCCCGGCACCCACACGGTGCCGTGCCGCCTGATGGTCCGGGAATCGGCCTGACCCCGCGCAGAGCTTAGCTGCCGCTCATATTCCGTGCCCGGTAGCATAGTTCGGGTCGCCCGACCTGCCCGTAGCGTGGTTCGCGGACGGCCAGGCCGGTGTCCACCAGGTGTTCCAGGTAGCGTCTCGCGGTGATCCGCGAGACACCCGCCCGCACGCCGGCGGCGGCAGCCGACAGGCTGCCGTCCGCGTGCTGCAACACCGTGGCGACGGCCTCCAGGGTGGGTGCGCTGAGGCCCTTCGGAAGGGTGCTGCGCTCGGAGGTCCGCAGCACGGCGAAGGCCTGGTCCACCTCGTCCTGCCCGGTGGCCTCACCCGTCCGGGCCAGCGACGCGCGGTAGCGGGCGTAGCGGTCCAGGCGCTCGTGCAGGGTGGCGGCCGCGAACGGCTTGAGCAGGTACTGCACCACGCCCGCCGAGACCGCCTGGCGGACCGTCGTCAGCTCGCGCGCCGAGGTGACGGCGATGATGTCGGTGCCGTGCCCGGCGGCCCGCAGGGTGCGGCAGAGTTGGAGGCCGTGGCCGTCAGGCAGGTGGAGATCGAGCAGCGTGAGGTCCACCGGGCGGCCCGCGGCCCGGGCGTTCTCCAGGAAGCGCAGCGCCTGGGTGGCCGAGTGCGCTGTGCCGACGGTCCGGAAGCCGGGCGCGCGGCTGACGTGCAGCGCGTGCGCCTCGGCCGCCACCGGGTCGTCCTCGACCACCAGCACGTCGATCGTCGCGGCCCGGGTCACTGCACGGCCGCCGACCGCTGGAGGGGGAGCCGGACCGTCAGTACGGCGCCCCGCTCGCGTCCGACCTCCACGGCGCCGCCGTTGCGGCGGGCCGCCTGGGCGACCAGGGCGAGGCCGAGACCGTGCCCGCGCTCCTCCTTGGTGGACCAGCCGCGCCGGAACACCTCGTCGACCTCGCCCGGCTCGATTCCGGCTCCGGTGTCGGCGACCCTCAGCAGCAGTCGGCCTGCGTCGATCCGCGCGGTCACCACCACCTCGGGGGGTCCCGGGTGCGCGGCGGAGTTGGCGATCGCGGCGTCCACGGCGTTGTCGATCAGGTTGCCGAGTATCGTCAACAGGTCGCGGGCGGGCAGCTCGGGAGGCAGTACACCGTCGTCGATGCGACTGTCCTCGGTGAGCGTCAACTCCACTCCGCGCTCTGCCGCTTCGGCGGTCTTGCCGAGCAACAGCGCGGCCAGCACCGGTTCGCTGACAGCGCTCACCACTCGGTCGGTGAGGCGTTGGGCAAGTTCGAGTTCGGAGGTGGCCAACTGCACGGCCTCACCGTACCGCCCGAGTTCCACCAGCACGACCACGGCGTGCAGCCGGTTCGCGGCCTCGTGGGCCTGCGCGCCGAGCGCCTCGGAGAAGCCCCGGACTGAGTCCAACTCGCCGTTCAGCAACTGGAGTTCGGTGTGGTCGCGCAGAGTGACAACGGTACCGAGGGTGGGGCCCGGGCCGATCGCCGAGGTGTTCAGCACCACCACCCGGTCCGCCGTGAGGTGCAGCTCGTCGTGGGCCGGATCGGCGCCCAGCACCGACCGGGTCAGCGCTTCGGGCAGCGCGAGTTCAGCGAACTTCCTTCCCTCCGCAGGGCCTTCGAGGTCGAGCAGTTCGCGGGCCGCATCGTTGCAGAGCACCACCGTGCCCGCGCGGTCGAGCAGGATCAGGCCCTCCCGGACCGAGTGCAGCGTCGCCTGGTGGTAGTCGTAGAGGTGGCTCAGCTCGTCTGCGCCCATGCCGTGGGTGTGTCGGCGCAGCCGCGCGTTGGCCAGGTAGGTACCGAGGCCGCCGACCGCGAGCGCGGCCAGCGCGACCCCGGCCAGTACGAGCAGCGGGCCGTTCAGTTGCCGGCTGATCGACTGCACTCTGATGCCGACACTGACCAGGGCGATGACCCGCCCCCGGTCGTCCTGGACCGGGACGACCACCCGCACCGACGGGCCGAGGGTGCCGGTGTAGGTCTCCCTGACGGTCCCGCCCGCCAACGCCTGCTCGATATGGCCGAGGAAGGGCCGGCCGATCTGCGTCGGGTCGGGATGGGTCCAGCGCACGCCGTGCGTGTTCATCACCGTGACGAAGGCGACGCCCGCGTCCGCGCACACCCGCTGCGCGTAGGGCTGGAGCACCTCGGTGGGGTCCGGCTCCGTGGCCGCCTGCCGGACGGTGGGGGAATCCGCGACCGCGTGGGCGGTGGCGGAGACCTGGCCGAAGGCTGCGTCACGGGCACGCGCGGCGACCGTCAGATACGCCAGGATCACGCTGCCGGCGACGACGACGGCGACGATCACGATCTGGACGGCGAACAGCTGCCCGGCCAGGCTGCGCGGCAGCCGGCCCGGTGGCGAGGGTGGGCGGATGGGCATGTCGGACAGTGTGCCTCTGCGGTGAACTCAGCCGTGAACTCTATGAACGCAAACGTGACGCCCGTCACCTCCAGCGCCGATAGTCGGAGCGGCCCGCCCCCACGGGCAGCGGGAATGCAGGCAAAGGAGCCGACGCATGACGATCACAGCAGCAACCGACCGGACGAAGAGACCGGCCGACCGCACCCACTACCTCTATCTCACCGTTCTGGCTGCGGTCCTGGCCGGCATCGTGCTCGGCCTGGCGGCGCCGTCGTTCGCCGTCCAGCTCAAGCCGATCGGGACGGGCTTCGTCAACCTGATCAAGATGATGATCAGCCCGGTGATCTTCTGCACCATCGTGCTGGGCGTCGGTTCGGTGAGCAAGGCCGCCAAGGTCGGCCGGGTGGGCGGCCTGGCACTCGGCTACTTCCTGGTGATGTCCACCGTCGCACTCGGCCTCGGCCTGGTGGTCGGCAACATGCTGGAGCCGGGCTCGGGCCTGCACCTGACCCAGGCGCTCGCCAAGGCCGGACACGCCCAGGCGGTGGGCGGCCAGCAGAGCACCACCGACTTCCTGCTCGGCATCATCCCGACCAGCCTGCTCTCCGCACTCACCCAGGGCCAGGTACTGCAGACCCTGCTGGTCGCGCTGCTCTGCGGGTTCGCACTCCAGGCGATGGGCAGCGCCGGTGCGCCGGTGCTGCGCGGCGTGGAGCGCCTGCAGCGGCTGGTCTTCCGCGTCATGTCGATGATCATGTGGGTGGCCCCGATCGGTGCCCTCGGCGCGATGGCGGCGGTGGTCGGCGCGACCGGCACGGCAGCGCTCAAGAGCCTGGCCGTCATCATGGTCGGCTTCTACCTGACCTGCGCGATCTTCGTCATCGTGGTGCTCGGCCTGCTGCTGCGACTGGTCACCGGCGTCAACGTCCTCGCG
Organism: Kitasatospora mediocidica KCTC 9733; assembly: GCF_000744225.1. Lineage (GTDB taxonomy): Bacteria > Actinomycetota > Actinomycetes > Streptomycetales > Streptomycetaceae > Kitasatospora > Kitasatospora mediocidica. The sequence continues at coordinate 627,668 of NZ_JQLN01000006.1, read as the reverse complement.
CTGCTGCGCTACCTTGCCCGCGAGCTGCTGCTGATCCTCTCCACCTCCTCCTCCGAGAGCGCGCTGCCGAGGCTGATCGCGAAGATGGAGCACCTCGGCGTCAGCCGTCCGGTGGTAGGCATCACCGTGCCGACCGGCTACAGCTTCAACCTGGACGGCACCGCCATCTACCTGACGATGTCCTCGATCTTCATCTCGCAGGCGATGGACCGGCCGCTCTCGCTCGGCCAGCAGTTCTCGCTGCTGGTCTTCATGGTGATCGCCAGCAAGGGCGCCGCCGGCGTCACCGGCGCGGGCCTCGCCACCCTGGCCGGCGGCCTCCAGTCACACCGGCCCGAACTCGTGGACGGCGTCGGCCTGATCGTCGGCATCGACCGCTTCATGTCCGAGGCCCGCGCGCTGACCAACTTCGCCGGAAACGCGGTGGCCACCGTCCTGATCGGTCACTGGACCAAGGAGATCGACCACGCCCGGGTGAGCGAGGTGCTCGCCGGCCGGATCCCCTTCGACGAGACCGTCCTCGCCGACCCCACCGACCACCGGCCTGCCGTCCCCGAGCAGCCCCAAGCACCGAGCACGGAGACCGCGGTGGCCTGAGAGCGGGCGGGAGCCGATCGCCTGGGCGAGCTGCGGGCCGATGGTGCTCTCGCTCAGGAGAGCGGTCACGCCGCGGTCGGTGATCGACAGCGCTGAGCACTCCAGCGGTAGATCGTGATCTTGACGACCGGACGGCTTGCCGGCGGTGGTAGCTCGTCGCGAATCAGCTGTAGGTAGGACCAGGGCCGAGGGCGGGGTCAACCGGACGGGCAGCAGTCTGGGGATCGGGCGGACGGTCAGTCCATGTCGGATCCGGTCTTCCAGGCGAGGCGGAGCTGCTCTGCGGCATCGGCGGCTTGCCGAAGGCCCGCCTGGTAGGCCGGTTCCCAGACCGTGCGGTCGTTGAGGTCCGAGCCGAATGCGCGTACAGATGCCGGATCGGGCTCGATGGTCACCACTGTGTGCGCCGCGGCGACCGCCAGCTCCTGGTGGAGCAACTCGCGGGGAAACAGGTGCGCCTGCGGGTCGATCGCGACGAGCGTGCGGGCTCCGGCCGCGAGTGCGGCGTTGGTTGCCGACCGCAGGGAGCCGTCCATGTATCGGCGGCCGTTGATGGTGATCGGTGGGTAGATGCCCGGGAAGGCCGCGCTTGCCGCGACGGCGGAGGGCAGGGGTGCGCCACTCGCGCGGTCGAAGACCTCCTGCGCGCCGGTCTCGGCGTCCATCGCGGTGATGAGCAGCTTCCGATCCGGCCATTGGTCTGCGCCGGCCATGGCGCGCATCCGGGTGACATGTGCCTGCTCGGGGCCGGTTTCGGCGGCGAGCGCGATCTGGCCCACTCGGCGCCAGGCCTCGGCTGGGTTCGAGGCGGCATTGCCGAGCACGGCGAACGCTTCGCCCAACCGGCGCCCGTCCACCTGGGGCGGGGTGCTGTTGGTGTCGGCGGGGCGTACTGGGGTGGCGAGTCGGCCCGGGTCCTGGCCGGTGGCCAGCAGTGCGGCGAGGATCGCGCCGGCCGAGGTGCCGACGAACAGGTCGGCCTCGCCGAGGTCCACCCCGGCGCGGTGCAGTCCGCAGGCCAGTCCGGCCATCCAGGCTGTGCCGACGAGACCTCCGGCGCCCAGGACGAGCGCCCGGTCGAGTGCGTGCATGACTGTCTCCTCTCGTTATTGAAACAGTCGTACCATATACTGATGCCGGCTCAGATCCGCAGTACCGAGAGGATGGTCCGCCGTGGGGCGACCCCCAGACCCCGCCCGGCGGGAGCGCACGTTGGCACGGGCGACCGACTACGTCCTGGCACACGGCCTGGCCGGGTTGAGCCTGCGGCCACTGGCCGCGGCTCTCGACACCAGCCCCCGGATGTTGCTCTACGACTTCGAGAGCAAGCAGGAGCTGGTGGCTGCCGTCCTCGCCGAGGCCCGCCGCCGCGGTGCGACACGGTTGACCGAGAACCTCCCGCCAAAGACGGCATCCCCGGAGGAACGCCTGCGCGCCATCTGGGCCTGGATGAGCGCACCCGAACGCGCCTCGTACGTCCGGCTGATCTTCGAGGTGCACGCCGACGGCCTCGCCCACCCCGAGAACTACCCGGACCAGGCCGAGGCGATCACCGGCTGGTTCGACACCCTCGGCGCCACGTTCCCCGACGCCACCACCGGCCCGGACGACACCGTCACCCCCACGCTGGCCATGGCCGTCATGCGGGGCCTGCTGTTCGATCTCACGACCACCGGCGACCGCCGCCGCACTGACCTTGCCCTGGACCGCTTCTGCGAACTCCTCCGGCCTTGAATGAAGGAGAGATTCCGGGCGAAGCGAACGAACGAACAGATCGCTAATCTCGAACGCTCACTGGGCATAGACCCCATCCAGACCGCGGGTGATCCAGGACGCAGCTGAGGCAGGGCGCAGCTCGACAGGACTGGTGGCCAGGTTCTCCGGGGCCATGGACCATCCGGTCACAGCGGACTGACGGTTAGTCAGCAGTGCGCTCTCTTCGAGCGTGAAGAATGAGCACTCCGGAAGGTGGATGCCATGGGAATATTCGGAGATCCGCATCAGAAGCTTCTCAGGCTGGCGAAGGCCACCGTCCGCAAGATGGAACAGAAAGGTAAGCCGACCCGATCCTCGCTCCTTATACCCCGGATCAGGGCGGTGGCCCCCACTCGCTGAATGTCATCAGCGGTGCGTTGAAGAGCCTGCCGAGCAGACCGTAACCAGCAGCATTCCAAGGGCTACCACAGGGGAGTTCCCCGAACCCGTCGGGTTCGGGGAACTCCCCCTGGCGTGTCGTGCCTCAGCGGTCGAGAACGTCCTTGACCGCGTCCTTGACCTTCTCGCCGGCCTGCTTGGCGTCTCCTCGGACCTGGTCGCCCTTGCCCTCCGCTACCAGGCGCTCATTGCCGACGGCCTTTCCGGCGGCCTCCTTCGCCTTGCCCTTGGCCTTGTCGGCCATGTTGGAAACCTTGTCACCCTCACCCATGAGAAATCCTCCTGAGATAGACGTCCAGTGCCGATCATTTGAAGCGTCCCGCCGCTGAAGCGGCTCGCTCCCTCACCACGCGGTTGCCCAGGACCACGGCCTTCACACATCGAACTCCTGGGTTACCAGCGGTACCAGCGGTTTCGGCTGCCGGAGGCGTGGGTGCCCCGGGCGACGAATCCGACCAGCCACACCACCAGGACGACGACGGCGACCCACCAGAGGATTTTCAGTGCGAATCCGGCGCCGAAGAGGATCAGAGCCAACAGCAGGACGAGAAGAAGGGGACCCATCGTGACCTCCACAGTCGGTGTTGAGACATCGCTTTCCCCGCTGTCGGGGGAACATTCGTCTGGATTTTCCGCCGGGACTGTCCGGGGCAGCCGGCCTCGGCAGGGAGTTTCACGCCGCCCTCACCGGTCAGACGAAGCGCTGGAGCGATGGAGCGGGCCCGCGTCCGGTGGTCCTTCGGGGCGGCCCGCAGTGATTGGATCCCATGCGATGAAGGGTGCGGATGACGTCCTGAAGCGGCTGCGCCAGTGGGATGTGGAGCAGGTGTTCGCCTATCCGGGGACGGCATCGGCCGCACCGGGGTGTGCGACGCGACCTCCGGTCCGGGCGCCATCCATCTGCTGACGCGAACGGCCGGTCTTCCGCCTGCGGGTCCCCCGGTTGGCCCGCGGTGAGCATCTGTCACTCACCGCCGGCCGGTCTCGAGGGAGCTGTGGGCGGGCAATGGCGTCAGTTGTCGGTGGCAGTTTCCTCGCCGGGCTGGGAGCGGCGGAGTTGCTCGTTGATGCGCAGGGCTTCCTCGAGTTGGTCTTCGAGGATGATGATGCGGCACGCCGCGTCGACTGCGGTGCCCTGGTCGACGAGGTCGCGGGCGCGCATGGCGATGCGTAGTTGGTAACGGGAGTAGCGGCGGTGGCCACCGTCGGAGCGCAGGGGTGTGATGACACCCTGTTCCCCGAGAGAGCGTAGGAAGCCGGGCGTGGTGCCGGTCATCTCGGCGGCGCGGCCCATCGTGTAGGCGGGGTAGTCGTCGTCGTCGAGGGAGTCGGGGGTAGCGGGCCTGTCGGTCGTCGTAGTCACTGCACCTCTCTTGGTTCCTGGGGAACGCGTCGAGGGGCCCCGAGGCCATTGCGGCTCCGGGGCCCCGAAGGGGAACAACACCATCTACCGGCGTGAGCCGGGTTCCTTGTTCCGCACGAACCCTGGGTAAGGGGCATGCGGGGATCGCGTATGCGTGACCGGAAACCACCGTCCTCGTACTCAAAGGGGGTCTGCGGTGTCCGCCCGGGTGAATGGATCACGAGCCGGGCGATCCTGATGGCGCTCTGTCCCTCCGTTCATCCTCTGTACTCGCTGGTTTACTGCCAACTACCTGTTGCACTGCAGGATGGCCCTACCGGGCCACCGTGTGTCCGGCAGCCAGCCCCGTCGCCCGTCCCACACTTTCACTGGCTTGGAACCCCACTGCCGAACTCCCAGCACGCGCGCCCGCAGCCCTGACGCCTTCACTGAGATCCCGCGAAACGCGACTGCTCGGTGCCGCTCGGTGGTGGCCCCTGATACCTGCGGGCCGCCCGGCCCGGCTGCCGGTCCTGTCGCCGTCCTGATCCTGCTCTGGCTTCAAGACCCCACACCCGTGCCGACCTGCGAACTTCTGTGCCACACCCCACCAGTTCGTGTCTGGTGGGTACTGCTTGACTGCGCCTGCGAGAGAAACACTAACCACGGCGCATGGCAATGTCTACTCCAGCCAGCATAGATTTTTCCGTGTCCGAAGAGCAGGTTGGTGCCCCTAGGCCGCCTGGCAGGCGTGACCGGGGCGCACCTCTCCACCTGTGAGCGGCGATCACGGCTCCGCGGCTCGGCGGCCGTACCAGTCGAGGCAGACCACCAGGGCGTCGTCGTCCGGGTCGGCGTCCCGGTGTCGGGCGAGTTCGACCAGCACGGCGCGCGGCACCTCGGCGGCGGGCAGCAGTCTGGTGGCCAGGATGGCGCGGGCCAGGGCCCGCTCCCCGTACGCCTCACCCAGCTCCGACGCCACCGCGTGGACGCCGTCACTGACGAAGATCAGCCGGTCCCCGGGCAGGACCTGGATCCGCTGGGCGCGGTAGGGGGTGTCGTCGGCCATGCCGAGCGGGAGCTGCGCCTCGAACTGGATCCGCTCGACCGTGCCGCCTCGCAGACGCAGCAGCTGCGGCGAGCCCGCGTCGACGATCTCCACCTCGCCGCTGTCCAGCCGGAACTCCAACAGCAGCACGGACACGTGCGCCGCACCCCTGTGCTGCCCGTAGACGGCCTGGTCCGCCAGGGCGGCCTGGTCGGCGATGCTGACCCCGGCCCGGCGGGCGTTGCGCAGGGCATTGATGGCGAGGTTGGTGAGCAGCGACGCGTCGATGCCCTCCCCCATGCCGTTGGTGACGGTCAGGGTGAGCCGGTCGCCCGTCGCCGACCAGTCGAAGTTGTCACCGTGGATGGCGTAGGCGGGCTCCAACTGGGCACCGATCGCGTACTCCTCGCCGGCACAGGCCCTGGCGGGGAGCAGCTGCCACTGCATCTCGGCGGCGAGCGTCAGGCGGTCCTTCCGGCGGGCCTGGAGGTAGAGGTCGGTGTCGCGCTCGGCCACCACGATCTGGTGGCCGAGCATCTCGGCGATCTCCGCGAGCGCGTCCCGCAGTTCGGGGGTGAGGTCGTCCTGTGCGACACCGACGCTGAGAATGCCGAGCCGGTCACCCCGTACGGTGACCGGAAGGTGCAGGACCGTCCGGCCGGCGTCCTCGCCCGGTTCGGCGAACGGCTGTTGGGATCCGAACGCCCGGCCGGGGGCGCTGCCGCCCACGGCAAGCGGTGCGGACGTGTGCGGCAGGTCGGCGACGGGCTGCAGCACGGTCTGGCTGTAGTCGGCCATCAGCAGTCGGACGTCCCGAACGGGGAAGTGCGCGAGCAGGGCGGCACGGAGGGCGTCGAGCAGAGCATGCGGAGCCGCGGCGCGCAGTGCGCGCTCCACGGTCGAGATGTTCGGTGCCATGGGGGTCGGTCTTTCCGTTCGGGAGTCCACTGATAGGGCTGCCAGGTCATTGACCCGATCTCCTCAGGTGTCAGACTGGCTTCATGGATATCGTCTCCCCGCTTTCGGGCCGCACAGACGCAGCCGCCGCGTCCTCCGTGGTGGAGCTGCTGGAGGTGCTGTGGGGCGGTGGCCGGGACCTGTCCTCCGTTCCGGTGTCGGTGTCCCAACTGCAGGTGCTGTACGTCCTGGAGAAGAACGAGGGAATCAACCTCCGCACACTGACCGAGACACTGGACTCCCGCCCGTCCTCGGTGAGTCGGCTGTGCGACCGGCTGGAGGCTGTGGGATTCCTACGGCGGTCGGCGAGCCCGAGCAGCCGCCGAGAGCTCGAACTGCATCTGACGACCCAGAGCCGCACCTTCCTCGCGGAACTGCGGGCCCGTCGCGAAGCCGGACTGGCGCAGGTACTCGACGCCATGCGGCCTGCCGACCGGAAGGCGCTGGTCACCGGTCTGCGGGCGTTCGGCGCGGCCGCCGACCAGCGGGTGGCCGACGGGGACGGTGGCGCGTCCGCCGTCCCCCACATCGCCTAGTCCGCGTCAGACACGGCCCAGTGCCGCGTCAGGTACTGGCGGCCGGTGGGCGGCGGCCCCGAGGTTCACCGCCAGAACCTTTGCCGGATGTGGATTGTTGTCTCTTGGCAACTGTTTCCCCTATGGTGGACCGTACCGCAGCTTGCGGTCCCGGGTGACCTTTGGGCCTACCCGGCGAAGGGAGGCCTTTCATGGCCGAACGACCGTCCACTTTTCGCGCCTCGGAGGGCGCCGGACCGGCACTCTCCGCCCCGCAGGACGATCACGGGGCGCCGACGGACCTGCTCACCGTTCGCGTCGCCGTGCACGCAGCCGTGGCTCACCTGCGGCTCAGCGGTGAACTGGACCTCGAGACCGCGCCCGGCCTGGCCTCGGCAGTCGAGAAGTCCCTGCTCGGCCGTCCGCGCATCGTGGTCCTCGATCTGCGAGAGGTGTCCTTCTGCGACTGCGCCGGACTGGGGAGCCTGCTCCGTGCCTACCGCCGCATCGCCGACAGCGGAGCCACCTTCCACCTCGAGCGCGCCTCACAGGTGGTGCTGCGACTCCTCCACCTCACCGGAACGGCACCGGTACTGGGACTTCCGTCAGCACGTCCGGCGGCCCGCAGCGAGGCGGTGCCCGAGCCGGCCATGGCCGCAGTGGCGGGCCACCAGAACGACTGATACGCCCCCGCGCGCGCCGGACCTCATGGTCTGCGGCCGTCAGAGCTGGACGGCCGCGCCAGGCCGCGACTCGCGCGCCACCGTCAGGCAGAGTGCCTGGGCCGTACTCCCGGCGCGACGCTCCCAGCGGACGGCTCGAACGGTGTATCCGCTCGGCCCCTCCCGCATCCAGTCGGCCGCGGCCCGAAGCAGGAGGCTCGGATCGTCGCCGCCGAACACCACTGTGCACTCGGCCTCCACGGACACCCACACCTCTGGGCAATCGTTGACGAACGCCCCGGCATGGGAACGGAGTTCCTCCAGTTCCGGGGTGTACTCGATGAAAGTCATCACGTCGGTTCCTCTCTGCCGGGTCGCATCCACTGCGCGCCTGCCCCGGTTCGGCATCTCCACACGGCGTGCCGCGCCGGACGAGGGCGTCTCAGCGAGCGGCGCGGAACGGGGTGTCGATCTCCAGCCACACCGACTTGCCGTCCTCGCGGGGGTCGGCTCCCCAACGGTCGGCGAGCTTGGCGACGATGGTCAGGCCGTGCCCGCCCGGGAGCCCCGCTGCCTGCGGCGCCCGGGGGCGCGGGAGGTTCGGGCTGGCGTCCGTGACCTCGATCCGGAGCCGGGCGGGGACGGCGTGCAGCAGCAGTTCCCGGGCTCCGCCGGCGTGCAGGACGGCGTTGGCCAGGAGTTCGCTGACGAGCAGCAGGACGTCGTCGCAGTCCTGGGCATGCCAGTCGTCGAGGGCCCGGCGGGTGAACTCCCGCCCGCGGGAGACCTGGCCGGGGACGCCGAGCAACCTCAGGCGGCGCACCTGCCCGCCAGGGGACGGGCCCGCCGATTCCGCCCCGGAGAGGCTCACGTCGCTAGCCATCTACCATCCCTCACAGATCGGTCGAAGAGGAAGAAGCGGATCGGATCTTCTACAGGCGCGTTCCCTCGGAACGCCGGGAGACACCTCGACTTCACTCCCGATGCCCGACGGACGGCGGCACGTGAGGCGATGGCGGCGGGACGCTTCTCAGGGCTGCGGCGGGGTGTCTTCAGGCCTGGAGGGTGAAGACCCGGTCGAGGCCGACGACCGAGAAGATGCGCAGGATGTTGGCCGGGACGGCGGCCAGGGCAAGGTCGGCACCCTTGGCCTGGGCATGGCGCAGGGCCGCGAGGAGGGCAGTGATGCCGCTGGAGTCGCAGAAGTCGAGGCCGGAGAGGTCGATGACCAGGCACTGGCCGGGCACGAGGATCAGCTCCTCGACGCGTCGGCGCAGCGCCGGGGCGTGTTCGTAGTCGAGGTCGCCGGTGACGCGCAGGACGGGTCCGGCGGCGGTGTCGTGACAGCTGGTGTTCAGCGGGCTCATCGTGCTGGATTCGTCGGATTCGTCGCCGGAGGAGTGGTCGGAGCAGTGGTCGCACGGGTGGCGGGGACGCCCAGCGCCAGGAGCGCGGTGTCGTCGTCGAGGCCGTCGCCGAAGCTCTTCAGCAGTCCGGTCAGGGCGGTGATCACTTCCTGCGGGCCGGCGGGGGCATGGTCGGTGGCAAAGGCGTGCAGGGCGTCGTCGCCGAAGAGGCTGGTGCGGGTCGGGCCGGTGCGGGCTTCGGTGAGGCCGTCGGTGTAGAGCAGCAGGGTGTCGCCGGGGGCGAGGGTGGTCTGCGCGGTGGTGAACGGGGCGTCGGGCAGGATGCCGACGAGCAGGCCGCCCGGGGTCGCCAGGAACTCGGCGCGGCCGTCCGCGCGCAGGACCAGGGCCGGCGGGTGGCCGCCGGAGGCGAGGCGGACCGTTCGGTGCTGCCGGTCGTGTCCGGGTTCGATGGTGCCGAAGACGGCGGTGCAGTACCGCGGGTCGCCGGCCGCCGTGTACTGCTCGTGCAGGACGGTGTTCAACGTCGCGAGGGTGGTGGCGGGTTCGGGATCGTGCAGCGCCGCTGCCCGCAGGGTGTAGCGGGTCAGCGAGGTGAGGGAGGCGGCCGCCGGTCCCTTGCCGCACACGTCGCCGAGGAAGAACGCCCACCTGTCCTCGTCGAGGGGGAACAGGTCGTAGAAGTCGCCGCCGAGCCGATCCGGGGACGCGGTGTGGTAGTAGACGGCCGACTCCAGGTCGGGCACGGCCGGCAGTGAAGTGGGCACGAGCGACTGCTGCAGGGCGGCGAGGGCCTCGGTGAGCCGGGCCCGGTCCGACTCGGCCTGCCGCAGGGCGTCCTCGGCCCGCTCGCGCTGCCGCTCGGCCTCGGCACGGGCCTGCTCGGCCTCCTGTCGACGGCGCAGGAGTTGGGCTTCGTAGGCGCGCCGGTCGGAGGCGTCGAAGACGGTGGTACGGATCAGCAGCGGCTCGCCTCCGCTGCCGTACTTGACCACGGAGGACACCAGCACCGGCAGCCGGTCGCCGCTCCCGGTCCTCATCTCCAGTGCGATGCCGCCCAGTTCGCCCTGCATGCGCAGCAGTGGCGCGAAGTGCGTCTCGTGGTAGAGCTTGCCGCCGACGGTGAGCAGGTCGGTGAAGCGCATCCGGCCCACCACGGCTTGGCGCTCCAGACCGAGCCAGCCCAGCAGGGTCGCGTTAGCCTTGGCGATGGTCCCGTCCATCAGTGTGGACAGGTAGCCGCACGGGGCCTGCTCGTACAGGTCCTCGGCGCTGTCCTCCAGCAGGGCACTGAAGGCGGCGTCGGTGCCTCGGTCGGCATCGGGTTCCGGTTCCTCGGCGGTGCGGCACATCACCGGGCCTCCTGGAGGAAGGCGAGGATCGCCTGGACGGTGGCCTCGGGCGCGCTGAGCTGCGGGCAGTGGCCGGTGGCGTCCAGGGTGACCAGGCGGGAGGTGGGGATCGCGGCGTGCACGTAGGCGCCGACCTCGCGCGGCGCGATCACGTCCTGGGTGCACTCCAGCACCAGCGTCGGGAGGTTCACACTCTTCAGGCTCTCGCGACTGTCGGACAGGAACGTCGCGCCGGCGAACACCCGGGCGATGTCCGGGTCGGTGGCGCAGAAGCTGTTCGTCAACTCCTGTCCCAGTTCGGGCCGGTCCGGGTTTCCCATGATCACCGGTGCCATCGCGGCGGACCAGCCGAGGTAGTTGGCGTCCAGCGACGCCATCAGCTCCTCGATGTCCTGCTCGCTGAATCCGCCCCGGTAACCCTCGTCGTCGATGTAGCGGGGCGACGGCGCCACCATGACCAGCGAGCCGATCCGCTCCGGCGCGCTCTGCGCGGCCAGGACCCCGACCATCGCGCTGACCGAGTGCCCCACGAACACGGCCTGCTCCAGGCCCAGCTCGTCGCAGACCTCCACGACGTCCTGGGCATAGCCCTCCAGGGAGGAGTACCGCTGCTCGCTCCAGGCCGACAGGTCCGAGGCGCCGGAGCCGACGTAGTCGAACAGCACCACCCGGTGGTGGCGTGCCAGGGCCGGGAGAATCAGGCGCCACATGTTCTGGTCGCAGCCGAACCCGTGAGCCAGGACCACCACCGGGCCGTCGCCCTCGCCGCCCTCGGGGCCGGTGAGCGTCACGTTGTTCCTGCGGCGAATGTCCATGCCAGGCATCCTGCCACGCCGAACGGCCGCCCCCGCACACCGCGAAGGCAGCGGGGATCGATCACGGCGACCGTTCGGCACATCGGCGGGCCCGCACCGGACGGGGCGTCACTGGTCGGAGTAGCTGAGGTCCCCCACCGTCCAGCTGCTGACGTCGGCGATGGCGATGCGGTACATGCCCCCGGTGTGGGGCAGGCCGTAGCTGCCCTGGAGGATGCGGGCAACGTGCAGATGCAGGTGGGTCGGTGGCGCGGCGGGTGGTGCCACGTCTTCGCCGCCCGCTGTGCCCCCCGCTTCGCCGCCGGCGGTGACGGGCGCCGTGAACAGCGCGGCGAAGGGCTTCAAGTGCTCGGAGGCGGCGAGAACTTCGGCCACCCGTTCGTGCCACAGGCTCTCCGGCGCAAGGCGGCCGGTGATGACCGCCCCTGGGACGACCACGGTCAAAGGCATCTGGTTGCTGTGCTCGGACTCCACCATCGCGGCGATGTCGACGAGCAGCCCATCGGGGTTCGACATGAACCCGAGGATAGTGCCTGCCGCAAGCCGCGCGCACCGACGTCCCGACCTGCGGCCGGCCCACGACACCGCCGGACGCGACGCGGCGTGGAAATTCCACCAACTGTGATCGCGGCATGGAAAAATGTGGGACGGCTGAGAGAGATACCGGGCGCGGCTCGGCCGCCGCCCGCCTGATCGCAGAGGGGTGGCCGTGATCCTCAACGTCTCAGGTCTGGTGTTCTTCGGCGTAGTCCTCGCCGTTCTGGTGCGTCAACGCCAGTCGACCGGGTTCACGGCCTGTGTCGCCGTCGTCTTCGGTTTCCTGCTCGCCTCCAGCTCGGCCGCGCCCGCCGTCCACGACGTCCTGGCAGCCGCGCTCAGCGCCTTCGCACCCACCCGCTGAGGAGCGCGGCCTTTCGGGCCTCGGCCCGGGGCCCGCGGCTGGAATCTGCCCGACCTGCGCCTGTAGGTCTACGGTGTTAACCTTGCTGATATTGAGATCTTCAGCGTCTGTCTACATCGTAGATTGGAGGCGTCATGATCGTCCTCCTCGGTCTCATCATCCTCATCGCCGCTGTCGTCGTCGCGGTGGCCGGAGTCGTCAGCAACACCGGCGCGTCGCACGCGATCGGCAACACGTTCTCGGTCTTCGGCTACCACGTGACGGGATCCAGCGGGGTCCTCTTCCTCTACGGGCTCGTGGTCGGGGCTCTGGCCGTCCTCGGCGTCGCCCTTCTGCTGGCCGGAGCGCGCCGCGCCACACGCCGCAGTCGAGACGCCCGGGCCGGTCTCGGTGAATCCCGGCGCCACGTGGCCGCGGTACGCCGCGAACGCGACGAACTGGCCGGTCAGCGCGAAGAGGCGCAGAGCCGGACGGCCGACGCGCAGGCCAGGGAAGCAGAAGCGCGGGTCGAGGCGGCGAACGCCCGCGTGGAGGCGGCCGATGCCCGCGCTCGGGCAGCCGAGACCCGACGCGCCTCCGCCGGCGCCTCCGTCTCTCCGGACGCCACGTCACGCAGCACGCCTGACATGCTGCCCGCCGACGACCGCGGAGCCGTTGACAGCGGAGCCGTTGACAGCGATGCCGCCGGCCCCGAACCGGTGGCGCCCGACGCGGAGTTCGGCAACCACGCCCGTCCTGCGGGCATCCACCGGTGGCGCCACCGCGTCCCCGCCGACCACAGCCCGCGCGGCTGACCACAGCCGAGCCCGCCCCGGTGTCCCGGGGCCGGGCCTCACCACCGCACACCCAGAAAGCCGGAAGATCGCCATGATCGCTCTCGGAATCATCCTTCTTGTCCTCGGAGTCCTGGTCCACATCCCGATCCTGTGGACCATCGGAGTCGTCGCCCTCGTCGTCGGCCTCGTGCTCGTCGCCATGGGCGCCACCGGACACGCTCTCGCGGGCCGACGCCACTACTGGTGACCCGCACCGCGGTTCCCACCGCGACCACCATGCCCGTGGCCGCCCCGTCCAGGACGGGGCGGCCACGGGCTGCGTACTGTCGAACCGGCGGCCACCGGCCGCACGGCGCTGGTGCACGGTGCTGGTGCTCGCAGCCCGGATCGCTCAGCTGGGCGGCACGCTGGTTCCCGAGTCCTGCGTGCTACTCCTCGATCGTCAGTTCCGCTCGGAGGCCGTTCAGGACGCGGCTGAGGATGCGGGAGATGTGCATCTGCGAGACTCCGAGCCGCTCGCCGATCTGCGCCTGGGTCAGATCCTCACTGAAGCGCATCGAGAGGATGAGTCGTTCGCGCTCCGGCAGGGCGGCGATGACCGGCTTGAGGGTCTCATGGTCGAGCGCGGCCTCGAATGCCTTCTCCTCGACGGCGAAGCGGTCGGCCAGGGTGCGCTCGCCGTCGTCGGCGTCGCCGGCCACATCCAGCGAGCGCACCGTCTGGGCACTGCTCGCCTTCTGGCCCTCGATGATCTCCTCCTGCGGCAGACCGAGGTGTTCGGCGAGCTCCGCCACGGTGGGCGCCCGGTCGAGCCGCTGCTCCAACGCATCGGAGGCCTTGGCCAGCGCCTGGCGCAGCTCCTGCAACCGGCGCGGCACATGCACCATCCAGCCCGTGTCGCGGAAGAAGCGCTTGATCTCGCCCGTGATGGTGGGCAGCGCGAAGGTGGAGAACTCCACCTCATAGGCCGGGTCGAAACGGTCGATCGCCTTGATCAGACCGATCGTGCCGACCTGCAGGATGTCCTCCGCCGGCTCGCTGCGCCCGCGGTAGCGGCGGGCGGCGAAGCGCACCAGCGCCATGTTCATCTCGATCAGCGTCCCGCGCACGTACGAGTACTCCCGCGTGCCCTCCTCCAGCCCGCGCAGCCGTACGAACAGCTCCCTCGACAACACGCGCGCATCGGCCGGGCTCACGGCGCCGGGGCCGCCCTCGTCGAGCAGCGGGGCGAACGGCTCGGGCCGGTGCAAGGGGTTCCGGTCCTGCTCGACAGCAGCAGTGGCGGGGATCGGTAGCGTCGCGCCCGGAAGGGTCGGCATGACCATCTCTCTCCTCCTTGACATCCGTGGTTGTCCGAGGCCCGTACCCGGGTTCCGTCAAAGGATGCAGAACGAAACACATCAGATCAGCTATTTCGCCCGCACGGGTCACCCCGGCACGCCCATCGGCTCCAGGCCGAGGGCGGCGATCGCCGACTCGACGTCGGCGTGGACCGGGTGGGTGAGATTGATCCCGGTCAGGCGGAAGAGCTGGTTGACGGCCGGGGTCGGGGCGGCGAGGGCCAGGCTGCCGCCGGCGAGTGTGGTCTCGCGCATGGCCCGGATGATGACGTTCAGCCCGGAGGAGTCCATGAACGGCACACCGCGCAGATCCACGATCAGGTGCCTGCGACCGTGGGCCAGTTGATTGGCCAGGTGGACGTGGAGCAACGGGCCGGAATCGGCGTCGAGTTCACCCGTGACCGACACCACGGCCAGCTCGTCCCGGCACACACAGGTCACAGTCAACTCGGTGGCGTCGTCGGAGATCGGTGCAGACATCGGTGGGCCTCCTGGGCAGTCGGGCAAAGGGCGCCGTCCGCCTGCCCGGGGCGCCGGGGATCATGCACGCGTCCGCGGGTCCGGCGGGCATGATCAGCGCAGGGCCTCCTCCCGCCAGGCGTCGGCCACGACAGCGGCCCCGGCTCCGACCCCGGGACGGGGAGGGAAGCCGGGGCCGAAAGCTGTGGCACCGAACCCGAAGGCCACACCGCGTCAGCCGCGACGCAGTGCCCTGACCACCAGAACGACAATCACGATCAGCACGACCGTGCCAAGGCTGATGTACATGGGCATTCCTCTCGTCGAAGAGATTACGAGGCCGGAGCGGAGTCCCCCGGAACTCGCGTCGTACCTGTCACCTCGTACCTGTCACCCGCACGGCGACTCTGCCCGGGCGAAGTGGCTTCGGCAGCGTGGGCTTCAGATGGCCGGGCCGCCGTAGAAGGGGGCGTAGTAGGAGCCGTAACGCTCCTTGTACTCGGTGTCCGTGTCGTGCGTCTTCGGGTCGAACTCCGGGCCGTTCTTGATCTCGTCCCTGGTCCGGTCGACATAGACCCGCTTGGCGGCGGGGTCGACCTGAATGACGATGCCGGCGGGCAGCAGGACGTGCTTGCCGAAGATCCACGGGCCGGTGTCGACCACGAAGTACGCGGCGCCGACCTCCTCGGAATGCTTGTCGACCTTGCCGATGGAACCGTCGGTGGCCTCGACGTGGAAGCCGACCAGATCGCTGCCGGCAACGTGACCCGACGTCGAACGGAACTCCCAGATCTCGATGGCGCTCATGGTGCCTCCCGTATTTCGTGGCGCCGCACCGGGCTGTTCCCGGAACCGCGTTTCCTCGTCACGGCGACTGCCCCGCCGTCTCGACTTCATCCCCCACAACGCGATCGGATCGACGCGATCGGATCAGCACGATCGGACTGACGCGATCGAAGCGGACGGACCGTCAGAGGCCGCCGCATCGGGGACGCCTGCGCATCGTATTTCGGGGCAGGCGAGGAAACAGCGGCCCGCACCTGGCAGGCCGTGATCGATCGGAGAAGCCATGTCCGAAGCAACGGCCGGCACCCACACGAACCGGCAGCACCTGCCCAGCGAGGTCTACGAGTCGGGCACGTACACCCGGAACGGCACGGACCCCACAGACCGCTCGGACCGCTCGGACCGCGAGAACCGCACCGACCGCGAGAACACCTCCGGCGCGACTCCCCGCCCCGGGGCCGACGAGCCGCCGGCCGCCGACACCGTGGCCCCCTGAACGCACCTGTTCCAGAACGGAGTTGTCGATGAGTATCAATCCCGGCCCCGCCGACCACCAGCCCCGGCAGAGCGGTCCCGCCCCGACCGTCAATCCGGGCCCTCCCCCGCACCGGAAGCAGGACGACCAGCGCCCCGAGGAGCCGGGAAAGCCCGCCCGACCCAGCAGGACGCCCGCACGCTGATCGGCGTCCGCCGACCTTGCTGCCGACCGGGATCACGCTCTTCCCGGTCGGTTCGCGATCGACGGTGCCTGCTGTCCTACGTGGTGGGGGTGAGCTTTGCGGTCAGGCCGTTGAGGAGGATGTCGAGGCCGCTTTCGAGCTCGGCGGCACCGTCGTAGGAGGCCAGAGCCGTCGCCAGTCCGCGCAGGAGGGGGAATTCGCCGATCGGCAGCCGGTGCAGTCCCAGGCGCAGCAGGTCGTCGGTCTCCTCCGGGTTGTCGACGATTTCCTGGAGCTCGTTGAGCACATGGCCGTGGAGCAGCCCGAACAGGGCCCGGTAGATGTGCAGGGCGTCAGGACCGCTGAAACCGGCCCCGGTGAGCAACGCGAGGATGGCTTCGAGTGGCCGCAGGGTGCCTGGGGGGCTCAGGGCCAGCGGGGTGGCCAGGGGGCGGGTGACCAGGAGGGGTACGACATGGGGGTGGGCCAGTGCCAGCCGGCGGTACTGCCGGGCAACGGAACGCAGTTGAGCGAGCCAGTCGGTGTCGCTGGGGTCCACGGTGAGCTGGCTGAGTACGATCTCGGCGACTCCGTCGAGCAGGGCCGCCTTGTTCGCCGCGTAGCGGTAAAGGCTCATCGGGTCGTGATGCAGCGCGCGGGCCAGACGGCGCATGGACAACTTGTCGATGCCCTCGCGGTCGATGATCTCCAGTGCGCAGGCGAGCATCCGCTCCCGGCTCAGCTTCCCACTCGGGGGTGGCTCGCACTCCTCGGCGACCGGCTCGGCCGGAGACGGGGACATCTCGCACCTTCCTACGCTGTGAGAGCAGCGATGAACATAAAGTTCGCAGACCTACGATGTAGACACCAGTCTAGTCCAGGAGTTCACTGTAGATATACGACGTAGATCGCTCGAAGATCGTCATGATCGTCGCTTCGGACCCATCATCCTGATCGCCGCGCCCGTTGTCACGCCGACTGGCAGCCCAGCGTCAGCGTCCCGGTACACCGGTGATCAGCAGCGGGCACCCCCCGGCCCGCACCTGCTCGGGCACGGCACCCGGCTCGCGTTGAACCAGCCACGGCGAGAGCACTGCACGCGCCCCGGGGCAGGACGACTCACGACACGAAAGGCAGTCAGCCATGAGCATCACCAAGAAGGTCGCCCACAAGGCAGAAGCGGCCAAGGGCGGCGTCAAGAAGACGGTCGGCCGCGCCACCGGCGACCGCAGCCTGGAGGCCGAAGGCCGCGCCGACCAGGTCAAGGGCGACACCAAGCAGGCCGGCGCCAAGCTCAAGGACGCCTTCAAACACTGACCGGCCCCCGGCTCAACCCTTCACACCCCAGGGGGATCGAAGGAGCAGCACCATGACCAGCATCTGGGGCTACAACCCCGAATCGCAGTACACACCCGGCATGAACCTCACCGGCTACAAGGTCGAGGCGAGCGACGGCCACATCGGCAAGGTCGACGACGCCACCGACGACGTCGGCTCCGCCTACATCGTCGTCAACTGCAAGCCGTGGCTGATCGGCAAGCACGTGATGCTGCCGGCCGGAACCGTCAGCCGCGTCGACCACGACGACCAGAGCATCCAGGTGAACCGCACCAAGGACCAGATCAAGGGCGCCCCGGAATACGACCCCGACGTCCACAAAAGCGACCCCACCTATCGTGAGGGCCTGGCCACCTACTACGGACCCCAAGGGCGCTGACCCGCCGATCGTGGGGGCGACCGCCCCGCACCGGCCGCCCCCGCACCATCCCGGCGCCGACAAGGAAGCCGACACCGAGCAGGGCGCCCAGAAGAACCCAGAGGACCCGCAGGACCTACCCGCCACTGCCCGGCACAGGGGCTACTGAACACCAGGCCGCGCCCGGGCGCAGCGGCCGACCGGACGTGTCCCGTCGCACTGGACCTGCTCGGCTGAAGCCCGAACTCGTCCAGGCGGCCGCCCGGTTGATCTCGCTGGCGCTGGTGCTCTCGCCCTGACGGTGGGCTCGGCGCTGCTGCTTCTGCTGGACGTGGCCGTCCGCGCGCCGGCCGCATGGATCATCACCGGCGCCGTGTTGGCCTGGTTCGGGATCTGCTGGCTCGCACTGCCCTGGACGGTACTACGCACGGCGGAGCGCCACCAACAGTCCGGCCACCACGGCGCGGAGAGACCACCACCACGTTCCCGTCCTTGCCGCAGGGTCGTGCGCATGTGTCACGTTGCGGTCACCCATCACCTGCGCGCGCTGACTCGCGGACGGGCGGCTTAAGGGTTCGCGCGTGCAGCCGTCCGGATGATGAGGTGGCACGGTGACCAATCATGATGAAGCGGCGGCTGTCCGACCGTTGACACGGGCCTGGGTGAGCCGGCACCTGGAGGCCGGCGAGCGGATCGTCGGAGCCGAGGTGCTGCACGGCGGTGCCACCGCCGACATGCGGAGGCTGACCATCGGCACGCGGGACGGAGGCACCCGGCACCTGGTGCTGCGCTCGTTCGTCGGCCCGACTCGGCAGGGGCCGGCCGAAGACCTCCTGCACAGGGAGGCCGACGCCCTGACCACGCTCACCGGAACCGGCATGCAGGCTCCCGGACTCGTCGCCGTCGATCCGACCGCCGCGCACTGCGAGTACCCCTCGCTGCTCATGACCCACCTGCCGGGCCGGACGGTCCTCGACGACGAGGGGCTGGAGTCGCGCCTGCCCCTGCTGGCCCGTCAACTCGTGGCGGTCCACGCGGTGCGGCCGGCCGTCCGGCCCCGGGAGTACGTGGCGCTGACGACCGCCGATACGGTCGTGACCCCCGCGGACGCCGACGCCACGGTCTGGGCCGCCGCGATCGACGTGATTCGCAGGCCCGCGCGGCGTTACCAAGGGCGGTTCCTGCACCGGGACTTCCAGCCCGGCAACGTGCTCTTTGACCTGCCGCCCGAGGACCCGGCCGGTGCCCGGATCACCGGCGTCGTCGACTGGGCGGCGGCCTCCTGGGGCCCGGCGGACCTGGACGTGGCGCACTGCTCCACCAATCTCGCGCTGCTGCACGGCCCGGCGTGGGGCCTGCGCTTCACCGAGGCGTACCAGGAGGCCGGCGGGATGCTGGCAGCAGCCTCGGACGAGCGGCTGTACTGGCAGGTGCGGGCGCCACTGGCGTTCTCGGAGGAAGTGCAGTCGGTGGCGCAGCCGTGGAGGGAGACAGGACGGACCGAGCTGACGACACGAGCCGTGGAGGAGCGGCTGGACGCCTATGTCACCTCCCTGATGGACGCACTGGGCTGAGCCAAGGAGGAAGAAGTGGCGCGCGCGAAGGCCGTTCTGGTCTGTGGCCCGGCACTCGTGGGGCCTGCTGCCTGCGGGCGGAGTGGAGGTGGTGCGATCCTGGTGGCTACGCACAGTGCATAGTAGAATCCAAGAATGGGAAGACAGGCGACCGTCGTGCTGTATGTGCTCGCCATGGCAGCCGTCGTGGTCGGCGTGGACGTCCTCTTCTTCAGGCACCATTTCTGGCCGAGACTGACGGTGAACGTCGGGATCGTCCTGGTGTTCGGGGCGTTCTATGTGAGGTTCTTGAAGAACCCTTGAGCGCGCTTCTCCCGCCAGGTCCGGTAGATGTCGAAGTCGCCGTTGACGCGCGGGGCGTGGAGTCGAACGACCCGGCACCTGCGTGTGCCGCAGGCCCATCGACGGCAACTCGGCGTTCGGGAGCCCGCGTGCGCTGGGGCGGCTGTGCGCCCCAGCGCACGTGCGAGTACTACTCCCGCAGGTACGTGTCGCTGAAGCTCGTGCCACTGGAGCCGAGCGCGCTGGTGCGGGCCTCGTAGGCGCCGTTCGACGGGTCGAGCGCGACCGGGTTGACGGATCCGAGCGACTTGCCGTTCACCATGGCCGAGGTGAAGTTCAGGGTGCCGAAGTTGGGATAGGCCCCGGTCGGCGACTCGATGATGACCTCGGCGCTGGCACGGCTCGCGGAGAGGGTCTTGCTCGTGCTGTAGGTCCAGCTCCGCGTGGAGTTGGTCAACTTCAAGGTGTACTTGTTGCTGCCGGCGTAGGTCACCGAGGCGGCGATCTTGTCGCCGGCCGCCACCGGGTACGAACTGACGCTCAGGTAGACCGGGTTCGCCGGGTACATCTCGTACCAGGCCTGGTGCACAGCGCTGCCGCTGGAGCAGTCGGTCGCCACCCCGGTCTGCTCCACGCTGGACGAGCCGTACCCGTCGATGCCGACCCACGGGGCGTAGAGGTCGTTGGTGGAGTTGCAGGTCGCGTTCGCCTCGGTCCAGCTCGCCGAGACGGAGGTGAAGCCGCTACCAGTGGCGGCATAGCCACCCCAGTTGTAGCCGTTGGTGTTGTAGCTCAGAGGGCGGAACGACAGCCCCTGTGCGGCCGCCACCGTGGTCGACGCGGCGGGAGCGGCGATGGTGGCTGCGGCTGCCGCGAGGGTGGCGACGCCTATCAGGAATTTGCGCATGCTGGCTCCTTCGTGGGGGACGGTCAGGATGCTCACACGCCGATCCGAGCCGTGGGGGTGGCTGGGATGAGTGGGAATACAGGATGGCCGACTGTCATGAGTCCGTCAATAGTCCTGACAGCGTTGGGGCTTGGGCGAATCGTCGTGCCAGCTCGGAGGCTTGATGAGCGCATCAGGCGTCCGGCGGCACCGGCGGTTCAGTGGACGGCCGTGGGGACGGGCAGCGGGTCAACGGTGCCGCCCGCCGCCCCTGGCCCACGACGTCCCGGGCACCCTGACCATGCGGCACCGGACCGGTCGTCAGAACGACGACGGATGGCCCGCTCCACACCCCCGGTTCCACGCCACGCCACACGCCTTCGGCGCCCACCGAGCGAGGGCCCGCTCGTCCATGGCAAACCGGTGAACGTTGCCGGCCACAGCACTACCCGAGCTCTGGATGTCGACTGTCTCGGACTCCTCGGTAGGGTCTGGGTTGTGACAGGACATCGGGACCGCCGACCAAAGATGGACCAGGATGACGGCATCGAGGACGTGACACTCCTCATCCTGGAATGGCTGGGTGAGCAGGGCGTGAATGCCATGATCAGAGTGGACGCCGAAAGGGTGGCAGACAACGCGCCGGCGTGGACGTTCGCCGCCAGCGGGGGTCCCTTGGAGCACGGCATGCGTGCTGACGGGAGGACAGTGCAGCACTGCATGTCCCAAGCCCTGTCCCAGTTGCGCAAGGCCGGACTGTCGGTTCCTTTTTGATCTTCGCCTTCGCTGCCTCAGGCTTGGATCACGGCGTTGATCCGCTTCACGCTCGCCGACGGCCACGCCGCGGTTGGCGGTTCTATCGTGAGACGCATGACCGAACGATTCACAACTGCACGTCTCGACGCCGCCCCTGAGATCACCGCGCCCGACGGTTCGGCGGTACGGCCGCTCTGCGTGCTTCCCGGGGTGGCGAGCTTCGCCCAGTTCGAGCTCACGCCGGGGCAGACCGCGAAGGCGGTGTCCCACGCAACCGTGGAGGAGATCTGGTTCGTCGTCTCAGGGGCAGGCGAGATGTGGCGCCGCCAGGACGGACGGGAGGAGGTCACCGGGCTGGAGCCCGGGGTCTGCCTGACGATCCCGCTGGGCACCACGTTTCAGTTCCGGGCAGGGCTTCAGGGACTGCGGGTGGTCGCGGCAACTGTGCCGGCGTGGCCCTCGGACAGCCCTCATGAGGCCAGATTCGAAACCGGTCGCTGGTGAACATCGCCGGAGCGAGCTCTCAATACGACGCACCATCATACATTTATCATATAAGGCATTATGATCAGTTGTCATCATGCCTTATAGCGAGAGGCCTTGACTGAATTTTTACGCCCCCAACGAAATAACAGCAGCCGCACCCTATCCATGCAAATAGTACGTACACTAGCATTGTGGCGAGTTGGGTCCCTCTTCGGATATTGAGGCCGCAATGAGCAACCGCCTTGCCACGTGCGATTCGGACGGCACATCAGAATCCTCCCCGGGGAGCGAATCCCTGTTCGGTCTGAGTGTGGCCGGCGCCTCCATCAGAGTGGAGAGCGAGATACCCGAACTCGCTGCCTGGGCCGCCCGGTTGCTCAGCCCCACCTTCACCTTCACGTCGGATCCGGGCACGGACCTGTTCACCGTCCGGGTCGTGGCGGCGGGGCCCGGTGGCGTGCCCGCCGTCGATCCTCGGGCGCCGCGGCTCCTGCTGGACGAGACGCGGGTGTCCGTCCTGGAGTACCGCGCCGAGCGGGTGGTCGTCGTCCAGGACGACGGGGAGCACCCTCCGATACTGATCAGCGCGGTCCCGGGTGTCGCGGGCGTCGAACTGGCGGTGCCCTGTGCCGAGTCCGTCGCCGTCAGACCCGTGGTGCGCTTCCTCAAGTTCGTACTGGCCGCCGGGGTGCTCGCGGGCGGGGCGGTCTTCCTGCACGGTGCGGCGATCGCCCGCGCCGGCCGGGCGTTGATGATCATGGCGCCGAGTGGAGGCGGCAAGTCCTCGCTGAGCTTCCTGGCGGGCAGCCGTGCGGGGTGGGACGTCCTTTCGGACGATCTGGTCTTCCTGGCCGGGGCACCGGGGCGCGCCGACCGGTCGATGCGCGTGCACGGGTGGCCGCACCGCCTCGGGGTGAGCACCTCCGCGCTGATGGGCCATCCGGCGCGGGCCCGCTTCGAGGAGGCGGCCCTGCGGCGGCACGGTGCGCCGGCCGGATCGTTCGAGGGGGCACGGTCACTGCCCTGGGGGAACCGCACCAGGAAGCGGATCTACCTCGATCTCGACGAGTTCAGGGGTTTGACGGGGGCGACGATGGTCGCGGAGGCGGTGCCCGCAGCGGTGGTACTGCCGCATCCGGAGCAGGAGCGGCGCGGCTGGACCATCGAGCGGGTGTCCGGCCAACCCGCCGGGTGGAGCCGGCGGTTCCTGGCGAACGCGGGCGAGCTGAAGTTCATGACCGACTTCCTCGGGTTGATCGACCGGTCCCTGTTCCCGGCCCGCGAGGCGGACGGCGGCCAGAGCTCCGACGACGATCCCTGCCGGGAGTTGGAGAGGCTTCCCGTGGTCAGCGTGCGGTACGGGCCCGACGCCAACGAGCACATGCCGCGGTTCTGGGCCGAGGTCTGCGACGCTCTGGGACTGGCGGAGGCGGCGCGGTGACCGCCGTGGAGGCCGTCGCCCTGCGGCGCACCTACGACCTCGGGCGGGGCCGGGGCGGCGGGCAGCGCGAGGTCGTGGCCCTGCACGCCCTGGACTTCCGGGTGGACGAGGGCACCGTGCACGGGCTGTTGGGCCCGAACGGAGCCGGCAAGACGACGCTGTGCAAGATCCTCGCCACCGTTCTGCTGCCCACCTCCGGCGGCGTCCGGGTGTTCGGGAACGACGTGGTGTCCCGGACCCGGCAGGTACGTCAGTCGGTCGGCGTCGTCTTCGGCGGGGAGCGCGGCCTGTACTCCCGGCTGACAGCCCGTCAGAACCTGCACTACTGGTGCGCCCTGTACGGCCTGCCGCGCCGCGCCCTGCTGGCCCGTACCGAGATGCTGCTCGCGCGGGTCGGCCTCTCCGAGCGCTCCGACGAGAAGGTCGACGGCTTCTCCCGGGGCATGAAGCAGCGACTGCACCTGGCCAGAGGCCTGGTCGGGGATCCCCGGCTGCTGCTGCTCGACGAGCCGACCACCGGCATGGACCCGGTCGCCGCGCGCGACTTCCGGCTGCTGGTGGCCGAACTGCGCGCCGAAGGCCGCACCATCCTGCTGACGACCCACGACATGGCCGAGGCCGAGGCGGTCTGCGACCGGGTGACCCTGATCGACGGCGGGCGCGCCCTGGCCACCGAGCACCCGCGGGCGCTGGGTGCCCTGGTGTCGCGCAACGAGCGGATCGAATTCGACAGCCCCACCGCCGACGCCCTGCCGGGGTTGCCCGCCCTGCCGGGGGTGGTCGCCGTGACCACCCTCTCCCCCGGCAGGTACCGGGTGGAGACCACCGCGACGGAGGCGACCAAAGCGGTCATCGGTCTGCTCCTGGACCGGGGGGCGACGTCCCTGACGACGACCCGGCCCGGCCTGGAGGAGGTCTACCTCAAACTCATCGGGAACCGCGGCATGGAGGTCGGCCGGTGACGACGGTCAGGACGATGCACATGGCGGAGCTGGTGCGGGCCGTGCGGACGTTCGCAGCGTCCTTCCGCCTCCAGTGCCTGATGATGCGCCGCTCGCCCGGCGACCTGGCCGTGCTGGTGACGGCTCCGTTCTTCAGCCTGATGTTCCTCTCCATGACGGAGCAGGCGGACCGTTCCGCCCTGGCCCCGTACGCGGTGGCGGCTCCGGTGCTCATCGCCGTCTGGAGCATGTCGCTGTTCGTGGCCGGGGACCTGATCAGCAAGGAGCGCGGCAACGGGACCCTGGAAGGCCTGGTGGCGACGCCCGCCTCACTGTCCGTCATGGTCCTGGGCCGGATCTGCGCGGCCGTCACGTTGAGCGTGTTCGCCTTCGTGGAGACCTGGCTCGTCGCCTGGCTCTGCTTCGGCGTCGTCGTACGCCTCCCCCATCCGCTCGCGCTGCTGGCGACGCTGGCGACCACCCTCCTCGCCATGGCGGGAACGGCCACCATGATGGCGGCGGTGTTCGTGCTGGCCCGCTCCGCCCGCATCTTCCAGAACACCCTCAGCTACCCGGTCTACCTGCTCGCCGGAGTGCTCGTCCCGGTGAGCTTCCTCCCGGGCTGGCTGCGGCCGTTCACCCGGGTGGTCTTCCTCTCCTGGTGTGCCGGGCTGCTACGGGACTCGCTCGCCCGGCCCGACATACCCGACCTGCCCGGCCGGCTGACGGCCGTGCTGGTGCTGGGCGCGGCCGGGTTCGGAGCCGGCCGGTTGCTGATGCGGCGGGTGCTGTGGCGGGTGCGGGTGCTGGGCACCCTGGGGCAGGCATGAGTGCCCTGGTGCAGTCGCTGCGCGTCGTCGGCTACAGCGCGCGGAACGCGGCGGCCGACTTCGCGGCCACCTACACCTGGAGGTCGTGGACCTTCGGCTGGGTCGGCCGGATGCTCTCCCAGGTCGTCTTCTTCACCCTGGCCGGGCGGGTGCTGGGGGCACCCGACCAGGCGCGTTCCCGGTTCATCGGCAATGCGGTGATGACCTGCGTGGTGGAGGCGATGATGGTCGTCGCCTCCAGCGTCTGGGAGCGCCGGGCGGGAACGCTCCCGCTGCTGGTGGCCTCGCCGGCCGACCTCGCCCCCGTGTTCTTCGGCAGGAGTCTGCAATGGATTGCGAGCGGCGTGGCGACCTCCTCGATCGCCCTGCTGGCGCTGGGTCCGTTGTTCGGTATCGACTGGACCGCCGTTCAGATCCCGGCGGTCGTCCTGCTGCAACTGCTGACGGCGGTGGGGAGCTACTGTTTCGGTCTCGTCCTCGGCGTCCTGGTGCTCAACGCCCCCCAGCTACGGAATATCGCCTCCAATGTGGCGTACCTCGCCATGATGTCCTTCTGCGGCATCCAGGTGCCGGTGGACTACTGGCCCGCGCCGATCCGCCTGCTGGCGGCGGTGCTGCCGGTCACCTACGGGGTTCGGGCGATGACGGCGCTGTCCGCCGGCGGACCGGCCGGCGCGGTCTGGCGTCCGGCGGCGGCGGTTCTCCTGCTGGGGGCCGGGTGGCTGGCCGCAGCCTTCGTGGCGTTCCGGGTATTCGCCGAGCGGGGGCGCCGTGACGGCTCCCTGGAATTCGGTCAATGATCCCACAGTGAGCCCGCGACGACCTGGCCTGAATGATAAACAGGAAAACGGAGACCGTTCTTCACCGGCACTCACCACTGACTTTCGGCTGCCATTTTTCAGGGATTTCCGAACGTCCAAACAATCTTCAACAAGACCCTTGCACGGGAAGCAGTCAGCATGCTTACCATAAAGCGTCCGCTGAATACGCGACTGCTACCAGCCGCGCATTTCACCGGTCATTTCCCACGGGAAGGAGGAGAAATGGAGCGCAACCACAAGGTCAGCCTGCGTCCGCGCCTGGAGAAGATCACGATCAAGTCCGGCACCTGACGGACCGCTCCGCCGGGGAGGGGGCCGGCCATCCCTCCCCCTCCCCGGCGGGGCGTCCACCACGCCCGCACGACGTTGTCCAAGAGAGGTGTCCCGTGCCCCAGGTCGTCGAAAACTCCCGGCGCCGCGGTCTCCCGGTCTCCGACCGGCTGACGGTGCTCAGCCGCCCCGACGAGCGTCTGCGGACGACCTCCTTCTGTCTGGCCGTGGGCTTCGGCGCCCGGCACGACCCCGCGGGCGGGAACGGGGCGGCCCACCTCCTCGAACACCTGCTGATGACCGCACCGATGGCGGGAGCGGGCTCGCTGAGCGAGTACACCGAGCGCGGCGGTGGGGAGTCCAACGCCGTCACCGGCCTGGAGACGATGCTCTTCGAGGCGCGGGTGCTCACCGAGGACGCTCCCGCGGTGCTCGAACGGCTGCTGCTCGCGGTCGCGGCACCGGCGCTCACGCCCTCCGTCCTGGCCGCCGAGCGCCAAGTGGTGCTTCAGGAGCTCGCCTCCGCTGCGGCGGACCCCAGCGACGTCGTCCAGGACGCCTTTCTCGCACGGCTGTTCCAGGGCCATCCGCTCGGGCGACCGGTCGGCGGGAGCGTCGAGGAGCTCAACCGGATCGACGCCGGGGGCCTGGCGGCGGTGCACAGCGGGGACTTCCTACGCCGTGACATGGCACTGGTCAGCGTGGGCGGGATGTCCGAGGAGGCGGTGCGGGCAGTCGTCCATGCCTCGGAGCTGGCCGTGCGGGCGGGCGGACCCCCACCGGAACAGCCCCCACCGGAACAGCGCACCGGCCACCAACTGCCGCTGCTGCGCCGCGATCTGGACGTCAGCTGGCCGCAGGACGACTTCTGCTGGCTCGCCCTGGGCGCGCGGGCCCCCCACAGCACCGCTCCACAGCGCCACGCCTTCGTCGTCCTCGCCCAGTTGCTCGGGTCGAGCCCCTCCTCCCGGCTCTACCGGGCACTGCGCGGGGAAGCCGCCTTGGCCTACGCCTTCGCCGCCTGGTCGCGCGGCTACCAGGAGTCCGGCGCCTGGCGCGTCCTGGTGGGCACCGAGACCCGCAACGGCCCGCACGTGGTGGCCGTCGTCGTCGGCCTGCTCGAACAGCTCGCCGCCGACGGACCGGACGAGGCCGACCTCGACGCGGCCCGCAGGCAGGCGGCGATGCAGCTGACCGTACGCAGCGAGAGCCCGCTGGAACACGCCCGCCTGCTGGCGCAGCGCGCCCTGGACCGGACCGCGCCGGCCTGCGTCGACGAGGAGACCGCGGCCCTGCGGCGGGTCACTGCCGACGACATCCGCCGGGCCGCAGCCGAGTTGCTCGCGGAACTGAACCTCGTCGTCCGGCCGGAGGCACGCCGATGACGCCGCCGATGACGCCGCCGGGAATCTGCGAGGAGTACCGGCAGGCCGCCGAGGAGGCCGGCCTGATCATCGACGTGGGCGGACACCCCTGCGTGGCCGGGGAGTACCTGGAGCCGCTCAGCGGCGAGCGCCAGTGCCTGGTCGAGTACGCGGACCCCGCCCTGCTCAGCGCCGCCGACGGCGCGGGCCGGCTGGCACGGCAGCTGGCCGCGCGGTTCCCCGACAGTACGCTCGCGGTCGTCCGCACCCCGGGCGACGTCCACCTGCCCGCCGGCTGGGCCCGTCACCTGACCTACGTCCAGCGCACCCGGGCCGCCTGCGCACCCGCGCGCGCCGCGCGGGGCGGCATCGTCGTCACGGCGGCCGAGGAGCGGGACGACGAGCAGGTGGCCCACTGGCTGGTGCAGGCCTTCCAGAACGCCTGCACCAGCCAGAGCGGGACCTTCGACGACGGTGCGGCGCGCGCGCAGACGCAGGGGATCCTCTCGGCCCCCGACCGGCGCTCGCTGATAGCGCGCTCCAGCGCGACAGCGACCAGGACGGCGAGCGGGACGGCAACCGCGACGGCAATCGGGACGGCGACGGCGACGGCGACCGGGACGGCGATCGGGCACGCGACGCTGCTCTGCGCCGCCCGCGACGACGTCCGGGGTGAGTCGTTCGTCGAGCTGCTGGACATCCTGGTCGACCCCCCGCAGCAGCGCAGGGACGCCACCGCCGCGCTGGTCGACGCCTGCCAGGCGCTCGCCGACGGCTTCGGCCTGCCGCTGGTCGGTCACGTGGTGCACCCCCGGCCGTCCCGGCAGCGCGCCGAGGGCCAGCGGGTCCTGGAGTCACTGTTGGACAACGGGTGGCAGCTGCGGCACTCGTACTGGTGCCGGCCGCTGCGGCCCGCAGGCGCGCGGCGGCGCGGCGCGCAGCAGCGGCACAGCGTCCCGGGTGGTGCCCGATGATGACCGAAGGACCGCTCGCCACGTTCACCCTGGACCTGGACATCCTGCGCGGCATGCTCGGCCTGGACGAGGAGTCCACGCCACGCGCGGTGGTCCGCGCCGCCCGCGCGGTCGCCCCCGGATTCGCCGCGGTGGCCCTCTCGGTGGCCGCCGCCGAGGGACACACCCTCGGCAGCGGCTCCCAGGACGAGGTCCGCCGGGCCCGCGACCGCATCGCCTACTACGAGCAGGTGGCGGCCCGCGCCGCCCGCTCGGCCACCGCCCGGATCGTCAAGGGGCCTGCGCTGGCCCGCCGTTACCCCTCG
This sequence comes from Kitasatospora mediocidica KCTC 9733, assembly GCF_000744225.1. Classification (GTDB taxonomy): domain Bacteria; phylum Actinomycetota; class Actinomycetes; order Streptomycetales; family Streptomycetaceae; genus Kitasatospora; species Kitasatospora mediocidica. The sequence goes on along the minus strand of NZ_JQLN01000006.1, from coordinate 599,312 downwards.
CCGCTGGTGCGCTCGATGTGCGACCTGGACCTGCTGGTGCCCGACGAGGCGGCCCTGTGGCGCGTGGTGCGCGAGGTCGCCGCCGCTCACACCCCCGACCTCCTGCATGTCTCGCTGCTGACCCGGGGAACGGACCGCGACCTGGTCGCCACCCTGTGCTGGCCCGCCCCGGACCCCCTGCTCGACCCCGACCACAAGATCGAGGTGGCGACCGTGGTCCACGCCGGCGACCTGGAGCGGATCCCGGTCCGTCGCGGGGCGCCGGCCGATCCGGCCGTCGCCGACCTGCTCGCCCTCGCCGAGGAGCGGTTCCAGCACCCCTTCGGGGTGAAGGACGCCATCGACGTGGCGGTCCTGCTCGGTTCCCCCCGGGCGCCGCAGCCGGCCGCCGTGGTGGCAGCGGCCCGCGCCTACCTGCTGGCGCCGGAGCTGCTGGAACTCGTCGACTACGCCTGCTCCCATCCCGGGCTGCTCAGCGCGCCCTCCCCCCGGCTGATGGAACCACTGCGGGCGGCGGCCCGGGCCGAGACCGCACGCCGGGCCACCACGCCGGCCCGGCCGGCAACCCCCGTCAACTCCCCCGTCAATGCCGCCGACGGCGATGTCCGCCAGCGGATGGCGCAGGGCCTGCCCGTGCACGGGCTGTACCTGCGCGCCGTGCACGGCACCGACCAGGCGGACCAACTCGTCTCCCGGATCGAGGACTTCGCGTCCGGGGTGCTGCTCCGCAGCCCGGTCGCGGACTTCCTGCTGGTCGGCCGGGAACGGGTGGACCAGCGGCTCTACCAGGCCGCGCTGAAGGCCCTGGAACCGTCCGCCGGCGAACCGGCGGGCCTGTCGTGGTGACCCTGTGCCTGCGGCTGGACGACGTCCACGGCCGCACACCGCTCACCGTGCTGCGTGCACTGGACGACCGGGTCTGGGCGGGGCGCCCGGTCGTGTTGGGGACCATCCCGTTCCCCGCCCACGGCTGCCTGGGCCCGGCCGCCTCCCTCCGCGAGATCACCGGCGGCCGCTCCACCGCCGCGCGGCAGGCCCTGCTGGACTACCTGGACGACCGCCGGGCCCAGGAACGCGCCGAGATCGCCCTGCACGGCCTGACCCACGCCGACCACCGCTCCCCGGCCGGTCCCGCCGTCGCCGAGTTGGTGGCCCCCTCCCCCACACGGGTCGCCCGGCTGACCGACTGCCTGCACAGCTGGCGGGCCCGCTTCGGCACCCGCACGCTCATCCCGCCGCACAACCACCTCGACCCCGCGCTCCGGGAGCACTGCCTGGCCCAGGGCTTCCACGTGTCGCGCGCCGTCTCCGACGGCGAGGTCGCCGCGCTGGGCCTGGACCCCGCCCGGGCGGACCACCGCGCCGAGGCCAAGCGCCGCCGCCCGCTGCGCGTCGTGGGCGGGGCGCTGGACGTCTACCAGACGACCGGGGTGTCCTACCAGCGGGTGCGACGGCACGGACCGTGCGCGGAGGAGCTCGCCGACGCCGTCATGGCGATCGCGGCGCCCGCCGGCGTGGGCGTGCTGACCTTCCACTGGTGGGACTTCCTGCAGGCCGACGGCACCTGGTGCGAGGACTTCGCCCACTTCACCACCCGGCTGCTGCGGCGCTGCGAGGAGCTCGGCCCGGTGGAGTTCAGCACCGTCGCCGGCCTCGCCGACCGCCTCGTCCAGTGCCTGCCGAAGGGCGGCGCGCGATGACCCCGGCAGCGCCCGCGCCGTCCGCCGTGCCCGCGCGGGGCGCCTGGGACATCGCCACCGTGAGCGGCCCGCTCCACGTCCGCGCGCCCGGCTCGCTGCACGGCGCGTGGCCCGGCATCACCGCGAACCTGCCTGGCGCAGCGGTGAGTTGCTGCGGTTGCGGCCGCCGGCCGGCCGACGACCCGTCGGCACCGGGGACCGCGGGGTTCCGGGCCGCCGCGGACTTCGCCAGCGTGCTCCTGCCGGACACCGCGCAGCCGGACGACGTGCGCCGGTTCCTCAACGCAGTGCTGCACTGCCGTCATCTCGGCCGGCGCGTCCTCACCCTGCACGCGGTCGCCGTCGCCCGCCGCGACCAGGTGGTGCTGCTGCTCGGCGGGCACGGCGCGGGCAAGACCCTCACCGCGCTGGCCCTGCACCAGCGCGGCTGGCAGCCACTCTCCGGCGACGTGTGCCTGCTGCGGGTCCCGCCGGACGGCCCGCCGCAGTACCTCGGCGGCACCTCGGCCTTCGTGGTACGCAGCGCGGAGGTGGTCCGCTACCTGCCCCGCACGGCACTCCGCTACCTCCCGAGAACGGCCGCCGCCGGGGAGACCACCGACATCGGCCCCCTGCTCCCGCCCGCGCCCGCCGGGCCGTCCGGCAGCCGCACGGTGCGGCTGGTCCACGTACGGGTGGACCGGCGCAGCCGGCCGGAGCTGCGGCAGGTCGACCGCCACCTGCGGCACTCCTGGCTGTACCAGGCGAGCGGCCATCAGCTGGACCGGGTGCTGCGCCGCGACGACACGCCGCTGCGCTGCCTGGAGCCGCCGGAACTGACCCGCACGCGTCTCGCACTGACCACCCGGCTGACCGACCAACTCCTCGTGCTCTCCGCGCTCGGCACGCCCACCCAGATCGCCACCCGCATCGAAAACGTCATCGAGCCCGCCGCCCGGTCGGGGCGGTGACACCGGCCCCGCCCCGACCAGCGACCGCGAGCGTCCCTCCCACCGAGCGAAGGCAGGACATGCCACCACCCCCACAGCAGCGGGGCCGGCCGGGCGACGGTGAGCCCCCGGCCCACCACGGCACGGACCAGCGCCCACCGGCCGGTGCGCGCGTCTGGTTCCGCGACGGCCAGGTGCTCCTGGCCCCGCCCCAGCCCGCTGCCCGGACCGACCGCCCGACCTGCACCGCGAGCCTGGTCAGCCCAGGTACCGAGCTGCGCCAACTGCTCACCGGACGCCCCGGCGTGGCGAAGGCCGCCGGCTACATGGCGCTGTCGGCGTCGGCCACCGGCGGCGTCCGGATCACCCCCGATCCGCACGGCGGCCGGGTCGATCCCACCGACCCCGACACTCTCGCCACCACCCACGGGACACAGATCGCCGCCGCCGCACGATTCCAACTGATGGCGGCCATCGGCCTGGGCGAGCGCGGACTCGATCCGGCGGCCCCGGCCCCCGTGGTGCTGGGCAGCGGTCCCGTCGCCCTCGGCGCCGTCCTGGAACTCCTGCGGCGCGGAGCACCGCGGGTCGACGTCCGGTCGGCTCGGCCGTGGCCCGCCGTGGCCGCGCTGGCGGGGGTCCGGGTGGTCCCGGCGGTGGCGGACGGCTCGGCCGCACTGGTCCTGGAGTGCACCGGCCGACGGCTCGCCCAGGCGCTGGCGGCGGCCGCACCCGGAGCGACCGTGGGGCTGTTGGGCACACCGCAGGCGGACGAGCCGCTGGACGCCCCGCGCGTGCACCGCGGGGCCCTCCACGTCCTGGGCATGCACGAGCTGGCCGGTCGGCGCTGGGCCGAACGACGGGCCCGGTTCCAGGAGATCGGCGACTGGCTGGCGGCGCACTTCGCCCCCGAGCAGCTCGCCGCCTGGTGCCACGTCACCGCGGGCGACCGCGCCCCCGAGCTGTACCGGGCGCTGCTGGCCGGCCGCCGCCCACAGCCACCGCTGCTCCTGCTCGACTGGAGCCGGTCATGAGCACGGCGCCGCCGGCGATGGGCCTCTACAGCATCGGGGTGCGCGATCTGGCGCCGGAGCAGCTGCTGCCCTGGGCCCGTGACCACGCGATCCCCTTCCTGCACCTGCGCGGCGGGGCCCGCGGTCACCGCCTGTCGCAGCGGACCGCCGCGCAGGTGGGCGGCTGGCGGGCGCTGGCCGACCGCACGGTGCCGGTCACCGCGGTCACCGCCGACGTCGAGCTGGCCGACCTGCTGGCCGGCGACCCGTCCGCGGCAACCGAGTTGGCGGCCGTCGCCGAGCACGGCAGGTCACTGGGCGCCCCGGCGGTGCGGGTGCTGGCGACGACCCCTCCCGCTTCCTGGTCACCACCCGGCCGCACGGCCGAGCTGCGCGGGCGGCCGCTGCTGATCGAACTCCACTCCCGGGACTGGTTCACCCCCGAGGCGCTGGGCTACGTCGACCGGCTGCTCGGCTCGCTCCCCCGGGCCGCGCTGCTGGTCGACTCCCTGTGCTTCGAACGCTGCGCACCGGCCCCGGACCGCGCGCTGGCGGACTGGCTGATCGACCGGTCCATCGTCGTCCATCTCTCCGACCACGGCGAGGGGTTCAGCGCTCCCGGCCACCGACTGCTGCTGCGCTCCCTGCACGGATCCATGCACCGGTCCCTGCGCGACGGCACCGGTCCGGGCCCCGAGCTGGCCTTCGAGTGGACCGGCGCGGACCGCTCCCCGGCCGCCTGCCTGGCCCGCTACCGGCAGGCCGTCGCCTGGGTGGAGGCGACATGGTGAGCGCCCCCTGGGTGGTGATCAGCGACTACCCCCGCTGGCCGAGCCCGTACTTCGCCCAGTTCGAGCGGGCGGTCGGCGACCGGCTCGGCCTGCGATTCCAACCCGGGCTGGACGGGCTGGAGGCGCAGGAGGCGGGCGTCCTCAACCTGCACCGGCTCAAGCGCCTGTACCGCGACGGCGACGGCACGGCCGACCCGCAGCTCGCCGCCGAACTGACCGCCCGGCTGCACCGGCTGCGGCGGCGGGGCTGGCGGATCGTCTGGACACTGCACAACCTCTACCCCATCGACGTGCCGCAGCTGGTGGACGCCGACCGGGCGGTCGTGGCGGGCCTGCTGGAGGTGGCCGACGCGGTGCTGTGCCACACCCGGGCGGACGCGGCGCACATGCGCGGCCTGCCCGGGCTGCGCGCCCGGGTCGAGGTCTGCGGCTGGGCCGGTCTGCCGGCCCCCGCGTCGGCGCCGCTGCCGCCCGGCCCCGCCCGGGTGGCGGCGGCCATGCGGGACAGCCACGCGTTCCTGCTGCTGGGCAACATCAGCGCGTACAAGGACGTCCCCGGCCTCATCGAGGCGTTCCTACGCACCGAGGTCGCCGACGGACGGCTGTTCGTCGTCGGCCCCTGCCGCGACCACCACCTGGAGGCCGAGGTCTCCCGCCTCGCGCGGCGCGGCGGACGCGTGCACCGGCTGCCCGGCCGGGTGGACCCCGCGCACGTCACGCACCTGCACGACGCGGCGGCCGTGGCCGTCTGCAACTACCGCAGCGCCGGGGCCCAGCGGTTCTTCGCGCAGACGATCCACCCCGCCTCGGTCGGCACGGCCGTGCTGTGCGGGGTGCCGCTGGTCGCCCCCGCGCTGCCGGGCATCCGGGAGATGACCGACGGCCACCCCCGCTACCTGCACGAGTCCCCACCGGAGTTGCCGCACTGCCTCGCGCTCGCCGCCGCCCATCCGGACACCAGGGGCCGCCGTCCCGAACCGGACGCGGCCGCCGGGTGGACGGGGATCGCCCAGGCGCACATCCGCCTCGCCGACCGCTACCGCGCCGATCCGCGAGGCGAGGGGGGCCGCGACCGTGGAACCGGCTGATCCGCAGGAGGTGGCCGCCACCGTGAGCGCCGGGTACGGGTTCGCCGTGCACGCCGTGCGGCGGCTGCACGCCGGGCACGGCACCAGCAACTACCTGGCCGAGGGGCCGAGCGGGCGACTGTTCGTCAAGCAGTACCCCGCCGGCGCGGACGTCCGGCGCGAGGCGGCGGCGATCGAGCTGTCCTCGCTGGCCGCCGGCGCCGGCGTGCCGGTCCCCCGGGTGCTGCACGCCGCCGACGGACGGACGGTGTGCGACCTGGGCCGACGACCGCTGTCCGTCTGGGAGTACGTCGAGGCGGGCCGATCTCGCACCCGCCTGTCACCCGGACAGCACAGCGCCGCCGGGACCGCCCTGGCCCGCATCCACCGCCGGTTCGCCCGGCACCCCCGCGCCGCGGACCCCGCGCCGCAGACCCGTGCCTGGCTGGCGTTCGACCAGGACGCCGCCCGGGACCGGATCGACCGGCTGCTGCTGCACATCGCCGACCGGCCCGCCCTCAGTGCCTTCGACCTCCGCTCGGCCGAGATCCTGCGCCGCCGCCGGGAGTTGATCCGCCAGGTCCCCGGCCTGCTGGCCGGCCTGCCGCCGCTCTCCAGCCAGCTGCTGCACGGCGACTACAGCCCGCCCAATCTGATGTTCGATCACGACCGGCTGGTCGCCGTCGTGGACTTCCGGCCACCCGACCCGTTCCTGACCGCCTACGAGCTCGGCCGGATCGCCTTCGCCCCCCAGAGCGTGGCCGAGTCACCCGGCTGGCCGGCGGACGGCTGCCGCCTGGTCGCGGCGTACGCGCGGGAACACCCGGCGGCCCGCGCCGAGGACCTCGTGCACAGCGCCCGCGTCTGGCTGGCGCACCTGCTGCGCAGCCTGTACGGCGTCAAGGAGCACTACCTGGACCCCGGACCGCTCCAGGCGGATCTGGACGCCTTCTGGATCTTCCGGGACCGTGCCGCGCGGATCCTGCTCGGGCGCCTGGCGGAGATCGAGGAGGCCCTGCGCACCGCCGTGACAGGTCTCACCCGCTGACGGACCCCCATCCACCCGCCCACGCACCCACCACGGACATCGGAGCGACGTTGACGACACCCCTGCGCGCATGCCTGGTCGGCTTCGGCGTCGCGGGACGGCTCCACGGGACCGTCCTGCGCGGCATGGGGGCCGAACTGACCGTCGTCGACCCGCAGTCCGCGCGGTACCTGCCGGGCGGCGCCGGCTGGAGCGCCGTCGAGCGGCTGCCCGACCGGATCGTCGACCGCACGGACGTCTGGTCCGTCTGCTGCCCGACCGCCGAGCACCTGCCCGTGCTGCGCGCCCTGCTGGCCAGGCAGCCGGCCGCGCGGGTCCTGCTGGAGAAGCCCGCCTGCCCGAGCCGGGAGATCGCGCAGCTCCGCGACCTGCTGGCGCTGCACCCCCGGGCCCGGGTGGTGGTCATCGACCAGTACGCCCACGCGCGGGCGCTGGACGTCCTCACCGAGGCCGTCCGCGCTCACGGGCCGCAGCGCGAGGTGCCCGAGTGGCTGCGCATCGTCTTCACCAAGGACCGCTCCTCGGACATCGCCGCGGGCCGGTTCGTCGATCTCGACTACGGGGTCCTGGGCTACGAGTGGCTGCACATGCTGGCCGTGCTGCGCCGTCTGCTGCCGCCGGGGGCGGTCCGGGGATACCTCAGCGGGCGGGAGCCCGCCGGCGAGCTGCGCGCCCGCTACCACCCGGCCCTGTTCACCACCGCGTTGGAGGAGCGGACGGCGCTGGCCTGCGGGACCGCGTTGGAGCTGTACTCCGCCGTCCTCGCACCCTCCCGGGCAGCCGTCGGTCCCCCGCCCACGGACACCGCCGGCTGGCTGGCACCGTCGACCGGCTCCGAGCACCGCCGGCGGTACGTGCTGCTGCGCTCGGGCGCCACCGCCTTCCGGCTCGACCTCGACCCGGTCGGCGCGGCGGCCGGCTGGCGCCTGCCCCGCAACGCGCACCGCCTCACCGTCGAGCGCGACGGACGGCTGCTGGAGGACCGGGTCATCCACGACTCCCCGCTGGACACCGCGATCCGACGGGGCGTCAGCGCGCTGTTGGCCCCCGGCCGACCACCCCGGCTCGACCTGGAACCGCTCGAACTCATCGCCCGCACGGCCGAGCGGCTGCGCACACCGTGCCCGGTCCGTTCGACCGAGCCCGCCGCGTGAACGCCCCGGCCGGGGATCGCCCGGGGTGTTGCCTAGGCTGTCGTCGCAGGACGAGAAGCAGCGAGCAGACCGAGGAGACGTCGTGTCGGACCCCAGGGTGCAGCCCGCTCCCAGCACGGTGCTGGCCCGCGCCTACGGCCTGCCCGGCGCCGTGCTGGAGCGGCTTCCGGTCGGCCAGGTCACCGTCAACTACCGTGCCCGGGTGGCGGACACCGTGCTGTTCGTCAAGCAGTATCCGGGTGGCGGCGGCGACCTGGAACGCGAACGGCAGGCGGTCGAGCAGAGCCGGCTGGCCGGCCTGCACCAGGTGCCGGTCGCGTCGGTGCGGCCCTCGACCGACGGGCAGAGCGTCGTCGAGCGGGACGGTGTCGCCCTCTCGGTGTGGGAGTGGGTGCCCGGCGCGATCGTCGACGGTGCCTTCAACCGCGCCCAGCAGCGCGCCGCCGGAGCCGCCCTGGGCCGCATTCACACCGCCTTCGCCGACCACCCGGCCGGGCGCGGTCCGTCGGCGAAGCTGGCGCGCTGGCTGCACCCGGACCTCGGGCACCTGGACGCCACCGTCGGCAAGCTGCTGGCCGTCGCCGGCGAACGCGCCAGGCCCGACGCCTTCGACGCGCAGGCACTACGGACGCTGGCCGAGCGGCGCGCGGTGCTGCACCACGTCCCCGCGCTGCTGGCCGGGCTCCCGCCGCTCACCTGCCAGGTCCTGCACGGCGACTACTCCGCCGTCAATCTGCTGTTCCGGGGCGACGAGCTCACCGCGGTCCTGGACTTCCTGCCACCCGACCCGTTCGCGGTCGCCTACGAACTGGGCCGGATCGCCTTCGACCCGCGCACGGTCGTGCTGGACCAGGACTGGATCGCCTCGGGGGTGAACCTGGTCCGCGCCTACCTGGAGACCGGCCCGCGACTGCCCGCGGCCGACGTCACCGCCTGCGCGCGGGTGGCACTGCTCCAACTGCTGACCAGCCTGTACGGCGTCAAGCAGCACTATCTCGCGCCCGGCCTGCTCCAGGACGACCTGGACCGGTTCTGGCTGCTGCGGCACGCCGCGGCCCAGCGCCTGCTGGAGCGCCTCGGCGAGGTCGAGAGCGCCTTGGCCGAGGCCGCCCACCGGCACTGACCGCTCCCGCCGGGGCGGCGCACCACGAACGAAGGAGTGACGATGTCCACCACGGCCACAGCCGAGGACGAGTGGGCGGTCCTCAGCGGACCGATCAGCGGTGAGGCGGTCACCGCCGCCGTCACCGCGCTGGCCACGCGCCATCAGCTCCGGTGCGTGCGGGAGAGCGCCGGGACGCTGCGGCTGGCCGACCCGGTCACCTCACACCCGCTGGTCACCGTGCGGTTCCGGAGCCTGCCGCCCCAGGCACCGCGCACGCTGGGCTTCCACCTGCCCCCGCCCGCCGCCGTGGACATCCTGATCGACCCCGGCCCCGGCAGTGGCGGCAGACGGCTCGCCGCCGAACTGCGCGACACGCTGGCTGCCCATGCGCTGCCCTACACGGACGGCGAACTGGACGGCATCCGGGCCGCCATGCCGCTGCTGGAGCGCTACAGCGGCGCTCAGCCGGCCTTCGAGAACTGGGCGCTGATCTTCCGTGACCACTACCTGGAGCACAGCACGGGATTCGTCCTGGCGATGGAGCGGGCCGGCATCCCCGCCGAGTGGATCTTCGCCCTGGACAAGGGCGACCGGACCTGGAACCGGGACCGGGTGCACGCGACCTTCCAGGCCCGCGGCTACCGCAGCGACGTCCTGGACAACACGGCCGTCAACGACCCGGCCGCCCATCAGGGTGAACTCGCCCGGGTCGGCCGCGACATCGACGCGTTCCTCGACGCCGCCCGCGCGGCCGGCCGGCGGGTCCTGGTGGTCGACGACGGCGGGCTGCTGGCCCGCGGCTACGGCGCTCTCGGCGCGCCGCGCCGGGTGGACGCCGCGCTGGAACTGACCGTCAGCGGCATCAAGCGCATCGCCGCCGCCGGAGAACTCGCCATCCCGGTGCTCAACCTGGCCCGCTCCCAGGTCAAGTCCCGTCTGGGCTACCGCGAGATCGCCGACTCCTGCCTGCGCCGGCTGCGCGCCCTGCTGCCGGACCGCAAGATCATCGGTCGCCAGGTCCTGCTGCTGGGCTACGGGACCCTCGGCTCCCGGCTCGGTACCCAACTGCGCGATCTGGGCTGCCGGGTCGACGTGGTCGACACCGACCTGCCGGCCCTCATCGACGCGGCCGAGAGCGGCTTCACCACCTACCGCACCGCCGGCCAGGCGCTGGCCGCCGGCACGCCGTTCCTGGTGATCGGCACCACCGGCGAAGTCGCCCTGACCGAAGCCGACCTGGGCCGACTGCCCGACGAGGTGCTGCTCGCCCCGTTCGCCACCCGCGACTTCTCCGTCCTGACGGAAGGCGCCCACCGCGCGGGCGCCACCGAGATCCCCGGGGTGGGCCTGCGCTTCGAGCTGGCCTGCGGCCGGGCGGTCACCGTGCTGGGCAACGGCCGCTCAATGAATCTCTTCGAGGCCGACTCCATCCCCAGCCAGGGCTACGACGCCTACCGCGCCGGCACCCTGATCGCCGCCGCCGCCCTGTGCGCCGACCCCGGCCGGGTGCCGGCCGGACTGCACACCGCCCCGGCCGACGCCGCCATCACCGAGGCCGGACTCTGGGACGCCTACTACGACTTGTACGCCGCACCGGGCGCCGGCGGCCGGCTGGAGCCGGTGCCGAGCCCTGACCACCTGAGCCCCGACCAGCCGAGCCCCGACCAGTTGGGGCTGCGGCTGCCCAACCGGCGGACCGCTTCGCTCAGTTGCACTCCGGGGGGTTAGCTTCGCAGCAGCCGGGCCAGATAGCCCGGCAGCTCGGCGAAGTGCCCGATCACACCGATCTCCTGCGGCAGACCGTCCGGGCGCGCCGCCGGGGTGACGAGAACTGCGCGCATGCCGTACGCGTGCGGTCCGATCGCGTCCTTGGCCGGGGTGTCCCCGACGAAGAGAATCTCCTGCGGCCGGCAGCCCGCCGCGTCCACCACCGCGTCGTAGAACCGGCGGTGGGGCTTTCGGGCCCCCACCGTGCTGGACAGGACCAGGGCGTCGAAGCAGTCGGCGAGGCCGGCCGCCCGGAGCGTGCGCCGGCGTACGCTCTCGGGGCGCTGGGTGTCACAGGCGAGCACGCACCTCAGGCCGCCGTGGTCACGCCGCACCCGGCGCAGCGCGTCGGCCGCCGCCGGGTCGACCTCGGCATCGGGCACCGCGGTGAACAACGCCTCGATGGCGCCCGGCAGATCGGGGAGCACGGCGCCGCACTCCCGCGCCGCCCGGTGCAGCTGTTCGGCGAAGAGGCTCTGCACACCCCGGGCGCGGTCCTCCCGTCGGATGCGTCGGCCGACGGCGTCGAAGACGGCGGGGAAGCCGTCCGGGACGACGGTTCCCGCCAGTCCACGCAGAACCTCCGCGACGATCGCCCCGTCGGGGCGCGGCCCCGGGCGCGCCAGGGTGCCGCCGAAGTCGAGGGCCAGCGCGCGTACATCCACCATGGGTCGATCTGACCACCCTCGGGGGCCGGCCTCGCCCGGATCACGTTTCGAGATCGAGTCCTCCGCTTTATGCACTCCACTGTACGTCACATATGCCCACTGGCCTGCTCTTTTCAAACGTTACTGCTAATAGGTCTAGACCTGTATAGCTTTGACGCGCGTCTTGACAGTGCATTGCGGCAGTGGAATAACTGCCGGAAAGCCCCCACCCCACACCCCAGGTATGTCGAGCAGGGGCCACCCTCACTCATAAGGTCGTCATGCGCATGCCCACACCCATGCCGATTTCCCGTCGCTCACTGCTCGGTGGCGCACTCGCGGCCGCCGCCTCGGCCTCGCTGCTCGACCCCGGCCGGGCGAACGCCGCCCCGGCCGCCGCCAATCCGGCTCCGGCCGGGGTGGTACCGGCGCTCCAGGAGTGGACCGGCAGCACCGGAACACTCAAGCTCAGCCCGGCCGCCCGGGTGGTCACCCCAGCCGGCGCCTCGGCCCGGCTCACCCAGATCGCCGGTCAACTGGTCAGCGAAGCAAGGGAACTGCTCGGCTGGACGCTGGCCGCCGCCACCGGCGTCCCGGGCGCCGGGGACATCGTGCTCACCGTCGACCCGGGCGCGTCCTACGGGGGCGCGCTGAGCTCGCTGAAGGGCGAGGCGTACCAACTGGCCGTCTCGGACCGCGTGGTGATCACCGCGGGTGCGGAGGCGGGTGCGTACTACGCCACCCGCAGCCTGCTCCAGGCCCTGCTGTCGGCCGCCGACCGGGCGAGCCTGCCGCAGGGCACCGCCGTGGACTACCCCAACTACCCGGTGCGCGGCTTCGTGTTGGACGTCGGCCGCCGATGGTTCACGCCGCAGTTCATCACCGCGTACATCAACTGGATGGGGTGGCTGAAGCTCAACACCTTCCATCTGCACCTGAACGACAACGAGATCGGCGGGACCGACTGGTCCACCCAGTACCACGCGTTCCGGCTGCGCAGCGACAACCCGGCGTTCGCCGGGCTCGCGGCGGCCGACGGCTCGTACAGCCGCGCCGACTGGGACGGCTTCGAGAACGCGGCCGCGGCCAACTCCCTCACGATCATCCCGGAGTTCGACGCACCCGCGCACGCCGGAGCGTTCATCGCGTTCAACCCGTCGATCGGCCTGAACGGCGGCAAGTCCGACCAACTCGACCTCGCCAACCCGGCCGCCACCACCTTCATGCGGTCGGTCTTCGACGAGTTCGCCCCCTGGTTCCGCGGGCCCACCCTGCACCTGGGCGCGGACGAGTACAGCGGACCGGCCGCGCAGTTCCAGACCTACGTCAACACGATGGCCGCGCACATCCGCACGCTCGGCAAGCAGCCCGCGATGTGGGGCAGCATCGACCAGATGTCCGGCTCCGCCGCCGGTTACGACCGGGCGATCACCATGGAGAGCTGGAACAACGGCTGGTACGGACCCAAGGAGGCGCTCGGCGACGGCTACAGCGTGGTCAACACCAACGACGCCTACCTGTATGTGGTGCCGTTCGCCACCTACTACCACCCGCAGGGCCTGGATCCGGCCTGGATCCTCGCCTCCTGGGAACCGCACGTCTTCCCCGGCAGCGAGACGCTCACTCCGCAACAGGCCGGCCTGCTGGGCGCGATGCCCGCAGTCTGGAACGACCTCGTGCACGCCACCTACACCGAGTTGGACGTCCACGGCCTGGTCGGCAGATACCTCGCCGCGGTCGCCACCAAGACCTGGTCCGGCACCAAGGCAGGCACCGACGCCGGTGCGTTCCTGCTCACCGCCGCGGCGGCCGGCCAGGGCCCCGGCACCTCCTACCTACCCAACCCGCTGACCGTCCCGTCCGACCCCGACCTCGCCCGGGGCAAGCCCACCGCCGCGTCCTCCACCGAGACCCCGGCCTTCCCCGCCGCGAACGCCACCGACGGCAACCCCACCACCCGCTGGTCCAGCGCCTACAGCGACGACCAGTGGCTCGCCGTCGACCTCGGCGCACCCCAGTACCTGGGCCGGGCCCGGCTCACCTGGGAGGCGGCGTACGGCAAGGACTACGACATCCAGACCAGCACCGACAACACCACCTGGACCACCGTCGCCTCCCGCCGCAACCTGACCGCCCCCGGCACCGACGACCTCGTGTTCACCCCGGTGACCGCGCGGTACGTCCGGATGCACGGCATCACCCGCGCCACCGGGTACGGCTACTCCCTCTACGCCTTCGAACTGCGCGCCCCGGCCGACCAGGCCCAGGGCAGGCCCACCACCGCGTCCTCCACCGAAACCCCGGCCTTCCCCGCCGGGTACGCCACCGACGGCTCACCGGTCACCCGCTGGTCCAGCGCCTACAGCGACGACCAGTGGCTCGCCGTCGACCTCGGGCCCACCCCGCGGGCCTACGGCAGCGCCCGGCTCACCTGGGAGGCCGCCTTCGGCAAGGACTACGACATCCAGACCAGCACCGACAACACCACCTGGACCACCGTCGCCTCCCGCCGCAACCTGACCGGCGCCGGCGCCGACACGCTGGCCTTCACCCCGACCGGCGCCCGCTACGTCCGGTTCCACGGCATCACCCGCGGCACCACCTGGGGCTACTCCCTCTTCAGCCTCGAAGTGCGCTGAACCGACAGTGGGCTAACGGCGGGGCGGTCGCGGCACTGCCCCCGCGCTAGCGCGGGGGCAACGCGCTGTCGTAGCTGTTGTCCGGGGTCACGATCGCGGTGATGGCCCGGGCCAGCAGGCTGGAGGGCTCCTGGCCCTGGGAGGAGATGTCCGTGTTGATCTGGATCACCAGGGTGGCCCGCTGCGAAGGCAGGACGAGTCCCCCCATACGGACCCACCACACACCCAGCCCCCGGTTCCAGCCGGGCCACCGGGGGCGTGCGTCAGCCCGACCCGCACGGCGCACGATGATCCAAATCCAGCGGATCGGTCGATAACTCCGTTGCTTGTGAAGGTGGTTGGTGAGTAGCGTCTGGGTTTTGATGACTGACACCTGGAACACCATCGCCGACTGGTACGCCGAGCTTCTGCGCACCGGCTCCGCCATGAACGAGTTCAGCCGTGACATCCTCCTCGACTGTCTGCCCGTCGAGCTGTCCGGCCGGAGCATTCTCGACCTCGGTTGCGGCGAGGGGATCATCACCCGCGCCCTGGCCGCCCGCGGTGCGCGGGTTACGGGGATCGATCCCTCACCGCGCATGATCGAGCACGCCCAGGCCGCCGAGAGAAACCTGTCGACCGGAGCCTGCTACGCGATCGACGACGGATGCGTTCTGGCCACGGTGGCCACCGACTCCGTCGACTGGGTGACAGCCGGGCTCTCCCTGAACAACGTTCCCGACCTCGATGCCGCACTGACCGCCGCGCAACGCGTCCTGTCCCCGGGCGGTCGCCTGGCCTTCACCATCCCGCACCCGTGCTTCGAAGCACCGCATGCGGCCTGGACCGATTCGGCACAAGGACGTCCGCGCCGCGTGGTGGGCGACTACGTGAGCGAGGGATTCTGGCGCTCGGACAACCCCCAGGGCGTGCGCCGAGCCGGAAACCAGCACCGGCAGCTGTCCACCTACCTCAACGCGCTGGTCGCCCACGGGTTCCTGCTCGAAGCAACGGCAGAGCCCGCCGCCGGCCCGCAGGTCGCCGCCGAACAGCCGCAGAGGGCACAGCTGCCGCCATTCCTCCTCGTTCTGGCGCGCAGGAGGACGTGAACGTCCATGAGCGCCGGGAAACCGCCGTCGCGCCTACGTGCGGGCCGTTCGCGTCGCACCGCGGCCCCGCGTCAGGGTTGCTCGATGGCTTCGGCGGTGGCGCGGTAGTGGGCCAGGAGCCTGGCGTGGGCTGCTGCGCGCCCGTCGGTCTCGGCGGTGCGTCGGCCGTGCTCGTCGGCGTGCAGGCGGACGAGGCTGTGCATGGTCCAGTACGGCTGGTCGTCGCGCGGTGGTTCGAGCAGGTGGGCCAGTTCGCGCAGGAGCCGGTGGGCGGTGCGCTGGTCGGTGCCGAGGAGGGCGGCGGCGGCTGCGACGGACACCGACGGGGTGGGGGTCAACGGCAGCAGCCGGTACAGGCGTGCCTGGTCCGCCGTCAGCTGCCGGTAGGAGCGGTCGAAGCCGATGCGCAGGGTCGCGGCCGGTTGGCTGAGCTCCTCGAGCCGCGTGCCGGGATCGGTGAGGTCGTCGGCCAGTGCCGACAGGGGCCGTGCGGGGTTCTCCGCCAGCTGCGCGGCGGCGGTGCGCAGCGCGAGGGGGTGGCCGCCGCACAGCTGGGTCAGGCGGGTCGCGTGGCGGGGCTGGTCGGCGACGCGGGTGTCGTGCGGATCGGCCAGGGTCACTGCGAGGTGCAGCAGGCGGGCGGAGTCCTCGGGGTCCAGTGGGTCCAGGAGCAGTCGGTGTCGCGGTGGGACGCCGGGCAGGTGGGGCAGCGGGAACCGCGAGGTGATGATCGTGCGGGTGCCGGGTCCGGTGGGCAGGAGCGGCAGGAGCTGGTCGTGGCCGCCCGCGTCGTCGAGGACGACGAGGAGGGTGCGGCGCTCGCGGTGGAACGCCGCGACGACCGTGGACATGAGCTGGGCCCGGTCGGTGATGCCGGGCGGGATGCGGTCGCCCGGGACTCCGAGCGCGCGCAGGTGACCCCCCAGCACATCCGCGCTGCGCAGGGGTGGTTCGTCGTGGTGGCCGCGGAGGTCGGTGTAGAGGACGCCTGCGGGGAACCATCCGCGCCGCCGGGCGGTGTCGGCGGCCTGCAGGGCGAGTGCGGTCTTGCCGATCCCGGCCAGGCCGCTGAGCACCACAACGGTGGGGTCGCAGTCGACGTCGGGTGCGAGGGCGTCCAGCAGAGCGGTCAGTTCCGCGCTGCGGCCGGTGAACGCCGCTGTCGCGGCGGGCAGTCCGGACAGCGCCGGGTGCACCTGGGCGGGCAGCCGGACCCGCAGGTCGCGGCCCTGGACGACGGCGGACAGGAAGACGCCCGCGCCGACGTGGTTGGTGGTGGCGTCGTCCGGTGGTGCCATCGGCCCTCGTTTCGGGTCCGGACGGGGTCCGGACGGGGTCCGCAGAACCGCGGACCGGCACCGGTTCCCGGTCAGCAGCGGGTGTCAGACGGCGGCGGTGGTCGCCACCCACTGGTCGAACACGATGTCCTCCAGGGCCGCGCGTGCCGGTTCCCAGCCCAGGTCGGTCCGGATCTCGGTGGTGTCGGCGGTCAGGACCGGGGCCTCCCCCGGGAGTTCGGGCCCGTGGAGTCGCGGGACGCGGCGGCCGGTGACACGTTCGACGGTCTCGACGATGTCGGCGACGCTGGCGGGGGTACCGCCCAGGTTGTACGTGCGGGCGTGGCCGGGGCGGTTGCTGTGCAGGGCCAGGACGAAGGCGCGGGCGACGTCCAGGACGTGGACGAAGTCGCGTACGGCACCGCCGGTCCCGTTGATGTGCAGCTGCCCGTCGCCGCCGGCCGCGCCGTTGACCGCGACGTTGACCGCGCGGGGCAGGATCCGGGACGCGTCGCGGTCGCCCCGCCCCGCGTACGCGCCGGCGGCGTTGAAGATCCGCAGCGCCGTCGAGCCCAGGGCGCCGGTCTCGGCCTGCCATCGCACCGCGTGCTCGCAGGCGATCTTGGAGTCCGCGTACGGGTTGGCGAAGACCTCCGGGCTCTGCTCGCTGATCGGCTGCCGGGCGCGGTCTCCGTAGACGGCGCTGGTGGAGGCGAGGACCAGGCTGCCGGGGTGGCCGGTGCGCCGGGTCCGGTCCGCCATGGCGTCGAGGACGTTGACGGTGCCGCCCACGTTCAGGCGGAAGTAGCGGGTCGGGGTGGCGGCGTGGGACCTGACCCGGGCCAGGGCGGCGAGATGGCAGACGCCGTCCGCGTCCGCCGCGGCCTCCCGGACGAAGTCCGCGTCCGTGACGTCGCCCCGCCGCACCTCGACACCCGTGGGGAACACTGCTTCGGTGGCGTGGACGAGGGCGACGACCTGGTCGCCGTTCTCCAGCAGTTGCCGCACCACCGCCCCGCCGATGTAGCCCGCCGCGCCGGTCACCAGAACCCTCATGCGGTCATCCAAGCAGAGTGCCGCCCCCGGCGGTGGCGCAATCGGCCTGCCGGGTGTTGCTCGCGGACGGGCCTCGCGCGGGGCCGCTGGCCGGTCAGCCGTCGGCCTCCAGTTCCCGGATCTCCTGGACCAGTTGGGCCGCCGCGTCCTGGTCGCCCAGCTTCTGGAAGCCGTCGAGCGCCTGGCGGAGATAGCCGAGGGCGGCCTCGACGCGGCCGCCGGCGGCGCAGACGGCCCCCAGCCTGCGCAGGGCGTCGGCCCGGCCCCAGTCGTCGTGGATGCCCTCGAAGACCTCCAGTGCGGCCAGCAGGTCCGTGGTCGCCTGCCCGGCGTCGCCGCGGCGTCGGGCGATGTCGCCCAGCACGACCTTGCAGCGGGCCCAGGCGCGGTCGTCGCGGGTACCGTCCAGGTCCGCCCAGATCGCCAGCGCCTGGGCCCCCGCGCCCGCGGCCTCCTCCAGACGGTCCAGGTGGGCCAGGCACACCCCGATGGTGTCCAGGGTCGAGGCGGTGCCCGAACGGTCCGGCACCGGCAGGATCCGCAGGATCTCCAGGGCCTGGTACGACAGGCGCAGGGCCTCCTCCCAGTCCTGCCAGACCCGCGCGGCCATCGCCATGTCCTTCAGGGAGTCGGCCTGACCGTGCAGGTCTCCCAGCTCGCGGCGCACCCGCAGCCCTGCGGCGAAGGCCTCCTGGGCCTCCTCGCGCCGGTCCAGGACGCGGTAGCCCGTCGCCAGGTTGTTCAGCAGCCAGCCCTGTCCGGACCGGGCGCCGCAGCGCTCGGCGGCGGCCGCCGCCTCCAGGTGGGCGTCCACCCACAGGTCCCAGGACAGGTTCTGGGTCAGGAAGCCCCACATGCTCAGCGGGATCGACCACACCAGGTGCCCGAGGTCCTCGGCCGCGCCCGCCTGCACCACTGCCACCAGGTTCGCCTGCTCGACCCCGCACCACTCCAGTGCCGCGTTGCGGTCGTCGAAGGCCACGAGTTCGGCGCCTCGGTAGGGGCCCAGGTCCGGCCGCACCCGCCCCGGCCGCATGGCCTGGTCGGCGACGTCCACACAGTGGGTGTACCAGCCGTAGAGCGCCTCCAGCACGCCGCGGCGCTCGACGTCCTGCTCGGCCAGGCCGTTGCCGTAGGCGCGTACCAGGTCGTGCATCCGCCAGCGCTCGTACACCGGGCTCGGATCCAGCAGGTGGGCCCGTCTGAGCGCGGCCAGCCCGTGCGCGACCGCCCGCTGTCCGGCGCCGGCCAGCACCGCGACGGCCCGGCTGGACACGTCCGGCCCCGGGTTGAGCGACATCAGCCGGAACAGCCTGGCGTGCTCGGGCGCCAGGTGGCGGTAGGACAGCTCGAAGGCGGCCTGCACGCCCGCGTCCTCGTAGTTCAGTACGGCCAACCGCTCCCGCTCGACCGACAGTTCGGTCGCCAGCTGCGCCAGCGGCTGCGCGGGCCGGTCCGCCAGGAGGGCGGCGATGAGCCGCAGCGCCAACGGCAGCCCACCGCAGAGCCGGGCGATCCGCTGCGCGTCCGCAGGCTGGTCGGTGACCCGGGTGTCGCCCGGGCGGGCCAGCCGCAGCACGCGGTCGAGCAGGTGCACCGCGTCGTCCATACCGAGGATGTCCAGGTCCAGGAGTCGGGCGTCGAGCATGGCCAGGGTGTGACGGGACGTCACGATCGCCCCGGTGCGCCCGTCCGTCGGAAGGAGGTCCCGAACCTGGGCGACCGAGGACACGTTGTCGATCACCACCAGGATACGACGGCCCTCCTGTGCATAGCGGGCCAGGATGGAGTGGTAGAGGCGGGCCCGGTCCTGCAGCGCGGGAGGGATGTGATCCGCCGGCACACCCAGGGCGTGCAGGAAACCCTCGATCGCCTGGGCCGGCTCCAGCCTGCGGGCCTCGTCGTAGCCGAACATGTCGACGAACAGGGCTCCACCGGGAAACCATCCCCGGGTCCCCGCCCGTCGGGCGGCCTGCACGGCCAGTTCCGTCTTCCCGATGCCCGCGAGGCCACCGACCGCCGTCACCACCACGGTCTGCGGCCGGCCCGCCGCGGGCGCGAGGCCCGCACTCGCCTCGCCACCGCCGGCCCGGGGCGGGGCCAACTGCTCCAGGAGCTCTGTCAGATGCCCCTGACGGCCGACGAAGACCGACGACGCGGCAGGCAGCCCCTGCAGGGCCGGAGTGACCTGCTGGGGCAGCTCGATGACGATGTTTCGGCCCTGGACGACGGCCGAGAAGAATATCCCGCCAGAGATCTCGTTCCTCGCTCCGGCCACCGAACCGCCTCCAGGCCACGGGGCGTCCCGGCGACGTCACCCCCCACTGCGCCTAAGGTCACCACAGAACCCTTGTCCTGTCAGGCACTTGGCCGCACTCACTATCGCTCCCAGAGCGAGGACTTGACGACCGGATCGCGCTCCAGCACGCCCCGCGCGGACAGCTGCTCGGCCGACTCCAGCACCGCCCGGCGCAGCGCGAGCAGCACCGCGCCCACCGCGGGCGACGGCCCGTCGGCCGAACTCCGGTACAGCACCCGGGTTTCGAACATGCCGGTGACCGGGATCCCGGTCACCGTCCGGCGCTCCTGCTGCGCGGCCGAGCTGGCCGGCACGATCACCGCCCCCAACTGGGCGGCCAGCATGGCGCGGACGGCGGGAGCAGTGACCGCCAGGTGCTCGCGCGCCGGCTCGATGCCGTGCTCGCGGGCGAACCGGGCGAAGGCGTGGCCGCGCGCGGAGTCCGCGGGTGCGCTGATCCACGGCCGCCCGGCCAGCTCGGCGACCGACGTCGGCACCGGGGACCAGCTTTCGGGCACCACCAGCCGGTACTCGTCCTCCATCGCCACTCGGCACTGCGCGCCGGGCGGGACCTGCGGGGCGTGCGCGCGGTCGGCGGTGAGCACGACGACGTCCAGCAGGCCGCGACGCAGCTCCTGCAGGCTCACCGGGTACTCGACCTCGCGCAACTCCAAAGCCAGGCCCGGGTGTTCGGCGGCCAGCAGCGGAACGGCCGCGGTGCCCACGGCGGTCAGCACACCGAGCGTGACGCCGAGCGTCACCCGGCCGGCGATCTGCTGCCCATGCTCGGCCAAGTCACGTGCCGCAGAGGCTAGTTCGTCCGCGATCCGATGACCCCGGGCGGCCAGCGCCCGGCCGGCCCCGGTGAGCTCCAGCCGGCCGCCCGTCCGGTCCACCAGGGCGATCCCGGCCTGCTGCTCCAGCCGGGCCAGCGCCTGCGACACCGCCGAGGGGGTCACCGAGAGCCCGCGCGCCGCGGCGGCGATCCCGCCGGCCCGGGCGACGGCGTGCAGGACCAGCAACCGCCTGGGGTCGAGCTCGAACTCCACGGCCCCGCCTCCTCGCCCTACAACGGCTGCTCCACGTCCGCGCGGACGGACACCATCAGGTTAACGGCGTCGGTCGTGCTGAATCCCCGGAGCTGACGGTCGTTGAAGCCCTGCGGGTAGAAGGTGACCTCACCGAAGGTGGCGGCGGTCATCCAGAGGCAGGCGCTGTCCTCGGCGGCGAGGGTGCCGGACTGGTCCAGGGTCTGCGAGCAGATCCCCCGGCCGCCGTGCGGGCCGGGGTCGGCGTCCGACCACGAGGTGGTGACCCGGTCGCCGGTGCCGTCGTCGTGCGTGGCCGGCTGCTGCCAGAGCCGGGCGTGCAGTCGGGAGGGGTCGAAGGGCGTGCCGCCGGTGTTGTTGATGCCGATGAAGACGACCCACTCACCCTCCGCCGCATCGTCGTACAGCGCCTCTACGGGGGTGCCGGAGATACCGAGCTGCTGGGCGCTCTGCTGCTCGGCGGCGGCCATCTTCTGCTGACTGGCGCTGCTCGCCTGGTGGAAGGGGAATCCGCCGGCGCTGGCGGGGGCGCTGAGCCGGTAGGCGGGGACGCGGGGCGCGGAGGCGGCGGCAGGGGCACTGAGCCGCTGGACGGGCGCCCCGGGAGCGGGGGCGCCGGACGAGCAGCCCGCCCCCGCGAGGCCGAGCGCCAGCACGACGGCGCCCGTCGCGACCACGCGCTTGTTCTGGTACCTGGTCATGCGGCCACCCTGCCCGAGCGCGCCGACCCGTGGAAGCAAGCTCTGCTTAACCCTGACACCAGCTCAGCTAACGCCGGCGCACGGCCCCGGGGCCCCGGTGGTGGGTCGGGTACCGCTGTCGATAGAGTGCCTGGTCACGACCGCATCCGGTTCGCACCACGGGCGGGTCAGGGCTCTGCCGCAGTTCGTGGCACCTCCACAACTGCGATGACGGCACCTGTCTGCCCGGACCTCGGGGCACGGGGGCGGTCTTCACGACCGGGCAGTCGGGCCCCGGTCGACGGGTCAGGAGGAACGCGTGGCACAGATCATCGCCGAGGTCTCAAGGACGTTCAACGAGTTTCTGCTCCTGCCGAACCGGACACGGACCGACTGCTCACCCGCGACGGTCGAGCTGCGCGCCCCCCTGGTGCGGCACCGCGTGGGCGAGCGGTCGGCGATCGAACTCGGTTCCCCGTTCACATCGGCGATCATGCAGGCCGTCAGCACACCGGATCTCGCCATCGCGCTCGCGCGCAACGGCGGCCTGAGCTTCCTGCACCACAACCAGTCGATCCAGGACCAGGCCGCAGCCGTGCGCCAGGTGAAGAACTTCAAGGCCGGGTTCGTCACCAGCGACACCAACGTCCGCCCCGACGACAGCCTGAGCCACCTGGTCGCCGTGATGCAGCGGACCGGCCACAGCACCGCTGCGGTCACCCACGACGGCAGCGCCACCGGCCGGTTGCTCGGCCTGGTGACCTCCCGCGACTTCCACCCCCAGCGCCACGACCTCGACGGACCGGTCAGCGGCCGGATGACCGCGATCGCCGACATGCCCCACACCGGGGCCGACACCACGCTCTCCGAGGCCAACGCGCAGCTGTGGGAGCAGCGGCTGGACTGCCTGCCCGTGCTGGACGTCGAAGGCCGCCTGCAGTATCTGGTGTTCCGCTCCGACTACGCGGACAACAAGCGCTTCCCGAACCAGGCCGTGGACAGCGCCAAGCGGCTGCGGGTGGGCGCCGGCGTCAACACCCACGACTACCAGGAGCGCGTCCCGGCGCTGGTGGAGGCGGGCGCGGACGCCCTGTGCTTCGACTCCTCCGACGGCTACAGCGACTGGCAGGCGCAGGCGCTGACCTGGGTGAAGAAGCACTACCCGGAGATCCCGGTCGGTGGTGGCAACGTGGTCGACGGTGAGGCCTTCACCTTCCTCGCCGAGGCCGGAGCGGACTTCGTCAAGGTCGGCGTGGGCGGCGGCTCCATCTGCATCACCCGCGACCAGAAGGGCATCGGCCGCGGCCAGGCCAGCGCGGTGCTGGACGTCGCCGCGGCCCGGGACGCCTTCCGCGAGCGCACCGGCGAGTATGTGCCGATCTGCTCCGACGGCGGGCTGGTCCACGACTACCACGTGGCCCTGGCGCTGGCGATGGGGGCCGACTTCGTCATGATGGGGCGTTACTTCGCCCGCTTCGACCAGGCGGCCGGCGCCAAGCTCCCCACCCGGGACGGCTTCGTGAAGGAGTACTGGGGCGAGGGCTCGAACCGTGCCCGCAACTGGCAGCG
Organism: Kitasatospora mediocidica KCTC 9733; assembly: GCF_000744225.1. Lineage (GTDB taxonomy): Bacteria > Actinomycetota > Actinomycetes > Streptomycetales > Streptomycetaceae > Kitasatospora > Kitasatospora mediocidica. The sequence continues at coordinate 576,434 of NZ_JQLN01000006.1, read as the reverse complement.
CTACGGACAGGGCGGCCAGGGCCTGATCTTCGAGGAGGGCGTCGACGGCTACGTCCCCTACGCCGGTGACCTCAACGAAGGGCTCGCCCTGACCATCGCCAAGCTCAAGACCACGATGGTGTCCTGCGGCTCCGCCACTCTTGCGGAGTTCCAGTCCACGGCCCGGCTCACCCTGGTCTCCGACCAGAGCTTCCAGGAGAGCCACGCCAACGTCACCCTGCGGGACGCCCCGGCGACCATCGCCTGAGAAGCCGTCAGGAACCACGCCTCGCCGCCCGTTCCGCCCCGCTCACGGAACGGAACGGGCGGCGAGGCGGGCGCCTCAACCGCGGTGCCGCTGTTGATGGAGCCGTTCGATCTGGGGGACTGTCATCTCCACGCCCGGGAGAGCGTTGATCTCGTCCCGGACTCGCCCGGCGGCGTGTCGGTAGGCGTGATCGGCGAGGACGGCTGACACCGTGTCGCGTACGGTCTCCGGGGTGACGGTGACCGGATCGAGTGTCCGTCCCATGCCGAGTTCGACGCAGCGCCTGGCGTTGTGCGGCTGGTCGGCGCCCATCGGCAGCAGGACCGACGGCAGGCCGTGGGCGAGGGTTCCCATCAGGCTTCCGGAACCGCCGTGCGAGATGACGAGGTCGCAGTGCGGGAGGACCTCGTCCTGCGGAATGAACCTCTCGATGCGGATCCGGCCCGGCTGCGGTCCGAACTCGGCGGGATCGATGTGCTCGCCGACGGTCATGACGATGTCCGCGGGCAGGTCCCGGAGTCCGGCCAGGACCCGCGTGTGCAGGTCGGGGTCGTTGTAGACGGTGCCGAGGGTGAAGTAGACGGTCGGCGTGCGTGAGGTCGCCCCCGGCGACGGCTCGACTGTCGGCCGGTACGAGAACGTCGTGGCCGGCAGCGGGGCGTCAGGAGAGCGGAAGTTCGGCGGGAAGGGCGACAGGACCAGGCCCCGGTCGAGCATGGTGAGCGCCGGGTCCGATGGAAGGCCGAGCTCGGACCGCAGTTGGTGCAGCGGGTCCGCGACGAGCTCCTTGCGCAGGAACGTCCCGGCCGCCAGGACGAGCACGGTCGCGCACGGCAGGCCGAGCAGCTCAGCCGCGACTGCCGTGCCGAAGTCGACCTCGTCGCGGACCAGTACGTCGGGCTGCCAGGCACGGACAATGTCCGGAATCACACTGGCGTACCGCCGCGCCCCGCGACCGGCGAACCCGTCGCGAAGCTGTCGGTCCTCGCCCTCGGGATCGACGGGTTCCAGCGGCACGCGTTCCGGTGCCGGTGGCCTGGGCCGCGGCTCACTCGTGGCGAACGCGGTGAACCCGGCCGCCTCGATCGTCGAGACCATGCTGCCGCTCCCGGCCACGGCGACCGTGTGCCCGGCCGCTTCGGCGGCATGGGCGATCGGAACGAGGGGGTTGAAGTGGCCGCTGCCGCCGATGAAGGTGAACAAGATCCGCATCGGGGGAAGGTATCCCAGACCGACCCGGTGATCCGAATCCGCTGGGGTGCCGTCGCAACCGCCCGCGTGCGCGTGTCCGGCCGCCTGCGGGTGAGGCTTCTGAACCGTGGTCATGAGCCGCGACACGCCCAGGTCCCGGCCGGCCACCCGGCACGAAGAGCTTAAAGATCACGTTGCACACCGTTGGATCAACGAGAACCCACACCGAGGTCACACCTCGATGCAGCTGCACATTAATTCTCCGTTCCCGCACGATCTTGCCTAAATCCCCCTTAAGCTCGCCCGCAAGGCGGTTATCCGCCATGTCCATGCACTCCCTCATGAAGTCGGTCAGCCGACCATCTGAACGATGAGAGCAGGGGATGACACGCACAACTGAACAAACGAACGGCATCACTCAAGGGCCCGGCGCGGGGCGACGATCGGGGGTGTTCGGCCTACGCACCCTGGGCGCTCTCGCGGCCCTCACGGTGGGGCTCGGCAGCTGCTCGCTGCTGTTGGCGCCGTCAGCGTACCCGCAGGCCGGGGACGGCACGGTGACGGTCCGGGTGATCCGGGCCGTGGACGACACCGGCGTGTGGACACCCGGACTCGAGCCGGGCCTCGGCGGTGTCACGGTGACCCTGACCGATGACGCCGGCACCACCGTCGACGGGGTCACGGCCGCCGACGGTACGGTCACTCTGGCGCCGGCGCAGAGCAAGGCCACCGGCGGCAAGTACCGTGTGCAGGTGGTGAATCCGCAACCCGGTGTGCTCTTCCCGGCCTTCGCCTCGCGGCAGGGCCTGGACGGCGCGCCGACCCAGCTGAGCAGCAACGAGGAGTTCGTCGACCTCTCCGGCCAGAAGAACGCCTCCTACACCACCGGTCTGTGGAGCCCCGGCGACTACTGCCAGAAGAACGCACCGCTGGTGACGACCTGTCAGCCCGCTACTCGGGAGGGCGGATCCCAGCGCACGCTGGTCTCCTTCCCCTACGACACGCGCGGCCAGGACGGCGCGGGTGGTGTCAACGTCACCGACATCGCCACCAACGCCGACACCGGAACGCTGTACGGCATCGCCTGGAACAAGGCCGACAAGCGGGTCTTCTCCTCCGCGGTGGCCAAGCGCACCACGGACTACGGTCCGGGTGGAGCCGGCGGCATCTACGTGACCGACATCGCGGCGAAGAAGACCTCGCTCTTCACCGTGGTCCCGGACGCGGGCACCACGGCGCACAGCCCGGGCACCGATGACGCCTTCCTCGCCGCGCCCGGCAAGGAGAGCCTGGGCGGCATCAAGGTCACCGACGACGGTTCCTCCCTGTTCGTCGTCAACCTCGACAACCGCAAGCTCTACGAGTACGACGCCACCGCCACGACCGCCGCGGCGCCCAAGGCCGCCTTCGGCATCCCGGACCCGGGCTGCCCGGCGGCCGTGGACTGGCGACCGTTCGGCCTCGGCATGCAGGACGGGCTCGGCTACGTCGGCGGTGTCTGCTCCGGCGAGTCCACCGGCAAGACCTCCGACATGCGCGTGGTGGTCATGCCGTTCAACCTCGCCACCGGGGCCTTCGGCAAGCCGGTGCTGGACCAGCCGCTGAACTACCCCCGGCAGTCCACGGTCGGTTCGGGCGCGTGCGACGGCGGCACGGGGTGGTGGCCCTGGACCAACACCTGGCCGACCTCGCAGAACGGCCAAGCCTGCACGAGCTACCTGGCCCAGCCGGAACCGGAGTTGGGCGAGATCAGCTTCGAGACCGACGGCTCGATGCTGCTGGCCTTCCGCGACCGGTTCGCCGACCGCGCACCGGCCGGCCCCACGCCGGGAACCCCCGGGCTGGTGCTGTCGGGCGGAGACCTGAACAAGGCCTGCCTGTCGGGCGGGACGTACGTGATGGACACCAACGACGGCTGCGGGCTCTCCCCCCGGGGTACCCGGTTCTTCGACAACAGCCGGCTGGGGGCCCACCGCAACGCCGCGTTCGCGGGGATGGCGCTCTCCAAGGTGGAGGACAGCATCGCGGTCTCCAGCTTCGACCCCAACAGCACGGCCTTCGGGACCGGCACCGCCTTCGTCGGGCGGGACGGCAAGCAGCACCCGCCGGACGGCCTGCGGCTCAACCCGGCGGGCGCCAACTCGGCGTTCGGCAAGGGTGCCTCGATGGGCGACCTGGAGGTGCTCTGCGACCAGGCGCCGCTGCAGATCGGCAACCGGGTCTGGTACGACCCGCAGCGCACCGGCATCCAGGACCCGGGCCGGCTGCCCGTGCCCGGTGTGACCATCCACCTGTACGACGGGGCGGGCAAGCTGGTCGGCACGACGAAGACGACGGCGCGAGGGGAGTACTACTTCGACGACTCCGACGTCACCGGCGGGCTCAAGCCGAAGACCGACTACACCATCAAGCTCGACGCGCCGGCCGACTACGCCAAGGGCGGACCGCTCTACGAGTGGGTGCCGACCGACGCGGACGTCGGGACCAACCACTTCATCGACTCCAAGGGCACCGTGCCGCCCGGTACGGCGTACCCCGTGAAGGCGCTGACCACGGGCGGCCCCGGCGAGAACAACCACACCTACGACTTCGGTTTCCGTCAGCAGGAGGGCGTGCTTCGCGTGGTCAAGCACGACCAGGACGGCAACGCGCTGCCCGGGGCGACGTTCCAGCTCTGGAAGGAGAGCAACGGCACCACCGGTCTGCAGGCCACCGGGTCGAAGCCGGACACCAAGGTCGGCAGCCCCTGCACCACCGGGGCCGACGGCATCTGCCAGGGCAACGGCACGGTGGGAACGTACTACTGGCAGGAGGTCAGCCCGCCAGCCGGCTACAGCGCGCCGGACTCGACGGTCTTCGGTCCGCTGGTGCTGGACGCCGACGACCTCTCCACCGGCGTCTCGGTGACGGCGGTCAACCAGAAGATCGTCACCCCGACACCGACCCCGACGCCCACGCCGAGCCCCACGCCGGCACCGACCCCGACACCGACGCCGGACCAGCCCCCGACGCCGACCCCGACCACACCGGGACCGGTGGCGCCCGGCCCGGGCACCCCGCCCGGCTCGCACCTGGCCTTCACCGGCATGAGCGAGGCGGTTCCGCTGGCCCTGGCCGGCGGTGCCGCGTTGACCGGCCTCGGCGCGGCGGTGCTCGTGGTGATGCGCAGGCGCAGGACGCCGGCGCAGCAGGACTAGGGCCCAGGAGTCCTGGAGCGGATCGGGCGGGTTCCTCGGCCACCGGCCGGTGGGCCCGCCCGACTGTGTGACCGATCGACCGACTGCAGCTCCTAGGACCGACGAGAGAAGGCGACCGGATGGCTCGCAAGACCAGGATCGACGCCCCTGCGCCACGCCGGACCGGCCGGCTCCGGGCGCTGGTCGCGCTCGCGGTGTGCGGCGCGGTGGTGGGTGGCGTGGCCGCCTACCGGGGCCTGTCCGGCGGCGGCGGCGGTGAGCGGCCGGTGACGATGGACGAGGCGTCACGGCTGGCGCTGTCACGACTGGACCTGTACCAGGCGAGCCCCGTGACGGTGACCCTGACGGCCGCGGAGGGCGGCGGCGTGGTGCTACGGGTCAGCGGGGTGGTGGACTATCGCACGCACCACGCCGTCGGGAGCTACCGGACCACCGGGGCGTCCGGCTCGTCCGGCTCGTCCGCGTCGCCCTCCGGCCAGCTCGACCACGGCCTGATCGTCTGGGACACCGACGGCCTCGGCCTGGCCCCCGCGCTGGACGGCAGCCCGCCCTGGCAGCAGGCCGAGCACATCCCCCGCTCCGGCTGGTCGCCGCGCTCCTACACGACCGATCCGCTGGACGCCGGGCTCCAACTGCTGCTCTCGCTGGGCGCGGACCGCCCCGACAACCCGCTGCTGCTCGCCCAGTCCGGAGCCCGCTGGCTGGGCCGCGACCGGATCGACGGCCGCGACTACGACAAGCTGTCCGGCCCGCGTGCCGAGGGCACCACCCCCGGCACGGGCCCGGACGGCGGGAAGTCCCCGCTGACCTACTGGGTGGACGGCAACGGCGGACTGCGCAGGGTGACGATGCGGATGCCGGGCCTGGGCACCCCGACCACCCTGGAGTTCGCCGGGCACGACGCCGCCGCCAAGCTGCCGGAAGCGCCGTGGGCCACCGACTGATGACCCGCCGTCGACCGACGACCGGTCAGCGTGCCCGCGGCACGGCTGTGGCGTCCGTCGGGAGCGGATAGGCGTCCGGATCCACGGTCCCCGGCAGCCCGGTCGCCGGCACGGCCGGGACCGTCGCGTCCGGCATCGACGGCTGCGCGGGCGGCGCCGGCACCTGGCTGAACGGCACTCCGGGCGGCGCCTGCACCGCGGCCGCCCGGCCCGTCGGCAGGGTGCCCCGGACGCCCGCCCCGCAGGCCGCGAGGTGCTCCAGGCCGTCCGGGCTCTGGATGACGGGCTGGTTGCCGTCGAAGCAGTTGCTGGGGTCGGCGGCGGCCAGCACCAGGTCGGCGCCGTTGCCGGTGACCCGGTTGCCCTCGACCCGGTCGTCGCTCGCCGGGTGCCCGGGCGGGTCGGTGACGACCACGCCGACCGCCGTGTTGCCCTGCACCAGGTTGCGCTGCACCCGGTCCCCGGTACCACCGCCGATGCCGATGCCGATCCCGAAGCCCCCGTCCGCCTGTTCCGGCGTGTCGGCGGCGTTGTTGTCGGCGACCACATTGCCCGCGATCACCGCGCCGTGCTGCGGGGCGAGCGCCTCCTGGTCGTTGGAGTTGACCGTGACGCCGACCCGGTTGCCGGTCACCAGGTTGCCGAGCACCGACAGGCCCTCGGAGGCGTTGGTGAGCTCGATGCCGACCGCGTTGTGCTCCATCGTGTTGCCGCGCACCAGGGTGTCGCACGGCCGGCACTGGCCGACGTAGATGCCCGAGTCGGCCTGCCCCGAGGCGTAGGAGTCCTCGATCACGCCGCCGTGCGCGTCGAAGGCGTAGATGCCGTACAGGCCGTTGTCGTAGGAGGTCACCCGGCTCGCCCGGAAGCCCTGGACGGCCGGGAAGCGGGCGGTGTCCAGCGGGTTGTAGGCCGAGCCGCCGGCCCCGCGCTGCTGCAGCTTCTGGTCGGTGACGCCGGTGAACAGCACGCCGTTGGCCAGGTACCCGTGCACGGTGAGGTTCTCCACCACCGAGCCGGCGCCGGTCACCGTGATGCCGTTGACCAGGCGCACGCCGCCGTCGAAGACCACCGTGTTCCGGTCGGTTCCACGCAGCACCACGTCGGGCTTGGTGAGTTGCACGCTCTCCTGGTACACACCCGGGCCGATCAGCACGGTGTCACCCGGGCGGGCCACCTCCACCGCCTGCTGCACCGTGTGGAACTCCTGCGGCACCCGCAGGACCGTCCCGTCCGGGTGCCGCGCGTCCGCGGAGCCCGAACCCGCCGAGGAGCACCCGGCGGCCGCCAGCACCATCGCCGCGACCAGGACCGACAGGCGCACCGCCGCCCGCGCCGCCACCGCCCGCGGCCCCGCCGGTCGGATCTGATGGCGAATCAACACGGGCTCAGCACACAGCATTTGCATGACAGGTTTCTATCGTCTCCAATAGCCCTATGCCCGCCGAACCGGAAAACGCGCAGGATCCGCTGCCACCCGCCGCGACCGTTCTGGGCCGGCGCGGCGCGCTGCTGGCCGCCGGCGCGGTGCTGGCCGCCGGGATCGGCGCGGCCGCCGACGAGCTGGCGCACAAGGAGTTGACGGCCCGTCACGGGCGGTCGGCCGCACCGCCACCCGAGGGTGCGGCGGTCCCCTTTCACGGGCCCCGGCAGGCCGGTGTGACGACCTCTCAGCAGCCGGCCACCCAGCTGCTCGCCTTCGACCTGCCGCAGACCACGGTCGCCGCCGGCCGGCAGACCCTGCGCGGCGTCCTCGACGCGCTGACCCGGACGCTGGCCGACGCGGGCTCCGAGGCCCCGTCGGATCTTCGGCTGGCTGGCGGTGGCACGACCCGGCTCAGTTCGTTGGTCGGCGTCGGCCCCGCGCTCGCCACCCGGCTCTCGCTCGACGTGCCCGCCGGGTTCGCCGAGCTGCCGGCCTTCCCCGGCGACCGGCTGGACCCGGCGCGCGGCGGCGGCGACCTCCTGGTCCAGCTGTGCGCTGCCGACCGTTGGACGCTGACCGTCGTCGCCGAACTCGTCGGCACGGCAGCGCGGTCGGCCGGGGCATTGCCCCGCTGGACCCAGTCCGGCTTCCTGTCCCCGACCGCACCCGGCACCACCCCGCGCAACCTGTTCGGCTTCAAGGACGGCACCGCCAACCCCGACGCGGCACAGGACGAGCAGTTCGTCTGGGGCCCGCCCGGGGCGCACCAGAACGGCACCGTCCTGGTCTACCGCCGGATCCGGATGGACGTCGCGGGTTTCGCCGCCCTGCCCGGCGACCGGCGCGAGCGGATGATCGGCCGCCGGGCGGGCGACGGCGTCCCGCTGACCGGCACGGCCGAGCACGACGACCCGGACATCTACGCCAAGAACCCCGACGGCTCCTACGTCATCCCCGCCGACGCCCACGTCCGCCTCACCAGCCCCCGCCTGGACGGCGGCGCGCGGATGCTCCGGCGCAGTTACAGCTACGACGACGGCCCCGCCGACCGGGGTCTGCTCTTCTGCGCCTTCATGCGCGACCCGGGCCAGTTCGTCCGGGTCCAGGACCGGCTGGCCACCCGCGACGCCCTCGCCCCCTTCCTGCAGCACCAGGCCTCGGCCGTGGCCTATGTGCTGCCCGGCGCCGCCGACGGCGGGTCGCTCGGCGACCGGCTCTGGACCTGACGGGGTCGCAGGCCCGGACCACCGCAGCAACCCGCACGCCGTTCGCGCCTACAGGAGGACGAGCAGCTTGGTGCCCGGCACCAGCTTCCGGTTGACGGAGGTCGACTGGACGAACACGGTGTACGACGGGTTGTCACCCGGCTTCACCGTCGCCTCCGACGTCGGCAGGCCGAGGAGGCGACGGGCCGCCGGGCCCGAGAACACGTTGCCCGTCATCCGGCCGGTGGCCGGGTCCTTCTCCGCCACGGCGAGTTGCTTGTTGCCCTGGATCTTCTCGCGCTTGGACAGCTCGTAGAAGGCGCAGCCGGTCTTGTACAGGTGCCCGGCGGTGGTGACGAACTCGCGGATCGGCAGCTGCTGGTCGACCGGGACCAGGATGTACTTGCCGCTGTCCAGGGCGTCGAGGTTGGCCGTCACGTCGGCGGCGCTCAGGTCCTGGCCCATGGCGAACAGGTTCCTGGTACCGCGCACGCCCTGTTCGCGGCCGCGCAGGAAGCTCGTGGCAGCCGCCTTGACGGTGCCGATGGCCTCCTCGACGCCCTGACTGGAGTCCGCGTCCCAGATCGCGATGTTGCCTGCGGGGAAGCCGTACTCCTGGGCGGTGCGCTTGGCCAGGGAGTTGGGGACCAGGATCGCCGAGGTCCAGTGGTCCGGCAGGTTGTCCATGGCGCCGTGGATGCGGTCCATCCAGCTGCGCAGGACGGCGGTGCCCTGCTTTCCCTTCATCCGGGTGTGCATCTGGCCGGTCTCCGAGCAACCGGAGGCGTTCTCCTCGCCGTCGGTGACGACGACCTGGAGGAAGGAGTGTTCCCCGTACCCCTCCCAGATGTTCGTCAGGTCGTCGACGGACTTCACGGCCGCCTCGATCAGCGCCGTCGCACCGTTGTCGACCTTGTAGAGGCCCTGCAGGGACGGCAGGTGCTTGACGTCCATGTCCCAGACGAGGTTCTGCACCTCGTGGTCGAAGGCGTAGAGGCTGATGCGGGTCTCGTGACCGAGCCGGTCGGACTCCTCCTGGAGGCCCTTCACGAACTCGTCCACCACGCGGACCAACTGCGCCTCGTGCTGACGCATCGAGCCGGACTTGTCGACCACGAGCGAAACGTGGTTGACCTTGTGGTTGATCCTGTTCGCAGACATGGTTCCACCCCTTTTTCGGCGCCTTTCCGGCGTCCCCTCCAGCGTTGTTTCCACACTAGGGGGCAGCACTGACAGTCGGCCCTGACCTGGGCTTCCCCGGGCACCGACCGCTCGCGCTCCAGTGGAATGTGTACTGACAGACGGTCAAAAGGCTTGAGTACGGCCCGGACGGCCATTCAGCCTTCACTCCGGCACGGTGAACGCTTCGGTGATACCGCCATCGAGTGGCAGCGCGGCGCCGGTGATGAAGCCGGCGTCATCACCGGCGAGGAAGGCGATCGCCCCGGCGGCTTCCTCCAGTGTGCCGAATCGCCCGGTGGGCCAGTGCACCAACCGCTTGTCCAGCGCGCCCGGATCGCGGTCGAAGACCGCTCGTTGGGCGGGGGTTTCGATCGGCCCGAACAGCACCGCGTTGACGCGGACCCCGCTCCGCGCGAGGTGAACGCCGAGGTCTCTGGTCAACTGCACCACGGCGGCCTTGGCGGAGGCGTACGCCATGGGAGCCGTCGCCGACCCGACGGCGGCCAGGAACGACGCGGCGTTGATGACGGAGCCGCCGGCCGGTTCGGTGTTCCGCAGGTGCGGGATGCCGTGCTTGCAGGCGAGGAAGATGCTGGTCAGGTTCGCGTCGTGGACCAGGCGCCAGGTGTCGAGGCTGGTGTCGAGCGCCGAGTGATCGCCACGGTCCATCAGTCCCATGTTGTTGTAGATGACATCGAGGCGGCGGTAGCGGCGGACGACCTCCTCGTACATCCGCTGGACCTCGGACTCATCGGTGAGATCGGCCCGCACCACGTGCTCCCCGACCGAGTGCTCGACCTTGTCGACGCCGATGACCACGGCGCCTTCTCTCGCGAACCGCCCGGCGACCGCCTGGCCGATCGCACTGGCGGCACCGTTGATCACGCAGACCTTACCGGCGAGCGTAGCCACAGACCTTCACACCCTCTCGCAGAACCCGGATCGTCACCCATCGCCGGGCAGATCGGCAGGAAGACCACGTGCTTGCCGGTCTGCGAGGCGCTTGCCCGATCCTGCCACGCGATCACCGTCGTCAGGGTGGACGACGGTGTCGCGCGGGCTGGGCGCCAACACTCCCCAAACCCTTCGATTTACAGGCCATTCGCCAGCTCGAAGGGAAAATGAAAGGCGTTGGTCGCGTTTGGGTGTACAATTTGAAGCACGAGGGCGGCCTCCGGGACCGGCATCAGGGTGATGCCGACGGACCGCTCGTGACCAGGGGGAGTTCACCATGACCTACCAACTCGACATCGCACGCGCCACGCTCGACGAGCGCCTGCGGGAGGCCGAGAAGCACCGCATCGTCCACGCGATCCGGCTCAAGGACCGCGCCGAGCGCACCATCCGACGCGCACACCAGGCCCTCACCGACCTGACCGCATGACCACCGCAAGCGCGACGGGCCGTCACCGGAACAACGGTGACGGCCCCTTCCGCTTCCCCCGCCTCCCCCGCTGACGATCCGCCACGAACCGGCCGGGGCGCCGGTGACAGCGCGGGTCGCGCCGGGATCGGCACCGACGGGACCCGGGGCAGGGACAGCTGCCGGGGCCGTCCGCGGACGCATCGTGCGCCCGCGTTCGCACATTGACCCCGAAAACCGCGATCATGGGGTCCTCGTCGTCAGCCACGTCATCCGAGCAGAGCAGCGCACGGTGGCGACGGCCCGGCGACGAGGCAGACTCACCCAGATCCCACCCACCGCTTCTCACCGAAAAGGCACCACCGTGGCAACCGACTACGACGCCCCACGCAACACCGGCGACGACTCCAACGACGACAGCATCGAAGAACTCAAGGGCCGCCGCGACGACAAGACCGGCTCCGCCGTCGACCTCGACGTCGAAGCCGTCGAAGGCATCGAACTCCCCGGCGCCGACCTCTCCGGCGAAGAACTCACCGTCCGGGTCATCCCCCTCCAGCAGGACGAGTTCACCTGCATGACCTGCTTCCTCGTCCACCACCGCACCCAACTCGCCGGACAGGACAAGAACAACCAACCCATCTGCCGCGACTGCTCCCCCAACGACTGACCACCGACCCACCCAGGTCCGGCACCGGGGCCCGGCCCGGGCGCAGGCGATGACACGAACAACGGCGTCCGCCTGCCCGGGCCCCGCACCGAGCGCGCCGGCACCGGAGTTCACGGTCCACCGGACCGACGATCCGTCAGATCGCGGCCCGCGCAGGCTTCTTGGGAGCGCCACTGGGTGGGGTCGGCTGGGCCATCCGGCGGACAGGGCGGACCAACGCGCCCCTCCTACCCGGCCGGCACCCACGAGGGCTGGAGAATCGGCACGCTCGCCCGGCAGGGCGAATCGCGTCGGGTGCTGTCGGCGCGCCGACTCACGGTCAAAGGGATCCTCGGATGGCGGGCGAACAGAGCGACGGCGACCCATGGCGCAGCGCCGGTCGCCGGCTGCGCCGGCGGGCCGCGCAGCCGGCGGGTACCGCGCCTCCGGGGCCGTTTCGCCCCGGGTTCTGGCGCAGTCCGATCCGCAGTCCGTGGCTGACCGCGGTGTTCGGCCTGGTGCTGCTGCTGGGAATCACCGTGCTGTTCGTCACCGGGCTGCTGTCGTACGCCGCGTACAACCCGGGGCTCGGTGCGGTGAACGACCAGACGCCGGACAAGGGGATCCTCGGCTTCTACCTGTTCACCTGGCCCACCCACCCGTCCTGGCTGTACCGCCTCAACCAGGGCGTGCACGTCACCCTCGGCGTGGTGCTGGTGCCGGTGGTGCTCGCCAAGCTCTGGTCGGTCATCCCGAAACTCTTCGAGTGGCCGCCCGCCCGCAGCCCCGCCCACGCGGTCGAGCGGCTGTCGCTGCTCCTGCTGGTGGGCGGTGTGGTGTTCGAGTTCGCCACCGGCATCCTCAACATCCAGCTGCACTACATCTTCCCCGGCTCCTTCTACACCCTGCACTTCTACGGCGCGTGGGTGTTCATCGCCGGGTTCGTGGTCCACGTCGTCCTGCGCCTGGCGCGGATGTGGCGGGCGCTGCGCTCACGCCGCCTGGGCGAGGTGCTGCGTACCGACACCGCGCACACCCGGGCCGAGCCGTCCGACGAGGCGGGTCCGGTCGCGGCCTCGCCGAGGGCGGCGACGATGAGCCGGCGCGGGGCGCTGGCGCTGACGGGTGCGGGGTCACTCGCCCTGCTGGTGGTGACGGCTGGTCAGAGCATCGGCGGGGTGTGGCGGCGCACCGCGCTCCTCGCCCCGCACGGACAGAGCCTCGCGAGCGGTCCGAACGGCTTCCAGGTCAACAAGACCGCCGCCTCGGTCGGGATCACCGCCGACGACATCGGGCCGGCCTGGCGCCTGCGCCTGCACGGCCCGGCCGGCACCCTGACCTTCACCCGCGAGCAGCTGCTCGCCATGCCCCAGGACGCGGCGGCGCTGCCGATCGCGTGCGTGGAGGGCTGGTCCACCGACGACCAGCACTGGTCGGGCCTGCGCCTGGCCGCTCTCGCCGCCCTGGCCGGACTGCCGCATCCGGGCAGCGTCCTGGTCGAGTCGGTGGAGCGCGGCGGCTCGTTCAGCACCGTCCTGCTGGCAGGCAACCAGATCAGCAACCCGCTCTCCCTGCTGGCGCTGCACGTGAACGGCGCCGACCTCTCCCCGGACCACGGCTACCCGGCCCGGGTCATCGTCCCCGCCAACCCCGGTGTGAACAACACCAAGTGGGTCCGCGACCTCACCTTCCGGGCATGACCGTGTCGAACCGCCTGCGCGCCTGGTACGGCGCCCACCCGCTGCACCTGCTGCTGATGGCCTGCTGCTTCGCGCTGGCCGGCTACGCCGCCGTCCAACTCCTCACCGGCAGGCCCCTGCAGGTCGCCCTCTGGTTCATCGGCGGCGCGCTCCTCCACGACCTCGTGCTGGTGCCGCTCTACTCGGGGGCCGACCTCGCCGCCCAGGCCGCGCTGGCCCGGCATCAGCACGGGAGCGAGGCGGCGACCCCCACGGACCCGACCGCTGCGGCGCTGCCGACGACCGGCTTCGTCAACCACGTCCGCGTGCCGGTGTTCCTGTCGCTGCTGCTCCTGCTCGTCTGGTTCCCGCTCATCCTGCGCCGGTCGGAGCCCTACACCGGCGCCACCGGGTTCTCCCAGGACGTCTACCTCGGGCGGTGGCTGCTCATCACCGCCGGCGTCTTCGCCGCCTCCGCGCTCCTGCTCGGGGCGCGGCTGCTGCGCCGACACCGCCGCACCCACCCCCGCCACCCGCACCACCGCCGCCCGCACCACCGCCGGCGGCCTCGCCGATGAGTTCCTGGATCCTGTTCCTCGCCGTCTTCCTGGCCTGCGTGGTGGAAGCCGTCGAGGCGCTGACCATCGTGCTGGCCGCGGGCACCAGCCGGCACTGGGGCTCCGCCGTCCAGGGGACGGTGGCCCCGCGATGACCTGGTTCCGCTCCTTCGCCGCGTTCTGGTACGACTTCGTCGTCGGCGACGACTGGCGCGTCGCCCTCGGCGTGGTGGTGGCGCCGGCGGCCACCGCCGGCCTGGTCCGGGGCGGGATCAACGCCTGGTGGCTGCCTCCCGCCGCCGTCGCGGTGCTGCTGGCGCTGTCGCTGCGCCGTGGCCGCGAAGCGCAGGAGGTGACCGCGTCAGCTGATCAGACCAGCCCAGCGGAGAAGGCAGGATTCGAACCTGCGTGGGCGTGAACCCGACCGGAACCAGAGCCCCGGCCCCCGATCAACCACTCCGGGCACCTCTCCCAGCACCGCCTACCGAGGCGGTACTTCATCGGACCGGCCCCGAACTCCGCGGCCCTTCCGACACCCATGACTATCCACCACCACCCTGACCGACCCCTGACGCCACCCTGACACCTACCGGCGCCGCCCGATCGGAGCCCGGGCGCGCGGTGCTCGCGTCCGGGCTCGGCGACCGGAGGTGCGCGGGCGGTCAGCGGTCGTGGTGGTCCGGGTCGTGGCCCGGGTAGCCGACCGAGAGCAGCAGGACGACCGTGACGTCGCGCCGGTCGCCGATGCCGATGATCTCCTTGACCTTCTCCTCGTCCCAGCCGGTGAGCGGGGCCGAGCTCAGGCCGAGGCCGGTGGCGGCGAGCATCGCGAAGCCGGCGGCGACCATGGCGTCCTTGACGGCGTACTCGCGCAGCATGCTGAAGATGGTGACGGACTCGGTGGCCCAGGCGGAGCTGTCGGTGGCGGGCGCCCGCGCGTCGTCCTGTCCGTCCTGCAGGGCCTGCAGGTCGGCGGAGAAGACCAGGACCGCCGGGGGCCGGCTGGGCTGGCCCTCACAGGCCCAGGCGAGGTCCTCCAGTTCCGCGGTGGCGGTGACGGCCACGATGGAGCGGCTCTTGAAGTCCCAGCGGGTGGGGGCGAGGTTGGCCAGGTCCAGGAGCTCGTCCAACAGCTCGCGGGGGACGGGAGCGGAGCGCAGGTCGTGCCCGGTGCGGTAGGCGCGGATGGCCTGGGCGACCGTGAGGGTCTTGCTGCCGGTCATGGTGTTCACCTGTCCCTGGGTGGGGCCGGACGCCGGGGCCCGCAGGGGGCACCGGCGTCCGGGAAGGGGGTTGTGCGCGGGCCTCACTTGGCGAGGAAGCGCTCCACGACGGTGGCCAGCGCGACGGGCGTCTCGACCATCGCGTAGTGGCCGGCGTTGCCGATGACCTCCAGCTCGCCGGCCGGGTAGTGCTGCATCCAGGTGGCGTTCATCGCCTCGGCGGTGACTGCCGGGTCGTTCTCTCCGACGACGACCAGCGCCGGGACGTCGGCGCCGGTGATGCGGGCGGCGAAGTCGGTGGTACGGAAGGAGTCGAGGTAGCCGCGGAAGGGGACAGCGCCGACCGCCTCCATCGAGCGGGTGGCCCAGGCGTCCACGAAGGTGGGGGTCAGCTTGTGGCCGGTGGTCAGGTCGATGATGATCCGGCGGTTGTCGCGCTGGTGGGCGGCGTCGGCGAACAGCGGGAAGTCCTCGTCGGGGATGGGCATGCCGGTGGCCGGCACGGGGTTGAGACCCACCAGCTTGGCCACCCGGTGCGGGGCCTTGAGGTAGACCTGCTGGATGGGCATGCCGCCCAGCGAGTGGCCGATCAGCGAGAACCGCTCCCAGCCCAGGCTGTCGGCCAGGGTCAGGACGTCGGAGGCGATCTCGTCGGTGCTGTAGGTGCCGGCCACGTCGGCGGCCTTGCTGAAGCCGCGCGCGTCCATGAACGCGTAGCTGAACGAGGCCTGGTCCAGGTAGGGCCACCAGGTCTCGAAGGACTCGTGGCCGCCGAACAGCGAGTGCAGGACGACGACCTTGTGCGGGCCGTGGCCCACCACGTGGGCGAACGGGACGTACTGGCTGGACGCGGGCATGTCTTCCTCCAGGGGGGTGGTGCGGTTGAGGGCGTCGGTCCGGTCGAGGGGGGCGGGGTCGGCGGGCACGAGCATCCGGTCGACCTCGTCGTGCAGGGCGCGCAGGTCCTCGGCGTGGCCGTGCAGCACGATGTGCCCGTCGGGGCGCACCAGGTAGAACCCGGCGCGCCGGCAGTGCAGCTCCTTGTGGGCGCGGTGCAGCAGCTGCTCGTTGCGTTTGGCGCTCAGGCTGCCCAGCGCACCGGCGTTGACCACCCGCACCTGGCGCGACCACGGGCCCAGGAGCTGGGTGACGGCCCGGGTGAGGTCGCCGGCGCGGTCGGTGGCGGCGGGGGTGAGCAGGACGGTGTACGGGCTGGGGTCGGCCTCGGGGCCGGCCAGGCCCAGCGCCAGGGCCAGCGCGCGCGGCACCGAGGCGCCCTGCTTGGCCTCGCGGCGCAGCAGGGACTTGACGCCGCACCAGTGGCCGGGCAGTTCACGCCCGGCGGAGTCGGAGCGGCCGTACACCCAGCGGCGGCCGGCCGCGACGGGCACGTAGTAGCGGTCCAGGACGCGGGTGCGGTCCAGGGTGCGCATGGCCGCGTCGCGCAGGGCGATCTGGCCGGTGCGGTTCCACATCGCGGCGCGGGTCTGCAGGTCGGTGTCGCGCACGACGGCGTCGGCGACGGCCGCGCGCTCCAGGGTGTAGTCCTCCAGCAGCCGGGTACGGGCCTCGCCGCGGATGACCGAGGCCAGCTTCCAGGCGATGTTCTGGGCGTCCTGGATGCCGGTGTTCAGGCCCTGGCCGCCCATCGGGCTGTGGGCGTGGGCGGCGTCCCCGGCGATGAAGACCCGGCTGAGCTGGAAGGAGGCGGCGCGACGGCGGTGCACCCGGAAGGTGGTGACCCAGTCGGGCTCCACCAGGCGCAGGCCACCAGGGCCGCGCAGGTCGACCAGGCGCTGCATGTCGGCCAGCGTGCCCTCCTCCAGCTCGGGCGGGGCGTTGGTGAAGAACCGGTACAGGCCGTAGGGCTGGGGGACGATGGCCAGCACCCCGATGCGGGACTGGTGGTAGTAGATCTCGTCGCTCTCCAGCGGGTTGTCCGCGATGCGGGCGTCCGTGATCAGGAAGCGGTTGTCGTAGGTGGCGCCCTCGTAGGCGATGCCGAGCTGGGTGCGCACGGTGCTGGCGGCGCCGTCCGCGCCGATCACCCACGGCGCGGCGAAGCGCTCCAGCGTCCCGTCGGGGTGCTCCAGGGTGGCGGTGACGTGGCCGTCGGGGCGGATGGCGCCGGAGAAGTCCACGCCCTGCAGGCTCAGCAGCCGCACCCCGCGCTCGACGGTGCCGCCCAGGCCCTTGAGGCCGTCGGCGAGGATCTCCTCGGTGTGGCGCTGGGGCAGGCAGAACGGCGCCATGTCCTCGGTCATCCGCATCCGGGTGACCGGGCGGTTCTCCGAGAAGTAGGTCATCTGGCGCAGCTTGACGGCGACTTCGGAGACGGCGTCGGACAGTCCCAGGTCCTCCAGGATGTCGATGGTGCGGGGCCACACCAGCATGGCCTTGGAATGGACGCTGGGGGCGGGCGCGGCGTCGATCAGGCGCACCCGCACGCCGCGGCGCAGCAGTTCGCAGGCGGCGGTCAGGCCGGTGGGGCCGGCGCCGACGATCAGGACGTCGCATGCGTGGTCGGTGAACACAGGGATCTCCTTTCGGGTCCGGATCCGCAGGCGGGCACCGCGACGGGCGGTGGTGGTGCGGGGGTGGCGGTGCGGGCGGCGGGGGCCGTCACGGCTGGAAGGCCAGCGCGATGGTGTAGCTGTCCTCGTGCATCCGGTAGCGGTCGATCAGGCCGTCCGTGACCCGCAGTTCGAGGGCGAAGTCGGACGCGAAGGCCTTGCCCGTGGCGTCGACGACGTACTTGAAGTGGCCCAGCGCGATGGCCGCGTCGTCCTCGACGACCACACGGTGGACCTCGAAGGACTGCGGGGTCATGTGCTCCCCGGCGGCCTGGAAGAAGAAGCGGACCTCGTCCCTGGTGGTGCGCCGGCCCATCCACGGGATGAGGGTGGTGTCACCGGGGGTGAACCAGTCCAGCGGCTCGGCCAGCAGGGCGAGGGCGTCCTCCAGCTCGCCGGCGCCCACATGGCGGAAGAAGTCCTCGACGACGGTACGCGTTGCTGAGCTCATGATGTGCGACTCCCTTGTGGACAGCGCGATGTGAAAGGCAGGACGGGCGGGACGAGCAGACGTGCGGGACGGGCAGACGGCCGGGCGGGGAAGGGCGGCTGCTGCGTGATGCGGCCGGGCGGGTTCACCGGAAGCGGGCACCGCTGCGGGGCGGTTGACTCAACGTAGCAGCCGATCAAGGCAGTTCGGGGCCTCGCAGCGTGCCCCTGCCAGGGATAGGAACGCGCGGGATATGAAGCGGCCGGGTATGAAGCGGCGGCGTATGAAGAGGCGGGTACTGGCTGGCGGCGTCGGGGCGGGCAGATGCTGTTGCCCGAACCGGATGTGACTCGGGATCAACCGTCAGAAGTGAAAGGTCTTTACCATGTCAACTGTCGACAGGCAGGCCCCCGCGCCGCCCGTGGTCGAGGCGGCCCCGGCACCCTCAGTGATGACGCGCCGTCAGACGTTCGTCCTGATCCTGCTCCTGGGTGCCCAGTTCACACTCGCGGTGGACTTCTCGATTATGAATGTGGCCGTCCCCGTGATCGGACGCCAACTGGGCTTCGCCCAGGAGAACCTGCAGTGGATCGCCACCGCGTTCGCACTCACCGCCGCGGGCTTCAGCCTGCTGTTCGGGCGGATCGCGGACATGGTCGGCGCTCGCAAGGTCTTCCTGGCCGGCCTGGCACTGCTCACCGTCGCCTCGCTCTTCGGCGGTCTCGTCGACTCCGCCGCCCTGCTGCTGGTGGCGCGCGTCGCCCAGGGCCTGGCCACCGCGATGGTCACCCCCGCAGGCCTGGCGCTGCTCACCACCTCCTTCCCCGAAGGACCGCTGCGCGACCGGGCATTGGGCCTCAACGGCGCGATGCTCTCGGCCGGCTTCACCTTCGGCGCGGTGGTCGGCGGCCTGCTGACCGACACGCTCAGCTGGCGCTGGGGCTTCCTCATCAACGTGCCGATCGGCATCCTGCTGCTGGTCGTCGCCCCCATGCTGCTGCGCGAGAACCGCGCCCCGGCGACCACCACCAAGCTCGACGTCCCCGGCGCGGTCACCGTCAGCGCCGGCCTGATCGCCCTCGTCTACGGCATCTCCTGCGCCGGCTCCAAGGGTTGGGGCAACAGCACCACCCTGATCTCGCTGGCCGCCGGCGTCCTGCTGCTGGTCGTCTTCGGCCTGGTGGAACTGCGCTCCCCCCAGCCCCTGGCCCCGCTTCGGATCCTGCGCCTGCGCACCGTCAGCTGGGGCAACCTGGGCGGCGTCGTCACCTTCATCGGCTTCACCTCGATGATCTTCCTGTTGACTCTCTACCTCCAGGAGGTCCTGGGCTACTCCCCCATGACCACCGGCCTGATCTTCGGGGTCCTGGGCGTCGGCGCCTTCCTGGGCGGCGTCACCGCGCCGCGCTGGATCGGCCTGCTGCACGGCAGCCGCGGCACCCTGGTGGCCGGCCTGACCGTTCAGGCCATCGCGGTGGGGACGCTCTACTTCGCCGGCGACAGCCGCTCCTGGCTGCTGCCCGTCCTGGTCGCCGCGTTCATCAGCAGCTACGGCCACGTCGTGGCGATCGTCGGGTTCATGGTCACCGCGACCTCCGGACTGCCGAACGAGGAGCAGGGCCTGGCCACCGGTATCACCACCCTCACCCAGCAGGTCAGCATCACCATCGGCATCCCGATCATGAGCGCCGTCGCCACCGCCCGGATCCACTCCCTGAGCGCCGGCGACACCGTGAAGGCCGCGACCCTGGGCGGCATCAACCTGGCGATCCTCGTCGACGGACTGCTCGTCCTGGCGGTCGCCGTCCTGGTCGCCTGCTTCCTGCGCAGCCCCGCCGCCGCACCGGCCGCCGCAGCCGCGCCCGCGCCCGCCGGCTCGAAGTAACCAGGCACCCCGCACCACCCGCACGGACCCCGGCAACGGACCGAGCCCACCCGACCGGCACGGACCGGTCCGGGCCCGCCACGGCACCGCCAGGCATGGCCCGGACCGGTTCGCGCCGAACCAACCCGGCACGGCCGGGGTCCCGGACCCCGGCCCCCGCGCGCAACCCCACCGGCCGCCCCGGGCGGCCGACGGGCACCCCACGACCGAAGGGCCAAGGACATGGTTGTCGAGACCGAGGTGCTGATCGTCGGAGCCGGCCCCACCGGGCTGATGCTCGGATGCGAACTGCGGCGCCGCCACATCGACTGCATCGTGGTGGACCGCGCCGAGCGGATCGACCGCAGAACCCGCGCCGTCATGGTGCACGCCGCCAGCCTCGAACAGCTCGAAGGCCTCGGACTGCGCACCGAGACCGAGCGGCGCGCGGTACGCCAGCACCGCATCGCCTTCCACACCCGCCACGGCACCCGCTACCACCTCGACTTCGACCAACTGGACACCCGCCACCCCTACTTCCTCAACATCCCGCAGCCCGAGGTCGAGGCCGTGCTGGCCGCCGAGTACCAGGAGCTGGGCGGCACCCTCGTCCGGGCGCTGGCCTACCGCAGCCACCAGCAGACCCCCGGCAGCGTGCGAAGCGTGCTGGACTCCGCCACCGGACCGCTGCGCATCGACTCCCGCTTCCTGGTCGGCGCCGACGGCGCCAGCAGCACCGTGCGCGAGAGCCTCGCCGTCGCCTTCCCCGGCACCACGTACCCGATGAGCTACCTGCTGGCCGAAGGCACTCCCGAGGTCAGCCCCGACCCCGACGAGTCCGCCATGTACATCGGCGAGGGCGGCGCCGTCTCCCTGCTCCCGCTGCCCGACGGCACCATCCGCGTGGCCGGCCCCGCCGCCGCCCGGCTCCTGGACAAGGACGCCGCCCTCACCCACCAGGCCTTCCAGGACACCGTCGACCAGCTCGGCTTCGGCCCGCGCCTGCGCCTGGCCCGCCCGGAGCGGGTCGCCCAGTACCAGGTGCACGAGCGCATCGCGCAGACCTTCCGGGTCGGCCGCGTGCTGCTCGCCGGCGACGCCGCCCACCTCAACTCCCCCGCCGGCGGGCAGGCCATGAACACCGGTTTCGGCGACGCCGCCGCCCTCAGCTGGCGCCTGGCCCAGGCCCTGCGGCCCACCACCGGTTTCGGCGCCGACGGCAGCGGCGGCGACGAGGACCTGCTCGACGGCTATGCCCGCGAACGCCCCGCCGCCGCCCGCGCGGTCGCCCGCTCCACCGGTGTCCTGAACGTCCTGCAGTCCATGCGCGAGGCCGTCACCGACGCCCAGCAGGACGCCGTCCGCGCCGCCCTGACCGGACTGGCCGAGACCTGGAGCCAGCTCTACCTGACCTACCCCCAGGCCACCGCCATCGCCGACGGCTCCGAGAGCGCCGACGGCGAGGTGCTCCCCTTCGACGGCACCCACCGCCTGCGGGCCGGCGCCCGCGTCCCCGGCCCCGGCCCGGTCCCCGGACGCCACACCCTGCTGATGCGACCGGGCCACGTCCCCGACGCCTGCGACCGCGCCACCGCGCTGCCCGTCGCCACCCACGCCGACGAGCTCACCGCCCGCCAGGCCCGCTGGCTGCCCGCCGACGCCGTCGCCGTCCTGGTGCGCCCCGACCGCCATATCGCCCACGTCCTGCGCACCCCCGCCACCGCGGCCGATGCCGCCCGCTCCGCCACATCCCAGGAGGCCCCGGCATGGGCACGCTGAGCATCATCGGCACCGGCAGCTACCTGCCCCAGCGCCGCATCCACCTGACCGACGCCGCCGACCGCCACCCCGCCGACAGCGAACGGATCCTCGCCACCGGCTACCACAGCGTCTGCGTCGAGGAGACCCTCTACCCGGCCGACATGGCCCTCATCGCCGCGCGCCGCGCCCTGAGCGCCGCCGACCGCGACCCCGCCGACATCACCCTCCTCGTCGTCACCGCCATCCACCGCCACGGCCACAAGCGCCTCTGGTCGCCCGCCTCCTGGCTGCAGTCCCAACTCGGCAGCCCCCGCGCCCTGCCCCTGACCGTCAACCAGGGCTGCAACGGTCAGATGCTCGCGCTCGAACTCGCCCAGGGCTACCTGTCCGGCACCCCCGGCGGCACCGCCCTCATCGTCGCCACCGACCAGTTCTCCTCCTCGTCCTTCAACCGCTTCACCGCCGACTACGGCATCGCCTACGGTGACGCCGCCGCAGCCGCCATCCTCACCAGCACCGCCGGCAGCGCGACCGACGACGGCTCAGGCGCCCAGGGCGCGGGGCGCGGCTGGCGGATCCTGGCCACCCACACCGTCGCGGCCCCCGACCTCGAAGGCCTGCACCGCGCCGACGCCCCCGCCCCCGAGACCCCCGAGACCCTGCACACCGAGCACGACGTCCGAGCGGCGAAGAAACGATTCCTCACGGAAAACGGCGCCGAACGCCTCCAGCACACCACCCGCGCCGCCGTCCGCGAGATCAGGCAGCAGCTGCTGCCCGGCTCAGACCACCCGCGCCTGCGCCGCATCGTCTACCCCAACCTCGGCCTCCAGCTTCTGCGGGACAACTACTTCCCCGAGTTCCCCGGCGGAGCCGACACCTCCCTGTGGGACTTCGGCCGCACCGTCGGCCACCTCGGCAGCGGCGACCAGATCGCCGGCCTCGACCACCTCACCACCCAGCAGGACTTCACCCCCGGCGACCGCCTGCTCCTGCTCGGCGCCGGAGCCGGATTCACCTGGACCGGAACTCTTCTCGAACGCAACTGAACGGACCCCGCACCCCACGCACACCCGACACCCCGGGAGACCCAGAATGACCGCACCGACCCAACTCACCCCCGCCACCACGCCGCCGGCCCCGCCGGCCGCGCTGCCGCCCCGGGACCGGACCCCGGGCCTCACCTACACCCGCACGATCGACCGTTCCCTCGTCCACCGCGACTCCCTCGGCGAGGTGTTCCTCACCGACCTGCTCCCGCTGGACGACCTCAGCTACCTCGCCGCGGCCCAACTCCCGCGCTCCCACGCCTACTACGGCGACCACCAGCTGAGCCCCACCCACCACGACCCCCTCCTGCTCCTGGAGGCCGCCCGTCAGGCCGCTCTCGCCGGCGCCCACCAGTTCTACGGCGTCCCCGCCGACCACAAGTTCATCCTCACCCACCTGCGCATCCACCTCACCGCCCCGCAGCACCTCGCCATCGGCCCGTCCCCCACCGCCCTCACCATGACCGTCACCGCCGCCGACCGCCGCCAGCGCGAAGGCCGCACCACCGGCATCGACTCGCACATCCAACTCGCCTTCGACGACACCCCGATCGGCCACGCCGCCGTCGGACTGCGCTTCAAGAGCCCCAGCGACTACCACCGCCTGCGCCTGGACAACCGCGACGGCCGCCCCCTCACCAGCACCGCCACCCACCGCCCCGCCACCCACGGCACCCCCTCACCCCCCACCTCGCCGGACGCACCGACCCCGACAACGTCATCCTGCTCGACACCACCACCCGAAACGGCAGCACCCACGCCGCCATGCGCGTCCCGACCACCCACCCCAGCATGTTCGACCACCCCCAGGACCACCTGCCCGGCATGGTCATCACCGAGGCCGCACGCCAACTCGCCCTCTACACCGCCCTCCACACCCACGCCCTCTCCCCCACCCGCACCCTCCCCACCGACCTCGACGTCACCTTCACCCGCTTCGGCGAGCTCGAACAGGACACCCAGCTCACCGCCACCCACCCCGCCGCCCACAACCCCGCCGACACCGGCATCCACTACACCCAGGCCGGTCCCCTCGAACCCACCGCCCCCGAGCACCGCACCGACCCCCACCCGCTGCCCATCCACGTCGAAGCCCGCCAGAACGACCAGCCCATCGCGACCCTCGTCGTCACCCTCACCCCGCTGCGGACCCACCCGTGAGCAACCACCCCACCACCGGCCGGGGCCGGGCAACCGCCGCCGCCGCGCACCCCAGCGGGTCGGGCGCGTTCTTCGACGTCGACGAGACCCTCATCGACACCAAGAGCATGTTCAGCTTCCTGGAGTTCTACCTCCGCCGGTGCGGCGAACCCCCCAGCACCTACCAACGCCTGATCCAGGACCTGCGCGCACTCGCCGACCGCGACATCCCCCGCACCCAGATCAACCGCCAGTACTACCGCCTCTACGCCGGCCACGACGCCCGCGCCGTCGCGCAGGCCGGCCGGGACTGGTTCAGCAGTCACCTCGAACAGGGGCTGTTCATCCCCGAGACCGTCCACGCCCTGCACACCCACCAGACCCGAGGCGACTTCACCGTCCTCCTCTCGGGCTCCTTCTTCGCCTGCCTCGACCCCATCGCCACCCACCTCGACGCGCACTGGGCCATCGGCACCCGCCCCGTCATCCGCGACGGCACCCTCACCGGCGACATCGTCACCCCCATGATCGGCCCCGCCAAAGCCCGCACCGCCCACGCCACCGCCGCCGTCCGCGCCCTCGACCTGACCGCCAGCACCGCCTACGGCGACCACATCACCGACCTCGACCTCCTGAACAGCGTCGGCCACCCCGTCGTCGTCGGCCACGACCCCCAACTCCACGCCCATGCCACCACCCACGGCTGGCGCCACCTCACCCCCGCCGCCTGAACGCGAAGAAGAGGACATGAACACCCTCAACTCAAGTCCCCATCCGCACCCCATCGGCATCATCGCCACCGGCTCGTACCTACCCGAGCAGATCATCCACAACGACCACATCGCCGCCCTGGCCGGCGTCACCGACGAGTGGATCAAACGCAAGACCGGCATCCACCAACGCCACAGAGCCGCCCCCCACGAGGCCACCTCCGACCTCGCCGCCCAGGCAGCCCGCAGCGCACTCCAGCAGGCCGGGCTGCACCCCACCGACCTCGCCTACATCGTCGTCGCCACCTCCACCCCCGACCACCCGCAGCCCGCCACCGCCAGCATCGTCCAGCACCTCCTGCACGCCACCAACGCGGCCGCCTTCGACATCAACACCGTCTGCAGCGGCTTCGTCTACGCCCTCACCGTCATGGAACGGCTCCTCCACAACCAGCCCCAGCACCGGTACGGCCTCGTCATCGGCGCCGACATCTACTCCCGCATCCTCGACTACGCCGACCCGAAAACCGCCATCCTCTTCGGCGACGGCGCCGGCGCGGCCATCCTCGGTCCCGTCCCCCACCACCAGGGCCTCCTCAAGACCACCCTCACCACCCACGGCAACCAGCACGACCTCATCAGCGTCCCCGCCGGCGGAAGCCGCCACCCCGCCACCGCCGACACCGTCGAGAGCGGCCGCCACTACTTCCACATGGACGGGCGCGCCGTCGCCGACTTCGTCCAGACCCACCTCCCGCAGGCCATCCACAGCCTGCTCAGCACCACCGGCACCAGCCCGCACCAGATCACCCACCTCATCCCCCACCAGGCCAACGCCACCCTCCTCGGCAAGGTCTGGCCCCAACTCAACCTCCCGCACACCACCCTCCACCTCACCCTCAAGCACCACGCCAACACCGGCGCAGCCTCCATCCCCATCACGCTCGACACCATCAACCGCGCCAACCAGCTCCACGACAACGACACCCTGATCCTGGCGGCCTTCGGCGGCGGCATGAACACCGGCACCACCCTCCTCCGCTGGACCCCGACCCACGCGGCCACCCATGCCGTCGACCACACCCCTGTCGGTGTCGGTGCCGAGGCCGAACCGCTGCGGGTCTGACCGAGCGGACCTCCCGGACGTCACCGGGGAAGAACCCACCCCGGTGTCCAGGTCCCGGCCGCGCCGTGGCCGGCCGCGGCGGTGGCGAGGTGGGCGCGCAGGGTGGCCAGCGCCGGGTGGGGGTTGTCGCGGTGCCAGAGGAGCGAATGCGGGTAGACGGGCGTCGGGTCGGTCACCGGGATGCGGCGCAGGCCGTGGTCGGCGGGCCAGACGAGCCTGGTCTGCTCACCCATGAAGGTGGCCAGGGCCGGGGTGTCGGCGATGGTGTCGAGGAGCGCGTCCGAGCCGAAGTTGGGGCCGGTCGCCTCGATCGTGAGGCCGAACTCGGCGACGAGGTCGGCGTAGTAGGCGGCCCACTCGGTCCCCGGGACGATGCCGGGCATCCAGATCCGGTGCCCGGCGAGCTGGGAGACGGTCACCGACCGGGCACCCGCCAGCGCGTGGGCGGGGCCGGTGAGGAGCTGGAGCGACTCGTCGAGCACCCGGACGGACTCGATGTCCTCGGGAAGCGGCCGTCCGGGCACCGCGACGGCGCGGAAGGACGCGTCGATCGCCCCGGACCGAAGGGCGGCGACGGCGGTCTCGATGTCGAAGAGCATCACCACGTCGAGCTCGATCTCGGGGTGCGCGCGGTGGAAGCCGCGCATCAGGCCCGACTGCGCGCTGCGCGAGGCGAGGACGTCGACGCGCAGCGGACGGCGGCCGGTGTGCACGGACGCCACCGCGCGCTCGGCGACCCGCAGGAGCTCGCGCGCGTGCGGCAGGAACGCCTGTCCGTCGATGGTGAGCTCGGCGCCGCGTGCGGTGCGGGTGAACAACCGCACGCCGAGGCTGCGCTCCAGCGCGGCGATCCGTTTGGAGACGGCCTGCTGGGTGACGGCCAGCTCGGCGGCGGCCTCCTGGAACTGGCCCGCGTCGGCGGCGACGACGAACGTCCGGATGGTGTCGAGGTCCATGCCGCCAGCCTAGGTGCACAACCACCGGTTGTGCCGGGCGGCTCTGCGGTTGTTTGATCCGCGGGTCGGGGGCTTGCTTTGATACGTCCGATCGCGGATCGGTTGTGCGGGCGAGGGGCGAGGGGTGTCGGGCATGAGGAGCGGCCACCGGCTGGGACGTCTGCTCGGACCTCGGCTGGGGCGGCGG
Organism: Kitasatospora mediocidica KCTC 9733; assembly: GCF_000744225.1. Classification (GTDB taxonomy): domain Bacteria; phylum Actinomycetota; class Actinomycetes; order Streptomycetales; family Streptomycetaceae; genus Kitasatospora; species Kitasatospora mediocidica. Next base: position 549,775 of record NZ_JQLN01000006.1, on the reverse strand, counting down.
TTCGGGTGGCTCTGGGGAGCGTACGGGACCAGCGCGCTCGGCAGCTGGCTCGCCTTCGGCGCGTTCCCGCTGATCGCCATCCGGGTCCTGCACGCCGGACCGGCCGAGGTCGCCGCGCTCTCCTCGGTGGGCGCCGCGGTGGGTGCGGCCGTGGCGGTGCCGCTCGGCCCGTGGGTGGAGTTCCGCCGCAAGCGGCCGGTGCTGATCGCGATGGACCTGGCGCGGTTCGCGGCGCTGCTGACGATCCCCACCGCGTTCGCGTTCGGCGTGCTCACCTTCCTTCAACTGCTGCTGGTCTCGGTCGTCGTCGCGGCGGGCGACATCACCTTCCGCGCCGCCTCCGGCGCGTACCTGAAGACGCTGTTGCCGGCCGAGGACCTGCTCGTCGCCAACGCCCGGTTCGAGTCCACGGCCTGGACCACCACGATCATCGGACCGCCGCTGGGCGGCGCGGCGATCGGGCTCCTCGGTCCGGTGGCGACGGTGCTGGCCGACGCGGTCAGCTACCTGCTCTCCGCCCTGGGCATCCGCGCGACGGGCGGGCACGAGCCGGCGCCCGAGCGCCGGGAGGCCGCACGCCTGCGGGCCGGCGACCTGCTCGACGGCTGGCGGTACATCCTCGCCGACGCCACGCTGCGTCCGCTGCTCGTCAACACCGCACTGTTCAACGGCCTGGTGATGGCCGCCGAACCGCTGCTGGCCCTCCTGATGCTCGGCAGGCTCGGCTTCGCACCGTGGCAGTACGGCCTCGCCTTCGCCGCACCCTCGATCGCCGGGCTGATCGGTTCGCGGCTGGCCCGACCGCTCGTCACCCGGTTCGGGCAGCGCCAGGTCCTGGTCACGGTCGGGGTGCTCCGCACGCTCTGGCCCGTCGGCCTGGCCTTCGTGCGGCCGGGCACCGCAGGCCTGCTGCTGGTGATCGGCGTCGAGCTCGGCCTCATCTTCTGCTGCGCGGTCTTCAACCCCGTCTACGCCACCTACCGCCTGGAGCGCACCCCCACCGACCGGGTCGCCCGCACCCTCTCCGCCTGGACCGTGACGACCAAGGCCTCGACCGCACTCCTGACCGCCACCTGGGGCGCCCTGGCCGCCCTGCTCGGCCCCCGCACCGCCATCGCCCTTGCCGGCCTGCTCCTGCTGGCGACCCCGCTGTTCCTCCCCCGGCGCGCGGCAACGCGCCACTCCGAGCCGACGCCGGAGCCGAGTCGCGCCTGAAACCCCGCCGGCCTCCTGGGCACGATCTCAGGCGGCTACGAGACCGGGGGCCGCAGGCCGAGCCACTGCTCGGCGTCCCAGGCGTGGAACCGCTCCACCTCGGTGAACCCCAGCTTCGCCGCGAGGCGCAGCGAGCCGACGTTGGCGGTCTGGGTGGCAAGCACCACCGGCTCGCCGGGAAGGACACCGTCGAACCAGTCCAGTGCCGCCGCGCACGCCTCGGCGGCATACCCGGATCCCCACGCCCGCGGCAGGAACAGGTAGCCGAGGTCGGCCTTCCCCACAGCCGCCGGGCGGTGGCGCTGCGATGCTCTCCGGAGCAGGATCTGACCGATCATCACCCCGTCGAGCTCGACGACGAAACTCCCGGGCCACCGCTCGGGCACCCCGGGCAGCTCGCGCTCCAGTTCGTCACGCTGCCGGGGTCCGCCGAGGTAGGTGTGCACCTCCGGCGAGGCCAGCAGCTCGATGAAGGCCGCACGGTCCCGGGCCTCGGACGCGCGGAGCACGAGCCGCTCGGTCCGGATCGGGGCGGGTGGCCAGGAGACGGGGTGCAGTGTGATCCCATCCGACATGGAACGGCTCCTGATCCTCTCGGCCGCACGGTTCGGTCTGGTGCGGCCATGACCGGCGACGACGTCCGACGTCGCCACAGATCGGGACGCACACCGACGAGCTGCCAGTTCCGTGCGCGCCTGCAAAGATCCATCCGCTCAGGACCTCGACAGTCGCCAGGTGCGGGGGCAGTGCGGTTTCGTAGGGTGTCGGCTGTGAACGATCATCAGAGCGCCGGGAATCACCGGCCGACCCGGCTCGCCGCGGCGGGCCTCACCGTGCTGACCATCGGCGCCGGGCTGGGCGTCAGAGCGGTCGTGAGCAACGACGTCACCAAGTACGCCGGGGACGCGCTCTACACCGTCATGGTCTACACGCTGATCGTCCTCGTCCTGCCCCGGATCAAGCCGCCGACCGCGGCGGCGGGCGCGCTGGGCTTCAGCGCGGCCGTCGAGTTCTTCAAGCTGGGTGGCGCGCCGGCCGAGCTGGCCCGGCACAGCACAGCCGCCCGTCTCGTCCTCGGCAGCACGTTCAATCCGCCCAACCTGTTCTGGTACGCGGTGGGCGCGGCCTTCGGGTGGCTGGCCCACCGGGCGATCGCGAGGAGCGCGTGACAAGCCCGGCCGATCCCGGCAGGGTAGCTACCGAGCAGTGCCGTGACGCGTTCCCGGGGCCGGGTGGGACGTGACAACGGTTCCGGTGCGGCCCGGCACCGCACACATCGGCAGCCCTTCAGCACGTAGACGGTAGAGGGAAATGTGCGGTCGCTTCGTCTCCACCAGCAAGCCCGAGGACCTGGTCAACCTGTTCGGCGTGGCCCGCTGGGACCCCGACCAGACCCTCGACGCGAGCTGGAACGTCGCTCCCACCGACCCGGTGTGGGCCGTCCTGGAACGGCTGGACCGCGAGAGCGGAGAGCTCGTCCGCCAGCTGCGGCCACTGCGCTGGGGGCTGGTGCCGTCCTGGGCGAAGGACCCCTCCGGCGGCGCGAGGATGATCAACGCCCGGGCGGAGACCGTCCATGAGAAGCCCGCCTTCCGCAAGGCCTTCACCGCCCGCCGCTGCCTCCTGCCCGCGGACGGCTACTACGAGTGGGTCGCGATCCCGGCGACCGAGAAGGCGAAGGCCTCCAAACAGCCCTACTTCATCGCCCCGGCCGACGGCACCCTGATGGCCATGGCGGGGCTGTACGAGTGGTGGCGCGACGCCGCCCGCCCCGAGGACGACCCGCTCGCCTGGCTGGCCACCTGCACGATCATCACCACCCAGGCGCAGGACGACGCCGGGCGCGTCCACGACCGCATGCCGCTGGCGATCACCGCCGCCGACGTCGACGCCTGGCTCGACCCGGACCACACCGACCCCGTCGGGCTCCGCCGGCTGCTGCACACCCCCGCGGGCGGCCACCTCACCGTCCGAGCGGTCCCCACCACCGTCAACTCGGTCCGCAACAACGGCCCCCAGCTGCTCGACGACCTGCCGGACGGCGGCCCGCAGGGGTTGCGCGATTGATGCCGGGCCGGTGAAACCGATCGGTGCGAGGATCGCGTGAGAGCAGGTGGACGTGACGGCGGGGCGCCGTCTGCGCGACAGCGGCCGGCGACCAGCGGCCGACGACCTGGGAGTGCGACCATGCACGACGGCAGCAGTGACCCGCTGGTAGGGCGGACCGGTCCGGCGCCGGACCGGCGGCAGCTGCTGCGGCTCGGCGTGGGAGCGGTCGCGGCGGCGGCGCTGGCGGGGTGCGGCACGGCCGCCCGCCCGGCCGCCCCGGTCACGCCCACCGGGACCGGCGCCGCGAACCCCGGCAGCTCGAACCCCAGCACCTCGAACCCCGGCACCTCGAACCCCGGAACTCCGCCCTCGCCGTCCGCGCACTCCTCCGGTCCGGCCGGTCCGGCCGACTGGGCGGCGCTGGCCAAGGACCTCCAGGGCCCGGTGGTCCTGCCCGGTGACAGTCGCTACCCGGCCGCGGGCCAGCTGTACCAGCCGCAGTTCGACACCCGGCGGCCGGGCGGCATCGTGTACGCGGCCAACGCCCAGGACGTCGTCACCGCGCTGGCGTTCGTCCGCCGGTACGCCGTCCCGGTCGCGCTGCGCAGCGGCGGGCACAGCTATCCGGGCTGGTCCTCGGGCCCGGGAATGGTGCTGGACGTCAGCAGCATGAACGCGGTCACCGCCTCCGGCGGCGCGGCCACCGTGGGCGCGGGGAGCCGCCTGATCGACGTCTACACCGGGCTGGCGGCGAAGGGGGTGACGGTCCCGGCCGGCTCCTGCCCCAGCGTTGGGGTGGCGGGGCTGACGCTCGGCGGCGGGATAGGTGTCACCAGCCGGGCGTACGGGCTGACCTGCGACAGCCTGACCGGCGCCGAGGTGGTGAGCGCGGACGGCCGGATCCTGCGGGCGGAAGCGAAGTCGGAGCCGGACCTGTTCTGGGCGCTGCGCGGCGGGGGCGGCGGCAACTTCGGCGTCGTCACCTCCCTGGACTTCCGTACCAGCCCGGCGGTGGACTGCGCGTACGGCTTTCTCTCCTGGCCGTGGTCGTCCGTGGCGGCGGTGGTGGCGGCCTGGCAGGCGTGGGCGCCCAGTGCTCCCGACCAGCTCTGGGCCGACCTGCACCTGCTGGCCTGGCCGGACGGCCGGCTCCAGGTCACCTCGACGGTCAGCTACCTGGGATCGCAGCAGGAGCTGCAGAACCAGATCGACCGGCTGACGGTCCGCCCCGCGACCGTCTCGCTGCACTCGGCGTCGTACCTGGCCACCATGCAGGTGATGGGCGGCGTCTCGGGCTGGTCGCAGGCCGCCGCACATCTGCCGGGCACCCTGCCGGGGCACAGTCCGCAGGGGCGGCTGACCCGGGAGTCGTACGCGGCCCGGTCCGACTTCTACAACCGGGCGATCGACAGCGGCGGCATCACGGCCCTGGCGGCGGCGGTCCAGCGCTATGCGCACACCGTGCCTCAGGGCGGGAGCGCGGCGGTGACCTTCGACGCGCTGGGCGGCGCGGTCAACCGGGTGGCGCCCGGCGACACCGCCTTCGTGCACCGCGACGGGCTGTTCATCGCCCAGTACATCGCCAACTATCCCGACCCGGGAGCTGGTTCGGGCCCGGCGGTGGAGCAGTCCGGTCGCTGGTTGCAGGACGTCTGGTCGACCATGCGGCCGTACGCGAGCGGGGAGGCCTACCAGAACTACCTGGACCCGCAGCTGGCCGGCTGGCAGCAGGCCTACTACGGCGCGAACCTGGCGCGACTGCGGCAGGTGAAGCAGGCCTACGACCCGCAGGGGCTGTTCAGCTTCCCCCAGGCGGTGCCCGGCGCCTGAGCGCCGAGGCGCTGGGCACGGCTGCGGGCGCGGGTGCGATCGGGGTCACCCCCACGTCGACGCCAGCCGGACGGTCACGGCCGCAGCGAGCAACAGCACGAGGTTGAGGGCCACCTGACGGTCTCCCCGGCGCAGGTGAACCCCGGTCGCGGCGACCTGCAGGAGCGTGAACCCGCCGGCGGCGGCCTGCGCCAGCCAGGGCGCGACGCCGGTCAGCGGCGGGAGGATCAGCCCGACCGCGCCGAGCACCTCGATCACCCCGATCGCCCGGACGGCCGGCATCGGTGTGCTGTCCACCCAGGCCATCATCGGCAGGAGCTGTTCACGGCTCCGGAGCACCTTCAGCCCGCCTCCGTAGAGGTAGAAGAGCGCGAGCAGCCCGGCGACGATCCAGTAGGCGACCTTCATCCCTCCGTCCCCCGGCCTGCGTCAGCGGTGACGGGCTCGGTGGCGTAGCGGCTCATCGCCCGGACGTGCGCCTGTGGGGTCAGCGCCCGGCCGCCGGCGATCATGTCCTGGAGGTCCCGGAAGTACTGCACGTACAGGTCCGGGGTGAACGTGGTCAGCATGACGGCCGGCTGGTCGGTCAGGTTGGCGAAGGTGTGCGGGGCTCCGGGCGGGACCATCACCAGGGTGCCCGCCGTCGCGTCGACGTCCTGCTCGCCGACCGTGAACCGCACCGTGCCGGAGATGACGTAGAAGCCCTCGTCGTGCTGGGTGTGGCGGTGCTGCGGCGGTCCGGGCGTGTGCGGCGCGAGGACGGACTCGGCGAGCCCGAGGCGGTGGCCGGTGTGGCTGCCGTCCTCGAGGATGCGCAGCCGCGTGGTCCCGAGGACGATCGTCTCGCCGTCGCCCGGGCCGACCACCGATACGGCGGTCTCGGCTATCGACTCACTGCTCGTCGGCTCAGTGCTCGTCGGCCTGCTGGTTGTCGGTTCGTCAGTCATGGTTCGATTCCACTGCCGGGGCGCCGCGCTGTCCAAGACCCGTCCGGCGACCTCGATACCGTACGGATATCGTGGCAGCATGGAGCTACGCACACTGCGCTACTTCGTGGCGGTCGCCGAGGAACTCCACTTCGGCCGGGCCGCCTCCCGGCTGTACATGAGTCAACCGCCGCTGAGCCGGGCGATCAAGCAGCTGGAGACCGAGGTCGGCGCCGGATTGTTCGACCGGTCCTCCGCCGGTGTGGCGCTCACCCCGGTCGGGGCGGTGCTGCTGGATGAGGCGCGCGCGCTGCTCGACCACGCCGACCGGGTGCACGTCCGCGTGGCCGCGGCGGCGGGCACCGCGAACATCACCGTCGGCATCCTGGGAGACAGCGCCGATCCCGGCGCGACCCGGCTGGCCGCCGCCTACCGCCGACGGCACCCGGGCGTCGAGATCCGCATCCGCGAGACCGACCTGACCGATCCCACCTGCGGGCTGCACGCCGGACTGGTCGACGTCGCCCTGACCCGCGCGCCGTTCGACGAGACCGGCCTGACGGTCCACCAGCTGCGCGCCGACCCGGTCGGCGCACTGCTGCGCGCCGACGATCCGCTCACCCGCCGCGACCGGCTGGAGCTGGCCGACCTGGCCGACCGGCACTGGTTCCAGTTCCCGCAGGGCACCGACCCGCTCTGGCAGGCGTACTGGAACGGCGGCGAGCCCCGCCAGGGCCCGGTGGTGCGCACCGTCCAGGAGTGCGTACAGGCCGTGCTCTGGAACGGCACGGTCGGGATGACCCTGCTCGGACACCGGCCGGCGGGGGAACTCGCCGTGATCCCGCTGACCGACATGCCCCCGAGCCGGGTGCTGGCGGCCTGGAACCGGGGCGACGCGAACCCGCTGATCCGGTCCTTCGTCGAGATCGCGACGACCGCCTACCGCGCCGGGCGGTAGCGCCGGAGGTTCGCGGCGACCTGGTCCAGGTAGGGCTGAACGGCCGCGAGCCTGGCCTCGTCCCGGGTCTGCACCACCCAGGTGGCGGTGCGGTAGGCGGCGGCGAGGTTGAGGGCCGGGTCACCCGGTACGCCCTGGAGATCCGGGGCGATGGCGCAGAGCATCCGGCCGAGCGCGAGGATCGAGTCCTGCGGGGTGAACGGCGGTACGGGCACCGCGTCCTGCCGGTCGGGCGGCAGGTAGTAGCGGAGCACCCGGGGCGTCCAGCGGGCGATGCCGTACTCGTCCTTGGCCGGGTCGCTCAGGTTCGCGTCGAAGCCGCTCTCGGCCTTGAGCATCGCCGCGACGAGCGCCGGGGTGATCTCCGGCTCGGGGCAGCCGGTGCCGGCCTCGACGATCAGGCTCAGGTACCGCGCGGGGATGTCGGCGCCGGGGTTGAGCCACCGCGAAGTGCCCTGCGGCGGGGCCGGGGTGGTGAGGGCTGCCAGGGCGCCGGACGCGGTGGAGTCACCCGGGACGCAGGCGCTGAAGGCGAGGGCGAACAGCACCGCGATCAGCGGACCGAGGACGCGGCGCGGCAGCCGCAGCCGCAGCCGCAGCCGCAGTGGCAGTGGCGACGATACGGCTGACGGTACGGCTGACGGCGCGGCACATACTCTCCCCGGTACGGCCGCCCCCACCTGGCGGACGTCCGAGAGCGGCGGCCCGGTGATCAGCCGGTGGGTGCACAGCCGGCGGCGCTCCCACTCCACCGGGTCACCGCCGCACGCGGTCACGAACGCGGCCAGTACCGCCTCGGTCGGCAGCCGGCGACCGGCGGCGGCCTCGGCGAGGGTGGAGGCGGAGTAGTTGATCCGGGCGGCGAGTTGGCGATAGGGCGGGCTGCCGGCCTGGCGGCGCAGCTCACGCAGGTCCAGGGCGAAGAGCGTGAGGGGGCCTTCGTCGGCGTCGAGCGGCTGTTCCTGCCGTCCCACCCTGCTGGTCCTCTCTGTGCGTCCGGGCTTTGTCCGGCCGTTGTCCGAACAGGCCGTCGGTGCGTGACAGCGCACCCCGGGCCGGGTTTGCTGGGGCATGGCACCCCCGTTTTCGTACCGGCCATAACAACATCCAACCGCTTCGCGGGTGCCGCAACCGCGCATTCCACCGGATCCACCGTGTGCGGTAGTTCACACACCGTCAGCGAACTGCCACGCGCCGCACCCCACCCTCTGGAGGATCACCCGATGTCCCACCACTCCCAGCCGCCGGGGCCCGGCGAGGTCACCCGTCGCTCGGTCCTGCGGGCCGGAGCCGGCCTGACCCTGGGCGCGGGCCTGCTCGGCGCGGCCGCCGGTCCGGCCTCCGCCGCCTTAGCCGGCCCCGGCCCCGCCGGCCGCCACCCGGCCCTGCGACCGATGGCGCAGAGCGGCGCCGCGCTGTGCGACACCCCCGGCGATTCGGCCAGCGCACAGGGTCTGGGCTCCGGCGACCTCGGCATCCCGTACTTCCGCGCGCACGACGGCTCCTGGGGCTACGTCTTCGGCGACTCCTGGGCCAACGCCGCCCAGCGCGACCCCTACCTCGGCTCGCCGGTGATGCTCGCCCAGGCGAACTTCGACAACAGCGGCGGCTCACCGATCTCGTTCAGCTGGGCGATGCCGACCGGCGGCCAGGCCAACCAGCTGTTCGGCTACACGCACCAGGCGGACAACGGCTACGGCTGGGAGTTCAGCCGGATCCCCAACGACTGCATCGAGTTCGGCGGCCGCACCTACATCCAGTACACCTCGGTGGCCGTCTGGGATCCGCCGGCCGGCTACGACGGCTCGCTGATGTCCGGCGTCGCCTACTCCGACGACTACGGCGTGACCTGGCAGGACTACCCCTACCACTGGGCCGGTGACACCCAGCACAACAACCAGTCCATGTACGGCATGTGGTCCTTCGCCGGCATCGACCCGGACGGCTGGCTCTACATCTTCTCCAAGCGCTGGAACGGCACCCACCGCAACACCGCCGACGGCGGCGCGATCCAGCTCTTCCGGATCCAGCCGGACGACTTCCGGGCCGGGAACTTCGGCGCCCAGCAGAACTGGGCCTACCTCGACGGCTCCTGGCAGTGGACCCAGGCCGCCGCGCCCTCGGTCATCCTCTCCGGCAACAACATCGGGGAGTTCTCCGTCAAGCGGATCGGCGGCACCTACTGCATGAGCTACTTCGACGTCGACGACTACTCGATCTGCACGCGTACCGCGCCCCGCCCCGACGCCGTCTGGACGGCGCCCAAGCCGCAGGTCGTCGGCAACAACACGCTGCCGCCGAGCCACTGGGGCCGGCCGCAGCTGCCCTTCCTCTACGGCGGCTACATCCACCCGGGCAGCGCGAGCGCGAGCTCGCTGACGCTGGTCGTCTCGCAGTGGAACGGGCAGCAGGGGACCTCGCCCTACCGGGTGCTCCAGTACGACGGGATCAACCCGTAGAGCAGGTCGACGGGCGGGGAGGCGCGTTCGCCTCCCCGCCCGGTCACCGCCGTTCGGCGGCGGATGCGCGCTGTCAGTACTGCGTGGACACCGTGACTCCGCTGAAGTCGGTGGTGGCGTGCAGGGTGATGTAGCGGTATCCGGCGGTGGTGTTGGTGACGGTGATGCTCTCGGTGTTGTCCGCGTTGGTCGACTCGGCCGTGTACGCGGTCGGGGTGGCCCAGGTGGTGGGGTTGTAGTAGAGGTCCGCGTTACCGGTGCCGCCACTGGTGGAGACGGTCAGCGTCGAGGTGCCGGCCGGCAGGTAGACGAACAGGTAGTCGTTGTTGCCCGCGGTGGCCGCCTGGTTGGCGCGCGAGCAGTTCTGGCCCATCGTGCGGGTGTCGGTGGCCGTGCACGCGGGCAGGGTTCCGCCGCCGGTCCCGCCGCCGGTGCCGAAGACGTAGCGCGTGGTCACGGTGACCCCGCTGAACGCGGTGGTGGCGTGCAGGTCGATGTAGCGGTATCCGGGGGCGGCGTTGGTGCTGGTGACGGTGAGGCTCTCGGTGTTGCCCGCGTTGGTCGACTTGGCCGTGTACGCGGTCGGCGTGGCCCAGGTGTCGGGGTTGTAGTACAGGTCCGCGTTACCGGTGCCACCACTGGTGGAGATGGTCAGCGTCGAGGTGCCGGCCGGCAGGTAGACGAACAGGCCCTCGTCGTTGCCGACACTGGCCGACTGGTTGGTGCGGTAGCAGTTCTGGCCCATCGAGCGGACGTCGGGGTCCGTGCAGGGGGTCGAGGGGCCGTTCGAGCCGGCGTTGGCCAGCGCGTAGAGCCAGCTGCTGAAGTCGGCGTCGTAACCGGTGCCGATGCTGTTGTAGACGGCGTAGCCGCCGGTGTAGTCACCGGTGCGGAAGTGGGTGAGCATGTTGGTGATGTCCGCGGGGTGCTTCTCGAACATGTACCGCACGGCGAGGTAGCCCCACGGGTAGGTACGGGTGACGTCCGAGTTGTCGTACGTGCTCTGGAACAGCTGGCTCAACTTGTAGGTCTGCTGGCTCGCCTGGGTGATCGCGTCGGTGTCCGCGACCCCGCGGTAGCTGTAGGAGACGTACTCGGCCTGACCCTCGATCCACCAGATGTCCGGGACGCTGATCTCGGTGGGGAAGTCGCCCTTCATGTCGAATTCGCCCTGCATCAGGTGCGCGAACTCGTGGTTGAGGTTCCAGACCCGTGCCGCGAAGCCGTTGTCGTTGGGCCACTGGTACTGGATGGAGACGGGCTGGTTGGCCGGGTCGGTGAGGTTGCCGGACAACGTCTCGCCGCCGTTGTTGGTGCTGTTGCCGAAGATCCAGCTGGAGTAGACCTGGTAGTCCTTGGAACTCGCGAAGATGGCGAGCCGGACCTTCGTGTCGTACTGGCCGGGTATCGGGCTGGTGACCTTGTCCAGGTTCTGGAAGTACGGGACCTCGGCCTGCAGGCTCGAGCAGACCGCCGTCAGGTCCGCGGCGGTCAGCGCCTGCGTCAGCAGGGTGATCGTCGAGCCGCAGGACGTCGTGGTCGGCAGCGACGCGGCGGTGAGCTGGGCCGCGAAGTTGCAGGTGCCGTAGTACGAGCACTGGGCCTGGTCGTTGGCGGAGGTCATCCCGGCGACGCCGACCCACAGTGGTGCCGATGTCCCGGTGATCGCCGAGACGCCCAGCAGCCCCTTGGCCAGCGGGCGGACCTTGGCCTGGAGAGCGGCCGTGTCGAGGAAGCGGGCGACCTCGGTGCCGGCGTTGGAGTCCAGGTAGGACGCGTCCCCGCTCAGCTCCGACTGGTTCTTCAGCGCGAACGTGTTCAGCGTGTCGATGAGGCTCGGGTCCGCGGTGACCGCGGTGATGAACGCGGGGTTCTGGTGGCCGCGGAAGACCGGGGTGAAGACGTCGTTGACGGCCGCGACCATGCTGGGGATCGCGTCGTAGGAGCTGGTGTAGGCGTTGAGCACCTGCTTGTAGGTGCTCAGGTAGCGGGCCTGCTCGTTCGCACTGTCCGTCAGCACGATGACGTCGCCGGCGATGTCACCGTTGTCCGCGCTGACGTCCATGAAGTGCGGGGACGCGATGAAGGCGTCCAGGGCGCCCTCGATGGCCGCCTTCAGGGTCGGGCCGTACGTCCCGACGTCGGTGGGGTGGTAGTACTGGACGTAGTAGCCGGCGCGCAGGAACAGCACGAGCTGCCACACCGAGGTGGAGTTGTTGCCGGCGTAGGAGGCCGAGGCGCTCTGGAGGGCGCCGGCCACGGTGACCATCTGCGCCTCGTTGAAGACGCTGTGCGCGTCGGTGCCGGTGAGCTTGAACAGCGTGTTCACGCAGTCCATGGTCGAGGCCTGGATGTAGCTGACCAGCGCGGATCCGGAACGGCTGCCGAAGTCGGCGGCCGTACAGGACTGTGCCGCCGCCAGGGACATGGCCTTCGCGTGCGCGGTGGCCTTCGACGGCGCGGTCGGGCTGACCGGGCTGACCGGCGGCTGCTTGGCGGGGTCGACCGGCCGGCTCCGCACGTCCGCCTGGGTGGACGGCCCGGTGTTGAGGCCGAGCGGCCCCAGCCCCTGGGGAGCGCTCGCGCCGTGGGCGGGAGCGGCGGGAGCGGCGGCCGGGGACTTCGGGCCGGCTGCGGCGATCGCCGGCGAAGCCAGCAGACCGGCCGTCGCTATGCCGGCCGCCAGCGTGGCGGCCAGGAATCTGGGCAGGGCAAATCGATGGCGCATCAATGCTCCTGAGTGAACGTGGGGGTACGCCTCAGGTGGGGGGTGAGACGTGACATGTAACATCTCACTGCCTCTGGCCACTGGCAACGCACTGCGTGATAGCACCTCGCCCGGGCGGTGATAACACCCGCGCCCGCTACCGCAGGTGCGACGCCTGCACGGCGAGGTCACGGTAGGCCGCCGTCGCGCACCGGTGGACGGTCTCGACGACCTCCTCGGAGACGCCGCCCAGCTGCCAGGCCAGCAGGTAGCGGCACCAGACCGGCCTGCCGGTCAGGGGTTTGACCAGTACGCCGGCGGACGGGCGGAAGGTCGCCTGCACGACCGCGACGCCCAGCCCGGCGGCGATCATGTCCTGGAGTTGGCGCATGTCGCCGAGGAACTGGTGCACCGTGACCGGGTGGAATCCGGCGACCTGGCAGGCGACGTAGAAGACCCCGGGCCAGCCGGCGCCGTCGTCCGGTGTCACGAACCAGGCGTCCTCGGCCAGTTCGGACAGCGAGACCTCACTCCGGTCGGCCAACCGGTGGTCGGCGGGCAGCGCCACGAATGACGGCTCGGTGACGATCCCGCGATGCGCGACGGCCTGCGAGTGCTGCAACTCCAGGCCGGGATAGTCCGTGCCGATCGCGGCGTCCAGCTCACCGCTCTCCAGGAGCTCCACGATCTGCGCCGAGGAGTAGACGGAACTGACGGTCAGCGCCAGCTGCGGCAGCGCCCGGCGGATCCGGACGACCAGGCCGGACAGGATCGGCGTGTTGGTCGCGCCCAGCCGCAGGACCTGGCCGGCCCCGCCGGCGCCCGCGTCCGATGGCCGGCCGATGGCGTCCACCTGCGCGAGCACGTCACGCGCCTGCGCGAGGACCTTCACGCCGAACGGCGTCGGGAGCACCCCCGCCCGGCTGCGCAGGAACAGCTCCCCGCCGAAATAGCTCTCGATCCGCTGGAGTTGGGTACTGACCGCCGGCTGCGAGTAGCCCAGGAGCGCCGCCGCGCGGCGCAGCGCACCGGTGTCCGCGATCGCACACACCAGGCGCAGATGACGAAGCTCAAGCTGTTCCATCGTTGCTCCGGTGACATGTCGATTGCGGTCACCCCCGTAGCAGGGGCAGCAGCAGCGCGGCGGACCAGCTGAAGTTCGGGGAGTTGCGGGCGGCTCCGGTCAGCGGGTGGTAGTTCTCCGACAGGGGGGCGTCCTGGGTGAGCCCGCCCGCGACGGCGATCAGGCGGGCGGTGAGGTCGCGGGCGTCGGCGGTGAAGCCGTAGTGACGCAGCCCCTCCAGCGCGAAGTACGCCTGGTCCAGCCAGACCAGACCGCGCCAGTAGCCCTCGGGATCGAAGTACGGCGAGCTCCTGGAGACGGTCGGGAAGGGCAGCCGGGTGCCGAACTCGGCGGGGTCGAGCAGGCGGGTGCGCACACTGGCGGCCTGGGCGGGTGTCGCGGTGCCGGACCAGAGCGGGACGACGCCCTCGATTCCGCGTCCCCGAGCGGTCAGGCGGGCACCGGTGGCCAGGTCGGTGTCGTGGAACCAACCGGTGGCCGAATCGTACATGCTCGCGCGGACGGCCCGGTCCACGCCGTCCGCCTGCGCACGCAGCCGCGCCGCGGCCGACCGGTCGCCCAGGGTCTCCGCGATCGCGGCGAGATGGCGCTTGTCGGCGGCGAGGTAGGCGTTGAGGTCGACGGAGTGCTGGGTGAGCGAGTAGCCGAGCAGGGTGCCGTCCGCGCTTCGGTTGGGGACGACGGCCGCGCCGAGCGCGGCGTCGAAGCGGGGGGCGTTGTCCATCCCGCTCTCCCAGGCGGCGGCCTGACGGCAGTCCTCGGCGGCGGCGTTGGCGGGGTCCACGGTGGCGCCGTACTCGGCCAGGCCGTCGTGGCCGTGGTCCCGGTCGCGGTACCACCAGTCCTGGTAGGCGGTCAGCTGCGGATAGAGCTCCCGCAGGAAGGCCCGGTCCCCGCCGTGCCGGTAGACCTCCCAGACCGCCCAGGCGGCCAGCGGTGGCTTGGAGTTGCGCTCGTTCCAGTTGCCACCGCCGGTGCTCGGGTCGTTGTAGAAGACGCAGTCGGGGATCATCCCGGCGTCCTGCGGGCGGGTCGGCGAGTCGGGCCGGATCTGGTGGTCGAACATCGCGCGGATCTGCGCGGCGGCGAGCTCGGGCGCGAAGCGGGCCGTGCCGACGGCCTGCTTCCAGGTGTCCCAGGCCCAGACTCCGTTGAACCACTTGTTGGAGAGCGAGGGGGTGATCGCGTCGTGACGGATCCGGCCGGCCGGGCTGCGCCAGTTGGTGATCAGCGTCTGCACGCATTTGACGGCGAGCCGGCGACGCTCGGCCGGGACGCCCTCGGTCGCGCGGTCGAGGTAGCCCTGCCAGCGGGCGGCGTTGGCCGCCCCGACCGCATCGGGGTCGGTCAGGGCGCGGTCGACCGTGGCGGCCTCGCGGGTGCGCTCGGCGGCGGTGAAGGTGTAGGTCTCGACCCAGTCGAGGCTTCGGCTCCCGCCCGGCACGAGGGTGAGCGGCGCGCTGAGCGCGGTGCGGTAGGAGTCGCCGTCCACGGTGGTGCGGACCGCGTTCGCGTGGGTGATCTCGAAGCGTTCCGTGCCATCGGTCAGGAAGTCCCAGACCTCCCTGACCCGCGCGAACTCCACGGCGACGCCGGTCGCGGTCGCGCCGAGCGCGAGTGCGGCGTGCTGCGGCTGCTCGGCGGGGCGCAGCAGCGTGCCGTTCCAGCAGACGGTGAGGGTGCGCGGGGTAGCGGCGCTGTTGGTGAGCCGGGCGCGGACGAGGGCGCTGCGGTTGCCGGCGAAGCAGAGGTCCAGACGCAGCGTCAGCCCGGCACCGAGGTCGTAGGACTGGCGCAGCCGGCCGGGCAGGGCGGTCAGCCGTGGTGGCGCTCCGGCGGACAGGGCGAGTGGCTGGCCGTGCTCGCCGACCTCGATCCGGCTGAACCCGCCGCTCAGCCACCACGGGTACTCCTGGGCGAGGTAGAGCGGCCCGCTGAATCCGCCGTGCGCGGCGGTGTCCTGGACGGTGGGCAGGGCGTAGGCGTGCCAGGCGCCCAGGTCGGCCAGGACGGTGACGGGGTTGTTGTCGTTGCCGTCCCCGGGGTAGGCGACGGCGGGGACGCCGTGGAGGTCCAGGACGTCCGGGTACTCCTCCTGGGCACGGTCGGCGGGCTGCGCCGGCGCGGCCGTCGCGGTGGCAGCGGTGGCAGCGGTGGCGGCGGTGGCCGGCAGCGCGGCGGTCGCGGCGAGTGCGGTGGCGGTGGAGGCGGCGGCCAGGAAGTGACGTCGGTCCAGCGGGCTCATGCGCGGTCCTCGGTGGGGTGGAGGCGGACAACAGCGGCGTCGAGCGGTCCCAGCGTGAGCCGGCCGGCGACGGCCGTCCCGGTCAACAGGTCGGTCCCGGTGGCGTCCAGGGTCAGCCGGACGGTGTCCGGGCCGTGGTTGAGCAGGCAGAGGTACGTGGTGCCGTCCTCGGCGTGCCGGCGGGTGGCCTCGACACCGGGCGGCAGCGGGAGCGGGAACGCCGGTGCGATCGCGGTCGGTGCCAGCGCCAGGTCGAGCACCGCGGCGATGTCCGCGCCGAGGTGGCAGCCGACGTACCAGGCCGCCCCGGCGCCGTGGACGTTACGGGTGACGGCGGGACGGCCCGCCAGGTCGCCGCTGGCGTAGTGGGCGAGTGCCTGGGCGCCTTCGGTCTCCAGCCACTCGCTCCACAGAGTGGCCCGGATCTCGCCCGAGGCCAACCGCACCGTGGTCGAGGCGCCGTCGGGGATCGGCCAGTGCTCGTCGACCACCACGCCCAGCAGCGGGCGCAGCGGGCCCGGGTGCCCCCCGGCGTGGACGTGGTCGTCGCGGTCGCTGATCCCGCTGAAGGGACCGCAGACCAGCGTCCCGCCGCCATGGACGTAGCGGGTGAGCCAGTGGGCGCTCTCCTCGGTGAGCAGGTAGAGGTTGGGGGCCAGCACCGCCCGGTAGCCGTCGAGCGGCGCACCGGGGCGGACGAAGTCGATCGTCACCCCCCGCTCGTACAGCGCCGCGTACCACGGGCGGAGCAGGTCCGGCCAGCGCATCCGGGCGCTGGGGTGCTCGTCCAGCTCCAGCGCCCACCAGCTGTCCCAGTCCAGGACGACGGCGGCCTGCCCGCGCAGCCGGCTGCCGGCCAGCTCCACGAGGCGGCGCAGCTCGGCGCCGAACCGCACGGTCTCCCGCCACCCGCGCGAGGCGGTGCCGCGGTGCGGCAGCATGGCGCTGTGGAACTTCTCCGCCCCGGCCACCGAGGCGCGCCACTGGAAGAAGAGGATGCCGTCCGCTCCCCTGGCCAGCGCCTGGAGCGACCAGAGGCGCTGCAGCCCGGGCCGTTTGGGCAGGTTGACGGGACGCCAGCTGACGGCGGAGGGCGCCTGCTCCATCAGCAGCCATGGCCGGCCGTCCTTGAGCGAGCGCATCAGGTCGTAGGTCATCGCGGCCGTGACGTGGGCCCGGGGGTCGGCCGGGTCGGGGTAGGCGTCGTCGGAGACGAAGTCCTCGTGCCGGGCCCACTCCCAGTAGTCCAGCGCCTTGAACATCGACATGAAGTTGGTGGTGACCGGCACCTGTGGGCAGATCTCCTCCAGCACGGCCCGCTCGGCGCGGTGGCAGGCCAGCAGGGCGTCGGAGCAGAAGCGCCGCCAGTCCAGGAGCTGCGTCGGGTTGCCCGGTCCCGGCGCGGTGCGCGGGGGTTCGATCTCCTCGAAGCATCCGTAGCGCTGCGACCAGAAGGCGGTGCCCCAGGCCTGGTTGAGCGTCTCGACGTCTTCGTAACGCTCGGTCAGCCAGCGGCGGAAGTCAGTGGCGGACTCGGCGCAGAAGCACTCGGTGACGTGGTCGCCGTACTCGTTGTGGATGTGCCAGAGCGCCAGCGCCGGGTGGTCGCGGTAGCGCTCGGCGAGCGCCCGGGTCAGGCGCGTGGCGGCGGCGCGGTAGACGGCCGAGGACGGGCAGTAGTGCTGCCGGGAGCCGAACTCGAGCCGCACGCCGTCGGCGGTGACCGGACGCAGCTCGGGGTGGGCGCGCACCAGCCAGGCCGGGGGCGAGGCGGTGGCGGTGGCCAGGTCGACGGCGACGCCGTGCGCGTGCAGCAGGTCCAGCAGCCGGTCCAGCCAGCCGAAGTCCCAGCTGTCCGGCGCGGGCTGCAGCCGGGCCCAGGCGAAGACGCCGACGGTGGCCAGGGTGACCCCGGCCTCCCGCATCAGCCGGGCGTCCTCGGCCCAGACCTGTTCGGGCCACTGGTCGGCGTTGTAGTCGCCGCCGTAGAGCAGCCCGGGCACCCGGGTGAGGCCGGCGGACGCCCCGGATCTCGCTCCGGTCATCCCCGCCCCCCGACGTCTGAAGACCTCATGCCGTCTACAGAACGCAGGACATGCCAAGCCCGTCAAGAGTCGTGACCGCTTTCGTACCCCCGACCGCGCACGGCATCGCCCCGGCGTCACGCACCGCGTCGCTCACGGCCACCGGTGATCATCGGCAGGGCAGATCTAGGGCAAACTAGGATCGTTCGCATCGCGCTACGCGCGAAGAGTTCCATCAATGTCCCATTTGACCGAATCAACTCCCGCCCCACACGCTCGGAGCCACCCTCATGGACCAGCTGTCCACCGCCGACACCGACGGCGCGATAGAGACACGCGGAATCGAACCCGTCCCGGACCACGAGCGCCACGGCAGAGTCCGCGAGCTCTTCCCGACCTGGGTCGCGGCGAACATCAGCGTCCTGCTGCTCACCATGGGTGCGGCCCTGGTGGTGTTCAACCAGCTGAACTTCTGGCAGGTCCTGATCGTCGCGGCGTGCGCCGCGCTTGCCTCCTTCGGCATGGTCGGCCTGGTGTCGGTCTCCGGTAAGTGGGGCGGGGCGCCGGGTGCCACGCTCTCCCGGGCCACCTTCGGTGTGCGCGGCAACCTCTTCCCCGGCGCGGTCCTCTGGGTCGCCCGGTTCGGCTGGGAGACGATCAACGCCGTCACCGGCGCCTACGCGGTGCTGACCGTGCTGGACCTGCTCTTCGGCGTCAAGAGCAACACCGCGCTGATCGTCGTCACGCTCTTCGTCTTCGTCGCCTGCACGTTCCTGGTCTCCGGCATGGGCCGCAAGGCGCTGAACGTCTGCAACACCTGGTCGACGTACCTCTTCGGCATCTTCAGCGTCCTGGTGCTGGGCTACCTGATCGCGACCATCCACTGGAGCGAGGTCTTCTCCAAGCCCGCGGGCACCACCGCGATGATGATCGCCGGCATCGGGACCATCGCGGCCGGCGGCATCAGCTGGGTCCCCACCGGCCCGGACTTCGCCCGCTACCTGCCGCACGCGGCTTCGGGGAGGAAGATCGTCGGCGTGACGGTCTCCGGCGCCGGTCTGGTGATGGTGCCGATGGTGCTGATGGGCGCCGTGATGGCGGTGGCCTCGCCCGGTCTGGCGCAGGCCGCGGACCCGGTCTCCTTCCTCGGTGACCTGCTGCCGACCTGGCTGGCCGTGCCGTACCTGCTGACCGCGATCGTGGGCATGCTGCTGATCAACAGCCTCTCGATGTACTCGGCCGGCTTCACCGCGCAGACCATGGGGGTCAAGCTCCCGCGCGCCATGGCCGTCAGCATCAACGCCGTGATCTCGCTGGTCGGCGGCCTGATGCTGATGCTGGTCGCCAAGAGCTTCCTGGGCTCCTTCATCACCTTCCTGATCCTGCTCGCCGTCTCCTTCTCGGCCTGGATCGGCGTCTACGCCGTGGACATGTTCCGGCGCCGGTCGCGTGCGGTGCGCTACGACGCCCGCGCGCTGATGGACACCACCCCGAGCAGCCGGTACTGGTACACCGGCGGCTTCTGCTGGCAGGCGATGGCGTCCTGGGTGCTGGCCCTGCTGACCGGGCTCGCCTTCACCAAGTGCGACTGGTTCGCCGGCCCGTTCTCCGGCACTCCCATCGGCCGGTACGGACTCGCCTGGGCCGCGACCATCGTGATCTCCGCCGTGATCATGGCCGTGCTCCCCACCCCCCGGGAGAACACCCCGGCCACCGCCACGCCCGGGTCCGAGCAGGCCGACCTGGCCGAACAGGCCGAACCGGTCACCGTCTGAGGCGAAGGCACGGGGACGCAACTACGCTCGTCCCCGTGCCCGTCCCGTCCACGCGTCATGTTGCCGTCCTCGTACTGGAGGGCGCGAAGCCACTCGACGTCGGCATCCCCGCGCAGGTGTTCAGCACCCGCGCTAGCATGCCGTACGAGGTCCGCGTGTGCGGCGCCTCCCCCGGGCTGGTGACCGGCGGCGACGGTCTGTCGTACGCCGTCGCGCACGGCCTGGAGGCGCTCGGGTGGGCGGACATCGTCTTCATCCCCGGCTACCGGTTCCCGGACCGGGACGACCCGCCGCAGGCCGTCATCGACGCGCTGATCGCCGCCCACGGCCGGGGTGCGCGGCTCGCGGCCATCTCGACCGGCGCCTTCGCCCTCGCCGCGACGGGCCTGCTGGACGGCCGGCGCGCCACCACGCACTGGCACTACACGCGGGCGCTGGCGGCCCGGCATCCGCTCGTGCGGGTCGACGAGAACGTCCTGTTCGTCGACGAGGGCAGCGTGCTGACCTCGGCCGGCGCGGCCTCCGGCATCGACCTGTGCCTGCACATCCTGCGCGGCGATCTCGGCGTGGCCGCCTCGAACCACGCGGCCCGGCGCCTGGTCGCCGCCCCCTATCGCAGCGGCGGCCAGGCGCAGTACGTTCCGCGCAGCGTGCCCGAGTCGCTCGGCGCGCGGTTCGCCGCCACCCGCGAATGGGCACTGCACCGGCTGGACGAGCCGCTCACCCTGGGGATGCTCGCCCGGCACGCGGCGGTGTCACCGCGCACCTTCTCCCGGCGCTTCGTCGAGGACACGGGCTACACACCGCTGCAGTGGGTCATGCGTGCGCGCGTCGACGTCGCCCGGGAGCTGCTGGAACGCTCCCCGCGGAGCATCGAGCAGATCGCCGCCGACGTCGGTCTCGGCACCGGGACCAACCTGCGGCTGCACTTCCAACGCGTGCTGGGCACCACCCCGAGCGAGTACCGGCGCACCTTCGCGCAGGGTGAGTAGCCCGCCACCGGCCGATGGCTCGATCCTTTCGGACCCTGGCGATCTTGCCGCTGTCACCGGCGCGGGCCGTCCGCGAGGCTGGTGGTGACCCCGAAAGGACAGGACAGCACTCATGACTCGCATCGCCATCAACGGATTCGGCCGCATCGGACGCAACGTGCTGCGCGCCCTGCTCGAACGCGGCAGCGAACTCGACGTCGTCGCCGTCAACGACCTCACCGAGCCCGCCACCCTCGCGCGCCTGCTCGCCTACGACACGACGGCGGGCCGGCTCGGCCGCCCGGTGACCACCGACGGGAACGCCCTCGTCGTCGACGGCCGCCGCATCGTGGTGCTGGCCGAGCGCGAACCGGCGATGCTGCCCTGGGCCGACCTCGGTGTCGACATCGTGCTGGAGGCGACCGGCCGCTTCACCTCCGCCACCGCCGCCCGCGCCCACCTCGACGCGGGCGCCAAGAAGGTCCTCGTCAGCGCGCCGGCGGACGGCGCCGACGTCACGCTCGCCTACGGCGTCAACACCGACGCGTACGACCCCGCCGCGCACACGATCGTCTCCAACGCCTCGTGCACCACCAACGCGCTCGCGCCGCTGGCCGCCGTCCTCGACGAACTCGCCGGCATCGAGCACGGCTTCATGACGACCGTGCACGCCTACACGCAGGAGCAGAACCTCCAGGACGGCCCGCACCGCGACGCCCGGCGCGCCCGCGCGGCCGCCGTCAACATCGTGCCCACCACGACGGGCGCCGCCAAGGCGATCGGCCTCGTGCTGCCGAACCTGGCGGGCAAGCTGTCGGGCGACTCGATCCGGGTGCCGGTCCCGGTGGGCTCGATCGTCGAACTCAACACGACCGTCGCCCGCGACGTCACGCGCGAGGACGTCCTGGCGGCCTACCGCACCGCCGCACAGGGCCCGCTCGCCGGCGTGCTCGAGTACTCGGAGGACCCGCTGGTCTCCTCCGACATCACCGGCAACCCGGCCTCGGCGATCTTCGACTCGGCCCTCACCCGCGTCGACGGCCGCCACATCAAGGTAGTCGCCTGGTACGACAACGAGTGGGGCTTCTCGAACCGGGTGATCGACACCCTCGAACTCCTCGCCACCGCCTGACCCGGTGCTCCCCGCGCTCCCCGCGCCGATTCAAGCCGGAGCTGGTCTGCTGGTCCTTGGGGGCCGTCCAACTCGCAGCACGGGGAGCGCCAGATGAGCATCTACCGAGTCGCACAGGTCGCCGCCGCCGGCGGTCCGTTCGAGATCGTCGAGCGGGAGGCGGCCCAGCCGGGCCCGGGCCACGTCCGGATCGCCGTGGACGCGTGCGGTGTCTGCCACAGCGACGCCATCTTCGTGAACGCCGGGCTCCCGGGCGTACGGTTCCCGCTGGTCCCCGGGCACGAGATCGCCGGGCGCATCGAGGCGCTCGGCGAGGGAACGCACGTCGGGTGGCAGGTGGGCGACCGCGTGGCGGTCGGCTGGTTCGGCGGCAGCTGCCGGCACTGCACGTCCTGCAGGCGAGGTGACTTCATCGTCTGCGAGAACATCAAGATCCCCGGGTGGGCCTACGACGGGGGCTACGCCGAGACGGTGATCGCACCGGCGGACGCGCTGGCCCGGATCCCCGACGCCCTGGCGGCCACCGATGCGGCGCCCATGGCCTGCGCGGGGGTGACCACGTACAACGGGCTGCGGCGCAGCTCCGCCCGGCCGGGCGACCTGGTCGCCGTACTCGGCATCGGCGGCCTCGGCCACCTGGGGGTGCAGTACGCGGCCGCGATGGGCTTCGAGACCGTGGCCATCGCCCGTGGGCCCGCCAAGGCCGACTTCGCCGAGCAGCTCGGCGCGCACCACTACATCGACAGCACCGCGGACACCACCGTCGCGGACGCGCTGCTGGCCCTCGGCGGCGCCAAGGTCGTCCTGGCCACCGCCGCCAACTCCGACGCCATCACGGCCACCGTGGGCGGCCTCGCCCCCCGCGGCGAGCTGGTGGTCATCGGCGCCGACGCCGAGCCGCTGGGCATCAGCCCGAACGAGCTGCTCATGAGCGGCAGGATCATCCGCGGCCACCCGTCCGGCACCGCGCAGGACGTGCAGGACACCATGGCGTTCAGCGCCCTGCACGGGATCCGCCCGATGACCGAGGTCGTGCCGCTGAGCGAAGCCGCCGAGGCCTACCAGAAGATGATCTCCGGCGCCGCCCGCTTCCGGATGGTGCTGGCCGTCTCCTGACGCAGCGTCAGGAGACGGCCAGGTCGGCGGGGCTGAGGCACGCCGACGCGTCGAGCCGACGGGACAAGTTCGAGTCCCGGGTGCAAAGCAGGCGTCTCAGCTCTCGGCGGGGCGGCGGCCCGGTCTGCGCGCCGGGAATCGGATCGCCGTCAACGGGGTTGGTGGGGCCATGCGAGCGATTCAGGTATACGAAGTGGGCGGTCCCGAGGTGCTGCAGGAGGCCGAGGTGGACCAGCCGCGGCCGGGTCCGGGCGAGGCGATCGTGGAGGTCGCCGCATCCGGGGTCAACTTCCTCGACGTCTACCACCGCGAAGGCCGGTACAGCCTCCCGCTGCCCTTCACCCCGGGCGCTGAGGGCGCCGGCACGGTCGTCGAAGTGGGACCCGGCGTCGCTGACGTCGCAGTCGGGGACCGGGTCGGTTGGGTGGAGATTCCCGGCACGTATGCCGAGCGGGCCGTCGTGGACTCCTCCCGGCTGGTGCCGCTGCCCGACGATATCGGCTTCGAGACAGCCGCCGCCGTGCTCCTCCAAGGCATGACCGCGCACTATCTCGTCAAGGACGCCTACCCGGTTCAGGGGGGCGACACGGTGCTCGTGCATGCGGCTGCCGGTGGCATGGGGCTGCTTTTGACCCAGCTCATCACCCATCTCGGCGGCAGGGTGATCGGCACGACGTCGACCACGGCGAAGGCCGAGCTGGCGAAGCGTGCCGGGGCCGCTGAGGTGATCCTTTCCTCCGCAGTCGACGATCTCGCAGCCGAGGTGAGGCGGCTGAACGGCGGTCAGGGGCTGCCGGTTGTCTTCGACGGCGTCGGCGCGCACACCTTCGAGGCGAGCCTCGCCAGCCTGCGAACCCGCGGTCATCTCGTGCTCTTCGGCGCGGCAAGTGGTGCCGTGCCGCCGTTTGATCCGATTCGGCTCGCCCAGGGCGGTTCGCTGACCCTGATCCGGCCCAGCCTCGGGGACTTCATCGCCGATCGGTCCGAACTGCTGCGACGGGCCGCCGACGTGTTCGAGTGGGTGCGCTCCAAGGCGCTTGAGGTCACCGTGACGGGCCGCTACGCATTGTCCGAGGCCGCCCAGGCCCACAGCGATCTGGAGGCTCGGCGTACCACCGGCAAGCTGCTCGTCATACCCGATGCGGCCGCTGCCGGACGCCGCGAGGAGACGCAGAGCTGATCGCGGGTGACGCCCCTTCAAGATCCCTCAGTCCGGCGTCAGCGAGCGAACTTCTCGACGGCGGCCGGCGTGACGGGGGTGAAGAAGTTGACGAGGTTGCCGTCGGGGTCGCGGAACAGGAGCGAGCGGTTACCCCACGGCATCGTGGTGGGCTCGTTGACGAAGTCCTGGACGAAGCCGGTCAGGTTCTGGTGCACGGCGTCCACGTCGTCGACGAGGAACTCCAGGATGACGCTGCGGTTGTCAGCCGGCTGGGCGGAGCCGGGCGCGAACAGCGGGACGGTACGGGTGCCGGCGATCGCGAGGGTGGCCGCAGGTGTCCTGAGCTCGGCGAAGTCCTCGGTGGACCAGCTCGCCGGCACTCCGGTGGTGCGCTCGTAGAAGTCGACGAGGCGTGCGACGTCGCCCGTGATGATGCGCATCGAGACGAAGTTCATGGGGTTCTCCAGGTGGTGGGTTGATCTGGTTGGTGCTCCTGACCACACGCTAGGACGAATACCGGGCGGAACCCGCCCGGTATTCGAGGGAGACTTCCGGGTATGCCCAGACCCACAGCCCGCGTGCTCGCCCTGCTGGAACTCCTGCAGTCGGGCGGCCTTCGTACCGTGGCCGAACTCGCCGATCGGCTCGACGTCGACGAGCGCACGGTGCGGCGGTACGTGAACCACCTCATCGACCTCGACGTGCCCGTCGAGTCGGTGCGCGGCCGCTACGGCGGCTACCGCCTCGCACCCGGCTTCCGGATGCCTCCGCTGATGCT
Organism: Kitasatospora mediocidica KCTC 9733; assembly: GCF_000744225.1. GTDB lineage: Bacteria > Actinomycetota > Actinomycetes > Streptomycetales > Streptomycetaceae > Kitasatospora > Kitasatospora mediocidica. The sequence continues at coordinate 525,344 of NZ_JQLN01000006.1, read as the reverse complement.
CAGCGACGACGAGGCGCTCGCCGTCCTGCTCGGCCTGGTCGCGAGCCGGCGCTCCGGCCTGACGACGGCCACCGGCACGGCGGGCGAGACGGCGGCGGCCAAGGTCCGGCGGGTGCTGCCCGAGCGGCTGGTCCGCAGACTCGACGCCGTGCTCGACTCGCTCGCCTTCACCGGCGCGCCCGACACGTCGGCCGCCCCGGAGACCGCCGTCCTGCTCCCGATCGCCGACGCGGTGCGCCATCACCGGCCGATCTCGATCCGGTACACCGCCGCCGACGGTCGGCACAGCGAGCGCACCCTGCACCCGCACGGGCTCGTCGCTCATGCGGGCAAGTGGTACGTGACGGGTGCGGATCCCACGATCGGCGAGGACCGGACGTTCCGGCTGGATCGCATCGCCGTCGCGAAGACCCTGCCCGGTTCGTTCGAGCCGCCCGCCGGACTCGATCCGGCACAGCGCCTCCTCCAGGGCTTCGCGACGGCTCCCTACCGGCACGAGGTGACGCTGCGGGTCCAGGGCACCGCCGAGCAGATCCGCGCCCGGCTTCCCGCCGGCGTCGCGCTCGTGGCAGAACTGCCGTCCGCGAGCGGCGCGGATCCGCAGGCCGAGCGCTGGTCCCGCGTCGACATGCGGGTGGACCGGCTCGACTGGCTGCCCGCCGTCCTCGCGTCGCTGGACCGCCCGTTCGTCATCGAGCGACCGGACGAGCTGCGCGACCTCGTCGTGGCGCTCGCCGATCGGCTGGCGGATTCGGCCCGGCGGCGGGCGCCGGAGGGGCGCCCGCCGGGCCCCGGGACCGGGTCGGGGAATCCGTAGCCGCCTGGTCGGCTCTCGTCGACCCGGCCGGCCGCCGATCAGCAGTCGTCGTGCAGCAGCCCGGCGCGCAGCGTGGCCAGGGCGCGGGCCAGCAGGCGTGAGACCTGCATCTGGGAGACGCCCAGGCGCTCGCCGATCTCGGCCTGGGTCAGCTCCTCCACGAAGCGCAGCGAGATGATCGTCCGGTCGCGCTCCGGCAGGGAGGCGATCAGGGGCTTGAGGGCGTGCAGGTCCTCGACCCGGGCGATCCGGGTGTCGTCGAAGCCCAGCCGGCGGGCCAGCGTGCTGTCGGGCGAGTCGTTCTCGAGCTGCATGTCCAGCGAACCGGCGGTGTAGCCGTTGCCGGCGGTCAGGCCCTCGGTGACCTCGTCGTCACTCACCCCGGTGAGCAAGGCGAGTTCGGCGACGGTGGGCGCGCGGTCCAGTCGCTGCTCCAGCTCGTCCGTTGCCTTGGCCAGCGTCAGGCGCAGTTCCTGCAGGCGGCGGGGCACGTGGACGGCCCAGGTGGTGTCCCGGAAGTGTCGCTTGATCTCGCCGATGATGGTGGGCAGCGCGAAGGTGGTGAACTCCAGTCCGCGTTCGGGTTCGAAACGGTCGATGGCCTTGATGAGGCCGATGGTGCCGACCTGGACGATGTCGTCCATCGGCTCCGAACTGGACATGAACCGGCGCGCCGCGTACTTCACGAGCGAGATGTTCAGCTCGATCAGGACGCCTCGGACATAGGAGAAGCCGGCCGTGCCCTCTTCGAGCAGGCTCAGCCTGGCCAGCAGCACCCGGGACAGTTCGCGCGCGTCGGCGGGGGCGACGACGCCGGGGTCGTCGATCTGCGGCAGGTCCGCCGACGCGGGGTGTGCGGCGGCAGCCGGCGAGGTGTTCGACGACGTGGTGGTGCCGTGCACGGGATGGGGATTGGCCGGCAGAGCGCGAGGCGCTGTCATGACGTTCCTTCCGTCGGGTGTCGTCGTAGTGCGCCTCTAGCCCTATCACTAGTGGTGATGTACCCCAAACCTCAAACTGTCCATAATGTCCGTTTATGTCTTTTTTATGGCTGCGCTGATGCGACAGACGCCACCTCGTAGCGCGGGGGCTCGGACATCATCAGGTTCAGGCAGAGCGAGACAACCGCCGACTCCACATCGCGATGGATCGGCTGGGTGCGACTGATCCCGGTCAGGCGGAAGAGGTTGAACACCGGCGGGGTCGGGGCAGCGAGGGCCAGGCTCCCGTCCGCGAGCCCGGTCTCGCGCATCGCCCGGATGATGACGTTCAACCCGGACGAGTCCATGAACGGCACCCCTTCCAGATCGACGACCAGGTGCCGGCGGCCGTGGGCCAGCTGGTCCGCGAGGTGCTGCCACAGCAAGGGGGCTGTGGCGACGTCGAGTTCGCCCGCGACCGACAGCACCGCCAGCTCCCCTCGGAGCACACAGGTGACACTCAGTTCGACGGAGTCCTCGGGCAGCGGAACGGACACGGACATCGGCGCAGACCTCCTGGACGGTTCGGCATGGGTCGCTCCCCCGTCTGCCCGCGTCTCGCAGGCCCATGCCGCCCATTCCGATGCCGCCCGTCAGAGGAAGTGCCGGACGGGAGCGGTCGCCGCCTCCTGCACCCGCTGGAGGAAGCCGCGTCGCTCCCAGCGCAACGGATCGATGCGTTCGCTGCGCAGCAGGTCCTCGTCGAAGTGCGTGTCCAGGCGGGCCGTGAAGTGCTCGTCCAGCACCGCGAGCATCACCTCCTCGTCATGGTCCAGCGAGCGACGGTTGAAGTTGGTCGAGCCGACCAGGGCGGCCACCCCGTCCACCGTGATCACCTTGGCGTGCATCATCGTCGGCTGGAAGTGCCAGACCCGCACTCCACGGCGGGCGAGTTCCTGGTAGAAGCGCTCGCCGGCCAGCTGGCACACCCGCTTGTCGGTGTGCGGGCCGGGCAAGAGGATCTCCACCTCCACGCCGCGTTCGGCCGCCTGGCACAGCAGCTCGACGAAGTACCGGTCGGGGGCGAAGTACGCGGTGGCCAGCCGCAGGCGCCGGCGCGCCGAGGTGATGACCACCCTCATCAGGGTCTGCATGTCCTGCCAGCCCACGCTGGCCGAGCCCCGGACCACCTGCACCACGGCGCCGCCGCTCTGCTGGTGCCGGGGGAACTGGTCGTGCTCGTCGTAGAGTCCCTCCTCCCGGCACTCCGCCCAGTTCTGCGCGAACGCCGCCGCCAGGCCGTCGACAGCCGGCCCGGTCACCTGGACATGGGTGTCGCGCCACTCCCCGGGATGCCGGGCGTCGCCGCACCACTCCTCGGCGATGCCCACGCCGCCGGTGAAGGCCGTCACGGCATCGACCACCAGCACCTTGCGGTGGCAGCGGTGGTTCTGCTTCAGCGGCGACAGGCGGACCGGCCTGCGGAACCACGCCACGTCCACGCCGGCCCGAACCATCGTCTCCAGCACGTCGTTCTCGATCAGCCGCCCGCCGAAGCCGTCCAGCAGCAGTCGTACGCGGACGCCCTCCGCCGCCTTCGCCGCCAGCGCCGCCGCGAAGTCGCGGGCGATCTGGCCCCGCCAGTACACGAACGTCGTCATGTCGACCGTGTAGCGGGCCGCCCGGACGGCGGACAGCATGGCCGGGAAGATCTCATCACCGTTGCGCAGCGGCAGGAGCGTGTTCCCCTCCGTCGCGGCGATGCCGATCAACCGCTCCAAGCGCCGGCGCAGTTCCTGCTTACGCTGCGCCACCGCGGCGGGGGAATCAGCTTCCTGTCGCGTCGAAAAGCTGCCGACCGATCCCGGCGCCACCGTCATGATTCAACCCTTTCGGCCATGAGGACAACCGGCGCCCACCGGACGCCGGCCTGGCGTCTGCCCCTGATCGACGGCGGCAAGCACGGGTGCGGGTGTGCGTGCGGGTGCCGCATGAGACGCCTGAGTCCGGGTAGACGGCCCGGAGATCCACTGCCCGGCGCCGCCGCCGGGTCCGTACGGCTGGTGGTGAGCGAGCTCGTCACCAACGCGGCGAAGCTGGAATGACAACTCCCGGGCCGTTTCCCAGGGGCGGCCTCGTCCGCACCCCCGACGTCACCCAGGAGGGCTCCATGAGCACACCGCACGGGCACGGCAACACCGGCGACACCCACCCGGGCGACAGCCCGGCCACCGCACGGCAGACGTCATCCGGTGTCCCGCCGGGCGGCGCGCACCGCGCGGCGGACGGGCAGAGCGACCGACTCCACCAGGAGCTGAAGCGTGCCGTCCGACGCCTGCAGCACACCTTCGGGCACCCCGCTGACGACTGACGGATGAGCCGGCGCGCGGCGCGCGCGGCGCCGCAGCCGCGGCGAGGTCGCGCCACCGCCGACCCGCGGCAGGCCCCGGTAAACTGCGCCCATGCCGTCTGCCCATTTCTCCGCCCTCATGAGTGAGGAACAGATCGCCGCCCTCGCGGACGCCGCGGTCGCGGACCTGGCCTCACGGCTCGCCGTGCGCGCGTTCCAGCCGCTCCCCCCGGACCCCCCGACCGGCACCGCCGCCGGGGAGGTGCCGCCGGCCCGGCCGTGGGAGGTCTACGCGCAGGGGGACGCGCTCGCCCGGCTGCACACCCTGCTGCACCTGCAACGCGCGGTGGAACGGCTGACGGACCAGGCGGCACGGACGGCCGCCGAGGCCGGCGCGGGCTACCCGCAGCTGGGGGACGCCTTGGAGATGAGCCGTCAGGGCGCGCGCAAGCGGTGGCCCGGGCTGGTCGGCGCGCCGCCACGCCTGCCGGCCTGACACACCGGCAGGCGAAGAGCTCAGTCCAGGCGGACGGCCAGCAGCGCGATGTCGTCCCGCTTGTCCCGGCCGTGCCGGGCGAGCAGCCGGTCGCAGAGCGGATCGAGGTCCCGCGGGGCGTCGGCCACCTCCCGCGCGAGCTCCGCCAGGCTCTCGTCGAGGCGGGTCCCGGGCACCTCGATCAGACCGTCCGTCAGGAGCAGCAACGTGCTGCCCGCGGCGACCTCGTGGCCGCACGCCGGTGCGTGGGTCTCGCCCAGGCCCAGCAGCGTGCCGTGCTCGGTGAGGTAGCGGGTGGAGCCGTCGGGGTGACGCAGCAGCGGCGGGATGTGGCCGGCGTTGGCGACCTGGACGCGGCGGCCGCCCGGCTCGACGAGGACCAGGCAGACGGTGACCGTGGTCCCCGGGCAGAGCCGCAGCAGATAGGCGTCCAGGCGTTCCAGCAGGACGTGCGGCGGGTGGTCCTCGATGGCGTACGCGCGCAGGGCGTGCCGGAGTTCGCCCATCACGACGGCCGCGCCGAGCGAGTGGCCGGCCACGTCGCCGATGGCCAGCAGCAGACCCGCCCCGGTCTCGACGGCCTCGTAGAAGTCGCCGCCGATCTCGGTGTGCTTGGCCGCCGGGACGTAGCGGACCGTCATGTCCACCTGCGCGAGCGACGGCAACCGGTCCGGCAGGAAGGTGCGCTGCAGGGTCAGGGCCAGGCCGTGCTCCTCGCTGAAGCTGCGCTGGGCCTCCAGGGCGAGCGCGCAGGTCTGGGCGAGCTGGGTGAACAGGTCACGGTCGCCGCCCCCGAGCGCCCGGGCCGGCACGGCGAGTGCGACCGGCGGCCGGCCGCGCTTGGTGCGGGCGAGGATCAGGGCGAACTCGCTCTGCGCCGCGAACCCTTCGCAGCGGGCCAGCTCCGGCCAGTGGGTGAGCGGCAGGACGTCGATCGCACTGCCGATGGCGCCGCCGAGGGAGGCGCCGGCCAGCAGGTCGAGCGGCGCGGGCGAGCCGTCCAGCACATCGCCGGGGGTGCCGGGAGCGCTGACCGCCAGGTGGGCCCGGCCACCGGCCGTTTCCAGGGCGACCGCCACGGCCGGCGCGTCCATCAGGGCCGCCGCGCCGTTCGCCGCCGCGGTGGCGAACTCCGCGCCGTCCGCGGCGGCGTAGAGGGCCAGCGTGGCGCGGTTCAGTGCCGCGATGCGCGCTGCCAGCCGCTCGGCCCGCAGCCGGGCGCGGGCGTAGCGCAGGGCGGCGGTGACGGTGGCCAGGAACTCGGCGGGGGCGATGGGTTCGGTCAGATAGGCGTCGGCTCCCCGGTACAGGCCCTGGGCGCGGTCGCTGACGTCGATGGCGCTGGCCGACACGTGGATGACGGGCAGGTGCGCGGCGAGTGGGTCCGCCTTGATCCGTTCGCACACCTCGAAGCCGCTCATGTCGGGCAGGTTGACGTCCACTACGGCCAGCTCGGGTTGCTCGGGTGCGCTCGCCCCGGCGAGCAGGGCCAGACCCTGTGCGCCGTCCGCCGCCTCGACCACGGTGTGGCCGGCCCGGCGCAGCCAACTGGCCATGATGTAGCGGCTGGTGTCGTCGTCGTCGATGACCAGGACCAGCGCCGCCGCGCTGTCGGCCGTGGTGTCGCGGCTCATCGTGCCTCGCCTGCGGGCAGCGGGGTCGCGGGGGGCAGCGCCAGCGCGGCGGCGATCCGCTCGACGCTGAGGTTGCTCTTGTCCAGCACGGCTCGGGCGTGGGCCAGTCGCGCGTGGTCGAGGTCCGCGGCCCGCGCGGAGGTGACGACGACGACCGGGATGTCGTGCAGGTGCGGATCCGCGGCCAACCGGTCCAGGACCCGGTAGCCGTCGTAGTCGGCGATGTACAGGTCGAGCAGGACGGCCTGCGGCTGTTCCCGGCGGACGGCTCCGAGCGCTTCGCTCCCCCGGCTGACCTGGACCACCCGGTCCGCCAGCCCGGCCAGCAGCGGGCGGACGGCGGCGCGGAAGGCGGGGTCGTCGTCGACGGCCACCAGGGCGGTCAGGCGTGGCACGGCGCCGCCCTGCCCGGCGCTGTTGCCCTGCCCGGCGGCCGGGTCGGGGAGGACGGCGGCCGGGGGACGGGTCGGCAGGCGCAGGGTGAAGACGGTGCCGCCGGTGGGCCGGCCGGCCACCGTCAAGGTACCGCCGAGCAGTTCGGCGAGCCGGCGCGCGTAGGGCAGGCCGAGGCCGGTGCCGGCGCGGCCGCGTTGGTGAGGGCCGCGGACCTGGTAGAACTCCTCGAAGATCCGCTCCCGCTCCCCCTCGGGGATGCCGACGCCGGTGTCACTCACGGTCAGCAGGAGCCACGGCGCGCCGTCGGCCTGCCCCGGCTGCTCGGCCTGCGCTGTCTGCTCCGGCTGCTCTGTCTGCTCCATCTGCTCTGTCGCGACGTCGAGGCGGACCTCGCCGCGCTCGGTGAACTTCAGGGCGTTGGAGAGCAGGTTGCGCAGGATCCGGGTGAGCATGACCTCGTCGCTCACCGTCTCGGGCGCGTCCGGCAGGTCGGGGATCAGCAGGGTCACCTCGGCCGAGCTGGCCAGACCCCGCATGGTGCCGCGCAGTTGGCCCAGCAGGACCCGCAGGTCCAGCGCCCCCCAGTGCGGCTCCAGGCGACCGGACTCGGCCTTGGCCACGTCCAGGAGCTCGTCGACGAGGGCGAGCAGCGTGGTGCCGGAGGCCGAGATCAGCGACAGCTGGTGGCGCTGCTCCGCGACGGGAGCCTCCCCACCCGCGTCGAGCAGCAGCCGGGCCAGGCCGATCACCGAGTTGACGGGGCTGCGCAGTTCATGGCTGACGTTGGCCCAGAACCGGGTCTTGGCCTCGCTGGCCTCGTGCAGCTGGCGGGTCTTCTCGTCGATCTCCGCGTAGAGCGCGACCACACCGCGGTTGGTGTCCTCCAGTTCCTGGGACAGCTCCGAGTAGAGCGCGACGACTCCCTGGTTGGTCTCGGCGAGTTCCTCGTTGAGCCGCTGCAACTCCTCGCGCCGGGCCCGGGAGTCCTCCAGCGCCGCTATCAGGTCGCGGTTCTGCGCGCGCAGCTCCTCCATCGGGTTGGACAGGGCCTGGGCCTTCTGCAGGCGCACCGCCCGGGCGGCCAGTTCGGCCGCGGTGGCGGTGGTCGGCGGCAACGGCTGCTCGATCACCACGCGGCCGGGCCGGTGGGCGATGCCGGGCAGCAGCCGGGCCACCGTTTCGAGGGACTCCTGGCTCGGGCCCGGACCCTCCCGCCAGGCGAGGGTGACGACCAGGCGCATCGGGGCCGGACCCGCGATGGCGAAGCGGGCGGTCAGGCCGGCCGCGCCCAGCAGGTCGCGGCCCAGCTCGCTCAGCACGGTGGCGAACCTGACCTGGTCCTGGTTCTCCAGGCCGAGCGCCTGCGCGACGCTGCGGCCGCTGCGCCGGAGCGCGAAGATGTCGGCCTCCCGGGTGACGGCGGCGGTCAGCAGGGCCGCCCCCGCGTCGGGCGGCGTGCTCACCACGCCCCCTTGGCGACGACCACCCCGGCGTCATCGCGCCGCACCCCCGCCTCGCGCAGCAGCACCGCGGCCGCCACGGCGGGCAGGTGGCGCAGCAGTCCGGGAAGGGCGGAGACCTGCCAGCGCTCGGTGAGGCCGTCGGAGTGCAGGACCAGCGCGGCGCCGGGCGCCAGCTCCTGTTCCTGGGCCCGCAGGGTGGGCATGTGGTGTCCCACGATGCCGGGCGCCGAGAGCAGGGCGTGCCGACGTTCGGGGCCGACGACGAATCCGCTGATGTTGCCCACCCCGCAGTACCGGACGCGTCGGGCCACGGGGTCGACCCTGGCGACCGCAGCCGCGCCGCCCCGGGTACCGCGCAGGGCGTGGTGAAGGTCGGTCAGGACCTCGTCGGGCCGGTGGCCGCGCGAGGCGTGGAAGGCGCTGACCGCCGCCTGGGAGGCGAGTGCGGCCAGCGGCCCGTGCCCGAGGCCGTCGCAGAACATCACCAGCAGGGCCGCGTCCGGCTCGCCGCCCGCACCCGCGACCCGGCGGGCCGCCCAGGCGTCCCCGCAGGTCTCCTCGCCGCTGATCGGGCGGGTGATCCCGGCGACCGGCGGTTCGCCCGCCGCGGCGGACGGGGCGGCGCCCGCGGCCCAGAAGCGGGCCGCCAGCACGGTGCCGCGTCCGGGCAGCGAGTGCACGTCGAAGGTGTCGGCGAGACGGGCGATGGCGCCCAGGCCGATGCCCAGGGTGCCGGCGGAGGAGGTGCCGTCGGTCATCGCGTACGGGATGTCGGGCATGCCGGGGCCGCCGTCCAGGGTGAGGAACTCCACGGCGGCGCGGTCCTCGGTGCGCACCACCCGCAGGAGCAGCGAGCCGTCGACGGCGTGCCGGCGCAGGTTGGTGGCGGCCTCGGTGACCGCGAGGGCGACCTCCGCGGCGCGCTGCTCGCCCAGGCCGATCCGGCGGGCCAGTGCGGCGGCGGTGCTCCGGGCGGCGGCCGGCAGGGACTCCGCGTCACGGAACCAGGCGATGTCCTGCGATTCGAGCAACACCGCGCTCACCGCACCCATTTGGTGATGCTGACGGTGGTTCCGGCGCCCGGCTTGCTGGCGAGGGTGAAGTCGTCGGTCAGGCGCCGGGCCCCGCTCAGGCCCAGGCCCATGCCGTTGCCGGAGGTCCAGCCGTCGGTCAGGGCGAGGTCCAGGTCGGGGATGCCGGGCCCGGAGTCCTCGAAGCGGGCGGTGACTCCGCGCCGGCCGCCTCGCTCGACCAGGCCGCTGCGCATCACTCCGCCGCCGCCGTGCACCAGGGTGTTGCGGGCGAGCTCACTGGCCGCCGTGATCAGCTTCGTCTGGTCGACCAGGGAGAGCTTGGCCTGCTGGGCCAGGGCCCGCACCAGCTGGCGGGCCCGGACCACGTCGTCGTTGGTGGTGATCGGGAGGGTGCTGAACTCCTCCTCGGCCGTAACCGACTGACCGTTCACGCCCGGTCCGCGCGGACCGGGTCGGCGCCGGCGAGGAGGGCCAGGCCCTTCTCCAGGCTGAGCGCGGTGCGCACCCCGCCCAGCGAGAGGCCGAGTTCGACCAGGGTGATGGCCACCGCCGGACGCATGCCGACCAGCACCGTCTCGGCGTCCAGCATCCGGGAGATGGCGGCGGTGGTGGCGAGCATCCGGCCCACGAAGGAGTCGACGATCTCCAGCGCGGTGATGTCGATGACCACTCCGTGCGCCCCGGTCTCCACGATCCTGGCCGCCAGGTCCTCCTGGAGATTCATCACCGACTGGTCCTCCAGGTCGGTCTGGATCGAGACCAGCAGGACGTCACCGATCTTCAGGACCGGGATCCGCTCGGTCACCGGGCACTCCGCGCTGCCACGGCGGGGTTCTCCGTGCCCAGGCGCCGCAGCGCGTGCTTGAGGGCGTCGGCCAGCGTCGCCTTGGTGACGATGTCGCCGAACTGGATGCCCAGCGCCACGATGGTCTGCGCGATCTGCGGACGGATGCCCGAGATGGTGCACTCGGCGCCCATCAGCCGGGCCGCCACCACGGTCTTCAGCAGATGCTGGGCGACCTCGGTGTCGACCGCCGGCACCCCGGTGATGTCGATGATCGCCTGGTCCGAGCCGGTGTCGACCAGCGTCTGGAGCAGCTTCTCCATGACCACCTGGGTGCGGGCCGAGTCCAGCGTGCCGACCAGCGGCACCGCGACCACGCCGTCCCAGAGCTTCACCACCGGCGTGGAGAGTTCGAGCAGTTGCTCGGCCTGCGAGCCGATGATCTCCTCGCGGGTCTTGGCGTAGGTCTCGACGGTGAACAGGCCCAGCGCGTCGACCAGTCGGTTCAGCCGCAGGTAGGCGGTGATGTCCTCCTGCGCGGTCTCGCTGCTGGGGGCCAGCAGGTCCTTGAGGGCGAAGACCGCGGTGGCCGTCTCGGTCGGGGTGAAGCCCTGCCGGGCCCGGTTGCGCGACAGCTCGGTCAGCAGCGCGCGCACCTCGGAGAACGCCTCCGCGCGCCAGTCCTCGCCCGAGCGCAGCGCCGCCACCAGCGCCGCGTACAGCTCCCGCAGCTCGTGGCCGAGTTCGCCGGCGCTCAGGCGGCCCCGCAGGGTGTGCGACACCCCCTCGATCCACTGGCCGACCAGCTTCTCCTCCTGTCCGGAGAGCAGGTCGACAAGACGCTCGGATCCTCGACGTTCAGCCGTCACGGCAGTCCTCCCAAAGGCCTCGGGCGTTCCCGGGGTCCACTTCACTTTATGACACCCCCGCTGCCCCGATTTCCCCGGGTAACAGCACGTCAGAGGCGCTTCCGGGCAGGCCGGAGGCGCCCCGCCCCACGTCGGTCCGCGGCGGGGGCGAGGCTCGGGACCGGGGCCGTCGTCAGGTCTGCGGCGACACGGCGGCGGTCTCCAGGTAGAACGCGTCGATGCTCTGCACGGCGCGGGTGAAGTCGTCCAGGTTCACCGGCTTGGTGACATAGGCGTTGGCGTGGCCGCGGTAGGCGCCCGAGACGTCGTCGGGGGCGCCGGATGTGGTGAGGACCACCACCGGGATCGCCCGCAGGTCCGGGTCGGCCTTCAGGACGGCGAGCAGCTCACGGCCGTTCATCCGGGGCATGTTGAGGTCCAGGATGATCAGGTCGGGCAGCGGGCGGGTGTCGCGCAGATGCTCCAGCGCGACGACCCCGTCCTCGGCCCGGGTGATGATCCGCGCGACACCCCGCTCGAAGAGGGCCTCCTCGATGAGCATCGCGTCGGCATGGTCGTCCTCGACCAGCAGGACGCCGTAGGAGTGGTCGGTGGCGGGCGAGGGCATCAGGAACTCCGGTCCGTGGCAGGGCGGTGCGGCGGCGCGGTGACCAGTCCCGGCCAGCGGCGCCGTGCGCCTTGGCGGCTGATCTCGCAGGCCACCCCGAGCTGCGGGTAGCCGGCACCGGACCGGACGGCATTGGCCGCCTCGCGGTCGGCCAGCCGGTCCACCGCGCGGCGCAGGTGGGTCAGGGCGTGCAGCCGGGTGAGAGCGTCGCCCTGCTCCCGCGCCTCCCAGCGGTCGGCGCCGGCCGCGTCGACCGGCCCGGCCCCGGCGGGGGCCGGCAGCGGGCGGAAGGCCCGCATCGCCAGGCGTCCGGCCAGTTCCGCGACGGACGCCTCCGCGAGGTCGGCGATCTGGTTCTCGCTCATCAGCGCGGAGAAGGGAGTGGACGGCATGTGCACACCCTAGACCGCGAGACACCTGGACGACAACCGTGGTTGTCACCATGCCTGTAAGGTACCCCTGCCCGGTCCGCGTACCGCCCGTACGTACCCGGCGACAGTCGGCATCCGCACCCCGCGGTGCGGCAGGAGGGGATTGCAGCATGCCAGGACAGACCCCGCCGAACCCCGGCCGGGACGCCCGGACCGTGGGGGCGGCGAGCAGCGACGCCGGGACCAGGTGGTCCGTGAGCTGGACCACCCGGCGCTGGCTGCGCGCGGGCGTGACCGCGTCCCTGGCGGTGCTGGTCCTGCTCGGGTTCCTCGGCAGCTGGGTGTTCGTCCGGTCGACCGATGTCACCAACCACCTGGTCGACGGCAGTTCGCCGGCCCTGGTGGCGGCCGTCCGCCTGGAGAGCGGCCTGATCAACCAGGAGACCGGCATCCGCGGCTACGGCCTCACCGGACAGGCCGACTTCCTGGAGCCGTACACCGCGGGACTGGCCGAGCAGCGGGACTCCGTCGACACCCTCGGACCACTTCTCGCCGGCGACGACCAGGGCCGTGCCGACCTGGCTCTGGTCCTGCGACGCGCCGAAGCCTGGCAGGCCCAGGTGGCCCGCCCGCTGGCCGCCGTACCCGCCGGAGCCCCCAACCTCGCCGCCAGCGCGCTGACCGCGCAGGGCAAGAGCCTCTTCGACGCGCTGCGCACCGCCACGTCGGCCCAGCAGCAGCATCTGCAGGACGAGCGGGCCGCCGGGACCGCCGATCTGCAACGGGTCCGCGGCCTGCGCAACCTGGTCTTCACCGCGATCGCCCTGGTGGTCCTGGCACTCGCCGTGCTGGTCTTCGAGGGCCTGCGGCGCGGCATCACCACCCCTCTCGAACTGCTGTCCTCCGACGCCGAGTTGGTGGCCGGGGGTGCCTTCGACCACCCGATCACCGCCACCGGGCCGGCCGACCTGCGCCAACTGGCCGAAACCGTCGAGGCGATGCGCCGGCGGCTGGCCGACGAGCTGGCCTTCAGCGACCGGGCCCGGGTCACCCTGGACGAGCAGGCCGCGGACCTGCGCCGCTCCAACACCGAGCTGGAGCAGTTCGCCTACGTCGCCTCGCACGACCTCCAGGAACCGCTGCGCAAGGTCGCCAGCTTCTGCCAACTGCTGCAACGCCGTTACGCCGGCCAGCTGGACGAGCGCGCCGACCAGTACATCGCGTTCGCGGTCGACGGCGCCAACCGCATGCAGACCCTGATCAACGACCTGCTGACCTTCTCCCGAGTCGGCCGGCTGCACGCCGGCTACGAACCCGTCGCGTTGGAGAAGGTCTTCGCCGACACCGTGGACACCCTGAGCCTCGCGATCGGGGAGAGCGGCGCCGAGCTCACCCACGACCCGCTCCCCGAGGTCAGCGGCGACGCCACCCAACTGGGCGTGCTGCTGCAGAACCTGCTCAGCAACGCGCTCAAGTTCCGCAGCCCGGAGCGACCCCCGCGGATCCACCTGGAGGCGCGCCGGGAGGGCGAACGCTGGCAGCTGGCACTGTGCGACAACGGCATCGGCATCGACCCCGGCTTCGCCGACAAGATCTTCGTGATCTTCCAACGTCTGCACACCCGGGACGCCTACCCCGGCAACGGGATCGGCCTGGCCATGTGCAAGAAGATCGTCGACTTCCACGGTGGCACCATCGACGTCGACCTCACGCACTCCCCCGGCACCCGGATCGCCTTCACACTGCCCGTCGCCCCGACCGAGCGGGACGCCGAGCCGGACACCGAGCCGAGCGCCGCAGCCACCACCGACACCGGTGACACCAACGACACCAACGACACCGTCCACGACGGCGCGGGCGACGAGGCGGCACAGCCGTGACCGCCTCCCTGCGGCTCCCCGAGGACGTCCCCGCGGTGGACGAGCCGTACCGCATCTTCCTGGTGGAGGACGACTCCGGCGACGCCGTCCTGGTCGAGGAACTGCTCTACGACACGGGGCTCAAGCACACCCTGCGCTGGAAGCAGACCCTCGCCGAGGCCGTCGGCGAACTCACCCGGCAGCCCGCCGACTGCGTGGTGGTGGACCTGCACCTGCCCGACGCCTCCGGCATGGCCGTGCTGAGCGCCGTCCAGCAGGCCTGCCCGCAGGCGGCGGTGATCGTCCTGACCGGACTGGGCGACGCCCAGTCCGGCATCCGGGCGGTCTCCGCCGGCGCCCAGGACTACCTCATCAAGGGCCAGGTGGACGGCGCACTGATGCAGCGCGCGCTGCGCTACGCGGTGCACCGCAAACAGGCCGAGCAGGCCAGCGCCGAACTGCGCGAGAACCGGATCCGGGCCCAGGAGAACACCCGGCTGGAACGCGGCCTGCTGCCCACCCCGCTACTGCACGGCGACACGGTCGCGGTGACCACCCGCTACCTGCCCGGCCGCGAACGCGCCCAGCTGGGAGGGGACTTCCTGGACGTGGTGGAGACCACCGACGGCACCGTGCACGCCGTGATCGGCGACGTCAGCGGCCACGGGCCCGACGAAGCGGCGCTCGGCGTCTGCCTGCGGATCACCTGGCGCGCGCTCGTCCTGGCCGGCCACCGCGGAGTGGAGCTGCTCGACCTGCTGGAACAGGTCCTGGTCGCCGAACGCACCCGCTACGACATGTTCGCCACCTGCACCCTGGTGGAACTCGACCTGCCGGCCGCCCGCGCGACCGTCCACCTCGCCGGCCACCACGAACCGCTGCTCATCGCCGACAGCACCGGGCCCGCCGAGGCCGCCCACGGCATCGCCCTCGGCATAGCACCCGGCCTGCACCACTGGCAGCCGAGCACCATCGCGCTACCGCCCAGCGGCGCGCTGATGCTCTACACCGACGGACTGATCGAGGGCCACCGCGGGCCGGGCCCCGAGCGGCTGGACACCGAGGGACTGGTCGACCTGATCGCCCGGGCCCCCCGGCTGAACACTCCGGCCTTCCTGGACCAGCTCATCAGCGCCGCCCAGCAGCTCAACGCCGGACGGCACGCCGACGACCTGGCCATCCTCCACCTCGGCTGGGGCGGCACAACCGACCCCGTCGGCTCCGATGCCGCGGCACCCGGCCGGGGCGGAAACCTCCGCTGAGTACCGCCCGGCAACAGGGATCCGTTGCGCGCGGTGCGGCGGATCACCTGTCCCGACGGTTCAGAGCCCGTCGTTGTAGCGGCGCTCCTCGACGACCTCCTCGATGCGCCCGGCGCCGTACACCCGGCGGCGGCGGAAGATGCTGGCATAGGTCACCAGGCCCAACAGGCCTGCCACCATCAGGATGACGCCGACGACATCCATGTTCACACCGTGGACGTGCCAGTTCACTCCGAAGGTCACGATCGCTCCGAGCGCGAAGGCGATGATGCAGCCGCCGATTCCCATATCTCCCACACCTTTCCGATGAATTCGAGTCCGCCCACCCGCCGGCGGCGCACGCTCGCTCCGGCCCCGCCTGTGTGGCGCGACGATTCATGAGACGAGCCGACGACCACCCGTCAGCTTTCGGACCACTCCCGCCTACCCGGCCGCCCGCTCCGCATGCGGCACGAACTCCGCTGCCTTCGAAGGGACTTGAGTAGTCCGAACCCGTGCCTCAGCCGTCGCTCTGCAGGAACGTGAGCATGTCCTCCGCGTGCTCCTCCTCGCGGGCCAGGATCTCCTTCAGGACCCGCGTGGTGGTGGGGTCACCCGCGCCCAGCCAGTCGATCATCTCGGTGTAGGAGGCGATGGCGACACGCTCGGCCACCAGGTTCTCCTGGATCATCTGCCGCAGACCGGTGGCCGCCACATACTCGGAGTGGGCACGGCCGGCCACCCGGGCCGGGTCCAGGTCCGGTGTGCCGCCCAACTGGGCGATCCTGGCCGCGAGCAGGTCGGCGTGCTGCTGCTCCTCCTGGGAGTGCTGGAGGAACTCCTGGGCGACCGGCTCGGAGTTCAGGCCCTTGGCGGCGAAGTGGTGCTGCCGGTAGCGCAGGGTGCAGACGATCTCGGTGGCCAGCGCGGTGTTCAGCAACTCGATCACGCGGGGCAGATCAGCTCCGTACGCGGCGGTGACCGGGCCGTTCATGATCTCCTGCCGGGCCTTGGCCCGCAGGGTCTGGACATCGGTCAGAAAGTCTGCCATGAGAGGCCTCCAAACTCAGGCGCGCCCGTGGAGCGGCGCGCGGTGACGGGAGGCGTCTGCCCGGCTTCGCGCCGCTCATCCACGTCCACGGTGGTGTAGCTCTGCGCGGCCACGTCCTCCGGACGCGGGCAGGGGCGTGACGGCCGGAGTCATCCACAGGCACGCTCGGCTCCCACCGGGTGCCTGACGGGGTGACGGGGAAGCCGGCTCAGAGCTCGGGCAGCGCGGCACGCAGCTCGCGCAGCGCCTGGCGCGCGAGGTCGGTGAAGGTCTGGTCGGTGGCGGGGTCGTCGGCCGGGTCGACCCAGCGGTCAAAGGCTCGGTAGAAGGCGAGGACGCCGAGTTCGGCGGCAAGGTCCGCGGTCGGGTCCGGGACGCCGCGTTGCTGCAGCGCGTCGGTCAGCGCGACGGCGAGGCCCGCGCGCTTGAACGCGGCGCGCTCCCGCAGTTCGTCGTTGCCCGCGATGACCACCCTGAGCCGGGCCGCGAACGCGCGGCGTTCCGGGGGGAAGGCCGCGGTGAGCGCATCGAGGGCGACGCCGACCGCGTCGAGGGGCGTGGCCGTGTCGGGCGCGGCGGCGACGGCGTCGGCGAGAAGCCGACTGTGCGTGTCCTGCCCGGCGAACAACGCCTCCCGCTTGTCGGGGAAGTGCCGGAAGAAGGTGGTTTTGGTCGTTCCGGCCCGCTCGGCGATCTCGTTGACCGTGGTCATGTCGTAACCCTGCTCGGCGAACAGCTCGACGGCGGCACGCACCAGCCGCTCACGTGTGTTCGGTTCCCATCGGCCCATGGCGTACAGCATAGGTGATGTGACTTGGTAACGTGACCTTGGTACAGTGACGTTACCAAGTCACATCACTTCCAGGAGAGCTCTCATGCGCGTCTTCCTCACCGGGGCCAGCGGCCACATCGCCTCGGCCGTCATCCCCGAACTGATCCAGGCCGGACACCAGGTCGTCGGCCTGGCCCGAACCGATACCTCGGCCGCCACCGTCGAGGCGCTGGGCGCCGAGGTGCACCGCGGCGACCTCGACGACCTGGACGGGCTGCGCGAAGCAGCCGCCGACGCGGACGCCGTCATCCACCTCGCGTTCAACCACGAAGCCATCGCCGCCGGGAAGTTCGCCGACGCGGTGGCCACCGACCTGGCCGTCGTGCAGGCGCTCGGCGACGCACTGGCCGGCACGGGCAAGACCCTCATCGGCATCGGCCTGACCCGCACGGGCGACGCACGGCGCGACGCGGTGATCGACGCCAACCCCCGCTCCGCCGTGGCGCGCACGCTCGCTGGGTTCGCCGAGCGCGGCGTGCGCACCATCCTCGTCGCCGTCCCGCCGGTCACCCACAGCACGCGGGACCGGACCGGATTCATCCCGACCCTCATCACCATCGCACGGGCCTCGGGCGTGTCCGGCTACGTCGGCGAAGGCACCAACCGCTGGCCCGCCGGCCACGTCCTGGACGTCGCCCGGCTCTTCCGGCTGGCGCTGGACAAGGCCCCGGCCGGATCGCAGTTGTACGCCGCGACCGAGGAGGGCGTCAGCGTGCGCGAGATCGCCGAGACCATCGCCCGCCACCTCGGCATCCCGGCCGTGAGCATCCCGGCCGACCAGGCCGCGGACCACTTCAAGCGCTTCCCGTTCATCGCCCTCGACATCACGATGTCCAACACGGACACCCGACAGCTGCTGGACTGGGAGCCGGCCCACCCCGGCCTCATCGCCGACCTGGACCAGGGCCACTACTTCTCGGCCGAGTGATCCCGCGCGGGTCGTCCGGAACGACGTGGACGACCCGGGCTGCACGGCCACCCTCCCCCACTGGGCACATCCCGTCGTCGCGTTCACGCACACCCTGACGCCAGTACCTGGCACGGCGACGAACCCGAACACGCTTCTGACAGCCCTGCACGATGTCGGCGAGCCACCTCCAGTCAAGCGAGGTAGTCCGGGGTGAGGTCGAGCCTCTACTTCTGTGGGGGCACCAGTCGTAGCCTGATGCCATGTCAACCAAGTCTGAGCCCCTCCCTGAAGAGGGCGTCGAATCTGGTGCCACCGAAGACTCCGCACCTGGGCGCGTCGTCGGCCGAGTGATCGTCACTGAGTATGTGGAGGGGCTCGAGACGGACGAGTCCAAACGCCGAGCCACCCTTCCCGATCCTGTCGCTCTGGGCTCTGGAATCCGTGCCGATGGCCCTGCCATCGCCACTACTGGCTCAACCCCCGTCACCGCTGGTCCTATCGGCGCCATTCCGGAGATCGTGGCTGGCTTGGGGGCGGCGGCGACGGCGGCGAGCGTGGTCTGGAAAGCGAAGATCGAAGCTCAGGCTGAGGTCCGTAAGGCCGAGATCGAGGCCGAGACGCGCCGACTGGAGATCACCGAGGAGACCAAGCGCCGGGGAATCGAAATTGTGGCAGGCCAGATAGAGCCTCGTCCGACGCCTGATCCGGCCCAGAGCGACTGAGCGAACTGCTCGGCCGCTCTGGGTGCCGAAGGTCTCAAGATCACTTACCAGAGGGCGGGCGGCGGGGGTTGTGGCTCCCGCAGGCGGGTCGCGGTGACTGCGCGTGTGGTGGTGGATCGGGTTTCATCGCGTGTCGTCGAGTAGGTCGGCCCGTGGAGGTGATTTCCGGTCAAGCCCAAAGACGAACGACGCCGTCGGCGAGCTGCACGAACTGCCGGGCGCCCGGGTGGTGATGTGTGGGGGAGAAGCCGGGAACGACACCCAGGAGCTTCCCCACGACCGGATCCCATGTCGACAAACCGGAGTCATCGCCACTGAACAGGTAGGTGCCATCGCTGAAGAAGCGCCCGGTCGGGCCCTCGAACGCAATGAGTTCTACGGCCGTCGGCATTCGCCACAGTCCGCCCTGACCGGTTCGACTCGTATCGAAGATCCGTGCCCCAGGCTGCATGACATCGTCGTCATCGCCGAGCCCCTCGACGGCGACCCGGACCGAGTCGATCCAGGTCATGGCGTGATCCCAGTAGTACTCCCGGCCGCACACATCTACTCGGCTCGGACCGTCCTCGGACTCCCATTCGTTGCCCTCGATCCATTGGTCAAGGCCCCATACCGAGGGGATTCCGACTGGATGCCACATCCAGCCGTCGTCCAGGATCCGCTTCCCATCAGGGCTCACATACAGTGCGCCGTGGAAGTAGTCGAGGTAATGCTCCGGCACGGCATCCCCGTCAGCAGGCCCGGGGAGCAACCGATCAGTCAGCAGCACCCCCGTTTGCGCGTCCGAGACATCCAGCCGGTTCCAGGCAGAGCGGTGGACAACGACGCAACGGCCACGGCTTTGCGCGAACTCCAGCGAGAACGGCACAGTCTCTTCGTGACCGCCCTGGTTGTCCAAGGTCAACGTAACCTCGCCGGTCCGCAGGTCGATCACCTCACCGAAGCGGCCGTAGTCGTTGACCACAGCAGCGAACATGCCGTCGTGGGAAGCATGCAGGCGCCTGCGAAGCCGGTGGCCGTTCCATGGTCGGCGGTCGGACTCCGCCGCAAGGGTGGTGGTCCCGACAACCTCATGATCACCGGCTGCCACGTCCCACCGGCTGATCGTGCCGTCCTCGCCCAGTGCCAGCCACACAGGCCGTTCGCGATCGCGCACGGGCGCCAGATCGACGATCGCACCCAAACGCAGTGGCATCGACACCTCACGGACGGCGTCATCACTACCGATCACCGCTGACCCCCACCCCTTTCCGCGAAACTGAGCCGACAGCATATCCGGGGCGTGACTTACGGATTGTCGTGATCAGACCAACGGCTCTGACGGAGATCCCGCAGGGCGCACATCACGCAAAGCAAGCCCTCGCCTCGCGACCGTGCAACCACTACTCGCAGTGAGGCAGTCGAGGGAGCAACAACCTTGCGGTCGTGCCAGGCAAGTTCGGATCAGCAGGCGTGCTCATGAACACAATGCACCTCCAAGCCGTCTGCGCGGCGCCGCGAGAGCGGTCACTACCGGTCCGGCGGCCCGGGGAGGGCGGCCAGCAGGTCGGTGACCTCTTCGGCGTTTGCGGACAGGCCCGCCTCCTCGTATGCCGTGCGGGCCTGGTGCCAGTGGTCGCGGGCGCTGTCGGGGTGGCCCGTGGCGGCGTCCAGGCGGCCGAGGCGGTCCAGGGTGCGGGCCCGGCCGAGGGTGTGGCCCAGCTGGTGGTAGGTGTCCAGCGCGCTGTCGTAGCGGGCGCGGGCCGCCGCGTGGTCGCCCTGCCACATCGCGGTGGTGCCGAGGTTGTGCAGGGTGTTTCCGACGGCCTGGCGGTCGCCGAGTTCGCGGAACAGCGTCAGGGCGGCCGTGTAGTGCGCGGTCGCCCGCTCGTGGCGGCCGTCACGGCGGGCGGCCGTGCCCAGACTGTGCAGGGTCATGGCTTCGCCGGCGCGGTCGCCGAGCCGGCGGTAGAGGTGGAGTGCCTGTGCCAGGGTCTGCTGGGCGCGGTCGAAGTCCTGCATGTGCTTGAGCAGGTCACCCCGGTCGTAGAGGGCCAGGACCTCCTGGGCGCTGCCGGGGGCGACCGACCGGACGAGGGCCAGGGCCGTGTCGCACACCTCCAGGGCGGCGGCCCAGTCCTGTTGGCGGCGCAGGAACCAGCTCACGTCGTGGGCCAGGGACAGGGCCACCGCCGACCGGCCGTGCAGCAGGGCGAGTTGAAGGGCCGACCGCAGGCTCGGCCGCTCGACGTCCAGCCAGCTCTCCGCGTCGTCGTCCCGCCTGGCCTCCCGGGCCGCCGCGACGATCCGTTCGGTGCAGTTCCGGGCGGCGTCGCGGTAGTGGGTCAGCAGCCGGTCGACGGCGGCGCCGACGCTCCGGCCCTGGTCCAGGGCCTCGTCCTCCTCCCGGCGGCGGCGCTCCGCGAACAGGCGCAGCAGGTCGTGGAAGCGGACCGCCCCGCGCGGCTTGCCCGGTTCGAGCATGTGGGCGGCGCGCAGTGCCCGGAGCAGTTTCCCGGCTGCGGGCACGGGCAGTCCGGCGAGTGCGGCGGCGGCTTCCGGGCTGACCTGCTGGCCGAGGTTGACCGACAGCAGCCGGAACATCCTGGCCTCCTCGGGGGTGAGGCCGGCGTACGAGAGCTCGAAGGCGGCGGTCACCGAGCGGCCCCCGGCGTAGGACAGTTCGTCCAGGCGCCCGGCCCGGTCGCGCAGCGCTGCCGCGAGTTCGCCGACCGACTGGTCCGGGTCGCCGGCCAGGATCGACGCCACGACGGCCAGGGCCAGCGGGAGATGCCCGCACAGGGCGGCGAGCTCGTGCACGGCGTCGGGCTCGTCCAGCGCCCGGGTGTCGTCGGGGCGGCGGACGCCCAGCGTGCGGACGATCAGCGCCGCCGCCTCCTCCGGCTCCAGGACGCCGATGTCCACGATCCGGGAACCCGGCAGGTCCCCCAGGGTGTGACGGCTCGTCACGAGGACACGGTGGACCGGCGAACCGGGCAGCAACGGCACCACCTGCTCCGTCGACGAGGCGTTGTCGAGCACCACCAGGACCGCGTGGCGGCGGGCGGCGAGCTCCGCGAGCCTGGAGCGGTACAGCGCCAGCCTGCCCTCCGGGCTCGGCGGGAAGAGCTCGTCGGGGACGCCGAGGGCGCTCAGGAAGGTGGCGAGCGCGGCATCGGGCCGCACCCGGCGCTTCTCGTCGTAGCCCTGGAGGTCGGCGAACAGCACCCCGCCGGAGAACCAGCCCGCCGACAGGGCGTCATGGGCGGCGCGCAGCGTCAGGGCCGTCTTTCCGACCCCGGCCGCGCCCGCCAGCGCGGACACGACGACCGGAGAACCGTCCGCACCGGGACGCAGCGCGGCGACGACGCCGCGCAGCGCCGCCTCCCGCCCGGTGAACTCCGCCACCGCCGGTGGCAGGCCGGCCAGCGCGGTGGGGGCCGGGTGCGCAAGGTGCAGCTGCCCCACCTGCCCGGCCTGGACGACCGTGCCGACGACGGTCCCGCTCACTTCGTTCAACACCTCGTACACGCCCTCTTTCTACCCCAACAACCGCAGCCGGGAGTAGGGTTCCGGCAGCGGGCCGTCAGCATCGGTGCGCGCCACGAGAATTGCACTCCGGGCCGCCCAGCGGCTGGCCCCCGGGGCAGGCGCATCCCCAAGGCCCGCCGGACCGGCTGGCACCCGGCACCCGCATCCTGCGCCCCACCCTCGTGGACGTCCACCGCTACACCGTCCCGGACGCTGCACGGTGAACGGGGAGCGGCCACCAGGACCGGGGACGATCGTCAGCGTTCCCACGACGCCAGCCGGGCACCGCGCACCAGCGGATCGCGGCGGCCCAGCGACGGTAGGCGCCCACCCGGAGGCCGACACTCCGAATTCGGCCAGGATGCCGGGCCCGGTTCGGTGACGCCCCGCATCCATGACCCCGGCCCGCACCCGGGGCAGCAGCGCTCGGCGCACCGCGGAGCGGCGCCCCACAGGCCGACGTTCGCTCTCCCGTCGCCCGATGGACCGGTCGGCGACCACGGTCGGCCTGGCGCTCGTGCGGGAGCGCGGCGGCGCGGCGCACGGTCGGTGACGACTGTTGCACTTGGCAGCAAACGTGAATGATGGTGTGGCTTGAATTCATTCTGGTTTGTGCGACGTGAGTCTGCCAGTGTTGCGGCCGCGCCACCGAGCAGCGTCCGTGACAGCGGGGGTCGGTGGCAGACGGAGGCTCAACGCCTCGGGGACTCGGCCCGGTTCGCCACAGGTGCCGGTGCGAGGACCTTCCCTTCCACCTGTCCTCAGCGGAGTACTCTCATGGATCTCAGGAAAATCGTGGTCGCCACCGCCCTCGGCGCGGCCGTCCTCACCGCCGTCCCCGCGCTGGTCACCCCGCACCGCGCGTACGCCGACTCCTGCTACGAGGACGGCATGACCACCTGCGACGACCCGGGCGACCCGGGCGACAGCGACCCCAGCGGCGGCGGTGGCGGCGGGGACGCGATCGACGTCAGCAGCTCGCCCGGCGACGGCCCCATCCAGCAGGTCGTCATCTCGGGGACCCGCGTGCCGGTCATGCCCCCCGACCCCGCCAGCCCGGGCATCCCGATGAGCTACGGCGGTGGCGGCAGCGGCAGCGCCCCCGGCGCCCAGGTCTGGAGCAAGGGCCAGAGCTGGCCCGTCAAGCAGAACTGCTACAAGAACAACTCCGCCTCGGTCGCGAAGCTGTCCGACAGCTCCACCTACACGGTGACCTACCAGGTCAGCACCAACATCTCGGCCGCGGCCGAGTCGGTCCTCACCGCCTCCCTCGGCACCCAGCTGAACACCTCGATCGCCCGCACCACCGGCATCGAGGTCACCCTCAACCCCGGCCAGAGCTGGCAGTTGAGCGTCCAGTACCAGACCGTCGTCTACGCGGTGACGACGCAGAACTGGCTCGGCCAGTCCAGCACCGAGTACGTCAACGTCACCGAGCCGACCGGCCTGGTCACCGCGGCCTCCTGCTGATGTCCGACGGCTCGACCACGGCGGTGGTACGACGGGTCATGCCCGTCGTACCACCGCTCGACGCCCGGGCGATCCCCGACGCCGCCCACCGCGAGGCGCTGGCCGCGTTGGCCGACCTGACCGGGGCCGCCGCCCGGCTCGGCGATCCCGACCTGTTCCACCGTCCCCGCCTGCGCCGCCTGCTGCACCGGCGCCACCTCGCCGGGACCGACCCCGAGCAGCTGGCCGAGCAGCTGGCCACCGCCGCCGAGAGCCGGGTCGCGGCGGGCCTGCTGGCCGTCCACTCGGTCCGCGCGGAGCTGGCCGAACAGCCCGGCCGGCGCCCCTGCTTCACCCCGGACGCGCTCGCCGACCTGC
The DNA here is from genome assembly GCF_000744225.1 of Kitasatospora mediocidica KCTC 9733. Classification (GTDB taxonomy): domain Bacteria; phylum Actinomycetota; class Actinomycetes; order Streptomycetales; family Streptomycetaceae; genus Kitasatospora; species Kitasatospora mediocidica. Next base: position 501,651 of record NZ_JQLN01000006.1, on the reverse strand, counting down.
ACGCGGCTCTGGTGGCGGGCGACCCCAACATCCCCTCCCCCGGCGGCTTCCGGCGCTCCAAGGCCCGGGTGACCTGGCCCGACGGACGCGTCGTCATCGTCCCGGTCGCCCCGGGGGCCGAGCTGCGCACGCACGTCGAGCGCTGGAACGCCTGGGGCACCGCCACGGTCAGTGCCCCGCTGGACGCCGCGGCACTTGCCATGGCGCAGCTGCTGACGATCCATCCGTTCCCCGATGCGAACGGGCGGATGGCCCGGCTGCTCGGCCAGTGCGACCTGGTGGCGGCCGGCCTGCTGCCCGGACTGCTGCTCGACCTGGACGGCTGGGTGCCCGCCCACCGGATCGAGCACGACGAGGCCCTGGTCGCCGCGTCCGACGGCGAACTCTCCCGCTGGGGCGAAGTGTTCGCCCGCGCCGTCACCGAGACCGCCCGGCACCGCACCGCGACAGTGCGGCACTACGGCGCGCTGCTCGACGAGGCGATCGGGCGGGCCGCCGGCGATCCGGCGGCCGCGGCCGTGCTCGCGCAGCTCGCCGCCACCCCGGCGGTGTCGGCCGGATGGCTGCGCGAGCGGATCCCGTACGATCCTCACCCGCCGCTGGCGCGCCTGGAGCGCAGCGGAGTTCTCGCCGCCCATCCACGCCTGCCCGGCGCGCTGGTCCACCCACAGCTGCTCGCGGTCCTGGACACCCCGTTCGGCGAGAGTCCGGACAGCCGGTCCTGACGCGGTGAGCCCGCCCGTGACTGCGACGCGTGTCACACGGCGCGGTTGCGACCGAACCACCCGCCCGACCCGTCTCTGGCAGCGGAACGGCCATGCGCCCGTCGGAGGATTTCGGCACCCCGCACGCAGGAACCCCGGCGGCCACGGCCCGTGACAGACCATCCGCAGCACAGGGGGCGGCTCAGCCGACCGAGCCTCCCTGGGGAACAAGGAGCCGCCGTGGCGACCCATCGCCGTCCGAAGCAGCCGAGTCACGCCCGGGTCGTCGTGCTCAGCGCCGCCGCCGCGGCGACGGTCGCCCTCTCCGCGCAGGGCGCGTGGGCGGATCCGCCGCCGTCCAGCACGGACGTCAAGGCGCAGCTCGACGGACTGAACGCGCAGGCGGAGCGGGCAACCGAGCAGTTCGACGGCGCCAAGGAGAAGTCGGACGACCTGCGCCTGCGGGCCTCCCAGCTCCAGGACGAGGTCGCCCGCACCCAGGCACAGGTGGGCGTGCTGCAGGAGGGGTTGGCCTCGGTGGCCGGCCAGCAGTACATGCGGGACGGGCTCGACCCGTCCGTGCAGTTGATGCTCAGCGCCAACCCGGCCGGCTATCTCGACCAGGCCACCACCCAGCACCAGGCGAACGTCAGCGAAGCCGAGACGCTGAAATCCCTCCAGCAGGCCGAGCGTGCCCTGAATCAGCAGAAGCAGGAGGCCGCGACCACGCTCGCCCAGCTGGCGACCACCACCACCGCGCTGAACACTGCCAAGGCCCAGGTGCAGGCCAAGCTCCAGCAGTCGCAGTCGCTGCTCAACTCACTCACCGCCGCCCAGCAGGCAGCGTTGCGGGCGGCCCAGCAGGGGGCCGACGGCGGTGAGGCCTCCCGCGGCAGCTCCCGGGCCGACCTCGCCGCCCTGCCGCAGGCCTCCGGCCTGGCGGGAAGCGCGGTCCAGGCGGCGCTCAGCCGGCTCGGTGACCCCTACCTCTGGGGCGCCGGCGGCCCGACCGCCTTCGACTGTTCGGGCCTGATGCAGTGGGCCTACGGGCAGGCCGGCATCCACCTGCCGCGCACCTCCCAGGAGCAGGCCACGGTGGGCAGCGCGGTGCCGGGCCTCGCCCAGGCCCAGCCGGGCGACCTGGTGATCTACAACGCCGAGGACGGCCCCGAGGGCCACGTCGGCATGTACATCGGCAACGGCCAGGTGGTGCACGCGCCGCACGCCGGCGCCGTGGTGCGGATCATGCAGGCCACCGCGATGCCCATCGCCACCATCCGCCGGATCTGACCTTCGCCGACCCCGGAGGGCTCAGGGCGTGGCGAGGCCGCTGCGCCGGGAGAGGGCGTCGGAGGTGCGGACCGTGATGTAGAGCGAGGCCGCGAGGGTGAGGACCAGCAGGACGCCCACGGCGAGGATGCCGCCACTGGAGACGGCCGGCGGGCTACCGGCCTGCGAGCGGGCGGAGCCGCTGAGGAAGGGCACGACGGCCAGCACACCGACCCCGAGCGCGACCTCCAGCCAGACCACCCTGGGGAAGTGACGCAGCGTCAGGTCGAGGAGGGAGGCCGCGGAATCGGCGCGGCGGGCCCGGGCGATCCGGGGCATCAGCCAGAACTGGTTGACGCCGCCGGCCACGACCATGGAGAGCACCAGCGCGACCTTGACGAGCAGGAAGGTCCCGTAGGTCGTCGTCCACAGCTGGCTGATCCCGCCGACGTGCTTCCAGCCCATCCACAGACCGGAGGTGAGCACCGCACCGACGCAGACCAGGGCGACCAGGCTGAACCGGCGCCAGAGGTCGGCCCACAGCACGCCGGCGTTCTCGCTCAGCCGGCCGCGGGCGGCGGCGAGGGTGGCGAGCAGGGCCAGACCGCCGACCCAGACGGTGCCGCTGACGATGTGCACCTGGTCGAGCAGCGGGTCGAGCACGTGGTCCGCGTCCTTGGGCGCGGTGACCGGTATCCCGGCGACGAGCGTGCCGGCCAGCGCCAGCGGCAGTGCGGTCAGGGCGAGAACGTCCAGGTGCCGCCTGACCCGTGGGACGAACAGCGCGACGAGGACGGCGGACGCCAGGAGCAGCACGGCGTTCTGGACCAGGTAGACCGTCCCCTGGGCCACCCAGGTCCCCTTCGCCGCGGGTGCCCGCAGGAAGTCCCAGAGCCGGCCCGGCGCGAGCGAGTCGCCGAGCGGCTTGCTCCTGCCGGCCCGGCGGGCGGCGAGCTCGAAGTAGCCGGCCACGAGCAGGACCACCCCGGCCCAGGCCAGGTAGAGCGACATCCTGCGGCGCAGCGCGGCGGCGTCGGCCGGCTCGTTCTGCGGGGCCCGCAGCGCCGGGCGGACCGCTGCCGCGTAGGTCACGGTGGATCCGACGGCTCCGCACAAGCCGAGGAAATAGCCGGACTTGGTGAGAATCCGGGAGAGGGCAGGGGTGGTGTAGCCGGCCGCGGCGGCCAGGTGGACGAAACTCATGAAGGTGAGGCTAACCTAAGTAACGAGGTGTCTGTCTACACCCCGACTGGGGTATGGTCACTGGCTTTCGGACCCGGGAGCTCGCTGATGATGGTTGAGAAGAAGCTGCGTGAGCTGGCCACGATGGTCGGCACGCACGTTCCGGCGCACGCGGTGCAGGACTACCTCACGTTCGTGGAGGCGAACGAGGCCGAGCTGGGGTTGGGGATCCTCTGCGACTTCCTCTCCGACGAGGAGGAGAGCCTCACCTCGGAGGAGGTGGAGCTGATCCGTGAACTCACCGACGCTCTCGGACTGCCGGCCCGGTACATCGAGGTTGTCGAGGAACTGCGCACCGCGCCGTAGCCGGCCCGGGAAACGGCGGGGCCGCACCGGACGCCGGTCCGGTGCGGCCCGCCGCTCACCGGTTCAGGACAGGATCTCGACGTATCCCTCGGTTCCGTGGACGCGGATCCGCTGCCCGTCCCGGATCAGCCGGGTGGCCCCCTCCACGCCCACGATGGCCGGCAGGCCGTACTCCCGGGCGATCACCGCGCCATGGGTCATCAGGCCGCCCACCTCCGTCACCAGGCCCGCGATGGCGACGAACAGCGGCGACCAGCTGGGATCCGTGAAGGTCGTCACCAGGATGTCGCCCGCCTGGAGATCGGCCTGCGCCATGTCGAGGATGACGCGGGCCCGACCCTCGACGGTCCCGGCGGAGACCGGTACGCCGACCAGGGCGCCGGCCGGCACGTCGTCGCGCCGGTACGCCCCGTTGACGGCGTCCCCCTCCGAGGTGAGCACCCGCGGCGGTGTGAGCGCGTGGTAGGAGCGGAACGCGTCCTTGCGCTGCTGGATGAGCCGGTCATCCACCCGCTGCGAGCGTACGACGTCGTGGAGTTCCTGGAAGGTGAGGTAGAAGGCGTCCTCCCGCTCGGCGAGCACACCGGCCTGCACGAGGCGCTCGGCCTCCCCCAACAGGGCCTGCTTGTAGACGAAGTAGCGGCTGACGATGCCGTACTTCGGGTACTCCCGGTACCCGATGAAGGTGCGGACCCGGTCGATCATCCGCTTGGCCTCGTCGGCCTTGCGGTCCCCGTCCGGCAGCGCCCGCAGGCGCGTCAGCACGTCCTGTTCCTTCCGCCGCGCCTTCTGCCGCCCCTGCTCGAAGCGCCGCGCGGCGGCGCCCGGCTCGAAGATCCTGACGTTGTCGAGGATCACCGGCACGAGCGTGCTGGGGCGCTCGCGCCAGCGCGGCCTGGTGATGTCGATCTCGCCGACGCAGCGCATGCCGTACCGGTCGAGATAGGCCTCCACGGCGTCGCGCGCTTCGGTCCCGCCCGCGAGCTTCGTCAGCTCGTCCAGGAAGCCGTCACCCCGGATTCCCTCGTCCCGGGCGCCCTCCAGGAAGGCCACCGCCTCCGGCAGCGGGCGGATCACGTCCGCGACGTCGAGCAGCGCCAGTCCCATCTCCGAGGTGATGTTGTCGGGGGCGGACAGCGTGAGCGTGTCAGCCGCGTTCTTCTCGCCCAGCCACTCCCCCAGCTTGTCGTTGAGCCACCAGGTGGCCTCCATCCCCGCCATGATCACCTGAATGTTCAGCGGATCACCGAGGACGCGTTTGTGCTCCTCGAAGGCCTCCAACAGGAAGGCGAACAGCGCCGGTCCGCTCTTCGTCCGGATGTCGCGCTCCAGGGCGGCGACGGACGCCCGGCTGCGCTCGATCAGCCCGGTGACGATGGCCGGATCGGTCTCGACCGGGGCGGCCGCAGCGCCGGCCGGCGGCCCGCCGGGACCCGCGTCCGGGAGCGAGGGGACGAAGTCGCCGCGCTCGAGGACGGTCTCCAGAGCGTCCCTGGTCAGCGGATCGCCGCGCCCTATGACGTCCAGGAGGCCGGCCCGGCTCGCGGGCGAGGCCAGCCGCCGGGTGACGTCGACGAACAGCCGCCCGCCGGCCTCGTGCATCGCCACCATGGCCGTCAGCTGCCACATGGAGTACCCCAGCGGCTTCATCGGGTCGGTCATCATCTGCCCGTGGCCGACGGAGACGTAGACGTGGTTCTCCTGGTCGCCGGACTCGGGGACGGGGAACAGTGTTGTGATCGGCCGGCTCTGAACGATCTGGAAGCCGTCGTCGGCCAGGCACCATTCGATGTCCTGCGGGCGGCCGAAGTGCGCCTCGATCCGCCGCCCGAGCCGCACGAGCCGCACGACCTGGTCATCCGTCAGCGCCGGCTGCCGCCGGCGCCGCGAGTCGATCGCCACCTCCCGCGTACCGCCGTCCGGCAGCGCGTGAACGGCACGCTGTTTGGCGGCGATCGCCTTCTCGACCACCTCGCCGTGCCGCACCTTGAAGACGTCCGGGTTCACCAGGCCGGAGACCACGGCCTCGCCGAGCCCGAAGGCGGCGTCGACGGTGGCGACCGTCCGGTTGCCCGTGACGGGGTCGGCCGTGAACAGGACACCGGCCGCCTGTGGGACGACCATCCGCTGCACGACCACGGCCATCTGGACCGTACGGTGGTCGATGCCGTGGCGCTGACGGTAGGTCACGGCCCGCTCGGTGAACAGCGAGGCCCAGCAACGGCTGACGTGCTGGAGGACCGCCGCCGACCCCACGACGTTCAGGTACGTGTCCTGCTGGCCGGCGAAGGAGGCCGTCGGCAGGTCCTCCGCCGTCGCGCTGGACCGGACGGCATAGGCGGCCTGCTCGCCGAACCGGGCGAGGGCGCCGGTGATCGCCGCCGCGAGATCACCCGGGATGGCGGTCTCCTCGATGGTCCGGCGAATCCGTGCGCCGAGCGTGCGGATCGCCTCCCGGTCGTCCCCCTCGGCGGCGAAGCGGGTCAAGCGCGACAACTCGTCGAGCCGCTCGTCGATCGACGGTGCCTGCGCCATGATCCGCCGGAAAGCGTCCGTCGTCACGCAGAAGCCACCCGGCACGCGGACGCCGTCGATCCGTGACAGCCCTCCCAGTTGCGCGCCCTTGCCGCCCACGGCCGCGACCCGCGTGTCGTCGACCTCCTGGAGATCCCACACATACTGCTCGGTCATGGCGTTTCCTCCTGGACAGCCGCACTCCATTGCATCGCGGTGGCCGATCGAATCACCGGCGCCGCGCCGCCCCGCCGAGCGGCCGCAGCTGAAGCCGCACTGCCGGTCGGTCGGTCCAAGTCGACGATTGTGCGCGGTGCCCCGGGTCTTGTGGCAAGCCCCCCGGTGCGCTATATCTTGGAAGTGGCAGGGAGAGGACTCTCCTTGCCTTTGCCATGTGCCGTCATAGTTCCGGTGCGTCGGGTGTGAGGCGGGCGGAGAAGCTGAAGCGGTCGCCCCGGTAGAGCGAGCGCACGCACTCGACCGGGTGCCCGTCGGCGTCCCGGGTGACCCGGTTGAGCAGGAGCATGGGCAGCGCGGGGCTGGTGCCGATCAGGTCCACCTCGCGCGGCGAGGCGAGGACGGTCTCGATCCGCTCGTCGGCCTCGGCGAACACGACGCCGCTCGCCCGCAGGTAGGCGTAGAGGGACGTGGTGGGATCGAACCGGTCGAGCAGGTCGGGGAAGCGCCGCTCGGCCAGGTAGGTGCTCTCGATCCCGACGCGCTCGTCGTCGGCGAGCAGCAACCGTTCGAGGTGCAGCACCGCGGCGCCAGGCGGGACGCGCAGGCGCTCGGCGAGGTTCTCGTGGGCCGCGATCCGTTCGAAGACGATGAGCTCGCGGCCCGGCCTGCGGCCCTGCCGGCGGACACCCTCGGTGTAGCTGGCCAGCGTGAGCGGCTGGACGAACTTGGGGCCCGCGACGACGGTGGAGCGGCCGCGACGCTGAACGCGCCCCTCCAGCCGCAGTTCCCTGATGGCCTGGCGGATGGTCATCCGCGAGACGCCGAAACGCTCGGACAGGACGCGCTCGGTCGGGACGGTGGCGCCTTGGCTGAGGCTGTCCAGGACCAGGGAGATCTTGTTCTTCACCTGGAAGTACTTGGGCGGCTCGCCGTGCTCCGGCACGCCCTCACGGGTGGGGCGCAGCGAGGCGGCGGGTGGAGCGCTGGTCTGGGCCTGGCCTGTGGTCACCCCGTCCAGGGTAGCCCCCGCCCGGTGCGTGCCCGGCGGCGCGCGGGGCGCGGTGCGCGCTGTTCGCCCGATGGTCGCCTGCCGGGCAGCTTCCGGACCAGCCGTGTCCGCCGGCAGCCGACAGCCTGTCGCCGATTGGGCTAGCCCAGTCGAGACAGCACACGGATGCTCTGCGGTTTCGGATCCCGTTCCCTCTGGAGGAACTCGATGCACGGCAAGCTCAGAACGCTCACCCCATGGACCGTACGGGCGGTGACCGCCGCACTGCTGGGCGCGGCGCTGTACGTCCCGGCCGTCGGCCCGGCGGTCGCCGCGACGACCAGCGGTAATCTCCTCCTCAACTCCGGCGCGGAGACCGGGCAGTGCTCTCCCGGTGGCTGGGAGGAGACGACGCTGCCGGGCTGGCAGATCACCTCCGGCGACCCGGTCATCGACTGCTACAACGCGGCGAACGTCGCGAACACCGGCACGCCGGGTGCGCAGGGCGCGTCGTACTTCCAGGGCGGCTCGCGCGGCTCCTCGGAGATGACCCAGCTCACCGACGTGTCCTCGGCCGCCGCGGCGATCGACGCCGGCACGGTGCACTCGACCCTCTCCGCCCAGCTGGGCGGCGTCGGCAGTTACAACGACGCGGCCGCGGTGACGATCACCTACCTGGACGCGTCCGGGGCCTCGCTCGGCACCTCGGCCATCGGCCCGGTGCTGGCCGCCGACCGTTCCAACACCACCGAGTTCCTGCCGCGCAGCGCCACCGCCGCGGTGCCGGCGGGCACCCGCTCGATCCGGACCGCGGTCGACTTCACCATGACCGGCACGCAGAACGACGGCCTGGCCGACGGCCTGTCACTGGCCCTGGACACCCCGGCCACCGCCGCGACGCCGACCGTCCCGGCCTCGACGGTGCCGGCCTACGACCACGTCTTCGTCGTCATGATGGAGAACAACAACTACTCGGCCTCCTCCAACACCGCCGACGGCGGTGCCGGGATCATCGGCAACTCCAGCGCGCCGTACATCAACAACACCCTGCTGCCGATGGGCTCGCTGCTGACGAACTACCACGCCAACACCCACAGTTCCGACCCCAACTACGAGGCCATCGCGTTCGGCAACTCGTACGGGCGCAGCAACCACAGCACTCCCGGCGCCGACTGCATCACCACCCCGGCGTGCGCGGCGACGAACAACGGCCTCAACGACAACCTGGACGCGGCGGGCAAGAGCTGGAAGCAGTACGTCCAGAGCCAGACCAGCAACTGCCAGACGTCGAACAGCGGTAACTACGAGAGCGACGACGTCCCCTTCTACTACGACCCCAAGATGCAGAGCGACAACGCGTACTGCCAAGCCCACTGGCAGCCGCTGCCCCAGCTGCTCAACACCGACCTCGCCGGCACGTCCACGACCCCGGCCTTCGTCTGGGCCGACGCCGACTCGTGCAACGACATGGAGGGCTGCGGCATCGCCCCCGGCGACACCTGGCTCAGCCAGACGCTGCCCACGCTGTTCAACTCCCCCGCCTGGACCCAGCAGAAGTCGCTGCTGGTGCTGACCTGGGACGAGGACGGCAACAACGGGCCCGGCGGCTTCGGCCCCGGCCAGTCCAACCAGGTCGCCACCATCGTCATCGGCTCCCAGGGCACCGTGCAGGCCGGCTACCAGGACGCCAACCGCTACGACCACTACAGCACCGCCCGCGTCATCGAGGGTGCGCTCGGCCTGCCCGCCATGACCAACAACGACCGGTGGGCCACCCCCTACAACGAGGTCTTCACCAACGCCCGGACCGGCGGGAACACCGTGACGGTCGGCAACCCCGGCACGCAGAACGCGACGGTGGGCAGCCCGACCTCCCTCCAACTCCAGGGCACCGACTCGGGCTCCGGCCAGACCCTCGGCTACACGGCCACCGGCCTGCCCGCCGGCCTCACCATCAGCGGCAGCGGCCTGATCTCCGGCACCCCCACCACCGCCGGGACCAGCACGGTCACCGTCACCGCGACCGACACCACCGGTGCCACGGGCAGGGCCGCCTTCAGCTACACCGTCGCCCCCTCGGGATCCTCCTTCACCGTCCCGATCGTCAACCCTGCTGCCGAGAGCGGGAGTTGCCAGAGCACCGAGGGCACCGGCACCCCGGCCCAGTCCTGGACGTTGACGAACGCACCGCAGCAGGTGTGCTACGGCGCCTCCGGCGGCTTCCCGACCGCCACCCAGGGCCCGCAGGCCCCCGCCACCCCCGGCAAGGCCTTCTTCGACGGCGGGGACAGCGCCACCGCCTCGATGACCCAGACCGACAGCGTCGCCGCCCAGGCCGCCCAGATCGCCACCGGCACCCTGCCCTACACCCTCTCGGCCTGGATCGGCGGCTACGCGAGCCAGGGCGACAACGCCGGCCTCACCGCCACCTTCCTCAGCTCCTCCGGCAGTTCCCTCGGCACCGCGAGCCTCGCCCCGGTCACCGCGTCCCAGCGCGGCAACGCCACGGCTCTGCTGTACGAGTCGGCCACCGGCACCGTGCCCGTCGGCACGGTCTCGGTCCGGTTCACCGTCGCCTTCCAGCGCCAGGCCGGAACGGGTGACGACGGCTACATCGACGACATCGCCATGACCTTCGCCAACTAGTGCCGCGTCAGGCAACTTTTGCCCGTCAAGGAGCGGGTCCCCCAGCCTTCGGCCGGGAGGTGCCCCCCTGGTGCGTGCTCTCGGCGTGTCGGCCGGAAGTCCTCGTACTGGACGTACTTGGGCTTTCGGCCGGTGCGGCGAGAGTGCGTGCCGGGCGTCGCGACGGGGCGAAGGTTGCCTGACGCGGCACTAGACCTGCACGGCGGGTCTTTCCGGGCCCGCAGCCGATCGGCAGCCCCGGGTCACCCGGCCCGGGGCTGTCCGGGCCTGCGGGGCCGGGCCTTGGATCTGCGGACCTGGGCGGACAGGGTATGGATCCCGACGTGGTGGCCGCCATGCTCGTGCACCGCTCGGCCGACCCGCCGCTGCTCGGACTCGGCGTCGACGCCGCCGCACTCCCCGTCGCACTGGAGACGGCCACGCGCGCCATCGACTGACGGCAACGGCAGCGGCAGCGGGTCTACTCGTGTCCGGTGAGCATGGCGATCAGGCCGTGGGGGGCGTTTTCGCCGAGCATGAGCTCGTGGAGCTGGGCGGCCGCGGCGGCTTCCTCGGCGCTGCGCGGGAAGAGGGCCTGCTCGTAGGCGGTGAGTGCGGCCTCCACGTCGTCGGGGTGCGCGGCGATGGCCTTGCCGAGTTCGGCGCCGTCGTACATGGCCAGGTTGGCGCCTTCGCCGGACGGGATCATGAGGTGGGCGGCGTCGCCGACCAGGGTCACCCCCGGCACCCGGTCCCACCGGTGCCCGATCGGCAGGGCGTTGAGGGGACGCAGGACCGGCGGGGTCTCGCCATCGGTGATCAACGCGGTGAGCTCCGGCGCCCAGTTCTCGAACTCCTGCGCGACCCGCGCCGCGGCCGCGGCGGAGTCGGTGAAGTCGATGGCGGCCAGCCACTCCTGCGACCTGGCCAGGGCCACGTAGGTGTGGAGGGTCCCGCCGCTCTCCCGGTGGGCCTGGATGCCCTTCCCCGGCACGAGGGCGAACAGCGCTCCCTCGCCGACCGCCTTCGCGCTGGCGGGGTGGCGGGTCTCGCAGTCGAAGAGGTAGGTCTCGACGAACGACGTGCCGACGTACTCGGGTACCGCATCGGAGAGCAGTGGCCGGACTCGCGACCACGCGCCGTCCGCGCCGACCAGCAGGTCGGTGACGACGGTGCTGCCGTCCGCGAAGGTGACCTCGTGGCGACCGTCGCCGAGGGCGCGGATGCCGGCGGCCTTGCAGCCCCACCGGACGGTGCCGGCCGGGAGCGAGTCGATCAGGAGCCGGCGCAGCGCGCCGCGCTGCACCTCGGGGCGTCCGCCCGTGCCGTCGTCGGGCTCGTCCAGCAGCACGGTCCCGTCCGGGGCGAGGGCCCGCGTCGCTTGGCGGCCCTCCAGGATGAGGCCGCGGAACTCCTCGATCAGGCCCGCCGCCCGCAGAGCCGGCTGGCCGTTGTGGTCGTGGATGTCGAGCATCCCGCCCTGCGCTCGCGCGGTCGGGGAGGCCTCCGCCTCGTAGACCGTGGCCGGGACTCCGTGCACGTGCAGGACGCGGGCGAGCATGAGACCGCCGAGTCCGGCGCCGATGATCGTGACGGGAGTGCGCATCGTGGCTCCTGAGGGGGTTCGAGGGCGCGGCTGAGTACGGCCGCTGTCTCCGGTGGGCCGTTCCAGGACTGGAACGGCGCTCCATAATGGAACGCCACTCCATAGTGGAACGGCGCTCCAGGTGTGTCAAGATGGCGGCATGGCAACACGGACGGGCCGCTCGCAGCGGCGCACAGAGGCGCTCTCCCGGGAGCGCATCGTCGAGGCAGCCGTCGAGCTGCTCGACACGGCCGGCGAGGGCGGGCTGACGTTCCGGGCGCTGACCGAGCGCCTCGCCACCGGGCACGGGGCGATCTACTGGCATGTGGCGAACAAGGGCGAACTGCTCGCCGCCGCCACCGACGCCGTCATCGCCGCCGCGCTGGCCGTCGAGCCCGCCGGGTCTGCCGGGTCCACTGGGTCCGCCGACTCCACACCGCAGGAGAGGGTCCGCGCCGTCGCGTCGGGCCTGTTCGACACGATCGACGAGCACCCCTGGGTCGCGGCGCAACTCACCGCCAGCTCACTCCAGGTGACGACACCGCGGATCTTCGAGAGCGTCGGGCGGCAGGTCCGCGCGCTGGGCGTGCCCGAGGGCAGCTGGTTCACGGCGGCCTCGGTGCTGGTGGAGTACATCCTCGGCGCCGCTGCCCAGAACGCCGCGAACGCCCGCGCTCTGGGGCCCGACGCGAACCGCGCCGAGTTCCTCGACGCCGTGTCGAACGCCTGGGAGGAACTCGACCCCGACGACTACCCGTTCACCCGGGCCGTTGCGGAGCAGCTGCGCGCGCACGACGACCGCGAGCAGTTCCTTGCCGGGATCGATCTCGTCCTCGCCGGCATCACCGCTCTGCACCCGCCGCGAGGCTAGCCGAACTCAGGACGCCCTGGTCGGGGCCGGGACGGGGGCGGTCGTCGGGTCCCCCAGGGCGAACGCGCGGGCGGCGGCGAGTTCCTGACGCCCGAGCTCCTCGACGGCCGCGACGTACGTGTGGGCGTCGTCGCCGACCGGCAGGCGCAGCGGCGCGGAGGGGGCGGCGACCACGCGCAGGACCAGGTCGGCGAAGTCCTCGGGGCGGCCCAGCGACTCGTTCTCCCGCATGCCGCGCAGGGCGTCGCGCATCGGCGTCGTGCTCGGGGCGTAGGCGGGTACCCGGGCGGCCGCCTCGGCGAGCGCGTCGCCGTAGCCGGTGGCGAAGCCGCCGGGCTCCAGCACCGTCACCCGGATGCCGAGCGGCCCGGCCTCCGCCGCGAGCGCCTGGCTCATCCCCTCCAGGGCGTACTTGCCGGTCACATAGGCGGACAGTCCCGGCCAGGCCATCCGGCCGGCCAGCGAGGAGACGTTCAGGATGTGGCCGGAGCCCTGGGCGCGCATCAGCGGGAGCACCAGCCTCGCCAGCCGCCAGGGAGCCACCACCAGCGTCTCCAGCTGGGCGCGCAGCTCCGCGTCCGACACCTCCTCGACGGCGCCGAAGAGCCCGGTGCCCGCGTTGTTGACCAGTACGTCCACCCCGCCGAAACGGTCGGCCGCCAGGCGTACGGCCGCCTCGGCGGCGACGGCGTCCCCCAGGTCGAGGGTCGCGGTGACCAGCTGCTCGGGGTGCTCGGCGGCGAGGGCGTCGAGCGGGGAGGGTCTGCGGGTGGTGGCGAGCAACTGGTCCCCGGCTGCCAGGACGGCTCGCGCCAGCGCGAGTCCGAGCCCCGAGGAGCATCCGGTCACCAGCCAGCGTCGTGTCATCGTCCGTCCCCCTGGGTGTCGCGCGGTGTGCGGCTGCCCGGGACACGGTAGGGACGGCGTTCGCTCACGGATACCTCGCGCGCACGGCGCGCGGAAGCGCCCACCGGCGCGCGAAGAGCGCGTGGTCGGCCAGGGCGTGGCACCGCCTGGGACGGACCCACGCGCCTGCCCGGACCGTCAGGACGCGAAGTCCTGGGTCATCCAGACCGTGCCGGAGGCGTCCCGCAGGACGGCGATGCCGACGCGGGTGAAGTCCGGGCTCAGGATGTTCCGGCGGTGGCCGTCGTCCGGCGCCTTCTCGTCCAGCATGGACTGGGTCAGGCCCACCGCCATGGCGGAGATCGCCTGGTCCGTCGAGGCGACCGGCCCGCCGTCGCCTATGTTCTCGCCGGCCGACGTCCAGCTCACCCCCTGCGCCTGCTCGCGCTTGCCGAACGCGTCCTCCCCCGGGCACTGGTGGGAGAGGCCGCAGCCCGAGGACATCACCTGGTTGTGGCCCGCCGCGCTGCGGATCAGGCCGGCGTCCAGGGTGTAGGCGGGCAGGCCCTGGGCAGCCCTGGCCTGGTTGATCAGGGCCAGCACGTGGTCGACCTCGACGCTGTCACCGGGTACGCCCGGCGCGGCGGGCGCAGACGAAGCGGGGGCCGGGGCGGAGGGGGCGGACGAGGGCGCGACGGGCGGGGTGGGACGGGCCGGCGGGGACGGGACCACGGTCGGCGCGGTCGGCGCGGACGGCGATGCCGACACCGGCGACGCGGGCGGCGACGCGGGCGGGGCGGAGGGCGACGGGACGGCGGACGGCGGGGCGGGCGAGGCCGGTGCAGCCGCCGTCCCGGACGGCCGCGGATGCTCGGGGCGGGCCGGCTCGGGTGGGCCGTCCCGGGTGGCCGACCGGCGCGGCGGCCACGGGCGCCGGCCCGCCGCCCACCCCCACGCAGGCGAACGCCGTACCGCCGCCCAGGACCGCGAGGGTGGCGGCGCCCGTCATCACCAGCCGCAGTCGCGAGGTCCGCCGCAGGCGGCGCCGGCGGGAGACGGAGGCCTTGGCGGGGACGCGGCGGTGAGAACTCATGATGCGCAACACCTCGGGGTTCGAAGGGGGATGTCGGGGCAGCGGCTACGAACCTAGGCGGTCCCGACCTCTTCAAACGGCCTCGGGCGGCAACTTCAAGAGCTCTTAAGAGTCGGCACAGGTCCCGCTTCACCGTCAGCCCGCGCGCGGCCGAGGGGGCACGGCCCGCCGCCACACGCGGCGGGCCGCACCCCCGGTTCGACCGTGCGCGGCGGCTCAGTCGAAGATCTCGAACTCCGAGAGCTGCCCGGCCGGCCAGCCGGTGTTGGCCGTGAAGTTCAGCCGCAGGTACCGGTCGGCGGTCCCGTTCGGGAGCGTGATGCCGACGGTGTTTCCGGTGGCCGGGTTGAAGGTGTAGGCGGCGGAGCCGACCAGCGTCGTCCAGGTGCTGCCGTCGGTGGAGCCCAGCACGCTCAGGGTCTGCGTGCGGGTGGCCCAGGCGGTGGACGGCGGCAGGTCCAGCGTGATCGAGCCGAGCGTCTGACGGGTGCCCAGGTCGGCCTGCAGCCACTGCGGGAAGGCGTTGTCGGAACTCTCCCAGTAGCTGGCGGTGTTGGCGTCGTTGGCGTTGGCGGGTGCGTAGGTCTGGGTGTAGCCGCTGGCGGTCATCGTGGCGCCGAGCGCCAGGTTGGTGGTCGGGGACGGGGTGCCGGTGCCACTGAGGGCGATGGTGAGCGGGCTGGTCCCGGCGCCGCCGGCGAGCGTCACGCTGCCCGAACGGGAGCCGGTGGCGGTCGGGGTGAAGGTCACGCCGACCGTGCAGGAGGCGCCCGGTGCGATGGACGTCCCGCAGGTGGTGCTCTGCGCGAAGTCACCGGAGGCCGTGACGGCGGAGACGGTCGCCGCCGCGGTGCCGGTGTTGGCGACCGTGACCGTCTGCGCGGCGCTGGTGCTGCCGACCGGCTGACCGGCGAAGGTCAGCGAGCCCGGGCTGGCTGTCAGCGTCGCGGGGCCGGTCCCGCCGCCGCTGGGGAAGACCTCGAAGTCCGACAGCTGGCCGGCGCTCCAGCCGGTGTTGGCGGTGATGTCGGCCCGGACGTACCGGGCCGTGGTGGCGTTGAAGGTGATGGCGACCGTGTTGGCGTTGGCACTGGGGTCGAAGCTGTACGCGGCCGAGCCGACGATCGTCGAGAAGGTCGAGCCGTCCGTCGAGCCCAGCAGCGACAGGGTCTGGGTGCGGGCTCCCCAGGCGGTGGCCGGCGGGAGCTTGAGGACGACCCGGCCGATCCGGTAGCTCTGGCCGAGGTCGACCTGGGCCCACTGCGGGAACGCGCCGTTCTGGCTCTCCCAGTAGGTCGACGGGTCCGGGTCGGTGAGGTTCGCGGCGACGTAGGGACTGTTCGCCGAACTCGCCGAGGCCGGCTGGCCGGCCGCGACGTTGGTGCTGGAGTCGATGCCGGTGCCGCTGAGCGCGACGGTGGTCGGGCTGTTGTTGGCGTTGCCGGTGAGGGTCAGGCTGCCGGTGCGCGATCCGCCCGCCGTGGGCGTGAAGACGACGCTCACCGTGCAGGAGGCACCGACCGCGACCGTCGAGCAGGTGTCGGTCTGGCTGAAGTCACCACTGGCCGCGACGCCGGAGACGCTCGCCGCGGTGGTGCCCGCGTTGGTCACCGTCACGGTCTGGGCGGCGGCCTGGGAGCCGACCACCGTGCGGGCGAAGGACAGGGCGGCCGGGGCGGCGTTCAGCACCGGGCCCGGCGCGGTGCCGGTGCCGGTGAGGCTGACGGTGTTGACGACGCCGCCCGCGGTGATGGCCAGGGTCCCGGTGCGGGCGCCGGTGGCGGTCGGGGTGAAGGTCACGCCGACCGTGCAGGAGCCGTTCGCCGGGATCGACGAGCCGCAGGTGCTGGTCCGGGCGAAGTCACCGCTGACGGTGACGGAGGAGACGGGCGCCGCCGAGCCGGTCGGGTTGGCAACCGTCACGCTCTGCGCGGCGCTGGTCGAGCCGGTCGCGGCCGAGCCGAAGTCGAGCGCGCTCGGACTGGCCGTCACGCCCGTGGCGGGGTAGGGCGGGAAGACCGGCGCCGGCCAGGGACCGCAGGCGGGCGTGCCGCCGATCCCGGAGTTGCCGCCGCCGTCGGTGACCGTGAAGTTGCCGCCCTCGCAGGTGTAGACGGGGGTGGGCGCGCCCACGCCGGTGGCGGTGACGTTCGTGAAGGTCGCCGCGCCGCCGGTCTGCTCCTGCAGGGCGAAGGTTCCGGTGCCCGCGATGGTCACATTGCTGAGCGAGACCCCGCTGACGGTGCCCTCGACCCACTGCACGGCCTCGTACGGGCTCTGCTCGATCAGCGCGTTGCTCACGTTGACCGGGCCGGTGATCGCGCCCTGGCTGCCGTCGAACCAGAGCGCGCCGACGCCGAACTGCCAGTTCGGGTCGAGGCTGCCGTCCCGGATCAGGGTGTTGCCCGAGATGGTGGTGGTGCCGACCGGGGTGGAGGTGAAGCGCTGCCCCACCTGGATGCCGCCGCCCTGGGTGATCCCGCTGTCCTGGACCAGGTTGCCGGTGACGGTGTTGTCGTGGCCGCCGTAGATCGCGATCCCGTTGGCGAGCATCTGCAGCTGCACGGTGTTGCCGGAGATCGTGTCGTTGGCGTCGGCGCCGACGGCGGAGTCCGCCCAGGTGGCGATGCCGTCGTCGCCGGTGTTGCGGATGTCGCTGCCCGTGACGGTGGAGTTGGTGACGCCGCCGTGGAAGTTGACACCGTCCGCGGTGGTGTCTCGGATGCGCATGCCGCTGAAGGTCAGGTGGTCCATCGGCCCGTCCATCCAGGCGCCGACCTTCTCGTGCTCGATCCAGAGGTTCGAGACGGTGGAGTTGCTCAGCGCGCCGCCGATGCCGTTGACCTGGGCGCTGTCGTCACGCTCCTGGACGTTGCCGGAGATCGCGAAGTCCCGCAGGTGCACATTGGCGCTCGGCGAGGGCGCGGAGTTGCCGTAGAAACCGGGTGCCGTACCGGTGACCGTGGAGTACCACATGCCGGCGCCGGCGATCGTCACGTTGTTGACGCCGATGTGGCCGGGGACGTCGAAGGTGCCCGGCGGGATCCACACCGTGCCGCCGGGGCCGGCCGCGCTGATCGCGGCGTTGAACGCGCTGGTGGCGTCGGTGGCGCCGGTCGCGTCGGCGCCCTCGCTGGTCACCGAGACCGAGCCGGACGGCTGGCTCTGCGGCGCGCCGACCTGCTCGAAATCCGCGAAGTCGAGGGTGTAGGCGGAGGCGGTGTCCCCCGCGTCGACCTGCAACCTGAAGGTGGTGCCGGCCGGGTAGGAGGTCGGGAGCAGGCGGTGCACCTCATCGAAGAAGTGGTGCGGGTTGCTGCCCGGCGCGTTGGTGAAGGGATAGCCGCCGTAGAACCAGCTGTAGGCGTTGGTCAGGGTGAGGTCGCTCTGCTTGGTGCCGTTGACGTAGAGCGACAGCGGCGCGCTGTACACCGAGCCGCTCGCGGTGTCCGGGATGCTGTAGCGGAAGTCGATCGAGTTGGTGGCCACCGGGGTGGTGAAGGTGACGTACTGTCCGGTGCCCTGCAGCGTCACGGCCTTGCGCCCCGACGCCTCGTCGGCCAGCTGGCCCTGGGTGTAACTCGGGCCGATCACGGTGCCGTTGGTGGCGGAGTTCTCCGCCTGCACCTCGACGTACGGCAGGGCGGCGCCGCTGCCGCCGGTGGCGGCGGCAGCGGGCGTGGCAGCAGCGGCGGGCGTGGCAGCAGCGGCGGCGGCCGGGGACGGCTGGCCGGCCAGCGCGAGGACGCCGGCGGCCAGCAGCGTGCTGACGACCGGTAGGGCGAGGGCTCGTCTCAGGTTGCGCACGGGTTGGAACACTTCTGCTCCTTCGACTCACAAGGTGGGTCCGCGGGCTCGGGTGGGCAGGGCGGACGGGGGTCGACGCGAGGGGAACCGTAACCGCTCCGACATGTGCGTGCAATATCTCAACCCATCTCCGTCTAATCCTTACTTTCTCTTGCAAGATCTGAAGCATCATCGCGAGCCAACCTCCCCCGGCCGCCGTCAGAGCGCAGCGAACCGCTTGCGGCAAGGCGTGCCGTTTTCTTGCAAACGGGAGCAAGCCGGTTGCGGTGAATGCCCTACGCTGTGGCCCATGACACGACGACTTGCCGAAGTGGCCAGGAAGGTCGGGGTGAGCGAGGCGACGGTCAGCCGGGTGCTCAACGGCAAACCCGGCGTCTCCGAGCAGACCCGCGGCGCTGTGCTGACCGCGCTGGACGTGCTCGGCTACGAGCGTCCGACCCAACTGCGCGGCGAACGCTCGCGCCTGGTCGGCCTGGTGCTGCCGGAGCTGCAGAACCCGATCTTCCCCGCCTTCGCCGAGGTGGTCAGCGGCGCCCTGGCGCAGCGCGGCTTCACCCCGGTGCTCTGCACGCAGACCGCGGGCGGCGTCTCCGAGGCGGACTACGTCGAGCTGCTGCTCCAGCAGCAGGTCTCCGGCGTGGTCTTCTTCGGCGGCCTGTACGCGCAGGCGGACTCCCCGCACGAGCACTACGAGCTGCTGGACCAGCGCGGCGTCCCGACCGTGCTGCTGAACGCCGCGGTGGACGAACTCGCGTTCCCCAAGGTCAGTTGCGACGACGCGGTGGCGGTGGAGCAGGCCGTCGGGCACCTGGTCTCACTGGGCCACCGGCGGATCGGCCTGCTGCTGGGACCACCCGACCACATGCCCTCCCGACGCAAGCAGACGGCGGCCCGGACCGCGCTGGAACGGGCCGGCCTGGGGCTGGGCGAGGACGACGTCGAGCACGCGCTGTTCTCACTGGAGGGCGGACAGGCCGCCGCGGCGCGCCTGCTGTCGCGCGGCGTCACCGGGATCGTCTGCGCCTCCGACCCGCTGGCGCTGGGCGCCGTACGGGCGGCCCGCCGCCGTGGCATGGAGGTGCCGCGCGACGTCTCGATCGTCGGCTACGACGACTCCTCGTTCATGACCTGCACGGACCCGCCGCTGACCACGATCCGCCAGCCCATCGAGGCGATGGGACGCGCGGCGGTGGGGTTGCTGGTCGACGAGCTGGCCGGCGCCGGGGTCACGCACGACGAGTTGCTCTTCGAGCCGGAGCTCGTCGTCCGGGGCTCGACCGGGCCCGCGCCCAGGCCGTAGGCCGTACGCCCGACAGGAGGGCCGGACCCCAGCCGGGGTCCGGCCCTCCTGTCATGTCTCAGTCGCCGCGGTGCGCAACGGAGTCCAGTTCTTGCAATCTTTCGTCGATATCTTGTGGGGGCATCGTCGGCGGTGCTTAAGTGTGGTCGCCACCACCTCCCACGCCTCGAAGGGGGCTTCCCGCCCATGCGCAGATCCGCAGCGCTGCTGATCGCCGCCACGCTCTCACTCACCGCGGCCGCGTGCTCCAGCTCCTCGTCCTCGAACTCGACCGCCGCCGCCGACAGTTCGGGCGGCGGCGGCAAGGTGACCGTCTCGATCGACTGCGCGCCGCCGAGCAGCCGCCCGACACAGCGTCAGCAGTGGGCGGACGACATCGCCGGCTTCGAGAAGCTCCACCCCAACGTCACGGTGAAGAGCATCGACACCTTCCCCTGCGAGACCCCCGAGCTGTTCACCGCCGCACTCAAGGGCGGCACCGAGGCCAACGTCTTCTACACCTACTTCACCGACAAGCAGCAGGTCCTGGACGCGGGCCGGGCCGCCGACATCACGCCATACGTCACCGCGGGCAACCTGCCGGTCAAGGACGACATCCTGCCCTCGGTCTGGAACTCGGTGCGCAGCGGCGGCAAGACGTACGCCCTGCCGCGCACCAACTACACCATGGGCATGATCATCAATCGCCGGCTCTTCCAGCAGGCCGGGCTCAACCCCGACCAACCGCCGCAGAGTTGGGCCGACGTCGAGACGGACGCAAAGAAGATCGCCGCACTGGGCAACGGCATCGCCGGCTACGGCGACTACAGCGCCGGCAACAACGGCGGCTGGCACTTCACCGCCGAGATGGACGCCCAGGGCGCCGCGATGGTGAGCCCGGACGGCACGAAGGCCGCCTTCGACAACGCCCAGGGGCTGGCGGTGCTGCAGAACCTGCACCGGCTGCGGTTCGACGACGGCGTCATGGGCACCACCCAGCTCTACAAGTGGGGCGACCTGCAGAAGCAGATGGCGGCCGGCAAGCTGGGGATGTACATCGCCGCGCCCGACGACATCACCTACCTGGTGCAGAGCCTGGGCGCGCACTACGAGGACTTCGGGATGGGCCCGATCCCCGGCCCGAACGGTCCCGGCGCGGGCAGCCTCGCCGGCGGCGACGACTACATGTTCAACCGCAAGGACACCCCCGCGCAGATCACCGCCGGCGTCCAGCTGGTCAGCTACCTGTGGCTGACCGAGGGCCAGGGCCAGAGCTTCGACTACGCGCGCTCCAAGGCCTCGGGCCAGGCGGTCGGCCTGCCGGAGCCGCAGCTGTTCCAGGGCGCGACGGCGGCCGAGGACACCCGGCTCAAGACGGCGGACGCCACCATGCCGGTGCAGGCCTTCGCCCCCTTCGTCAGCGCCAACGTGCCGGGCGTCACCGAGCCCGCCAACGCGCAGGCCATCTACAAGATCCTCGACACGGCGATGGCCTCCGTGCTGACCGACGCGAAGGCCGACCCGCAGAAGCTGCTCGACACGGCTTCGTCCCAGGTCGACGAGATCCTCGCGAACGCCCAGTGACAAGCGCCGCGATCCGCCCGGTGAGCCGTGCCCTGCGGCGCAACCTGACCGCGCACGGCTTCCTGATCGGGGCGGTGCTCTGCTTCGCCTGCTTCTCCTGGTATCCCATGGTCCGCGAGGTGATCATGAGCTTCCAGCGGCAGAAGGCAGGCCGCACCAGCTGGGCCGGCCTGCACAACCTCCGGCAGGTGGTGAACGACCCCAGCTTCTGGCCGGCCTGGCGCAACACCGCCGAGTTCACCGCGCTGGCGCTGCTGCTCGGCTTCGCCCTGCCGTTCGCCGTCGCGGTGGTGATGAACGAACTGCGGCACGCCCGGGGGTACTTGCGGGTTCTGGTCTACCTGCCGGTGATGCTACCGCCGGTCTCCGCGCTGCTGCTCTTCAAGTACCTGTACAACCCGGAGTACGGGCTGTTCGACCACGTCCTCGCCCTGCTGCACCTGCCCACCTCCGGCTGGCTGCAGTCCCCGGACATGGCCATGTTCGCGGTGGTGATCGCCTCCACCTGGATGAACATGGGCAGTGCCACACTGATCTACCTGGCCGCGCTGCAGGGCATCCCGGGCGAGCTCTACGAGGCGGCCGAGCTGGACGGCGCCGGACTGCTGCGCCGGGTCTGGCATGTGACGATCCCGCAGACCGGATCGATCCTCTCGCTGATGCTGATGCTGCAGATCGTCGCCACCATGCAGGTCTTCGTCGAACCCTTCGTCCTCACCAACGGCGGCCAGGGCGTGGACGGTTCGACCACCACCGTGGTCTACCTGATCTACCAGTACGCCTTCAACTTCTCCAACTACGGCGCCGCCTGCGCACTCGGGCTGCTCCTGCTGCTGGTGCTGGCCGGGTTCTCGGCGGTGTATGTGCGGATCGACCGGAGGCTGGAACGATGAGCAGAACCGGAAACGACAGCCGCACGCTCGTCAACGCCGCCCAACTGAACCGCACCCGCTACCGGGTGGTGCTGGTGGTGGTCGTGCTGCTCTTCACCGCGGCCTTCGTCGGCCCGGTCTACCTCCTGGTGACGGACGGACTGAAGGGCACCACCGAGGCGATCCGGACACCGCCCACCTTCTACCCGCACCAGGTGGCGGCCGGCAACTACCGCGACGCCTGGGACCGGCTCGACATCGCCCGACTGCTGCTCAACACGCTCTGGTACGCCTTCGGTGCGCTCGCCTTCCAGCTCGTGCTGGACGTCGCGGCCGCCTACTCGCTCTCCAAACTGCGGCCGGTGCTCGGCAACGCGGTCCTCGCCCTGATGCTGGCGACCCTGATGATCCCGGCCATGGTGCTGGTCGTACCGCAGTACCTCACCGTGCTGGACCTCCCGCTGCTGCACCTGAACCTGCTCGACACGCCCTGGGCGATCTGGCTTCCCTCGGTGGCCAACGCCTTCAACATCTACCTGCTCAAGCGCTTCTTCGACTCGGTGCCGAAGGAGCTGCTCGACTCGGCCGCCATCGACGGCGCCGGTCCGCTGCGCACCCTGACCGCCATCGTGCTGCCGATGTCCCGGCCGATCATCGGCGTGGTGTCCATCTTCGCGCTCGTCAACGTGTGGAAGGACTTCCTCTGGCCGCTGCTGGCCGAGCCCGACCCGGCGAAGCAGACGCTCAACGCGGGCATCTACTCGCTGTCGCTGGGCGTGCCGGAGAACGTGCTCATCGCGGCGGCGGCCATCTCGGCGCTCCCCACCGTGCTGTTCTTCCTGGTCTTCCAGCGCTCCATCATGTCCGGGCTGACCGCCGGCAGCCTCAAGGGCTGAGCCCCGCCCGCCCGGACGCGCGACACCTGTCACCGCACCCGCTGACCGCACCCCGTGATCCGAAGGAGACTCCTACCGTGCACCGACTGGACGAGTGGTGGCGTGGCGCCGCGATCTACCAGGTCTACGTGCGCAGCTTCGCCGACGCGAACGGCGACGGCGTGGGCGACCTCGCGGGGGTCCGCTCCCGCCTGCGCTACCTCGCCGAACTCGGCGTCGACGCGCTCTGGTTCAGCCCGTGGTACGCATCGCCGATGGCCGACGGCGGCTACGACGTCGCCGACTACCGCGCCATCCACCCGCACTTCGGCGATCTGGCGCAGGCCGAGCAGCTGATCGCCGAGGCCCTGGACCTCGGCATCCGCACCATCGTCGACATCGTCCCCAACCACGCCTCCGACCAGCACCCGTGGTTCCGGCGGGCATTGGAGGCCGGTCCGGGCTCGCCGGAGCGGGAGCGCTTCTGGTTCCGTCCCGGACGCGGCCCCGACGGCCACCTGCCGCCCAACAACTGGCAGTCGCAGTTCGGCGGCGCGGCCTGGACCCGGGTCCCGGACGGCGAATGGTACCTGCACCGGTTCGCCGCGGCGCAGCCCGACCTCAACTGGCAGCACCCCGAGGTGCGTCGGGAGCACGAGGAGGTGCTGCGGTTCTGGTTCGACCGCGGCGCGGCCGGCGTACGGGTCGACTCCGCCGCCGAGGTGGTCAAGGACCCGGCACTGCCCGACCTCCCGTCCGGCCGGGCTCCCGATCCGCACCCCTACTTCGACCGGGACGAGATCCACGACGTCTACCGCGACTGGCGCAAGGTCGCCGAGTCCTACACCCCGCCGCGCGCGCTCATCGGCGAGGTCTGGCTCCCCGATCCCGAGCGGTTCGCCCGCTACCTGCGCCCCGACGAGCTGCACACCGCCTTCAACTTCGGCTTCCTGACCTGCCCCTGGGATGCCGGCCGACTGCGCGAGACAATCAGCAGCACCCTGGCCGCGCACCAGCCGGTCGGCGCCCCGGCCACCTGGGTCCTGGCCAACCACGACGTCACCCGGACCGTCACCCGCTACGGGCGGGCGGAGACCGGATTCGACTTCGCGGCCAAGGCGCACGGCATCCCCACCGACCTGGCGCTGGGCCGCCGCCGCGCCCGGGCCGCGGCGCTGCTCAGCCTGGCCCTGCCCGGCTCGGTCTACCTGTACCAGGGAGAGGAGTTGGGCCTGCCGGAGGTGGAGGACCTGCCCGTCGACGTGATCGACGATCCGATGTTCCACCGCACCGCGGGCGCGGACCCGGGCCGGGACGGCTGCCGGGTACCGCTCCCCTGGGGCGGCGGGACAGCGCCCTTCGGCTTCACCAGCACGGCCGCCGGCGCTCCGGACACCGCCGTCGACGCGTGGCTGCCGCAGCCCTCGCAGTGGTCGGAACTGACCGTCGAGCGCCAGTCGGCGGACCCGGCCTCACTGCTGAACCTCTACCGCGCCGCACTGCGGCTGCGCCACGCGGAACCCGGCCTGGGGGACGGCACCATGACCTGGTTGCCGAGCGCTCCCCAGGTACTCTGCTTCAGCCGCTCCGCCACCTTCGCCTGCGTCGCCAACCTGGGCGGTGTCCCGGTGGACCTGCCCGTACATCGCGAAGTCCTGCTCAGCAGTGCTGTGCTGATGGATCATCAACTCCCACCCGACACGGCGGCCTGGCTGCGCCTGCCCTGATCCGGCCGCCCCCTCCCCGGGACTGTCAGCAGATGGTGGCAGACTCGGCCGTATGACGATCAGTGATCCCAAGAACGACCTGCGCCGCTATCTCACGGCCGCCCGCGAGGCCGTCGTCTGGAAGCTGGAGGGACTGTCCGAATACGACGCCCGCCGCCCCCTGACGCCGACCGGCACCAACCTGCTCGGCCTCGTCAAGCACCTGGCCGGCGTCGAGTTCGGGTACTTCGGCCCGACCTTCGGCCGCCCACACGGTGAGTCCCTCTCCGTGGAGGACGAGGCCGCCGAGGCCAACTCGGACATGTGGGCCACCGCCGACGAGTCGCGCGAGGACGTCATCGGCCTCTACCGCCGGGCCTGGGCGCACGCGGACGCGACGATCGAGGCGCTGCCGCTCGATGCCACGGGCCATGTCGAGTGGTGGGGTGAGACCGGCGACGTGACGCTTCACCAGGTCATGCTGCACGTGACGGCCGAGACGAACCGGCACGCCGGCCACGCCGACATCGTCCGTGAGCTGCTCGACGGCAAGGCCGGCATGCGGGAGAGCGACAGCAACCTGGACGGCGGGGACGAGGCCTGGTACCAGGAGTACTGGAATAAGCTGGAGGCGTCCGCCAAGGAGGCCCAGGGGCGCGCCGAACAGGAGTAAACCAGGTGCGGATCACCCGCCCGTTCGGCAGGCTGGGTGGTATGAACTCCCAGCTCAACGACGTCCCTGCCGATCGAGACCCGGAGGCGGACCGCACCGGTTGGACCACCACGCCGATCACCGAGAGCCTGCTGCGCGGCGCACTCGACCTGGAGCGCACCGAACACGGCGTGCTGCCACACCGGTTGCCCGCCCGGGCCCGGCGCCAGATGCCGGACGGCGGGCCGGCCATGGCCGAGTCCCAGCCCTCCGGCGTCCGGCTGGTCTTCCGCACCCGGGCGACGGCGCTCGAACTGGACGTCCTGCCCAGCAAACTGGCCTACCTGGGCGCCCCACCGCGTCCCGACGGCGTGTACGACCTGCTCGTCGACGGCCGTCTGGCCGACCGGGCGAGTGTGAGCGACGGCAACGTCCACACCATCGACATGACCACCGGCGCGGTGGTCAGCCGGCCGGGCCCGGTCGGCACCCTCCGCTTCACCGGCCTGTCCGCTGACGCGAAGGACGTCGAGATCTGGCTGCCGCACAACGAGAGCACCGAACTGGTCGCCCTGCGCACCGACGCCCCCGTCGAGGCCGCGCCGGACCGCGGCCGCCCGGTGTGGCTGCACCACGGCAGTTCGATCAGCCATGGTTCCGATGCCGAGAGTCCCAGCACCACCTGGCCCGCGCTGGCCGCGGCGCTGGGCGGCGTGGAGCTGATCAACCTGGGCTTCGGCGGCAACGCGCTGCTGGACCCGTTCACCGCGCGGGCCATCCGGGACGCCCCGGCCGACGTGATCAGCGTCAAGATCGGCATCAACCTGGTCAACACCGACCTGATGCGGCTGCGCGCCTTCGGCCCGGCGGTGCACGGATTCCTGGACACGATCCGCGAGGGACACCCGGACACGCCGCTGCTGGTCGTCTCCTCGATCCTCTGCCCCATCCACGAGGACACCCCCGGACCCGCCGCCCCCGACTTCAGCGAACTCGGCGCCGGGAAGCTGCGGTTCGTCGCGACGGGCGACCCCACGGACCGCACCCGCCTGACGCTCACTACCATTCGCGAGCAACTCGCCCGCATCACCGCGGCCCGCGCGGTCGAGGACCCGCACCTGCACTACCTCGACGGCCGCGAACTCTACGGCGAGGACGACTTCGCCGAACTGCCGCTGCCCGACCAGCTCCACCCCGACGCGGCCACCCACCGCCGGATCGCCGACCGCTTCGCCGCGTTGGCCTTCGGCGCCGGCCGGCCACTGGCCGCGCCGGGCGCCTGAGCGACGCGGGGTTCGCGGGGTTCGCGGTACGGGACCGCGAACCCCGCGCTCAGCCGCCTCAGAAGGCCGCCGTGCGGTCCTCGCTGCGCGCGTCCGTCACCGGCCGGACGGCCCGCAGACCCGCGCGCGCCTCACGACGCCAGGGACGCGCGTAGGTCACCGCCGCGGCGGCGGCCTCGGAACCGTCGTCGAGGTCCACGACCACCACCGACGGCGAACCGTCCGCGGCGCACCGCCCGAGCCAGTCGCCGTTGGGGGCGACGACGCCGGACGGCGCGGTGGCGCTGTGCTGCGTCGGCACCGAGAAACTGACCCAGTAGCTGTTGGCGGCGGCGTGACCCTGCGCCTGGGCCGCCGCGTTGCCCGGGGAGACACCGGTCGTGGAGAACAGCACGCAGTCGGCGTCCAGCCTCTCGTACTCGGCGAACAGCTCCGGGTAGTGGATCTCCATGCCGAGCAGGCAGCCGAAGCGCACCCCGTCGACGTCGAAGGTCACCGGCGAGACACCCGGCGAGTACAGGTACGAGACCTTGGCACGGGACAGCAGGCGCTCGTCGTAGCGCGTGACGACCTCGCCGCGGTCGGAGATGACGTAGAGGCTGTTGTGCGGGCGGTTCGGCCCGGTCAGGCGGTGCGCCGAGGCGATCACCGTCCACAGCCGCAACTCCCCCGCCAGCTGCGCGACCGCCGCCAACTCGGCGCGCAGCTCCGGCCACCGGCAACGCTCCCAGTCCGCCGGGCCGACCGCGTCCGGGCCGTCGACGGACATCACCAGCTTGTGGGGAGCGCAGAGCGCGCCCTCCGGGAAGTGCACGATCCGCGCGCCCAGAGCGGCGGCCTCGCGCATCAGCGCACGGACCTGACGGCCGCTCTCGCGCAGCGCGTCGACGTCGCCCGGGTCCTCGCGGACGGGGGTCTGCGCGACGGCGAGCCGCACGCTTGCGGGGTTCCTTGCTTCCGACATGACGTCTCCTGAGGGAGTCGGACGGAAGTGCCGCAGAGCAGACGTGTAGGACTCGCCGGTCTTGGCGGCGCGTGCGCGCACCTGGCGCTTGAAATTCCTGCGGGCTGTCATCGCGGCCTTCCACGCCCTGAGCGACGGCTCCCCGGCAACCCCGCCCGAGGCGATCGGGCTGCGACAACGACCTGAGACGCAAGTCCCTTTGCCTCCGATGGGAGACCGTGCCGGGGACGGTCGCGGGAGGTTCGGCGTAGGCCACGCGGTTGCCATCATGCCGTCACCGCGCGGGCCCGGTCAACCACCGACCGCCCGCGGTTCCGCCCTGCCCGAACGCGGTGCTCAGCCGTGGGTGCAGCCGTCCGTGGCACAGCTGTGCCACGGACCCCAGGGGCCGCCCGGCGTGAGTTGGGAGATCTCGGCGTAGTAGCCCGAGGAGGCGTTCCACAGGTGTGCGACGGCTGTCAGCGTGCCGTTCGGCGCCTCGGTGACGCTGGTCGGGACGCCGACGGGCTCGGGCTCCGGGCCGGCTCCCAGGTCGGTGAAGCCGGTCCAGGACCCGTGCCCGTCCTGCTCGTTGACGAAGAGCTCGGTGCCGGAACCGCTCTGGTAGACCTCGAAGAAGGCGAGCGAACCGTCGCGTTCGGCGAAGACCACCGGGTAGCCGAAGAACCTCGGCACATCCGCCCCGGCCGGGCCGAAGGCCTGCGGCGTCGACCAGGGGCCGCCGGGGGTGAGCTGGTGGATCCGTACCAGCACGGCGCTCTGGTACTCCACGGTGAACACCTCCAGCCGACCGTCTGCGTCGACGCCTGCCGACAGCACGGGCAGCTGGAAGTTGATCCTGGCGGAGGCGACCTGCTGCCAGTCCCCGTAGGGACCGCCCGGCCGGAGCTGGGTGCGGTACCAGAGGTACTCGCTGCCGTCGGTCGGTGCCGCGAAGATGCCGAACTGGGCCACCCGGCCGTCCGGCCCGGTCACCGAGGTGGACCCGACCTCGGTCCCCGGCGACGTCGCGACCGGCCGCTGCCGCGCCTGTGCCGGCGCCTGTGCCTGTGCCTGGGCCTGTGCCTGGGCGGACGGCGCGAGCCACCCGCCCGCGGCGATCGCGACAGCACAGACCAAGCTCAGCGCCGCAGCGCTCCGTTTGCCCTTCCCACGCATACCCGGCAGTCCCTTCCGTTCGAGTGACGCTCCGACAGGCCGCGAACCGGGCCGGGGCCATCCTGCCCGCCGCGCCGGACTCCGGCTGGGCAAACCCCGCTTCGCGCGGTAACTGGCTCAAACACGTACCCGAAACCACCACTGAGACAGGCCAGTTGGCACGGTACGGCGCTCAGCTGCGGGCGTGCGTCTCGCGTTCGGCGTGCCGGGCCGCCAGCACGTCGTGCAGCTGCCGCAGGCCCGCCGCCGAGGACGAGCCCGCCTTCGCCTGGTAGATCACCAGGCACTGGTCGGGTGCCTCGGGCAGCCGCAGCGTCTCGAAGTCCAGGCTGAGCCGGCCCACCAGCGGGTGGTAGACGATCCGCACCCCGTGCGTCTTGTCGCGCACCGCGTGCGCCGACCAGAGCGCGGAGAACTCCGCACTCCTGAGCGACAACTCCTCGATCAGCCCCGCCAGTCGGGGGTCCGCCGGATGACGGCCGGCCATCATCCGCAGGTAGGCCACGATGTCGCGGGCCTCGCCCGCCCAATCCGGGTAGAGCTTGTGGGCATAAGGGTCGAGGAAGATGAACCGGGCCAGGTTGACCCGCCCGGCCTGTTCCCGCTCGGCCGCGCCGAGATGGTCGGTGAACAGCAGCTGGGCCATCCGGTTCCAGGCCAGCAGGTCCGTCTTCCGGCCGATGATCACCGACGGGCCGCTGTTGAAGGCGTCCACCAGGCCGGCCAGCCCCGGCCGCAACTGCTCCTCCTGGACCGGCTTGTCGCACGGCTTCGCCGGACGCGCCAGCGCGTGCAGGTGCGCCCGCTCGTCACCGTCCAGGCGCAACGCCCGGGCCAACGCGTCCAGCACCTCCGGCGACGCGTGCCGGCTCTGCCCCTGCTCCAGCCGGGTGTAGTAATTCACGCTCACCCCCGCGAGCTGCGCCACTTCCTCCCGGCGCAGCCCCAGCACCCTCCGGTGCCGGCTGTCGTCGCCTATTCCGATGTCCGAGGGTCTCAGACGATTCCGGTACGACTGGAGGAACATACCGAGCTCCGTACCCCGGGACTCGTTCGACGTGTTCCGCAAGGTGGTCGTCCTTCTGGGAGAGGGGATCAGACGCAGCATGTCCGCGACAAAATGGGATGCCAAAGGCAAGAACCGGTGTCGCCGTCGGTAATTCCAGCGAACCGGAACGAGAAATTCCACCACTATGACGCAGGTATGCCGCCGGTGGCGACCGGAGAGGAAACTCGTCACACGTTCAACCATGCCCAGAGCGCGCAGCCCTGTGAAACCCATGCCGAAGTCCCCACCCGCGCCGCATATAAATGATCAGCGCGGATCAGTATGCAGCAAGCGGCGACAGACAGGCAAGGTTCACTTATTCGGCAAGATCAATCGCCGACCAATGCCGGACGCCCCCACACGATCCACCGAATACCAATCGCACCGAACCGCATTCCCCCACGAAACCCCATCGGCCATTCCGCCCGGCGGCACCGCGCCCCAGGTCAGCGGAGTGCGGGCCGTTCCGCCGCCCGCCCGTCCACCCCTGGCGCGGCGCCCCGGCACGTCGGGCCGGGCGTGCCTGCCCTGGGACCCGACACTTTCGGCCAGTCGGGCCGGTCCGCGCGCCTGTTCCCCGGACGAACCGCTGACGCCTGCCCCGGCGTGGCCGGTGAGCAGTTCCGGCCCGGCCTCGCCCGGCAATTGTTGAACTCAAAAGCATTGATGACCCGACCGATTGACGCCGCCCCGCCATTGTCACCCACCGTGGCGAAGGGCACGTCAGCGGCTCGGCCATTGGCCCGCCCAGGTAATACACCAGGCAATCCGTATCACCTCGCAGTAGATTTACCGAGCCGTCGCCTGCCGGAAACACGGCACCCGTTCCTGGTCACCGGGCAGTCGTCACCGGGACGGGAACGCGGGACGGAACGGCGGGACGGGAACGGCGGGACAACGCCTCCGTTCATCCGACCAAGTGCGCCGCCTGACCGACCCGCGCCTGCAACTGCTGCGTGTAGGCGGCGAGCTGCGTGCGGTGCGAGGCGATGTACTGCTGGTCGTAGGCGGTCTCGACGGCGACGGCGACACCCATCAGGTTCGTCGAGCGCTTGCAGTCGAGATCCGCGGTCACCGTGGCCACCTCCTTGGCCGTAGGCGGCTGGTTCCCCGCTCCCTTCGGCGCCCACTGCGGATCGGCCAGCGCGGCCGCCGGGTTCGCGTAGTCGAAGCCCCGGCTCTTCATGCACGCGCTCCACGCGGTGTCCACCGCGCGCATCCGCGGGTCCGCCGTGGGGACCACGGGTCCGTGGTCCGGCAGGGCCTGCGCATCCGGTCTCGGCGGGTAACCGCCGACGGCGTCGACACCCTGCTGCTGGCATCCGCCGGCCGGGACGGGCCTGCCTGCGTAGCTGGTGGCCGGGTTTCCCGACGCGTCCCTCCCGCCGAGCACGGCGATCGCCGCCGGGGAGAGCTCGGCCTGACCCTGGCCGGGTGTTGCGGCTGCGGGCATGCCGGCGGAGACCTCGTAGCCGTTGGCCCGCGCCGCGTCCGGATCGAAGAAGCCGTAGAGCGGCGAGCGCATCTTGTCCTGCTGGTTGAGATCGTCGAGCCCGATCGGCGCGGCCGGATCGAAGGGGAGTCCGTACTGCTTCATACAGCGCGCGGTGACCGCGTCGACGGCGGTGATCAGGGCCTTCACGGAAGCGACACTGGGCAGGTAGGCGTCGATGGGGCGGTTGATCGCGGACACGGTGAGGACCACCGGGATCGGGCCGATCGCCGGGGCGCCGCCCGTGTCCGGCCCTGCCGGACGGCCGCTCCCGCAGCCGGCCACCCCGACGACGACTGCCGCCGCGACGACCGCGCGCCAGGCGTTCTGCTTCATGACGTTCCCTCACTGGGTTCCCGGAGACGCGTGGTGCGATGCAGGTGCGGTGCGGTGCCGGCCGGCGGCGGACGCGGACGGGTCGGACGCCCGCCGCCGGCCGGGAGACGATCAGCCGTCGATCTGGACCCCGGTCACGTGGACCCAGTTCCAGCCCCAGCTCTGGTGGGCCGCCTGGTAGACGGGCGTGCCGCTGACCCAGTAGGTGAAGTTGTTGTAGTCCGTGGCGACGTCGGTGACGTTGTAGATGTTCGCGTAGCCGTAGCCGGGCGTGCCGGCGTAGCAGTTGTTACCGCCTGATGCGAAGATCTCCGTCCCGTTGGTGGGGCAGGACACCCAGGTGATGGCGCTGGCCGGCGCCGCCATGGCGACACCGCCCGCGAGCATGCCACCGGCAAGGGCCGCCACAGCGAACTTCCTGCGCATGGTCATGATCCGTTCCCTTCGCACTGCTGCGGCGTGCGCAGGCCCTGCTGCCTGCGGATCACCGCCCGTTCAAGGGTCGAGGGCATGACCCGACGGGAGCGTCGTCCCCCGTTGTGCTCACGACACGCACCGTCGGATCAGCCCTCGGCTCCGCCACACAACCGGCGGCAGCCACACCGTTCGTCGGTACTTGCGACGTCTGGCGGCGGGACCAGGGTGCTCGATCACGCAGTCCGAAGTCCCGTTTCCCACACAACCCCACACACCTGCCTTCTAGTGCCGCGTCAGGCAACCTTCGCCCCGTCGCGACGCCCGGCACGCACTCTCGCCGCACCGGCCGAAAGCCCAAGTACGTCCAGTACGAGGACTTCCGGCCGGCACGCCGATAGCACGCACCGGACGCCGCTCCTTGACGGGCAAAGGTTGCCTGACGCGGCACTAGACTCCGGTGGGCAGAGGCAAGGACAGCGGCATGGACAGCGGCAAGAGCACGGCTTCACGCGAGCGGGGGCTTCGTGGGTGAGCAACAAGGTGGCATGCCCGATCCGGGCAGAGCCGGGGATCTGGCCGAGTTCATCGGCCTGCTCGGGGAGTTGCGGGCCTGGGCGGGGATGCCGTCCTACCGCTCGCTGGCCAAGCGCGTCGGGCCGCTCATGCGGCCGGCGCGTGCGGTGTCACCGTTCACGGTCGTGGACGCCTTCAAAGTCGGGCGCCGCCGCCTGGATCTGGACCTGGTGGTGGCGATCGTCCGGGCGCTGGGGGTCGACGGACCGGGCACGTCCCGCTGGCGCGAGGCCTGCATCCGGGTGCACGGGCAGGCCAGGAGTGGCGGACCGGCCGGGGTGTTCGCCCAACTGCCCACCGACCTGGCCACCTTCACCGGTCGTCAGCGCGAGGTGGACAGCCTGCTGGACCTGGCCGCCGATGGACCCGGCTCGGCCTCCACGGTGGTGATCTCCGCGATCGAGGGCATGGGCGGGGTCGGCAAGACGGCCCTGGCCGTGCATGTCGCGCACCGGCTGGTCGCCTCCGGGCGGTTCACCGAGACCCAGTTGTACGTCAACCTGCGGGGTTTCGACCCGGAGCACGCGCCTGCGGACCCGGCCGAGGTCCTGGGTGCCTTCCTGCGCCAACTGGGCGTCCCGGCCAAGGAGGTGCCCCAGGGCCTCGACGAGCGCGCGGTGATGTTCCGCGACTGCATGTCCGGCCGGGACGCCCTGGTCGTCCTGGACGACGCGGCCGACGAGCGGCAGGTCAGGGATCTGATCCCGTCGAGCCCCGGCAGCCTGGTCCTGATCACCAGCCGCCGCAGCCTGGCCGCGCTCGACGGCGCGGCCCTGCTGCCGCTCGAGGTGTTCCGGCGCGACGAGGCGACGGCCCTTCTGGCCCGGATCGTCGGCGCCGGCCGGGTCGCGGCCGAGCCGGCGGCCGCCGCCGAGATCGTCGAACTGTGCGGGTACCTGCCGCTGGCCGTGGCCCTGGCCGCCGGCCGCCTGCGCTCGCGCCCCAGCTGGCCCCTGGCCCACATGGCAGACCGGCTGCGCGGGCACGTCGCGGAGGCGACGGCCCTGGGCAGCAGGACGCTTCGGCACGTCTTCGATCTCTCCTACCGGGGGCTGCCCGAGCCGGCCCAACGTGTCCTGCGCCTGCTGGGCCGGCATCCCGGCGTGGACTACACCGTCGGGGCGGTCGCGGCCATGGCGGACCTCCCGGCCCACGACGCGGACCGGCTGCTGGAACTGCTCCAGGACGAGTACCTGCTGCAGCAGAAGACCCCCGGCCGCTACGAACTGCACGACTTGTTGCGGAACTTCGCCGCGCAGGCGGCCGGCCAGGAGGACAGCGGCGACGCGGACGCCGCCGTGGAACGCCTCGGCTGGTGGTTCCTGCACTCGGCCTACCACGCGGCAAAGGCCATCGACACCCCGGATCTCCCTCCTCCCACCACGCTCTCCGAGCACGAACCGATGACCTTCGCGTCCTACGACGAGGCACTGGAGTGGTTCGACCGGGAGTGGGGCAACCTGACCGCGGTCCAGGTCGCCGCCCGGGAGCTGGGACTGCACGGGATGGTCTGGCAGCTGGCCGTCGCGGCGAAGTTCGCCGCCGCGCTGCGCTTGCACATGCCGGACTCCGCCGCCGCGCACGAGCGCGCCGTGGACGCCGCCAGGGCGCTGGGCGACCGGGCGGTGGAGGCCCGCGTCACCGGCGGTCTCGGCCTGACCTACCGCATGCTGGGGCGCCTCGGCGACGCCGAGCGATGCTACCGAGAGGCCCTCACGATCCTGCGGGAGCTCGGGGACCGGGTGCGGATGGGGCCGGTGCTGCTCAACACCGGTGAGGTGCACTACGACCGCGGGGACCACGAGCAGGCCACAGCGGCCTACCTGGAGGCCCTGGAGGTCTTCGAGCAGTCGGGGGCGATCGGGGGCCGCGCGACCGCCTACCTGTGCCTGGGCAAGGTCCGCCAGAATCTGGGCGACCTCGACCGGGCCGAGCACTACTACCTGCTGTCGATGGAGGACAACCGGACGGTCAGCGCCGCCGCCCGGGCCGACAGTTCGAAGGTCGACAACCGGCGCGGCCGGATCGGCCTCCTCGGGCGCCTGGCCACGGTCTACCTGGCGCGGGGGGAGGCCGAGCGGGCGGTCCAGGGCTACCAGGAGACCGTCGAGCTCGCGCGCCTCGTCGGCGACCGGTACCTCCTCGCCGACGCGGTCGACGGGTTGGGGGAAGCCCTGCTGGCGGCCGGGCGGGAGGAGCAGGCGCGGGACGCCTGGAACGAGGCGCTGACGATGTTCGACGACATCGGACACGCGCGAGCGGCGGCCGTGCGGGAACGGCTCCGGCACGGGTCCTGAAGCGCCGGTGCGGCCCGCACCCCCGTGAGAGTGCGGGCCGCATCGACGCAGACGCGTGGGGGGTGGGCGTCAGTGCCGGACGGTGATGACGATCTTGCCGACCTGGACGTTGGACTCCATGTAGCGGTGGGCCTCGACGATGTCGTCCAGGTCGAAGGTCCGGTCGATGACCGGCTTGAACGACCCGGTGCTCAGGCCGCCGTTGACGAAGGCGACGGCGCGGGCCAGCCTGACGGGGTCCGAGGTCACCTCGAAGAGCGTGTAGGTGCTGGTGCTCAGCGCCGGGAAGCTCATCGCGATCGGCAGCGGGGTGGGGCGCAGGTCGAGGGCGCCGTAGATGATGAGGCGTCCGCCGGCGGAGATGCCCTGGGCGATCTCGTCCACGCCCGGCCCGGCCACCGGGTCGAAGGCGGTGCGCACGCCGACGCCGCCGGTGATCTCCTTGACGCGGGTGGGCAGGTCCTCGTCCTCGGTGACGATGACATGGGCGGCACCGGCGTCCAGCAGGCGCTGCTTCTTGTCGGCCGTGCGGGTGGTGGCGATGGGGATCGCGCCGATGTGGTTGGCGATCTGGATGGCGGAGAGGCCGACGCTGCTGGAGGCCGCGGTGATCAGGACGTAGTCGCCGGGGCGGGTGTGGCCGTCCTCGACGAAGGCGCCGTAGGCGGTGATGTAGGCCATCCACACCGCGGCCGCGACCTCGGGAGCGATGTCCGCCGGGCGCGGGAAGGTCGCGGCCGCCGGGACCAGGACGTGGTCACCGTAGGTGCCGTAGTCGGTCTGTAAGAACGCCGGGACGACGCCGACCGGGTCCCCCACCGCGAACCCGGTGACGTCGGGGCCGACCGCCTCGACGACGCCGGCGGCCTCGTACCCCAGGCCGGAGGGGAAGGAGGGCTGGTAGAAGTAGACACCTGTCCGGAACATGACCTCTGCTCGGTTCAGGCCGATCGCGTCGACCCGGATGCGCAGCTCGCCCGGGCCGGGTTCGCCGACCTCGACCTCGCGCAGCTCCAGGACCTCGGGCCCGCCGAGCTTGTCGAACTTCACTGCCTTGGCCATCGTGCTCCCTCTTCCTTGGCAACGGTCGTCTCGTGGACGCTCCGACCTCTCGTCCACGGCGGTGCGGGTGCGGCTCCACCAAACCCCATATTTCGACGAACGTCAAACTACGACATCGATCGAACTAAGGTCGTGCAGGTCGCACGCCAACCCCACCCGACCGTAGGGTGTCGCACACCCCTGGTGACGTGAACTTCGATGCACGTCGTAGTACGTGACTGTCCGTCAGATCCAGCGGCCGAGCCCCGTGACGACGAGGTGCTGGGGGCCGCGATTGCGGAACGAGGCGCTCCACTGCGGCGGCCGGGCGAGCCGCAGGGCGGGGAAGCGGCGCAGGACGGTGCCGACCGCGAGGTCGGCCTCCATCCGGGCCAGGGCGGCGCCGAGGCAGTGGTGGATGCCGTGCCCGAAGGCGAGGTGCGGACCGGCCGGACGCTGCGGGCGGTAGTCGGCGGGGTGCGGGAACTGCGCCTCGTCACGGTTCGCGGACACCAGGGAGAGCCAGATCCGGTCGCCCGCGGCGACGGCCGTACCGGCGATGTCGAGGTCCACCAGGGCGAACCGGCGCGAGGCGAGCATCGAGGGGGTGTTCCAGCGCACGGTCTCGTCGAGGACCTGATCCATCGTCACCCGGCCCTCGCGCAGGGCGCGGTGGGCGTCGGCGTGGGTGAGCAGGGCCAGCAGGGTGCTGCCGATCAGGTTGGCGGCGTTGTCGTAACCGGCGAACAGCAGCAGGAAGGCCAGCGCGATCAGTTCGGGCTCGGTCAGCCGGTCGCCCTCGTCGCGGGCCTCGATGATCCGGGAGAGCAGGTCCTCGGCGGGAGCGGCGCGCTTGCGCTCGATCAGCTCGACCAGGAACCCGTGCATCAGGCGCATCGCCTGACGGGAGCTCAGGGCGGCGTCCGGGGCCGGGGAGCGCAGCGTGTCGGTCCACGCGCGGAAGTCACGGCGCTCAGCCTCGGCGATGCCGAGGACGTCGCAGATCACGGCCAGGGCCAGCGGGGTCGCCAGCGCCTCCATCAGGTCGACGCCGGGCTGCTCGGGCGCGGGAGGCTGCCGGGCGATCGCGTCCAGCAGGGTGTCGGTGCGCCGTTGCACCGGTGCGCGCAGGGCCTCGACGGCGCGCGGGGTGAACGCCTTGGCCACCAGGCGGCGGATCCTGGTGTGGTCCGGCGGGTCGAGGTTGAGCAGGTGGGCGTCGAGCTCCGGGGGCATCGACGCGCCGTGCTCGCCGCTGCCGCCCGCCGTCCGCTTGTCCAGGGACAGGCGCGGATCGGCCAGGGCCGCGCGCACGTCCTGGTAGCGGGTCACCAGCCAGACCGGCGCGCCGTCGGGCGTGCTGGTGCGGTGGACCGGCCCGGCCCGGCGCAGCGCCGCGTAACCGCCGTGCGGGTCGGCCAGCAGGGCGGGGTCGAAGAGCGTGCCGGGTGCGTCGGCACGGCCGGCCGCCGCGGTCACGCGCTCACCGCATCGGCCGGGCTGTGGGCGGCGTCGGCGAGCGCGGCGCGGACCACCGGCGAGCCGCGGTAGGCGTCGGCGACCCGGACCAGCCAGGCGAGCTCCTCCCCCAGGTCGCCGTCCGCCGCGTCGTGCAGGCTGCTGTGCTGGTCCGCGGGCAGCGCGCGGCCCTCGGCGCGGGCCCGCAGGGCGACCGCGAGTTGGGCGGCCTCGACGACCGCCTCCGCGGCGTCGCCGGTCAGCCGCCGGGCCCGGGCGAGTTCGCGCACGGATCGCTGGGTCGCGGCGGTGTAGTAGGGGCGCAGGGCGAGTTGGGCGTCGCGGATCTCGAAGATCTGGCGGTTGAGCAGGAGTTCGAGGTCCCGCGCGGTGTGCTGCACCTCGGGGTCGTGGTGCGAGCGCAGGGCCAGCCCACCGTTGCGGACCTCGACGACCTGGCGCCCGGCCAGCCGGCGCAGGTCGCGCGGGGACCAGCGGGCGGCCCGCGCGACCGGGGGGAAGAGCACGAGGTCGGGAAACTGCTCGGCCAGCGCGCTCCACAGCGGGTAGAGCCGCCGGTAGGAGCGGAAGGCGATCACGAACTCGCCGGCCCTGGTCACTCCTTGGCCCCAGGCGGGCATGGTGAACCCGACCGCGAACAACGCCGCCGCCACGCTCGCGGACATCGGCGCGAGCACCGTGCCGGCGTAGTGCAGCGGCGAGTGCCCGACCTCGTCCCAGAGCGTGTTGGCGACCTTGGGGAGCGAGTATCCGAGCCCGAAGACGGCGCCGGCCGTCACCAGGCGCAGTCCCCGGCGCAGCCAGGGCCGGTCGACGACGCCCGCGTAGCGGTGGCACAGCACGACCAGCATGCCCATGCTGACCGAGAACAGCAGCTGGTAGGAGAGCAGGAAGACCGAGATGTACGGGGCGAGTTCGAAGTGCACGTCGAAGTCGATCGGGTGCTCGGGACCACTGACGTCGCCCAGCAGGAACGAGAGGGTCATCACCACGAGCGTGGCCACCGAGTAGGCCACCAGCAGCCGGTGGCGCGGGCGGACGGTGTCCTGCGCACAGGACCAGCTGACCAGCAGCGCGACGAAGGAGGTGAGACAGACCGCCACGCAGATGTAGACCAGCAGGGTGGCGGCGTTCGGGCGGCCGAGCAGGTGGTCGATGCCGGTGTAGACGTGGGGCGAGGCCAGCACGAACGGCATCGCGAAGGTCGCGATCGCCAGGCACAGCAGCTGGAGTTCGCGGTTGCGCGGGTCGCCGAACAGGTCTCTGACCTTGTAGGCGAAGGCACTCCAGGTGATCACCGCGAGGATGCCGTAGACGACGGTGAACAGCAGCATGCGTCAGCTCCTCCTCTCGTTGCGCTCCAGGGCGGCCCCCAGGTGCTGGACGAGATTGGCCGTCCCGGGGGTACTGCTCTCGCGCGTGGCCCGGCCGACCGCCCGGCCGGCCTGCAGGGGCAGCAGGGAGGCGACGAGCTCGGCGGCCCGCTCCTCCGTACTGGTGTAGACGGTCCGGCCCAGCACGGTGCGCACCAGGGCCGGGTCGAGCGAGGGCATCAGGAGCCGGGCCACCTCGTCCTGGTCCGCCTCGGTGCACTCGTGGCCGAGTTCGAGGTGGCCGACCTCGTGCAGCACGATGTGCTCGCGGTGAGCCCGGGTGGTGTCCTTCTGGTACAGGATGTAGTCGGTGTCGTCCGTCGCCACCCAGAGACCGCACGGGCTGCCCGCCCGGACGGCCAGGGCCATGGGCACCAGCGAGATGGCCCGGCCGCGTCTGCGCTCGATGCTGTCGATCAGGGAGTTGACGGTGAACGGACGGGGGATGTCGAGGCGTCTGACCACCTCGGCGCAGTGCTGTCGCAGTTCCCGGTCGTCCAACGCCGTTCCCTCCGCTCCGGCAGCAGGACGCTGCCAACGAACAAACGCCACAAGAGCCCCCGTGCTCGGTGATGGCCTGGCCGCCGCCCCGCCCGACCGGACGGCTGACGCCCCGACAGGACGGTCCGGCGGCTACATCCGCTGCCGCTTGCCGACGTTGCTGAGGAGTTCGAGCATCGGACCCAGCGCGCGGATCCCCTCGTCGTCCAGCTCGGCGACCCTGCGCATCGCCACCTTGCGGGCCCCGACCTCCTTGAACGCGCTCAGCAGCGCGAGGTCCTCCGCCACCAGGGCGGCGGCCTCCTCGTCGACGAACAGGTAGTCGGCCGGCACGCCGACGGCGGCGGCGAAGTCGGACAGCCGCCGGCGAAGTCCCTCGTCCCACAGCTCGGCGCGCAGCGAGGCGAGACACCCGAGCGTGATCCGGCCGCCCCTGGCCCGGATCGCCTCGACCAGCTCCTCGTCGGTCCGCGGCGCCCGGCCTCTGGGCTGCACCGCGCTCAGCAGGGTCAGCAGGCGGCCGATCACCACGTCGGCCGGGGGCGTTCTGCCCCCGGAGTCGGCGTCGGAGTCGGCGCCGGCGGGCTCGGGGGCCGGGGTCGCGAGCAGGCCGTCCGGTCCGCGTTCGAAGAAGTACGTGACGGGGACGCCGTAGACGTTGGCCAGGGCCTGCAGGCTGTTCACGCCCACATTGGTCACCGCGCCTTTTCGGATGTTCAGCACAGCCTGGTGACTGATCGTCGGACCTCCGTGCACGGCCGCGTACGCGTGACTGGCCCGGGCGATCCCGTGGTAGTCGCCGGGTCCCCTGCCGTCCGGGTAGCCGGTCCTGATCAGGTAGTCCAGCTGAGCTGCGATGGTCCCACCGCCGGCGGCGGGTGTGCTCTCCCCCATGGACCTGACTCCCTCCCCTGGGCCGCGAGAACCTCGCGCGACCGGATCTACTCCACTAGACACGCCGGGCCGTCCACCGGCCGGGATCTAGCGGGGTTGACAGCGCGTGGTTCGGATCTGCACGATCATATCCACACCTCCAGGTCCACCGGATGGTGTGAACGCCCGGGCCGCGGCCCGGCCTTGGCGGCGGACGCGTGTTCGTCCACCCACCTGTCCGCCCGCCCGAACCGCTCGTCGATCACCCGGGTCTGCGCTGTCACGGGGGTGCAGCGCAGGCCCGGCACGTCGACGCCGGGACGAGGTCCCGTCCGATCGCTCCGATCGGACGGGACCTTCGGCGTTCTCGGGTCACCGCTACGCGGGCCCGGTGGACAACGCGCCGATGGGACGACGATGTGGAACCGTGGAGGACGGGTGCGCAAGCACCGCGGCGAGAGGAGTGGCCATGTCATCGAAGCGACGCCGCAAGAAGAAGGGACGCCGCAAGCACGCGGCCAACCACGGTCGGCGGCCCCAGTGCTGAAGCGCTGACCCGCCGCAGTCGTAGGGCAGTTGTACCGCAGTTGTACCGAACCGGGCCGGACACCCGTCGGGGTGCCCGGCCCGGTGCTGCCCGGCGTCGTCACGCCTGGGCGAACACCTCGGCCGGGAAGGCGCCGTTGGCCAGCGCGGTCGCGCTCAGCGCACGGGCGATCCCGGTCAGTCGTACGCTCTCCGCCTCGCCCAGGTGTTCGTAGGGAGCACGGGCGAGGCGGTCCGTGGTGTCCTCGACCTCGCGGCGCAGCCCGGTGCCCGCCTCGGTGAGGGCGCCGTCGCCGTCCAGCAGTCCCCGCTCCCGCAGGCGCTGCCCAGCGGCGTCCCACTCGGACTCGGACCAGCCGCGACTGGTCCGGGCGAAGTCGGCGGTGAAGCCCCGGCCCGAGGCGGTGTGGGTGATCAGGGCGTCCAGGCCGTCGAGTTCGGCAGCGGCGAGCGCGGCCAGGTGACCGTCGCCGCGGTGCTCGCGCAGGAGCGTGCTCGCGTGCCAGAGGGCCAGGTGCGGCTCCTCGGGTGTCGGCAGGTCCGCGTGGGCGGCGTACAGCGGCCGGCCGGCGGCGGAGCACCCCTGTGCGGCGGTCAGCGCCAGCCGGGCCGCCTCGGCGACGGCGGGGTCGGCGGCCACGCCGTCGCCGAGCACCCGGCGCAGTGCGCGGTCGGCGGCCCGCAGCCGGGCGTCCAGGACATCGCCAGGTGCGGCCAGGTCCCAGGCCCGGGGGATGTGGCGGGCGACCAGGCTGGGGTTGAAGTTGTAGAACGTGGCGGCCACGGTGCCCGCGCCGACCGCTCCCATCGCCGCCGCCCGGCCCGCGAGGTAGCTCATGCCGCCCGCCCGGAGCCCGAGCGCCGTGAACTCGGCCTCGGCCTCGGGCGCGAAGTAGATCAGGGAATGCAGCGGACTGAGAGCGTTGTAGCAGCGCCTGCCGACCGTGGACATCATGCCGCCCAGCGTAGAGGGTTGACCCGTCGTGACGTACCGGCCGGGGTGGCGGGCGCCATCGGGCTGGGACCGGCAGGCTCGGACGGGCCAGTGCCGGTGGCGCGGGAAAGCTCCGGGTGCCCACAGTGGTGGTCATGGGGGGCCGTCGTACTGCCCTGGAGGCTGCTGCCATGCCCGTCGTCACCGGTCCTTACACGCCCGGCACACCCTGTTGGCTCGACCTCATGGTCCCCGACCAGCAGGCCGCCCTCGACTTCTACCGCGACCTCTTCGGCTGGCAGGGCGAGGTCGGTCCGCCCGAGACCGGCGGATACGCGGTCTGCCAGCTGAACGGCAAGGCCGTCGCCGGCATCATGACCGCGATGGCACCCGACGGCGGCCCGACCCCGCCGACCGCCTGGACCACCTACCTGGCCACCGCCAGCACGGACGCCACCGAACAGGCGGTCACCCGCGCGGGCGGCACGGTGCTCATGCCGGGGATGGACGTGATGACCCTGGGCCGGATGGCCATCGTGGCCGAACCCAGCGGTGCCGTGTTCGGGCTGTGGGAGGCCAAGGACTTCCACGGCGCGGAGGTGGTCAACGAGCCCGGTTCGGTGGTGTGGAACGAGCTCCTCAGCGGCGACCCCGCCGCCGCCGCGACCTTCTGCTCCGCCGCCCTCGGCGTGGAGGCCGCCCCCATGGAGGGCGCGGAGGGCTACTTCTCGCTCAGCGCGGGCGGGCGCGTGGTCGGCGGCATGCAGGGGCTCGGCCAGCTCCCGCCCGGCACGCCCCCGCACTGGCTCGCGTACTTCTCGGTCGACGACACCGACAGCACGGTCGACGCGCTGGTCCGCGCCGGCGGCAACGTCCTCAAGCCGCCGTTCGACATGATCGCGGGCCGGATGGCCGTCGTCCAGGACCCGCAGGGCGCCACGTTCGCCCTCATCAACGCGACCGGTCCCGAGATGCCGTAGGCCGTGTCCAGCGGCTCCCGGCCGGGCTACGGCATCGGGCCGGCGGTATCGGCGCTCCAGCCGACACCGCCGGCCCTTCGCGTTGCGGTCTCCGTCCCCGGCGCCCGGCCTGCGCGCCGGCCCGGCGCATCGCACGATGGACGCATGGGCGGAATACGACTGGTGGCAAGGTTCACCTGGAAACCCGAGACCACCGGCGGTGCGGACAACTACCGCCGGGTCTGTGAGCGTCTTGACCTGGATCCCGGCCACGGCTCCTACGGCGTGCTGCATGTGGTGGCAGCCGACCACAGTCGGGAAACCTGGATCACCCCGGACGAGGACTACGCCCGGGCGGTCGAGCAGGCGCAGCAGCTGATCGCGAGCGGCATCCCGGGGACGGCGGCCGGACCCCTGAACGGCCTGGTGCAGGCCCGGGACACGTTCATCCGCCTGCCCGGCTGGCCCGAGACCTGGGACCCGGCCACCCCGCCCCGGCCCCTGGAGTGAGGCAGCCCCCGCCGGAATAGTTGGGAGAGCCCGATGAGTACTCAGCAGTATGAGTTGATCTTCACTCGATCGGCCGCAGAATCCGGCGGTCCCGCCGAGGACCCGCCCGAGGGCCGCGAGGACGTCGTCGTGGTCGACCTCACCGGCACGCTGGGACCCGGCGGCCATCCCGTCTACGTCGACAGCAGCGGCATCGTCCGGGCCGAGATCAGCGACCGAGGAGAGGTCAGGATGCTGGCCACCGGTGGGCACCAGGACCTTGCGCAAGGGGTCGTCGCCCGTCCACGCTAAAGCCCGGCAGGACCTGACGAGAGGCATGCCCATGAGCAGTCCCCAAGGCTCCCCCCGCATCGCGCTCACCGCTCTCGCCCCCGGGCAGTGGGTGCTCGACCCGGCCGAGTCCACCGTCCTGTTCCGGCACAGCGCCATGTGGGGACTGGTCGCCGTCCGGGGGGAGTTCGGCGTGATCAGCGGGCACGGCGAGTTGTCGGCCGACGGCTCGGCGCACGGCAGGCTGGTCATCGACGCCGCGTCCCTGGACACCGGGAACGCCAAGCGCGACACCCACCTGCGCTCCGCCGACTTCTTCGACGTACAGGCCCACCCACAGCTGGTCTTCGACGCACGAAGCGTCACCGCGACCACCGCGGACTCCGCCACCGTGGACGGCACCCTCACCGTGCGCGGTACGACCAAGGCGATGAGCTTCACCGCCCACGCGGCGGAGGCCGGCGCCGACGTGGTGACGCTGACAGCGGAGCTGAAAGTCGACCGGGCCGACTTCGGGCTCATCTGGAACAAGGTCGGCATGATCAAGGGCCCGGCCACGATCACCGTCGACGCCCGCTTCACCCGCCAGGGAGCAGGAATCGGATTGTCGTAGCGGCCTGCCAGGGTGAGCCCATGGACGACGATTCCTTCTGGGCCCTGATCGAGGGCTGCCGTCAGCAGAGCGACCGGCCTCGGGCTCGACTTCCCGTGCGACCCCGATCCGAACGACGAGCGATGGGACACCCGGGACGCGGCCGAGACCGCCCGATGAATCCCCCGCCTCAGCGCGCTGTTCCCGCTCGCTGATTCCGGGCGTGGCGCGGTCGATTAACGCTGACTCGGCAAAAATTCCGGACGTTCGAGTTTTGCCCGATGGTGCTCACTCTTTGGAATGGGTCATTACACGAACTTCTTGACCCAAAGTGCGGGCCTGGCTACTTTTCGTGACATTGATCGGTACTTGCACGAAAGGCCAATCACATGTCCCGACTTCGCATGCCCGCCACCGTACGGGCTTCGCTCGCCGTGGCCACCGCATTCGCCGCAACCCTGTCCGCCCTCGGCCCCGTCTCGGCGGCGCGCGCTGCCGAGGAACAGCCACTCAGCTACGTCGCGATGGGCGACTCGTACAGTGCCAACGTCTTCGTCCGGCCGTGGGACGACAACGACGGCTGTGGGCGATCGTTCCGCAACTACCCCCACCAGGTCGCCACGCAGTTGGGGCTGGATCTCACCGATGTCACCTGCGGCGCGGCCGAAGTGCGGGACGGGATCCTGCAGCCGCAGCCGTCCAACAAGCTCCTCGGGCCGCCCTCGACGCCGCCCGAGGGCGGCTGGCCGGCCAAGCCCGCCCAACTCGACGCCCTCTCCCCCGGCACCGACGTCGTGAGTGTCGGGATCGGCGGAAACTCCCTCGGCTTCGGCACGATCGTCACCCAGTGCCTGGAGCGCGGCGCCGCCACGATCGGCTTCGGGAGCCCCTGCACCAAGCACTACACCCAGGGCGA
The DNA here is from genome assembly GCF_000744225.1 of Kitasatospora mediocidica KCTC 9733. Taxonomy (GTDB): domain Bacteria; phylum Actinomycetota; class Actinomycetes; order Streptomycetales; family Streptomycetaceae; genus Kitasatospora; species Kitasatospora mediocidica. The sequence continues at coordinate 457,091 of NZ_JQLN01000006.1, read as the reverse complement.
GGGCCAGGCCTGGCTGGCCGCACAATTCAACCGACTCGACGCCGAGTTCGGCCAGATGATGGACGAGATCGGGGTCCGGGCGCCGAACGCCAAGGTCGCGCTCGTCGGCTACCCGGCCATCGTCGCCCAGAACAGCGGCTGCTCGTGGGGCAACTTCCACCAGCTCGGCACCGTCGCCAAGGGCGACATGCCCTGGCTGGACGGTCTGGAGCGCCGGCTAAACGATCTGATCAAGCGTCAGGCCGACCTGCACGGCGCGACGTACGTCGACACCTACACCTCCAGCGTCGACCACGGGGTCTGCGCGAGCGGTGACCAGAAGTGGATGTACGGGGTGAAGGACAACCTCACGGGGGACGGTGACCAGACCGACCCGCCGGCCGGGCTCTGCAAGGAGATCCCGGGCACCGGCGAGTCCTGCACCTTCGTGCACCCGAACGCCTCCGGAGCGGACAACCAGGCCCAGCAGGTGGCCGCTGCCCTCGAACCGCTGCGCGCGATCGCCACGGGCGCGGGCCGCTGATCCACCGGTCGAGACGGCTGTGCGGATCGCGTGGTCCGCACAGCCGCGGTGGAATACCTAAACTGTCCCGAGGGAATTCTCTTACCGAATGGACAGAAAGCACTGCACCGAATAGCGCCGCCGCGAAAACGGGTCGACACGGCGGCCCTTCCGGGCGTTAGCTTGGCAGCATGTCCGAACTGCGCACCGACCGCCTCGTCCTCCGCCGCTGGCGGGAGTCCGACCTCGAACCCTGGGCGGCGATGAACGCCGATCCCGCGGTCCGCGAGCACCTGGGGGACCTGCTGACGCGGGAGCAGAGCGACGCCTCGGTGGAGCGCTTCCAGGCCGAGTTCGACGAGCGGGGGTACGGCTGGTGGGCGGTCGAGGCGATCGCCTCCGGTGAGTTCGTCGGATTCGCCGGCCTGGACCTGGTGGACGAGGAGATGCCGTTCGGCGGGGTCGAGGTCGGCTGGCGGCTGGCTCGCTCGGCCTGGGGCCACGGCTACGCCACCGAGGCCGGGCGGGCGAGTCTGGCCTTCGGCTTCGAGACCCTCGGACTGCCCGAGATCGTCGCGGTGACGACCGCCGGCAACCTGCGCTCCCAGGCGGTGATGTGCCGGCTCGGCATGACCTGCGACCCCGCCGACGACTTCGAGGACCCGGGCGCGCCCGAGGGGCCGCTGCGGCGCAACGTGCTCTACCGGATGTCGCGCGGTTCGAGGGCCTGAGGCGCGGCGGACACGGGCGCGGGCGCGGCGGGACCGTTCGGGCCGGGTGGGTTGGTAGCGTCGCCGTACACCTGTCGATGGAGGCTCACGTGGCAACCTACGTCCTCGTCCCCGGCGCTGACGGCCGCGCGTGGTACTGGCACCGGACGGTCCCCGAGTTGCGGGCGCGCGGGCACGAGGTGGTCACGTTCGACCTCCCGCAGGACGACTCCGCCGGGCTCTCCGAGTACGCCGACACCGTTGTCCAGGCGATCGGCGAGCGGCGCGGCGGGCTGGTGGTGGTGGCGCAGTCGCTCGCGGGGTTCAGCGCGCCGCTGGTCTGCGAGCGTGTGCCGGTGGAACAGCTGATCCTGGTCAACGCCATGGTCCCCACCTATGGCGAGAGCGCCGGGCAGTGGTGGGGCAACACGGGTCAGGGCGCGGCGCGTTCGGCGAAGGCCGTGCTCGACGGGCGGGGGCCGGACCCGGCGTTCGACGTGCGGGTCGACTTCTTCCACGACGTCCCGGCCGAGGTGACCGAGGAGGCGCTCGCGGCCGAGGTCGGCGGCCCCTCGGCGGCGGTCTTCGCCCAGCCGTGGCCCTTGCGGGAGTGGCCCGACGTCCCCACCCGGTTCCTGCAGGGCCGTGACGACCGGTTCCTCCCCCTGGAGTTCCAGCGCCGGATCGTCGGGGAACGGCTGGGCATCGCCCTGGAGGAGCTGCCCGGCGGGCACCTGGTCGCGCTCAGCCGGCCGGTGGAGCTCGCCGAGCTGATCTGCGGCGGTCAGGCACGGTAGTCGGGCGGCCGCCGGTAGGGTGCGGGGGTGGAGAGCGAACCGTTCGTGGATGAGACCGACGACCAGGAGGTCTGCTGGTTCTGCCCATCGGCGCGCCTGCCGGGCGGCGGGTTCGACGTCTTCGAGCGGCCCACGCCGGAGTGCGCGTTCGACCCGGCCGACGGGTACCGCTACACCGTCGTCGGCCGGGTGCCGGTCTGCGTGCACCCGGGCAAGGTCGGGCTGCCGCCGGGCCGGTACGCCAGCGACGGCCTCCCCGTGCCGGCCCGCGCCCAGCGGCCGGAGGCACCGCCGGCCCCGCCCGCGCCGCTACCCGCGCCCGCTGCCACGTCGCCGGCCGCCCTGGCAGAGCGCGGGGTCCCGCGCGCGCTCCGGCGCGAGCGCCGCCGGGCTGCCGCGCCGTACGCGGGCACGCTGCCGACCGGCCTGCCGGACGACGTGGCCGGGCTGGCGGACTGGGTGACCACACTGGCCCGCGCGGCGGACCCGCAGGAGCTGGCCGAGGTCCTGGCCGGTGCCGAGGCCGCGGCGCTGACCAGGTTCCCCGAGGCCGAGGTGCTGGACGTGCTGCGCCGGGCGCTGTCGGGCGGCTGAGGACCGTCCCGACCTGACAAGCTTCAGTCGCCGTCCAGGGCGGTGGCACGCAGGGCGGTGAGCAGCGGGAGCACGTTGTCCTCGACCGGGCCCGCGGTGAAGTTGAGGATGGCGTCGAGGACGGCGCGGGCGATGTCGCCGGAGGCCTCGTCGGGTGCGGTGGCGGCCCAGGTGGTCAGGGTGCGGCCGAGGGAGGTGCACATCCGGGCGGTGACGTCCGCTTGCAGGCGCTGCTCCAGTTCCTCGGGCGACACTTGGCCGTCGTCGCCGAACGCGAGGGTGAGCAGGGCGCGCAGGGTGAGGTTGCCGTAGTCGGCCAGCAGGACGGGCAACGTGGGCTCGTCCCTGCCCCGTTGGGCCAGTGCGGCGAGTGCCGTGTCGTCCTGCCTCCAGGCCGCTTCGAGTGCCGCCAGGGCGCGCAGGACCTCGTCCGGTGTCATCGCCCCACCGTATCGCGGGCGCGGGATGCGCTGCACCCGGTGTCCGGGGGCACCGTCATTCCACGGGGTTCTTCAGTCGCCGCACCTCGGTGATGCCGGGGATGCTCTTCCCGATGCTGCCGGAGTGGTCCTCGACGGCGCTCCTCGCCTTGACGCCCGGCTTGATCCCCTGGCCGTTGTAGTTGTCGATCATCTTCTTCACCATCGCGTCGTACGGCTGCCGTTCGACGCCGAAGCCCTGGTACTCCCCGTTGCCCATGTAGACGGCGTGCTCGCCCGCCCAGACGGCAGACGGACCCTTGTGGGTCTCGTCGTAGTCGGGATAGTTCTCGAAGTACACCCAGTCGCCCGGCAGCAGCTCGTCCAGGGACGCGATGTCCCGGCCCGGGATGAGCGTGACCAGGCCGGTGATCGGCGGATCGTCGAACTCTCCCTCCGCGTTGCCGGTCTGGACCCCCGCCGGGGCGGTGGCGACCTTGCCGGCGAACGTGCGGTTGAACGCGTTCTTCTCCAGGGCCTCGGCCAGCGCGCGGTAGTGGAGCGCCACGATGGTCGTCGAGCAGTCCGCGTAGTAACTCTCCGAGGGTGCACGGCTGAAGAGGTCGACCACCGCCTCGTAGCTCTTGTCGGGGATCTTGGGGGCGAAGGCCACCGTGTCGTTCCGCTCGTCGTCGGAGTCCAGGCCGGGCACGTTCTTCCAGGTGGGCGGCATCGTCCAGCGGTCTGCGGCGAAGTCGTACCGGTAGGGGCTCTCCTCGCTGTTCACGTATCCCATGTACTTGACGAGGGTCAGCCGCATGACCAGTTCGGCGATGAACGCCGCCGTGGTGAAGGCGACGTCCTTGCCCGACGCCAGGAAGCGGCCGATGATCTCGCGGGCCACCCGGCAGTCGGTCGACACCCAGGTCAAGGCGGCGGTGGTGGCAGCCGTCAACTCGCAGGCGGCGCAGGCCTCGCAGGCCGCCGCGTCGACGCCGCCGCGTCGACGCCGCCGGGGGGCGGCGGCGGGGCGCCCGCGAAGCCCGGCTCCCACCCCGGCGGCGGGGCCTCGCCCTCGGCGTCGTCGTCAGCGGCGGCAGCGGCGGCGGCGCTCGCAGCGGGCGGCGGACCCGCCACCGGCCCCGGGGGCGCCGGGGGCGCCGCAGGCGGTATGGCGGGCGGCCAGGCGGTCCAGGGGCAGTTCTCCACCCGGCTGGACACCGCGGTCAGCCCGGGCAAGCAGAGCAGCGCCACCTTCCAGGTCCCGGACGGCAGCCTGCTGCTGATCACCGACATCGTCGCCGACGCGCCCCAGGGCGACGAGGGCACCCTGACCGTGAGCATCAACGGTCAGCAGGTCACCTCACTGGCGCTGGAGAACTTCCGCGACTACCCCAGCCACTGGGTCACCCAGATCCAGGCGCCGCCGAAGAGCAAGATCGTCCTGACCGTGGCCTGCCGCAGGCCCGGCACGCCGCCCGACGAGTCCGCCCCGGCCACCTGCGCCGAATCCCTCTTCGTCAGCGGCAGTTCGGCCGCCGCGCCCTCACCGTCCCCGTCGGGCTCCGCGCCGTAGCCGCACGGCAGCCGCATGGCGCTCAGGCACTGCGCTGACGCTCCTCCTGCTGCCGGACCAGCTCCTCGACCGCGCTCGGGAGGGTCGTCTCGAAGTCGATCAGCTTCGCCCAGGTCGGGGTCACGACGATCCGGACCATGCCGTCGTAGAGCGAGCGGACGCCGGCCTCCCACTCGACCCGCTGCTCGGGCGTCATCGTGTACGTGCCGTTCATCGTGAGGAACTCGTCCGGGATGCCCTCCACGACCTCCAGCTCGGCCCGGCCGCGGATGAGCAGGATCTTCGGCGGGTGCACCTCGGTGTCGATGGTCAGCGCGACCATCGGGTTGTGGCGCAGCGCCGGGAGCTTCGGGGCGTTCTTCGCCGTGCACATGACGCACTGCGAACCGTTCCAGAGGAAGCCGATCGGGATGACTCGGGGGGTGCCGTCCTCGGCGACATAGGCCAGCCGGGCCAGGTCACGGGCCAGGAGTTCGCGGCTGAGCGGACGGCTCAGCACCTCGCAGATCGCGCTCGGCTGCATGGTCGGACCCACCTTCCAGCGGTCGTGCACCCGTCCCTGCCAGCTTAGACCGACCGGCAGATGGTGGGTGGAGGAAGTCGCGGGCCTTCGAGCCGAGCGCCCTGGCCAGGCCCGGCCGCGAGGGGTTCGGCGCACGGGCGACCGCGCCAGGTTGATACCTGCATCCGATATGTGATCAGGTGTGCGCTCAGACATGCTGGTCGCGTAGGGGCATGTCGGGCAGATCGGGGTTGAGCGCTGGATGGCGATCGAACTACTGGATGAAGTCGTGCAGTTCCCGCAGTCCGCCGGCGTCGACCGGCCGCAGGGGACGCCGGGCTCGGTACAGGCGTTCGCCGCCCAGGTGCCGGCCCCACACGCCCAGGACGTCACGGGCCGGACCGAGACCTTCTCGGGGAACATCGCGGGGTTGAGCTTCACATGAGCAAGCAGATCACCAAGGCCCTCGAGGACGTCGCCAAGAAGGCCGGGGAGGGCCTGGCCACGGACTTCGCGGGTTCGTACCGCAAGATCCTCACGGACACCCACAAGGGCGCCACGGCCGTCGCCGAGACCACGGCGAAGAAGGAGGCGGGCACGGTCGAGGACCTCGCCGCACTCAAGAGGCCCAAGGGCGCGAGCGATGTCCCGAAGCCGTCGGAGCCCAAGCCCGGCCCGCCGCCGAACGCCTGGAACAAGCCGCTGCAGATCAAGCCGTCCGGTTCCGAGGTCCCCAAGCCGACCCCGCCCAAGCTGCGCAACGACGCGGAGGACCCGAAGAAGACCGCCACGCCCGCGACCAAGCGCACCACCAAGAGCGACCCGGTCGACATCGCCTCCGGGGACATGGTGCTCTCCGCCGTCGACCTCGCGCTGCCCGGCGTGCTCGCGCTGGTGCTGTCCCGCACCCATGTGTCGTCCTACCGGTGCGGTGGCTGGTTCGGCCGCTCGTGGGCCTCCACACTGGACCAGCGGCTGGAACTCGACGACGCGGGCGTGGTCTTCGCCGCCGAGGACGGAATGCTCCTCAGCTACCCCGTCCCACAGGTCGGCGCGGAGGTCGTGCCGACCGAGGGCCCGCGCTGGCCGCTGCGCTGGGACGGCGCGCCGGGCGGCACCCTGCGGGTCACCGATCCGCACACCGGCACGAGCTGGCACTTCGGCGCGCCGTCCGGTGCGCAGGGGCCGCACGCGCGCGAGGCCGGCTCGCTGCAGCTGCCGCTCACGGCGATAACCGACCGCAACGGCAACAGGATCGAGATCCTGCACACCGCCGACGGCATCCCGTACGAGGTCCGGCACACCGCCGGCTACCGGGTGGCAGTCGCGACCACCGGCAAGCGGATCACCGCACTCACCCTGCTCGACGACCGCGCGGGTGACGGGAGCGTCGAGGAGATCCCGTTGGTCGCGTTCGGCTACGACGGCGACGGCAACCTCGACGCCGTCACCGACTCCTCCGGCCTGCCGCTGCGCTACACCTACGACACGTCCGCCCGGATCACCGGCTGGACGAACCGTGCCGGGCACCAGTACCGCTACCTCTACGACCGCGCCGGACGCTGCGTGCAGACGCGCGGCGACGGCGGCTTCCTGGATGCCGTCTTCTCCTACGACACGGAGCGCCGCACCACCACGGTGACCGACTCGCTGGGCCACGCCACCGTGTTCGAGCTCGACGAGTACGGGCGGACGGTCCGCGAGAGCGCCCCCAACGGCGCGGTCGCCGCCACCTCCTGGGACCGCTACGGGCGGCTGCTGTCCCGGACCGACCCGCTGGGCGCCGTCACCGCCTTCGACTACGACGCCGACGGCAACCTGACCCGCAGCACCCTGCCCGACGGCACCGTCAGCACCGCCGGGTACGACGACTCGCACCGCATGGTCGACCTCGTCGCCCTGGACGGCACCCGCTGGGGCTACAGCTACGACGAGCGCGGGAACCTGACGGCCAAGGTCGACCCGCTCGGCGCCCGCACCACCTACGCCCACGGCGAGCGGGGCGAACCGCGCTCCACCACCGACCCGCTCGGCAGCCGGACCCAGGTGAGCACGAACCCGGCGGGCCTGCTGCTGTCCGTCACCGACCCGCTCGGCGCGGTCACCCACTGCACCCGCGACGCCTTCGGGCGCGAGGTGTCGGTCACCGACCCGCTGGGCGGGGTCACCACCTACGGTTGGACGATCGAGGGTCGCCCGGCCTGGCAGGTGGACGCCGAGGGCGGCCGCCAGGAGTGGACGTACGACGCCGACGGCAACCTGGTCGAGCACCTGGACGCCTCCGGTGCGCGCACCCGGTACGCGTACACGTACTTCGGACGGCTTGCCGCCCGCACCGAGCACGACGGCACGCGCTACACCTTCACCTACGACACCCAGCTGCAACTGACGGCCGTCACCAATCCGGCCGGGGCTCGGTGGACCTACCGCTACGACGCGGTCGGCGCACTGGTCGCCGAGACCGACTTCACCGGACGCACCATCACTTACACCCGCGACCTGACCGGGCAGCTGGTCGCGCGCACCAACGGCGCCGGCCAGAGCGTGACGTTCACCAGGGACCTGCGCGGACGCACCGTCCAACTGGCGGCCGCCGAGCAGACCATCCGTTTCGGGTACGACGCCGCGGGCCGGCTCCTGGAGGCCGACAACGGCACCGGCCTGCTGCGCTACCGCTACGACGCGGCCGGACGGACGGTGGCCGAGGAGTACGACGGCGCCGAACTCACCCACGGGTACGACCTGTCCGGGCAGCGCGTGCTGCGCCGCACGCCGGCCGGGGTGGAGAGCCGCTGGACGTACGACGCGGCCGGCCAACCGACCAGCCTGAGCACCGCGTCGGGCACGCTGGCCTTCGACTACGACGCCCTGGGCCGCGAGACGGTGCGCCGCTTCGGCGAGGCCGCGGTGCACCGCGGCTGGGACGCCATGGACCGGCTGACCGGCCTGTCCCTGACAGCCGGCGGGCAGAACGTCGCGCAGCGGTCGTTCGGCTACCAGGCCGACGGGATGCCCGTCGGCAGCACCGACAGCGTGCACGGACCGGTCGCCTACCAGCTCGACGCGCGGGCGAGGGTCACGGCCGTGACGGGGGCGAACTGGTCCGAGCGCTACGCCTACGACCAGTTGGGCAACGTGAGCGGCGGGCCGACGCCCGTATCAGGGGCGGGGACGGGGGAGCCGGCCGCACCGGCCGAGCTGGACGCACGGGGGCTGCTGCGCACCGCCGGGCGGACCTCCTACGACTACGACGGCCAGGGCCGGATCGTCCGGGAGACCCGTCGACTGCTCTCCGGTGGCCGCCTCACCTGGCACTACCAGTGGGACAGCCACGACCAGTTGATCCAGGTGACGGTGCCCGACGGCACGCTCTGGTGCTACCGCTACGACGCGCTCGGCCGACGCACGGCCAAGCGGCACCTGACCGCCGACGGCGCGAGCGTCCTGGAGGAGACCACCTTCAGCTGGGACGGCGCCCACCTGGCCGAGCAGCGGCACACCCGGGCGGGCACGGCCGAGCACCGGACGACGACCTGGGACTGGAGCGTCGGGGGCCAGCTCGCGCTGACCCAGCTCGACCGGCTGGAGCACGGGCTCGCCCAGGAGGAAATCAACCGGCGCTTCCACGCGATCGTGACCGACCTGGCCGGCGCGCCGACCGAGCTGGTCGACGAGAGTGGCGTCGTCTCGTGGCGCCGCCGCGGCACCATCTGGGGCCGGGACAGCGCCACGGGCCGCGAATCGCCCCAGCCCGTGGGTCCGGACGACTGCCCGCTGCGCTTCCCGGGCCAGTACCTGGACCGCGAGACCGGCCTGCACTACAACCTGTTCCGCTACTACGACCCGACGAGCGCCCGTTACCTGAGCCCCGATCCGCTGGGCCTGTCCGCTGCGGACAACCCCTACGGCTACGTCCCCAACCCGCTCGTCGGGGCCGACCCGCTCGGCCTCGACCCGGAGATGGTCGACCTCTACCACGGGACGACCAGGTCGGGTGCGGACAACATCGTCAGCCGGGGCATCAATCCCAACGTCAGCCCCCGCCCGATGGACTTCGGGCACGGCGGTTTCTACGTCACCAACGACCGCAGGCAGGCCGAGCAGTGGTCCCGCATGATCGGCCAGCGGCGCGGGGAGGACCCCGCGGTCCTTCACTTCAGAGTCCCGAAGGACCAGCTCGACGCGCTGCCCGGGCGGCGGTTCGGTCCGGACGACGACGCGGCGCTCGGACAGTTCATCCGCCATCACCGGGCGGACCGGAACGGCACCCGGATGCACGGATATGATCTGGTCGAGGGCAAGATGCTGATGAACATGAACAGCCTGCGCAACCGACAGATCCCGATGCGCCTGAGTGGCCATCAGATAGCCATCCATCATCAGGGCGGCGCCTCTCTATTCGATCAATCACTGGTGGGGATTCTTTAAATGGTCAGCGAATTCATCATCGACGCGGATGCGGAAATGCATCAGTTCTTCTCGGAGATCGCCGACTTCATGCAGGAGAGCCTCTCGATGGACCGGGCCGAGGCGGTGGCCCGGATCAACGCCTACTGGCAGGACACCGCCTTCTCCCCCTACCCCGACCTGGTGTGCCACGAGTCGGACGAGTACTGGGCCTACGGCATCGTCTACGGCGACGTGCCCTTCTGGGACGACACCGCCGACCGCTCCGCTTGGCAGGCCCGCCCGGCGCCCCCGGCGGACTCCCCGGCCTGGACGCTCCCCAGGACGGCCTGACGGTCTCAGGGCGCCTCGGCGCCCTCCTGGCCCGGCACGACGATCCGGATCACGCCGCCCCAGGCGCACGCGCAGGTGCAGGAGGCGGTGAGGGCTGGCAGCGCGTCCACCAGGACCGTCGGCGAGCCGGGCTCCCAGGGGGCGGGCAGCACCGGGACGCACGGCATCGGGATGAGCACACCAGTGCCGCGGCCGTCGCGGCGGCGACCTCGGGGTTCTGCTCGCTCAGGCACAGGCCGAACGGCGGGACGTTCACCAGCGGCTCGACGTCCGCGACCGTCGCGATCGGCAGACCGCCGATCGTCGCGTCCGGGCGCAGCACCGCCAGCACGGCCGGCGGTCCCTGCCCGAACGAGCACGCCAACTCGGCTCCCATGACCACCATCAGGCCCACGGCTCTCTCCTCACGATCCTCACGACGGGCGACCTCCGTTCCAGGCCCGCCGCCCCGCGGGTGCGCAGCGGCGCCCGGGCAGACCCCGGGGCAGCTGCGGCTGCCCGATCGGCCCGGCGGACGGAGGATGGACGATGGAGGATGGTGAATGGGGACGGCAGCGGAGGAGTGGTCACGATGACGGACGGCATGCCGCAGCGCTACGACGCCGGGCGCACGCGTCTGCTCCAGCACTGGCGGCAGGCGGCGGACACCCACCTCTCGCCGACCAAGCGGTCGCTGCTGGTGACCTGGACCAGCTTCGGGACCACCTTCGGCACCACCCGGCTGATCACCCACGGCATCCGGGACGGCTGGCTGCCCTGGGGGAACATCTCGGCCGGCGGCACCCACCTGCACCACTACAACTTCGGCATCGCGGCGCTGGCGGGCGTCGGCCTCGTCGCGGTGCGCGGCGACGAGCGGGCCGTCGGGCACCCGGTGGTCGCGGCGAGTTACGGGGTCGGCGCGGCGCTGATCGCCGACGAGTTCGCGCTGCTCCTGGACCTGCAGGACGTCTACTGGGCGAAGCAGGGCCGGGTGAGCGTGGACGTGGCGTTCGGCATCCTGGCGGGCCTGGGCGTGTATCTGACGGCGGCGCCGTTCTGGCACGAGATCGTCCGGATCGGCCGCCAGCACGCGGGCCGCCACCTGTTCGGCGGCTGCTGAGCCCAGCGCGCTCCCCTCCCGGGGTGCGGTGGGTGCGGGGGTGCGGTGACTTCGGGGCTTCGGGGGCTGCGGGGGCTGCGGGGCTACGGCGACTGCTGTGTCTACGCGCGTCACGAGATGTTCACCGCAAGGCCCCTCCCCAGGTCGACGGCCTAGTGCTGTCATGAGCGCATCCAGTCGGCAACTCGCCGCCGACGCTGCCCTTTTGGAGCTCCGATGCGCTCGACACCACCCCGCGCCGCCGTCACCGCGACCGCTCTCGCCCTCACCCTCGGCGGTCTGCTGACGGGCACCGCGCACGCCGCGGCCGCCCACCCCGCAGCCGTGCACACCGCGACCGCCCGCACCTCGGCGACCTGCTCGCAGGCGTACCTGCCGCTGCCCGACCCCGCCTGCACACCGGGCGCGCTCAACCCCGACGTCACGCAGGCGACCATCGACTCCACCATCTGCGTCTCGGGCTGGACCACGACGATACGGCCGTCCACCTCGTACACGAACAAGCTCAAGGCGCAGCAGATCATCGCCTACGGCTACAGCGACACCAACATGTCCGACTACGAGGAGGACCACTTCATCCCGCTGGAGCTGGGCGGCGCGCCCAAGGACCCGAACAACCTCTGGCCCGAGCCGCACTACAACGCCGGCGGCGGCACCTCCACCCAGAAGGACGCGGTGGAGAACGCGCTGAAGAAGGCGGTCTGCTCCGGCGCCGTCGAACTCGCCCCCGCGCAGGACGCCATCGCCACCGACTGGAGCACCGCGCTGGCGACCCTCGGGCTCGCCTGAGCAACGGCCGAAGGCTGGGCGACGGCCGAAGGCCGGGCGACGGCCGAAGGCCGAGCAACCGTCCAAGGCTGAGCACCCGCCAGAGACCGGGGGTGGGTGGTACCGCGGTACCACCCACCCCCGGCGCCTCACCCCCGGGTACCACGGATCAGGCGCCGCCGGCGGCCTACCCTGGCAGACAGGGCGTCGGACGGGCCGGCGCCCGGCCGAGCCTGGCACCGCAGCCGCGGCCGATCGCCCACTATGGACAGGTGACACCCCTGAGCGTCGACGACACCGCCGGCCCGGCGCCGCAGCCGCCCACCGCCCCCGACGGGACGGACCCGCTGTGGAGCCACCCGCTGGTCCTGCGGCTGGTCCGCGCCGGACAGCGCGTGCAGCGCGCGGACCGCGAGCGGCCGTGGGTGCTGGACACCGCCGTCGTGGTCGTGGTGTTCCTGCTGTTCTGCATCCCCGACCTGGTGCACGGCGGCGGCCCGCGCCACTCCGCCATCGACATCACCCACCTGCCGGTGGCCGGCATGCTCGCGCTCCAGGCGGCCCTGGTGCTGCCGCTGCTCTGGCGGCGCCGGGCACCCACCGTCGCGTTCGCGCTGACCGCGACCGCCTTCCTGGTCCAGTGGTCGATGCTCGTGCTGCTGCGCGCCGACATCGCCCTGCTGATCGCCCTCTACAGCCTCGCGCTGCACGGACGCCTGCGGCACCTGCCCTGGGCCTGCCTGGCCACCGAATGCCTGCTCGCCGTGGTGGCGCTGCGCGTCTCGCCCGCGGTCTCCTTCCTGGACGCGCTGTTCTTCCTCACCAGCGCGGCCACGGCCGCCGCCGCGCTGGGCCTGGCGCTGCGGATCCGCCGCTCCCACCTGGCCTCGCTGCGCGAACGCGCGGCCCGCCTGGTGGTCGAGCGCGACCAGCGCAGCAGGCTGGCCGCCGCCGCCGAACGGACCCGGATGGCACGGGAGATGCACGACATCATCGGCCACAACCTGTCCGTCATCATCGGCCTGGCCGACGGCGGCGCCTACGCGGTCGAGGTCGCGCCCGAGCGCGGCAAGGAGGCACTGCGGCTGATCGCGGGCACCGGGCGCCAGGCGCTGGGCGAACTGCGCCGGATGCTGGGCGTGTTGCGCGAGCAACCGGAGGGCGCCGTGCTCAGCCCGCAGCCCGGCATCGCGGACCTCGACGCGCTCTGCGAACGCGTCCGCGCCGCCGGGCCGCAGGTCACCTACCGCACCAGCGGCGACATGGCCGCGCTCGACCCGGGCGTGCAGCTGACGGTCTACCGGATCGTGCAGGAGGCGCTCACCAACACCCTCAAGCACGCGGGCCCGCAGACCCGAAGCCAGCTCACCGTGGCCGTCGAGGAGGGCGGGCTCAGCGTGCGGGTGGAGGACACCGGCCCGCCGGACGGCGCCGCCGCCGCGCCCCGCCCGGCCGGCGGGGAGGGGCACGGGATCGCCGGGATGCGCGAGCGCGCCACCCTCTACGGCGGCACGGTCAGCGCCGGGCCGCGCCCCGGCGGCGGCTGGACCGTCCTCGCCGTCCTGGACCTCGCCACGCCCAACGAGAACTTCCCCAGCACGCCCACCGACCCGGAAGACAGCACCCCGTGACCACCGTGCTCATCGTCGACGACCAGCCGCTGCAGCGCTTCGGCTTCCGCATGCTGCTGGAGAGCACCCCCGACACCGAGGTGGTCGGCGAGGCCGGGCACGGCGCCGAGGCGGTCCGCCAGGCCGCGTCGCTGCGCCCCGACGTCATCCTGATGGACGTCCGGATGCCCGGCATGGACGGCATCGAGGCCACCCGCCGGATCATCGCCGCCGGCGGGCGCTCCCGGATCCTCGTGCTGACCACCTTCGACCTGGACGAGTACGCCCACGCGGCGCTGCGCGCCGGGGCCAGCGGCTTCCTGCTCAAGGACGCGCTGCCGGAGGAACTGCTGGCCGGCATCCGGGCGGTGGCCTCCGGCGACGCGGTGATCGCGCCCGCGCTGACCCGGCGCCTGCTGGACGCCTACGCGCACCGGCTGCCCGGCAGCGCGCCCGTACCGGACGCCGACCACCCCCGGTTGCGCGCGCTGACCGAGCGCGAGCGCGAGATCCTGGTCGCCATCGGCCGGGGCTGGACCAACGGCGAGATCGCCGAGCGGCTGGTGCTGTCGGAGTCGACCGTGAAGACCCACGTCGGCCGAGTCCTGGCGAAGATCGGCGCGCGGGACCGCGTGCAGGCCGTGATCCTCGCCTACGACCTCGGACTCGCCCGCCCGGGCCCGACCGCCTGACGCATCATCACAGAACCTTCGCCATCTTCCGTGCTGCCCGGAGGGGCTGGCGTGCGGGCTCTCCGGGTGCTCGGGCTGGTTGATTGCAGGAGTTCGAAGATGGCGAAGGCTCAATGGCTCCAGCAGCCGGAGTAGGTCATGCTGAGACAGGGCCAGCTGGCACCTCCCGCGCTGAACTGCCCGTTCACAACGGAGAGTTGCACGGTGGCCCACCCTGTCGGCAGGGAGCGGAAGCTACCCGGGCCCGGGCCCCCGGCACACCACCCCACCCTGATCGGCTAAAGGAACTGGTGGTGGTCGCGCCGCTCGAAGCGGTGTCGGGCAGTGACTCCCTGATCCGCTGAGCCGGCGAAACCGTGACTGTCGTGGGTGTTTGGGAGCGCCTCAGTCCGCCAACTCCCGGGCCGCTTCCGGCCGGCCGAGATGGTGGGCCCAATCCAGGGGAGTGGCGTCGAAGCGCCGGTCGCGGATGGACGGGTCGGCACCCAACTCCAGCAGCAGCCGGATCGACGGGACGTCGTCGGCCGCGGCCGCCTGGTGCAGGGCGGTCTCCCAGGGCTGGTCGGAGGGGATGTCCCCACGGCCGAGCGCGTTGACGTCGAAACCGAGCCCGGCCAGCAGGCGCAGCGCCCCCGGCCGGCCGTTCGCCGCCGCCCAGACCATCGCCGACGGACGGGCCTCCCTCGCTTCGGCGGCAACCCCGGGGCGCGCGGCGAGCAGCCGGGCGACGGCGGGCCCATCGCCCGCCAGAGCCGCGCCGAGCAGCGCGTCCACCGGGTCCGCGGACGGGATCTCCGCGCCGTGGGCGACCAGGTGGTCCACGAGATCCTGGTCGCCGTTGCGCAGGGCCCGGGCGGCGGGGGTGCGACCGTCGGCGAACGGGGTGCGTACGTCCACGCCGTGCTCGACCAGGAGCTTGACCCGTTTCCCCTGGCGATGGTCGACGGCCCAGCCGAGTTGTCCGCGCAGCAGTTGCTGCGGGGTGTCCAGGGCCTCGCCGAGACGGGCCCGCCACGGGCCGCCGTCGCCCTGCCCGAGACCGTAGCCGAACAGCAGGCGCAGATGGTCGTCGTCGGTACCGAACATCCGGTTGTACAGCGCCTGGCCGTCCGACGGATCCGCGCCGGCGTCCAGGAACTGCCGGGCCAGGGCGAGCGAGTCGGGATGCCGGGGCTGTCGCAGCGGTCCCTGCTCGCCCTCCCCGAATGCACCGGTGAGCAGGGTGAACGGGGTCGGCAGGCCGTGCCAGAGGTAGCCTTCGTGCGGATCGGCCCCGGCGTCGAGCAGCAACCGGGCGGCGACCGTGGTGTCCCGGCCGACGGTGCCGTGCGTGCCGTCGGACCCGGCGCCGTCTCGGGCGATCACCCCGAGGCGCGAGTACACCAGGTAGAACAGCGGCGTCCAACGGTAGGGGCCGCCACGCCGGGTGGCCGCGACGCCGGGGCCCGCCGGGTCCGCAGCGAGATGGCGGCGCAGGGCAGCCACGTCGGCGGCCGCACCCGCGGCCCAGATGCTGAGGTCGACGATGCCCGGGTCCTGCGCAAGCAGTTCAGCTGCCTGGGACCAGCGGTCGGGGCCGTCCGCTGCGGTGTAGCCGAGGCAGGCGAATCGACAGAAGCGATCGGCCGGGCTCTCGGTGGCGCGCTCGACGGCTGTGTTTTCGCTGGGATCCCAGCGATAGCGGGCGATGGTCTGCAGGTAGTGCTTCAGCCGGGGCCAGCCGGCGAATCCGTACTCGCGAGCGACGACCAGTTGCGCGGAACTGAGCGCGAACCCCTGGTCGGCGACGAGGCCGTATGCGGCGACCCTGCGGACGGCGTCGGGATCGCCCCGGCGGACAGCACGTTGCAGGGTTCGGCACTGCCCGCGCAGGTGGTCCAGGTCGGCGTCCTCCGGCAGGATCCGATGACCGGGGCTCCGGCCTGCAGCCGGGGCGGGGTTCACGGGGGAAGGATCGGTCGGCACAACGGCCTCCTCTCGTCATGCCTGCTGTCCGCGTGGTCAGGCCGAAAGGAGTGCAGGGCCGTACGCACAGGTGAACCCGGATGGGCTGAGCCCTTCCCGCGGACCGGAGGCGCTCCGTGGCACCGCAGTCCGACAGTAGCGCCCGCCCCACCCGCCCGGAAAGTGCCTCGCCGATCGGGCTCGGCGCACGCCACCGGTTACAAGACCTCCCGCGCCCGCGAGCTCACCCCGAGCCAGAAGCAGGCCAACCGGATCCTGGCCGCCGGACACGCTCCGGCCGAACACGGATCCGCGCACCTGAAGGCACGGCGGATAGAGCCCAGGCTCCCGCGGTCAACCAGCCCGAGCACCCCAGAGAGCCCGCACGCCAGCCCCTCCGACCAGCACGTTCAAAGTTGGCGAAGCTTCACAAATCCTCCACCAAACCGGCTGAGCCCGCGCCTCAGCCCGCCGACGGCCCCGTGGCGGTGACCGAGCGCCAGTCCAGCTGGGTGGAGAGCACCATCGTGCTCGACGGCCGCCCGTACGAGGAGAGCCGGTCGATCAGCGCCTCGAACGCCTCGATCGACTCGGCCTCCACCTTGAGGATGCTGCACGCGTCGCCGGTGACCCGGTGGATCTCGCGCACCCCGGGCCACCGCATCACCTCCGGGTCGCGCAGCAGGCAGGTGGGTCCGTAGCAGGACATCCGGATGAAGGCGGGCACACACCAGCCCGCGCGGGCCGACTCCACGTGGGCGTGGTAGCCGGTGATCACGCCCGCCTCCTCCATCCTGCGCACCCGTTCGGTGACCGCCGGCGGTGACAGGTGCACCCGCCTGGACAACTCGCTGTAGGAGAGTCGCGCATCGCTCTGGAGCTCCCGCAGGATCGCCCAGTCCATGTCGTCCACGGCGGACCTTTCGTCCCAGAAGTGATCATGGCGATCCCGTCGCGAACTCAACGTCGCGGGGCACCGCCGCCGTGGATTCACTATTCCACCAACCCGCTCCCCGGCGCCATCATGAGCGGGCCTGCTACCAGAAGGGTTGACCATGGACGAGAGCGCTCCGACCGCGGTGCTGCGACCGGCGACGGCACGGGAGCGCACCGAGCGCGCGCGGGCCGGCGGAGGCCTGCCGACCCTGGAGTTCGCGGACCGGGTGCCCTACGACGTCTACGTCCGCACCGAGGAACTGCACGCCCTCCAGTACCCGTTGAGCGACGACGCCGGTGAGATGTCGTTCCTGGTGATCAGCCAGGTGATGGAACTCTACTTCGGGCTCACCCGGTTCGAGCTGCGCGAGGTGCAGCAGCTGCTGCGGGCGGACGACGTCTGGGGCGCACTGCTCCCGCTGCGTCGGGCCGCCCTGCACCTGGAGGGGCTCAACGCCAGCTGGCAGGGCCTGCGGTGGATGACCCCGGCGGACTTCAACAAGTTCCGCAACCAGCTCGGCGAGGGCTCCGGCTTCCAGTCCGCGATGTACCGGCACCTGGAGTTCCTGCTCGACCTGAAGACCGCCTCACTGATCCGGCCGTTCCGCCGACAGCTGGACGTCTACGCGGAGTTGGCCGACGCCCTGGCCTCCCCCAGCCTCTGGGACGACGTCATCGCGCTGCTCGCCCGCCACGGCCACGCCGTCCCCGCCGAGTTGACCGAGCGGGACTTCGCCGCCGACCGCCCGCCGCACCCGGCGGTCGAGGCCGCCTGGGTGGAGATCTACCGCGACGGCGGCCCGGACAACCACCTGCGCCTGCTCGGCGAGGCCCTCACCGAGGTGGCCGAGCAGTTCGGCCTGTGGCGCTACCGGCACCTGAGCGCGGTCCGCCGCGCGATGGGGGCCAAGCCCGGCAGCGGCGGCTCCAACGGCCTGGCCTGGCTGGAGCGGAGCATGGCCCGCGAGGTCTTCCCCGAACTCTGGTCCGCCCGCACCTACATGTGAGCCGGCACTGCCGCCTGCCGCCAGCTGAGGGGAGAGAACACCTGTGAGCACCCGACCGAACGTGTCCTGCGAGCCGGAGGCACTGGCGCTCGACGCGGCCGACCCCGGCCACCGCGACCTGTTCCACCTGCCGCCCGCCGACGGCGGACGGTACCAGGAGGCCGCCTACTTCGCGGGCAACTCCCTGGGCCTGCAACCGAAGGCGACCCGCGCCGAACTGCTTGAGGATCTGGACGACTGGCAACGGCTCGGCGTCGAGGGCCACTTGGAGGCCGGCCGGCCCTGGCTGCCCTACCACGAGCTGCTGACCGAGCCGGCCGCGCGGCTGGTCGGCGCCCGGCCCGCCGAGACCGTCGCGATGAACTCCCTGACGGTCAACCTGCATCTGCTGATGGTCTCCTTCTACCGGCCGCACGGCGAGCGGGTGCGCCTGGTGATCGAGGACAGCGCCTTCCCCTCCGACAGCTACGCCGTCCGCAGCCAGGTCCGCCTGCACGGCCTGGACCCGGACACCGACGTGGTCCGGCTTCGCCCGCGCGCCGGCGAAGCCACCCTGCGCACCGAGGACATCCTCGACCACCTGGCCCGCGAAGGACAGCGGGTCGCCCTGGTGCTGCTGGCCGGGGTCAACTACCTCACCGGCGAACTCCTGGACATCCCCGCCATCACGGCCGCCGGACACGCGGCCGGCGCGCTCGTCGGCTGGGACCTGGCGCACGCGGTCGGCAACATACCGCTTCAACTCCACGACTGGGGGGTCGACTTCGCCGCCTGGTGCTCCTACAAGTACCTCAACGCCGGACCGGGCGCGGTGGCCGGCGCCTTCGTCCATGAGCGCCACCTCGCCGACCGCGAGCTGCCCCGCCTGGAGGGCTGGTGGAGCACCGAGCCGGGGACCCGCTTCCGGATGGAGCCGGTCTGCCGCCCGCCGGCCACGGCCGACGCCTGGCAGGTCTCCAACCCGCCGATCCTCGCGATGGGCCCGGTGCGCACCTCGCTGGAGCTCTTCGACAAGGTGGGCATGGCCGAACTACGGGCCCGCAGCCTGCGGTTGACCGGCTACCTGGAAACCCTGCTGGACGACGTCTGTGCCGCGCGGCCGCTCACCGTGATCACCCCGCGCGAGCCGGAGCGTCGCGGCTGCCAGCTGTCCGTACGCCTCACCGGCGCCAGCGCCGCCGAGTTGGCCCGGCGGCTGCGCCACGGCTACGGCGTGATCGCCGACGCACGCGAGCCCGACGTCATCAGGCTCGCGCCCGTCCCGCTCTACTCGACCTTCCACGACTGCTGGCGCGCGGCCGACGCGCTGGCCGACGCCGTGGCGGTGACGGCATGACGGGCCCGGGGGCTGCGAAGGCCGGGCCGCCCGAGCCGATCGCCGTCGTCGGCGCGGGGTTGGCCGGCTGCCTGCTCGCCTGCTACCTGGCCCGCCGCGGCTACCGGGTGGACCTGTACGAACGCCGTCCGGACCCGCGCACCGGCGGTGCCGAGCGCGGCCGGTCGATCAACCTCGCCCTCTCGGAACGCGGACTGGACGCGCTGCGCCGAATCGGCCTGGAAGAGCGGATCATGGCCGACGCGCTGCCGATGCGCGGCCGCATGATCCACCCGGTGACCGGCCCGCTGGACTACCAGCAGTACAGCCACGACGGCGAACGCGCGATCAACTCGATCAGCCGCGGCGCGCTCAACAACGCGCTGCTCGACGCCGCCGAGGCCGCCCCGGGCGTCACCGTCCACTTCCGGCACCGGCTGACCGGGCTCGACCCGGCCGGGGGCGCGATGACGTACGAGACCCCGCAGGGCGAGGTGCGCACCGGCGCCGCGGTGGTGCTCGGCGCCGACGGAGCCGGCTCGGTGGTGCGCGGCCAGCTGGTAGCCCGCCGCGAGAGCGTCGAGGAGGTGGACTATCTCGACTACGGCTACAAGGAGTTGACCGTCCCCGCGGTGGACGGCGAGTTCGCGCTCGACCCCGGCGCGCTGCACATCTGGCCGCGCGGCACCTCGATGATGATCGCGCTGCCGAACCCCGACCGGTCGTTCACCTGCACCATGTTCTGGCCGGCCAGCGGCCCGGGAAGCTTCGAGGCGCTGAGCACGCCGGCCGCCGTCGAAGCGCACTTCCGCACCCACTACCCCGACTTGCTCCCGCTGGCGCCGGACCTGGCGGACGACTACCGGCACAACCCGGTCGGCCGGCTCGGCACGGTGCGCTGCGCCCCCTGGCAGACCCGCGGCCGGGTCGCCCTGGTCGGCGACGCCGCGCACGCCATCGTGCCGTTCTACGGCCAGGGCGCCAACTGCGGCTTCGAGGACGTCGTCGAGCTGGACCGCTGCCTGGAGGAGACCGGCGGCGACTGGCGGCGGGCGCTGCCGCTCTTCGAGCGGCGCCGCAAGGCCAACGCCGACGCGATCGCGGAGATGGCGCTGGCCAACTTCGTGGAGATGCGCGACAAGGTCGCCTCGCCGGTCTTCCGGTGCGTCAGGAGCGTGGAACACGCGCTGGAACGGGCGCTGCCCGGCCGGTTCGTCTCGCGCTACGAGCTGGTGTCCTTCTCCACCGTGCCGTACGCGCAGGTGCGCCGGCGCGTGCGGCGCCAGCAACAGCTGCTCGGGGGTGCGACCGCCGTCCTGGTGGGCGCCGTGGCCGCAGGTTTGTACAAGATCGGGAGGACCATGTGACCAGTCAGCTGTGGCATCCGGGGCTGCTGTCCGGACGGCCGGACGGCGCGCCCCGGCTGCTGCGCAACTATGTCGGCGGCGAGTTCGTGGGCGCGGCCAAGACCTTCGAGAAGTCGAGCCCGGTGACCGGCGAGACGCTCTTCGAGGTCGCCGAGGCCGACGCCGACACCGTCGACGCGGCGGTGGGCGCCGCCCGCGCCGCGCTGCGCGGGCCGTGGGGGCGGATGAGCGAGCAGGAGCGGGCGATCGTGCTGCGCCGGGTCGCGGACGAGCTGGAGCGCCGCTTCGAGGACGTCGTCGCGGCCGAGATCGGCGACACCGGCAAGTCGATCGCCCAGGCCCGCACCCTGGACGTGCCGCGCGGGGCGGCCAACTTCCGTGCCTTCGCGGACATCGCGGCCACCGTCGGGACGGAGTCGTACACCACCGCCACCCCGGGCGGCGGCCGGGCGCTGAACTACGCGGTGCGCAAGCCGGTCGGCGTGGTGGCCGTCATCGTGCCGTGGAACCTGCCGCTGCTGCTGCTCACCTGGAAGGTCGCCCCGGCGCTGGCCTGCGGCAACACCGTGGTGGTCAAGCCCTCGGAGGAGACCCCCTCCTCGGCGACGCTGCTCGCCGAGGTGATGGCCGCGGCCAGGGTGCCCGACGGGGTGTTCAACCTGGTACACGGCTACGGGCCGGACTCCGCGGGCGAGTTCCTCACCCGCCACCCCGGCGTGGACGCCATCACCTTCACCGGCGAGTCCGCCACCGGCAGCGCCATCACCCGGGCCGCCGCCGACGGCGTGAAGGCCCAGTCCTTTGAACTGGGCGGCAAGAACGCCGGGTTGGTCTTCGCCGACGCCGACCTCGACGCGGCCGTCGAGGGCTCGGTGCGCTCCTCCTTCACCAACGGCGGCCAGGTCTGCCTGTGCACCGAACGCCTCTACGTCCAGCGCCCGGTCTTCGAGGAGTTCACCGCCCGGCTGGCCGAGCGCGCGGGCGGGCTCGCCTTCGGCTGGCCCACCGACGAGGCCACCGGCACCATCCCGCTGATCTCCCGCCGGCACCGCGACAAGGTGCTCGGCTGCTACGACCTGGCCCGCGCGGAGGGCGCCACCGTGCTCACCGGCGGCGACGTCCCGGCCTTCGGCGACGCCCGCGACGGCGGTTGGTACGTCCGGCCGACGGTGATCACCGGCCTCGGCCCGCAGGCCCGCACCAACCGGGAGGAGATCTTCGGCCCGATCTGCCACATCGCCCCCTTCGACGACGAGGAGGAGGCGTTCGCCCTCGCCAACGACAGCGACTACGGCCTGGCGGCCACCGTCTGGACCCGGGACGTCGGCCGGGCCCACCGGGCGGGCGCCGCGCTGGACGTCGGCCTGGTCTGGGTCAACACCTGGTTCCTGCGCGACCTGCGCACCCCCTTCGGCGGCATGAAGGCCTCGGGGGTGGGCCGCGAGGGCGGCCGGCACTCGATCGACTTCTACAGCGAACTCACCAACGTGTGCGTGCAGTTCGGCGATGCGGACGGGCCACCCGGGTCGCTGTCCGGCGCCCGGGACAACCGGGGGGCGGGCCGATGAGCGCCGAGGCGGTGCGCGAGGCGGCCGCGATCCTCACCGGCGCCTACCGCAGCAAGGTGCCCTGCCCGCCGCTGCGCGGGAAGGTGCTGGAGGTGGGCGACGTCGAAGCGGCGTACGCGGTGCAGCGGGCCCAGGTGGAGGAGTGGACGGCCCAGGGGCGGCGGCCGGTCGGGGCGAAGGTCGGTCTGACCTCGCCGGCGGTGCAGCAGGCCTTCGGGGTCTTCCAGCCCGACTTCGGCGTGCTGTTCGCCGACATGGCGGTGCCCGACGGCGCCGAGGTGGACCTCGGCCGGCTGCTGCAGCCCAAGGTGGAGGCGGAGGTCGCCTTCGTGCTCGGCGCCGACCTGCCGTACGAGGAACCGACGGTCGCCGACGTGATCCGGGCGACGGAGTTCGTGCTGCCGGCGATCGAGATCGTCGACTCGCGGGTGGCCGGCTGGGACATCTCCATCGTCGACACGGTGGCCGACAACGGCTCCAGCGGGCTGTTCGTGCTCGGCACCACCCCGCGCTCACCGGCGGAACTGGACCTGCGGCTCTGCGGGATGGTGCTGGAGCACCGCGGCGAGCCGGTCTCGGTCGGCGCGGGCGCCGCCTGCCTGGGCAACCCGCTGCACGCGGTGGCCTGGCTGGCGGGTCAACTGGCACGCTCAGGGCGACCGTTGAAGGCCGGCGAGGTGGTGCTCTCGGGGGCACTGGGCCCGATGGTGCCGGTCACCGCGGGCGGCATGTACGAGGCGAGGATCTCCGGCCTGGGCTCGGTCCGGGTCGGCTTCGAACACAGGGAGAGCGCATGACCACCGGCGTAGCCGTGATCGGGTCCGGCAACATCGGCACCGACCTGATGATCAAGGTGTTGACGCTCTCGACGTCGCTGCGGATGGTGGCGATGGCCGGCATCGACCCGGCCTCCGACGGT
Organism: Kitasatospora mediocidica KCTC 9733; assembly: GCF_000744225.1. Lineage (GTDB taxonomy): Bacteria > Actinomycetota > Actinomycetes > Streptomycetales > Streptomycetaceae > Kitasatospora > Kitasatospora mediocidica. The sequence goes on along the minus strand of NZ_JQLN01000006.1, from coordinate 434,023 downwards.
CTGGCCAGGGCGGCGAAACTCGGCGTGGCCACCACCGCCGAGGGCGTCGAAGGGCTGGTGGCGCTACCGGAGTTCGCCCAGGTGGAGGTGGTCTTCGACGCCACGTCGGCCGGCGCCCACCGGCACAACGACGCGGTGCTGCGCGCGCACGGCAGGACGGTGATCGACCTGACGCCGGCCGCCGTCGGCCCGTACGTGGTACCGCCGGTCAACCTGGAGCAGCACCTGCACGAACCGAACGTCAACATGGTCACCTGCGGCGGGCAGGCCACCGTGCCGATCGTCGCCGCGGTCGGCCGGGTCACGCCGGTGGTCTACGGCGAGATCGTCGCCTCGATCGCCTCCCGTTCGGCGGGTCCCGGCACCCGGGCCAACATCGACGAGTTCACCGAGACGACGTCCCGGGCGATCGAGGCCGTCGGCGGCGCCACGCACGGCAAGGCCATCATCGTCCTCAACCCGGCCGATCCGCCGCTGCTGATGCGCGACACCATCTACTGCCTGTGCCCGGACGCCGACGCCGACCGGGGCGCGATCGCCGCCTCGGTCGCGGACATGGTGGCCGCCGTCCAGGAGTACGTGCCCGGCTACCTGCTCAAGCAGGAGGTGCAGTTCGACCGGGTGGACGCCTACGTCCCGGCGCTGGGACGGGCGTTCAGCGGTCTCCAGGTCTCGGTCTTCCTCCAGGTCTCGGGCGCCGGGCACTACCTGCCCGAGTACGCGGGCAACCTCGACATCATGACGTCCTCGGCCCTGCGGACCGCCGAACGGATCATCGCCCGCCGCGGCGAGAACGCGAGCGAAGGAGCAGGAGCACGATGAAGCAGCTGTACATCCAGGACGTCACCCTGCGCGACGGCATGCACGCCATCGGGCACCGCTACACCGTCGAGCAGGTGCGCACCATCACCGCCGCGCTGGACGCGGCCGGGGTGGACGCGATCGAGGTCGCGCACGGCGACGGGCTGGCCGGCTCCAGCGTCAACTACGGCCACGGCGCGGCCAGTGACCACGACTGGATCGCCGCCGCCGCCGAGGTGCTGACCCGCGCCCGGCTGACCACCCTGCTGCTGCCCGGCATCGGCACCATCGCGGACCTGCGCGCCGCCCGCGACCTGGGCGTCACCAGCGTGCGGATCGCCACCCACTGCACCGAGGCCGACATCTCCGCCCAGCACATCGGCTGGGCCCGGGAGAACGGCATGGACGTCTCCGGGTTCCTGATGATGTCCCACATGAACGACCCGGCGTCGCTGGCCGCGCAGGCCAAGCTGATGGAGTCCTACGGCGCCCACTGCGTCTACGTCACCGACTCCGGCGGCCGGCTCACCATGCGCGACACCGCTGAACGCGTGGACGCCTACCGGCAGGTGCTGGACCCCGGCACCCAAGTCGGCATCCACGCCCACCACAACCTCTCGCTGGGCGTGGCCAACAGCGTCACCGCGGTGGAACACGGCGCCACCCGGGTCGACGCCTCGCTGGCCGGCCAGGGCGCGGGCGCCGGGAACGCCCCGCTGGAGGTGTTCGCCGCGGTCGCCGACCTGACGGGCTGGCAACATGGTTGCGACGTCTACGCGTTGATGGATGCCGCCGACGACCTGGTGCGTCCGTTGCAGGACCGCCCGGTGCAGGTGGACCGGGAGACCCTCTCGCTCGGGTACGCCGGGGTCTACTCCAGCTTCCTGCGGCACGCCGAGCGGGCCTCGGCCAAACACGGGGTCGACGTCCGTTCGATCCTGGTCGAGCTGGGCCGGCGCCGGATGGTCGGCGGCCAGGAGGACATGATCGTCGACGTGGCGCTCGACCTGGCCCGCACCCAGCGCGAGGAGGCCGGCCATGCCCCTGCCGCAGGCTGAAGTGAGTTCCCTCGCCGCACAGTTGGACGAGGCGGCGCGCACCGCCACCGCCATGCCGCAGCCGCGGTGGTCGCCCGGCGCCGACACCGACGACGCCTACGCCGTGCAGGCCGCGCTGACCGAACGGCGCCTGGCGCGCGGGGAACGGCTGGTCGGCCTGAAGATGGGCCTGACCAGCCGGGCCAAAATGGTCCAGGTGGGCGTCTCAGAGGTGATCTGGGGCCGGCTCACCGACCGGATGCGGATCCCCGACGGGGGCCCGGCGGACGTCGGCGCGCTGATCCACCCGCGCGTCGAGCCGGAGGTCGCGTTCCTGATCGGGCGCGACGCGCGGCCGGGCGACGACTTCGCCTCCGTGGTGACGGCGGTGGCCCCGGCGCTGGAGCTGATCGACTCGCGCTACGCGGACTTCCGTTTCTCGCTGCCCGACGTGATCGCCGACAACACCTCGGCGGCCGGCTTCGTGATCGGGCCCTGGCAGCCGCCACCGGCCGGACTCGCCAACCTGGGCGTTCTGTTGGAGATCGACGGGCGGGTGGTGCAGACCGGCTCGACCGCCGCGATCCTGGGCGATCCGCGCCGGGCCTTCGACGAGGCCGTCCGGCTGGCCGGGCGCCAGGGCGTGCGACTTCGGGAGGGCTGGCTGCTGCTGGCCGGCGCCGCCACCGCCGCCGTACCGCTGGCGCCGGGGTCGCAGGTGCGGGCCGTCGTCGAGGAGTTGGGGACCGCAGCGCTGTGGGCGAAGGGAGCCGACGGTGCCTGAGGCCAGGGTGGTGGCGGGCAAGGCGACCCCGCGCGGCCGCTTCCCGCACGTCAAGGTGGCCGGCGGGTTCGTCTTCGTCTCGGGAACCAGCAGCCGGCTCCCGGACAACTCGATCGCCGGCGCCCGGGTGGACGCGCTGGGCACCACCGCGCTGGACATCCGGGTGCAGACCCGCGCGGTCATCGAGAATCTGCGCGACCTGCTGCGCGAGGTCGGCGCGGACCTCACCGACCTGGTACAGGTGACCGGTTACCTGGTGTCGATGAACGACTTCGGCGGCTACAACGAGGTCTACGGCGAGTACTTCGACGAGAGCGGCCCCACCCGTACCACCGTCGCCGTCCACCAACTCCCGCACCCGCACCTACTACTGGAAATCCAAGCCGTCGCCGTGCTGCCGGGCGAGGGCGGACCGGAGGGACGGACACGATGACCGAGATCAGCGACCCGGTGAGCTTCCCGGGGTGGATCGAGGAGAACGGGCACCTGCTCAGGCCCCCGGTCAACAACAAGCAGATGTTCCCCACCGGTTCGGACTTCATCGTCCAGGTGGTGGGCGGTCCCAACCAGCGCACCGACTTCCACGTCGACCCGTACGAGGAGTTCTTCTACCAGGTCAAGGGCGACATGCACGTCGACCTGATGACGGCCGAGGGCCCGCGCACCGTGCACATCCGCGAGGGCCAGATGTGGGTGCTGCCGGGCGACGTCCCGCACTCCCCGCAGCGGCCGACGGCCGGCTCGATCGGCCTGGTGATCGAGCGGGTGCGCGCCGAAGGCACTCTGGAGCGCTTCCAGTGGTACTGCCTGGAGTGCAGCGCCCTGTTGCACGACGTGGAACTCCAGGTGCGCGACATCGTCGCGGACCTGCCGCCGGTCTTCCAGGCCTTCTACGCCGACAACGAGGCCCGCACCTGCGGCAGTTGTGGCGCCCTGCACCCGGGCAGGGGCTGATGAGCGACCCCGTCGTCGACGTCCACACCCATCTGGTGCCGCGCGGCTGGCCCGACCTCGCGGCGGCCTGCGGCGGCACCGGCTGGCCGTGGCTGAGGATCGACTCCGAGCGGGCGGCCATGATCATGGTCGGCGAGAGCGAGTTCCGGCCCATCGGTGCCGCGTGCTGGGACCCAGCCACCCGGCTCGCCGACATGGACGAGGACGGCGTGGACGTCCAGGTCGTCTCGCCCACCCCGCTGTTCTTCTCCTACGACCGGCCCGCCGAGCAGGCGGTGCGGATCGCCCGGATATTCAACGACCTGACCCTGGAGCTCACTTCGGCCGGCTCCGGGCGGCTGCTCCCGTTCTGCCAGGTGCCGCTGCAGGATCCGGACGCCGCCTGCGCCGAGCTGGACCGCTGCCTCGCCGCCGGGCACGCCGGCGTGGAGATCGGCAACCACGTCGGTGACCGCGACCTCGACGACGAGGGCCTGGTCACCTTCCTCCAACACTGCGCCGAGGTCGGCGCACCGGTCTTCGTGCACCCCTGGGACATGGCCGACGGCCCGCGGCTGGACCGCTGGATGGCCCGCTGGCTGACCGGGATGCCGGCCGAAACCCACCTGTCGGTGCTGGCCCTGGTGCTCGGCGGCGTCCTGGACCGGGTGCCGCCGAGCCTGCGGCTCTGTTTCGCGCACGGCGGCGGGAGCTTCCCGTTCTGGCTGGGGCGCGCCGACAACGCCTGGCACCGGCGCGGCGACCTGGTGCGCGGCCGCTCCGAGCACCCGCCGAGCCACTACACCGACCGCTTCTTCGTGGACTCGGTGGTCTTCGAACCCGCCGCGCTGCGCCTGCTGGTGGACACCCTCGGCGAGGACCAGGTGCTGCTGGGCAGCGACTACCCGTACCCGCTGGGCGAACGGCCGGTGGGCCGGGTGGTGCACGAGTCGGCCTTCCTGACCGAGTGCCAGCGCGGCAAGCTGCTCTCCGGCAACGCCCTGCGATTCCTCGGAAAGTGGTGACGGCCGTGGAGGACCGATCAGTCCTGACCCGCCCGACGCCCGGGCCGGACCTGACCCTGCGCCACGGCCACCGCTCCGACCAGGTCGCCGACGCCTGGCTCGGCGACGCCCGCGCCGCCCGGCGCCCGCTCGCCGTCCTGGTGCACGGCGGCTTCTGGCGTCCCGACTACGACCGCACCCACGCCCGCGCGCAGGGCGGCGCGCTGCGCGCCGCGGGGTGGACGGTGGTCTCCGTCGAGTACCGGCGCACTCCCGGGGCCCCCGACCTGGCCGTGCGCGACGTCGCCGCGGCGCTGGCCGCCGTACCGGAGGCATTGGCCGACGCCGCCCCGGCCCCGCACAACGGGTCGATGGTGGTGCTGGGACACTCCGCCGGCGGCCACCTGGCCCTCTGGTCCGCGGCGGCGGCACCGGCGCCCGGGCTGCTGGGCACGATCGCCCTGGCCCCCGTCGCGGACCTCGACGGCGCCCACCGGCTGCGCCTGGACGGCGACGCGGTGGCCGCCTTCCTGGGCGGCCCGCCGCAGGACCGCCCCGACCTGGACCCGGCGCTGCTGGCCACGCCCGTCACCCCCGTCGTCATCGTGCACGGCGACGAGGACGAGGTGGTCCCGGTCAAGACCAACGACGCCTACGCGCGGGCACACCCGGCCACCCGTCGGATGCAGCTCACGGGCGCGGGCCACTTCGCGCTGATCGACCCGCTCAGCGCGGCCTGGCCGCTGGTGGTCGGGGCGCTGGCGGTGTTCAACGGCTGACCCCTCTCACGCGCACCCGACGAATCAGTCCTCGATCACCCGCGGACCACTCGAACGAGTGAACTACAGCCCGAGAGCGCCGAACGGCGCCCGCGACCTTGCGACGATCACCTCACTGGAGCCCGTCAGGCCCCGCACCCGGCCGGTGACCTGACGGCAAGGGATCGGGGGTCCGCGATGGTCCAGGACGTGGTGCGCGAGTCGGCGTTGGCCGGCCGGGTCGTGCTCTGGGAGGAGTCCGCCCGCGACGGCGCCCAGGCCAAGACCCTGATGAGCGCGGAGTTCCGGGTCCGGCTGGCCCGCGAGCACGGGCGGATCTTCGGCGCGGACGGCCCGCGGCACGTGGTGTTCGCCGCCGGCTTCCCGGCGGTCTGCCCCGAGGAGTTCGAGGCGGTGCGCCGGGTCGCGGTGGAGGCCGAGGGCGCGGTGAGCGTGGCCGCGGTCTGCCGGGGCTCGCTGCCGGACGTCCGGCAGGCCGTCACGGCGGTACGCGGCACCGCCCACGCCCGGGTGATGGTGGTCGTGCCGGCCTCGGAGGCGATGGCCCGGGTGATGGTCCACCGCTCCGCCCACGAGGCACTCGAAGCGGGCGTCGCGCTGGTCGAGGAGGCCCGCGGCCTGGACGACGCGGTGGCCGTCGACGTCTGCCTGGCCGACGCCTCGCGCGCCGACCACGCGCTGTTGGCCGCCTACGCTCAGGCCATCACCGGCGCGGGCGCCGGCACCGTCGTCCTGGCGGACACCGTGGGGGACCAACTGCCCACCGAGGCGGCGGCGATGTTCGGCCGGGTGCGGGCGCGCAGCGGGCCGGAGGTGGTGCTGGCCTCGCACCTGCACAACGACCTGGGCCTCGGCCTGGCCAACACGCTGGAGGCGCTGAGAGCGGGCATCCGGGTGGTCACCGGATCCTGGCTGGGGATAGCCGAGCGCTCCGGCATGGTGGCCACCGAGCAGCTGCTCTTCCTGCTCGCCCACCGCCCCGAACGCGCCGCCCGGCTGCTCGGCGACCAGACCGCGCCGGCCTGGTGGAGTACCCCGGACCTCACCCGGCTGCCCGGCATCGCCCGGATGGTCTCCCAGGAGACCGGCGTGCCGCTCACCGTGACGACACCGATCGTCGGCTCCGGCGTGGGCACGATCTCCACCGGCACGCCGTTCGTCCACCCGCAGCTCTTCCAACCGTTCGACCCGCAGGCCGTGTTGGGCATCGCCCCGAGCACCGTGCTGACCCAGCTCGCCAGCGCGCGGGTGGTCACCGCGGTCGCCGCCCGGCTCGGGCACGAGCTGGACCGCGAGCAGGCGCAGCGGGCGATGCACTGGGTGAAGGCGCAGGCGTACCGGCAGGGCAGGGCCGTGGTCGACGAGGGCGCCTTCAGCGGCTACCTCGACGGCCTGACCGGCGCGGCCCCGGTGACCGCCCGATGACCGCCGCCGTCGGGAGTGTCACCGTGGACGACGCCCGGGCGGCGCTGCGCCGGGGCGAGGCCGTGGTGCTGCCCAACCCCGCGCCCCTGACCTGCGTGGTCGCCGCCACCGACGTACAGGTCGTCAACACCACCAAGGGCCGGCCCGCCGACCAGGCCGTCGCCCTCTGGGCCCACCACCCCGACACCCTGCACGCCCTCGGACGCGCCCTCGCCCTCGACACCGAAGCCACCGCGCTGGCCCATCGCCTGCTCACCGAGGAGCGGGTCACCCTGCTCGTCCCGCTGCACCCGGACACTCCGCTGCCCGGCTGGCTGGCACCGGCCGCCCGGGACGGCTGGGCGCTGCTCTTCGGCGCCCGCTGGGCTCCGCTGCTGCCCGTCCTCACCCCCTGCCCGGTGCTCTATGTCAGCAGCGCCAACCGCACCGGCCACGCCCCCGCGGCCACCGCCGCCGACGCCCTCGCCATGTTCCCCGCCGGCACCCCCGTCCTGGCCGCAGCCGACGACGACACCGACACCGGCACCGGCCGACGCCGCCGCCGCGCCACCACCACCCTGCGCCTGCACCCCGACCAGCGCATCGAGTTGCACCGCCACGGCGCCCAGGACCACCCCTACCCGGACCCGGCCCACTACCTCGCCCAGCTGCACGCCCGCTACCGGCCCTCCCCCTGACCTACTCCACGGGAGCCTGCAACGCCCGCAGCGGCCGGACCACCCAGGCCCCGGTGAACCAGCCGATCACCAGGACCAACGGTGTGCCGACGATCAGCGGCGCCAGCCACAACACGTTGATCCAGAGCGCCAACACGCAGGTCTGCGCGACGAACGCACCGGCCCCCACCAGCGCCGCCAGCGGGCTGCGCTCCCGGCGCGGCTCCTCGAAGGGCGGTGTGGTGCAGGACAGCGCCAAGCCGCCCGCAAGGCCGGGCAGGACTCCGTAGAGCGCCCCGAGGACCGGCGGCGCCACCATCAGGAACCAGGGATAGTCGAACCCCCAGCACTCCACCACGACCAGCACCGCCATCGTCAACCCACCCGCCGACATGCCGCATCCGACCCCGCGCAGCACCACCCACAGCCGAGTCCCCATGCTTCCCGCCCCCGTCCGGCATCCCCGTCTGCCGACGCGACGCTACCGCCTCGCACCGCCCGCGTCAGCAGGACCGCAGCGAGCGGGCCGACGCGTGGTTGACGCCCGGCCCGCGCGCCTGTTGGCTCGGATCGTTCGCCCGGACACCACCACCGGGCGGCCGACTCGGGAGGGGACCCCATGTTAGGACTCGGTCGTGCCAGGATCCTGACCGCCGCAGGCGTCTGCGCCGTCACGGCCGCGCTCGCCGCCATCGCCGCGCTGCCGGCCGTCGCCGCGGTGCCGCCGGCCGTCGTCCGGGTGAGCCTGGCCCCGGACGGCACACAACCGGACGGCGGCTCCTACCCGGTGGCGCTCAGCGCGAGCGGCCGCTACGCCCTGTTCACCTCGACTGCCGAGAACCTGGTGCCCGGCGGCACCAACGGCTTCGGCGGCATTCTCGTCCGCGACCTGTGGTCCAAGCGCGTCGAGCGGATCGACGTGAGTGACGGCGGCGCCCCGGCCGACTCCTACTCGACCGCCGGCGGGATCAGCGCGGACGGCCGCTACGTCGTCTTCTCCTCCGCCGCCGACAACCTGGTGCCGGCGGACACCAACGGCGCCACCGACATCTTCGTCCGCGACCTGCGGACCGGGCGCACCGAGCGGATCAGCACCGGTGACCCCGCCCTCGGGCCGCAGACCGGCGACAGCTTCTCCCCCACCATCAGCGCCGACGGCCGCTACGTCGCCTACGCCTCCAACCGCACCGACCTGGTGCCCGGCGACACCAACCAGGCCTCGGACATCTTCGTCTTCGACCGCCGCACCGGAACCACCGTGCGGGCGGACGTCACCGGTGCCGGGGCCCAGACCGCGTTCGGCTCCTTCCAGCCCGCGATCAGCGCGGACGGCTCGCGCGTGGCGTTCGTCTCGCGCGACAGCAGCCTGCTGCCGGCCGGCCCCGGGGCGGTCCGCTCGCCACTGGCGATCCACAAGCCGCGCTTCTACCCCCTCTACGTGCACGACCTGCGCACCGGCACGACCAGCCTCGCGAGCGTGGCGGCCGATGGCAGCGCCGCCCTGGTCGGCGGCGCCTCGCTCAGCCCGGACGGCCGCTACGCGGTCTTCACCTCCTTCGGCGACGACATCCCCGCCCCGACCCAGGTCCTGGTCCGCGACCTGGACCGGGGCACCACGACGGTGGTCAGCACCGCCCCCGACGGCACCCCTGGCGACGCCTCCTCGCACGAGATCGGGATGACGGCGGACGACCGCTGGGCCTACTTCGCCTCCGACGCCGGCAACCTGCTGCCCGGCGGCACGGGCCAGAGCGTCGGCTTCTTCCGCCGCGACCTGCGCACCGGCACGACCCAGCGCGTCACCCCGACCGCCCCCGGCGGCGCGGCCGTCCCGCTCGACGAGGGGGAGCAGGCGATCGACGCGCTGGGCACCACCCTGCTGTTCGCAGCCGGGGACAGCGCTCTCGTCCCGGGCGACACCAACCAGCAGGAGGACGTCTTCGCCGCCCGCCTCTCGCTGCGCTGACCCACACCGCCGTCACTCTCACGAAAACGTGATCGTTCAGGTCATCGCACGTCCGGCTCCGCGCGCCCACTATGGACTCGGCGGCGCTCCCCACCCCCCGGGGAGCGCCGCACAGCTAGGAGCCGATCATGACCACCAGCAGCTCGTTCAAGCCGTGGCGCGTCGTCATCACCGACGGCGGCGTCGACACCCCGACCGATCACCGGACCAGCCAGGCCGCCTACGACCACGTCGTCGCCGAGCGCGAGGCGATCGCTGCCGGCCGATCCGCCGCCACCGCGATCCGCATCCACGTCTGGTCCGACGGCGACTGGTCGCTCTACGAGCTGGCGTACACCGCCGGACACTGACCGGAAAAAAACGTACTCGCCGACCTTCTTCCGGAAGCCGAAGAAATACCAACTGCCTTACCAGAGTGGCAATCCACAGCCTTGACTTCCCGCACCGCAGCTGCGACACATGAACTGTGACGTCAGCGAACCACCTCGCCCCGACGGGCCCGACCGCACCCGCCACCCGGCACACCGTCGGCGTACCCGCGAAGCCGGTCCGCACCAACCCTTGTCGTCGCCACCGATGACCCGGACAAGGGTGACCTGCGGGACGGCCCGTCACCGGAGAACCTCGTGCCGCGTCCGGCACTCGAGAGCCTGACGCGCTCCTCCCCGCGCAGACCGACCCGCTGCCAGCCCCCGGCAGCGGGACTTCTCGGTGCACTCCCGGACTGACACGGCCGGAGACCCCGGACGTCGGCCACCGGTGCACCGGTCCTGACCGGATGGCAAACTGTGGCAGATTCCATGTACTTGATCGGTCCCGGCCAGCTGGGCCAGCTGCTGGGCGGCTGGCAGTCGGCGGACCCGGCCTACACCGCGCTCGCCCAGCGGCTGCGGGTCCTGATCCGGGAGGGGCGGCTGATCCCGGACACCCGGATCCCCCCGGAGCGGGTGCTCGCCGAGCACCTCGGGCTCAGCCGGACGACCGTGACCAAGGCCTACGACCTGCTGCGCAGCGAGGGCCGGGTGCACAGCGAGCGCGGTTTCGGGACGGTCGTCTCGCTGCCGGCCGCCGTCCCGGCCGGCGGGCGGCCCCCGACGGGTCGACCGCGACGCCCGGTCGGCGGCTGGGCGGCCGACTTCGCGTCGGCCGCGCTGCCCGTCCCGGTGCCGCTGCTCGAACAGGCGGTACGGCTGGCGGCGACCGACCTGGCCCGCTCGCTGGCGGGCGGTGAGCACGACCCGCGCGGCCTGCCCGAGCTCCGGCAGGCGATCGCCGACCGCTACACCGCCCGGGGCCTGCCGACCTCGCCGGCCCAGCTGTTACTGACCCAGGGCTCGCGCCACTCCTGGCAGTTACTGCTGAAGCTGCGCGCCAAACCCTCCCAGCTCGTCCTGATCGAGGCGCCGTCGGCGCCGCTGGTGATGGACGCCATCTGGCTGCACGGCGCCCGCCCGTGCCCGGTCGGGCTCGCCGAGGACGGCTGGCACACCGACCTGTTCGTCACCGCGCTGCGCCAGGTCCGGCCGCAGATCGCCTTCCTCACCCCCGACTTCCAGCATCCCACCGGCCGGCTGATGTCGGCCGGCGCCCGGCAACGGCTGGTCCGCGCGGCCCAGCAGAGCGGCACCCTGCTGGTGGCCGACGAGAGCGCCGCCGAACTGCGGCTGGACGGGCCGGAACTCCCGCCCTCGCTGGCCGCCCACGACCCGCTGGACACCGTGGCGCTGCTGGGCTCCACCCGGGCGATGGTGGGCGACGGCCTGCGGGTCGGCTGGATCCGCGCCGCGCCGTCGATCATCCACCGCCTCACCCTCAACAACGCCGCCCAGGGCACCGAGACCGCGTCGGCCGACCAGGTGATCACCACCTATCTGCTGCGCTCGGCCGACCAGTTGCTCGCCGAGCGCCGGGCGGTGCTGACCCGTCAGCGGGAGGTCCTGGTCGGCGCGCTGCGACGGCAGCTGCCCGGCTGGCGGTTCCGGGTGCCGACGGGCGGCCCGGCGCTCTGGGTCGACCTCGGGGCGCCTGTCAGCACGGCGCTGGCCACCGCCGCCGAGCGGTACCGGGTCCGGCTGCTGAGCGGCCCGCGGTTCGGCGTGGGCGGGGTCTTCGACAACTACCTGCGCCTGCCGTACACACTGCCGGAGCGGGCGCTGGAGGAGGGCGTGCGCCTGCTCGCCCGCGCCCACGAGGAGACCACCACCGAACCGCCGGCGGGCGACTGATGTGGCGTCAGCCCTGCTCCGTGCCACCCCGAGGCCGCCTGCCCTGTACAGGCCAAGCCTTGCGAATTGGCTCTTGGCCTGATCCTCCGCTTGTCACATGATGTTGGGAGAGCGCTGAGCCGGAGCAGAAACACCACCCGCGTACGCCCGGCTCACTGGTAACGCCCCGCGAACCTCGCAAGGAAGGGTGTGTACACGCATGTCCATCACCGAGTCGAAGCTCGACCGCGAACGCCTCCAGACGCTGGCCGCAGAGCTGCTGGAGAAGCAGTTCAAGCGCGTTCCCAAGCTGCGTGAACTGCACAGCGGCGAATGGATCGACCGCGACTACTACATCCGGCACATCACCGAGACCGTGCTGCGGATCCGCCTCAACAACGAGGTGGACAGCTACGCGCTCTACAAGGTCGGATCGCAGGACGACGCGCTGGCCGCGAAGCTGGCCAAGTACCTGGCCGAGGAATTCGGCCACGAGAACATGTTCACCCGCGACCTGGAGAAGTTCGGCCTCACCATCGAGGCCCTGAACGCCACTCCGGTCTTCCCCGCCACGGCCAAGCTGATGGGGTACCTGCGGCTGGAGGCCGACCGTTCCGGCCCGGCGCCCACCACCATCTGGGACTGGTTCGTGGAGTGGTACTCCGACCAGTACAACCCGGTCATCACCGAGAAGGCCGCCACCGAGTTCGGCAAGGAGTACGTGCACGGCACCAAGGCGCACATCGCCTTCGACGAGTCGCACGACCACGACGAGTTGATGTTCCGCACCGTCTCGCGCGCGGTCGAGAAGTTCAGCAGCCCCGAGCAGGCCGAGGTCTACCTGACCGTCTTCATCGACCTCATCGGGGACTACTTCAACGAGCTCTACGAGTCCACCGTCGGCGCCCGCTCCGAGGCCTCGGCGAACTGACATGACGTCCCCCCGAACCCCCGGACCGGGCCGCGTCCTGGTCGTCGAGCCGATGTCCTCCGGGGTGGCGCTCCTGCGCGCCGCCCACGACCTGGGCCTTGAGACGGTGGTGGTCTCGCACGACCGCGACGACCGCCGGCTGCCCGACGGGGTTCGGCGGGACATCGACACCCTGCTCACCCTCGACACCAACGACGAGCCGGCGCTCACCGCGGCCGTCACCGCGCTGCACGCCGAGCGCCAACTCGTCGGCATCCTGCCGGGTTTCGAGTTCTACGTCCCGGTGGTTGCGCGCCTCGCCGCCCGCCTCGGCCTGCCGGGGCTGCCCGCCCCGCAGGCCGCGGCGGTCCGCGACAAGGCGCTGATGCGCCGGCGGGTCGAGGCGGCGGGACTGCGTGTGCCGCGCTACGCCCCGGCCTGCTCGGCCGCCGAACTCGACGCCGCCGCCGAGGCGGTGGGCTTCCCCTGCGTGCTGAAACCGACCGACTCGGCGGGCAGCATCCACGTGGTGCGGGTCGACGACCGCGCCGAACTGCACAGCGCCTACCGGAACCTGGTCGGCGACCCGCGCTCCGACCTGGGCCGCCGGCTGGACGGCAAGATCCTGCTGGAGGAGTACCTGGACGGCCCCGAGCTGTCCGTCGAAGGATATGTGACGGACGGTCAGGTACGGATCGTCGCGGTCACCCGCAAGTTCCTGGGCCCCGAGCCGCACTTCGTCGAACTCGGACACGTGGTGCACGCCGATCTGACGCCGTCGGTGCGCCGGGCCGTCGACGCCTACGTCACCGCCGTCGTCGCGGCGCTCGGCGTCACCGTCGGACCCTTCCACTGCGAACTGCGGCTGCCCGGCGGCGCACCCGTGCTGATCGAGCTCGCCGCCCGGATGGGCGGCGACCGGATCCCACAGCTGGTCGAGATCGCCTCCGGCGTCCCGCTGGCCCACCTGGCGGTGGCCGCGCACACCGGCCTCGGCCCCGACGCCGTACCGGTGCGCTCCCCGCGCGCCAAGTTCGCCGGCATCCACTTCCTCACCGCCCCGGGCCTGGACCGCTACCGCGCCGTGCACGGCCTGGACACGCTGCGCGGGCGTCCCGACGTGCTGGCCGCCGAGCTGTACCTGCGGCCCGGCGAGACCATCCCCCCGGCGACCGACTTCCGCTGCCGGCTGGGCCACGTCCTCTTCACCGCCGACTCCTACGCCGACGCCCTGGAGGTCCGGCGGCTCATCGACCTTGGAGTGAGTTTTGAGTAGCCAGTCCCGCGGCTCGCAGCCCGCCCCACTGCTCCTCGTCATCAACCGCTTCGACGACGAGTTCGGGGAGTACCACCGCTTCGTGCCGGACGGCACGCACCGCCTGGCCTACCTGACCACCCCCGACGGACTGCCCCCGCTCGACCTGGACGGCGCGGTGGAGACCATCGTGGTGGACGACCTCGGCTACGACACCCTGCTGGCGGCGGCCCGCCTGGTCGCCGACAAGCACGGCCCGCTGGCCGGGATCGTCGGGCTCTCGGAGTTCGACCTGCTCACCGCCGCGCAGCTGCGCCAGGCGCTGGCCGTCCCCGGCTGGTCCACCGACCACGTCCTGCGCTTCCGGGACAAGGCCGTGATGAAGGAGTGGATCCAGCGGGCGGGCGTTCGCGCCCCCAGGTTCCTCGAACTCACCCCCGACAGCACCGCCCTGACGATCACCGAGCAGCTGGGCCTGCCGCTGATCCTCAAGCCGCGCGACGGCGCCGCCTCCCGCGGGGTGGTCCTGGCGCGCACCCAGCGGGAGCTGACCGCGGCGCTGGCCGGGATCGGCCCCGAGGAGGGCTACGAGGCCGAGGAGTTCGTCGAGGGCGCCATCCACCACGTGGACGGCATCCGCCGTGGCGGGCGGTTCCACTTCGTCACGGTCTCCGAGTACGTCAACACCTGCCTGGAGTACACCGAGGGCACCCCGCTCGGCTCGGTCCTGCTCGACCCCGGACCGCTGCGCGAGAAGCTGACCGCCTTCACCGCCGAGTGCCTGGACGCGCTGGAGCTCCGGGACGGCCCGTTCCACCTGGAGGTGATCGTCACCGCCACCGGCGTGCCGGTCTTCCTGGAGGTGGGACTACGGCCCGGCGGCGCCGGGGTGCCGTTCCTGCACCGCGACCTGTTCGGCATCGACCTCTTCGAGGAGGCGTTCCGGACCTCGATCGGCCTCCCCCCGCGCAGTACCGAGGACGAGCTTCCCACCGGCGCCGGCGGCTGGCTGGTCTTCCCCGAACCCCGGCCGTGGCCGCAGCGGGTCGTCGAACGCAACTCACTGGTCGACGTCGTGCCCGAGGTCTACGCCGAGGCACTGCCGGCCCCCGGCCACCTGTTCGACGGCGAGGGCGGCTACGACCACGCCGGCGGGCGCTTCCTGTTCCGGGGCACCGACCAGGCGGCGGTACGCCGCGCGCTCCTGGAGGCCATCGCCCGCTACCGTCTGGAGGTCGAGGTTCCGACTTCGGTGGACCGGTGACGCGCCGCGCTCTGCGGGTGCAGGTGGGCGAGCCCTCGGCGATCGATCCGGGCCGGGCCTTCGAACACGACGGCGCGCTGATCGCCGGGCTGCTGGCGGATCCGCTGGTGGACTGCGACCCGGCCACCGGCCGGCTGGCCCCCGCCGCGGCCGACGGCTGGCAGGTGGCGCCGGACGGGCTGAGCATCCGGTTCCGGCTGCGCCCGGACGTCCGGTTCCACCACGGCCGCCCGGTGACCGCGCAGGACTACCGCTACTCGCTCTCCCGGGTGGTGCGCCCGGAGACCGAGTCGGCCCTCGCCCACCATCTCTCGGCCGTCGAGGGCTACTGCGAGGTCGCCGCCGGCACCAGCCGACTGCTGAGCGGCGTCCAGATCCTGACGGATCATCAGCTCCTGGTCCGACTGACTCTGCCGTTCCACGAGATCGCGGCGGTGTTCAGCCACCGGGTCACCGCGGCGGTACCGGCCGAACTCGTCGAGGCCGACCCGGCGGCCTTCGCCCGGCGGCCGGTCAGCACCGGCCCGTACGCGGTCGTCGAGGAGTGGAGACCCGGCCACGGCCTGGCGGTCGAGCAGTTCGCCGGCTACCACGGCGCCAACGGCGCCTACCCCGACGGCGGCGCCGGCCAGGCCCGGCGGATCGAGTTCCGGATCCACCACGACCTGGACCAGGCCTACCGGGCCTTCGCGCGAGGCGAGTTGGACGTCACCGAGGTGGCACCCGACCTGCTCGGCGAGGCCGCCGCGAGCGGCCCGGCGTTCCACTGCACCCCCAACCCGATGGTCACCTACCTGGGCTTCCCGCTGCCGGTCGCCCCCTTCGACGATCCGGTGGTGCGGCGCGCGGTGGCGATGTGCGTGGACCGGGAGACCATCGGCAAACGGCACTTCGCCGGGACCAGACCGGTCGCCGACCGGATCGTGCCACCGATGACCGGCCCGGCCGCGCTGCCTCCCGGCACCGCGATCGCCCACCGACCGTCCCTGCACATCACCTACGATCCGGACGGCGCACGAAAGTTGCTCACCGAACGCGGCATCACCCCACCGGGTGCGGTCCGCGTTCTTTTCAATGCCGGTCAAGGACACGAGGGTTGGGTGTCGGACGTGATCCGGGGAATCCGGGACGGCCTCGGCTGGCGAGTCGAGGGCAGACGCCTGGACTGGCCCGCGTATCTGCGCGAACTCCCGCAGGCGACCACGCTCTTCCGGATGAACTGGACCGTGGACTACCTCTCCGCGGACAACGCCCTGCACCCGCTCGCGCACAGCGCGGCGGTGGGCGACAGCAACTACGCGCGCTACCGCAACCCGCGCGTCGACGCCCTCATCGACGGCGCCCGCGCCACCGCCGACGCCACCGAGCGCCGCACCCGCTACCGACAGGCGGAGCAACTGGTGCTGGACGACCTGCCGTTCCTGCCGCTGTGGCAGGGCGCCCTCTACCACCTGGTGGCGCCGGACCGGGTGCGCCCGCTCGGCCCGCCGATGGACGTCTTCGGCGTACCGGCGCTGCGGCAGTACCGGCCGCTCGACCCCGCCGCCACTGCCCCCGGCACCGCCGGCACGCCCACCACCACCGCGTCGACGCCGGGAGCGGACCGATGACGAACGCCGTGCTGCGCTGGGCGCGCACCCAGCTTCCCGCGCATCCGGTCGGACGGGCCGTTGCGGCTTCCGCCCTGATCGGCTGGATCGGCACCGGGGTCTGGATCTCCGCCTCGACACTCTTCTTCACCAGGCTGCTCGACCTGACGCCCGACCAGGTCGGCGGCGGCCTGGCCATGGGCGGCGTGCTGGGCCTGCTCGCCATGGTGCCGATCTCCTCCCTCGCACGCCGCCGCCACGCGGGCCGGGTCGCCACCGTGCTCCAGATCGTCCGCGGGCTGTCGTTCCTGGCCTTCCTCACGGTCCACTCGACAGCCACCTTCTACCTCGCCCTGGCCCTGGTGTCGGTCACCGACGGACCGGGCAAGATGTTCAGCCAGATCGTGGTGGGCCGCTTCGTCCCCGCCGACGAGCGCACCAAGACGATGGCCGGCATCCAGGTGGCGACCAACATCGGCGTCACCGTGGGCGCCCTGCTGGGCACCCTCGGCCTGCTGCGGGTGGACCGCACCGCCTTCGACGCCGTCGTCGCGGTGGTGGCCGTGGCGTTCTTCCTCTCCGCCTGGCTGCTCGCCCACACCACCTGGCGCACCGCCGACCTCGCCCGCGAGCCGGCGCCGTCCGGCCGGGCGCAGCGCGTCGGCACGCCCCCGGGCGACCGGCTCCGGTCCGCGCTACTGCCGCTGCGCGACCGGGGGTTCGCGCTGCTCACCGCCGGCAACGGCCTGCTGTCGCTGCACATCCCGCTGCTCAGCGTGATGACGCCGCTCTGGCTCGCCCACCGGACCTCGGTGCCGCCGGCCACCATGGGCGCCCTGCTGCTGCTCAACACCCTCACCGTGGTGGCCCTACAGGTCCCGCTCGGCAACCGGGTGCGGGACCTGCGGTCCGGCGTGCGCGCCGGGTGGGCCGCCGGGGTGCTGCTGGCCGGCGGCTGCGGACTGCTCGCGCTGGCCGCCTTCGTCCCGACCGGCTGGGCGGTGGTGAGCCTGGCCGCGGCGGTGCTCTGCTTCACCCTGGGCGAGATCGTCCAGGTGACGGCCGGCTGGACGCTCTCCTTCGCCCTCGCCCCCGAGGACCACCGCCAGGCCCTGTACCTGGGCTTCTTCGGCACCGGACCGGAGGCGGTGGCGGTCCTCGGCCCCGCCGTGCTCGCCTGGCTCACCACCCGCTTCGGCGCGGCCGGTTTCGCCGTCATGGCGCTCACCCTGCTCGGCGCCTCGGCCCTGGTGAGCGCCGGCACCGCCGCCCGCGGCGTCCGGCACCCTGCCCCACCGCCGGCCGGCGAACCGGCGGCGCAGTCCGAGGTCCGCGAACGGACCGGCTGACCCGCACTACTTCTGGTACCCGGCCAGGATCTCCGCCATGGTGGCCTCGACGGCGGCCTTGTCGACGCCGAGGCCACTGAGCACTCCGGTCCCGGCCTCGACCTCCAGCAGCGCCAGCAGGATGTGCTCGGTGCCGATGTAGTTGTGCCCCAGTCGCAGAGCCTGACGAAACGTCAGCTCCAGTGCCTTCTTGGACCCGGCGTCGAACGGGATGAGCGCCGGCAGCTCCTCGGC
The DNA here is from genome assembly GCF_000744225.1 of Kitasatospora mediocidica KCTC 9733. Taxonomy (GTDB): domain Bacteria; phylum Actinomycetota; class Actinomycetes; order Streptomycetales; family Streptomycetaceae; genus Kitasatospora; species Kitasatospora mediocidica. The sequence goes on along the minus strand of NZ_JQLN01000006.1, from coordinate 415,833 downwards.
CGACGGCGGCAGGGCGGCGGTCGCGGCCCCCCGCACGGCCTCCGGCGCGATGCCCTGCGCGACGATCGCCCGCAGCGCGATGCCCTCCGGCTCACTGAGCAGCCCGAGGACCAGGTGGGCGGGGGTGATCTCGGCGTTGCCCGAGCCGCGGGCCTCCTCCTGCGAGACGACCACGACGTGCCGGGCCCGCTCGGTGAAGCGGCTGAACCCCTGGCTGGGGTCCAGGGAGTTCGCCTCACCGGGGTCCTTGGCCACGAAGCGCTTCTGCGCCGCCTGCTTGCTGACCCCCATGCTGCGGCCGATGTCGGTCCAGGACGCGCCCGAGCGGCGCGCCTGGTCCACGAAGTGGCCGATCAGGTGGTCGGCCACCTCGCCGAGGTGGTCCGCGGCCATGACCGCGTCCGAGAGCTGGTCGAGTGCGTCGGTGTGGATCTTCTTGATGGCCTCGATCAAGTCGTCGAGCCGTACGGGGTTCGTCATGCGTCAACCTTAGGTTGACGCTGCTCAATCGTCAACCCGCAGTTGACGATCTCCGGCGCCCGGCCCCGCCCCCGTTCAGCCACCCGGGTGCCCGCCACCGGCCCGCCCGGGTGCGCCGGGGCATCGCCCGTCCCCGCTCACGGCACGATCGAAAAGTCGGCCCACCCTCGACGACAGCCCGGAGGACCCCCCATGACCGTCACCAGGCACGCCACCCACCGCACAGTCGCCGCCCTGCTCACCACGGCCCTCGCCCTGCTGGCCGTCCCGGCGAGCAGCACGTACGCCGCCACCGCCGCCCCGCGCCGCGGCGGCCCGGTCAGCCTGGTGAACGAGCAAAGCGGCGAGTGCCTGCAGCTCGACGGCAACGGGGAGGCCCGCACCGCCGGGTGCGACAGCGGCGGCGTGCGGAGCTGGCTCATCGCCGGCGACGGACTGCTCCAGGACACCGCCGACGGGACCTGCCTGGAGGAGGTCGAGGGCGGCCGGGTCGTCGCCCAGCCGTGCCAGGAGGGCAATCCCGCCCAGCAGTGGCAGCCGAAGGCGCAGCACTTCGCCAACCAGGCGACCGGCGGCTGCCTCACCGCCTGGGACGGACGCGTCGCCTCCTTCGGCTGCGACGCCGCCAGCAGCTACCAGAAGTGGCGCACCGAGCAGTAGACCCTACGCGGGCTCGTCCGACCGGGCCGACTCGATGACCAGCAGCCCCAGCAGCAGCGCGGCGGTCAGCGCAAGGGCCGCCCAGCCGCCCACCCAGCGCGCGGCGGGCGCGACCAGCACCATCGCGCCCGCACCCGCCAGCCGCAGCCGGGGCCAGCTCCCGCGGCCGGCCAGGGCCCGGCGGAAGCAGGCCAGCCCCAACAGGTAGAGCCCCGCCCCCAGCGGGAGCAGCAGCCATCTGAGCCCGCGCAGCGGCTCGCCGAACGAGTCGACCGCCTCCTGCATGCCGACCGCGGTGACCGCGATGCCCAGGATCATCACCAGGTAGGCGTAGCCGAAGGAGTACAGCGCCATGGTCTGCCGCCGGTCGGCGGGGGCGCGGTCCAACAGGGCCTCGCTGTCGCGCTCCTCGCGGTCGAAGTAGAGCCACCACTGCGCGGCGCTGAGCACGAGGGCCAGCAGCGCGCCCGGCAGCACGTCGGCGACGCGGGGCTGCTTGGCGGCGGCCGAGCCGACTTCCACGATCGACTCGCCGAGCAGGATGATGACGGCCAGTCCGTGCCGCTCCACGAAGTGGCCCGCGCCGACGGTGAAGCCGCCCGTCCCGACCAGGAACGGCGTCAGGACCTGGAGCAGGCAGGCCAGCGCCAGGATCGTCAGCCGCCAGCCCGACGGCACCAGGCCCGCCGCCAGGACCAGCAGCGCGCTCACCAGGTTCAGCGGCCCGATCCGGGCGATGCCGGGCCGCCCCGAGGTCCGCAGGAATCCGACCGTGTGCACCAACACCACGCCCAGATAGGCCAGCCCGAGCACCAGCCCCCAGGGCCCCGGCTCGAACGCCCGCGGGACCGCCAGCGACATCACGAAGAACGACGCCATCCCGGTGAGCAGCAGCAGCCTGGGCCCGGTGCGGTCGAGGTCCAGCGCGTTGGTGAGCCACGCGTAGCCGGCGTACATCCACCAGGTCAGCGCGAGCAGCACCACCACGCGCGCCAGCCCCTGCGGGTCGGGGTGCACGGCCAGCACCGAGGCGATCTGCGTGATCGCGAACACGAACACCAGGTCGAAGAACAACTCCAGCGGCCGCACGCTCTCGGCGGGCGCGGGCGCGGACGGGGAGTCGGACGCGGGGACCGGCGCGGCGGCTTCATCGGGCACAGCGCGATTCTGACAGACCCGCAGTTCAGCGCGGGCGCGACGGTCCCCGCCGCGGCTCTGGACTCAGAGGCCCAGGACCCGCTGCTTCGCGGCCGCGAACTCGCTGTCGGAGAGCACGCCCTGGTCGCGGAGTCCGGCCAGCCGCTCCAGCGACGACAGCGCCGCGTCGTCCAGCGCCGGGGGCGCGGCGGCGGCCGGCGCGGCGACGGGCGGCGGCGGGGCGCGGCGGCAGCCTCCTGGGCGGCGGCGCGGTCCTGCTGACGCGCGGCGACCCGGCCGCTCACCGCGGTCGCCGTCCCGGCCACCACGGCGGTCCGCGCGGCCGCGCCGATCAGCCCGGGCCGTCCACCACGTGCCATCCGCCGGCCGATCATGACACCGCTCCCGCCGTGGAGATGGCCAGCAGATCCTGTTCGAGCACGTGGACGGGAACGCGCTCGTGCGCCACCAGGACGCCGCCGGCCTCGCGGATCGCGGCGACGGTCGCGGCGGCCCAGGTGTTCTCCCAGACCAGCAACGCCGCCGAGGACCCGGCCGGGATCTCCTCGGCGATCAGCAACAGGTCCTCCTCGCTGAGCAGCCCGCCGACCTCGCCGTCGAGGTCGGCGAAGAGCGCCGCCTCCTCAGCGTCCACGGTCTCCAGCTCCAGGAACCGCACTGTCCCGTCGTCGTCCCGTTTGACGAAGGCGAGATCCATGATCCGGACGATTCCGCCGTCCACGAGCTTCTTCAGCTCCGGCATGATCGCGCCGCTGAACCGGGAGCCCGGAAAGGCGACGACGATGTACTCCACAGGTCCGTGTTCCGCACCCATCACAGCTTCCTCCTCCTGCTGTCGTGGACGAGAGGCCCTTCCAGCCTGCGCCGCCGAACCGCCCGAAGCCAGCCGACGCCGCTCTGCGCCGGTCGGCGTCAGTAGCGCTGGGCCTGGACGACCCGCGGGGTCAGCGTCACCCCGACGTCCTTGCCGCTGGCGGCGATCGGCGCGGCCTTCTGGCCCGGCGCGAGGTTCTGCACGCCAACCACGTCGGTGTCCACCGCCGTGCCGGAGGAGTCGTCGAACTCGACCTTCACCGCGTACGAGGCGGCGGCCGAGGTGCTGTTGGTGATCGTCACGATCGCCGCGTTGGCGCCGCCGGTGGTGCTGGTGGGCACGCCGGTCAGCGTCACGTCGCCGATGGCGTTGCCGGGGCCGGTCACCGAGGCCAGCGCGGCGGTGGCCGCCGCCTTGGCGCTCGCACCGGCCGCCGAGACCGACGCCTCGAAGGAGGCCGCGGCAGCCCCGGCGGACGAGGCGGCGGCCGACACCGCCGACTTCGCCGCCGAGGCGTTCGAGGCCAGCGCGGACGGCGGCGATCCGGAGAACGAGGCGGTGTTGGGCGAGAACGACGACGTGGCGCCCGACGAGCTCGCGGAGGAGCTGGTCGAGGAGCTGCTGCACGCCGACAGGCCGACCGCGACCGTCACCGCCGCGGCGACGACCGCGCCGGTGGTGACCGCGCGCGAGTGCCTTCTGTCCACAAGTCCACCCTGGGTCAACGGCGCGGAACCGGTCCCGCACCTGCTGCCCTCACACTCGCCCGGCCGGGGTTCCCGCCGCGACCGGCACTGGTCCGTCCGGGCGCCCGGACGGACCAGTGCCGGGCTCCCCGGGCGCGCCGAGCGCGTCGCGGACCTCGGCCGCCAGCGCGACCGGGTCACCGGCGGGAACGGTGGGGTAGCGGTCGGTGCGGTGGGCCCAGGCGTCGTCGAAGGCGAACCAGTCGATCGCGGCCGGGGCCGCGCCGGTCACCAGCGCGGTGTCCAGCGTGGCGAAGTAGTCGGCCCAGCGCTTCGCGTACAGGTCGCGGACCAGGCCGGACCACTCGCGGTCGGCGTAGTCGTGCACGCCGGCCTCGCTGGGCCCACGTCCGGCCCAGGTGGTGAGGATCGACCGGGCGTCGTACTCCCACCGGTCGCGCTCCTGCGGCGAGGCCCCACGGGCACAGGCACCGGCCAGCCACGGGCCGAGCAGGAACCGCGGGTCGCTCGCGACCAGCCGGTCGAGCAGCTGCTCGTCACCGTCCCAGCGCGCCGTCAGCTCGCGGAACCGTGGCAGGTCCCCAGCGCCGTAGGCGGCGGCGATCTGCGGCAGCAGGTCGCGCGCCCGGTTGGTGAGCGCCTGCCGGGCGACGTCCACCAGGTCGAAGCGGTAGGCGTCGGTGGCCCGCAGCTCGGCGGGGGCCAGCAGCAGCTGGTCCAGCGCCTGCCGCACGGTGGCCGGGTCGTAGCGCGCGGCGGTCGGGCTCCAGGTCGCCGCGGTGGCCGCGGTCAGGGCCGGCCGAGCGGAGAACAGGCTGTCCTGCGCCTCGCTCCAGGTGCCGGACGGCATGCCGTACGGTCCGCGCCGCAGCAGGTCCCAGGCCGCCGCGGTGTGCGGGTCGACGCCGCCGTAGCGGCGGGCCGCGTAGGCCGCGAACCAGTCCGCCCGGTCGATCGGCCCCGGCTGCCAGGCGAGTTGGGTGAACAGCTCGAACGCGGCCGGATTGCCGCCGGTGGCCTCCGGCAGGTAGGCCAGGCCCGCCAGCCGGCTGCCGGGACGGCCCAGCCACTGCGGGAACCGCGCGGTCCAGACCCCGGTGTTCGCGCCGAGGGTGGTGTGCCCGCCGAAGTTGTCGATGCTCCCGAACGCGTACGGGGTCCCGGCCCACTGAGCCTCGCGGTCCAGGCCGTCCAGCCGGTCCGAGAGGCCGTCGACGACCAGCATCCGGCTCCGGTCGACGCCGCCGAGCAGGGCGGCCGACGGGTTGTCCTCCCAGCCCAGCACCACCCAGGTCGCGCCGGGGTGGGCCGCCTCCAGCGCACTCTGGACGGCCCGGGCGGCCGCGCCCACGTCCACCCCGGCGGGGCTGCCGCCCTCGTGCAGCGGGTCCATCTTGTAGGCGGTGCTGCCGCCGAACGCGGCGCGCTGGCAGGCGTAGTAGGCGGCGGCGAGCCGGTCGAAGACCGGACCGGCCGGGTCCAGCCAGTCCGGCCGCTCGAAGCCGACCCAGTCGCCCTGCCCCACGACGTGCGCCGTCGGGTTGCGGGCCGCGAAGCCGGGCGGGACGGTGCCGAAGAAGCCCGGGAGCACCGGGGTCATGCCGAGCGAGCGCAGTTGGTCGGCGATCCGGCGCCCGAGCGCGGCGCGGTCGCGGATCAGCCGGTCGGAGACCGGGCCGCCGAAGCCGCTCATGTTCTGCAGCAGCCACCAGCTCTGGTGCGCCGGGGCCGGGATCCAGGAACGCAGCTCGTCCGGGCGGTAGCCGAACTGCTGGAGCGCGCGGTAGTACGGGTACTCCGCGCCCTGCTGGACGAAGACCTCGTTGACGCCGTGCAGGGCCAACAGGTCGATCTCGTGCTGGTAGGCGTCGAAGTCGCGGTAGGCGCCCGAGTAGCCGTCGTCGGTGTCGTTCAGCGCGTAGCGGTGCGGCACCAGGGCCGTCCGGGTGATCCTCCCGGTCACGGCGGGCAGGACGGCGGGCAGCCGGCCGAGGCTGTCCCCCGGCCAGCCGACGTCGACGCCCGCGACGTGCTCCAGGTACCACCCGACCCCCGTCAGCAGAGTGGCCGGCGAGGTCCCGCCGACCCGGACCGCGCCGGCCGGTCCGCTCAGCGAGAAGGCGTCGTCGCCGCCGTCCGGCCCGGCCTCCGGGACGAGCGTGAACTGCGCCGCCACCCGGTCGGGCAGCAGCCGCGCCAGGCTCGCCAGGGCGGGGGCGGTGTCGAACGCGGGGCTACCGGCGGCTGCTGCGGGGCAGGCCGCCGCCGACGTCAGGAGCAGCGCGGCCGACAGCAGCCGCGCGAGGGACCGAGCGGGGAGGAGCGCCATGTCGTCCACCCTGACCCGCCACTCCCCCGCAGGAGCGCCGACGTGCGCGGGCCCGGGCTGTGCTTCACCTGTTCCGCCGTGGCTCCCACCGGCCGCCACCCGTGACCGCGCAGCGCGGCGACGGTTAGACAGCGCGACACCCGCTACCCACGGAGGCCCCGATGCGCACCGCCGTCCGAACCGCCCTCGCCGTCGCCCTGCTCGGCGCCGCCGCCCTGGCCGCCGCCACGACCGCGACCGCGGCGGCCGCCAACACCACCGCCTACCCCTCCCCCTCGCGCGGAGGCCATACCTACAGCATCCCCGTCGGGGGCATCAGCGACGTCGGGGACCTCACCAAGGTCGCCAACCTCGGCTCCGACCTGGCCGGCCTGCTCGGCCACTGAACCGGTCCCCGGCACGCCTCACCCCAGGCGGGGCGTGCCGCAGCCGTATGCCCTACTCCGGTGCCAGGACCCGGCGTTCGGCCTCGTCGATGGGCAGGTCGTTGATGCTCGCGAAGCGCTTGCGCATCAGGCCGTCGGCGTCGAACTCCCAGTTCTCGTTGCCGTAGCTGCGCCACCACTGGCCGGCGGCGTCGTGCCACTCGTACTCGAAGCGCACCGCGATGCGGTCACCGGTGAAGGCCCAGAGCTCCTTGCGCAGCCGGTAGTCCAGCTCGCGCTGCCACTTGTCGCGCAGGAACGCGACGATCTCCGCGCGGCCGGTGAGGAACCGGTCACGGTTGCGCCACTCGGAATCCTCGGTGTAGGCGAGCGCGATGCGCTCGGGGTCGCGGCTGTTCCAGGCGTCCTCGGCGGCCTGCACCTTCTGCCGCGCGGTCTGTTCGGTGAAGGGAGGGGCGGGCGGACGGACGGTCATGGCGGACTCCTCACTGTGGCGAGAACGAGCGTTCTCGCGATCGACGGTACGCTAGGAGAACGGTGGTTCTCAAGTAGGCGGCGCACTCGGACGCAGGCGACGCACGGACAGGGGTGGCAGGCAGTGGCGACAGTGGATCCGGACACCGCGCGGACGGCCGCACTCGACGCGGCCGAGTCGCTCTTCTACGCCCGCGGCGTGCAGAGCGTGGGCATGGACGAGATCCGCAGCGCCTCCGGCATCCCGCTCAAACGCCTCTACCAGCTCTTCCCCTCCAAGACCGACCTGGTGGAGGCCTACCTGCGTCGGCGCGACACCAGCTGGCTGCTGTCGCTGTCCCGGTACGCGGACGCCCGGCCCGACCCGCGCGGGCGCGTCCTGGCCGTCTTCGACTGGCTGGAAGGCTGGTTCGCCGAACCGGAGTTCCGCGGCTGCGCGTTCGTCAACGCCTTCGGCGAACTCGGCGCGAGCTCCCCCGGCGTCGTCGAGGCGGTCGCCGACCACAAGGCCGCCTTCCACCGCTATCTGGCCGAACTGGCCCGGCAGACCACACCCGCCCGCGCCGACGCCGCCCGCGCGGACCGGCTCGCGGCCCAGCTCGCCCTGCTCACCGAGGGCGCGATCACCACCGCCGCGATCACCGGGACGTCCGAGCCGGCCCGCCAGGCCCAGGCCGCCGCCCGGGCGCTCCTGTCGATGCCCTGACCACCGTCGGGCCGATGGAGAACACCCGCACGATCGTGCGAGAGAATGAGTGCATGACCGACCAGCAGAGCACCCCCACCACCTCAGCCACCGAGCGTCGCCAGAAGCTGTTGCAGACCATGCGGCAGGGCGGCGGCACCTGGGACTGGCGCCGGGCTCAGCAGACGTACGACCCCATGCCCGAGCAGCGCACCGTCCGCCGCGACCTCCAGCAGCTGTACAAGGCCCGGCTGATCGTCCGCGTCCAGCTCGGGGAGTACGAGGCCTAGGCCGTCCCGGCCCGCTCCCCGACCGCGGCTGCCCCCGTGTCCCGGAGGGCCGCCGCGTCGTTGGACATGGGTGATCCGCCACACCGGCGCCCGCCGGCCGCTGCCCGACCCGCGCGAGAACTGGTCCCTGCGCCTGCCCCGCCCGCAGAGCCCCCCTGCCCCGGCGAGCGCCCGGCGGACCGAGGCCGCACCGGCCCGGACCGGTGCGGCCCTCGCCCTCGACACCCTGCACGTCCCGCTGCACGTCGACAGCTGGGCGGCCCTGGCCACCGCGCTGGACGACGCCGACGTGCCGCTCCAACTCGGCGACGTCGATGTCCTGCGCCAGGCGGCCAAGCTCAGCCCGGAGCTCGTGCGGGCCCTCGCCCGCTGGATCCGCACCGCCAACGCCTCCCCCACGCCTCTTACCGCACCTGATACCACGTGGTAGCTTCCGTGCCATGGCGAAGACCCAAGTGAACCTGCGGATGGACGACTCCGTCGCCGACATGGCCAAGCAGGCCGCCGAGACCCGGCGGATCCCGGTGAACGACTACGTTGCCCAGCTGATCCGGGACGACAACGAGCGGGTCCGGGCCGCCTTCCTGGCCGGCGCTCAGGAGATCCTGGACGGCTACGGCGATCTGATCGACCGTATCGAGAACGCGGCGTGATCCCCGCCCCGCACGTCGACCTCTCCTGGATCCTGGACGTCGTCGAACGGGCCGGCCCGCACGACCCCGCCGCGCTCGACCACGGTGTGGCACTGGCCGCGGTCGAGCGGCACCGGGCCGTCCTGGCCGGCCGCGACGTCTACGCCGACCGGTTCGCGCGGGCCGCCGCCCTGGCCCACACGCTGGGCCGACTGCCCTGGTTGGAGCACGCCAACCTGCGCGTGGCCGTCGCGGTCGCGCACGGCTACCTGCGGGCCGACGGCGTCCCGGTGACGATCGACCAGGACCGGATCACCGCCCTGGCCACCGCGCTCCGGCACCCCCACACCACCGCCGCCGACATCGCCGACCTGCTGCGGAGCTGGCACGACTGACCCCCGGCGGGCCGGGCGGGCCTCCGCGGGCCCGTCCAACAGCACCGCTCCGCAGCAAAGTTGACCAGTTCGCGACGGGACCGGCAGCCGGTTCGGACGGTAGGGTCGGCGCATGCCGCCACCCCCACGCAGGCCCCAGGCGCTGCCGACCCTCCCGTACCGCAAGCCCACCCGCGGGCGCGACTACTGGGTGCTGGACGACGTGCTGGCGGACCCGGACGCCGTACGGTCGCGCTGCCTGGCCAAGGACGACTGGATCGAGGGCTACCCGCACAAGCCCGAGAGCTGGCCGGGCCTGCGCACGATGCCGGGCCTCGAACCGGACGAACTGGCCCGCGTGGAACGGCTGGTCCTCAAGTCCACGGGCGAACGGCGGATCTGGCCCCAGACGGCCCCCGGCGGCGGGACCCTCGGGACCCTCAACCACAACTGCGTCCAGGTGGTCGGCGAGGGCGAGTGCGAACCGCGCCCGCACACCGACTCCCGCGCCCTGTGCCGCTACGCCGCGGTGCTCTACCTCAACCCGCAGGCCCGCAAGGACTGCGGCACCGCCTTCTACCGCCAGAGCGCTCCCGGCGGCGTCCTCGGCGGCAACCTGGTGACGGCCCCGCACCACAACCTGGTGGAGGCGCTGGGCACCCGGTTCGTCGCGCCCGACGCCTTCACCGAGGACGTGAACGTCCCGCCCAAGTACAACCGCCTGCTGCTCTACAAGGCCAACCTGATCCACAGCGCCACCGGCTACTGCGGCACCACCCTGGAGGACAAGCGCATGACGGCGGTCTTCTTCTGGATGGCCTGACGGACGGCCTGACGGACGGCCTGACGGATCCCGCCCGCCCTCGCTAACTCCCCTTGAGGACGGACTCCCCGGCGCTCACCCAGGTGATCACCTCGTCCAGCGCATCCGTCGCCTGCGGGAGGTCCTGCAGTGCGGCGGCGACCCTGGTGGCGTCGTCCTGGTCCAGGCCGCTCAGGCACTCCTGACTGCTCGTCGCCAGCATCGTGACGAAGGTCTGCCAGCTCGGCCTGACCTCGGCGGCCGGGGTGCTGAAGTACGCTTTCGCGTCCTGCCCGAGTCTTCCGAAGTCGGCGCAGATCGACGGGAGCCGGGCCATGATCAGGGCGTCGCCGTCCGCGGAGTGGCTCGCCTCCTCTGAGACGTCGTGCAGCCGGACGATGGTCGCGTTGTAGCGCAGAATCAGGGCCCGGCCGCCCAGGTTGTACCAGGCGTCCGACTGCTCCGACAGTGTCTGGGAGGCGAGGACCGGATTCGCGGAGGGCTTCGCGTCCTGCGCGGCAGCGCCGGTGCCCTGGGGCAACGGGACGATCAGATCGGCGGCGGGAACCCCGATCGCCCCGGCGCACAGCAGCCCGACGGTCAGGCGGCGGACGGCCAGTCCCCGGAGCTCGCTCCTGTCGGGCGCGAAGCCCGCGAAGCGGGTCCGTCGCCGTGGGACCCGCCGCAGCAACCGCCGGACCACCGACGTGACGGCCGCCGTGGCGATGGCCACGACGGTGGCGAGGACGAGCAGGATGCTCAGGAGGTACTGGAAGCCCTGCCAGATCGCGGCCGGCTGCCACTCGCAGGCGGTGGCGAACACGGCGAGAGCCTGGATGCAGCCGTCCGACGCGGACAGCACGAGCATCCCGGCGTAGCCCGCCAGCACGGCGGTGTGGGCCGCGACGAGCGCGGCGAGCAGCTGGTAGCGGTGGACGAGCAGCGTCGCGACGACGGCCGCGACCGCGGCTCCCGCCAGGATGGCGACACTCACCCAGTCCTGGAACAGGATGGCGGCGGTGAGTCCGCGGAGCCGGGCCGGTGGCTGCCACCCGTGCATGAAGGCCTTCACACCCGCGACGACGGCCCAGCACAGGACCCCGCCGAGCAGTCCGGCGAACAGCACGCCACGCAGGGGTGGCAGCGGTTCGCCGTGGGCGGCCGAGTCGTCGACTCCCGGGACGGCGCGGTGCACCCAGCCCCTGGGCCGTGCGCGAACCGCCCATGCCAGCAGCGGTATCACCCAGAGCACGGCGACCGCCGGCAGCGCGAGCGGGACGGCGACGGCGGTTGCCATCAACGACACCGCGATCACGATCGCGGCGAGGGTCCCGGCGTACTGCCCGGTGGGATCCGCCAGATGCGGACCGCCTCCTGGGCCGAGCGGATGGCTCAGCAGTCCCCGCTCATTCGCCAGGATCACCCCGTAGTCCTGCCACCACCAGAACCACGCGCACAGCGCCAGGCACGCCCCCGCCAGGACCAGCGCCATCGGCGGGTGGATCGTCCGCCCGCGCCAGGCGGTGGCCCACAGGCGGGCGCACTGGGCGACCCACCAGGCGAACGTCATGCCCGCGAGCACGACCAGCAGCACGACGACGGGCTCGCCGGGCAGCCACCGGTAGAGCGCGATCCGGTTCGCGAACACCTCACCGACCGTCATCCCGACGCCCAGCCAAAAGCCTGCCCAGGCCCCGGAGAAGCCACCTCCTGTCGTGAGCAGCCGGTGGACCACCCCGCGCCACAGGGCGACACCCACGACCCCGCTGACCAGTGCGGCGGGCACGAGCGCCATCACCAGGTTCCACGCCCACTGATCAACCAGTCCGGGCACGCTCAGGTCCCACAGTTGGCCGTTCACCAGGACGGCGGCGACCCCCGTCAGGAACATCGGCAGCGCGGGCACACCGAACAGCGACGCGGAGTCCGCCAGCGCCTCCCTGCGCAGGTCCCATCGCGGGTGCGTACGCCAGAGCTCGGCGAACGCACGCAGCGCGCGGCTCAGCACCCGCGCGGGCGGTGCGGGTGCGACGGCGCCCCAGATGTGCGGGTCCGCCCCCCATCGGGCGGCGGCCAGGTCGGCGTGGAGCTCCCGGTTGCGCAGCACGTCCGATCGCGCGAGATAGACGACCACCGTCATGAGCAGCGGGAGCACGAGGGCGCGCCAGGCCGGAAGCCCGATCTGGTACGGCTGCGGCTTCTGCAACGCGGTGAGGATGAGGACCGCGAATCCCACCGCGTAGGGCACGAGGACGGCGGCGATGAACGTCCGCCACAGAGCGACCGTGGCGTAGGTGAGGGTGACGTCACCGTTGCGGATGTGGGCCAGCTCGTGCAGCAGGACCGCCTCGAAGTCCCGTGGCGCCGTGGCCCTCCGGGCGAGCAGACCGCCGTGCAGGCACACCGTGGGCCGACGGTTGCTGCCGAACACCACGGCACCGGTCGAGGCGGTACCCGGATCCACCACGACCCGCGGCACCCGCGCCAACCCGGCCACTGCTGCCAGCTGTTCCAGCTGACGCAGAATCAGGCCGTCGTGATCCACCGCCGCCAGGGGGACGACCCGGTTGCGGCGCGTCCTCCAGAGCGGCAGCACGAGGAACAACCCGCACGCCAGGACTACCAGAATGACGGGCACCGCAGGGGAGACCCACGAGGGAAGCAACGCATGATGGGCGAGGCAGGACCGGTAGGCGGCGCTGTGGGTCACGTCGGCAGACGGCGCCTCGCCGGCGACACCGCCGGCCGCCAGCAGGCACTCGTCGCCCTCGTTGAGTCCGGCGCCGGCGAAGGCCAGTGGCAGCATCGCGCTGCTGCTCACGAGTATCAGGACGACGAGCAGGGCGAAACGCGTGGTCGTGCCGGCCACCATGGCCCGTTCGTCCAGCCTGACCCGGGGAAGCTCCGTGGTCATCGCGAACCCCGGCGCTAGCTCGGGGTACCGTCGCCGGCCGGCCCGGACGGACCCTCCGGGTCCGCACCCGGGCCCGGCGCCGCCAGCGCCAGCCTGGCCACCACCGCGTCGGCGATCGCCTCGGCACGCTCCGCCGCCACCCCGCGGTGGGACGCGGTCTCGAGCACCCGCGCGCGCACCTCGGCGAGTTGCCCGGGAGTCAACGGTGGAATGACCGCCGGCGCGGCCGGCCTGCGCAACACCCTGCGAAACACCGCCCGACCGCCCTTGACACCCGCGTCCACCGCGGATTCGGCAAGCTTCTTGGCCGTCTCGTCCAGCGCCAGCCACACCACCGGCGTCACGAGCGTCACGATCTCCCCCAGCCCGAACCCCAGCGGCTCCCGCCGCCCACCCTGCGGGCGCAGCCGCCGCACCGCCGTGGCGTCATCGAACCGAGTCAGGCCGTCCACCAGCACCAGTTCCGTCGGCGCGGTCTCAGCCACCACATCGCGCACCACGTCCCGCACCCTTACCTGCCCCGTCGCGTCACTCCCACGACCGGACGAAGCCGCCCCCGCATTCATCTGCGCCCCCTGCGTGACTCGCCACCCCCTGAATGGACGTGACGTGACGAGTGACAAGCCGCCAACGCCTCAACTCCACGCCGGACCACCGCTGTCACGCTCGTCGCACATGCTCCCCGGACCGCCGGCTCATGTCCAGAGCCGGCGCCGCGGCGGACGATCGAGCAACCGGTCGACGTGCTGACGCTCAAGCCCCTGATACGGGTTGACCGGGAGCAGCAGCCGGTCACGCCGCAGGAGCGAGTTGCGCACCAGCCGGAACGGCATGACATCGTCCAGCCACGCGAACGGCCGCCCGTTCGCGTGACGCAGCAGAGGCGCCCACTTGGCACCGGAGAGCAGCTCCATCAGACGAACCCGCGGATCCCCGGCCTGCGGCCGGTAGCCCGCGAACCGCACCACGGGCAGTGGCGGCAACCCGAGCAGCGGCGCGAGGTGGGTATTGGCGTCCTCCTCCCAAGTAGTGGCCCAGCAAAGCTCGTAGACCTGCTCCAGCTCGCGAAGCCAGTCACCGTGCCGTGGAGAGAGCAGGACACGGAAGTCGAGCACACTGTGGGCGTCGAAGTCCGTGACCGGGTGCGGCTCAACCGGGTTCAGGACACCGTCGACGTCAAGGTAGAGCAAGGGCTTCGACACAGGGCTCCCGTGCGGTGGTGATCGATCTCCTGATCGCCAGGACGCCCGTCGGCGGGAACCGGTTGCCGAACCGTCGGAATCACCGCTACGTCCCGGATGCGGGGCGTCACCGCCGAGGCGATACCGGGCGGCGTCGCCCACCCTGAACCCTCCCATGTCGGACGCATCGAGCCCCCCGCCGAACGAGGCCGAGCCTGAACGCCGGCCAGAGCCCGACGCGAACCAGCGAGACACCCGAACCGCTGCGCTGGAAGCCGAGTTGACCCATGTCCGTAACGAGCATCATGGCGCTTCCGTCCACCTACAGGTCGGTTTCGTCGCGCTGGCAATCGAGTTGGACCCCAGGAGGGACGCCGCGCTCCGCCTCGCCGAACACCACCTACGTGACGCCGCGCACTGTTGAAGGCACCCGCGAGGGCCGACAGGCTGGCGCCCAGGTTGGGCATGAAGAAGCCCTGGCCATCAGTTGACGGCCAGGGTGGGGGCGGGCAGCAACTAGGTTAGGCACTGCCCTGGGTCATCTTCACTGCCGGTCGGCTTCACCGACGACGCAGCAGCGCCCACAACATCGGACCGGTCGCCCCGACGATCGAGGCGGTAGCCACCGGCCAGCCGAGTTGGTGGTGCAGGGATGCCGTGGTCAGCGCGCCATGCGCGTAAACGGCGACGTCCTTCCACGTGACCGGCCGCTCCCCTGGCGAGGAGGAGTCCAAGATGGGCTGTGACATTATGAGGGGGTTCCTCTCTGTGGCTGCTAGACCGCATGACGGAGCAAGCGGGTCACCCCATGCCCGGGGTGGCCCGTTCCGCTGTGTGGAATCCTACGCAGCTTCAGATATCTCTCAAAATCAGCGATTTGACGTCTGCGTAGTCGCAGGTCAGGGCTGGGATGATGTATCCGGCCTACCGCCCCTAGGCGGCCATAAGCACTCCGTAGATGCCAATCTGAACTGACACCGTCGCACCTTTTTGGATCTTCTGTCGTGGTCAATGGTCAGGCGTCACCACAGGTCAGAAGATTTTTAAATCTAGCGCTGCCGCCCATAACCGCACTGGTGCGGTTATGGGTAGTCGATCGGAGTGCGACCGCCTGGAGCGGAGTTAGATCGGAGTTAGTTTCGTGGGCAATTCGTCTTGCGCGCGTAAGACGAATTTTCGGCATCCACGCCTACGTCATCGACCGCAAGGTGTCTGAGAATCCCGGCACCTCTGCCTCGACGCGAGCGTTCGCCGCTTGCTCGGCGGCCTCGCGCTCGTCCACTGTCAGCAGGTCCGGAGCACGCCGACGCGCCACAAGTCGGCCGATCCGACGCTACGAGCACGCGGCGCCAGACGAGTTGCTCCGCGTGGACATCAAGAAGCTCGGCAACGTCCCCGACGACGGCGGCCACCAGGTCCTCGGCCGGGCGGCCGCGCGCAAGAACCGTTCCGGCGCCGGCTACTCCTACCTGCACAACGCCGTCGACGACCACTCCCGCCTGGCTTACAGCGAGATCCTCTAGGACGAGTGCAAGGAGACCGCAGCCGCGTTCTGGGGCCGCGCCCAGGACTTCTTTGCCCAGGCCGGGATCACCGTCCAGCCCGTGCTGACCGACAACGCTCCTGCTACACGTCCCACCCCTGGCGCGACGTCCTGGCCGCCGCCGGGGTCAACCACAAACGCACCCGTGCCCTACCGGCCCCAGACCAACGGCAAAGTCGAACGCTTCAACCGCACCCTGCTCGACGAATGGGCCTACGCACGGCCCGACCGCACCGAGCAGGAACGACGCGACGCCTACTCCGGGAGGCTCCACGCCTACAACCACCACCGCGGACACACCGCACTCAAGGGACAGTCACCCGCCAGCCGCGTCCCCAAACCTCACGGGCCAGTACAGCTAGGCCTGGCGGAACCAGGCCGTCAGGCCCCTGACCACACCGCCAAACTTCCTGTGGATGGCGGCAGTTGCAGGCTTCAGCGCCTCCGAGGCGGCCTGCATCGCCTCCTCGGCCTTCTTGCCGAGGTTCTTCATCTACCCGGCCGCCGCGACGGCCGCAAGGCCAAGCGGCAGGACGGGCAGGGCCGCCAGCACCAGGACGCCGATCAGCCCGGGCGACACCCGAGCCGATGCCCTGGAGGGCTGAGGCCGTCTGCTCGATCGAGAGCGTGAAGAGGCGGCCGAAGTTGCGGGCGACCTCGCAGCCCCCTAACCGACCTCCCGTAGACCAAACCTGACCCTGCCGAGCTCACCTCGGGCGAGGTCGACGTTAGCCCCGAGCCGCCAATAGCGTCCAGTGAACGCCCTGATCTGGGCCTGGGCCGGCGCAGTGTCCGCATCGGTCCGGACCCGGGTTCGTCGCTCGCGGGTGAGCGCAGCGATCCGGTCAGCGGCCTCGCCGGTGTCGGCGACGACGTTGACCCGGACGCTACGGTCGCGGGTCAGCTCCCGCAGACGAGCGGTCACGCCCCCCGGCGTCAAGGTCCAACTTGACCTTGAGTTTGGTGTACTTCTCCAGCATCTCCAGGTGCTGCTTCAGGCGCCGGCGGAAGTCCGAGGTGTCGGGAAGCACTCGGATGTGCACGCGCCCGGCTTCCTCGCCGCCGGGACTCCCCGTTGTCCTTCGTCCTCATCGTCGAGCGATCACTCCCGATCCACTTGGATCGGGATCAACCTACCCATACCGCTACTCTTGGAATTCTCGCAATTACCCTGTGCTACGAAAGGCTAAGTCCAGTTTGCGCTAGGGAATATGAGGGGATATCGGCTCTGAAATACTCTGTAGGAGATCAGAGGTCTGCTATGCAGCTTGTACCTGTCAGATCGTCAGACCTTGCGGCCGTCGGTTATGACCCGATAGCCAGCCTGCTTGAGGTGCAGTTCCTGGACGGCAGGGCCTACCAGTACTCTGGCGTTCCGGCGGTCGTACACCAGCGACTCATGACAGCTCCCAGCAAAGGCAGATATTTCGATCGGTTCGTCAAGAGGGCCAGATACAGCTGGGCCCGGGTCCGGTAAGCGAAGCAGCCGACGCAGCGTCAGCGAGTCTGCCAGCAGTCGCAGACTCGGCGAATAGACACGGGCAGATGACAACGGTCAGCCGGTTCACTCAACGGAGATTCACCGGCGCGGGGATTTGACTCTGCCCTGAGCTTGAAGACCCCGCTTTATGTAAGTCGGACCGGTGCGGGCCGGGTCGGCGCGGTGGAGCGCGCGAAGCAGGACATCAGCGATTGGTGTCGCGTCTGCGGCCCAGACGACCAAGCAACCGAGGAGTCCGGCTCATCTTGCGTGGAGGTGCCTTAGGGGTGTGACTCTGGCCGGGTTCGTGCAATTTCGTGCATGCGGGGTTGTGGTGCTGACTCACAGGGCTGACGGTGGTGCACGTCCCTGCAACAACTCCACAGAGGTTGGAGATCGTCATGGCACTGGATTTCGTGGGCATCGACCCCAACACCGGCGGCGGAGGCTCCCCTACCGTGTGGGTCGAGGACGAGACGGAGGAGATCATCGTGCAAAGCTGGACGGCCGATGACACGCTCTGCGAGAAGATCGCAGGGACCGAGTGGGTTCCCGGCCATACGCTCGGGATTCCCGCTCATGAGTCCGTGATCCGTATCCCGGCCCGCATGGTGCCGATCCTGAAGGAGGCTGTCGAACGTGTCGAACGTGCCCGACTTCACCGCTCTGCTGAGGAGTGCTCAGAGGACAGCGGTTCATCTGGAGATGCGTGACGCCTACGCCGTGGGCGACGAGGCCGAGGAGATCGACCGCTTCGCCCGCACCGGCGAGATCGACCTTGACCCCGAAGCGTCGTGGTGGCCCGAGTGGCTGGGACTCGTCCGTGAGACGGTCGGTCGTGGCGTGGTCATGCGGCGGGCCCGGATCGTGTCCGAGCCGGTGACCGACTACATCCGCTGGGAGCACGCGGTGACCCCGATGAACCTGGCGGCGGGGGAACTGGTTCGGTGGCTGCCGAGGAGTCAGGCATCGGACATCGCGCTGCCGGGGAACGACTTCTGGCTGATCGACGGCAAGCTGGCGCTGTTCCACTTCTTCACGGGGTACGGCGACTGGGCCGAGCCCGGGTTCTCCTTCTCTGAGGACCCCGCGACGGTTCGTCTCGTCTCCTCCGCGTTCGAGGCTGTGTGGGAGCGTGGCACCCCGCACGACAAGTACAGCGTCTGACCCACCCCTCCCCTGCGAGCACCGGACCGCCAGACCTATGCCGACGTCTCCGTCATCAAGCGCGCAAGCGGCGCGTCTTGCTCTTGCCAACCGCCTTGTCGAGCTCCGCAGAGATGCCGGCCTGACGGGTAAACAGCTGGCGCTCCGGTGCGGGTGGAACCCTTCGAAGGTCTCCCGCATCCAGAGTGCGCGAACTCCTCCGTCCGACGCCGACATTCGGGCGTGGTGCACTGCTTGCGCAGCGGCTGACCAGTCGAATGACCTGATCGCCATGTCGCGAGCGGTCGAGTCCATGTACGTGGAGTGGCGTCGGCTGCACCGCGCAGGGATGCGCCAGGTGCAGGAGGACTTCTACGCGCTCCACGAGCGGGCGGAGTTGTGCCGGACGTACGTCTCCAATGTCGTTCCCGGCTTCCTCCAGACCCCCGAGTACGCAACGGCCCTGATGCGCTCCATCACGAAGTTCCAGGGGACCCCTGATGATGTGGCCGCCGCCGTTGCCGCGAGGGCGGCGAGAGGGCGACTCCTGCACGAGGGCAGGCACAGGTTCGCGGTGCTGGTAGAGGAATGGGTGCTCCGCTCCCGGATCGGTGACGCGGAGACCATGGCCGGTCAACTCGGTTACCTGCTGGCGGTGATGCCGTTGGCCTCGCTGTCGCTGGGGGTCATCCCGTCCACAGCACAGCGTGGCATGTGGCCCCTCGAAGCGTTCTATCTGTACGACGATCGGCATGCCGTCGTGGAGACGCTGACAGCTGAGGTCAACGTCACCCAGCCCAGCGAGATCGCCGACTACATCCGGGCGTTCGGCGAACTGCAACGCCTCGCGGTCTACGGTGCCCAGGCACGTGCGCTCATCACGTCGGCCATAGCCGCCCTCGGGTGAATCCGTGCAAGGTCGTGCAACTTGCTCGCGGGTCGGGCTCCCCAATCCCTACCTTCCTGCTGACGGGATCGCACTGGAGGTAGCGAGCCGTGAGACCCACCGTGCGAGGAGAGAGAGGAGACCCCACCCATGGGCAAGCACGGAGACGGCAAGGGCGGTTCGAGCGGGGACAAGGGCCAGAGCCCCAAGGAGTCGGACGGCCAATGGAACAAGCCGGTCCCCCCGGCCCCGAGCAAGTGATCGGCAGCAACTGATGGACAACTACGCACAGTTGCTCGCGCAGCTGACCGAGGCCGGCGACCTGGGCGAGGAGTGGCGAGGCGCGTTCGAGTGCGCCCCGCGCTCTGCCTTCATCCCTGACGAGGTGTGGGCCCCGGATGAGGACAGCCCGAGCGGATTCCGACTGCTCCGCAAGGCTGACGAGCCGGACCAATGGGAGGAGTTGGCCAACTCCAACGGAGTTGTGGTCACACAGCTTGACGACGGCATCCCGGACGGGCCCGGAGTACCCACGTCTTCGGCCTCCCTGCCCGCCCTGGTCGCGGGCATGCTCGGGCACCTGGACGTCGCCGACGGGCACACGGTCATGGACGTGGGCACCGGGACAGGGTGGACCGCAGCCCTCCTCTCCGCCCGGCTCGGCGAGTCGAACGTGACAACGATCGAGGTGGACCCTGCAGTCGGCCACGCGGCCCGCAAGAGCCTGTCAGCAGCGGGCTGCAAGCCCGTGAGCGTTATCGGTGACGGCCTTGCCGGGTGGCTGCCGTCCGCCCCCTTCGACCGCATCCACTCGACGGCCGCTGTCCAGCGGGTGCCGCGCGCGTGGATCGAGCAGACCCGCCCTAGCGGAGTGATCGTGACCCCGTGGGGTACGCCATACGCCAACGCGGGCCTGCTGCGGCTGGAAGTCGGCGAGAAGGGCGGGCCGTCACACGGTCGGTTCATGGAGAGCGTCAGCTTCATGTGGGTCCGTGCTCAGCGCCCGCAGGAGGCGGCCCGTCCCGAGACGGCCCCGGACTCGCGGGGCGCGTCGCGCATGGACCCGGAACTTGCCAACGAAAGCGTGCACGCCGCGTTCGCCGTCGGCCTGCTGGTGCCGGGCGCGCGCTATATGCACACGTGGGACGAGCAGGACCCCGCGCTGACCTACCGGATGCAACTGACCGACGGCCGGGGCTCCTGGGCCTCCGTCCGGTACAAGGAGTGGGACGACGAAGGCGCGGTCCAGCAAGCCGGGCCACGTCGACTGTGGGACGAGATCACGCGGGCCCGTCTGTGGTGGCTGGAGGAGGGCAAGCCCGAGCTGACCCGCTTCGGGGTCACTGTGACCGCTGACGGCGACCAGGCCGTTTGGCTGGACACCCCCGACAACCCGGTCAACTAGCGGGCCCGGACCGCCCCACCCGCGCATCGTCCCCCGTGGCGCCCGGACGGGGCTCCGAGCTGGTCAGGTGCACAATTCGACACAGGGCTCCCGTGCGGTGGTGATCGATCTACTGATCGTCAGGACGGCCGTCGGCCGGGATCGGTTGCCGAACCGTCGGAATCACCACTACGGCCTTCGTGCCAGGCCCTGGCGGCGGCCAGGTCCATCGTCCAGTCGCGTTGCTCGTCCGTGTCCGGGACGGCGAGGCCGCGGGCTCGTTCCAGGCGGGCCCAGGCTGTGTGCGGGGCGACGCCGTTGAGGATGAGGAGGGAGGCGGCGAGGAGGGAGGAGCGTCCGATGCCAGCACGGCAGTGGGTCACGATGCGGGCGCCGCCGGCCAGTTCCGCGGCGAGTTCCCGCAGGGTGGGCAGGACGGTGGGGTGGTCGGGGACGGTGCGGTCGGGGATCGGTATCGCGACGAACCGCAGCCCGGCGGCCACGGCGGCGCGGGGCTCGTCGACCAGTCCGAGTTCCGCCAGCTCGGGCGGGGTGAGCGCGCAGACCAGCGTGTCGACGCCGTAGCCGCGCAGCGCGGTCATCTCGTCGTCCAGCCAGTCGCCTCCACGGGGTTTGGCCATGGTGCTCAGCCTGCCCGGGCCGGGGTGTTCGACGGTGAAGAGGGTGGGTCGCATGTCACCAGCGCTTTCGGTCGGTCGAAGGGAGAGAAAGGGGGAGGGGTTCACGAGCGGGTCAGCCGGAACCGGGCCAGGCGCAGGCCGGGGACCGGCTCGACGACGTCGAGCGGCGCGAACCCGAGCCGCTCGTAGAGCCGCACCGCCGGGAGGTTCCGCGCGCCGGTGCTCACCAGCGCGTCCGTGTCCGGGCGGAGTTCGGTCAGCAGGTGGCTGAGCAGCCGGGAGGCCAGGCCGGCGCGGAACCAGCGCGGATCGACGCAGACCCGGTCGATGTCGATGACGCCCCCGCCCGCGGGCTCCGCCCACCCGACGAACGCCGCGAGCTCGCCGTCCCGCGTCACCGCTCCGAGCCAGCACAGTGGTTGGGCGCGCAGCTCCGCCAGGCTCTCGTGCAGCGGGGGGATGCCGTCGAAGTCGATCAGCGCGGCCTCGACAGCATAGCCGCGGCGGGCGACCCGGTGCACGGCGCGGGCGGTGGCCTCGTCCGTCAGGTCGAGCCGGCGCAGCACCGGGGCCGGGGCTGCTGCCGGGGCGGCGGGCGGTCCAGCGGGTGAGGGGACGGAGGCAGACATCCCCCGATCGTAGGCCCGGACGTGCCGGACGCGGAGCGTCACCCAGGCCACCACCCACGGTCACCCCTCGCCGTCGCGCGCCGGCGGGGCTCCTGCCGGATAGTGGAGACGGGGGTCCGGCAGGCCCGCCCACCGAGGTTCGGAGGCCCCCGTGCAGCGCTACCCCCTCATCGCCGACCACGGCCTGGTGGGCGATCTGCAGACCACCGCCGTGGTGTCGTCCGAAGGCGTCGTCGACTGGTTCTCGGCGCCCAGGTTCGACTCGCCGAGCATCTTCGGCGCCCTCCTGGACCACGATCGCGGCGGGTACTTCCGGCTCTCGCCGGACCATCCGGACGGCTGCTGCAAGCAGCTGTACTACCCGGGCACCGCCGTCCTGGTCACCCGGTTCATGTCGCCGGACGGGGTCGGCGAGGTGCTCGACTGGATGCCGCCGCACCGCATCCGGGTGGCCAGCGACCGGCACACGCTGATCCGGGTGGTGCGGTGCATGCGCGGCCAGGTCACCTTCACGCTGGAGTGCCGCCCGCGCTTCGACTACGGACGCGCCGACCACGAACTCGACCTGGACGACACCGGTGCGCGGTTCCGTTCCCTCGGTCTGGACGCCCATCTGCAGGCCACCTTCCCGCTGGAGCGCGACGGCGAGGACGTGCAGGGCACGATCACGCTCGGCGCCGGCGAGACGGCCGGCGCCGTGCTCACCCTCTGCGCCCCGGACGGCCCCTCCCCCGAGCCGCCCACCAACGCCTCGCTGACCGAACAGCTGTGGGACACCATCGACTTCTGGCAGGCCTGGCTCCGCACCTCGCGCTACCGCGGCCGCTGGCCGGACATGGTGAACCGCTCGGCCATCACCCTCAAGCTGCTCACCTACCTGCCCACCGGCGCGCCGATCGCCGCGGCGACCATGGGATTGCCCGAGCAGATCGGCGGCGAGCGCAACTGGGACTACCGCTACACCTGGATCCGGGACGGTTCGCTCTCCGTGCGCGCGCTGCTGGACCTGGGGTTCTCCCAGGAGGCGACGGCGTTCACCGACTGGCTCACCGACCGCCTCACCGAGCAACGCGGCACGGCGGCCGAGCCGTTGCAGATCATGTACCGGGTGGACGGCGACCCGCACCTGACCGAGGAGGTCCTGGAGCACTGGGAGGGCTACCGCGCCTCGTACCCGGTCCGGCTCGGCAACGGCGCGGCGGACCAACTCCAGCTCGACATCTACGGCGAGGCCCTCTACGCCCTCGCGCAGGAGCGCGGCAGCGAGACCCAGCCGACCCACCGGGCCTGGCGCGCCATCGCGCGGATGCTCGACTGGCTCGCCACCTCCTGGGACCGCCCCGACGAGGGCATCTGGGAGACCCGCGGCGGTCAACAGCACTTCACCTACAGCCGGGTGATGACCTGGACCGCCTTCGACCGCGGCCTGAAACTGGCGCGGGACTCCAGTCGCCCCGCCGACCTGCCGGGCTGGACGGCCGCCCGCGACGCCGTCCTGGAGCAGGTCATGGAACACGGCTGGAACCCGTCCCAGCAGGCGCTCGTCCAGCACTACGGCAGCGAGGTGCTGGACGCCTCCCTGCTACTGATCCCCCGGGTGGGGTTCCTGTCGGCCACCGATCCGGACTGGCTGAGCACGCTGGACGCGATGAACCGCAGGCTCGTCTCCGACAGCCTGGTCTACCGCTACGACCCGGCGGCCTCACCCGACGGACTGCGCGGCTCGGAGGGCACGTTCAGCCTCTGCACGTTCCTCCACGTGGACGCCCTGACCCGGGCCGGGCGGCTGGAGGAGGCCCGCTTCGCCTTCGAGAAGATGCTCACCTACGCCAACCACGTCGGCCTGTTCGCCGAGGAGATCGGGCCCACCGGTGAGCAACTGGGCAACTTCCCCCAGGCGTTCACGCATCTGTCACTGATCATGGCGGCCAGCACGCTGGACGAGGCGCTGGACCTCAAGGGCGTCTGAGCACCCCGATGAGCCAGCTCACCCCGGCCGCCTTCCGCGAGCTGCACGCCCGGCTGCGCGCCGCGAACGCCTGGGCGGACCCCGAACGCGGCGCGCTCACGGCGCTGACCCCCGCCCGGACGGCGGCCGCCGCCGCGCTGGTGCGCGACGGCCTCGCGGTCGCGTTGGGCGCCCGGGTGGAAACCACCGCCGCACCGGACAACCCCGAACCGGCCGAGCACCGGATGACCGCCCTGCCCACGCCGCCCGCCCTGCCCACGCCGCCCGCCCTGCCCACGCCGCCGACGCCGCCCGCCCTTCCCACCCGCGAGCGCCAAGACGCCCCACCGGGCCTGGCGTTCGCCCGCGACCGCTTCGCCATGAACGTGCACGGCGACGTGGACAGCCACCTCGACGCGCTCTGCCACGTCAGCTACGACGGCACCCTGTACGGCAACGTGCCCGCCGCCACGGTCACCGCCGCCGGCGCGAGCGCGCTCTCGCTCGACGTCCTCGACGCGCTCGGCGGCGCGCTGGCCGGACGCGGCGTGCTGCTCGACATCCCCCGGCTGCGCGCGGCGGCCTGGTTGGAGCCCGGCGAGGCGGTCGGCGCCGAGGACCTGCGGGCCGCCGAGGCCGCCCAGCGGGCACCCGTCACCGCGGGGGACCTGCTGCTGGTGCGCACCGGCCACCGCAGGCGCCGCGCGGAGCTCGGCCCCTGGGACGTGAGCGCCGCCCGGGCCGGACTGCATCCGTCCGCACTGGAGTTCCTGGCCGAGCGGCGGGTCGCCGTCCTCGGGTGCGACGGCAACAGCGACACCGCGCCCAGCCCGGTGGCGGGCGAGGCGTACCCGGTGCACGTCCTGGCCGTCCAGGCGATGGGCCTGCACCTGCTGGACTACCTGGACCTGGACGAGCTGGCCCGCACCTGCGCGCGGCTGGGCCGCTGGACGTTCCTGTGCGTGGTCGCGCCGCTGCGGCTGCCGGGCGCGACCGGCTCCCCGGTCAGCCCGACCGCCCTGCTCTGAACACCCCGCCGCCCGCCACCGATCGGGTGAACTCGCGGGGCGCCCGCCGGCACCGGGCCGTTTTCGCGCCGGTGCTCGATACCTTGCCGATCAGCGGAGCCGGCGCACCTGCCGCCCACCACAGCACCGAGCGAGAGCACCGAGGACGGCCCTGCCCGTGACCGACGATCAGCACTACGACGTCATCATCATCGGCACCGGCGCCGGCGGCGGCACGCTGGCCCACCGGCTGGCCCCCTCGGGCAAGCGGGTGCTGCTGCTGGAGCGCGGCGGCCGCCTGCCGCGCGAGCGCGACAACTGGGACTCCGGCGCGGTGTTCGTCCGGGCCAAGTACCGTGCCCCGGAACTCTGGCTGGACCGGCACGGGCGGGAGTTCGCCCCGGAGACCAACTACTACGTCGGCGGCAACACCAAGTTCTTCGGCGCCGCGCTGTTCCGGCTGCGCCCGCAGGACTTCGGCGAGCTGCGCCACCACGACGGCCTCTCCCCCGCCTGGCCGATCGACTACCAGGACCTGGAGCCGTACTACACCCAGGCCGAGCACCTCTACCGGGTGCACGGCCGGCACGGCGAGGACCCCACCGAGGGCCCGGTCAGCGCCCAGTACGCCCACCCGCCGGTGCGCCACGAGCCGCGGATCCAGCGGCTCAGCGACGACCTGGAGAAGCTCGGCCTGCATCCGTTCCACCTGCCGATCGGCGTCGACCTGACGCAGGACGAACAGGGCCGGGCCGCACACGGCAGCGCCTGCATCCGCTGCGACCGGGTGGACGGGTTCCCCTGCCTGCTCGGCGCGAAGTCCGACGCGGAGGTGGTCTGTGTCGAACCGGCGCTGGCCCACCCCGGCGTCGAACTGCGCACCGGCGTCACCGTGCGGCGCCTGGAGACGGACCCGACCGGCCGCACCGTCACCCGGGTGGTCGCCGAGCTGGCCGACGGGTCGCCCGCCGCATTCGCCGCGGACATCGTGGTGGTGGCCTGCGGAGCCGTCAACTCGGCCGCACTGCTGCTGCGTTCGGCCAACGACCGGCACCCGCGCGGGCTGGCCAACAGCTCGGACGTGGTGGGCCGGCACTACATGCGGCACAACAACCTGGCCCTGATGGCCGTCTCCCTGGAGCCGAACCCCACCACCTTCCAGAAGACCCTGGCGCTGCACGACTGGTATCTGGGCGCGGACGACTGGGACTTCCCGCTCGGCGGCATCCAGATGCTCGGCAAGTCGGACGCCGAGCAGATCCGCGCCGAGGCGCCGCGCTGGGCCGGACAGCTCTCGCCCGACCTGCCGTTCGAGGTACTGGCCCACCACGCCGTCGACTTCTGGCTCTGCGGCGAGGACCTGCCGCTGCCCGGCAACCGGGTCACCCTGGAGAGCTCGGGGCAGATCCGCCTCACCCTGGACGAGCGCAACAACACAGCCGGCCTGGACCGTCTCCAGCACCGGCTGCGCGGCATGCTGGGCCGGCTCGGGATGCACGAGCAGCATCTGCTGCCGCACAGCCTCTATCTGCACAAGACGATGCCGATCGGCGCCACCGCCCACCAGGCGGGCACCGTCCGGTTCGGCACCGACCCGAGCAGCTCGGCGCTGGACGTGCACTGCAAGGCCCACGACCTCGACAACCTCTACGTCGTCGACACCGCCTTCTTCCCCAGCATCGGCGCGGTGAACCCGTCGCTGACCGCCATCGCGAACGCCCTGCGGGTCGGCGACCACCTCCTGGACCGCCTGCGCTGACCGGGCGCCACTCCACCTCAGAGACCTTAGGAGCACACCGATGCCCACGGACCGCGTGGACGCGCTGGTCATCTTCGGCGCCACCGGCGACCTCGCCAAGCTGGAGACCTTCCCCGCCCTGGTCGGGCTGGTCGCGCGCGGTGCACTGGACGTACCGGTGGTCGGCGTCGCCAAGAGCGGCTGGGGGCTGGACCAGTTCCGCGCCTACGCCGCCGACTCGCTGCGGCTGGCCGGCATGGACCCGGACGCGGCGGACGCCCGCCGGATGCTGGCGCTGCTGCGCTACGTCGACGGTGACCTCGACGACGACGCCACCTACGCGGCGATGTCCGACGCGATCGGCGGCGCCTCGCGGCTGCTCTTCTACCTGGAGGTCCCGCCCGCGCTGTTCGCCCGGGTGGCCAAGGGCATCGCCGGCGTCGGCCGGGCCGAGAACGCCCGGGTGATGGTGGAGAAGCCGTTCGGCGCCGACCTGGACAGCGCCCGCGCGCTCGACGCGACCATCCACGCCTACTTCCCCGAGGACGCGGTCTACCGGGTCGACCACTGGCTCGGCCTGGACCCGGTGGAGAACGTGCTGTTCGCGCGGTTCGCCAACTCGATGATCGAGCCGCTGCTCAACCGCACCCATGTCGAGAGCATCCAGATCACCATGGCCGAGGCCTTCGACGTCTCGGACCGAGGCCGCTTCTACGACCGCACCGGCGCCATCCGCGACGTCGTGCAGAACCACATGCTCCAGGTGCTGGCGACCGTGCTGGCCGACCCGCCGTCCGGGCAGGGCCTGGCCTCCTGGCGGGACGAGAAGATGCGGGTGGTCGCCTCGCTGCGCCCGCTCGGCACCAAGGACACCGTGCGCGGCCAGTACGAGGGTTACCGCGAGGTCGCCGGCGTCGATCCGCGCTCGACCGTGGAGACGTACGTGGCCGTCCGGCTCGCCGCCGACTCCTGGCGCTGGGCGGACGTGCCGATCGTCATCCGGGCCGGCAAGTGCCTGCCGGTCACCGCCACCGAGATCAGCGTGAAGTTCCGCAAGGTGCCGCACGACGTCTTCGGACGCGGGCCCGGACCGGTGCCGGTGAGCAACACCATGCGCTTCCGGATCTGGCCGGAGAGCCGGGTGAGCCTGACCCTGGCGGGCAAGAAGCCCGGCGCCGGCTGGGAGCCGCAGGCCGAGGAGCTCAGCTTCACCCAGCAGCCCGGCTCCGACATGCGCCCCTACGACCGGCTGATCGGCGCCGCGCTGGACGGCGACCGCTGGCTCTTCGCCCGGCAGGACACCGTGGAGGCCGCCTGGCAGGTCGTCGACCCGGTGCTCGGCGACGCCACGCCCGTCCACCCCTACGCCAGGGGCAGTTGGGGCCCGGCCGACGCCGACGCGCTGCTGCCGGCCGGCGACACCTGGCACAACCCCACGGGCTGACCGCCCGCCGGGAGTCCGACGAGAGGAGCTGGACCCCTTGCCCGCACAGCCGTTGGTGGGCCGGACGACCGCAGCGCGGGTGCTGCGGTCCCCGATGATCTGGATCTTCCCCGCGGTCCTGATCGGACTCGTGACGCTCCTGCTGTCGCTGCTCTACGTCGGCGGCATCGTCGACCCGCGCGGCAATCTGCACCGGCTGCCGATCGGCCTGGTCAACGCCGACCAGGGCGCGGTGGTGAACGGGCAGCCCCTCAACCTCGGCGCACAGATCACCGCCGGCATCGCCAACGCCCCCGATCCCCAGCACCAGGTCGGCTGGCGGCCGTTGGACCAGCAGGGCGCGATGGACCAGCTCGCCTCGGCCAAGCTGTACGCCGTCCTGGAGGTCGACAGCGGCTTCACGGCGGCCGTCGGCGCGCTCGGCGCCCCCGCACCGACCGCCCCCGCGCAGCCCACCATCACCGTGCTCACCAACCCCGGCGCCGGCAGCCTGGCCTCCTCGCTGGCCTCCGGCATCGCCCTGCAGGCCGCGCACACCGCCTCCACCCAACTCGGCGCAAGCCTCACCGCGCAACGCGGCGTCCCGCAGGCCAGCAGCGCCGAACGGCTGCTGCTGGCCGACCCGGTCACCGTCCTCACCGCCGTCGGCCACCCCATCGGCACGCACAGCGGGTTGGGGCTGACCGCCTTCTACTACACGCTGCTGCTGGTCCTGGCCGGCTTCCTGGGCGCCACCGTGATCGCCAACAGCGTCGACGTCGCCCTCGGCTACGCGGCCAGCGAGCTGGGCCCGCTGCGCACCCAGCGCCCCACCGTGCCGATCAGCCGCACCCAGACCCTCGTCGTCACCGGCACGCTGTCCGTCGGGCTCTCCGCGCTGACGTCCAGTCTGATCATGCTGGCCACCGTCGCCATCCTGGGCATGGACGCCTCGCACCTGCCGCTGCTCTGGGTCTTCTCGTTCTGCGCCACCGCCACCGTGGGTCTGGGCGCGCAGGCCCTGCTCGCCGCGTTCGGCGGCATCGGGCAGCTGATCGCGATGTTCGTCTTCATCGCCCTCGCCCTGCCCTCCTCCGGCGCGACCGTCCCGCTGGCGGCGCTGCCCGGCTTCTACCGGGTGCTGGCCGAGTTCGAGCCGATGCGCCAACTCACCGACGGCGTCCGCTCGATCCTCTACTTCGACGCCCGCGCCGACGCCGGCCTGGCCCGCGCCTGGACCATGATGGCCGTCGGCCTGGCCGCCGCCCTGGTCTTCGGCTTCGCGATGACCCGCTACTACGACCGCAAGGGCCTGCACCGGATCCACCCCGCCGAGCCCGACGCCCCCGACGCCTCCGAACCCAGCTCGGCCAGGTGATCCGAAATTTCACTGGCCCGCGGGCGAGCGGCCCTGCTTGGATCAAGGGATGGAAACCAACCTGCCGGACGGCTACGAGATCTCCACCGACGCCGAGCGCCTGGACGTCGCGCTGATCCACCGCTGGCTCTCCGAGGACGCCTACTGGGCGCTGGGCCGCGCCCGTGAGAAGCAGGACGCCGCCATCGCGGGCTCGCTCAACTTCGGCCTCTACGACAGCGCGTCCGGAGCCCAGCTCGGCTACGCCCGCGTCGTCACCGACCGGGCCACCTTCGCCTGGCTCTGCGACGTGTACATCGCCCCCGCCGCCCGCGGCAAGGGCCTGGGCACCGCCCTGGTCGCCACCGTCCGCGACCACCTCACCCCCTACGGACTGCGCCGCGTCCTCCTCGCCACCGCGGACGCCCACGAGGTCTACGCCAGGGTGGGCTACGCGCCGATGGCGAAGCCGGAGAAATGGATGGTCTTCGGCGAGCAGTGAGCCACCCGGCGGCTGGGCTTCCCCTCCGGTGGCGCGGCAGGGGAAGCCGGGCGTCGACAGCCGGGCGTCGGCTACACCTCGATGGGGACCTCGTAGATCTCGTCCGCCGGGTGGCCCGCCTGCTCGTGCACGCGCTGCACGGCCTCACGGGAGGGGCCCTCGGACAGGCAGAACACCGATCCGGAGACCGGATCGGCCCACGCACGCTGGAAGTGGACGCTCTCGGCCGACTCGAGGTCGAGGTCCTCCTGATGCGCGGCCCTGAGCTGCTCGGGCGTGATACCGGTCATGTGGCGATGGACATCCATGAAAGTCGGCATCAGCACTCACCTCACCTGCTCCCCCCGGACGGTCCGACCGGCTGGGATCGACGAGTCGCCGAGTCGCCCGGTCGGTTGCTACCCACCATTCTCGCCCTCAGCGCTCTCGCACGCCTGGGCCGCGCCCGCCCGCGCCGCCCACCATGTGCCGGTCGGCCTTAGGGTGGCGCAATGAGTGGTGAGAAGGACCTGCGGAAGCTGCTGAGCGGGATGCGGCCCGAGCTGAACCCCGGGCGGTATGTCTTCGGCTTCGTCGAGAGCGGCGGCCAGGGCAGCGGCGAGGGCAGCGGGGGCAGCGTCCCGGCCGGCGTGGTGCCGGTGGTGAGCGTGGCCGAGCCGGAGGGGCTGACGCTCGTGGTGCGGCTGGAGGAGGCCGAGGCCGCGGGGCTGCGGTACGACTTCGTCGCGGGGTGGATCACCCTGCGGGTGCACTCCGCGCTGGAGGCGGTCGGGCTGACGGCCGCGGTCGCCCAGCGGCTGACCGAGGCCGGGCTGAGCTGTAACGTCGTCGCGGGCTTCCACCACGACCACCTCTTCGTCCCGTACGAGCGCGCGGCCGAGGCGGTCGCCCTGCTGGAGGAGCTCGCCCAACAGAGCTGAGACCGGCCCGAGGCCCGCTGCACGCCGAGGGGCGGGCGCGCGGCGCCGAGAGCACCGCGCGACCGCCCCGGTCCTGGGGGGGAACTACGACCCGTCGTGGTCGTGGTCCTCCGGCGGGCAGTACGAGCGCAGGTAGTCGGCGGTGGGGCTGCCCACGCCGGTGACGTCGTCGTAGCCCGCGACGGCCGACAGCGAGGAGTCCTTGCCGAGCGTCCGCAGCGAGGTCACCGTACCGGCACTGGCGTCCACGCTGTTGGTGAAGTCGACGCGCACCTCGGCCAGTTCGGAGCCGGGACCGAACGGGTGGTCGGTCACGTCGTGGTAGGCGCCGCTGCCGAAGCGGTCGTAGATCGCCGGGTTGGCGAAGCCGAGCGGCGCGCCCTTGGCCTGCTGGGCGAGGGCCTGGAGGCCGGCCATCACCGGGCAGGCCAGGCTGGTGCCGCCGACGCGGTACTCGCTGTACTTGGCGCTCCCGTCCGGGAACGCCTGGGTCTGGCCGACCAGGAAGCCGGTGTTGGGGTCGGCGACCGCGGCGATGTCCGGCACCACGCGGTTGTGGCCGCCGTTGGCCGTCACCAGCGCGTCGGGCACGATGCCGTTCTGGTAGTACGGCGCGTCGAAGCGCGAGCTGGTACCGCCGCCCGCGCCGCCGCTGAAGGTGCCGGGGAAGTTCGTCCAGCCGGCGCCGTCCGCCGACAGCAGCGCCTTCTGGGTGCCCCAGCCGGTCTCGAAGCGGTAGGTGTCCGAGGAGTCCAGGCCCAGCGAGGTACCGCCGACCGCGGTCACCCACGGCATCGAGGCCGGCACGTCGCTCTGCTTGGTGCCGGTCTTGGCCACCTCGTCGCCGTCGTCGCCGCTGGAGAAGTAGAAGCCGATGCCCTCCACCGCCCCGCGCACGAAGATCCGCCGGTAGACCTGGTCGAGCGCGGGGTCGCTGGCGTTCTCGGCCTCACCGTAGGAGTTGGAGACGATGTCGGCGAGGTGCTGGTCGACCACCCGGTCCAGCGCGTCGAGCAGGTCGGGGTCACCGCAGGAGGCGGCGCCGACGTAGCTGATGTCGGCCTCGGGCGCCATCGCGTGCAGCGCCTCGACGTCCAGCGTCTGCTCGCCGTACCAGCCGCTCGCGTCGCAGGCGTTCGGGTCGACGCTCGTGTCGGCCGTGGTGTGGGTCCACACCGCCGGGTCGTAGCGCAGCAGTTGGTTCTTGCCGTACGGCGCGTCGCCGTGCGCCGCGGCGTACTGGGCGACGTCGTCGCCCAGCGTCGGCGAGTCGTAGGCGTCGACGATCGCGACCTTCACACCCTTGCCCGTCAGACCGCTCTCGGTCGCGCCGTACGCACTGCGCAACTGGCTGCCGTTGTAGCCCTGGAGCACGTAGGGCTGGGTGGCGCCGTACGCCTGCGGGGTGCCGGTCGCCGGGTTGGAGCCGTAGAACGTCGAGAACGGCGGCGAGTTGACGAACGCCGCGCCCGGACCGGGCAGCGTGTCACGCGGCGCCGACTTGCCCGCGGGCGGAGCGTCGGCGGTGCGGGCCTTGCCCGGGTGTACGCGGCTGGGCGCGGTACTCAGGCCGCTGACGCTCAGTACGTCACCGGCCAGCTCGGCCGGGACGGTGACCTCGGAGGCCGGCGCGCGGTAGGTGCGGCCGTCGCGGTGGTAGGTGCGCAGCTCGGTGCCGAAGGCACGCTCCGCGGTCTCCACGTCGCCCTGGACGGTGAGGTAGTGCGCGTTGGCGGCGGTGACCTGCATGCCCGCCGAGGTGAGCCAGGACCGGACCCGCGCGGTCTGCTCGTCGGTGGGGCCGAAGCGGTCGGCCAGCTGCTGCGCCGTCAGGTAGTGGCCGTACGAACTCGACTTCGGGTCGGAGACCTGGCGCGCCAGCGCCTCCAGCCCCGCCTGGTCGCGCCCGGCCAGGTACACCCGCGCGGTGACCGGGGCCGCCCCGGCGGCCGCGCCCGCGTCGGTGGACGGCTGCGCCCAGCCGGGCTTGGTGCCCGCGACGATGGCCCGGCCCTGTCGCGGCGCGGGCGCGGCAGCGTGCGCCGCCGTCCCGGCCGAGACCGCGGCGAGCAGCGGCAGCACCGCCGCCAGCGCTACTCCCCCTCGTCTGCGTGAGCTGTTGATACGCATGCAAAGCCCTTTCGGTTCGAGCTTTCCGACCGGCCGGGAGAATGCCGCATCGGGGCGTGGTTCACGAGGGATCGCGAGGGCACGCAGGAGTTCGCGATGGTTCGAGGAGGGGACCGGCTAGATGCTGAGCCGTTTCCCGGAGACTATTTCGCGCGCGGACAAGCCTCTGCGGCGTCCTGGCCGTGTCCGGGAATACTTCACTCGCCTGACGGTATGTCAGGGCCGATTCGACGAATGCCGGCGGCCGCGCAGTGTCGTGGTCGGCCCTTCGATGCTAGTGCGCGTCGAGCGGCGAGAGCCGCCGCGTAATCCGGTCGAACAGCTCCGTCAGCGATTCGCCGACCTCCCGGCCGAACTCGGTCAGCCCATAGGTGACCTGAGGCGGCGTCGTCGGCTCGACCTCCCGCCAGACCAGGCCGTCCTGGACCAGCCCGCGCAGGGTCTGGGCGAGCATCTTCTCGCTGACGCCCTGGATGCTCTCGCGCAGCTCGTAGAACCGGAGGTCGTTGCTCCGCAAGGAGATCAACACCCAGACGCCCCACCTGCTGGTCACGTGGTCGACGACGTCACGTGCGGGGCAGTCGGTGTGAAACACCTCATACCGCTCCCCCGCCTTGGCCCGTGTGTGCTGCGCGCTTCCCGTCACGTGCTGAGCTTACTTAAAAGTATGTCCTTACCAGAAGTTAGCCCGGCTCCTACCGTGAAGACCACAGAAGACACCGGACGAGGAGCTGTACATGATCGTGGTGACCGGGGCTACCGGGAATGTGGGCCGGCCGTTGACGCGGGCGTTGGCCGAGGCGGGCGAGCAGGTGACGGCGGTGTCGCGGCACGCGGCGGCAGTGCCGGACGGCGTCCGGCACGTCACGGCCGACCTGGCCGAACCGGCCGGACTCGAGCCCGCGCTGGCCGGAGCGAAAGCGCTGTTCCTGCTGCTGTCCGGCGACCTGCACGCCGCAGGAGCCAGCCCGGCCGACATCATCGGCGCGGCTCGCGCCGGCGGGGTCCGCCGGGTCGTCCTGCTCTCCACGCAGGGCGTGGCGACCAGGCCCTTCGGCGAGACGCGGATCGCGATGCGCGCGCTGGAGGACGTGCTGCGGGAGTCCGGCCTGGAGTGGGCGATCCTGCGGCCGGGCGGCTTCGCCTCCAACGCCCTGTGGTGGGCCGAGTCCATCCGCACGCAGCGGGTCGTCGCCGCTCCCTTCGGCGACGTCGGGGTGCCGATCATCGATCCGGCGGACATCGCGGAGGTCGCGGCGGCCTGCCTGCTGGACGACCGGCACACCGGCGGTGTGTACGAGCTGACCGGCCCGGAGGTGATCACGCCGCGCGGGCAGGCGGAGGCCATCGCCGCCGCGCTGGGCTCGCCGGTACGTTTCCACGACCTCACCCGCGACGAGGCCAAGGCCGCCATGGCCCGGAGCATGCCGGCCGAGCTCGCCGAGGACACCCTGACCATCCTCGGTTCCCCGAACCCGGCCGAACTGCGCGTCAGCCCGGACGTCCGGCGGGTCCTCGGCCGCGCCCCGCGCCCGTTCGCCGACTGGGCCGCCCGCAACATCGCCGCGTTCCGCTGATCTGGCGCACCCCGAAAGAGTGCCAGAATTGCCTTCTTCTCGAAGCCACGGCCGGTATACGCTCGCCGGATGACCTTGGAATGGGAACAGGTAATCGTCCACTCGGTAGACCCGGCGGCCCTGGGGCAGTGGTGGGCCGAGGCCCTTGGATGGGTGGTGGTCTACTCCTCTGATGACGAGTTCGAGATCCGCCCGGCGCCGGATCGCCTGCCGGGCTTGGACTTCGTCCGGGTTGACGAGCCCAAGACGGCGAAGAGCCGACTGCACCTCGACTTCAGGCCGGAGGACCAGGAGGCCGAGGTGGCTCGCCTGGTGGCTCACGGCGCACAGCGTGTCGACATCGGACAGGGTGAGCAGTCCTGGGTCGTCCTGGCCGACCCCGAGGGCAACGAGTTCTGCATTCTCGGCCGGCGCTCGCAGTAACCGCGACGAGGAACGTCGGTGACGGGTCACCCGTCGACGGGTGTGGCGACCCGTCGGCGGGTGTGGCGTTTGTCGGCGTTGTGCTCGGGTGGTTGGGGTCAGGTGCGGTCGGGTGCGCGGCCGAGGGTGCGGATGGGGTGGGTGAGGAGGAGGGCGGTGGCGGTGAGGGCGGCGGCGGCTGCGCCGACGAGGAGGACGTGGTGGGTGCCGAAGGCTTTGACGGCGGGGCCGGCGAGGGCGCTGCCGACGGGGTACATGCCGACGGAGCCGGCGACTTCGTAGGCGTGGACGCGGTTGAGGACTTCGCCGGGGACCTGGGTCTGGACGCTGGTGGCCCACATGACGCCCCAGATGCCGATGCCGATGCCGACGGTGGTCTGGGCGAGGGCGAGGAGCCAGACGGGTGCGCCGAGGACGATGCCCAGGGGGTAGAGGGGGTAGGCGAGCATGGCGGTGGCGCCGGCGGCGAGGGGGCGGGCGGGTTTGTAGCGGATGGCGAGGAGGCCGCCGGCGACGGTTCCGGCGCCGAGGGCGGCGTTGATGAGGCCGAAGGCGGTGGCGCCGTGGGCGGGGACGATGACGCCGGCGGCGATGGAGAGTTGGGGTCCCCAGGACAGGACGGCGAAGAACATCCAGATGACGATGACGCCCCAGAGCCAGCTGCGGGAGCGGAATTCGTGCCAGCCGACGACGAGGTTGCGCCACAGGCTCTCGCCGGCGGGTGGGGCGGGGACGACGCCCAGGCGCAGGGCGAAGAGGCAGGTGGCGCTGGTGCCGTAGGCGGCGGCGGAGATGATCATGACCCAGCCGGTGGAGGCGGTGCCGACCAGGAGGCCGGCCAGGGCGGGGCCGCCGAGGCCGGTGAGGGCCTCGGAGGTGCGCAGGACGCCGTTGGCGCCCTGGACGTCGCGGGCGACCAGGGGGACGGTGGAGGAGGCGCCGGGTTGGAACATGGCGTTGGCGGTGCCGGCGATCATCAGCAGGGCGTAGAGCTGCCAGAGGTGGTCGATGCGGTGCAGGAAGAGGACGGCGAGCAGGATCTGGGTGGTGAGGTTGGTCAGGTCGGCGGCGATCATCATCCGGCGGGCGGTGAAGCGGTCGGCCAGGACGCCGCCGAACAGCACCAGGGCGGCGAAGGGGCCCACCAGGAACGCCATCGCGTATCCGGCGGTGCTCAGCCCGTAGCCGCCCCTGAGCAGGCCGGCCGAGACCGCCACCGGCAGCATCGCCCAGCTGAGCAGGCCCGCGCTGCGCGCGGTGAAGTAGTAGCGGAAGTTGCGGGACCAGATGGCCGGTTCGCCGCCCGGCGGGTCCTGGGGCCGCGCGGACGCCTGCGCGTCGGTGTGGTCGGTCAACGGTTCGGTCATGACTCTTCAGTGCTCCAGCCGTAGCTCGTGGTCGTCATCGGTCCCATGCCTGCCCGACGCCGTGTCATCCGTCGCCCAGCGCGATCGCCTCGCCGACGACCAGCCCCTCGACCCCACGCAGGAACTGCTCCATCCCCTCACGGGTGATCACTGCCGGGTCGGCGGTCATGGCAAGCTCCAGGACGCCCGGGGCGGTCAGCACATCCACCGCAACCGAGACGTTCACCCTCGCCGGGAAGTCCGTCGGCCAGCTGAGTTCGGTCCGGCCGATCAGCTCTCTTAGCGCCGCCTGCGGCCGCTCGACGGTGTCGAAGGGCCCGGTGCCCGGGTCCCGGGTGTCGTTCCACCAGCACGAGTGGTCGGCCACCTCGCCGCGCTCGGCCAGCTCCGCCACCTCCCGCTCCAGCGCCCACTTGTCGTACCCCGCGTGCCGGAACGCCGTGAACGCGACGGACCGCGTCCGCTGCACCGCGTCCGCGAAGTCCCGGTCCGCGTCGGTGAGAAGGAACACCGCCTCCTGCGCCATCGTGCTGACGGACTCGGCGGCGGCCGGCTGGAACCGGTTGCCCACCACCACCTGGAACAGCACATCGCTGCTGCCGGACATCCTGGCCAGCTGGTGGGAGGCCGCCCCCAGCAACACCGCGGCGTCGCTCACCCCCAGCTCCTGCGCCACCCGCGTGACGGCGACCGCCAGCGCGGGCGAGCGCAGCAGCGCGTTGGGGAACAGCCGGCCCGGATCGGCGGCGAGGCCCGGCGCCGCCGGGTTCGGGAACATCTTCCGCGGGCCGACGATGAGTTGCTCGCACCAGTAGCGGCGGGCCGCCTCGTCCCGGCGACGGCCCAGCGGCGACGCCTGGACCTCCGCGGCCTCCAACGGCTGGAGAGCCGGGCGGTCCGCGCGCAGCGACTCGGCGGTCGCTCCCGCCTCGATCAACCGCAGGTCACGGACCATCCGGCCCTCGCCCCAGAGATCCATCGCGGTGTGCGAGGCCGCCAGCACCAGCCGGTGCACCAGGCCCTCGCACTCCACCAGGCCGACCCGCAGCGGCCACTCCCGACCGTGGTCGAAGGAGCGCCCGGCCAGCTCGTCGAGCAGCGCGGCGCCGACCGCTCGGGCCTGCTCCGGCGCGCAGCTGCGGATCTGCACGGGGAGCTCGCCGGAGCCGTCCACCACCTGCTCCAGGCCGTCCTCGCCGTCCACGCTCTCCGGCAACAGCCGGGTGTGCAGGCTGTCGTGGAGCAGCAGCAGCTCCGTCAGGTCCGCCCGCACCCGGGACGCCGGGCGGGGCGGGGTGAGGGGGAGATCGGTCCGCAGGTTGTACCGGGGGGCGTCGTCACCCAGCCGCGTGACGACCCCCCAGATCGCCCGCTGCCCCCAGGTGGCCGGGCCTGTCCCGGCTCGCGCGGAGTCCAGTCCGATGGACTGCTCGTCGACCGTGGTCATCGTGTTTCTCACCTTTTCCTTCGATGTGCCTCGTCCGGGCCGGCCGGGGCCGGGCCGGACGCGCCGAGATGTTCAGTCCAGACCCTGCGAGATGACCAGTCGTTGGATCTGGTTGGTGCCTTCGACGATCTGCAGCAACTTCGCCTCGCGCATCCAGCGCTCCACCGGGTGGTCGGCGACGTAACCGGCGCCGCCGAGCACCTGCACCGCGTCGGTGGTCACCTTCATCGCCATGTCGGTGGCGAACAGCTTCGCCTTGGCCGCCTCCAGCGAGTACGGCAGACCGGCGTCCTTCAGCCGGGCGGCGGCCAGCGTGAGGGCCCGTGCGGCCGCGACCTGCGTGGCCATGTCGGCGAGCATGAAGCCGACGCCCTGGAAGGAGATGATCCGCTGCCCGAACTGGCGACGATCCTTCGCGTACCGCACGGCGTAGTCGACGGCCGCCTGGGCAAGGCCGACCGCACAGGCCGCGATGCCCAGACGGCCGCAGTCCAGTGCGCCCATCGCGATCAGGAAACCCTTGCCCTCACGGCCGATCAGGCGCTCTGCCGGCACCTGGACGCCGTCGAAGCCGACCTGGGCAGTGGGCGAGGACCAGACGCCCAGCTTCCGCTCCCGCTCGTGCACCACCATGCCCGGCGTGCCGCCGGGGACCACCAGACAGGACAGCCCGCGGGCCCCCGGCCCGCCCGTACGGCTGAACACGTTGTAGAAGTCCGCGTAACCGGCGTGGGTGACCCAGGACTTGGTTCCGGTGATGCGATAGCCGTCGTCCTCCCGCACCGCCCGGGTGCTGAGCGAGGCCGCATCCGAACCGGCCTCCGGCTCGGACAGGCAGTAGGCGCCCAGCAGTTCGCCGCTCAGCATGCCGGGCAGCAGCTCCTCACGCTGCGCCTGGGTGCCGTAGGTGGCGGTGCCGAAGCAGGCGAGGTTGTGCACGTTGACCGACTCGGCCACGGCCAGCCAGTGGCCGGCGACCAGCTCCAACGCCTGGAGGTACACCTCGTACGGCTGTCCCCCGCCGCCGTACTCCTCGGGGTACGGCAGGCTCAGCAAGCCGGCTTTACCCAGGGTCCGCACGACCTCCCGCGGAAACTCGTGAGCCGCTTCGAACTCGGCGACGCGCGGCGCGAGTTCGCCGTCCGCGAGATCCCTGACCAGGTCGAGCAGATCGGCTGCTTCGGCTGTGGGCAGGATGCGCTGGACCTTCATCGGACCACCTCTGTCAGTGTCGGGGTGTGGTGAGCTGAGCTGAGCGACGGAACCTCCATCTGTCGGAGACCGTGCGGGTGTTGCGGTCGGCTAGCGGTCCCAGCCGGCGGTTTCGGGCCACTGCCGGGCGACCCGGCGCACCGCGTAGTCCCAGTACGAGCGGACCGAGAGGTCGGCGTAGATGAAGTCCTGCTTGGCGGCCACGTCCCGGTCGGTGGACCAGGTGTACGGGACGCCGGTCCCCTCGGCGATCAGCTGGAGGCGGCAGGCCCGTTCCAGCACCTGGGCGAAGACGGCGGCGTGCCGCACGCTCTTGCCGACGACCACTCCGCCGTGGTTGCGCAGGAGGACGGCCGGGTGCGCGCCGAGGTCCTTGGCGATGTGCTCACCGGTCTCGATGTCCAGCACGGTGTTGCTGGTCTCGGTGAACAGGCCGAGCCGGTCCCGGAAGTAGGAACCGTCGTGGGAGATCGGGCGCATCGGCAGGTCGGTGGCACCGAACAGCAGGGTGTACGGCGCGTGGCTGTGCACGATGCCGTTGACGTCCGGGCGGGCCCGGTAAATAGCCTGGTGCAACGGCAGTTCGGGCGGGGCCAGCGGCGGCGCGGGCAGGGTGTGGTCCACCGGGCAGCGGACCACGTCCGCCGGGGCGGCCTCGTCGAAGCCGACCAGCGCCCCCTTGATGAAGAACTCGTCCCGGCCGGGTATCCGGGCGGAGATCTGGCCCTGGTTGAAGTCGTCGTGCCCGTCGAGCGAAAGCATCCGGGCGCCGATCGCCACCTGGAGAACGAGCCGGCGTTCGGCCGGACTCAGCGACTGCGACTGCGGCTGCGGCTGCGGCTGCGGCTGCGGCTCATCGGTGCTCATGTCGTGCTCCTCGCTGTCAGGTCGTCGTAGACGGTCCGCATGGTGACCAGGCCCGGGGATGCCGCACGGGCCCAGTCGGCGGCGGCCAGCGCACCCCGGGCCGGCACCGTCCAACTGCCGACGTGATGGCGCACGTGCAGCGACTCGCCGTCCCAGGTGTGGGTCAACTCGTGTTCGCTGACCGGTAGTCCGGCCCTCTCGTCGGCGATGTCGGCCACCGCCCGGCCGCTCGCCCCGGCCCAGGTCGCAGCCAGCGCCAGCGCGGTGGCGCTCGGCCGGTGTGCCTTGCCGAGCGGGTGCCGCTCCCGGACGGTGGTGCTCGCGCCGAACCGGCCCGTGGTCAGGGCGGCGGTGAACTCGGCGATGCGCACCTGGAGGTAGTGGCCGAAGGAGAGGTTGGTGGCCCGGACCACCGGCACCACCTCGGCCAGCTCCTCCAGCGCCCCCCACTGGGTGTCCGTCAGATTGGAGACGCAGGCGATCAGCGGTACCCGATGAGCGGCGCAGTACTCCAGGACCTCGGCATGCGCCTCGGGTGCGCTGGCGTCGACGAGCACATCGGGGACCGCCTCGGCGGACCAGCCACCCCGGCGGGAGGCGGTGAGGCAGACCCTGGTCCCCTCGGCGTGGCAGACCGACCGCACGGCCGAGCCGAGCCGCCCGAGGCCGACGATCCCGAGGCTGAGGCCCTCGCCGACGGGTGCCTCAGGCATCGGCGCCTATGCCGCTGGCGATCACCAGGGCCGTGACGGAGTCGATGGTCTCGTAGTGCTCGATGGCGGCCTCCGGGTCCAGGTAGACACCGACCTCGTTCTCGATGCTGTCGATCAGGCGCATGTAGGAGAGCGAGGAATAGCCGACGTCACGCAGGGAGTAGTTGGCACCGGCGAGTTCGTCGACGGAGAGGCTGCCGTCCCCGGCCGCGACGGCGAGGTCGATGATCTTGGTGCGGAGCGAGCTGTTGTCCATGGGGAATTCCTGTGTCTCGAAGGGAGGTTCAGTTGCTCTGGGGCTCGCCGAGCAGGCGGCGCAGGCGCTCGACGGACGGCTTGCCGATCGAGTTCACCGGTATCGTGTCCACCAGGCGCAGAATGCCGGGCACTTTGAACGAGGGCAGCGTCGCCGCGCAGTGTGCGCGCACGGACTGCGCGGTCACACCGGGTTCGACGGCGACCACGGCGGCCAGGGTCGGTTCGCCGTGCTGGTTCTCGGCCTCGAAGGCAACCGCGTCCAGCACCCCGGAGGCCGCGCGCAGCACCTCGGCGATCTCGATCGGATCGATCTTGCGCCCGCCCACATTGACCAACCGACTGGTGCGCCCGGTCAAGTGCAGTACGTCGTCGTGCAGTTGGCCCTGGTCGCCGGTGTGGTAGAAGCCCTCGTGGTCGACCCGCTCCTCGAACACGCCGGGCGCATTGAGGTAGCGCGAGCCCATCGACTCGCTCCTGACCCGGATCCCCTCCTCCTCAACGAGCAGGTGTACGCCGGGCAGGGGGGCGCCGAGCCCGCTGCCGGCCCCCTCGGGGGCATACGTCAGCGGCCCGGTCTCGGCCACCCCGTAGTAGTTGTGGATCGGCACGCCGGTGAGCCGGGTGAACTCCTCGCGCACGCTCTCGCGCAGCGGCGCACCGGAGGAGATCGCGGTCCGGACGGCGCCGAAGCCGTCCTTCGGGGCACGCCGCACGATCGACTCGTACAACGCCGGGAACGCCACCAGCCGGGTGGCGGCGGTGCTCTCCAGGAGCCGCACGATCCGGGAGGCGGTGGGCAGACCGTGCGACAGGTGCAGCGAGGCACCCGGCAGGAAGGCCGCCAGCAAGGAGGTGTTGAAGGCCAGCCCGTTGGAGAGCGCGGCCAGACAGGCGATCCGGTCCTCGGCCGAAAGACCGGTGCCCTTCGCCCAGTTGGCGGCCGCCGCGGCCACGGCCGAGCCGGAGAACTCGATACAGTTGGGCCGGCCGGTGGAGCCGGAGGTGAACCGGCAGACCTCGGTGTCGTCCAGCAACCGCGGTCGGGGAGCGTCGTAGCGACGCACCCGGCTGACCACAAGGGTGCCGAACTCGCCTTCTGCCGGGAGGACTTCGTCCACCAGAGGACGAACATCGGCGCCCGGGGCGTGGATCAGCAGATCCAGCCCGCAGTCCTCGGCGATCCGGGAGAGTTCGAACGAGCCGAAGGCCGAGTCGGCCAGGAAGGGCACCGCGCCGGCGAACAGCGCGGCCAGGTAACCAACCACGTAGTCCACGGAGTTGGTGGCATACAGACCCACGCGCAGCCGTTCGCCCGGCACGGTGTACCGGGCGAGCCCGTCCGCCGCGGCCCGGGCCCGGGCGGCGAGTTCGCCGTAGCGCAGCGAACCGTCGGCGTCGGTGACCGCGACGCGGTCGCCGTGGCGGGCGAGAACGTCGGTGAAGACATCGGGAAGCACAGCGCGCATCGGGCTCACCGCTCGTTCTGGGCGTGCGCCGTGGCAAGCCGGTCGAACTTGACGCCCGAATCGTCCGGGCAGCCGAGCAGCAGTGCGTACAGGATCTCGTCGTCCTCCGGCAGCCCCGCCAGGGTGCGCCACAGCGGCGTGTCGAAACCACCGATGCCGGTCACCCCGACCGTCGCACGGTTCGCTCCCAGGTAGAGCAGCTGCCCCAGGGCACCGCAACGGAAGGTGAGTTCACGCAGGCTCTCGGCATCGGCGGCCGAGCCGTCCCCGGCGAGCGAGGTGCGCGGCACGTGCAGCAACAGGACGGCCGCGGCTCCGGCGAGGGCGCGCTGCTGCATACAGGCGCGGGCCACCTCATCGGTGGACGGCAGCTGTCCGGGCAGCCGCTCACCGGTGCCCAGCCGGTACACCGCGTCCTGCTCGGGTTCCGTCGTCGAGCGCAGGACCAGGGTGGCGGACAGCGGCGAGGCGTCGGGAAGGTCGGTCTCCAGCGGCGTCGACAGGGCCGAGACCGCTTGCCAGACCGCAGCGGCGGAGACGGCCTCGCCCGTGAACGCCTTGCTGGAGGCCCGCGTGCCGATCAGTTGTGACCACTCGGACGGGTCACCCAACCCGGCTTTTCCGTCGGGGAGTTGTCGGCCCGTGCGGATGCGCGCGAGCGGTGCGGGCACGGTCGGGAGGGCGGCGGAGCCGGAGTGCTCGGGCCATTCGCCGAGGGAGTCCCAACAGGTGCTCTCCAGCCAGGAGCGCCAGGTGGGGCCGCGCAGCTCCCGGTCGGTGCCGTCCTGCACCGTCCATCGGGTCCACGCCTCGTCGGCCGAAGCGTCCGAACCAGCCGACACCGGGATCGCGGAGTGGATCTCCCGGCAGTTCTCGCCCGCCTCCAGCAGCTCCGAGAGAGGTCCCCTCGGGAAGCGCAGCCGCAGAGCGCCCGTGACAGCGCGTCCGGCCGCGGCCAGGGCGAGGTTGCCGGCAGCGTGCCCGGCGTCGAGTTGGGTGTAAAGGTAGCCGCGGTCGCCGTACTTGCGCATCGAAAGCCACGGGCGGGTGAGGGTGACCACCAGCGCTCCCCCGTCGTCCGGAATGGCGAGCGTCGAGGCGTCCAGCGCGGCGGTGACGCGGTCCCCGACGGCCAGCCGGGCACAGCTACGGCGATCGGCGTCGACCCGGAAGGCGGTCGGCACGCCGTTCTCCCTGGCGAGGACGGCGAACTCGTACGGGTACACGGCTCCGGCCGACGGCACCGCCCGCGCCACGTACGAGGTGCAGGAGCGGTTGGCGCGACTGGTCAACGCGCCTTCCTCCAGCAGGGACAGAGCGAGTCGTAAGCCGGGTGCGACAACGGGCTCGGCGGGCGGCTCGGGCGACGCCGCCGGCAGGGCCACCCTGGCCCACAGGTCGGCGGTGCGGACCGAGGATTCGCGCTCGGGCGCGTATGCGACGGAGCCGGCTTCCTGGGTGATCAGATTTCCTTGCACGTCTGACGCAAACCTCCTATTCTCTGGCAGTCCACGGAATATGCATGAGGCAGCCGGACAGGCCGTGCCCTCCGCACTGATTTGCGGACCCAATGCACCACGGAGGAATGTGAGGGGCACACCATTTGCGGTTGCAGCGATCCCCTTGCGGGATTTTATAGCCAATTCTGACCCGGGCCGTGGTTTCTCAGAACTTGAGACGGGTGATGGATCCCCTGACACACACCCAGCTGCTCCCATGCGGGTCGGCAGCTGCCGACCCGTCCCCCTGTCTCATCATCTGAACGTGTATCCGATCGAACGCCCTGCACCATGAAACGCATGATCGGTTACGGCCATCGCCAGCATGCCAAGCTGCTCGGGCGGCGGTCAAGGACCATTAAATAAACAAGGCTGTTGAATAAATACCGACCGGCCGGATGAATGCTACAAATCAGACATCATTCCGCGCCGCCGCCGGCACCCCGCCGGGTTGGACCGGTTCGCGCGGGCGCGTCCCGCGCCCCCGAGCGGCCCAGCAGGCGTGCGGGAAACGGAAGTTGGACACCCCCGCGACCCCGGCGCCCGGATTCTCGATCGGTCCACTCAACCATCCTTCGCACGGCCGGTCATGACGGACCGCCAGGCCACGACCCCTCGCCCACCAGGACGATCCCCGCGATCCCGGTGTGCCGGCGGCCCATTCCGATCACCGAAGCGCCGATTGTGCGCCGCAATTCCGCACCCGCAAGCCGGGTGGGCCGAATGGGCACTACTCGGCTCCGGGTCGGTTTTTACGGTGCCGCCGGCATCACGGATGCCGGAGGCGGGTAATCGTTAGTCGGGCGGGATTACCGACCACTTTCCAGACAGACCCGACCGGCTCCCGCACCACCTCAGCCAACTGCTTTGTGTACTGACTTACAGTGCGCAAACCACACCCACTGCGACCGGTGACGTCCGGGTCGCAGCGGGCCTCCGGAAATCCCAAGGAGAGATCATGGGACCAATCGCCGGTGTCATCGAAGGCCTCGACCCGTCGTCGAAACAGATGGAAGAGGCCAGGG
The DNA here is from genome assembly GCF_000744225.1 of Kitasatospora mediocidica KCTC 9733. Classification (GTDB taxonomy): domain Bacteria; phylum Actinomycetota; class Actinomycetes; order Streptomycetales; family Streptomycetaceae; genus Kitasatospora; species Kitasatospora mediocidica. Next base: position 371,359 of record NZ_JQLN01000006.1, on the reverse strand, counting down.
AAACGCTCGAAGCCCTGGCGGCTCTCGCCCAGACGAAAGCCGAGTTCTTCGAGATGGACATAGAGAAGGCGCTGATCACCGCCGGCAGCGACCAGGACAGGAGAATCCCCATAGAGGCGGTACTGGAGAGCACGATCCAGACACACGCCTTCACGTCCAGCCAGGTCAAGGACATCGGCAAGCCAATCGCCGGCGCCCTCAAATCATTCTGCCGGGGATCGGCGGACGAGATCATCGACGGGGTCGCCACTCTGGTCACCGAGGTTCTGGCGGACTTCCTCGGTGGCTCGGAGGGCAGCGAGTCGACGCTCCATCGGTACGTCGTCCTGACCGAGGAGTACTCGATCATACGCCTTGACCTGCGGGCATGGCAGCGCAGCATCGAGTCGAGCGGTATCCGCAAAAAGGCCGAGAAGGTCAGTGCGTTCGTCATGGTGAAATCGGCGGTCGATCTCAGGAAGATCGGCTTCAACACCTTCCTGTACCTCTACCGCGGACAGTTGAACGCGATGCGCATGGACCGTGGAGACATCGAGAAAGCCCTTGAGCGGGCCGCGCAGATCTACTCGAAGTTCCATGAGGAAATGGTCAGACTCCAGGGAAACGGCGATAGGAGGGAGATTCCCGCCGTACGCTGAGAGCAAGCCCCGCAGACCAGTTCACCGGCCAGTTCACCGAGCACAGGAGAGAAGCCATGGCAGACCAGGTTCCGGACACGGCCACACTGAGCGCCATCGCGACCGCGGCCGAAAAAATGCAGGAGGAGTCCCAGAGCATCCAGCAGACCTGGGGTCCGGTCATCCAGGCCGGACTGCTCGAAGCGCTGATCGCCGAGGACCCGGCCGTCAAAGCCTCGTTCAACGCCGCCGCCAAGCGATGGAAGGACGCCTACGTCCTGCTGAGCCAGTTCCGGAAGCCCAACTACGCCGTTTACTGGGCGCAGGTTCCCGCGGCCGAGGCGGCCTATCAGGACGCCACCGAGCTGTCCACCATCCTCGAGAACATCGAATAAGCACGCGCGGCCGGGCCTCCCGAGTAATTTCGGGAGGCCCGGCCCCGATATCCGGTGACCCGCATACGGCGACCGGCTGGAAACGCGGGTCAGCGCGCGCCGGCTCGCTCGGCGTGCGAGAGCGCGACGAACTCCGCCAGACCGAGCGCGCCCTGGGTCTGGGTGTCCAACCACTTGGCCAGGTCGGCCGTTTGCGTCTGCCGATCACCCATCAGCCAGTGCCACAGCAGCTTCACCACGTCGCCGAGAAAGCCCAGCTGGTCCGGTTGACCGTCCGGATCGCCGGCCGAGGTCGCCTCGACGACTTCGGGCAGCCGATTCGCCATCGTGGTGGCGGAGCTGATCACGAAGGCCTCCTGGAGTGCTGCGACGACCGTGGGCAGCACGCCGGACCACTGCCGTTGCTCGACCGCCGCGCAGACCTGGGTTCCCCAGAGCGCCGCCGACCACAGCGCTTCAGCATCGCCCACCCGCAGAGCGCAGTCGACCAAAGCACCGACCATGGGCGCGCCCAGGTTGAAGGCACCCAGCCGGACCAGGCCCGACACCGCCGCACTGTGATGCGCCAGCGCCTCGGAGTGCCGGCCCTCCAGGGTGAGGAGCTGAGCGACGTCACTGTGGAAGCTCGCCTCCTCCATCCGGTTCCCCAGCTTGCGCGCCTGGTCCAGACCGGTACGAGCACAGACCTCGGCCGCTCGGAGGTCACCCCGCTCCCGCAGGCACCCGCCGAGCCTGCCGAGCGCCACCAGCTCGCCGTTCTCATCGTGGCCGGCCCGGAAGATCTCCAGGGCGCCGCTGGCAGAGGCGGTCGCGACGTCGAGGTCTCCGGAGAGCTGCTGAAGCGTGCTCAGGTCCAGCAGGAACGCCCCCTGTGCGGAGCGGTTCGCCAGCTTGACCGCCAAGGCGTGCCCCTGCTCGGCGTACTCCTGCGCCTGCGCGTACTGTTCCGACCGCTTGCTCAGCTGGCCGAGCAGCCCGAACGCCCGCATCAGGACGGATTCGTCGCCCTGTCCGGTGCAGAGCTCGCGCGCGGCGACGACCGTGCGCCGGGCCTGCTCCTGGTCGCCCCCGCGCATCAGGAGCTGTGCCTTGAGCAGCAGCAGGTTCGCCCGATCCGGGCAGGCCTCGCCGTAGCCGAGGCTGCGCTCGTAGTCGCTGAGCGCCGCGGCCCACTCGCCGCGTTGCTCGTGAAGGGCGCCGGTCAGCCGGAACCGGGTCGCCCAGCGCCGATCGGCCTCCTGCGGCGGCAGGTCGATCCGGTGCAGCGTCGCGTCGAGCAGCGGGACCAGCTCGTCGGCCGCCCGGCCGTCGGCGAGGTCCGCCGGCCCCCGGGCGTTGGCCAGCCGCAGTTCGTCCAGCAGGAGATCCGCGAAGGCGCTCCGCCGGGTCAGCTCGGTGTCCGCCAGCGCGCGGCGCAGGCTGCTGATCTCCCCGTGCAGCGTTCGTGCCACCTCGCCGTCACTGTCCATGGCCGCCCCGATGAGCAGGCCGCAGTTCGTCAGCATGGCCTCGCCTCCGGTGACCCGGCCGGGCCAGCGGTTCAGTCGGCCGTTGACGGTGCCGACATAGATGTAGGAGCGCTCGATTCCGCGCAGACCGGTGTTGACGATGGCGTCGGCGGCGGGTGCCTCGTCGACGGTCAGCCGGTCGGTGACCACGCGGGCGAAGTCGGCCGCCGCGCGCGAGGGGATGTCCCAGAGCGTACCGAGGTACCCGCGCGCGCCGATCCTGATGAACTCCCGGCCCACACCGGTCCAGGACTGGCAGGAGTTGTTGAACACGATCGGCCGGTGACCGAGTTCGAACAGCTGGGGCAGCAGATGACTCTGCAGCGGTATGTCGCCCAGCACGATCCCGTCGTCCATGCCGTGGGTGTTGAAGAAGATCAACTCCACCGGTAGCCGCCTGGGCAGCGCCTGGAGGGCCCGCATGGAGGCGTCCTTGCCGGACAGCAGGATCGGGTGGGTGAAGTGGGTGCCGACGGCCCGCACCACGTCCTTGGTCTCGGACACTTTGAAGAAGCCGGGATCGAAGATGAGGCTGAAGGCCCCCTTCGGCCGCTCGGCGCCCGCCACGTAGAGCTCGTTCAGGATGATCAGGACGGCGTCGGCCGCCACATGCCCGATCGGCTTCTGCGACCAGTCGGCCGTGGCGGTGCGGACGAACGCGTAGGGCAGCCCGGTGGTGAACGCGGTCAGCCGCCGTTCGCCGACCGCGTCGATCGCCGCTGCGGGAACCTGGCCGGTCACGGCGGCCTCCAGCTCGGCGTAGGGTCCGCGCCCGCCGTCGAGCAGGCGCCGCCGCAGCTTCCCGACCAGCCCGGATCTCCTGGCGTCGGCGTCGTCGGCCGCGCGTGCGGCCGCGGTGACCCGCTGCTGCCGTGCGGCCACCGCCTCGCGGACCGGAGCGAGATCCGGTGGCGGGGTGACCACCAGGCGCGCGCCGCGGTGGTGCGCGTAGAGGGCGCCCAACAGCGCCGTCACATCACCGGTGTGCTTGACCAGGACCGCCTCCGGGCCGTCCGGGTTGATCGCGGCGAACCGTTCGTCCAGCTCGTCCGGCTCGGCGAGCGGCGAGCCGGGGCGGTCGACGGCGCGCAGCACGGCCCCGCTGCGCAGAGCGGTGAAGAGCGCGGCGGGCCAGCGGGCGAGGTCGCCGGCGGGCACCTCGATGACCCGTGGCGGACTGCCTTCGGTGTCCCGCAGCAACCGCCAGGCCACGTCGGTCAGTTCATCGAGACGCAGGCCGTCGAGGCGCAGCCGGGTCGGCACCTCGCTGAACATCCCGCTGATCTCCTGCGCCGGCTGTCGCCCCTGGTCGGCGAGGTGGCGCTGGTACTGCTCGTCCAGGGCCGGATCGGCGACCGCCAGCTCCTCCGGGCTGAAGTCATGGAGGAAGACCGCACGTCCGATCTTCAGCTGCGAGATCAGCCGCGACACCATCTCGTTGTGCTTGACCCAGGATCGGTACGGGGTGAGCTTGGCGCCCAGCTGCTGGGACTGCGCGATCGCGGCCACCATCTCGCGCGCGGCCTCCCCGCCGGCCGTCGTCACCTCGGCCATCCCGAGCGGTGTGCCGATCTGCCGCTGGGTGCGCTGCTGGGCCAGGTGGTAGAGGTCGTAACTCCTGATGTGCTCTGCCCGGGACGTCGGCGGCGGCTCGATCGCAACCACAGGGGTGAGACGGTCGGCGGGCAGGCAGGAGGCCACCACGGCCGCCTCCCGCAGCTGGTCCGGACGGCACACCACGACAGTGTCGCCGACGGCGAATTGCGGAGCCTCGAGGTCCATGGCCTACAGCCCCCGCAGGTAGGAGTCGACCGGCGACAAACGGCGCGTGGCGGCCGGCCCCCCTCGCATCTCCTCCCGGGTGAGCTCACGGCCCTTGCGCGCCATGGAGTTGACCAGGACCGGCGTGGACGCCCCGACGTACACCGCACCCCAGTAGGTGGTGGCCGGCAGCACCAGGGCCAGCAGCCCGCCCAGCCCGGCGAAGGCGAGCGACACCACCAGGTAGAAGCGTGACCACTGGAAGCGCTCGGGGTCCTGCCGGACCGCGTACAGACGAACGACCTCAGGCGCCAACGCCCCTGCCATACCCAGTAAGAAAATCAACGTGGACTTCATGCGTCTCACCGTAGAGGACGGGTCCCGACCGCTACCGCCGCTTCGTGCGACCAGGCACGGGACCGGAGCACGCACGAGGATTCGGTCTGTGTGATCATCTTTTCATGACCTCAGGACGCATCATCTTCCTCAATGGCACCTCCAGTTCGGGCAAGTCCAGCATCGCCCGCGAGCTGCTGGACATCCTGGACGACGGCGTCTTCTTCCACCTGGCCGTGGACGGCTTCAACGCGATGCGCACCAAGCGGCCGCTCGGGGAGCAGGAGCTCGACGGCGCGCTGCGGCGGACCCGCATGGGTTTCCACCGTTCGATCGCGGCCATGGCCGAGGCAGGCAACGACGTGGTGGTCGACCATGTGCTGAGCGAACCATGGCGCCTGCGGGACTGCCTGACGGTGCTGCGGCCCGAGGACGTCCTGTTCGTCGGTGTCCGCTGCCCGCTGGACGAACTCGCCCGGCGCGAGCAGGCCCGGGGGGACCGTCCGCCGGGCCTGGCGGCGCTCCAGTACGACCTGGTCCACACCCACGGGGACTACGACCTGGAGTGCGACACCGGTACGTCGAGCCCGCGCGAGTGCGCCCAGCAGATCAAGGACTTCCTGCCGAACCGCCCGAGCCCCACCGCCTTCAGCCGGCTGCGCGCGCACCTGGTCCGGCCGACGGAGTCGTTCCGCCGGCCGGACCCGGTGGTGGTACGTGACTGAGGCCGCCCGCAGGCGTTGAATCGGTCAGCAGGAGTCCCCGATCATCAGAGGAGCTGGCAGATGCTGTTCGGCAGCGAGCACGTCAGGCGCTACGTCGAGACCGACGGGGCGGAGGGCCACGACTGGGAGGGCACCACCGCGCTCATTCTCACCACCACCGGCCGCAAGAGCGGCAAGCAGCACGTCACTCCGCTGATCTACCAGCCCTACGGCGACGCGGTGTTGGTCGTCGCCTCCAAGGGCGGTGCCGATCAGCCGCCGGCCTGGTTCCTCAACCTGCAGGCGAACCCCGAGGTCCAGGTGCAGGTGCTGGGCGACCGCTACACCGCGCGTGCCCGCGTCGCGACCCCCGACGAGAAGCCGGAGATGTGGCGGACGATGACCGCGGCCTGGCCCGCGTACGACGAGTACCAGCTCAAGACCGAGCGGGAGATCCCGGTGGTCGTCCTGGACCGGATCTGACGGGACGTCACCGTCACTGTCTTACCGCGAACGGCCGGCCGGTTCTCAGAAGTCGAAGACCTGGCCGGTCGCCCGCAGCAGGTCGCACTCGTTGGTGAAGGTCTTCCGGTAGGAGACGTTTCGTCCGTCCCAGACGCCCTGGGCCGTGGCCAGGACGGGCAGGTAGAGGTCGGGGCAGAAGGAGTGCGCGGTCGGCAGGTCGCCGAAGTCGCCCTGCACGCCGATCAGGATGCCGCACGCGGCGGTGGCGTCCGGGTGGTCGCCACTGGGCGTCGGGCGACAGCTGAGGGTCACCGCCCGCTCCCCGATCGAGGCATCCTGCGGGACGGCGCCGCTCACCGTCAGCACCAGCGCGTTGGGCACCGTCGGTGCGGCGGCGGGGGCGCCGGCCGCGGACACCGGCCCCGCACCCACGGCCAGGACGGCCACCGCTGCCAGCACCGCTGCGAACGTGCTCCGGGTGGTACGCATATCGAACTCCTTTGGTCGACGGAACGGACGGGGCGTCCGAACTCCGGCAGTATCACCACACAAACTTGTCATGCTCCCAACCGGTGAGGCCGGAACGGCCAGTCGGACCGACCGCCCGTCGGCCGGAAATCCGCGCCTCCCCCGCACCATCCGCCACCGGCGCCCCGCCCGACTCCCCCGTCGTGCGCCACCCGCCCCCGCACGGAGTGCCACCCGCCGACAACCCCCGGCCGTCCGGCCACCCCGGAACGGCCGATACCCCCGCGAAAGGAAGCCGCCGCAGACGCCTTCGGCCGGCCTGGGCCGACAAAAGAAACCGGTCGCCCCCATTGTTGGCAATGGCCACCGCAGGCAAATGGGCGCCATCGCCGGCTGACTAATGAGAAAACTGCCCTTTTGTGCAGTCGAGGCACTCTCCACCGACATGAGTGACATCGCCACGCATTCACCCGTGACTGATGTTACTCATGTGACTCAGGATTCTGGCGATGCCCCTGAGGCACTCAGATACGCAAGCGCGAGGAGATGTCAACTCCCTTGCCAAGATCAAACTTTGACGAAGCACCGGGCTCTTGATGGAAACGTGACTAAGTGGAGTCCTCCGCGGACCTTCTCTCCGCTTGAGAAATGGGTCTCACTAGTAGCACTCCTCGCGCTGTTGCTCCAGGATGCAACTGAGCGCGGGAGATCCGGGTGGGGCTTTGGGGTTTCGCCGGCGTGCGCCCTGCGCAGAATGCTGCCGGACCGAAGGCAGTCACCTTCACGGTGTTCATGAATGGGAGAGGGGCGTCCACAGAATGACGAATCCGGCAGGACCACGAAGGGCAAGGACGGCGGCGGTACTTCTCGCCGTGCTGGCGGCCACCGCTGCGTGCACGAGCAGCAGTTCCGGCGGCGGCAAGGCCGCCGGCGACGGCCCGACCGGTGCGCCGGTCAAGGGTGGCGTGGTCCGGGTCGCCGAGGCGCCGTCCACGTTCCCGGACGCCATCTGGCCGTTCGACAGCCCGGCTCAGGTCACGACGGTGAACACCGGCCAGTTCCAGCAGTTGATGTACCGTCAGCTCTACTACTGGGGCCTGAACGACAAGGTCTCCCTGGACGAGGACGTCTCGCTCGGTGAGCAGCCCACCTGGAGCGCGGACGGCAAGACCGTCACCATCCAGGTCAAGCCCTGGAAGTGGTCCAACGGCGAGACGGTGACCGCCCAGGACGTGCTGTTCTGGGTCAACATGGCCAAGGCCGAGACGGCCAACAGCGGTTACTACACCCAGCCGAACCCGTCGATCAACGCCAAGTACTTCCCGGACAACGTGGCGACCGCGACCGCCGCCGGGCAGACCCTGACGATGACGCTCAACACCCCGGTCAGCCAGAGCTGGTTCCTGGACGACGAGCTCAGCCAGATAACCCCGATGCCGCTCGCCTGGGACGTCACCAGCGCCACGACCAAGGGCAGTTGCGCCACCGACGCGTTCGGCTCGGACGCCGCCACCGCCGACTGCACCGCCGACTACAACTACCTCAGCAAGGAGTCGACGAACGGCAGCAGCTACGTCGGCGGCGCGCTCTGGTCCGTGGTCAACGGCCCCTGGAAGCTCAAGAGTTACAACGGCACCTCCGGCGCCTACGACCTCGTGCCGAACACCACGTACTCCGGCCCGCAGAAGCCGTACCTCGACGAGGTCGACTTCGTCCCGTACACCTCGAACACCACCGAGTACGCGGACCTGAAGGCCGGCAGCTCGGGCGCCAACGCCATCAACTTCGGCTACCTGCCGGCCGAGGACGCCCCGGTCTACAACGCCAAGAACCCCGACCAGGGCAACCCGCTGAGCAGCGGCGGCTACTACATCCCCAACCCGACCTACCTGGACGCGATCTCGTATTACCAGATCAACTTCGCCAACCCGACGGTGGGCCCGCTCTTCAAGCAGGGCTACTTCACCAAGGCGGTCCAGGACACCGTGGACCAGCAGGGCATCATCAACGGCATCTGGAAGGGCTGGGGTTACCCGACCACCGGCGCCGTGCCCAGCATCCCGGCCGGTAACCCGCTCTCCCCGAAGGCGGCGGCCGAGCAGGCCACCTTCGACACCGCGGCCGCCAAGAAGCTGCTGACCGACCACGGTTGGAACACCAGCTCGTCGCCGGCCGTCTGCGCCAGCCCGGGCACCGCCGACAACCAGTGCGGCCCCGGCATCGCCGCCGGCGCCAAGGCCGCGTTCTCGCTGGACTACCCGTCCGGTTCGGCCTCGCTGGACACCATGGCCGCGGACCTGCACTCCGACGCCGCCAAGGCCGGTATCGACATCACCATGGTCAGCAAGACCCAGAACACCATCGGCAACGAGGGCGTGGCCTGCTCCCCGAGCGCGCCGACCGGCTGCCAGTGGCAGGGCCTGCTCTACGGCGGCTGGGTCTTCGCACCCGACTACAACCCCACCGGAGACGCGCTGTTCGCCACCGGCGCCGGCCCGAACATCTGGAGCTTCTCGGACCCGAAGCTCGACCAGCTGATCGTCAAGACCACGACCAGCAGCGACACCAACGACATGTACGCCTACGAGGACTACATCGCCAACGACCAGCCGGTCATCTACAACCCCAACGAGCTCGGAATCGGCGAGGTCAGCAAGAACCTGCACGTCGATGCGGGTGACCCGTTCCAGGGTGTCGAGCCGGAGTACTGGTACTACACCAAATGATGACTGACAGCACGCGGGTCACCGCGGTCCCCTTCGGGGGGCCGCGGTGACGGCCTACCTCTTCCGGCGGCTTCTGCAGTCCGTGGTCACGGTGCTCATGGTCACCGTCGTCTCCTTCGGCCTGATGAAGCTCATGCCGGGTGGACCGGTCCGAGCGATCCTCGGCTCCCACGCCACTCCGGCCAACATCGCCCATCTGACACAGCAGATGGGCCTGGACCGCCCGCTCTACGTGCAGTACTGGACCTGGCTCGACGGTCTGCTGCACGGCAACCTGGGCTTCGACTACGTCGTCCAACGCCCGATCTCCGACGTGCTGTTCAGCGCACTGGGCGCCTCGGCGTACATCGTCGGCGTCTCGCTGCTGCTGGCCCTGCTCATCGCGGTACCGGTCGGCATGGTCCAGGCCACCCGGCGCAACAGCGCAGTCGACCACGCCTTCACGGTGTTCTCCTTCGTCGCCTACGGCATCCCGACCTTCTTCGTCGGCTTCCTGATCCAGCAGTGGTTCGAGGACGACCTCCAGTGGGTCTCGGTGCAGAACCAGGTCTCCACCTTCACGGAGGCGCTGACCCATCCCGAGGCCATCTGCCTGCCCGTCCTCACCCTGACGATCACCACCGTGGCCGGCTACAGCCGCTACATGCGCTCGGGCGTCCTGGACCAGATCACCCAGGAGTACGTGCGCACCGCGAAGGCCAAGGGCGCCTCCGCGCGGCGCACGCTCTACGGGCACGTGCTGCGCAACGCGCTGATCCCGATGGTCACGCTGATCGGCCTCTCGCTGCCGGCCCTGGTCGGCGGCTCGCTGATCGTGGAGTTCGTCTTCAACATCCAGGGCATCGGCCTGGTGACCACCCGCGCGGCACAGCAGAACGACTACGGCATCACCCTGGCGGCGACCCTGCTGACGGCAGTGGTCACTGTCGTCGGGTCGCTGGTGGCCGACGTCAGCTACGCGGTGCTGGACCCCCGAGTGAGGCTGACCTGATGACGCTCGCACCCGAAACCACGGCAGAGCCGCCCGTAGCCCCGCCCGGCAGCGAGCCGGACGAGGCGCCGCGCTCGATGCTCCGGCGCGGCTGGGAGGTCTTCGCGGAGAACAAGCTGGCCCTGGCCGCCGTCGCCATCCTGGCGCTGATCATCGGCTTCTGCTTCATCGGCCCGCTCTTCTACCACTCGGACACCTCGGTGGTGAACCTCTCCGCCGTCACCCAGTCACCCGGCACCGGACACCCGCTCGGCACCGACAACGACGGTATCGACGAGCTCGGCAAGCTGATGGTCGGCGGCCAGACCAGCCTGGAGATCGGCCTGGCGGCCGGCTCGATCGCCGCCATCGCCGGCGCGCTGTACGGCGCGGTCGCCGGCTTCGTCGGCGGCTGGATCGACGCGCTGATGATGCGTGTCATCGACTCCATGATGTCCTTCCCGCTGATCTTCCTGCTGATCTACCTCAGCAGCGTCTACGGCAAGAGCAAGGGCATGCTGATCCTGGAGGTGGGCCTCACCTCGTGGTTCGGCATCACCCGCCTGGTGCGCGGCGAGGCCCTGGCGATCAAGGTCCGGGACTACGTGGACGCCTCGCGGATGATGGGGTCCGGTGGCACCCGGATCATCTTCAAGCACATCCTGCCCAACACCATCGGCACCACCATCGTGAACACCACGTTCTCGATCGCCGACGCGGTCTTCGCGCTCTCCACGCTGAGCTACATCGGCCTGGGCCTGCAGGCGCCGAACAACGACCTGGGCGGAATGCTCGACGTCGGCACCAACTACGCCAGCCAGGGCTACTGGTGGATGATCTATCCGCCGGCCGTCGTGATCATCCTGATCATCCTGAGCTTCAACGTGATCGGCGACGCGCTGCGCGACGCCTTCGAATCCCGACTGCAGAAGAGGTGACCCGGATGACCACACCACTCGTCCCGATCACCCTGGAGGGCCGGCTGTGGCACTGCTAGAAGTGATCGGCCTGCGCACCGAGATCCGGTTGAAGCGCTCGGTCGTCCACGCGCTGGACGGCATCGACCTCAGCGTCGACGCGGGGGAAACCCTGGGCATCGTCGGCGAGTCCGGCTGCGGCAAGACCATGACCGCGATGTCGATCATGCAACTGCTGCCCAACGGCGGCAACGTGGTCGGCGGTGAGATCCGGCTGGACGGCCGCGACCTGCTGTCGCTGAGCGCGCAGGAGATGGACTCGGTCCGCGGCAACGACATCGGCATGATCTTCCAGGACCCGACCACGTCGCTCAACCCGACGATGACCATCGGCCGGCAGATCTCCGAATCCGTGCGGATCCACCGCGGCGCCTCCAAGAAGGAGGCGCACGAACGCGCCGTCGAGGCACTCTCGTTGGTCGGCATGCCCAGTCCCGCCCAGCGCGCGCTGGTCTACCCGCACGAACTCTCCGGCGGCATGCGCCAACGCGCGATGATCGCCATGGCGCTGGCCAACGAGCCCAAGCTGCTCATCGCCGACGAGCCGACGACCGCCCTGGACGTCACCATCCAGAAGCAGATCCTGGAGCTCATCGACAACCTGAAGCAGCAGCTCGGCATGGCGGTCATCCTGGTCACCCACGACCTGGGCGTGATCGCGGGCCGGGCGGACAAGATCGCCGTCATGTACGCGGGCAAGGTCGTGGAGACCACCAGCACCAGGGCGCTCTTCGCCAACCCGCGGCACCCGTACACCGAGGCGCTGTTCCAGTCGCTGCCCGAGCGCAGCGCCGAGTCCGGGGACCGGCTCTACTCGATCCCCGGCCTGCCGCCGGACCTGACGAAGCCGCCGACCGGCTGCCGGTTCGCCGCGCGCTGCCGCTACGCCGTCGACGACTGCCGCACGAACGAGCCGCCGCTGGCCGGCACCGACGAGCAGCACCGCTTCGCCTGCTTCCTGCCGGTCGGCGCCCCCGTGTACCGCACCGAGGCCGAACCGGTGGCGGCCCCCACGGCCGACGCCGTGGTCACCGAGCGGATCCGCGAGTCGCGCGACCGGACCCAGGCCGAGACGCTGCTGCGCATCGAGGGCCTGGTCAAGGACTATCCGGTGACCGCCGGGCTGGTGCTGCGCCGCAAGGTCGGCGCGGTCAGCGCGGTGGCGGACGTGTCGCTGAGCGTCCATCAGGGCGAGACCGTCGGCCTGGTCGGCGAGTCCGGCTGTGGCAAGACCACCGTCGGCAAGCTCATCGTCGGCCTGGAGAAGCCCACCGGCGGCAGCCTGCTCTTCCAGGGCAGGGACCTGGCGCAGGCGCCGCGGACCGAACGGCGGCGCCTGCGCCGCGACGTCCAGCTGATGTTCCAGGACTCCTACGCGGCGATGAACCCGCGGATGCTGGTGCGCTCGGTGATGCGCGAGCCGCTGGACATCCACCGGGTGGACAGCCCGGCCGAGCGCGACCGGCGGATCAGGGAGATCTTCGACCTGGTCGGCCTGCCGCTCAGCGCCCTGGAGCGCTATCCGCACGAGTTCTCCGGCGGACAGCGCCAGCGCGTCGGGCTCGCCCGTGCCCTGGCGCTGCGGCCCAAGCTGATCGTCGCGGACGAGCCGGTCTCGGCGCTGGACGTGTCGATCCAGTCGCAGGTGCTGAACCTGATGCGCGACCTGCAGAGCGAACTCGGGCTGTCATACCTGTTCATCTCGCACGACCTGTCGGTGATCCGCTACCTGTCCGACCGGATCGGCGTGATGTACCTGGGCAAGCTGGTGGAGATCGGCCCGGCGGAGTCGGTGTACTCCAACCCCGTGCACCACTACACCCGCGGCCTGCTCGACACCATCCCGGTGGCCGACCCGGCGGTGGAGGCGGCCAAGAGCAGCCAGGGCATCGCCGGTGAACTGCCCTCCGCGATCGATCCGCCCTCCGGCTGCCGGTTCCGCACCCGCTGCCCGGCGGCGCAGGAGATCTGCGCGCAGGTGGAGCCGAAGCTGACCGCGTACGGCCCGGACAACCACCTCGCGGCCTGCCACCTGCCGCTGCGGCCCGCGGCGGCGGCCTCCGAGGAGGTGCAGCCGGCGCTGGTGTGACGGGCTCGTCCGCGTGTTCCGGCCGTCGTGAGGTGTCGGCGGCCGGAACACGGGCCAGGATGATCGGTGACAGGCTCTGCTCAGGATCTTGCACCGGAAGGTGGCCCGTGGACACCGTGGCGGCTGTGCTGTTCGCGTTGCTGACCACCCTCAGCAACGCGCTGGCGACCGTGCTGCAGCGCAAGGCCGCCCGCCGGGTGCCCGCCGCCGACGGCCTGCGGTGGAGCCTGATCACCCGGCTGATGCGCCAGCGGGTCTGGCTGGCCGGGATCGCGGCGGTCGGCGCGGCGGCCTGCTTCCAGGCGCTGGCGCTGGCCAACGGGCCGCTCTCGGTGGTGCAGCCGGTCTTCGTGCTGGAGCTCCCGGCGGCGCTGTTGCTGGCCGGGGTGATCCTGCACCGCCGGCTCGCCGCCGACGTCTGGCGGGCGACGGCCTGCATCACCGTGGGCCTGGGGATCGCCCTCTGGGCGGCCTCGCCGAGCGAGGGGCACGCGGGTGACGCGGTGCCGGCCGGCCGCTGGCTGCTGGTGCTGGTCTGCTGCCTGTCGGCGGCGGCCGCGCTGACGGCGCTGGCGGCGGCGCGCGGGCCCGGACCGGTACGCGCCGCGAGCCTCGCTCTGGCCGCGGCGGTCTGCTACGCGCTGACCGCGGCGCTGCTGAAGACCTCCGCGCTGCGCTGGGAGGCGGACGGCGCCGCCGGGTTCTTCGCCGCCTGGCAGACGTACGGCTTCGCCGTCGTGGGCGTGGCCGCGCTGTTCCTGCTGCAGAACGCGCTGCAGTCCGGCTCGCTGGTGTTCTCCCAGCCCGCCCTGACGCTGGGCGACGCGGGCACCAGCGTCGCGCTGGGCATGGTCCTGTACGGCGAACGGATCCGCGGCGGCTGGTGGGCGCTGGTGGAACTGGCCGGCGCGGGCCTGATCCTGGCCGGGCTGGTGATGCTCAGCCGCTCACCGCTGGCCCACGAGCTGGCCGCTCCCGATCCACAGGAGGCGCAGGCGCAGCCGCAGGCGGCCGGACGCTGAGCGGCGCACTCGCGGCAGCGCACTCGCGGGGCACCGGGAGGTACCGCACGATGGAGGGGCGGGGCCGAACGGGTGGGCGCGCAGTGGGCGCGCCCGGCAGAAGGGCCAGGCAGCCACCATGTCCGTGTCCGAGGAGAGCGCGAGCCAGGTCGGCCAGCCGGCGCCCGACGCCCGGCCCGACGACCATGTGATCATCCTGTTCGGCGCGACCGGCGATCTGGCGCGCCGCAAGCTGCTGCCCGGGCTGTTCCATCTCGCCCGGGCCGGTCTGCTGCCGCCGCGCTACCGGATCGTCGGCTCGGCGCCCGCGCAGTTCGCGCTGACCGACGAGCAGTTCCGCCGCCACGCCCGCGAGGCCGTCCAGGAGTTCGGGCTGAGCGCACCGGACGGCACGCCCTGGCAGGCCTTCGAAGCCGCGCTGAGCTTCGGCGCCGCCGACCCCGGGGACCCGCGGCCGCTGCTGGAGGCCGTCCAGCGGGCCGAACGGGCCGTCGGTGGCGCGCCCAGGCGGGTGTGCCACCTCGCGGTGCCGCCGGCCGCCTTCCAGTCGGTGATCGCGATGCTCGGCGACACCGGCCTGGCGACCGGCGCCCGGGTGATCGTCGAGAAACCGTTCGGCACCGACCTGGCCTCGGCCCGGGCACTGAACCAAGCGGTGCACGCGGTCTTCACCGAGGAGCAGGTCTTCCGCATCGACCACTTCCTCGGCAAGGAGTCGGTGGACAACATCCTGGCGCTGCGCTTCGCCAACGGGCTCTTCGAGCCGATCTGGAACCGGTACCACATCAGCCACGTGCAGATCGACGTGCCCGAGACGATCGGGATCGAGGGCCGCTCGCAGTTCTTCGAACAGACCGGCACCTACCGGGACATGATCGTCACCCACCTCTTCCAGCTGCTCGGCTTCGTCGCGATGGAACCGCCGACCTCGCTGGACGCCAAGCCGCTGCGCGACGAGACCGCGAAGGTCTTCCAGGCCCTGGAGCCGGTGGACACCACGCACGTCGTGCGCGGCCAGTACACCGGCTACCGCGAGGAACCCGGCGTCGACCCGTCCTCGCAGACCGAGACCTTCGTCGCGCTGCGGGCGATGGTCGACAACTGGCGCTGGGCCGGGGTCCCGTTCCACCTGCGGTCGGGGAAGGCCATGGGCCAGCGCCGCCAGGTCGTCACGCTGCACTTCCGCAAGCCGCCGCTGCGGATGTTCCCCGACTCCCCCGCCGGGCCGCACGCCCAGCGTGCCAACGCGCTGGTCATCGACTTCGACGACCCCGGCTGGATCAGCGTCCGCTTCCTGGTGAAGGAGCCCGGACCGGCGATGCACCTGAGCGCGGCGGAGATGACCTTCCGCTACGCCGACTCCTTCCGCAACCGGCACGGCCTGGAGGGCTACGAACGGCTGTTGCTGGACGCGATGCTCGGCAACCAGGCGCTCTTCACCCGCTCGGACGGCATCGAGCGACTGTGGGAGATCTCCACCCCCCTGCTCGACAACCCGCCGCCCGTCCAGCCCTACCCCCAGGGCGGTTGGGGCCCGGACGCGATCCGCCGGGAGATCGCCCCGCACCACTGGTACCTGCCGGACGGCCACCAGGGGTAGCCGTCCGGCAGGTAGAGGTCGGTCAGAACGCGACGATGCCCTCGCCGCCGACCGCGTCGGGCACGGTCACCGAGTCCAGCGCGGTGAGCGAGCCGTCGGCGTTGACCTGGAACTCGTCAACGATTCCGGCCGCGCCGGTCTGGACATAGAGGAAACGACCGTTGTCGGAGGCCGCCGAGTCGACGGTTCCCGGGTGGGTGGCGGTGTTTCCCAGCGGTTCCAGCACGCCGCCGTTGCCGATCCGGAAGCCGCTGACCGTCGCGCTGCCCGCGTTGGAGGCGTAGACGGTGCGCCCGATCAGGGTGTCCCAGCAGGTGGCGGCCTGGCCGGTGGGCGCGGCGCCCGACTGGGTGGCGGTGCCGTCCGGGTTGACCATCACGGTGGCCACGGCGTTCGGGCCGGCCTGGGCGACCAGCAGGTGCGGGCCGTGCTGGACGAAGCCGAAGGGCACCGTGCCGCTCTGCACGGTGGTCACCGGGGCGTCGGCGGGGGCGCCCTCGTGGTCGAGCGCGAAGACCAGCAGGCTGTTGCCGTTGGCCTTGGTCGTCACGACCAGCTGCGAGCCGTCCGCGATGATCCCGACCTGGCCCGGGGTGTGGGTGAACTGCGGTGTGGCGTCCGGGTCCAGGCCCAGGCAGCGGTTCCAGTCCGCGCGCGGGCTCAGCCGGCGGTCGTGGACGGTGAAGCCCTGCACCGAGCCGCCGTCCAGCGCGTTCAGCACGTAGACGACGTCGTCGTGGACGGCGACGCTGACCGGGAACCGGCCGCCGGAGCCGACGATCTGACGCTGCGTCAGCCTGTCGCCGTCGACCGAGAAGACGGTGACGGTGTTGCTGCCGGCGTTCACCGCGTAGAGCAGCGCGTGGCGCGCGTCGTAGGTGAGCGAGCCCTGCGAGGCCAGGTGGTCGACGACCGAGCCGTCCAGCACGCCGCCCAGGCCGCCGGTGGCGTAGCTGCCGGCCGCGGTCAGCCGGCCGTCCTGCGCGCGGTGGTAGGCGACGATCCGGTTGCCCGCCGGATCGTCCGTCTGGACGAACACGGCATGGCGGGCGCCGCGCGACTGGTCGTCGCCGCGGTGCTCGGCGGCGCTGACGGAGGGGGCGAGGGCGGCGGTCGTCGCGAGCGCGGTCACGGTGACGATGCCGAGTCGGGTGAGCATGGGCACGGGGTGAGGCCTCCTTGGGAAACCGGACTGATGTCCTGCAACGAGGGGGGACGAGGGGCGAGGGGACCGCTGCGGACCCGATCTCGCCGGGGCCGCGTCAGCTCGAAGCGCCCGAATCTCAATGTATATGACGGTATGTCCGAATTATCCCGTCCTCGCCCTGGACATTACACCGGCTGGGACCGCTGCCTGGCGCACGCCCGGCCGGTGCTCGGAGATGGTTCACGGCTCCGGCGCGGGCGCGGGGCTCCAACCGGCCGGGACGCAGGGGGCGGCCCGCCGGGGCGCGCGCGGGCGGCCGGAATCGACCGGCGGTAGAGCGGCCGGGACCCTGGGAGGAGACGTGCCGGTCCCGGCCGCAGGCGGTGGCCGCTGGCACGCGCCGGCCTGCCGGCGACCCCGCTCTCGGGGTGGTTGGGATCGCCGTGACCGGAATGCTAGCCCGGCGCCGGACCGGTGAGAAGGCCTTTGACCAGCGGGTTTCCGGTCACGGACATGCCACACCACCCACGGCGGCGCCACCGCCACGGGGTGTCATGACGGACCTGGCGCGCGGTTTGTGATGACACCCCGTCAGTGTCCGGTGGCCGTTAAGCCGTGTCTGACGGGGTGAAGCGGACCGGCAGGGCGACCGGTCCCCGGGTGATGCCGGCCGGAATCCACTCGATCTCGTCGGCCGGGACGGCAAGGCTCAGATCGGGCAGCCGCCGCAGCAGCGTGCCGAGGGCGATCACGCCCTCCAGCCGGGCGAGCGGGGCGCCCAGGCAGTGGTGCAGGCCATGGCCGAACGAGAGGTGGCGGCTGTCGGCGCGCGCCACGTCCAGCTCGTCCGGGCGGGCGCCGCCGTCGCGGCCGACCGAGGTGAGCGCGATGTGCACGACGTCGCCCGCCGAGATCCGGGCGCCGCCGAGGACCAGGTCGGCGGCGGCGAAGCGCGGTGGGGTGATCTCCACCGGCGCGTCGTAGCGCAGGAACTCCTCCACCGCAGAGGGCATCAACTCCGGCTGATCCTTCAGGAGTTGCAGCTGCTCCGGGTGGGTCAGCAGGGCCCGCACGGCGTTGCCGAGCAGGTTGACCGTGGTGTCGTGCCCGGCCACCACCAACAGCACGGCGGTGCCCAGCAGTTCGACGTCCGACAGGCCGCCGTCGTCCTCGTCGTGCACCGCCACCAGGGCGGAGAGCAGGTCGCCACCCGGGGTGCGGCGCTTGGCGGCCACCAACTCAGCCAGAAAGCGCGTCAGTTGCTCGGCGCCGATGCGCTGGAGTCCCGGCGGGTTGCCGAGCGCCTGCTGCGACCACCGCCGGAACTCCTCCCGGCGGTCCACCGGCACGCCCAGCAGTTCGCAGATCACCGACATCGGCAGCCGCCCGGTGAAGCTCTCCACCAGGTCGGTGCGGCCCAGCGGCGCGACGGCGTCCAGCAGGTCGTCGGTGATCTGCTGGACGCGCGGGGCGAGTTCGGCCGTCCGGCGGGGCGAGAAGGCGCCGGCCACCAGCCTGCGCAGGCGGGTGTGCTCCGGCGGGTCGACGGTCAGCATGTTGCCGCCCAGCCCGACGCCGGGCAGGTGGGAGGTGTAGCCGGCGGCCTCCAGCGCCGCGCGGGCCGGGCTCGGGTCCTTGCCGAGCGCCGGATGGGTGAAGGCCTCCCGGGCCGCGTCGTAGCCCACCACCAGCCAGCCCGTCATCCCGCCGGCCAGCCGCACCCGGTGCACCGGGCCGCGCTCGCGCAGCTGCGCGTAGCGGGCCTGCGCGTCGGTCTTGAAGGCCCGCGCGCCGATCTGCGGGAGATCCGCCGCGTCCTCGGGCGGTGGACCGGGGTTCGTCGTCGTCATCGCGTCCGCTCGGCTCGGGGGCGGTGGTCGCAGACTCCTACCCGCCCCCGGGCCCGGGTACACGGACCGGCCCGTCAGGCCGGCACGAGGATCCCCAACGCGCCGGGCAGGACCCGCACTTCGGCTGGCAGCGGCCCCACGCGGTCGCCGTCCGCGTAGGCGTTGATGCCCGCCGACTCGATGCGCAGCGAGGCGGTGCGGTACGTCGCGACCTCCGAGCGCCGCACATGGGTGCCCCGGAAGACGGTCGGGAAGAACCGCACCAGGGTGCGCCTGGGCATCGCGCGCACCAGCGTGACGTCCAGCAGCCCGTCCGCGTGATCGGCCCCGGGGCAGATCGCCATCCCGCCGCCGTAACTGCGGGTGTTGCCGACCGCGGCGAGGGTCAGCTGCTCCCGCACGACCGTCCCGTCCGCCAGCACCAGGCGGAAGTCCAGCGGACGCAGGCCCGCCAACTCGACCAGCATGGCGAGGTTGTAGCGCATCCGGCCGCGCGGCCAGGTCAGCCGGTTGGCCCGGTCGCTGACCAGCGAGTCGAAGCCGGCGGCCAGCACCGAGCCGAAGTGGCGGACGGTGCCGTCGGCGGCGTCGATCCGCCCGACGTCCACCGTCAGGACGTTGCCGTCGGCCACCACGTCGGCCGCCGCCTCCGGGTCCTTCAGCGGCAGGCCGTACTCGCGGGCGTGGTCGTTGCCGGTGCCGGCCGGGATGACGCCGAGCGCGACGTCCGAGCCGGTCAGCGCCTGGAGGGCGAGCGCGATCATGCCGTCGCCGCCGGCCACCACCAGCGCGTCCACGCCGTCGCCGACCGCCTCGCGGGCCAGCCGGGCGGCGTCCTGCGGGTCGCTGCCCGCCACCGTCGAGACCTGAATGCCGCGCTCGCGCAGCCGGGCGGCGGCACGGGCCGCGGCCCGGTCGGCATGGCCGCTGCCGGCAGCCGGGTTCGTCAGCAACACGACGGTCGCGATCGGCCGCCGGACCGGCGCCGCGGTCACGGGATCAGCTTGCCGGGGTTGAGGATCCCGGCCGGGTCGACCGTGTTCTTGACCGCGCGCAGGATCGCCACGCCGAGGTCACCGATCTCCTGCGCCATCCAGGGCCGGTGGTCGGCGCCGACCGCGTGGTGGTGGGTGATGGTCCCGCCGGTCGCCATGATCGCGTCGCAGGCCGCCTGCTTGGCCGCCGCCCACTGCTCGATCGGGTCGCCCTGCTGGGCGCCGAGGACGGTGAAGTAGAGCGAGGCGCCGGTCGGGTAGACGTGCGAGATGTGGCACATCACCAGCGAGGTGCTGCCGCTCTCCTGCAGCGCGCCCTGCAGCGCGGCGGTCACCGCGGTCTTCAGCGCCGCCAGGTTCGACCAGTCGGTGGCGGTCTCCAGCGTCTCGCACAGCGCGCCGCAGTCCAGCAGCGCGTCGCGCAGGTAGGGCGCGTTGAACCGGCCGTGCTCCCAGGCCTTGGCCGGCTCCTCGCCCAGCGAGCTCCCGCCGGCCGCCAGCAGCGCCGCGCGGGTCGCCTCGTGGCGGGCCCGGGTCTGCTCGTCCGTCCCCTCGAAGACGGTGACCGCCAGGCAGCCGGCGGCGACCTGGTCCCCGCCGATCTTCTCCGTCATCGCCAGGTTGACGCCGGTCTCGATCTCGTCGGAGAGCCGCAGCACGGTGGGTCCGGTGCCCTGCTGCTCGACGGCGCGCAGCGCGGCGGCGCCGGTCGCGAAGTCCGGGAAGCTCCAGGCCTCGTGGACCTTGACGGCGGGCAGCGGGTGGACCCGCAGGCGCACCGCCGTGATCACGCCGAGGGTGCCCTCGGAGCCGATGAACAGCTGGCGCAGATCGGGGCCGGCCGCCGAGGCGGGCGCCCGGCCGAGGTCGAGCGCGCCCGCCGGGGTGACCACCCGCAGGCCGCGCACCATGTCGTCGAAGCGGCCGTAGCCGGCCGAGTTCTGGCCGGAGGACCGGGTGGCCGCGAAGCCGCCGACGGTCGCGTAGCGGAAGCTCTGCGGGTAGTGGCCGAGCTCGAAGCCGCGCGCCGCGAGCAGTTCCTCGGCCTGCGGGCCGGTCAGCCCCGCACCGAGGACGGCCTCGCCGGACACCTCGTCCAGCGCGAGGAGCGCGTCGAAGCGGCGCAGGTCCAGCGAGAGGACGGCGGTGAACGCGCCGCGGATCGGGTCGACCCCGCCGACCACGCTGGTACCGCCGCCGAACGGGACGACCGCGATCCGGCGCCGCGAGCAGTGCGCGAGGACGGCGGCGATCTCCTCCTCCGTGCCGGGCAGGACGACGGCGTCGGGGGCGTTCTGCGGCTCGCGGCTGCGCCGGCGCAACAGGTCCGGGGTGGACTTGCCGCCCGCGCGGGGCAGCCGGTCGGCGTCGGCCGCGCTGACGTTCCACTCGCCGACGATCCGGGCCAGCGCGCTGAGGTCCTGCTCGGGCAGCGCGCTGGGGCGCAGCACCACCTCGTCGGCGGTCGGCGCGCTGCCGTCCGGGCCCGAGACACCGAGCAGCTGTTCGAGCAGCGCCTTGATGTCGTCGGACAGTGGCTTGGCCAGCGCCGGGTCACCCCAGGCGTCCCAACTCATCGGCGGGAGCGGCAGCTTGGCCGCCGCCGGGGCGGATCCGGGGTGCATGTCTGAGGGCATGCGTTACAGTGTTCCACATCATGTCAAGTAGCCACGCAGAGCCAGCCGGCCCGGAACCCGTCCGCGACACCGGCCCCGACGCCGCCCGCAGCGTCGACGACGCGATCCTCGACGCGGCGGCCGAACTGGTCGTCGCCCTGGGCCTGCGCCGCACCCAGCTGGCCGAGATCGCCCGCCGCGCCGGGGTCAGCCGCCCCACGGTCTACCGCCGCTGGCCGGACGTCCGCGCGGTGATCGGCGCGCTGCTCACCCGTGAGATCCACGCCACCCAGGCCGACGTGCTGCGGGCCGGCGACGACCGGGAGTCGGTGGTCGCCTGGATCGTGGAGGTCGCGGTGCGGGTGCGCGAGCACGCCGTCCTGGGCGCGCTGCTGCGCTCGGACGCGGACGTCCTGCTCGAATACGTGGTGGAGCGGCTCGGCACCAGCCAGCGCGGACTCCTCGACGCGCTGCGCGAGGCCGTCGAGCGCGGCCAGCGGCAGGGTTCGATCCGCCCCGGCGAGCCGACCGAGCTGGCCACCATGGTGCTGCTCATCGCCCAGTCCACCGTCCAGTCCCACCGGATGGTCGCCCAGCTGCTCCCCGAAGCGGCCTGGCGCCGCGAACTGGCCACCGCACTGAACGGATACCTCACGCCATGACCCGTCACGCCGGCACCACCGTCCTCGACGCCCGCCGCCGCGCCGAGGAGCTCGACGCACTCGCCGACGGCGGGCAGATCGACCTGCTCGTCATCGGCGGCGGCGTCACCGGCGCCGGCGTGGCCCTGGACGCGGCCTCGCGCGGCCTGCGGACCGTGCTGGTCGAAGCGCGCGACCTGGCGTTCGGCACCAGCCGGTGGAGCTCCAAACTCGTCCACGGCGGCCTGCGCTACCTCGCCTCCGGGCGGGTCGGGGTGGCCCGGGAGAGCGCGGTGGAGCGCGGCATCCTGATGACCCGCACCGCCCCGCACCTGATCCGCGCGCTGCCGCAACTCGTCCCGCTGCTGCCCTCGGTGAGCCGGGGTCAGGCCGCCCTGGTGCACACCGGATTCCTGGCCGGCGACGCACTGCGCCTCAGCGCCCGCACGCCGGCCGCCGTGCTGCCCCGGGCCCGCCGGGTCGGCGCGGCCGAGGCGGCGACGCTGACGCCGGCCGTCCGCACCGCCGGGCTGCGCGGCGCGCTGGTCGCCCACGACGGCCAACTGGTCGACGACGCACGGCTGGTGGTGGCGATCGCGCGCACCGCCGCGCAGTGCGGGGCGACCGTCCTGACCCGGGTCCGGGCCGATGGCGTCACCGGCGACCGCGCGCAGCTGACCGACACGCTCACCGGCCGGACGCTGGAGGTCTCGGCGCGCGCCGTCGTCAACGCCGCCGGCGTCTGGGCCGGCGAGGTGGACGACTCGATCCGCCTGCGCCCCAGCCGCGGCACCCACCTGGTCTTCGACGCCGCCGCGCTCGGCCACCCGCGGGCCGCGCTGACCGTCCCCGTCCCCGGCTCGACCAGCCGGTTCGTCTTCGCGCTCCCCCAGCAGCTGGGACGGGTCGTGCTCGGCCTCACCGACGAGGACGCCCCCGGCCCGATCCCGGACGAGCCCGTCCCCACCGACGGCGAGATCGACTTCCTGCTCGCGACCATCAACACCGCGCTGCGCCGCGAGCTGACCCGCGAGGACGTCCGGGGCGCCTTCGCCGGCCTGCGACCGCTCATCGACGCCGGGGGCGGCGAGACCGCCGACCTCTCCCGCCGGCACGCCGTCCGCGAGTCGCCGTCGGGCGTGATCACCGTGGTCGGCGGCAAGCTGACCACCTACCGGGCGATGGCCGAGGACGCCGTCGACGCCGCGCTGCGCGCCCGCGGCCTCACCGCGGCGCCCTGCCGCACCCGCCACCTCCCGCTCGTCGGCGCCCCCGGCCACGCCGACAGCCGGCCGGCCGCGACGGCCGGGCTGCCCGCCTCGCTGGTCGCCCGGCACGGCGACGGCGCCGGCGCCGTCCGCGACGCGGCCCGCACCGCCCGCCCGCTGGAGGCGATCGCCGAGGGCCTCGACGTGACACGGGCCGAGGTGGAGTACGCGCTGACCCACGAGGGCGCGCTCGACGCCTCGGACATCCTGGACCGCCGCACCCGGATCGGCCTGGTCCCGGCCGACGCGGAGCGCGCCCGCGCCGCCGTGCAGGAGATCGTGGCCGAACACCAGGTGTCGTAGCCGGCACTCTTCCTCTGGCAGCAGATCCCCGCCGACCCTCTGACCCAACTTCCCTCCCCATGAGCCGAGTTGCCAGCAGTCAATCATCGCCAAAAGGTCTGGACCGACTGGACTAGACCTTAATGGTCCAGACCCTTGACGGGTGCAGCCGGGAGTGCCACGGTACAACCGAGCCCTCAGCGGGGTGTCCCGAGAAGCGCCGTCTCAGTGCGTTCCCCCACTGCTCTGAGCCGGTCTGTCCGTACGGCAGGGCACGTCCCGCCGTGGGTCGTTCGCTCGTCCGCGATCGAAGGGATCGATCCACCATGCACGCACACTCCACCCGACGGGGCTTAGGCGCCGGCCTCGCCACCGTCCTCCTGCTCGCCGGTGTCGCGGCCTTCGCCGGCAGCGGTTCGGCCGTCGCCGACCCGAACACGACCACCGCGGTGAGTTCCGGGCCCGCCACCTTCACCCAGGCGGTCCCCACCGGGCAGCCCTCGCAGTACAACCTCCCGCTGGAGCGGTGCGCCAACGGGGTCAACTACCCCATCAGCGGTGCCAATCCGGTCCTCAGCGAGCCGCTGACCACCCAGTTCACCAGCAACGTGGGCCTGTCGGAGTACGTGAGCTTCAGCGGCAACCAGTACTACGGCGACTGGACGTTCACGTTCACCAACACCTCCTCCCAGGTGCTCTCCACGGACTGCGCGCTGCTGGTCTTCCGCGCGCCGTCCGGCTCCGACAACCACGGGTACACGGCCACCCAGCAGTACGGCCACCCCCAGGAGGACTACCTGGAGGTGCCGCGCGGCGACGGGACGTCCTTCTACATCGCCCGCCTCGACTTCCACGACGTGCCGCTGGTCCAGCGCCAGGTCACGCCGGGGCAGTCCTTCACCTACTCGCTCGGCGGCATCCCCAGCTCCGCGATCACGCTCGCCCAGATCCGCGACTCGCTGAAGTTCACCGCCGACCTCAACCTGTTGGCCAACCAGTCGCTGGTGCAGCACTACGGCACTGACCGGCTGACCAACTAGGCACTGCCGAAAGGCCGAAGAGCACAGCCGACCACGCTCGGCGGGCGGGCGTCGACACGACGCCCGCCCGCCGAACACGGCCCGGCACAGCCGCGATGACCAACCATGGAGTGACGTTGCGCCGCGAACCGAACCGGCGGGCCGCAGTGGGGGTGGTGGCCGCCCTGGCGCTCATCCCGGTGGCGGCCACCGGATGCTCGAGCACGCCCCGGCCGAGCCGACCCACCGCACCGCCCATGCCCCAGTCGCTCCAGGCCGACTCGGTCGCCACCGAGGAGTTCGGGCTGCTGGCCGGCGGCGGCTGGGCCCAGGCCTGGAGCCTGTGGGCCGACAGTGCCCAACAGGTCCTGGCCCAGGCCGACTTCGTCCGGCTCAACACCCAGTGCAGGCCGGCCCTGGGCATCCCCTACGCGATCGACACGACCACGACCGTCGACCCGGCCACGGTACGGGTGGACTGGCACCGCGCCGGCGCCACCGGGAGCAACACCCTGCTCTACCAGGGCGGCAAGTGGCGCTTCGTTCCGGACGCCGGCTCGTTGGCGGACTACCGCCTCGGCGTCGACCAGCTGGTCCAGCAGAGACGGGCCGCAGGCGCATGCCACTGACCTCACCGACCACGCCGACCACGCCGACCACGCCGACCACGCCACTGCGGCGCCTCGCCACCGTCGGCGCCCTGACGCTCGGCGTCCTCCTCGCGCTGCTCGCCCTGGCCGGACCGGCCGCCGCGCACGCGGACCTCGTCTCCGCCTCCCCGTCGAACGGGACCGTCGTCGCCACCGAGCCGCACCGGGTGACGCTCACCTTCTCCGAGGAGGTGACACTGGCGCTGAGCTCGCTCAAGGTGATCGGGCCCGACGGCCACCGGGTCGACAACGGGCCTGCCAGGGCAGCGGATTCCGGCGGCGACGGCATCACCGTCGACCTCTCCGCCATCCCGCAGCAGGGCACCTTCGTCATCGACTGGCGAGCCACCGCGGCCGACGACGGGCACGCCACCTCCGGCACGCTCACCTTCTCGGTGGGCGCGCCCAGCCGGACCACCGCGGCCGGCCCGTTCGGCGCCCCGGACCGGGTGACCGACGCGGTCCTCGACCTGGCCATCTGGCTGGGCCTGGCCGGGCTGGCCCTGCTGGTCGGATCCGCGGCGATCCGCCTGCACTGCCTGCGCCTCGCCCCCGACAACGCGGCTGAACCCGGCGCCGACGCCACCCTGCGCCGGCCCGCCACCGTTGGCTGGGCGGCGCTGCTCCTGGGCGCGCTGGTCCAGCTCTTCGTCCACGGGCCCGCCACCCAGGGCGAGTCACTCGCGCACACCCTCGACCGCACACTGCTGTCCGCGACCCTCGCCACCCGCGAGGGGCACGCGTTGGTCGCCCGCGTCGTCCTGCTGGCCCTGATCGCGGCAGTCGGTGAACCGCTCCTGCGCCGTGCCGCACGCGGTGGCGCGGTCGCGGCCGTCCTGCTGACACTCGCCCTCGCCACCACCTGGAGCGCGATCAGCCACGCCGCCGACGGACCCCTGGTGCCACTGGCCCTGGTGGTCACGACGCTGCACGTCACCGCGATGGCCGTGTGGGCCGGCGGACTCCTCGCCCTCGCGGTCCTCCTGACCCGCCGGACCGGAGCAAACCTGGCGGCCACCGCCACACGGTTCTCCCGCCTCGCCCTGGTCTCGGTGGCGGTGCTGGCGGCCACCGGGCTCTACCAGGCGTTCCGCGAGGTCGGCAGCCTCGACGCACTGACCGCAACGCCCTACGGCAGGCTGCTGCTGGTCAAGACGTCCGTCTTCCTGCTGGTGATCGCCGCAGCAGCCGCGAGCCGCGCCCACCTGTCCCGGGCGCAGTGGCAGAGCCGGACCACCGCGTCCCTGCGCCGCTCCGTCCTGCTCGAACTCGCGGGCGTGACAGCCGTCCTGGTGGTCACCGTGCTGCTGATCGGCACGGCCCCGTCCCGCGACACCCAGACCCCCGGCAACCCCCCGGCCGCCGCCTGCGCACAGGCCCCCGGCGCCTGCTGACGCGAGGCGGCACCTGCGTCTCGACCTCGGCGACCTCACCGGGCCGCGGGGTGGGGTTTTGCCGTCTTGGCAAATTTTCTACCGGCGCGGTCCGTGCACACGTGATCCTCAGGGCCAGGACACCCATCCTCCCGAACTCCCAGCCCGGAGGCACCTCATGCACGACACCCCGCCACCCCCACCCGCGCCCGTCACCCCGCACAGACGCTGGACGGTCCTTGCCGTCTGTTCCCTGAGCCTGTTCGTGGTCGGCCTCGACACGACGATCGTCAACGTGGCGCTGCCCTCGATCGGATCCGGCCTGCACATCGGAACCCGCGCTCTGGAGTGGACCGTTGACGCCTACACCCTCGTTCTGGCGAGTTTCCTGATCTCCTCGGGGGCGCTCGCCGACCGGATCGGACGGCGGCGGGTGTTCCGGCTCGGCCTGGTCGTGTTCGGCACGTCGTCGGCGGCGTGCGCGCTGGCGCCGTCCATCGGCGTGCTCATCGCGGCCCGGGCCGTCCAGGGCGTCGGCGGCTCGATGCTCAGTCCGGTCGCCCTGGCGATCGTGGTGAGCGCGATCACCGACCGCAGGGAACGGGCCCGGGCCATCGGGGTCTGGGCGGCGGTCTTCGGCCTGAGCATGGCCACCGGGCCCACGGTGGGCGGTGCGCTCATCGCGGGCCTCGGCTGGCGTTCGGTGTTCTGGGTCAACGTCCCCGTCATCGCGGTGGCGCTGGTGCTGACAGCGGTGTTCGCGCCGGAGTCCCGCGCCGAGCGGCCGCGCCGCTTCGACGTCCCCGGGCAGCTGCTGCTCGTCGCGGCGGTCGGCGGGTCGGTGGCGCTGCTCATCGAGGGGCCGCGGATCGGCTGGCTGTCCACCACGGCGACGGCCGGCTACGTCTGCGTCGCGGCGGCGACGGCGGGCTTCGTACGGACCGAGTCGCGGCGCGGCGAACCGCTGATGGACCTCCAGCTGTTCCGGCGGCCCTCGTTCACCGCCGCCGTGGTCGGGGCGGTGCTGCTGTTCGTCGCCCTCAGCGCCACGCTGTTGCTCAACACCCTCTACCTGCAGCACGCCAGGGGCCTGAGCGCGGTCGCGGCCGGCGTCGTCACCCTGCCGATGGCCGTCTCCGCCACGGTCTGCGCACCGCTGTCGGGGCTTCTCGTCGCCCGGGTCGGTCCGCGGCTGCCGCTGCTGCTGGCGGGCGGCTCCCTGGCCACCGGCGGCCTCTGCCTGGTGTTCGTGGACAACGACACCAGTCTGCTGGTGCCGGCCCTGTCCGCCCTGCTGGTCGGCGTCGGCTTCGGCTTCGCGAACGCGCCGATCACCAACACCGCGGTCAGCGGCCTGCCCGCCGCGCGAGCCGGATTCGCGGGCGGAATCACCTCCACCGCACGGCAGTTCGGGGCAGCCCTCGGCGTCGCCATCGCCGGCGGCATCGTCGCCGGAGTGTCCGACGGCGCGCTCGCCCACGCCAGCCGCCCCGGCTGGGTCGTGGTCGCCGCCTGCGGGCTGCTCCTCCTGGTCGTCGCCGGCCTGTCACCGGCGCACCGGGCGAGCGCGTAGAGCGCGGCGCCCCCGCTTCACCCGTTCGAGGGATCCACCCGCCCGGCCGCCGAGCGCGGGATCGGTTCTGCACCGCCGGCGGCCCGGTGCGAGGCCCGTACGGTGCGGACGGTGACCGTGCCATCCTCGTTCCCCCTGCCCCCGCGCCCCGTCGACTTCTCGGTCGAACCCGAGCTGCTGACGGCCGGCGGCCGGGCCCTGCAGAGCGTCGGCCAGGCCCTGCCGGACGAACTGCCCACCCTGCACCGGCCCTCGGACGCGGCGAGTACCGCCCTGAGCGGCTGGCGCACCGCCGCGGCCCTCGACCGCTGCACCGGCGCCTGGACCGAACGGCTCAAGGCGCTCGCGGTCGACCTTGACGACAAGGGCGCCCGCCTGGTCACCACCGCGGCCGGCTACCACGACACCAACGCCTCGGTGGCGCAGGGGATGACCGAGCTGCTGGCCGCCGACAGCGCGAGCAGAGCCAGGACCAGCGGCCCTGCCGCCACCCCCTACCGCCCGGCCTTCCGCTGATGATCAGCCTCCAGCAGCTCCACGACGCCGACCCCCAGCCACTCGCCGACGCCGGCACCGCCTGCGACACCCTCGCCCGGAGCCTGGCCCGCCACCTGGCCACCGTCGCGGACATCCACACCGACGCGGCCCGCTGCTGGACCGGCGCCGCGGCCGCCCAGGCGCAAGCCGTTCTCGCCGTGCAGTGCACCCAACTCGACGCGGCTCAAACCGAGTTGCTGACGGCGGGCGCACTGCTGCGGGACGCCGCCGCCGAGTTCCTCAGCGCCCGGACGACCCTCCTTCAGGCCCTGGCCGACGCGAGCGCCGCCGGCTGCACGGTGGCCGCCGACGGCACGGTCACCGCGCCCGCCGCCGACCCCCGCGAGCGCCACGACCGCGAGGTGACCGCCGACCGGTCGGCCGCCGTACGGAGCATCACCACCCGCGTCGCCCAGGCACTGCACGACGCGGACCGCGCCGACCGGCAGGCCGCCGCCCAGCTGGAGCGCCTCGCCGACCACGCCGCCGACGGCAGCGGGCTCGACACCCGGACGGCGCGGGCCGACGCGGCGGACGCCCGGACGCTGCTGGCCGCCGGCCTGCCTCCCGCGAGCGCCGACCCCGTCGCCGTCAGCGCCTGGTGGCGGGCACTGACGCCGGACCTGCGCCAGTTGCTCGTCCAGCACTACCCGGAGCTGGTCGGCAACCGCGACGGCGTGCCCGCGGCCGCCCGCGACCAGGCCAACCGGATCACCCTCAGGAAGTACCTCGCCGCCCACGGCGACCGGCAGTCGAGCGAGGCCGAGCAGGCCGCGCTGGCCGGTTTCCAGGCCGTCCAGGACCGGCTGGACCGCGATGCCGGCCAGTGGCCGCCGGACTTCCTGTACGGCCTGTCGGACGAGGGCCAGGGACGCTGCATCCTCTCCTTCGGCGACCCGGACACCGCGACCGACGTCAGCACCTATGTCCCCGGCGTCGGGACCGACCTCGCCGGCGTCGGCGGCAAGGACGGTGACCGCGCGCTCAACATCTGGCGGGCCGCGCAGCAGGCCGATCCGTCCCGCAGCACGGCCTCCCTGGTCTGGCTCGGCTACGATCCGCCGCCCGGCCTGGACCGGCTCTCCCCGCAGGATCCGGCGCCGGCCGAGGTGCTGAGCACCGACCGCGCGGTGCGCGGTGCCCGCTCCTACCAACGCTTCACGGCCGGGCTGCGCGCCACCCACCAGGGCCCCGCCGCGCACCTGACCGCCGTCGGGCACAGCTACGGTTCGCTGACCGTGGGCCTGGCCGGGCAGGGCCCCGGCGGCACCGGCGCCGATGACGTCGTCCTGATCGGCAGCCCCGGCGTCGACGCCCGCAGGGCCGCCGACCTGGGCGTGCCCGCCGACCACGTCTGGGTCGGCGCCGCCGAGAACGACCCGGTCAGCCACCTGCCCGCCGGCGAACGCGTACGGGCCGACGCCCGGGGCGCGGTGACCGGCGCGGGCCTGGGCGGCCCGTTCGGCGCGGCGGTCGGCGGCTGGCTGGGCGACACCCTGTTCGCGCGGAGCGACGGCGACCGGCTCTGGTTCGGACCGGACCCCGCGAGCGCCGACTTCGGCGCCCGCCGCTTCGACGTCGCCGACGGCCCGCCGGGCTTCGCCTCGCACTCCAACTACCTGGACCGCAGCGGCGGGAACTCGCTGCGCAACATCGGCCGCATCGTGGCCGGCCGCCCCCAGGACGTCCAGACCCAGCCGCCCCGGTGAGCGGCGGTGGGCTTCGACGCACGGCCGCCGGGTCGGCCGCCGACTGGGCGACTCTCCCGAGTGGTGACCGGTGATTGTCCGCTAAGTCCGATTAGTCTCCCCGCGAGCGGGGTGATCGACGCCGACCGGCTCGACCACCGATCGGCTGCTGCGAGACACTCGACGACCTGAGAGGACGCCATGCCAGTGGACCCGGCGCGTGCCGAGAACCGCGAGGACGACCGCCGAACCGTGCTTCGCACCCTGCTGGGCGGCGGCGCCCTCGCCGGGCTGGCGGTCTCGGCGCAGCTCGGGGCCCCGGCCGCGGCCCGCGCCCAGGCCCTGACGGCACCACAGGCACCGCAGACCCCGCACGCACCGCACCCGTCGCAGGCACCCGGCGCCGTCGACCCGTTCGCCGTCGAGAAGTTCCGCGCGAGCGGCACGGTCCGCGAGTACTGGGTGCAGGCCGACTCCTTCGAGCACAACGCGGTGCCCAACGGCTACGACGGCATGACGGGGATGCGCTTCACGGCCGCGCAGACGAGCTTCTGGGCGATCGGCCTGCGCGCCTACACCCCCAACTGGGCCGCCCCGCTGGACCCGGACCTCAGCCCGCAGGGCGTCGGCCCCAACACCGGCATCCCCGGGCCGGTGCTGCGCGCCGAGGTCGGCGACACCATCCGGGTGCACTTCCGCAACAACGACACGCACTACCGCTGGCCGCACAGCCTGCACCCGCACGGGGTCGGCTACGACCGCGACAACGACGGCGGCTGGCTGGCCGACGAGCCGGACCGGCCGGGCACCGCCGTCGCGGTCGGGGAGAGCTACACCTACACCTGGGTCTGCCGCCCCAGCTCGGTGGGCACCTGGCCCTACCACGACCACTCGGTGCCTCAGTCGATTCCGCTGCCCGACGGCAGCGCCTCCACCCACCCCAGGCCCGACGTGATGGAGATCGGCGCGGAGCTGGGCATGTTCGGCATCATCGCCGTCACCGACGAGCAGACTCCGCCGGTGGACCGGGAGTTCGTGCTCTTCTGCCACGACGCCTCGCCCGCCGACGTCCCCTCCCTCGCGCAGAACACCAACATGTTCAACGGCGGCGCGTTCGTCGACAACACCCCGACCTTCACGGCGAAGGCCGGGGAGCGGGTGCGCTGGCGGATCGCCGCACTCGGCAACGAGACCCACGTCTTCCATCTGCACGGGCACCGCTGGCGCAGCAACGAGGGCTTCCAGGGGTGGGTGGACTCGCAGATCATCGCGCCCTCCACCACGCTGACCGTCGAGTACACCGAGGACAACCCGGGCGACTGGATCTACCACTGCCACGTCACCCACCACATGATGGGCGGCATGGTCGGCCGCTACCGGGTCACCTCCTGAGCCGGTAGCGGCCGATAACTCACCCGGACCGGCCGAACACGCCGGCCAGCACGCCCTCAAGCTCATCCTCGTGCGCGCCCGCGAAGCCCTCCGCCGAGCGCCACGCCACGAACCCGTCGGGTCGCACCAGCACCGCGCCGCCCACCGTCGTCCCGTGCAGCTCGGCCCAGTCCGGGCCGGGCTCCGGGACCAGCTCGTGGTCGCCGCCGTCGCCCACCCGGTAGCAGGCCATCGGTACGCCGGTGCGCTCGGCGACCCGCAGGCCGGCCCGGTGCCAGGCCCCGCCCTCG
Source organism: Kitasatospora mediocidica KCTC 9733 (assembly GCF_000744225.1). Taxonomy (GTDB): domain Bacteria; phylum Actinomycetota; class Actinomycetes; order Streptomycetales; family Streptomycetaceae; genus Kitasatospora; species Kitasatospora mediocidica. The sequence continues at coordinate 339,400 of NZ_JQLN01000006.1, read as the reverse complement.
GGGCCGCTCAGCAGCACCGGCACCCGCTCGTACAGGTCGAGCGTCGAGAGCCGGACGCCGTCCCGGTGCACCCACAGGTGCGGGGCCCGGCCGCCGGGTTCGGCCACCGGGCGGAAGTTCTCGGGGACCGCCGGCCCGTCGGGGTCGGCGCCCAGCACCGCACCGCCGGGGTAGCGGTAGCCCAGCACCACCGCGAGCATCCCGGCCTGGCGCCCGACGCCGGGGCTGACGTCGTAGCCGGGGTGGCGGTGCTCGGCCGAGCGGGCGGAGGCGCGCGCGCTGGTGGCCAGCGCGACCGGGCGGCGCTCGGCGTCGTACGACTCCAGCAGGCCCGGGCCGGCCCAGCCGCCGAGCACGGCGGCGAGCTTCCAGGCCAGGTTGTGGGCGTCCTGGATCCCGGTGTTGGAGCCGAACGCGCCGGTGGGGGACATCTCGTGGGCCGAGTCGCCGACCAGGAAGACCCGGCCGTCGCCGTAGCGCTGCGCCACCCGTTCGGCGGCGTGCCAGGGCGCCTTGCCGGTGATCTCCACCTCCAGGTCGGGCACGCCGGTCGCGGTGCGGATCAGCTCCGCGCAGCGCTCGTCGGTGAAGTCCTCCAGCGTCTCGCCGCCGTCTGGGCGCCAGGGCGCGTGGAAGACCCAGTGCTCCTCGTTGTCGACGGGCAGCAGCGCGCCCGGGCTCTGCGGGTTCGTCAGGTAGCAGACGATGAACCGGCGGTCGCCCACCGCGTCGGCCAGACGCTTGGCGCGGAAGGTGATGCTCACGTTGTGGAACAGGTCGCCCTGCCCGGTCAGCCCGATGCCGAGCTTCTCCCGGACCGGGCTGCGCGGGCCGTCGGCGGCGACCAGGTAGCCGGCCCGCACGGTACGGCTCGCGCCGGTGTCGCGGTCGCGGACCACGGCCGTCACGCCGTCGCCGTCCTGCTCGAAGGAGACCAGCTCGGTGCCGAAGCGCAGCTCGCCGCCGAGCGCGCGCGCACCGCGCAGCAGCACCGGCTCCAGGTCGTTCTGGCTGCACAGGCACCAGCCGGACGGGCTGAGCCGGGACAGCGCGCCGCCCGGGTCGATCTGCTTGAAGAGCCATTCCTGGTCCGCGCCGGTGAGCGTGTCGGCCTGCAGGATCCCGTGATTCTCGGCCAGCACGGAGGCGGCCTCGCGGATCAGCGGCTCGACGCCGGCCGTGCGGTACAGCTCCATGGTGCGCACGTTGTTGCCGCGCCCGCGCGGATGGTGCGAGGTCCGCGCGTGCCGCTCGACGAGCAGGTGCTCGATGCCGAGGCGGCCGAGGAACAGCGAGGTGGACAGACCGACCAGCGAGCCACCGACGATCAGGACGGGCACACGGTCGTCGACCTTCGACGTCATCAACTCTCTCCAGACACGTACGCGGGCCCCGTCGCGGGCGGCGACGGTCGTTCCCGGCTGGGCTTGTCTATTCCCAGCCGGGCGGGCGCGCACCGGATCTTCACTCGCACGACTCACGCATCGCGCGACATCCGTTGCGGTGCGTAAGCATCGAACGCATGCGATCGGTCGCGCCCAGATCCCGTGGCGGCCCGCGCGATCCGGGACGAGCCGCCCCGCCGCATCCAGGAGGAACGAGCACCTTGACCACCATGACCGACCAACAGTCCACGCTCCCCGCAGTCGACACGCCCCGGCTGCGGGTGGTGCTGCTGCTGGACGTCCTCGACGGCCACCAGGAGAAGTTCCTGATGGCCTACGAACAGATCCGCCACCAGGTGGCGGGGCTGCCGGGCCACGTCAGCGACCAGCTCTGCCAGTCGCTGGGGAACTCCTCGCAGTGGCTGATCACCAGCGAGTGGGAGGCCGCCGAGCCGTTCCTCTCCTGGGTGGACAGCCCCGCCCACCGCACGCTGGTCGAACCGCTGCACGGCTGCGTCCGCGACACGCAGTCGCTGCGGTTCGTGATCGCCCGCGAGACCCCCGAGCCGTCGGCCGTCCATGCCGCCGCGCAGCACGCCCCCGGCGCGCCCGCGAAGGGCGGCACCACGTACCGGACCGGGCTCGACCCGGTGCCCGCGCCGCCGCTGGCCACTGGCGGCGTGGTCCGGCACGCGCTCACCTTCACGGTGAAGCCGGGCAGCGAGCCCGCCGTCGCCAAGATCCTGGCCGGCTACCGCTCCCCCAAGGCCCGGGTGGACGGCGTCACGCAGCTGCTGCGCACGTCGCTGTTCATGCACGGCAACCGGGTGGTGCGGGCCGTCGAGGTGGCGGGCGACCTGGGCAACGCGCTGCGGCACGTCGCGTCCCAGCCCGAAGTGCGGGCGGTCGAGGAGGCCGTCAACCCGTACCTGGAGGAGGCCCGTGACCTCAGCGACCCGACCTCGGCGCGGACCTTCTTCGCCCGCGCGGCGCTGCCCGCCGTGCACCGGGTGGACGCCGCACCCGGGACCGCGGGCGAACTCACCCGTCTGGCCTACCTGCACACCGTGCGCCCCGGTTGCGGCCCGGCCGCCGCCCAGCTGCTCGCGGACCTGGACCGGGCCGCGGCCGCCGACCCGGCGCAGCCGATGGTCGCCGGCACGGTCTTCCTCAGCGAGGACGTGCTGGTCCGGGTGGTCGACCTCCGCGGGCCGCACCGCGAGACGGCGGCCGGTCCGGGCCTGCGCGGCGCGGCGGCCGAGCTCGGACGGCTGCTCGACCTCGGCCCCGGCGGGGACCTGAGCACCGAGGAGGGCGTCCGGCGCTACCTCGCCGACTGCGCGATGGACCCGGTCACCGACCGCCGGACGCAGGAGTCCTGAACCCCGGGGTCCCCCGGCTCCCCACCCGCACCACGAGAAAGCCAGAGAGAGCGATCATGAGCACTGAGTCATCCCGCATCGTGCACCTCGACCAGACGCAGCCCAACCGTCGCCGCGGCGGCGACCTGCGCGCCCTGCTCACCCCGACGTCGGTGGGAGCCACCAGCGGGTTCATGGGCGTGGCGATCATCCAGCCCGGCGAGCGGATCGGTGAGCACTACCACCCGTACTCCGAGGAGTTCGTCTTCGTCGTCAGCGGTTCGCTGGAGGTGGACCTGGACGGCGAGAGCCATCCGCTGCGGCCTGACCAGGGGCTCATGATCCCGCGTGAGGTCAAGCACCGGTTCCGCAACGTGGGCAGCACCGAGGCGCGGATGGTCTTCCATCTGGGACCGCTGGCCCCGCGCCCCGAGCTCGGCCACGTGGACACCGAGGAGACCGAGGACGCGGCCCAGCTGGGGGCACGGACGTGACCCGCCGGGTGGCGGTCACCGGGCTGGGCGTGGTCGCTCCCGGCGGCATAGGCGTGCGGGCCTTCTGGGACCTGCTCACCGCTGGGCAGACCGCGACCCGCGGCATCACCCTGTTCGACCCCGCGGGCTTCCGCTCCCGGATCGCCGCGGAGTGCGACTTCGACGCGGTGGCCTGCGGACTGGACCCGGTGCGGGCCGAACGCTCCGACCGCTACGTGCAGTTCGCACTGGCGGCGGCCACCGAAGCGGTCCGCGACTCGGGGCTCGACCTCGGGCTGCAGGACCTCTGGCGGGTCGGCGTGTCGCTGGGCTCGGCGGTCGGCGGGACCACCCGGCTGGAGCACGACTACGTGGCGGTCAGCAGCTCGGGCGGCCGCTGGGACGTCGACGCCCGCGGCGCCGGGGCGCATCTGCACCGGGCCTTCTCGCCCAGCGCGCTGGCCTCCGAGGTGGCCGAGGAGATCGGCGCGCACGGCCCGGTACAGACCGTCTCGACCGGCTGCACCTCCGGCCTCGACGCGGTCGGCCACGCCTTCCACGCCATCGAGGAGGGCAAGGCCGACATCATCGTGGCCGGCGCCGCGGACTCGCCGATCTCCCCGATCACGGTGGCCTGCTTCGACGCGATCAAAGCGACCTCCACCCGCAACGACGACCCCGCGCACGCCTCCCGGCCGTTCGACGCCCAGCGGGACGGCTTCGTCCTGGGCGAGGGCGCCGCGGTGCTCGTCCTGGAGGAGCTGGAGCACGCGCGCGCCCGCGGCGCCCGGATCTACTGCGAGATCCGCGGTTTCGCCACCTTCGGCAACGCGTACCACATGACCGGTCTCACCACCGAGGGCCGGGAGATGTCCGAGGCGATCGACCGGGCGCTCGCGCAGGCCCGGCTCGACCCCGGCGCGGTGGACTACGTCAACGCGCACGGTTCAGGCACCAAGCAGAACGACCGGCACGAGACCGCGGCCGTCAAACGCTCCCTGGGCTCCCATGCGTACGACATCCCGATGAGCTCGATCAAGTCCATGGTCGGCCACTCGCTCGGGGCCATCGGGGCGATCGAACTGGTCGCCTGCGCCCTGGCGCTGGCCAACGGCGTGGTGCCGCCGACCGCGAACTACGAGACCCCGGACCCGGACTGCGATCTCGACTACGTGCCGAGGATCGCGCGCGAGGCGAGGCTGCGGACCGTGCTCTCGGTCGGCAGCGGCTTCGGCGGCTTCCAGTCCGCGGTGGTACTGGCGCGAGACAACGGGAGGCCCTCATGAGGGAACCGGAACAGCAGGAACCACAAGCCCGGGCCGGCCGGCGGGCGGTGGTGACCGGCCTGGGTGTGATCGCCCCGAACGGCGTCGGGACCGACGCCTTCTGGAAAGCCGTCCAGCAGGGAACCACCGTGCTCGGACCGGTCACCCGCGAGGGCTGCACCGAACTGCCGCTTCGGGTGGCCGGCCAGGTCAACGACTTCGACCCGGCCGGGCTGATCGAGAGCCGCTTCCTGGTGCAGACCGACCGCTTCACCCATTTCGCCATGGCCGCGGCCGATCTCGCGCTGTCCGACGCCGGGTTGGCGACCGACCCACAGGATCCGTTCGCCATCGGCGTGGTGACCGCCGCGGGCTCCGGCGGTGGCGAGTTCGGTCAGGGTGAGCTCCAGCAACTGTGGGGCCAGGGACCGCACTTCGTCGGCCCGTATCAGTCCATCGCCTGGTTCTACGCGGCCAGCACCGGGCAGATCTCCATCCGCGGCGGCTTCCAGGGGCCGTGCGGGGTGCTGGCCAACGACGAGGCCGGCGGCCTGGACGCCTTCGCCCAGGCCTGCCGGTCGATCCGGCGCGGCACCGACGCGGTCGTGGTCGGCGCCACCGAGGCGCCGCTCGCGCCCTACTCGGTGGTCTGCCAGCTCGGTTACCCCGAGCTCAGCCTCGCCCAGGACCCGCAGCGCGCCTACCTCCCGTTCACCGAGGACGCCTGCGGCTTCTCGCCCGCCGAGGGCGGCGCGATGTTCGTGGTGGAGGAGGAGGCGGCGGCGCTGCGGCGCGGCGCGCGGATCCGGGCGGTGGTCGCCGGGCACGCCGCGACGTTCACCGGCACCGGCGACTGGGGACGGTCCCGGCAGGGACTGGCCCGGGCGATCCAGGCCGCCCTGGCGGAGGCCGGCTGCTCGGCCGCCGACGTCGACGTGGTCTTCGCCGACGCCCTGGGCGTGCCGGCCGCCGACCAGGCCGAGGCGCTGGCGATCGCCGACGCGCTGGGCCCGCACGCGGCGGACGTGCCGGTGACGGCGCCCAAGACCGGCTTCGGCCGGGCGTACTCCGGCGCGTCGTCGCTGGACGCGGCGGCGGCGGTGCTCGCGCTGGAACACGGCGTGGTGCCGCCCACGCCCAACATCACCGAGGTGCGCCACGACCTCGACCTCGTCACCGGCCATCCCCGCCAGCTGCGGCTGCGGACGGCACTCGTGCTGAGCCGCGGCCTGATGGGCTGCAACGCCGCCCTGGTACTGCAGCGCGCCGTCGACGACCGGCCCTGAGCCGGGGCGCCGCATCGCCGGCGCCCCCACCGAAGAAGGAGAGCACCCATGAACGACCCCGTGACTTTCGAGGACCTCGCCACCCTGATGAAGCGCCGGGCCGGCCTGGCGGTCGACCCGTGGGAGATGGAGAGCCGGCCCGACGCGGACTTCGCCGACTACGGCCTCGACTCGCTGGGCCTGCTCGGCATCGTGTCCGAGCTGGAGAACCGCTACGGCACCTCGATCGGCAACAACCCGGAGACCTGCCGGACCCCTCACGAGTTCCTCGACCTCGTCAACACCCAGCTCACCCTTGGAGCCTGACATGACCGGACACACCGACAACCAGATCGTCATCTCCGCCCCCGTGGACCTGACCTGGGAGCTCACCAACGACCTCGAACGCTGGCCGCACCTCTTCAGCGAGTACGCCTCCGTCGAGGTGCTCGAACGCGACGGGGACCGGGTGACCTTCCGGCTCACCATGCACCCGGACGAGAAGGGCAAGATCTGGAGCTGGGTCTCCGAGCGGGAGGCGGACAAGGAGTCGCTCACCGTGGAGGCGCGTCGGGTGGAGACCGGCCCGTTCGAGCACATGAGCATCCGCTGGGAGTACGAGGAGGTTCCGGGCGGCACCTCGATGCGCTGGATCCAGGACTTCGCGATGAAGCCGACCGCGCCGGTCGACGACGCGGGAATGACCGAGCACATCAACCGCAACTCCCGGATCCAGATGGAGCTCATCCGCGACAAGGTCGAGCAGCACGCCAAGGAGACGGGGAGGGCGGCCCCGGCGGCGATGCCGCGCTGAGTCGGACAGTGTGCGGGCCCGACCGGGCCCGCACCTCCGTTTTGCCCCCACCTCCGTTTTGCCCCCACCTCCTCCCCCAGTGAACTCCCGCAGCGAACTCCCGTACCGAAAGGACCACAGAGATGCACCGCGCCCTGATCGTCGCCCGGATGCGACCGGACGCCGCCGAGAACATCGCCGAGACCTTCGCGGCCTCCGACAGCGGGGAGCTGCCGGGCCTGATCGGGGTCACCGGCCGCAGCCTGTTCCAGTTCGGCGACCTCTACCTGCACCTGATCGAGGCCGACCGCCCGCCCGGTCCCTCGGTCGCCAAGCTGCACGGCCACCCGGAGTTCCGCGACGTCAGCGACCGGCTGGCCGCGTACGTCCAGGCCTACGACCCGCAGACCTGGCGCGAGCCGAAGGACGCGATGGCCCGCGAGTTCTACCGCTGGGAGCGCGGCGCCCTCGGCTGACCCCGCGCCGACGCGAGCACCCGGTCACCGCCCTGGTGACCGGGTTCGTCCGTGTCCGGGCCCGGCCGGGACGCGAGCACGCCGCAGCCCGCGTCCCGCCGGGCGGCGGAGGCGCGGCTGCGGGGTGCGGGCGGGGTCAGCCGGCCACGGTCGCCTCGAAGGCGTGCAGGTAGGCGTTGACCGGACGGATCTCGCCGACGGTCAGCCCGGCCTCGGTCATCAGCGCGATCAGACTGTCCTTGCTGTGCTTGGCTCCCCCGACGTTGAGCAGCAGCAGCAGGTCCATGGCGGTGGTGAAGCGCATCGACGGGCTGTCGTCGATCAAGTTCTCCACGACCATCACCCGGGCGCCGGGACGCGCGGACTGGACGATGTTGCGCAGCGTCATCCGGGTGCTGGCGTCGTCCCACTCCAGGATGTTCTTGATGATGTAGAGGTCGGCCCGGACCGGGACGGCGGTGCGGCAGTCCCCCGGGACGAGCTGGACGCGCGGGGCCAGCGGGCCGCCGTCGCGCAGCCGCGGATCGGCGTTCGCGACCACCTTGGGGAGGTCGAGCAGGGTGCCGCGCAGCGCCTCGTCCTTCTCCAGCAGGCTGGCCAGCGCGTGGCCCTGGCCGCCGCCGATGTCCACCACGGTGGACACCCCGGTGAGGTCGACGAAGTCGGCGAGGTCCTGGGCGGACTGCCGGCTGGAGTGCGTCATGGCCTGGTCGAAGACCCGGGCCGAGTCCCCCGCATCGCTGTGCAGGTAGTCGAAGAAGCCCTTGCCGTACAGGTCGGCGAAGACGTCCTTGCCGGAGCGGACCGCCTCGTCGAGCAGCGGCCAGGCCTCCCAGGTCCACGGTTCGGTGCACCAGAGGGAGATGTAGCGCAGGCTGTCGGGCGAGTCCTCGCGCAGCAGGCGGGACATCTCGGTGTGGGTGTAGCGGCCGTCCTCGGTCTCGGCGAAGACGCCGTAGCAGGAGAGAGCGCGCAGCAGGCGGTGCAACGGCTGCGTGGCGAGGCCGAGTTCGGCGGCCAGCTGGTCGGCGGAGGCGGGCGTGTCACCCAGGGCGTCGGCGACGCGCAGGCGGGCCGCCGCGCGCACCGCGGCGGCGCAGGCCGCGCCGAACACGAGTTCGCGCAAGCGCATGGCGGGGAGCTGGGTGGCGGGGGGTGCGGGGGCGGTGGCGGTAGCGGGTGCGGTGGGCATGAAGGCCGTCTTTCTCCTGGGGGGAATTCGGACAGGGACCGGTCAGCAGTGGCCCGCGGGCTCGGAGACCAGGCAGCCGTTCGTCCTGGCGGCGAAGGCGTCGCCCAGACCGGTGTCGCGGTCGGCGAGGTCGGACGGGCCGTTGTCCCTGACCGCGTTGTCGCGGACGGTGACGCCGGTGCTGGCTCCCCCGTTGAAGCTGCGGAACAGCACGACGCCGCCGGACATCGGCGAGGCGCCGACGTTGTCCCTGACCTGGTTGCGCGTCACCAGCGTGTCCTCCACGCCGGTCAGCACGATGCCGATGCCCTGGAGGTAGGGCAGACGGTCGTTGGGCGGGCAGTACGCGTTGTTGGCGGTCACCTGGTTGTCGCGGACGGTCAGCGCGCCGGCCCGGGGCCGGTTCTCGTCGCCGACCACGAACACCCCGCTGCAGTTGCCGCTGATGGTGTTGCGTTCGACCGCGAGGTTGCGGGCCCGGCGGACCACCACGCCGATCCGGTTCGCGGACAGGTCGTTGTCGCCGATCACCGCGCCCTGGGTGTCGATCGCCCCGCCCTCGCCGTAGGCGATGTTCGCCAGGAAGACGCCGGCCTGGCCGTTGCGCCGGGCGGTGTTGTCCACCAGGACGCCGCGGGTGGACTTCTCCTGCGCGATGCCCTCCTCGCCGTTGTCCTGGACCAGCAGGCCGCGAACCGTCATCCGGTCGGTCTCGGAGCCGGAGACCCCGTTCTTCGGGAAGCCCTGGACGGTCAGCGACTCGATCCGCACGTCGGCGACCCGGTGGCCCTCGGTCCCGGTGACACAGATCCCGTGACCGGCGGCGCCGCAGGCGTTGGCGGAGGGCTGCGCGCCGGGCGTCAGCACCGACTGCCTTCCCACCCCGCGCAGCGTCACACCGGGCCGGGTGAGCTGCACGCTCTCGTGGTAGGTGCCCGGGCCGAGCTGGACGATGTCGCCCGGGTCGGCGGCGTCGAGCGCCTGCTGGATCGACTCGCCGGGCAGTACGGCCCGCATGACGACATGCCGGCCGGAAGCCTGCGCCGAGGGTGCGACGCCCAGTGACGTTCCCAGGGCCAGGACGGTGGCGGCGGCCGTGCTCGCCAGGTGAAGAGCCCGTGGTGTGGGCATGAGTGCCAACCTGCTTTCCAGGATCCCGGCGAGGCAGCGTCGTGCTCGGCGGCGGATCTGATCGGGGGTCCGTCGGCGGTGGCGCGCTCGGCGCTCCGACACTCCGTCCGATCGCTGACACGCCCCGCCGAATCGAAGCTATGGGCCGCCACCACAGCCCGCCACTCCTGCTCGGCCGCCCGGGCGCCGGAGGCCGTCGCGGCGGGCCGAGGACGGCGAACGCCCCCGTACCGCCGCGCCGGGCGGTGGTACGGGGGCGTTCGCCGTCGGGTCAGAACGGCTTGGTGGGGAGGTACTTGCCGTCCAGGGTGATCACCGCGCGGTGACCACCGTCCGGGTCCTCGACCTTCTTGACGTCCAGCTTGAAGTTGATCGCGCTGATGATGCCGTCACCGAACTCCTCGTGGACCAGGGCCTTCAGCGTGGTGCCGTAGACCTGGAGCATCTCGTAGAAGCGGTAGATGGTCGGGTCGGTGGGGACCGTGCCGGGGATGCTGCCCCGCACCGGGATCGACTGGAGCAGCAGCGCGGCGTCCTCGTCGAGGCCGAGCAGCTCGGTCACGGCCTTGGCCGCGTCGGCGGGCAGCGGGTGCTGGCCGAGCAGGGCGGCGGTGACGAAGGCGACCGACAGGCCGGTGACGTCGGCCAGCTGCCGCCAGCTGAGGTCCTTGCGCATCTTGGCCTCGACGGCCTCGATGGCGAGCTGCTGACGGGCCTGCGGGTCGGCCTGGGAGTGCATCATGACGGGTCCTTTCGAGGGGCTGAAAAACGGGGTTGGGAGGAGGGGGGGCGCAGGCGGTGGCGGGGATCAGCCGACCAGCTCGGCGAAGTGGCCGCTGACGGCGTCGAGCTCCTCGACGGCGCCGGAGGCGATGTCGTAGACCCAGCCGTGCAGGGTCAGCTGCTCGCGGGCCAGCGCCCGGACCACCGAGGGGTGGGTGCGCAGGTTCGCCAGCTGGCTGCGCACGTTGTCCCGGATCAGGGCCGCGACGGTCTCGGCACCGGCCGGGTGGCCCCCGGCGTCCGGCCGGGCCACGGAGGCCTCGGCGTGGCGCAGCCAGTCGGCGACCGCCGGCAGGTCGGTGAGGTCGCTGCCCGTCGCGAGGGCGGTCATCGCGCCGCAACCGGAGTGGCCGCAGACGATCACGTCGGTGACGCCGAGCACGCTCACCGCGTACTCGATGCTGGCCGCCACGCCGTCCGCGCCCGGGGTGTACGGCGGGACGAGGTTGCCGGCGGTGCGGATGACGAACAGCTCACCCGGCTCGCGCTGGGTGATCAGCTCCGGCACGACCCTGGCGTCCGAGCAGCTGATGAACAGCGCGGGGGGCTGATGGGTGGTGGCGAGGTGCGCGAAGAGCGCCGCCCGGGCCGGGTACACGTCCCGCCTGAAACGCTGGTTTCCTGCTGCGAGCTCCTGCATCGGATCACTCCTCCTGCTGGACCGATTGGGTCGATGGCTCAACCCTGCATGAGCTGGATCTATAGTGTCCAAGTCGTGGAACGGATCGAATCCATCGACCATGCCTATAGTGGTGCCCATGGAACTGCGTCATCTCCGGTATCTGCTGGCCGTCGCCGAACACGGCAACTTCACCCGCGCCGCGCAGGCCCTGCACGTCTCGCAGCCGACGCTGTCGCAGCAGGTCAAGCAGCTGGAACGGTCCCTGCGGGTCCAGCTGCTCGACCGCTCGGGCCGCACCGTCCGGCTGACCGACGCCGGGGAGGCGTTCGCCCGGTACGCGCGCCGTGCGCTGCAGGACCTGGCCGCGGCCGAACGCGCCGTCCTGGACGTCCAGGACCTCTCCCGGGGCACGCTCCGCCTCGCCATGACGCCGACCTTCACCGCCTACCTGGCCGGACCGCTCGTCGCGGAGTTCCACGAGCGGCATCCCGGGATCACCATGGAGATCAGCGAGTTGACGCAGGATCAGATCGAGGCGGCACTCCTGGACGACCGACTGGACCTGGGCATCGCCTTCGACGACTCACGGCGCCCGGCCGTCGCGGCCACACCGCTTTTCGTCGAGGCCCTCGGCCTGGTCGTCGGCGCCGCCCACCCCTGCGCCGGCCACCCCGGACCGCTCCCGGTCGGGGAACTGGACATCGACCGCGGCGCTTACCGACTCGCCCTGCTCACCCGCGACTTCGCCACCCGGCTGCATGTGGACGGCTACCTGGCCGAGCATCGGGTGCGCCCGCACATCGCGGTCGAGGCGGACTCGATCAGCGCGCTCGTCGAGATCGTCAGCCGCGGCACGCTGGCCACCGTGCTGCCGGAGGCCATCGCCCGCGAGCAGCCGCGCTTGTACCCCGTCCCCGTCGAACCCGCACTGCCCGCACGCACGGTCGTGCTGCTGCACCGGGACGCCGCCTACCGCGGCGCCGCCGCCCGCGCGTTCACCGAGCTCGCGACGGGCTGGGCGAAAGCGCGGGGCCTCACCGGGGGCAACCCCCTCGCCTGACCGGCGGCCTGCTCAGGCCGGTGGGGGTGGGGTCGCCGACCCCACCCCCACCGAATGGGCCGTCCTGTCCTACTGTGCGAGCGTCTTGCCGGTCTCCAGCAGGGACTTGAGGTCGCTGAGGATCCAGCTCCAGCCGCCGCCGGCGCCCTCGTCCTCGACCGCCCCACTGACCATCGACGCCAACTTCGGTGCGCCCGCGAGCTCGTGGACGACCGTGAGCCGGGTGGCGCCGCCCGCCGGGGCGATGTCGTAGCTGAGGCGGGTGAAGCCCTCGGCGGTGGTCTCCGGGTCCATCAGCATGCGCCAGGTCAGGACCAGTCGGCGCGGCGGGTCCGCCTCGAGGACCTCGCCGTCGATGATCACCTCGGGGATCTCGTAGCCCTGCTCGGCACCCGACGCCTTCATCGACTCGCTCGGGCGGGTCCGGAAGGTGGCCCCCGGGCGCAGGTCGTAGTCGGTGAGGCCGCCGTAGCCGTACCGGTCCGTCCACTCGGGCTCGGTGATCGCGGCCCACACCTGCTCGGGCGTCGCCTTGATGTAGATCCGGTAGACCTGCGTGGTCTCCGGGCTCTGCTGGCTGGTCATGGTTCCTTCTCCAGGTCTGCCTTGAGCGTGACGAGCGCCGAGACGTGGCGCTCGGTGTACTTGTCGATCCACCGGTCGTGGATCAGCCGGATCGGCACCGGGTTGAGGAAGTGCAGCTTTTCCCGGCCGGACTTGCGCGGAACCACGAGGCCCGCCTCTTCGAGCACCCGCAGGTGCTTCATGACGCCGAAGCGCGTCATGTCCAGCTCGGACTCCAGCTCGGTGAGCGTGCGGCCGTCCCGCGCGAACAGCAGGTCGAGCAGGAAACGACGCGTCGGGTCGGCCAGCGCCTTGAACACCCGGTCGTCGTCTGTCATGACTCCAGGATAGGTGACCAAAAGGTCACATGTCCAGGAAACCGGAGCGCCGGGGGTCTGCGGACCGCTGCTAGCGCCGCCGGAGCATGCCGCGCAGGAAGGCCGCCTGGCCGGCGTGCTGCAGGTCGTCGGCGATGACGCTCACCAGGCGGACGCCCAGCGTCACGGGCGGGGTCCAGCGCTCGTCCACCACCCGGTTGAGCGCGCTGCCGTTGAGCCCGCGCAGGTAGTCGAGGGTCTGCGCGTGGACGGCGTCGTAGTAGCCGGTGAGCAGCTTCGCCGAACCCACTCTGACCGCGGCGACCTCGGCGTCGCCGTGGCCGTAGCCGGTCGCGTCGACGGGCAGCGGCAGCGCGAAGCGGTCGGCCCAGCCCTGCGCGGTCCAGATCTGTTCGGTGCCCGCGACGTCGGAGAGGTGGTCGTCCTGGATCCGGGACAGGTGCCAGACCAGCCAGCCGATCGAGTTGCCCCCGGGGTCCGGACGCGCCGCCAGCTCGTCGGCGCTCAGACCCCGGACCGCTGCGTGAACGGCCTCCTGGACGCGACCGAAGGCGTCGGTCAACAGCTCTGCACAGTTCATCCAGGGGCTCCTCGATCGGCCGGGGACGGTCCGCCGTACAGGCCTTAGCGGACCCGCTGGCGACCGGCCCACCAGGGGCTGACGATGCCGACCAGGGCCACCGCGCAGGCGATCTGCAGCAGGTGCCGGATCCAGTCGATCCCGGACGTGTGGCGGACGCCGATCCAGCCCGAGACCGCGTTGCCGAGCAGCGCCCCCAGGGCGCCCAGCACCACGGTCAGCCAGAGCGGGACGGCCTGGGGGCCGCGGAGCAGCATGCGCGCGAACACGCCGAGCACCAGGCCGATGATGAGGATCCACACGATCTGGAACATGACGCCTCCAGAGCAACTTCGATCGCACCGCTCCCCACGCGGGGGCGGGCAGGGACACCTGCGTGGCCTTTCTCCCCGGAGCGATGTCGCCGGCCTCGACCGCGGCGTTGCGGCCGGGGCCGGCCACGGCGCGGTGGGGACGACGGTGACGGCGCGCGAACACGCGTCCATCACTGACTCAGGCTAGACCGCCGACACGGGAGGCGGCATCCGCTGCGTCGGTCCGGTCGGGCACCGGGCCCGCCCGCAGGCCCGTCCGGCAGGCCTGGTGGTTGGCCTGGCGGTAGGCGACGGCCGGGCCACGAGCGACTCGCATCCCGCCGGGTGGCACGGTCGTTGACGGGGCATGGATGAGTTTGACGAGCTGTGGAACCGGACCCCCAGCGCGCGGGACCTGACGGATTCTGCGGACGCCTCGGCACCCGCGCAGCCACTGCCGACCGCTCCGCCGGACCACTCGGGCACCCCGGAGTGGATCACGGCCGCGGCCGCGGCGGCGGAAGCGGCGGCGCGACGCAGGCGCCGACTCCAGTGGGGGGTGCCCGGCGTCCTGGTCCTGGCGGGGCTGGCGGCGAGCCTGACGACCTGCGATCCGGGCGGGAGCGCCCCCCGGTCCGCCACGCTGCTGCGGGCGGACGCCTCCGCGGGGCCCGCGACGTCGGCCTCGCCCTGGTCGGTGGTGCCGTGGGGCTCGGGCACGTCGGGGAATCCGCTGCTGCCGGTGCTGCCACCGCCTCTGCCGCCCACGGCCGCGCCGCCCGCGCAGGTGCCCGCCGGTGCGGCGGCGTCCGCACCACCGGCGACGGTCGCGCCGGAGGCCTCCGCCTCCGCTCCTGGAAACGACGACGACACCGCCGACCCCGACAGCGCACCGGAGGACTCCGAGGACGACGGCGCGGCCGACCGCCCCGCTGCGTCCAGGCCGGCGCACCCCGCCCCCAGCGCCACCACCCCTCCGCGGCCGCGCCGCACACCGGCGGCCAGTCCGCGGCCACGAGCCAGCTGCCCGCACCGGCAGCGGGCGCGGCGGGCGGCACGGGGCTCTGCGCGACGGCCGAGCAGTACGGACAGTGGTCGGCGGGTTCTGCGCAGGAGCAGCTGTGCCGCGAGGTCTACGGGCACTGATCCGCGCTTAGACCGACCGGCACATATGTTCGCCTTGTATGAATGGCGTTCGAATCCGCGCGCGCCGACCCCGCCTCGATTGCATCTCATCATTTTATCAACAGTAACACTGGCAACTGTGGTCCCAGCATTCCCAGAACAGGGACCACAGTTCATCAGACATGATAAAAACCCTGCGTACTAGTTGTTTTAAAACAGCTATTCACGCCAGCATATGACTTCTGTCGCGCGTCATCCCAAACCCCCGAAAGGAAGACACCCGTGGCAACCCAGCAGTCCGCTCAACCAGCCGCCACCGCCGCCGAGATTGCCGACCCCGCACCGCTCGGCCTGGCCGGCTTCGCCATGACGACCTTTGTGCTCAGCTGCTTCAACGCCAACCTGCTGGACGCGAAGCTGAGCGCCGTCGTGCTGCCGCTCGCCCTCGCATACGGCGGTCTCGCGCAGCTTCTGGCCGGTATGTGGGAGTTCCGCAAGGGAAACACCTTCGGCGCCACCGCATTCAGCTCCTTCGGCGCCTTCTGGCTCGCTTACTACTTCCTGGTCAAGGACGCGCTGCCGGCCCTCGGGACCGATCCCGACGCCCACAAGGCGGTCGGCCTCTTCCTCCTCGCCTGGGCCATCTTCACCGCCTACATGACGGTGGCCGCCCTGCGGGTGAGCGGAGCCGTGTTCGCGGTCTTCGTCATGCTGACCATCACCTTCGTCGTCCTCTCCATCGGCGCGTTCGGGCCGAACGACTCGGCCACCAAGATCGGCGGCTGGCTGGGCCTGATAACCGCCGCGCTGGCCTGGTACACCTCCTTCGCCGGGGTCACCGCCCACACCTTCAAGCGCTCGATCGTCCCCACCTGGCCCGCCCGCTAGCGGATCGACGTCGGGGCCGGCGCCGCCGCGGCGGCGCCGGCCCCGACGTGCACCCACGTCCCACGGCCTCTGTAACAGGAGTTGTTACTCCGGGGCGGCAACCGGCCGTGCGGGGCAACCGTGTTGGGGAATACGGGCACGACGCCGGCTTCCACGCACGCCTCTGGAGCACCGCATGACCACGACCAGCACCGACAAGCGCCGCCGCATCCTCTCCCTCGCGCTGCTCGCGACCGCCACGACCCTCGCCCTGACCGCCTGCGACGGCCCGAACAGCCCGGACGTGACGTCCGGTTCGGCCTCCTCCGCGGCCTCCGCCACCGCTCCGGCGGCGCCCTCGGGAGCCGGCTCCGCCGCGCCGCAGCCCAGCGCTCCGACCCGGGCTGCCACCGGGGCCACTGCCATCAGCTCCTCGCACCGCCCCACCACCGCCCCCACCGCCAAACCCACCGCCAGCCCCGGCAGCGCCGCCGACGCCGCAGCCGACGCGTACGCATACCAGCACCCCTGCGCCATGGAGCAGCTCAGCCTGAAGACCGTGTACGACGCGCAACTCGGCGCGACCAGGCGGCTGATCGAGGTCACGGACACCGGCAGCACCGCCTGCGGCCTCGACCACTACCCGCTGGTGGCCATCGACCGGAGCAGCACCATCAACGTCGGCAACGGCCAGGCCGAGACCGTCCAACCCGCCGTACCGGCCAACCTCGGCACCGCGCCCGGCTACCCGCTGCACGCCGGCCGCACCGCCTACGCGGTGGTCGACCTGGACCCGAGCCACAGCACAGCGGGCGCCAGTCGCGACTACGACCAGCTGTCGGTCATCGCGAGCAGCAACCTGCCGAACGCCGACGAACTCGACACGAAGATCACCGAAGAGGGCACCAGCCCCGGCAACCCCTACGTCAAGTCCCCGTTCCTGGGCCTCTACCGGGACACCATCGCCGCCGCGGCCGTCTCCGCCGCCGGCTGACGGGCGGCTCAGTCGACCCAGTTGGCCCGGTCGGCCGGGTCGGCGCGATCACCAGTCCCGGGCGGCCACCAGCTGCGCGAGGTCGGCGTCCTCGTACCCGTACGCGTCGGCCACGAACCCGAAGTCCTCGCAGATCTCCTCGCGCGCGAAGGTCTCGATCTCGCTTCCGGCCGCCTCGAACTCGGCCTCCAGCGCGTTGAACTCCTCCGTGGCCGCTTCGGTCAGCGCGTAGAGCGCCGCGAGGTCGGCCGGCTGTTCGGCCTCGATGCGGGCACACAGCCTCAGGAGGATCTCCTTCCCCTTGGCGACGACCTGATCGGGGAAGTAGTCGTCCTCGAAGAGCCCGCGCAGAAACGCGTAGCCCGCCACCTGCTGGTTGTTGATCGACAAGACGACCCCACCCCTCACTACCGAAGCTCCGACGTCCCCATCCTGGACCGCGGCACTGACAGACCCATACAGAACGTCCAATCTTCAACGGCTGTTGTCTCGTACCATCGAGAACAGGTCCGGGAACGGCTTCCGAAGGAGAGTCCGATGCCCGCAGTCACCGTCCAGAACACCCTTGCACTCCCCCGTATCCCCCGCCCCGACAGCGCCGTCCCCGTCCAGCGACCGGTGCTCTCGGTCACCACCGCGCCCAGCGGCTTCGAGGGCGAGGGGTTCCCCGTCCGACGCGCGTTCGCCGGCGTCAGCACCCGCGATCTCGACCCTTTCGTCCACCTCGACCAGATGGGCGAGGTCGACTACGCGCCGGGGGAGGCCAAAGGCACCCCGTGGCACCCGCACCGCGGCTTCGAGACCGTCACCTACATGATCGACGGCATCTTCGAACACGCCGACTCCAACGGCGGTGGCGGTGTCATCACCAACGGCGACACCCAGTGGATGACGGCCGGCAGCGGCATCCTGCACATCGAGGCGCCGCCCGAGCACCTGGTCGCTTCCGGCGGGCTGTTCCACGGCATCCAGTTGTGGGTGAACCTGCCCAGCGCCAACAAGTGGAACCCGCCGCGCTACCAGAGCATCGAGGGCCGCGAGGCGGTCCTGCTCACCTCCGACGACGGCGGCGCGCTGGTCCGGCTGATCGCCGGGGAGGTGGCCGGCCACAGCGGGCCCGGCTCCACGTTCACGCCGATCACGATGATCCACGCGACGATCACGGCGGGCGCGCAGCTGGTGCTGCCGTGGCGGCCGGACTTCAACGCGCTGGCGTACGTGCTCGCCGGCCGGGGCACGGCCGGGCCCGAAGCCCGTCCGCTGCAGTCCGGACAGCTGGCCCGCTTCGGACCCGGCGACCTGCTGACCCTCGCCGCCGCGCAGCGGCAGGACAGCCACACGCCGGACCTGGAGGTGCTGGTGCTCGGCGGTCTGCCGATCGGCGAGCCGGTCGCGCACTACGGCCCGTTCGTGATGAACACGGAGGCCGAACTGCGCCAGGCGGTCGAGGACTACCAGGCCGGCCGGCTCGGCGTCATCCCCGCCACCCACCTGCCGCACACGGGCCCCGGCGACGCCCCGGCGCCCGGCTGACACAGCGTCCGGGTTTGTGGGAAGTCAACAACTCCGTGCCCGCACAGTCCGTGGACTACGGCATCTGACGACATGTGAATCCCCTGGCAGAGTCGGCGACAACGGGCCGACGCCTCCCCCGCGAGCTGCGGGCCGAGCGCGTCCCGATGGAGCTCTACGACAAGGGGAACGTCTGATGTCATCCGACAACGCGAACGGAAGCACGGACGTGGTGGTCACCGGCCTCGGCGCCACCACTCCGCTGGGCGGCGACGTCGCCTCGACCTGGGCCGCCCTGCTGGCGGGCGAGTCGGGGATCAGCGCGATCGAGGAGGAGTGGGCGGCCGCCCTGCCGGTGCGCATCGCCGCCCGGTTGCGGGTCGAACCGGCCGAGGTGCTCGACCGGGTCCAGGCCCGCCGGTTGGACCGGTGCGAGCAGATCGCGCTGATCGCCGCGCGGGAGGCGTGGGCCGACGCCGGACGGCCGGAGGTGGAGCCGCAGCGGCTGGCCGTGGTGATCGGCACGGGCACCGGCGGCGCGCTGAGCATGCTCGGCCAGGACGACATCCTGGAGAGGTCGGGCGTGCGGCGGGTCTCCCCGCACACCGTGCCGATGCTGATGGCCAACGGTCCCGCCGCCTGGGTCAGCATCGAACTCGGCGCCCGGGGCGGGGCACACACACCGGTGAGCGCCTGCGCCTCCGGCGCCGAGGCGATCGCGATGGGCCTGGACCTGATCCGCCTCGGCCGGGCCGACGTGGTCGTCGCCGGCGGCACCGAGGCCTGCATCCACCCGCTGCCGCTGGCCGGATTCGCCCAGGCCAAGGCCCACTCCACCCGCAACGACGCACCGCAGCACGCCTCCCGGCCCTTCGACGTCGACCGGGACGGCTTCGTGATCGGCGAGGGCGCCGCCCTGGTGGTGCTGGAGCGCGCCGAGTTCGCCGCCGCCCGGTCCGCCCGGGTGCACGCGGTGCTGGCCGGCGCGGGCGTCACCTCCGACGCGCACCACATCACGGCCGCTCACCCGGACGGCCAACTGCGCGCCATGCGCCTCGCCCTGGCCTCGGCCGGCCTCCAGCCGCTGGACGTCGGACACGTGCACGCCCACGCGACCTCCACGCCCCGGGGCGACCTCACCGAGGCGGAGTCGATCGCCGAAGCCATCGGCGTCCACCCGGCCGTCACCGCGACGAAGTCCATGACCGGGCACCTCTTCGGTGCGGCCGGCTCGCTGGGCGCCATCGCCGCCGTCCTCGCCCTGCGCGAGCAGGTCGTCCCCGCCACCCGCAACCTGGACGCCCTCGACCCGGGGGTGAAGCTGGACGTCGTCACCGGCCGGCCGCGCCGCACCGCGCTGCACGCGGCGCTGACCAACGCCTTCGGCTTCGGCGGGCACAACGCGTCGCTGGTGTTCACCGCCGCACCCTGACGGGCCTGCCTGCCCGGCGGAGCAGCGGAGGGGGAGGAGACTTGAACCTCACGAGACGTGAACCTCACGCCGGGTGAGGATGCACCTGTTCGGCGCGATGCGGGCGGGCAGCGCCCGGCCCGGGGCGGCGGACGTCCTGCAACGCCACCTGGACGCCGACCAGGTGCGAGCGATGGAGGGACGCGGCGCGGAGCCGGGGCCCACCGCGTACTACCTGCTGGAGATCGAGTGGCCGGAGCTCTACCGCCGGACCGAGGCACTGCGCACCTCCGGCGTCGCCGCCACCGACCCCAGGGTCCGCCGACTCGTCGCGCGGATGGACGAGTTGAGCGCCCTGTTCAGCGGCGGCAACCGGGACGTCTCGCACGGCGTACGGGCCGCCTGGCGCGAGGACCCGGCAGCGATGTCGGGCGATCCCGGCGCCCCGGTCGAGGCCTGGCGGGCGCTGTCCGACTACTGCGACGAGGCCCGCCGCCCGCTGAGCTGATCACCGCCCTGGGCGGCCTCCCAGTCGTGGGAGGAGCGGCGCCCCGCGGTGTCCGGGGCGGGCGCGGCGGGCGCGGCGGCCGACGCGCTGTCGGAGGTGAGTCGGACCACGAAGGCGTCGATGACCGGGCGCGGGCTGACGCCGACGAAGTTGTTCAGCAGGACGCTGAAGGCGAGGGTCCGCCCGTCAGCCCGGTCCAGGTAGCCGGCCAGCGCGTCGACGCCCGTCATCGAGCCGGTCTTCGCGTGCACCCGGCCCTCGGCCGGGGTGCCGCGCAGCCGGTTGGTGAGCGTACCGCCGACCATTCGTCGGGGGTCGCCGGCCACCGGCAGCGCGTCGTACCAGGCGGAGAACCAGGGCTGGCGTCGGGCGAAGCGCAGCAACGCGTCCAGCCGGGAGGTGGTCAGCAGGTCCTGGCGCGACAGTCCCGAGCCGTCGACCTGCCGGGCGGGCGTGCTCTCCAGTCCGTTGCGGTGGACGAAGTCGCGGACCAGGTCGAGCCCGGCGGCCCAGCTGCCGGCGCCCGACCTCACCCGGCCGATCTCCTTGACCAGGTGCTCGGCGATGCCGTTGTTACTGAGCTTGAGGAACGGGACGAGCAGGGCGGAGAGCGGCGCGGAGTCGTGGGCCGCCAACGCGACGGCGTCCGCCGGGGCCGGGCCCTCCCGCAGCCCGCCGCGCACCGCCACACCGTGCCGGGCCAGCGCCGCCGCGAAGACCGTGGCGGCGAGCCGGGCCGGGCCGTCGACGGCCACCCATGCGTCGGTCTCCGCGCTGCCCGCCGGGAGGCTGCCGGAGAGCACGATCTCGTTGCCGCCCGGCCGCCGGTCCGCCTGCACCGTGGTGTCGCTGCCCGCCGCGCCGGTGTCGACCCGTCCGGTGACCCGCACCGGCGCCTCGGGCGGGATCACCCGCACCGCCGCCGGTCCGCCGGGCGAGGCGTCGGGGGTCAGCGCGAGCCGGACGGTGCCCACGTCGTCGTCGCCGTCGGTGGTGAGGGTGAGTGCGGAGATCTGCGGGCTGTAGTAGGCGGCCTGGTCGTCCCACGCCCAACTCGCCCCCAGCGGCACGTCGTCGTAGCGCGAGGCGTCGGCCAGGACGGCGCCGGAGACCTCGGTGATGCCCGCGTCGGCGACCTGGCCGGCCAGCGCCTCCAGGTCGGCGGGCAGCAGGCTGGGGTCGCCGCCGCCGCGCAGCACGAGGTCGCCGCCGAGGGTGGCGCCGGTGCGTGGGCCGGCCGCCAGCACCTGGGTGGTGAAGCGGTGATCCTGGCCGAGCAGGTCGAGCGCGGCCGCCGCCGTGACGGTCTTGAGGGTGGAGGCCGGGAGCAGCAGCGCGCCGGGCGCGTGCTGGTAGAGCACCTCGCCGGTGGCGGCGTCCGTGACCAGGGCGGAGACCTCGGCGCCGGAAAGCCGGGGGTCGGCGAGCAGCCGGTCCAGGTCGGCGGAGAGCGCGTCGGCGGGAGACGGGGCGCGGGGCGGAGCGCCGGACCCCGTCAGCAGCAGCGCGACGAGGACGGCGGCGAGCGGCCCGGCCAGCCGCCGGACCGGGATGCTGCGCACGGTGCCTCCAAGGGGTGGACGATCCGACTGACTGTCAGTCATCACCCTCGGACCGCATGGTCGTTCACCACGCGAAGGCGGCGGCCAGCCGCCGGGGATTCCCCCGGACGGCGGCTGCCCGGGCCAGGCCGCGACCACCCCGGTCCGGCATCGGCTCACCCCGTCGGCATGCCGACCCGCGCATCCTCCAGGGTCTCGCGCAGCAGCGCGACCGCCGCCGCCAGCTGGTCGAGCGCCTTGGGCGTCAACGGGTCGCCGAGCCAGGTCCGCAGCTCGTTCTCGAACGTCGGCGTCGCGGCGTCCAGCAGGGCCCGGCCGGCCTCCGTCAGGCCGAGCAGCGACGAGCGGCGGTTCTGCGGGTTGGGGCGACGGCTGACCCACCCCGCGGCCTCAAGGCGGTCCACTCCCTTGCTGGTGGCGCCCACGGTGATGGCGATCTCGTGCGCGAGGTCGTTCACCCGGCAGTCGTCGCGCCCGCCGATGATCCGCAGGAACTCGAACTGGCCGACGGTGAGGCCGTGCTGGGCCCGCAACCGCTCACCCAGGACGTTGTAGAGCCTCGTCTCGTAGCGGACGAGGTCAGCGAACACCTGCATGTGATCGGTCACACGGCACTCCAGATTCTTGAGAACTATCTTCCATGGAATATAGTGAGGGAAAGGCACGCACCTTCAGCGAGCCATGATCCCAAACCCACCCGACTCCGGGGAGCAGCAGCATGAGCAAGGAACAGCGCGCGGCCGTGGACGCCCTGCTACGGGCAGCGCCGTTCGACGGCAGTCGCACACCGGAAGAGCTGCGCGCGGCCTTCGTCGCCCTGATGGCCGACAACCCGGCGCCGACCGGCGTCACCCTCACCGAGGATTCCCTCGGTGGCCGTCCGGCGCTGAGGATCGAGCCGCAGGACGGCGTCACCGGCGGGACGATTCTCTACTTCCACGGCGGGTCCGGGGTGTTCGGCTCGCCCGCCACCGCCCAGCACATCACCGGGGCCCTGGTGCGCCGCACCGGCGCCCGGGCCGTCTCGCTCGACTACCGGCTCGCACCGGAGCATCCGTTCCCGGCCGCGATCGAGGACGCCCTCGCGGCCTATCGCGAGCTGCTGGAGCAGGGCGTGCCGGCCGGACAGATCGTGCTGGCCGGGGACTCGGCCGGCGGCGGGCTGAGCGTCGTCACCACCCTCGCCGCGCGTGACGCCGGACTGCCGCTCCCGGCCGCGGTCGTCGCGTTCTCGCCGGGGCTGGACGCAACCCGCAGCGGCGAGAGCATGACGACCAAGCACGGCATCGACCCGCTGTTCACCCGGCGGTCGCTGGAGCAGGTGGGCGCCCACTACCTGGCCGGCCAGGACCCTCGGCAGCCGCTGCTGAGCCCCGCCGTGCTGGCCGACCTGACCGGGTTTCCCCCGCTGCTGTTGCAGGCCGGGACGAACGAGCTGCTGCTCGACGACTCGACCCGGCTGGCGACCCGGGCGGCCGCCGCCGGTGTCGACGTGATCCTCGACGTCACCGCCGACGTGCCGCACGTCTTCCAGTCCTTCACCGGCTCGCTCGACGAGGCGGACGCGGCGCTGGACCGGGCCGGCCGCTTCATCCTCGACCGGTTGGCCACGGTCGCGGCGCAGGCACCGACCGGTTTCTGACGGCCCGTCGAGCGGGGTGGCGCCCCTCCCGGTCCCCGACGGGGTTCCGGGCGCGGTGACCGGGGCGCCGACAGCCGCCGTCAGCTCCGGTCGCCCGTCCGGTCGCCCGCCCGGGCCGGGAGCGGGATCGGCAGCCGGTCCGCGCGGGCGCCGCCGAAGATGTCCAGCAGCGTGGTGAGCAGCGCCAGCAGGATGAACCCGACGGCCACCGCGAGGCCCCACTCGAAGGCGCCCGCCCAGTCGCCGCCGTCCGAGGCGACCCGGGAGAAGAAGACCGATCCCACCGCGGCGATGCCCACCGCCGACCCGATCCGCTGCGCGGTCTGCAGCACACCGCCCGCGCTGCCCGCCCGGCTCACCGGGACCTCGCTGAGGGTGAGCGTCTGGTTGGGCGAGATCACCAGGCCACTGCCGATCCCGGCCACCAGCAGCGGGCCCAGCGTGGTCCAGCCGACGGACGGGCCCGACCACAGATGGACGGCTACCGCGGCCGCCGCCAGCCCCAGCACGACCAGCACCAGGCCCGCGGCCACCAGCGGGCGGCCGAACCGGCTCACCACCCGGCCGCCGATCGCGGCCGCGACGCCCGAGCCGAGCGCGAACGGGGTGATCGCCAGCCCGGCCGCCAGCGCGCTGTAGTGCAGACCGTTCTGCAGGTAGAGCGTGAAGATGAAGAAGATCGCGGTGAAGCCGGCGAAGTAGACCAGCGAGAGCAGCGTGCCGAGCGAGAACGAACGGGCCTCGAAGAGCCGCATGTTGACCAGCGGCTCGCCGTGCCGGGCGTAGCGCCGCTCCCAGAGCACGAAGGCCGCCAACAGCACGGCGGAGGCGGGCACCAGCAGCCACTTGGCGGCGCCCGGCCACTGCTGCTCCTGCACGAAGGGGAGCAGCAGCAGGACCGTGCCCAGACCGAGCAGCAGCACGCCGAGCGGGTCGAAGTCGCCGCGCCGGCGCTCCGCCGCCTCCCGTGCGGGCGGCGGTGGCAGCAGGCGCATCGCCAGCGGGAGGGTGAGGAGGCCGATCGGCAGGTTGACGTAGAAGACCCAGCGCCAGCCCTGCTCGGCGCCGAACGCCTCGATGAGCAGACCGCCCAGCAACGGTCCGACGGCCGTGGAGAGCCCGATGGTGGCGCCCAGCAGGCCGAACGCCTTGCCGCGCTCGGCGCCCCGGAAGAGCTGCTGGATGAAGCCGGAGACCTGCGGCACCAGCAGCCCGCCCGCCATCCCCTGGAGCAGCCGGGCACCCACCAGCCAGGCCTCGCTCTGGGCGGCGCCGGCGAGTGCGCTGGTGGCGGTGAACAGGGCCAGACCCGTCATGAAGACGCCGCGCCGACTGCGTGCGTCGCCGAGGCGCCCGGCCGGGACCAGGGCCAGACCGAAGGTCAGCGCGTAGCCCGAGAGGATCCACTGGAGGCCGCTCTCCGACATCCGCAGGCCGCTGCGGATCGAGGGCAGCGCGACGTTCACGATGCTGACGTCCAGCAGGGTCATGAACCCGGCGACCAGGCAGACCGCGAGCGCCTGCCAGCGGTGGTCCCGCCCGGTCGGCGGCGGTTCGGTGGGGATCGGCATTCCCTGATCGTGGCACCGGGCCGGTGCACCCCGTCGCAGGCACGGCCGACACGGCGGCGAAAAGCTCCCGGCGGCGACGGCGGACGGGCGGGGGCGGATTCGGACGCCGGACCCCGGACGCCGGACCCCGGACGCCGGTGCTTCGTGCGCCCCGGGCCGCGCCCTTCTGCGGGGAGCCGCGCGCGTGCCATAGCTGGTAGCCGCGACGAGTCCGTGTGGACGGGCCCGGGAGGGAGCGCATCGATGGTGGAGCATGCCGCTGTCGGGGGAGGCACGGTGTGGGAGCGTGACACGCTGACGGAGGCCGACTGGCTGGTTCCGTTCCGGCCGCCCGCGGCGGGCGGCGCGACGGCGCCGGAGCCGGCCGCGCGGGTCGTCCGGCGGCTGCGGAGCGGCCCCGGACTGGCGCTGCTGCGGGGCGTGGACCTGGACGGACTGGACGACGGGCAGTGCGTGGAGCTGTGCCGGCGGCTGGTCGCGCGGGTGGCCGGAGCGCGACCGCGCGGCTCCGGCGTCCGTCCGGAGAACCTGCTGGTCGCCGCCTCGGGGCCGTCGGCCTCGGAGCGGGACGACCAGGGTCTGGGCCCGCACACGGACCGGTCGGGGTTTCCCGGGTCACCGCGGGTGCTCGCGCTGCTGTGCGTCCGGCCGGCGCTGTACGGCGGGGAGTCGCTGCTGGTCAGTGGGCATGCCGTGCACGACCGGCTGCTGGCCGGGCGGCCTGGCGTCCTCCAGCAGCTCTACCAGGACTTCGACTTCGGCCGCGGGCCGGACTTCGAGCGGATCCATCCCGTCTTCCGCAGGACCGCCGACGGCCTGCGGGTGCAGTACAACAGGTACTGGATCGGGCGCGGCCAGGACGAGAGCGGCGTGCCCTTCACCCCCGCACAGGCGGCCGCACTGGAGGCCTTCGACGAGGTCCTGGCCGACCCGCGGATGGTCGTGCGGCTGCGGCTGCGCCGCGGTGACCTCCTGCTGCTGGACAACACCGTGGTCCTGCACGGCCGGACGGCGTTCACGGATCCGCCGCTCCAGGGCTCCCCGCGCTGCCTGGCGCGCGTCTGGGCCGACTGAGACCGACCGGCAACCGGGCGTGCCGGGACCGTTGACCGCACCGAGGGTGGGCGTTACCTTCCCGGTTAAGTTAGGAAACTTTACTAACTGGGAGGATCAGAGTGAACGTCCGAATCTCACCGCCCCGCGCGGTGCTACCCCTGCTGGCGGTGATCGCGCTGCTCGGCACCTCCGCCGGTTCCGGCGCCGCGCACACCGCCGCCGCCGGCGGGCCGGCCCCGCTCGTCGGGGTCGCGGCCGACGCGGCGCACGCCCAGCCCACCCCCGTCCCCGGAACGGTCCTCGGGTCCGCCGGCTGGCGGGTGACCAGCAGCGCGTCCGCCACCCAGGGCGGCGCCGCGATCTCCGCGCCCGGCTTCGCCACCGGCGGCTGGCTGCCGGTGGCGAACGACGACGGCGGCGCGCCCGGCACCGAGATCGAGGCGCTGCTGCAGAACGGCACCTGCCCCGACGTCGACTACTCGACCCGGATGAAGACCTGCTTCGGCTATCAGAGCAAGGTCGGGGCGGACACCGTCCCACGGTTCGACGTGCCCTGGTGGTACCGCACCGACTTCACCGCCGCGCTCGGCCCGGGTCAGTCCGCCGCCCTGGTGGTCAACGGCATCGTCGGACAGGCCGACGTCTGGGTCGACGGCAAGGAGGTGGCGACCCAGGCCACCGTGGAGGGTGCCTACACCCGCTACACCTTCGACGTCACCAAGGTGCTGAAGCCGGGGACCAACAGCCTGGCGCTGAAGGTCTATCCGAACAACCCGAGCACCATGCTCACGCTGGACGACGTGGACTGGAACCAGATCCCGCCGGACAACAACACCGGCATCCAGTTCCCGGTCGAGCTCCAGGTCACGAACGCCCTGAGCAACGCCGACTCGCACGTGGTGGAGGCCAACGCCGCCGACCTCAGCAGCTCGGCGCTGACGGTCCGGACGAACGTCACCAACACCACCGCCTCCGCGCAGACCGGGACGGTGTCGGCGACGGTGACCGCCCCCACCGGCGGCGCGCAGCCGGTCTCCGTCCAGCAGACCGTGACCGTGCCCGCGAACAGCACCAGGACGGTCTCGTTCACCCCGGCCGCCTTTCCGGCGCTGACCATCCCCAGACCGCAGGTGTGGTGGCCCTACCAGATGGGGGCGCAGCCGCTCTACACCCTCACCACCTCGGTGACGCAGGGCAGTTCACTCTCCAGTTCGACGACCGGCACCTTCGGCGTCAGGAGCGTCGCCTCCTCGCTGGTCGGCGCCGGCCCGGTCGACCCGCTCGGGGTGCGCCGCTACGCCGTCAACGGCGTGCCGTTCGTGGTGCGCGGCGGCGGCTTCACCGAGGACCTCTTCCTGCACTACTCCTCGGCGGACATCGCCCGGCAGATCGCGCTGCTGAAGAACCTGGGCGTCAACCTGGTCCGGATCGAGGGACACATGTTCCCGGACGACTTCTACACCCGGATGGACCAGGCCGGAATCATGATCGACTCCGGCTACCAGTGCTGCGACGCCTGGGAGGGCAAGCTCGGCGGGCAGGCGCTGACCGTCGCCGCCGACTCCGCGCTCACCGTCGGGCAGAACGAGGTCGACCACCCCAGCGTGGTGACGTTCAGCTGGAGCGACAACGCGCCGAGCGCGGCGGACGAGAAGGCGACCCTGGCGGCCTTCGCCCAGGCCGACTTCGACGTCCCCGTGGTCTCCTCCGCCGAGGAGAACAGCTCGCCGATCCTTGGGGACTCGGGCGAGAAGGAGGGGCCGTACGACTGGGTGCCGCCGGACTACTGGTACGACACCACGCACAACCAGCCGAACGACAACCAGACCAACGCGGGCGGCTCGTGGGGCTTCGGCAGCGAGCAGAGCGCCGGGGACACCGTCCCGACCCAGGACTCGCTCGACCGGTTCCTCTCCCCCGCCGACCAGGCCCAGCTGTGGCAGTCCGCGACGGACAACCAGTACCACGCCAACTACGAGAACGGGCATGGCCAGTACCAGTTCGGCACGCTCTACTACTTCGACCGGGCGCTGACCGCGCGCTTCGGCGCCCCGAAGAACCTGGCCGACTTCGTGGAGAAGGCCCAGATCCAGAACTACGAGAACACCCGGGCGCAGTTCGAGGCCTTCCTCGACCACTCCACCAACGCGGCCACCCCGTCCACCGGCACCATCTACTGGCAGCTCAACAAGGGCTGGCCGAGCCTGCTCTGGGACCTCTACAACCAGGACGGCGACCAGCCCGGCGCGTACTTCGGCGCCAAGAAGGGCAACGAGACCCTGCACGCGACCTACACCCAGGACAACGGCACGGTCACCCTGGACAACCTGGGCTCCACGACTCAGGGCGGCCTCTCGGTGGAGGCCAGGGTCTACGACCTGGCCGGCACCGTGCTGGACGACCGGACCGCCGGCGGAATGAGCCTGACCGGCCAGCAGGTCCTCAACTCCGTTCTCACGCCCAGGGTTCCGGCCGCCACCAACGCCCCGGCCGCCGCGCAGACGTACTTCGTCGAACTGACGCTGCGTCAGAACGGCACGGTGGTGGACCGCAACGTGTACTGGCAGTCCACCCAGCAGGACGTGATCAACTGGTCGGCCACCAACGGCAACGACAACGCGACCATGACCCAGTACGCGGCGCTCCAGGGCCTCGCGTCGCTGCCGCCGAGCACGATCACCGCCACCGGGCTCAGCACCAGGAGCCGGCCCGGCCCCGACGGCGCCGACACCGTCACGGACGTGACGCTCACCAACACCTCGACCACCCCGACCGTCGGGTTCTTCCTCCGCACCGACCTGCGGCGCGGCACCGCCTCGGGTGGCGAGCTGTCCGGCGACAACGAGGTGCGCTCCGCGCTGTGGAGCGACGACGACGTGACGCTGTGGCCCGGTGAGTCGCAGACGCTGAGCGTCACCTACCGCGCCGCCGACCTCGCGGGCGCGACGCCGGTGATCAGCGTCGCCGGGTCCAACGCCGCGAGGTTCGACGTCACCGTGGGCGGCTGAACCGGGGCCTGCCCGGGCCGACGGCGACGTCGGTCCGGCGCAGTGCCCCCGGCAGTCCGGACAGGTACCGCGACGTGGGAAGATCGCCTCCTCGACACCGCCCGTACCGTCACCCAGGAGCAGCTGTGACCAAGCAGCCCGGCCTACCGCAGCGCATCGCCGACGCCATCCGCCCGGCCATGCTCGACGGCCTCCAGGACGCCACGCTGCACGGAGCCGCCGGCCGGCAGCGGATCAACGAGTGGGCGGACTGGATCGCCGGGACGGTGGCTTTCCAGGTGGCCGGGCCGATCGCCGCGGAGCGGGACGCCTTCGCCGACCGGGTGGACACCCTCTCGGACGTCGCCAAGCGTCACAAGGACGCCTACCGGGACGCCGCGGCGCAGGCCCAGCGGCTGGAGAGCCGGGTCGCGGAACTGGAGGCCGAACTCGCGGCCCTGCGGGCCGACGACGCGGCCCAGGCCGCCGAGCCGGCGAGCCCGGACGCCGCGGCGTCCGAGCCCACCCACCCCACCGAGCCCGGGCAGCCGCAGGGCTGACGCCGTCAGGCCCGGGCGGTGACCAGCTGGTCGGCGAGCTTGGCCAGCCGGCGCAGCGAGCGCTCCTCGTGGACCACGCCGGCGCTCGGGGCGATGTCGCCGCCGTCGTAGTACTCGCCGTTCGTGAGCCGGACGTCCGGCCGGCAGAGCCGGACCACGGCCGCCGCCCCCTCGGCTGCCGGGGCGCCGACCCGCCCGTACAACGGAAGCAGCGCGGTGTCGCACAGGCCCGGGTTCACGCTGACGGCGGTGATGCCGCTGCCGGCCGGGGCCATGTCGCGGGTGGCCATGGTGAGCGCCAGCTGCGACTGCGCGTAGGCGGCGACCCGGGTGTACTTCTTGGCGCGGTGCGGGTCGTTCCAGTTCATCGCGGCGGTGCGGTGCAGGGCGGAGGAGACGTTGATGATCCGGGCCTCCCCCCGGGCCTCGGCGGCGGCCGAGAGCGGGCCGCGCAGCAGCCGGGCGAGCAGGTGGGCGGCCAGGAAGTTGACCTGGAGCGAGACCTCGTTGCCGTCCTCGGAGAGCGTGCAGCGCTCCGGCGCCATGATCGCGGCGTTGTTGACCAGCAGGTCCAGGGTCGGGAAGGCCGCCGTGACGGTCCCCGCCAGCACCGTGACCTCCGCGAGGCGGGTGAAGTCGGCGGCGAGCGTCTGCAACCGGTCGCGCGAGACCCCGGCGGCGGCCAGCCGGTCCACCGCGTCCTCGCCCTCCTGGACGGTCCTGGCGTGCAGGATGACGGTGGCGCCCTGCTCGGCGAGCAGGCGGGCGGTCTCCCAGCCGATGCCGGAGGAGGCACCGGTGACCAGGGCGGAGGGGGTACCCCCGGCCGAAGGCTGGGGGAGCGAGGAGAGTACGGCGGACATGTCCATCCAAGGGTGGCAGGGCACCCCGGGGTGCCGGGGCGCAGAGGTGCGCGCACCGGGGGCCGGGAGTGCGGGAGGTGAACTGCGCAGGGAGCGCGGGGCCCGGAGGCCGGGGCGCGGGCCCGGGAAGGCGCGCCGGAAGCGGTGCTACCGGGCGGCGGAGACGGCTGCGACGACTACCGGCGGCCGCGGATGCGGCGGACGGTCGTGGTGGCGCTCCGAGCGGGTCATGGCCCCATTCAAGTCTCCCCGCAGCGACCGGACAAGCCCGCGCACCGCGCTCTGACGGATCCTTGACACCGCGTCAACACCCGTCGCTCAGCGTCCACCGGACGGCTGCGGACGACGGGATCGGCGAGGCCGAGCGTCCGACGTCCGGCACGAGGTGTAACCGCGCCAGAGCCGGGCAGGCGAGAGTATGCGGTGTCGGCCGTCACGGAAAGGACCTGTCATGGCCGACGAACAACCCGAATCACAGCCCGTCTCCCGCCTCACCCCGGCAGGAGCGGCGGGACCGGCGCCTGCCGCCATCGCCGACCCGGGCGCGCTGGGGCTGGCGGCCTTCGCGATGACCACGTTCGTGCTCAGCTGCTTCAACGCCGGGCTGATCAACGTCTCCGTCGAGCGCGTGGTCCTCCCGCTGGCGCTGTTCTACGGCGGACTCGTGCAGCTGCTGGCCGGGATGTGGGAGTTCCGCCGCGGCAACACCTTCGCCGCGACCGCCTTCTCGTCCTTCGGCGCGTTCTGGCTCACGTTCGCGGCCTACGTCGGCGTGGTCGCGCCCCGCCTCGCGCCGGCGCACGCCTACCAGGCCACCGGCGTCTACCTGCTGGCCTGGACCATCTTCACCGTCTACATGACCCTGGCGGCCCTGCGCACCAGCGTCTCGGTACTGGCCGTCTTCGTCACCCTGAGCCTCACCTTCCTCTTCCTGACCATCGGCGCGCTCGGCCAGTCGAGCACCATGACCAAGGTCGGGGGGTGGGCAGGCCTGGTCACGGCGGTGGTCGCCTGGTACGCCTCGTTGGCGATCGTCACCAACGGCACCTGGCGCAGAACCGTGCTGCCGACCTGGCCGCTGATCCGGTCCCAGCGCTGACCCGGGGAGCGCCGAGGGATGACCGACCAGACACTGTCCAACCTGCTGCACGAGAGTCGGCGCTTCCCGCCCCCGCCCGGACTCGCGGCGACCGCGAACGTCACGGCCGACACCGTCCGGGCGGCCGCCGAGGACCGGCTCGCCTTCTGGGAGCAGCAGGCCCACCGGCTCAGTTGGGAGCAGCCGTGGTCGCAGGTGCTGGACTGGAGTTCGGCGCCGTTCGCCCGCTGGTTCGTCGGCGGCCGGCTGAACGTCGCGTACAACTGCGTGGACCGGCACGTGGCCGCCGGGCACGGCGACCGGGTGGCCTTCCACTGGGAGGGCGAGCCCGGTGACCGGCGCACCCTGACCTACGCCGACCTCAAGGACGCGGTCTGCCGGACCGCCAACGCGCTGGTGGAACTGGGCGTGCGGGCCGGCGACCGGGTGGCGCTCTACATGCCGATGATCCCGGAGACCGCGATCGCGATGCTCGCCTGCGCCCGGCTGGGCGCACCGCACACCGTGGTCTTCGGCGGCTTCTCGGCCGAGGCGCTGCGCGGGCGCATCCTGGACTGCGACGCCCGGGTGGTGATCACCGCCGACGGCGGCTTCCGCAAGGGCGCGCCCGCTGCCCTGAAGCCCGCGGTGGACGAGGCGGTGGCGGGCTGCCCGGCCGTCCGGAGCGTCCTGGTGGTGCGCCGCACCGGCGCACCGGTGGCCTTCACCGAGGGCCGCGACGTGTGGTGGCACGAGCTGGTGGACCGTCAGTCCACCGAGCACCGGGCGCAGGCCTTCGACGCCGAACACCCGCTCTACATCATGTACACCTCCGGCACGACCGCCCGCCCCAAGGGCATCCTGCACACCAGCGGCGGCTATCTGACCCAGGCGGCCTGGTCGCACTGGGCGGTGTTCGACATCAAGCCGGAGCAGGACGTGTTCTGGACCGCCGCCGACATCGGCTGGGTCACCGGCCACTCGTACATCGTCTACGGGCCGCTGGCCAACGGGACCACCTCGGTGATGTACGAGGGCACGCCCGACACCCCGCACCAGGGCCGCTGGTGGGAGATCGTCCAGCGCTACGGCGTCACCGTGCTGTACTGCGCGCCGACCGCGATCCGCACCTTCATGAAGTGGGGCGAGCGGTTCCCGGCCGGCTTCGACCTGTCCAGCCTGCGGCTGCTCGGCTCGGTCGGGGAGCCGATCAACCCGGAGGCCTGGATCTGGTACCGCCGCCACATCGGCGGCGACCGCTGCCCGGTGATGGACACCTGGTGGCAGACCGAGACCGGCGCCCACATGCTCAGCCCGCTGCCGGGACTGAGCACCTGCAAACCCGGCTCGGCGCTCGGCCCACTGCCCGGCGTCGGCGCGGACGTGGTCGACGACGAGGGCCGCCCGGTGCCCGCCGGCTCCGGCGGCTACCTGGTGCTGACCGAGCCGTGGCCCGCCATGCTGCGCACCATCTGGGGCGACGAGGAGCGCTACCGCGAGACGTACTGGTCGCGCTTTCCCGGCGTGTACTTCGCCGGGGACGGTGCCAAGAAGGACGAGGACGGCGACATCTGGCTGCTCGGCCGGGTCGACGATGTGATGAACGTGTCCGGCCACCGGATCTCCACCACCGAGGTGGAATCGGCGCTGGTCTCGCACCCCCGGGTGGCCGAGGCGGCCGTGGTGGGCGCCTCGGACGCCGCCACCGGGCAGGGCATCGTCGCCTTCGTCATCCTGCGCGCGTCCCAGGAGCCGCAGCCGGGGCCGCCGGAGACGGCGGCGCTGCTGCGGGCGCACGTCACCGAGCAGATCGGCCCGATCGCCCGGCCCCGGCAGGTCCTGATCGTCCAGGAGCTGCCGAAGACCCGCTCCGGCAAGATCATGCGACGCCTGCTGAAGGACGTCGCGGAGCACCGCGCGCTCGGCGACGTCACCACCCTGACGGACACCTCGGTGATGGACCTGATCAAGGACATGCTGCCCACCGGGGGTGACGCCGACCGGAGTTGAGCGCCGGGGAAGTCAGCCGGGGAAGACCTGGAGTACGGGAGCGGCGGCCCGGGTGACGGCGTCGGCGCGGGAGACCGCCGAGCAGGCCTTGCCGAGCAGCATCGAGTGCCCGCGGCCGTCGAGTTGGTGCCCGACGACGGTGGCGCAGTACTGGGTGGCCGGGGCGGGGAGCGGGCGGGCGGCGGCCGGAGCCGCCGGGGCCGCCAGTGCGGCGGTGCCGGCCAGCAGCGACACCACCACGGCCAGGGTGGGGAGTCGACGCAGGTGACGCATGGGAGGTTCCCTTCACGTGTCGCGAGTGCCGTGCAGAGGGCAGGACGGTCCGGTGGGGGCGGCCACGGCCTGCCGGCGCTCCCATTCGACCGAGCCGCGGCACCCTGCGGCGGCCGACGCGCCGACGGGCCGAATAAGTCGTACGGGTACGCAGTTCCCGCGCCGATTGCCCGACCCGAGCCCGGGTAGGCGCGCGGGTGCGACACCCCTTCGACCCTGATCCCCCCGGGAGGAGCGAACGATCATGGCTTCCGTCCCCGTCCCCCTCGACCCCGACATCGGGCCGCTGCCCCCCGACCCCGCACCCCTGCCCCCGGTACCGCCCGAGCCGGCCCCCGTCCCGCCGTGGCCGCCGCAGCCCGGCCCGGGCCCCGACCCCGAGCCGCCGTCCCCGGAGCCGGACCCGGACCCGAACCGGCCCCTGGCCTACCCCACGTCGATCGCGGTGACCACCGCGTCGCCCATGAAGACGTCGTCCTCCGCGTAGTCGGCCGCCGCCAGCGCGGTCAGCGCCACGCTCATCGCCAGGCCCTCCGCCGCCCCGCTGTCCTCGGCGGTGACCTCCAGCCGCAGCACGAACCTGGTGTCGCCCTCGTCGGCGCTGAGCACGTCCAGGTCCGGGGGCACCGTGCCCACCTCGTCGGGATCGACGCCGCGCAGCGCGTTCAGCAGCCGGCGTCGCGACTGCCCGCTGAGCGGATGCTTGAAGGTTCCCGGAATGGTCAGCACAAATCGGCTCATACGGACCACCTAACCGCCATAGCCCCCGGTAAACCGGCGACTGTCCATGCCCGGCCCGCAGAAAACGCGGTGGAACCGGACGTCCCGGACTGCCTGAGGTTCCCAGCTATCCCAGGCCGAGGACCTCTCGCAGGCCGCGCTCAGCAAGCGCCAGCGCCACGCCGCTGCCGCCCAGGGCGACGCCTGATCGCCACGGTTCAGTCGCCTCCGTGCGATTGTCGCGGCGAGGATGTCGAAATCACGGCGTCTGCTTCTACTGAACAGTGAGAGCGCCCGCAGGGGGCGCGCGAAGCAAGGAGCAGAGCCGTGAAGTACATGCTGCTGATGCAGTTCAGCCAGGACATGTCCGACGCGCTTCCGCCGATCGACACCTGGTCGGCCGAGGAGGTGCAGGCGCACATCGGCTTCATGGTGGAGGCCAACCAGAAGCTCAGCGCGGCCGGAGAGCTGGTCGACGCGCAGGGCCTGGCGATGCCCGCCACCGCCCGGATCGTCCGCGCCGGGGCCGACGGCGCGCCCGTGGTCACCGAGGGGCCGTTCGCCGAGACCAAGGAGTTCCTGGCCGGCTTCTGGATCGTCGACTGCGACAGCGCCGAGCGGGCGGTGGAGATCGCCGCCTACGTCTCGACGGCCCCCGGCCCAGGCGGCGCGCCGCTGAACATGCCGATCGAGGTCCGCCAGGTGATGTCCGCGCCGCAAGGCGAGCTGTGACCTCGTCCGACACCGAGGAACCCGTCGATCACCTGCTGCGCCGGCTCGCGCCGCAGGTGGTCGGCGTGCTCACCAGGCGTTTCGGGGACTTCCACGACGCCGAGGACGCCGTCCAGGAGGCGCTGCTGGCGGCGGCCGTCCAGTGGCGGACGGAGGGGGTGCCCGGCAACCCGCGTGGCTGGCTGGTCCAGGTGGCCGGCCGGCGCATGATCGAGCAGGTCCGCAGCGAGCAGGCGCGCCGTCGTCGCGAGGACCTGGTGGCCCGCCAGGTGCCGGACGACAGGCAGGCGGCGCCCCCGGCGGACAGCGAGGACACCGGCGGCCGGGACGACACGCTCCGGCTGCTCTTCCTCTGCTGCCACCCCGTCCTGTCGCCGACCTCCGCGGTCGCGCTCACGCTGCGCTCGGTCGCGGGGCTCACCACGGCCGAGATCGCCCACGCCTTCCTGGTGCCCGAGGCGACCATGGGGCAGCGGATCAGCCGGGCCAAGCAGCGGATCAGGGCCTCCGGCGCCACCTTCCGGATGCCGGACCGGGAGGACTGGCCGACCCGGCTCGCCAGCGTCCTGCAGGTGCTCTACCTGATCTTCAACGAGGGCTACGCCACCTCGGCCGGACCCGAGCTGCTGCGCGTCGAGCTCTCGCGCGAGGCGATCCGGCTGACCCGGACCGTGCACGCCCTGCTGCCCGGGGACAGCGAGGTCGCCGGGCTGCTGGCGCTGATGCTGCTGAGCGACGCCCGCAGCGCCGCGCGCACCGGCCCCGACGGCGAACTGATCCCGCTGGACCGCCAGGACCGCGCCCGCTGGGACGCCGCCGCCATCGCCGAGGGCGTCGCCCTGATCACGGCGGCGCTGCCGCGCGGACCCGTGGGTCCCTACCAGGTGCAGGCGGCGATCTCCGCCCTCCACGACGAGGCGCGGACGGCCGCGGAGACCGACTGGCCGCAGATCCTGGCGCTCTACGGCGTCCTGGAGCGGATCGCCCCCGGACCGGTGGTCACCCTCAACCGGGCCGTCGCCACCGCCATGGTGCACGGCCCGGCCGAGGGGCTGGCCCTGCTGGCGGGTGTCGCGGCGGACCCGCGGCTG
The DNA here is from genome assembly GCF_000744225.1 of Kitasatospora mediocidica KCTC 9733. Taxonomy (GTDB): domain Bacteria; phylum Actinomycetota; class Actinomycetes; order Streptomycetales; family Streptomycetaceae; genus Kitasatospora; species Kitasatospora mediocidica. The sequence continues at coordinate 303,257 of NZ_JQLN01000006.1, read as the reverse complement.
GCGGGTCACCACCGGCTCTTCGTGGCCCGGGCCCACCTGCTGGAGATGGCCGGCGACCGGCCGGGCGCCGTCGAGAACTACCGCGCGGCGGCCGAGCGGACGGCCAGCCTGCCCGAGCGGCACTACCTCACGCTGCGGGCCGCCCGCCTGGCCGCACCGCCGTGACCCGGTTCCGCCGTCCGCCCGGCGACGGTCACGCCACAACCGAACGTGACCCTTCCCCCGCGCCGCACCCCGCCGGTGGCGCAGACTGGGGTCATGTGCCGAAGCATCAAGACCCTCCGCCCGCCCACGACGCCCGACGTCACCGAGGAGGACATCCGGGCGGCCGCCCTGCAGTACGTCCGCAAGGTCTCCGGGTTCCGCGCCCCCGCCGCCCACAACCAGGCCGCCTTCGACGCCGCCGTGGACGCGGTGGCCGAGGCCACCCACGAGCTGCTCGCCGCCCTCGTGGTCCGCGGCGCCGCCGCGGCGTAATCCGCCCTACCGCCGTCGTCCCGACAGCAGGTCGCGTTGCGGCAACGGCTCACCCGGCTGGACGGCCGGCAGCGCCTCCGCCGGGCCGAGCGGCCGCCCGGCGTAGCCGCCGACGGGCGGAGCGGTCGCGTGCACGGCCGCCGGCGGGGCGCCGGCCGGGGTGAGGTCGGCGGGCAGGACCACCAGGGCCGCGGTCCCGGACGTGTCGCTGGGGCGCAGCTGGATCCGGATGCCGTGCCGCAGGGCCAGCCGGCCGACCACGAAGAGGCCCATCCGGCGCGAGACCGAGACGTCGACGGTGGGCGGGTTGGCCAGCCGCTCGTTGATCTCGGCGAGGTCGTCGGGGCTGAGGCCGATGCCGGTGTCGTGGATCTCGACGAGCACCCGGCCGTCCGGCAGCGCGTGGCCGGTGACCCGCACGCGGGTCTGCGGGCTGGAGAACGAGGTGGCGTTCTCCAGCAGCTCGGCGAGCAGGTGGACGAGGTCGTTGACGACGCGGCCGGCGACCTCGGCGGAGGGCACGGCGGCCAGTTCGATGCGCTCGTACTGCTCCACCTCGGAGGCGGCGGCGCGCAGCACGTCGACCAGCGGGACGGGACGGGTCCAGCGGCGGCCCGGGTCCTCGCCCGCGAGGACGAGGAGGTTCTCGCCGTTGCGGCGCATGCGGGTCGCGAGGTGGTCGAGCTTGAAGAGGCTGGCGAGCTGGTCCGGGTCGGTCTCACGGCTCTCGAGCTCCGAGATCAGCGACAGCTGACGCTGGATGAGGCCCTGGCTGCGGCGCGAGAGGTTGGTGAACATCGCGTTGATGTTGCCCCGCAGCAGCGCCTGTTCGGCGGCCAGTCGGACCGCCTCGCGGTGCACCATGTCGAAGGCGTGCGCCACATGGCCGATCTCGTCGGTGGTGTCGATCCCGATCGGGGTCACGTCGGCGTTCACCTCCTGCGGCTCGGCCTGGGACAACGCGATGACCAGCTGCGGCAGTTGGTGCTCGGCGACGTCCTCCGCCGCGCGCTGGAGCCGGGCCAGGGCGCGTGCCATCGAGCGCGCCACCAGGACCGCTCCGCCCACCGCGACCAGCAGCACCAGCGAGATCAGGATCGCGTTCAGCAGGGCGGTGCGCCGGGTGCGCGACTGCAGGTCGGCCGCCTGGCCGTTCATGTCGGCGATCAGGTGCTGCTCCACCTGGTTCATGGCCTGGATGCGGCGCCCGGCCAGGCTCGTCCAGGTGGCGGCGGACATCTCGCCGCTCGTGGTGGTGCGGCCGCTCGGGTCGGACAGCACCTGGCGGGCGTACTGGTCGGCGTCCAGCGTGCTGGAGTCCTGGGTCAGCGAGGCGAGCAACGGCGCGGCGGCGGCGCTGCCGTAGGCCGCGCGGAACGCGTTGAGCAGGCTCTCGCGGTCCTTGGCCGCCTGGGCGGCGTACGCCTGGTCGTCCGGGCTGAGCCGCTGCCCGGGGCCGGCCAGCGCGGCGCCGATCACCGCGCGCACCACGGAGGTGTCGTCCTGGGCGAGCGAGAACTGCTGGAGGGCGTGCGCGGTGCGGATGATCCGGGCGTTGCCGGTGCCCAGCGCCATGTCCTGGCCGAGACCGATGACGCTCTGGATGACCGAGTCGTAGTCGGCCACGGTCTTCTGGACCGTGCTGCGGCCGGTGCTGGTCGGCGCGAACGCCTGTTGCCGGATCAGCGCCAACTCCCGGAGTCCGGACTGCACGTCGTTCAGTGCGATGTCACCGCCGGGCAGGGTGTCGGGTTTGACGGCGGCGGTGACCGTGCCGAAGGTGGCCCGCGCGCGGTCGGTCGCGTCACGGGCGGCCTGGACGTCGGCGTTCACGGCGACCGGCTGGACGGCCAGCGCGCCCGGGGCGGGCGGGACCGGCGGGGCCGCCTGCGCGGCCGGCAGGATGCTCGCGGAGACGTCGCGCTCCTGCTGCAACGCGTCTGCCAGCGAAGTGGCCGCGCCGGTCAGCCGGTTGGTCGCGGTGACCGCGGCGAGGGCCTGGCCTCGCTGCAGGGAACTCTGCACCCGCAGCCCGCCCAGGACGGTGGCCGCCAGCACCGGCAGCGCCAGCAGCACCGCCAGCCGGCTGCGGATCCGCCAGTTCCGCAGCGCGTAACCCTTATGGGTAACGGATTTTGACGGTATGTCAGGACTGGAGCTCCCCCAACCGGTGCGCCCGGGGCCGCGGCCGTGCCGTGCGCCTCTGCCCTCCCCCGCCGTGCCGGCCCCAGCGTTGTTCGGGAACGCCGATGGATCCGGCGTGGCGGTGGATGCCTCGTTTTCCTCAGATGACCCGTGCACGTGTGTCGAAACCCTTAGGAGCGGTACCCCGCGCTGACGCGGAGGACGAGTGAATGTGGACCGAACCAGGCGAAGGCGGAGAGAAGCGCGAAGAGGGAGGGGAGGGGGCGGAGGGAGCCCGAGAGCCGGGCACACCCGTGGGCGCGGCCGCTGGACGGGCCGAAGGCCCCGGCATCCGGAGCGAAAGGGCGCGGGAGAGCGGCGCGGGGACCGGACCGGAGCCGGCGGCGCAACGCGGCAGAGGGGAGGGAACGACGTTCCAGGAAAAGGGCGTTCAGGCCGGTCGGGCCGTGCCTATGATGAGGACGGCTCGCCGGAACCGCATCTCGGACGGGCGTTCACCGCGCAGGTGCGGGGCCCGGCGGGCGGGCGCGCGGGACATGCGGCGAGTCTGCCGCGGTGGCGGCCAGGCCGAACCGGATGCCAGAGACATACGCGGATTGACATGGGCATGATGCTAGCAGGGCATCGACGGTGCGTGACCGAATGACGACAGATGGCGAGAAGTTGCCAACCACGCTCGTCGCGACCGATCCGTTTCTCCGCCCTCGCCGTTGGGCATGATCGTCGCGGCGCGCCGCTGTCGGCCGCGCCTCGGACACGAGCGAGGACATCTACATGGCGGCGATACAGGGTCAGGTCAAGTGGTTCAACGAGTCGAAGGGGTTCGGTTTCATCACCCCGGCGGACGGGACCAAGGACGTCTTCGTCCACTTCTCGGCGATCCAGGGCAACGGCTTCAAGACGCTGGCCGAGGGCCAGAACGTCGAGTTCGAGATCCAGGACGGCCAGAAGGGCCCGAGCGCGGTCAACGTCGTGGCCATCTGACCCACCTCACTCGCAGCTGCCCCAACCTGGCTGAGCCCGCGCGGCGTCCCGCCCCACACCGGGATGGGACGCCGCGCGGGCTCAGCCGGCCAGGCGGCGGGCCGGGAGGGGGTGCGCGGCCGGGGGCGGGAGGTCGGGCGAGGTGTGCAGCAGGTCGAGGTAGCGGGTGCGCGGCAGAGGGCCGGCGCCGATGCCGCGGGTCTGCGGACTGTCCCACTGGGTGTCCAGCAGCACGCCGCCCACCTGGCCGAACCGCGCCGCCAGATCGGCGACCGCGACCTTGGCGGCGTTGGAGCGCCGGTGGAACATCGAGTCGAGGCTCAGCACCGCTCCGGCCCGGACGCCGAAGACGCCGCCCACCAGCGCGTCGTCCTCCCAGACCTCCGCGCTCAGCGCCCATCCCGACTCGTGCAGCAGGGCCAGGCTGTCGACCAACTCCTTGGTCAGCCAGCGTGGTTCACGGCCCTCCCGGCAGGCCTCGACCACCTCGCCGAAGGCCCGGTTGAGGCTGGTCGACCAAGGCGCCCGGTTGCGGACCTGCTTGGCGAGGGTCCGGCCCAGCCGCATCCCGGCCACCGGCAGCACCGGACGCGGGTCGGGCGACCACCAGGAGACGGCGTAGGGGTCGATGTCCTCGCGGCCCACCAGCGCGACCCGGCCGTCCGCGACCTGCTCCTCGAAGAGCGCCTCGTTGAGGTCGCGCAGCATCGGGTCGGCGGCCGGAAACGGGTAGAGCCCGGCCCGGTAGGCCGCGAGCAGGCTCTCCGGTCCCAGGTCGCCGCAGAACGCCACCGGTCCCCCGGCCGGCGCGAGGGAGAGGTCGAGCGCCGCCCAGTCGGCGCACCTCCTGGTCATGCGGCCGCTCCGCGTCCGACCCGCGGCGGGGCCAGGTAGCCGGTCGCCAGCAGGTTCTCCAGGTAGCGGTCCAGCAACTCCCCGCCGACCGGCGGGATCCGGATCCCGCTGTCGGCCAGCGCCGCTTCGGCGCGGTCCCTGGTGAAGGCGGGAAAGGTGCCCCGGAAGTAGAGCTCGCTGACGGTCAGGTCGGTTCCCGGGCTGCGGTCGACGAACAGCGGCAGGAAGGAGGTCATGGGGTGGTTCGGATGGGCCGCCGCGAAGCCCGCGAACCGCCGGACCCACTGCGCGAACGGCAGCTCCTCCACCGGGTAGCCGAACGCGCGGATCCGCTCGACCAGGGTGTCGATCGACGCGTCCCGCGGATTTGTGAGGTGGTAGGTCTCACCGGTCGCCCGGTGCCGGGTGGAGATGTGCACCAGCGCCTGGGCGAAGCAGTCGGCGGGCAGGTAGTCGAGCGGCAGGTCGACGTCCGGGCTGCACCCCGCGTCGACGATGAACTTGATCAGCGCGCACACCTCGGTGTTGGTGTTCATCACGCCCGTCCGCTGGTCGCCGGTCACGTCGTTCAGCCGGTAGACCGAGACCGGCAGCCCGGCCGCGGAGGCCTCCTTCAGCAACGCCTCGGCCACCCACTTGCCCTCGACGTAGCCGACCGCCAGGTACTCCGGGTGGGCCAGCGGGCTGTCCTCGGTCACCCGGCGCACCCCGGCGGCGCCGTAGCCGGCCAGCACCGCCATGCTGGAGAGGTAGTGCAGCGGAATCGCCCGGGAGTGGCCGGCCAGCCGGATGAGCTCCCTGGTCCCGGCGATGTTGGCGGCGCTCATCTCGCGGTACGGGTAGATGAAGTTGACCTGGCCGCCGCAGTGGTAGATCAGGTCCACGCTGTCGGCGAGCGCGTGGAAGCGGTCCGGCTCCAGGCCCAGCAGCGGCTCCGCGAGATCGCCGAGGACCGGGATGATCCGGTCCGCCGACCGTTCGCCGAGCTGGTCGTGCGCCAGGTGGCGACGGCAGGCGGCGCGCAGCCGCTCCAGCGCGTGCCCGGCGTCCCTGGCCCGGATCAGGCAGTGGATCCGGGCGTCGGTGCTGCGCAGCAGCTCCTCCAGCAGGTGGGCGCCGCAGAAGCCGGTGGCTCCGGTCAGCAGGACGTCGGCGGGCCGGCGCCAGTCGGGCTCGGGGCGCCCGGCCTGGTTGACCGGCACCAGCAGGCGGCTCTCGGCCGCGAAGTCCACCCGGCCGTGGCCGTTCTCCGCCAGCGTCCCGGCACGGGCCGCCAGCGTGCTGCGGACGAACGGGGCCAGTGCGGCGTCCTCCAGCAACGCCCGGGTCAGCGCGCGTAGTTGGGTGACACCGATGCCGAACATGATCCGCACCCGGGCCAGCATCTCCATCGCCAGCAGCGAGTTGCCGCCGCTCCGGAAGAAGTCGTCGTCGTCCCCGACCCGTTCGAGGTCCAGCAGTTGGGCCCAGAGCTGGGAGACACCGGCCGCCACCGATTCCCCGGGATCGCCCGTCGGCAACAGCGCGGCGGGCGGCGGGCCGGTGGGCACGTCGGCCGACGCGTCCCGGATGCCGGTGCCGAGCGACAGCCGTCGGCGGTCCACCTTGCCGTTGTGGTCCAGTGGCAGCGCCTCGACGGCGGTCAGCCGGGTCGGCAGCATGTAGCCCGGCAGCCGCTCGGCGAGGAAGGACCGCAACTGCGCCTCCGGGACCGCGGGACCGGCCCGGGTGTAGAAGGCCACCAACTCCCGTTCGCGGCCCGCCGCCGCGGCCACCGCCGCGACCTGGCCCACCGCCTGGTGGGAGGTCAGCACCACCTCGACCTCGGCCGGGTCCACCCGGTAGCCGCGGATCTTCACCTGGTCGTCGATCCGCCCGAGGAACTCCAGCCGGCCGTCCGGGCGCCACCGCCCGGCGTCGCCCGTGCGGTACATCCGCGCGCCCGGCTCGTCGGCGTACGGGTCGGGCAGGAACGCGTCGGCGGTCCGGCCCGGCTGGCGCCAGAAGCCGCGTGCCACCCCGCTGCCGCCGATGAAGATCTCGCCGCGCCGGCCCGCCGGGACCGGGCGCAGCGCACTGTCCAGCAGCTGCACGGAGGTGTCCGGGAGCGGGTTGCCGATCGGCACCGGGCCGGCGTGCGAGCCCGCCAGGACCTCGGTGTCCAGGTGGCAGAGCGTGGAGGTGATGGTGGTCTCGGTCAGCCCGTAGGCGTTGACCAGCTGGACGGCGGGCATCCGGCGCAGCCAGCGGCGGCAGTCGTCGGCGTGCACGCTGTCGCCGCCGACGATCAGCAGCCGCAGCGAGGCCGCGGCGGCGACCTCCTGGCGGGCCGCGCCGAGGAACTGGTGCCAGTAGGAGGGGGTGAGGTCGGCGACCGTGATGCCGTGCTCGCGCAGTCGGCGGGTCAGCTCGGTCGGCGCCCAGCCCGGGCCGTGGGCGAGGACCAGTGTCCCGCCGCCGAGCAGCGTGGTGAAGATCTGTTCCAGCGAGGTGTCGAACCCCAGGGCGGCCAGTTGCAGCACCCGGTCCTCGGGGCGCAGCACGTAGGCGTCGACCAGGTTCAGCAACACCCGGGCGAAGGACCGGTGATCGACCATCACGCCCTTGGGGACGCCGGTCGAGCCCGAGGTGTAGATCATGTACGCGAGGTCGTCGGGCTCCGGGCCGCCCGGCAGCACCGGGTCCGAGCGGGCATCGGCGTCGGCCTCCGCTTCGTCGACCAGCACGACGGTGGCGCCACCGGTGACGAACCGGGCGTGATCGCTGCTGGTCAGGACCGCAGCGCAGGAGGAGTCCTCGACCAACTGGGCGAGCCGCCGCGCGGGCAGGTCGGGGGCGACCGGGAGGAACGCGCCGCCCGACTTCAGCACCGCCAGCAGCCCGACCACCATCGCCGGGGTCCGGTCCAGGAGGACCGTCACCACCGACTCGGTGCCCACCCCGCAGCGGCGTAACCGGCGGGCGAGACGGTCGGCCCGGTGCTCCAACTCCGCGTAGCTGAGCGACCCGTGGTCCGACAGCACCGCCGTCCGGTGGCCGGCGACCGCCGCCCGCTCGGCGAGCAGCTGCGGAACGGTGGCCGCCGCCGGCCCGCTGCCGACCGGGCGCAGTCGCGTCCAACTCGCGTCGACGGCGGCCACGCAGGCGGCTCGGGAGGCGGGCTCCCCCTGGCGGTGCCAACCCCTCGGGACCTGGAGTGCGGCCGGCCAGAGCGAATACTGTCCCCTGGCATTCCTGACGACCGTCTGCAATTCGTCGGCCGGTGGCGAGAAAGAGTCGCGGTCCACCACGTCGGCCCTCCCGCTCTCTAGGCGATCGCGAACGTATCTCGAATATACGCCTGCCCGCCGAACCGGCAGCCGATGGCGACCGGCGGTAGCCTTCCGCACGTGCAAGTGCACCGTCAGGAGCGGGAATTACACCTTCAGGGTGGTCGGGTATGCTGGTGGGGAATTCCGCCCGAAATCTGCCGCGCGACCTCCCGGCACCAATCGTGCGTACGCGGTGCGTACCCCGTACACACGGCAGTACCCGTCGGTTGCTCTCGCGCGTATCTCGGTGGAGCACTGCATGCTGAATGCGATGACCAGGTGGCGGTGGCAGTACGTCATGCTCGGATTTCTCGGGTGGATGGGCCTGTTCACGGTCATGTACTACGTGCATCCCGGCGAGCGGATCGTCTGGTGGACGGGGATCGGCCTCGGTGGCGTGGCGGCCATCCTGCTCGGCACGCTGCGCAACCGCCCCTCGCACCCGCTGCCGTGGCTGCTGCTCGCGGCGGCCAACCTGAGCTTCACGGCGGGCGAGGTCGCCGAGGTGGTCCTCACCCAGCTGCTGCACCAGGGCAACCCGTTCCCGTCCGTGGCGGACGTCTTCTACCTGGCGACCTACCCGCTGTACGCGGCCGGGCTGCTGATCTTCATCCGCCGCCGCAGCGCCGGGCGCGACCGTGGCAGCCTGATCGACGCGCTGACCTTCACCGCCGCGCTGACCCTGCTCTCGTGGATCTACATCGTCCTGCCGAACGTGCACAGCGCCGACCTGACCTGGGTGCAGAAGGCCTTCGCCATCGCCTACCCGCTCGGCGACATCCTGGTCCTGGCGATGCTGTTGCGCCTGCTGGTACCACACGGCCCCAAGAGCTGGTCGCTGCGGCTGCTCACGCTCGGCACCATCGGCATGCTGGTCTCGGACGTCCTGTTCGGGCTGATCCAGCTCTACGGGACCTGGCGGATCGGCACCGCCGTCGACCTCGGCTGGGCGATGTACTACACGGCCTGGGGCGCGGCCGCGCTGCACCCGTCGATGGTGACGATGACCCGGCCGGTGCTGCGCCAGCGCTCCGACGTCGGGCGCGGCCGGATCGGGCTGCTCTGCTTCGCCTCGATGATCGCCCCCGGTGTGCTGCTGCTGGAGTCGGCCAGGGGCCAGAACCGCGACGCCGGGGTGGTCGGCGCCTTCTCCGCGCTGCTGTTCCTGCTGGTGCTGGCCCGGCTCTCCGGCGTGGTCGCCGCGCACCGGCTGACCGTCGCGCGCGAACGGGCGCTGCGAACCGCCGTCGGCTCGCTGGCCGTGGCCACCAGCCTGCACGAGGTGACCGCCGCGATCCGTACCGCCGGCGCCGCGCTGCCGCCGACCAATTCGCAGCGCCTGGTGCTGCTCGGGCTGAGCGACGACGGCCGGTTACGCTTCCCGTCCGGCCCGGGTGACGCGGCCCTCGGCCCGCTCTTCCCCCGGCTGCCGGCCGCCGAGCACGCCATGATCGTCACCCGCCGGACCCGGCTGCGGCCGGTGCCCGAACTGGGCGGGGAGTTCACCGCGCTGCTGCCCGGCTGCGCCGACGCGCTGCTCTGCCCGCTGGCCCTGCCGGACCGTCCCTCGGGCGACCCGCTGATCGGCGTCCTGATCATCGGCGGCGAGGAGGACGAGCTGGTGCCGCTGATCACCACGGTGGAGTCGCTGGCCGCCCAGGCCGCGCTGGCGCTGGAGCGCATCACGCTCAGCCAGGAGGTCTCCCGCCGCAACAGTGAGGCCTACTTCCGCACCCTGGTGCAGAACGCCTCGGACGTCATCCTGATCCTCGACGACGACGACCGGGTCCGCTACGCCAGCTCCTCGGCGGACCGGGTGCTCGGCTACCCCGGGCTGGTCGGCACCCCGATCGTCGACCTGGTACCCGCGGAGGAGAGCGCCACAGCGGTCGGCGCGCTGTCCCAGATGCGCAGCCGCGACCACCGCGACCGCCGCGAGCACTGGCGGATGGTGCGGCACGACAACGTGGACATCGAGGTCGAGGTGCGGGCCAGCGACCTGCGCACCGACCCCACCGTGCTGGGCCTGGTGCTCACCCTGCGCGACGTCACCGAGCAGCGGCAGCTGGAACGCGAGCTCAGCCACCGCGCCTTCCATGACTCGCTGACCGGCCTCGCCAACCGGGTGCTCTTCCAGGACCGGGTCAACCAGGCCTTCCTGCGCGGGGTGCGCGGGGGCGTGGCGGCCGGCGTGCTGCTGATCGACCTCGACGACTTCAAGGTCGTCAACGACACCATGGGCCACGGCATCGGCGACGAACTCCTGGTGGCGGTCTCGCTCCGGCTGTCCACCATCGCGCGCGCCTCGGACACCGCGGCCCGCCTGGGCGGCGACGAGTTCGCCGTCCTGATCGAGAACTCGCTGGGCCCCGCCGACGTCGAGGCCTTCGCCAACCACGTCATCAAGGCGTTCACCGAACCGTTCCGGCTCAGCACCGGGCCAGTCAACGTCTCGGTCAGCGTGGGCATCGCCACCACCGAGGACAGCGAGGACGCCGCCGAGCTGCTGGCCCACGCCGACCTGGCGATGTACGCGGCCAAGGGGGCCGGCAAGCGCCAGTGGCGGCGGTTCCACCCCGTCCTGCAGGCGGGCATGGTCGAACGGCACGAGCTCCAGGAGAGCCTGGACGCGGCGGTCGCCGCGACGGCGTTCACCGTGCTGTATCAGCCGATCGTGGAGATCGCCTCGGGCGGCCTGGTCGGCTTCGAGGCGCTGCTGCGCTGGCCGCACTCCAGTCGTGGCATGGTGCCGCCCGAGCAGTTCATCGGACTGGCCGAGGAGAGCGGCCAGATCGTCCCGCTCGGCGCCTGGGTGCTCGGCCACGCGGCCGAGGAGGCCGCCCGCTGGCAGCGGACCGCCCCGGACAACGGCACCGGCCTGCCCGTGCCGACGCCGCTGTACGTCAGCGTCAACGTCTCCGCGCGCCAGTTCCGCGACCCCGGCTTCGTCGACGTGGTGCGGCACACCCTGGACTCGTACGCGCTGGACCCCGGCTCGCTGGTCCTGGAGCTGACCGAGAGCGTCCTGATGCGCCGCGACGACCGGATCCGGGCGGACATGCTGACCCTCAGCGAGCTGGGCATCCGGCTGGCCATCGACGACTTCGGCACCGGCTACTCCTCGCTCAGCTACCTGCGCGAGTTCCCGATCACCATCCTGAAGATCGACAAGTCCTTCATCGACGGGCTGGGCAAGTCCTCGCAGCAGTACGCGCTGGTCGAGGGCATCACCCGGATCGCCGAGACGCTGGGCGTGCGGGTGATCGCCGAGGGCATCGAAAGCACCCAGCAGCGCGACCTGCTGGCGATGATGGGCTGCCCGCTCGGGCAGGGGTACCTGTTCTCGCGGCCGGTGGCGTCGGAGCGGGCCAGCTCGCTGATCCGCTCCGGCGGGGACCTCTCGGCCCGGCCGCTGTAGGAGTCGCACGGGCCGCACGGGCCTCGCGGGCTCGGGGAGAATCACGGGTATGCAGCAGATCCTCGTCATCGGCATCGGGGCGGGCGACCCCGAGGGCCTCGACATCCACTACGGCGCCTACCTCGGCACGCCGGACGAGATCCTGGTCGCCGGTCCGCTGGCCGACGCCGCCCCGCGGATCCGCGAGCTGCGCGCAAAGGCCCGCGCCCGTAAGGGCTGGATCATGGACAGCTACCTGCTGCGCCGCTCGGACGGCTGAGGCCGGGCCCGGCCGGGCGCGTGTGCGGGGCCGCGCGGCCGGTGGGACTCTGGAGTGGCGAGGGGACCCGACTGCCAGGCGGGCGCGGCTGCATGGACGACGAAGCGGACAGCGGGAGTGCTCCGGTGAGCGCTCCGACGTGGCGCGCGAGGGCCCGACGCATGGCAGCCGACCTGCTCGGCAGCAGCGGCCCGGCGGCCACCGCGGCCCGGCGTTCGGTGCGCGTCACACTGGCCGCCTGCGCCGGCTTCTACGGCTGCCTGTACGGGCTGCACCAGCCGGTGACCGCGACCTACGCGCTGTTCGCCTCGGTGGCGATGGCCGGACTGTCACGGATCCCCGGCTCGGGACGCCAGCGCGCCGCCGTCCTCACCCGGCTGCTGCCGCTGAGCTGGCTGCTGATCTGCGTGGGCAGCCTGCTGGCCGTGCGGACCGAGGCGGCGGTCGCGGGCATGTTGGTGATCGGCTTCGGCCTGGCCTTCGCGGCGGCCGGCGGGCCCCGGCTGGCGGGCGCCGCCCCCGGGCTGCAACTGCTGTACATCCTGCCGTGCTTCCCGCCCTACTCGCCGCAGACCCTGGACGAACGGCTGGCCGGCGCCACCCTGGGCCTGCTGCTGCTCATCGCCGCCGAGTCGCTGCTGCTGCCCGATCCGCCCTGCCCGAGCTATCCCGAACTGCTGGCGGCGGCCGCCGTCGCCGTCACGCGGTGCACCGACGAACTGACCCGCCCGCCGTGGGCGCTCAGCCCGGCCACCCGCGAGCGGGCCCGGGCGGCGAGCGAGGCGCTGCGCCCGTCGCGGGTGCCCGCGGCCGAGCGTCCGGCCGGTCCCGGGGTGCGGGAGCGGGCGCTGTCCCACGCGGGCGGGGGCGCGCGCGAGCTGCTGGCCCGCCTGGCGGACCTGCCGCCGCTCACGCCCACCGACCGGCCGGGCGGCCTGGGCCTGCGGCTGTTGGCCCGGGTGGGCGAGACCGTCGGGCAGGCGGGCACGCTCCTGCGCAGCGGCCGGCCCGGCGACGGCGGCCTGCGCGCGGTCGCGGAACTTCAGGCGACCCTGGACGCGTACCGCAGGGGCCGGGTCGCCCGCAGCGGCACCGCGCCCGGGGTGCTGCGCCGCCAGTCCTCGCTGATCGAGGCGGCCAGCGGCGCGCTCACCATGGTCCGGGCCGCCGACATCGCCCTCGGCTGCCGCGACGTCCCCCCGGAGCTGCTGGCGGGGCGGTTCTGGTACGCGGGGCTGAGCACCCCCCGGCTCTGGTGGCACCGGCTGGCCTGGAACCTCAGCCGGCGTTCGGTGTACTTCCAGAACGCGGTCCGCACCAGCGTGGGCCTGGCCGCCGCCCGCACGGTGGCCGGGGTGGTGTCACTGCCCCACGGCTTCTGGGCGATGCTGGCCGCGCTGACCCTCACCCGCACCACGACCGCGCAGACCCGCACCACCGTCCGCCAGGCGCTGACCGGCACGCTCGCGGGCGCGCTGGTCGCCGCCGCCCTGCTGATCGTGGTCGGCCGGCAGACCGACGTCTACGCCGCGATCCTGCCGCTGCTGATGCTGGCCACCTTCTGCCTCGGGCCGATCCTCGGGGTCGGCTGGGCGCAGGGGCTGTTCACCCTGGTGGTCTCCGTGGTCTTCGCCCAACTCGCGCCCGCCGGTTGGCAGCTGGCCGAGGCGCGGTTCCTGGACGTGCTGACCGGCAGCATGATCGGCCTGCTCTGCGGGCTGCTGGCCTGGCCGCGCGGCGCACAGGACGAGCTGCGCCGGGCCACCAGCGCGCTGCTGCACGCCGTCGCGACGACCGTCACGGACACCGCCGGCACGGTCACCGCGCGCGGCGGCGGGCAGGGGGTGCTGTCGGTCCCGCCCGTCCAGCACGCGCTGACCCTGGTCGAGTCGTCGTACGCGCAGGCGCAGTCCGAGCCCGACCTCAGCTGGGGCAGCCGGCTGGACTGGCAGGCCGCTCTGCTCGCCGGCCACCACGCGCTGAACGGCTCGCTGCGGCTGCTCGACCACCACGACCCGCCGGGCGCGGCGGGGCTCGGACCGCACTCGGGCGCCTGGATCCGCGACCGCGCCGCCGAGGTGGCGGGCCAGTACCTGCTCCTCGCCGAGGAGCTCGACCTGGCGGGCGGCGACGGGCGGCCCGGGCAGGGGTCCGCGTCGGGGTCGGGGTCCGCGTCCGAGGCGGCGTCCGGGCTCGGCCAGGGGCCCGAGGGGCCCCCGGCCGGCTCGTACCGGACGAATCGGTGGCTGCGGTCCGCGCCCGCCTTCGGCATCACCGACGGCGGCACCGACACGCCGCCGCCCGCGCTGCCGCTGCTCTTCGACACCGGCACCTGGCTGCTCGGCCTGGCCAACGACCTGCGGCGGATCACCCCGGCGCAGCCGCCCTGAGGCAGGCGCCGCGCCCGGGGCCCGGTTGTCAGTGCTGCTTCGGTGGCACCCGCTTGCGGCCGCCGCGCTCCTGGCGGGGCGGACGCTGCTGGGCGCCGGGCAGGGTGGGCGCCGGCAGGGTCGCCACCTCCTTTTCGGCCAGGGCGAGTTGAGCCGCGGTCGGGGGCAGCCTGGGCGCGCGGTGGCCGGAGCGGTCGAACTGGAAGGCCGAGGTCAGGTCGCCGAACGCCTCCCGGCGCCAGTCGGTGACGTTGGCGGCGCGCACGCCCGTGAAGCACTCCAGGAACTGCAGCACCGAGGTGTGGTCGAAGGCCTCGGACGCGACCCAACCACCCACCGTCCAGGGCGAGACGACGATGCACGGCACCCGGAAGCCGCCGCCGATCGGCAGCCCCTGGACGTACTCGCCGGCGGTGCCCGCCTCCGGCACGGGCGGCGGCACATGGTCGAAGAGGCCGTCGTTCTCGTCGTAGTTGAGGATGAAGACGGTCTTCGCCCAGACCTTCGGGTTGGCGGCGATCGCGGCGATCTTGGAGGCCACGAAGTCGGCGCCGGCCGCGGGCAGGTAGTCCGGGTGCTCGGACTGGGTGCTGGTCGGCAGGATCCAGGAGACGGCCGGCAGGCGGTCGTTGCGCGCGTCGTCCTCGAAGGTGCCGGTCGGTTGGGCGGTCATGCCCTTGTCGTACAGCGGGTCACCCGGTTTGGCCTGCTGAAAGGAGTCGAAGAGCGACAGCACGTCGGTGCCGTAGTTGTCGGCCTCCTGGTAGACCTTCCAGGAGACGCCCGCCGACTCCAGCTGCTCGGCGTAGGTGGTCCAGGTCAGCGGGGTCGGCGCGGCGTTCTTCAGGATCGGGCCGCCCTGGGTGCCCTCGGCGTCGATCGAACCGGTCATCCAGTAGAGCCGGTTGGGCCAGGTCGGACCCTGCACCGAGCAGAAGTAGTTGTCGCAGATGGTGAACGCCTCGGCCAGCGCGAACTGGAAGGGGATGTCGTCGCGGGTGTAGTAGCCCATCACGTACGGGCCGTTGACGCCGTCGGCGGCCCGGTGGGCCGGCAGCCACTGGTCCATCTTGCCGCCGTTCCAGGCCTGGTGCTGCACCGCCCAGGCGTGGCTGGTGGACGGGATCGCCTGCGCGCTCGTCGTGCGGGTGTCCAGGTGGAAGGGCAGCAGGTAGCCGTCGGGGTTGACGCTGTCCGGCTGGTAGAAGACCGAGCGGCCGGTGTCCAGCCGCAGCGCGTCGGGGTCGTTGAACCCGCGCACCCCGGACAGGGTGCCGAAGTAGTGGTCGAAGGAACGGTTCTCCTGCATCAACAGGACGACGTGCTCGACGTCCCGCAGCGAGCCGCGCCGGGGCACCCCGGCCGCCACCGCCTGCTGAACACTCGGCGGCAGCAACGCCATCGCCGCAGCTCCACCTGCCACGCCGGCCGCCGAACCCAGCAGCCTGCGTCGGGTCATTCCGGACACTGGTCTCTCCCTCTGTGCTCACTCGCACGAAGCGCCTGAGGTACGGACGCACCAAGAACCGGCTTCGACTCTGACCCAACGACAGGTGCGGTGTCAGCAGGGCAACCCGTGAACAACGGGACAATCCCAGGGGACCGGTGATCCCGGTTGCTCCAGCGGGATCGGGGTGGCGTCCACGCACGGCGGGTCGTCCCACGGCAGCGGCCCGGCCGCTCTAGCGTCGGACTTCGCACCGAACTGTGGAGGTTGCCCCGTGGACGCCAGCTCTGCTGCCCCGGCCCCTGCTCCGCCGACCCGCCGACGGCTCCTGCTCGGTGCGCTCGCGGTCGCCGGGGCCGCCGGAGCGGTGACCGCCGCCGATCCGTCCGAGGCCAGGGCCGCCGGGGGCACGGACGATCCGGGCCGGTCCGCGGCGGAGCTGGCGGAGCGTCAGATCGGCGTCCCCTACGCCTGGGGCGGCGGCGACCGGCTCGGGGCGGGCATCGGCTTCTGCGAGGACGACAACGGCTACCTGGACGGCGTCTGCGAGGGCGACACCACCATCGGCTTCGACTGCAGCGGCCTCACCCTCTACTGCTGGTACGTGGCCAGCGGGGGGACGGTCCAGCTGGCGCACTACACCGGCGCGCAGTACCGCACCGGCACCCCGGTCCCCCGCGCGGAGCTACGCGCCGGGGACCTGCTGTTCTTCTCGCGCCCCGACGCGCCGCTGCACCACGTGGGAATCCACGCGGGCGACAACGCCATGATCCACGCGGCGCACACCGGCACGCCGGTCGCCCGGCTGGAGAACGTCTTCGACGACCCGTACTGGGGTCCCCAGTACGCCGGCGCCGTCCGGCCCCAGGCGCGCAGAACCTCGACGGGACCCTCGTTCGGGTGAGCCGACGCCCGGTCAGGAATACGACCGGTGGCCGCGCGGCTGTCACCCGCATGGCTACTCTCGGACTCATCGGCAGCGGAAACATCGGAAGCACCCTGGCCCGCCTCGCGGTGAACGCCGGGCTGGACGTGGTGCTCAGCAACTCGCGCGGGCCGCAGACCCTCGCCGACCTGGTGGCGGAGCTCGGCCCGCACGCCCGGGCCGCCACCCCTGCGGAGGCCGCCGAGGCCGGGGACTGGGTCGTGGTGACCGTCCCGCTGAAGAACTACCTGCAAATCCCGGCCGCCCCGCTCACCGGCCGCACGGTGCTGGACACCAACAACTACTACCCCGAGCGCGACAGTCGGATCCCGAGCCTGGACGCGCAGCAGAGCACCAGCAGTGAGCTGCTGCAGCGGCACCTGGCCGGCTCCGAGGTCGTCAAGGCGTTCAACAACATCTACTTCGGGCACCTGACCGCGCTGGCCCGCCCGGCCGGCGCCGCCGACCGCACCGCCCTGCCGATCGCCGGCGACGACCCCGCCGCCAAGGACCGGGCCCGGACGCTGCTGGACGCGCTCGGCTTCGACGCGGTCGACGCCGGGAGCCTCGCGGAGGGCTGGCGGTTCCAGCCGGACACGCCCGCGTACGGCCTGCCGTACCTGGCCGAGCCCGGTCTCCCGTTCAACGAGGACCCGGGCAGCCCGGCCGACGCGGCCGCCATCCGCGCCGCGCTGGACGCCGCCAAGCGTCCCTCGGCGCTCTAGGCCCCCTTCGGCTCGACGACGTCGGGCGCCCGCCGGTCGGCCGCGTCGCCCTGCGGGCTGCCGGCCACCACCAGCGTCGACCCGGCCTGGGCGGCCCAGCGGCGGGCGAGGACCGCGCAGACCATCAGCTGGATCTGGTGGAAGAGCATCAGCGGCAGCACCATCAGCCCGACCGCGGCACCGGGGAAGAGCACCGAGGCCATCGGCACACCGCTGGCCAGGCTCTTCTTCGAGCCGCAGAAGACGATCGCGATCCGGTCCGCCCGGCTGAACCCCAGCCGGCGGCCGACCGCCGTCGTCGCCGCCAGGACGACGGCCAACAGCACCACCTCCACCAGCACGAGCGCCGCCAGCCGGGGCAGCGAGAGTTCACCCCAGACCCCGCCGACCACGCCCGCGCCGAAGGCGCTGTAGACCACCAGCAGGATCGAGCCACGGTCGACCAGGCCGAGCACCACCTTGTGGCGGGCGATCCAGGGGGCGATCCAGCGGCGCAGGAGCTGTCCGGCCAGGAACGGCAGCAGCAGCTGTTCCACGGTCCCCAGCACCGCACCCGCCGAGACCCCGCCGCCCTGCGTACTGAGCAGGGCGGCGGCGAGCAGCGGGGTGAGCACGATGCCGAACAGGCTGGAGAAGGTCGCGCTGCACACCGCCGCCGCCGTGTTGCCCCGGGCGATCGAGGTGAACGCGATCGACGACTGCACCGTGGACGGCAGCAGGGTCAGGAAGAGCAGGCCCTGGTAGAGCTGCGGGGAGAGCAGATCCGGGACGAGGAGCCGGCAGGCCAGCCCGAGCAGCGGGAAGAGCCCGAACGTGACGGCCAGCACCGTGCCGTGCAGCCGCCACTGCCGCGCACCCTGCACCGCCTCACGCGTCGACAGCCGCGCGCCGTAGAGGAAGAAGAGCAGCCCGACCGCGCCGACCGCGGCCCCCGAGACCACCGGCGCCGCAGCTCCGCGCGCGGGCAGCAGGACGGCCACCGCGACGGTGCCGAGCAGCGTGGCGATGAAGGGGTCGATCGGCAGTTTGCGCGGCAGGCGCGGCAGGGGCATGGGGGTCTCCGCAGAAGGTTCGGGGCGTGTTCCCAGCCTGGCCCAGCGCCCGGTCATTGTGAATCCCGTTCAAGCCACTCACTGTCATCACCGATCATGATGGCCGCGCTAGGCTGGTGGCGTGTTCGATCCGGTGCAGCTCAGGTCCTTCCTCGCGGTCGCGCAGACCGGCGGGTTCACCCGGGCCGCCGAGCGGCTGGGGCTGCGACAGTCCACCGTCAGCCAGCACGTGCGGCGTCTGGAGGCCGCCGCCGACCGGCAGCTGTTCGTCCGGGACACCCATTCCGTGCGGCTCACCGGCGAGGGCGAGGCCATGCTCGGCTTCGCCCGCTCGATCCTGCGGGCGCACGAGCAGGCGGCCGGCTACTTCGCGCAGACTCCCGTCCGGGGGCGGGTGCGGTTCGGCGCCTCCGAGGACTTCGTGCTCACCGAGCTGCCGCAGATCCTGCGGGCGTTCCGGCACGACCATCCACAGGTCGACCTGGAACTCACGGTGGGCCTCAGCGGCGTCCTGCACCAACAACTCGCCGACGGCCGGCTCGACCTGGTGCTCGGCAAGCGCCCGGCCGACGACGCGGACGGCCGGCTGCTCTGGCGCGACCAGCTGGTCTGGATCGGCGCCGAGGACTTCCGACCCGACCCGACCCAGCCGGTGCCGTTGATCGTCTACCCGCCGCCGAGCATCACCCGGGCCCGCGCGCTGGAGGCCCTCGACCGGGCCGGCCGCCCCTGGCGGATCGCCTGCACCAGTGGGAGCCTCAGCGGGGTACGGGCCGCCGCGCTGGCCGGCCTCGGCGTGCTGGCCCACGCCCGGAGCCTGGTGCCGCCCAGCCTGCGGCCGCTGGCCCGCCAGGAGGAGCTGCCCGACCTCGGCGGCGCCGAGTTCGTCCTGAGCACCGGCCGCGCGACTGCCCGGGGGCCGGCGCGGGCGCTGGCCGATGCGGTCATCGCGGGCGGCGACCGGCTGCACCGGGCCCGCTGACCGGCCGGCCCCAAGTCCACCTCCCCGTCCCCATCCCCCAGCTTGAGGAGAGTCAGTCGTGAAGATCTTCATCTCGTCCGACATGGAAGGCACCGCCGGAGTCGCCGACTGGGAGCAGTGCAGGGCCACCGGGCCCTCCTACCCGTACTTCTGCGAGCTGCTGCAGGGCGAGGTGAACGCCGCGATCGAGGGGGCGATGACCGGCGGCGCTGACGCGTTCCTGGTCAACGACTCGCACGGGGCGATGGCCAACCTCCGCCCGGACGCGCTGGCGGGCCGGGCGCGCTACCTGTCGGGCCGCCACAAGCCGCTGTACATGATGCAGGGGCTGGACGCCTCGTTCGACGCGGTGTTCTTCGTCTCGTACCACGGGTCGATGGGCGGCCCCTCCTCGGTGCTGTCGCACACCTACAACCCGCGGGCGATCGCCGAGGCCCGGCTGAACGGCGTTCCCGTGGGCGAGAGCGGGATCAACGCACTCGTCGCGCTCGGGCACGGGGTGCCGGTGGTGCTGATCACCGGGGACCCGACCACCGCCGAGGAGGCCAGGCCGTTCGTCCCCGGCATCCACGCCGCCGTGGTCAAGACGTCGGTCTCCCGGTACGCGGCGGACAGCATGCACCCCGAGGAGGCCCGCGAGCTGATCAGGGCGACCGCCCTGGAGGCCGTGCGAGGGCTGCCGCAGGCCGCACCTCCGGCGATCGAGCTCCCCGCCAGGCTCGACATCCGCCTGCGCAACGCCGACCTGGCCGAGATGGCCACCTGGATCACCGGCGTGGTCCGCGACGACGAGCTGAGCGTGCACATCACCGACGACGACCCGATCCGGCTCTACCGGACCTTCGTCGCGATGGTGCTGCTCACCCGGTCGATCGCCGAGTAGGGCCGCCTACCCACTGAGCGCCCGGCTGCTCAGAACTGCGCCTCGGGGGCGGAGAACGTCAGCCGGTCGGCGGCCCGGGGGCGCGGGGTCGCAGCCACCGGCTGGTCCTCCTCGGGCACCGGCTCCTGCTGGAAGACGGCCCGCCCCACGGGTGCGGGCCGGGGGCCCGTCGACTGCTCGGGCGGAGCGGCCAGCGGCTCGGAGAAGGCGAGCCGCAAAGGCTGCTGTGCATCAGACGTATTGGTCATTCCCGCAGTCTCCCTTATTCGCACACGGTGCAGTGACGAATCGTCACACCGATTTCCATCGGTGCGGCAGGATATGGCCCCATTTGATGGGGTCCCTGGATTCGTCCGGGGCCTGGAAAACCGCCGAATTCTGCGATTCGCCGCCACACCGGGCGCTTGCCGAGCGCATCGAGCGCCTCACAGGTGAGTGTACTCAGTTCCCCTCACCGAAAACGAGAGGCGGCGGAGCGGCGGCCCGGAGACCGGACGCGTACGGCGGCGGCCCGGGTGGGCCGCCGCCGTACGGGTGGGGGGCGGGGGCGCTGGGGCTACTCCGGGGTGACGTACGCGCCGGAGATGCCGCCGTCGACCAGGAAGGTGTTGGCGGTCATGAACGAGGAGTCGTCGCTGGCCAGGAAGGCGACGGCGGCGGCGATCTCGGACGGCTCGGCGAACCGGCCCAGCGGGATGTGGATCAGGCGGCGGGCGGCGCGCTCGGGGTCCTTGGCGAACAGCTCCTGGAGCAGCGGGGTGTTCACCGGGCCGGGGCAGAGCGCGTTGACCCGGACGCCCTCGCGGGCGAACTGCACGCCCAGCTCGCGCGACATCGCCAGCACGCCGCCCTTGGAGGCACTGTAGGAGATCTGCGAGGTGGCCGCGCCCATCACCGCGACGAACGAGGCGGTGTTGATGATGGAGCCCTTGCCCTGACGCTGCATGTGCGGGATGACGTACTTGCAGCACAGGTAGACGCTGGTGAGGTTGACCTCCTGCACCCGGCGCCAGGCCTCCAGGCCGGTGGTCAGGATCGAGTCGTCCTCGGGGGGCGAGATACCGGCGTTGTTGAAGGCGATGTCGACGCTGCCGTACTCGGTCACCGCGGCGGCGTACATCGCGCGCACGGCGTCCTCGTTGGTGACGTCGGCCTGGATGAACATGCCGCCGACCTCGTCGGCGACGGCCTTGCCGTTGGTCTCGTCGAGGTCGACGCAGACCACGTTCGCGCCCTCGGAGGCGAAGCGCAGGGCGGTGGCGCGGCCGATGCCGCTGCCGGCGCCGGTGATGACGGCCACCCGGCCGTCGAGGCGGGGGGCGAGGGGGTTCGTCATGGTGCTACTCCTCCGTTGAGATGAAGACGTTCTTGGTCTCGGTGAATGCGTTCAGGGCGTCCGGGCCCAGCTCGCGGCCCAGTCCGGACTGCTTGAATCCGCCGAACGGGGTCGAATAGCGCACCGAGGAGTGGGAGTTGACGGACAGGTTGCCCGCCTCCACGCCCCGGGCGACGCGCAGGGCGCGGCCCAGGTCCCGGGTCCAGATCGAGCCGGAGAGGCCGTACTCGGAGTCGTTGGCGATCCGCAGTGCCTCCTCCTCGTCGCGGAACGGGACGACGGTCACCACCGGTCCGAAGACCTCGTCGGTGAAGACCGGCGCGTCCAGCGAGGCGGGCAGCACCACGGTCGGCGGGAACCAGAAGCCGGCACCGTCGGGGGCGCTGCCGCGGAAGGCGACCGACGAGTCGTCAGCGACGTAGCCGGCCACCCGGGCGCGGTGGGCGGCCGAGATGAGCGGGCCCATCTCGGTCTTCTCGTCTGTCGGGTCGCCGACCCGCACGGCCCGCACGGCGGGCTCGAAGAGCGCCATGAAGTCGTCGAAGACCGACTGCTGGACCAGGATCCGCGAGCGCGCGCAGCAGTCCTGGCCCGCGTTGTCGAAGACGGCGGAGGGCGCGCTGGCGGCGGCCCTGGCCAGGTCGGCGTCGGCGAAGACGATGTTGGCGCTCTTGCCGCCCAACTCCAGGGTGACCGGCTTCACCTGCGCCGCACAGCCGGCCATGATCTGCTTGCCGACCGCGCTCGATCCGGTGAAGACGACCTTGCGGACGTCCGGGTGGGTGACGAAGCGTTGTCCCACCACCGGGCCGTAGCCGGGCAGCACCTGGAGGACGCCCGGCGGGATGCCCGCCTCGAGCGCGAGCTCCGCCAGTCGCAGGGCGGTCAGCGGGGTGAGCTCGGCGGGCTTGAGGACGACGGTGTTGCCCGCCGCCAGCGCCGGTGCCAGCGCCCAGGCGGCGATCGGCATCGGGAAGTTCCAGGGGACGATCACCCCGACCACGCCGAGCGGCTCCTGGAACGTGAGGTCCACGCCTCCGGCCACCGGGATCTGCCGTCCGAAGAGGCGTTCGGGCGCGGCCGCGTAGTACTCGATGACGTCGCGGGCGTTGCCGGCCTCCCAGCGCGCGTTGCCCACCGTGTGTCCGGCGTTGGCGACTTCGAGCGCCGCGAGGTGTTCGCGGTCGGCGTCCACGGCGGCGGCGAAGGCGCGCAGCAGCCGGGCCCGGTCGGCGGGGGCCACCGTGCGCCAGGTCGCGAAGGCGGCCTTGGCGCGGGCGATCGCCGCGTCGGTCTCCTCCAGGCCGGCCATCGCGACCGTCTGGATGACCTGCTCGGTGGTCGGGTTGACCACCTCGTACAAGGTCGGGGCGGAGGTGCTCAGTTGGGACATCGTTGACTCACCGGCTCCTTGCGGCAGACACTGCTGATGCGGGTGCTCTCATGACCGTCGGGACTCCTCGACGAACGCCTCGAACAGGCGCAGGTCGCCGCCGTCCTGCTCCGGGTGCCACTGCACGCCCACCGCGAAGCGGCGGTCCGGCAGTTCGACGGCCTCCACGCACTCGTCCGAGCTCCACGCGGCCGGCAACAGCCCCTCGCCGAGGCGGCCCACCGCCTGGTGGTGGTAGCACTGGACCTGCGTCGCCCCGCCGAGGATCCCGGCGAGCCGGCTGCTGGGCCGGATGCGCACCACGCGGGCGGCGAAGGTCGCCGGGGCGACCTGGTGGCTCTGGTCGCCCAGCACGTCGGGCAGGTGCTGGACCAGCTCGCCGCCGAGCGCGACGTTCAGCAGCTGCATACCGCGGCAGACGCCGAGCACCGGGACGTCGCGCTCCAACGCGGTGCGCACGAGGTCGAACTCCCAGGCGTCACGGGCACTGTGGGGCGCGCCGGTGCGCGGGTGCGCGGGTGCGCCGTAGCGGGCGGGGTCGATGTCGGGGCCTCCGGCCAGCAGCAGGCCGTCGATCAGCTCCAGTACCTCGGGCGAGCCCGACGCCTGCGGGGGCAGCAGGACGGGGACGCCGCCGGCCCGCACCACGCAGTCGACATAGGTCTGCGGGACGAGTGCGGCCGGCTGCCGCCAGACGCCCCAGGAGGCGGTTTCGAGGTAGCTGCTGATGCCGACCACCGGTCGGCGGGCACCGGCGTTCACAGGCGCTCGAATCCGCGGCGCCGCTCCCAGTCGGTCACCGCCGCGTCGTAGGCGGCCAGTTCGACCCGTCCGTTGTGCGTGTAGTGCTCGACCACGCCCTTGCCGAACGCCTCGGCGGCGACCTCGCTGGCCGCGAACAGCTCGACGGCGTCGCGCAGCGTCGCGGGGACCCGCGGGGCATCGGAGGCGTAGGCGTTTCCGGTGAACTCCGCCTCCAGCGGGAGGCTCTGCTCGATGCCGTGCAGGCCGGCGGCGATCAGGGCGGCGACCGCGAGGTAGGGGTTCACGTCGCCGCCGGGGACCCGGTTCTCGAAGCGCAGCGACTGGCCGTGCCCGACCACTCGCAGGGCGCAGGTGCGGTTGTCGCGCCCCCAGGCGATCGCGGTCGGCGCGAAGCTGCCCGGCACGTACCGCTTGTAGGAGTTGACGGTGGGGGCGAGCAGCAGCGAGAACTCGGCCAGGCAGGCCAGCTGACCGGCCAGGAAGTGTTCCATCACCGGGGAGAAGCCGAAGTCGCCCTCTCCCGCCATCACCGGTACGCCGTCGTCGTCGCGCAGGCTCAGGTGGATGTGACAGGAGTTGCCCTCGCGCTCGTTGTACTTGGCCATGAAGGTCAGGCTCACCCCCTCCTGGGCGGCGATCTCCTTGGCGCCGGTCTTGTAGACCGCGTGGTCGTCACAGGTGGACAGCGCCTCCGCGTACTTGAAGGCGATCTCGTGCTGTCCGAGGTTGCACTCACCCTTGGCCGACTCCACGGTCAGGCCCGCACCGGCCATCTCGTTGCGCACCCGGCGCAGCAGCGGCTCCACCCGGGAGGTGCCGAGGATCGAGTAGTCCACGTTGTACTGGTTGACCGGGGTCAGGCGGTGGTAGTCCTTGTCCCAGGCCTGCTCGTAGCTGTCCTTGAAGACGATGAACTCCAACTCCGTTCCCGCGTAGGCGTTCCAGCCGTAGGCCGCGAGCCGCTCCAGCTGGCGTCGCAGGATCTGCCGGGGCGAGACGGCGACGGGGGTGCCGTCGTGCGCGATGACGTCGCACTGCACCATCGCGGTACCGGGGTGCCAGGGGACCATGCGCAGGGTGGCGAAGTCTGGCTTGAGGACGAAGTCGCCGTAGCCGGTCTCCCAGGAGGAGATCTCGAAGCCGTCCACGGTGTTCATGTCGATGTCGACGGCCAGCAGGTAGCCGCAGCCCTCGGCGGCGTTCTGGACGGTGTCGGCGAGGAAGAAGTCCGCGGCCATCCGCTTGCCCTGGAGGCGGCCCTGCATGTCGGTCATGGCCAGGACGACCGTGTCGATGCTGCCCTCTTCGACCAGGACACGCAGGTCGTCCAGGGTCATCCGGCCTCGTCGTTGGCTCATCAGATCTCCAGTTCGCGTTCGATGGCGGCGAGTTCCTCGGGCGATCCGTGGATCTTCGGCCCGGTGAACCAGTGACGGGCCGAGACCAGCCACCAGATGCCGGCGAAGCCGAGGACCACCGCGACCGCGACGGGGGTGTAGTTGAAGTTGCTCGCCGTGATGGGGCTGAGCGTCGGAAGCATGAACAGGACGGTGATCAGCGCCGTCCACCCGACGGCGACCACGCCGATCGGCCGGCTCCAGCGTCCCAGGTTCCAGGGGCCGTTCTGGAACCGCTCGCCCTGCCGCAGCCGCAGCAACACCGGGATGGCGTAAGCGATGTAGAGGCCGATCACGGAGACCGAGGTGACCGCGGCGTAGGCGGTGGGGTTCCACAGGTCCGGCACGCCGAGCAGGAAGGCGCCGCCGGCGGCCAGCCAGACGGCGCTGGTGGGGGTCTGGGTGCGCGGGTTGATCCGGTGCCAGAGGCGCGATCCCGGCAGCGCGCCGTCCCGCGAGAAGGCGTAGATCATACGGGAGTTGGCGGTGACCGAGGCCATTCCGCAGAAGAACTGGGCGCCGATCACGATCAGCAGCAGGAACTTGGCGCCGTTGGTGCCGACTGCGTCGATGAAGATCTGCGCGGGCGGGACGCCGGTGGCGCTGTTCAGCGCGCCGTCGTAGTTCTGGATCGCGAAGGTGATGCCGAGCAGCAGGATCCAGCCGGCCACCAGGGAGACCCCGATGGACATCACGATGCCGCGCGGTCCCGAGCGGGCCGCGTCCACCGTCTCCTCGGTCATGTGGGCCGAGGCGTCGTAGCCGGTGAGGGTGTACTGGGCCAGCAGCAGTCCCAGCATCGCGACGTAGAAGGAATTGTGGAAGCCGGTGTTGTTGACGAACTTGGTGAAGACGAAGGAGGCGGACTCGTGGTGGGAGGGTACGAGCACCAGCGCGCCGACGATGACCGCGACGCCGACCAGGTGCCACCAGACGCTGACGTTGTTGAGGATGGCGACCAGCCGCACGCCGAGCGTGTTGAGCAGTCCGTGCAGCACCAGGATGACGGCGAACAGCTCCACGGTGTGGGCGGGGGTGGCCGCGAAGCCGAACTGGAGTTCCAGGAAGGCGTTGGTGAAGAACCCGGCGCCGAAGTCGACGCCCGCGGTCACCGCGACCTGGCCCATGAAGTTGAACCAGCCGGTGAACCAGCTCCACGCGGGCCCCCGGGAGGGCGCCAACTTGGCCGCCCAGTAGTACAGTCCGCCCGCGGTCGGGTAGCTGGAGCAGATCTCCGCCATCGCCAGGCCGACGGTGAGGGTCATCAGGCCGACCAGCGGCCAGCCCCAGGTGATCATGGCCGGGCCGCCGGTCGCCATGCCGAAGCCGTACAGGGTCAGGCAGCCGGAGAGGATCGAGACGATGGAGAAGGAGACCGCGAAGTTCGAGAAGCCCGACATCGAGCGGGCCAGTTCCTGGGTGTAGCCGAGCTCGTGCAGCCGCTGCTCGTCCGCCGTGCGGACCGAGCCCTCGTCGGCGGGGGCACCGATCGCGGAACCGGACGGGTCGAGCATCTCGGCGCCGTTCACCGGATGGTCAGGAGACATGCGCACCTCCTAGGAAGTGGGGTGGGATCCGTGTGCAGACGTGGGGGTGGGATCCGAGGGGGCGACCACAGCCCTGTGGCGCGCTCTCCGTTCGTCCAATGGACCAGAATCAGTCCATTGGCGTTTCGGGTATGGTTCACCCCCCGCACACGCCCCGTCAAGAGCCCACGGGCAACCGGTACGAATCCGATCACCACCCCGTGTTACCGCCCTGTAAACGCGTCGCGTGGGTACGATGCGCGGATGGACGAGCCAGCCGAGCAGGACGCGCGGATAGATTGGCCAGGTGGCGCGATCTTTCGCCCTGTCCGCACGGGCAACGCCTTCGAGGAGGCCATCGAGCGGATCCTCCAGGCGATCAAGCTCGGCATCTTCGCGCACGGTGACCGCCTGCCCGCCGAGCGGGACCTCGCCGTCCGGCTGAACATCAGCCGCGACACGCTGCGTGAGGCCCTGCGCTCGCTCCAGCAGGCCGGCTGCGTGGAGTCGCGGCGCGGCCGCTACGGGGGCACCTTCGTCACCTACCGACTGCCCGCTCCCAACCTCAGCGACCTCCGGCGCGCCGCCGAGGACCTGGGCGCCGAGCTGGAGGACGCGCTCACCTACCGCCTGGTGCTGGAGACCGGCGCCTCCGAGCGCGCCGCCAAGCGCGACCTGACGGACGATCAGCGAGCTTACCTGGAAAGACGGTTGGCCGATCTCGAAGCGGCCCCCGCCGACGCCTACCGGCAGTGCGACTCGCGTTTCCACCTGGCCATCGCCGAGTTGACCGGCTCGAACTCGCTGGCCGGCAGCATCGCCGAGACCCGGATGCGGCTGAACGACCTGCTGAACGCCATCCCGATGATCGGCCGCAACATCGAACACGCGTCCCACCAGCACCAGGCCATCGTCCGGGCGATCCTCACCCAGGACGCCGAGGCCGCCCGCCGCGTCACCGAGGAGCACCTGGAGGCCACCGCCGCCCTGCTCCGCGGCTTCCTGGGCTGAGGCGGGCCCACCGGGTCGAACTGGCATGATCGTCGCATGTCACGTGACGACGACCGCTACCTCCTGGACAACCGGCAGGCCGAGGCCGGGACGCGCTTCGACGCCCTCGCCGAGCTCTTCGACCCCTCCACCTTCCGGCACTTCGACGACCTGGGCCTCGCCGCGGGCTGGCGGGTCTGGGAGGTCGGCGCGGGCGGCCCGTCGGTGCCGCGCCGGCTGGCCGAGCGGGTCGGCCCCACCGGGCGGGTACTGGCCACCGACATCGACACCTCCTGGCTGAGCGACAGCGCGGTTCTCGAGGTCCGCCGGCACGACATCGGGACGGACCCGGTCCCGGCCGAGTCGTTCGACGTGGTGCACGCACGGCTCGTCCTGGTGCACGTCGCCGACCGCGCGCAGGCGCTGCGGACGATGGTGCGGGCCCTGCGCCCCGGCGGGGTGCTCTTCCTGGAGGACGCCGACCCGGCCCTGCAACCGCTGCTCTGCCCCGACGAGTCGGGCCCCGAGCAGGAACTCGCCAACCGGCTGCGCCGGGGCTTTCGCGAACTGCTGGCCGCCCGCGGCGCCGACCTGGGCTACGGCCGCAAGCTGCCGCGCCTGCTGCGCGAGGCCGGCCTCACCGACGTCAGGGCCGACGCCTACTTCCCGATCACCTCGCCCGCCTGCGCCGTCCTGGAGGCGGCCACCGTGCGGCAGGTCAGCGCCTCGCTGCTGGCCAACGGGCTGGCCACGGAGGAGGAGCTGACCCGCCACCTCGCCGCCGTCGAAGCCGGCCGCCTGGACCTGGCCACCTCGCCGATGATCTCCTGCTGGGGCCGCCGCCCGCTCGACTGACGCCGATGCGGTCCGGCGCCGCGGAGGGCGCCACAATGGGGGCATGTCTCGACGCCGCTCCCAGCCCCAGCCCTCCCCCGCCCGGCCCTCCGCCGACACGCCCTGCCCCTGCGGGCTGCCCGCCGACTACGGCGACTGCTGCGGCCCGCTGCACCGCGGCGAGGCGGCGGCGGCCACCGCCGAGCAGCTGATGCGCTCGCGGTTCAGTGCGTTCGCGGTGCACGACGAGGCGTACCTGCTGCGCAGCTGGCACCCCGACACCCGGCCGGCGACCGTCGACTTCGACCCCGGCCTGAGCTGGCAGCGCCTGGAGGTGCTGGCCACCACCGACGGCGGCCCGTTCCACGCCGAGGGCACCGTCGTCTTCCGCGCGCACTACACCGACGGCGGCATTCCCGGCGCGATGCAGGAGCACAGCCGCTTCGTCCGCCACGACGGCGCCTGGGTCTACCAGGACGCCCTGCTGGAGGGCTGATGGCGACCGTTCGCTACGACGATCGGACCGCCGAGGAGTACCGGCTCGCACGTGAGGTGCCGCGCGCCGGTCTGGAGGCCTGGCGCCTGGCCATCGCCGCCGCCGCGCCGCTCACCCCCGGCATGACCGTCCTCGATGTCGGCGCCGGGACGGGTGCTTTCGCGACGGCTTTCCGCGACTGGTTCAGCGTCCGCGTCCTCGCCGTCGAGCCGGCCGAGGCCATGCGGGCGCTGATCCCGTCCGGTGCGGGGATCGATGCTCTGGACGGACGCGCCGACGCGCTCCCCGTCCCGGACGGCTGCGCGGACGCCGCCTGGCTCGGCTCGGTGCTGCACCACCTCCCTGATCTGGAAGCCGCCGCGCGCGAACTGCGCAGAGCACTGAAGCCCGGCGCGCCGGTACTCGTCCGCAATGTCTTCCCCGGTCGCTGCGACCGCGATCTGCGCGTGCGCTACTTCCCCGAGACCGCGCGCGGTATCGAGGGCTACCCGACCGTCGAGCAGACCTGCGCCGCATTCGCGGCCGCGGGGTTCAGCCGGGTCTCGCTGGAATCCGTCCCGCAGCGGAGCGCGCCGAATCTGGCGGAATTCGCCGCGAAGATCCGTCGCGACACGGACTCCAAACTCCGCAGCCTCAGCGACGAGGAGTTCGACCGCGGCATGGCACGGCTGCGCGCGGCGGACCCGGCCGAGCCGGCCACCAGTTGGATGGACCTGCTGGTGCTGGCCTGATCCGCAGGCAGCGGACCCGCGTGGCGAACGGGCGGGACAGTGCCCGCCCGCCACGCGGGAGTCGACCCGGACTCAGTGCCACGTCCAACTCTGGTTGCTCCAACCGTTGCAGGCCCAGAGCTGCACCTTCGCACCGTTGTTGCCGATGGTGTTCGTGTCACCGTCCAGACACTGGCCCTTGTCGTTGTTGGTGAACGCACCGGTGTGGTAGGTCACGTTGGCCGCCGCCGGGGTCGCGGCCAGCGCGGAGCCGACCGCCGGGGGCTGGGAGGCCGTGGCGGGGGCGGTGAGGTCGGGGCCGGGGTCGCGGGGGGGTGGCGGCGTGGGCGGTGGCGCCCAGGGCGAGGATGCTCGTTCCAACCGTGAGCGCGAGCATGAAGCGCTTCCTGCGCATGTGCTGTCCTCGGGGTCGTCGCGGAATGTTCTCCGTATACGACGTTATAGAGAATGCCGAGGACCCCGCGCAAGGGGTTCAGAAATAGAGTGACAGTCACAAGAAGGCCGACGTCTGTCGGAGCAACTGCCGTACTAACAAACCCCTTTGACGGGTCGCTAGGGCCGGATCTCGCGGTGGCCGTGGGCCAGCAGTTGGTACCCCTCGCCATTGGCGGAGATGCCCGCTCGCTCGTCCTCGGTGAGCGCGCGCTTCACCTTGGCCGGGACGCCGGCCACCAGCGAACCGGCCGGCACCTGCATGCCCTGCGGCACCACGGCCCCGGCCGCCACCAGTGAACCGGCCCCGATCCGGGCGCCGTTGAGGACGACCGCGCCCATCCCCACCAGCACGTCGTCCTCCACTGTGCACCCGTGCAGAACGGCGTTGTGGCCCACCGAGATCCGCGCGCCGAGCACCGCCGGGAACCCCAGGTCGCTGTGCACGGTGCAGTTGTCCTGGATGTTGGTCGCCTCGCCCACCGTGATGGACTCGGCGTCGCCGCGCAGCACCGCGCCGTACCAGATGCTCGCTCCGGCGGCGACGCTCACCGATCCGACCACCACCGCGTTGGGGGCGACGAACGCCGTCGGGTCGACCTCCGGCACGCGGCCGAAGACTGCGGCGATCAGGGGCTCTGGCACGGTCTCTCCCAACGCTGGTCCGGTCCTGGCGACCGGCTCAGCCCGCACGCTATCGGCGCCGACCGGCCCTCAGACGGCCGGGGTGAGCGTGACGGCGGCCTCCGGCGAGTAGAGCGAGAAGGTCAGCGACTCCTGGAGGTAGAGCTGGACGGTGTCGGCGTCGTGCCCCAGGTAGCCGATCGAGAGGTCCTGGCCGAGGTGGAGCTCGAAGTCGCCGCCCCGGGTGGACAGGACCACGGCGCCGGCCAGCGCGGGCGCCCAGACGATCTCGCCGTCCACCACCCGCGCCAGGTGCCCGCGCAGCGGATAGCCGTGGTTGGACGTCTCGTTGACCGCCGTGTAGGCATCGGCGCCGAGCAGCAGCGCGTACGGGCCGTCGACGCCGGCCAGCCGCAGGGTGGTCAGTGCCCGGCTGACGGCGTCCGGATAGTCCCGGACGTCGGCCGGCAGCGCCAGCACCGGGTTGGACGTGCCGGTGCGCACGCCGGTGATCCCGGCGGCGGCCCAGCCCTCGAAGACCGCCGAGTCCTCGGCCAGCGCGACGGTCCGCGCGGCGTCCTTGACGGGCTGCCAGTCGGAGTCCTTGGAGCCGCGTTCGACGTCGTCCACCGCCTGGCGGGAGACGGTGAACGGCACCCGCAGCTCGACCACCTGCTGCGCGCTGCGCGCGCGGGCCTGCGCGCCCGCCACCGGCGACTCGATCGCCCGCAGATGGCCCGAGCCGACCGCCGACAGCTCCACGCCCGCCGGTCCGGCGAGGTCGACCACCCGGCGGCCCGCCAGATGCAGGATGAACGTCCGCCGCGCCTCCTCCTCGATCTCGGTCCAGGCAGCCGTGGACACCGGGGCGAGTTCGCGATGCAGATTGTTCATGGCGCGGTGCTCCTTCTGAGACTGCCGATGGCCAGCGACCCGTCGGCGACGGCAGCGGGCGCAGCAGCGGTGGCGGCGGCAACGGTGACGGACGGCGACGGCGCGGGCGGGTCGTCCAGGAAGTCGGCCGGCGGCACGAAGAAGAGCGAGCCGGTGACCGCCGTCGAGAAGTCCAGCAGCCGGTCGTGGGTGCCCGGCGGACGGCCCAGGAACATGTTCTCCAGCATCTCCTCGGTCACCCGGGGCGTGCGGCAGTAGCCGATGAAGTACGTCCCGAACTCCGCCCGCCCGGGCGAGCCGAACGGCATGTTCATCCGGACGATCTGCCGCTCGGTACCGTCCGCGCTCTCCAGAGAGGTCAGCGCGACGTGCGAGTCGGGCGGCTTGACGCCGTCGGCCAGCTCGATGTCGGAGAGCTTGGTCCGGCCGACCGCGTGCTCCTGGGCCTCGACCGGCAGCGCGTCCCAGGACGCCATGTCGTGCAGGTACTTCTGCACGATGACGTAGCTGCCGCCGGCGAACGCCGGGTCCTCGCCCTCCACCAGGACGGCGGCGCCGGCCTCCGCCCCCTCGGGGTTCTCGGTGCCGTCGACGAACCCCAGCAGGTCGCGCTCCTCGAAGAACTTGAAGCCCTGCACCTCGTCCGCCACCTCGACGGCCCCGCGCAGCCGCTTCATCAGCTGCGTCGCCAGCTCGAAGCAGGCGTCAAGCCGGGTGGCCCGCAGGTGCAGCAGCAGGTCACCCGGGGTGGCCGGCGCCGTGTGCCGGGCGCCTGCCAGCTCCCGGAACGGGTGCAGCTCGGCGGGCCGCGGGCCGCCGAAGAGCCGGTCCCAGGCCTCGGAGCCCACCCCCAGCACGCAGCTCAGCTGCGCCCCGGGGACCCGGAAGCCCACCGCGCGGCGCAGCCCCGCGAGGTCCGGCAGCAGCTCCCGGACGGCCTGCTCGCCGCCGGGCCGCACGGTGAGCACCAGGAACACCGCGGCGCTGGTCAGCGGACCGAGCACCGCCTGCGGGCGAGGGGTCACCGCTGTTCCTCGGTCCGGTCGCCGCCCCACAGCGTGTGGAAGGAGCCGGGCCGGTCCACCCGGCGGTAGGTGTGCGCGCCGAAGTAGTCGCGCTGGCCCTGTACCAGCGCCGCCGGCAGCCGGGGCGCGCGCAGCGCGTCGTAGTAGGCCAGCGCCGAGGCGAAGCCGGGGGCCGGTACACCCAGCTGCGCCGCCGTCGAGACCACCCGGCGCCAGGCGAACTGCGCGCCCTCCAGCGCGTCGCGGAAGTGCGCGTCGGTCAGCAGGGTGGGCCGCTCGGGGTCCGCGTCGTAGGCGGACTTGATCCGGTCCAGGAACCGCGCCCGGATGATGCAGCCGCCCCGCCAGATGGTCGCCATCGCGCCCGGGTCGATCCGCCACTCGTACTCCGCGGCGCCGGCCTGGATCTGCTGGAAGCCCTGGGCGTAGGCGACCATCTTCGAGGCGTACAGCGCCTGCTCGACCTCCCCCGCGAAGGTGTCGGCGGCCGCGCTGTCCAACCAGGTCTCGCCGGGCCCGGGCAGCCCGTGGGCCGCCTCGCGCAGCGCGACGGTGCCCGAGAGCGAGCGGGCGAAGACCGCCTCGGCGATCCCGCTCACCGGAACGCCGAGTTCCAGGGCGGTCTGCACGGTCCAGCGCCCGGTGCCCTTCTGCTCGGCCTGGTCCAGCACGACGTCGACGAACGGCTTGCCGGTCTCGGCGTCGGTGTGCGCGAGCACCTTGGAGGTGATCTCGATCAGGTACGACTCCAGCCGCCCGGCGTTCCAGCCCCGGAACACCTGGGCGATCTCGCCCGGCTGCATCCCGGCGCCGCGCCGCAGCAGGTCGTAGGCCTCGGCGATCAGCTGCATGTCGGCGTACTCGATGCCGTTGTGCACCATCTTCACGAAGTGGCCGGCGCCGTCCGCGCCGACGTGGGTGCAGCACGGCACGCCGTCCACCCGCGCCGCGATCGACTCCAGCAGCGGCCCGAGCACCCGGTAGGACTCCGCGCTGCCGCCCGGCATGATGCTCGGGCCCAGCAGCGCGCCCTCCTCGCCGCCGGAGATCCCGCTGCCGACGAAGTGCAGTCCGTGCTCGCGCAGCGCGGCCTCCCGGCGGCGGGTGTCCAGGAAGTGCGCGTTCCCGCCGTCCACCACGACGTCGCCGGGGTCCAGCAGCGGGACCAGCTCGTCGATCACCGCGTCGGTCGGCGCGCCCGCCTTCACCATGATCACGATCCGGCGCGGGCGCTCCAACGAGGCGACGAACCGCTCGGTGGACTTCGCCGGCAGGAAGTCGCCCTCGTGCCCGAACTCGTCGACCAGCTCGGTGGTCCGGGCCGCGGTCCGGTTGTGGACGGCGACGCGGTAGCCGTGCCGGGCGAAGTTGCGGGCCAGGTTGCGGCCCATGACGGCCAGTCCGGTGACACCGACGTGGGCGTGGGCCTGCTCCCCGGCCTGGCTGTGGTCCTGCTGCTGCGCCTGTTCGGTCATGACGGGCTACTCCACCAGGTCGTCCGAAGGGTGTGCCGCTCTCCGTCCAGCCTGCCGCCATCTGCGCGGCCCTGCACCCGGGCGGGCGCGGACGGCCGCGCCGGATCGCGCCGGATCGCGCCTTTGGGCCGGGAGAGACGGCCGCGCTCACCCGGACAGCCCGTTTCACCCGCGCGGGGGGCGGTTACCCATCGGGCTCAAACCGTCCGTTCGTCACCGGCGAAAGCAGGGTCCCCCGATGTCCGCTCTCCTCCAGCTGCCCGGACTCACCCCGGGCGTCTGGGCACTCGATCCCGTCCACTCCACGGTCGGCTTCATGGTGCGCCACATGATGGTCTCCAAGGTCCGTGGCACCTTCGACACGTTCTCGGGGCAGATCACCGTCGCCGAGGACGCGCTGCTGTCCTCCGTGCGGGCCGAGATCGACATGACGTCGATCAACACCCGCAACGCCGGGCGCGACGACGACCTGCGCAGCCACAACTTCTTCGAGACCGACAAGTACCCGACGATGACCTACACGTCAGCCTCGGTAAGCGGCTCCGGCGACGACTACACGGTCGCCGGGGAGCTCACGCTCAAGGGCGTCAGCCGGCCGGTCGAGCTGGCGCTGGAGTTCCACGGCGTCCGCAGCGCCCCCGGTATGGGCACCCGGGCCGGTTTCTCGGCCACCGGTGAGATCAGCCGCAAGGAGTTCGGGGTCTCCTTCGACATGCCGATGGCGGAGGGCGGGGTCGTGGTCGGCGACCGGATCCGGATCGAGCTGGACATCGAGGCGATCCTGCAGGAGTAGCGGCCGGCGCCGGCGAGTCTGCGGAGTGTGCCCGTACGCACCCGGTTCAGGCTCGCCGACCCGCGCCCGCCTGGCATACGATCTGACTCAGGTTCGGGCAAGGGGTCCGGATTTCTTGTGTGTTGGGGGTTTGGTGTGGCGACCGGTCGTGTGGTGCGGTTCGACGGTGTGCGGGGCTATGGGTTCATCGCTCCCGACCATGGCGGGGAGGACGTCTTCCTCCATGTGAACGACATGTTGATCCCCGAGGCGGCGGTCCGCTCGGGTCTGGCGGTCGAATTCGAGGTGGAGGACGGCGATCGCGGCCTGAAGGCCTCGTCGGTCCGGCTCGCTCCGGGAGTCGAACTCCCGTCGGCGACCCCCGCGGCGGCCTTCTCGGCCGCTCCCACCGCGTCGTCGGCCAGGCACGTGGAGCGGCACGTCGACCGCGGTGCCGACGACGACTCGATGTGCGACGTGCTCAGCGTCGCGGAGTACACCAGGGACGTCACCGAGCTGCTGCTGAAGGCGGCGCCGACGCTGACCGGCACGCAGATTGTCCAGATCCGCAGCGGGCTGGTGCAGTTCGCCAAGGACCGCGGCTGGACCGACGCCTGAGCGCCGGGTGTCCGGGGCCGCACCGCCGCCCCGGACACCCGCTGAGTGCGACACTGGGCGTATGACTACAGCGCGTTGGAACGGCCAGGTCATCGCCGAGAGCGACGACACCACGATCGTCGAGGGCAACCACTACTTCCCGCTCGCGAGTGTGCGGGCCGAGTTCCTGGAAGCCTCGGACACCACCAGCGTGTGCCCCTGGAAGGGGATGGCGAACTACTACCACCTCGCCGTCGACGGGAAGCAGAACCCCGACGCCGTCTGGTACTACGCCGAACCCAGCCTGGAGGCCGCGCAGATCCGCGACCACGTCGCCTTCTGGCGGGGCGTCGAGATCACCGACTGACGGTACGTCAGTTCCGGAGTCGGACAACCCCGTTCGGCCCACGCCCGCCGCGCCGGTACGCGGCCGCCGTGGGCCGCACTCGTACCGTGGGAGCCGAGGCGGCGGCCTGCGGGCAAGGTGCGGGAGGCGACATTGCGAGCGGTACTGCGCGGGCTCCGGCGCACGCTGCTGCCTGCGGAGGGCGACCGGCACGGGCCGCTGCCACCGCTGCTGCTCGGGCTGACCCT
Source organism: Kitasatospora mediocidica KCTC 9733 (assembly GCF_000744225.1). Classification (GTDB taxonomy): domain Bacteria; phylum Actinomycetota; class Actinomycetes; order Streptomycetales; family Streptomycetaceae; genus Kitasatospora; species Kitasatospora mediocidica. The sequence continues at coordinate 267,523 of NZ_JQLN01000006.1, read as the reverse complement.
GGTCACCGGACTGGTCGACGCGGTGAGTTATCTGCTGCTCGGCCGGGTCTTCGTCGCCAACATGACCGGCAATGTGGTCTTCCTGGGCTTCGCACTGGCCGGCGCCCCGGGCTTCTCGCTGGCCGCGTCGGCGACCGCGCTGGGCGCCTTCGGGTTCGGCGCGCTGCTCGGCGGACGCATCGTCAGAGTGCACCGCCACCGCGGCCGGGCGCTGCTGACCGGCGCGCTGACCGAGGCCGCGCTGCTCGCGGCGGCGACCCTGCTGACGGCGACCGGCGGCGTGCACCACGACCGCCACGCCGTCATCGTCGCGATGGGCACGGCGATGGGCGTCCAGAACGCCGTGGTGCGCGGCCTGGGCGTACCCGACCTCGCCACCAATGTGCTGACCACGACCATCACCGGCCTGTTCGCCGACGCCGGCGACGCCTCGGCCGCCGTGAAGGCCGCCCGGCGGCTGCTCTCGGTGCTGGCGATGCTGTCCGGCGCCGTGGCCGGCACCACCGTGGTGCTGCACGCCGGCCACACCGCGGCGACCGCCCTGCCGCTGGCCGGGGTGATCGTGATCACCGCCGCCACCACCTACCACGCCCGCGCCAACGCTCCCTGGACCAGGGCCGTCTGAGCGTCCGCACGCCGCCCGTCACGGTATTCCCGGGGGCGGGGTGGTCAATGTCACGGTGCGCTGTCCCTCACCTACGGTCGCGTAGGTCACTTGATTTAGTGAACTATTTACGTCCATGGCCGAACTACCGGAGACCGCTGCCCTCACTTCCTACGCTTCCTACGTCGCGCTCGGCGACAGCTTCACCGAGGGGCTCAACGACCCCTCCCCCGCAGGCGGGTTCGCCGGCTGGGCCGACCGCCTGGCCGCCCTGCTCGCCGAGCGCCGGCCCGCGGGCGAGTTCCGCTACGCCAACCTCGCCGTCCGGGGACGACTGCTCGACCAGGTGGTCGCCGAGCAGGTCCCGCAGGTCCGGCGGATCCAGCCCGACCTGGTGACCTTCTGCGCGGGCGGCAACGACATCCTGCGGCCCGGTGCCGACCCGGACGAGGTGGCCGAGCGCTTCGAGGCCGCGGTGCGCGACCTGCGCGAATCCACCGGGACGGTGCTGATCTGCACCGGGTTCGACACCCGGGGTGTGCCGGTGCTCCGCCATCTGCGCGGCAAGATCGCCACCTTCAACGTCCACCTGCGGGCGATCGCCGACCGCAACGACTGTGCGGTGGCGGACCTCTGGTCGCTGCGGCCGCTCCAGGGCCGCCCGGCGTGGAGCGACGACCGGCTGCACCTCTCCCCCGAGGGTCACCAGCGCGTCGCCCTGCTGGCGGCCCGCTCGCTCGGTCTGACGCCCGATCAGGACCCGGACGCCCCCTGGCCCGCCGAGGCACTGCACACCCCGGCCGAACAGCGCCGCGAGAACATCCAGTGGGCGCGGACCTACCTGCTCCCGTGGGTCGGCCGCCGGCTGCGCGGCGAGTCCTCCGGCGACCACGTCGAGGCCAAGCGCCCGGACCTGCTCCCGCTCTGAACGGGCCGTCGCCGGGGTGCCGCGACCGGGCGGCTGTCCTGCGCGCACGCCCGTCGCCGCCGGTGACCCAGGGTCACCGGCCGGCCGACCGGAGCGGGCGACGGCGACGGATGACGTGGGGGCGAGAGCGGTACGGAGCGACGACGGCAGAGCGGGCGGGCAGGTCGGCGAGACCCGGGACGGGGAACCTGGCGGGACGAGAGCCGGTTCGCCGTGCTGGCCGAGGACCCGGCCGTCCAGGCGACGGTCGACGCCTACCTGTCCCGGTCCGCCGCGCCCGCGCCGAGCGCCAAGCAGTTCCTGGCGTCCTGGGGCGCCACGCCGGTCATCGGCGGGTCCCTGCTGCGCGGCGCCGAACGCGGCCGGAGCCGGTGGCTCGGGCGCGGCGTCGGGGTCAACCGCTCGGCCGGTGCGGAGTTCGACCGGCCGGTGGGCGAGGTCATCGTCGGCGCGCTCTGCTCGCTGGCCAGGACCGGGCGCCCGCTGAAGTCGTAGTCCGCTCACTGGGCGAGTGCTTCTCAGGCGCCGAGCTGCCAGATCGTGCCATGGCTGGAGAGGACGGCGACCGCCAGCACCAGCAGGTCGGCCGCGCCGAGCGCGATGCCGAGCAGGGCGCGGCCTCGGCGGGCGGTGCGGCGGGTGAGCGCCAGCGAGCCGAGCACGAGGGCGCACGGGCCGAGGACGACGTTGAAGATCAGCAGGCCGATCAGGCCGAGGACGAAGGACGCCACGGCCATGCCGTCGGCGTCCTCGGTCGTGGCGGGGGAACGGTCGGGCTGGGGCTGCGGGTGCGTCAGGGCTGACATCGGTCTGTTCCTTCCCGGGGGTGGTGGTGTCTCAGTGACGGCGGGCGCGTGCGACGCCCTCGCGGACGCCGAAGGCGAGCAGCCAGGCGGTGATGGCGGCCGACGCGGCCAGGAAGACCGGCAGGGTGGTGTGGCTGGCGGCGCCCATCAGGACGCCCATGACGGCGATCACGGCAAGGAGGAACATCTGCGGCCTTTCGGGACGGATCGGCCGGGTAACAGCCGACGGTGCGGGCGGACATATGGGCGACGTACGGGCGACGACCATTCAGCGAACAGTTGGGATAACAACTGTTCGCTGACTTCTCCACTCTACGCTGGCCAAAGTCGGCAAACAGTTGTTTACTGAATGATGTGAGTCACACCCTCGGAGTCAGACAGGCCCAGAAGCAGCAGAGCCGCCGCGCCCTGCTCGACGCGGGACTGCTCCTGCTCGAACACCAGAACCTCAGCAGCCTCGGCGTGCGCGAGGTGACCCGCACCGCCGGGATGTCACCCGCCGGGTTCTACCGGCACTTCCGCGATCTGGACGACCTCGGCGTCGCGCTCGTCGAGGAGTCGCTGGCGAGCCTGCACGGCATGATCACGGCGGTGCTGGCCGGCGAGGGCGACGCCGAGCAACTGATCGACCGCACCGTCGAGGTGGTGGCCCGGCACGTACGGGAGCACCGCGCGCACGTCCGCTTCCTGGCGCGCGAACGGCACGGCGGCGTGCAGCCCGTCCGGGCCGCGATCACCGCCGAACTCGACGCGTTCACCGTCGAGGTGGCCGCCGCGCTCGGCACCCAGGAGCAGAGCGCGGCCTGGAGCCAGGCGGACCTGCGGATGCTCTCCGGGCTCTACGTCGAGCACCTGGTCTCCACGGCGGCCGCATTCCTGGAGGCACCCGGGGACCAACCCGAGGCCGAGCAGCGGATCGCCGCCACCGCCCGCGCACAGTTGCGCCTGATCAGCCTGGGCCGCCTGCACTGGCCGACCGCCTGAAGGCGCCCACGGTACGAGGGCCGGCGCCGCAGCCAGTGCCGCGGCCACGTGCGGTCGCCGGGTAGCCCAAACGGCGTACAGAGAGTGTCCCGGCCGCAGGCCACGCGTTGAACGCGACGTTGGTTACTGCGTCGGCGCCCCCTCGAAGGTCCGCGCCGGGCACTGTCGAAAGGATGACTCATGTTCAAGAAGGCTCTTGCGGGTGCCGGAATCGCCGTCGCCTCGATCGCCGCGCTCTCCGCGCCGGCGATGGCGATCGGCGACACCGACGGCTCCGCGGCCTCCGTGCAGGGCAATGGCGGGACCAACACCACCGGAACATCGGGCAACCACAGCGCGAACTACCACACCGCCGACAACCTGAACCTCTGCCTGCCGGAGGTGCACCACGTGCAGGTCGGCGTGCTCGTTCCGGTGCAGGTGGACGTGCCGGTGCTCAACCAGCAGGGGCACCAGATCTGCAACGTCGGCCAGACCACCCAGGCCAACGGCGACGCCGCGCTGCTCTCGCACGCGATCGGCTGACCTGTTCTCCGAAGGCCCACCAGCCCTCGGGGCGAACGGAGTTGGATCCTGACATCCAGCTCCGTCCGGCTCGCACAGTCCCCGCAGCCTCGACTGCGGGGACTGTTCGCGTCTGCGGGCGCGGGCGGTCCGGGACGGGCCTGTTGGACCACTGTTCACCCCGCCGCGACCTGCCGATTCCCCGCGCGGCCGGGCGGATCGGCGAGGCTGGCCGAAACGTGCCCGGAGACGTTCCACTCCCCGGACCGTGGTCAAGTGGTCTATACCAATCAGCTACCGTTGCCCTCAGGATGTCGGACACACGGCTGTGGGGGCCATATGACTGTCGATCACCTGCCTGCTCCACCCAACGATCAGGAGCTCTACTGGTACTTCGGGCCGCAGCGCCGCTGGGTACTCATCTGCACCTCGCTCGCGTTCGTCTTCACCGCGGCCACCATGCTCACCTTCGCCCTGCGAACTCCCGCACTGTGGGCCTTCCTTGCGGTGCTGGGGCTCAACGTGGCGGCGCTCGCGCTCTCCTCGCTCAACAGCCTGCGCAGCCGCCGGCTCACCCGGCAGTCGCACGAGGTCCTGGTCCGTGCCTGGCAGCCGGCCCGGGCGCCGAGCGTCGACCTCTACCTGCCGACCTGCGGTGAGCCCCTCGCCGTCCTGGAGAACGCCTACCGCGCGGTGGCCGCCGCCGACTGGCCCGGCGAACTGACGGTCTGGGTGCTCGACGACGGCGACCGCGCCGAGGTCGCCGCCCTGGCCGACACCTACGGCTACCGCTACGTGGTGCGCCCCGACCGCGGCCACCTCAAGAAGGCGGGCAACCTCAACCACGCGCTCACCCTCAGCAGCGCCGAGTACATCGCCATTCTGGACGCCGACTTCGCACCGCGCCCGGACTTCCTGCGCCACCTGGTGCCGTACTTCGCCGACGCGCGGATCGGCATCGTGCAGAGCCCGCAGTGCTTCGACACCGACGAGAGCATGAGCTGGATCGAGCGGGCCGCCGGCTCGGCGCAGGAGTGGTTCTTCCGCTGGATCCAGCCCTCCCGCGACGCCAGCGACGCCGCCATCTGCTGCGGCAGCAACGCGGTCTACCGGCGCAGCGCGATCGACGCGGCCGGCGGCTTCGCGCGGCTCGACCACAGCGAGGACATGTACACCGGCCTCGCCCTCTTCGAGCAGGGCTACCGGACCCTCTACGTCCCGATCCTGGTCGCCAAGGGCACCTCGCCCGACAGCCTGGCCTCCTTCGTCAACCAGCAGTACCGCTGGACGATGGGCAACCTGCACCTGCTGCGCAGCTCCGACCTGAAGCGGGTCAAGGCGCCCTGGCGGATGCGGTTCTGCTTCTACGAGGGCATCGTCGGCTACCTGACCATGGCGGTCAACCTCTTCGCCGCGCCACTGCCGCCGCTGGTGATGATGTACTGCTACCCCGGCCAGATCCGCCCCTGGCACGTCCTGCCGCTGCTCGCGCCGCTCTGGCTCTGGCACGTCCTGCTGCCCCGGGTCAGCCGGACCCGCTGGCGGGTCGAGGTGGTGCGCGCCAACGTGCTGATGAGTGTCGCCGCGGCGGCCGCCTTCGTGCACACGCTGCGCGGCCACAGCGCCGCCTGGGTGCCGACGGGCGCCGGGCGGGCGAAGCCGGGCGGGCTGGCCCGCAAGGTCGTGCTGATCGCGTTGGTCTGGCTGGCCTGCTCGCTGACCGCCGCGGCCGGCGGTCTCGCGCTCGACGTCTCGGCGCACGGCTGGGGGCCCAACTGGGGCCTGGGGCTCTACCTGCTGGTGCAGGCCCAGATCGGCCTGCCGCTCATCCGGGACCTGGTCGCAGAGTTGCGGCCGTCCACCCGTCGTGCCCCGCACGGGCCGTCCCGCCGCGCGACGGGCATGCTGCCCCGGCGCTGGCCCGAGGCGCTGGCCGTCACCGCCGCCCTCGCGCTCACCGCCCTGCTCGCCTCCGGCTGGGTCAGCCCGATGCTGCCCTGGCTGGGCTGAAAGGTCGTCACACCGATGTCTCCGACCGCTGTTCCCGAGCTCCTTCCGGACGCCATCAGCATTCCCGGCCCGCCCTCCGCGGGCTCCGCGCACGGCCCGCAGGGTCGTGCCTCCGCCTTCCGTCCCGACATCGAGGGGCTGCGCGCGGTCGCGCTGCTCGCGGTGCTCGGGTTCCACGCCGCGGTGCCGGGCCTGGCCGGCGGCTTCGTCGGCGTGGACGTCTTCTTCGTCATATCCGGCTACCTGATCACCGGTCTACTGCTGCGCGAGGCCGTCAGCACCGGGCGGATCAGGCTGGCCGAGTTCTTCTCCCGGCGGGCCCGCCGGCTGCTGCCCTCGGCCGCGCTGGTGTTGGCCGTGGTCGCTCTCGCCGGCGTCTGGTTCACCGCGCCGCTGCGGCGCACCGACCTGGAGTACGACGTCCTGGCCTCCGCGCTCTCCGTCGCCAACTGGCGGTTCGTGGCGCAACAGACCGACTACCTCGCCGCCGGGCGGGACCCGAGCCCGCTGCTGCACTTCTGGTCGCTGGCGGTGGAGGAGCAGTTCTACCTGGTCTGGGCGCCGCTGCTGGCGCTGCTCGTGCTGCTCACCGCCCGCGCTCTGCGACGCGACGGCGGCACCCGGCTCGGCGGACGGGCCCTGCGGCTGGTCCTGATCACCGCCACGGCCACCGCGACCGCGGTCTCGTTCGCCCTCGCGCTGCGCTGGACGCACGGCTCGGTCTCCCTCGCCTATCTCGGATCACCCTCCCGGGTCTGGCAGTTCGGCGTCGGCGCGCTGCTCGCGCTGGCACCCCTGCACCGGCTGCGCGGGCCGAGCCCGCTGCGCGCGCTGAGCGGCTGGGCCGGGGCCGCCGCGATCGCCTGGTCGGTGCTGCGCTACGACGCGAGCACGCCCTATCCGGGCTACGCGGCGCTGCTGCCGACCCTGGGCGCCGCGGCGGTGCTGCTGTCCGGGGCGCCTGGACGCGACGGGGTCGCCCAAGCCCCGTACAGTGTCGGGTGGTTGCTCTCGACCCGGGCGCCGCGGGCGATCGGCCGACTCTCCTACAACCTCTACCTGTGGCACTGGCCCGTACTGGTGCTGGCCGAGGCCAGGCTCGGGACGATCGGCTGGCCGGTGAAGGTGGCCCTGACGGCCGCCGCCGCGCTGCCCGCCACTGCGGCCGTGCGCTGGGTGGAACGGCCGTTGCGCAGCAACCGCGTGGTGACCGAACTGCCGCGCCGTGGGCTGTCGTTGGGCCTGGTCGCGGTGATCGTCCCGGTCGTGCTCGCGCTCGTGGTGGGCACCGGGACGCTGCGGCTGCTCGGTCCCGCCGCGCCGGTCGACCTGGCCGGGCTGCCGCCGGGCTCCCCCGACGGCACCTCGCTGCTCGTGCAGGGCGCGGCGAGTGCCCGTGGCGGCCCGGTGGTGCCGGACGCGGTCCAGGCGCGCAAGGACTTCCCGCCGGACGGCTCCTGCGAGGTGCCACCGACCGCGACCAGCAGCCCGCCCTGCCTCTTCGGCGCCGCCACCCGCAGCAGCTCCACGGGCAACGGCAACGCGGCGGTGGGGGCCGGCGCGGCCGCCAGCGCCAACGCCGCAGGACCGGACCGGATCGTGCTGCTCGGCGACTCGCACGCCGGCCAGTGGTTCTCCCCCTTCCTCGCCATCGCCGCCGAACGGCACTGGGGTCTGGAGGAGTTGGTCAAGCAGGGCTGCCCGCTGCCGCAGCTGGAGGTGGTCAATCCGCAGCTCGGCCGCAGCTACCACGAGTGCGACAGCTGGCGGGCGAACAGCCTGGAGCGGCTGCGCAGCGAGCCGAAGCCCCGGCTGATCGTGGTCGCCTCGTTGAACCGCTACACCGCCGACCAGCAACTCCTCAGCCAGGCCTGGGACCAGACGCTGGCGCCACTGCGCGCGCTCGGCGTGCCGATCGTCTACGTCAAGGACACCCCGATCCCGGGGACCGACGTCCCCGCCTGCGTCTCCGGCCACCCGGCGGACCCCGGCGCCTGCGACTTCGCCCGCAGCTCGGCCCAGTGGCCGGACCCGCTGGCCGACGCGATCGCCGCCGGCCGCGAGCCCGGCGTGCACACCCTGGACGTGAACGCGGTGCTCTGCCCCGGCTCGGGCCGCAGCTGCCCGGCGGTGCTGGAGCGGATCCTGCTCTACCGCGACGACGCCCACCTGACCAACGTCGCGGCCGTGGTCCTGACACCCCGCCTTGAGCGGCTGCTCACCGACGCGGGCCTGGTTCCCGCCCGTAACGCGCCCACCGGCGGCCAACCGGCGGCCGACGGCTGGACCCAGGTGTTGCGCGACGACTTCGACGGCCCGGCCGGCAGCCGGCCCTCCGGCGCACTCTGGCAGTACGACACCGGCACCTGCTACCCCGGCTGCCCGGCCGCCCAGTGGGGAACCGGCGAGCTGGAGACGATGACCGATTCGACCGACAACGTCCGCCTGGACGGCAAGGGTTCACTGGAGATCGTGCCCACCCTGAGCCAGGGGAAGTGGAGTTCGGGCCGCATCGAGTCCCGCCGCGCCGACCTGGCACCGCCACCCGGCGGCCTCCTGCGGATCGAGACCTCGATCGCCCTGCCGGACGTCACCGGCCCGGCGGCGGCCGGCTACTGGCCCGCGTTCTGGACCCTCGGCTCCGGGCTGCGCGACGGCTACACCGGCTGGCCGGGGATCGGCGAGATCGACGCGATGGAGTCCGTCAACGGACGGGCCGGTGTCTTCGGGACCCTGCACTGCGGCACCGCCCAGGGCGGCCCCTGCCAGGAGCCGAAGGGACTCGGCTCGGGCGAGCAGCCGTGCGCCGGTTGCCGGAGCGGCTTCCACACGTACGCGGTGGAGGTCGACTTCTCCAGCAAGCCCGAACAGGTCCGCTGGTACCTGGACGGGCGCGAGTACCACCGCGTGTCGGCGGACCAGATGGACACCGCGACCTGGGACGCCGCCGTGCACCACGGGCTCTTCCTGATCATGGACGTGGCCGTCGGCGGCAACCTGCCGACCGCGTACGGGGCTTCGGCAGGGCCGGGCACCGAACCGGGGCATCCGATGCGGGTGCAGTACGTCTCGGTGCAGACCCGGCCGGGCAAGCCCTAGGCGTGAGCCGGTCCGGGCCCGCCGTGCGCAAGACGCACGGCGGGCCCGGCCGCGTTCAGCGCACCGGATCGAGCGGCGCCGTCCGGGTCCACGGCCGCCGCTTCTCCAGCAGGGCGGCCAGCGCGAGCAGCCGCTCCTCCCCGCCGGGCGGCGCGACCAGCTGCACCGACAGCGGCACGCGGTGGGTCGGGTGTTCACCCGCCGGCAGCGCGAGCGCCGGCCAACCCGCCAGGTTCCAGGGGAAGCTGAACGGGGCGTAGCGGATGTTCGACGCCACGTTGACCGCCCAGCCACGGGTGTGCCAGCGCTCGGCCGAGGGGGCGCGCTGGGCCAGGGTGGGCGTGACCAGCACGTCATGGCGGGAGAAGAACGACTCCAGCAGTTCCTCCCAGCGGCTGCGCTGCGTGGCGCGGACCAGTCCGGTGCGGGCCACCAGGCGTCCGACGGCGGCGTGCCGGCGGGTCCGGGCGTTCAGCAGCCGGGCGTCCAGCGCGGCCGCGTCGGCCGCGGTGCCCTCCAGCCAGCGGCCCACCGCCGCGGGACCGAGCCAGAGCGGGTACGGCGCCTCGGCGCGCGAAACGATGTGCCCGGCGTCGGCCAGCAGCCGTCCGGTGCCGCGCACCGCGGCGACGTGCGCCGGATCGACCCGGATCCCCACCGAGGGACAGCGCGCCGAGAGCGCGATCCGCAGCCCGTCGGTGCGGTCGGGCGCGGCGGCGGAGTCCGTCCAGGCGCTCTGGGCCAGCACCCGGTACATCAGCACCGCGTCGGCGGCGCTGGTGGTGATCGGCCCGTTCTCGGCCATGCCGAACCAGCCGTCCACGCCCAGGCCGGCGGGCACCGAGCCACGGCCGGGCTTCAGGCCGAGGACGCCGCAGTTGGCCGAGGGGATCCTGATCGACCCCATGCCGTCGTTGCCCACCGCGATCGGCACCATCGCGGCCGCCACCGCCGCCGCACTGCCGCCCGAGGAGCCGCCCGCGCTGCGGCTGAGGTCCCACGGACTGCGGGTGACGCCGTAGACACTGTCGGTGGTGCCGAAGACGCAGAGTTCGGGCACCTGCGTGAGGCCGACCGGCACCGCGCCGGCCGCCCGCAGTCGGCGGACCACCTCGTGGTCCTCCCGCGCGGCGTCGCTCGGCGTCGCGGCCGAACCGTGCCGGGTCGCCTCACCGGAGACCGCGAGGTTGTCCTTGACCGCCACCGGGACGCCCGCCAGCGGCAGGTCCGCCAGGTCGGAGCGCCGGTCGAGCGCCTCCGCCTCGGCCAGCGCCCGCGCCGGCCAGACGGTACGGAACGCCCCCACCCGCCCGTCGACGTCCGCGATCCGCGTCAGGTGCTCGGCCACCACCTCGCGCGCCGTCACCTCGCCCGCTCGTACGGCGGCGGCGATCTCCACCGCGCTTCGTCCGACCCAGCTCGCCATCGGTCCCACCTTCCGTCGCACCGGCCGCACGCACGCGTCGGCGCGGTAGGAGGCAACCTAGCGAACCGCGCTCCGGTGATCCAGGGCGGGAACGCCGACGGCCCGGCCGTCCCCCAGGTACTACGGGGGGACGGCCGGGCCGGGTTCAGGCTGTGGTGGCGCGGATCAGGACAGGCCGGCCTTGACCGAGCAGACCGGCCAGGCGCCGGGGCCCTGAGCGGCCAGGACCTTCTCGGCCACCGAGATCTGCTGCGCCTCGCTGGCGTGCGCGGCCTTGTCGGCGAACGCGGTGCCACCGAACGCGGCCCAGGTCGACTGGGTGAACTGCAGACCGCCGGAGAAGCCGTTGCCGGAGTCGATGCTCCAGTTCCCGGTGCTCTCACACTGGGCCACCTTCTCCCAGGTGGAGGCCGACGCGGCCGAAGCCGTCGTCGCCGTCACGAGACCCGCAACCGGCAGGGCGACGATGACGCCACCCATCAGCGCCATCCGCAGACGGCCACGACGACCGGCCTTCACGGAGTTACCGGCGACAGCGGAAGCGGAGTTCTCGGTACGGAAGGTCATGTACATCCTCTCGACAGACCCCGGGCGGACACACGGAACCAGACCCTGACGAAAGGGCCTCGAAATCCCGCTTGCCTCTCCAACAGACGACCGGCGCGTCCTCGACGCGCCGTGCCGCCCCGGCCACCCATCCACACCCGCACGCCCCGGACAGGGGGCCGTACGAGAGACACCGACAGAACACGGTGCGCCGGGGGTGAACCCGAGTAGTGCTCGCTGCACTGAGAACGAAGTTAGGCGCCACCCCCACCCAGCACAAGCAATTCCACAAACCCCCAGCTCAGAACGGCGTTACCGCCGGTAAAGATCTCCCCCACCACCCCCACACCCCGTCAACCCCAAGCACCACCCACCCCCACCCACCCCCGAAAGTGGCCCACCCCACACCACAAAACCCCACCACCCCCACTCCCCGTCCACCCACCCACCACCCACCGCCACCAACCACCCCACCCCCAGTGGCCCCCACCACACCACCCCCGGATCCGGCGCCGAGCCATACCCGAGGTCACCGATCAGGTGCGGACGGTTACCAGGAGCCCGTCGCCGCCGCGGCCGGCCCGGGGCCCGCACGGCGGAGCCTTCCGCACTCACCCCCCGCAGCGTCGTCGTCGCTGGTCACAGCGGTCCGCCCAACCCCGCTCCGAGCTCCGAGGTCTGACGGCACATGAGTAGGCTACGCTTCCGCCTGAACCCCGACCGGGGATGGCCGGTTCGAGGGCCGAACTCCTGTCCGCAGTCGCGCATGGCAGGTACCTGATCCCACCGGAGGCCGCTGTGCTCATCGCCGATCGCACCGCCACCCGGCGGCGCGTCGTCACCGAGCGGCGGACCACGGACGACGGGAACGCGCCGCCCGACCGCGGCCGATCCGCGCAGGCCCCGGCCTGACGCCCGGCGGCCCCGGAACCAGGCACGGCCCGCCCGACCCGCACCCCTCACCCGCGCGCCGCCCGGCGCCGCGCGGATCCTCGGGCCGGGCGACACCCCGCACCATCCGCACGACGGAGTCCGCCTGCCCGTGGCAGGGTCGGACCGCTCCGCCGTTGCGGCCCATGTCCGGACCAAGACCCCTCCCAAGGCGCTTCCATGACTGATCGTCATATCCACCCCGCTGTCCGCCGCATACCCCGCGCCAGCACTCCGCGCGGCACGCAGCGGCTCGGGGGTCCGGCCCTGTGAGGATCACCCGCAAGCTCGCGGTACTCGCCGTCGTCCCGCTGATCGCCGTACTGGCCTTCGCCGCCCTCGCCGTGCGCACCGCCGCCGGGCAGGCCCTGGACGCCGCCCGACTGCGGACGCTGGTGCAACTCGGCTCCCAGGCAGGCCAGCTGACCCACCAACTGCAGAACGAACGCACCGCCGCCGCCGTGCTGCTCTCCGGCGGCGGCCCCGCCGACGGCACCACCACCGGCGACGCCCCCATTGCCGCACAGAGCAACGCCTACCTCGACCAGACCCGGACCACCGACGCGAGCATCACGCAGTACCGCAGGCTCCGCGACCGCCTGCAGGCGATGCCCGGCGGCACCGACGGCCTGCTGCAGACCGTCGACGGCGCGCTCGACGGCCTGCCCGCGCTGCGCCGACAGGTCCAGTCCGGCGCCGGGGCCGAACTCTCGGCCGTCACCTTCCAGTACCGGATCCTGGTCGCCGACCTCCTCGACTTCCGCGCCGACGTGGCCGAGGCCGGCAAGGCGTCCGCCACCGTCGCCGCCCGGATCAACAGCGCGGTCGCCCTCTCCCGGGCCGAGGAGTACGCCAGCCAGGAGGAGTTGGCCGTGCTGCGGGCCCAGGCCGCCGGCGGTCTGACGCCCGCCGCACAGGACGCCATCGCCTCCACCCGCAGCGGATACACCGAGTCCGTCCTGGAGTTCGGCCGGACCGCTGACCCGCTCTGGCAGGCCTGGCTGGACCACGCGCTGACCGGCGACGGCGTGATCGACGCCGGCCGGCTGGAGGACGCCGTCGAGCGCTCCCGGCCCGGCGACCGGCTGCCGGGCACCGACGTCTGGACCGGCGCGATGGACCAGCGCGTCGACCGCCTCCAGCAGGTCGAGCAGCGGATCGACCAGTCGATCTCCGGTGATGTCACCCACCTGCGCAACGTCCAGCGTGCCTGGACGCTCGGCGAGGTCCTGGCGGTGCTCTTGGTGGTGGCCGGTGTGGTCACGCTGGCGATCCGGCTGGGCCGCCCGATGATCCGCGAGCTGCGCCGGCTGCGCGACGCGGCGCACGCCGTCGCACACGAGCGACTGCCCGCCGCCGTCGAGGCGTTGGCGGCCCGCGGGGCGCTCGGCAGCTCCACCCCCGAGGAGTTCGCCGCCGCCGCGGGCGACCCGGTCAAGGTCCGCGGCCGCGACGAGATCGCCGAGGTGGGCTCCGCGTTCAACTCGGTCAGCCGCGAGGCGGTCCGGATCGCGGCCGAACAGGCCGCCATGCGCGACCGGTTGGGCGCCCTGCTGGTCGGCCTGGCCCGGCGTGGCGACCGGCTGACCGGCGCGCTGATCAAGGCGCTGGACGCGGCCGAGCGCGACGAGCACGACCCGGCCCGGCTGGAGCGGCTGTTCGCGCTCGACCACCTGGCCAGCCGGATGGGCCGCAACAACCACAGCCTGCTGGTGCTCGGCGGCGAAGCCTCCGCGCGGGTGCGCGGCCGGGACGCCGCCATCGAGGACGTCCTGCGGGCCGCGATGGGCCAGATCGAGCGCTACACCCGGGTGGACTTCGGCACCTTCGACCCCGGGGTGCTGATCGCGGCCGAGGCGGTCGACCACCTGGTCCACCTCTTCGCCGAACTCCTGGACAACGCCACGGCGTTCTCCCGCCCCGAGTGCCGGGTCACCGCCGAGGCGCGGCTGCTCGCGGACCGGGTGGTCGTGCTGATCTGTGACGAGGGCATCGGCCTGGCCGAGGACCAGTGGGCGCCCGTGAACGCCCGGCTGGCCTCGCCGCCGCCGGTGGAGGTGACCGGGGTCCGCGCGATGGGCCTGGGCGTGGTCGGCCAGCTGGCGTCCTGGTACGGCGTCCGGGTCGAGCTGCGGCCGCGCCCGGGCGGCGGGACGATCGCCGAAGTCTCGCTGCCCGAAGCGGTGTTCAGGGTCGCCACGGCCGAGCCGGTGCGACCGCCGGTGTCCGTCGCGGCCCTCCCGGCCGTCCCGGCCGCCGTCGTGGAGCCCGAACCCGTCCTTGCCCTGGCGGCGGCGGGCCGGACCGGCGGACCCGCACCGACCACGGCCGTCCTCTCAGCGAACAGCGCGAACAGCGCGACCACCGCGATCACCGCGGCCGGCCTGCCGCAGCGCCGCCCGCGCGGCGCCGAGGCCGAACCGTCGGCTCCCGCCCAACCGGTCCCCGCCCCGCCCGTGGAGGAGCGGCGCGACCCGGCCCGGGTCTCGGCCGCGATGGCCGCCTACGCGCGCGGCATCGGCGCCAGCCGCTCCGGGCGCGTCGCGCCCACGTCCGTCCTGTCCGACCCAGAACAGAAGGAAAACTCGTGACCTCCCAGACTCCCGACCTGGACTGGCTGCTGAACGACTTCGCGGCCCGGGTGCCCGAGATCACCCACGCGGTGGCGGTCTCCGCCGACGGCCTGCTGATCGCCGCCACCCGCGACGTGGCGCCCGAGCGCGGCGACCAGCTCGCGGCGATCGCCTCCGGACTGGTCAGCCTGCTGGCCGGAGCCGGCCGGCTGCTGGAGGCCGACCCGGTGATCAGCAACCTGACCGAGCTCCAGGGCGGTTTCCTCTTCTCGATGGCGGTCAGCAGCGGTGCCTCCCTGCTGGTGCTGGCCGGCAAGACCTGCGACATCGGACAGGTCTCCTACGAGATGGCCGAGCTGATCAACCAGGTCGGCCCGGCACTGGCCCCAGCCGCCCGGGCGATGCTGCTCAACTCCACGTCCTCGGGCGCCTCCTGACGTCTCGCTCCCCCTCTCCCACCGACCCTGGAGTACGCATGACATCGGCACGCGGCGCACGCACGCGACGCACCTCGACACGCGGGATGCGCGCCACGGGACTTCTCCTGCTCGTCACCGCACTCGGCGCCTCCGGGTGCAGCGGTGGCAGTTCCCGCGCCGCCGCCGGGTCGGGCAGCGTCAAGATCGGCCTGCTGGCCTCGCTCTCGGGGACGTACAAGGAGGTCGGCACCGACATGCGCGACGGCTTCCAGCTCTACCTGGACGGCCACCAGGGCAGGCTCGGCGGCCACCCCGTCGACCTGGTGGTGGCCGACGAGGGCGACGGCGCGCCCACCGCGCTGCCCGCCGCGACCAAGCTGGTCAAGCAGGACAAGATCCTCGCGATGACCGGCATCGTCGGCGCCGGCTCGGTGGCCGCGGTCACCCCGTTGCTGACCGAGAACAAGATCCCGCTGGTCAGCTCCAACGGCCGCCCGGTGATCAAGGACGTCAGCCGGCAGTGGAGCACGAGCTTCATGTCCGACGACCCGGGCGCGGCAATCGCCCAGTACGTCCACGACACCGTCCAGGGACCGGTGTTCGCGATCGGGCCGGACTACCAGGGCGGCTGGGACGAACTCCAGGGCTTCACCCAGGCGTTCACCAAGGCGGGCGGCCAACTCGCCAACCCCGCAGGCAAGACGCTCTTCACCCCGTTCCCGCAGACCACCGACTTCACGCCGTACCTCACGCAGATCAAGAACTCGCACGCCAAGGCGGTCTACTGCTTCTACGCGGGCGGCGCGGCGGTCGACTTCGTCAAGCAGTACGCACAGTCCGACGTGGCCGGCGTGCCGCTCTACGCGGCCGGCTTCCTCACCGAGGGCGGCGTGCTCAACGCCCAGGGCAACGCGGCCAAGGGCATTCAGTCGGTGCTCAACTACGCGCCCGACCTGGACAACGCCGGCAACCGCGCCTTCGTCGCCGCCTGGCAGGCCAAGCACTCCGGCCCGCCGACCACCTATGCGATGGCCTCCTACGACGCGGCCGCCGTGCTGGACAAGGCGATCGCCGCCGCCGGGAAGAACCTGACCCCGGAGACCCTCAACACCGCGATCGGCGGTCTCGGCCAGATCGACAGCCCGCGCGGCACCTGGGAGTTCGGCAAGAACACGCACTCCCCGGTGCAGAAGTGGTACCTGCGGCAGGTCAAGAACGACGGCCGGGCGCTGTCCAACCTGACCGTCCAGGACCTGGCCACCATCGGCAACTGAGCCGTCAGCCACCAGCCGTCAGCCGGAGCCGGGGAGCATCCGCCGTGGGCCTGATCGACGCCAACCTGGTGCCCGCCGTCGACGGGGTGGCCTTCGGGCTGCTGCTCTTCGTCGCGGCGGCCGGGCTCACGCTGGCCTTCGGCACCGGCGACGTGCTCAACCTCGCCCACGGGACGCTGTACACCGTGGGCGGGTACACCGCGGCGGCACTCTGCGACGGGACCTGGCGCGGGCTGCTGCTCGCGCTGGTCGCCGGCACGGCGGCCGCGGCGGCCGGCGGCGCGCTGCTGGCCGCGCTCACCGCACCGCTGCGCCGGCGCGGCCATCTCGCCCAGGCGCTGCTGACGTTCGGCGTCGCACTGGTCGGCGGCGACCTGCTGAGCAGCGCGGCCGGCCCCGGCGACCTGCCGGTGGCCTTCCCCGCCGCGCTGAACGCCAGCGTGCTGCTGGCCGGGCACCGCTACCCCGTCCACCGGCTCGCCCTGATCGTGGTCGCCGCCGCGCTGGCGGGTGCCGGACAGCTGGTGCTGACCCGGACCAGGGCCGGCGCGCTGGTGCGGGCGACGGTGGACGATCCGCAGATGGTCTCCTGCCTGGGCACCGATCCGCGCCGGGTGCACGCCGCGGTGCTGGTCGCGGGCGGCGCGCTGGCGGGGCTGGCCGGGGTGCTCGGCGCGCCGGTGATCGGTCCCGGACCGCAGAGCGCGGACACCGTGCTGCTGCTCTCGCTGGTCGTCGTGGTGCTCGGCGGCCTCGGCTCGGTCGGGGGCGCGCTGCTGGCGGCCGTGGCCGTCGGCGAGGTGCAGACGCTCGGCGTGGTGCTGGCGCCCGACCTGGCCCCCTACCTGCTGTTCGCCGCGATGGCCGGCGCGCTCGTCCTGCGCGGCCGGCGCAGCGGCACGTCGTGGCGGCGGGCATGAGAGGGGAAGCGCGCACGAAGCTGCTCGGCGCACTCGCCCTCACCGCGCTCGCCCTGTTCGTCGTCCCGGCCGTCCTGGACGACGGGACGCTCGCCATGCTGGCCCCCGCCGCCGCGCTCGGCCTGCCCGCCGTCGGGGTGAGCGTGCTGACCGGGCGGGCCGGGCTGCCGACGCTCGGCCAGGGCGCGCCGTTCGCCGTCGGCGCCTACGCGACGGCGCTGCTGGCCCGCGCCGGGCTCACGGTGGGCCCGCTGCAACTGCTCGCGGCGGCGCTGGCCGGGGCGCTCTTCGCGCTGCTCACCGGCCCGGTGGTGGTGCGGGCCCGGGGCGCCACGGCGCTGATGATCACCCTGGCGCTCGGCGAACTGGTCGCCACGGCGGCCGGCCGGTGGACCTCGGTGACCGGCGGGACGGACGGCCTCGCGGGCATCCCTGCTGTCCGACTCTGGTGGGGCGGCGCACCGTTGACGGACGACACGGCGCTCTACCGGTACCTGGTGGTGGTCACCGCGCTCGCGCTGGGCGCGACCGTGCTGGTGCTCGGCTCCCCGCTGGGGCTGCTGCTGG
Organism: Kitasatospora mediocidica KCTC 9733; assembly: GCF_000744225.1. Taxonomy (GTDB): domain Bacteria; phylum Actinomycetota; class Actinomycetes; order Streptomycetales; family Streptomycetaceae; genus Kitasatospora; species Kitasatospora mediocidica. The sequence continues at coordinate 249,933 of NZ_JQLN01000006.1, read as the reverse complement.
CCGGCAGCCGCGACCACGAGGAGCGGATGCGCGCCGCCGGCCACCGGGTCGGCGCCGCGCTGCTGGCCGCCTGCACCGGGGCGGGCGCGCTGGCCGGGCTCGGCGGCGCGCTGCTGGTGACCGAGCAGAGCTATGTCTCCCCCGCCGACGTCGGCTTCGGCACGTCCTCGCTGGTGCTGCTCGCCGCGGTGCTCGGCGGCATCGGCTCGCCGCTGGGCGCGCTGGCGGGCGCGGTGCTGGTGGTGGTGGTCCGCGACCAGCTCGCCGCGCGCTGGCCGGGGCACGGCCCGCTGCTACTCGGGGCGCTCTTCGTCGCGGCGGTCTACCTGCTGCCGGACGGCGTCGCGGGCGTCCGGCTCCGGCGGCCGGGAGGCGGCCGGTGAGCCCCGCCCCGCTGCTCGCCCTGACCGCGGTGAGCCGCCGCTACGGCCCGCTGACCGCCGTCGACCGCGTCGACCTCGCCATCCGCGACGGTGAGCGGCACGCCGTGATCGGGCCCAACGGCGCGGGCAAGTCCACCCTGCTCGCCCTGATCGCCGGCACCACCCGCCCCTCGGCCGGCCGGATCCTCCTGGACGGCCGCGACCTCGGCGCCGCCGGGCCGGCCCGCCGGGCCCGGGCCGGTATCGCCCGCACCTTCCAACAGCCGGCCGTCGCCGACTCGTTGACGGCGCTGGACAACGTCGCGCTGGCGGCCTGGCCACGGGCGGCCGAACGCGGACTCTGGCGGCCGGGCCGCTACCGCGCGTTGCGCACGCGCTGCCTGGACTGGCTCGACCGGGTCGGCGCCGCCGACCTGGCCGACCAGCAGGCGGGCGAACTCTCGCACGGACAGCGGCGGTTGGTCGAACTGGCGGCCGCGCTGGCGGGCCGGCCCCGACTGCTCCTGCTGGACGAGCCCGCGGCCGGACTGACCGACACCGAGTCCGCCCGGTTGGTGGCCGTTCTCGCAGAGCTCCCGGCCGAGGTGTCCCTGCTGTTGGTCGAGCACGACCTGGCCTTCGTCGGCGCACTGGCGGGCCTGGTCACCGTGCTGCACGAGGGCCGCGTCCTGGCGCACGGCACCCCCGCCGCCGTCGGCGCCGACCCCGCGGTGCGGGCGGTCTACCTCGGCGCCCGGGAGCTGTGACGATGCTGGAGATCGAGAGCCTGAGCGCCGGCCACGGTGGCGGCACGGTGCTGCACGGGATCGACCTCACCCTCACCGAGGGCAGCGTGCACGCCGTCCTCGGGCACAACGGCGCCGGCAAGACCACCCTGCTGCACACCGTCGCCGGCCTGCTCCGCCCGTCCCGGGGCAGCGTCACGCTGGCCGGCCGACGACTCGACGGACAACCGCCGCACCGGATCGCCCGGGCCGGCGTGGGCCTGGTGCCGCAGGGCCGGCGGGTCTTCGCCCGGCTCACCGTGGCCGAGCACCTGGCGCTGGCGCACCGCCGCCCGCGTGGGCAGGCCGCGCCGTGGACCCCGCAGGCCGTCCTGCGGCTGCTCCCCCGGCTGGACGAGCGGCGCTCGCAGCCGGGCGGTCGGCTCTCCGGCGGCGAACAGCAGATGCTCGCGCTGGCCCGGGCCCTGCTCGGCCAGCCGCGACTGCTGCTCCTGGACGAGCCGACCGAGGGCCTGGCGCCCGACCTCGCCGACGAGGTCCTCCAGCTGACCAGGAGGCTGGCCGACGACGGTCTGACCGTCCTGCTCGCGGCCCCGCAGCTGCGGCTGGCCGCCTCGGTGGCGGACCGGCTGACCGTGCTGACCGCGGGCCGGATCACCGCCGCCCAGGACGGCGCCGCCGCCCGCGCCGACCCCGCCGCCCTGCTCGCCGCGCTCTCCCCCGTCCCCGTCACCGGCTTGGAGGCCACCCCCTGATGCCCGACTCCACGTACGCCTTCGACAACCGCGCCGCCGACGCCGAGGTCCAACTCGCCGTCCTGGAGGCCTTCCTGGACCCGATCACAGCCCGCCGACTGGACGCCCTCAAACTGGCGCCCGGGGCCCGCTGCTGGGAGGTCGGCGCGGGCGGCGGCTCGATCGCGCGACTGCTCGCGCAGCGGGTCGGCCCGCAGGGGCGGGTGATCGCCACCGACATCGACCCGGCCCGGTTCCGGGGCGAGGCCGCCAACCTGGAGCTGCGCCGGCACGACGTGCGCCACGAGGAACCGCCGGGCGGCGGATTCGACCTGATCCACGCCCGCCTGGTCCTGCTGCACCTGCCCGAGCGGCACGAGGTGCTGGCCGCCCTGGTCGGCGCGCTGCGGCCGGGCGGCGTGCTGCTCGTCGAGGAGTTCGACCGCAGCCCGCTGACGGTGCTCTGCGAGCTCGCCCCGGAGCAGCGGGCGCTCTTCGCCCGGGTCGTCGAGGGCATCCTCGACGTGCTCGGCGCGCTGGGCGCCGACCTGCACTGGGCGCACCGCGCGCCCGCCGCGATGACCGCGCTCGGCCTGCGGGAGGTGCACACCACCGTGCACGCCGAGAGCTGGACGGGCGACGGCGGGGCCCGGCTGCACGAGATCAACTCCCGCCAGCTCCAGGACCGGCTGCTGGCGGCCGGCCTGACCCTCGACGAGCTGACCCGGTTCCGCGAGCTGGTGCGCCGACCGGGGTTCAGCGCGCTCTCGTACTCCCTGGTGTCCACCTCGGCGCGGATGCCGGCGCGGGAGAACGGCGTGGCTACAGTGGCCTGACGGATGATCAACACCTGATCACCATCTGGGAAGGACCTCCCCATGACGGAACAGGCCCCGGCGCCGTTCGAACCCCTGGACGAGGACTGGGAGCGGGCCCTGGCGGTCGTCGCCCATCCGGACGACATGGAGTACGGCGCCGCGGCGGCCGTCGCGCGCTGGACCTCGCAGGGCAAGACGGTCGTCTACGCGATGGTCACCAGCGGCGAGGCCGGCATCGACTCGATGGAGCCGGAGCGCTGCCGTCCGGTGCGCGAGGCCGAGCAGATCACCTCGGCCGCGCTGGTCGGGGTGGACACCGTCGAGTTCCTGGGCCACCCGGACGGCGTACTGGACTACGGCCTGGCGCTGCGCCGCGACATCTCCCGGGTGATCCGCCGGCACCGCCCGGAGATCGTGATCACCTGCAACTTCCGCGACACCTACGGCGGCACCTTCCCCAACCAGGCCGACCACATCGCGGCGGGCCGGGCCACCCTGGACGCCATCCGGGACGCGGGCAACCGCTGGGTCTTCCCCGACCTGACGGCCCAGGGCCACGAGCCGTGGGACGGCGTCCGCCAGCTCTGGGCGCTGGGCTCCCCGCAGGCCCGGCACGCGGTGGACACCACCGAGTTCTTCGCCGCCGGCGTCGCCTCGCTCAAGGCGCACCAGGCCTACCTGGCCGGACTGGGCGGGAGCATGGCGGACGCCGAGGGCTTCCTGGAGTCGATGGGCCGCGCCACCGGCAGCCGGCTCGGGGTCCCCTTCGCCGCCTCCTTCGAGGTGCTCCCGCTGCGCTTCTGAGCCCCGCCACCAGGCCGGACACCGACCGTGACCTGCGTCTCACGCCGCCTCGGCCCCCTTGCTATGCAACTCGTTGCATAGCAAGCTGTGGGCCATGGCGCTTGAGTACGCGATCCTCGTCTCCCTGCTGGAGCAGCCCGGTTCCGGCTACGAGCTGGCCCGGCGCTTCGACCGCTCCATCGGACGGTTCTGGACCGCCACGCACCAGCAGATCTACCGCGTGCTGGGCCGGATGGAGGCCGACGGCTGGCTGGCCGTCGAGCTGACCGCACAGAGCGCCAGACCGGACAAGAAGATCTACTCGGCCGCCGAGCCGGGCCGCACCGCGCTCGCCGCCTGGCTGCGCGAGCCCGTCCAGCCCGAGTCGGTCCGCCACGAGATGGCGGTCCGGATCCGCGCCGCGGCGTTCGACGACCCGGCCGCGCTGATCCCCGAGGTGGAGCGCCACCGCACCGCGCACGCCGAGCTGCTCGACCGGTATCTCGCGGGTGAGCAGCGGGACTTCCCCGATCTCGAGTCACTCGACGTCCAGCAGCAGCTCCAGCACGTGGTGCTGCGCGGCGGCATCGAGTACGAGCGGATGACGCTGGCCTGGCTGGACGACGTCCTCGTCACGCTGCACAAGCTCAGCCACTGAACCACCTCAGACCTCAGGCAACTGACCCTCACTCCACACCCCTTGGACTCATGATGGCCGAATCCCTGCTGTTCAACCCCCGCACCTTCGACCCCACGCAGTTCGACGAGCCGACCCGCCGCCTGCTGCGGGCCACCGTCGACTGGTTCGAGTCGCGCGGCAAGAAGGCGCTGATCGACACCTACATCGACCGGTCCTGGTACGGCGACTTCCTCGAATTCGCTGCCAAGGAAGGCCTGTTCGCCGCCTTCCTGACCCCGGCCGAGCAGGCCGACGGGGACGCCGCGAAGCGCTGGGACACCTCCCGCAACGCCGCGCTGAACGAGATCCTGGGCTTCTACGGCCTCGGCTACTGGTACACCTGGCAGGTCACCATCCTGGGCCTGGGCCCGGTCTGGCAGAGCGAGAACGAGGCCCTGCGGGCCCGCGCCGCCAAGCTTCTGACGGAGGGTCACGTGATGGCCTTCGGTCTGTCCGAGCGTACCCACGGCGCCGACATCTACTCGACCGACCTGATCCTGACCCCGGACGGCGAGGGCGGCTTCCGCGCCAACGGCTCCAAGTACTACATCGGCAACGGCAACGTGGCAGGCCTGGTCTCGGTCTTCGGCCGCCGCTCCGACGTCGAGGGCCCCGAGGGCTACGTCTTCTTCGCCGCCGACAGCCGGCACCCGGCCTACCACCTGGTGAAGAACGTGGTGAACTCGCAGATGTACGTCAGCGAGTTCCGCCTGGAGGACTACCCGGTCACCGCCGAGGACGTGCTGCACACCGGCAAGGCCGCCTTCGACGCCGCGCTGAACACCGTCAACGTCGGCAAGTTCAACCTCTGCACCGCCTCGGTGGGCATCTGCGAGCACGCGATGTACGAGGCCGTCACGCACGCCCACAACCGCGTGCTGTACGGCAAGAAGGTCACCGACTTCCCGCACGTGCGCCGGGAGTTGACCGACGCCTACGCCCGCCTGAATGCGATGAAGCTGTTCAGCGACCGCGCCGTGGACTACTTCCGCTCGGCCTCCCCCGAGGACCGCCGCTACCTGCTCTTCAACCCGATGACCAAGATGAAGGTCACCACCGAGGGCGAGAAGGTCATCGACCTGATGTGGGACGTCATCGCGGCCAAGGGCTTCGAGGCGGACACCTACTTCGACAAGGCCGCGCGCGACATCCGCGGCCTGCCGAAGCTGGAGGGCACCGTCCACGTCAACCTGGCGCTGATCCTCAAGTTCATGGGCAACTACCTGTTCGCGCCCGCCGAGTACCCGGCGGTGCCCACCCGCACCGACGCCGCGGACGACACCTTCCTCTTCCAGCAGGGCCCGGCCCGGGGCCTGGGCGCGATCCGCTTCCACGACTGGCGGACCGCGTACGACGCGCACGCCGGGGTGCCGAACGTGGCGCGCTTCCGCGAGCAGGCCGACGGCCTGTGCGCGCTGCTGCTCGCCCACGCCCCCGACCAGGCGCAGCAGCAGGACCTGGACTTCCTGCTGGAGATCGGCCAGCTCTTCGCACTGGTCGTCTACGGCCAGCTGATCCTGGAGCAGGCCGAGCTGATCGGCCTGGACGGCGACCTGCTGGACGGGATCTTCGACGTGCTGGTCCGGGACTTCTCAGCGCACGCCACCGAGCTGCACGGCAAGGCCTCCGCCACCGAGGAGCAGGCCGCCTGGGCGCTGGCCCACGTCCGCCGCCCGGTGGCCGACGCCGAGCGCGCCGAGCGGCTCTGGGAGCAGGTCGCGGCGATCTCCGGCGCGTACGAGATGCAGCCGTAGTCCGTACACCGCACCGCAGGGCACTACACCGCTGCGGACCGCGACCTCGTCGGTCACGGTCCGCAGCGGTTCCGTTTCAGCTCTGCGTCACCCGGCGGTGGCGTCCCTTGCCGGAGCGTTCCTCCAGCATCCTCGCGGCCAGCGCGATCATCGCGATCACGGTGACGCCCCAGACGACCGCGAAGAGCCCCACGACCCACCCGGTCTCGATCTGCACGGCGCACAGGCCCAGCCCGAGCGAGGCCGCGACCAGCACGAACACCGTGTGGATCCTGATCTCGTAGAGCGCCGTCAGCGCCCCGCGCGCCATCCCGGCCGCCGTGGGCGCCGTGGACACGACGGGCGCCGCGGGGGTCGGCTCGACCTGCGCGAGCTGTGCGGCATGCGCTTCCTGCACGGCCTGCACATCCGTCGGCGGCCCCGCGCGCCCGGCGTCGTTCGTGGGTTCCATCGCAGCCTCCTTGAGGACCTGCCCGCCGCGCCGGCGCGGCCGGGTCATTCCATCTTCCGCCCGCCGCGCCGAGGCCGCTCGATTCACCCCCGCCCGGCGCTTCCCCCGCGTGGCGGTTGGCAGCCGCCGCCGCGCCGGGCTGTGATGGACCCGACAGCCCGCAGACGGAGGAGTCGGCCTTGGACGCGAACACGCCACACGTCATCATCGGAGCGAGCCTGGCGGGCGCGAGCGCCGCCCGCACGCTGCGCGAGGAGGGCTGGGACGGCCCGCTGGTGCTGATCGGCGAGGAGAGCGAACTCCCCTACGAGCGACCGCCGTTGTCCAAGGGCTACCTGATGGGCGCCGAGCCCCGGGAGAAGCTCTACGTCCATCCGCAGGAGTGGTACCGCGAACAGCGGATCGACCTGCGGCTCGGCACCCCGGTCACCGCCGTGGACCCGGACGCGCACCGGATCACGCTGCAGGACGGCGCCACCCTCAGCTACGCGAAGCTGCTGCTGACCACCGGCTCCTCCCCGCGCCCGCTGCCGGTGCCCGGCGCCGATCTGCCCGGCGTGCACTACCTGCGCACGCTCGGCGACAGCGACCGGCTGCGGGCCGCGCTGCGCTCCACGGGCCGGCTCGCGGTGATCGGCGCGGGCTGGATCGGGCTGGAGGCGGCGGCCGCCGCCCGGTCCGCCGGGGTCGATGTGACCGTGCTGGAGAGCGCCGAGCTGCCGTTGCTGCGGGTCCTCGGCAGCGAGGTGGCCGAGGTCTTCGCCGCCCTGCACCGCGACCACGACGTGGAGTTGCGGTTCGGCGTCCAGGTCGAGTCGCTGACCGGCGGCCCGGACGGCGTGAGCGGCGTCCGGCTGGCGGACGGCAGCGTGGTGGAGGCCGACACCGTCCTGATCGGCATCGGCATCACGCCGAACACCGCCCTCGCCGAGGCCGCGGGCCTCGTGGTGGAGAACGGCGTCAAGACCGACCAGAGCCTGCGGACCTCGGCCGCCGACGTGTACGCGGCCGGCGACGTCGCCAACGCCTACCACCCGATGCTCGGCCGCCACCTGCGCGTGGAGCACTGGGCGAACGCCGTCCACCAGCCGCGCACCGCCGCCCGCGCGATGCTCGGCCAGGACGTCGCCTTCGACCGGACGCCGTACTTCTTCACCGACCAGTACGACCTGGGTATGGAGTACACCGGCTACGCCGAACCGGGCGGCTACGACCGGGTGGTCTTCCGCGGGGATGTCGCGGCACGCGAGTTCATCGCGTTCTGGGTCCGCGACAACCGGGTCCTGGCCGGGATGAATGTCAACGTCTGGGACGTCACCGACCCCATCCGCGACCTGGTCCGCACCGCCCGACCGGTCGACCTCAGCAGCCTCGCCGACCCGGCCGTCCCGCTCACCGACCTGCCGGACGCCGGCTGACGACGCTCCACCCGCCGTTCAGTTGGCGTCGTCGTCCGGGTCGCTGGTGGTGACGGGTCCGGCCCCGAGGCCGAGCCGTGATTCGGCCGTCGTCCAGTCGGTGGCTATCGCCTGCTGGGCGGCGGCCAGGGTGACCTGGTTCTTGCAGATGGCGGTGTGCAGGCGGGTCTCCACCGAGTCCTTGGGGTTGTTGGGGCCCTTGCCCGCCACGTGGCCCGGGGACGGCGGCTCGACCCAGAGGTTGCGCGGGTCGTTGGGGTCGCCGCCCAGCTGCAGGCTGATCAGGTGGTCGTACTCCGCGTCGCCCATCGGGCCGGTGTAGCCGTAGGACTTGGCGTTGGCGGCCTTCTCCTTGTTGGTGACGCTGGTGGTGGGCCGGATCCCGGAGGTGTAGCCGCCGGCCTTGCAGATCGTGGTGCCGATGGTCGCCTGGGTGACCGCCGGGCTGGTCGCGCCGGGTGTGCAGGCCGGGTCGGGCAGCGGCTGCTTGTCCGCCGTGTAACGGAAGTGGCAGGAGTCCGGCGCGGGCTGCGGCGAGGCCGAGTAGGCGGCCTGCGGTCCGGCGCCGACCGGGATGGCGGCGGCGGGGCCGGGCGCGGGCGCGGCGGCGCCACCGGTCGAGCCGGCCGGGTGGGCGCCCTTCTCGGCGGAACAGGCGGCCAGCGGCACTGCGGACAGCAGGACGGAGAGCGCGACGACGGCAAGGCGGCGGCTGGGTATCGGCACCAGGGTTTCCCTTCAGGCGTGCTGACGGGCCGGCAGTCGCCGACCCGTCCGGCAGGGATTCTCGCAGGCCACGGAGGTTTGTTCGAACGGCCCCGGATCCGGCGGTCAGCGCCGCTCGGGAAGCATCGGCAGCGGGCCGGTGCCCAGCGTCATGCCCGGCTGTGCCCGCACCGCACGCCCGGGCTGGGGGTGCAGCCGCCAGCGCGTGGAGATCCGGGCCAGCGCCAGGGTCGCCTCGGTCAACGCGAAGGAGTCGCCGACGCACTTGCGGGCGCCGCCGCCGAACGGCAGCATCGCCCCGCGCGGCACCTCCTCCAGGCGTTCTGGCAGCCAGCGGTCGGGGTCGAAGACCTCCGGATCGGCGAACAGCGTGGGATCGTGGTGGAGCGCGTACGGGCTGAACGCGACCGTGCTGCCCGCCCGCAGCCGGCGCCCGCCGAGTTCGGTGTCGACCGTCGTCACCCGGGTGAGCAGCCAGACCGGCGAGCGCAGCCGCAGCGACTCGGTGAGGGTCCGGCGGGCGTAGGCGAGCGCGGGCAGGTCCTCGACCCGTGGCGGGGAGCCGCCGAGTACCCGGTCGAGCTCGGCGTGCAGCCGGACCTCGGCCTCGGGGTGGGTGCCCACCAGATGCAGCGTCCAGGCCAGCGCGTTGGCGGTGGTCTCGGTGCCCGCCGACAGCATGGTCATCACCTGGTCGTGGATCTGGTGGCCGGTCAGGCCCTCGCCGCTCTCCTCGTCCCGGGCCGCCAGCAGCGCCGAGAGCAGGTCCCCGCGGTCGGTGGGGTCGCGGCGGTGGTTCTCGATCATCGTGTCGATCAGCTCGTTGAGCCGCGCCAGCGCCCGCTGGAAGCGGCGGTTCCCGGGCGTCGGCAGCCGTCCCGGGAAGCCCGTCGGCGCCACCATCCGCTGGTGCAGTCCCGCCAGCACCACGGGCAGGTTGTGGGCCAGCTCGTCCATGGTCGGCTCGTCGATGTCGGTGGAGAAGAGCGTGCGGGCGGTCACCCGCGCGGTCAGGGTGTGCATCCGGACGCCGACGTCGAGCGGCACGCCCGGCTGCCAGTCCGCGGTGGCCCGGTCGGTCTCGGCGACCACGGCCTGCGCGTACGTGCCGACCCGGACGGGGTGGAACGCGGGCTGCACCAGCCGCCGCTGGCGCCGGTGTTCGGTGCGGCCGCAGGTCACCAGGCCGTCGCCGATCAGCAGCCGGGCCTTGTCGAAGACCGGGCCGCCCTTGTCGAAGGTCTGCGGGTCACGCAGGACCTGGCGCACCAGCTCGGGGTGGCAGACCAGGTACGCCGGCAGGCGGCCGAAGTGGACGGTGACCAGGTCACCCCGGGCCGGCAGCTCGCTCAGGAACTCCAGCGGCCGTCTGCGCAGGGGCAGCGCGTGGCCCAGCAGCGGCAGCCGCCCCGGTGCCGAACCGATGGTGTACCGCGTGCTGCTCCCGGTGCTGGCCCCCGTGCTGTTCTTCCCCGCACCGAGCCCGATGGTGTGCGCCATGGCTGTGCCCCCTCCGTCCTGGCGACCGACGCGGGGACCGGCCGCCCCCGACCGGTTCCCCGCAGCAGGGACTTGCCACCCGACCACGGGCGGGAAACGGCCCGGCGCGGCCCACCGGAAGCACCAGGGGCGTCCGAGGCCCTCAGCCGGCGCGAACACCCCGGCCGGCGGGCCCGCGTGCGCGGGCCTCCGACGGCTCGTCAGGTCGTCCCACCGGTGTGCGGCGGTCCGGTCACGGCTCGGCGAGGAGCTCAGAAGGTGAAGCGGAGCGAGCGGACCCGGTGGTCGAAGCTGGACGGGACCAGCTCCGGCCCGCCGACCGAGCGCAGCTCCGGCAGGCGGGTGAACAGTTCCCGGTAGAGCGCCTTCATCTCCTGGCGGGCCAGCGGGGCACCGAGGCAGAAGTGCGGACCACCGCCGCCGAAGCCGAGGTGCGGGTTAGGGCGGCGGGTGATGTCGAAGGCGTCAGGGGCCGTGAAGACCTCCTCGTCGCGGTTGGCGGAGCCGTAGAAGAGCACCACCTTCTCGCCACGGGCCAGTTGGGCGCGGCCCAGGGTGTGGTCGGTGGCAACGGTACGGCGGAACTGGATAATCGGGGTCGCGCAGCGGATGATCTCGTCCACAGCGCCGTCCAGCCGGCCGTCCGGGTCCGCGAGCAGAAGCGCACGCTGGTCCGGGTGTTCGGTGAGCAGGTGCAGGCCGTGGGCCAGCGCGTTGCGCGTGGTCTCCACGCCGGCGACCAGCAGCAGCGAGAAGAACGCGCCGAGTTGACGGTAACTCAGGGCCCGTCCGTCGACGTCCGCGATGACCAGGGCCGAGATCAGGTCGTCCGTGGGCCGGCGCCGGCGCTCGCGGCCCAGGTCGGCGACCATCCCCTGCATCCGGGCCAGTGCGCGAAGTCCCCGTCCGGGCAGGCGAATGCGCCGACGGAACGGGCGCTGGACGCCGGTGTGCTCCGAGGCGTGGTTCACCTCGGCCAGGATCGCCGGGCGCCGGTCCTCGGGGATGCCCATCATGCTGCAGATGACCTGGAACGGCAGCTCGGCGGCGACCGAGGTCACGAAGTCGTCGGGCCGGTGGGCGATCACGTCATCGACGATCCGCTCCGCCACCGCACGGATGTCGTCCTCGACGCGGGCGATCAACCGCGGGGTGAAGGCACGCGAGACGACCCGGCGCAGTCGTGCGTGGCCCGGGTCGTCCAGGTTGACCATCGAGTCGCCGAACAACGCCCTGACCCAGCGGGCCGGTTCGGGCGTGGTGACACCAGGGGCACTGCGGAAGACCTCCGGCGTCCGGCTGGCGGCCACCACGTCCGCGTGCCGGACCAGCGCGTGGAACCCCCGCTCGGCCCGGAACAGCGACCGCGGGCGCTCCACGAAGTAGGCGGGCGGACCGAGTTGGCGCAGCCGGGCGAAGGCGGCGGCCTGCTCGGCCGCGGACAGGCGCCAGAACCCGGGATCGGCCAGGTCGATGGAGTCGGGAGCGGCTTGCGCTCCCCGGGAGAGGCTCGCCTTCTTGCTCCTCGGTACCGTGACCACCCCTGCGCCTCCCTGCCGTCCCCGGTCGGACGGTTCGCCCGACCGGAGACCCAGTTATAGGGGAGGGGGTGATCACACTGTCAAGTCCAGTTTCCCTCAAAAGAGTTGTCGCTCAGACCGGACACCCCTCGGCAGGCATCGCAGACCCGGCGGAACCTCACCCGGACGAGCGAGGTTACCGGATCAGCCCCGGGCCAGAGCCTGGACCTGGCTCAGGGCGCCGTTGAAGTAGTCCTGGTCACCGGGAAAGGTGCCGGAGTCGGCGTACTGCCAGAAGGTCTGGTAGGACCAGCCGTTCGGCAGGGTGCCGGGCGAGGAGGAGTAACGGGCGATCCACAGCGGGCTGGTGGAGCCGAATCCGGAATTGTTGCCAGTACAGCTCGACCACCAGTCGGTGGTGGTGTAGATGGTCGGATAACGGCCGGTGCGGCTGTGGACGGTGGTGCTGAAGTCGTGGATCCAGCTGACCATGGCAGCCTGGCTGAGGCCGTAGCAGGTGGCGCCGTAGGGGTTGTACTCGATGTCGAGCGCGGGCGGCAGGGTCTTGCCGTCCGCCGACCAGCCACCGCCGTTGCTGACGAAGTAGTTGGCCTGGGTGGCGCCGCTGGAGGCGTTCGGCAGCGCGAAGTGATAGGCGCCGCGGATCAGTCCGGCGTTGTACGAGCCGTTGTACTGCTGCGCGAAGTCGGGGTTGGTGTAGCCGGTACCCTCGGTGGCCTTGACGTAGGCGAATTTGGCACCCGCACCGGCCGCCGAGCTCCAGTTGACGCTGCCCTGGTAGCTGGAGACGTCCATCCCCGGAGTCTGGGTGACCTGCGGCTGGAGCGGGCCGGCGGGGCCGCGGCCCTCGTGGGCGACCACCGTGGAGCCGGCGAAGTCCCGCTCGGGGTGGGACGGCTGGAACGGACGGCCGGCGCTGTCGGCCTGCGCGGGGACGGCCGCCGCGCCGAGCAGCAGCGCCCCGAGGGCGAGAGCGGTGGCGAGCGTACGGGCAGAGGCAAGCGGACGGGCGGTGGCGGGCGTGCGGGGGGCGGTACCGGACATGATCGCTCCTACGGGCCTGGGCGGATTCCGGGCAGGGCAGAGCAGAGCACAGCAGGGTCTTGTTCCACGCATACCTATGATTGGCATGACCGCGATGGGCTGAGCGTAGTGGCCAACCCGAGCCACCCGCTAGACAGTTGACCGCCGGTCCGGTCGCAGATTCGCACCAGGACCCGCGTAGACCCGTCAGCTCACCGGGAGTTCACTCGCCCGTTCGGTCCGGGCCGCGCAGCCGTCGCGAGACCTCCCCGAGCGCCTCGGCCAGCACGACGAGCTGCTCGCGGTCCAGCACGTCGATCAGCGCCTCGCGCACCGCGGCGACATGTCCGGGCGCCGCCTCCCGCAGCACCGCCGCGCCCTGCTCGGTCAGTTCGGCGAAAACGCCGCGGACGTCGCTCGTACAGGACCGCCGCCCGACCAGCCCCGCCTTCTCCAACTGCGCCACCTGATAGGTGAGTCCGCTCTTGGAGGTGATCAGCCGCTCGGCCAGGTCGGCCATCCGCAACGCACCGTCCGGGGCCGCCGACAGGTGCACCAGGATCTCGTACTGGGTGTGCGACAGGCCCGCCTCGTCCTTGAGCTGCTGCTCCAGCCGCCGCGCCACCAGGTGACCCGCCGCGAGGAAGCCGCGCCAGGCCGCCATCTCCTGCTCGTCCAGCCATCGGGTCTGCGCCATGCCGGTCAGCCTATCGGGTTGTTCACATTCGAACCACGGTGTACGGTCACCCGAAGCTCACAGAGTTCAAATTTGAACAACGTGCTCTCACCATGACAAACGCCCCGCCCGCCCCTGGATGACCGGAGCCCGGACATGCCTCGTCCTCCCGCCGTCGCCGAACCGCGCGACCTGCCCGCGCCGCACGACCAGCCGACGCCGCACGACCAGCCCGCGCCGCCGCCCGCCCGCGTGCGCACCAAGGTCCGCGTCCCGCTGCGCTTCGGCGACGGCTACCGCGTCGAGGCCGACGTGCTGACCTTCCACGACCTGGCCGACGGCGCCGAGCACCTGGCCCTCGCCCTGGGCGACCCGGAGGCCGCCGCCACCCCGCTGGTCCGGCTGCACTCGGAGTGCCTCACCGGGGACGTCTTCGGTTCGGAGCGCTGCGACTGCGGACCGCAGCTGCGCGAGGCGGTCGAGCAGATCGCCGAGGTCGGCGGCTACCTGCTCTACCTGCGCCAGGAGGGCCGCGGCATCGGCCTCTACAACAAACTCGACGCATACGCCCTGCAGGACGCCGGCGCGGACACCTACGCCGCCAACGCGGCCCTGGGCCTGCCCGAGGACGGCCGCGACTACACCGCCGCCGCCCAGATGCTGCACACCCTGGGCGCGGACCGGATCGACCTGCTCAGCAACAACGTGGACAAGGCCGAGCAGCTCGCCGCGCTCGGCATCGAGGTCGGCGCCCGGGTTCCCACCGGCGTGCACACCTCCCCCAGTAACCTGCACTACCTGCGCACCAAGGCGCACGGCACGGCGCTGACCCACGCGCACACCATCCAGCTGCTGCCCACCGGAGCGTAGCCGGGCCCAGGACTACGCTCCTAAGACCGACCCAGCCCGCCCGCCAGCAGGGAGCTCCCGTGCACCAGATCGACTACCGCGACGTCGAGCAGGCCGCCGCCCGGATCGACGGCCTGGTCCGCCGCGTGACACTCGCGCCGATGGACCCGGGCGCCGTCCCGGGCGGCTCGGCGGCCGAGCCCTGCGAGGTGTGGCTGGCGCTGGAGTACCTCCAGCACACCGGCAGCTTCAAGGCGCGCGGCGCGGCGAACTTCCTCACCGCGCACCGCCTGGCCGGTACCCTGCCGCAGGCCGGGGTGACCATCGCCTCCGGCGGCAACGCGGGCCTGGCCTGCGCGTGGTCCGCGCGGCAGCAGGGCGTGCCGGCGACCGTCTTCCTGCCCGCGAACGCCCCGGACGTCAAGGTCGCCAAGCTGCGCGGCTACGGCGCGAAGGTGGTGCTGACCGGCTCCGAGTACGCCCACGCGCTGGCCGCCTGCGAGGAGTTCGCCGCGACCAGCGGAGCACTGGCCTCGCACGCCTACGACCACCCGCTGATCGCGGCCGGCGCGGGCACCCTGCTGGACGAGATCCACGCGCAGCTCCCGGGCCTGGACACCGTGGTGGTCTCGGTCGGCGGCGGCGGGCTGTTCGCTGGGGTCGCCGCCGCCGCCCGACGGCACGGCGTGCGCACGGTGGCGGTCGAGCCGGAGAACTGCCGGGCGCTCAACCGGGCCCTGGAGGCCGGCGAGCCGGTCGACGGGCCGGTGGACTCGATCGCGGCGGACTCCCTCGGCGCCCGCCGCACCTCGCGGATGGCCCTGGACGCGGCGCGCCAGGACGGCGTCCGGTCGGTCCTGGTGGCGGACGCCGACATCGTCCGGGCCCGCCGCACGCTCTGGGACCAGCACCGGATCGCCGTCGAACACGCCGCCGCGACCGCCCTCGCCGCCCTCACCGCGCCCGCACCGGGCACCGACACCGGCGCGGCCTACCGGCCCGGCCCCGGGGAGCGGGTGGCGGTCGTCCTCTGCGGCGCCAACACCGACCCCGCCGACCTGGCCCGCTGAGTGCCGCCGGACTCAGACCCGCACGGGGACCGGCGCGGCGCCCGCGTAGCCGTCGGCGAAGGTGGTCGCGAAGGTCGGCGAGTCCCGCAGCTGGGCCAGCCGGGAGAGCTGCAGGCGGTGCATGAACGCCGCGTCCGTGCCGCCGTCCGACGGGCTGTGGGTGAGGTGCAGCAGCCAGCGCGAGAACTCCTGGGTGCGCCAGACCTCCGGCAGGCGGGCGGCCGAGTAGCCCTCCAGCAGGTGCCCGCCGTCTCCGGCGTAGTACGTGGTCAGCGCGCGGGCGAGTTCCGCCGCGTCGGCGATGGCCAGGTTCATGCCCTTGCCGCCGGCCGGTGTGATGATGTGCGCCGCGTCCCCGACCAGGAAGAGCCGGCCGTACTGCATCGGCTCGACCACGAAGCTGCGCATGTCCAGGATGCTCGTCTCGGTGATCCGGCCCGTCTTCAGCTCCCAGTCGGCCACCGCGAGCCGGCGGCGCAGGGTGGCCCATATTCGGGCGTCCGGCCAGTTCTCGACCGCGTCGCCGACCGGGACCTGGAGGTAGTAGCGGCTGACCGTCGGGGTGCGCAGCATGTGCCCGGCGAAGCCCTCCTCGTGCAGGGCGTAGATGATCTCCGTGGTGGACGGCGGCGCCTCGGCCAGGATCGCCAGCCAGCCGAACTCGTGCTGCCGGGCGAACGCGCGCATCCGCCCGGCCGGGACGGACGGCCTGGCGGCGCCGTAGAAGCCGTCGCAGCCGGCGACGAACTCGCAGTCGATGTCCACCGGTTCACCGCCGCCGGTGCCGTCCTCGCTGCCGGCCGGCTCGCAGCGCAGCACCGCCCGGTCGCTGTCGAGTCCGGCCACCCCGACCACCGGGTGCGAGAAGAACACCGTGCCGCCCGCGGCGATGAACGACTCGATGAGGTCCCGCACCAGGAACTGCTGGGGGTAGACCAGGTGCTCGCGGCCCCCGGTGAGCGCGGCGTACGGGACGGAGAAGCGCTCACCCTGGTAGCGGAACTCGCAACTGCCGTGCCGCGCGCTCTCCATGGTCAGCCGGTCCGCCAGGCCGTGCCGGGCGAGGAAGTCCGCCGTCCGGTGCTCGATGACCCCGGCCCGGGCGCGCGCCTCGACGTAGGCCCGGGTGTGCCGCTCCACCACCACACAGCCGATGCCGGCCTGCTGGAGCACGTTCGCCACCACCAGCCCGGCCGGCCCGGCACCGATGATCCCCACCTGAGTGCGAAGACGCACGACTCCCCCAGTCCGGATGGTCACTCGGAGGCGGCCCGGAAACCGCCGGCCCCGCCCCACCCCGCGCCGGTTCGCCCGGGGTCCCTGCGCACAGCCTATGCGCCCGCTGGTGACGGTGGGTCAGTTGGTCACGGGTACCGCCTCGGTGGCCCTGACCAGGGCACCCCGTACCGGAGCCGTCAGCTCCGCCCACCACCGCTGCCGAACAGGTCGGGGCTCTCGCCGTCGCGGTCCAGCGTGGTCAGGACGGTCCGCAGGGTCTCCCGGAGCTCCAGCACCTGTTCGCGGCTCAACGGGTCGAACAGATGCTGGCGGACCGCCTCGACATGGCCGGGCGCCGCGGCCGCCAGGACCTCGAAACCCTCGTCGGTCAGCTGGGCGAAGGTGGTCCGGCGGTCACCGGGGTGCTTGACCCGCCGGACCCAGCCGGACTCCTCCAGCCGGTTGACCGCGTGCGAGAGCCGGCTGGGCGAAGAACGGGCCAGCCGGGCCAGCTCGCTCATGGTCAGCTCGCGCCCGGGGGCCTCGGAGAGCATCACCAGGATCACGTAGTAGGCGTGCGGCAGACCGGAGTCGCGCTGCAGCTGGCGGTCCAGGGCCTCGTTCAGCAGTCGCGAGGTCCACAGGAAGGCGCGCCAGGTCTGCTGCTCGTCCTCGTCCAGCCATCTGGTTTCGGTCATGGGACTATCCTAGTGAGGTTACTTGAGCTCTCAACATTTGAAGACTCAAGTAGTCTGGACTATCCTGAATCTTGAAGGCTCAAGCAATGCGCCCCTGAACCCCCGAGGAGAGCCAACCATGCCCGTGCGACGCCTCAACCACGCGGTCCTCTACATACGTGAGGTCGCCCGATCGGTGGAGTTCTACACCGACGTCTTCGGTTTCAAGGTGGACGTGGAGATCCCCGGCCGCGCCGCGTTCCTCAGCGCCGAGGACACCCTCAACGACCACGACCTCGGCCTCTTCTCGGTCGGCTCACAGGCCGGCGGCCCGGTGCCCGGCCAGGTCGGCCTCTACCACCTGGCCTGGGAGGTCGGCACGCTCGGCGAGCTGGCCGAGATCGCCGAGCGGCTGGGCAAGCGCGGGGCGCTGGTGGGCGCCACCGACCACCGGGTGTCCAAGTCGCTCTACGCCAAGGACCCCGACGGCATCGAGTTCGAGGTGATGTGGCGCGTTCCGCGCGCCGACTGGCCCGGCGACGACGGCCAGGGCGGCCTGCTGCCGCTGGACCTCCAGGACGCCCTCGACCGTTGGGGTGCCGACCTGAAGACCGGCGCCGCCGCGGGCTCCGCCACCTGACGGACGCCCGCGCGTCCGGCGGTCAGTCCTCGCCGAGCACCGCGTAGGACTCGACGTCGCCGTGGTCGAACGGGTCGCTCGGGTCCGCCTCATCCGCGGCCCGTACCGGCGGCTGCTCCTGCCAGCCGCCCAGGTCGGTCTTGGTGGCGGTGGCGGTGGCGCTCTCGCGTTCCATCTCGGTCTCCTCCGGGTAGTCGATCTTCGCTCGTCGAGCCGTAGGCCGACCCGTTACCGGGTCCGGACGCACCCAAACGACCAGCCCGCCAGGTTCCCCCGAACGGCCGCCCGACTGCGCCCGTCCGGCCTACCATGGCGCTGTGCAGGATCACTGGAGTCACGCCCCGGCCGATGCCGCAGCCGGGCCGGCGGACGACCGGCCGGCGGACGAGCCCGAGTACGGCGGCGAGCCGGCCTGCCTGCTCGACCGGGTCTGCCCCGACTGCGGGGCGCTCACCGAACACTCGCCGCCCACCCGCTGCCCGCGCTGCGGTGCGACCGTCGAACGGGCCTGAGCGCAGGGATCCCCCGGCTCGCAGGCGGCGGCTCAGCCCCGGCCGCTGATCACCGAGAAGCGGCCGCCCTGCGGGTCGTGCAGATGAGCCACCCTGCCGTACGGCGTGTCCGCGGCCGGGCCCGCGGCCGTGGCGCCCAGTTCCAGGGCGAGCGCGACGGCGGCGTCGGTGTCCACCACCGAGAAGTAGACGTGCCAGGCCGGACGGTGCTCCTCGTCCGTCGCCACCATCGCGGTGAGCGCGGCCACGCTGCGGCCGTCGGTGCGCAGCACCACCCGCTCGTGCTCCCAGCGCACCTCCAGCTGCCGGGGGTCACGGGTGTCCCAGGCGAACACCTCGCCGTAGAAGAGCGCCGCCTCGAACGCGTCCCGGGTGCGCAGCTCGATCCAGACCGGCGCGCCCGGCGCCGACAGCCAGGACGGCCCGTGCCGACCCTGGCCCTCCCACAGGCCGAACGGGGCGCCGGCCGGGTCTGCGGCGACCGCCAGCCGGCCGGCGTCGAAGCCGAGCGGTCCGACCGCCACCGTGCCGCCGCGGGCCCGCACCCGCTCGGCGGTCACGTCGGCGTTCTCGGTGCCGAAGTACGTCGTCCAGGCGACCGGCAGCTGGAGGTCCACGGACGAACTCAGCCCGGCCACCGCCACACCGTCCACCACCGCCCGCACGTAGGGGCCCCAGCGGTCCGGCCCGCGCTCGAAGGACCATCCCAGCAGCGGACCGTAGAAGGCCTGCGCAGCGTCCAGGTCACGGGCCATCAAGGTGACCCAGCTGGGGACCGCGGGCACGCACCGCACCGCCGCCCGCGCCGCTGCTGCTGCTTCGGTCATGGAAGCTCCTCCTCCGTGCACGGCCCGTTCCCCTCGACCGTACCCGTAGCATGCGCGCGCCGCACGGACCCGCCAGCGCAGGCGCCGCAGGGCGCGCCATGGCATCGTGGACGGACGGCGCCTGACGGCCCGTCCGACGGAACGGGGGCGGGGCGCGTGAGGCCAGGAGGGGCGGGCACGGTGGCCGAGCAGAGCGAGCGGGTCCGGCGCTCCTGGTTCACCATCGGCTTCGGCCTGGCGGTGGGCGCCCTGGTGGCCTACCACCTGGCCCAGTCGGTGGTCCGGATCACCGGCATCCTCACCCTCGTCCTGCTGGCGCTGTTCATCGCGATCAGCCTGGAACCGATGGTCGGCTGGCTGCTCCGGCGCGGACTGCGGCGGGCCTGGGCCGTGGCTGTGCTCGCGCTGGCCGTGCTGGGTCTGGCCGGCGGTTTCGTGGCGCTGGTCATCCCGCCGCTGAGCGGCGAGATCGACGCGCTCAGCAGGGCCATCCCGACCTGGCTCCAGCAGCTGCACGACCACCAGTCGGCACTGGGCCGGCTGGAGGACCGTTACCACCTGGTGGACCGGGTGAAGCAGCAGCTGAGCGGCGGGAACGCGACGACGCTGGTCAACGGCGTGCTCGGGGCCGGTCAGCTGCTGCTGAGCACGCTCACCGACCTGGTGATCGTCTGCACGCTGACGCTGTACTTCCTGGCGGGACTGCCCACCATCAAGGCGTTCGGCTACCGCTTCGTGCCGCGCACCCGGCGGTCCCGGGTCCAGGACCTGGTGGAGGAGATCCTGATCCGCACCGGGCGCTTCATGCTGGCCAACATCGTCACCTCCGCGATCGCCGGGCTGGCCACCTTCCTCTGGCTGGAGGCCTGGGGCGTGCCCTACCCGGCGGTGCTGGGGCTCTTCGTGGCACTGATGGACCTGGTGCCGGTGGTCGGCTCGACCATCGGCGGAGTGGTGGTGTCGCTGGTCGCGCTGGTGGTCTCCTTCCCCGTGGCGCTCGGCACGGCGGCCTTCTACATCGTCTTCCGGCTGGCGGAGGACTACCTGATCATGCCCAGGGCGATGAAGTACGCCGTCGAGGTGCACCCGGTGGTGACGGTCCTGGCGGTGCTGATCGGCGGCGCACTGCTCGGCATCGTGGGGGCGCTGGTCGCCGTGCCGGTGGCGGTGGCGCTCGGGCTGGTGCTGGACGAGGTGGTCTTCCCCCAGCTGGAGAAGGCCTGAGCGCCCAGGCGTCAGGGGTGGGTCATCCGCAGGACGTCGAGTGCCTCGTCCAGCTGGGCCAGGGTGAGTTCGCCGCGCTCGACGTAGCCGCGGTCGAGCACCACCTCGCGGATCGTGCGGGACTGTGCCAGCGCCTGCTTGGCGACCTTGGCGGCCTCCTCGTAACCGATGTAGCGGTTCAGCGGGGTGACCACTGACGGGGAGGACTCGGCGTAGGCACGGGCCCGTTCGACGTTGGCCGTGATGCCGTCCACCGTACGGTCGGCCAGCAGCCGGGAGGCGTTGGCCAGCAGCCGGACCGACTCCAGCAGGTTGCGGGCGATCACCGGGAGCATCACGTTGAGCTCGAAGTTGCCGCTCGCGCCGGCCATCGCCACCGTCGCGTCGTTGCCGACCACCTGTGCGGCGACCATCGCGACCACCTCGGGGATCACCGGGTTCACCTTGCCCGGCATGATCGAGGAGCCGGGCTGGAGGTCGGGCAGGTTGATCTCACCCAGGCCGGCGCGCGGGCCCGAGGCCATCCAGCGCAGGTCATTGACGATCTTGGTGAGGCCGACCGCGACCGTCCGCAGCTGGCCGCTGAGCTCCACCAGCGCGTCGCGCGCGCCCTGCGCCTCGAAGTGGTTGCGCGCCTCGGTCAGCGGCAACCCGGTGGCCCGGGCCAGCTCGGCGATGACGGCGGCGGAGAAGCCGGGCGGGGTGTTGATGCCCGTGCCGACCGCCGTGCCGCCCAGCGGCAGTTCGGCGACCCTGGGCAGGGTGGCCCGCAACCGCTCCTGGCCGTAGCGGACCTGGGCCGCGTAGCCGCCGAACTCCTGGCCGAGGGTGACGGGCGTGGCGTCCATCAGGTGGGTGCGGCCGGCCTTCACCACCTGGTCGAAGGCGGCGGCCCTGGCCTCCAGCGCCGTCGCCAGCCGGTCCAGCGCGGGCAGCAGATCGTCGGTGACGGCGGCGGTCGCGGCGATGTGGATCGAGGACGGGAAGACGTCGTTGGACGACTGGCTCGCGTTGACGTGGTCGTTCGGGTGGACCGGCTCGCCCAGCCGCTCGGTCGCCAGGGTGGCGACCACCTCGTTGGTGTTCATGTTGGAGGACGTGCCCGAGCCGGTCTGGAATACGTCCACCGGGAAGTGGTCGTCCCAACGGCCCTGTGCCACCTCCTCCGCGGCCGAGACGATCGCCCGGGCCACCGGCTCCCGGAGGATCCCGAGCTCCGCGTTGACCTTGGCCGCCGCGGCCTTGATCCGGGCCAGCGCCGCGATGTGCGCGCGGCCCAACCGCTGCCCGGAGACCGGGAAGTTCTGCACCGCCCGCTGCGTCTGCGCCTGCCACTTCGCCTCGGCGGGAACCCTCACCTCCCCCATCGAGTCGTGTTCCGTCCGGTACGTCTGCTCATCGCCCATGGCGCCACACCTCCACCCAGCACAGCTCACCCGGACCGGCGGGTATTTCCGACGGCCCGGGTGAATTCGATCATGGCTGGTTGACGTTAGTGGGCTTTACGGGGCTCACCCCGGTACGTGCCGAACGACCAGCGGTTGCCCTCCGGGTCGCGGGCGGCGAAGTCGCGCGAGCCGTAGTCGGTGTCGTGCGGTTCGCTGGTGATCTCGGCCCCCGCCGCCTTGGCCCGCGCGTACAGGGCGTCCGGCTGGTCGGTCACCACGTAGGCGCCGAACGAGCCGGGGACCAGTGGCCAGGCGTCGTCGGTGGTCTCGCGGGCCGAGCCGAGCATGATGCCGCCGCCCTCCGGCCAGGAGAGCTGGGCGTGGTGGACGGTCTCGCCCTCGCCGTAGACCACGGTCTCCTCGAATCCGAACGCGTCGACCAGGAAGCGGATCAGCGCGCGGGCGTCGCGGGCCCGCAGGCTGGGCCAGACCTGCGGCGCCGGTGTCAGATCGGCCATCTCGAGCGGACCTCCTCGGTTCTGCGCCCGGGCTCTCCGGGGCACGCTCTCAGCATCGCGCCGCCGGGCCGCCCCCGCTCCGCACGCGTCGCGGGCGGCCGCGCCGGCCTCTCAGTGCCGGTGGTGGTTGTCCGGCTGGAACGGGTCCCCGGGGTGCTCCAGGCCCTCGACCAGGGTGAGCCGCTCGGCGCGGGCCCGGTCGAGCCAGCGGACGAAGGCGATCCGTTGGGCGCAGGCGCGCAGCTGCCCTGCCGGATCGACCGGCGCGGGGTCCGGGAGCGGGTCCAGCAGCGCCGCCGTCCAGGCCCCGACCGTGACGTACCGCCCCGGCGGCGCGGCGCGCAGGGCGGCGGCGAGGTCGGCGGGGAGGGTGGCCGGGTCCGCGTCGAAGTCGCCGTCGGGCGTGCCGATCCGCCAGCGCTCCGGCGACGGGTCGGCCGAGCGGGTGGCCGCGCGGTAGGCGGTGACCTCCGCCGGGGTGGCGGCGACGTCGGCGGTGACGGCGGCGAACACCGCGCGGACCGCCGCGCTGCCCTCGTAGGCAGCCGCCGCGATGGAGCCCAGCTCGACCGCCGCCCGCTGGTCCAGGCGCACCGGCGCGGCGGTCGCGAGGTCCAGGCCGCGCGCGGCGGCCTCGGCCTCGCAGAGTGCCTCGGTCAGCAGCACCTGCGCGACCCAGCGGGTCAGCTGCCGGTCCTCGGCGCTGCCGACCGCGGGCAGCGCCGAGGCGCGCGGGCCCTCGCGCAGCGCGGCGAGCCTCTGGTCGAGGCCGGCGCGCGACAGCTGACGTCCGTCCAGCAGGCCGAGCGGACCGCCCGGGCCAGGCCCGCTCACGGCGCGACCACCAGTTCGACGGTCGGCGCGTACTGGCAGCGGCCGAACCACATGACCTTGGTGACCGCCCAGTAGCCGCCCGGGTCGGTGTCCAGCGGTGGTGCCACGTCGAAGGCGACCGTCCGCCGCTCCCCCGGTGCCAGGGCGAAGCCGCGGACCGGCGTGCCGATCGTCTCCCAGCTGCCCCAGGGGGAGACCGTCTGCAACTCGCCACGGATCTCGCCGCGCGTGCGGTTGGTGAGCAGTACCTCCAGCCGGGCCCGCCCGCCGGGCCTCACCCGGACGGAGGAGGCGCCGACCTCGACCGACAGGCCGGTGTCGCGGCCGGTCTCCGCGCGGGTGCCCTGCGCCTGGTCCCAGCCGTCCGGGAGGTCTCCGGTGGCCGGCAGCAGCTCGGGCAGATCGCCGACGGCGACGGTGGCCACGTCCTCGACCTGCTGCCCGTCGAACTCGGTGCGCACCGCGACGAAGTACAGGCCCGGCTGAGCGTCGGCGGGCGGCGTGAGGGTGACCGGGAAGCGCAGGTGCCCGGCGGCCTCCAGGCGGTACGGGCGGCGGCGCAGGCTCACCCGCCAGCCCTGCGGCGCGATCACCTCGGCGGTTCCTTCCACGGCCGCGTCCCGCAGGTGCGAGGCGAGGACGACGGAGACGTCGAGCTCCGCGCCCGACTGACGGACCGTCAGCAGCCCTGGGCTCACGCCCACCGAGACCGGCAGGTAGCCCATCGGGGCGGGGCCGCGGTTGTGCAACCAGTAGCGGGCGTGCACGGGTTGGGCGGCCTCGCGGACCGGTCCGAGCGGCCCGAGCGGCTCCTCGCTCGGCACCGCCCCGGTGGGCAGCGCGGTGAAAGTGGCCACCTGGGCTCCTGCCAGACGGAGTTCGCCGTCCACCGGCTCCTGCGGTCGCTCCAGCAGGTCGGCCCGGTGCAGGGCGCGGAGCCCCAGCTCGCCCGTCAGCCGCGCCGTGCCGCCGAGGCCGGTGGACTCGACCAGGCGGATCGTGACACCGTCGGCCGGGTCGAGGGCGGCGGCAGAGCCCGCGGCCATCGGGTTCCCGGTCGGCTTGAGGCTGCTGAGGCGGACCGCCCGGGCGGGCTCGACCCGCAGCCAGGAGTGGCCGGCCGGCAGCGGCCCGTCCTGCGCGGGGACCAGCCGGGTCAGCAGCGCGTGGTTGAACTCCTGCCCCTGCGCGGGCAGTTCCAGGCTCCGCCAGTCGCCCTCGCCGGAGACCAGGGCGTAGCTGAAGTCATGGGTCCAGTGCTGGAGTTGGAAGGACGTGCCGTCCACCGCGGTGCGCCGGGGCGGATCGATCCAGACGCCCGAGGGCCAGCCGGTGCAGGAGCGCAGCAGGGACAGGTGCAGCGCGCCGGTGGGGTCGACGGCGAAGCCGGGCAGGCCGTAAGTGAGCAACGCGGCGGTGTGATCGGTGAGTTGCTCGGCGAGTGGCAGCGCGCCCGCGCAGACCGCGTCGATCCGGGCGTCGGCGAGATCCGCGACCAGGGCGGCAAGGTCGGTGACCAGCAGGGCCGGCAGCGCGCGCAGATCGCGCAGATCGGCGTTCGGCTGCCACATCTCGGCCAGCGGCTTCTCGGCCGGGACCCAGACCCGGCCGTGGGCGGCCAGCGCGGCGGCCGCGTCGGTACCGGCCCGTTCCAGCAACTCGGCTACTGCGGCGCTTGCTTCGGCCGTTCCCAGGACGATGCGGAAGTCCGGGAGGTTGGAGTCGACGTCCAGCCAGCCGTAGCGGGAGCCGTCCGCGCTCGCGGTCGTCGCCGTGACGCCGGCCCTGGCGAGGGCCACCACCAGGTCGCGGGCGTCGGCGGCGTCCGCCTGCCGGGGAACGACCACCTCGGCGACCCCCAGCGCACGGGCGCCCAGCGCCGTGCCGTCCGGGCCGGTGAGGGTGACGCGGGCGGTGGCGCTGAGGCCGAACCAGGTGTTCGCGGGGTTGTCCAGGGTCCACGGCGCCTCGGCCACGTCCACGTCCGGCAGGGCGAAGCCGCGACCGACCACGGCGTCGGCGACCTCGCTGACCGGCAGGGTGCCCGGCAGGTCGAGCGGGAAGCGCAGCCGCAGCAGCCGGTCGGCGCCGGCGTGGTCGACCACCCGGGTTCGGCAGTCGACGCGGTCGACGCCGTGCCACAGGGTGACGGTCTGCTCGTACTCCAGGCCGTCGACCGTCCCGGCGACCACCAGCCGCTCGCCGAGCGGCCCCACCTCGCGCCGCACCGAACCGGCGCCCTCGCGCGAGCCGACCACCGGACCCTTGGGCAGCAGGTGCCAGGGGCCCTCGCCGAAGTCGGGGTGCTGCGGGTACTCCTCGTACATCCGCAGCTCGTTGCCGATCTGGCCGGAGCGGATCAACTCGCGTCCGTGCAGCTTGTCGTGGACGCTGCTGAGGCCGCCGCCGCGCGCGGGGTCGGCGGTGACCCGGTAGCGCCGGTTCTCGGCCGTCAGCCCCTCGGCGCTCTGCCACAAGGTGGCTGACGTTCCGTCAACAACGCGCCAGGTGCGCCAGCCGAGCGCGGGAACGGCCTCGGCGTGGAAGGAGAGCGTGCCGCGGTCGAGGGCGCAGGGCACCGGTGCGCCGGTGTCGTCCAGGACCCGGACCCGCGCGAGGTCGGGCGCCAGGTCGGCGGGGAGGCGGACGGCGACGGTGCCGGAGCGCTCGAAGGAGAGCGTGTTGGTGACGACGACGGCCCGGCCCTCGCCGCGGGTGTCGATCCGGCCGACCAGCGCGTCCAGGGCCGTGTCGCGCACCTGCGCGGCCAGGTCGTGGGCCTCACGCCAGCCGCCGAGCAGGTCCAGGTAGACCTGGTCGGACTCCGAGCCGGTGATGGCGTCGTGGTGGGCGCCGTAGGCGAGGTGGCGCCAGACCTTGTCGAGAGCCGCCTGCGGGTAGCTGCCCAGGCCCTGCAACGCGGCCAGTACGGCCAGCTTCTCCGCGTCCAACGCGGCCACCTCGCCCGCCCGTTGGGCCTGCTTGGTGTCGATGTACGAGACGTCCTTGCCGGTGTAGACCGGGTTCATGTCGCGGGTCTGCGGGCTGGGCCGGCGGCCGTCGGCGGCGAGTTCCTCGCGGACCGCGTTCAGGAAGTCGCGCGGGATCGCGCAGACGAAGCGCGGCCAGACGTACTTGGCCGCCCAGGAGCGGTGGATCTCGGTGACCCACTTGTTCGGCGGGGTGTAGTCGGTGCCGACCGGGAGCAGCAGGTTCTTGGTCGCGCCGACCGGCTTGAGCTTGCGGTACAGCTCGTAGACGGCCGCCTCGGCGGTGGCCAGGTCGGCGGAGGAGTCCATCCACCAGCCGGCCGAGTAGTGGTTGGGCATGTAGTGGGTGAGCACGCCACGGCCCGAGGGCGAGATCCACTCGAACTCGCTGGGGAACTGCATGACGGTGGCGTCGTCCTTGGCCTCCCGGAAGTTCTTCTGGATCGGGCCCCACTGGTGGAAAGGGCCGCGCGCCCAGGCGCTGCCGGTCAGTCCGGCGTCGGCCAGGTAGCCCGGGAACTGCGGGTCGTGGCCGAACACGTCCAGCTGCCAGGCGGTCTGCGGGTCGCCGCCGAGGATGTCGCGCTGGTAGCCGATGCCGTGGACGATGTTGCGGATCGTCGTCTCGGCGCCGGTCAGGTTGGTGTTCGGCTCGTTGTAGGTTCCGCCGACCAGCTCGACCTGGCCGCGCTCCAGCAGTCGGCGCAGGTCGGCGCGGCGCTCCGGGTGCTGGTCGAAGTACGGTTTGAGGTAGTCGACTTCGGCGAGCACGAACTTGTAGACCGGGTCGCGCATCGCCAGTTCCAGGTGGGCGTCCACCAGGGCGAAACCGTTGCGCTCCCAGAGCGGCCGGGTGGTGGCGTCGCCGGAGAGCAGCTCCCAGGGCGAGGTGTAGGCGGCCTGGGTGTTCCACCAGACCGGGTCGTAGTGGAAGTGCGAGACCAGGTAAATGGTCCAGCCGGGCTCGGCGACCGTGACGACGGCCTCGGCGCGGGCCCGGCCGGCCGCGACCGTGACCGGGATCTCGGCGCCCGGGAGGGCGTCGCAGAGCTCCAACGGCACCTCGACCGTGCCCGTGCCGGTCGCCTCGCCGCGCACGCCCGGCCCCTGAACGGTGATCGGGGTCGGTGGTCCCTCGACGACCACCCGCAGCACCTGGCGTGGCGCGTGGGCGGTGCCGACGAACAGGTCGGTGCACTCGACGGCGGTGATGGTGACCGGCACGGTCGATCCTCTCTGGCGGACGGCGGATCGGTGAAGCGGTGGAGCGGTGAAGCGGTGAAGCAGCGGTGCAACGAGGGGGTCAGGCGGCGGTGCGGTGGCTCGTCACCCCATCGCCTTCTTGGCGGCGGCGTACCAGGACGCCGGGCCGGTGCCCTTCACCGGGACGGCGTTGAAGTACTCCCACCCCGCCACCCCGGCGAAACCGGGGTACGTGCCGACCAGCGAGGTCAGCGTTCTGCTCAGCCGGGTCGGCGCGACGTAACCCGAGCAGTTGGCGGCGTTGGTGACGGTGCCGGCCACCACCCGGGAGGCGTCGAAACCGGCGGCGACCACGCTGTCGTAGTCGGCGGTGCTGCTCAGATCGCCCCAGCCGCAGTAGAACTGGGCGTTGTACCAGGAGACCTGGCTGCCCATGTCCTGCTCCAACTGGTTGTAGCTGAAGCCGCCGGAGAAAGTGGAGCCGCCGGACAGGTCACTGGCGACGGGCGCCAGGGTGATCACGAAGCCGCTGCCGAAGTCGGTGCGCAGCTGGTTGATCAGGTGCTCGGTGTCGGCGAGTGAGAAACTCTCCTCGATGTCGAGATCGACACCGTCGAAGTGGTACGTGCGCAGGGTGTCGCGCAACTGCGGGTAGTAGGTGGCGAAGTCGTTGTGCAGGTCGGCGTAGCTGCCCTGGGCCGCGCCGCCGAGCATCGCCTCCACCCGGGTGCCGGACTTCTGCAGCGCGGCGAGGTCGCTCCACATCCGGGTGTACCTGGCAGCCGACGGCGGGTCGTCGTTGAGGGTGATGCCGCTGCCGGCGTTGAGGTGGAAGGCGGCCACGTCGATGTCGGTGGCGGTGTCCTTCAGGGGCGTCGGCGAGACGTAACTACCGTTGCTGTACTGGGTCTGGTAGTAGGCGACGACGCGGTGGGCCGAGGCGCCGTGGTGCTGGGCCACGGCGGAGCCGGACGGCGCGGGCCTGGTGGGGTCGGCGGGCACGTGGGCGTTGGCGGTGCCGGCGGCGAGCGCGAGTGCGCCCACGGTCAGCAGGGCCGAACAGGCACGGGCGAGGCGACGCGACATGGGACCTCCCAGTGGGGGTGTGGGTGGTGGTCACGCGGGAAGCGTCCGCCGATCGGCGGACGCTGTGTCACAGGACGCTAAAGCGATTTAGTTCACCCGTCAATGCCTTGCCGCAGCTGCCTTCCCTGGAGTGGACCGACCGGCTCCCTGGCGGCTCGGGGCGCTCGGGCGCTCAATCGCGCGGGACCGCGGTGCTCTCGCGGACCGTCAGGCGCGGGGTGGGGGTCTTGAGGTCCACGGCGGCGGCCGGATCGTCGATCACCGCGAGCAGCGCGCGGGCGACCTGCTCGCCCAGCAGGAAGGTGTCCCGGGAGAGCGCGGTGAGCGGCGGGTGGACGATCCGGGCCAGCACCGAGTCGTCGAAGGAGACGATCGACAGCTCACCGGGCACCGCCACGCCCATCTCGGTGGCCACCCCCAGACCCGCCACCGCCATCACGTCGTTGTCGTAGATGATCGCGGTCGGCCGCTCCCGGCGGGCCAGCAGGGTCCGGGTCGCGGCCGCCCCCTCGGCGTCGCTGAAGTCGGTGGGCAGCGAGAGTGCCTCGCTCAGGCCAAGCCGCCTGGCCGCGTCGCGCAGCGCGCGGATCCGGCGCTGGGTGTGCTGGAAGGCCGGCAGCCCGGCCAGGTGCGCGATCCTGCGGTGCCCGAGCGCCGCGAGATACTCGACGATCGAGAGCATCGCCTCGCGGTCGTCGGCCCAGACGCTGGGCAGCCTGCCGTGCCGGCCAGGACCGCCCAACACCACGGTGGGCATGCCGAGTTCCTCCAGGACCTCGATCCGCGGGTCGCGCACCTGGAGGTCGACCAGGACGAAGCCGTCCACCCGGTGCTCGGAGGCCCAGCGCCGGTAGACCTCGATCTCGGCGGCGGTGTCCTCGACCACCAGCAGCTGCAGCGCGGTCGAGCGGACCGAGAACTCGGCCTGCAGACCGGAGAGCAGCTGGGCGAAGAACGGCTCGACGCCGACCGTGCGGGCCGGCCGGGCCAGCACCAGGCCGACCGCACCGGCGCGCGCGCCGCCCAGTGCCCGCGCCGCGCTGTGCGGACGCCACTTCATCCGCTCCGCGATCTGCAGGATCCGCTGCCGGGTCTCCTCGCTGACCCCGGGGCGCCCGTTGAGAGCGAACGACACCGCACCCTTGGACACCCCTGCCTCACGGGCGATGTCGGCGATCGTCGGCCTGCTCATCGTGGGGTGCTTCCTCTCTTGACACGTCTATCGAGCTGGAGCATAGTCCACTGGCAGGAGCTGTACCGGTTTAGTAAACCGTTTCAGAACTTCCCCCCAACTCGCCCCCTCGCCTCCCCGCCACCCCGGGAGGGCCCCGGCCGGGCAGGACCAGGAGTACTCCATGCCAAGAACCCGAGCAGGCTTCACCCTCGCCGTGATCGCGGCAGCCTCGCTCACCGGCTGTGGTGTCGGCGGCGCCGGCACCGGCTCGTCCCAGCAGACCGTGGCGTCCGACGCCCCGCTGAAGGGCGCCATCACGTTCCAGACCTGGTCGCTGAAGAACGACAAGTTCACGCCCTACTTCACCGCCCTGATCAAGGACTTCGAGACCCAGCACCCGGGCACCACGGTCAACTGGGTCGACCAGCCCGGCGACGGCTACGCCGACAAGGTGAGCAGTCAGGTCACCAGCGACAGCCTTCCCGACGTGATCAACCTCCCGCAGGACATCGCGCACTCGGTCGCCAAGGTCGGCGGGCTGCTCGACCTCAGCAAGAACGTGCCCACGCTGGCCCAGGACTACGTGCACAGCGGCGTGGCCGCGTACACCTATCCCGACCTCGGCGGCGACGGCTTCGCCTTCCCCTGGTACCTGGGCACCGACGTCAGCTTCTGGAACAAGGCCATGCTGCAGCGCGACGGGCTGGACCCGGCCAAGCTGCCGAAGACCTTCGACGAGCTGGTCGCCCAGGCCAAGGTCATGCACGACGCCTCGGGCGGCAAGGACTACCTGATGAGCCGCCCGCCCGGGCTCTCCGACATCGTCAACTCCGGTACGCCGCTGATGACCCCGGACGGCAAGAAGTTCGACTTCAGCAGCGCGCCCGCCGCCGCCATGCTGGACAAGTACACCGCCGCCTACGCGGCCGGCTACCTGCCGTCCAACGTGCTCACCAGCACCTACGAGGGCAACTCGGCGCTCTTCACCAAGCAGGAGGTGGCCTGGACCACCGGCGGCGGCAACTACATCCAGAGCACCACGCAGAGCAACCCGACGCTGGCCCCGCAGATCGTCCCGTCCCCCGCGCTCGACACGCCCCCGCTCTACGTGCAGGGCATCTCGGTGGCGGCCAAGAGCAAGAACCTGCCGCTCGCGCTGGCCTTCGGCAGGTTCGTCACCGACGACGCCAACCAGAAGGCCTTCATCAAGCTGGCCCCGGGCTTCCTGCCCGGCAGCGCCGCCTCGGCGAACGACCCGGCCTACAGCAAGAGCGACGGCACCGCGCAGGGCGACGCCTCGGTGATCGCCTACCAGGACATGCAGAAGGCCGTGATCTTCACGCCGCCGGTGTGGACCGACGCCATGAACACCTTCCTGAACCAGCAGGTCGCCCTCGCGATGACCGGAAAGGAGTCGGCCAAGCAGGCCCTGGACAACGCCGTCAGCAGGGCGAACCAACTGCTCGGCCAGTAGTCCCCTCCCGCCATCCCCCACCCGTCCAGGAGGCGACGATGAAGTCCCATCGCTGGTACACCCCCTGGCTGTTGATCGCCCCCGCGCTGCTCTGGCTGGCCACCTTCAGCCTCTGGCCCGCGATCAACACCGGTGTGCTCTCCTTCACCAACGTGCACACCCTCAGCGGCGGGCAGTTCATCGGCGTCCACAACTACGCCCTGATGTGGCACGACCCGCAGCTGCGCGACGCGATCGTCAACACGCTGATCTTCATGGCGGTCTGCGTCCCGCTGCTGACCTTCCTGCCGCTCCTGTTGGCCCTACTGGTCCAGCGGACGCTGCCCTTCATGAGCTTCTTCCGGACCGTCTTCTACTTCCCGGTGATCGCCTCGGCCGTCGTGGTGGCGCTGATCTGGCAGTGGCTGCTGGACGACCGCGGCCTGGTGAACGGCCTCGGCAAGCAGGCCGGCCTGATCCACAGCGCGCTGCCGTTCCTCACCGACCGCTGGCTGCTGCTGTTCAGCGCCATCGCCCTGACGGTCTGGAAGGGCCTGGGCTACTACATGGTGCTCTACCTGTCGGCGCTCGGGAACGTCCGCCGCGAACTGCACGAGGCGGCCGCGGTGGACGGCGCCGGAGCCGTCCGCCGGTTCTGGGCGGTCACCGTGCCCGGAGTGCGCGCCACCATGGCGCTGGTCTCGGTGCTGATCGCGGTCAGCGCCATGCGCGTCTTCTCCGAGCTGTACATCCTCGGCGGGCGCACCGGCGGCATCGGGGGCCAGGACGTGTCGCTGGTGATGCTGATCCAGCAGGCCGCCTCGGGCAGCGACGGGCGGATCGGCTACGCCTCCGCGCTCAGCGTGCTGCTCTTCGTGCTCACCGTCGGCCCGTTGCTGCTCCTGGCCCGCTGGAACCGGAGGACCGACTGATGACCGCCCTGTCCGAACGGATCGAGACGCCGCCGGCCCCCGCCCGGGCGCCCGCACGCAGGCCCGCGCGCCGACGCCGCTCGCCGGTCTTCGACGCGGTGACCCCGCTCGGCCTGACCGCCCGCTACCTCACGCTGCTGGTGATCCTGGCCGTCACGGTCGGGCCGATGCTGTGGGAGCTGTCCACCTCGTTGAAGAGCGTCTTCGAGGACGTCTACACCGCCACGCCCCAACTCCTGCCACAGCGGCCGACGCTGGACAACTACTCGCAGGTCGCCCGGACCGTCCCGATCGCGCACTTCGCGCTGAACTCGGTGATCGTCGCGGCGCTGTGCGTGGGCGGCAACCTGCTGGGCGCCACCGCCGCCGGGTACGCGCTGGCGCGGCTGCACTTTCGCGGGCGGCGCCTGATGCTGGGCCTGTTCCTGTCCACGCTGGTGCTGCCCGGGGAGGTGACCATCATCTCGCAGTACCAGACGGTCACCCGGCTGGGCCTGGGCAACTCGCTGGTCGGCGTGGCGCTGCCCGCGATGATCGGCGCGCTCAACGTGCTGCTGATGCGCAACGCCTTCCTGGCCATCCCCGCCGAGGTCGAGGAGGCCGCCGTCATCGACGGCGCCACGGTCTGGCAGCGGCTGCGCCACATCGCGCTGCCCAGCGTGAAGGGCACGCTGAGCGTCATCGCCATCCTGACCTTCATCGGCGCCTGGGACGACTTCCTGTGGCCGCTGCTGGTGCTGCAGAGCCCCGACAAGCTCACCCTCACCGTTGGACTGTCCTATCTGCAGAGCGTCTTCGCCGCCGACCCGCGCATCATCGCGGCCGGCGCGATGATCGCCCTGCTGCCGATCCTGGCCCTCTTCGTGGCGTTGCAGCGGTTCTTCTTCCGCGGCGTCGGCGAGGGTGCGGTGAAGGGCTGACGAGAGCAGCCATGACGACCGGAGACATGATGACCACCCCGACCCACCCGCCGCGGTTCGGCGTCAACTACACGCCGTCCCAGGGCTGGTTCCACCACTGGCTGGACTTCGACCTCGACGCCGTCCGGGCCGACCTGGACTCGATCGCCGCGCTGGGCCTGGACCACGTCCGGGTCTTCCCACTCTGGCCGCTGTTCCAGCCCAACCGCACGCTGATCCGCCCGCGCGCCGTCGAGCAGCTGACCGCCCTGGTGGACGCGGCCGGCGAACGCGGCCTGGACGTGGCGGTGGACGGCCTGCAGGGCCACCTGTCCAGCTTCGACTTCCTGCCCGCCTGGACCAGGACCTGGCACCGGCGCAACCTCTTCACCGACCCCGACGTCGTCGAGGCCCAGGCCGCCTACCTGCACACGCTGGCCGCCGCCCTGGCCGAGCGCCGCAACTTCCTGGGCCTGACCATCGGCAACGAGATCAACCAGTTCTCCGGCGACCCGCACCCGGACCCGGACCGGATCACCCCCGAGCAGGCCGCCGGCTGGCTGCGCCGCCTGCTCGCCGCCTGCGAGCAGGGCGCGCCGGGCCGGCTGCACCTGCACGCGGAGTACGACGCGGCCTGGTACCAGGACGACCACCCGTTCACCCCGGCGCAGGCCGCCCGGATCGGCGCGGCCACCGCCGTGCACTCCTGGGTCTTCAACGGCACCGCCCAGCGCTACGGCCCCCGTTCCACCGCCACCGGACAGCACGCCGCCTACCTCGTCGAGCTGTCCAAGGCCTGGGCCGACGATCCGCACCGCCCGGTCTGGCTCCAGGAGGTCGGCGCCCCGGCCCCGCACATCGCCGCCGAGGACGCGGGCGACTTCACCCAGACCACGGTCGCCGCCGCGCTCGACTGCCCCGACCTGTGGGGGGTCACCTGGTGGTGCTCGCACGACGTCGACCGCTCGCTCGCCGACTTCCCCGAACTCGAATACAGCCTGGGCCTGTTGACCAACGACCGGCAGGTCAAGCCGGCCGGGCGGGCGCTGGCCCGGGCGGTCGCCGAGGCCAGGGACCGGTGGCGGCCGCCGCACGCCCGCCACACGGCCCTGGTCCTGGATCTGCCGGACGACGCGCCCAAGCGTTCCACCTGCGCCCCGGGCGGAGCCTTCTTCGAGGCCTTCATGCGACTGGCCGCCGACGGCGCGCGGCCGACCGCGGTGCTGGCGGAACACGCCTTCGACCCCGGGCACCTGGACGCTCGGGGAATCACCGAAGTCGTCACGGTCGAGGATGTCGACCATTCCTGACGGATGGTCAAGAGTGATCCTGAACCCCAGCACGTCCACCCTCGCAGCCCCCCGGAGCCCCCTGTGCACGATGACCGCAGCCTGGTCGAGTCCCGCCTCAAGCGCGTCCTCGACGAGCGCATCCGCCCCGCGATCCACCCCGAGTCGACGCCACTGGAGGTCGGCATCTGGACCGCCCCCGACGAACCCGTCCCGGTCGCCGAGGGTCTGAGCGCACCGCGCACCCCGATCGCCGTCGGGCAGCCGTGGGGCGCGCCCTGGGGCACCAGCTGGCTGACCGTCTCCGGCACCGTGCCCGCCGCCTGGGCCGGGCGGACCGTCGAGGCGCTGATCGACCTGGGCTTCGACAAGAACATGCCCGGCTTCCAGTGCGAGGGCCTGGTCTACCGGCCGGACGGCACGCCGGTGAAGGGGATCAACCCGTGCAACCAGTGGGTGCAAATCGCCGCGCCCGCGGTCGGCGGGGAGCAGGTGCTGCTGCACGTGGAGGCCGCCTCCAATCCGGTGATCCTCGACTACCACCCGTTCCTGCCCACCGGGTTGGGCGAGAAGGCAACCGCCGGCGACCAGCCCCAGTACCGGCTGGCCCGGATCGACCTGGTGGTCTTCGACGAGACCGTCTGGCAGCTGGTGATGGACCTGGAGGTGCTGGGCGAGCTGATGGCCGAGCTCCCGGTGGACGGCGCGCGCCGCTGGGAGGTGCTGCGCGCGGTCGAACGGGCGCTGGACGCCGTCGACCTGCAGAACGTCAACGCCACCGCTGCCGCCGCCCGTTCGGAGTTGGCCGGGGTGCTGGCCGCGCCCGCCTCGGCGTCCGCACACCGGATCAGCGCGGTCGGCCACGCGCACATCGACTCCGCCTGGCTGTGGCCGCTGCGCGAGACGGTCCGCAAGGTGGCCAGGACCACCGCCAACATGACCGCGCTCCTGGAGGACGAACCGGACTTCGTCTACACCATGTCCCAGGCCCAGCAGTACGCCTGGATCAAGGAGCACCGGCCGGAGGTGTACGCGAAGGTCAAGCAGGCGGTGGCCGAGGGCCGCTTCGTGCCGGCCGGCGGGATGTGGGTCGAGTCGGACACCAACATGCCCGGTTCGGAGGCGATGGCCCGCCAGTTCGTGCACGGCAAGCGGTTCTTCCTGGAGGAGTTCGGCGTCGAGAACGAGGAGGCCTGGCTGCCGGACACCTTCGGCTTCACCGGCGGCCTACCGCAGATCATCAAGGCGGCGGGCTCCAAGTGGCTGCTGACCCAGAAGATCTCCTGGAGCCAGATCAACAGCTTCCCGCACCACACCTTCTGGTGGGAGGGCATCGACGGGAGCCGGATCTTCACCCACTTCCCGCCCATCGACACCTACAACTGCTCCATGAAGGGCAGTGAAATCGCCCACGCGGCACGGAACTTCAAGGACAAGGGCC
This sequence comes from Kitasatospora mediocidica KCTC 9733, assembly GCF_000744225.1. Taxonomy (GTDB): domain Bacteria; phylum Actinomycetota; class Actinomycetes; order Streptomycetales; family Streptomycetaceae; genus Kitasatospora; species Kitasatospora mediocidica. The sequence continues at coordinate 214,498 of NZ_JQLN01000006.1, read as the reverse complement.
GGGCCACGCACTCGCTGGCACCGACCGGCTGGGGCGACGGCGGCGGCGGTACCACCCGCGAGATGATCGCCAAGGCGGCCCGGCTGCGGAACCTGGAGGGCTCGGCCACCGTCCGGTGGGAGAAGCCCGCCGAGTTCTTCGCCAAGGCGCAGGCCGAGTACCCCGACCCGCCGGTCTGGGTCGGCGAGCTCTACCTCGAACTGCACCGTGCCACGCTGACCAGCCAGGCGAAGACCAAGCAGGGCAACCGGGCCAGCGAGAACCTGTTGCGGGAGGCCGAGCTGTGGGCCGCCACCGCCGCCGTTCAGACCGGATCCGCCTACCCGTACCAGCAGTTGGACCGGATCTGGAAGACCGTCCTGCTGCACCAGTTCCACGACATCCTGCCCGGATCGTCGATCGCCTGGGTGCACCGGGAGGCGGAGCAGACCTACGCCGCCGTCGCCGAGGAGCTGACGGCTCTCATCGGTGAAGCCCAGCTGGCGCTGGTCGGTGACGGTACGTCAGGCGGTGAGGTGGTCTTCAACGCGACGCCGCACGAGTGGGCCGGCGTGCCGGCCGGTGGCGCCCGCGGGGTGGCCCGGGCGCAGCAGGGCTGCACGGTCCAGGCCCGTCCCGAGGGCGGATTCCTGCTGGACAACGGCCTGTTGCGGGTCGCGGTGGACGGGCGCGGGCTCGTCGTCTCGGCGTACGACCTCCTGCACGAGCGTGAGAGCGTCGCGCCCGGCGCCGCCGCCAACCTGCTGCAGATCCACCCCGACTTCCCGAACATGTGGGACGCCTGGGACGTCGACCAGTTCTACCGCAACACCGTCACCGACCTGACCGACCTGGACGAACTCACCGTCGTCGCCAAGGACTCGGACGCCGTCGCGGTCCGGGTGACGCGCTCCTTCGGCGCCTCGCGGGTGGTGCAGACACTGACGCTGAGCGCCGGCGCCCCACGGCTCGACCTGGACACCGAGGTGGACTGGCACGAGACCGAGAAGTTCCTCAAGGCCGCCTTCCCGCTGGACCTACACACCGAACGCTACGCCGCCGAAACGCAGTTCGGCCATCTGCACCGTCCCACCCACACCAACACCAGCTGGGAGGCGGCCAAGTTCGAGGCCTGCAACCACCGCTTCGTCCACTTCGCCGAACCCGACTGGGGCGTGGCCCTGGTGACCGCCTCCACCTACGGTCACGACGTGACGCGCACCGTGCGGGCCGCCGACCACGGCACCACCACCACGGTCCGCGTCTCGCTGCTGCGCGCACCGCGCTTCCCCGACCCGCACACCGACCAGGGCGTGCACCGGTTCCGGCACGCGCTGGCACCCGGCGCCACGATCGGCGACGCGGTGCGCGAGGGCTACCGGATCAACCTGCCCGAGCGGCGGATCCCGGGGGACAGCGAGGTCGCGCCACTGGTGAGCGTCGACAACGACGCGGTGGTGGTCAGTGCCGTCAAGCTGGCCGACGACGGGAGCGGCGACGTGGTGGTCCGGCTCTACGAGGCACACGGCGCCCGGGCCCGCGCCGAGCTGCGCACCTCCTTCGCCCCGGCCGGAGTGCAGGCCTGTGACCTGCTGGAGCGCCCGCTCGGCGAACACCCCGCGCTGCGCGGGGGCACGGTGGAGCTGAGGCTGCGCCCGTTCCAGCTGGTCACGCTGCGGCTCGCACGCGCGGCCGACGCCTCGTAGCGCCCCCGCGTCCCTGCGTCGTAGCGTCCCCGCGTCGTAGCGTCGCTCCTTCCCCACCCGCAGGCTCCAGCTCCGCGAGGCCCCCGATGACGAGCACCCCGCACCCCACCGACCGTCCCGCCGACCCGTCCGCCGCCCTGTTCGCCGCGCTCGACATCGGGGGCACGAAGATCGCCGGTGCACTGGTCGACGGTCATGGCACCCTGCTGCACCGGGTGCAGCGCCTCACTCCGTCCCAGGAGCCGGGTGAGGCAGTTATGCTGACGATCCATCAGGTGATCGGGAAGCTGGCCGCGGACCCGCGCTGGCGCGAGGTGCGAGCGGTGGGGATCGGCTGCGCCGGTCCGGTGGACATCGCCCACGGGACCGTCAGCCCGGTCAACATCCCCGGCTGGCGGGGGTTCCCCCTCGTCGCCCGGGTCGCCGCCGACCCCGCGGTGGCGGGCCGGCCGGTGGTGCTGGGCGGCGACGGCGTGGCGATGGCGGCCGGAGAGCACTGGCGCGGCGCCGCCCGGGACGCCGGCGACGCGCTCTGCCTGGTGGTATCCACCGGCGTCGGGGCCGGGCTGGTACTCGACGGCGCCGTCCGCCCAGGCCCCAGCGGCAACGCCGGGCACCTGGGCCACCTCAGCGTGGACCTGAACGGCGAACCCTGCCCGTGCGGCTCGCGCGGCTGCGTGGAAATGCTCGCCAGCGGCACCGCCATCGCACGCCACGCCCTGCGCTCCGGCTGGCAGCCCGCCGCACGCGGCGGCGCCACCGACGCCGCCGCGGTCGCCGAGTCGGCGCGGCAGGGCGACTCGCTGGCCCTCGCCGCCTACGACCGCGCGGGCCGGGCGCTGGCCGCCGGCATCGCGGCCACCGCCACCCTGCTCGACCTGCGCTTGGCGGTCATCGGCGGCGGCGTGGCGCAGGCCGGTGAACTGCTGCTCGCGCCACTGCGCCGCCACCTGCACACCTACGCCGCCCTGCCGTTCCTGCACCCGATCGAGGTCCGGCGCACCGGACTCGGCTCCGACGCGGGCCTGATCGGCGCGGCAGCCCTCGCCGCCTCGCACTGACCCACCGCTCCCGCGCGAGCCGAACGGACGGCTCAGTGCAGGATGTTCACGGCCCGGGCCACCACCAGGAGCACGGTCAGCAACGACACCACGGACTGGAACATCATCAGCATCTTGGCCCAGAGCGAGAGCGGCATGGTGTCGGTCGGGCTGAAGGCTGTCGCGTTGGTGAAGGCGACGTAGAGGTAGTCGAGGAACCCGGGTTCCCACAGCGCCGGGGCGATATCCGGCTGCTGCATCTGCGGGAAGAGAAAGTCGGGGTAGTCGGCCGTGCCGAGGGACCGGGCCGCCGGGCCGCCACGGTCCCACTCCCAGTACCAGAGCGCGAACGCGATCACGTTCGTCGCCCAGACCGCGCCGCCGGTGCCGAGCAGGCCGAGCGGGGTGGGCGCTCCGGCGCCGGTGATCAACTCGCGGACCAGCTTGACCGCCGACCAGCCGTTGGCGAGGCTGATCGCCGCGACCAGGGTCAGACTCAACGAACGCAGCGCGCGCGTGCTGTGGTCGATCCGCCGGTGCGGGTTCAGCGCGACCAGCGCGACCAGCAGGCTCAGCTCCAGCGCCGGCAGCATCCAGCGCGGATGGATGCTGAGCCGGGGCGGCAGGAAGAGCTGCAGCACGACGGCGGAGAGAATCGCGACCGTCACGGCCCAGCGCTGTTCGGCCTCGGTCTCGGCCCGCCAGACCGGCCGGACGGGGATGTCCGCCGCGGACTTCCCCGCCGACGCGTCGGCGCCGCCGGCCGCGTCGGCGCCGCCCGCCGCTCCGCCCGCCCCGGACGCTCCGACCCCTCCGGACGTGAGCAGTGCCTCGATTCGGTCCAGCCGAAGGTGGAGCTGTCGGCTCAGGTGGTCCGGGTCGGGGGCGTCACTGTCGTGATGGGTAGTCATGACGGCCATTCTCCTCGCCGAGACCCGCCAGCCAGCCAGCCCGCCCGCCGGACAGCAGGCGCCACCCGTGAGCGGCCGTTCGGCACCGGCGAAGCGACAAAGCGGCGACAGAGGCGAAGCTGCGACGGAGGCGATCCGCGGCCTCACCCCTCGCAGCGGACCGCCAGCAGGGCCGCGTCGTCCGTCAGGCCGTCGACCACGTAGGCCTCGACGTCCGTCAGGAGCTGGTCGAGCAGCGCGCCCGGCTCGTGCGCGGGGAATCCGGTGAACCGGGACGCGAGTGGATAGAAGCGCCCGCCCGCGTCCCGCGCCTCGGAGACCCCGTCGGTGTAGAGCAACAGCAGGTCGCCTGGGTACAGCTGGACGCTGCGGACCCGGTAGGCCTCGCCGGTCAGGTCGCGCAGGCCCAGGGGCGGTGAGAAGCCGGGCGGGTCCAACTCGCTGACCACGCCGGCCCGGCGCAGCATGGGCGACGGGTGACCGCAGTTGACGAGCTGCGCCGGCTTCGCCCCCAGCGGCACGCCGACCAGGACGGCCGTCACGAACCGGTCGTTCTGCGGGCCGCGGGCCAGTTGAGAGTCCAGCCGCTCGGCCACCGCGGCGAGGTCGGTCTCGGTGCGGGCCGCCTCACGGAAGACGCCGAGCACCTCCGAAGCCGTCTCGACGGCCACCAGGCCCTTGCCCTGGACGTCGCCGAGCAGGATCCGCACGCCGTGCGGGGTGTCGAGGACCTCGTAGAGGTCGCCGCCGATCCGGGCCTCGGCGGCGGCGGCCTCGTACCGGACGGCGATGCGCAGCGGGCCGGCCCGCGTCGGGATCGGGCGCAGCAGGGCCCGCTGGGCGGCCTCCGCCACCGTGCGGACTTCGCGCAGCTCGTGGTCGCGGGCCAGCAGCAGGACGACGTTGGCGGTGCTGGCCAGGGTGACGGCCATGACGGCGATCAGGGCGGCCACGTGGACGGAGACCGGCACGTCCGGGTTGGCCAGGCTCAGCAGCCCGACGGAGGCAAGTGAGAGCGCCCCGGCCAGCAGCGGGACCCGGGCCGCGTGGCTGCCCGTGCCCGCCAGCACCGGGACGGCGGCGAGCACGGGTGAGACGGTCGTCCCGGGGCCGGTGACCAGGTCCGCGACGATCGCCAGGACGAGCAGCAGGTAGGCGCCGAAAAGCAGTCGGCGCGACCGTCTGGGCAGGCCCGCCTCGCCGGCTGAGTGCCTACCCGGCGGGGCCGGCCGCCGCTGCAGGACGTCCTCGGGCACGGTCGGCTCCCTCAGGGTCGGTCCGCTCCTCGGGCCGCACGGCAGCCGGCGGGGTGGCGGCGCCTGCGGCCCGGTTCTCTCCCTTCACACTCTCCACCGTTCCCGCCGGGGCGGCGACGCGGCGCCTCCGCCGACGCCCGTCGCCGTGCCCCTCAGGGCGACGGAAACTCCGTTGCCCGGTGCCTGCGCGGTGAGCAGGATGGCGCCCATGACCGCACTCACCGCGCCCGGCCCGCGCCCCGCCTCGCCCGTACCCTCACCAGCGTCCTCGCCGGTGTCGTCGCTGTCGTCGTCGCCGGTGACCTCGCCCGCGTCGTCGTCGGCCGCGATCGGCGCCCGCCGACAGCAGACCGCCCTCCCCACAGGACGGACCGCCGCGGCACTGACGTGAGGGCCGCGCTGTTGGCCGGGCTGCTGGCGGGGTACGGGATCGCCATGCCGGTCGGCGCCGTCGCGGCCCTGCTGGTCGGCCTGAGCGCGCGCACCTCGCTGCGGATCGGCGCGGCGGCCGCGCTCGGCGTGGCGACGGCGGACGGGCTCTACGCCGCCGCGGCCGCGCTGGGCGGCGCGGGCGCGGCCCGGCTGCTCGCGCCTGCGGCCACCCCACTGCGCTGGGCGGCCGGGCTCGCACTGATCGCCCTGGCCGCCCGGACCGCCGTCACCGCGCTGCGGGCGCACCGCGGACGGCTGCCGGAGACCGGCCCCGGCGGCTTGGCCAGCTCTCCTCGGCGGGCCTATGCCGGACTGCTCGGGCTGACCCTGCTCAACCCGACGACCGTCGTCTACTTCGCCGCGCTGGTGCTGGGCCGACAGGCCTCCACAGTCGTCTCCACGCCGATCTCCTCCACCCTCCCTGCCTCGGTCTCTGCCTCTGCTTCCGCCTCCTCCACCTCCGCCGGCAGCTCGTCGCTCTGGCTCGCGGCCGCCTTCGCCCTCGCGGCCTTGGTCGCCTCCGCCAGCTGGCAACTGCTGCTCGCGGCCGGGGGCGCCGCGCTCGGCCGGTTCCTCACCGGTCGGCTCGGCCGGCTGATCACCGCACTGCTCTCCAGCACGGTGATCAGCCTCCTCGCCGTCCGACTCCTGTCGCTCTGAGTCCGCCCGGGCTCGCTCCGAGACCACCCGTACCGCGCGTCTGCCGCACCGGGGGCCGGGCCGGACACCGCGCGCCCGGTACCGGTGGCTCAGTGCAGCAGGGTGTCCAGCAACGGGCTGCTGAAGACGCGATGCGGGTCGTAACGGTTGAGAGTGGCGACGGCCTCGTCCCAGCCCGGGCCGCCGCCGGCCCGGTGACTGTCGGGGATCACCCGGCCTATGACGTCGGGGTCGGCCCAGGTGGCGTCGGCTGTGTAGGCCCAGCCCTTGGACCACTCGACGCGCAGTGCCGCCCGGGTGCCGTCAAAGGTGGTCAGCAGATACTGCTCCAGGTCACGGCCGAACTGGTGGAGTCCGGGGGTGGTGGGCAGCGTCAGCACGTCGAACCAGACCGCGGTGTCCCATTCGGGGTGGTCCGGCCGCGGGCTGAGGGCGGAGAGCAGCGGTGCACGGGCACCCGGTACGCCGACCACGGCCGGATCGTCGAGCCCGGTCACCCGGATCTCCACTGCCCCGTTGATCGGGAAGGCGCCACGTGTCTGATACTCCGTCAGCAGGTTCTGGTAGCCGGAGGTGACCTGGCTGACCACCCACTGCACGTCGGAGCGCTTGCAGAGCACCGCGTACCCGTTCGCAGTCATCCGCAGGGTGGTCGGCCGGACGTACTGCAGGAGGGTGCGCGAGGGACCCCACAGGTCCGAGCTGAGGCCGTCGGCGAGCAGGTGGGTGATCACGTCGAGGGTGAGCAGGTCGCGCAGCAGGCCGCCGGAGAGCAGCACATCGGTGATGTCCCCGGTGAGGCCGAGACGGGCGATCAGGTACTGGAGCTGCCCGAAGACCGGCGCCAAAGCCCAGGAGCCACCCACCAGTTGACCTGCGAGATCGGCGACCGGGGTCGGGATGCTGTCGGAGAAGGGGTAGTTGTACGGCTGCTCGACCCCTCTGGAGGAGAAGGGCTTGTCGGCCGTGACGCTCCAGGACTTCAGCCAGGGGTACTCGGTGAAGGCGAACCAGATCGCCTCGACCCGGCCGTCGCGCTCCAGGAAGTCCGCGAACTGCCGGGAGCTGGAGGCCGAACCGGGCGCGGCGAACAACTCGGTGGCGGGAATGTCCAAGCGGCTGACGCAGCGCAGGTTCTGGTCGACCCCGGCGCGCAGCACCGCCTCCGTCACGAAACCCCGGCCCAGGTGGACCAGGAACGCGGCGCTGTCGGCCTCGGCGCGGTCGAAGGTCCGCAGGGCGTAGCGGCCGGCGCTCTCGTCCCAGACCACGGCGGTGAGTTCGGTGACCAGGTTGCTGACCGATCCGTAGCCGTGGCCGGGCGGCGCGGACTCCCCAGCAGCGGGGACGGCAGTACCGTGGCCGCCGATGGCGAGCACGCCGCCGACCGTCACATCCCCGGGGGCCGGGCAACTGGTCACCCCCAGGCCGTGGTCGGCGAGGAAGGCGAGTACCTGCTCCATCCCCGCACCGGCCTGGGCCCGGACGGCGGGCGGTCCGCCCGGCACGGTGGCCAGACTCACCGCGGTGAGGTAGCGGGTGGTGTCCACCATCAGCACGGTGGCCGAGGACGGCGTTCCGTCCGCCACCGCCAGCGGCGCCCAGGTGTGCCGGTACCCCTGGGCCCGCAGCCGCCAGCCCTGCGCGTTCGCCCAGTCGGCCAGCGTCACCACGTCCTGCGGGGTGCGCGGTGCGCACGTCCACAACTGATCGGTGTGGATCTCGCCGGCCCAGTTCTCGAAGACCTGCCGGTAGAGCTCCACGCCGGCGGGGAAGGCGGGCGGGGCGGCGACCGCGTCGGCGGACGCCGCCTCGGGCCCGATCGCGCCACGCAACAGCCAGACCCCGCCGCCCAGCGCGGCGGACCCGGCCAGGAGCCGACGCCGGGTCAGACCCGCCGCCCCCTGCGCGACCTCACCCACCACGTCACCCGCCGCGCCGCCGCCCTGCGGCGATACCTGTCCCGGTGACCTGCGCACTGCCATGGCCGCCCCGCCCTCTCCTGGATCCAACACATCGTCAGAGCACGGACGACCCGCGGTCGATCCGTGGTACAGACGCTACGGACCCACCCGAGCCGCCCGCCGGAAGTTCGCATTCAATCATTAGTTCGAGTGAAACTCGGATCACCGGGAACTTTCTTCCATCGAAACCCGCACGGAACATCCCGCCACCACCGCACCGCCGGCCCACCCCGTCACCCCGGATCCAACCAGCGCCAAATTGGTCTGGACCACAAGCCGAACGACGGTTAGGGTCGCGTGTCAGATTCCGCGCCCGGATGCCGCTCCGCTCCGAGGATGCCCTCCTCGACTTCCTGGCCCCCGACCCACAAAAGCAGGCCCTCGTGACCGCAGCGCCCCGGCGCACCATCGTCCTCTCCCCGCACTTCGACGACGCCGCCCTCTCACTGGCCGGCCTGATCCCCGAACTCCCGGGCCCAGTCGTCGTGGTGACCGTCTTCGGCGGCGCCCCGGCCCCCGGCCTCCCGGTCTCCTGGTGGGACAGCACCTGCGGATTCTCCACGGCCACCGAGGCCTACCGGGCCCGGCTGGCCGAGAACGCCCGGGCCTGCGCCCTGCTCGGCGCCGCGCAGATCGCGCTGGACCACCCGGACGGCCCGTACGCGCAGTCACCCGAACTACCGCATCTGGAAAGTTTCCTGTCCGACCTCCCGGACCACTCCAGCATCCTCGTCCCGCTCGGCAGCAACCAGCCGGACCACGAACGGGTCCGCGAACACGCACTGCGCACCCTGGACCGGCTGGGCGCACCGCCGCCGCTGGTCTACGCCGACCTCCCGTACACCGGCCACCTGCCACACTGGGCCGGCGACGAGGCCGGCCAGGCACTCGGCCACAGCCCGACGTGCGGGCTCGCCGACCAGAACCTGCTGCTCCGCTACCGCACGACCGTGCGGCACGACCTGCGACTGACCGACGAACAGTGGGCCCGCAAGCGCGCGGCGGTGCTCTGCCACGGCTCCCAACTCGCCCCGCTGGCAGCCGATCACGGCAGCCTGCTGGCCCGCGGCGGCCCGCTGCGCGCCGAGCTCGTCTGGTCCCTGGAGAAGGTCTCGTGACGCGTGGCTCCCGTGCCACGGCAGCGGATCCTCACCGCCCGCGATCATGGCTTGGCAGTGGTCAGCCCCGAGTGGGGACGAGGTTGTCGGGGCTGTCGACCTCGTGCGTCTCGCCGGTCACCGGCTACTTACCACCCGCCGGGTTCCGGCCGGCCGAGGCCTTGCCGCCCTCGTCCGATCCGCCACCGCCGTGAAAGAGTCGACCGAGGTGGTAGCGCAGAACGGCATTCGCGTCGTCGGCCGTGCGCTGGCCGAGCAGGACGCTCAGGCCGAGGCCGGCAGAGACGGCCAGGAGGACGACGGCCTCCTGACGGGCATCCAGGTGCGGATCGGCGTCCCCAGCCTGCTGGGCGGCTGCGAGCTGGCTGATCAGGAACCCTTCCATCTCCTTGGGTGCCGCGAGGAACCGCTGGCCGCCGAGGGCGCGATCGGTGATGGAGAGCACCGCGTACTCGGTGTGGACAAGGTGGAAGATCCGGCTCTCCTCGTCGGTGGGCACGGCTTCGAGCAGGACCGCTTCGACGATGTCGCGCGGAGCCGGCGAGGAGCCGGCGGTCCTCACCCGGTCGCGGACCCGCTCGCCCATGCGCGCCGTCAGGCGGTTGACCGCGGCGAGCAGCAGCTGCTCCTTGGTGTCGAAGTAGTACTGCACGAGCCGCACCGAGGTGCCCGCCTCGATGGCGACGGACCGCATGGTGACGGCGTGCAGCCCGGTGTCCGCCGCCGCGCGGAGCAGGGCGTCGATGATCTGGGCCCGTCGCTCCTCATGGTCCACCAGCTTCGGCATCGGGTTCCCTTCGAACGTTTTTATGGTACAAACATACCATCAAGTCCTGCTGTTTCGCGTGTCGGGAGGGACCATGACCAGGACGAGCGTCGGACGTTTCGTCAGCGAGGAAGCCCGCGGGAAGTTCCTTGAGGCGTACGACCGTGCCATGGGGCTGTGGCCGAGCCCGCGCGAAGAACTGGACGTCGAAACCGGCTACGGCACCGTCCATGTCCACCGCTACGGGGCCCTGACCGGTGAGCCGATCGTGCTCCTCCACGGCCACGCCGGACACGCTTCCAACTGGTACCCGCAGGTCGCCGCCCTGGGCGAGAACCACCCGGTCTATGCGATCGACACCCTCGACGACCCCGGCCGCAGCGTGCAACGCACCGTCGCGGCCGACTCCGAGGACAACGCGGCCTGGCTCGGCGAGGTCCTCGCCGGACTGGGGCTGGAGCGCGTCCACCTGGTCGGCCTCTCCTACGGCGGATGGCTGGCCCTCAACCAGGGCATTCACGGACCCGAGCGCCTCGCGTCCATCGTCCCGCTGGACCCGGGCGGGATCGAGAAGGTCCCCGCGCGGTTCTACGCCCACATGATCGGCGGGCTGTTCGGAATGCTCGCCCCACGCCCGCTCCGACCTGCCCTGGGGCGCCTGCTCGCCAACCCCGCCCTCAGCTCACCGCCCCAGATGATCGCTCCGCTGATGCTGGGCATGCGGACCTACAAGCCGAACACCCGCCCCGCGGCCCGACCGTTCACCGACGAGGAACTGAGCTCGATCCAACTGCCCGCCCTCGTCCTGCTCGGACGCCGAAGCGCCCTGCTCCGGCCCCACCAGGTTCTGAAGCGGGTCACTGCGCTGATCCCGAATGTTCAGGCCGAGATCGTTCAGCGGGCCGGCCACGGCCTCAACCTGGAGCGTCCCGAGCTGGTCAACGAACGCCTCCTGCAGTTCATCACCGCACTCCAGCCCGAGCCCACCCGGAGTGAGTAGCACCACCTGCCGCTTCCCTTGGTGAATACAGCCCCCTCCGAGACTGGGGCCCGCCTTCTCGCACAGCCGGCCCCACCCCGGCCCCGCCCCCGGCACCGCCTCGACGCACCTCGACGCCACAGGCGCTGACCGGTCGGCCGCCGTGGCGGCGACGCCCCAACGCCCGGCCGGACGCGGGGGTCGTCGCGCCCGTCGTGGGCGACGACCCCCGCACCCGCCGGCGTGGCGTCAGCCGCTGACGCTCACGCTGCCGGTCTCGATGTGGCCGGTGGCGCGGCGGCTCCAGGAGGCGTCGCCGGTGACGGTGACCGTGAAGTCGTACCAGCCGCCGGCGATGGTGACGGCGTTGAAGTAGTCCGAGACGGTGGCCCCGGGGGCGACCTGGTACGTCCACGGGCCGTCGGTACGGTAGTTGGTCGACGTGATGGTGAAGGTGACCGTGCTGGAACCGGTGTTGGTCAACTTGAACCAGACGGCCGGCTTCCCGGTGTTCGGCGCCGGCGCGTAGTACGTGGAGGCCTCGGCGTCCTTGCCGGCGGTGGTGGCGTTGCCGGTGAAGCGCCGCAGGAAGCGGTTGGGGCCGACGACGCTCAGGTCGTACTGCCCGGCGCCGTAGTTCGTGCCGATGTTGAAGTAGTCGCTGGTGCTGCCGTCCACGCCGGTGGCGGCGTTGTACGGCGCGACCGTGTACTGCCAGGGGCCGCCGGTGCGGTAGGCGTTGGCGTAGACCGAGTAGTGCGCGTAGGCGGTGGCCTGCGGGCCCTGGTTGGCCATGTCGACCCAGAGCAGGATCTGGCCGTTGGCGTCGTACTCGAGGCGGTCCACCCAGGCGTTGGGCTGGTACGGCAGGGCACGGGCGGGCTTGGTGCCGCTCTCCTGCGCGGGCATGGCGTTGTTGCCCGGGCTCGGGTTGACCTGCACGTTCGCCGTGGCCTGGCTGATCACGGCGCTGGTGGAGGGGAGGGACGGCAGCCCGTAGACCGGGTTGGCGAAGTCGAAGGCCCCGGTGAGGTCACCGCAGACCTGCCGGCGCCAGGCGCTGATGTTCTGGCAGGCGGCCGGGGTGCCCAGCGCGGCCGTCCAGGTCTCCAGGAAGCGGATCACGCTGGTGTGGTCGTAGACCTGAGAGTCGACGAAGCCGCCGCGGGTCCACGGCGAGGCGATGATCATCGGCACCCGGAAGCCGAGGCCGATGTTGGTGCCGGAGTAGAACTCGTCGGTGGTCCCGGCGGGCGCGACGGGCGGCGGCACGTGGTCGAAGAAGCCGTCGTTCTCGTCGTAGTTGAGGAACAGGACGGTGGAGTTGAAGGTGGTCGGGTCCGCCGCCAGGGCCTGGATGACCAGGTTGACGAAGTGCGCGCCGTTCTCCGGCGGGCCGTCCGGGTGCTCGGAGTAGAGCTGGTTGGCGACCACCCAGGAGACCTGCGGCAGGGTACCGGCGACGGCGTCGGCTCTGATCGCGGCCGCGATGTCGTCCGGCGTCGATCCGGTGCTGGGCACCGATCCCATGCCGCGCTGCGCGAGCGGGCTCGAACTCGGCGCGCTCGTGAACTGGTTGAAGTACGCGAGGGCGTTGTCGCCGAAGTTGTCGGAGGCGTTCTGGTAGACCTTCCAGCTCACCCCGGCGTTCTGCAGCGCCTCGGCGTAGGTCTGCCAGTGCAGGCCCGACTCGGAGCCGCCGTCGTACGCCGCGCCGCCCGCGGTCGCCTGCGGGTCGATCGTGCCGGACCACAGGTAGGTGCGGTTGGGGCCGGTCGCCGACAGGATCGAGCAGTGGTAGGCGTCGCAGATGGTGTACGAGTCGGCCAGCGCGTAGTGGAACGGGATGTCCGAACGGTTCATGAAGCCCATGGTCCGCGGCGAACCCTTGGCCGCTATCCAGGAGTCCATCTTCCCGGTGTTCCACGCCTGGTGCTGGGTGGACCAGGAATGGTCGAGCGAGCCGTCACACTGCGCCAGTGTCTCGCCGCTGCTGCCCCACCACCACGTGCTGGTCGCGCTGAGCTGCCACGGGTACTGCCGGCCGCTGCCGTTGGGCTGGTTGAAGACGCTGTTGCCACCCGACAGCTGGATGGTGGCGCGGTCACCGAACCCGCGCACCCCCTTCATCGCGCCGAAGTAGTGGTCGAAGCTGCGGTTCTCCTGCATCAGCACGACGACGTGCTTGACGTCGGCGATCGTCCCCGTGGTCGCCGCGGCCGCGCGAGGAGCCACGCCGGGCAGGGAGTCCAGGCCGATGGCCGCGCCGAGCGCGGCGGCAGAACCGAGGAAGGTACGCCGGGTGACGGGCGTCATGTAGTTGCCTCCGGGGAAGTTAGCTGGACAACTCCAGCCTGGAGACTGTGCGGCAGTCAGGTGTCTACTGTCCAGTAGTCACGTAGCGGCAAGATGAAGCACAGCGGACTTCTGGGACGGGAGCATGGGCCACGGGCCGAATGTTCGTACACCTGAATTGCCTTGACGGACCGTCAGACTTCCCCACTCGGTGATCACTCCCCCCGGCCCCCGGGCAGCCGGTCCCCGCCTTCCCCGGCCGGCCGCCCCTCAGTCGTGGTGGGTGAGCTGCTTCTCCAGCTTCTCGCCCTCGATGTCGGGGTCGGGCACGTACCTGGCGAACCACTGCGGGTGGTACCAGACCTTCGAGCGGGCGATCGCCAGCACCGCGGGCACCAGGGTCAGCCGGACGACGAACGCGTCCAGGAAGACGCCCGCCGCGAAGCCGAAGCCGATGGCCTTGATCGTCGGGTCCTTGCTGAACATGAACGCCACGAAGATGGAGAACATGATCAGCGCGGCGGCGGTCACCACCCGGGCCGACAGGCCGGTGCCGCGCTCCACGGCGCCCCGGGCGTTGCCGGTCTTCGTGAAGTCCTCCTTGATCCGGGAGACCACGAAGACCTCGTAGTCACTGGAGAGGCCGAAGATGATGGCGAGCATGATGATCGGCAGGAAGCTGATCGTCTCGGCCTTCGTGATGCCGAAGATCCGCTGGCCCCAACCCCACTGGAACAGCGCGACCGTCATGCCGAACGCCGCCGAGACCGACAGCAGGAAGCCCAGGATCGACTTGATCGGGACCAGGATCGTCCGGAACGCGAAGGTCAGCAGCAGGAACGCCAAGCCCACCACGACCGCCAGGAACACCGGCAGCGCGTCGGACAGCTTGGCGGAGACGTCGATGTTCGAGGCCGTCACCCCGCCGACGAGGACCTCGGCGCCGCTGGACCCCTCGATCACGGCCCGGTTGTCGCGCAGGGCGTGCACCAGGTCGGCGGTGGCCGGGTCGCTGGGGCCGGTCGTGGGCACGACGCGGATGACGGCGAGGCCGTTGGTGAGGGCGACCTGGGTGGCCTGCGCGACGCCGTGGACCCCGCTCAGCACGGTCGTCATGGTCTGCGCCGTCTCGGGCGAGGTGACGCCGTCGGCGACGACCTGGAGCGGACCGTTGAAGCCCGGGCCGAAGGCCGCGGTGGTCAGGTCGTAGGCCCGGCGCGAGGTGTCGGAGGTCGGCTTGGAGGAACCGCTGGGCAGTCCGAGCTGCACGTCCAGGGCCGGCACCGCGAGCAGCAGGAGCAGGGCGACGCCGCCGATCAGCACCGGGACGCGGAAGCGGACGACGAAGCGGGCCCAGGCCGCGCCGAAGGTCTTCTGCGGCGCGGTGGCCGCCGTCACCGCGATGTCCTCGTGGTGTCCGGGGCGCAGCGGCGTATTGATGAAGTTCGTGACCTTCTCCCCCGCGAAACCGAGCATGGCGGGCAGCAGGGTGAGCGAGATCAACAGCGCGATGGCCACCGCCGCGGCTGCGGCCAGACCCATGACGGTGAGGAAGGGGATGCCGACGACCGACAGGCCGCACAGCGCGATGACGACGGTCAGCCCGGCGAAGACCACCGAGCCACCGGCCGTGCCCGCCGCCAGGCTGACCGACTCCTCCAGCGGACGGCCCTGCAGCAGGTTGTTGCGGTGCCGGGAGAGGATGAACAGGCCGTAGTCGATGCCGCAGGACAGGCCCAGCATCAGGGCGACGGTCGTCGAGGCCGACGCGATGGTGATGACCGAGGCGATCGCGGTGACGCCGGTCAGGGTGATCACCACGCCGATGACCGCGGTCAGGATCGGCAGTCCGGCGGCCACGAAAGCGCCGAACGTGACCAGCAGGATGATGAACGCGACGATCAGGCCGACCAGTTCGGGGAGCTCCGAGGGAGTGACCCGCCAGCCCGGGTAGACGCTGCCGGAGTACTCGACCTGGACGCCGGCGTCCCGTGCCGGGGTGACGGCCCGCTGCACCGCGTCCAGCGTGGCGTCCTTCACGTCGGCCGGCTGCGCGGTGAACTGCACCTGGCCGAGCGCGACCTGGTCGTTCGGTGAGACCGCCTTCGCGACGAACGGGTTCGAGGCCGAGACCAACTGCGGCACTGCGGCCAGGTTCGCCACCGCGGCCTCGATCCCTGCCTTCGGCCCCGGATCGGTGACCTTGACCGTCCCGTGCGTGGCGAAGACGACCTGCATCTGTCCACCCGCCAGCGCCGGCAGCTTCGCCTTGAGCAGGTCCACGACCCGCTGCGACTCGGTGCCGGGGATGGTGAAGTTGTCGTTCGTCTTGCCGCCGCTCGCGACGGAGATCGTGACCGTGGCGACCGCGGCGACGAGCCACAGGCTCAGCACCAGCCTCCGCCGTCGGAACGCCCACTGCGCCAGGCTGAACAGGTAGGTCGACACGCGCCCACCCTCACACGCCGCGCGCCCCACCCGCCCGCCTGGCTGCGCCGTCCGGGGAGCCGCTCGGGGAGCCTTCCGCAGTCCCGTCCGCAGTGCCGCCCGGGGGGATGTCGGCACGGGCGCGACCGGCGATGTTGCGGGCCATGCCGCCGAAGACCACGGCGTGGAAGGGGGCCACGCTCCACCAGTACGCGTGGCCGGCCAGGCCGTGCGGGTGGAAGAGCGCGCGCTGGTGCAGGACCGCGCCGCCGCCCGCGTCCGGGGTGACACCCAGCTCCAGCCAGGCCAGTCCGGGCAGCCGCATCTCGGCGCGCAGCCGCAGCAGACGGCCGGGTTCGATCTCCTCCACCCGCCAGAAGTCGAGCGAGTCGCCCACCCGCAGCCGCTGCGGGTCACGCCGGCCGCGCCGCAGGCCCACGCCGCCGACCAGCCGGTCCAGCCAGCCGCGGACGGCCCAGGCCAGCGGGAAGGAGTACCAGCCGTTGTCGCCGCCGATGCCCTCGACGACCCGCCACAGCGCCCGGGGGTCCGCGTCGACGGCCAGCTCCCGGGTGTCGTGGTAGAGACTGCCGCCGGCCCAGTCGGGGTCGGTGGGCAGCGGGTCGCTCGGCGCGCCGGGCAGCGAGGCCGACGACCAGCGGGTGGCCACGTCCGCCTCCCGGACCCGCTTGAGCGCGAGCCGGACCGCGTCGTCGAAGCCCACCGGACCGCCCGGCGGGTCAGGGACGTACCGGGCGATGTCGTGTTCCGAGCAGACCACCTCGTGGCGCAGCGACTCCACCAGCGGGCGGGCCAGGCTGCTGGGCACGGGGGTCACCAGGCCGACCCAGTGGCTGGAGAGGCCGGGCGTCAGCATCGGGACCGGCAGGATCACCCGGCGGGGCAACCGGGCCACCTCGGCGTAGCGCAGCATCATCTCCCGGTACGTCAGCACGTCCGGTCCGCCGAGGTCGAAGCTGCGGTTGACGTCCGGCGGCAGGCTCGCGGCGCCCACCAGGTAGCGCAGCACGTCGCGGACCGCGATCGGCTGGATCCGGGTGTGCACCCAGCTGGGGGTGACCATCACCGGCAGGCGTTCGGTCAGGTAGCGCAGCATCTCGAACGAGGCGGAGCCCGATCCGAGGATCACCGCCGCGCGCAACTCGGCCGTCGGGACACCGGCGGCCCGCAGGATCCGGCCGACCTCGGCGCGCGAGCGCAGGTGCGGCGAGAGGGTGTCCTCGGGGACGCCGGCCGGGAGCAGCCCGCCGAGATAGACGATCCGGCGGACCCCGGCCCGGGCGGCGGCGCGGCCGAAGCTCTGGGCGGCGTGCCGGTCGCGGGCCTCGAACGACGGGCCGGTGCCGAGCGCGTGCACCAGGTAGTAGGCGACCTCGATCCCGTCGAACGCGCCGTCCAGGCTCTCCTCCCGGGTGACGTCGCCGCGCACCGTCTCCACCGCGTCGTGCCAGGGCTGGTCACGCAGTCGGCCGGCCTCGCGCACCAGGCAGCGGACCCGGAACCCGGCGGCCAGCAGCTCCGGGACGAGTCTGCCGCCGATGTAACCGCTCGCCCCGGTGACCAGGCAGTTCGGCGTTCCCAGGTCGGCCACGGCCGCTCCTCCCGCAGGTGTCCCCCTCGCTATTCTCCCCGTTCCGCGCCGCCGCGCCGGGCGGGCGGTTCCGCGTCCACGAGTTCCCGCAGCCCGGCGGCCGCCCGGGGTGACCTACGGTGAGGGCATGACGAGTTTCGCCGCGCTGCACCACGCCGACGCCCCCCTCCTGCTGCCCAACGCCTGGGACCACGCCTCGGCAGCCGCCCTCGCCGCCCAGGGGTTCGCGGCGATCGGCACGACGAGCCTCGGCGTGGCCGCGGCGGCCGGCCTGCTGGACGGCGCGGCGGCGACCCGTGAGGAGACGCTGCTGCTCGCCCGGCGGCTCGGCGGCGGGCCGTTCCTGCTCTCCGTCGACGCCGAGGGCGGGTTCAGCGACGACCCGGCGCAGGTCGCCGAGCTGGCCCGCTCGTTGGCCGCCGCCGGGGCGGTGGGCATCAACCTGGAGGACGGCCGGGCCGACGGCAGCCTCGCCCCGGCGGCGCTGCACGCGGCGAAGATCGCGGCGGTGAAGGAGGCCGCGCCGGAGCTGTTCGTCAACGCCCGTACCGACACCCACTGGTCGGGCGACGGCCGGGAGGCCGAGACGACAGCCCGCCTGGACGCCTACCAACAGGCGGGCGCCGACGGCGTGTTCGTCCCCGGCCTCAGCGAACCCGCGCGTATCACGGCCCTGTTGACGGGGTTGGATGTCCCGTTGAACATCCTCTACACCCCCGCCGGCCCCAGCCTCGCGCAGCTCGGCGACCTCGGCGTGCGCCGGGTGAGCCTGGGCTCGCTGCTGTTCCGGGTGGCGCTCGGCGCGGCGGTGGCGGCGGCGCTGGACGTCCGGGCGGGCCGTCCGGTGACCGCGTCCGCCGCCGGCTACGCCGAAACGCAGGCACTGACGCAGGCTCTTACGAAGTCCTGACGGCGGCTGCGGCCGGCGGCTGCGGCGCCCTTCGCCGCGCTAGCGTCGGGGCATGGAGATTCTGCTCACCGGCGGCGCCGGGTTCATCGGCTCCGCCGTCGCGGCCCGGCTGGTCCGGGCCGGCCACCGGGTCCGGGTGCTGGACGCGCTGCTGCCGGCCGTCCACCCGGACGGCCTGGCCGGCGTCACGCTGCCGCCCGAGGTCGAGTTCACGCACGGCGACGTCCGCGACCGCGCGACCGTCGAACGGGCGCTGCGCGGGGTGGACGCCGTCTGCCACCAGGCCGCCATGGTCGGCCTCGGCCTGGACCTGAACGACGCCCCCGAGTACGTGAGTTGCAACGAGCTGGGGACCGCCGTCCTGCTGGCCGCGATGGCGCGCGGCGGGGTGCACCGGCTGGTCCTGGCCGGGTCGATGGTGGTCTACGGCGAGGGCCGGTACAGCTGCGCCACGCACGGCCCGGTCGCGCCCGGGCCGCGCCTGAGGGCCGACCTGGACGCCGGACGGTTCGAGCCGCCGTGCCCGCACTGCGGCGCGCCGCTGCTGCCCGGCCTGGTCGCCGAGGACGCGCCGGCCGACCCGCGCAACGTCTACGCCGCGAGCAAACTCGCCCAGGAGCACCTGGCCGCCGCCTGGGCACGCGCCTGCGGCGGCCGGGTCGCCACGCTGCGCTACCACAACGTCTACGGCCCGGGGATGCCGCGCGACACGCCGTACGCGGGGGTCGCCTCGCTGTTCCGCTCCGCCCTCGCCGCGGGCCGTGCACCGCAGGTCTTCGAGGACGGCGGGCAGCGCCGCGACTTCGTCCACGTGGCCGACGTTGCGGCGGCCAACGAGGCCGCCCTGACGGCCCTGACGGAAGCTCCCGAGGGCGGCGTGCGGGCGTACAACACCGGCAGCGGCGGGGTGCGGACGGTCGGCGAGATGGCGGGCGCGCTGGCCCGGGCGTTCGGCGGACCGGCGCCGGTGGTGACCGGGCGCTACCGGCTCGGCGACGTCCGGCACATCACCGCCGACTCGCAGCGCCTGCGCACCGAGCTCGGCTGGCAGCCCACCGTCGCGTTCGAGGCGGGCATGGCCGAGTTCGCCGCCGCCCCGCTGCGCGGCGCCCGCAACTGAAAGTTGTCAGCGTGGCCCGGCGTTGGCCGCGATCGCCCCGACCAGCGCCGGCCACAGTGCCCGCGGCAGGTCGTGCCCCATACCCGGCACCAGCCACAGCCGCGCGCCGGGGACGGCCGCCGCGGTGGCCCGGCCGCCGCTGGCGTCCACCAGCGGGTCCTGCTCGCCGTGCACCACCAGGGTCGGCACGGTCACCGCGCGCAGGGCCGCGGTACGGTCCGGCGAGGCGAAGATCGCCGCCAGCTGGCGCATGAACCCGTCGGGGCGGTAGGCGCGGTCGTAGGCGGCGGCGACGTCGGCCCGGCGCTCGGCCGGGTCCATCGGGTGGTCGGGCGAGGCGATGATCTCCCCGAACGCGACGCCCGCGTCGATCACCCGCTCGCGCCCCTCACCCGGCAGGGTCGTCAGGGCCTCGCCGACGTGCGGCCGGGTGTCGCCGCTGACCCCGTCACCGGGCCGGGACATGATCGAGCAGAGACTCAGCACCCGGCTCGGGTGGTCGATCGTCAGCTGCTGGGCGATCATCCCGCCCATCGACGCGCCGACCACGTGCGCGGCCTCGATCCCCAGCGCGTCCAGCAGCCCGGCCGTCTCCTCGGCCAGGTCGGGCAGCAGGTACGGCGGCCGGCGGACCCCGTCGGCCCGGGGCGGCTGCTGCTCGTCGACGGTCGTGGTGAGCCCGGTGTCACGGTTGTCGAAGCGCACCACGTGGTAGCCGCGCTCCGCCAGCTGCGTGCAGAACTCGGTGGGCCACCAGGTCAGTTGCGAGCCCAGGCCGGCGATCAGCACCAACGCCGGGTCGGCCGTCCGGCCGAAGGTCTCGTACTCCGTCTCCAGCCCCTTGAGCTGCGCACGCGCCATGTCCCAACTCCCCGTCCCAGGGCCCGTCCCGGGCGGACGGTCCGCAGGCACGCTACGGGCATCCGCTCCGCGGGACAACATCGCACGGCGTGGCGTCAGATCCACTCACGCCGGGGCCGCTCACACCGGGGCCACGCGTGCCAGATCCACGCGCGCCGGGGCCCGTTCACGCCAGGGCCGACCGCGCCGCCGGCAGCGCGATCTCGAAGCAGCACCCGCCGCTGACGTTGCGCACCGACGCCCGTCCGGCGTGCGCCTCCACGATGCCGCGGACGATCGCCAGGCCCAGGCCCGCGCCGGTGTCGCCGTGGTGCTCGATCGCCGAGCCGCGCGGTCCGCCGTTGAACGGGCGCGCCGCGCGCGGGGTGCGGGCGCTCCCGGCGCGCCAGCCGGTCTCGAAGACCCGGTGGAGGTCCTGCTCGGGGATGCCGCCGCAGCCGTCGGTCACCGAGAGCACCACCTCGCCCTGCTCGCGCCGGGCCGCCACCGCGACCACGCCGTCCTCGGGCGTCGAACGGATCGCGTTGATCAGCAGGTTGCCGAGCACCCGGGTGATCTCCCGCGGGTCGACCTCGACCGGCGCGGCCTCCACCTGGTCGCCGCTCAGGTGCACGCCGCGTTCGCGGGCCAGCGGGTAGGCGCCCGCGATGGCGTCGCCGACCAGGTCGTAGACCGAGATCCGGGAGAGCGACAGGGTGAGCGCGCCCGCCTGGATCCGGGAGAGTTCGAAGAGGTCGTCGACCATGCCGGTCAGCCGGTCCACCTCGGTGCGGATCCGCGCGTGGTAGCGGGCCGGGTCCTCCGCGACGCCGTCCTCCAGCGCCTCGGCCATCGCCCGCAGTCCGGCCAGCGGGGTGCGCAGGTCGTGCGAGATCCAGGCGATCAGCTCCCGACGGGACGACTCCAGCGCCTGCTCGCGCTGCCGGGACTCGGCCAACCGGGCACTGGTGGCCGCCAGTTCGGCGCTCAACTCGGCCAGTTCGGAGCCCAGCGGCTCAGCGGGGGCGGCGAATCCCCCGTCACTGCCGACCGTCCGGGCCGCCACCGCCAACGCCCGGCTCCCGGCCACCACCTGGCGTCCGAGCAGGGCGGCGGTGACCAGCGAGACGACGGCCGCCATGCAGGTGACCGTGATCTCCACGCCGAGGTCGTGGTGCGAGAGGAACATCGCCTGGGCGACGGCGACGGTGCCGGCGGTCATCGCCAGCACGGTCACCACCGCGACGGCGAAGAGCGAGAGCGCCACCGAGCGGCGGCGCAGCAGCCGCACGGCCGGCCAGCCGAGCAGCCCGGCCACGCCCGCCCCCAGGGCCGCGATCGCCGCGATGAGCAACAGGTCCTTCACGCGGACGCACCCCCGGGCCCGGTGGCGGGGTCGAAGCGGTAGCCGACGCCCCACACGGTACTGATCAGCACCGGCGCCGCCGGATCGTCCTCGACCTTCTCGCGCAGCCGCCGCACGTGCACGGTGACGGTGGACAGGTCGCCGAAGTCCCAGCCCCACACCTTGTGCATCAGTTCCTCCCGGCCGAACGCCTTCCCGGGGTGCTGCGCCATGAACGACAGCAGGTCGAACTCCCTGAGTGTCAGCGAGAGTTCGCGCTCGCCGCGGTAAGCCCGGCGGGCCTGCGGGTCGAGCGTGAGATCCCCGGCGCGCAGCGGTGCGACGCCCGGTCCCGGCGCCGGGGCGGCATGGCGGCGCAGCACGGACTGGATCCGCAGCACCAGCTCGCGCGGGCTGAACGGCTTGGTGACGTAGTCGTCCGCACCCAACTCCAGCCCGAGGATCCGGTCCGACTCCTCGCCCTTGGCGGTGAGCATCACCACCGCCGGGCCCGCGCCGCCGGCCCTCAGCCGCCGGCAGACCTCCAGGCCGTCGATCCCGGGCAGCATCAGGTCGAGCACCACCAGATCGGGGCGCCCGGCCGCGGCGCGCTCCAGCGCCTCGTGGCCGTCCGCCGCGCGGTCCACGGCGTACCCGGCGCGCAGCAGGTAGCCGGTCACCACCTCGGCAACGGTCGGGTCGTCGTCCACCACCAGCACACGGGCGGCGGACGTCGCGGGGGGCGGCGGGGTCGGCGGGGTCTCTGTCACGCTTCGAGCATAGGGAGTGCGAGAGCGCGGGCGGCGCCACGAGGGCTCTCGTACGACTTCCGTAAGGTGCCGTAACCACCTCTGACGTGGTGACCGTGCGTAGCGTGGACGGCGTGACCACTCCCTCCCCCACCCCCTGCGTCGATGTCGTGCTGCCCTGCCTCGACGAGGCGGCCGCCCTGCCCTGGGTACTCGGCCGGATCCCGCCGGGCTGGCGGGCCGTCGTCGTCGACAACGGCTCCACCGACGGCTCGGCCGAGCTGGCCCGCTCGCTGGGTGCCACCGTGGTGCACGAGCCGCGCCGCGGCTTCGGCGCCGCCTGCCACGCCGGGCTGCTGGCCGCCACCGCCGAGCTGGTCTGCTTCCTGGACTGCGACGGCTCGCTGGACCCGGCCCAACTCCCGC
This sequence comes from Kitasatospora mediocidica KCTC 9733, assembly GCF_000744225.1. Lineage (GTDB taxonomy): Bacteria > Actinomycetota > Actinomycetes > Streptomycetales > Streptomycetaceae > Kitasatospora > Kitasatospora mediocidica. The sequence goes on along the minus strand of NZ_JQLN01000006.1, from coordinate 191,963 downwards.
GTGTGGTGGACCCGGTGCTGTCCGGCGAGGCCGATCTCGTGCTCGGGCGACGCCGGCCGACCGCGCTGGGCGCCTGGCCGGCCCACGCCCGGCTGGCCAACACCGTGCTCGCCCGCCGGCTGCGCGCCCGCACCGGCGCCCCGCTGCACGACCTCGGCCCGATGCGCGCGGCCCGCCGCGAGCGGCTGCTCGCGCTCGGCCTGGGCGACCGCCGCTCCGGCTACCCGCTGGAGATGGTGCTCACCGCCTCCGCCGCCGGGATGCGGATCGCCGAGGTGGACGTCGACTACCGACCGCGTGCCGGGCGCTCCAAGGTGACCGGCACCCTGCGCGGCACCCGCCAGGCCGTCCAGGACATGCGCGCCGTGCTGGCGGCGCCGTCGCCGACCCTGCTGGTGATCGCCAAGTCCCCGGTCCCCGGACGGGTGAAGACCCGGCTCACCCCGCCGTACAGCCCCGAGCAGGCCGCCGCGCTGGCCGAGGCCGCCCTCGCCGACACGCTGCACACGCTGGGCACCGTCCCGGCCGGTCGCCGGCTGCTGCTGCTGGACGGCGCGCCCGGAGGCTGGCTGCCACCCGGCTGGGAGGTGCTGCCGCAGCCGGACGGCGGACTGGACGTCCGGCTCGCCGACGCGTTCGCGCACGCCCCGGCCGGCGCCCCGGCGCTGTTGGTCGGCATGGACACCCCGCAGCTGCGCGCCGAGACGCTGGCCGCGCCGCTGGCCGCCGCCGCCCGCTGCGGCGCCGACGCCTGGTACGGGCCGGCGTCCGACGGCGGCTTCTGGGCGCTGGGCCTGGCCCGGCCCAGCGCCGAGCTGGCGCGGCGCCTGCTGGTCGGGGTGCCGATGTCCTCCCCGGAGACCGGCCGGATCCTGCTGGAACGGCTCGCGGCGAACGGCCTGGCCGTCCGCCGACTGCCCGAGCTGACCGACGTGGACACCGCCGCGGATGCCGACCAGGCCGCCGCCCAGGTCCCCGACGGTCGCTTCGCGGCCCGCCTGCGCGAGATCGCGGTCGCCCGGCGCGCCGGGGTGACCGGGTGAGCCTGCTGCAGACCACCACCGCTCGCCCCGCCGTCCGTCCGGCCACCCGGCCGTGGAGCGACGACCCGTTCGCCGAGGCGATGCGCACCGGACGCGGCCCGCTCTGGCTGCGCCGCGCCGACGGCGGACGCCACCAGCTGGACGTCGAACGCTGGTGCGCGCCCCCCGACGCCGCCGACCGCAGCCTGCTGCTGCGCTGCCTGGCCACAGGCCACCCGGTGCTGGACATCGGCTGCGGCCCCGGGCGGCTGGTCACCGAGCTGCTGGCGCGCGGCCTGCCCGCACTCGGCGTGGACATCACCCGGGCGGCGGTCCTGCGCACCCGCAGGCTCGGCGGCGCGGCGCTCTGCCGATCGGTCTTCGACCCGCTGCCCGGCGAGGGCCGCTGGGGCACCGCGCTGCTCGCCGACGGCAACCTCGGCATCGGCGGCGACCCGACCGCGCTGCTGGCCCGGACCGCCGAGCTGCTGGCCCCCGGCGGCATGCTGCTCGCCGAGGTGGAGCCGGGCGAGGCGGACGAACGGCTGACGGTCCGCGTCGAGGACGCCACCGGGTGGTGCGGGCCGCCGTTCCGCTGGGCCCGGCTGGACGCCACGGCCGCCGCCCGCTGCGCGGCCGAGGCGGGGCTGACCGAGTGCGAGCGCTGGACCGTGCGGGGGCGCGCCTTCGTGGCGCTGCGCCGCTGAGGCTGCGCTGCGCGGGGCAGCCGTCCGACGCGCGGACCGGGGCGGGATGCCGCACGGTGGAGGGGAGAAACAGCAGCTCCCCACCACCAGCCGTCCCGCCCCGGAGGCCGCCATGTCCGAGCACACCTACCGCGTGACCGAGATCGTCGGCACCTCCCACGAGGGCACCGACGCCGCGATCCGCAACGCCCTGACGCGCGCGTCGCAGACCCTGCGCAACGTCGACTGGTTCGAGGTGGTGGGCGTCCGCGGCCACGTCGAGAACGGCGTGATCGGCCACTACCAGGTGACCGTCAAGGTCGGCTTCCGACTGGAGGACGCCGAATCCTGACCCGGCTGGTGGGTCCCACCCGGGACGGCCGTCGCGCACGGACCACCGCGGCCGCCAGCACCAGTCCCAACGCCGCCGCGTAGGCGGGCTGTTGGGCGTCGCCGCCGAGCAGGTACTGCACCTGCCCGGCGGCCGGCACGCCCAGCCACTCCCAGCGGCCGTCGAGCCCGACCAGCGCGACCACCAGCAGCCCGTACCAGGGGTAGGCCGGCGTCAGAGCCAGCAGCGCCGTCCCGGTGACCAGCAGCGCGCCGCGCCACGGCCGGTCGGGATCGCCACAGCACAGCACGTACAGCACCGCGGCCAGCACCACGGCGGCGGCCCCGGCGGCGGCCAGCGAGTCCGGCAGCACCAGCCGGACCAGCGCGAACCGCTGCACCTGGCCCTGGTCGTAGCCCTCTTCGCGCAGGTAGCCGGGCAGGAAGCCGAGCACCTTGCTGCCGGAGAGCGCCAGGTAGGGCAGATAGCTCAGCACGAAGACGCCCAGCGCCACCAACGGCAGCAGCAGCATCCGGCCGCGCTCGGCACGCGAGCGGCCCCCGCGCGCCAGCAGGCCCGACAGCGTCCCGGGCAGCGCGAGGGCCGGGATCAGCTTCACCGCCACCGCCGCCCCGAGCGCAGCGCCGCCGACCGTCCGGCGGCCCCGGGCGGCGAGGCCCAGGCCGAGCACCATCAGCAACGCGCCGAGGGTGTCCACGTGCGCGTCGTTCACCGACCACACCGCGACGCCCGGGAACCACCCCCAGAGCGCGGCCCGACGCCGGCGCTCCGGGCGCAGCAGCACCAACAGCGCACCGGTGGTGGCCACCGCCAGCAGCGCGCCGCCGACCTGCGCGGTGCGCACCCCGTGCGCGTGGCCGACCAGGTCGAGGCCCGCGAACCAGGCCTCGGCGACCGGCGGGTAGATGGTGGGCACGCCCGGCCGGTTGACGTGGCTGCAGAAGCCGGGCGCGGCGCGCCGAAGGTCCCAGCCGACGCAGTCGCCGGCGGGCGGGAAGAGCGCCGGGGCGTGCGCGCGCAGCGCGGCGAGCTGCGGCGCGTCCGGCGGATAGGCGTAGGGCGAGATACCGGCGACCTGGACCTGTCCGTCCCAGAGGTACCGGTAGGCGTCGTCGCTGGTCCGCGGCGCGGCCAGCAGCCCGGCGCCGGCCACCACGACGCTGCCCAGCAGCACCAGTCCCGCCACCCGCCGCGCGGGCACCCGGCGCAGTGCGAGCAGCGCGAGCGCGAAGAGCCCGAGGTCCACCGGGTACCAGACGTACAGCGGGCCGTGCCGCGCGAGCGTGCCGCCGCCGGTGAAGGTCAGCCCGAGGGCGGCGGTCAGCGCCGCGACGGCGGCTAGGCAGAACCAGGAGGAGCGAGAACCGGACATCTCGTCACCCTCCCACCCGCGGTGCCCCGCGCGTGCTCCCGACGGCCCGCCGTACGACTTCCGTAAGGGGGTCCGGGTGCTCCGGTCCGGTCAGAGCGGGCGGTACATGATGTGCAGCCCCACCAGGCCCTCGCGCGGGTGCCGGAAGCCCTCCGGCAGGGTGCCCAGGATCTCGAAGCCGAGCGAGCGGTAGAGCCGCACCGCGTTGACGTTCGTCTCCACCACGGCGTTGAACTGCATCGCCCGGAACCCGGCCGCGCGGGCCCACTCCAGCGAGTAGGAGCAGAGCGCCCGGCCGACCCCACGGCCCGCGTGCGCCGGGTCGACCATGTAACTGGCGCCCGCGATGTGCGAGCCGTTGCCCAGGTGGTTGACGTTCATCTTGGCCGTCCCCAGGACCGTTCCGTCCTCGTCGACGGCGACGACCGTACGGTTCGGGGGCGCGAGCAGCCACCAGTCGCGGGCCTGCTCGTCGGTGAGGTCGAGCGGGTAGGTGAAGGTCTCGCCGGCGGCGACGATCGCGTGGAAGAACGGCCAGATGGCGGGCCAGTCCGCGACGGTGGCTTCTCTGATCAGCATCAGGACAGGATGCCGCCACAGCCGCCCGGCCCGCCAGTGCGTTTGTGGCGGTGCCGACGGGGTCGGCGGTGTTGGCGGTGCCGGCGCGCTCAGCCGGACGTCGACGCCGCGGGTGCGGGCGGGCGGGTGCGTTCGGCCCAGGCGGTGAGCGGGGGGCCGAGCAGGCCCAGGACCGCGAAGAACACCCCGAGCAGCAGCCAACCCAGCTGACCGAGCCCGAGGCAGACCGTGGCCAGCAGCGCCGGTGCCAGCGCCTGGCCGGTGTCGAACCCGAGCCCGACCAGCCCCTGGTACTGGCCCTGGGCGTGCTCGGGCGCCAGACCGAAGCCGAGCGCGAAGCCGGCCGACGACTGCCACACCTCCCCGACGCTGTGCACGGTGATCGCGACGAGCAGCAGCACGATCGCGGCCCACGGCGGGACGTCGGCGGTCAGGGCCATCAGCGGACAGCTCAGCAGAAAGAGCAGCCCGGCCAGCCGCAGCGCCCGGCCACCCTGGCGCGGGGTCTCCACCGCGGAGCCGATCCTGAGCTGGAAGAGCGCGCAGACCGCCGAGTTGACCGCGTAGACGGCGGCGACGGTCCACCGCGGCGCGTGCGTGTGCGCGGCGATCCAGATCGGCAGCAACAGCGAGGCGACCGGGTACTGGAGGCCCATCGCGCCGTCGAGCAGCGCGAAGAGGGCGAACGGCCGGTCGGCGAGCGCCGCCCAGCGGCTCTCGCGCTTCGGCCGGGGCAGCGCCTGGTAGTTCGGCACCCGCAGGAGCAGCAGCCCGCAGCCGACGTAACTGGCGGCGTTGGCCAGGATCAGCGCCGTGTACGCCGCCCGGCTGTCGATCTGGACGGCGAAGGCCGCGCCCAGAGTCCCGCACACCACACCGACGTTGACGAAGGTGCGAAGCCTGGCCCGGAACGCCGCCGGCCGGTCGCCGCCGACCCGCGCGATCAGCGCGCCGCGCGCGGCGTTGTTGGCGGAGGCCGCCAGCAGGTCCAGCGAGGCGATCAGCGTGAACGCGCCCCAGGCGTGCACGAAGACGAACGCCGTCATCGTCAGCGCCTGGACCGCCAGCGTCAGCATCATCACCCCGCGTGGCCCGCGCCGGTCCGCCAGGTCTCCCGCCGGAATGCCCGCGAACAGCCCCACCACCCCCGCGATGGTGAGCCCGAGCCCGACCTGAGCCGCCGACAGGTGCACCACCCGCGTGAAGTAGAGCACCGAGGCGGTGTTGAACAGCCCGTTGCCGACCCGGTTCACGAAGCTGGACAGCAGCAGCGACCGCTGCGGACCGCGCGGCGGCAGCGCGTCGGTTATTCGCCCGGTCATCCGCTGGGCGAGGCTGAGTTCGATCATGGCCAGCAGGCTAGTTCATCGTCTGACCGCACCTCACGGCCCGGGCCGCCCGTGGCGCTGACGTACCGTCAGGGCGCGACCGTCAGGGCGCGACCGTCAGGGCACGACCGTCAGGGCACGACCGTCACCGGCCAGCGCCCGGCCCGGACCAGGCGCACCGCGACCGAGCCCACGATCCGGTGCCCCACGTGTTCGGAGACGCCGACGACCACCGCGTCGGCCCTGAGGTCGTCGGCCGCCTTCGCCAGCTCGTGGTACGGGTCGCCATGGAAGGTACGGAACTCCCAGCGCAGCGAGCGCGGATCGCCGAGTCGCTCGACGGCCTGCCGGATCTCGGCCAGCAGGCCCTCGGCGACCTCCTGCGTGATCGCGTCCACCGCGACCCCCATCATCGCGCCCGCCGCCTGGACGGGCTGGACGTAGACGAAGGCGACCAGCGCCCCCTGCCGCCGGGCCAGGCCCGCGCCGTAGGCGGCCGCGCGGTAGGAGGAGTCGGAGCCGTCGAGTCCGACGACGATGGTCCCGGGTCCGTCGGTGCCCAGTTCGAACCCGGCGGGCGCGTTGCCACCCGCATGCCTGTCAGTGCCGTCCGTCACGCCCCCGAGGCTAACGCCCCGGCCCAGGTATCGGGCGGTGGCGCCGCGAGCGGGCCGTCGACGCGTCACTCCCCCGTCCCGCCGCGGCCTCCGTAGGACTTCCGTAAGCACGTTCTGGCGCCTCAGGGCGCTCCGCAGGCGGTGTGATGGTGGGGTGGACGACGACACCCCTGCCCCCCGGCGCAAGCCGTACGACCTCCCGCTGCCGACCCCGCCGGACGCGCTGCGGCGCGGGCCGCTGCGCGAAGGCACCTTCACCTCCGCCCTGCACGAGCCGCGCACGGCCGTGGTGATCGGCCGCTGGCTCGGCGCGGCCCTGCTCACCTGCTTCCTGACCGGACTGCTCAGCCATCTGCTGCAACAGCCGCCCGGTTGGCTGCGCGACCACCTGCCCAGCCGGCCGGTGAACGGCTACCAGGTCACCCAGGGGCTGCACGTGATCAGCGGGATCGCCGCGATCCCGTTGCTCGGCGCCAAACTCTGGACCGTCTACCCCCGGCTCTTCGAATGGCCGCCGGCGCGCAGCGTGTTGCACGCGCTGGAGCGGCTGAGCATCGCGATCCTGGTCGGCGCGATGGTGCTGGAGGTGTTCACCGGGCTGCTCAACACGCTGCAGTGGTACCCGTGGCCGTTCCCGTTCCGCCAGACGCACTTCTGGCTGGCCTGGCTGGCGGTCGGCGGACTGCTGCTGCACATCGCCGCCAAGGCGCCGCTGATCGCCCGGCACTGGCGACGCGTCAGGCCGGGCCTGGCGCAGCGCCGGGCGTTCCTCACCGCCGTCACCGCCTCGGTAGGGGTGGTCACCCTCACCACCGCCGGGCAGAGCGTGCCGTGGCTGCGCGCGCTGGACCTGTTCGCGCCGCGCCGTCCCGACGTCGGGCCGCAGGGCCTGCCGGTCAACCGCACCGCCGTCCAGGCCGGCACCAGCACGGCGTCGGCCGAGAACTGGCAGCTGACCGTCCAGGGCCCGCACCCGATCCGTCTCACCCTCGCCGACCTCGCACAACTTCCGCAGACCACCGCCGAGTTGCCGATCGCCTGTGTGGAGGGCTGGAGCGCCTCGGCCCACTGGACGGGCGTGCGCGTCCGCGACCTGCTCGACCTCGCCGGTGCCCCCGCCGACGCACACGTCCAGATCACCTCCCTGGAGAAGGACGGGCCGTACCGGGTGACCGACATGCCCGCCGGCTACGCCCGCGACCCGCTCACCCTGCTCGCGCTACGCGTCAACGGCCAGGTCCTCGACCCCGACCACGGCTACCCCGCCCGGATCATCGCCCCCAACCGACCCGGCGTCCTGCAGACCAAGTGGGTCACCCGGATCGAGGTCCTCTGATGCCGATGCGCACCGCACGCACCCTGCTCGTCCTCGTCGGTCTGGCGCTGACCGGCTGCGGCCTCTACGGCATCGCCACCGACCCCTACATCGACCTCACCCACCACCCCCTCGACATCGCGCGCTGGGCGATCGGCGGACTCGTCCTGCACGACGGGCTCTGGCTTCCGCTGGCCTGCCTGGCCGGTGTCACCATCGCCCGCACCACTCCCGTCCGCACCGGTCTCATCGTGGCCGCCGCCGTCAGCGCCGTCGCCCTCCCCGCCGTCCTGCGGGCCGGCCACCACAACGGCAACCCCACGATTCTGCCGCTCCCCTACCTGCGAAACTGGCTGCTCGTCCTCGCCGCGATCGCCGTCATCACCGCTGCCTGGTCCGTCGTGTCGCACCTCCGGCGCGGGCGCCGACGCCGCCCGTGACACCGCCGTTCGGGACGAAGCGGAGCCGGGGCACGGAGAAGGCCGCTCCCGCATCCCTGCGGAAACGGCCTGAGCCCTGGGCAACTGCCGCAGTGCTCAAGTCCTGAGCTGTGCAGCAGACGGTTACCTGCGCCCCCGACCCCGTGCGTCTTTGTCAGTCTCCCCGCCGGAGGCTGGGTGAGAGTGTCGTGACCACGAGTCGCAGCGTCAGGGCTTCTGCATCACCAAGCTGCATGTAATGACCTCCTCGCGGTCGACCGCCGGCTGGTAACTCCGGCGTGTTCCACGTTACTCCGCAGCACGGGCGGGCGCGCCGTCGTCGTCGGGCCGGGCGACGGCGGCGTGCTGCGTGCCGGGGTGCTACACGTCGGCGTGCTGCGTGTCGGCGTGCTGCGTGTCGGCGTGCTGCTGGAGCACGCCCCGGGTGAGGGCGGTCGCCGTGTGTACGGCAGTGGCGATGGCGTCCTCGGGGGGCAACCGGCACAGGTCGGTGAGGGTGAAGAGGGCTTCGGCGCTGACGACGACAGCGAGACCGCTCTTGAGCTGGGCGAGGGCCGCGGGTGCGGTGGCGCCGAGGGTGTCGGCCAGCGGGGCGAGCGCGTGGTCGATCAGGCCGACGCGCAGCGCGGGCCGGGCCTCGGCCGCGGCCGCCGGGCGGGTGATGGTCGCCGCGATCATCGCGCGGGTGGCGCCCTCGTAGGCGAGGACCAGGCGCAGCAGGTGCTCGGTCGCGGCGGCGACCCGTTCGACCGGATCGACGGAGTCGGCGACGGAGGCCAACGCCTCGGCCGGGGACGGCAACTCCCCGACCATGGCCTCCTGGAGCAGGCTGGCCAGGTCGGGGAAGTAGCGGTAGGCCGTGGCCTCGGAGACCAGCGCGGCCCTGGCGACCTCGGGCATGGTGATCTCGCGGCCGGTGCGCATCAGCTCGGCGGCGGCCTGCCGGATCGCGGTGCGGGTGCGCAGCTTCTGGTTCGCCCGGCCCGTCATACCCGCACCTGTACCCGTGTCCGCGCTCGTACCCGCGCTCGCGCTCTGCCGTGCCCTCGGTTCGCTCTTCTCCATGGGACAACTCTAGCAAGTCCACTCTGGTGATGAGAGAGCACTTGCACGAATGCGTGCGAGCGCTCTATATTCATGACAGTTGACTCTCACCAAGGAGCAGATCATGAACGACGTCTCGGTCGTCCGCCCGGACGACGGCGAGGTGATCGACCTGGGGGCCGCCCGCATCCGGATCCTGGAGAGCGGCGCCACCACGGCACACCGGCTGGGAATCGCCGAGGTCACGATCCCCCCGCACACGGCGGGCCCGCCTCAGCACCGGCACGCCCAGCACGACGAGGGCTTCTACGTCGTCTCGGGCACAGCCAGGTTCACTGTGGGACAGGAGGAGCACGAGGCACCTGCCGGCACCCTCGTCATGGTCCCGACCGGCGCTCCGCACACCTTCGCCAACCCGGGCGACGAGCCGCTCGTCATGATCAACACCTTCACCCCGGATCTGTACGTGCAGTACTTCCGGGATCTGCGCGACATGATCGGCGGCGGCCGGGGGGCGACCCCGCAGGCCGTCGCCGAGGTCATGAGCCGCTATGCCACCACCGTCACCGGCACCGCCGTCACAGGCACCGCCGTGACCACCAACGATTCAGCGACAGAGGACCTCACGATGACTGCCACCGCTCCCACCAGCACCACCCGCACCATCACCCTGCCGGGCGGCCTGAGCCTGACGGTCCAGGAGTTCGGCGAGAACACCGACGGCACCGGCGTGCTGATGCTGCACGGCGGCGCCGGCCCCCGCTCGATGGCCGGGTTCGCGGCCGGGATGTCCCAGCACGCCTACGTGGTCGTCCCCACCCACCCCGGCTTCGACGGCACGCCGCGCCCGCACTGGGCCGACAGCGTCGCCGACCTGGCCGGCATCTACCTGGACCTGCTCGACGCGCTCGATCTCAACGGCGTGCTGGTGGCCGGCAGCTCGGTCGGCGGCTGGATCGCCGCCGAGATGGGAGTCCGCGACAACCGCGCCGCGATCAGCGCCCTGGTCCTGCTCGGCGCCACCGGCATCGCGCCCCAGGCCCCGATCCAGATCGCCAACCCCGCCGAGATCGGCCCGGTCCGGACCGGCGAACTCGCCTTCCACAACCCGGCCCTGCGCCTCAACCCCGCCACCCTGACCGACGAGCAGAAGGCCGCGATGGGCGCCAACCAGGCCACCCTCGCCGTCTACGCCGGCGACCCGTTCTGCCACGACCCCAAGCTCCAGGGCCGCCTGCACCGCGTCGCCGTCCCCGTGCTCGTCCTGGCCGGCGAGCAGGACGGCATCGTCCCGCTCGCCTACGAACGCGCCCTGGCCGACGCCTTCCCCCGCGCGACCTTCCACCCCGTCCACGAGGCCGGCCACTTCCCCCACATCGAGCAGCCCGCAGCCGTCTTCGCCGCCATCGGCGACTTCGTCGCCACCGAGGTCAAGCCGCACGGCTGAGCGGATGCGGGCCTGGACCCGCTCCTTCCTCCACCCACCATGTGCCGGTCGGTCTTGGATACCGCTCACCCGACCGGTCGCCGATCAACCTCACCGGTGGCAGTCCACTCGTGCAGGGGAACGGCGGCCGGTTTTGCTGCGCTCGGTGCCCGCCCGGTCGCATCATGTGCGCATGGCGAACTTCCCTGACGATGCTCCCGGTTATCTGACCATCAGGATGACCGCTCCGGTCGGTCCGGCGGCGGAGCTCGCGGATGTCGAGGCGTGGACCGCACGCAAGGAGTATCCGCGGATCCTGTCGGCCGGCAGCCCGGTCTTCGGCGTCGCCCGCGAGCTACCGGGCGGTGGCTGGGAGTTGCTCTCCTCGCTGAGCGAGTGCTATCCGCAGTCGGCACGCGAGCATCTGGGCATGCTCAGTCGTGAGCAGGCCGCCTGGGCGCGGGACGCCGGCGACACCGAGGCGCAGCAGCGGTACCAGGCGCTGGCCGAGCGGCTGGACTGGGAGAAGATCGACGAGATCGAACTGGGGACCCGCTACCGCGTGGTGCGGGCCGAGCGGCACATCCGCAGCGGTCCGGACGGCCCCGAGCCACCCCGCTCCAGCGACCCCGACGACGACCAGCACAGTCAGGGCCTGGCCAAGGGGTTGGAGCCGAGCGTCGGGTTCGTCATGGACCCCACCCTGCCGACCGGCATGTCCGAGGGCATTCTGAAGACCGACCTCATCCAACTGCTGCCCCCCGAGGGGCAGGTCGCACCGGAGGTCCGCGAGGACGCAATGCGGGTGAACCGGACCCACCCGGGGGTGGTGCTGTTGCCGGCCGCCTTCACCGTCGCGGAGCGGGTGGCGGGCAGGTGGCGGCCGAACGGCATGCCCGACGCGCCCACGCCCTTCCGCGCCCGGGACATCCTGTCGATGCACCTGCGGGTGAGCGAGCCGATCGAGCGTCGCCTGACCCCCGAGCAGCGGACGGTCTACGCCCGGGCGGCGGACCTGCTCGAAGCCGAGCAGAGCTGCGAAATCACCGTCGAGGACCGGTTCGTGCGGATCATCCGGGTGGAACGCACGGTCCGGTTCGGCCCGGACGGCCCCGAGGGCCCGCGCCGCTCCGACCGCGACCCGGAGGATCCGATCATGGTGCACGACCAGCGCCTGCGCGCCCAGGGCGTCAACGTGGACGAGGACGCCCCGATCGTCCTCGACGAGGCGGCGAAGGAGTTCCAGCGCCTCTTCGAGGCCGAGATGGCCCGCCGTGGCAAGCCCGTCCCGCGCTTCGAGGACAAGGACGCATAGGTTCGCGGACAAGGACGCATAGGTTCGCTGTCAGGCCCAAGCCCGAAAGGTCCGAAGGCGGCAGTGTCCGGGCGCGGCACGAGGTGTGCGGTCCTACTCCATGTCCCACTCCTCCAGCAGGTCGAAGAGGTGCCGGTCGCCTTCGAGCTTCAGGGAGTCCAGCGGGATGCGACCGTAGAAGGCCAGGACCAGGTCACTCGCCGTGCCCCGGGCGGAGACGTCGACCGACTCCGAGTTCTCGCCGGCGGCGGGCACACCGCCGGATTCGGGCAGACGGAAGGCCCGCGAACCATCGGCGGAGACCGATTGGCGCCAGGAGTCGCCCTCGGTGACGTGGTAGTCGACGACGGCGGGCGCGTGCGGCCAGGCGACCGTCGTGGTGCAGCAGGTGAACAGGAACTCCTCGACACCATCGAGCGCCACTTCCTCCGGCAGCGGCTCCGGGGCGCCCACGGTGAGCTGGGCGTCATAGGTGTGCATCGCGATCTCCTGGAGCTGGTGCCGGGCGACGGCGCCGCAGGTCCGCGGCGACTGCGACGATCCCCACCACGTCCAGCAACCGCGCTCCGGGCCGGCCTCCCGCAACGCGTCCAGCATCTGCCGCGTCGACTCGGCCAGCCAAGCGAGCAGGGCCTCGCGCTCCTGCGGTGCGGCCAGGCCCTCCCCCGCCAACTTGCCCGAGGCGTCCGGCCCAGCCGCGACCGTGGCGGCCCAGGCGCGACGCCCCCCGCCCAGGTGGTGCACCAGGTCGAGCAGCGTCCACTCGGGGCAGGTCGGCACCTGCACATCGAGGCTGGGCGCGGAGGCGATCGCGGCCCGGAAGGCGGCCGACCGCTCGTCGATCAGGCGCAGCAGGTCGGGGAAGTCCAAAGTCTTGGTCACCCGGGTTTTCTATCACCGTGCGGCGGCGACTGAACAGCGATTATTCCGCACTTGAGTACCTGGCAGGTTGCCCACGCTCTGCACTGATCTACAACGGCAGGGGCTCACGCAACACGCGCCGACTGGACACGGAAAGGGATCAGCCGGACCTTGAGGGCAGGCTCGGGCTCCGCCGGGGCCAGCGGCGTCACCGGGTGCGTCGCAGGGCGTCGGGCGTGAGCGCCGCGAGCGAGGGGTAGCCGTCGACCGCCATGGTGAGGTCGGCCTCGGCCAGGATCGAGCGCAGCACGTGGACGGCGCCCTCCGTGCCGCCCAGGGCGAGGCCGTAGGCGTACGGGCGTCCGATGCCGACGGCGGTGGCTCCCAGGGCCACGGCCTTGACCACGTCGGTGCCGTTGCGGACACCGGAGTCGAAGAGGACGGGCAGGTCGCCGGCCGCGTCGACGACGTCGGGCAGCGCGTCGAGGGCTGCGAGCCCGCCGTTCGCCTGGCGACCGCCGTGGTTGGAGCAGTAGATGCCGTCCACGCCGCCGTCCTTGGCGCGCCGCACGTCCTCGGGGTGGCAGATGCCCTTCACGATCAGCGGCAGCGAGGTGAGCGAGCGCAGCCACGGCAGGTCGTCCCAGGTGAGCGGGTTGCCGAAGACCTGTATCCAGCGCAGGACGGCCCCGGCCGGGTCCTCCTCCGGCGTCCGGGCCAGCTGGGAGCGGAAGACCGGGTCGCTGGTGTAGTTGGCCAGGCAGTGGCCGCGCAGCTGGGGGAAGTTGCTCGCGGCCAGGTCCCGGGGGCGCCACCCGGTGACCCAGGTGTCCAGGGTCACCACGATGCCCTTGAAGCCGGCCGCCTCGGCGCGCCGCACCAGGCTTTCGGCCAACTCCCGGTCGGTCGGGGTGTAGAGCTGGAAGAAGCCCGGGGTCGGGCCGAACTCCGCGGCGACCGACTCCATCGGATCCACCGTCAGGGTCGAGGCGATCATCGGGACGCCGGTGCGCGCGGCGGCCCGGGCCGTGGCGAGGTCGCCGTGGCCGTCCTGGGCACACAGACCGATGACGCCGACGGGGGCCATGAACAGCGGCGACGGCAGCGTCATCCCGAACAGGTCGACGGAGAGGTCGCGTTGCGCGGCCCCGACGAACATCCTCGGCATGAGCCCCCACCCTTCGAAGGCACTGACGTTGGCCCGCTGGGTGTGCTCGTTTCCCGCGCCGCCGGCCACGTAGGACCAGACCGACGGGGGCAGCGCGGCCTGCGCCCCCGCCTCCCAGCCGCTGTAGGTCATCGGGAACGACGGCATCACCCCGCGAAGACCGCCGCCGTAGATCTCGTCCTGATACGAACCGAACGCCTGGCTCATGACGTGCTCCTCCTGGTCGGGCCCCGGCTCCAGGGTCCCTCGAACTCCGTTGCCACCACAGTGCGATGCTGGGCGGTGGGAGCACCGAAAACGCAGGAATCCCGCAGGGAGCAGCGCAGAGATGCAGGAAAACGAGCCGATGTTGGGCGAGGAGGACCTCGCGCTCATCCACGCCCTCCAACTGCGGCCGCGGGCGTCGTGGGCGGTCCTCGGCAGCGCCCTCGGAGTGGATCCCGTCACCGTCGCGCGCCGCTGGAGCCGGATGCGGCAGCGCGGTGAGGCCTGGGTGCTGGGCTCACCGGGCCCGCTGCTCTTCGAGCACATCTGCGTCGCCTTCGTGGAGATCGACTGCGCGGTAGGAAGCGCCGACGACGTGATCCGGGAGCTGAGCGGCCACGCGCACGCGCTCACCCTCGAACGCCCGGCGGGCAGCCACGATGTGCTCGCCACGGTGGCGACCCGCGACCTCCTCGCGATGTCCCGCTACACCCTCGACCAGCTGCCGGCGATTGCGGGCGTGACCGCCGTCCGCACCCGGATCGCGACGCACATGTTCACCGAGGGCGGCAGCTGGCGGATAGCCGCACTCGACCCCGGCCAGCGCGCCCAACTGGCCGCGCCGCCCGAGGAACCGCGCACCCGCCGGGGTTCGCCGGACGTCAGTGCGTTCGACCGGGCGATCCTCGTCCGGCTGGCGGTCGACGGCCGGGCCTCCTACCAGGCGGTGGCCACCGCGCTGGACACCAGCGCCGCCACGGTGAAGCGCCGGATCGACCGGCTCGTCCGCCTCGGGCTGATCACCTTCCGCTGCGACTTCTCCCGCCCGCTGGGCGGCTGGCCGGTCGCGGTCACCTTCTGGGCCCGGGTACCGCCCGCCGACCTCCCGGAGGTCGGCCACGCCCTCGTCCAGTACCCGCAGACCCGCAACTGCGCTGCCGTCAGCGGCCCTTACAACCTCATCGTGGAAGCGAGCCTGCACTCCCTCGCCGATGTCCTGCGCTTCGAGACGCACCTCTCGACCATGCATCCCAGCCTCGACATCGTCGACCGGGCGGTCATGCTCCGCCAGGACAAGCTGCTGGGCCACCTCCTCGACCCGTACGGCCGATCCCTGAGCGTCGTACCGGCCGACCTCTGGTCCGCCCCCGGCACCCCGGCCGCCGAACACCGCCGGAGCCCGGAGGCCGCCCGCTGACCGCTGACGCCTCGGCCGACGCCCTGCACGCCCTGCGCTACACGCCGTCGAGCGGGCGCAGGAAGCGGCGCTCGTAGCGCTTGATGCAGCCGGTGCGACGCGCCAGGTCGAAGGCCTCCTGGCACTCCGGGTCGGCGGCGCTGTCCATGCGGTACTGCTCGTACGCGGCGAAGCCGGGGAAAGAGAAGAGGGCGTAGGCGATGTCGCTGTCGCCCTCGCTGGGCAGGAAGTACCCGTGGTGCGTGCCGCCGAAGCGGTTGACGAGGCCGACCCAGCGGCGGCCGTACTCCTCGAAGTCGTCGAGCTTGTCGGGGTCGATCTCGTACTTCAGGTGAACAGTGATCATGTGCCCCATGATGCGCCACCGGGAACGGCCTTCGGCGGGCGGGCCGTCATCCGATGTCGACCACCCGGGCCCAGTCGGGCGGCGCCTTCGGGACGTAGTCGGGATCGTCCTCGTTCCACCCACGTGCCGTGTGCGGCCGGGCGAACAGACCCACCACCGTCCGGCACGACGGCCGGGTGGCCGGCCAGGGCGTCTGGCCGTCGGTCAGGACCACGATGACGTCGGGCCGGGGCCGCGTGCGCAGGGCCTTGGCGAAGCCCGTCCGCAGATCCGTACCCCCGCCGCCGATCAGCGGGATCCCCGCGGCCTGGCAGAGCGGGTGCGCGATCCGGGCCGACGCGTCGCACGGCAGCACGGTGACCAGGTCGCGACGGCCGCCCACCGCGCGGGCGATCGCGGCGACCTCCAGGAGCGCGCTGCCCAGCTCGGCGTCGCTGACCGACCCGGAGGTGTCGATGATCACCGAGACCCGGGGCGGCCTGCGCCGCAGGCTCGGCAGCACGGCGCCGGGCACCGCGGCCGAGCGCCGCGACGGCCGGCTGTAGGTGTAGTCCTGGCCGGCGCCGGATCCGGAGGAGGCCGCGCGGACCGCCGCCCCCAGCAACTCCCGCCAGGGTTGCGGCGGGTGGAACGCCTCCTCGGCCCAGCGCTGCCACGCCCTTGGGGTTCTCCCCGGGCGGCCGGCGATGCCCTGGGCCACCCGGAACCGGACGGCGTCCCGTTCCTGCTCGCTCAGGCCGTGCGCGCCTTCCGGCCCCAGGTCCCACTCCCGGTCCAGGCCGTCGGCGCCGCTGCCGCAATCCAGCCAGGCCAGGTCCTGGGTGCCCGCGCCGAGCCCGAACTGACGCAGGTAGTCCTCCATGAGCTGCCCTGCGGGCAGCCCCAACAAGCCCGGCTCGACGACGCCTTCGGGCCGCAGCAGCCCGTGCCCGAAGACGTCGTCGTTGATCTCGAAGTCCGCGGCGATGTTCATCCGCAGCCGCTCCCCCGGGCCGGTCAGCCCGCGCTCGCGCGCGACCCGGTCGCCGCGCCCGTGATGGTCGCGCAGCAGGTGCGACACCTCGTGCACCCAGACCCCGGCCAGCTCCTCCTCCGGCGTGCGGTCGACGAACCCGGGTGAGACGTAGCACCGCCAGTGCCGGTCGACGGCCATCGTCGGGACCCGGCGTGACTCGACGATGTGCAGGGCGAACAGTGCCGTGGCCAGGTAGGGGCGGACCCGCACGGCGTGCAGGCGGGCGGCGAGGAGCTTGTCGAGGTCCAGCCTCCCCCGGGTGCCGGGCGCCGTGTCCGGGCTCATCGGCCCGCCTCCGCGGCGGACCCGACGCGGTCCGCCGTCCGCTCCGCCGCCCGGTCCGCCCGCTGGGAGAGGGCCACCGCGCCGGCCAGCCGTTCGATCGCGGCCGGAACGTCCCAGCCCTCGCGGCGCAGCGAGGCGAGGGTGGTCGCGGGGACGACCACGAGGTCCGGGGCGCCGGTCTCCAGCGCCCGGACCAGCAGCGCCCACGCCGCGTCCCAGCGGGACTGCTCCGGACGCGTGCGGACGGCGGCCACCACGCCGTCCAGCACGGCCTGGCGCAGATCCCCCCGCTCGGGCAGTACGGCGGCGGCCGGGTCGGCGAGCAGCTCCTCGGGATCCGGGAGGTCCAGCCGGTCCAGGCTCGCCAGCAGTTCCAGCCCCGGGCCGTCCCCCACCGTGCCCCGGACCAGCAGGGACAGCACGTCACGATCCGCGCCGGCCGCCGTCGCGAAGGCAACCAGGCACAGCGTCATGTCCCAGCTCCGCGGCGACGGCCAGGGCCCGCCCCGCCGGGTCTCGTTGCCGGGCAGCCGGTGCACGAGCGCGGGACGGGCGGCCAGCAACCCGCACACCGCGCGCCGGGCGAAGGCCACCGCCGCCGGCAGTGCCTGCGGGTCGAGCCGGGGCAGGGTCGCCCGGGGCCAGGTGCCGCCCAGGCCGCGGACCACGACCTCATGGTCGTGGGTCCACTGGAGATGGACGAACCGGTTGGCCAGCGGCGGGCTCAGCTCCCAGCCGTCGGCGGCCGAGGAGCGCGGATTGGCGGCGGCCACGATCCTTACGCCCGGCGGGAGTTGAAGGGCGCCGATGCGCCGCTCCAGCACCAGGCGCAGCAACGCGGCCTGCACGGCAGGCGGCGCGGTGGACAGCTCGTCCAGGAAGAGCAGCCCGCGGCCGGCCCGCACCAGCCGCACGGCCCAGTCCGGCGGGGCCATCGGGACACCCTGCACGGTGGGATCGTCGCCGACGATGGGCAGCCCCGAGAAGTCGGACGGCTCGTGGACGCTGGCGATCACGGTGGTCAGCGGCAGGTCCAGGGAGGTGGCGAGTTGGGTCAGGGCGGCGGTCTTGCCGATCCCCGGTTCTCCCCAGAGCAGCACGGGCAGGTCGGCGGCCACCGCCAGCGTCAGGGCCTCCAGCTGGGTGTCGGGACGAGGTTCGGTGGTGGTGTCGCGCAGCAGGGCCAACAGGTCTCCGGCCAGGTCGAGTTGGGAGGCGGAAGCCGGGTCGGAGAGGGCGACGGACGGGGTGCACATGGGCATGGGTGATCACCTGAGGGGGTTCGTGGTGGAAGGGGACGGAGGTCCCCGGGGTCAGCGCAGGTGCGCCAGGCGCGGGCGGGAGCGGCGGTCGCCGGGAAAGGCGTCGGTCGGGCGGGAGCGATGGGGAGCCATGCGAGCGGGCGCTGGTCCCACCAGGCCTGCTCTGAAGAGTCCGTAGGTGATCCGCCGCAGCGCGGCCGCCTCCAGTTCGTCGCGCAGATCGCCGCTGCGCAACACCGCGCCGGGGCCCAGCAGGCCTTCGACGACGGCCAGCGCACCGGCGGTGTCGCCATGGTCCAGGCGTTCGCGGACGCCGGTGAGGCAGTCCGGACGACGATGCGCGGCGTCGATCGCCCGCAGGCAGGGCAGCGGAGTGCCGCTCAGCGCGACCAGCAGCTCCTCCCGGCGGATCTCGGCCGGGTCGTGGTCCAACGGCACCAACACCCCGTCGACCAGGGCGATCCGGTGCACGGCTCCCCGGCACTCCACCAGGCGCGGCCGGCCTGCCCGGTCCGGCGGCAGGGACGGACCGGCCGGCGCGTGGTCCGGCGCCAGCGCGGAAGCGACCAGCGGGTGCAGCCGGTCGACCTCGATCGAACCGGCGCGGACCAGTTCCAGGTCGGGCAGCACCCAGGTCGCGGCGTCGGGCAGGACCAGCAGCGGCGCGCGGGCGTCACCGTCGGCGGGCGCCGCCGCGGCCACCGTCAGGCCCAGGTCCGAGTCCACCTGGGCGTCCAGGACCAGCCGGTGACGGGTCCCGCAGCGCACCCGCAGGCGCCCTGACGAACGCCCCTCGGCGCGGAGCAGGATCCCCGCCTCGGCCGCCCACCGGTCGACGGCGCAGCCGTGCCCCGGCGGCAACAGCCCCAGAAAGTCCGGGTCCGCCGATGGGCGGCCGTCGGCGGGCGGCCGATCGGCCCCGGACCGGGTCCGCAGCTCGTCGGACCTGTGCGCGTCCCACAGATGGCGGTGCAGATCCAGACGGAACTGCCGGTTCGGCCGCAGATGCGGATGCGCCGGCGCAGGCGGCTGCCCGGGCGGGTGGCCGCCGGTCTCGGCGTGCGAGCCGTCCCACAGCGCGAGGCTGATCCGCTGACCGCCGTCCGCCCAGGCGGGCGGAGTCCGCACCACCAGGTGCACCGGTCCCGGGCCGTGACGCCCCGCAGGGTCGTACCGGGCCAGCGTGAGGGTCAGCCCCGGGCGCAACAGTCCGTCGGGCGCGACCCTGGGCATGTGCCAGCGCAGCAGGTCGGGAGCCAGCCGACGAAGGTCGGCGCGGATCCGGGCTGCCAACTCCCGGCCGTACGTGCGCGCCGCGGCGCGCAGGTTGAGATCGACGTCGAAACCCGCGGCGGCACAGGCGCCGGCCCAGTCGCCGGCAGAGCGGCGAGCGGTCGCGGTCTCGATCATGGACGGCGGCACGGCGTACTCGCGCACGCGCAGCCAGAGGGAAAGTCGGGAATCACCGTGCACGGTCTGAGTGAGCATCAGCACTCACCTTGCGTGGACGGGTCCCCCATTCTGCTGTCGGAGTGAGTCATCATCGCGGGGAGCCTAGCGCCGTCGAACCCGATCTGCCAGCCGATTACCGCGAGTTCCGCACCGACTGACTGACAGGGGTCGCATCGTCGACCCCCGTCAGCCCCGCCGGACCGTCACCGGCGTCAGCGCCGCGACCGCGTGCCCCACCCGCTGCGCGTCGGCGAGCAGTACGGTGACCGCGCCCGACGGCGCGAGGTAACGGCGGGCGGCCTCGTGCACCTCCTCGACGGTGGCCGCCGCGAGCCGGTCGGCGTACCCGGCCAGGTACGTCAGCGGCAGTCCGCCGTCGACGAGGCCGGCGGCGAGGTCGGCGAGGTCACGGTGGGTGGACATGCCGAGCACCACCAGCGCGCCGAGCGTGTAGCCGCGCGCGCGGTCCAGTTCGGCCTGCCCCGGCGGCAGGCAGGCCATCCTGGCGAGTTCGTAGAGCGTCTCGCCGAGTGCCGCGGCCGCGTGCTCGGCGGCCACCTCGGCCGAGGCGATCAGCCGCGCCCCGGCCCGCCGGTCCTGGATCACCGAGCTCGGGCCGTAGGTGTAGCCCTTGTCCTCCCGCAGGTTGGCGGTCCAGCGCGAGCAGAAGTAGCCGCCGAAGACGAGGTTCGCCAGCCGCAGCGCCGGGTTGTCCGGGTGGCCGCGCGGGACCGCCGGAAAGGCCATCCGCAGGGACGACCGCGTGCTCCCGGGCCGGTCGACCAGGAGCAGCGCACCGGGTCGGAGCGGCGGCACCGGGGGCAGCGCGTACTCGCTCACCGCGCCGGTCCAGCCCGCCAGTTGACGCGCCGCGACCGCGACGACGGCCTGCGGATCCAGGTCGCCGACCACGACCAGGGTGCTGCCGGCCGGCCGGACCAGCCGCGCGTGCAGGGCGCGCAGCTCCCCCGCCTGCACCGAGGCCACCTCCTCGGGCTCGGGCGCGTCCAGGCGGTACGGGTGGCCGGGATAGATCCGCGCGGCGAGCGCCGCCCCCGCCAGCCGGGCCGGCTCGCACCGGTCCGTGCGCAGCCGGTCGGCGAGGGCGGCACGGGCGGTGGCGACCTCGGACGGCGGGTAGGCGGCCGCTTCGAGGGCCTGGGCCACCGTCGCGAGCAGCCGGTCCAGGGCGCCGACCGGCGCTCGGCCGCTGATCCGCAACCGGTCCTGGTCGACCTCGACGCCGAGGGTGGCGCCGAGGTCCCGGACGGCCGCTGCCGTCCGGGCCGCCGACCCGGACGTGCTGCCCGAGAAGAGGGTGCGCGCGAGTAGTCGGGCCGGCGCGGGATCCGCACCGGCGAACGGGATCCGTAGCCTGATCTCCGCCAGCGGCTCGCCGTGGCGCTGGACGGCCAGCACCCTGAGGCCGTTGGGCAGCGTGCTCTCGACATGCTCGGGGACGCGCACCGGCCGCACCGCGCCGAGCGCGGGAAGCCTTCGCGTGGGAAGCCTTCGCGCGGGTGGCCGGGTCACCGGGTTCCGGCCCCGGGCACGACCTCGATGGCCGAGCGCCGGTCCGGGGTCAGCCGCCCGGCCGCCTCGCGCACCGCGTCCGCTCCCACCGAGCCGAGCAGGCGCGGCAGTTCGCCGAGGAGGAGCGGGTCGTCGCGTTGCAACTCGAAGACGGCCAGCCGTTCGGCGCGGCCCAGCGCCGAGTCGGTGCGCTCCAATTGCTTGACGACCACCCGTGCGGCGACGCCGTCGAGTTCGGCCGGGTCGGGGCCGTCCAGGGCGAGTCGCTCGATCTCCTCGTCGACGGCGTCCAGGAGCCGCCACGGGTCACCGTCGGCCGGCAGCCGGGCCTGGAACACCAGGGCCGTCGGGTCACGCAGGGCGAACGGGTCGCCGAGGAAGCCGACCCGGCCGGTGACCGACGTCGCCGTCCGGTCCACCGAGACCAGGCGCCGGACCAGGCGGGAGGTGTCCGGGCCGGCCAGCAGACCGGCCAGCAGCAGGTAGGGCAGGAACCCGTCGAGGTCTTCGATCGGATCAGGCACCCGCCAGCCCCAGGCGATCGCCGGCCGGGGTGCCAGCGGGTCCCGGTAGCATGCGCGGCGCTCACCGGCCCGCTCGGGCTCGCGGACGTCGGCGGGGGCGGGCACCGGTCGGGCCGGGATGTCGCCGAAGTAGCGCTCGATGCCCCGGCGCGCGCGATCGGGGTCGAAGTCTCCGCAGACGCACAGCACGGCGTTGCCCG
Organism: Kitasatospora mediocidica KCTC 9733; assembly: GCF_000744225.1. Lineage (GTDB taxonomy): Bacteria > Actinomycetota > Actinomycetes > Streptomycetales > Streptomycetaceae > Kitasatospora > Kitasatospora mediocidica. Next base: position 170,419 of record NZ_JQLN01000006.1, on the reverse strand, counting down.
GGGCGTAGTAGCGGTCGAAGAAGTCGGCTGCCTCCGAACGGGTAGCCCGCTCCAGATCGGCGAACGAGCCCCGGCCGTCATGGGTGTTGGGGAAGGTGTCGAACATCAGCGACGGCAGCCGGGGCCAGGGCAGAGCGCCGTACGGCCGGCTCAGGACGTTGGCCCGGATCTCCTCCTTGACCACCGAGATCTGGTTGGCGAGGTTCGCCTCGGTGAGTCGCAGGCCGCGCATCCGGTCGGACTCCAGATAGAGCATCCGCTGCAGGGCGTTGGCGGGGGCGACCTCGCCGTACTGGGTGAGGTCGAGGTGCGTGGAGCCGCGGAAGGTGCCGCCGGACCGCTCCACGTGCCGGGTGTACGCGGCGTTCCGCAGACCCACCGAGCCCTGGAACATGAGGTGTTCGAAGAGGTGGGCGAACCCCGAGCGGCCCTCGGGCTCGGTCCGCGTCCCCACGTCGTAGACGACCGCGACGGCCGCGACGAGGGCGTGCCGGTCCGGGCTCAGCACCAGCCGCAGTCCGTTGCCGAGCGTTCCGCGCTCGACGACCCGCTGCCTCGGGCCCGGGGAGCCGGACCCGGAGCCGGACCGGGACCTGGTATGCGTCGTCAGTGCCATGCCCCATGGATACGCGGCGCGAGGCGTCGGCCGGAAGTGGTCAGTTGCGGTCAGCCCGGGCGGGCGGGCGAAAGCGGCCGGACGTGCGGAAGCGGGCCGGTTCGGGCCGCCGCGCTCCGGTGCAGCTTTCGGCCACCCCCTCGGGCTGACGCGGCCCGCCGCGGCCCAGCGGCGCCATCCGCCACCGCACAGGAGTATCGCTCCAGCCGAACTCCACTACAATCCACCGTAGTTCGAGCGATCTCCGACCACCGGACCCATCTCGCAGCACCCGCCGCCCCGACCGCCGGCGCTGCGATCACCGACGGGTGTCCCGACCGGCTCCCTTGTCGGACAGCACGTCAAGTGTCACTCTGTGAAGACCAGTTGACAGATGTGGCGACTACATGAGCAGAACCGGGAGGAGACGTGCGCCAAAGTCCGTCGCCGAACCGCGACAGAGGGAGTGGCCAATGTTCCAAGGGCTTGGGCTGAGCAGCCTCGCCGAGTCTGTGTACCTTGCGATGCTTCAACACCCGGACGAGGGCCTCGACGTGCTCTCCCGCCGGCTCCACGTCGACCACGACCAGTTACGCGTCGCGCTCGACGAGCTCACCGGTATCTCACTGCTCCAGGTGTTCCCGGGCCGGCCCGGGCCGAAGGCCGTACGTCCCGAGGTCGGCCTCTCCGCCCTGGTCGCCCGTCAGCAGGCCGAGATGGCCCGTCGGCACCAGCAGATCGAGGAGGGCACGGCCGCGCTGTCCCTCCTGCTGGCCGAGCGCGCCGAGAGCCGGCCGGCCGACTCCGCCTCGGACGCGGACGCGAACTCCGAGATCGAGCGCCTGTCCGGCATCGACGCCATCCGCGACCGGCTGAGCCGGCTCGCGCGCTCCTGCGAGTGGGAGGCCTGCTCGTTCATGCCGGGCGGTGCCCAGTCCGAGGAGAACCTCAACGCCAGCCGGGTGCTGGACGCCGAGGCGATCGAACGCGGGGTGCGGGTCCGCACGGTCTACCAGGACAGCGTGCGCAACCACAAGCCGACCCTGGAGTACGCCCAGTGGCTCGGCGGGCTCGGCAGTGAGGTCCGCACCACCGCGTCGCTGCCGCTGCGGATGCTCGTCGTGGACCGCCGGGTGGCGGTGGTGCCGCTCGAGCCGGCCGAGGGCGGCACGGCGGCGATCGTGATCTCCAGTGTCGGCGTCATCACGGCACTGACCGCCCTGTTCAACTCGGTCTGGCGCTCCGCGACGGCGCTCGGCGCCTGTCGCCGTCGCGACGACGACGGGCTGTCCAGCCAGGAGCGGCAGGTCCTGCGGCTGCTGGCAGCAGGGCTGACCGACGAAGCCATCGCCCGCCAGCTGGGCGTCTCGGTCCGCACGGCCCGCCGGGTCGCGGCGGACCTGCACACCAGGCTAGGCGCACGCAGCAGATTCCAGGCCGGAGCCCAGGCCGTCTCGCGGGCCTGGATCACCCCGGACGACCTCGAATAGCACGGATCCGCCCCACCGCGACCCTCAGGGGCCCACCTCGGTGGAGCGGACGGCCCAGCCGTGGCAGGCGCTGGCCATGGTCCGGCAGCAGAGCTGCTCGGCCACCCGCGCCGCGTCCAGCAGGTCGTGGGCCTGTACGTAGAGGCTGAACACCACGAAGTCCGGATGGACCTCGATATGCGCGTGCTGCAGGCTGTCGCTGCCCGCCGTGCTGCGGAGCAGTTGCCGGTGCAGCTGCTCCGCGGACTGCGGCCCGTCGCCGGGCGTGTCCACCGTGGTCTTGGTCAGGTACATCAGACGCCCCGTCCGCTCACATCGCGATCGGCGGGTCCGGAGCCCACCGCGTCAGGGCCCAGCGGACCAGCTGCGGGCCGAGGGCGAGGGCCAGCACCGCGAACGCGACGACCATCGCCCACCGCGTTCCGTACCCGATGGCCAGCGCCCCACCGATCGGGACCCCGATCAGGCCGGCGGCCTGCAACTGCACCCAGGCCATCGCCATCACCTGCGCGATCCGCTCGCGCGGCGCCGCCGCCTGGAGGCCGCCGAAGACCGTGGCGACCAGCAGCGTCCCGCCGAAGCTCCCGGCGAGTTCCAGCAGCACCAGCCCGGCCATCGCGCTCGGCCCGGCCGACGCGAAGGGGAGCAGCGCGAGCGACAGCAGGCTGGCGGCGGCGCCCACGGCCACCGTCCGGCCCGAGCCCAGCGACTTCTGCGCCCGCCCGACGAGCATGCCGCCGGCCACCCCGCCGACGGCGCCGAAGGCCAGCAGCGAACCGATCAACGACGGCCGCATGTGGACGGACCGCACCAGGAAGAGCACCAGCACCGGCTGCGTGAGACCGTTGACGAACGCCACGGCCACCATGGCCCGGACACCGGACTGTCGCGCCATCGCGCGTGCCAGCCGCACGTTCGCGGCGGCGCCGAGCCTCTCCTTCGCCGCTTTCGGGGCGCCTGTGGTGGCACCCTGGGCCACCTTTTCGGTCCGCACTCTGCTCAGCAGGGCGGCGGACAGCAGGAACGACAGCGCGTCCACCAGCACCACCGACGGCGCCGCGATCCGCGCGAGCAGCGCCCCGCCGAGCGCGGGCCCGCTGATGTCCGCCACACTCCGGGTCGCCGACATCTTGCCGTTGGCCTCCACCAGGTGCGCCTTCGGCACGATCTGCACCAGCAGCGGACTGGCCAGCGCGGAGTACACGCCGAGCGCGAACGAGGCCACGGCGGCCAGCACCAGCAGCAGCACGATGTTCAGCGCCCCCAGCCACCACAGCAGCGGCACCAACCCCATGACGGCGGCCTGCACCAGGTTGCACGCCGCCATCACCGGCGCGCGCGGACGGCGCAGCCCGTCGGACCACGAGGCCGCCGGAATCCTGATCAGCAGCGACGGGAGCAGCTCGATCACCGCCAGCCAGGTCATCTCCAGGGCCGAGGCGCCCAGCGTGACCGCCGCACAGACCGGAATCGTGACGTTGCTGACCGCCGAGCCGACCTGGGACAGGCCGGTGGCGGCCCACAGCGCGCGGAACCGACCGTCCGGGAAGGCCGCCGGCGACTGCGAGGTCTGCTCGTCCCCGCCGGCGGCCAGTGTCGTCGATGTCAAGTCGCTCGCCCCTTCACAGCGTGACGATCTGGACGGCCGCGTCGGCGGCCTCCTTGGCGAACCAGGCCGGGAAGCTCTCCGGGTAGCGCATCCGGGCGATCTCGGCGAGCCGGGGGATCCGCCGCGAGACGCCGTTCATGGTGCGCATCGAGTCCACCGCGATCTGCGTCAGGAACCGGTGGTTGTCGCGCGCGTGCGGGCGGGCGTAGCTGAAGAAGACCCCGAACTTCTCCCGGCCCGGCTCCCGCAGGACCGGCGTGCTGGTGTGCATCAGACGAGCGTCCCAGACCACGACGTCGCCGGCCCTGGTGTCGACCCGCTCGCGCAGGTCGGACTCGCCCACCGTGCGCGCCGGGATGTCGAACTCCGGTTCGGTGGTGCCGTATCCGTCGAAGGACATCAGGTGCGAGGCACGCACCACGTCGATGCCGCCCCCGCCGACCGGGTCGTTGTCCTGGAGGTACAGGCCGCACTGGACGTGCGCGAAGCCGGGCTCCCAGACGTAACCGGCGGTCGGTCCGACGAACGTCGCGTCCACGTGCCACGGGACGTAGACGTTCTTGCGCGCGGTGCAGTTCGGGTAGAGCACCGGCCGGTCCTCGCCCAGCAGCACCTTGACGGCCCGCACCACGCGCTCGCGCAGCACGATCCCGGCGAGGAAGTCGTCGGCCAGGAAGTCGCTGGTCAGCATCTCCTGCGAGCCCTCGCCCGTGAGGTGTCCGGTGCACAGGGCGCGGGCCCGCCGGACCTCGTCGGCGTCCAGGATCCCGCGCAGGATCACATAGCCCCGCCGGGCGAGCGTCGCGGCGTCGTCCGCCAGAGCACCATCCGCCGTGGCCGGCTCGGTGGTCCTCATCGCTGGATCCTCTCCGGGATGTCGGAGCCGGCGGGCACCGCGCAGGCCAGGCCTTCGAGTTGACCGTAGCCCAGGCCGCAGCAGTCACCGGTGATGTCCTCGTCGAGGGCGTCGGCCGGGTGCTGCACGTCGGTGGCGGCGAAGCTCTCCAGGTCGATCGGCACCGGGTCGTCGTCGACCCAGACCAGCGCGCCGTCGGTGATCAGGTCGAGGTGGACCTCGGCGACGTACGGGACCCGGCTCAGCCGCTGGTTGTGCTGCCCGAATCCCAGGTGGACGCCGCAACGCCGTTCGTTGATGTGCGAGTTGGCGGTGATGAACTCGTCGATGCCGCGGTTGGTCCCGAGCCCGAACTCTCCGACGTTGCGGCCGTAGGGGCTCTTCAGGCACAGCTGGAACATCTCGTCGAGCTGCGGGTCGGCGCAACTGAGGCTGACCGCACAGCCGTTCTTGATCTCCACCCGGACCGGGTTGGCGGCCAGGCTGGCGTTGAGCGGCGTGATGATGTTGGCGTTGAACGCGCCGTCGGCGACCAGCACACCGTCGACCGTGACCGGGAAGGTCGCGATCTCGCCGGCCGGCAGGATCGTGAAGCCGCCGGGCCGCCAGACGCCCCGGTTGCTGATCCAGTGGTAGCGCTCCGAGTCGAGCTCGACGGTCAGGTCGGTACCGCCGCGGCTGGTGATCCGCACCTTGCGGGCCGGCTTCACCCGGTCCAGCAACGTCGCGTTGAACCGGCTCAGTTGAGCGGGCGCGAGGTTGAGGGACTTGGCGAAGAACGCGGTGGAAGCACTGATGATCCGCAGGATCATCGTGCGCTCGCCGCCGAACTTCCGCATCGCGGCCTCGAAGACGTTGAAGTGCGACATGGTGTCGCGCTCCAGCGTGAGGACGACCAGACGCCCCGGCAGCGTCTGCGGGTCGGGGAGCGCGGCCTCGAAACGCCCGGCGAACTCCGGGTCCTGGAGCTTGCGCATCGCGACGATCCCGGCCGGGAAGCCCCGGTGCTTGAGCGCGAGGGCCAGCCAGGCCGCCGGTTCACGGCTGTCCGGGGTGTAGGCGATGACGAAGGTGTCGGTGCTCTCGATCAGGACGTAGTCGTCCAACAGGACCTTGATGCCCTGCTGCACCTTCTCGTCCGGAATGACGAAGTTCATGGCCGAGCTCCTCGGGATCGGACGAAGCAGGGGCACTCCTCGCCCGGGCGGGAAGGGAGGACCTTCCCGCACGGTGCGACGAGTGCCCCTGCCTTGCGGGTACTAGGAGTTGTAGAAGGTCGAGTACGAGATGCGCCACGCCACGTCGCCGACGCCGTCCTCGTCGTTGTCCTCCGGCTCGGCTGCGGCCATCGTCGTGACCAGGTTCTCGAGTTCCTCGAACGCAGACATATTCCAGTCTCCTTCGGGTGGTGGACCGTGCCAGCGGGCTGCTGACACATCCCATGCTGCGGGCCGCGCCGGACCGGGTGAAGTGGTCACTTCCTGCACTCCCCCGCGCCTGGCCTGAACCGGCCGAACGGTGCCGCAGCGGACTCTCCCTGCCATGTCCGCCACCTGCCAGCACCAGCCGCAGACCGGCCCGGAACCCCGCTGTATACAGGATTCAACAGCTCCCCGCAGACCCCTCCCGGAGGCACGAACATGTCCAAGTCCATTGCCACCAAGGCCGGTTCCACGACCATCCGGTCGGCCGTCGCCGGCGTCGCGATCGCCGCCGTCCTCAGCCTGACGGGCGTCGCGCTCCACCTCGACGCCTCCGCCGCCTCCCCCTCCGCGGACGGCACGACCGCCACAGCCACCGCGACCGCGACCGGCACGCCGACCACCCCCGCGGGCGACGGCTTCGGCTGGGAGAGCATCCCGCAGCACGCCTGACCCCGATCCCCGATCCCGCGCCGCAGAGAGGAACCGCCCGGTGAAGTACCCCGAACGCACACCGGAGGTGCAGCCCTACCCCTTCGGCGAGCCTCACCTGCTGCACCTCGATCCGCGCTACGCCACCCTGCGCGACGCCGAGGGACTGTGCCCGGTCGACCTCGGGGATCTCGGCCCGGCCTGGCTCTGCTCCCGCTACGCCGACGTCCGCAGGCTCCTCACCGACCCCCGCTTCGACCTGACCCCGCCGACCGAGCCGACCGAGCCGACCGAGCCGCCGCCGACCGCAGCACTGTCGCCGGCGCAGGTCACCCGGGTGACCAAGGCGGGCCTCAAGCCCCGGCAGATCGAGCGACTGCGCCCGCTGGCACGGACGCTGGCCGGTGAGCTGATCCACCGTCCGGACCACCGCGAGGGCCCCGCCGAACCGTCCGAACTGCCCCAACCCACCGACCTGATGGCCACGTTCGTCAAGCCACTGGCCGCCGCGGTCGTCTGCGAGCTGCTCGACGTGCCTCCCGCGGATCGGACCGACGTCCGGGCCTACCTGCTGGGAGCGGCCGGCACCACCACCCCGCCGTCCGAGGCCGAGAAGCAGGACCGGCGCGCGCTGACCCGGTACCTGACGGAGCTCACGGCCGCCCGCTCGGCCGCCGCCTCCGGCACCGCCGACGACCTGCTGAGCTCCATGATCCGGACCCGCGGCGAAGGCGCGGAGCGCCTGACCGACCGCCAGTTGGTCACGGTGGCCCTGCGGCTCCTGCTGCCGGGGCTGCAGAACATGGTCCTGATGCTGGCGAACTTCGTGTGCGCGCTGGCCTGTCACCGCTCGGAGCTGGAACGGCTGCGGCTGCGCCCGGATCTCGTACCGTCGGCGGTCGAGGAGTTGATCCGCTTCACCCCGTTCCACAGCACCTCGACGTTCCCCCGCTACGCCGCCGAGGACGTCGAGATCGGCGGCACACTGATCCGTCGCGGCGAGGTGGCGGTGGGCGCTCTCTGCGCGGCCAACCGGGACGAGCGCGCGTTCCCCGGCCCGGACACCTTCGACGTCCGGCGCGGCGAGAACCCGCACCTCGGCTTCGGCATGGGCTCCCACCACTGCCCCGGCGCCGCACTGGCCCGCCTGTATCTCCAGGAGGCCATCGGCGCCCTGGCGCGCCGGACGGACGACCTGCGCGTCCTGCGTCCGGAGACCGGAGCGCGCGGCGGAAACGAACGCATCGTCGGATGGTTCGACGCCCTGCCCGCCTCCTGGTCCGCCCGAGGGTGACCCCGCAGGGCGACGCCTCGGCTCTCCGTGCCGACCGTCAGCTGTGGTTGACGATGACGGAGATGCCCCAGCCGATCGCGGCGAGCACCACCGCGAAGCACAGACCGGCCAGGGCGTAGCCGACCGGCCCGGCGCTCGGCCGGTCGGCCGCCACCTCACCGGTCGCCACCCCACCGGCCGGGGCCGGCGGGCTGAGCAGGCGCAGACCGACCGCGAAGAGGGCCGGCAGTCCGGCTCCGGCGAGCAGACCGACCACCACGATCTTCCACAGCGCGTTCAGGTTGATCCAGGTGTTCACGACCGCACCTCGTCCGTGTCCTTCGGGGCCGGCACCGGGGCAACCGATCCGGTCCACGCGGCGTTGACGTTCTCCGGCGTCACCGCCGGGTGGCGGGAGACGACGAAGAAGGCGATCGAGGCCAGCACCAGCACCACGAAGATCACCACCACACCGGCAGTCCCGCCGATCCCGTTCGCGGCCCAGTAGGCCAGCGCGCCGACCACCGCCGAGGCCGGCAGCGTGAGCAGCCAGGCTGCCACCATCCGGCGCGCGACGTGCCAGCGCACCACGCCCCCCTTCTTCCCCATCCCGGAGCCCAGGATCGAGCCGGTCGCCACGTGCGTGGTGGAGAGCGAGTAGCCGAAGTCGGTGGAGGAGAGGATCACCGCGGCCGAGGCCGACTCGCTGGCCATCCCCTGCGGCGACTCGATCTCCACCAGCCCCTTGCCCAGCGCCCGGATGACCCGCCAGCCCCCGATGTAGGTGCCCAGCGCGATCGCCGTGGCGCAGGAGGCGATCACCCAGGTCGGGGACTTCGCTCCGCTGTGCAGGGTTCCGTTGGCGATCAGCGCCAGCGTGATGACGCCCATGGTCTTCTGCGCGTCGTTGGTGCCGTGGGCGAGTGAGACCATCGAGGCCGAACCGACCTGGCCGATCCGGAAGCCGTGCGCGCGCGGCCGTTCGGCCACGTCGTGGGTGAGCCGGTAGACCAGGTAGGTCCCGAGCGCGGCGATCGCGCCGGCGATGAACGGCGACAGCGCGGCGGGCACGATGACCTTGGAGACCAGCCCCTGCCACTTGACGGCCGAGGAGCCGGCCGCGGCCATCGTCGCGCCCACCACACCGCCGATCAGCGCGTGCGAGGAGCTGGACGGGATCCCGAGGAACCAGGTCGCCAGGTTCCACAGGATGCTGCCGATCAGCCCGGCGAAGACCACGGTCAGGGTCACCTCCTGACTGTTGACCAGCCCACTGGCAATGGTCGCCGCGACAGCGGTCGACAGGAACGCCCCGACCAGGTTCAGCACCGCCGAGAGGCCGACCGCGACCCGCGGAGGCAGCGCCCCCGTGACGATCGAGGTGGCCATCGCGTTGCCGGTGTCATGGAATCCGTTGGTGAAGTCGAAGCCGAGCGCGGTGACGACCACCAGCGCCAGGACCACATCGTTGCCGGTCACACGCTGTAACCTAGCCCGTCGGCCCACCCGCCCGCGGCCCCGGCGGCACGGCGCGCCGGTGGGCCCGCGGCCACCATCCGATCGGACCAGGCGAGGACGGCTGCCGCTGTGCGGCCGCTGCGCCGGTCGCATCCGCTCGGTCTCGCCCGGCCTACCGGCCGACCTGCTGACGGCCCGCGCCTCAGGCGGACGGCACGCCCGGCAGGCCCGTCACGGCGCCGTCCAGGGCGTGCGAGCAGACGCAGTCACGGGTGGCCGGCAGATTCTCGACGGCCTGGAACAGCACGGTGCGCAGCCGGTCGACGTTGCGGGCGAAGACGGCCAGCACCTCCGCGTGGGTGACGCCCTCGCCCGACTCGACGCCCGCGTCCAGGTCCGTGACCAGGGCGAGGGAGCTGTAGCAGATCCCCAACTCGCGGGCCAGCACGGCCTCCGGATGGCCGGTCATGCCGACCACCGACCAGCCGTTGGAGGAGAACCAGCGCGACTCTGCGCGGGTGGAGAACCGCGGGCCGTCGATCACCACGAGCGTCCCGCCGTCCACCGGCTCCCAGGCCTGCGCGCGGGCGGCGGCCAGCGCGGCGGCCCGCCCGGCCGGGCAGTACGGATCGGCGGCCGAGACGTGCAGGACCTCGGGCACGTGGCCGCCGGGCAGCGCGACGCCGTCGTAGAAGGTCTGCTCCCGGCCCGAGGTGCGGTCCACGAACTGGTCGGGGACCAGCAGCGTGCCCGGCCCGAACTCCGCCCGCAGTCCGCCCACCGCGCAGGGGGCGACCACCTGGCGCACCCCGAGCGCGTGCAACGCCCAGAGGTTGGCCCGGTAGTTGATCCGGTGCGGGGGGATCCGGTGGCCGCGCCCGTGCCGGGGCAGGAAGGCCACCGATCGGCCGCCGATGGCGCCCACGAAGAGCGCGTCGCTGGGCGGCCCGTACGGCGTGCCGACGGTGACCTCGGTGACGTCGTCCAGCAGCTCGTAGAGGCCCGAGCCGCCGATCACCCCGATCTCGGCGACGGGGGCGACCACGGCGGCGGTCTCGGAATCGGTCTCGGCGGCGGTCATGACGAAGCCCTTCGCTGGGTGCCCGTGGAGGGCGGTTCTGCACGCTCCACGGGCACCCTACGAGGGCCGGGGCGGTGTGCGGGCCCGCACACGCCTTACGAAAAACGGACGGACGCAATACGGACGGACGGGCGGATCAGTGCCGCACGGTCGGGCGCAGCGCCGTCTTGAACGCCGGCACGTGCCAGCGGCCCTGGATGGCGGTCTCCTCCTCGTGCGGGTCGGTGTGCCGATGCTGCCAGTAGGGATTGTCGTGCGGCAGGTGGCCGCTGACCCTGCCGTACATCCCGAAGGTGGCGATCATCAGCCCGAAGACGAAGCTGAAGAGCACGTTGGCCATCCGGAAGGCCAGGTGGTTCCAGCTGCTGCCGAGCGCCGCCAGGCCGACGAAACCGGCCACGAAGAAGATCGCTCCCACGGACATGTTGATCCAGGAGGCGGTGTTGCCGCCGATCACCGCACCGATCATCAGAACGGCGCCGAACACGATGGACAGCACGCCGAGCGCGCCGTTGCTGGACAGACCGGCGAGGTTGTTGCCGGTGGTGTCCAGGAAGCCCGCCTCACCGGCCAGGCCGAAGCAGCCCCAGATCAGCAGCAACAGGCCTCCGAGACCGGCGCCGAAGCGGTAGACCTGGGCGAGCCGGTGGTCGACGGGGAGTTCGTTCTGCAGTTTCATTGCGGCCTCCACCAAGCGGTTCAGTGGTCGTGGACCGGACGGGCGCGCGGCGTGCGGGCCGGATGGCGGGCGACGGGTGCGCGACGGCTGTCACATCCAGGGACGGATGTCACCTCCAAGTTACGCCTGTCGGCGCACCTTCGAGCGCTTGGCGACCCCGAGCGACCAGAGCACCAGCGGCACCTGGAGCGGCAGCCGGCCGTAGGCGAGGGCCTTCTCACGCGGACCGCGATCGCGCCAGTCGAGCGCCATCTTGACGTTGGCGGGAAACACCGCGACGAAGAACCCCGCGCCGGCCAGGGCGCCGACCCGGCGGGTGGCGGGGACCGCGACGGCGGCGGCCAACGCCAGCTCGGCCACACCACTGGCCCGGGTCCAGTCGCGTGCCTCCCCCGGCAGCCATCCGGGGACCAGCTCGTCGAACATCTTCGGCTTGCGGAAGTGCGCGGCACCGGCTGCTCCGAGCAGGGCGGCCAGCGCGTACGGGGAGAGGCGACGGAGGGACAAGGCGGCCTGCTTCCGGTCGATTTCGGGGGCGGAGCGCCAGATTACCCGCCGGTAGCAACCAGTGGGACTGTTCGAGCCTGAGCGAATTGACGGAACCTCATGCACATGCCGTTCACGAGGCGTAGCGTGACCATCTGCACACGGATCGATGCAGCGGACGGCCCTGCTCCCACTCGTACCGCAGGGCTGCCACTGCCGCCTGCCCCCGTCGGGGCGGCCAACCTAGGGAGTCTGCAAGAGATGTGCGGGATCACCGGCTGGGTGGCGTTCGACCACGACCTCACGACTCAGCAGCAGGCCATGGACGCCATGACCGCGACCATGATCTGCCGCGGCCCCGACGCGGGCGGCGTCCACCTCACACCGCGCGCCGCGTTAGGCCACCGGCGACTGGCGGTGATCGACGTCGAGGGCGGCGTGCAGCCGATGACCGTCGAGGAGGACGGACGCCTGCTCGCCTCGCTCACCTACAGCGGTGAGGTCTACAACCACCTGGAGCTGAAGGCCGAGCTGGAGAGCCACGGCCACCGCTTCCGCACCCGCAGCGACACCGAGGTGGTGCTGCGCGCCTACCTCCAGTGGGGCAGCGGCTTCGTCGAGCGACTGAACGGGATGTTCGCCTTCGCGATCTGGGACAACCGCAGCGAGGAACTGCTGCTGGTCCGCGACCGGATGGGCGTCAAGCCCCTGTACTACTACCCGACCGCCGATGGTGTGCTCTTCGGTTCGGAGCCCAAGGCGATCCTGGCCCACCCGACCGTCGACCCGGTGGTCGGCCTGGACGGGCTGCGCGAGCTGCTCTCGCTCGTCAAGACGCCCGAGCACGCGGTGTACCAGGGCATGAAGGAGGTCCGCCCCGGACACTTCGTGCGGGTCCGCCGCCAGGGCCTGACCGTGCACCGCTACTGGTCGCTGGAAGCCCAGGAGCACACGGACGACCTGGACACCACCATCGGCACGGTCCGCGACCTGCTGGACGACATCGTGCGCCGCCAGCTGATATCGGACGTGCCGCTCTGCTCGCTGCTCTCCGGCGGCCTGGACTCCAGCGCGATCACCGCGCTGGCCGCCCGCGGCCTGGCCGCGTCGGGCACCGGGCCGGTGCGCTCGTTCTCGGTCGACTTCGCCGGGCAGCTGGAGAACTTCCAGCCGGACGCGCTGCGTGCCACGCCGGACGGCCCGTTCGCCCATCTGCTGGCCCGGCACGTCGGCGCCGACCACAGCGACATCGTGCTCGACGTCGCCGCACTGGCCGACCCGGCCAACCGCAACGCCGTGCTGCACGCCCGCGACCTGCCGTCCGGCTTCGGCGACATGGACACCTCGCTCTTCCTGCTGTTCCGCGAGATCCGCCGGCACTCGACGGTCGCCCTGTCGGGCGAGTCGGCGGACGAGGTGTTCGGCGGCTACCCCTGGTTCCACCAGCCGGCCGCGGTCAACGCCGACACCTTCCCCTGGCGGGCCGCGGCCGAGCAGCTGGCCGGGACGGGCGTCGCGCCGCGCGAGGGCCTGCTCGACCCGGACCTGCTGAGCCGCCTCGACCTGGAGGCCTACATCGCGGACAGCTACCGCAGCGCGATCGCCGAGGTCCCGCACCTGCCCGCCGCCGACCCACTGGAACGCCGGATGCGGGAGATCTGCTACCTGCACCTCACCCGGTTCGTGAACCTGCTGCTGGACCGCAAGGACCGGATGAGCATGGCCAGCGGCCTGGAGGTCCGGGTGCCGTTCTGCGACCACCGGCTCGTCCAGTACGTGTTCAACACACCGTGGGCGATGAAGACCTTCGACGGCCGGGAGAAGAGCCTGCTGCGCGCGGCCACCCGCGACGTGCTGCCGACCGAGATCGTCGAGCGGGTGAAGAGCCCGTACCCGAGCACCCAGGACCCGGGCTACCCGCTCGCCCTGCACACCGAGCTGACGGCGCTGGCCTCCGACCTCAAGGCGCCCTCGCAGGGACTGATCAACCAGGCCGCCCTGTCGACGGCGATCGCCCCGGGCAGCGACCCGCAGCGGGCACGCTCCAGTGCCGAGGTGCTGCTCGGCCTCGACGGCTGGCTGCGGGAGTACCCGGTCTCGCTGCGGGTCTGAGCCGCAGCGAGAGCGCGGGACCCCTCGCGGGGTCCCGCGCCGATGCGGGTCAGCGGTACTCGTCCTCGTCGACCGGGACCTCGCGGCTCTGCTCGACCGCGTCCGCGACGTCGGCGGCAGCGGCCAGCGGAAGCTCGTCGAGTGCCGGAACGGCCTCGCCGACCGGGGTCTCGGCCTCCAGATCCTCCGGGTCCAGCGACTCGGCGACGAACTCCGCGGCGTAGTCGGACATGACCTCACCCCTCACGGCTCGGGGACCTCGGCGGCCCCTGCTGTGCTCAACACTTACCCGACCAGACGCGCCCCACTCAGGACCCTCCCCCGCACGTCGGCGTGTTGGCGCCGCCGATGTGCCACCACACCGGCGCCCGCGCCGCCACTCGGCGCACCAGCGGTTGCACGCCCGCCTCCCGCGGCCACCCTGGAGACAAGGACCGGCGCACGCGAGGAGAGAGCGTTGACCTACGCCCACTGGTCGGTGCGGGTGGTGTCCCACATGATCGACATCCTGGCCTGCGGCGCGCCGAACATCATCGCCGGCGTGTTCGACCCGGGGAACGTCGCCCTCCAGGTCGGCATGGGCGCGGTGTCGCTGAGCCTGCTGGCGTACAACCGCTGGTACCTGGCGGGCCGGACGGGCCAGAGCTGGGGCAAGCACCTGATGGACACCACGATGGTCCGCTCGGACGGCTCCCCGGAGGTCGGCGTGCTGCGCGCCTTCCTGCGCGACCTCGCCCACCTGCTCGACACACTGTCCTGTTTCGTCGGCTGGTTCTGGCCACTTCGGGACGCCAAGCGACAGACCTTCGCCGACAAACTGGCGAGTACCGCGGTGCTGTCGACCGTCTGAGAATCCGGGCCGCCGGGAAAACACCCTCGCTAATTCCCGGCGCCGCTTTTTCCCGTTCCGCATACGGTCCGCATATGGGCCGCATACCAGCAGGTCGGCGCCCACGCGGGGCATTGCCCGCCGACCTCGGGAAATACCCGCAGACCCGCTCCGGTCCCGCGTCGGCCACGGTTCGACAGGGTTGACAGGGAGATCCCCCGGCGGCTTTTCTCGACTTCGCCGATTCCGACGAAGTGAGGCCAGCGCCGTGCCCGTGTCCGTGCCGTCACACCGTCGTGACGGACCTGGCCCCGACCGGGCCACCGCCCGACCCGTGCAGGTCGGCGGTCCTGATCGCCCCGAGCAGCGACTGCACCGCGATCGCGCTGCGGTTGAGCACCGCCGACTGCAGCGAGGCCAGGTTCCGCGACGGCTCGACGCCCAGTTCGGCCCGCAGCAGCCGGCGGAACTCCTGGTAGGCGGCCAGCGCCTCGGAGAGATCGCCGTCGCCGTGGTGGGCGGCCATCAGCACCGCCCACGGCCGCTCGCGCAGCGGGTGGTCGGCGATGATCGAGCGCGCCCGCACCACGGCCTGCGCGCACGGTCCCGCGTAGAGGGCGGCCTCGGCGAGGTCCTCGCGGCAGTGCAGCCAGAGTGCGTCGAACGCGGCGAGGTGGCGGCGCAGCCGTACGGAACCCGCCGCGTCGACGCCGGCCGGTCCTCGCCACAGCGCCAGCGCCCGGCCTAACACCCGCTCGCTCTCGACGGAGTAGCCGGTGTCGAGCAGCCGGCGCCCGGTGCGCACCAGATCGGCGAACAGGCGGTGGTCCACCTCGCAGTCAGGAGCATCGAGTTGATAGCTGACGCCCAGTCGGCCGGCGCGCCGCCCGGAGAGCACTCCGCGGCCCGCCACCTGCAGTTCCCTGCGCAACCGGCTCACGTACTGCCGCAGGTTGGCGTTCGCGGAGGCCGGCGGTTCGTCCCAGAGCAGTTCGAGCAGGCGGGACTGCGACATACCGGTCCCCGGATCCAGGCTCAGCGCCACCAGCGCACCGCGGACCATCACCGACGTCGGGGCCCGCTCGACCCCCGCCGCCTCGATGCACACCGGCCCGAGAATCCGGATCACCGCAGCCCCCTTTGAGTAACTCCCGAACAGCTCACTGTAGTGCGCGGCCACCGGGCCATCAGCCCCTGTCAGCACCTGATCCGGCCTGATCCCACCCGTGCCGCACCTGCCGGCACGCCCCCGACCAACCCGTACTGAGAGGTGTAGAAGATGACCGGCAGCCAAGAGGCGCAGCCGACCCACCAGGTCGCGGTGATCGGCGCCGGGGCCTCCGGAACGCTGACCGCGGCCCGGCTGCTCCAGCGCGCCCGGGAGCGCCGACTGCCCCTGGACGTACGGCTGATCGACCCGGCCGACGCGGGCCGCGGCGTCGCCTACGGCACCGAGGACCCGCGCCATCTGCTCAACGTGCCGGCCGGCCGGATGAGCGCGTACGCCGAGGACCCCGGGCACTTCCTGCGCTGGGCGACGGCGCAGCAGGCCACCGACCCCGGCTTCGGCGACTTCCTGCCGCGCCGGCTCTACCGCCGTTACCTGGCCGACGTGTTGGAGCGCGCGGCGGAGCCGGGCGGCGGCGTCCGGCTGCACCACCTGCGCGAGCGGGTCCTGGGGCTGACGGCCGAGCCGCGCGCGGTCGCGCTGCGGCTGCCCGGCGAGGCCGCGGTGCGGGCCGACGCCGCGGTGCTCGCGCTCGGCAACCTCCCTCCCACGCTGGGCTGGGCGCCGCCGGAGCTGCGCGACTCGCCGTACTTCGTGGCCGACCCGTGGGCACCCGGGGCGCTCGCCGCGATCCCCGAGGACGCCGACGTGCTGCTGGTGGGCACCGGCCTGACCATGGTCGACGCCGCGCTGACCCTGGACCGCCCCGGCCGCGTGATGCACGCGGTGTCCCGCCACGGCCTGCTCCCACAACCGCACGCCACCGGCGAACTCCCGGTGCTCGCACCGCCCTTGCTCGACGACTCGGGCGACCCGCGGGCGACGGCGCTGCGCCAGATCGGCACCGCCCTGCGCCTGCACGGCGACTGGCGGCCGGGCGTGGACAGCCTGCGACCGGTCACCGCCGCCCTCTGGCAGCGCCTCGACCTGGCCGAACGGGCCCGCTTCCTGGCCAGGGACCTGCGGCACTGGGAGGTGCACCGCCACCGCATCCCGCCGCGCACGGTGGCCGCCCTGGACCGCGCCCGGGCCGCCGACCGGCTGCGGACCGGGCGCGGCGAGGTCGCCCGGGTGGTGCCGACCGCCGCGGGCCTCAAGGTCGAACTCGTGGACGGCACCGCCCTGGAGGTCGGCGCGGTCGTCAACTGCACCGGCTCGCAGGCCGACTTCCGCCGGCCCGATGACCCGCTGGTGGCGGACCTGATCGCCTCCGGCACCGCGCGGCCCGGACCGTGCGGCCTGGGCCTGGACACCGTCGACGCCGGGCGCCTGGTCCCCGGCCCGGGCGGCCCGGCCGCTCCGCTGTGGACGCTGGGCCCGCTGCGCCGCGGCAACCTGCTGGAGACCACCGCCGTCCCGGAGATCCGCGACCAGGCCGACACCGTCGCCGTAGCCGTCCTCGACGCGCTGGTGAGCCGCTGAACAGCCTGCCGGGAACACCCGGCGCCCCCCTGCCCACAGACGGGCAGGGGGGCGTCGTACATGACCGCGAGGGTGACCTATCACCAACTCTCGCCGTCGCGGGGCAGTTTCTCGGTTATTCCCCTCTCATGAGCGAACTGGGCCCGGACGTCGATACGACCGGCCCGAGGCGGGCAATGCTGGTGCCAGCACCACCCCGACCGGCGGGGTGCGAGGCGCCGAATCGGCTGTGCGGAAGGGCTTTTGAGGCCCTGTCAGCACTGTCCTGACAGCCCCGCCCCGGACGCGGCCCGCACCCGCTGGTCCCACCCGTCTCCGTACTCTTTTGATCGTTTGAGGATGCTGATGCTTCGTGCTGGATCGTCACCCGGAGGTCAGCGCTCCGCTCCCGTTCTGGCGTGGCTCCTGCCCACGGTCGTGACGGCGGCCGTCGCCGTCGTCGCCGCGTCGGTCGCCCCCGGCGACGCCCGTGCGGGAGTCGTCTGGTTCGGCGCGGTGGGCACCGCGGCGGTGGCCGTGGTGGCCGCCGAGGCGGCGCGCCGGGGACGCGCGCTGGCGGCGCTGCGCAGGCGGCACGCCCAGCGGGAGAGCGAGTTGCACCACCGCCTGGCCCGGTGCGACGCCGGGATGATCCGGCTGGCCAGGGTGGAGGTGCCCGAGGCGGTCGGCCGGCTCCAGCGCGGCGAGTTCATCGAGGACGTGCTGAAGGGGTACCGGCCCCAGGACACCACCGACCCGCAGTTCGAGGCCACCCGGCAGTCCGTGCTGCGCTCGGTCCTGGAGGCCGTCGACAACGAGGAGGGCATGCGCGAGTCCACCCAGCGAGCCTTCGTCAACATCGCCCGCCGCGTGCAGGCGATCATCCACCGGCAGGCCCAGGACCTGCGCGAGATGGAGCACCGGCACGGCAACGACCCGGCCGTCTTCGAGGACCTCCTGAAGCTGGACCACGGCAACGCGCTGGTCGGCCGCCTCGCGGACAGCATCTCCGTCCTCGGCGGCGCCCGCCCCGGCCGGCAGTGGAGCAGGGCGGTGGGGCTCTACAGCGTGCTGCGCGGTGGCATGTCGCGGATCCTGGACTACCAGCGGGTGGAACTGCACCCGGTCTCCCAGGTCGCCGTGGTCGGCCCCGCCGTCGAACCGCTGATCCACGCGGTCGCCGAACTGCTGGACAACGCCACCCGTTACTCCCCGCCGCAGACGAGTGTGCACCTGACCGCCGTCGAGGTGCAGACCGGTATCGCGATCGAGATCGAGGACGGCGGCCTCAGCCTGAGCGAGGAGGGCCGCGCCCGCGCCGAGCGGATGCTGGCCGAGGCGGCGGCCGGCATCGACCTCAACGACCTCGGCGAGACCCCCCGGCTCGGCCTGGCCGTGGTCGGCCGCCTCTCGCGGGCCTACGGCTTCCAGGTCTCGCTGCGCCCGTCCGCCTACGGCGGTGTGCGGGCCGTGCTGATCGTGCCGCAGGAGCTCATCACCACGGCGCCCGCCACCGGACGGCCCAGCGGCATCGGCATCGCCAACGCGCGCCGGCCCGCCGGCGGACCGCGGCCGTGGGGGGCGAGGGCGGTGCCGCCCTCCTCCACGGGCCCGCTGCGCGGGGCCACCCTGGGCACCGTCGCGGCGCCGGGACCGGCCGACGACGAGGCGCCGGTGGTGACCGAGTGGACGCCGAACGGCCTGCCGCAGCGCCGCCGTCACGCCGCGCCCTCCCGCGCCGCCGCGCCCAGGCCCGTCAGCACGCCGGCCCCAACCCAGGAACCGGTCCAGCCCGGCATGTGGCTGGCCGCGTTCACCGAGGGGGTGAACGGCCACGCACCGTCCAGCGGTGCGGCCGGCCCCACCAACGAAGAGTCGGCAGCGGAGGGCGAGCAGTGATGCACCAGCGGACCAACATGGACTGGATGCTCAAGGACCTCGCGGAGAGCGTCCCGTGCGTCCGCCACGTCATCGTGCTCTCCGCCGACGGCCTGCGGATGGCCCAGCACGGCGCCGACGCCGACACCGCCGACCGCCTCGCGGCCGCGTGCGCCGGCCTGCAGAGCCTGGCCACCGCGGTGGGACACGAGTTCCCGCACGGCGACGGCCGGATGCGGCTGGTCGTGATCGAGATGAGCGGCGGCTTCTTCTACCTGATGGCGGCCGGCGCCCGGGCCTACCTCGCGGTGCTGGCCGACGAGGGTGTCGACGCCGGGCTGATGGGTCAGCAGATGCGGGACCTGGTCGCCCGGATCGGCGAACATCTCAGCACCGCCCCACGCAACGGCGAGCAGGTCGCATGAGCGAAGCCGACCCGGGCCCGAGCGAAGAGGACGACCCCGAACGTCTCTACGTGATCACGCGAGGCCGCAGCGGTCCGAACGGGGAGACCATGCTCGACCTGGTCACCCTGATCGTCTCCCGCTCGGACCCGACTCCCGCGCTGCAGCCCGAACACGCGGACATCCTGCGGATCTGCGGCTCGCCGCTGTCCGTGGCCGAGGTCTCGGCCTACCTGCGGCTGCCGGTCAGCGTGGTCACCGTGCTGCTGGCCGACCTCCTGACCCAGGAGCTCATCGAGGCCCGCGCCTGCGTCCCGCAGGCGATCCTTCCCGACCGTGCCCTGTTGGAGGCGGTGATTCATGGACTTCAGAAGCTCTGAACCGGTGGTGGGGCCGTCGAGCGCGGACCTGCTGCCGGCCTCGGCCGCCATGGCGGTCAAGGTGGTGATCGTGGGCGGCTTCGGCGTCGGCAAGACGACCCTGGTCGGCTCGGTGAGCGAGATCCGCCCACTGACCACCGAGGAGACGATGACGCAGGCCGGAGCCGGCGTCGACGACCTCGCCGGGGTCGAGCGCAAGACCTCCACCACGGTCGCGATGGACTTCGGCCGGATCAGCATCAGCGACGAGCTCGTCCTCTACGTGTTCGGCACCCCCGGGCAGGAGCGGTTCTGGTTCCTCTGGAACGGCCTGTTCGAGGGCGCCCTCGGTGCGGTGGTCCTGGTCGACACCCGCCGGCTGGAGGTCAGCTTCGAGGTGATCGGGCGGCTGGAGGATCGCGGCGTGCCCTTCGTCGTCGCGGCCAACACGTTTCCGCAGTCGCCGAGTTATCCGACCGAGGAGCTGCGGGCCGCACTGGACCTGCCGCCCGAGGTGCCGATCGTGACGTGCGACGCCCGGACCCGCGAATCCAGCCGGGACGTCCTGATGGCCCTGATGCGCTACCTGTACGACCTCTCGGCCCAGCCCGTGCCGTGACCGCCGCCGCACGACCACCGTTCACGAGCACCGTTCACGAGCACCGTTCACGAGCACCGCTCACGACCGCCTCGCGCCGACCCCGGAGATACCGTGACCACCCCGTACCCAGAGGACTCCCCCACCCCGCCCCCCGGCTGCCCTGCCCACCGGGCCGGCACCGATACCCTCCGGCGGCTCTACGGTCCCGAGGCCGAGGCCGATCCGATGGGCCTCTACGAGAAACTCCGCGCCGAACACGGCGAGGTGGCACCCGTGCTGCTGCACGGCGACCTCCCGGCCTGGCTGATTCTCGGCCACTCCGCGAACCTCACCGCCCTGCGCACCCCGTCCCGGTTCTCCCGGGACTCCCGCCGCTGGAGCGCGTTCCAGGAGGGCCTGGTCACCCCGGACTCCCCGCTGATGCCGGTGATCGCCTGGCAGCCGCTGTGCGTCTTCGCGGACGGCGAGGAGCACCGGCGCCTGCGCGGCGCGGTCACCGACGGCCTGAACCGCTTCGACCGGCGCGGGATCCGCCGCTACGTCACCCGGTTCACCGACCAGCTGGTCGAGGACTTCGGGTCCACCGGCCGGGCCGAGCTGGTGGCCGGGTTCGCCGAGCACCTGCCGATGCTCGTGATGACCCAGGTGATCGGGATGCCCGAGGAGTACGGGCCCCAACTGGTCGCCGCGGCACGTGACCTGATGAAGGGCACCGAGACGGCGATCGCGAGCAACGACTACGTCGTCCAGACCCTGCGCCGCACGATGGAACGCAAGCGCGTGGCCCCCGGCGCCGACCTCGTGTCGTGGCTGATGCAGCACGAGGCAGGGCTCACCGACGACGAGGTGCTGGAGCACCTGCGGGTGGTGCTGCTGGCCGCGAACGAGACGACCGTCAACCTGATCGCGGACACCCTGAAGCTCGTCCTCACCGACCCGCGGTTCCGCGCCCACCTGTCCGGCGGCCACATGACCCTCGCCGAGGCCCTGGACCAGGTCCTCTGGGACGCCGCGCCGATGTCGTTGGTCGCGGGCCGCTGGGCCACCGGCGACACCGAACTCGGCGGGCAGCAGATCAAGGCCGGCGACATGCTCCTGCTCGGTATCGCGGCCGGCAACGTCGACCCGGCCGTCCGTCCCGACCTGGCGAAGCCGCTCTACGGCAACCGTTCCCACCTGGCGTTCGGCGGCGGCCCGCACGAGTGCCCCGGCCAGGACATCGGCCGGGCCATCGCGGAGACCGGCATCGACATCCTGCTGACCCGCCTGCCGGACCTGCGACTCGACATTCCCGAGGAGGAGTTGACCTGGACCTCGGCCTGGCTGTCCCGGCATCTGGTCGAGCTGCCGGTGTGCTTCACGCCCCGGATCGAACCGGAACCGGAACCCGAACACGAGCCGGAGCCAGAGCCGGTGGTCGCCGCCACCACCCCCGCACCGGTGGCTCCCCCGGTGCCGGTGACGCCGCCGTCAGCCCCGCGGCACCGCCCCCGACGCACCTGGTGGCGCGTCCTCACCGGGGTGTTCCGGCGCTGACCCCACGGCGGGCGCTCCCCCGAGCACCCGGCGGGCCGGGCGGCAACCGGCGGGCGAACACTTGACCCCTGACAGGTAAACAGTTCGATCGACGAGCCCGATAATCCCGGGAAGCGGCTGGGCGGCCCGCCCCCGGGACCCCGCTCGTCCGGCTAGGGTGCCGACAGCTCCCGCTCCCGAAAGATCGGATCCCCCCGTGTCCAGCAGCTGGCCCGCCGGCCCCCGCCGTGTCCTGGTCGTCGGCATCGACGGCGTCCGCCTCGACCTCCTGCCGGAGCTGGACACCCCGCATCTGGACGCGGTCGCCGCCGCCGGCTTCCTCGCCCCGGTCGAGGTGGACGAGGCCACCCCGACCATGTCGGGACCGTGCTGGGCCACCATCGTCACCGGTGTGAGCGTGGCCAAGCACGGCGTCTTCGGCAACCACTTCGGCGGCAACCGACTGGACGTCTTCCCCGACTTCACCACCCGGCTGGCCGCGGTCCACCGCCGCCGCACCTTCGCCGCCGGCGGCTGGGAGCCGCTCTTCCTGGCCCGCCAGGGCGGCCCGCTGTTCGCGGCGCCCGGCCGGCTCTCCTACATCGCCCCGCTGGAGGACACCCCGCAGGCCTGGGAGGTCTGCGACGAGCGGGTGACGGCCGAGGCCGTGTACGTGCTGGGCGGCGACGACGACCCGCAGGCCTCCTTCGTCTACCTCGGCGCGGTGGACGAGACCGCGCACTTCCTGGGCTGCGGCGAGGAGTACCGGCAGTCGATCCAGGCCGCCGACGAGAGGCTCGGCCGTCTGCTGACCGCCGTCCGCG
Source organism: Kitasatospora mediocidica KCTC 9733 (assembly GCF_000744225.1). Lineage (GTDB taxonomy): Bacteria > Actinomycetota > Actinomycetes > Streptomycetales > Streptomycetaceae > Kitasatospora > Kitasatospora mediocidica. The sequence continues at coordinate 147,888 of NZ_JQLN01000006.1, read as the reverse complement.
AGCGCCCGGGCTACGCCGACGAGGAGTGGACGGTGATCGTGGTGACCGACCACGGCCACCTCGACCAGGGCGGCCACGGCGGGCGCAGCACCCTGGAGCGCACCGCCTGGGTGGCCGCCTTCGGCCCCGGCATCGAGCCCGGCGCCCCCGTGCGGACCGTCCGGCACCCGGACGTCGCCGCGCACGTCTACGCGGCGCTCGACATCACCCCCGACCCGCACTGGACGCTGGACGGGCGCCCCTTCACCCCGGCACTGAGCCGGGTCTGACCGCTCCGCACCGCTCAGCCATCCGGGGGCGGGCGGCGGCGGGGTGGGCGTTGCGCGGCCGGACCCGGTCCGCCGACTCCTACCGTGACCGTGTCCGAGCAGGATCAGGCACAGCGCGTGCGAGGTGTGGACCGATGGTTCGTAGATTGGCAACGGTGGTGGCGGTGTGCTGCGTGGCGGGCGCCCTGCTGGGTGCGGCGCCCGCCACGATCCGTGCGGAGGGCACGGATCTCAAGGTCAAGCGGATCGATCCCGACCCGGTGGCCGCGGGCGGCCTGACCGTCGTGCGCGGGTTCGTGGCCAACAAGGGCCCGGCGGACGCGGGCGAGTTCACCGTGACGGTGTCACTGCCCGAGGGCGCCACACCCGAGGGGCCGTTCTTCCCGAAGGGCTGCGCAGTGGTGGGAGACCGGACGGTCCGCTGCAGGTTCCGCGCCGGCCTGCAGGTGGAGCAGACGGCGACCGCCCAGGTCCCGGCGCGGATCGACGCGGACGTGCCGGCGGACACCGTCCTCCACGGCACGGTGTCCGTCAGCAGCGACAACGACCCCTATCCGAACAACGACACGGCGACGTTCGAGATCCAGGTCACCTCCTGAGCGACGCGATCGCGCCGGTCAGCGGTAGACGCGGACGTAGTCCGCGGCGAAGCTGGCCGGCGCGGTGCCGCTCGGGCCCGGGTGGAAGTCCCCCGAGCAGAGCGAGAGGTTGAGGATCAGGTAGGCCGACCAGTTCGCGCCCACGCCCCTGCCGTCCTCGAAGACGTTCACCCCGTTCACGTACCAGCCGACCGACTTCGCGCCGTAGTGCGTGCCGATGGTGACCCACTGCCCGGGCTTGACCGCGTCCTTGTCGGTCCAGTACTTCTGCGCGTGGATGACGTGGTTGGTCAGCTCCAGCAGGTTCGGGTTGTCCGGGTGGTACTCGAAGGAGTCCACCTCGTTGCCGCCGTCGCGCCAGGTCCACAGCGCCGGCCAGGCGCCGATCGTCTCCGGCAGCTTGACCCGGGTCTCCGCGTAGTCGCCGGTCCTGACCATGAACTTCTCGGCCGTGTTCTCGGTGGTCAGCAGACCCGTGCTCCAGGCCTGGCTGCCGCCCGGGAGGGTGAAGACGCTGGGCCGGGCGGTGAAGGTGGCCACGCCGTTCGCCACCGTGACGCCGTTCGGGTCGATCCGGTCGAGTTTGTCGTCGTCGGGGTTGTGCGTGCCGTACTTGTACGCGCTGCTGGTTGCCTTGTTCCACCGGGCGGCCGAGAGCGGTCCGTCGAACTCGTCGGACCACACCAGTCTGGTGCCGGCGATCGGCGAGGTCGGGGTGGCCGCGGTGACCGTCAGGGTCTGTTCGGTCAGGTTGTGCCAGCCGCCGGCCTGGTCCTGGTAGAAACCGAACATCCGGTACGTGCCCTCGGGGAGGGTGCGGGCGCCGGTGGTCAGCGAGACGCCCTGCGGGCAGATCGACGTGTCGGTGAGCCCGCCCGGGAAGTCCAGGTTGGTGTCCGCCGCGTCCCGCACCCCCACGCCCACCACCTTCGCGGTGAAGCAGAGCGAGGAGTGCAGCGTCAGCCGCGCGGTGAACGGGGTGCCGGTCGGCACCGAGCTGGGCTCCAGCCGATCCTGCGTCACCCGGGGCGCGGGACCCGGCGTGGGCCTCGGAGTCGGAGTCGGAGTCGGGGTGGGCGTCGGGGTCGGCGTGGGCGTGGGGGTCACGCCGACGACCAGGCGCTGCTCGGTGAGGTTGTGCCAGCCGCCGCCCTGGTCCTGGTAGAAGCCGAAGATCCGGTACGTCCCCGCCGGGAACGACCGCGCGCCGGTGGTCAGCGACACGCCCTGCGGGCAGATCGTCGTATTGGTCAGCCCACCGGGGAAGTCCAGGTTCCGGTCCGCCGCGTCCCGCACCCCCACGCCCACCACCTTCGCGGTGAAACAGGCGGACGAGTGCAGCGTCAGCCGCGCGGTGACCGGAGTGTTCGGGGTCGCCGACGTGGGGGTCAACCTGTCCTGGGTCACCTGGGGCGACGGTGGGGCGGACCAGCTGGGGGCCGAGCCGACGGTGGGGATCGCGAGCAGTGCCAAGGCGCAGGCGAGGACGCCGGCGCGCGCACGGAGGCGGAGTGGGGTCACAAAATGCAGACTAAACACACATAAAGGCGGTCACCACTTGTCACGAATGATCGGCAGAATGTGACATCAGGTGTTCAGAGCACCTTGGTCAGCGTCTCGAAGGCCAGGTCGGGCCGCTTGGGCACGCCGAAGCGCTCCTCGCCATAGGGGAACGGCGAGAGCACACCGGTGCGCCGGAACCCGCGCCGCTCATACCAGGCGATCAGCTCGCTGCGCTGGACGATCACCGTCATCTCCAGTTCGGCGGCCTGCCACTCCTCGCGGGCGAAGCGCTCCGCCTCCGCGAGCACCGCCCGGCCCAGCCCGCCGCCCTGGCGCTCCGGCCGCACCGAGAACATCCCGAAGTACGCCCGCTCGCCACGCCGTTCCAGCTGGCAGCAGGCCAGCAGCTCACCGGCCCGCTCGGCCACCAGCACCCGGCTGTTCGGCCTGGCGAGCAGTTCCGCGACGGCGTCCGCGTCGGTGCGCTGACCGTCCAGCAGGTCCGCCTCGGTGGTCCAGCCGACCTTGCTCGCCTCCCCGCGGTAGGCGGACTGGACGAGCGCGACGAGCGCGTCCGTGTCGCTCCCGGTCGCGGGGCGGAAACTCAGGGCGGGGGCGGACGATTCCATGCGGTACTCCAAACAGGCGTAGGAGAGTCTCCCCCGCATGCTGCCACAGCCGGGGCGCGCCCCCGGATGGCCCACGGAATGGCGGATTTCCGCACCCCGCACGCCAGGATGAGGGGATGTCCGTCCACTTCGCCCACCGGGGGATCTGACCGTCATGCACCCGCGCGCCTTCGCGATCCTCACCGCGTTCCTGCTCGGGGCTCTGGGCCTCGGCGCGGTGGCCGTCACCCAGTGGGTCCCGCCGGCCGCCGTCACCGCCGTCAGAGCCGGCGCGCCCGGTACGACCGCCCAGGGCGCGGCGGCCGGATCCCCCTCGCCGACCGGGGACCCGGCGGTGTGGACCCGCAGCACGCTGCGCAACAAGCTGATGGCCGAGATGGCGGCCACCGACCCCGGGGTCGCCCTGGCCGACCTGGACAAGATCACCAAGAAGGACCCGTACACCGTCCGGTTCTGCCACCCGGTCGCGCACGAGCTGGGCCACGCCGCCGTCAAGCGCTACGACCGCGACTTCGCCAAGGTGATCTCCTTCCCGCACGACACCTGCGCGGCCGGCTACCTGCACGGCGCGGTCGAGGAGATGCTGGCCACCTCCACCGACCCCGGCACCGACCTGCTCAAGCTCTGCGCCCCCGAGTTGCGGGGTCCGTGCGTACACGGAGTTGGCCACGGCACGATGTTCGTCGCCAAGCAGGACGTGCCGACCGCGCGCACGCTGTGCAACAGCTTCGGCAGCGACCACCTGCGGATCACCTGCTCCGAGGGCCTGTTCATGCAGCTCTTCGGCCCGGACGAGGAGGACGAGAAGGCCAAGGCGCAGCTGCCCGCCGACAAACTCGCCCAGGAGCCGCTCTACCCCTGCCCGGAGCAGCCGGCCCTCTTCCAGTCCGCCTGTTACTTCTACGCCCCGACGTTCTTCCTCAGCTCGCACGACTACGCCAACCACCCCGAGGTCTACGCCCAGGCACTGAAGTGGTGCCTGGCCGGGCAGGCGTCCGGCGGTGCCAACGACTGCAGCCGGGGCGTCGGCTCGCGAACCATGAAGTACAACCTGGACCGCGAGGACTGGGTGGGCCAGCAGTGCGCCACGGCGGCGGACGGCTGGCAGCGCAAGGCCTGCGCCGAGGGCATGGTCAGCTACTACACGGTCAACTACACCGACAGCGGCGCGGCCGGCCGGCTCTGCGCCAAGCTGACCAACACCGAGATCGCCCGCTACTGCCGCTCCGCCGCCGGGCTGTCCGCATCCCTGGACTAGGCCGTGTCTGCCCGCACGTACGATCGACCCCATGCCCGAGTACTTCCGCGAAGCCGCCCACGCCACCGCCGACCTGGTCGCCGACTACCTGGAACAGGTCCCCGGCAAGCCGGTCTGGCAGCCGATGGACCCGGCCGCCCGCCAGGCCCTGCTGGAGGCGCCGCTGCCCGCCGAGGGCCGCGCGCTGGCCGAGCTGCTGGCGGTGATCGGCGCCGAGGTGATGCCGGCGCCGATGGGCAACGGGCATCCGCGGTTCTTCGGCTGGGTCAACTCGGCCCCGGCGCCCGCCGGGGTGCTGGCCACGCTGGCCGCCGCCGCGATGAACCCGAGCTCGGCCGGCGGCGACCACGCCGACGTGCACCTGGAACGGGCCGTGGTGCGCTGGATCGCCGAGCTGGTGGACTTCCCGCACCCGCCCGGCGGCGGACTGCTCACCTCGGGCACCTCGATGGCCACCATCGTCTGCCTGGCCGCCGCCCGCGGCCGGGCCGCCCGCCGGGCCGGTCACGACGTCCGGGCCGACGGCCTGGCGGGCCTGCCCCCGCTGGTCGGTTACGTCAGCGGCGAGACGCACTCCTGCGTGCGCAAGGCCGCCGAGCTGCTGGGCCTGGGCAGCCGGCAGCTGCGCACGGTCGCCACCGACGCCGAGGGCCGGCTCGACCCGCAGGCGCTGCGCGCCGCGGTGGCCGCGGACCGGGCGGCCGGGCTGCTGCCGTTCCTGGTGGTGGCCTCCGCCGGGACGGTGAACACCGGCGCGGTGGACCGCTTCGAGCCGATCGCCGACCTCTGCGCCGAACAGGACCTCTGGCTGCACGTCGACGGCGCGTACGGCGCCTTCGGCGTGCTGGACCCGTCGATCGCGCACCGCTACGCGGGCCTGGAGCGCGCCGACTCGCTCGCGCTCGACCCGCACAAGTGGCTCGGCGTGCCGGTGGACTGCGGCTGCGCGCTGGTGCGCGACGCCGAGGAGCTGCGCGCCACCTTCAGCCTGGTGCCCTCCTACCTGCGCGACGAGGACGCCGGCGGGCTCGGCTGGTTCTCCGAGTACGGCACCGAGCAGACCCGCCCGTTCCGCTCGCTCAAGGTCTGGGCCACCATCGCGCACCGCGGCCGGGACGGCATCGCCGCCGACATCGCGCACTGCACCCGGCTGGCCCGCCGGCTCGGCGAACTGGTCGAGGCCGATCCGCAGCTGGAGCTGCTGGCCCCGGTGGAGACCTCGATCGTCGCGTTCCGGGCCCGCCCGGCCGGGCTCGACGAGGAGGCTCTCAACGTGCTCAACCAGGCACTGCCGCAGGCCGTCCAGCGAGGCGGGCAGGCCTTCGTCACCGGGACGGTGCTGGCGGGCCGCGAGGCCGTCCGGGCCTGCCTGCTGAACGCCACCACCACCGAGGCCGACCTCGCCGTCCTGCTCGCGGAGGTGCGGTCGGCCGCCTGCGAACTGACGGGCCGGCTGAGTACTCGTCAGTAGCCCGTCGCCCTGCGTCAGAGACATTAACCAGCCGGTCACAAGGCATTCGTGATCGTGAAACACCCGCAGGGCATGGTGAAGACATGACTGAGCTTCCCGTCCCGCACCTGCCCCTCCAACAGCCCTCGCGTGCCCAGCGCCGCAGCAGAGCGGACCGGTGGCGGCGCGACGCCGTCGAGATCGCCGCGGTCTTCCTGGCCGTGGCCACCGCCGACCTGGTCGCCGACGTGGTGGTGCACGGCCACGACGGGCCGGTGCTGCTGGTCTCCTCCGCCTTCGCCCTGGTCGCCACAGCGGTGTTCCACTCGTGGTGGGAGCACCGCCATCCGCACGGGCCACCGGGCCCGGAGCCCACCGCGGCGGACCGGCCCGTCGAGCAGCCCGCCGAGCAGGCTCCGGCGCTGCCGCCCGCCGAGACCACGCTCTGGCGGCTGCGCGCCACCGTCTCGGACGCCCCCGGCAGCCTCGCCACGGTCTGCACCGCCCTCGCCGAGCTGCGGGTCAGCATCATCTCGTTGCAGACCCACCCGCTGCCCGAGGCCACCGTCGACGAGTTCCTGTTGCGCGCGCCGCGCGACCTGCCCCGCGCCATGCTGGCCGGCGCGGTCGCCCGGGCCGGCGGGCGGGAGATCTGGACCGACCCGGCCGACGCCCACGATCTGGTGGACCTGCCGGCCCACGTGCTGGCACTGGCCACCAGGACGGCCCTGGACGCCGCCGAGCTGCCGGTCGCACTGCGCAAGCTCTTCGGCCAGTGCACGATCCGTCAGTTCCCGGCCACGGGAGGGCAGTCGTCCGCGCCGAGCCTGGACGGCCACCTGATGCGACTGCCGATGCCGTCCGGCGAGCTCGTCGAACTCTCCCGGCCCCATCTGCCGTTCACCCCGACCGAGTTCGCCCGCGCCAAGGCGCTGGTCGAGCTGGACGCGGTGCTCGGCCCGCGGGTCCCGCAGGTCGCCGCCCGGCTCAGCCTGCCGGCCGGCACCGACCTGACCGTGCGGCGGGCCGACCCGTCCGACAAGGCCGAGGCGCTGGCCATGCACCGGCGCTGCTCCACCGGCACGCTGCGCCTGCGCTACCACGGCCCGGTGGCCGACGCGGACCGCTACCTGGACCACCTGCTCGACCCTCGGCACGGGCAGACGCTGGCCGTGCAGAGCGCCGACGGGCGGATCGTCGCGCTGGCCCATCTGATGTGGGACGACGACAGCGCTGAGCTGGCCGTCCTGGTCGAGGACGGCTGGCAGCGCCGGGGTCTGGGCCTGGACCTGCTGCGGCGGATGGCAGCGCTGGCGGCCGAGGCGGGCGTCTCCACCGTCTACGCGGTCACCCAGGCCGCCAACACGGCGCTGATCGCCGCGATGCGCCGGCTGGCCATCCCGCTGGACTACCAGATGGAGGACGGCACCCTGGTGATCACCGCCCACCTCGCGGGCGCCGTCGAGCAGTTGCCCAGCCCGTGGCCCGCCGTCCCCGGCCGTTAGGCCGTCGTCGGACCCGCCCTGGCACGCCTCCCCTGACGGTCGCCGGACAGCCGCAAGCGGTTGTCCGGCGACCGTCAGGGCGCTGACCGCGCACGACAGCACGGGGGCATGGCTCGGCCTGCCACGGACAAGCCGTTAGGCTGACCCCGTCCCCGCCGCCCAGCGGCCCGACAAGGCCAAGGGGGGTCGTCAGCAACAGGAGGAACCCCTGAGCATGCCAGGCACCGGATCGGAGGCCGCAGCGCCCGGCGCGCGCGACTCCTCACTTCCCGCCCGCGCCAAGCTCGCCGTCACCGCGGGCAAGGTGGCTGCCGCCGCCTCCCGGACGGTAGGCCGCGGCAGCGGATCGGTGATCGGCGGCAAGGTCGCCCTCAAGCTGGACCCCGACCTGCTCGCCAAACTCGCCGACCACCTGGACGTCGTCCTGGTGAGCGCGACCAACGGCAAGACCACCACCACCCGCCTGATCGCCGAGGCGCTGCGCGCCGCCGGCCCCGTGGTCTCCAACGCGCTCGGCGCCAACATGCCGGCCGGCATCACCGCCGCCCTGGCCGGCGGCAGCGACGCCCGCTACGGCGTGATCGAGGTGGACGAGAAGTACCTGGCCGGCGTGGCACGGGACACCAGCCCCAAGGCCATAGCGCTGCTCAACCTCTCGCGCGACCAGCTGGACCGGGCCGCCGAGACCCGGATGATGGCCGAGAAGTGGCGCGAGGGCCTGCAGGACACCGATGCCGTGATCATCGCCAACGCGGACGACCCGCTGGTGACCTGGGCCGCGTCCTCCTGCCGCCGGGTGGTCTGGGTGGCCGCCGGGCAGGCCTGGAAGGAGGACGCCTGGTCGTGCCCGTCCTGCGGCGGCGTGATGCAGCGCCCCGGCGACGACTGGTACTGCCAGGAGTGCGGCTTCCGCCGTCCGCAGCCGCACTGGGCGCTGCAGGGCGTCCACGTGGTCGACCCGAACGGCGCCGCCTGGCCGATCCAGCTCCAGCTGCCGGGCCGGGCCAACCTGGCCAACGCGACCAGCTCGGCCGCCGTGGCCGCGGTCTTCGGCGTTCCGCCGCAGGTCGCCCTGGAGCGCATGCAGTCGGTGTCCGCCGTGGCGGGCCGCTACGACGTGGTCTCCTACCAGGGCCGTGACGTGCGCCTGCTGCTGGCCAAGAACCCGGCCGGCTGGCTGGAGACCTTCTCGCTGATCGACGGCCCGCCGGCGCCGGTGATCCTCTCGGTGAACGCGATGGACGCCGACGGCACCGACACCTCCTGGCTCTGGGACGTCGACTACGAGCGGCTGGCCGGGCACCCGGTCTTCGTGATGGGCCAGCGCAAGCTGGACCTGGCGGTCCGTCTGGAGGTGGCCGGCCTGCAGTTCCACGTGGTGGACTCGCTGGCGGACGCCGTCCGGATGGCCCCGCCGGGCCGGATCGAGGCGATCGCCAACTACACCGCCTTCCAGCAGCTGCGCAAGGTGGTGGCCGGCTGATGTCGATGCCCCCGCCGCCCGGCTACGACCCGCGCCAGCAGCAGCACCCGCAGCAATACCAGCAGCCGCCGCAGCAGCAGCAGCAGCAATACGGAAGGCCCTCTCGGATGAGCGACAGCAGTCTGCGGCTGGTCTGGATCTACCCTGACCTGCTGAGCACCTACGGCGACCGCGGCAACGCGCTGGTCCTGGAGCGCCGGGCCCGTCAGCGCGGCCTGGCCGTGTCGCGGATCGACGTCCGCTCCGACCAGCCGGTGCCGACCAGCGGCGACATCTACCTGATCGGCGGCGGTGAGGACCGGCCGCAGCGGCTGGCCGCCGAGCGGCTGCGTCAGGACTCGGGCCTGGCCCGGGCCGTGGACAACGGCGCGATCGTCTTCTCGGTCTGCGCCGGCTACCAGATCCTGGGGCACGAGTTCATCAACGACCTCGGCCAGCGTGAGCCGGGCCTGGGCCTGCTCGACGTCTGGAGCACCCGTGGCGAGGGCGCCCGCAGCGTCGGCGACGTGCTCGCCGAGCCGGACCCGCGGCTGGGTCTGCCCACGCTGACCGGCTTCGAGAACCACCAGGGCGTCACGCACCTGGGCCAGGGCGTCTCCCCGCTGGCCACCGTCACCGCCGGCGGCCCGCACGGCGGCGGCAACGGCGACGGCAACGGGACGGAGGGCGCCTGGCGGGACACCGTCTTCGGCACCTACCTGCACGGCCCGGTGCTGGCCCGCAACCCCGCGGTCGCCGACCTGCTGATCAAGCTGGCGCTGGACGTCAACGCGCTCCCGCCGGCTGACACCACCTGGTACGACGCGCTGCGCGCCGAGCGGATCGCGGCCACCGGCCAGCCGGCCTGATCGTCCGACCGACTCAGCGTCCCCGCCCCGGATGTCCACCATCTGGCGGCGGGGACATCCGCAGCGCAAAACATATGACAATAAGACGCGTCGACCGCACACCCTCCTCGGCAGTCGACGGCACACCGCGCGGGAGCGTCGACGACGCCGCCTCCACGCCTGCTCCCACCTGGCCGGAGGCGGGGGCCGCTATGATCAGCTTCGGGCTGAATGTCCGATTCCGATCGCCCTGAGCCCCCCGGGTTCCCAGGGTTAGTCCGGCCGTCCGGTTCTCTCGGGAGTTGCGAAGAACGATGCGTATTGGTGTGCTGACCAGCGGCGGCGACTGCCCCGGCCTCAACGCCGTGATCCGCTCCGTGGTCCACCGGGGGGTGGTCGACCACGGCGACGAGATCATCGGCTTCCAGGACGGCTGGCGAGGCCTCCTCGAAGGCGTCCACCGTCCACTGACCCTCGACTCGGTCAGCGGCATCCTGGCCCAGGGCGGGACGATCCTGGGATCCTCCCGCGTCCAGCCCAGCCACCTGCGGGACGGGGTGGAACGGGCCAAGAAGTACTGCGACGACCTCGGGATCGACGCGGTCATCCCGATCGGCGGCGAGGGCACCCTCAAGGCGGCCAAGCTGATGAGCGACGGCGGCCTGCCGGTGGTCGGGGTCCCCAAGACCATCGACAACGACATCGCCTGCACCGACGTCACCTTCGGCTTCGACACCGCCGTCTCGGTGGCCACCGACGCGCTGGACCGGCTGAAGACCACGGCCGAATCCCACCAGCGGGTCATGGTCGTCGAGCTGATGGGCCGCCACACCGGCTGGATCGCCCTGCACGCCGGAATGGCCGCCGGCGCGCACGCGATCGTCGTTCCGGAGCGGCCGTTCCACATCGACAAGCTCACCGAGGTGGTCCGCGAGCGCTTCGACCGCAACAAGAAGTTCGCGATCGTGGTCTGCGCCGAGGGCGCCAAGCCCGAACCCGGCACCATGCACTGGGAGGAGGGCGTCAAGGACATCTACGGCCACGAGCGCTTCACCGGTGTCGCCAACCAGCTCTCCCGGGAGCTGGAGCACCGCCTGGGCAAGGAGGCCAAGCCGGTCATCCTCGGTCACACCCAGCGCGGCGGCACCCCCACCGCGTACGACAGGGTGCTCGCCACCCGGTTCGGCTGGCACGCCGTGGAGGCCGTCCACAAGGGCGCCTTCGGACAGATCACGGCCCTGCAGGGCACCCAGATCGTCCTGGTGCCGCTGGCCGAGGCGGTGGCGGACCTGAAGACCGTGCCGCCGGAGCGCTACGTCGAGGCCGAGATGGTCATCTGACCGCCTCTTCCGCGTCCGCCCGCAAGCCCCGCCGTCCGACGGCGGGGCTTGCGGTGCTTCGGGGGTGCGGTTGCGGTGCTTCGGGGGTGGGGTCGCGGTGCTATGAGGGTGGGGTCGCGCGCAGCGGGCCGACCGGGCGCCCGTAGGGTGGGACCCGACGAAAATCGGACGAACCGGACCTCGCGGGGGCCGGCCGTCCGCGACTGCACAGGATCAGGGAAGCGGGGCCGCCGATGGATGGCATGTCAGGGATGCACCACCACGGCGGAGGCGCGCTCGGACCGTTCTCGCTCTCGTCGGTGCTCACCTGGTCGCCCGACTGGGCGTTCCTGCTGGGCTGCCTGCTGATGCTGGCGCTGTACGGCGCCGGCGTGGTCCGGCTGGCGCGGCGCGGCGACCGCTGGCCGGTCGGCCGGACGGCGGCCTGGGTGGCCGGCGTGCTGACCATGGTCTTCGTGACCTGCTCGGGTCTGAACGACTACGGCATGGTGCTGTTCAGCGCGCACATGATCCAGCACATGGCGCTCAGCATGCTGGTCCCGATCCTGCTGCTGCTCGGCGCGCCGATCACGCTGGCGCTGCGTTCGCTGCGCCCGGCTGGCAAGGGCCGCCCGCGCGGGCCGCGCGAGCTGCTGGTGGCGCTGCTGCACAGCCGGTACGTCAAGGTGATCTCGCACCCGGCCTTCACCATCCCGCTCTTCATCGCCAGCCTCTACGGCCTGTACTTCACCCCGCTCTTCGACTTCCTCATGCAGTCGCGGATCGGGCACATCGCGATGATGGTGCACTTCCTGATGGCCGGGCTGCTCTTCTTCTGGCCGATCATGGGTGTCGACCCGGGCCCGCACCGACCCGGGCACGTGATGCGGATCATCGAGCTCTTCATGGGGATGCCGTTCCACGCCTTCTTCGGCGTGGCGGTGATGATGGCGACCAGTCAGCTGGTGACCACCTTCACGGCGGCCGGCGCCCCGCCCGGGACCGACCTGATGGCGGACCAGAAGCTGGCCGGCGGGATCACCTGGGCGTTCGGCGAGATTCCGACCGCGGTGGTGCTGATCGCGCTGGTCTTCCAGTGGGCCAAGTCCGAGGAGCGCACGGCGCGACGCGGCGACCGGGCCGCCGAGCGCGACGGTGACGCCGAGCTGAACGCCTACAACGCCTACCTCGCCTCGCTGGAGAAGCGCGGCGGCCGGCCGGCCCAGACCTGAGCCCCCGGCAGCACCCGCAGCACCAAGGACCCCGTCGGCCCCCGGCCGGCGGGGTCCGCTGCTGTGCCGGCCTGCCCCGGACCGCGTCGGCCGGGCGCCGGCGCCGGGCGGGCCGCCGCCAGGCGGGTGGATCGCCGACAGAGGATCGCGTGGGCCGGGGCCCTGCGGCAAGATCACGGAGCATGGTTATCCTGACACCCACCCGTTGCTTCGGTCCGGCCTGCTCGGCACCGTGACTCCCTGTCGAGGACTCCATGACGCATGCCAGCAGCCCCGTGTCGACCGCTGCGGCGCCGGGTTGAGCGGCGACGGTTCGAGCGGCAGCGGGTTGAGCGGCAGCAGATCGAGCGGGCTCGCGGGGCGTCAACGGTTCGGCTACCGGCAGCTGCGGTCGGCACTGCGCCGTCCGGTGGTCGCCGCGACCCTGCTGGCACTGGTCCTGCACGCGGTCTGGGCGCTGTTCCTGGCGCGCAACGCCGGCGATCTGGCTGCCCAGTACGCGTGGACCGAGTTCATCCGCAGGAACCCCGACTCCAGCTACAACCTGTCCTGGTACGGCGGGATGTACACCGTCTCCTACAGCGTCCTCTCGCCGTACGTGATGAGCCTGATCGGCGTGCGCACCACCGGCGTGATCGCGGGCACGGTGGCGGCGGCCCTCGCCGCCCGGCTGCTGGAACGCTCGCGGCTGGACCGGCCCCTGATGCCCGCACTCTGGACGGCCTTCGCGTTCTGGTGCAACGCCGCCTCGGGACGGGTCACCTTCGCACTCGGCTGCGCCTTCGGCCTGGCCGCCACCGCGCTGCTCTTCCCCGAGAGCCCGCTCCCGCGCCGGAGCGCGCGGACCGCCGCGGTCGCTCTGCTCGCGACGCTGGCCACGCTGAGCAGCCCGGTGGCGGGCCTGTTCCTCGGAGTGGCCGCCGCCGGGCTTTTCCTGACGGGACGCCGACGGGACGCGTACGCGGTGGTCGCCGGGCCGGCCGCGGTGATCGCCGGGACCTCGCTGCTCTTCCCGTTCTACGGGGTGCAGCCCTTCGACTGGTACGTCGCGCTCCCGGTCGCCGTCGGGACCGGACTGCTCGCGGTGCTGGTGCCGCGTCAGTGGCGGGTGCTGCGGGTCGGGGCGGCGGTGTACGCGGTCGGGGTGCTGCTGACCTGGCTGGTGCCCTCGCCGATCGGCAGCAACGTCGAACGGCTGCTGCTGCTCTTCGGCGCCGGCACGCTGCTCGCCGCAGCGCTCGACCGGGCGTCGGCGGACCAGCCGCGGGCAGTCGCCGGGGCTGGCGGCCTGGCGGGAGCAGGTGGGCTGGCGGGGGCAGGCGGCGTAGCCGGGGCAGGCGGCGTGGCGACCGGTCGGGGGCCGGTGGCGCTGGGCGTCCGGCTCGGGGCTGGCGGCGGGTCGGGCTGGGCGCCGCGTTCCTCGCCGTGGCCACCTGGCAGATCGCCACGCCCGTCGGCGACCTGATCAGCACAGTCCCCTCCCCGACGACGGCCCTGCCGGCCGCGCCGATCATCAACGAACTGCACCAGGTCGGCGCCGACCGGGGCCGGATCGAGGTCGTCCCGCTGCGCAGCCACTGGGAGTCCTCCGCCCTGGCGCCGTACGTCGACCTGGCGCGCGGCTGGAACCGGCAGGCCGACGTCAGCCGCAACCCGCTCTTCTACCAGGACGGCCTCACCCCCGAGGCCTACCACGCCTGGCTCCAGCACTGGGGCGTCGGCTTCGTCCTGCTCCCTCCGGACACGCCCGACGACGCCGCCGTGGACGAGGCCAGGATCGTCGCGGCCGGCTACCCCTGGCTGAACCTCATCTGGCACGACGACAAGTGGCGCCTCTACCGGGTCACCGACGCCACCTCGCTGGCCGCGCCGCCCGCCACCGTCACCCAGGCCACCCCGGCCGAGCTGACCCTGGAGGTGCCGTACGCCGGACCGGTCCTGCTACGGATCCCCTGGTCACCGTGGCTCGGCGTCCAGGGCACCACCGACAGCGCATCGCGCGGCTGCCTCGCCGAGTCCAACGGGTGGACCATGCTCTACGCCCCCGAGCCCGGCACCTACCGGGTCGCCGGACGGTACACCCTGAACCCCAGCAGCCCGTGCGCGCACGCCTGAGTCGGGTAGCCGGGTCACGTTGCCGTGACCCGGCCCCCTCAGAACCGGACGTGCCAGTCATCCCGGCATCCGGCTCAAGCAAGCCGCATGGGCTTCGCAGGTCAGCAGGTTGACGTGGTCTGTTTGCCGTCGCCCGCGTGGTGCTGGCGGTGGCATTCGGAGTGCACGAGGCGAAGGTTGTTCCGCTCGTCCGTGCCGCCGTGTCGCCGGTAGGTGAAGTGATGCTTGTGGAGCATCTTCTTCGAGGCCGCGAACCAGTTGATCCACTCGCGTGGACTGTCCGGTTCGTACTCGGCCCCGGCGATCAGCGCCTGCTTGCAGAGGGGGCAGAGCCCCTGCTGCCGGACCGCCAGAACGAGACTGGTCTTGTCCATCGGCGGCGGCGCCTTCCTGCGGCGGCGGTGCTGCCAGTACTCGGCGAGTGCGGGGTCGTCCGGGGACGCTCCGCCCTTGACGAGTTGGTGGCGGACGATTCCGGTCCAGGCGAACTTGGGTAGGAAGGCGCCGCTGTCGCGGTCACCGAAGACCCACCGATCTTGCCTGGACGGGTGGAACTTGCCGAAGTACCGGTCCACGATCCAGTACCTCGACTTCTTGGGATGGCCTCGCCTGGCCCAGTTCCAGGTCAGACGCCACATGTAGTGGTCAAGCGACGCGAACGTCGTCGTGGAGGACATCGCCCGGTAGTAGGCCGCCCAACCGCGAACGATCGGGACGAGCCTGCGCAGTACGGCCTCGGCGTTGGCACCGTGAAGGGCTTTCACCTCGGTCCGTAGCCGCTCCCGGAGCCTCTTGCAGGCCGCCGTGCTCGGTTTGACGATCAGTTTGCCGCCCGTTCGGCGGACGGTGAAGCCGAGGAAGTCGAACCCCTCATCGAGGTGAACGACCTTGGTCTTCTCCTCGTTGAAGCGAAGACCTCTCGGCTTCAGCCAGTCCTCCAGCCGAGACCTGACCTGGTGCACCTGGGCTTCGTCGTGGCAGAGCACCACGAAGTCGTCGGCGTACCTCACCAGCACGGGAGTGCCGGGGGACGCACCGGGTTCTCGCTCGGCTCCGGTTGCCCTGTATTGGCACCCTGCGGCCTGTTCCAGTCCGTGCAGAGCGACGTTCATCAGCAGCGGACTGATCACACCACCTTGAGGAGTTCCCTCCTCCGTCGGTGCGAACCGACCACGGTCGACCACTCCCGCTTTGAGCCAGCCCCGGATCAGGTCCCTGGCAGGGAACTGGCCGATGGAGGACATCAGATGGTCGTGGTCGATGCGGTCAAACGCCGCAGACAGGTCCGCGTCCAGCACCCACTGACGTTTCGAGGACTTGCCCTTCACCGTCAGGAAGATCGTCATGATCGCGTCCTGGCAGCCGCGGCCGGGCCGGAAGCCATAGGACCTCGGCTCGAACCGCGCTTCCCACTCGGGCTCCAGCGCGTTCTTCACGCGGGCCTGGAGCACCCGGTCACGGATGACCGGGATGCCGAGCGGTCGCTGTTTCCCGTTGCTCTTCGGGATGAACACTCGCTTGACCGGCCTGGCCTTCCAGGGCTGGGACGACCGATGGATCTCGGCCGCCAGCTTGCCCCTCGCCTCTGGGGTGAGGGCTCGCTCCCCGTCGATGCCGGCGGTCTTGCGACCACTGCTCTGCTGCGTCACCCGCTTCACGCTGACCAGCGTGTTGCTCCGGCTCCGCAGCATGAGCTTCTGCAGGTTGCGGACCTTCTTCAGGTCCCCGTCCTGCGTCGCCTTGAAGATCCTCTGCCTCAGTCGCCGTACGTTCTCCTCGCACTCGGCCCAGTCGATGCTGTGCCAGTCAAGGGTCTCGTCCTCAGGTCCGTTCACCGCAGCCGCCGAGAGCTCAGCCAAGACCGTGCCCCCCAATTCGCGCCTCCAGTACCTAACTTGTCCTTCGGTTGCGACGTCCTTGCAGCGGTGACTTCAAAGGCTCACCCGATCCACGTGGGCTCCCTTTCGGGCCGGGCCACCAGGGCCCGTATCCGGCGAGTTATGCGGGAGCGGGTGAAGGTCCCGTTCTCCCGGTTTCCTCCGGCCTTTCGGCCCACCGGCTTTCGCTTCTTGGATCATCCTTCTCCCGCCGGGGAGTTCAGCTCTCCTTACGGTCGGCCTACCAGGCTCTTCACCTGGACCTCGACGGGGTTTCCACGTTCCGCACCAGTAAGACGCGGCTGGGGTGGGCGCCCCCTTTGCCCCGGGACCAGCGGTGTCCTCCCCTCTGGTATCAGCTTCCTGAGGGTCGCTTGGTGCCTCTCAGCACCGGGTCCTGTGACCGCCGCTTGCATGCCATCGCGCGGTCTTGAAATCACGGGGCGTCGTCAGGGGTTCACTTGCGTTCGCCCGTCCAGCCTTCCCCTCGCCTGTGGCTCCTCGATGGCCGAGGCGCCCTTGGGCTTGAACGCTCAGCTTCACACCCCGCCGTTGCCAGCGACGCATGTGAGCGTGGGGACGGGCCTTGGACACTGGCCCGAAGTTCAGCCGATCGATACCTCCTTCACCTGGCTGCCCTTACTTACTTGGAGCGACCTCGTGTCGCACCTGATCGTTTCAGAATGAGATCGGTGTGTCGGTCAGTTGGTGGTTGACGGGTTGACGGTGCATCTGGGCAGAGTTCGCGGAGTATCTGCTGAGCTTTCTCCTGATGACCTCTGGGAGCGCATAGCTTCCTTACTTCGAGGCCGACAGGCGCCATCGTCATCCCGGGCGACTCGGAAGCTGTCAAGTCAAATGAGACGGTTTGATGCTATGAAGACTGTTGTGCGGCTTCTGTCTCCTGCTTCGGCTCGTTGATCCACGCATGCTCGGGTATCCGGGGTGGTCTGGGCCGACGGGCGAAGCGTTCGGGGTGACGGGTGTATGCCTCGGCCAGTGTGACGGCGCGTTGCTCGCGGACCAGGTCGGCGGTCCCGAAATGGACGGACGCCGGAGTGTGCAGGCCGATGCCCGAGTGTCGGTGCTCGTGGTTGTAGTACGAGAAGAATCCGCCGCACCAATCACGTGCATCAGCAAGGGAGTTGAAACTTCCAGGGAAGTCGCCCATGTACTTCATGGTCTTGAAATGCGACTCGCTGTAAGGGTTGTCGTTGGAGACTTTGGGGCGCGAATGGCTCCTGGTGACACCGAGGTCGATCAGCAGCTGGGAGACCTTCTTGGAGGTCATCGAGGTGCCGCGGTCAGCGTGCACGGTCTCGGGAACGATGCCGTTGCGGGCGATGGTCTCGCGGATCAACTCCTCTGCCCGCTCGGCGGATTCGGCCCGTTCCACGGTCCAGCCGCAGATGTAGCGGCTGTAGATGTCGATGATGACGTAGGCGTGGTACCACTCGCCCTTGTTCGGCCCCTGAAGCTTGGTGATGTCCCAGGTCAGGACCTGCCCCGGGGCGGTGGCCAGCAGTTGCGGTACGGCCTTGGCCGGGTGCGTGGCCAGGCGGCGGCGCTCGCCGTTCTGCCCGGCGGCGGTCAGGATCCGGTACATCGTGCGTTCCGAGCAGTGGTAGCGGCCCTCGTCCAGTTCGCGGGCCCAGACCTGCGCAGGCGGCAGGTCGGCATAGTCGGGCCGGTTCAGCAGGGCCAGGACCTCGGCGCGCTCGGCAGGCGTCAGCGCCGAAGGCGGCGCGGGGCCCGCTTCCTGGGGGCGGGCGGATGGAGTCTTCGGTAGTGCGTGGCCCGCGAGCGCCCGGACAGCCGGCAAGCGGCCGTGGTGCTCAACTCGCGCTCCAAGCCGGGGAACAGCTCATCGACGACCTGCTCGACGTCGCGCTTCAGTCCGCGCTCTCGGAGAGCATTTCCAAGAGCGCATGTGCTTTTCCCAGCAGTTCCAGAGCCGCGTCCTTCTGCGCGCCCTCCTTCTCCAGCCGGGCGACCTTCTTGCGCAGCCGCTCGAGCTCGGCCTGCTCGGCGGCCTTCTTCGGCCGGGCCGGCGAGGTGCGTTTGTCGACCAAGGTGGCCATCGCGCCCGCGTCCCGGGCGGCCCGCCACTCGATGATGTGCGAGTGGTAGAGCCGCTCGCGGCGCAGGATCGCGCCCTTCTCCCCGTTCGGGGCCGCGTCGTACTCGGCGACGATCCGCAGCTTGTACTCCGCCGGGAACGTCCGCCGCTTCGGGCGCGGTGCCGGGTCCTGCTCGGGGTGGGTGGCGCTGGCCATGCCGGTGATACTCCTGTCTCGCCGATCCAGACTAACCCGACATACCGGGCGTCTCAGCCGAGACTGTCAGAGAGGGACTCCCGGCATCGGACCGCGTCGCGCAAAGGGGTGGCCTGGCGCGACGTCCCGATCCAGGTCGTGGGCTGCTCCAAGCGCATGGTGCATCACCTGCCTGCAACGGCTCTGAAGGACAGCCCGGCCACTCAGTCAGTAGCGCAGGCGAGCCGTGTCCCCGTCGATCCGCAGCACGCAGTTCCTGAACACGCCCAACGAGGGCTGCTGCCCCCCAGTGGGGACGAGCGTGAGTTCCAGGTCCCGCAGAGGCGTCATGACCCGAGCGGCCTGACTCCCGTCGGGGTCCGGCCCGCTGAGAGTCGTCAGCGCCCCGAACAGGCCCTCGGCGCTCTCCCACCCCGGCCCAGGAGAAAAGCGCGCCAGGAAGAAGGGCTGGTCACAGCCATACTCGCTGAGCTCGCCGAGCAGGACGTCGCCCTGCATGAGCCGCCACTCTGCCACTGATGCTCCCTCCCCACGGTCTCAACCTGAGCCGCCATCCTCTTACGAGTGACGGTCGACCCCGCCCCGCATTCTGAAGCGACCAGTGAGTCGGTCCGCCCGACTTCCGGTGGAGCGGGGCAACTCAGGCGGCTGAGGCTATGTGCTGTTGCTCTACCGATCTTGATGGTCGCGAGTTCGAGGCTGGCTGCTCGGTCGGGTGCTCTGGATCTTGCTGAGCTCGACGGCGGCACTTCCCGATCGTCGTCGGTGTCGCCACCCCGGACAGACTGAGCTCCCGGGGTCGCCGCTAGGGTCGGGCGCCATGACCGACTGGACTGGGGTGCGCGACCGGGTTCTGGCTCTGACTGCAGTGCCAGGCAGCGACAAGGTGTTCGGGGCGAGGGCGCACGGCTTTGCGCTCGATGCCACTCTGACTGCCGCCGAGGTGGCCGACCTCGAGGCATGGCTGGACGTTGACCTGCCCGAGGACTATCGCTCCTTCCTCCTGCATGTCGGAGCGGGCGGGGCCGGGCCGGCGTACGGCATCCTCCCGGTGCGACGCGCGGGCTCCGCAGGCTGGCAGTGGGTCGGAGAGCTCATCGAGGAGGTCGAGCCGGGCATGTTCGCCGAGCCGTTCCCGGGAGGGGCGGATCCAGCGGCAACGGTCGGGATCCTCGCTGAGCGGCCCCTGGAGGAGGAGTTCGACGACCTCGCCGATCTCGCCGCGGCCTTTGAGGAGTGGGAGGAGCGTCTAGGCGAGGTGCAGTACGACCCACGCCGCACAGCCGGGGCGCTTTGCCTGTGCGATGAGGGCTGCGGGATGGTGGTCTGGCTGGTCGTGACCGGGCCGGAGCGGGGCCGAATGTGGCGTGACGATCGCATCAATGGCACGGATCTTCAACCGATGCGCCACACCGACGGCTCTCCTCTGGACTTCGCCGGTTGGTACCTCAGCTGGCTCGAAGACGCCGAGGCTGCCTATGACCAGGGCAGATAGCAGCAAGTCCGCTGCCGATCTTGGCAACACACGACTCTACGCCTGTCGCCCGGTCGGGGGATCTGCGGCCCGTGCGCGCATGGAGACAGGGCCTCCTGCACAGCTCGTGGGTGTCGAAGTCCACGTGCAGCAGGAGACCCCGTGCCGCAGTCTTCCGTCTCGCCCCAGAAACCGTCCAACTGGGCTGCCCGACAGTGTGATTGCCTCGCGCACGCGCACGCGAACGCGTACGGGAACGCGGCCGACCACGGGGAACGTGTGCGACGCTATCCCTCTGATAGGACCGAGGCTGAATGGGTGGCGGTCCGGCCGCTGTTACCGGCACCGCGCTGGCTTCAGGGCCGCGGCGGCCAGCCGAAGGCGTACTGCCACCGGGCGATACTGGACGCGATCCGCTACCTGGTCGACAACGGCACAAAGTGGCGGGCCATCCCGGCACGTCACCACTGCCACGGGCTCACCGACCCTATGCCTGAACAGCGGAAGTGCAGGCATCAAGTTCAGAACGACAACAACCTCCAAGGCGCCACAGGCATCTCAGGCGCGGTCTTCGGGGCTTGCGACGCCAACGGGGTCAGGGCCGGGGCTGGCAGCCGCAGCGGAACCGGGGAGTTCGGCAGGCGCAGCGGATGTCACGGGTCCGGCAGGCACAGCTGGTCCGGCCGAGCTGCGCTGGGTGCGGTGGGCGGCGACGCGGACGCGGGTGGCGCAGCGTGGGGAGCAGTAGCGCTGGGGGGTGCGGCGGCCGGTGTCGATGAAGAAGCGGTCGCAGTCGGGGGCAGCGCAGCGGCCCCAGGCGCAACCGCCTCGTTCGCTGAGCCAGAGGCCGAGGGCCAGGGCGGCGGTGGACAGCAGCCAGTGCGTGAGGTCGGCGTCCTCGGGAGCGCGGGCGTGCAGGGACCAGGGGCGGCCTGGCAGTCGGGTCAGGCGTGGCTCGGCCGGGTAGCGGGCGAGCAGGGCGTTGATCGCTTCGGCCGCACGATCCTCGTCGTGCAACTGCAGGACCTGGATCAGCTGGCCGGCGGCCTCGCTCAGCTGCCGGGCGTCGTCGTCGGTGAGCACGAACGGCGGGCCGCCGTGGCGGGCCAGCAGGTCCTGGAGTTCGGCGGCGTCGACCGTGCCACCCTCCTGGATCGCGTTGGCCAGATCGGTGACGAAGTAGAGGCCACGGGGGTTGGTCCCGCGCAGGTCGTCGGGCACGTACTGCTCTCCTTTGTCAGCACTGCTCTCTTCAGTGAGCAGTGCTCTCGCTAGCGAACATCGACCGCATTCGAGAGCGGCGCACGCCATTGGATGGCGCCGCTCGTGGTAGACGAACACCGCCCTTGTCGTTGAGCATCGCTCGCGAAAGAGAGCAGTGCTCTCACTTGCAGACACTGCTCTCCCTTTGAGGCGTCGCACGCATCGAGAGCATCGCTCGCTCTCATGGTAACGTCAAAATCACTCTATAGGCGTTACCGAGCAAGGGAGAGCCATGCGATTCCCGACCACGACGCGCGTGCTGATCGCGGGCGGCGGGCCCGTGGGCCTGACCCTGTCCGTGCTGCTCTCCGCGTACGGCGTGGACCATCTGCTGGTGGAGGCCCGGCCGGAGGTAGGTCGGCACCCCAAGGCGCGTGGTGTCTCGGCCCGGTCGATGGAGGTGTTCCGGCGCTGCGGCGTCGAGGACGCGATCCGCGCCGCCGGGCTCCCCGCCGACCAGGTCTTCTTCTATCGCGGACGGGACCTCGTGGATCCGGAGTTCGTCCGCGACGGGACCGGGTCACCGGCGCAGGACGGTACCGAGCTCACCCCCTCCCCCGGGTTGATCTGCTCCCAGGACGCTCTGGAACCGGTGCTGCTGCGCCGCGCAAGAGAGGCGGGCGGCGACCGAGTGCGGTTCGGGACCCGGCTGGAGTCGTTCGGCCAGGACGTTGACCAGGTGCATGCGGTACTCATGGACGCCTCCACCGGCGCGCGGCACGTCGTGCGGGCCGACTGGCTGGTCGGCTGCGACGGCGCCGGCAGCGGCGTGCGGGCCGGCGGCGGTGTCGCGATGGCCGGTCCGGTGGGGCTCGGGCACTTCCTCAGCGTCCGCTTCGAGGCACCGCTCGGGCCGGTAGTGGCCGACCGGCTCAGCGCGTCCTACTTCCTCACCCGGCCCGGCGGGGGTGGGTTCCTCGCGGTGGACAACGACCACCGGTGGATCTACCAGCACCCCTTCGACCCGGCCCGGCCCGACGAACGCCTCGCCGACCCCGCCCACCTCGCCGAGCTGGTACGCGGCGCGGCCGGACTCCCCGAGCTGCCGGTGACGATCCAGGACACGATGACCTGGCGGATGGATGCCCAGCTGGCCGACGCCTACCGCAGCGGCCGCGTGCTGCTGGCCGGTGACGCCGCCCACGTCATCCCGCCGACCGGCGGGCACGGCATGAACACCGGGATCGGCGACGCGGACAACCTCGCCTGGAAGCTCGCGGCCATCACGGCCGGGCGGGCCGGTACCCGACTGCTGGACAGCTACGAGGCCGAACGCCGCCCGGTCGCCCGGCAGGTGATCGACATCTCGCTGGACAACTCCCGCAACCGCAGCGGCTACCGCATCGACGACGAGCTCCTGCTCTCGGCGGTCTACCGCTCCGGCGCCGTCATCGGCGAGGGCGAGGCCGGCAGGCCCGGGCACAGCGCGGCGAGCGGTGGCGACGACGGGGGCCCGACGGGGCTGTCCGCCTATCGTCCGAGCGGCACTCCCGGCGCGCGTGCGCCGCACGTGCGGCTCACCGGACGGCCCGGCGTCGACTCCACCCTGGATCTGGTCGGTCCCGGCTTCACACTGGTGACCCAGGCGCCCGACGACGCCTGGCAGCGGCAGGCCGACGACGCCGCTGCGGCCGGACTCGCCGTCACCCTCCGTCCGCTCGACGACGGGCGGTCGCGCGAGGAGCAGCCGGGGAGCTGGCGGCGGATCTGCCAAGTGCCTGACGGCGGCGCGCTGCTGGTGCGCCCCGATGGCCACATCGCCGGACGCGCGGAGCATCCGGGCGCGGCCGGGCAGCTGCACCGGGTGCTGCGGCAGGTCCTCGCACTCCCGTCATGACGGGTCCGCAGGCTGCGTGAGCAGCCGGCGCAGCACCAGGCCGTCGGGGGCAACGGCCAGCAGGAGGCGGGCGTCCGCGCCGGGCAGGGTGAGGGCGACGGCGCCCTGGCCCTCCCCCGGACTCTCCCGCTCCCCCGGCAGCGCAGCGAGAACCGGCAGCGCTGCGGGCACTGGCTCCGTGAACGGCAGTCCGACGGTGAGGAGTTGACCGGTCGCGCGATGGCCGGCCAGGACCGCGGGGCCGTCCCAGCCCGGGGCGCCCGGGCCGAGGTCGCTCTGCTGGTCGAGGATCAGCCGGCCCGCCTGGCGGACGGTCAGGCGCGAGGTCAGCCGCCCGGGCCGCCCGTGCACGGTCCAGTCGTGCTGCCGGCCGAGGATCTGCTCCTCTCGGTAGCGCAGCCGGGCGCCCGCCTCCAGGGTGATCAGGGTGGTGAGCTGCAGGTGGCTCCCGGCCGCAGCGACGACCGGCTCGGGCAGCCACTCCAGCGTGGCGCCCGCGGCCACCGTCAACTCGACGTCGTACCAGGCCGGGCCGGGCTGCGGGCCGGGCAGGCTGACGGTGGCCGCGACGCTGGTCACCCGTAGCCGCGCGCCGGCCTCGACCCGGGCCGTCACGGCGATCCGGTCGCCGCCGAGCGGCGCGGCCATCGCACCGACCAGCGCGACCTCGGCGGGCGCCGGCCCCCGCCCGGCGCGCAGCCGTCGCAGGGCCAGCGGACCGGCGCCGCTGAGCACCGGCAGGAGCGTGCCGGCGTGGTCCTCCCGGGTGTCCGGCACCGCGACGATCCGCGCGACGGACACCGGGAGTTCGCCCCTCACCGGTGCGGCGGCGGCCGTCAGTGCGCGCGCCATCGGGCCAGCTGTTCCCTGACCCAGCCGGCGATCGGCGCGACACCGTCGGGCTCCGCCAACGAGCAGAAGAGCGTGGGTAGTTCGCCGCGTTGCGCCTTGGCGTCGCGGGCCATCACCGCCAGGTCCGCGCCGACCAGCGGCGCCAGGTCGGTCTTGTTGACCACCAGCAGGTCCGAACCGGACACCCCTGGCCCGCCCTTGCGCGGGATCTTGTCGCCGCCCGCCACGTCGATGACGAAGATCTGCGCGTCGACCAGTCCGCGGCTGAAGGTCGCGGTCAGGTTGTCGCCGCCGGACTCCAGCAGCACCAGGTCCAGCGGGCCGACCGAGGCCTCCAGCTCCTCCACGGCTTCGAGGTTGGCCGAGATGTCGTCCCGGATCGCGGTGTGCGGACAGCAGCCGGTCTCCACGGCGGTGATCCGCTCGGGCGGCAACACCGCGTGCCGCAGCAGGAATTCGGCGTCCTCGGTGGTGTAGATGTCGTTGGTCACCACGGCCAGCGACAGCTCGGCGCGCAGGGCGCGGCAGAGCGCGGCGACGGTCGCCGTCTTGCCCGAGCCGACCGGTCCGCCCAGGCCGATCCGCAGGGCCCGGCGCCGACCGCCGGAGAGTTCGGTGGGCGCGGTCGCCCGGGGGGCGCCGAACTCGTCGGTGGGATGGTCACGATGCAAAGAGTCTCACCTTCCATGCGCTGTGCCGCTCGGCGAACAGGTCGAGGAGCGGAGCGGACGCGGCCGGCAGCGGCCACGCGTCCTGTCGGCGGACCGCCTCGGCAGCGGCCCGGGTGGCGGCGTCCGCCACCGTGTCGAGCTCGGGGGCGAGCCGCGCGAGCACGGCCACCACCTGGTACGGGTCCAGTCCCAGCAGCCGGGTGCAGGCGGTGGCCGGGCCGTTGACGCTCTCGTGCGCGGCCGCGAGGGCCGCTTCGGCGGGGGCCAGCCCGGCCGCACGGGCCGCCAGACCGAGGACGACGCTCTGGTGAGCGCCGCCCGGGTGCGCGGCGGCCAGCCCGTCCAGCACCGGGTCCGGCCAGCAGGCCCGTGCCGCCCGCAGGAGTTGGCGTCCCAGCCGGCGGCTGGTGGCGCGCAGCGCGGGTGACGGGGTGCGGGCGTCGGCGGCCTCGTCGAGCCCGGTCGGGTCGAAGCCGTCGGCCGCCGCGGCCGCGAGGCCGGCCGCGGTCAGGCCGGTGGTGTGCAGCCGTCCTGTCAGGAAGGCGGCCAGGCTGTCGGCGTCCTTCACGAGCCCGGCCCGGACCGCTACCTCGACGCCGCCCGAGTGGGCGTGGCCACCGGCTGGGAACCGTCCGTCGGCGAGCAGCAGGAGGGCGCCGCTCAAAAGAGGAAGTACCGCTGGGCGAGCGGCAGTTCGGTGGCGGGGGCGGGCGTGACCGGTTCGCCGTCGATGGTCACGGTGAAGCTGTCGGGGTCGACCCGGACGTCCGGGCGGGCGGTGTTGTTGACCATGTCGTCCTTGGTGACGGCGCGGGTGCTCCGCACGGCCGTGAACGCCTTGTCCAGGCCCAGGCGTTCGGGCAGACCGGCGTCGATCGCCTGCGGCGCGGTGAAGTTGACCGAGTTGGCCGCCGGGGCCCGCCCCTTGGCCCCGAACATCGGTCGTGGGAAGCGGGGTTGCGGCGTCGGGATGGAGGCATTGGCATCGCCCATCTGGGCCCAGGCGATCTGACCGCCCTTGATCACCAGGTCGGGCTTCACCCCGAAGAAGGCCGGGGTCCAGAGCACCAGGTCGGCCAGCTTGCCCGGTTCGACCGAACCGATCTCATGGTCCATGCCCTGGGCCACGGCCGGGTTGATGGTGTACTTGGCGACGTAGCGCCGGGCCCGGTGGTTGTCGGCCCGGCCGTCACCCGGCAGCGCGCCGCGTCGGGCCTTGAGACAGTGCGCGGTCTGCCAGGTCCGGCTGATGACCTCGCCGATCCGTCCCATCGCCTGCGAGTCGGAACTGATGATCGAGATCGCGCCGAGGTCGTGCAGGATGTCCTCGGCCGCGATGGTGCTGGGCCGGATCCGCGATTCGGCGAAGGCCAGGTCCTCGGGGACCGAGGGGCTCAGATGGTGGCAGACCATCAGCATGTCGAGGTGCTCGTCGACGGTGTTCACGGTGTGCGGGCGGGTCGGATTGGTCGAGCTGGGAAGGATGTTGAGCTCGGAGACCACGCTGATGATGTCTGGCGCGTGGCCGCCGCCGGCGCCCTCGGTGTGGTAGGCGTGCACGCCGCGTCCCGCGATCGCGGCCAGGGTGTCGGCCACGAACCCGGCCTCGTTGAGGGTGTCGGTGTGCAGCGCGAGCTGCGCTCCGGTCTGCTCGCAGACCCGCAGGCAGGCGTCGATCACCGCGGGCGTCGCACCCCAGTCCTCGTGGATCTTGAAGCCGACCGCTCCGGCCGCCAACTGGGAGTGCAGGGCGGCACTGTTGACGGTGTTGCCCTTGCCGGTCAGCCCGATGTTGAGCGGGGTTCCGTCCAGGGCGGCGAACATCCGGGCCAGGTGCCAGCCGCCGGGCGTGACGGTGGTCGCCTTGCTGCCCTCGGCCGGCCCGGTACCGCCGCCCACCAGGGTGGTGATGCCCGAGGAGAGTGCCTCGTCGGCGAGTTGCGGCGCGATGAAGTGGACGTGCGCGTCGATCCCGCCGGCCGTCAGGATCCGCCCGTTGCCCGCGATCACCTCGGTCTCGGGGCCGATCACCAGCGCGGGGTGCACGCCGTCCATGGTCTCGGGGTTGCCGGCCTTGCCGAGCGCGCTGATCCGGCCGTCCCGGATGCCGATGTCGGCCTTGACGATCCCCCAGTGGTCGAGCACGACGGCGCCGGTGATCACCGTGTCGAGGGCGCCCTCGGCCCGGCTGGCACGGCTCTGCCCCATCGACTCGCGGATCATCTTGCCGCCGCCGAAGACCGCCTCGTCGCCGCCGGCCGCGCGGTCCTCCTCGATCTCGATCAGCAGGTTGGTGTCGGCGAGCCTGATCCGGTCGCCGGCGGTGGGCCCGTAGAGGTCGCCGTAGCGCTCCCGGGTGACCACCAGGCCGGTCGGGGCCGGGGGAACCGGACGCTCGCCCGGCGCACGCTCAGCCATCGAGTGCTCCGGCGCTCTCGCCGCGCAGGCCGAACACCTCGCGCCGGCCGCCGATCGGGACCAGCGCCACCTCCATCGGGATGCCCGGCTCGAAGCGCACCGCGGTGCCGGCCGGGATGTTCAGCCGTCGGCCGTGAGCGGCCCTCCGGTCGAACTCCAGGCCCGGGTTGGCCTCGGCGAAGTGGTAATGCGAGCCGACCTGGACCGGCCGGTCGGCGCCGTTCAGCACCCGCAGCACGGTGACCGGGCGCCCGGCGTTGAGCGTGAGGTCACCCTCGCCGTAGAGGATCTCGCCGGGGACCGGCGCGGCGCTCACAGGATCGGACCGTGGACGGTGACCAGCTTGGTGCCGTCCGGGAAGGTCGCCTCGACCTGGACGTCCGGGATCATCTCGGGGATGCCGTCCATGACGTCCGCACGGCCGAGCACCTGCCGTCCGGACTCCATCAGTTCGGCCACCGTCCGGCCGTCCCGGGCGCCCTCCAGCAGGTGCGAGGTGATCAGCGCGACCGCCTCGGGGTGGTTGAGCCGCAGCCCGCGGGCCCGCCGGGAGCGGGCCACGTCGGCGGCGACGTGGATCAGCAAGCGTTCCTGCTCATGGGGAGTGAGCCTCATCTGCGCGCACCTCGCGGGGAGTTCTGCCGTCCGGGATTGTCGCCGGAGGCTGAGGGCGCGGACACAGCGCTGTGCCGCGTGGGACTCCCGGCGGGGGCGTGGCGGCAGCGCCGTGGGGAGGCGGCTTCCGGCCCGCACGCGGGAGTTCGGATCTCGTGGCCGCTACCGTAGCGGACATCGGGCCCGGTGGGGAGGGCGCCGAGGCCGTGTCGGGCGATCACCACGGGAGTGCGACCCACTACATTCGGCAGTCATGACCACACAGCGGCGAAGAACCGCCCCAGCGACGCCGCGCGGCCTGCTCCGGCCGCCCGCCGGGCCCGCGAACAGCGCCTCCGGTGGCAGGCTGGACAGCGTGGCAGGCGGTGAGAGCGATGACGGTGTTCAGTAGCCGGCCGATGTTCCAGGACCGCAGGGACGCCGGGCGGCAGCTCGGCGTGCGGGTCGCGGACTGGGGGGCGGACCACCCGGTGGTGGTCGGTCTGCCGCGCGGCGGCGTCCCGGTGGCCTACGAGGTGGCCCTCGCGCTCGGCGCGCCGCTGGACATCCTGGTGGTCCGCAAGATCGGCGCGCCCGGGCAGCCCGAGCTGGCCCTCGGCGCGGTCGGCGAGGGCGGCATCCGGCTCTACAACCACGACATCGTCGCCGCCCTGGGTATCCCCGCCCAGCAGCTGGAGCGGCTGACCGACGAGGTGAGTGCCGAGGTCGTCGCCCGCACCGCGCTGCTGCGCGGGCCACTGCCACCGCTGGAGCTCGCCGGGCGCGCGGTGGTCCTGGTGGACGACGGCATCGCCACCGGCGCCACCGTGCGGGCGGCGATGGCCGTGCTGCGGCGGCGGGAGGTGAGCGAACTGCTGCTGGCGACCCCGGTGACCGCGCCCGAGGCGCTGCGGATCCTCGGCCCGCTGGCCGACGACCTGGTCTGCCTGGGTGCGCCGGCCCTGTTCCAGGCGGTCGGGCAGTACTACCGGGACTTCGACCAGACCAGCGACGAGGAGGTCCGCCGACTGCTCGCCACGTCCGGCGACGGGACGTAGCCGAGAGGACGCGGGCGGGGGACGTAGCCGAGAGGACGCGGGCAGGGGGACGCGGGCGACCGGGCTGACGCGACAGGGCGTAGCGGTCGCCGACGCAGCGGTTGTGGGACCGGCCGGCCGGTGTTTGAGTCGTATACGGCCGCAGCCGGCGGCCCGCTGTCCGCGCGGGAGCCGCGCGGGCCGACGGGCTCGGTGTCCACCCCGTCGGCACGTCCGAACCGCAAGGAGGCCTTTCCCCATGTCCGAGTCAGCGGTCCCGTACACCACCAACAACGCAGGCGTCCCGGTCGAGAGCGACTCCGACTCGCTCACTGCGGGCCCGGTCGGCCCGATCCTGCTGCACGACCACTACCTGATCGAGAAGATGGCCCAGTTCAACCGCGAACGGGTCCCGGAGCGGGTGGTGCACGCCAAGGGCGGCGGCGCGTACGGCGTCTTCCAGGTCACCAACGACGTCAGCCAGTACACCAGGGCCGACCTCTTCCAGCCCGGCAAGAAGACCGAGATGCTGGCCCGCTTCTCCACCGTCGCCGGAGAGCTCGGCACCCCCGACAGTTGGCGCGACCCGCGCGGCTTCGCGCTGAAGTTCTACACCGAAGAGGGCAACTACGACCTCGTCGGCAACAACACCCCGATCTTCTTCGTCCGCGACCCGATCAAGTTCCAGGACTTCATCCGCTCGCAGAAGCGCCGCCCCGACACCCACCTGCGCGACAACGACATGCAGTGGGACTTCTGGACGCTCTCCCCCGAGTCGGCGCACATGGTGACCTGGCTGATGGGCGACCGCGGCATCCCGAAGACCTGGCGCCACATGAACGGCTACGGCTCGCACACCTTCCTGTGGGCGAACGCGGGCGGCGAGAAGTTCTGGGTCAAGTACCACTTCAAGACCGACCAGGGCATCGACTTCCTCACCCAGGCGGACGCCGACGCACTCGCCGGCCAGGACCCGGACGCCCATCTGCGTGACCTCTACGACTCGATCGAGCGCGGCGAGCACCCGTCCTGGACGCTGTACGTCCAGGTGATGCCGTTCGACGAGGCCTGGGGCTACCGGTTCAACCCGTTCGACCTGACGAAGGTGTGGCCGCACAGCGACTACCCGCTGATCGAGGTCGGGCGGATGACGCTCAACCGCAACCCGGACAACTATCACGTCCACATCGAGCAGGCCGCGTTCGAGCCGTCGAACCTGGTGCCCGGCATCGGCGTCTCGCCGGACAAGATGCTGCTGGGCCGGATCTTCTCCTACCCCGACACCCACCGGTACCGGATCGGCCCGAACTACGCCCAGCTCCCGCCCAACCGGGCGCACGTGCCCGTCCACTCGTACGCCAAGGACGGCCCGATGCGGTTCGACGCCTCGCGCGCGACCACGCCGTACGCGCCGAACTCGTACGGCGGACCGGCCGCCGACACCGCGCGCTTCGGCGACCCGCTGGGCTGGGACGTGGCCGGGCAGATGGTCCGCGAGGGCTACCCGCTGCACCGTGAGGACGACGACTGGGGCCAGGCCGGCACGATGGTGCGTCAGGTGCTGGACGACGCGGCGCGCGACCGCCTGGTGTCGAACGTCACCGGCCACCTGAAGAACGGCGTCTCGGCGCCGATCCTGGAGCGGGCGTTCCAGTACTGGCGCAACGTCGACAAGGGGATCGGCGACCGGATCGCGGCGGCCGTGAAGAAGTAACGCCTGGTCCTCCTACGGCGTGATGGCCGCCCCGGTCCGTCCGGGGCGGCCATCACGCCGTTGCCTGCGAAGGCGGTGGGCGTCAGGCGGTGGCCAGTGCCTTGCTGACGGTGTCCGGGCCCGAGACCAGTTCGAGCGTGCGGCCGACCGCCGGGGCCGACTCGTCCAGCAGCGCGGCCAGGACGGCGGCGACGTCGGCGCGGGGGACGGCGCCGCGGCCCGTCGAGTCGGCCAGCCGGACCAGGCCGGTGCCCGGCTCGTCGGTGAGCGGACCGGGGCGCAGCACCGTCCAGTCGAGCGAGTGGCGGGAGCGGATCTCGTCGTCGGCGGCGCCCTTGGCGCGCAGGTAGGCGCCGAAGACCGGGTCGGCGCCGTCGGGCGCGGCGGCGTCGGCGCCCATCGAGGAGAGCAGGACGTAGCGCCGCACGCCGACCCGCTCGGCGGCGTCCGCCAGGAGTACGGCGGCCGCCCGGTCCACGCTGTCCTTGCGCCCGGCGCCGCTGCCGGCGCCCGCGCCGGCCGCGAAGACCACCGCGTCCGCCCGGGAGACGACGGCGGCCACCGCGTCCACGTCGGCCGACTCCAGGTCCAGCACCACCGGTTCGGCCCCGGCGTCGCGCAGCGCCGCCTCCTGCTCAGCCCGCCGGATCAGCCCCACGGGCCGGTCCCCACGCTCGGAGAGCAGCCGTTCCAGCTTCAACCCGATCTGTCCGTGTCCACCCGCGATGACGATACGCATGCCGCTTACGCTAGCCCCGCAGCGGCCCCACGCCCGGGATCACCGCGCCGACGCAGAGCCGGACGCCTTGCTGAGTGAGACCGACCGGCTGAGTAAGACCGACCGACTGAGTGAGGACCGCGATGCGAAAGATCGTGCTGATGATGTCGGTCTCCCTCGACGGGTTCATGGAAGGACCGGAGCGGGAGATCGACTGGCACCTGGTCGACGACGAGTTGCACCAGCACCTCAACGAGTACGTCGCGGGGATGGGCGCGATCCTCAGCGGGCGGGTCACCCATCAGCTGATGGCGGACTTCTGGCCGACCGCGGACGCCGACCCGGCGGTCACCGGGCCGGCGGCGCAGTTCGCGGGGATCTGGCGGGAGATGCCGAAGTTCGTCTACTCCAGGACGTTGGAGCGGGCCGACTGGAACACCACGGTGGTGCGGGAGGTGGTGCCCGAGGAGGTCCTGGCGCTCAAGGCGCAGCCGGGCGGGGACCTGCTGCTCGGCGGCGCGGATCTCGCCGCGACCTTCCTGCGGCACGACCTGGTGGACGAGTTCCACCTCTACGTCCATCCGGTCCTGATCGGGGCCGGGAAGCGGCTGTTCGGGCCGTCCGACGCCCGGGTCACGCTGCGGCTCAGCGAGACCCGGGCGTTCGGCAACGGGGTGGTGCTCCTGCACTACACGCGCGGCGGGGCCTCACACGGGCGGTAGCCGGAAGCCCGCGAGGATCCGTTCGGCGGCCAGGGTGGCGGTGAGGGTGCCCTCGCGGACCTGCTGTTCCAGGTCGGGCGCGATCCGGCGCACCTCGGGGTGGGCACGCAGCTGGGAGAGCAGCTGGTCGTGGACCATCGCCCAGGTCCAGGCGACCTGCTGGTCGCGGCGCTTGGCGGCGAGCGCGCCGGTCGCGTCCAGTATCTGGCGGTGCTGCTGCAGGCGCTCCCACAACTCGTCCAGGCCGGCGCCGTCCCGGCCGCTGCAGGTGAGCACCGGGGGCGTCCAGGCGGCGTCCAGGGCGTGCATCAGCCGCAGGGCGCCGGCCAGTTCGCGGGCGGCGGCGCGGGCGTCCGTCTCGTGCGGGCCGTCCGCCTTGTTGACGGCGACCAGGTCGGCGAGCTCCAGCACGCCCTTCTTGATGCCCTGGAGCTGGTCGCCGGTGCGGGCCAGCGTGAGCAGCAGGAAGGAGTCGACCATGCCCGCGACGGTGGTCTCGGACTGCCCGACGCCGACCGTCTCGACGAGCACCACGTCGTAGCCGGCCGCCTCCATCACCACCATGCTCTCCCGGGTGGCCCGGGCCACCCCGCCGAGCGTGCCGGAGGTGGGTGACGGCCGGACGAACGCGGCCGGGTCCACCGCCAGCCGCTCCATCCGGGTCTTGTCGCCCAGGATGGAGCCGCCGGTGAGGGTGGAGGACGGGTCGACGGCGAGCACCGCGACCCGGTGCCCCAGGCCGGTGAGCATGGTGCCGAGCGCGTCGATGAAGGTCGACTTGCCCACCCCGGGGACACCGGTGATGCCGACCCGGACGGCCTTGCCCGAGTGCGGCAGCAGCTGGATCAGCAGCTGCTGGGCCAGCTCGCGGTGGTCGGCGCGGGTGGACTCCACGAGCGTGATCGCCCGCGCGATGTAGGCGCGGGAACCGCCGAGCACGCCCTTGACGTAACTGTCGAGGTCGATCGCCCTGGCCATCGGCTCACAACTCGTGGCCGAGGGACGCGGCAAGCGTCTTCAGCAGGTCGTAGGCGGCGTCCGGGATCACCGTGCCCGGCGGGAACACGGCGGCGGCGCCGGCCTCGTAGAGCGCCTCGAAGTCCTGCGGGGGGATCACCCCGCCGACCACGATGGTGATGTCCTCACGCCCGGCGGCGGCCAGTTCGGCGCGCAGTGCCGGGACCAGCGTGAGGTGCCCGGCCGCCAGCGAGGAGACGCCGACGATGTGCACGTCGGCCTCCACCGCCTGCATGGCCACCTCGGCCGGGGTCTGGAAGAGCGCGCCCACGTCGACGGTGAAGCCGAGGTCGGCGAAGGCGGTCGCGATCACCTTCTGGCCGCGGTCGTGGCCGTCCTGGCCCATCTTGGCCACCAGGATGCGCGGGCGGCGGCCCTCGGCCTCCTCGAACGCCTCGACCAGGTCGCGGGTCTTCTGCACAGCCGTGGAGGGTCCTGCTTCGTCGCGGTACACACCGGAGATGGTACGGATCTGTCCGGAGTGGCGGCCGTAGACCTTCTCCAGGGCGTCCGAGATCTCGCCGACGGTGGCCTTGGCCCGGGCCGCGTCGACGGCCAGCGCCAGCAGGTTGCCCTCCAGCCCGCCGTCCCGCTGGGCACCCGCCTGCGCGGAGGCGGTCAGCGCGCGCAGGGCCGCCTGGCAGGCCTGCTCGTCGCGCTCGGCGCGCAGCCGGCGCAGCTTCTCGATCTGCTGGGTGCGGACCGAGGAGTTGTCGACCGCGCGGACCTCGATCTGCTCGTCGGTGGCGACCCGGTACTTGTTGACCCCGATCACCGGCTGGCGGCCGGAGTCGATCCGGGCCTGGGTGCGGGCCGCGGCCTCCTCGATGCGCAGCTTGGGGATGCCCGCGTCGATCGCCTTGGCCATGCCGCCGGCCGCCTCGACCTCCTGGATGTGCTGCCAGGCGCGCGCGGCGAGGTCCTGGGTGAGCTTCTCGACGTAGGCGCTGCCGCCCCAGGGGTCGATCACCCGGCAGGTGCCGGACTCCTGCTGGAGCAGCAGCTGGGTGTTACGGGCGATCCGGGCGGAGAAGTCGGTGGGCAGCGCGAGCGCCTCGTCCAGCGCGTTGGTGTGCAGCGACTGGGTGTGGCCCTGGGTGGCGGCCATCGCCTCCACACAGGTGCGGGCGACGTTGTTGAAGACGTCCTGAGCGGTCAGCGACCAGCCGGAGGTCTGCGAATGGGTGCGCAGCGACAGCGACTTGACGTTCTTCGGCGCGAACTCCTTGACCAGTTTGGCCCAGAGCAACCGGGCCGCGCGCAACTTGGCGATCTCCATGAAGTAGTTCATGCCGATCGCCCAGAAGAACGAGAGCCGAGGCGCGAAGGCGTCCACGTCCATCCCGGCCGCCAGGCCCGCGCGCAGGTACTCCACGCCGTCGGCCAGTGTGTAGGCCAGCTCCAGGTCGGCGGTGGCTCCGGCCTCCTGAATGTGGTAGCCGGAGATGGAGATCGAGTTGTAGCGCGGCATCTTCTGCGAGGTGTACGCGAAGATGTCGGAGATGATCCGCATCGAGGGCTGCGGCGGGTAGATGTAGGTGTTGCGGACCATGAACTCCTTGAGGATGTCGTTCTGGATGGTGCCGGCCAACTTCTCCGGCGGCACCCCCTGTTCCTCGGCCGCCACGATGTAGAGGGCCAGCACCGGGAGCACGGCGCCGTTCATGGTCATCGACACCGACATCTTGTCCAGCGGGATGCCGTCGAAGAGCTGGCGCATGTCGTAGATCGAGTCGATCGCCACGCCCGCCATGCCGACGTCGCCGGTGACCCGGGGGTGGTCGCTGTCGTAGCCGCGGTGGGTCGGCAGGTCGAAGGCGACCGAGAGGCCCTTCTGACCGGCCGCCAGGTTGCGGCGGTAGAAGGCGTTGGACTCCTCGGCGGTGGAGAAGCCGGCGTACTGGCGGACCGTCCAGGGCTGGTTGACGTACATCGTCGGGTACGGGCCGCGCAGGTACGGCGCGACGCCCGGGTAGGTGCCCAGGAAGTCCACGCCGGCCAGGTCCTCGGCGGTGTAGAGCGGCTTGACGGCGATGCCCTCGGGGGTCTCCCAGAGCAGCTCGTCGACGTCCTTGCCGGTGGCCTGCTGCCAACCGGCCCGCCACTGCTCGGCGGTGGCGGCGCCGTCGGCACCGTCCGCGCCGTCGAGTCCGATCTCGGTGAAGTCGGGGATCATCACAGCGCTCCGATCTCGTCGAGGACCGAGGTGAGGACGGCGACGGCGTCGCCACCCGCGAAGACGAACTCGTCCACCCCTGCCCGCTGGTAGGCCTCGCGCTGCTCGCCACCGGGACGGCCCGCGAGCAGCACCCGGCGGGCTCCGGCGGCCTTCAGCGCGATAGCCGCGGCCTCGGCGTGCTCCGCGTACAGCTTGTCGCCGGAGCAGAGGCAGGCCGTGCTCGCGCCGCTGGCGGCGAACGCCTCGGTCAGCGCGGCGGTGTCGGCCGGGTCGGTCGCCTGGCCGACGACGGTCTCCAGACCGCCGGCCTGGAAGAGGTTGGCGGCGAAGGAGGACCGGCCGGTGTGCACGGCGGCCGGTCCGAGTGCGGCCAGGAAGACCCGGGGGCGCTCACCCGTCGCGTTCAGCCGGGCGTCGGAGCGGCTGCGCAGTGCCTCGAAGGCCTGCGAGCGGCGCACCCGCGGCAGGCCGCCGCCGGGCGGCGCGGGCGCGGGGTCGCGGACCACGGGCAGCTCGGCGAGGTTCGGGAACTCGCTGACGCCGGTGATCGGCTCACGGCGGTGCGCGAGGTCGTCCGAGCGCTGCGCCCAGGTGGCGGCGATCCGCTCGCCGACCAGGCCCGAGCCGAGCGCGGCCTGCTGGCCGCCGGCCCGCTCGATCTCCTGGAACCAGGCCCAGGCGGACTGCGCGAGCTCGTCGGTGAGCTGCTCGACGTACCAGGAGCCGCCGGCCGGGTCGATCACCCGGGCCAGGTGCGACTCCTCCAGCAGGATCGACTGGGTGTTGCGGGCGACCCGCCGGGCGAAGGCGTCCGGCAGCCCGAAGGCGGTGTCGAACGGGAGGACGGTGACCGCGTCCGCGCCTCCGAGACCGGCCGCCAGGCAGGCGACCGTGGTGCGCAGCATGTTCACCCACGGGTCGCGCTCGGTCATCATCACCGAGGAGGTGACCGCGTGCTGGCGCTGGGCCGCGGCGCCCGGCGTCACGCCGCTGACCTGGGCCACCCGGGCCCAGAGCCGACGGGCGGCGCGTAGCTTGGCGATGGTGAGGAACTGGTCGGCGGTGGCCGCGTAGCGGAACTCCAGCTGACCGGCGGCCGCGTCGACGCTCAGGCCCGCCGCCGTCAGTTCGCGCAGGTAGGCGACGCCGGTGGCGAGCGAGCAGCCGAGCTCCTCGGCGGTCGAGGCGCCGGCGTCGTGGTAGGCGAGGGCGTCCACGGTCAGCGCGCGCACCGCGGGGAAGTCGCGGTGGCAGCGGGCGGCCAGCGCGGCCGCGTCGGCGAGCTGCGCGGCGGTGTCCTGCGCCCGTCCGGTGCGGGCGAGCAGGCCCAGCGGGTCGGCGCCGAGGTTGCCCGCGGCTGCCTCGGCCGGCACCTGCCGCTCGGCGTACACGGCGAACAGCTGCTCGGCGGCGGCGGCGAACTGCGGCCCGGCGTCCAGCACGACGGCGGCCAGGTCGAGGTAGACCCCGCGCAGCTCCTGCGGCAGGGCGGCGATCGGCAGTCCGGCCTCACCGACGGTCAGCCAGAGCGAGGAGACGCCGTTCTCCAGGTCGGCCAGGACCGCCTCGTTGGCGCGCTGGGGGTCCGGTGCGGCGTGCTGCTGGCGCACGTCCCAGCCGGCGACCGCGGAGCCCTGCGGGCGGCTGCCGCGCAGGAACGGCGGGAAGCCCGGATATCCGGAATCGATGGCCGAGTCCTCGGCGGTGTACAGCGGGCGGACGCGCAGTCCGTCCTCTACCTCGGTGGCGAGTGCGTCCTCGGCCTCCTGGCCGGAGGGGACGGGTGCGGCGGGGTTGGCCGCACCTGCCTTGCGCAGAACGCCTTCGACAAGCCGCTGCCATTGCTCACGGGTCGCATCCGGGAACTCGGCGGCCAGGGGGAGCCCTTCGGGCGGGACCGTCATGAGGGAAGGTTAGAGGTGACGGGCCCGTGACAGCAGATCAAACCGGTGTGACCTTTCCCTCTCTGCACTCCAGGGCGTGTGGAGTGCAGAGAGGGTGCGCCATGTGCCCACCCGTTCGGCCGAACGCGGGCAGCGCTCAGCCGACCTCGGCCAGCTCGGCGCAGACGGCCTCCAGGACGGCCGGCGCCGAGTCGGCGGTCAGGAAGAAGTGCCCACCGGGGAACATCCGCAGCGAGCTGTCACCGCGCGTGGTGTCGGCCCAGCGCTCCAGGGACGCCGGCGACATGCTGTCCTCGGTCCCGCCGAAGACCGCGACCGGGCACGCCAACTGCTCGTCCCGGGGGTGGCTGAAGGAGGCACAGATCCGGTAGTCCGCGCGCAGGGTGGGCAGCACCATCTCGACCAGAGCGGGTATCGCCAGTACCTCGGGCGGCGTGCCGCCCATCGTGCGCAGCTCCTCGACGAGGCGCTCGTCGTCCCACTCCAGGCGGTCGGGGCGGTCGGTCATGTGGCCCGGCGCGGCACAGCCGCTGACGAGCAGCCGGGCCGGCGCGCGGCGGCCCGCGCGCTGGGCGGCCAGGGCGACGCCGTAGGCGATCATCGCGCCCATGCTGTGGCCGAACAGCACGTACGGCCGGTCCAGGAAGGGCTGGATCGCGGCGTGCGCCTGTTCCACGGCGTCCTGGTAGTTCGTCAGGTGCGGTTCGGCGATCCGGGTCTCACGCCCCGGCAGCTGGACCGCCAGCACCTCGACGTCCAGCGGCAGGCTCTGCGGCCAGGTCCGGTACATCGCCGGGCCGCCGCCGGCCGGGTGGAAGCAGATCAGACGCAGCCTGGCCGCCGGCCTGGGCGCCGGGCGGCGGACCCAGGGGGTGGTGGTGGAGGCGTCGAGGTACTGAGAAAACATCGGAACAGCCCTTCGTGCGGCGGCACCGGTCGGCGACCGGAGCGGGCTCGGGGTCGAGCTGCACAGAATCTACGCGAGCCCGCGCCGCCGCACCCAGTGATCATCGGCTGACCGTCGGGGATTCGCGGGACGATCCGGGGCGGGTTGTCGGTGTACGGACGGGGTCGGCGGCGGCGGGGTCGCGCCGCCGCCCGGTCCGGGGTGGGCTCTGGGGTCAGCTGGTGAGGGCGACCTGGATGAGTTTGATGATGACCAGGATCATCGCGAGGAGGAGGTAGCTGCGCAGCGCGCCCATGCCGATCTTGTGGCCGGTGGCCAGGACGGGCTTGGTGAGGGTCTCCAGCGGGGGCATCCGCCAGGTGTCGCGCCCGGTGCGGTCCAGGGGGTCTTCGTTGGTGGCGGTGCGGCGGCGGGTGAAGGCGTAGCCGGCTGCCAGGACTCCGGTGACGCCGCAGACGGCCATGATCTGCAGGATGGCGTCGGCGGTGATGTGGGGGTAGAGGACGGAGGCGGTCAGGATGACGGAGAGGGTCACCAGGACGCCGACGACGGCGGCGGTGAAGGCGTTGGTGCGGGGGCCGTTGGCCCAGGGGCCCAGGACCTGCTTGTCGTTGCAGAGCAAGAGGAGGAAGACCGAGGCGGAGGGGAGCAGCACGCCGGCGAGGGTCTGGACGCCTTCGGTGAGCAGGCCCAGCGGGGAGCCGGGGATGAGGACGATGGTGGCGGCCAGGGCGACGAGTGCGGCGTAGAGGGCGTAGAAGCCCTTGGCGCCGCCGACGCCCCGGTGCAGCGAGTGCTTGATGCCGAAGACGTCGCCGATGGCGTAGGCGGTGGAGAGCGAGACGGCGAAGGCGCCGATGATGGAGGCGTCCAGCAGGGCGATGGCGAACAGGACCCCGGCGAGCTTCCCGGCGTGTGCCTCCAGGCCCTTGGCGACGCCGGCGGCGTCCGTGAACTGGCCGGCCTGGCCGGTGTGCGCGAAGGCCGCGGCGGAGGCGCCCATCAGGGCGGCGGCGCCCAGGACGACGATGCCGATGCCGATCCAGAGGTCGACCTTCTCGTACTTCATGAAGCGCGGGGTGATGCGCTTGTCGATGACGTAGGACTGCTGGAAGAAGAGCTGCCAGGGGGCGACGGTGGTGCCGACGATGCCGATGATCAGCAGCATGACGGTGGCGAGTTCACCGTGGCCGCCGGGCATGGTGGGGATGGCGAAGTCGTGGGCCATCTGGGAGGTGTGGGGGTGGGAGAGGAAGTAGATGGGGACGAGCAGCAGGGAGCCCGCGCACAGGGTGATGGCGATCCGCTCGAAGCGCTGGAAGGAGCCGGTGAAGGCGGAGGCGATGATGATCGCCGCGGCCAGCACGACGGAGGCGGTCCTGGGCAGGCCGAGGTAGCCGGCGGCCAGGGTGATGCCGATGAACTCGGTGACCAGCGTCAGCGCGTTGAGCAGGAAGAGGTCGATGACGCTGAAGGCGCCCCAGAACTTGCCGAAGCGCTCCAGGATGAGGCGGGCGTGGCCGACACCGGTGACCGCGCCCAGGCGCAGCACCATCTCCTGGTTGACGTAGAGGACGGGGATCAGCAACAGGAGGGTCCACAGCAGGTGGGTCCCGTAGTTCTGGCCGGCCTGGCCGTAGGTGGCGAAGGCGCCCGCGTCGTTGTCGCCGACCATCACGATCAGGCCCGGGCCCATGATCGCCAGCAGGGTCTTCAGCTTCGCGGACAATCCGGTCCGCGGCGCGGTGTCGTCCAGCCTGATGCTGCCCAACGCCCCCCGGATGTCGCCCACATGGGCGTCGTCGAGGACGGCGGCGCGAGGCGCGGCGGTGACGACGTCGACGTCGATGTCGGTCGAGGTGGCGTTGGAGCCGGTGGTCACGATGGTGTCGGTCATGGTGTGCCTCCCTGCGCCCCGGTTCGGGGACGGTCGGGGACGCGCGTCAGCCGTCCGGCCTGCGAGCGCGCAGTCGCCAGCGCCACGGCGGCCGTCATCGGCCGAGTGGTGCTGACAATGCGTCAGAAGCTTGAGCAGGAAGGGTGGTTACCGCGCGCCAAAAGAAAACGAGGACAGGCGGGTGGGGGGCCGTTTGTGGCCCGGACTACTGCAACTCGCATCCATGTCTCTCGCCTCCTTCCGGTCGGGGCGCACAGTTGTGCGCCGAATCGACACGGCAAGGAGCGGACCGGCCCGTGGCCGGTTCACCCCAACTCGTCAGAGCTTTGGCACTCCACGGCGTGATCCCGCTGCCGCGCCAGTGCGGCCGATCGGGAAGCCACTTGGGATCAACCCTTAGGTCGGGAAGATCTGTCCTGATCCGGAGCGTCTCTCGACGGGTGGGATCAGTGGCCTGTGTCCGTGAAGACGCCTCACCGAACGAGGTGCCTTTCTAAACCTCGACAAGCTTAGACCCTGCATGGAGAGACGGTTGCCATATTTACAGAACCTTGACCTGGTGACGCATCGTCAGCCCGGTGGGAGGGTCCGTCAACGTCCCACTCCCAGTCGCCGAGTGCCGCTCAGTGCCGCTCAGTGCCGCTCGAAGATGAGTTCCCGGCCGTCCTCCTCGTCCCACTGCTCTCCGGCCTCGACGAAGCCGAAGCCCGAAATCGTGGCCAGCGACGCGACGTTGTCGGGGCTGATCGACGCCCGCACGGTCCGCACCCCGGATTCGGCGCCCGCCCAGCGCAGCAACTCGGCCAGGATCGCCCGGGCATAGCCCCGCCGGCGGCGGTCGGGCGCGACGGAGTAGCCGACCTCCACCATGCCCGCGGCGTCCGGCGGTCCGTGGAATCCGGCGTAGCCGACCACCACGCCCTCCGGCTCGGCCACCGCCGCCCGGGCGACCCAGCGCGCGCTGCCGGGGTCGGCGGCTATCTGATCGAGCCGCAGGCGCCAGAGCCGGCGGGCCTCGTCGGCGACGAGGAAGTCGGTGAGCGCGACGCCGGCCTTGGCGCTCGCGCTCGCGAGGTCGCCGTCCAGCAGCGCGGTCATCGCGGCGGGCGGGAGTTGGACGAGGCGTACCGACCTGGGTCCGGCCGCCGACGGGTTTCGGTGATCGATCGGTTCAGTCACAGACCGGATGCTCCTGGAGCTCCCGGGCGCTGTCCAACGATTTCCGGCGGCGGGCCGACGTCCGGTCAGCGACCGACCGGCCACCACCCGTCCCGGTGAACCCCGCCCCACCTGGCCGGACGTCCTCCGACGGTGTGGCAGGCTGCGCAGCGAGGCCTGGCCCGGTACCTGCGGCCCGGCCGGCACCCTCAGGAAGGCACGCCGCACCATGAACGCATCGCAGCAGGCAGCACACCCGGCCGAGCGCATCGACCACGTCAAGGCCGTCGCGGAGGAGGCCGACCGGTTCGCCGGCCTGCTGAAGGGCGCCGACCTCGGCACGCAGGTCCCCGGCTGCCCCGGCTGGACGCTCACCGACCTCGTCCGGCACACCGGTAGCGTGCAGCGCTGGTTCTCCGTCCTGCTGAGCCAGCGCGTGCAGACGCCGCCGACCAGCCGCGACGTGGAGCTGCGGCTCCCGGCCACCGACGCCGGCTACCCCGACTGGCTGGTCGAGAGCGCCGCGGAGGCCGCGCGGACCTTCGCCGCCACGGACCTGGAAGCGCCGATGTGGGCGTGGGGCCTGGACCAGCACGCCCGGTTCTGGGTGCGCCGGATGCTCTTCGAGACCCTGGTGCACCGCGCCGACGCGGAGATCGCGCTGGGCATGCGCCCGGGGATCGACCGCGTGCTCGCGGTCGACGGCCTGGACGAGTTCCTGGTCAACCTGCCGTTCGCGGAGCGCTTCGCACCGAAGGTGGCGAACCTGCGCGGGGCGGACGAGACCATCCGCTTCCGCTGCACCGACGGCGCGGGCGACTGGGTGGTGCGACTGCGGGCCGACGGCTTCGGCCTGGTCGCGGACCCGTCGGCGGTGGCCACCGCCGACGCCACCCTCCAGGGCACCGCCGCCGAGCTGCTGCTGCTCGCCTACGGCCGCCTGGAGCGGACCGCGGGTTCGCTGCAGAGCTCGGGCGACCAGGAGCTGCTGACGCGCTGGTTCGCCAACTCGGAGTTCTGAGCCGCAGCGCAGAACTCCTAGCCGGTGTCCGGTCCTACCTCCGACCGGACACCGGCGCTCAGGCGATCCAGGCGCTGGTGAGGGCCTGGATGGCGGCGCCGTCCAGGTCGGCCAGCTTGACGCCGACGAAGCCGCGGGCGGCCTGCGAGGTCTGCAGCCGGAAGGCGGGGCGTTCGGCGGTCAGGGCCTCGACGATGGTCGCGGCGGCCTCGGCGGGTGTCTGCGCCGCGGAGGCGAACTGCGCCTGGGTCCGCGCGAGGTAGGCGCTCAGCGCCGGCGCGTACGCTCCGGCGCCGGCGACCGCCTGCGCCAGGTCCACACCGACGTTGGCGACGAACTCGCTGGCCACCGCGCCCGGCTCCACCACGCTCACGGTCACACCGACCGACGCCGCCACCGGCGCCAGGCTCTCCAGGTAGCCCTCGACGGCGAACTTGGCCGCGCAGTAGGCCTCGTTGAACGGCTGCCCGACCACCCCGCCGACGCTGGTGACCGTCACCAACCGCCCGCCGACGGCCCGCAGGTGCGGCAGCGCGGCCTTGGCGACCTGGACGACGCCGAAGAAGTTGACCTCCATGACCTGGCGGACGTCGTCCACGCTCTCGTTCTCCAGCGTGCCGAGGTGACCGGCGCCGGCGTTGTTGACCACGGCGTCCAGCCGGCCGTGGTCGGCGACGACCCCGGCGACGCAGGCGGCGACCGAAGCGGCGTCGGTGACGTCCAGCGGGCGGATATCGAGCTCCACGCCGGCCTGCTCGGCCGCCTTGCGCAGCGCGTCGGCGCGCCGCGGGTCGCGGAGGGTCGCGACGGTGGTGAAGCCGGCGCGGGCCGCGGCCACGGCGGCGGCGAGGCCGATGCCGGACGACGTACCGGTGATCAGGACGACCTTGGCGGACATGGCGAGGCCTTTCGAAGAGATGGTTGTCGAGCCCGGTAGTTATGAACGATAAGTACCTGGCTCGACAACTATGGGCTGGAATGTTTGCCAATGTCAAGCACCTCGCTAGAGTGTCCCCATGTCCTCCCCCTCAGACATGTCCACTCCCCCCGACGAGCTCTCGGCCCGCGCGATCGGGCTCTTCGTCGCGATCAACCGGCGTTACGCCGGGGAGGCGGAGGCCGCGGCCGCCGCGCAGGACCTGACCCCGCTCCAGGCCAAGGCCCTGCTCGCGACCATGGATCCGGTGCCGATGCGGGCGGTGGCGGACAAGCTGCACGCCGAGCCCTCCAACATCACCGCGGTGGTCGACCGGCTGGAGGAGCGCGGCCTGGTCGAACGGCGGGCGGCTCCGGGCGACCGCCGGGTCAAGCTGGTCGCGGCCACCGATCGCGGACGGACGGCGATCGCCGAGCTGCGCGCGGCGATGCCGTTCGCCGGCGACCCCCTGGGGGCGCTGGGGACCGAACAGCGCGAGGCGCTGTGCCGGCTGCTCGAACTGGTCGTCGGGCCGCAGGAGCGGCAAGCCTGACGGCCCGGCGCGACCGAGCGCGGACCGGGCCGTCAGGGGCCGTCAGGAAGGCGTCAGACCTGCCCGTCCCGGCGGCGGCGCCGGTTCCACAGGGTCAGCGGGACGGCTCCGGCCAGCGCGCCCAGCGCGCTCGGGGCGGCGGAGAGCGCCGCCCCCGCGGAGAGCCCCTTCTGACCGAACGTCGACGGCACCGACAGCACCGACCAGCGGTCCAACGGCCAGGCCACCACGAACGCCCGGCCGACCACGTCGCTCACCGGCACGAAGCCGCCGCCGTTGCCCTGGAGCCGCTGGTGGCGGGAGTCCCAGGAGTCGTTGCGGTGGTCGCCCATCACCCAGAGCTTGCCCTTGGGCACCGTCACCGTGCCGACCGAGTCGTCGTCACAGGGGGTCGCGCCGGGGTAGAGGTACGGCTCGTTCAGCGCGACGCCGTTGACCTTGACCGGCGCGCCGGCGTCGCACTGCACGGTGTCGCCGCCCACCGCGATGACCCGCTTGATCAGGTCCTTCTCGCTGGCGGACGGCATCAGCCCGATCGTGCTCAGGGCCGACTGCAGATCGCGCAGCACGGGATTGCTGGTCGTCGGCGGGGTGTCCGCCGCGGTCAGCCAGCCGCCCGGGTCGTGGAAGACCACCACCTCACCGCGCTCGGGCGTGCTGCCGAACCAGGGCGTCAGCTTGTCGACCAGCACCCGGTCCCCCTGCTGCAGCGTGTTCTGCATGGAGTCCGAGGGGATGGAGAACGCCTGCACGAGGAAGGTCTTGATCAGCAGCGCCAGCACCAGCGCGATCACGACCAGGACCGGGATCTCCTTCCAGAGCGGGCGGCGCGGCCGGGGCTCGGCCACCGGCTCCGCCACTGGCTCGGTCACCGGCTCGGTCACCGGATGGCCGGGGCCGGTCAGCCCGTCGACCAGCGGCTGCCCCTCGGACCCCGTCCGCTCCCGTGCCGCACCCTCTGCCGGGCTGTCCATCGCGATCTCCCTCTCCACCACACCGACCGAACCACCACCCCCAACGAACGGGAGTTCCCCAGCGTGCGGAGACTACATCCCGTCAGTCTTTGAGTACCTGTACTCAGTCGCCCGTCGGTCGGCGGCACGAGGATATGACCGCGCCTCGGACCGAGACCACAGCCCGGCACGGCAGCCCGCTCGAAGGAACAAGGTAGACCAGATGATCAGCAGGATCGCCACCACGCTCGTGCCCGCCCTCGGCGGCCTGACGATCAGCACCGACCCGGACGCCGAGCTGGCGCCCGGCAGCATCATCGCCGCCAACCACACCTCGCTCCTCGACCCGGCGATCGTCGTGGCGGCCCTGCACCGGCTCGGCGTGCAGCCGGTCATCATGGCCACCGCCGGGCTCTGGCGGGTCCCCGTCCTCGGTCGCGCGCTGGAGCGCGAGGGGCACATAGCCGTGCACCGCGGCACCGCGCGGGCGGCCGCCGCGCTGGACAGCGCCGCCGCCGCACTCGCCGCCGGACGCCTCGTCCTGATCTACGGGGAGGGCGGACTCCCCCGCCGCCGGGACTCGGGGGAGACCGCCCCCGGCGCGTTCCGCAGCGGCGTCTCCCGTCTCGCCCGGGAGACCGGCGCCCCCGTGGTACCGCTGGGCCAGGCCGGTGCGCGCCGGCTGAGCTCGGGCAGCGCGAGCAAGCAGCTCGCGGGGTTCCTCACCGCGCCGCTGCGCCGACCCGGGTTCCACGTGCACGTCGGCGCGCCGGTCCGGCCGACCGGCGAGGC
Source organism: Kitasatospora mediocidica KCTC 9733 (assembly GCF_000744225.1). Taxonomy (GTDB): domain Bacteria; phylum Actinomycetota; class Actinomycetes; order Streptomycetales; family Streptomycetaceae; genus Kitasatospora; species Kitasatospora mediocidica. The sequence continues at coordinate 102,949 of NZ_JQLN01000006.1, read as the reverse complement.
GGCGGCGGCGACCGCGCAGGCCCACCAGGCGGTCAGTGCCGCCTGGGAGGTCGCCGTCCAACGCCTCGGCGAGCGGACCGGCGCCGGGCGCTGACGAGCGGCCCGCGCACCGCCGCCGGAACGCGGAGTGGCTGAGATGAAGGAGTTCCCCGCTCCGTTCACCTCAGCCATCACCACAGTGACCGACCGCCTGACGCGCTGTCAACCAGCCCTGGTGCGCACTGCCCGAGAGGGCACACCGGCCTCCCGCCGGCGAACCCGCTCGAGAAACTCCGCGGTCCGGTGCGACCGAAACGGTGGGCCGGTACGTCCCTAAGGCCTGAGCGGCCGCGGCGCCGACGCAGCCGCGCCCTGTCGGCTGCGCCGGCGCCGCGGGACCGCCGGTCCGCGGCACCGTGCGCGGGCCGCTGCCCACTGACGGAGTGTGACACCTTGCCCCAGCAGCACCCCTCCCTCCCAGGCGCCCGGCGAGCCGGCGCGCTGACAGCCGCCCTGGCCTCCGCCGCGCTCGTCGTGGCCGGAGCCGTGGCACCGGCCGCAGGCGCGGCGACCGCGAGCCGCACCACTCTGCCGTCCGCCGTCCCCGGCTGGACCTCGGGGCAGCACGCGGCCAAGGACGTCGGGACGGCGCCGGGCAGCCGGAGCCTGTCGCTGCGGGTGTACCTGGCAGGGAACAACCCGGTCGGCATGCTCACCGCCGCGAAGAACGTGTCCAACCCGGCCGGCCCGGGCTATGCCCACTACCTGACGCCTGCCCAGTTCACCCAGCGCTACGGCACCACCGCGGCGCAGACCGCCAAGGTGAGCGGCTGGCTGACCGGGTTCGGGATGACCGTCACCGGCATCGACGCCCACTACCTGAGCGTCACCGCCACCGTGGCCGAGGTGCAGCAGGCCTTCTCGACCTCGCTGCACAGCTTCCAGTGGTCGGCCGGGGCGTCCTCGCCCGGCGTCGCTCCGGTGAGTGCCATCTCGGTACCGGCCGCGTTCGGCCACGACATCGCCACCGTGATCGGGCTGGACGTCCAGCCGGGCGCGGCAATGCCGGCACCGAAGGCCAGAACGACAGCCACGGCCGGCAAGGCCGCGGCGGCCAAGACCGACCCCGCCGCGCAGCCGTGCTCGCAGTGGTGGGGCCAGAACAGCTCGGCGATCCCGCCCGTCAACGGCGTCGCCTCCGCCATCGACCAGGTCTGCGGCTACACCCCGCAGCAGATGCGCGACGCCTACGGCGTGACGAACAGCCCCTACACCGGCAAGGGCCGCACGGTCGCCGTCGTCCTGGACGGCGCGCTGCCGACCATGGAAGCCGACGCCGACCACTTCTTCGCCGCCCACGGCGTACCGGGCTTCACCCCGGGCCAGTACAGCGAGAACCGCAGCGCGACCTTCGCGGACACCTGCGGGGGTGACGGCTCCCCCGACCTCCCGGAGGAGCCGCTGGACGTCGAGTCCATCCACCTCACCGCGCCGGACGCGAAGGTGGTCTACGTCGCCGCCGACTGCGACCAGCGCGGCGGCTACGGCGGCGGCAGCCTGAACTTCCTGGATGCCGAGACCCGGATCGTCGACCAGCACCTCGCGGACGTCTCGACCGACTCGTTCAGCACCCTGGAGTCGATGACCACCCCGGCCACGGCCGCCGCCTGGGAGCTGATGTTCCAGCAGGGCGCCCTGGAGGGAATCGGCTTCAACTTCGACTCCGGCGACGCCGGTGACGGCTCGTCCGGCGTCTGGCAGGGCAACCCGTCCTCCGTGCTCTTTCCCGCCTCGGACCCGTGGGCGACCGGCGTCGGCGGCACCACGCTGGAGATCGGTAAGGACGGCAGCGTCACCGACGAGCTGGGCTGGGGCTTCGACCAGGCACAGCTCAACCCGCAGGGCACCGGCTACCTGACCCCGCCGCCCGGCCAGTTCCAGGAGGGCTCGACGGGCGGCCGCAGCGCCTCCTTCGCCCAACCCTGGTACCAGAAGGCCTCGGTGCCCGCCGCGCTGGCGACGGACCACGGCACCGCTCCCGCCCACCGCGAGGTGCCGGACGTCGCCGCCGACGGCGACGGCGCCAGCGGCTGGCTGATCGGCTTCACCACCCCCGGCAGCCCGTACCAGGAGGTCACCGAGGCCGGCACGAGTGGCGCCGCGCCGCTGGTCGCCGGGCTGGAGGCGGACGCCGCGCAGGCCTCGGGCCACGCTGTCGGCTTCGCCAACCCGCTGCTGTACTCGCTCGCCGGCACCCCGGCGATCCACGACATCGTGCCGGCCGCGGCCGGCCGGGCCCCGTCGGTCTTCGAGTACCAGTACGACCCGTACGCGCCGAACGGCGTCGTCAGCTACCTGGACCTGCTCGACCAGGACGGCACCCTGAAGACCGCGCCCGGCTACGACGACGTGACCGGCGTCGGCTCGGTGACGTCGGGCTTCGTCCGCTCGTTCGCCCGGAGGTGACGGCGGGCGGCTCCCCGCACAGCCGGGGAGCCGCCCGGGGGTCAGCCGTTGGCGAGGGTGACCATCTGGGGCTGGTCCGCCAGGAAGGAGATGTTCGGGATGATCGAGGAACCAGGGCTCAGATGCACCATCGAGGCCCGGACCTGGGCCGGGCCGGGCACCGCCGCCTGGTAGGGCCGGCCGCTGGCGGCCCAGTTGTGTTCGAGGCCGTCGCAGACGGTCGGCACGCCGTTGCCGATGTTGCTCGTGACCGAGCCGGTCGTGAGCGACGTGTCGATGACGGTGCCGTGCGCCATGGACGGTGAACAGTGGTACGTGCCGGACAGGGTGACCGTCCCGTCGGCGGCGATCACCCCGGTGGGGGCGACGGTGACGGCGTTGCCGCCGCCCGTCGCGCCGAACGCCGGTCCGGCGACCGAGACGGCCAGGGCACCGATGACCCCGGCAACTGCAAGACGACCCCGCATGACTACCTCCGATAGACGCTGTACGCGGGATACAACTACCGTGCGCCGGGCGGCGCGTCCGGCATCCTCACCCGTCCGGTGGCGAGTCGTCGCCCGGCGGGGCGGACCGGTAATTCTCATGATCGTAAGCTGAAACCGTGCGGAACGACGCACACCAACGAGGAATCAAGGGAGTCACGTTCATGACGCAGACCCAGCGGGCCGGCACCCCGATATCGCGCGTGCGGGCAGCGGTCGCCGCCGTGGGCCTCGGCGCGGCACTGGTCGTCGCCGCCGCCTGTGCGAGCGCGGCGCCGGCGCAGCAGACGAGCGCGTTCAACCCGCCGCCGAAGTCGGTGGGCAGTTGGAACACCACGGGCGCGTGAGCCTGCGGGTGGACGGGCGGGAAGGACCGCCCGTCCACCCGCCCGGCCGTGCCGGCCGTTTCAGCGGTGCCGGCCGTTTCAGTCGGCGTCCTGCTTGCAGATGACGAAGTCGGCGAACGCGTGGCGTCCGGGCCGGTCACCGACCTCCTCGATCGCCCGGCGCAGGTCGTGCAGTTGGCCGACCGTCATCTCCAGCGCGGGCTCCTGCGGCTGGTAGCTGGTGCGCACCGGATAGTCCACCCCCGGCTCGCGGGTCATCTCGATGTGGCAGCCCAGCACATGGGCGACCGGGTGGGTGGCCGCGAAGGCGAGCAGGCGGTCGACCGTACGCCGGAAGGCGGCCCAGTCCTCCACGTACAGGCGGCCCGGGTAGACCGTGTCGCCGGTGAACAGGAGCCCGGTGGAACGGTCGTAGAAGGTGACGGCCGCCGCATGGTGGCCCGGGGTGGCCAGGCAGTCGACCACCCGGCCGCCGAGGTCGACCTCGGCGATCCGGTCCGCGTCCTCGTCGAACCCGAAGTAGGCCCAGGCCGTGGGCAGATCGGCGCCCACCACGGTGGTGTCCGGCCGGTCGGCGAACTGCGCGTCGCCCGCGACATGGTCGCCGTGCGCGTGGGTGTGGAGCACCAGCAGCGGACAACCGCGCTGCGCGGCAACGGGATCGGCGTGCAGCCGGGCCGCGATCAGCTCGTCGACGACCCGGCGCAGCGGGAAGAACGCGGCGGACTCGGTCGCGCCGGTGTCCAGCAGCAGCGCCCGGTCCGCGCCGAAGAGCAGGTAGAGGAACGGCGCCTCGTAGTCGACCGCCATGTTCTGCCGCAGGACGAAGGTGTGCTCGTCGTAGGCATGGACCTGGATGTCGGGGTCGGTGTTGTGCTTGGCCGACGGCGAGCCGTGGATCCAGTCGACGCCGAGCGGCACCGCCGTGGCGGCGAGGTCGACCGGCTGTGTACGTCCACTCATGGCATCTCCCGTGCGCGCGGCCCCCGGGGCGGCGGGGCGGCGCGGCTGTCGTCCGGCGGGCCGCGGCGAGTCCGGGGCAGGTCCGCGCGGGGACCCTAGCAGGCGAAGCCGCCGAACGCGCCGTCGTGGTACACCAGGGGCGCGCCGCCCTCCCCCGCGCCGGCGGCTGCCACCTCGCCGACCACCAGCAGGTGGTCCCCGATCTCCTGGAAGAGCACCGGACGGGCGGTCAGCCAGGCCGCCGCGCCGTGCAGGAGGGGCACGCCGTGCTCGTCCGGCGTCCAGTCGGTGCCCTCGAAGCGGTCGATGCCGCTGCGCGCGAAACGGCCCGCCAGCTGCTCCTGGCGGCGGTCCAGCAGGTGCACCGCGAACAGTTCGGCGGCGCGGACGGCGGGAGCGGCCGAGGCGGTGGCGGAGAGATAGAAGGAGACCAGGGCCGGCTGGAGGCTGACCGAGGTGAACGAGGTCGCCGTGAAGCCCGCCGGGCCGGGCACCGTGACGACGGTGACGCCGGCGGCGTGCCGGCGCAGCGTGCGGCGCAGCAGCTCGGCCGACGGCGGGACGGCGGCGGGCGGGAGGGGGCGGGCATGGGAGAGGTCCTGCAGGGTCGTCACGGACGGCTTCCTTCCAACAGGCTGGCGGGGAGGGGAAGATGGGGACAACGGCCCCCTGTCGCACGGGCGCTCCGGATGCCGGACGCGCGCGGGCCGTACAGGTGGGCGACCGACCGGCGGCGTGCTGGGGAGGCGCCGGGCGGTGGGGATCGGCCCCGCGGAGCGGGTGGCCGGGCTCGTCGACGGGAGACGGGAGACAGGAGACGCGGGCTGCGGTGGACGGCGCTCGGAGCGTCAGGCGCTCAGGCGGCCGGGGACCGGTACACCGCTACTCCGCTGCCCCGCGCATGCGACGGCCGGGAGGGCGCTGGGTCAGCGACAGAGACAGCTGCTGGTGCGCCGGAGGTCCACGAAGCGGCACACCACGGCGGGGTGCGTCGTAAGCATGCGCTCATCCTGATCGCGGCGGGCCGCCCGTGTCAATGGACGCCAAAAGCTGTCTCACCGCAGGCCCCACCCGGCGGTTCCCGCCAATCCCATGCCGGTGAACCGATGATCGGACTATCGTTAGCTGATGTGAGCTATCCAACAGGCTCCTCCGACCGAGAGCCGTCCGACCGAGACCCGGCGCAGCGAGCGGAACGGCGCTGGATCGGCCCCGACCATCCGCGCTACCCGTGGGTGGCGCTCTCCAACACCACGCTCGGCACCCTGATCGCGACCATCAACAGTTCGATCGTGCTGATCTCGCTGCCGGCCATCTTCAACGGGATCGACCTCGACCCGCTGCAGCCGGGAAACGTCAGCTACCTGCTCTGGATGCTGATGGGCTACATGCTGGTCACCGCCGTCCTGGTGGTCACCCTCGGGCGGCTCGGCGACATCTACGGCCGGGTCCGGATCTACAACGCCGGCTTCCTGATCTTCACCGTCACCTCGGTGGCGCTCTCGCTGGACCCGCTGCACGGCGGTGGCGGCGCGCTCTGGTTGATCGGCTGGCGGGTGGCCCAGGCCGTCGGCGGGTCGATGCTGATGGCGAACTCGGCGGCGATCATCACCGACGTCTTCCCGGCCGAACGCCGGGGCATGGCGCTCGGCGTGAACATCGTGGCGGGCATCGCCGGATCGTTCATCGGCCTGGTCCTCGGCGGCCTGCTCGCCGAGTGGAACTGGCGGTCCATCTTCTGGGTGAACGTGCCGATCGGCATCCTCGGCACGGTCTGGGCCTACCGCTCGCTGCACGACACCGGCAGCCGCCGGCCGGCCCGGATCGACTGGTGGGGCAATGTCACCTTCGCGCTCGGACTGACCGCGCTGCTCGCCGCGATCACCTACGGGATCCAGCCGTACGGCGGCCACACCATGGGGTGGACGAACCCGTGGGTGCTCGGTGGCCTGTTCGGCGGGATCGTGGTGCTGGTCGCCTTCTGCCTGATCGAGTCCAGGGTCGCCGAACCGATGTTCCCGCTCGCGCTCTTCCGGGACCCGATCTTCGCCGGAGGGAACGCGGCCACGCTGCTCGGCTCGATCGCGCGCGGTGGGCTGCAGTTCATGCTGATCATCTGGCTGCAGGGCATCTGGCTGCCGCTGCACGGCTACGACTACGCCGACACCCCGCTCTGGGCCGGCATCTACCTGGTGCCGCTGACCGTCGGCTTCCTGGCCGCCGGACCGATCGCCGGCTATCTCTCGGACCGGTACGGCGCCCGGCTGTTCGCCTCCGGCGGGCTGCTGGTGATGGCCGTCTCGTTCGGCGGACTGCTCGTGCTGCCGACCGACTTCGGCTACCCCGCCTTCGCCTTCCTGGTCTTCCTGAACGGCCTGGGCGGCGGGCTGTTCGCGGCACCGAACACCTCGCTGATCATGTCGAGCGTGCCGGCCGAGGCGCGCGGCGCCGCCTCCGGGATGCGCGCCACCTTCCAGAACGCCGGGATGGTGCTGTCGATCGGCGTCTTCTTCTCGCTGATGGTCGCCGGTCTCGCCTCCTCACTGCCCGGCACGCTCAGCTCCGGTCTGACCGCACAGGGCGTGCCGGCGGCCGACGCGCACGCGATCGCCGCGCTGCCCCCGGTCGGCACGCTCTTCGCCGCCTTCCTGGGCTACAACCCGATCCAGAACCTGCTGGGCCCGCACGTCCTCTCGCAGCTTCCGCCCTCCAGCGCACACACTCTGACGGGACGTCAGTTCTTTCCGCAGCTGATCTCCGGCCCGTTCCACGACGGCCTGGTGGTGGTCTTCTGGCTCGCGATCGCGATGTCCGTGGTGGCCGCCGCCGCCTCGCTGGTCCGCGACCGCCCCGGGGTCGCGGACCGAGCCGCTACGGTGGAACGCGGAACGGGGCCGGTACCGCGGACCTGATACGCGGACCTGAGCCGCATCCGATCCGAGGAGGCCCACCGCACCATGAGCGACACCGACCCGGCCGACGCGGACGTGCCCGAGCCGAGCAGCACCCGGGGGCTGGCCCCGGACTCGATCGCCCGGCTCCGGCTGGTGATCGCCAGGCTCAACCGGCAGATGGCGCAGGCCTCCAGCGGTCAGGACCTGACCTCCGCCCAGCTCTCCGCGCTGGCCCGGATCGAGCAGCACGGCCCGCTGCGGCTGGGCGAACTCGCCGCGCGCGAGCGGGTGGCGGCGCCCTCGATGATCAGGACCCTCGGACCGCTCAGCAGCGCCGGACTGATCGCCAAGAGCCCCGACCCGCAGGACGGGCGCTCCCAGCTTCTGGAGCTCAGCGAGCCCGGGCGCCAAGCCATCGCGCAGATCCGGCGCGAGCGCTCCGCCCTGCTCTCGCACCGGGTGGAGCGGCTGGACGCGCGGCAGTGCCAGGCTCTGGAGGCGGCCCTCCCGGTGCTGGAGCTGCTGCTGGAGGAGACCTGAGGCCCCCACAGCGCGCGTCGGTCCCAGCGAGGCCGTGGCGACGATGCGGTCACAGCTCGGCCGGCATGCCCAGCCGGGTGAAGAGCTGCCGCGCCTCGGTGCGACAGAGCTCGGCCCGGTCCGGCTCGCCGAGCCTGGCCAGCGCCTCCCCCAGTGCCCGGGTCGCGACCGCCAGGCTGAGGTTGTCACCGGTCTCCCGGCAGCGACTGCGGGCCGCCTCGGCGCAGGACACCGCCTGGGCCGCGGCCCCGGCGCCGAGGTGGTCCTCGGCGAGCCGCGCGAGGCTGGCACCCTCCCAGCGCACATAGCCGCGCTCGCGGGCGAGCTCCAGCGCCAGCCGATGTTCCGTCAGCGCCTCGTCGTACCGCCCGAGTTGATTGAACGCCACACCACGGACGTAGGTCGCCCACATCTGCCAGCGCGGGGTCCGCAGCCGGAGGGCGAGGTCCCGCGCCCGGGTGGCGAACTCCAGGGACTGCGCCGACTTCTGCTGCTGGAGGCAGCCGCGGGCCAGCCCGACCAGCATCACCACCTCCAGCACCGGGTCCTGGAGGTACTCGGCGTTGATCTCCAGCCCGAGTTCGTGGCAGCGGGCGGCCTCCTCGTGCCGGCCCGCCCAGCTCAACCGCACGCCCAGCACCGTCCGGGTGATCGCCGTGGTGTAGTGGTCACGGTGCGCCGTGCTCAGTTCGAGCGCGCCGCGCAGCAGGTGCTCGGCCTCCTCGAACTGGAAGCGGTCCAGCAGGACGTTGCCGAGCGCGGAGCCGATCCGCCCCCGGGCCCAGTCGTCACCGGCGCGGTCGGCGGCCAGCGCCAGAGCGCGGCCGACGGCCTCCGGCAGCGCGGGGCTGCGCACGTCGGCGTCGGGGCTGTAGCGGATCGCGAGAAAGTACAGGTCGGCGGCGGGGCGCAGCGGCACGTCCGGGAGGGCCGCCAGCATCCGCAGCACGTTGAACAGGCCCACCCGCTCGACCTCCACCCAGACCCGGGCCGCCCCGGCGTCCGGCCAGTCGAGGCCCTGCGCGTGGGTCCTGGCCAGCGTCCGGTGCAGACCGGCGGCCGGGTCGGTGAGCCGGTTGGCGTTCTTCAACGAGGCCAACAGGAAGTCGACCAACCGGCAGAGTGCGGCGGTCCGTTCACGCGCCGGGTCCTCCTGCTCGGCACGGCCGCGGGCGAACAGCCGCCACAGGTCGTGGTAGCCGTACCGGCCCGGCGCCCGGGTGTCCAGCAGGCTCAGGTCGACCAGGCCCTCCAACAGGCTCTCGGCCCGAGCCTCGTCGAGGTCCAGCAGGGCGGCGGCCGCGGGCAGCGAGACGTCCGGCATGTCGGGCAGCGCGAGCAGCCGGAACGCCCGGGCCCACTGGCCGTCCAGCTGGCCGTAGCTGAGCTCGAAGACGGCGGCGACCGCCGGGTCGGCGGCCGCCAGTTCCGCCAATCGGCGCTCCTCGTCCTGCAGTCGTTGCGCCAGGTGCGCGACGGTCCAGGCCGGACGGACCGCGAGACGGGCCCCGGCGGCCCGCACCGCGAGCGGCAACAACCCGCAGGCGTGCACGAGTTGGGCGGCGGCCAGCGGCTCGGCGGCGACCCGTTCGGCGCCCGCCAGCCCCGCCAGCAGCTCCAGCGCCTCCGCCGGATCGAGCACCTCCAAGGGGATGCACTCGCCCTCGGGCAGGTGGAGCGCGCTGCGGGCGGTGATCAGCACGGCACAGCCCGGTCCGCCCGGCAGCAGGGGCCCGAGCTGGGCGGCGTCCCGCGCGTTGTCCAGCAGGACGAGCAGCCGCCGCCCGGCCGCCGCCGTGCGGAACAGGGTGGCGCGCTCGGTGGTGTCCTCGGGGATCGATTCGTCGGGCACCCCCAGCGCCCGGAGGAATCCGGCCAGCACCGCCCCCGGCTCGGCCGCGTGCTCGCTCGCGCCCGCCAGGTTCGCGTACAGCTGTCCGTCGGGGAAGAGACCGCGGAGCAGGTGACCGAGGTGCACCGCGAGTGTGGTCTTGCCGACGCCGCCGCGCCCGGTGATCAGCGAAACGGTGAGCCGGCGGTCCGCCGCGCCGCTCACCACCCGGCCGAGCAGCTCCTGCAGCAGTTCCGCGCGTCCGGCGAACCGCGCCACGTCGGGCGGGAGTTGACCTGGGACGGCCTGCCGCGCGGACGGCTCCGCCGACGTGGCCGACGTGGCCGAAGAGGTCGACGCCGCCGGATCGGGCCGGGGCGCTGTCGTCCGGTCCAGCAGGACGGCGTGCAGCTCCTGCATCCGCCGGCTCGGGGCGATCCCCAGTTCGGCGGCGAGCCGGTCGGTGAACCGCCGGTAGACGTCCAGCGCGTCGCCGCGCCGACCGCCGTGGTGCAGTGCGCGGGCCAGGTTCTCAACGAACAGGTCGTGCAGCGGATCCTCGACGACCTGTGCCTGGAGCTCGGCGATCACCTCGCGATCCCGCCCCAACTCCCGGGTGAGGGAGAGCCAGCGCTCCAGCACGTCGAGTCGTTCGGCCTCCAGCGCCGCCGTCCCGGACGCCAGCACCCGGCTCCCGGGCTCCGGCGGCAGCGGCCCGCGCCACAGCGCCAGCGCCGAGCGCAGCAGCCGCGCCGCACTCTCGGCGTCGCCGCGCTCGACCGCCTGGCAGGCCTCCTCGACCCTCGCGGTGAAGGCCAGCGCGTCGATCAACTGCTCGTCGGCCACCAGGCGGTAGCCCGGCTCGACGGTGAGGATCCGGGGCGCAGGCCCCAGGGCGGCCGCCTCGGCCAGCCGGCGGCCGAGCGAGTGCGCAATGCCGCGCACCTGGTGGACGGCAGTCTCGGGCGGACGGCCGTCCCAGAGGGCCTCGACCAGCCGGGGCAGCGGGACCGTCCGGTTGGCGTTCAGGGCCAGCGAGGCGAGCATGCGCTCCTCGTACGGTCCGGCCAGCCGCACACGCCGCTCCTGGTGCCAGACCTCCAGCGGCCCCAGAATCCTGATCTCCACGGCATCTCCCCCCGTTCACCTGCGGCCGGCCCGCACGGCGTCCACGCTCTCACCACACTCCCGCGCGGCGGTCACGATTCCGCCACCGTAACCACTGCGGGCGAATCGCTCCAAGGAGCAGGAGCCGTTTCAGGAGAAGACGACACCCTGGTTGGACGGCTGGAGCGAGCCCTCGGTGAAGCCGGCCGAGGAGACCAGCAGCTGCGGCACCACCCCGCCGTCGACGCTGAGCACATTGGCGGTGAGCTGGGTGGTCTCGTCCGGCGGGGTCACCACGACCCCGGCCAGCACCTCGCAGCTCGCGTCGGCCTTGTCACAGGACGACCACTTCAGGCCGGAAAAGGCGGTGGTGCCGGGCTTGAGCGTCACCTGCGTCGGCGCTCCCGGGTGGGCCGAGCGGATGGTCGGCACGGTGACCCTGCTGTTGTCGGCCAGCAGGCCGCCGTAGCCGAGGTAGCCGTCGACCGTGCAGGTCCGCGTGCTCTTGTTCACCAGCATGACCATCGCCGAACCGGCCCCGCCGGGCTGCAACTGGACGTCGGCCCGCAGGTCACCGGTGTGACAACGGTCCGACGCCTTGACCGGGGCCGCGGACGAACCGGCACCCGTCCTGGCTCCGCCGCCGGTGGACGAACCGGCGCCCGCCGTGGTCGCGGCCGTCGCGCCGGACGCCGCGGACTGGCCGCCGGTGGCGGCCGTGACGGATGCGGCAGGCCCGGCCGACGTCGCGTCGTCGTTGCAGGCGACGGCGCCGAGGGCGAGGGCCGCGCCGGTCATCGCCAAGGCAGCGTTGCGGGTCAGCCTGGCCAAACGCGGGTTCATGAGCTCTCCTGGGGTACCGGGCAGCGATCCGCTGGGCGTCCGCCTGCCGCACACGATCTTCGAGCGCTATCACGCACCCGGCCAGGAGGTCAGTTCTCCACTCTCCGTATCGGAGCGATGACAAGTGTCACGGAACTGTCACCGGTGTCGCGGCACGCGCGGTCACAGCACGCGCGTGGCAAGCGGCCCCGGAGACGGCACGGGACGCACGGTGAGGCGGGACGGGACGGGGTCAGCCCTACCGGGTCCCGGGGGTGACACGGGACCGGACCGCGGGCAGCCCTGAACTCGGCGCCGTACGGAGGGCGGCGCGCGAGAACAGTCCGCCGGTGTCGGCGGACGGGCACGATCGACAGGGGGCATCCTGCTGACCGACACCGTGCGGGGTGGGCTCGTCACCGCCCACACCACACACCGGCCCGAGACCACCACGGCCCGAACCGGCTTTCGGCAGGGCGCAGTTGGCAGCAGTCTCAGGGCTGGAAAGACCTGCTCAGAGCTTGAAGAGCTTGGCGAACGGCTTCGTGATCCGCACCTGACGGGACCCGAAGTCGACGAGCACGGCGATCTCACCGTCGCCCTCGACGGCGATGGTGCGACCGAGGCCGTACTGGTCGTGCGAAACCCGGTCACCCACGGCGAACACCTTGATGGGTGGCGGGACTGGGGCAGCGAAGGGGCTGGTGGGCAGAGGACGCCGGACCGCGGCTGATTTCGTCATCACCACCAGTATGCGCCCCACGAGGGGTGATCGGACCATCCCGGCAGGCATCGAAATGGTGTACTTGCTCCGTCCACCCCTGACCGCACCATCCATGCGACCCGGAGCGGGCACCCCGCCGACCGGCCCCGCGGCCGCGCGCGTCGGCCGCCGCGGTGCAGCCGTCCGAGGGAGACGGCGGACTGCGGCAGAGGCAATTCCCCCGTTTCGGCTCTCACCCTGCTACAGTCGAAGAAGTTGCAGTTGTGGTTCCCATGAACTTTTGTGTGCGCCTGCTGATTGTGATGATCATCAGGCGCATTTTTGTTTCCCCGGATTCATTCGGGCGGGCCTCATCGCGGCGACGCGGAACTCGTGAATCGCGAGTTTCGGACAGCCCCCTTAAGGAGATATCTCTATGGCTACTGGCACCGTGAAGTGGTTCAACGCGGAAAAGGGCTTCGGCTTCATCGAGCAGGACGGTGGCGGCGCTGACGTCTTCGCCCACTACTCGAACATCCAGGCCAACGGCTTCCGTGAGCTGCTCGAGGGCCAGAAGGTCGAGTTCGACGTCACGCAGGGCCAGAAGGGCCCGCAGGCGGAGAACATTCGCCCGCTCTGATAAGTCACAAGCTCGGCTTTTCGCCTTGCTGAGCCTGAGGGCCGGTACCGTGCAGTCGCACGGTACCGGCCCTCAGGTCGTTTGTGGCGGGCGCGCGGAAATCCGCGGCCGCCACCGTGTGATTCCGGTCGTTCGCGCGCATGTGCGGCCACCCGTTGCGCGACCTTGAACGGCACGGCGCAGGCCGGCGGAAAAGGCGGATGACCCGATCCGGCCCCCCGGGTAGGGTCGGGCCTGACCGCCGGAACGCCTGCAGAAACGAGAGCTCAGATGCCCGACCTGTCCCAGGAGTTGCTCCCCGGAACCAGCCGCGCGCTGCTGCACCGACTGGCCGTCGGCCAGGCCGAGGGGCGCACGCCGTCCATGGTGGGAGCCGTGGTCCGGGGCGGACAGGTGGTCTGGACGGGTGCCCGGAGCATGATCGAGGACCATGCGCCGACCGACGACGTGCAGTACCGGATCGGTTCGATCTCCAAGACCTTCGCCGCCGTGCTGGTCCTGCGCCTGCGCGACGAGGGTCTGCTCGACCTGTCCGACCCGCTGGAGCGCCACCTCCCCGGCACGGCGGCGGGCGAACTGACGATCCATCAACTGCTGACCCACACCTCGGGGCTGTCCTCCGAGACACCAGCCCCCTGGTGGGAGCGGACCGACGGCGCGCTGCGGCCCGAACTCGCCGACGTGCTCGGCGAGCAGCCGATCCGCCACCCGGCCGGCCGGCTCCACCACTACTCCAACCCCGGCTACGCGCTGCTCGGCGCGCTGGTGGAGCGGCTGCGCGGCGAGCCCTGGGGGGAGGTGCTGCGGCGCGAGGTGCTGGAGCCGCTGGGCATGACCCGGACCTCGCTGCTGCCGCAGGCGCCGCACGCGGGCGGTTTCGCGGTGCACCCGTGGGCGGACGTCATGCTGCCCGAACCGCTCACCGACACCGCGCTGATGGCGCCGGCCGGTCAACTGTGGTCCACCGCGGCCGACCTGTGCCGCTGGGCCGCCTTCCTCGCCGCGGGCAACGAGAAAGTACTCGCCCCGGCGACCGTCGCCGAGATGCGCCGGCCGACGACCGAGCCCGAGGGTGAGGAGTGGGCCGGCTGCTACGGCCTCGGTCTCCAGGTGATCCGGCGCGGCGGCCGGGTGCTCTTCGGGCACAGCGGCTCGATGCCCGGGTTCCTCGCCTGGATCTGGGTGAGCGAGGCGGACGACGTCGCGGCGGTCGTCCTGACCAACGCGACCTCCGGCCCTGGGCTCGGTTCCGTCGCCGGAGACCTGGTCCGGATCGTCGCCGAGCACGAGCCGAGGATCCCGCAGCCGTGGCGTCCGCTGGCGGCGGCCGATCCGGAGCTGCTGGCGCTGACCGGTCCCTGGTACTGGGGTCCGAGCGCCTTGGCGCTGCACCTGCGGGCGGATCGGACGCTCGAACTGACCGCGCTGGGCGGGCAGGGACGTGCCTCGCGCTTCCGCCCGGAGGCGGACGGCAGTTGGACCGGCCTGGACGGCTACTACACGGGCGAGACGCTGCGCGTCGTCCGCACGGCGGAGGGCGCGGTCAGCCACCTCGACATCGGCAGCTTCGTCCTGACCCGCGCACCGTACGGTCCGGCCGAGGCGATCCCCGGCGGCGTCGACCCGCAGGGCTGGCACGCGGGGTAGGGCCGGTACGCCGGGCATCCACCCACCCACCCGGGCACCGACCCACCCGGCCGCGGATCCGGAGGGCGCGTTACGGTTCCGTCCTGGTTTGCGCCTGGCCGACAGGTCTGCTGGGCATCGCTGGATCTTCGGCTTAGGGTGCCTTGTCGGACCTCGCCGGGGGCCCAGGAGAGGATTGGGTGGACGCATGACGGAGTCGTGGAGCGGAGCCGGGCTACCCCCCGCCGCCGCGGCGCGGGTCGCCGAGGTGCGGGCGAGCGGGACCTGGTCGTCGGCGCTGACGACCGGTGAGTTCGCGGCGATCAGATCGGTCGGGTTCGAGCCGGTCGGCCAGGTGATGGGGTCGGCGGTCTACCACGTCGGACGCAGCGGCCGGTACTGGGGCTACCACGCCTGCCTCTACCCGGGCGCCGGCCTGGGCATCGGCTTCGGGGGCGCGAGGGGCTACGGCCCCGCCGGGATCGCGCTGTCCGGCAACGGCGCGCCGTCCGCCGCGCTGGTCGAGGTGATGGACTCCGCGCGGCGCACGGCGCTGGGCCGGATGACGGCCGAGTGCGCGGCGCTCGGCGGCGACGGTGTGGTGGCGGCTCAGCTGACCATGGCTCCGTTCGTCGCCGCTCCGGGCTGCCTGGAGTTCAAGGTGATCGGGACGGCGGTGCGGGCGGCCGGGACGGTGCGTCCCCGACGCCCGTTCACCTCGCACCTGGACGGCCAGGGGTTCGCCAAGCTGATCTCGGCGGGCTGGGTGCCGGTGGACCTGCTGGTGGCGATGTCGATCGGGGTCCGCCACGACGACTACACCACCCGGCGGCAGGGCTTCTCCTACCGCAACCAGGAGATGGACGGCTGGAGCGCACTGGTGCACCACGTCCGCTCCGACGCCCGTACCCAACTCGCCCGCCAGGGTGCGCAGCAGGGCGGCGACGGCGTCGTCCTGGCCAGTGGGAACCTGCGGATCTGGGAGGAGCCCTGCATCCAGAGCGGCGGCAACTCCGAGCAGAAGGACCACGTCGCGGAGTCGACGCTCGTCGGGACCGCGATCGCCCGCTTCGCCACCGGGCCGGTCAAGCCCTCGACGCTGACCGTCGTCCCGCTCAACAACAGTGGCGACCGCCTGCGCCGCCGCCTCGCCCAGGCGAGCCGCACCGGCCGCGCGTCCACCCGTCCGTCCACCGCACAGTCATAGGGGAGAGCGACACCATGAGCACCTTCGATCCGACCGCCCAGGGCGTCCCCGCCGACGCGATGCGACGCCTGGCCGAGCTGCAGCCCGGCAAGCCCGGCTCGATCTTCACCAGCGACCTCTCGGTGAACGAGTTCCTGCTGGTCCGCGAGGCCGGCTTCCAGCCGATCGGGCTGGTGCTGGGCAGCTCGATCTACCACGTCGGGATCCAGCTGGGCCGCTGGGGCAAGAACCAGGAGCTCGAAACGCTCAGCCAGGCCATGTACCACGCACGCGAGCTGGCGATGACCCGGATGGAGGCCGAGGCGGCCCAGCTGGGTGCGGACGGCATCGTGGGCGTCCGACTGACCGTCGAGGCACGGGAGTTCGGCTCCGACATCGCCGAGTTCATCGCGATCGGCACCGCCGTCAAGGCGGACCACCCCGCGCCCGGCGGCACCAGCTGGCGCAACAACAAGGGCCAGCCGTTCACCTCCGATCTGTCCGGGCAGGACTTCTGGACGCTGATCCGGGCCGGCTACGCCCCGCTGGGCATGACGATGGGGACGTGCGTCTACCACATCGCGCACCAGAAGATGGGCTCGGTCTTCAACAACATCGGCAAGAACATCGAGATCGAGAGCTACACCCAGGCGCTGTACGACGCACGGGAGTTGGCGATGGCCCGGATGCAGGCCGAGGCCGAGGAGCTGCACGCGGAGGGCATCGTGGGCGTCCAGCTGAACGCCCACAACCACCGCTGGGGCGGCCACACCACCGAATTCTTCGCGATCGGCACGGCGGTCCGCCCGCTGCGTGAGGACCACGAGATCGAGCGGCCCACCATGGTGCTCAGCCTGGACGGCTGAGCGCTTAGGGTGAGCTCGAGTGACGGGTGAGGGAACGACCGGTCGCCAACCGACCGCACCGAGGAGCGACATGACCGACCATGGGCAGATCGAGCCGGCCCCCGAGGAGCCCGCCGACTCGATCGACCTGATCGCCGCCGCCCTGCGGCGCGACGCCTCCGACCTGGAGGTGTACGCGCAGGTGCTGACCGGCTCGTTGGCGGAGGCGCTGCCGTCCGACGCGGTGGCGGTCGAGCGCAGGCGCAGCATGGCCGACCGGGTGGCCGGGCGGCCCGGGCGGATCGAGAAGCTCGAAGTCGACATGAGCGAGCGGCGGTTGACCCTGAGCCTGACCCACGGTCGGCCGGTCTGCGAGATCTGCACGGTGGTCCGTGGCGTGGTGCTCTCCCGCAAGTCGGTCCCGCTCGACGAGTGGACCCGCGAGCTGGCCGCCGCCGTGACGGCCCGCGCCAAGTCGGACGCCAAGGCGCGGGCCGCGCTGGAGCGGCTGGTGCTGGGCGACTGACGCGGGCGCTGCGGGACGCCCTCGGAGCGGCTCGCGAGCGATCTTCGGGCGAACATGAGACACCTCACAT
Source organism: Kitasatospora mediocidica KCTC 9733 (assembly GCF_000744225.1). GTDB lineage: Bacteria > Actinomycetota > Actinomycetes > Streptomycetales > Streptomycetaceae > Kitasatospora > Kitasatospora mediocidica. Next base: position 85,919 of record NZ_JQLN01000006.1, on the reverse strand, counting down.
CGCCTTGTGATTGCGCCATCCGTCTGCGTACGGTGCATCTCGTTCGTCTTCACACGAACCCCGCTCTCCGGAACGCCGAATCCTGCCACCGGACCGAGCGGGCACGCGCCTGAACACGCACCACGGCAGGAGCGGGGGACCCACAGGTAAGTCGCCCCACCCGGACTCGGTCCGGGCGGGGCTTGGGGTGAAGCCGCGCTCAGCGCGGCCGGGCAACTCCAGCCCGAACCCGACAGCTCACCTCGTAGGCGTAGGAGAGGAACCTCACTTCATGATGTCTGCGAACGGCTTCAGCCTGCCCAGCCGCACCACCCTCCAGCGCGCCATCGCCGCCACCGTAGTGGCCGGCGTCGGCGCCGGTCTGACCCTGGCCGCCGCCGGTGGCGCCAGCGCCCAGCCGCTGCACCACGGCCACCACTACGCCGGCAAGCCGGCCGCGATCTCCATCGCCGCCGTCAAGACCGCGCCGCAGGCCGCGCACACCGCCCCGGTCGCCCAGGCCCCGGCCGCCGCCCCGCAGGCCGCGCCGGCCGGCTACACCGTGGTCAGCGGTGACTGGCTGTCCAAGATCGCCACCACCCACAACGTCCAGGGCGGCTGGCAGAAGCTGTACGACCTGAACAAGTCCGCCCTGACGCACGGCCCGGACTCGATCTACCCCGGTCAGCACCTCACGCTGTCGGGCTCCGCCCCGGCCGCCGCGCCGCAGCAGAGCGCCCCGCCCAGCAGGCCCCGGCCCCGGCCGCTCCCGCTGCCCCCGCCGCCTCTGCCGCTCCGGCCGCCGTCGCCGCCCCGGCGGACAACAGCGCCTCCTCGCTCCAGGCGCTCGCCGCCTCGATCGTCCCGGCCGACCAGCTGGCCTCGTTCGACCAGATCATCACGCACGAGAGCGGCTGGGACGTCACCGCGACCAACCCGTCCTCCGGTGCCTACGGCCTGCCGCAGGCCCTGCCCGGCAACAAGATGGCCTCGGCCGGTTCCGACTGGCAGACCAACCCGGCCACCCAGATCAAGTGGGCGCTGTCCTACATGAACGCCACCTACGGCAGCCCGAACCAGGCGTGGGCCTTCTGGCAGACCCACAACGCCTACTGATCACCCCCTGGGGCGGCCGCCGGGCCGACCTGGTGGACCTGGTCAGGGGTTGTGTGATGGCGGCCCACTGACCAGCCGATCAGCCGTGCAGGGCCCGGTTCGCGAACGCGGACCGGGCCCTGCGGCGTTCCCTGCCACGTCTCCTGATGGTCCGTCACGTCTACGACGGCTTGGGACTACAGCAGCGTCGCCGGGCGGGCGCCCTCCAGGCCCAGCAGGTACTCCTTGCGCTCCAGGCCGCCCGCGTAGCCGGTCAGCGCGCCGGTCGAGCCCACCACCCGGTGGCAGGGGCGAAGGATCAGCAGCGGGTTGGCGCCGATCGCGGATCCGACCGCGCGCACACCGGCGCGCGGGACGCCGATCTGCTCGGCGAGCCGACCGTAACTGGTGGTGCTGCCGTACGGGATGGTGTCGATCGCGTGCCAGACCCGCTCCTGGAACTCGGAGCCGTGGGTGCTGAACCGTACGTCGAACTCCTTCAGGTCCCCCGCGAAGTACGCCGCCAACTGCCGGGCGATCCCGGCGAACGCCGCCGGGTCGTGCCGCCAGCCGTCCAGCACCCGCGCGGCGCCCTTCTGGCCGGTCATCGAGAGCGAGGCCAGCCGGAGGCCGTCGGCGGGCTCCGGGGATTCCTCCCCGACCAGCAGCAGCTCGCCCAGGGGGCTGTCGATCGTGGTGTGGACGGTCATCGGTGTTCCCTCTCCTTCACGCTGTCCTACACCAGCTACTCTGCCGTCTCCGGGCGGCCCGCACTGGCGGATTTCGGACTTCGCAACCCCGCCTCCGGCCACCGCCCGTTCGCCGCGCACCGGCGTCAGAACGCGTAGGCGTCGACCTCGGCCAGGTAGCGGGCGCGGGTGGGCTCGTCCAGGAAGGCGGCCTCGAACGAGTTGCGGGCCAGCGTGCGCAGATGACCGTCCGTCAGGTCCAGCGCGTCGGCGACGGCGCTCAGGTTCTCGTGCACGTGACCGCCGAAGTAGGTCGGGTCGTCGGAGTTGACGGTGGCGACCAGCCCCGCGTCCAGCATCGCGCGCAGCGGGTGGTCGGCCAGCGTGTCGACGCAGCGCAGCCGGACGTTGGAGAACGGGCAGACCGTGAGCGGGATCCGCTCCTCGACCAGGCGGGCGACCAGAACGGGGTCCTCCAGCGAGCGGATGCCGTGGTCGATCCGCTCCACCCGCAGGTGGTCCAGCGCCTCCCAGACGTAGGACGGCGGCCCCTCCTCACCCGCGTGCGCCACCGCGCGCAGTCCCAGTTCGCGGGCGCGCTCGAAGACGGCGGCGAACTTGACCGGCGGGTGGCCGACTTCGGCGGAGTCCAGTCCGACGGCGGTGATCCGGTCCAGGTACGGCCGGGCCGACTCCAGGGTGGCGAGCGCGGATTCGGCGGACTCGTCGCGCAGGAAGCAGAGGATCAGGCGGGTGGTGATGCCGAACCGCTCCTCGGCGCGGGCCAGCGAGGCGCTCAGGCCCTCCACGACCGTCCCGATCGGCACCCCGCGGGCGGTGTGCGCCTGCGGGTCGAAGAAGATCTCGGCGTGCCGCACGCCCTGTTCGCCGGCCCGCGCGAGGTAGGCGTCGGCCAGCTCGGTGAAGTCCGCCTCGGTGCGCAGCACGTCCATCAGCCGGTAGTACAGGGTCAGGAACGACTGCAGGTCATCGAAGCGGTACGCGGATCGCAGCTCCTCGACCGAGTCGAACGGGAGCGCGACGGCATTGCGTTCGGCGAGGGCGAACGCGAGCTCGGGCTCCAGCGTCCCTTCGATGTGCAGGTGCAGCTCTGCTTTGGGAATGGACATCACCCCATCGTACCGGCTCGACCCAGAGAATCATCGGCACGGCACGAGGGTGGTGCGCAGTCGACCATTCTCGTCACACGCACCGAATCCACACCGCGACCCGACTGGACGCCGGGTGGGAGGATCCTGTGAAAACCCGGAGAATGCAGGACTGCGGCTAACCCGACTGGAAGGATCCATTCCCGGGGGATCCGCAAGGCCGATGCCCGGGGGTGGAGCACGACTCGACACCGCCGCGCGGGGCGGGTGCGGAAAATCGACGGAATACGCCGGGGCGACAGCTCGGCCGGCAGCACACCGACCATCAGCAGCCGTCGGCCGACCGCCGACACATTGCACGCGAAATGTCGTGTGGAGGAACAGACCGTGGACCCGTTCTTACCCTGCCGTGTCGTGGGGAGATTGATTCGCCGCCTGGCGGCGACGACGGGGACGGCCGCCGTCGGCCGCGTCACCGGACCATCGTCGCGAGGGAGCGTCGAACGGTTCGGCCACGGTGGCGCGCGGCTTCACCGGTCGGTTCCGGGGGGATGCGCGGGGGCGGTCGTCGACGGACGACCCGGCCGGCCGCGTGCCGACGGGACGCGACGATCGGCCCTGAACGCCGCTGACCTGCTGCTTCGCAGCGGACGAAGACACGCTCACGGTGCGCCGGGGGGCCCGCGCCGACTCCCGCACATCTGACCCGGCGCCGCCCCAGCTCCCCCGCTCCCCCTCGCGGCGGCCGACCCGGCGCAGCCCGTCCGCCTGTGGTCGGCCCTGCCCTCCCCTGCCTTCCAGCACCGCACCCACCGACTCGATCACGAGTGTCGGGCCGACATCGGCTGGCCACGGAAAACCCCTGCCACGCTCCCGGTGACATCGCCCCACGCCATGCCACCGCACACTCGAACGCCCATTTCAGCCTGCCCGAAATCGGGTGGCGAATCCCCCTTTATTCGTCCCGCCGAGTGGCTGGTCAGCCATTCACCGGCAGGCCGTCGAATATCCCCTGCCTTACCCGCCGGACGTGCGGTCGATCCGGCACGGAAATCCACCGGTCAGTAGACCGAGCTGTCCCACGAGCAGCAGAGCACACCGGGCAGCACGTACAGCACATCGTCGAACCACATGAAAGGACGGTGAAGGCCCTCATGAAGCCGATGCACGTAGCCGACTCACATCGAGCGGGAATGCTGCCGGGCCAGGTCGAGGAGACCGGCCCACAGCCGACCACCCCCACCGAGCACGGCCGCCTGTCACGGGTGGGACGGCCATGGTCCGGCGAGGACCCGGTGAAGCTCTCCATTCTGATGCCGGTCTACAACGAGGAGCGGACGGTCGCCTCGGTGGCCCGGGCCCTGCTCGCGTGCGACTACCCGTGCGAGATCGAGCTGATCATCGTCGACGACGGCAGCGTGGACCGAACGCCGCTGCTGATCGCCCAGCTCTCCGACCCCCGGGTGAAGTCCTACCGGCACCCCCGGAACTTCGGCAAGGGCAGCGCCCTGCTCACCGCCGCGCAGCTGGCCGGCGGGACCCATATCCTGCCGTTCGACGCCGACTTGGAGTATCTGGCGAGCGACATCCCGCGTCTGCTGGCGCCCGTGCTGGAGGGCCGCTGCGACGTGGTCTACGGGTCGCGGCTGTTCGGCGTGAACACCGTCTACCAGTCCTACCGGTATGCGATGGGGAACAAGCTCACCACGCTCGCGGCGAACCTGCTCTTCGACGCCCACCTCTCCGACATGCACACCTGCCTCAAGCTGGTCCCCCTGCGGCTGTTCCGCTCGCTGCACCTGCGTTCGGCCGGCTTCGGCCTGGACACCGAGATGACGGCCGGCCTGCTGCGGCTCGGCATCCGCCCGTTCGAGATACCGGTGACCTATCACAGCCGCTCGCACGCCGAGGGCAAGAAGCTCACTTGGCACGACGGCGTGGGCTGCCTGGCGATCCTGAGCCGGGTCCGGTTCGCCCGGGCGCCCCGGCTGCCCGCCGAACTCGCCGCCGCCGCAGGCACCTTGCGCGAGGCCCGGAGTGTCACGCTGGGCGGCCACCCCGGTGAGCCGGCCTCCACCGGGGCCGCCTGATGCGTATCGGCCCCGGCGTCAGCCTCGGCAGCGCCGGCCCGGCGCCGGGCCCCGAGGTGCGCCGAGCCGAGCCGGACGGCGCTCAGCGCACCGTCCATCCTGGCAGTCAGGGCGAATTGACGATTCGTCACGTCCGCACCTTCGCCGAGCTGGAGGAGCTGCTCGTCCCCTGGCGGCAGCTCTACGAGCGCTCCGGCTCGCGCAACCCCTACGCCGCCCCGGAGTGGCTGCTGGAGTGGGCCCGGCACTTCGTCGCGGAGCCGGAGCTGGACGTGCTGGCGGTCTCCCGGCGCGAGCGCCTGGTGGGCGTCGCGCCCGGCTACCGGCGCCGGCTCGGTGCCGGTCTGCGGACCGTGCAGCTGCTCGGCGCGGGCCGGCACGACGAGCTGACCGAACTGCCGGGCGTACTCGCCGAACCGGCCGACGGCCGGGCCGTGTTGCGGGCGGTGGTCGGCGACTGGTGCGCGCGGCAGTCCGGGTGGGACTGGCTCGACCTGCCGCTCTCCGCCGAGCAGGGCTGGTTCGAACCGGAGTGGCTCACCGGCGAGGTCGCCCGGCACGGGCTGGTACGGCACAAGACCACCCGCCCCTCGGTGGTCCTGCCGCTGCCCGCCGCGCCCGAGGACCTGCGCCACGCGCTCAAGCGCAACGTACGGGAGAGCCTGCGCAGCGCGCGCAGCCGGCTGGACCGCAGCGGCCGCCGGTGGGCCGTCACCGCGCACCAGAGCGAGCCACAGGTCCGGCTGGTCCTGCCGGAGTTGGCCCGGCTGCACGCGGCCCGCGCAGCACTGCCGGGCCGCCGTCGGCACACCGACGTCCTGGCCTCGGCGGCCCAACGGGCCTTCCTCGGCGAGGTGTTACCCAGGATGGCCCGGGCCGGCCGCGCCACGATCCTCACCCTGGACGTGGAGGACCGGCCGGTGGCCGCGCAGGTCGTGCTCAGCGCGCCACAGGCCGACTACCTGGGCATCAGCGGCGTCGATCCCGACTGGTGGCACAGCAGCCCGGTGACCCTACTGCAGCTGGCCGCCGCCGAGCGCGCGGCCGAACGCGGCCAGGGCGAGCTCAACCTCTCGCTGGGTCCGGACGTGGCCAAGCTGCGCTGGAGCGAACAGGTCGTCCAGCAACCGGAGTTCACCGTCTGCGGGCCGCGTCTGCGGTCCCGCGGCGGCTACACCGCGTACGCGGCCGCCGCGGCAGTGGCGGGGGTGCGCCGGGAGGCGGTCCGGCACCGGATCCGCAAGGACGCGACGGGCGGAGGAACCCCGTGACCGAGTTCGAGACGACCGGGCCGCAGCGACGCCCGCGGGTCTGCGTGGTTGGCTCCGGCTGGCGCTTCACCGGCGGTCTCAGCCACTACACCTGCCGCCTCGCCGGCGCACTGGCCGACCGGTCCGAGGTCTCCGCGGTGCTGATGCGCCGGCTGCTGCCGCGCACGCTCTACCCGGGCCGCGCCCGGGTGGGCGTGAAGGTGGCCGCGCTGGACTACGACGAGCGGGTGGACGTCTACGACGGCGTCGACTGGTACTGGCTGCCCAGCCTGGCCGGCGCGCTGCGCCGACTGCGTCGCAACCGCCCTGACACCGTGGTCTTCCAGTGGTGGACCGGCACCGTCGCGCACACCTACCTGGTGCTGGCGGCGGCGGCCCGCGCGCTCGGGGCCCGGGTGGTGGTGGAGTTCCACGAGGTCCAGGACACCGGCGAGATCCGGATCCCGTTCGTCGCCGCCTACACCCGCCGGGTGCTGGGCGCGCTGCTGCGCCGCTCCGACGCCTTCCTGGTGCACTCGGCGCACGACCGCCAGCTGCTCTCCGAGCTGTTCGACCTGTCCGGCCGACCCGTCACGGTCGTGCCGCACGGGCCCTTCGACCATTACGCAGTCACCCACCGCCCGTCCCCGGACGGCGTGTTCAGGCTGCTCTTCTTCGGCCTGATCCGGCCGTACAAGGGGTTGGACGTGCTGATCGACGCTTTCCACCGACTCGCTCCCGAGGAGGTGTCCTCGTTCCACCTCACCGTGGTGGGCGAGACCTGGGAGGGGTGCACCGAACCGATCGCGAAGATCGAGGCATCGCCCTACCGGGACCGGATCACCCTGGTCAACCGGTACGTGACCGACGAGGAGGCCAAGGCGCACTTCGCCGAGGCCGACGCACTGGTGCTGCCCTACCGGCGCTCCTCCGCCAGCGGCCCGCTGCACATCGCCATGAGCAACGGGCTGCCGGTGGTGCTCAGCGCGGTCGGCGGCCTGGTCGAGGCCGTCGGCGACTACGCCGGTGCGGTCCTGGTGGAGCCCGAGGACGTCGAGGGCCTGACCGACGGGCTGCGCAAGGCGCGGGCCACCGGCGGCACCCGCCACCCGGATCCGCACACCTGGGAGCGGAACGTCGAGGCGATCATCGGCCGCGCCGGGGCGGCGGCGGAAGGCGGGGCCCGGTGAGGCTCGCCCTGGTCAGTCCCGGCTACCCGCCCACGCCCGGCGGGGTCGAGACCGTCGTCGCGCAGACCGCCCGGGCGCTGGTGCGCGCCGGCCTCGCCGTCGAGGTGCTCGCCCAGCAGCGGCGGCCGCTGCGGCCCGAACTCAGCTGGGACGAAGGCGTTTTGGTGCGCCGCTTCACCAGCAACAGCGCCGAGAACTACCGCCTGGCACCAGGTCTCTACCGCTACCTGACCCGGCACGCCGGGGACTTCGACGTGGTGCACGGGCACAGCTACCACGCGCTCACCGGCGTCGGCGCCGCGCTGGCGCTGCGGCTGCGCGGCCGCACCGTCCCGTACGTGCTGACGCCGCACTACCACGGCACCGGGCACACCACGGCCCGCGCGCTGCTGCACCGGGCGTTCGTCCCGGCCGGGCGGGCGGCGGCCGGCGCGGCGCGCGCGGTGCTCTGCGTGTCACGGCCCGAGGCCGAGCTCTTCGCGGCCGACTTCCCGGTCGCGGCCGGGAAGGTCACCGTGGTGCCCAACGCCGTGGACCGGTCCGCGCTGCGGGCCGCCACCGCGTTCCCCGGCGAGCCACCGACCGTGCTCAGCGTCGGCCGGCTGGAGCGCTACAAACGTGTCGACCGGCTGATCGAGGCCTTCGCGCGGCTCGGCACCGGCACCGACACGGGCGGCGCGCAGCTGGTCGTGATCGGCAGCGGGCCGGACCGCGAGCGACTGGAGGCCGTGGCCGAGCACTGCGGCGCCGCACCGCGCGTCCGGTTCCTGGGCCGGGTGAGCGACCAGGAGCTGCGGCGCTGGCTGCGCACCGCCGCCGTCCTGGGCAGCCTCTCCGAGCACGAGGCGTACGGGCTTGCGCCCGCCGAGGCGCTGGCCGCCGGGGCCTGGGCAATGCTCTCCGACATCCCCGCGCACGCCGACCTGCCGGCCCCGCGGGCCGTCCGCCTGGTGCCCGCGAGCGCGGGCGCCGACGCCGTCGCGCGGGAGCTGGCCGCCTGCCTGGACACCGCCGGGCCCCCCGGACCGGAGCACATCCCGGACTGGGACTCGGTCGCGGCCCAGCTGGTCGACGTCTACCGCACGGCCCGGCGCGCACCGTCGGGAGGTGCCCGGTGACCACCTTCGCCACCGACCGCGGCCCGGTCACCTCCTGGGGAGTCCCGCGGCCGCCGGACCACGACGGCCGCGACGCCCCGCGGTTCGGCTCTCCGGCCGCCTGGGCCGTGCTGTGGCTGACCGCCGCGGCGGGCGCCCTGCTGATCGCCTACGCCTTCTCGCTGGCCGCCACCGACGGCACGGACGTGGTGCACTACGCCGTCTTCTGGTTCGGCATGCTGGTCTTCTTCTGCCCGGCCGCCGTCGTCCTGACGGCCCGCCGGGTTGACGACCGGGTCCGGCTCGGCTGGCTGCTCGGCTACGGGCTCTTCAGCTACCTGCCCAAACTGCTGCGCAACCCCACCCAGCCGCTCTTCCACGACGAGATCGCGCACTGGCGCCAGACCACCGACCTGGCCGCGGGCGGGCAGCTGTTCCAGCCGAACTACCTGATCGGGATCGTCGCCCGGTTCCCCGGCCTGCACATCGTCACCGCCTCGATCTCCGACGCCACCGGGCTGACGGTCTGGCAGAGCGCGCTGGTCGTCATGGTGGCCGCGCACGTGCTGGCGCTCTTCGGGGCCTGTGCGCTCGGCGACGCGCTCTTCGGGTCACTGCGGGCGGGCGTGCTGGTCGGCCTGCTGTACAGCCTCAACTCCAGCTTCGTCTACTTCGACACCGAGTTCGCCTACGAGTCGCTGGCGATGCCGCTCTTCCTGTGGTGCCTGGCCTGCCTGGCCCGCGCGCACCGGGCGGACGGCGCGAATGAGCGCCGCCGGCGCGTCGGTTGGGCGCTCGGCGCGGTCACCGCCGGTGCGGGGGCGGTGGCCACCCACCACCTGACCACCGTGGTGATGACCGCGCTGCTGCTCCTGCTCGCCGTGGTGACGGGTGCCGGTGCCGTCCGTGGGGCGGTCCCCCGGGGGACCGCCGCGCTCACCGGGTGGGTGGCGCTGGCGGTCGGCGGCTGCGGCGCGGCCTGGCTGATCCTGGTCGCCCCGGCCACCTTCGGCTACCTCTCGCCCTATCTCGGCGGCGGCGCCGGGCAGTTGCTGCACATGTTCTCCGGCAGCGGCGGCACCCGCTCGCTCTTCCAGGCGAGTACCGAGCCGGTCTACGAGCGGTACGCGGCGTTCACCGTCCCGCTGCTGTCGGCCGCCCTGGCCCTGGTCGCGCTGCTGCGCCGACGGCGGATCCCGGCCGCCGAGCGGCGCGGCGAGCCGCTGGTGCGCGGCCTGGGACTGTTCGGGCTGATGTACTTCCCCTCGCTGCCCTTCATCCTGGTGGAGTTCGGCGCCGAAGGAGCCCGGCGCAGCTGGGGGTTCAGCTACATCGGACTCGCCGTCCTGGTCACCCCCGTGCTGCTGGCCGGACTGGACCGGATCGCCGCCCTGCGCGGACGGGTCTGGGCGGCGGCGGCGCTGATCGCCGTGCTGACCGCCGGTGACGCCCTGGTCGGCAACGTGGCGGCCGGGCTGGACGAGGACTACCGGTTCCCCGGTCCGTTCGTCTTCGGCTCGGACACCCGCTCGGTCAGCGCCGAACTGGTCGCCACCTCGGCCTGGTTCAAGGACCACCTGGGCGCCCGGCTGCACGTCGTCTCCGACCGCTACACCGGGCTGATCCTGGTCCGCGACGCCGACGCGCTGCCGGCCTCGCCCAGCAACGGATTCCCCACCTACGACCTGTACTTCAACGCCACGCCGCCATCGTCCTTCCTGGTCCACGAGTTGAGCAGCTCCGACTACAGCTACCTGGTCGTCGACAAGCGGATGGCCACCGAACTGCCGGAGATCGGCGTCTTCTTCGAGCCCGACGAGCCGTTCGCGTTCGGCGGCAAGAACCCCATCACGCCGGGCGACCTGTCCCGCTACAACGCGCTGCCGTGGACCACCAAGGTCTACGAGAGCGACTCCTACGCGATCTACCGCTTCGACTTCAGCGCGATCCACAGCACCGTCCCCGGGGGGGCACCGTGACCGGCACCATCGACCGGCGCTCCGCGCTCACCGCTCGGCTCGCGCCACCGGCCCTGTTCACCGTGCTGGCCGTGGCCGGGCAGCTGGCCGCACCGGCCGGCCCGGCACGGGCGGTGCTGGTGCTGCCCGCGATCCTCTGGGTGCCCGGGCAGAGCCTGCTCACCGGGCTCGGACTGTCCCGTGCCGCAGGGCGGTTCAGGCCGGCGCTGGCCGCCGTCCTGAGCATCGTCGCGCTGATCGCCGCCGGGCTGCTGTCCTACGCGGTGACCGGGCACGTGCCGCTGGCCGTGCTACCGCTCTGGGTCAGCGCCGCGCTGCTGCCGCTGAACCTGCTGGACCTGCCGAGTCACCAGGACCCCGGGCCGGGACTGCCGCAGCTGCTGGAGCGCACCCGCTGGGGGACGCTCTACGGCGCGGGCGTGCTCGCCGCCGGGGCGCTGCTCTGGGGGGTCGCGGCCCAGCTGCCGACCACCCCGCAGCAGCCCTACCTGTCCTTCTCGCTCGGCGCGCCCTACACCCAGGTCAAGGGCGTGCTGCCGGCCCGGGCCGGTCAGCTGCTGACCGTGCCCACCGTCGTCCAGACCTCGCAGACACGGGACCTGAGCGGCCTGACGGTCGGCGTCCTGGTGGACGGCGCCGAGCCGGCCGGGCAGCTTCCGGCCGCCGTCCAGCCCGCCGCGGACGCGACGGCCGGCACCGCCCAGGTCCAGGTCACCGTGCCGGCGGGCTGCCTGCACCGGGTGGAGTTGGTGCTGCAACGCGGCAGCACGCCGATCCGCTCGGTGGATCTGTACCTGCGCACGGGCAAGGGCACGGCCTGTGGCGGCGGCTGACGCCCCGCCGGCCGCTCCCGCCGCCGCCCGGGCGGGCGACGCGGCCCGCTCGCTGACCGTCAACAGCCTGGGCATCATGGCCACCACCGTGGTCAACGCGGGCCTGGGCTACGGCTACTGGACACTGGCGGCGCGGATCATGCCCGCCTCCCAGGTCGGACTCGGTTCGGCGGCCACCTCCGCCCTGGTGGTCATCTCGCTGGTCGTGCACCTGGGTTCGGGCACCGGCCTGATCGCCCGGCTGCCGCTGCGCGACTCGCCCGCGCAGTGGCGGTTGACCGTCACCGCCACGCTGCTGGCCACCATGGCCGCCACCCTGCTGGTGGCGGCGGCGACCGTGCTGCCGCTGGGCCACGCGGTAGCGCCGCTGCGGGTGTTGACGGCCGACCCGGTCTTCGCGCTCTGGTTCGTGTTCGGTGCGGTGGGCTGGACCGGGTCGGGGGTGCTGGACTACGTCTTCATCGCCGAGCGGCGCACCTCGCTGATGCTGCTGCGCAACACCGCGACGGCCGTGGTCAAGCTCGTCGGCCTGGTGCTGGCGGCGCTGGTCCAGCCGAGCGCCGGCGCGGGCACCGTCGTGGCGACCTGGGCGCTCAGCGGCCTGCTGGGCACCCTCGCCGGGCTGGCGCTGTGCCGGCGCTGCCTGCCCGGCGTGGGACGGGTTCCGCTGCGCGCTGCGGCGCGTGAACTGGCGCTGCTGGCCCGGCCGTCGGTCGGGCACCACGCGGTCAGCGTGGCCGGTCTGGTGCCCACCTACCTGCTGCCGGTGGTGGTCACCGCACGGCTCGGCGCGCGGGCCAACGCCACGTTCTTCATCACCTGGATGATCGGCAGCGCGATCTTCATGATCAGCCCGGCGGTCTCCTCGGCCCTGTTCGCCGAGGGCAGCCACCGGCGCGCGGGCCTGCGGCGGATGTCGCTGCGCTCGCTGGGCGTGACGGTCGCCGCCGTCGCGGCGCCGGCCGCCGTGCTCTGCGCGGTCGGCACCCTGGTGCTCTCGCTGTTCGGTGCCGGCTACCGGGCCGGCTATCCGCTGCTGGTCGCACTGGTGCTGTCCGCGTTCCCCGACGCGGTCAGCAACGTGGCCGTGGCCACCCTGCGGGTGCGCGGGCTGCTCGCCCGGGCCGCCGCGCTGAACACCACCATCGCGGTGACCGCCGTCGCGGGCGCCTGGTTCACCACCCCGCACCTGGGGATCCTCGGGGCCGGACTGTCCTGGCTGGGCGCCCAACTGCTGGGCGCGCTCGTCGTCCTGCTGCTGCGCGCAGTGCTGCTGCCACCCCCCGACCACCCGACTCCTGTGTCCTGAAAGGTTGTTGCCCGTGCGGATCGTCCAGCTGACCGACTTCTACCGTCCCACCATCGGGGGGCTCGAACGCCATGTCGACTCGCTGTCCCAGGAGTTCGTGCGGCTGGGGCACGAGACCACCGTGCTGACCCTGCAGATCGGCGACCGGCCCGCGCGGGAGACGATCGACGGGGTGCGGATCGAGCGGATCCAGGCCTGGAGCGGCCGGATGCCACAGCTCTACGAGGACCCCGAGCGTCCGTTCCACCCCACCGTCCCCGACCCCGGCGCGCTGATGGCGCTGCGCGCGGCGGTGCGCCGGATCCGTCCCGACATCGTGCACAGCCACAGCTGGCTGCAGTACTCCTACTTCCCGCTGCACCGGATGCGCCGCCCGGCGCCGGACGCCCCCGGACACATCGTCACGTTGCACGACTACGGCCTCGGCTGCGCGAAGAAGACCAACGAGCACGGCGGCAAGCCGTGCAGCGGACCGGCCCCGGTCAAGTGCCTGCGCTGCGCCTCGGGCGAGTACGGCGCGCTGAAGGGCGCCGCGCTGGCCGGCGGCCTGCGCGCCTCCCGGCCGCTGCACCGCCGGGCCGACGCCTACCTGGCGATCAGCGGCGCCGTCGCGGAGGCGGCCCGCAAGGTGCTGCCGCCCGAGGCGGACCTGCGGATCGTCCCGAGCATGGTCCCGCGCGGCATCGCCGACCTCGCCCGTACCGAGCCACGCCCCGGCTTCCTGCCCGCCGAGGACGGGTACCTGCTGTTCGTCGGGGCGCTCGGCCCGCACAAGGGCGTGGACGTGCTGCTGGAGGCGCACCGGCGGCTGCGCAACCGGGTGCCCCTGGTGCTGATCGGCACCCCGCGCCCCGACACCCCCGAGGTGCGCGACCCCTTGGTCACCGTCGTCCACGACGTTCCCTCGGCGCAGGTGATGGCGGCCTGGCAGCGGGCCTCGGTCGCCGTGGTGCCGTCGGTCTGGCAGGAACCGCTGGGCCAGGTCGCGGTGGAGGCGATGCTGGCCGGACGCCCGGTGGTGGCCTCCGACGTCGGCGGGCTGCGGGAGGTGGTCGAGGACGGCGTCACCGGCCTGCGGGTCGAGCCCGGCGACCCGGGTGTGCTGGCGCAGGCCCTGGACAAGCTGCTCGGCGACCCGGCACTGCGCCGGCAGATGGGGCAGCGGGGTCGCGAGCGGGCGGCGCGCTACACCGTGGAGGTGGTGGCCCCGCAGGTGGTCGAGGCCTTCGACCGGGTCCTCCAGCGGCGGCGCTGAGGGCGCGCGGTGACCCGTGGACGGCGCTGGGCGGCCGCGCTGACGGCGTTCCTGGCCGTGGCGGCGGCCCTGCTGACGCCGAACGGCGGCGGCCGACCGGCACCGGGCGCCGCCTGCGAGCCGTGGTCGACTGCACTGACAGTTCGTCAGAGTGCTGTGCAGAAGCGACTTTTGGGACTGCGCCTGCTCAACTACTATCCCTCGACGGCTCCCTGGACCGCCCTGTGGACCGCCTGGGATCCGGGCCGGCTCGACACCGACTTCGCGACGATCGCCGCCCTGGGTGCCAACGCGATGCGGCTCGTCGTCCAGCCCGCGGCCTTCGGCTACCCGACGCCCGCCGCCGACCGGCTCGCGCAGTTGCGCCAGGCCGTCCAACTCGCCGCGCTGCACGGGCTGTCCGTGCAGCTGACGCTCTTCGACTGGTGGAACGGCTACCGGGACACCGCCGGCAGCGACCGGTGGGCCCGGGCCGTCCTGGCGCCCTACCGCGACGACCCGCGGATCGCCTTCGTCGAGCTCAAGAACGAGGTCGACCCGGCGGACCCGGCCACCGCGGCATGGCTTCGGCACGAACTGCCGGTGGTCCGGACGGCCGCCGGCGGCACCCCGGTGACGGTCTCGGTCACCGGCCCCGACCCGGTGGCCCGGCTCCGCACCCTGCGGACGGTGCTGGCCGCCGACCCGCCCGACTTCTACGACCTGCACTACTACGAGAGCCCCGGAGCGGCGCGCGCCACCTTCGAGGCGGCCGAGGCCGCCGTCGCACCGGCCGCGCTCTTCATCGGCGAGACCGGCGCCGCCACCGGCCCGCCGCTCTCCGAGGCCGCCCAGGACCTCTACCTGCGCACGGTGGAGTGGGCGGCCGGCTCGGCCGGCCTGCCCGACGCCGCGCCGTGGATCTTCCAGGACCTCACGGCCGCCGACGTCCCGGCGGGCGCCGAGCAGGGCGCGGCGGCGCTGTCGTACGGGCTGCTGCGCACCGACGGGACGGCCAAGCCCGCGGCGGCCGCCGTCCGCGCGCTCTTCCAGGGGCACGGCGACGACCCCGCGTTCGACGCCTTCGACGGGGACTTCGGCCAGGGCTCCGGCGCCTCCCCCGCCGACTGGTCGCCGCACGCCGTCGGCGGGGCCGAGGCCGCCTGGGACCCGGCGGACGGGCACCACGCCCCGGGTTCGGTCGTGCTGGCCCGGACGAGCGCCGGCAGCACCTTCACCGTCACGCCGGTGCTCCAACCGACCGCCGCGGGCGAACCGGTCCGCCTGACCGCCTGGGCCCGGGGCGTGCGCTCCACCGGGCAGAACCGGATCGCGATCGTCTGGCACGACCGGCTGAGCCACTACCTCGGCGAGGACGACTCGCCCGTGCTGGCCGCCGGAACCACGCCCTGGCACCCGCTGGCGGTGGACTCCACCGCGCCGCGCTGTGCGGCCTTCGCGACGCTGGCCCTCAAGTCCCAACACGACACGGGCCAGGCCCGCTTCGACGACGTGGCGTTCACGGCGGCGCCCCGGGGTGCCGATCGGCACCGGGTTGTCGCCGCGCGGTCGTCCGCCGGCTGACCGGTTGTCAGTCGCGAGCCGTACGGTGCGTCTGTGTCCACCACTCTCGCGCTCGCGCTCCCCGAGGATCTGATCGCGCTCCAGCGCGCCGTGCTCACCGCCGACCGTGCGCTGGGCGACTACGCGCTCGCGGTGCGGGACCGCCGGCAGGCGGCGTTCCCGCACCCCGACCAGGCCGTCGAACGCTGCACCTGGGCGGCGGGCGAACAGGCCGGGTTCGACCACCACTGGGAGGCGTACGTCCGGGCCGGTGAGGCCGTGCGCAACCACCCGGTGCTTGTCCGGGCCCGGATCCTGCGCGTCGAGCCCTCGGTCCTGCGCGCGCTGCGCGAGGCGGCCGTGCGGTAGGCCGCCTCCGGCGGCGTCAGTGCGCGGGGCGGGGGACGTGGCCCAGGGTGCGGGTCACGCTGATCTCGATCACCACGCGCTCGGGGTTGGGGCGCGGGGTGCGGTAGCGCGCGGTGTACCTGGCCTCGGCGTCGGCGACCTGTTCGGGGGCGCGGCGGATGACGGCGACACCCTCCAGGGTCGACCAGCGGCCACCGTCCACCTGGCAGAGCGCCACCCGGGCACCGGCCTCGCCCGCCGCCTCGACGTTGCGGGCCTTGCGGCTGCCGACCGAGGTGATCACCCGGGCGACGCCGGCCTGCGGGTCGTAGGTGGCCCCGACCGGGACCACGTGCGGCGTGCCGTCCGGACGCAGCGTGGTGAGAGTGCAGAGGTGGCGCTCGGTCCAGAAGGCGAGCGTGGCCTCGTCCAGGACGGGCGCGACAGTGGTGGCGGTCATCCCGCCAGCCTACGGGCCGCCGGCTCGCGCCTGGGCTCGGACCCCGATTCCACCGTGCGCCCGATCAGCCGGTCAGCCGTCCGCTCAGCCCTGCGGTCCATCGCGCGCCACTCCGGCCGCAGTCCGGTCAGGTTCGTGGTGACGAAGTAGGCCACGCCGCCCGCCAGCAGCACCGGCACCAGCCCGAACGAGGCCACCGCCAGCCCCGCGAGCAGTCCGCCGACGGGGATCCCGGCCCAGGCCAGCGAATCACCCAGCGCCCCGACCCGGCCGAGCAGTCGGCGCGGCACCCGCTCGTAGGCCACCGCACCGATGATCGGGTTGAGGAACCCGCCGCCGAGCCCGCCGACCAGGAAGACCGCCACCACCGCCCAGAGCGGCGCGTGCAGGGCCAGCACCAGGAACCGGGGCGCGCCCGCCAGCAGGAACCCGATGAAGAACACCGGGCGTCGGCGCAGCCGGTGGGCCATTCCCGCCGCGATCAGACTCCCGCACACCGCGGAGATCCCGCCCACACTGCCCAACAGGCCGATCAGCTCCGGGCCGTGGCCGTGACTGCGCACCCAGAACGGCAGCAGCACCGCACTGAAGGCCGCGTCCAGCAGGTTGGTGACGCCGACCATGACGGTGATCGCCAGCAGCAGCGGTTCACCCCGCAGGAAGGCGAAGCCCTCGCCGAAACGACGCCAGTAGCCCTGCTCGGGCCCGCCGGCCGACTCGTCCGAAGCCGGGACCGCCGTACGTCCCATGCCGCGTGGCAGCGCCAGCGCGATGATCACCGAACCCAGCGCGAACGAGACCGCGTTGATCAGCAGTCCGGTCATCGGACCGGCCACTGCCACCAGCGAGCCGCCGGCCAGCGGCCCGAGAGTCGAGGCGAGCCGCTCGGTCACCCCGGCCAGTCCGGTGGCCCGCTCCAGCGGCACCCCGCTGCGCTCGGACGCCTCCGGCACCATCACGTGCTTGGCCAGATCGCCGGGCCCGCGCACCGCGCCCACCACCGCGACCAGCAGCAACAACGACCAGAACGACAGCAGGTGCAACGCGTACAGCAGGGGCACCAGTCCGGCGGCGACGGCGCTGACCGAGTCGGTGCTCCAGGAGATCACCCGCGGCCCGATCCGGTCGACCAGCGGGCCGGCGAGGGCCTTGACCAGCACATAGGGGGCCATCTCGCAGAAGGCCACCAGACCGGTCCGGGTGGCACTGCCGGTGGTGACCAGGACGAACCAGGGCAGCGCGACGGCCGACACCCTGGTCCCGGTCAGCGAGACCGCTTCGGCCGTCAGGAGGCCCAGCAGCGGCCTTCTGCCGACTGCCTCCGAGACCGCCCCGCTCACGGCGTGCTCCGCGTTTCGTCCACGGGCGCGCCCGCCGGTGCGGTCATCGGGTCGCTCGCGGGTTCGGGCAGCAGGTGGGTGATCAGTTCGACCCGCTCCGCACCTGCGGGCGCCTGAGCGGCCCCCTCGGCGTTGTCACGGCGATAGCGGGAGACCAGGGCGTGCAGTTCCTCCCCCAGCGCGCCCGCCTCCTCCGGGGTGAGCAGCAGGGCCCAGTCGCTCATGTCGAAAACCTCCCGCCACGGGCGCGGCATGGTCTGGAACTCGCCGAGCGCCCGCTGGGTGCGCATGGTGTAGACGGCGGTGACCGACTGCAGGTAGGCCAACGCCGCCTCCGGCTCCTGCTCGACGAGCTCGATGTCGCTGAGCGAGGTCATCGCGTGCACCGCCCGCCACCAGCGCTCGCGCGCGTTGCCGCGCTCGGTGTCCTCCGCCACGAACCCGGCCGCGCCGAGCTGGCGCAGGTGGTAGCTGGTCGCCCCGGAGTTCAGTCCCATCCGTTCGGCCAACAGCGTCGCGGTGGAGGGACCGTGACGGCGCAACAGGCCGACCAGCTGGACCCGCACCGGGTGTGCCAGGGCACGCAGGCCCTTGGCATCCAGGACGATCGCGTCTGGTTCGGAACCGGGCACGGCGGGACCGGTGGGGTCCGGATGGGTGTCTGCCATGCCGGAACTCTAAACCGCAAAGAGTTCTTTGCGAAAGACTCTTCGCAAAGAACTCTTTGCGGTTTGCGGTTCCGACCGAGGCGACGCCGTCAGTCGAGCTGGGGCTTGACCTGAGTGGCGATCAACTCCAGGTGGTCCAGGTCGTCGAGGTCAAGGATCTGGAAGTAGATCCGCCGGCTGCCCGCCTCCCGGTAGCGGCCGATCCGGTCCGCCACCTCGGCCGGGGTGCCGGCCAGGCCGTTGGCCTTCAGCTCCTCGACCTCGCGGCCGATCGCCGCCGCGCGCCGCGCGACCTCCGCGTCGTCCCGGCCCACGCAGGCGACCAGCGCGTTGGAGTAGACGAGGTCGTCGGCCGGGCGTCCGCGCTCCTCGGCGGCGGCCCGGACCCGGCCGATCTGCTCGCGGGTCTGCTCGACCGAGACGAACGGCAGGTTGAACTCGGCGGCGTAGCGGGCCGCGAGCGCGGGCGTCCGCTTGGCGCCCATGCCGCCGATCAGCACCGGGATCCGCTGCTGGACGGGCTTGGGCAGCGCCGGGCAGTCCGTCAGCTGGTAGTGCGTGCCGGCGAAGTCGAAGGTCTCGCCGAGCTTGGTCTCCCACAGGCCGGTGATGATGGCGAGTTGCTCCTCCAGCCGGTCGATCCGCCGGTCGGGGAACGGGATTCCGTAGGCGCTGTGCTCCTTCTCGAACCAACCGGCACCCAGGCCCAGTTCGACCCGGCCGCCGCTCATCGCGTCGACCTGGGCGACCTGGATGGCCAGCACACCGGGCAGCCGGAAGGTCCCGGCGGTCATCAGCGTGCCCAGCCGGATCCGCTCGGTCTCACGCGCCAGGCCGGCGAGGGTGATCCAGGCGTCGGTGGGGCCGGGCAGGCCGTCGCCGTCTCCCATCCGGAGGTAGTGGTCGGAACGGAAGAAGCCGTCGTAGTCGAGCTGTTCGGCGGTACGGGCGACGCGCAGCAGCGTGTCGTAGGAGGCGCCCTGCTGGGGTTCGGTGAAGATACGGAGATCCATGCCGTCCATCATGCCGGGACCGGAAGTCTCAGAGCACCCGGAAGTCTCAGAGCGCGAAGAGTCGCGCCGCATTGCCGTGGCAGACCGCCCGGAGCCAGTCGTCACCCAGGTCGAGGCGGGCCAGCGCCTCCAGCGCGTGGAGGTACGGGTAGGGGATGTTGGGGAAGTCGGTGCCGAGCAGGATCCGGTCCTGGAGCTCGACCAGACGCGGGCGCAGCTCGCGGGGGAACGGCGCGGTCCGCTCGGTGAAGTCGGTGAACGCCATCGTGGTGTCCAACTGGACGTACCGGTGTGCGGCGGCCAGGTCGAGGAACTCGGCGTAGTCCGGCAGTCCCAGATGCGCGACGACCAGCCGCAGCCGCGGATGCCGGGCCAGCACCTCCCGGATCGGCCCCGGCCCGGTGTGCTTGCCGGGCACCGGACCGGACCCGCAGTGCGTGACCACCGGGACGCCGCTCTCCGCGAGCAGCCCCCAGACTCCGTCGAGGAGCGGGTCGTTGGGGTCGTAGGCACCCACCTGGAGGTGCGCCTTGAAGACCCGGGCGCCCGCCTCGACGGCCTGCGCCACGTACCGCTCGGCACCGGGCTCCGGGAAGAACGTCGCGGTGTGCAGGCAGTCCGGCGTACGGGCGGCGAAGGCGGACGCCCAGTCGTTCAGCCAGGCCGCCATGCCGGGCTTGTGCGGATAGAGCATCGCGGTGAACGCCTGGACGCCGAACTCGCGCAGGGTGGCCAGCCGTTCGGCCTCGTCGTCGCGGTAGGTGATGGCCCACTCGCGACCGGTCAGCGGGCCCGCGGCGTCGAAGTAGGCCCAGACCTTGGCCAGAACGTTCTCCGGCATGAAGTGGGTGTGCACGTCGATCAGACCGGGCAGTCCGAGCCCGCGCCAGAATGCCGTGATCTGCTCGGTTTCCGCCCGTACGTTCGACATCGGGCCAGCCTATCGGTCACTCACCAAGTGCGGTGAGCCCGCTGTTGAGCTGATCCGGTGTCGGTGGCCGGGGCGCGCGGTGGGGGTGCTCGCGAACCGGGGCGGCAGGTGCCCATAGTGGGTCATGGAGCACGAAGCACCGGGGGATGCGCGGCAGATCGGGGGCGGCGTGGACCGGCGCGGTGCGCTGGCGGGCGCGCTCGGCCTGGCGCTGGCGGCGGGCTGCGGCACCGGCAGCAGCAGCACCGGAAACGGCCACGGCAGCCCCACCCCGACCGTGCCGACCTCGCCGACCACCACGAGCGCCTCCCCCAACCCGCCCGCGCTGCCCGCCACGTCGCCCTGGCTGCCGGGCCCCGGCGAGATCCAACCGGACGTCAAGCTGCGCGCCGTCCAACTCGTCGAGGCGCTCGGCAGCTGGCCCACGGGCGGCCAGGGAGTGTCCGCCGCCGGCGCGCGGGTCGCCCCGCTGGGCCTGGACCCCGCACTGGCCGACCAGGCCGGCCCGCTGCTCTCCGCCGCCGACCGCGCCGCGCTCCAGGTGATCGACGCCCAGTACGGCGGTATCCTCACCGACTCGGCCAGCGTGCTGGTGGTCTGCGACCAGTGGACCCAGAGCGGCGCCGACGCCGTGGCCGCGGGCGGTACCACGGTGGACGTCCGGCTGAGCGCCGCCACCCCGCGCTGGACCGTCACGGCCCTGCACCCGGCCGAGCCCGGACCGGCCGCGGCCACCCCGGCCCCCGACGCCGCGCGCATCCTCTCCGACGACCGGATCCAGCTCCCCCCGGCGGCCGCGGCCGACCTGCGCAGCGGCGCCGTCCACCCGAGCGTCCTCACCGCGATGCTGACGCTGGCCCAGGTCTACACGTTCCGGGTCAGCGTGGTCCGCTCCGGCCATCCGCTGGACGTCTTCGGCACCACCCGCCCCAGCGACCACCCGCTCGGACGCGCCTTCGACGTCTGGGAGATCAACGGCCGCACGGTGGTCGACCCGACCACCGCCCACGACCTGGTGGACGGTTTCATGCGCGCCGCGGCGGCCGCCGGGTCGTACAACGTCGGCGGACCGCGCCAGCTGTCAGGCGGCTCGACGCCCAACCAGTTCTTCACCGACGACACCCACCACGACCACGTCCACGTCGGCTTCGACAGCTGAACCTCCACCGCCGCGCCCGCTGCCGACGGTAGGTTCGTACAGATGCTCCATGTACATGACTGGTGACGGAAGGTAGTGTCAGCCTCTGACAAACCAGGAGGGGTTCCCATGGAGCAACACCCGACGATCATCGCCGGGACGGACACGTTCGTCACCGATCCGGAGGACGAGCCCGACTGCACGCAGCCGTGCTGCCGCAGCACGGCGGCGGAGGCACCGACCCACTGGGGGCAGTGGCTCCGGCCGAGCTGACGGCAGCCGCGCGACACCCCACCACGCAGGCGGGGTGTCGCGCGTCAGTACCCCTCGCCCTCGCCCTGCAGGTGCACCCGGTCGAGGAAGAGGCCGACGTTCGCGACCATGCGCTCGACCTGTTCCTCCACCGTCAGATTCTCGACGTAGCGCTCGATCAGCTGTGACTTCTTCCGGCCCCGCACATAGAGCGAACAGGCCAGATCGGCACAGACATAGGCACCGACCGAGTTGCCCTGACGACCCGCCGGACCGGACTTCCGCGCGGTCAGCAGCGCGACGCCGGAACCCGCGTGCGAGGTGGCGCAGAACGAGCAGATATTCGTCCTCGTCAGGCTCCGCCGGATACCCGTCGGCACCCGCAGCGTGATGCCGGTCAGCACGCCCTGATAGCCGGTGACCAGGTAGCTTCGGTCCGGGGCGCCCGGATCGCGCCAGCCCAGGAAATCCAGCTCGTCCCAGGGTGTCTCCGGCAGGCTTCTGGGCAGGTTGATCCGCCCCGCCTCCCCCTTCGAGCAATTCACGAAGGACGCACGGATCTCTTTCTCGGCCAGCTGTTCCATGCTGCGGAAACTAGCATCCGACGACGGATCCGTCGCACGATTTTTCGACGGTGCACGACCGACACCCCATTGCCACCCCCTGGCGTGAAGCGGAATCCGCGCGCCCGGTTGTGCACCCCGTGCTCCCGGCGCGCCGCCAGCGCACGTATACACACCGACCGCACCGGGCACCCACCAGTCACGCACAGGAGGTACCACATGGCCCACGTGACACAGGACGTCCTCACCCCGACCTACTCGGCATCCGGCACGGAGGTCTCGGTCACACTGACGGTCCACTCCGATGTCGCCTTCGTCGCGGACGTCCTGACGGTGGCCGTGCGCGACGCCGGCGGATCCGTCCTGGACTTCCCCGGGGTGTACGAGGTCGTCATCCCGCCGGCCGGCTACACCCTCACCACCGCGCCGAAGAGCTTCCCGGCCGGCACCTACACGATCTTCGGCGCCTACGCGGTGAACGGCAGCTGGTACGACCTGCCGTCCACCACGATGCCGGTCGGGGTGGCCGGCCCGGCCACCCCCAGCGCCCCGCCCGGACCCCCGGGTCCGCCGGTGCCGATCGGCACGGTCTCGGGCGCGGCCTTCGGACCCACCGTCGGCCGGACCCTCAGCTGGGCCGAGGAGTTCAGCGCCCCGATCTCCGCCCACCGCTGGAACAGCTCGACCACCAGCGCCTACCAGTACGGGACGCACAATCCGGCCGACGACAAACTGGACTGGCTCCAACCCGCCAACGTCACGGTCGCCGGCAGCGTGGTGACGTTCACCGCCCGCCCCGGCGCCGAGCTGCTGGAGAACGGCCGGCAGGCCTGGGACACCGGGCTGTTGACGACCGAGGGCACCCCCGAGGGATTCCAGGTCCGCCCCGGCGACTACCTGGAGACGGCGGTCCTGCTGCCGTCCGGGATCGGGGCCTGGCCCGCGCTGTGGACGTGGCGCGACGGCGGCAACGAGATCGACACCTTCGAGTACCACCCGGACCACCCGGCGCTCCTGGAGCTCACCAACCAGATCCGGCGCAGACAGCACGCCTACACCAACCCGTCCACCGTCGCGCCGCTCGGTTGGATCACCGTCGGAACGGCGTACGGCCTGCGGTCGGTCAACTGGTACGTCAACGGCACCCTGGTGTACGCCGACCGGGCCGGCGTCCCGGCGAGCTGGTCGGCCTACCTGATCCTCAACCTGTCGGTGGACGCGGGCCGCTACCACCCGGCACCGCACCCGCCCGGCCCGCTGACCTTCTCCGCGGACTACCTGCGGGTGTGGCACTGACCGCGCGCGTCCCAAGATGCGTGCACAGCGCACGCTAAACTGAGGACATGGAGAACGGGAACGCGGACGACCGGATCGGGCACGACATCGCCGACGCGCTGGGCACGCTGCTCAAACGCAGCGTGCGGGCGAGTCTCTACCAGGAGCTGACCGAACACCTCGGCGAGGCCGTGGACGCGGTCAGCTACCCGGTGCTCAGCGCGCTGGCCAGGACCGGACCGTGCAGCGCGGCCGAGCTGGCCGGCGAGGTGGGCCTGGACCGCTCCGGCGTCAGCCGGCGCGCCTCGCGGCTGGAGGCGGCCGGGCTGGTCCGGCGCGAGCCCGACCCGGCCGACGGGCGCTCGGTGCTGCTGACCCTCACCGAGCGCGGCACCGAGACCGTGGCGGTGATGCGCCGGCGCTTGGCGGCCCGGATCGCCGCCTCGCTGGAATCCTGGCCGCCCGACGAGGCGCGGGCCTTCGCCCGTGGCCTGCGCCGGTTCACCGAGGAGGGTCCCTTCGGCGAACCCTGAGCGCCCCGCGCCCGCCTTGCTTGTGTCAGGCCGTCAGCCCGGCGGTCAGCTCAGCGACTTGACCAGCTCGGCGGCCAACGGCCCTGAGGATGCCGGGTTCTGGCCGGTGAACAGGTTGCGGTCGACGATCACGTGCGGGGCCCAGGCCGGACCCTCCTGGTAGTCCGCCCCGAGCTCGGCCAACCGGTCCTGGAGCAGCCACTTGGCCCGGTCCGCGAAGCCCGCCTGGGCCTCCTCGGCGTTACTGAAACCGGTCAGCCGGTAGCCGGCGAACGGCGAGCTGCCGTCGGCGCGCCGGGCGGCCAGCAGCGCGGCGGGGGCGTGGCAGACGACGCCGAGCGGCCGGCCCGAGTCGAGGGCGGCGGTGAGCAGCCGCCCGGACTCGGCATCGACCGCCAGGTCCTCCATCGGGCCGTGCCCGCCGGGGTAGAAGACCGCCACGTAGTCGTCGAGCCGCACGTCCGCGAGCTTGATCGGCCGCCGTACCTCCGCGATCGCGGCCAGCTCCGCGGCCATCTCGTCCGCCGCCTGCTGCCCGCCGTTGAACTCCGGTGCCAGACTCGCCCGGTCCAGCGTGGGCACCACACCGCCGGGCGTCGCCACCACGACCTCGTGGCCCGCCGCGGTGAACACGCGGTAGGGGGCGACCATCTCCTCGGCCCAGAAGCCGGTGGGGTGCTCGGTGCCGTCGGCAAGCGTCCAGTGGTCGGCGCCGGTCAGCACAACGAGGATCTTCGCCATCGTGGGTCTCCCAGATCGGGCACGGCCCGCAGGTGGTGACCACCGGCTGCCGCACGGAAGTTGAGGTGGAGATAGGAATCGAACCCATGTGCGCGGCTCTGCGGGCCGCTGCCTCGCCTCTCGGCCACTCCACCGGCCCCTGCGCCGTGATCGTATCCACACCACCCCGTGATCACCGCGCACAACGCGCCGCGTTCCCCCGCGCGCCGCAACGCGCCGCCGGCTCGCTCAGGCGCTGGCTCAGGCGCTGGCTCAGGCGCTGGCTCCGGCTCGGCGACCACCCGGCGGCGGGCCCTACAGGAAGTAGAGCCGGCTGAGCGGGACCTCCTGCGCCGCCTCCGAGTGGACGGGCGCGCCGTCCAGGGTCACCAGACCGTTGCGCGGGTCGACCAGCACCTGTCCCAGGCGGGCGTTGTGCACCAGGTCGGCCGGGCCGATGCCACGGGTGTCGCGGACGGCGACCCGGCGGCGGCGGGTCGTCATCGCGTCGTGCGGGCTGCCGGGCGAGCCGGACTCCGCGGCCGCCCGGCTGACGAAGGCCACCGACAGGTCGGCCGGTGTCGCGCCGTGTCCGCCGAACAGCGGTCCCAGGACCAGCGGTTGGCAGTGGTCGGTGGCGGCGTTCGGGTCGCCGGTCACGCCGTAGGCCGGGAAGCCGGCCTTGAGCACCATCTGCGGCTTGGCGCCGAAGTGGTCGGGGCGCCAGAGCACGATGTCGGCCAGCTTGCCGACCTCGATGGACCCGACCTCGTGGGCGAGTCCGTGCGCGATGGCCGGGTTGACGGTGAGCTTGGCGATGTAGCGCAGCACCCGCGCGTTGTCGTCGCCCGGGCCGTCCCCTTCCAGCGGGCCGAGCTCGGCCTTCATCTTGGCCGCCACCGCGAAGGTGCGGCGCACGGTCTCGCCGGCCCGGCCCATGCCCTGGGCGTCGGAGGAGGTGATGCCGATGACCCCGAGGTCGTGCAACACGTCCTCGGCGCCCATCGTGCCGGCCCGGATCCGGTCGCGGGCCATCGCCGCGTCGCCGGGCAGGTCGGTCTTCAGGCCGTGCACGGAGACGATCATGCCGTAGTGCTCGGCGAGGGCGTCGCGGCCGAACGGGAGGGTCGGGTTGGTGGAGGAGCCGATGACGTTGGCGACGCCGGCCATCTTGAGCACGTTGGGGACGTGCCCGCCGCCGCAGCCCTCGATGTGGAAGGCGTGGATGGTGCGCCCCTCCAGCACCGCAAGGGTGTCCTCGACCGACAGGCACTCGTTCAACCCGTCGGTGTGCAGCGCCACTTGGACGTCATGGTCCTCGGCGACCCGCAGCGCGGTGTCCAGCGCGCGGGTGTGCGCGCCCAGGTCCTCGTGGACCTTGAAGCCGCAGGCGCCCCCCTCGGCCAGCGCCTCCACCAGCGGACCGGCGTCGGAGGACGAACCCCGGCCCAGGAAGCCGATGTTGACCGGCCAGGCGTCGAAGGCGTTGAAGGCGTGCCGCAGCGCCCAGGGCGAGTTGACGCCGACGCCCCACATCGGGCCGCACTCCTGGCCGATGATGGTGGTGACGCCGGAGGCGATCGAGGCCTCCATGATCCGCGGCGAGAGCAGGTGGACGTGGGTGTCGATCGCACCGGCGGTGGCGATCAGGCCCTCGCCGGAGACGATGGACGTCCCGGTGCCCACCACCACCTCCACGCCGTCCAGGGTGTCCGGGTTGCCGGCCCGCCCGATGGCGCTGATCCGGCCCTCCCTGATGCCGATGGAGGTCTTGCGGATGCCCTGCACGGCGTCGATCACCAGTACGTTGCTGATCACCACGTCGCAGGTGTCACGGACGGCCGCGGCCTTCAGGTGCATCCCGTCCCGGCCGGTCTTGCCGAAGCCGACCAGGAACTCGTCACCGGGCGCCTGCGAGTCCGACTCGACCCGGACGACGAGCCCGCTGTCGCCGAGCCGCACCCGGTCGCCGGCCCGCGGGCCGTGGACGGCGATGTAGTCCTGCGGGCCGATGCCGGTCATTGCGCGACCTCCGGGTCGTCGAAAGTGTTCAGGTGGCCGGTCGAGTGGCTGGTCGAGTGGCTGGTCAGGTAGCCGGTCGCGCGGGCCTTCGCGAGCGCCGCTTCCCGGGCGCCGGGCGCGTCCAGCGGGCCGTCCACCAGGCCCGCGAAGCCGATCGCGACGCGGGCGCCGCCGATCGGGACGAGCCCGACCTCGACGACCGCGCCCGGGTCGAAGCGCACGGACGAGCCGGCCGGCACCGCCAGCCGGGTGCCGTAGGCGGCGGCCCGGTCGAAGGCGAGCCGGGGATTGGTCTCGAAGAAGTGGAAGTGCGAGGTGACCGAGATCGGCACCGAGGAGGTGTTGCGCACCGGGAGGCGGACCGCCGGCTCCGGGTCGGACAGCGGCTCGGGGCCGGGCAGCACCGCACCCGGCGCCTCCTCCC
Organism: Kitasatospora mediocidica KCTC 9733; assembly: GCF_000744225.1. Taxonomy (GTDB): domain Bacteria; phylum Actinomycetota; class Actinomycetes; order Streptomycetales; family Streptomycetaceae; genus Kitasatospora; species Kitasatospora mediocidica. The sequence goes on along the minus strand of NZ_JQLN01000006.1, from coordinate 58,815 downwards.
CCAGCCCGCCACCACCCCCGAAGGGATCGGTGATCACGGCGAGCCTGGTCCCGTCGTCGAAGACCGCCTCGACCTGGATCTCGGTGACCACGTCGGCCACTCCCGGCAGCACGTCCTCCGGTCCGAGCACTCCGCGAGCGGCCGCGATCGCCTGCGCCAGCCGGGCGCCGTCCCGGGCCGCCTCGCAGGCCGTGTCCGCGATCAGCGCGGTCGCCTCCGGCACGTTCAACCGCAACCCGCGGGCCCGGCGCGCCCGGGCCAGCTGCGCGGCGCCGAAGAGCAGCAGCCGATCACGCTCCGTCGGGGTCAACTGCACGTTTCCTCCTGGGGACTGGAATGGACGGGCCCGACGACTGATGGGCCGTCAGATTGTTGGTGTGGCCGGCTGGTCGTGGGTGGAACAGTGGATTCCGCCGCCGCCGGAGGCGATCGTGTCGATCTTCACGGGGACGATGTCGCGGCCGGGGAAGTGGTCGCGCAGGATCTGCTGCGCCCGGTCGTCGGCCCGGTCGTCACCGAAGCGGGGGACGAACACCGCCTTGTTGGCGACGTAGAAGTTGACGTAGGACGAGACGAAGGCGTCGCCGCGCCCGGTGACCCGGTCGGGGTCGGGCTGGGGCAGGTCGATGATCTGCAGCTTGCCGCCGCGGGCGTCGGTGGCGTTCTGGAGCACACCCCGCGCCTGGTCCGCCGCGCGCGACCAGATGTCCGGCGGGTTGCCGGGGAAGGCCTGGTCCAGCAGGACGACGCCCGGGGCCACGAAGCGGGTCAGGCAGTCGACATGGGCGTCGGTGATGTCCTTGCCGCGCACGCCGGCCAGCCAGATGACCTTCCGGACGCCCAGCGCCCGCACGAGTTCGGCCTCGATCTGGTCTCTGGACCGACCGGGGTTGCGGTTGTCGTTGACCACCGCGCTCTCGGTGATCAACAGCGTGCCCTGGCCGTCCGTCTCGAACGAGCCGCCCTCGGCGACCACCGGCGTCTCGACGCGTCCGATGCCGTAGTGCTCCAGGGCCGTGCGGGCGACCTTGGCGTCGTTGCCGTGCTGCTGCTTCCCGCCCCAGCCGTTGAAGTTGAAGTCGACGCCCATCAGCTTGCCCGACTGCTCGACGAAGACCGGCAGCGTGTCGCGGGCCCACGAGTCGTCCACCGGGATCGCGACGACCTCGACGTCGTTGCCGCAGGCCTGCTGCGCCTGGTCCTGCTGTCCGGGGCGGGCCAGCAGGACCACCGGTTCGTAGCCGGCGATCGCCTTGGCCAGGCCCGCGATGTCCTGTCGTACGGCGGGGAGTTGCTCGCCCCAGATGCCGTCCGAGGCCGGCCAGGCCATGAAGGTGCGCGCGTGGTTCTCCCACTCCGCGCCGAACCGGCGACCCGCCGGCGCACTGGCCGCCGGTGCGCTCGCACCCGGCGCGGGCGGCCCGGAGGGACCGGGCGCCGCGGGTTCGGGCTCGTCCGGCGCGCAGGCGGCGGCCCCGAGGGCGACCACCCCGGCTCCGGCCAGCGAGCGCAGCATCGTTCGACGGGACAGGGGAAACGGGGGCACGGAACACTCCAGCGGGTGGATGTACGGGGTTCTTCGCGAGAGGTCGCGGACGAAAGAGCGGGCCTACGGCAGCGGCTGGTGCATGGTGGAGCAGTGGATGCCGCCGCCTCCGCCCATCAGGCGGTCGACGTCGAGCTGGACGACCTCGCGCCCGGGGAACGCCGCCGCGAGGGTGGCCCGCGCCGCGGCGTCCTTCACCCGGTCCCCGAACTGGGCGGTGATGACCGCACCGTTGACGACGTGGAAGTTCAGGTAGGAGTCGACGAACTTGGGGTCCTTCGACCGCACGGAGTCGGGGCCGTCCACCCGGATCACCTGCAGCCGGCGCCCGCGCGCGTCGGTGGCACCGGCCAGGATCGCGAACTGCTCGCGCGCGTCCTTGGCCCAGACGTCGGTACGGTCCTCCGGCGGCAGCTGCACCATCACCACGCCCGGACGGATGAACCGGGAGGTGACGTCGACGTGGTCGTCGGTGATGTCCTTCCCCTTGATGCCGGGGAGCCAGATCATCCGGTCCGCGCCGTAGGCGTCGAGCACGGCCGCCTCGACCTCGTCCCGGCTCATGCCGCGGTTGCGGTTCTTGTTGACGAGGCTGCTCTCGGTGGCCATCACCGTGCCGTCACCGTCGGTCTCGATCGCGCCGCCCTCGCCGACGAAGTCCGCCCGGCTGAATCGCAGCGACTCGTACTCCGCGACGTACCCGGCCACCCGGGCGTCGTTGCCGTGGGTCTGCTTCCTGCCCCAACCGTTGAAGTTGAGCCCGACGGCGTCGAGCCCGCCGAAGCCGTCCTGGCGGAACACCGCGCCGATGTCGCGCATCCACAGGTCGTCGGTGGGGATCTCGCTGGTCACGGTGACCCCGCGACCGCACAGGGCCCGGGCGTCCGCGGCGGCGTAGTCGTCGGCCGCGCACATGATCACCGGCTCGTAGGCCGCGATCGTGCTCGCGATCAGGGCAATGTCGTCCTGCACCCCGCGCAGCCGGCGGCCCCAGATGGACTTGCCGGCCGGCCAGGACATCCAGGTGCGCCGGTGCGGAGTGTCGTCCATGCCGACCCGCCAGCGCTGCGGCGCGGCCTGCGCCGCGGCGGCGCCGGCCGACGAGCCGACGGCCAGGGCGGCCGCGCCGAGGCCGGCGGCACCCAGCAGGCCCCTGCGCGAGGGGCGCTCCCCGAAGAGGCGGCTACCGAGCGAAGGACGGGCGTGGGCGGGTTCGGTCATGGGGACCTCCGGATCGAGTGTCGCTCTGCCGGACCGGCAACGACGAACGGGCGGGGAACGGACGGCGGGATCGCGGCGACGAACGGGCGGCCGCAGCACACCGGGACGGGCGCCGTGGAGAACTCCAGGGCCTGAGCGGCCGGCGACGTCCCGACCACTCTCGCACTGACTGAAATTTCAGTCAACCCCTCGCCCTCGACAAAGGGCACCGGCCGGGCTGGCCGGTGCCCTTCGGGCCCGAGGACCGGGAGGCGGCGCCCGTCCGCTACGAGGTGAGCCGACGCGTCAGGCGCAGGCCCTGCGCGGCGGTCAGGTGCGGGAGGTAGGCCTTGCCGATGGCGCGGGTGATGGCGGCGAGCGCCGCCGGGTCGGGATAGACCATGTACAGCGGCCGGTACTCGGGCTGGAACTTGGCCTTGAACGCGAGCAACGACCGGAACCCGTAGACCGGTTCGAGCACCCGGCCCATCCCGTCCAACATCCGTTGGAGCGCCTTGGGCGGCTCGTCCTGCGCCGACCGGGCGAGCGGGGCGCCGGAGAGGCTGAGGAAGCGGGCGCCCTCCTCCTTGAAGCTGAGGGCGGCGGAGGCGATCAGGAACTCCATGACGCCACGGAACCCCTCGGCCCGGCGGCGCATGAAGTCCAGCGTCCAGCCGACCGGTTCGCCGTTCTCGTAGACGGGCATCCAGCTGGTCAGCCCGTGCACGGTACGGTCCGCGTCCACCGCGACCAGCACCCGCACGGCCGGATCGTCCAGTTCGTCCAGCCCGCCGAGCGTGAAGCCCATCTCCGGCATGCCCTTGTCGGCGACCCACTCCTCCGATATCGACCGGATCTGGTCCCGGATGGCGATCGGCGCGTCGCGGTAGCTCCACCACTCGGCGGTGATCCCGTCCCGGTCCGCCTTGTTGAGCGAGGTGCGGATGTCCTGCCACTTCTTGCCGGTGAAGGCGAGGTCGGGCAACGCGACCACGGTGTCCTCGGCGACCTGGAGGGAGCGCCAGCCGAGTTCCTCGGCCGCGGCCAGGGTGTCCGGGGTGACGCTGTAGAAGCAGGGCGTCCACCCCCGGGCGTCGCAGTACCGGGCGAAGCCCGCCACCGCCCGCTGCCGGGCCTGCGGTTCGCCGAACGGGTCACCGGTGGTCAGCGCGACGGTGGCCAGCCCCAGGCCGGACAGCACCCGGTAGGGGACGGCGGCCCGGCCCTCCTCGTCGAACCAGTAGTGGTTGCCGTCCCAGGTGGCGATGAAGGAGAGCGTCGAGCCGCCGTGGGCGGTGAGCAGCGCGCGGGCCCGGGCCGCGTCCGCCGCGCCGACGTGCACCCGCGGGCGTCGGAAGGCCAGCAGCAGGGCGCAGAGCGTGACGGCCCAGAAGAGCAGCCCGCAGCAGATCTCCAGCCACTGCGCGGTGCCGCCGTCCGCGATCGGGCGATCGGGGAGCAGCTCGCCGTAGGCCGGCGGCAGCAGCTCGGCCGGCAGGCCGGCCACCAGCCGCAGCAGCGTGGTGGTGGGTTCGTACTGGTCGCGGACCAGGGTGCCCACCCCGACGTACGCGCCGCAGGCCAGCAGCAGCGACCCGCCGATCGCGGCGGCCAGCCGGCGGGCGTCCCGGCGCCGCAGCCGCTGGCCGAAGCGCGGCCGGGCGGCCAGCAGCAGGGCCAGGATCAGCACGGGCAACAGCAGCGACTCGCCGATCACCTCGTAGAGGTAGCGGGTGTAGCCGCTGCTGACCGAGTCGCCGTAGGTGAGTTCGAGCACCCTGCCCAGGACGCCCATCCAGAGCAGTTCGGTGACGACGGCGAGCCGCCAGGCCACCCGCAGCCCCCGCCGCAGCCCCTCCGCCAGCACCAGCAGCAGCGCGGGGACGAGGGCGGCCATCAGGCGGCCCGGGGAGGCGTAGAAACGCTGCACGGAGTGCGCGCGGGCGCAGGCCCGCAGCGACTCGTCACAGGCGTCGGCGAGGTCCTGGGCGCTCGGCACGTGCGAGAAGTAGAGGTCTCCGAGGCTGTTGAACGGGCCGCCGGCGCCCTGGTAGAGCGAGGCGACCAGCGGGCCCAGCGCGGTCGCCGCCAGGCAGAGCGCGACCAGCACCCGGGCCTCGGTCTGCGAGACCCGGCGCGGCAGGGCCGGCCCGCGCCGGTACATCAACGCGCCGGCGACCAGCCCGACCAGCACCGCGCCAACCCGCTGCACGCCGGGCAGATGGCCGACGTAGAGCATCATCACCAGCGGGACGAGCACGACCAGCAGTCTCAGCCGGCGCCGCCAGAGCACGCTGAGCCGGAAGCTGAGCACCGCGGCCAGGCCCAGGATCCCGGTCAGTGGACCGACCGTGAGCTGGTCCTGGATGTCCAGCATCCAGTCCAGCTCGGCGAGCGTCCCCAACTGGACGGCGCCGATGCCCAGCAGGCTGCCGAGCACCTGGCAGCCGATCAGCACCGCGGCGCTGCGCCCGGTGCCGAGCCGCTTCTCGGCGGCCGGCCCGACCGCCAGCAGGAGCAGGCTGGTGACCACGTACGAGTTGACGCCCGAGCACCAGAGCAGCGAGGTCGCCGGGCTCCACCAGCAGCCGTCGGCGAGCGTCGGCAGACCGGTGCCGACCTCCTCGACCAACCCCTGCGGCACCTGGTGGCCGATGCTGCCGCTGGCCACGCCGACGGCCCAGAGCACCACCAGGAGGGAGACGGTGAGCGGCGCGGCGCGCAGCCGGGCGGCGAACCGGGCCGCCGTCGGCCGCCAACGCCGGTAGCCGGCCCCGGAGTCGGCGGTCACGGGGACGGCGGTCACGGGGACGGTCTCGGTCCGCGGTATCGCGGGGACGGTCTCGGTCACGGGGTCAGTCCTGTCTGCCGGGCCAGCCAGGGGATGTTCTCGCCCAGTCCGGTGCGGAAGGTGTTCCAGTCGTGGCCGCCGGGGACGGTCGCGTACACGGCCTTCATGCCGGCCTGCACTGCGGCGGCGTACGCCTTCTCCTGCTGCGGCCGGAACTCGCCGTCGCCGGCCCCCGCCACGAAGGAGCCGGCGGTGTCGGGGAAGCTGCGGTGCGCCATCACGTGCAGCGGGTCGACGGCGTCGAAGGCCGCCTCGTCGCCGCCGAACGCCTCGTCGACCGTCCTGGCGTGGCTGCCCAGGGTGGGTTCCTGCTGCCCGGAGATGTCCAGGAAGGAGCCGTAGACCTCCGGCGCGTTGACGGCGAGTTGGAGGGAACAGGTACCGCCCAGCGAGAGCCCGCCGATCGCCCGGGCGGTGCGCCCGGGGGCGGTCTGCAGGTGGGAGGTGATCCAGTCGGGGACGTCCTGGGCCAGGTAGGTCTGCGACTTGGCGATCCTGGAGTCCATGCAGAGCGTGTTGCTCCAGATCGAGCCGGTCTGGTCGACGACCACCACGATCGGGGCCAGGCCCTGGTGGGCCTCGGCGAAGGCGTCCATCTGGTCCTGCAGCGCGCCGGCGCCGATCCAGTCCTCCGGAGAGCCCGGCTGGCCGACCATCAGGACCAGGACGGGCAGCAGCGGGCGCGGGCTGGTCCGGTAGGCGGGCGGGAGGTAGACGTAGGCGTCGCGCGCCTTGAAGCCGGACTTGACGCCCGGGATCGACGCGGTGGAGACGGTGCCCGCGTCCGGCAGGTGGCCGGTCGGGTGCCAGACCTCGGAGAGCGCGCGGCCGGGCGGCGCGGCCACGGTGTTGGGGTCCCGGTTGGTGGGCAGCGCGTCGGTCCTGCCGATCCAGGGGGCGAGCAGCACCCGCGCCGTCGGGTACTGGTCGAAGTGCCGGTTGACCTGCGAGGCGGACATCAGCGTCACCAGCGCGGCGCCGAGGGCGATGGCGGCCCGGCCGCGCCAACGCGCGGGAGGTGTCCGCAGGGCGGCCAGGCAGAGCCCGAGGATGCCGGCGCCCAGCCAGAGGGTGACCCGGTGTGGCAGGTGGTCCGGGAACGGCTGCCACCAGTCGTCCACGGTGAACTGCAGCAGCACGCTGAGCACCGCGGTGAGCGCCAGGGCGAGCGGGAGACGGCGGCTCCACCAGTGGCTGCGCCGCGAGACCGCCAGCGCGAGCAGCGCGGCGAGGCCGCCCGCGAGCACCAGGTGCGGGATCAGCCCGTGCGTCAGTGACCAGTTGAGCGGGTGCACCCCGTGGGTCGGCCGACTCATCGTGCTCCCCCTCGCTGGGCGGCCGTGGCCGCAGCCGCGGCCGTGGCCGGCAGCCGATCCGGGACGGCGCGACCGCGCGGGCGGGGAGGAGTTGCTGGCTTCACCATGGCCCGTACCCTGACACTGACTGAAAAGTCAGTCAAATTCGTCTCCGGTGCCCGCAGGGGACGGGCACCGGAGACGGACCGCCCCGGGCGGCCCCGGGTCACCTCGGCATTCTGCTGGGCGGTACATGAGATTTTGATGAGGTTCGCAGACCGGGGCCCCGGACAGCCCGGCCCGTGCGGTCAGCCGGAACGGTGTCAGACGGCCGGCTGCTGCTGGGTGACGCAGTGGATGCCGCCGCCACCCGCGCCGAGGGCGTCGATGTCGAGCTGTTCGACGACCCGGTCCGGGAAGAGGGCGGACAGGCTGTCGTACGCGGCGTTGTCGGCGTTCGTGTCACCGAACTGGGCCGAGATCACCGCGCCGTTGCAGAGGTAGTAGTTGGCGTACGAGCCGACGAAGTCCGGGTTGGTCGAGCGGATCCGGTTGTAGTCGGGCCCCTGGAGCTGGGTGACCTGCATCGGGACGCCCTGGGCGTCGGTGGCGGCGGACAGCGCCTTGTACTGCTGGCGCTCGTCGTTCGACCAGACGTCGGTGTCCGTCGAGAGCGGCATCTGCACCAGGCCACTCCCGTCGCCGAGGAACCGCGAGGTCGCGTCGACGTGGTCGTCGGTGATGTCCTGGCCGCTGATCCCGGTGAACCAGATGACCTTCGAGGCGCCGTAGGCGGCGCACATCGCGGACTCGATCTGCGCCTGCGTCATCCTGGGGTTGCGGTTGGAGTTGATGATGCTGCTCCGGGTGGCCATCAGCGTGCCGTCGCCGTCGGTCTCGATCGCACCGCCCTCGCTCACCAGGCCCGCCGCCGTGAACGGCACGCCGACGTAGGCCGCGATCCGGCCGGCGACCAGGGCGTCGTTGGCGTGCGTCTGCTTGTTGCCCCAGCCGTTGAAGTTGAGGCCGACCGCGTCGAGACCGCCCGCTCCGTCGGTGCGGAATATCGGGCCCGAGTCGCGCATCCAGCAGTCGTCGACGGGGATCGTCCCGATGACCGTCACATTGCGCGCGTTGCACGCCTTGCGGGCGGCCGCGACGCTGGCCGCGTTGGCGCAGACGAAGACCGGCTCGTATTTCGCGATCGTGTTGGCGATCAGCGCGATGTTCTTCTGAACGGCCGCCAGCGCCCCGCGCCCGGTCCAGATCTTGGCGTTGTCGGGCCAGGCCATCCAGGTCCGGGTGTGCGGGAGGCTGTCGGCCGGGACCACGAGGGCCGACCCGGCCGCGGTGCGGGTCCGCGCGCTCAGCTGGGACACCGCCCGGGGCGTCACCCGGGGCGCCGCCTGGGCGGTGCCGCCGCCGGCCACCGTCCACACCGCGCCGGCCGCGGTCAGCCCGGCGGCGGCCAGCAACTTCCTTCTGCCCAGCAGGTACTGGGGCTCAGTGTGCTCGTTCATGTGCACTCTCCCGTCGACCATCCGTGGAGGTTCCACCGATGCCGGGGACGCTATAACTGACCAAGCGCTCGGTCAATAATCTGCGCACACCTTCTCGATCTGACGCATCGTCAGATCTCTTGTCCCGCCGGGCTCCACGACGAACCGGCGGCGGGCTCGGGGCCACCCGCCCGCCGTGATCGGCCGGTTCGTTAGAGTGGCGCCGTGGCTACCCGTGCGAAGGACACCCGACCCCCCGCTCCCCCGGCGGAGTCGGCGCCGGACACTGCCGAAGCGGGCCGCACCGCCCGGGGCGGCCGCTCGCGCAGCTCCGCGAAGGGCGAGCAGACCCGCGCCCGGCTGATCGCCGCCGCGCGCACCCTGCTGACCGAGGACGGACTGGCCCGCTTCACCACGCGGAACGTCGCCGCGCTCGGCGAGGTGTCGCACGGCATGTGCCACTACCACTTCCAGGACCGGACGGACCTCATCGTCGCGGTGATCGAGGACATCCGGCCGGAGTGGATCACACCCCTGGAGGAGGCCGTCCAGGCTCCCGGGGACTTCGCCCGGCGGGCCGATCGCGTGATCGAGTTGCTGACCCGGCCCGAGGGCGTCGACCTGTCCCGCCTGCACTCCTCCCTGCACTGGTTCGCGCTGAACGACGAGCGGGTCCGCAGCAGCCTGGAGGCCGAGTACCGGCGCTGGCGCGGCTGCTTCGTCGACCTCTTCCAGGTGCTGGCCGACGAGCGCGGCGACGGCCTCGACCCGGTCCCGCTGGGCGAGGCGGTGGCGGCGGCCGCCGACGGGCTGGCCGCCGTCCAGTCGCTGGACGCGCAGGTCGACGCCGAGTCGGTGATGCGCACCCTGGTCCACGCGCTGGCGGCGGGCGCCCGGGGACCACGGGCACCCGGCCGCGCCTGAACGAGCGCCCGACCGGGCCCCTACGGAGTCGCGGCGGCGGTCACCGGCTGCTGCTGGGTCGAGCAGTGGATGCCGCCGCCGCCCGCCGCGATCGCGTCGATCGTCAACTGGACGATCTTCCGCCCGGGGTGGAGCTCCCCCAGCGTGGCGGCCGCCTTCTCGTCGGCCGCCTGGTCGCCGAAGCGCGGCATGATCACCGCGCCGTTGACCACGTAGAAGTTGACGTACGTCGCCAGGAAGTTCTTGCCCTGCCCGCTGATCTTCGTGAAGTCCGGCTCGGTGATTTCCACGACCCGCAGGCTCCTGCCGTCGGCGTCGGTGGCCGTCCGCAGCACCTGCTGCGCCTGGTCCGAGGCGGTGGACCAGATGTCGGGCGGGGTGTCCGGACCGGGCCGGTGCAGGACGACCACGCCGGGCTGGACGAATCTGGCCAGCGCGTCGACGTGGCAGTCGGTGATGTCCTGGCCGGCGACACCCTTGAACCAGATGACCTTCCGCACGCCGAACAGGTCCTGCAGATCGGCCTGGATCTGGTCGCGGGTGCGGCCGGGATTGCGGTTGGGATTGACCAACGAGCTCTCGGTGGCCATCAGGGTGCCCATCCCGTCGACCTCGATCGCACCTCCTTCGCCGGTGATCGGCGCCTGCACCCGGGGGATCCGGTAGGTGTCGAGCAGGCGCCCGGCGACCTGGCTGTCGTTGGCGTGGGTCTGCTTGTTGCCCCAGCCGTTGAAGTTGAGGTCCACACCGGACAGCGCGCCCTGCGGACCGGTGACGAAGGTCGGCCCGGTGTCGCGCGCCCAGAGGTCGTCGACCGGCAGGGGGATGACCTCGACCGAGGAGCCGCACAGCTGCCGCGCCGCTGCGACCTGGTCCGGCGAGGCCATCAGGACGACCGGTTCGAACTGCGCGACCGCCTGCGCCAGATGGGCGATGTCCTGCTGCACGTCCGGGAGTTGGTCGCCCCACACCTCGGTCAGGGCCGGCCAGGCCATGAACGTGCGGGTGTGCGGCAGCCACTCGGCGGGCATCAGCCGGACCGGCCCGGTCGCGCTCGCGGTCGGGCTCGGCGGCGTCGAGTCCTCCGGCCCCGGCGGCGAGGAGGTGCAGCCCTCCAGCGCCGCGAGGGCCGCCAACGCCGAGCCGGCTCGCAGCACCGTCCGGCGGGACGGCGGGAGGTTTCGCATGAAGACCCCGGTTTCGTACTGTTCTGTCACCTAGAGGGCGATTCATGACAGTACAGTCCTCAGGCCTGCCGAAGGGCGCGGCGTGCCGCGGCGATCGCGCGCGGGTCCCAGCCCGGTCGCGGCACGGACTCCAACAGCAGCCGGGTGTAAGGGTGCTGGGGATCGGCGAGGACCCGGGCGGTGGGGCCCGACTCGACGATCCGCCCCTGCCGCATGACGATCACCTGTTCGGTGACACAGCGCACCACGCCGAGGTCGTGGGTGATGAACAGGTAGCCGACGCCGGTCTGTTCGCGGATGTCGGCGAGCAGGTTGAGGATCTGCGCCTGCACCGAGACGTCGAGCGCGGCCACCGCCTCGTCCAGCACCAGGACGGCCGGCTCGACGGCCAACGCCCGTGCTATCGCCACCCGTTGACGCTGGCCGCCGGAGAGCTGGCGGGGCAGCGCATCGGCCGACCGCTCGCCCAGGCCCACCTGGTCCAGCAGCTCGGCGACCCTGCTGGTGTGGTCGGCGCCGGGGAAGTGCAGGCGCAGTGCCTCGCGCAGGACGGCCCCGACCGGGGTGCGCGGGTCCAGCGAGAGGTAGGGGTCCTGGAAGACCAGCTGAACCTCCCGCGCCCGCGCCAGCCGGTGGGCCCGCCCCCGGCCGCGCCCGGTCCGTTCCCGGCCGTTCACCGACACCCGCCCGGTGTCGGCCTGTTCGAGGCCGACGATGATCCGGGCGGTGGTCGTCTTGCCCGAACCGGACTCGCCGACGATGCCGAGCGAGCCGCCGGCCGCCAGCGCGAACGAGACGTCGTCGACCGCGCGGACCGCGCCGTACGTCCGGTGCAGTCCGCTCACCTGGAGCACCGGGGTCGCGCTCGTCGCCCCCACCGACTGATCCACCTCATCCATCGAGGGCACTCCCTTCGAGCCGGTCGCTGTGGTGGCAGGCGACCAGGCGCGCCGGATCCCCCGGAAGGGGACGGGCGGCGGGCGCCTGGTCGCGGCAGAGGTCGGTGGCGTAGCCGCACCGCGGCGCGAACGGGCACCCAGCCAACTCGACCTGGAGGCCGGGTGGTTGGCCGTCGATGGCGACGAGCCTGCCGGGCGGCGCGTCCAGTCGCGGGGTGGAGCCGAGCAGCGCGGCCGTGTAGGGGTGGCGGGGACGGCTGAACAGCGCGTCGGCCGGGCCCGTCTCGGCGATCCGTCCGGCGTACATCACGTACACCCGGTCGCTGATGGCGGCGGCGAGGCCGAGGTCGTGGGTGACGAAGAGCAGCCCGGTGCCGAAGCGCTCGCGCAGGTCGCCGAGCAGGGACACCACCTCGGCCTGGGTGGTGACGTCCAGCGCGGTGGTGGGTTCGTCCGCCAGGAGCAGCGCGGGCTCACCCATCAGCGCCGCCGCGATCATGACGCGTTGCAGCATGCCGCCGGACAGCTGGCCCGGGTAGCGGCGCAGCGCGGCGTCGGTGAGGCCGACGGCTTCGAGCAGCGTGCTCGCGCGCCGGGTGGCCTCGGCCGGTGGCGTGGCGGTGTTCAGGCGCAGGCTCTCGGTGAGGAAGTCGCCGATCCGGCGCAGCGGGTTGATGGCGGCTCGCGGGTCCTGGAAGATCATGGCCGCGGTGCCGGTGCGCAGGTGGCGCAGCTGCTCGGGGTCCATGGCCAGGACGTCGTCGCCGGCGACGCGTACCGTCCCCTCGGTGGCGGCGCCGGTCGGCAGCAGGCGCAGCACGCTGCGGGAGGTGAGCGTCTTGCCCGAGCCCGACTCGCCGACCAGCGCCACGGTCTCGCCCGCGCCGACGGTGAGGTCGACGCCGTCCAGGACCGGTCGGGCCGTGCGGGGCAGCCGCAGCCGCAGCCCCCGGATGTCCAGTGGCGGGGCGGGAGGTCTGTCGGGGGTGTTCATCGGTCCCTCCTGGCGACCTGGTCGGCCCAGCGTTCGCCGACGACGTTGAAGGCGACGACCGTCAGCACGATGGCCGCGCACGGCAGGATCGCCGAGAGCGGGTAGCCGGACTGGATCGCGGACTCGCCGTCGAAGACCATCCGCCCCCAGTCGGGAGTCAGGGCCGGGACCCCGAGACCGAGGAAGGACAGGCCCGCCAGGTCGATCAGGGCGTAGCCGAAGTTGATGGTGGACTGGGCGAGGACCACGGGCGCGATGGCGGGGACCACGTGCCGCAGGCAGATCTGCCAGGCCGAGTGCCCCTGCACCTGGTAGGCCGCCACGTACGGGCGTTCGCGTTCGGCCAGCACCAGCGAGCGGGTGAGCCGGCTGACGTACGGCAGGTAGGCGACGGCGAGGGCCAGGACCGGGGCGGTGAGCCCCTCGCCGTAGAGCGAGACGACCAGGATCGCGAGCAGCATGCCGGGGAAGGCGAAGATCAGCTCGGTGCCGCGGGACAGCACCGAGTCCAGCCAGCCGCCCCGCCAGGCCGACACCACGCCGACGGCCACCCCGGCCAGCGTGGAGAAGACCACCACGCCGAGTGGGCCGAGCAGCGAGGTGCGGGCACCGGTGATCAGCCGGGAGAGGGTGTCGCGCCCGGAGGCGTCCACGCCCAGCAGGTGGTCGGCGGAGGGTCCGCCGAGCGCGTTGCCGAGGTCGACGGCGTTGGGGTCGTGCGGGACGAGCCAGGGGGCGAGGACGGCCAACGCGACGACCAGCGCGACGAAGGCCAGGCAGAGCAGGTTGAGCGGAGCGCGGGAGGTGCGGATCCGGGCGAGGACGCGGCGGCGCGGCAGGGCGGCGGTGCTCATCCGGCGGACCTCCCGGAGCCGAGCGCGATCCGGGGGTCGACCAGCGGGTGGAGCAGGTCGACGACCAGGTTCACGGCCATGAAGAGCCCGACGATGATCAGTGAGATCGCCTGGACCACGGGGAAGTCCTTGGTGGTGGTGGAGAGTTCGAGGAGCTGGCCGATCCCGCCCACGCTGAACGCGGACTCCACCAGGACGGTGCAGATCAGCAGCGTGGAGACGATCAGCCCGCCGGTGGTGAGCACGGTGCCCAGCGCGTTGCGGAACACGTGGCGCTGGATCACCCGGCGCTCGGCCAGGCCCCGGCTGCGGGCGACGGTGACGTGTTCCTGGCCGAGGACGTCGAGCATCGCGGCGCGGGTGACCCGGGCCAGCATCCCGATCAGGTAGAGCGCGAGCGCGACGGCCGGCAGCGTCAGGTGCCAGAGCATCGAGACCGGGCCGCTGCCGGTGCCGTTGGTGGGGAACCAGCCCAGCTTCACCGCGAACAGGCCCTGCAACAGGACCGCCGCGACGAACGACGGGGTGGCGACGGCGAAGGTGGTGCTCACCAGGATCGCGGAGTCGGTGGCACCGCCGCGGACCGCGCCGATCCAGCCGAGCGCGAGGCCGAAGGCGAGGACCAGGACCAGCGCCATCGCGACCAGCAGCAGGGTGCTGGGCAGCCGGGCCGCGAGGAGGCTGGAGACGCTGGTGCGGTACTCGATCGAGCGCCCGAAGTCGCCGTGCAGCACCTGGCCGAGCCAGCGCAGGTACTGCACGGCGAAGGGGTCGTTCAGGTGGTACTGGTCGTTGATCGCCTTCAGTGCCGCCGGGGAGGCCGACCGTCCGGAGAGCAGGAAACTCGCCGGGTTGCCCGGTGCGAGGTACATCGCGCCGAAGATCAGGAAGGAGGCGCCGAACAGGGTGGCGGCCATCTCGACCAGCCGGCGCACGGCGAAGCGCAGCAGTCCCGAGCGCGGGAGGGTCGATCGCAGGGGGCTCACCCGGCGGCCCCCACGTCGGCGGCCCACGGGTAGTAGAGGTAGCTGATGGTGGTGGGCGCGCCGGTGATCCGCTTGTTGAGGAACACGCTGGTGGGCCACTCGGCCACCGGGATCCAGAGCACCTGGTCGGCGGCCTTCTGGTTCAACTTCGCCTCGACAGCCAGCCGCTGGGCCGGGTCGTAGCTCGCGGTGGCCTGCTTGACCAGGTCGTCGTAGCCGGGGTCGCTGTAGCCGGCGTAGTTCTGGTAGGACCCGGTCTGGAAGTTGGTCAGCAGGTCCATCGGGTCGGTGATCGAGAGGTAGTAGGTCTCGGGGAACATGTCGATGCCCTGCCGGGCCTGCGGGTCGGTGAACAGCGCGGAGTACGCGTTCGGGGCGACCGTCTTCAGCTGCACGTTCAGCCCGATCCGGGTGCCGGCCGCCTGCACGGCGGTGGCCAGCAGCGAGACGTCCTGGCCGATCGGGCTGGTCGCGACGGTGACCGTCTTCCCGGTCGCGCCGGCCTGCTGGACCAGCGCCTTGGCCTGCGCGATGTCCTGCGCGGTGGGCGGCAGGCCGTTCAGGGCGGCCTGCCGGGTGTCGGCGGGGGCGGCGTCCCAGGCGGCAGCCGCGGTGAGCGAACCGGTGACGGCACCGCCCCCGGCCAGGCCGGTCCGGACGAAGCCGGAGCGGTCCAGCGCCAGCGACAGCGCCCGGCGCACCCGGACGTCGCCGAGCGGGCCCTGCATGTTGGTGACGTTGACGTTGACGGTGCTCAGGCTCTGGCCGAACGAGAGCGTGCCGGCCTTGCTGCCCCGCAGCCGCTCGTAGCTCTCGGTGGGGATCAGGTAGCCGCCGTCCACCTGCCCGCTGAGCATCGCGTTGGTCCGCGCGGAGGGGTCGGTGAGGAAGTCGAAGACCACCTTGTTCGACTTGGCCGCGGTGCCCCAGTAGCCGTCGAAGCGGTCCAGTTCGAGCGACTGCCCCTTGTTCCAGGCCCCGAGCTGGTACGGGCCGGTGCAGTCCACGCCGCCCGCGGTTCCGTAGTCCTTGCCGGCCTTCGTGACGCCGGCCTCGCTGGCCACCACTCCGGCGGTGGTGGCCATGTACTGGGGGAACTGCGAGTCGGGGGTCTTCAGTTTGACGGTGACCTGCAACGGGCCGGTCGCGGTGACGGAGTCCACGTTCTGGAACACGTTGGACCACGCCGAGGCGAGCGCCGGGTCCATCTGCCGCCGGAGGCTGAACACCACGTCGGCGGAGGTCATCACGCCGCCGCCGTGGAAGTGCACTCCGGGGCGCAGGTCGTAGACCCAGGTGGTCGGGTCGGGGTTGGACGCCTTCTCGGCCAGCCCGGGTACCTCGGTGAGCTGCGGCGTCCACCGCATCAGGCTCTCGCAGACGTTGGAGAGGATCATGTTCGACGGGTAGTCGAAGGCGTTGATGTAGTCGAGCGTCAGCGGCTCGGCGTACAACGCCCAGCTGAACGAGGCGAGTTCACCCTTGGCGGCGGGGGTGCCGGGCACCAGGTGGAACCCGGCCGCGGCACTGGCGCCGGAGCCGGAGGCGGTACCCGGCGGGCCGGCGCAGGAGGCGACCAGGGTGACCGCGGACAGCGCCGCGGCGGCGAGAGCGAGGCGGCGGCGCGAGGATCTGTGTCCGGGCGACGGGGGCGGGGGCGGGGAGGTCGGCATCGGCGTGTCCTTGTCCTGCTCTGTGGGGGGCTTCCGTGATGTACGGGGCGAGCGAGCTGCGGACGGTGCCTACGCCTGGGCGCGCGCGGCCGCCGGGACCTGCTGGGTGATGCAGTGCACCCCGCCGCCGCCGAAGGCGATCACCCGGGTGCGCACGCCGACGACCTTGCGGGTGGGGAAGACGGACGCGATGACGGCGAGCGCCGCCTCGTCCCCCGGCAGGTCGGCGACGGGGACCACGACCCCACCGTTGGCGACGTAGAAGTTCAGGTAGCCCACCTCGGTGCTGGTGCCGTCGACCTCGACGAACGCGCTCTGCGGCAGCTCGACGATCTCCAGCGCCCGCCCCCGCGCGTCGGTGGCGGCGGCCAGGACGGCGTGGTTGGCGCGCATCCGCTCGTAGTCGGGGTGCTCAGGATCGCTCGGCAGCTGGACCAGCACCCGGCCGGGGGCGACGAAGGCGCAGACGCCGTCCACGTGTCCGTCGGTCTCGGTGTCCAGCAGTCCGCCGTACGGCAGCCAGATCACCTTCTCGACCCCGAGCCGGGCGATCAGCTCGGCCTCGATCTGCTCCCGGCTCATCCCGGGGTTGCGGTTGGGGTGCAGCAGGCACTGTTCGGTGGTGATCAGGGTGCCCTCACCGTCGACCGTGATCGCGCCGCCCTCCAGGATCATCTCGGAGACGATCCGCCGCAGGCCGAGCCGCTCCAGGAGCAGCGCACTGATCCGGTCGTCGGCGTCGAAGGGGTGGTGCTTGCCGCCCCAGGCGTTGAACCGGAAGTCCACGCCGGCCCGCTCGCCGTCGGCCCCGAGCAGCACGATCGGACCGGAGTCCCGGAACCACGAGTCGTCGATGGGCAGTTCGACCACCTCGACGCCGCTCCCGCAGCGCTCGCGTGCCTCGTCCCCGTGCCCGGGCGGGGCGACCATGGTCACCGGCTCGAACTGCGCGATGGCGCGGGCGACCTCGGCGTACTCCTGCTTGGCCTCGTCCAGCACCGCGCCCCACAACTCGGACCGGGTCGGCCAGGCCATCAGACAGCCGTCGTGCTCGGACCATTCGGCGGGCATGCGCAAGGTCATCGGACCCTCTTCTCGTCTGAATTTTCAGTCAGCCCAGCACCCGCCAAATCGGGAGGAATGCTCCCAAGAGCTGACACTCGGGGTGCTCGGTGCCCCGATCCTCCTCTGAACTGAAAATTCAGTCAATACTTCCGACGGAGTGATCGCCGCGGTTACTGTGTCTGCATGACTACCCGACGTGCGAAGCTCCTCCAGTCCACCTGCCGCGTGATCGCCCTGCGCGGCGTCCGCGGCCTGCGGGTGGAGGACGTCGCCGCCGAGGCCGGGGTCTCCAAGACCCTGATCTACTACCACTTCCGCGACCGCGCCGGCCTGATCGCCGCCGCCATGGAGTACGTCAACGACCGCGCCGAGGACTATGCGCACGCCGCCGACGGCGCCACCGGCCGTGAGGCCCTACTGCGCCAACTGGTCGGGGAGTTCCAGGACGAGAGCGCCGTGCGGGAGAACTCGGCCGTGTGGGGCGAGTTCCGGGCCGCCGCCACCTTCGACGACACGCTGCGCCCGGTTGTGTCGGCGGCCACCGAACGCTGGATCGTCGACCTGGCCGAGCTGATCGAGGACGGCCGGGAGGACGGCAGCATCGTCGGGCGGTCCGATCCGCGGGCCGCGGCCGTCCGGCTGACCGCCCTGGTCGAGGGCCTCAGCGGCCGCTGGCTGTCCGGCCTGCTGAGCACGGCGGAGGCGCGCTCGCATGTGAGTGACGCGCTGGAACGCGAACTGCCGTCCGGCGCCGATGCCTAGGCTACTCCCGCCGCTGCCCCACCAGGGCGATGTCCCGGGCGAGTTCCAGGCCCAGCACGCGGTCCACCAGGACGAAGGTCTCGAACCTGACGCCTTCGGCCAGGCTCCCCGTCCGCTCGACGCGGCGCAGCAGAGCCAGCGCGGCCGGGGTGTCCAGGTCGGTGGCGAACGCGGCGTCGGCCTCGCGTCGGAGCTCGTCCGGGACGGGACCGGAGGGCGACTGCGCCCAACCGGCGACCTGCCTGCGCCAGGCGGCCAACGCGAGCGCCGCCTCGCCCAGCGCGCCGGCGTCGGCGCGGGCCGGTTCACCGTGCGGGCGGGCGAGGAGGGCCAGCCGCACGGTCGTCGCGTCGACCGCGCCGGAGGCCAGGCCCTGCGCCGCACCGCCGTCCAGCTCGCCCACGCCTTCCTCCCCCTCCGCATGCCCCACCGCGATCCACACACCGTCCGCCTCGCCGTCCGCCTCGCCGTCCGGCGCGGCGCCGGCGTCGGCACCCTGCGCGACGACGTGTGCGTGCGCCGGTCCGCCCAGCGCTCCGCGCGCCTGCGCGAGGCCGACGGTGGCCACGGCCGGATGGATACCGAGCGCCGCGGCAGCCCGGTCGAGGACCTTGGCCTGCTCGGAGCCGAGCTCCGGGACGACGAGAACCGGAACCACCTGAAGCCCCACGACCTCCGCCGTGCGCTGAAGGACGTCGCCGACCAGCGCGGCCCGCAGGTCCGTCAGCCCGATCCGCCCGCCGTCGCAGCGCAGGTGGACACAGAGCCGCAACGGCACCCGGCGGTCGGAGCGGATCCCGCCGAGCCGCCCGCTCCGGTCGTCGACGACCCGCAGCACGCCGGACGGACCGCCCGCCCCCTCGCGGGCGACCGCCTGGGGCCGTGACTCCTGCCAGCCGCCGAAAGCCTGCTCGAAGGCTCGGTCGATGCTCACGTCGGACACCCCGTCAGCTGTCGGTACGCACGGCCGGCCGCCGTGTCGGTGGGCCGGCCCGGACCACTCCAGTCTCCTGCCCACGCACAACCGTCACAACCGCCCGAGGCCCCGCACGCCCCGGGCGCGCCAACCCGGCCGCCTACCATGTGCACATGAGCGCAAGCACGCACCTGGCAGGTGCACACGGGTCGCAGGAGCAGGACGACGACGAGCGGCTGGAGGTCGCCGCCTCACTCCTCGCACTGCTGTCGGACCGCACCCGCCTCGCGCTCCTGCACCACCTCGGCGCAGGCGAGGCCGACGTCACCACCCTCACCGAGGCGTGCGGGGCAGCCCGCCCGTCGGTCAGCCAGCACCTCGCCAAGCTCCGCCTGGCCGGCCTGGTGGCCACCCGCAAGGACGGCCGCCGGGTCGTCTACTCGCTGCGCCACGGCCACCTGAAGCGCCTGGTGGACGAGGCCCTCAACGTGGCCGACCACCAGATCGGCGCGCTGCCGCCGCACGACTGACCCCTCCCCGCCCGGGTCGGTGCGCCCGTACCTCCCTCGCCAACAGGTGCACACGTACGCACCTATTGGTTACGATGGCAGGGCCGGATCACTCCGCCGACCGGGACGGGACCGATGCTGTCCGTACTGCGCAACCGCACCTACCGCCACCTGTTCACCGCCCAGGTCATCGCCCTGGTGGGTACGGGCCTCGCCACCGTCGCGCTGAGCCTGCTGGCCTACGACCTCGCCGGGAACAACGCCTCCGCGGTCCTCGGCACCGCCCTGGCGATCAAGATGACCGCCTACGTCGCCATCGCGCCGCTGATCGGCGCCGTCGCCGACCGCATCCCGCGCAGGGCCCTGATGGTGACGATGGACCTCACCCGGGCCGGCGTCGCGCTCACCCTGCCGTTCGTCACCGAGATCTGGCAGATCTACGTCCTGATCTTCCTGCTGCAGGCGGCCTCCGCGGCCTTCACCCCGACCTTCCAGGCCACCATTCCCGAGGTGCTGCCGGCCGAGCGCGACTACACCCAGGCCCTGTCGATGAGCAGGCTCGCCTACGACCTGGAGAGCCTGTTCAGCCCCGCCCTGGCGGCCCTCCTGCTGACCGTGGTCTCCGCCAACTGGCTGTTCGCCGGCACCACGCTCGGCTTCCTCGCCTCCGCCGTCCTGGTCGTCTCCGCCGTGCTGCCCAGGCCGGTCCCCGCACAGCGCACCGGGGGCGTCTACGCCAAGGCCGCCTTCGGCACCCGCCTGTTCTGGGCCACCCCGCGTCTGCGCGCGCTGCTCGCGCTCGACCTGGCGGTGGCCGCCGCCGGGGCGATCGTCTTCGTCAACACCGTCGTCCTGGTCCGCGAGCACTTCCAGCAGCCCGCCGGTGCCGTCTCCCTGGCGCTCGGCGCGTACGGCGCGGGCTCCATGCTCACCGCCCTGCTCCTGCCGAGGATCCTGCGCCGCGCCGGGGACCGCGCGGTGATGCTCACCGCCGCCTTCGCGCTGCCCGCCGTTCTCGCCGTCGTCGCCGCGCTGACCGCCGCCCCGCCGAGCGGCTGGTCCTGGGTCGCGGTGCTGGCGGCCTGGGCCGCGATCGGCGCCGCCTGCTCGGCCGTCCTCACCCCCGCAGGACGCATCGTCCGCCGCTCGGCCACCGACGCCGACCTGCCGGCCGCCTTCGCCGCCCAGTTCTCGCTCTCCCACGGTTGCTGGCTGCTCACCTACCCCCTCGCCGGCTGGCTCGCCGCAGGCGCCGGCCTGCCCGCCACCGCCGCGGTCCTCGGCGCGATCGCCCTGCTCGCCACCGTCACCGCCACCACGATCTGGCCCGCTCACGACCCGGCCCGACTCGACCACCTGCACGCCGACCTGCCCACCGACCACCCCCACCTCACCGACGCGCACCCCACCGCCACCGGCGGCGGCCGGCAGCACGGCCACCACTACGTCATCGACCGCCACCACCCCCGCTGGCCCGCCCCCCAGGCCGGCACCGACGCCGACACCGACGCCGGCACCGACCGGCTCGCCGCCTGAGGCCGGCTACCCGCCGTTCGTGACGTGGGCGATCAGGTCGCGGACCGCTCCCGCCGGCAGCCGGCCGGGGCCGAGCCAGATCGCGCGGAGTTCGCGCCGCAGGTCCAGCCCGTCGACCGGGACGCGGCACAGCCGGTGACCGGCGATGTCGTCGGCCACCGCGAGCTCGCTCAGCACGGCCGGACCTGCCCCGGCCAGCACGGCCGCGCGGACCGCGGTCGTGGTGGACAGGGCCATCACCGGGGGCGTCAGGCCGCTGTCGGGGCCAAGGGCCGCGCGGACGGCGGCGGCGAACGCGTCGCGCGTCCCCGAACCCGGTTCGCGACTGACCAGCGCGGTGTCCGCGAGCTCCGCCGCCGTCACCGGTCGCCGCCGCCGGGCCCAGGGGTGGTCGTGCCGGACCACCAGGGTCAGCGTGTCGCGGCCGACGACCCGGCTGCGCAGGTCGCGCGGGACGTGCGGCCCCTCGATGAACCCCACGTCGGCCCGGTCGTGGCGGACGTGCTCGATCGCCGCATCGCTGTTGGCCGCCGTCAGCACCACCTCCGCGGCCACCTGCCCGCGCTGCCGGGCGGCCGCCTGCAGCGACACCAGCCAGCCGGGCAACAGGTGCTCGGCGATGGTCAGGCTCGCGCTGACCCGCAGGCGCGTGCGGCGGTCCTGGCGCAGCGCGGCCAGACCCGTGTCCAGTTCCGCCGCGACGTCGAGCAGGCGCGCGGCCCATTCCACCACGACCACCCCGGCCGCGGTCAGCGTCGACCCCTGAGCCGAACGGGTGACGAGCTGCACCCCGGTCTGCGCCTCCATCGAGGAGATCCGAGCGGAGACGGCCTGCTGCGTGACGCCGACCTCGCGCGCCGCCGCGTTCAGGCTGCCGCCGCGGGCAACCGCCAGCAGGACCTCCAGCGCGCCCAGTTCGGGCATCCGTGCACTCAACGCCATCCGCCCAGCCTACCCGGCTACAAGGTCACCTTGTAGCCATGCAAGGCGCGCCCGGCTACTGCCAGATCGGCGGCGCGAGGACCGTGGAGGTCATGAACAGCCTCCTGTCGCCCCCCACCGCCCGTGCCACCGCGACCGGCCCCGGACCGGCCCGCACGCCGACCCACGCACTCGCCCGCTGGGGGCTCCTGCGCGACCTGGAGGACCCGCGTCAGGTGATCGCGCACATCACGCCCAACTGGTACGCCTCGGTGATGGGGACGGGCATCGTCGCCGTCGCGGCCGCCTCCCTCCCGCAGCAGTTCCCGGGACTGCGCACCGCCGCGACCGCGGTGTGGGCGCTCGCGGCGTTCCTGCTGGTCGCGCTCAGCGTCGCCACCGCGCTGCACTGGCTGCGTCACCGCACCACCGCCCGCCGCCACGCGCGCAACCCGGTGATAGCCCACTTCTACGGCGCGCCGCCGATGGCGATGCTGACCGTGGGAGCCGGCACCCTGCTGCTGGGACGCGACGTCATCGGCCTGCGCGCGGCGGTCGACCTCGACTGGGCACTCTGGTTCGCCGGCACGGCCGCCGGGCTGGTGTGCGCGGTCGCCGTGCCGTACCTGATGTTCACCCGCCACGACGTGCGCCCCGACAGCGCCTTCGGCGGCTGGCTGATGCCCGTCGTGCCGCCCATGGTCTCCGCCTCCACCGGGGCGCTGCTGGTCCCGTTCGCCCCGGCGGGCCAGGCCCGGCTGACGCTCCTGCTCTGCTGCTACGCCATGTTCGGCCTCAGCCTGCTGGCCTCGATCATCGTGATCACCCTGATCTGGTACCGGCTGGCGATGCACAAGAGCGGCCCCGCCGTCATGGTGCCGACGCTGTGGATCGTCCTCGGCCCGCTGGGGCAGTCGATCGCCGCCGCCAACCTGTTGGGCGGCGTCGCCCACCTGGCGATGCCCGCCCGCTACGCCGGGGCCATGCAGGCCTTCGGGGTCCTGTACGGGGTCCCGGTCTGGGGCTTCGCGCTCCTGTGGGTCGCCCTGGCCGGCGCGATCACGGTGCGCACCGCCCGCTCCGGGCTGCCGTTCTCGCTGACCTGGTGGTCGTTCACCTTCCCGGTCGGCACGGTGGTGCTCGGCACCAGCGGTCTCGCGCTGCACACGGACGCTCAGCTGTTCCGGGTCGCCGCCGCCGTGTTCTACGCCGCCCTGGTGATGGCCTGGCTGCTCGTCGCCGCGCGCACCGCGCACGGCAGCCTGCGCGGACGGCTCTTCCTGCCCGCGCCGCAACCTGCTCAGCCGACGCAACTCGCGCAGCCCGCGCAGCCCGCTGCCGTGTGCTGAGCCCGGCGCGTATGGAACGCGTCAAGAACGGCCCGCGGCGCGTAGCCGACGCGTTAGGGGCGGCCGTTTCCGGCAGCGGCTGGTATCTACTGATCTCAGGGAAAGCGTGGATCTGATCACTAGATCAGATGGGCATGTTGGTCACTGAGCCTGCGAATCGCAGGCATAATGGCAGAAACACCAGATTGAAGGAAGCGAACATCATGGCTGAGGACACCCGGGTCGTCGTCGGAGTCAGCGGATCGCAGGGCAGCGTGGCGGTTCTGCGCAGCGCCCTGGAGGAGGCGGGCCGCCGTGGCGCCGTGCTCGTTCCGGTGATGGCCTGGACGCCCGTCGGTGGCGAGCCCGCCTACCGCGCCCACCCGTGCCCGCCGCTCGCGAAGCTCTGGGCGCAGAGCGCCGGCGACCGGCTCGACGCCGTGCTGGCGGAGGCGCTCGGCGGCCGGTCGACCGATGTGCGGATCGAGCCGATGGTCGTCCGCGGCGAGGCCGGCCCCGTCCTGGCCCAGGTCGCGGACCGGCCGGACGACCTGCTCGTGGTCGGCGCCGGTCGACGCGGCCTGGCGCGGTTCCTGCCCGGCTCGGTGAGCCGCTACAGCCTGGCGCACGCGGCCTGCCCCGTCGTCGCGGTGCCGCCGACGGCCGGGCAGCCGTCCGCGCGGACCGCCGCGCACCGCGAGGAGCGGCGCACGCTGGTCGCGGCCTGACGTCGCGGCCTGACGTCAGGCGTCCTCGGCGCTCACCCGCCCGGACTTGACGGCGTCCAACAGGGCCTGGTGGTCACGCTCGTTCCGGTCGGCGTAGCTCTCCGCGAACGTCGTCAGCGCCCGGTCGAAGACGTCGCTGCGGCCCAGGTAGGCGGCGATGGCGATCCGGTCCCCGGAGCGCGCGTGGGCACGGGCGAGGGTGGAGCCGCACAGTTCGCCGAACAGTCCCATCCCCTCGGGCACCATCAGGGCGGGCTCGACGATGCCCTTCCAGTCGCGCAACTGCCGTACGTAGAAGTCACGCTGCCGACCGTCGATCCCGGTGACCCGCTCCCAGCCGAGGAAGATGTCGCTGGCGGCCTGCATCAGACGCTGGCCGGCCACCACCCGCTCCCCCTGGGTCGCGTGCACGCCTGCGCCGGCGAAGGGTGCGAGCACCGACTCGTCGGCCTCCTTGGCCTGGAGGAAGAGCGGGTCCCCGGCGTCCCGGCCGCGCAGCAGGATGATCCAGCAGCGCGTGCCGACACTGCCGACGCCCACCACCTTGCGCGCCATCTCGACGACGGTGAACTGCTCGAGCAGGTGCTGCCGGTCCGACTGCAGGGTGCTCCGGTAGCGCTCCAGCAGGCCACCGAGCTGCTGTTCCAGCTGAGCGCCCTCGCGGTCCGCCAGCAGCTCGCGGATCGGTATCACCAGGGGTGGGGTGGAGGTGATCCGGCGCTCGCCGTCGACCAGCTCGGTGAGCTTCTCGAACGCCTGCAGGCTGTCCCGGGAGCGGGCCTTGGCAAGCGTCTTCGCCAACCGCTTGCGCCCCCGCTTGTGGAGGTCGCCGGCGGCCAGCGCCTGCAGCGTGTCGGCATCGGCCCGGGCGTACCAGACGTCCAGGTGGTTCATCCCGGCGAACCGGTGCATCGCCTCGCGGTAGGAACGGACCGTGGCGCGGACGATGGCGCTGCGCTCGCGGTCCGAGTAGCCGTTCTCGCGCCCCGCGATGACCAGGCTGGTGGCCAGCCGCTTGACGTCCCACTCCCACGGACCGGGCAGCGTCTCGTCGAAGTCGTTGATGTCGAAGAGCAGGTTGCGCTCCGGCGAACCCAGCAGTCGGAAGTTCAACATGTGCGCGTCGCCGCACAGTTGGGCTCGCAGGCCGGAGGTCGGGGTGGTCGCCAGGTCGCCGGCCATGATCCCGGCGGCGCCCCGGTAGAACCGGAACGGCGACTCCGACATCCGGCCGTACCGGATCGGCACCAACTCCGGCACCCGGCTGGCGGACTGCTTCTCGATGACGTCCACCGGGTCCAGGCGGTGCGGGGGCAGCGCGAGTTCGGCGTGGCTGGACCGGGGCGTGTGTCCCCGGGCCGCCCTTCCGCGCACCACGCGCTCCACCGGGGAGAGCCGTGGCACACCGCGCGTGACGGTTACCGCGTTCCGAGTCATCACCGAGCCTCCTGCCGTGGACGTCTCTGCCGTGCCACCCCTCACCCATGCTGCTCCTCCCCGCCCCGAGGCGCGCGCTCCCGCGCCTGCCCGAGCCCGGCGCGGAGGCCCCGCCGTTCTTTTCAGCGGAGGCCCCGCCGTTCTTTTCAGTCGGCGGGGACGACAGCGACCGGGCAGTGCGCGTGCTGGACGACCGCCTGGCTGACCGAGCCGAGCCTGCCGAACGCGCCGCGCGGCTCCCCGTGGCGGCCGACCACCACGAGCTGCTGCTCCTGGGACAGGTCGACCAGGCGCCTCGCCGGCCCGGAGCGGACGACGTCCTCGGTGACCGGGACCTCCGGGTACTTGGCGCGCCACCCGGCGAGGACCTCCGCGAGCAGCCGGTCCTCCTCCCCCGCGACATGGCTCTCCTCGTACACCGGTGGGAGCGCGTGCCCGGCACCGAGGACCAGCGGGAAGCTCCACGCGTGCACGGCGCGCAGCGGGAGCAGCCGCCGCCGGGCGGTCTCGAAGGCGAAGGAGAGCACTCCGTCGGACGGTTCGCGGCCGTGCACCCCCACCACGACGCCGCCGCGCGGCCCGCCGTCCGCCCCTGGCGCGGGTTGCGCGGCCCGGTAGACGACGACCGGGCAGGCGGCGTGGGCCGTGGCGTGCAGGGCGGTCGATCCGACGAGCAGGCCGCGAAAGCCTCCCGAGCCGCGGGGCCCGAGGACGAGCAACTGGCCTGCGGCGCTGAGCGCGACCAGCGCGTCGCGCGGACTCGCGTCCACGACGCCGCTGGCCACCTCCAGCTCCGGGTGGCGGTCCCGGACGCGCTGCGCGAGCACGTCGAGCGCCTCCTCGCCCGCCCGCCGGGCCGCCTGCGCGTCCAGGGACGCCGGCGCCTGGTGCGGTTCCCACAGCCACGCGTGGACGAGGTGCAGGCGAGCCCCTCTGAGCCCGGCTTCGTCCGCGGCCCAGTCGACGGCGTCGGCGGCGTCGGCGGCGTCGGCGGGATCCTCGACCCCGGCTATCACGGGATGATCCATGGCACACTCCTTCTGCTCCCGAAGCTCCCGAGACATCGACGGGCGGCCGGGCCTCCTCGCATCCTTCCGCCGTCTCCCGCCGTCTCCCGCCGTCTCCCACCCCGGCCATCTCCCACCCTCCCGCCGTCCGCCGCTCCCCGCCACGGGACCGTTGCGTGGACCGTGCACCCGATCACGGCCGACCAGGCGGACAATGGGCGACAGAGGCCGCCGAGTCCGGAACCCGCGGCGCCGCACGGCAGCTCGCCCACGCAGCCTCTCGACCTCCCGGACCCGGGCCGCCGTGACCGCCCTGGTCCGAGCAGTCAGGCCGGGACGCACGGGAGCAACGGCACGGGAGAACGGCACGGCGAACGAACACCGGAGGTGTCCCATGGGCCTTTCCACGCACGACCAACGGGTGCTCGCGCAGATCGAGCAGCAGCTCAGCACCGAGGACCCCCGACTCGCACGACTGCTGGGCCGCCCCGCCGGGTCCACCTCGCCCCGGCACCGGACGGCCACCGGCATGCGCCGCTTCCTGGGACCGCTCTGCCCGTCGTGGTGGCACCGCGCCGCCGATCGATCCGACGATCGATCCGACGGTTGATCCAACCGTCAAGGAGTCGCACTCATTAGCCAGCGTGGATCGAAATCCAGACAAAACGTGAGCCGCATCCACATCAGCTCATGACATGACGCGCCATCAGTGCCTCAATAGAGCCCGTTCGGTTCCACCGGTTCCCCTTCAACGACGAAAGGACCGACCGACCGTGAGGATGCTCTCCCGAGTGCTCGGCACCGCCGCGGCCGCCACCACCATGGTGCTGGCCTTCACGATCCCCGCTTCGGCAACACCGGCCCAGTCCAACTACTACGGCGACGCGATCTCGTCGAGCGCCGCCGGGGCCAAGCAGGCCGCCTACAACCAGGCCTACGCGGAAGCCGCGGCCGCCGGCTTCAGCAGCAGCCAGTGCCTGCCCCTGGGCATAGCCCAGGCCTCCGTGGACCGGAACCTGGCCGTACGAGGTACCGACCGCGCCGGCATAGCCAACCCGCACCTGCTGCCGGGAACCAGCTGGGAGGGCACCGCCCAGGTCCAGTGCGCCACCCAGCCCGCACCGGGCACCGTCAACCTCAACCGCTACAACGGCCCGGAGCACATGAGCACCGTCGGGCCGATGCCGGCCGGGTACTACCTGGAGAGCAGCCTCGGCTGGCTCTACAGCAGCCCGCAGCCCGGCACCGCCGCGCTCTACAGTTGCAAGGTCCTGGGGTCGGTGGACACCTTCACCTCCCTGGCGTCCAACTGCGAGGGCCAGCAGTACCTCGGCCAGCTCGGCTACATCAGCACCGCTCCGCCGGCCGGCCTCGCCAGCCGGGTGGTGCGGCGCTGCCGGGCCGGGGCGGAGCACTTCGACTCCAACGACATCAACTGCGAGGGCCAGATCGCCGAGGGCGTCCTCGGCTACTCGCTGGACTGACCGGACCGGACCGACCGCCGGGCGCCCGCTGATCCGGATCAGCGGGCGCCCGGCCCGGCCTGCCGCACCGTGCGCTCAGCCCCCGCCGAGCGTCACCGTCCAGGAGGCCGGGTTGGCGTCCTGGAGATGGCCGTCCACCGAGGGCGCGCCGGAGGGGCCCACGTCGTCGTACGGGAACGCGTAGCCGACCGTGGCGAACTCGTGGACCAGCCGGGCGTAGTGGTTGGTCGTGCCGTCCTGGTAGTACTGCGCGGGAGCGACCCCGCTCGGCTGGGACTCCCCCGCGGCGAGCAGGAGCGTGCTGCGGTTGAGGGCGGCGGCCAGCCGGGCGGCGACCGCGCCGCGCGCGTCCGGGCCCGAGTTGTAGAGCGGCCCGCTCGCACAGCCGAAGATGTCCGCCGCGCTCGGCTGGGTGAAGGGGACGCCGTTGGTGTTCAGGCCGGCGAAGGTGAGGACGCCACCGCTCACCGTCCCGGTGAAGGATCCGAAGCCGCTCTGGGTGTCGACGGTCAGGCCCTGGGTCCGGTAGCGGTCCCAGACCCGGTTCAGGTAGGCGTTCCAGTAGGAGCCGAAGTCGGCGGGCGTGTGGGTCGGCGACAGGATCCGGATGACGGAGCCGCCGGCGTCGACGCTGACGAGTCGGTCCCAGGGCGCGCCGTCGGCGAGGTGCTGCGAGCGCAGACCGGAGGCGATCGAGCCGAGCGCCCCGGCGGGCAGCGGGCTGACCGACTGGAGGCCCGAACTGCCGGTGCTCTGCATGGAGATGGGCGTGGCGACCATGTCGACGTAGCTGATGTTGGCATACAGGTTGCTGCTGTTGAAGGTGAACTCGCAGAACGTCCAGCTCGTCGCCCAGTTGGGGTCGGAGGGGGTGAGCGCGGGTTGCACCAGTCCCGGCGGGTTGCCCGGGTTGACGAAGAACCGGAGCCGGTCGCCGATCGAGAACCAGACCCGACCGCCGATGACGTGGTCGAGCAGCGTGACCGTGGTGGCCGACCCGCCCGAGGGGCCGAGCGGGATCGCGTAGTCGGGGGTGGGCGTGAGGACGCCGGACGGATCGGGCAGAAGGTTCAACCGCCCGTCAGCGCCCACGAATCCGGGCCGTCCGGTGGCGTCGGAACCGGTGATGTAGGCGTAGACGACATCACTGCCGGAGGTATTGCGCAGGACGAGCGGCAGGGACGGGGAGGCGGCCGACGCGCCGCCCGTGCCGGCGACGGCGGTGGTGCCGGCGACGGCGGTGGCTGCGGCAGCGGCGGTGGCGGCTGCGGCGGTCAGGGCGCTCGCGGCGATGAAGGACCGGCGGGAGATCACAGCGTTCCTCCTGGGACGAGGCGTCAACTTGGCAGCTTCCATTGCTGGTTCGCCGTTCCGGAGCAGTCCCAGATCTGAGCCTGGGTGCCGGGGGTGGTGGACCAGTTGGTGTCGTCGAGGCACCTGTTGGACTGCGGGTTGTAGAGCGACCCGTTGGACTGCGGTATCCAGACCTGGGACCCGGTGTTGTTGCAGGTGTACAGGTCGACCGTGGTGCCGTTGGCCGTGCCACCGCCGTTGACGTCCAGGCACTTGCCCAGCGCGTGCAGGGTGCTGCCCGCCTGGACGACGGTCCACTGCTGGGCGGCGGACCCGTTGCAGGTGTAGACCTGGACGGGGTTGTAGTCGGCGGTGCTCGCGCTGCGGTCGTCCAGGCAGAGCCCGCCGTAGCCGACGACCGGACCGCCCGACCCGCCGGTCGACCCGGTGGTCGTGTAGGCCGCGACGTAGTCCACGCTCATCGTTCCGCCCGAACTGGTGCCCCCGGTCGGCGTGGTGCACCCGCAGGCGCCGTTGGGGAACCCGCCGCCGATGGCCAGGTCGAAGATGATGGACAGGTTGTGGTCGAAGGCCTGCTGCCAGGTGGCGGCACCTACCTGCGCCTCACTCACGCTGAAGTAGGCGGAGCCGTCGAGATACCAGGTGACCGTCTCCGCCGAGGTGTTGGTGCGGTCGAGGATCATCGAATAGGTGTGGAAGCCGCTCTGGCAGCCGGGGCAGGCACGCAACCCGCTGCCGATCCCGTTGCCCTCGTTGCAGACGCCGCCCGGGTACGTACCGCAGTGGATGGTGCCGGCGACCTCGGAGAGCGCATTGACGTCCTCCATGATGTCGATCTCGCCGTTCTCGGGCCACTGGCCGGGTCCCAGCATCCAGAACGCGGGCCAGTAGCCGGCTCCGCCCGCCGGCCCGGGCTGCTGGATGGAGGCGGTGACCTGCAACTTCCCGCCGGCCGGCGCGCCGACCACGGCGCCCGGCGTGTGGATCCGGCCCGAGGTCCAACTGCCGCCGCTGTTCAGTGCGGTGACGTCGAGATGCCCGTTGCCGTCGAGGTGGACGTTGCTGGTCGAACTGGTCATCGTCTCGATCTCGCCGGTGCCGAAGTTGGAACCGGGACCGGTGTCATACGTCCAGTTGGCACCTGACGGCGCGCTTCCCGCAGACCCGGAGAAGTCGTCGCCGAACACCGTCGTCCACCCGGACGGCGCCGGCGGCACCTGCGGCGCCACCACCGCCCCGGCCGGCACGGGGGCGGTGACAAAGGCGAGCGCGGCCAGCAACCCGACGACGGACGAGCCGGCGATCCAACGCCGAAGCGTGCGCTCCCAGCGGCCCAAGCGGCGGCGGAACGCGGCGCGGTGGTGGGTGGTGGTCTCGGAAGGCATGAGCAGCTCCCTGAATCGACTGACGTGGATTCAACTCCTGTACAGAGCAGTGCGTCAAGAACTCAGACACTCCAGCTTCTCTGTTCAATTCATTGACGCATCAGCCCACATGGAGTTGACTCATCAGCAGTTCTTGTGGTCATGTCCATGCGGCCGGCCACCCACCGGCCGAACTGCGCTTCCAAGTGCTCACCGAGCGCGACGAGAAGAACAGCATCGCCATAGCCTCCAACGAGTCCTTCGACACAGCGCACACGTCCCGGCGAACCTGTGTCAGGCAGCGCCGAAAAACTCACCGGTCCCGGCAGGAAGGCGGATGCTGCATGATCGAACGATGCTGGTCGAACTGGTGAAGGCCGCAAGGTTTCCTTGGAGCCCCTGGCTGGCCCAGGTCCGGACGCCGTTCGGCGGGACAGAGGTCCGCTGGTGCGGTGAGCAGGCCGCGAAGCCGGGCGAACGCTGAAGGCATAGGCAACGCCCGCGCGTGGACGCCCGTCACCCGGCACGGCATCGACGTCGTCGTTGCCGGAACCGCTGCCGAGTTCTTCGTGATCCTTCTCGCCCTCGGCGACGAATAGGATCGTTCCGACAGGTCAAGGCGTCATAGGCTCCACGACATGCACAGCACCCTGACGGAGCACGCCCGGTGTCTCTACGGAGACGAGTACCGACCGACGCCTGAGTGCGGCCTCGACCACCGGGAGCACTACTTCGTCGAGGAACTGACATTCGCTGACGCGGATTCGATCCTCGCCATGCTCCGCGAGCTCAGCCCGCACGTGGTCGATGGCCGTCTCCCGGTCTGGGTGCGCAATCTCTCCTACCGGTTGGTGCTCCTGGAGCGACCTGATGAGCCAGCGCTGATGCGCGAGGCTGCCGAGAACTTGTGGTTGCACGGACCGGACTGGGATGACATCGCAGCGGGCCTGGCGAGGCGGGCAGACACCCTTGAGGCCGACTGATTTCGGTTGGCCCTGAGCCTGGCGGCGGACAACTATCCGCCGCTGACGGGGAATCTGGGGCGACATGATGGCTCAGGCGCGCGGCGGCAGGACCTCGATCACGGTGGCCGTTCCAGCAACAGGTCGGGCTTCGTGCATGGTGATCACGTCGCCGCACTTCAAGTGCCTCCACTGCTCGGGGCTCAGGGGAGCCAGCCGAACGTCGGCGCTCTCTCCCGGGCCCAGCTCTTGCGCATACTCCACCCACAACCTGGCGATGTTCAGCTCTCGCTCCCCGCCGGCGTTACGGTTGCCGAT
Organism: Kitasatospora mediocidica KCTC 9733; assembly: GCF_000744225.1. Classification (GTDB taxonomy): domain Bacteria; phylum Actinomycetota; class Actinomycetes; order Streptomycetales; family Streptomycetaceae; genus Kitasatospora; species Kitasatospora mediocidica. Next base: position 27,256 of record NZ_JQLN01000006.1, on the reverse strand, counting down.
GTCCCACATCGGCCGGAGCCGTCCGTCTGCGGCGAAGGCAGTCCGGCGTCGGCCCTCCTCCGCACCCACCAGGCTCAGGGTCGCCCGGAGGGTGCCGTTCCTGACCTCCCAGCCCCGCCACTCGCACCAACGACGGCTGCGGTCGAGCATCATCTGCCGAGCAGCCTCGGCAAGGAGGTCCCAGAAGTCCACGGACACGGGGTGGACATCCCCGATCTCGATGAGAACGCCGAGCACCATCTCCCACTCCTGACGCCCGATGTCCTCGCGCACATCCCCGACTGTCTGCCCGTTCTCTGCCGCTGCCTCCTCCGGCAGCAGATCGGCGGCCTGGCGAAGGAGTGTGAACGCGTCATCCATGTGCTGCATTGTCCCCTGTCCCGGATCGGACAAGCCTGCATCCGCTGCCCGATGCTCCGCCCCGACCCAGGCCGGCGACCTCGCTCGTCGAGATCCGAGACAACGTCCTCGCCCGAATCTCCTGCCAGGCACCCATCGCCACCGTCCCCGGCCAGTTCCTGGCGGTAGCCCCGACCGTCGAGCCGCACCTCAACAACCGTGGACGCTGAGGACCGCGGCCGCCGCTCCGTCGGAAGCTCGGGGCTGTTCCTGCCGACCCGGAAATACATCGCCGGGCGCAACCCCACGTGCTCCTCTCTCACCAACAGAGCCGATGTCGCCGCTCCGCTCGGCGGTAGTGTTCAGCCGTGACGGAGAACAGGTACAGCGCGGCGGACATCAAAGTGCTGGACTTCATCGAGCACATTCGCCGGCGCCCTGGGATGTACTTCAGCGTGGGACCGGATAATCCGGCGCTGGCCACGCACGTGCTGCACCATGTGCTGGGCAGCGCGCTCCATCCCGATGCCCGGCTCGCTCCTGACCACACACTGCGGGTCAGTGCGGAGATCTCCGCGAACCTCGCCTTCGCGGTGACGGATGATCAGGCAGGTCCGACGGACAGCCAGGGCATGCCCGCCTTGGGCTACTACGACTCCCTGCTGGGCCCTGACCGACTGTGGAGCGCGGCCGCGGCGGCCTTGTCCCACCGCGCCGTCGTCGAGGTGTGGCGGGACGGCCGCGGCCTTCGCCAAGTGCTCGCCGCGATGCGGCCCGAGACCGCGCCCAAACAGTTCGAACCCCCACACGGCAGCGGGACCAGGGTGGCCTTCGAACTGGACCCCGACTACTTCAGCCCACTTGCGGCCATCAGCAGTGACCTGGGCTCGCTGGACCTGCACCGGCCTCACTGTGCCGAGGGCGGCGGGTCGGGGCACGTCGTCATCCGGGACCTGCGAACGGGAGCGATCCCGGCCGAGTGGCACTACAGCTAGCCAGGACTGCGAGCGAACGACGCGGAACCGGCCGACCGGCACCAAGACCAGGACCGGGCAGCCCAGGGTGAATCCGGCATCGTCGGCTCCTGCTCCGGCTCCTGCCTCCGCCGGGCCGCCCATACCGCGCCGGGCGCGGTGGGTGACAATGACGCCGTGGACCCAAGCAGCCGGATCATCGTCGCCCTTGATCTCGACAACCGCCGAGCGGCTGACGAGATCGTCGAACGCCTGGGTGAGGAGTGCCGCTTCTACAAGGTCGGGCTGGAAATGCTCACGGCCGCCGGCCCCGACCTCGTCGAGCAGCTCGTCGGCCTGGGCAAGGACGTGTTCCTGGACCTGAAACTCTTCGAGATCCCGAACTCCGTCGCCGGTGCGGTCCGCGCCGCCGGGGCTCTGGGTGCCTCCATGGTGACCGTCCACGGCATGGGTGGCACCGGCATCATGGCCGCCGCCGTCGCCGCAGCCCGCGACTTCCCGCGCCTGCGCGTCCTGGCCCTGACCGTCGTCACCAGCATGACCGGCGCGGATCTCGCCGACATCGGCGTCAGCGCCTCGCCGCAGGAGCAGGTCCTGCGACTGGCTCGACTGGCGCGCGGCGCCGGTTGCCACGGCGTCATCGCATCACCCCAGGAAGCCGCGCTGCTTCGGGGTGCGCTGGGACCCGACGCACTGATCATCACACCGGGAGTCACCCTTCCCGGTGAGTCCCCCACCGAGCACGCCCGGCCGGGAACGCCCCGCGCTGCCGTCACCGCTGGTGCGTCGCATGTCGTCGTCGGCCGGACGATCACCGGCGCCGCCGACCCGGTGGCCGCACTGCGGCTCGTCCGCGCCAACCTGGAGCCGTGAACGGAGGCGACCATCGGGCCGCCAGGCGGTCACACCCCTGCCGGCTCGGTCACTCCGCGCCCGGGCGGAACGCCGGGGCGCGCGATCGGCCGACGTCGGGCGGAGAAGGCAGGATTCGAACCTGCGTGGGCTTGCACCCGACCGGGACCAGAGTCCCGGCCCCCGATCAACCACTCCGGGCACCTCTCCCCGGGACCGACCGCCGTACTCGCTGCGGTCCGTCCCCGTACGCATGACTATCCGGCACAGCCCTGACGGCGACCTGACCTTCCGCTGACCCAGCCCGCCGATGCGCTCGACTGGCTCCATCCGTCGGTCTGGTTCGACTCCGCTTGGCCGTCCCGGGACTGTGTAACGTTCGCCCAATGAGTGATGACTGGCGGTTGGACCGGATCGGAAGCGCACTGCGGGGGGAGAACCCCGCCGTGCTCAGGCGCCTTGAGGCGAGCTTCGCGGTGATCGGGGATGTCCAGTTCCTGCCCGGGTACTCGGTGCTGCTCGCGGATGACGCGGGTGTGCAGCGACTGTCGGACCTGCCCAGGGCAAGGCGGCTGGCCTTCCTGTCCGACATGGACCGGCTGGGCGAAGCGGTCGAGCGTGCGTGCAGGCGTCTCGACCCGGCTTTCCGTCGGGTGAACCTTGAAATCCTCGGCAATACCGACGGCTTCCTGCACGCGCACGTGTGGCCGCGGTTCGAGTGGGAGCCGGCCGATCTCGTGGGTATGCCGGTGTGGCTGTATCCGCGTGAGCGGTGGAGCGACGAGCAGTTCGCGCTCGGCCCGCAGCATGACGTGCTGCGGGCGGCCATCGGCACGGAACTGGACCAGTTGCAGGACGTGCGCTGACGGGTCGACCCCCGGGCGACAGTCAGGCGGGATCGGTCGGAGGCCCTTCAGCAGATCCAGCCGACGGCACGTCATTTCACGAGCGCGCCAGTCTCCACGTCACGCGACACCGCGGATGCGGTGGACCAGGACGGCGGCGAGCAAGGTGACCAGGGCGGTGGCCAGGTAGAGGCCGAAGTAGCCGCCGAGGTCGGCGACGATGGGCGCGGCGAGGGCGGGCGCGAGCACCTGGGGGCCGGAGTTGGCGATGTTGATGACGCCGAGGTCCTTGGCGCGGTCGGCGGCGGCGGGCAGCACCTGGGTGACGAGGGCCTGGTCGACGGCCAGGTAGACGCCGTAGCCCGCACCGAGGACGGCCGCGGCCAGCACGGTTGCGGGCCAGGTGTGGAGCAGGGCCAGCAGCAGCGCGGCGGCGGCCATCACCACGCACGAGACGACCACCAGCGCGCGGCGGCGCCCGGTGCGGTCGGAGACCATGCCGGACGGGATCGCGGTGGCCAGCGCGGCGAGGGTGTAGACGGCGGTGAGGATCAGCACACCGGTGTCGGGTGAGCGGTAGTGGACCGCATCGGTGAGGTAGTAGAGCAGGTAGAGGGTGCCGATCGCGTTTCCGAGGTTGATCAGACACCGGGTCAACCAGGCCCAACCGAAGTCCGGGTACCGGCGCGGACTGACCCAGTAACCGGCCGCCAGGGTACGGAAGTCGAACGGAGCCCGCAGCTCGCGCGGCAGCACCGGGTCGCGGAAGCACAGGACGAACGGCAGCGCCAGGGCCACCGTCATGGCCGCGGTCACCGCGTAGCCGGCGAGGATGCCGCCGACCAGCACCGTCACCAGCACCGCTCCCACCACCAGCCCCAGCGACTGGCTGATCCCGGTCCAGCCGGACACCACGGCCCTTTGCCCGACCGGCACTTGGTCGGCGACCGGCGCGGTCACCCCGGCCAGCATGACGTTCAGCCCGGCTTGCGCGACCACCCATCCGACCGTGATGGCGACCAGCCCGTGCCCGTTCGCGGTGAGCAGCAGTCCGGCGGCGCCGAGCAGGGCCCCCGCCAGGACCCACGGCCGCCGACGCCCGAACCGCGAGGTCGTACGGTCCGAGAGAGCGCCGGCCAGCGGATTGACCAGCATCGCGACGAGCGCCCCCACGCCCGTCACCCAGGAGAGCAGGCCCGCCTTGTGCGCGGCGTCCAGCCGTTCCAGCTGCAAGGGCAACAGGATCTGGATCGGCGTGAAGAACCCCAGAAAGACCCCCAGGTTCGCCAGGCTGAGCGCGGCCGTCCAGCGGCCACTCACCCGCCGCTGCGGCTCGGCCAGCGCGGCCGGCAGCGGCTGTTCGTCGACAACGACCTGAGGGGTACTCATCTCAGCTGCGCAGGACGAGCGATCGCGTCGCAGTGGGTCGCGTCGCGGGAGCAGCCGCACGCGGAGTCCGCCGACGGGTCTCGTCGATCCAGCATGTTCAGCCCCCCGACTAAGATGAGTTGACCTCATGTTAGTGGGCGGCGGGCAGAACACCAGGTGCGTGACAGGATCCATCCGCGCACCCAGGTCAGGTCAGGTCAGGTCCTGGCGATGGTCCTGCCCGGCATCGGCTCCGCGAGTGCCGCCCGCGATTCCGGCGCGCCGAAGGCGTCCGCGAAATACTGCGTCTCGTGCACCACGTGCCCGTGAGCGAACTGCATGATGCTCACCGAGTACGTGGGCACCCCGTCATACGTGATGACACACTCGCTCACCCACAGCTCCCCGCTGCCGACGATCCGGTGGACGGTGAAGTGCCGGCTGGCGGGGTGGCCGCCACGCTGCGCCGAAATCGTCGCGCGCCCCCGGAATCGTTCACCCGACTGGGGGTAGTCCAGGATCGCGTCCGCAGCGTAGATGGCGTGCTCGGCCTCGGTATCACCGCGTTCCGACGCCCGCCAGTGCTCCTCGACTGCGGCCCTCATCCCGATATCGGGGTCCATCGCCTCGTCCCTTCTGCAGGCGGCCGGGGCGATCCGGGGAATCACGGCCAACGAAATCCCAGCGTAGACCGCCCGACAGGGCGACCCAGCGTTACGACACCTGCGGATACGGAAGGCATCGCACCCAACCCGCGGCAGCCCTCCCGAGGGTGACCGTGCAGGTCATACGTCACGGGTCGCAGGTCAAAGGTCCCAGTCACAGGGAGGCCCGCCACTTCACAAGCTCCTCGACCATGTCCGGCGTCAACCCCCGGGACGGATCCGCAGTGATCAAAAGCATCGGCGCCGATCGCGAACGGGCCCAGTCCCGGGCCTCTGACGTGTGAGCGTCGTCCACCCAGGCAGCCGGGCGATCACCGGTGAACGCCGCGATGGCCGGCACTTTCGCCGCGGGCTCGAACGGTACGGGCGGGACGCGAACCACCGGCAGGGTCGACAGGCTCAGGACAGGCGCGTCGAAGACGTTGGCCTGGTCCTCCCACGCCTTGCTTCCGCTGCCGGCCAACCACCCACGCCTCATGGACACATCCAACCAGCCGCGCGGAAGGCTCCGACCGAAAACGACAGATCAGCGAGGCGAATCCGGGCTGCGCAGCTTCCCTCCGTCGCTCACACCAACTACTGGGCATATCGAGCACGTTGGGCGGCGATCAGGTCCCGGTACCAGCCGTATGACGCCTTCGGGGTGCGGCGCTGCGTCTCGAAGTCAACGTGGACCAGGCCGAACTTTTGGCTCAACCCCTCCGCCCATTCGAAGTTGTCGATCAACGACCAGGTGTAGTAGCCGCGGACGTCCACACCTTGTGCGGCCGCCTCGGCCAGCGCATCGAGGTGGCCGGCCAGGTAGTTGATGCGCGGCTGGTCGTGGACGGTGCCGTCGGGGGCGGGCTCGTCGGCGACCGAGCAGCCGTTCTCGGTGATGGTGATCGGCGGGAGCGCGTCGCCGTACCGGTCCCGCAGGCCGACCAGGAGTCCGCGCAGGCCGTCCGGAACGACCGGCCAGCCGAACGCTGTTCGCGGGACGCCCTCGATCTCGGCCTCGGCGAACGGGAGTCCGGCGGGCTCGGTCGGGGCGGCGATCCGGGTCGGGTTGTAGTAGTTGACGCCGAGCCCGTCCAGCCCGGGGGCGGCGATCAGCTTCAGGTCCCCGGGGCGGACGCAGTCGCCGAGGTCCTCGCCGACGCCGTACGCGCTCAGGTCCGGGTAGCGGCCGAGCAACAGCGGGTCGGTGAACAACCGGTTGTGCAGGGCGTCGTACGCTGCGGCGGCCGCCAGGTCGGCCTCCGAGTCGCTCGCGGACCACACGGGGGTGAGGTTGTTCGCGATCATCACCTCATGGCCGCGCTCGCGCAGCGCCGCAGCCGCCAGCCCGTGGCCGAGGAGCTGGTGGTGGGCGGCCGGTAGTGCGTCGAGCATCAACGTACGCCCCGGGGCGTGGATCCCGAGTGCGTAGCCGTACACCATGTGCACGAAGGGCTCGTTGAGGGTGATCCAGGCGGGGACCCGGTCACCGAGCCGGTCCGCGACGATCTCGCTGTACTCGGCGAAGCGGTAGGCGGTGTCGCGGGCCAGCCAGCCGCCGCCGTCCTCCAGGGCCTGCGGCAGGTCCCAGTGGAAGAGCGTGGGCAGCGGGGTGATGCCGGCGGCGAGCAGGGCGTCCACCAGCCGGTCGTAGAAGGCGAGCCCGGCCGGATTGGCCGTCCCTCTGCCGGTGGGCTGGATCCGGGGCCAGGCGATCGAGAACCGGTAGCCGTCCAGGCCGAGTTCGCGCATCAACTCCACGTCCTCGGCGTACCGATGGTAGTGGTCACAGGCCACCCGTCCCGTGGATCCGTCCCGCACGGCGCCGGGCCGCGAGGCGAACACGTCCCAGATCGAAGGCCCACGCCCGTCCTCGTCCACCGCCCCCTCGACCTGATAGGCAGCGGTCGAAACACCCCAGCGGAAGCCCGCCGGAAGATCAAGACGGTTCAGCATGTCCTGGCTCCCTTTCCAAACACGAGGAGTCCTCATCTTAGCGGTACGCTGCTCAACCACCAGAGACAGCACAGCGATTCAGAAACCGGACGGGCAACACAACCCTCGACCGCCACGCCAGACACCGGATCCAGGGGCCACAGGAACGGTAGGCAGCGCGTGCTCGGACTCGACGAGCCGGGGCCACTTCGGCACCTCATCGGCCAACCTCCGCGCGGATACCCACCTCGACGGCTACTCGCTGCCAGCCGGCCCCCTGTCCTTAGTACTCCAGCCGTAGATCGTGGCCGTAGGGTGGCCTGCCGCTGTTCACTCGTCCGAACTTGGCCTCGGTGAGGTCGGCATCGCGGAGATCGGCATCGCGGAGATCACAGCCGAACAGGCGCGTCCCACGAAGTGAGGCTCCGCGCAGGTCGGCGACGCCACCCCGGACGGCCTGCAGCACCTGCTCGGTCGTGCCAGACGGGACGCCGATCAGGTCCGCGACGACCTCCAGACTTCACTACCTGCGGCGCGGCCACCCGTGGGTGGGACATCCACGTCAAAGCCGTCCCACTCACGCCGCAGCCCCGCTGAACTCACCGCCGTTGGCGCTGGGCCACACGTAGGAGTCGACCTGCCGCACGTGGTAGGCCACTTCGTAGCTTGCCAGGGAGGACAGTTCCGCCGCGGAGAGCTGGGACGGCGCGTCACTCGGCAGCACGACACCGTTTTGACCCGGCCCGTGGAGGCCGTGCCACCGGGGTGCTGCCGGGCGATCCGGCGGAGGGCCGCACGAGGGTGCTGGTCCGGCTGGGTTCCTGGTTCTGCTACGCCCGGGACCGCTCGGTGCCGCTTCCCACGCCGCTGGTCCCGCTCGTCGAGCAGGTCCGCGGCGCCGCCGACCGCGCACGGGCGGCCGTACTGCTCGACTGCGAGGTGTCGATCGGCCGGGTCCGCGCGGACCGCCGGGAAATCGCCGACTCCACCCTGCCCCACCGCGTCGGGGCACAGCTGCAGCCCGAACCGAACCGCACCGCACCGCACCGCACCGGGGAGGGACTGCGGATCAGCGACACGGATCCGCACGGCCGCCCCCGCCCGCGCGACTGGCTGCCGACGCGGTCGAGGGCCCGGTCGGGGTGTTGACGGCCGGCTGAAGCGACTCAGTCCCCGGCGCCGCCCGATGTCCAGGGCACGGGCTGGGGTGCGAAGTTGGGATGGATCCGGGTGGCATCGTAGCGGCGCTGCCAGATCGGGGTGGTCGAGCCGCTGGTGGCCGGGACGATGGCTGACCAGTCGGCCGGGCAGCGGCGTCCGCTCTTGTGCTCGCGCTCCTCGTGGCGCACGAACTGCTTGGTGGCGAAGTGGTGGTCGATGATGGACACCCCGGCCTCGTCGTACGAGTGCAGCACGGCCGCGGTGAGCTCCAGCAGCGCGCGGTCGCGCCACAGGGTGCGGTCCCGGCCGGTGTCCAGGCCCATCCCCCGGGCGATCTCGGGGAGTTTGTCGTAGCGATTGGTGTCGGACAGGTTGCGGGCGCCGATCTCGGTGCAGGTGTACCAGGCGCTGAACGGTGCCAACGGGTAGCGCAGGCCGCCCAGTTCGAGAATCTGGTCGGAGATCGTCGGAAACGCGTGCCAGCGCAGGCCCAGCCGTTCGAACCACGGGTAGTCGGGGTGGCTGATCCGCACCTCGGGCACCGCGTCCGGCGGCAGGTCGAACCACCTGGGCTCGCGTCCCGGCCACTGGATCACCAGCGGCAGCACGTCGTACTCGGTGCCCCGAGCGCGCCAACCCAGCTGCCGGACGGCCTCGGTGAGACGCACCGAGTCGGGGTCACCCTGCACCGATCCGTCGGTCCGCCGGTACCCGGCGTAGCGGATGAGCTGGCCGTTCCAGACCCGCGGCCCGGGCCGGCCGGGCTCGCTCGAGGCGAAGACGCTCAGCAGCAGCCGCACCCGGCCGCCATTCCAGGCCAGCCGGAGATGCTCCACCAGCGCCTCGAACAGGGCACCCTCATCGCCACCCGCTCCGCCCACCTCGCGGCAGTCCCGGACCTCCAGCCCCTTCCAGTAGAACTTGCCGATGCACTGCGGGTTGTTCCGCCAGGCGATCCGGCTGCCGAGCAGCAGCTCCTCCGCGCTCTGCCGATACGTTCCCGTGGCCGCAAGCTCGTTCGCCACCTCCCGGTCCCGGCGCTGCGCCGCCTCGGCCGACAGGTGCCCCTCGGCGGCGAGTTGGTTCACCAGGTCGGCGGCTTCGGCGGCCACCGCCCCCGTGGCCACTGGTACGCACAGACGTGAAGTCGACACGATGAGCCCCCTGCTGTCAACGGTGAAGGAAGGCAAAGCAGTTCACGTGCACGAAACCTGCCGGCGGTCGAACGCTACGCCGCGCCTGGCCCGCAGCGGACACCGCCGCCGCTCCTTTGACACAACCCATGCACCCGCTTGTCGACTCCTGTGCGACCGACGCCCTCGACGTCCGCTCGACCGTCGTCCGACCAATCAGCCGCGGGATCCGCGATGCGGCCCGAGCGGGTCGGCACCACCCGGCAGGCTCGGTCACGAGCTAGTGCCGGGTCGGGCTTCACCTGCCGCCGGACAGGGCAGACCTCGTCTCGCAGGTCTGCCGCGATGCCGGGCCTCTGGTCGACGACACGCACCTGCAGCCGCGCGCCCGCCACCCGTGAGCACGAGCGACGCAACCCGCCAGAAACGTGTTAAGGCTTGTCCGAGCCCATCCGCACCGTGTGCGCCGCCTGCTACACCTGAATCCAGGAGGTGCGCCATGCCTCACGTCCTCACCCGAGGCCCGCTCGCGATCCTCGCGGCCCTGGCGGCCCCGCTCGCCGTCTGCGCGATCCTGCTGCCCTTCCGCAACAACATCGCCAACACCAACGTCGCCCTGATCCTGGTCGTCGTGGTCGTCGCGGCGGCCGCCCTCGGACACCGCCTGGCCGGAGCCCTCGCGGCCGTCTCCGCCGCCGTGTGGTTCGACTTCTTCTTCACCCGGCCCTACGAGCACTTCTCTATCACCCGGTCGGCCGACGTCACCACCGCTGTCCTGCTCCTCCTGGTCGGACTGGTGGTCTCTGAGCTGGCCGCCCGCACCCGCCGCCTCCAGGTGATCGCCATCACGGACGCCGACTACCTCGCCCAGATCCACCACACCGCCCGGCTGGCCCAGTCCGCCACCTCACCCACCACGGTGATCGCACAGGTGGAGGCGCAGCTCGTGGGCCTGCTCCAGCTGCGCGCCTGCCGCTTCGAGTACGGCACGCTGCTGGGCCACCCACCGCGCCTGGAACCGGACGGCTCCGTCGTCCTGGGCCGCAGGAGTTGGAACGTCGACCACCTCGGGCTACCGAGCGAGGACGTCGAACTGCGGGTCTTCAGCAACGGCCACTACTACGGCCGCTTCATGCTCCGGCCGACACCTGGCATCGTCCCCTCCCTGGAGGCCAGGCTCGTCGCCGTGACTCTGGCAGACCAGGCCGGCAACGCGCTGGACACTCGGCAGAGCCACGCTCACACAGACTGAGCCGAGCTGTCGGCACGCCGGATGGCACCAGCCGTGGGACTCCGGGTTGCGAACACCAGCGTGGCCGCGGCGGAGCCGAATACCTCGGCGTCCAGCACGCCGGTTCTGGCCCCGGCGATGAATACCGGATCCCGGTAGGCGAGTTGGTTGACGAACGGGGCCACAGTGAAGCCAAGCCCGCAGACCGGGCCGAGCCCCATGACGTGGCGCGCGGTGACGCCGGCTGGCAGGCGGCACCAGCGGCTACGGGCGAGGGCCGCGACGGTACCAGCCACCCTGACCGCGAACCCGCTGGGTCGGCGGCCATCGGAATACCCCGGCCCGGCACCACCGAAGTCCCCCCCCGACAGCAACGAACAACACCTGGCCACGCCGAACACCCCGGGGAGCGCTATGTCATGACGCTCAGTGCCCTCAGGGGTCACAGGTGCCCGGACGGGCAGAAGATCACCGCACTCCGTCAGGGGGTCGTCAAGGACTCCGGGTGGGGCCTGTGAGCGGCCCTAGCATCCGGAGAACCGTCTCTCCTCTGCAGACGAACGTCGTCATCACACCCAATGATCGGGGCACTTCAGCATGCGCACCTCCTCCCGCCGGACGAACACGGCCATCCGACGCGTAGTCGCCGGCACCCTGCTGTCGGCCCTGGCCGCGACGGGGCTGATGGCGGTGCCGCAGCAGGCTTCGGCGGCGACCGACTGCCCGGGCCAGGAGCCGGGGATCGGCGGGGCCGCCAACATCGGCAACGGCAACTGCTACAGCGCGTTGATCAGCTCCATCGGCAACATGATCGGCGGATTCCGCAGTGCGGCCCTCACCGCGCAGGCCGACAACGCCGCGTTCACCCAGGGAATGGCCGGCCAACTGAGCGCTGCGGCACCCGGCTTCAACGTCATGGTGTTCAAGTACGACGGCACCGACCTCTACGACACCATCTGGTTCCGCAACGTCTACGAAGCGGACATGAACGGGGTGCTGGTCGACACCACCGTCAAGCTGGAGCACCACGACTCGGAGGGCGGCCCGGCCGGCTACGACGACTTCCGCATCTGGGTCTTCGCAGGTGACTCGACCTTCACCAACAAGGGCGACGGTGGCTACGGGAACTGGGCCTTCGTCGGCAACGACTCCGACCGGACCGTGAGCACCACCAGGTCCTGCGTGCTGATCCGCTGCACCGACAGCCAGCGGATCATCCACTTCCCCGCCCGCGACATCACGACCCCGGCCGTCAGCTCGGGCGACGCGCCGCCGACCGGCACACCCGTCACCCCCGCCACCCCCGCCACCCCCGGCACGGTCCCGGGCGTCAGCACAGGCGGTACCGCCACCCCCGGCGTCCCCGCCACCCCCGGCACGGTCCCGGGCGTCAGCACAGGCGGTACCGCCACCCCCGGCGTCCCCGCCCACCAGGGCGGCGGTAGCGGTGGCGGCACCATCGCCGGTCTGCTCTACCCCAAGGTGAAGACCGGCCAGGGCCCGGTGGCCTCCGGATCCACCTCGGGCCCCTCAGTCCTCGCCGGCAACAGCGGTGCCAAGAACTCCGGTTGGCAGTTCACCTCAGCGGGCAACGGCCGCTACAAGATCACCAGTGCCGTGTCCGGCCTCGCGCTGACCGAGAACACCAAGACCTACGACGCCGACGCCAAGCCGTGGACCGGCGCCGACGAGCAGAAGTGGCAGCTCGTCAGCCAGGGCGACGGCCAGTACCAGATCCGGATCACCGACCAGGACTGCCTGACCTACGACGAGGACGCCAAGGCCCTGGGCGTCTGGACCTGCACCAACGCCTGGAACCAGCAGTGGAAGCTCCAGTAAGGAGCCGGCTCATCCCGACCCGGTACCCACCCGGGTCGGGGACCCCGTCGGGTGCGGAGCCGGCGCTCGCACACCAACTCCGCCACCCCCTGTCGCGCTGCGGCTAGCGCCCCACCTCGCGGCTCAGGAAGTTCTCCACGGTCTCCCGGCGGATCAACTGCCGGGCCTGGCCGTCGCGGACGGCGACCACCGCCGGGCGGCCGACCAGGTTGTAGCTGGAGGCGGCCCTTCGGGCCGGGGTCATCCGGCGGCGGGCCGGTGGCCCCGGCCTGCCACCGGGTGGGTGACCATGTGGACGTCGATGTCGCCGGACAGCTCGATGGTCGTCTCGCCGGTGCCGGGTCCGCTGAGCGCACGGGCTATGCGACTGCGGCGGCTGGTTCCGAGGACCAGCTGGGTACCGTCCTGGGAGCGGGTGAACTCCAGGAGTGCCGTGGGGACGTCGTCGCCGACCACCCAGTGGAAGGTGCCGCCGAGGCTCTCCACCAGGCGACGCTGTGCGTCGAGTTCCTCGGGTGCGGCGTCGGAGAGGCCGTCGCCGCGCGCGACGTGCACGGCGAGCAGGTCGCCGCCGGCGGAGCGGGCCGCGATCCGGGCGGCGCGCCGGATCAGGGTCTCGTCCTCGGGCCCGCCGGTGAGGGCGACCACCACGCGTTCGCGGGTCTCCCAGACCTCACTGATGCCGTGCTCGGCGCGGTAGCGCTGCAGGCGCTCGTCGACGTGGCCGGCCAGCCAGAGCAGGGCCAGTTGGCGCAGCGCGGTGAGGTTGCCGATCCGGAAGTAGTTGCCGAGCGCGGCGTCGACCTTCTCGGCGGAGTACACGTTGCCGTGCACGAGTCGGCGGCGCAGGCCCTCCGGCGGCATGTCCACCAGTTCGATCTGGTCGGCGCGGCGGACCAGGCGGTCGGGGACGGTCTCGCGTTGCGGGACTCCGGTGATCTCGTGGATGACGTCGTTGAGGGATTCCATGTGCTGGATGTTGACGGTGGTGACGACCTCGATGCCGGCCGCGAGCAGCTCTTCGACGTCCTGCCAGCGCTTGCCGTTGCGCCCACCGGGGACGTTGGTGTGGGCGAGTTCGTCGATCAGCGCCACCTGCGGCCTGCGGGTGAGCACGGCGTCGAGGTCGAGTTCGGTGAACTCGGCTCCCCGGTAGCTGCGGTGGGCCCGCGGCAGTATCTCGAAGCCGCTGAGCACGGCTTCGGTGCGCCGCCGCTCGTGGCATTCGACGAAGGCGACCACCACCTCGGTCCCGCGATCCTTGCGGCGCAGTCCCTCGTCCAGCATCCGGTAGGTCTTGCCCACACCCGGCGCGGCACCGAGGTAGACCTTGAACCGCCCGCGCCGCTGTGTCACCGCGCGCCTCCTTCCCGGCGGGTCTCAGCCGAGGCGGACGAGGGCGAGGTTGAGGGCGAGGACGTCCACCCGGGGGTTGCCGAGGAAGCCAAGGGTACGGCCCGTACGGTGGTCGTCGACGAGTTGGCGGACCACCGCCGGGTCCAGGCCGCGGGCCCTGGCGACCCGCTGGACCTGCTCGTCGGCGTACGCGGGCGAGATGTCCGGGTCCAGCCCGGAGCCGCTGGCGGTGAGCGCGTCGGGCGGCACCTGAGCGGGGGCGACGCCGTCGAAGGCGGCGACCGCCGCACGGCGTTCGCGAACCGTCCGGGTCAGGTCGGCGTCGTTGGGGCCGAGGTTGGACGCACCGGAGGCGGCGGCGTCGTACCCGTCGGCGCCGGCCGCCGAGGGGCGTGGCTGGAACCAGCGCGGGTCGGGCCGGGGCTGCTCGTTCGGGTCGGCGGGGTTCTTCTTCGGCAGCGTGAAGTTCTGGCCCAGCAGGCTGGAGCCGACCACCTGGCCGCCCTGCTTCAGTTGCGACCCGTTGGCCTGGTGGGAGAAGGCCAGTTGGGCGATCCCGGTGATCAGCAGCGGGTAGGCCAGGCCGCAGAGGACGGTGAAGACCAGCAGAACGCGCAGGCCGGTCAGGTACACCCGGAGCAGCGCCGGAAAGGGGTTCGCCATGGTTCTCAACCTTCGCTCAGTGCAGGCCGGGGATGAACTGGACGACCAGGTCGATGATTTTGATCCCGACGAAGGGCAGCGCCAGCCCGCCGGCGCCGTAGACGGTCAGGTTGCGGCGCAGCAGGTCGGAGGCCGAGGACGGCTTGTAGCGCACGCCGCGCAGGGCCAGCGGGATCAGGCCGATGATGATCAGGGCGTTGAAGATGATCGCGGAGGTGATCGCGGACTTGGGGCTGTGCAGCGCCATGATGTTGAGGTGGCGCAGGCCCGGGTAGACCGAGGCGAACATCGCGGGGATGATCGCGAAGTACTTGGCGACGTCGTTGGCGATCGAGAAGGTGGTCAACGCCCCTCGGGTGATCAGCAGTTGCTTGCCGATCTCGACGATCTCGATCAGCTTGGTGGGGTTGGAGTCCAGGTCCACCATGTTCCCGGCCTCCTTGGCGGCCGAGGTGCCGGTGTTCATCGCCACGCCGACGTCGGCCTGGGCGAGCGCCGGGGCGTCGTTGGTGCCGTCGCCGGTCATCGCGACCAGCTTGCCGCCGCCCTGCTCCTGGCGGATCAGCGCCATCTTGTCCTCGGGGGTGGCCTCGGCGAGGAAGTCGTCCACGCCCGCCTCGTCCGCGATCGCGCGGGCCGTCAGCGGGTTGTCGCCGGTGATCATGACGGTCCGGATGCCCATCGTGCGCAGGTCCTCGAAGCGCTCCCGGATGCCGTGCTTGACCACGTCCTTGAGGTGGATGACGCCCAGCACCCGGGCGGGTTCACCGCTCTGGTGGACGGCCACCACCAACGGGGTGCCGCCGGCCGAGGAGATCCCCTCGACGACGGTGCCGACCTCGGGCCCGGCCTGTCCGCCGTTCTCCTCCACCCAGCCGACCACCGACCCGGCCGCCCCCTTGCGGATCCGCCTGCTGCCCGAGTCCTCGCTGAGGTCGGCGCCGCTCATCCGGGTCTGCGCGGTGAACTCGATCCAGTGCGCGTGGCCGATCTCCTGCTGGGCACGGGCGCGCAGCCCGTACTTCTCCTTGGCCAGCACCACGATGGAGCGGCCCTCCGGCGTCTCGTCGGCCAGGCTGGACAGCTGCGCCGCGTCCGCCAGCAGGTTGACGTCCGTGCCGCCGACCGGGGTGAACTCGGCGGCCTGGCGGTTGCCGAAGGTGATGGTGCCGGTCTTGTCGAGCAGCAGGGTGGAGACGTCGCCCGCCGCCTCGACGGCGCGCCCCGACATCGCCAGCACGTTGCGCTGCACGAGGCGGTCCATCCCGGCGATGCCGATCGCCGAGAGCAGCGCGCCGATGGTGGTCGGGATCAGCGCCACCAGCAGGGCGACCAGGACCACCAGGCTCTGTTCGGCGCCCGCGTAGGCGGCCATCGGCTGCAGGGTGACGACGGCGAGCAGGAAGACGATGGTCAGCGCGGCGAGCAGGATGTTCAGCGCGATCTCGTTGGGGGTCTTCTGCCGGGCCGCGCCCTCGACCAGGGCGATCATCCGGTCGATGAAGGTCTCGCCGGGCCTAGAGGTGATCTTGACGACGATCCGGTCGGAGAGCACCTTGGTGCCGCCGGTGACCGCGCTGCGGTCGCCGCCCGACTCGCGGATCACCGGCGCGGACTCACCGGTGATCGCCGACTCGTCCACCGACGCGGCGCCCTCGACCACGTCGCCGTCGCCCGGGATCAGCTCGCCGGCCTCCACCACCACGTGGTCACCGAGCCTCAGTGCGGCAGCGGGCACCTCCTCCTCGGGCGGCCGTACGGCGCCGGGGCGCCAGTCGCCGACGACCCGCCGGGCCACCGCCTCGGTCCTGGTCCGGCGCAAGGTCTCGGCCTGGGCCTTTCCGCGGCCCTCCGCCACCGCCTCCGCGAGGTTGGCGAACACCACCGTCAGCCAGAGCCAGACGGTGATCACCCAGGCGAAGGCGCTGGAGTGCCGGATCGCCGAGTAGGTGGTGAGCAGCGAGCCGACCTCGACCACGAACATCACCGGGTGCCTGACCATCACCCGCGGGTCCAGCTTGCGGATCGCGTCGGGGAAGGCCGCCAGCAGCTGCCGGGGGTCAAGCAGTCCCCCGGAGACCCGGTGCGCCTCGTGCGGCTCGTCCGCCTGGTGGGTGGACATCAGTGCAGGCCTTCCGCGAGCGGCCCGAGCGCCAGCGCCGGGAAGTAGGTGAGGCCGACGACGATCAGCACCACGCCGGAGAGCATCCCGACGAAAAGCGGCCGATGGGTGGGCAGCGTGCCCGCGGTCACCGGGACGGGGTGCTGGCGGGCGAGCGAGCCCGCCAGCGCGAGCACGAACACCATCGGCAGCAGCCGGCCGAAGAGCATCGCCAGGCCGAGCGCGGTGTTCCACCGGGTGCTGGTGACGGTGAGGCCGGCGAAGGCGGAGCCGTTGTTGTTGGCCGCCGAGGTGAACGCGTACAGCACCTCGGAGAAGCCGTGCGGGCCGCTGTTGAGCATGTCGGCGCGCTCGGCGGGGTAGGTCATCGCAACGCCGGTGCCGATCAGCACGATCGCCGGGGTGGTGAGGATGTAGAGCGAGGCGAACTTGATCTCCCGGCCGCCGAGCTTCTTGCCCAGGTACTCGGGCGTGCGGCCTACCATCAGCCCGGCGACGAAGACCGCGACCACGGCCAGCACGAGCATCCCGTACAGGCCGGACCCGGTACCGCCGGGTGCGATCTCGCCGAGCATCATGTCGAAGATCGCCACACCGCCGCCGAGCGGTGTCAGCGAGTCGTGCGCCGTGTTCACCGCACCCGTCGAGGTCAGCGTCGTCGAAGAGGCGAAGAGCGCGGATCCGGCGATGCCGAACCGCACCTCCTTGCCCTCCATCGCACCCCCGGCCGCCTGCAACGCGCTTCCGCTGTGCTGCCACTCGAAGAAAGTCAGCAACGAGGCGGAGGCGACCCAGAACAGCACCATCACGGCGACGATCGCGTAGCCCTGGCGCCGGTCGCCCACCATGGTGGCGAAGGTGCGCGGCAGCGCGAAGGAGATCACCAGCAGCAGGTAGACCTCCAGCCAGTTGGTCAGCGGGTTGGGGTTCTCGAACGGGTGCGCCGAGTTGGCGTTGTAGAAGCCGCCGCCGTTGGTGCCCAGCTCCTTGATGACCTCCTGCGAGGCCACCGGCCCGCCGGGGATGCTCTGCCCGCCGCCGCTCAGCGTGGTGACCTGGGTGGCCGCGTGCAGGTTCTCCACCATGCCGGCCGCCACGAAGACGATCGCCAGCACGACCGAGACCGGCAGCAGCAACCGCCAGGTCACCCGGACCAGGTCCACCCAGAAGTTGCCGACCCGGTCCGTCAGGGTGCGGCGAAACCCCCGGATCAGTGCCGCCAGCACCGCGATGCCCACCGCCGCAGACAGGAAGTTCTGCACCGCCAGACCGGCCATCTGCACCAGGTGGCCCAGCGTCGACTCGCCCGCGTAGGACTGCCAGTTGGTGTTGGTAACGAACGAGGCGGCGGTGTTCCACGCCGTCGCAGGCTTCACCGCGGGGAAGCCGAGCGACAGCCACAGGTGGTTCTGCAACCGCAGGAACGCGTAGAGGAAGACCACCGAGACCGCGGAGAACGCGAGCACGCTGCGCAGGTAGGAACTCCAGGTCTGCTCGGAGTCCCCGTCGACGCCGATCAGCCGGTAGACGACGCGCTCGACCCGCAGGTGCTTCGCGCTGGTCAGCGTGTGCGCGAGGTAGTCGCCCAGGGGGCGGTGCGAGAGCGCGAGCGCGGCCACCAGCGCCAGCGCCTGCAGGAGCCCGGCGAGCGTGGCGTTCACCTCAGAACCTCTCGGGACGGACCAGCGCCAGGACCAGGTAGCCGACCAGCAGCACCGCGACGATCAGGCCCACGATGTTGTCGGCGGTCAAAGCTTCTCCACACCCTTGGCGATCAGCGCGAGGACGGCGAACACGAGAACCGTGACGCCGAGGAAGGCCAGATCGGTCACAGCACGCTCCACCCGGTGGTCGGCGAGGACCGGTCACCGCACCGGTCAACCCGATTCTGCGACGCGCCGTCAGGTGAGGACGGGTTTTCCTGCGCCGTTCGGGCGGCCGGCAGCGCGGCCCGCCGCGATGCCGGTGGCTGCCTCCCCCACGCAGTAGCAGACCTCCGCCCGGACCGGACGGAATCCGGCCGCCCGGGCGAGAGCCTGGCTCGCCTCGTTGCTCCGGGGAGCCGACCAGGTGGGGATCCGGCCCCGGGCCCGGATTCCGAGACCGAGTCCCGCGACACAGGCCCGGCCCAGACCCGGCCACTCGATGCCTGGCCACGGCCGCCGCCCCACGTCTCGGTGATCCATCTCAGCGCCGGATCCAGCGCGTCCAGCTCTGCGGCATCGGCTGGGCGCAGCGGGCGCACGTCGACGCCCTGTGGGGCACGCGGCCGCTGCGGCCGGCACTGCTGGACGGAGACGGTGCGCTCCCACGGGCTCACCCGGGTGAACGCGCGTCCCGGCAGCGGGAGGAAGCGGTCGTGGGCGGTGAACTGGCCGAACTCCAGAGGTGCCAGCCAAAACGGGTCGAGGCGGCGGGGATCGCCGCGCAGGAGCCCTGACGATTCCTTCGCGCCCGAGGCCTTCCGGGCCTCGCGCCGGGACTGGCGGCGCGCGCACACTGGGATCGGGAACACCTGGACAAGGGGGACAGCGATGAGCCTCTCCGTCGTCGTGGTACCTGCCGTGTGGGCAGCCGTCGGTGGCGCCGTCGCCTACCTCGCCGGGGTGACCGGGCTCGCCGAGACCAGACGGCTGCGCCGGGACGGCATACCGGTCCAGGCGCTGGTCAGGCAGCGCCCGACCGACCGCTCGGAGAGCACCGGCGCATCCCGGCCGCTGCTGCAGTTCGCCACCCGGGACGGCCTGGTAATGGAGGTCTTCTCACCCGTCTGCTCCAGCCGCGCCCACCCGCTGGTGGACGGACGGCACGTGCTGGTCCGCTACGACCCCGCCGACCCCCGGCAGGTGCTGGTGCAGGGGCGCGAGCGCCGCGGCGTCGAGTACGCCTTCATCGCGCTGGGCGCGGGCGTGGTGCTGACCGCGCTGGTCCTGGTCCTGCTGGCCGCAGGCTAGGCGCCGGTCAGCGGTACTCGCGTAGCCGGGGCCGGACGGCGAGGACGGTCAGCGCCAACGCGGCGGCCAGCGCCAGCGCGCCACCGACCGCCGGGCCGGCGCCGAGGTCGCCGTCCGCGTCGGCCACCGCCTGGTCCATCGCCCGCTGGTTGATCGTCAGGACGTCGCCCAGGGCGCTGCTGAAGAGCTCGAAATCGGCGTCGGACTGCCCGGGCGCGTTGCCGGTGTCGAGGGTGACGGCGTCCTTGAGGCGCCCCTGGTTGCGCAGGTCGCGGATCTTCCGGTCGTCCACCTGGTAGGTCTGGAACGCGTTCAGCGTGCGGTCGGCGGCCTGCTGCTCGCCACCGAAGGTGATGTTGCGCAGCTCGGTGCCGAGGAAGCCCGCGAAGGGCACGTCGGCGCGGTTCGCCGCGTGCGCCCGCACGGCGGCGGCCAGCGCGGCGTTGTAGCCGGCGAGGTCCGTGCCGTCCAGGTGGACGATGGACTGGCTCTTGTCGAAGAAGCTCTGCTGGTAGGCGGCCGCGCGGTCCGGGTCGATCAGGTAGCGGCTCTCGTCCGCGTTCATGTCGTAGGCGGTGGCGCGGGCCCGGCTCAGTGCGATCACCGAGTCGTAGGCGTTGCTCTTGGCGACCAGCAGGTGCTGCGCGGCGCGCGAGGTCAGCGTCAGCGTGGCGGCCAGCGCGAGCGCCGTGAGCAGCGTGACGGCTGCCAGTGGCAGGTTCACCAGCCGCCGGAAGCTCACCGCGAGCATGCGCTGGAGGGCGGCGAGCGCGAGCAGCGCGAGGAGGCCGGTGGCCAGCACCCACCACCAGCCTGCCGCGAGGTCGCCGCGCTGCGCCTGGTAGACCTGGTCGACGCTGCCGGCGTTGGCGGCGGTGACCTGGTCGGCGGCGGGCAGCAGTTGCTGGCGCAGCAGGTCGGTGGCCTGGCGGTAGGTGTCCAGGGCGGCCGCCGGGGGCTTGGCGGCCGGCGCGTGGGCCTGGTCCTCCAGGAGCTGGGCGCGGGCCACCAGTGCCTCGTACTGGCCCAGTTCGCCGAAGACCCTCTGCACGGCGCGCTGCCCGGCCGGGTCGTGCGCCGAGGCCTCGGCGGCGCCCTGGAGGTCGGCGTCGGCTTGGGCGCGGCGCTGCTCGTAGGTGTCCTGGGTCTGCTTGCGCAGCACCGCGTAGTCGGGGTCGGCGCCGATCAGCAGGAGGTTGGCCGCCTGGGCGTCCATGTCGCTGAGCGCGAAGGAGAGATCGGCGGCCCGGACGGCCTGCGGCGCGGCCTGGTGGCCGACGGTGTCGATGCCGTCCCGGGCGCCGGTCAGCACGCAGGCCGCGACGGCCCCGGCGGTCAGCAGGGCGGCCAGGCAGAGCGCGGTGAGCGCGCGGACCCGGCGCGGGGTGTTCCAGTAGCGGCGGGTCAGCACGGTGGGCCGGGGGCGGGGACCGCGCGGCGCGGGTTTCGAGCCGGCCGCCCGGGAGTCCGCCTCCGCCGGCGAACTCTCCCCCGGTGCGATGACCGTGCCCGAAATACCCGCTGTCATGCCGCGCGTCCCCTCCCTCTTACCGGCCGCCGACGGGTGTCCCCTTGCAGGGCTTCATCGGCGTGGAGCCGGCCCCGCGCCCCCACGGAGCGGAACCGTTTCCTCGCCGCCGACGCTAGGGCCGAAAAGATCGACTTCCGGTTTTCCTGACGCCTTCCTGTCGCCACGGGCACCCGCCTTGACGCACCCTTGGCGCCCGCCCGCGCGGTCAGGGCTGGTAGCGGTAGCCGATCCCGGGTTCGGTGATCAGATGCCGGGGGCGGGTCGGGTCGCGCTCCAGTTTGCGGCGCAGGCCGGCGAGATAGACGCGCAGGTAGTTGCCGTGCTCCTCCTGGCCGGGACCCCAGATGTCGAGCAGGAGCTGCTGCCCAGGGACCAGCCGGCCCGGGCTGGCCAGCAGCAGCGTGATGATCTTCCACTCCGTGGGGGTGAGCCGGACCGGGCCGGTGGGGCCGGTGACCGTGGTCGCCACGATGTCGATCACGTGGTCGCCGATCACCGTGAGCGACGCCGGGGCCGCCTCCAGGACCGGGCGGCGCAGGATGGCGCGGAGCCGGGCGAAGAGCTCGTCCATCAGGAAGGGCTTCGTCAGGTAGTCGTCCGCGCCGGCGTCGAGGGCGCGGACCTTCTCCTGCGCGTCGCTGCGTCCGGAGAGCACGATGATCGGTGCGGTGATCGCCGTCCGCAGGCCGTGGATGATGTCCACCCCGTCGAAGTCGGGCAGGCCGAGGTCGAGCACGACGGCGTCGGGGACGTCGCGGACGGCCGAGTCGAGCGCCTCCTGGCCGGTGGCCGCGGTGAGCACCGAGTAGTGCCGGGCCTGGAAGTTGATCCGGAGCACCCGCAGCAGTTGGGGCTCGTCGTCGACGATCAGGATGTGGCTCACTGCTCCTCGCCACCTGGCTCGGGTACGGGCGCGGCGGGCAGGGTGAGCAGCATGGTGGTGCCGCCGCCCGGGGTGTCCTCGACCTCCAGGGTTCCGCCCATCGCCTCGGCGAGGCCGCGGGAGAGCGCGAGGCCGAGGCCGACGCCGGTGGTGTTGTCGCTGTCGCCCAAGCGCTGGAAGGGCAGGAACACCGCGTCCTGGTTCTCCCGTGCGATGCCGGGGCCGCGGTCGATGACCCGGATCTCCACCAGATCAAGGTGAGCACCGGCGGTGACCAGGACGGGCGCGCCGGGGGCGTTGAACCGCACGGCGTTGGAGATGACGTTGGCCAGCACCCGCTCCAGCAAGGGCGGGTCGGCGATGACCGGCGGGGCGGCGTCGAGGCCGACGGACTGGACAGGCGCCTCGGGATCGTCGAGGGAGTCCAGGGCGCGCGGCAGCAGGTCGTGTAGGTGGACCGGTGTCAGGTTGAGGGTGAGCGCGCCGGCCTGCAGCCGGCTCATGTCGAGGAGGTTCTCGACCAGTCCGGTCAGCCGGATCAGGGATTCGTCGAGGGTGGCGAGTAGTTCGGACTGGTCCTCCGGGGAGAACTCGACGTCCGGGCTGCGCAGCGAGCCGACCGAGGCGCGGGCGATGGCCAGCGGGGTGCGCAGGTCGTGGCTGACGGCGGCCAGTAGCGCGGTGCGCATCCGGTCGGCGGCCTTGATCGGCTCGATCTCGGCGGCGACGGTGGCCAGCCGGTCGCGCTCCAGCGCGGCCGCGACGTGGGCGGCGAACGCGGTCAGCACGCGGTGCTCGGCAGCGGGCAGCCGACGGCCGGACAGCACGAGCAACGCGCCCGGGCCGACCGGGATTTCGGTGGTACCGTCCTCGGTCGTGGTCGTGGTGCCCGAGTCGCTGCGCGCCAGCACCTCCCCGCTGGTGCGGTCCAGCAGCGCGACGCAGTCCATCGCGAACGCAGTCCGGGACCTCTCCAGCAGGGCCGGTACGGCATCCGCGCCGCGCAGCACGCTGCCCGCCAGGGTGCTGAGCGTCTCGGCCTCGGCGGTGGCGCGGGCGGCGCGGCCGGTCTGCCGGGTGGCCCGGTCGACCACGGTGGAGACGGTGAGCGCGACGGCGGCGAAGACCGCCAGCGCGATCACGTTGTTCGGGTGGTCGATGCTGAAGGTGTGGATCGGCGGCATGAAGTAGTAGTTGAGCAGCAGCGAGGCGACCAGCGAGGCCATCAGGGCGGAGGCCGCGCCGCCGAGCAACGCGACCGCCACCACGCCGAGTTGGAAGAGCAGTGCGACGGTGGTCAGATTGAGCGTCTCGCGCGTCTGGGAGAGGACCGCGGTGAGCCCGCAGGGCAGTAGCAGGCCGGAGGTGAAACCCGCCACGGTCCGGCGCCGGGAGTGCCGGCGGCCCAGCGAGGGCAGTCGGCCGCGCCCGGTGAACTCGTGGGTGACCATGTGGACGTCGATGTCCTCGGAGGCGTCGACGGTGGTCTCGCCGATGCCGGGACCGGTCAGGAAGCGGGTGATCCGGCCGCGCCGGCTGGTGCCCAGCACCAGCTGGGTGGCATGGTTGGCGCGGGCGAAACTCAGCAGCGCGGTGGGGATGTCGTCGCCGACCACCACGTGGTAGCTGCCGCCCAGGCTCTCCACCAGCTGGCGCTGGGTGGCGAGCGCGCCCGGCGAGGCGCCGGCCAGGCCGTCGCTGCGGGTGACGTGGACGGCCAGCAGCTCGCCGCCGGCCGTCCGGTCCGAGATCCGCGCCGCGCGACGGACCAGCGTCTCCCCCTCCGGCCCGCCGGTGAGCGCGACCACCACGCGTTCGCGGGTCTCCCAGACCCGGTCGATGTTGTGCTGCACCCGGTAGTCGCGCAGGCCCTCGTCGACCCGCCCGGCCACCCAGAGCAGGGCCAGTTCGCGCAGGGCGGTCAGGTTGCCGACCCGGAAGTAGTTGGAGAGCGCGGCGTCCACCTTCTCGGCCTTGTAGACGTTGCCATGGGCCATCCGCCGGCGCAGCGCCTGCGGTGCCATGTCGACGAGTTCGATCTGATCGGCCCGCCGCACGACCTCGTCGGGGACGGTCTCGCGCTGCGGGATGCCGGTGATCTTCTGGACGACGTCGTTGAGGCTTTCCAGGTGCTGGATGTTCACCGTGGTGATGACGTCGATGCCGGCCGCGAGCAGCTCCTCGATGTCCTGCCAGCGCTTGGCGTTGCGGCCGCCGGGGATGTTGCTGTGCGCCAGCTCGTCCACCAGCGCCACCGTGGGGCGCCGGGCGAGCACCGCGTCCACGTCCATCTCGCGGAACTCGGAGTCCCGGTAGGTGCGGGTGAGCCGGGGGACGACGTCCAGGCCCTCCAGCATGCCCTCGGTGTGCCGGCGGCCGTGGCACTCGATGTAGCCGACCACCACGTCCGCCCCGCGTTCCTGTCTGCGCCGCGCCTCGTCCAGCATCCGGTAGGTCTTTCCCACACCGGGGGCCGAGCCGAGGTACACCCGTAGCCGGCCGCGCCGGGGCAGGGTGTCGGAGCCAAGATCGCGGGCCAAGGAAGTCAGCTTTCTGCGGGGCTGCCAGGGATATACGACAGTGAATCAGCATCGACCCGGGCGAGGGGGTCTACTCCCCGCGCCCGGGTCGGTTCAACTAGTCGGTCGGACGATGAACCGTCACTTCGTCTCGCTGAGTGCCTTGTTGAGCAGGACGACGTTGACGCCGGGGTCGCCGAGGAAGCCGAGCGAGCGGGCCTCGGTGTACTTGGCGACGAGCGCGGAGACCGTGTCGGTGGACAGGCCACGGGCCTTGGCGACCCGGGCCACCTGCTCCTTGGCGTAGGCCGGGGAGATGTGCGGGTCCAGGCCCGAACCGGAGGCGGTCAGCGCGTCCGGCGGCACGCTGGCCGCATCGACGCCGTCGAACGCGGCGGCCGCGGCACGGCGGTCGTTGACCGCCTTCAGCAGGTCGTCACTGTTCGGACCCAGGTTGGAGGCCGAGGACCCGTGCGGGTCGTAGCCGGTACCGGCGGCCGAGGGGCGCGGCTGGAACCACTGCGGGTCCGGCTGGGCCTGCTCGTTCGGGTCGTTGGGGTTCTTCTTCGGCAGGTTGTAGTTCTGGCCCAGCAGGCTGGAGCCGATCTCCTTGCCGTCGGCGGACTTCACGACCGAGCCGTTGGCCTTCTGGCTGAAGGCGACCTGGCTGACGCCCGTCACCAGCAGCGGGTACAGCACCCCCAGGATCACGGTCATCACCAACAGGGCGCGCAGCGCGGTGAGATGGGTACGGACGGAGGTGGGCAGAGGCTTGGACATGGTGGGGTCTCCTTCCGTTTCTAGCGCAGGCCGGGGATGAACTGGACGATCAGGTCGATCGCCTTGATGCCGATGAACGGCACCACCAGGCCGCCGAACCCGTAGATCAGGATGTTCCGGCGCAGCAGTGAACTGGCGTCGGAGGGGCGGTACTTGACGCCGCGCAGGGCCAGCGGGATCAGGCCGATGATGACCAGGGCGTTGAAGATGATCGCGGAGGTGATCGCGGACTTGGGGCTGTGCAGGGCCATGATGTTGAGGTGGCTCAGGCCCGGGTAGACGCTGACGAACATCGCCGGGATGATCGCGAAGTACTTGGCGACGTCGTTGGCGATGGAGAAGGTGGTCAGCGCGCCGCGGGTGATCAGGAGCTGCTTGCCGATCTCGACGATCTCGATCAGCTTGGTGGGGTTGGAGTCCAGGTCCACCATGTTGCCGGCCTCCTTGGCCGCCATGGTGCCGGTGTTCATCGCCACGCCGACGTCGGCCTGGGCGAGCGCCGGGGCGTCGTTGGTGCCGTCGCCGGTCATCGCGACGAGCTTGCCGCCCTCCTGCTCCTTCTTGATCAGGGCCATCTTGTCCTCGGGGGTGGCCTCGGCGAGGAAGTCGTCCACGCCGGCCTCGTCCGCGATCGCCTTGGCGGTCAGCGGGTTGTCGCCCGTGATCATGATGGTCTTGATGCCCATCCGGCGCAGTTCGTCGAAGCGCTCCTTCATCCCCTCCTTGACGACGTCCTTGAGGTAGATGACGCCGAGCGCGCGCGGTGCGGCCGAGCCGATCCGCGAGGCGACCAGCAGCGGGGTGCCGCCGGCGGCGGAGATGCCGTCGACCAGTTCGGCGACGTCCTTGCCGACCGTGCCGCCGTTCTCGGTGACCCAGTTGGTCACCGATCCGGCCGCGCCCCTTGCGCACCGAGTGCACGCCGTCGGCCTCGTCGAGGTCGACGCCGGACATCCGGGTCTGGGCGGTGAACGGGACCCAGGTGGCGTGCGTCAACTCGCCCTGGGCGCGGGCCCGCAGGCCGTAGTCGGTCTTGGCGAGGACGACGATGGAGCGGCCCTCCGGGGGTCTCGTCGGCGAGGCTGGAGAGCTGGGCGGCGTTGGCGAGCTCGTCGACGCTGACCCCGGCGGCGGGCTGGAACTCGGCGGCCTGGCGGTTGCCGAGGTGATGGTGCCGGTCTTGTCGAGCAGCAGGGTGTTGACGTCGCCGGCGGCCTCGACCGCGCGGCCGGACATCGCCAGCACGTTGCGCTGCACCAGGCGGTCCATACCGGCGATGCCGATCGCGGAGAGCAGTGCGCCGATGGTGGTCGGGATCAGGGCCACGACGAGGGCGACCAGGACGATCAGGGTCTGCGGCGCCCCGGCGAAGCCGGCCATCGGCTGCAGGGCCGAGACGGTGACCAGGAAGACGATGGTCAGCGAGGCCAGCAGGATGTTGAGGGCGATCTCGTTGGGCGTCTTCTGCCGGGCGGCGCCCTCGACCAGGGCGATCATCCGGTCGATGAAGGACTTGCCGGGCTCCGAGGCGATCTTGACGACGATCCGGTCCGAGAGCACCTTGGTGCCGCCGGTGACCGCGCTGCGGTCACCGCCCGACTCGCGGATGACCGGGGCCGACTCGCCGGTGATGGCCGACTCGTCGACCGAGGCGACGCCCTCGACGACGTCGCCGTCGCCGGGAATGATCTCGCCGGCCTCGGCGACCCACGTGGTCGCCGAGCCTGCAGCTCGGTGGCCGCGACCTGCTCCTCCGGCCTGCGAGGCGGGCCAGTCGAGCAGGCGGCGGGCCATCGTGTCGGTCTTGGTGCGGCGCAGCGTCTCGGCCTGGGCCTTGCCGCGGCCCTCGGCGACGGCCTCCGCCAGGTTGGCGAAGATCGTGGTGAGCCAGAGCCAGACGGTGATCGCCCAGGCGAAGACGCTCGGGTCGGCGATCGCCGAGACGGTGGTGACCACCGAGCCGACCTCGACCACGAACATGACCGGGTTCTTGATCATGACGCGCGGGTCGAGCTTCTTCACCGCGTCGGGGACCGCCGCGAGAAGGACCTTGGGGGTCGAGCAGGTTGCTGGAGACCCGGTGGACCGCCGCCTCCCTGCTGGGCAGGGGTGGTGAGAGTGGGGGTG
>NZ_JQLN01000005.1:1635000-2728129 GCF_000744225.1 Kitasatospora mediocidica KCTC 9733 | reverse complement strand
GGTCCTCTCGTACTAGGGACAGCCCTTCTCAATATTCCTACGCGCACAGCGGATAGGGACCGAACTGTCTCACGACGTTCTAAACCCAGCTCGCGTACCGCTTTAATGGGCGAACAGCCCAACCCTTGGGACCTACTCCAGCCCCAGGATGCGACGAGCCGACATCGAGGTGCCAAACCATCCCGTCGATATGGACTCTTGGGAAGATCAGCCTGTTATCCCCGGGGTACCTTTTATCCGTTGAGCGACGGCGCTTCCACAAGCCACCGCCGGATCACTAGTCCCTGCTTTCGCACCTGCTCGACCCGTCGGTCTCACAGTCAAGTCCCTTGTGCACTTACACTCAACACCTGATTGCCAACCAGGCTGAGGGAACCTTTGGGCGCCTCCGTTACTCTTTAGGAGGCAACCGCCCCAGTTAAACTACCCACCAGACACTGTCCCTGATCCGGATCACGGACCTAGGTTAGACATCCAGCACGACCAGAGTGGTATTTCAACGTCGACTCCACGACAACTGGCGTTGCCGCTTCACAGTCTCCCACCTATCCTACACAAGCCGAACCGAACACCAATATCAAGCTATAGTAAAGGTCCCGGGTCTTTCCGTCCTGCTGCGCGAAACGAGCATCTTTACTCGTAATGCAATTTCACCGGGCCTATGGTTGAGACAGTCGAGAAGTCGTTACGCCATTCGTGCAGGTCGGAACTTACCCGACAAGGAATTTCGCTACCTTTAGGATGGTTATAGTTACCACCGCCGTTTACTGGCGCTTAAGTTCTCAGCTTCGCCCAACCGAAGTCGGACTAACCGGTCCCCTTAACGTTCCAGCACCGGGCAGGCGTCAGTCGTATACATCGCCTTACGGCTTCGCACGGACCTGTGTTTTTAGTAAACAGTCGCTTCTCGCTGGTCTCTGCGGCCACCCCCAGCTCAGGAAGTAAATTCCATCACCAGGTGTGGCCCCCCTTCTCCCGAAGTTACGGGGGCATTTTGCCGAGTTCCTTAACCATAGTTCACCCGAACGCCTCGGTATTCTCTACCTGACCACCTGAGTCGGTTTGGGGTACGGGCCGCCATGAAACTCGCTAGAGGCTTTTCTCGACAGCATAGGATCATCCACTTCACCACAATCGGCTCGGCATCAGGTCTCAGCCTCAATGAGTGACGGATTTGCCTATCACTCGGCCTACACCCTTACCCCGGGACAACCACCGCCCGGGCTGGACTACCTTCCTGCGTCACCCCATCGCTCACCTACTACCCTGTTGGGTCAGCGGCTCCACCACGTCCCTTCGTCCGAAGACTCCAGGCCGGCTTCGCGGCTTTAGCATTCAGAGGTTCGACGTTGGCGCTTCAAAGCGGGTACGGGAATATCAACCCGTTTGTCCATCGACTACGCCTGTCGGCCTCGCCTTAGGTCCCGACTTACCCTGGGCAGATCAGCTTGACCCAGGAACCCTTGGTCAATCGGCGCAAGAGTTTCCCACTCTTGTATCGCTACTCATGCCTGCATTCTCACTCGTGAACCGTCCACAACTGGATTCCTCCGCTGCTTCACCCGGCACACGACGCTCCCCTACCCATCACAGCCCCCGTTGGGAGTATTGCTGCAATGACACGACTTCGGTGGTGTGCTTGAGCCCCGCTACATTGTCGGCGCGGAATCACTTGACCAGTGAGCTATTACGCACTCTTTCAAGGATGGCTGCTTCTAAGCCAACCTCCTGGTTGTCTGTGCGACTCCACATCCTTTCCCACTTAGCACACGCTTAGGGACCTTAGTCGGTGTTCTGGGCTGTTTCCCTCTCGACCATGGAGCTTATCCCCCACAGTCTCACTGCCACGCTCTCACTTACCGGCATTCGGAGTTTGGCTAAGGTCAGTAACCCGGTGAGGCCCATCGCCTATCCAGTGCTCTACCTCCGGCAAGAAACACGTGACGCTGCACCTAAATGCATTTCGGGAGAACCAGCTATCACGGAGTTTGATTGGCCTTTCACCCCTAACCACAGGTCATCCCCCAGGTTTTCAACCCTGGTGGGTTCGGTCCTCCACGAAGTCTTACCTCCGCTTCAACCTGCCCATGGCTAGATCACTCCGCTTCGGGTCTTGGGCATGCAACTCAACCGCCCTATTCGGACTCGCTTTCGCTACGGCTACCCCACACGGGTTAACCTCGCTACACACCGCAAACTCGCAGGCTCATTCTTCAAAAGGCACGCAGTCACGAGACACACAGCAAGCTGGTGTCCGACGCTCCCACGGCTTGTAGGCACACGGTTTCAGGTACTATTTCACTCCGCTCCCGCGGTACTTTTCACCATTCCCTCACGGTACTATCCGCTATCGGTCACTAGGGAATATTTAGGCTTAGCGGGTGGTCCCGCCAGATTCACACGGAATTTCTCGGGCTCCGTGCTACTTGGGAGAAGCTCAAGTGAGCCGTACAGATTTCGTCTACGGGGGTCTTACCCTCTACGCCGGACCTTTCGCATGTCCTTCGACTACCCATACGGTTTCTGACTCACCCAGCCGCCGGCAGACGACTGAAGAACTTTCCCACGACCCCGCATTGGCAACCCCTGCCGGGTATCACACCAATACGGTTTAGCCTCATCCGGTTTCGCTCGCCACTACTCCCGGAATCACGGTTGTTTTCTCTTCCTGAGGGTACTGAGATGTTTCACTTCCCCTCGTTCCCTCCACATACCCTATGTGTTCAGGTATGGGTGACAGCCCATGACGACTGCCGGGTTTCCCCATTCGGAAACCCCCGGATCAAAGCCTGGTTGACGGCTCCCCGGGGACTATCGTGGCCTCCCACGTCCTTCATCGGTTCCTAGTGCCAAGGCATCCACCGTGCGCCCTTAAAAACTTGGCCACAGATGCTCGCGTCCACTGTGCAGTTCTCAAACAACGACCAGACACCCACCTACACAACCCCAAGAATGAGGCAATGTCCGTGGGACCGGCACCGAGACAACAGCCATACGGCCGTTCCCTCAGGACCCAACAACGTGCCCGACACACCCGACCTCCACCGCGTTCCACGCCCCGAAGGACAGTACTAACGACTTCAACCGTGTGTGCCGAATAGTCAACGTTCCACCCATGAGCAACCGTGCGAGACATTTGCTCGCAAGCGGCTATGTGCTCCTTAGAAAGGAGGTGATCCAGCCGCACCTTCCGGTACGGCTACCTTGTTACGACTTCGTCCCAATCGCTGGTCCCACCTTCGACGGCTCCTCCCCTTACGGGTTAGGCCACCGGCTTCGGGTGTTACCGACTTTCGTGACGTGACGGGCGGTGTGTACAAGGCCCGGGAACGTATTCACCGCAGCATGCTGATCTGCGATTACTAGCAACTCCAACTTCATGGGGTCGAGTTGCAGACCCCAATCCGAACTGAGGCCGGCTTTTTGGGATTCGCTCCGCCTCGCGGCATCGCAGCCCTTTGTACCGACCATTGTAGCACGTGTGCAGCCCAAGACATAAGGGGCATGATGATTTGACGTCGTCCCCACCTTCCTCCGAGTTGACCCCGGCAGTCTCCTGTGAGTCCCCATCACCCCGAAAGGCATGCTGGCAACACAGAACAAGGGTTGCGCTCGTTGCGGGACTTAACCCAACATCTCACGACACGAGCTGACGACAACCATGCACCACCTGTATACCGACCACAAGGGGGCGACCATCTCTGGCCGTTTCCGGTATATGTCAAGCCTTGGTAAGGTTCTTCGCGTTGCGTCGAATTAAGCCACATGCTCCGCTGCTTGTGCGGGCCCCCGTCAATTCCTTTGAGTTTTAGCCTTGCGGCCGTACTCCCCAGGCGGGGAACTTAATGCGTTAGCTGCGGCACCGACGACGTGGAATGTCGCCAACACCTAGTTCCCACCGTTTACGGCGTGGACTACCAGGGTATCTAATCCTGTTCGCTCCCCACGCTTTCGCTCCTCAGCGTCAGTAATGGCCCAGAGATCCGCCTTCGCCACCGGTGTTCCTCCTGATATCTGCGCATTTCACCGCTACACCAGGAATTCCGATCTCCCCTACCACACTCTAGCCTGCCCGTATCGAATGCAGACCCGGGGTTAAGCCCCGGGCTTTCACATCCGACGTGACAAGCCGCCTACGAGCTCTTTACGCCCAATAATTCCGGACAACGCTCGCACCCTACGTATTACCGCGGCTGCTGGCACGTAGTTAGCCGGTGCTTCTTCTGCAGGTACCGTCACTTGCGCTTCTTCCCTGCTGAAAGAGGTTTACGACCCGAAGGCCTTCATCCCTCACGCGGCGTCGCTGCATCAGGCTTTCGCCCATTGTGCAATATTCCCCACTGCTGCCTCCCGTAGGAGTCTGGGCCGTGTCTCAGTCCCAGTGTGGCCGGTCGCCCTCTCAGGCCGGCTACCCGTCGTCGCCTTGGTAGGCCATTACCCCACCAACAAGCTGATAGGCCGCGGGATCATCCTGCACCGCCGGAGCTTTCCACCCACCCCCATGCGAGGACAGGTCATATCCGGTATTAGACCTCGTTTCCAAGGCTTGTCCCAGAGTGCAGGGCAGATTTCCCACGTGTTACTCACCCGTTCGCCACTAATCCACCCGAAGGCTTCATCGTTCGACTTGCATGTGTTAAGCACGCCGCCAGCGTTCGTCCTGAGCCAGGATCAAACTCTCCGTGAATGTCTGCCCGTAATCGGGCTGAACACCCGCGTTGAGCGGCACGACAACCACCGGAATAGGGTGGTCACGTGCACTGCGTCCTCGCTGTGTCTTACTTCAAAAGGAATCTCCAACCCCGATCAAAGACCGAGGCCGGGGATGTCAACATATCTGGCGTTGACTTTTGGCACGCTGTTGAGTTCTCAAGGAACGGACACTGTCTTCAAGCCGCTCTCGCAAGCTCTCCGAGTGTTTCGCTCAGTACTGCGTTTCGTTCTGTTCTCAGCTTATCAGATCCGATTCGCACCGTTTACCGGCCGTTTCTTTACTGATTTCCTACCGAGAGGATTTCCTTCAACTTGCCAACGGAGCCTATCAAAGGCTTTCGGAGGTTTTGTTTCCGGGTTTCGCTTGCCGGGCTCGCATCGTGGATGCGCCTGCCTCGACTTGCTGTTCGCAGACTCTATCGCCTCAGCGCGACTGTTGTCCAGTCGGAGCCAACCGTTCGAATCTACTAGCCAGTCCGGTCCGTGTCAACGGTCTTTGTGGCGTGAAGAGAAGACTAGCAGGTCAGAAGGGGTCAGGCCGCCACTGGCTGGAGGTCGGCGCGGTCGGCCGCGTCGATATCGCCGCGCTCGCCGGCAACGGCGGCGCGACGGCCGAGGACCAGGGCGTAGAGCAGGAAGAGGATCTCCGCTGTGCCGCCGATGCCGATTCGCGCCCAGGTGGGCAGGCCGGACGGCGTCACAAAGGCTTCGAGGATGCCGCTGACGAAGAGGACGGCTGTCAGGCCCATCGCCATGCCGATCGTCGCCCGGCCCTCCTCCGCGAGCGCGACCGCGCGGGTGCGTGGGCCGGGGTCGATGACCGTCCAGCCCAGCCGCAGGCCCAGGCCGCCGGCCACGAAGACCGCCGTCAGCTCTAGCAGGCCGTGCGGGAGCAGCAGGCCGAGGAAGAGGTCGAGCCGGCCGGCGGAGGCCATCAGGCCCAGGCCGATGCCGAGGTTCATGACGTTCTGCAGCAGGACCCAGAGGACGGGGAGGCCGAGGAAGACGCCGAAGACCAGGCACTGGGCCGCGATCCACGCGTTGTTGGTCCACACCTGGGCCGCGAACGAGCTCGCCGGGCGGTCCGAGTAGTACGCCTGGTAGCCGCCGCCGGGCTTGGTCAGCTCGCGCAGTTGCTCCGGCGTGGCCAGGCTGGCCCGGACCTCCGGGTGGGTCGCCACCCACCAGGCGATCAGCGCCGACCCCAGCACGGAGACCATCGCGATCGGGATCCACCAGCGGCGCGAGCGGTAGAGCGCTGCGGGGAACCCGGCCGCGAAGTACCGCCCGACGTCCCGCCAGCCCGCCGCCCGGCTGCCGGTGACGGCGTTGCGGGCGCGGGCCACGAGGGTGGTCAGGCGCCCTTCAAGGACGGGGTCCGGTGCGCCGGCCTGCACCCGGGCGAGGTGGCTGGTGGCCTGTTGGTAGAGGGTGACCAGTTCGTCGGCCTCGGCGCCGTTCAGCCTGCGTCGCCTGCTGAGGGTCTCCAGGCGCGCCCACTGCGCCTGGTGCGCGGCGACGAAGACGTCCAGATCCATGGGCGGGTCACTCCAAGCGGGCTGACGGGCGCGGCTAGGCGGGACAGTGCCTACAGGGGCACAGCTTGCCAGAGCGGGGCGGGCCGGCCGCCGGGGGCTGCGGGCGGCGAAGCGGGTGCGGACCTTCACGGGGTTCGGGCGGCCCCGTATGTTGACCCGAGCAGATCGGTGCGGGTGGAGTTCGGCGGACGGAACGGGCGGGTGCAGTGAGCGACCTGGTGACGGGTGAGGCCGTGGTCCTCGGCCTGCGGACGGCGAAGCTGCCGAGTCGGGCCCTGGCGGTGCTGCTGGACCTGGTGCTGGAGATCGTGGCGTTCTTCGCCTGTGCGTTGGTGCTGATGCTGGTCCAGCCGAATCTGGACGGCGCCGCGGCCGCGGCGATCATGCTGAGCCTGATGGTGTTCTTCCTGGTCGCGGTGCCCGTGCTGGTGGAGACCTTCACCCGGGGGAAGTCGCTCGGGAAGCTGGCCCTCGGGCTGCGCGTGGTGCGGACCGACGGCGGGCCGGTGCGGTTCCGGCACGCGCTGGTGCGCGGGCTGGTGGGCTTCTTCGAGATCATCATGCTGACCGGTGCGCCGGCCGCGATCTGCTCGCTGATCTCGCCCGAGGGGCGGCGGCTCGGCGACGTCTTCGCCGGAACGCTGGTGGTGCGTGAACGGGTGACGACGCGCGGGACGTCGGCGTTCACGCCACCGCCGCCGCAACTCCTGCACGCGTTGGGGGCGGAGCTGGTCCGGCTCGACCTCTCGGCGGTGCCGGATGGTCTCTGGCTGGCGATCCGGCAACTTCTCTCGCGCACAGGGCAGTTGGACCCCGCAGTCGCGTTCCGGATGGCGGCCGGGCTGGCGGACGAGCTGGCGGCGCTGACCCGGTGGCCGGCCCCCGCCGGCCTGGACCCGGCCAGCTACCTGGCAGCGGTGCTGACCGAGCGGCAGCGCCGCGAGTGGGCCCGCGCGGCCGGACGGGCTTCGGCTTCGGCTTCGGCTCCGACAGCGCAGACGCCGCCGATGCCGCCGTCGCAGCTGCCGACGCCTCCCGCAACACCCGCAGCACCCGCAGCACCCGCAGCACCCGTCACCGGGACGACCGACAGCGGGTTCGCGCTGCCCGGCTGAGCCGCCTCAGTCCCTCGGCGGCCACGCGTTGGGCGGCGACTGCAGCTCCTCCAGCTCAAGGCCCGGCGCGGCCAGCACGACGTCCCCCGCCAGGTGCACGAGGCGCTGTTCACCGGTCTCCAGGTCGGCCACCTGGAAGCGCTCCACCAGCAGCGGCCCGCTGTCGGTCGGATGGCTCTCCAGGCCCTCCAGCGTCCAGCCCTGGTCGAAGGTCCGCGGCGCGAGGGCGGCACCGGTGAAAGAGACCAGGCGCACCCGGGCGCTGCCGCCCTCCGCGAGGCCCAGCAGTCGTGCGGTGGCGATCAGGAAGGCCGGCGAGTCACCGCTGAAGCCGTGCGCCCGGTCGTGCCCCTCGACGGCGAGCGCACCGGCCGGGTCCGCCGGGTCCGTGCGGACCCAGGCGACGCCGTCCACCGCGCCACCACGCACCTGCCAGCCGCCGGAGCGCAGCTCCATCCGCAGCGGGCGGCTGCGCGAGTCGAGGGTGAGGTCGGTGGTGCCCAGCGTGCTGCCGTCGGGGGCGTAGGTCTTGGAGACGTAGCGCCAACCCGCCGGGCCGGGCGCGCAGCTGAACCGCTCCTCGCCGAGCGGGGCGTGGTCGTGCGGGTCGTGGAGTGCGTATCGGCCGTTGGGCATGATCCGAAGCCTAGTGCCGCGTCAGGCACTAGGTGATGCAACCTTTCGGCAGCCCGCCCGCATCAGGGAGTCGAGTAGGGCCCAGGGCCCTGCCGTCGAGAGGAGCGTGGCCAGCAATGGCTGAGGGGAAACGCGATGCCGAGTTCACGGAGTTCGTCGCGTCCAGAGCGGGGTGGCTGCGCAAGGTGGCCTACCTGCTGTGTGGGGACTGGCACCGCGCCGACGACCTGGTCCAGGAGACGATCACCAAGCTCTACACCCACTGGGGACGGGTCTCCCGGGCCGACAACGTGGACGGCTACGCCCGACGGGTGCTGGTGAACACGTTCCTCGCCGAACAGCGTTCGCCGTGGGGGCGGTTGGCGCGTAGGCGGAGTGCGCAGCCGGACCTCGCCGCCAGGCAGCCGGACGTCGACACCGCCCTCGACCTGCGCCGGGCCCTGGCCGACCTGCCGCCGCGGCAACGAGCCGCCGTGGTGCTGCGGTACTACGCCGACCTCTCCGTCGAGCAGACCGCGGAGGTGCTCCGCTGCTCGCCCGGCAATGTGAAGAGCCAGACCTCCCGCGGGCTGGACTCCCTGCGCCGCCTGCTCGCCGTGCGTCCGTCCACCATCGATGAGAGGACTTCGTGATGACTCAGGAGATGCCGGAACTGATCGATGGGCTGGCCGAGTTGACGAACGCACCGGCACCCGCGAGCGCGGTCAGCGCCGAGCGTGCGATGCAGGTCGGACGCGGCCGACGGCGCCGGCGGCAGTTGGCGGCAGCGGCCACCACGACGGCCGTCGCCGTCGTGGCCGCCCTGGGACTGGGGTTCGGACTCCCCGGGGACAGCCACCCGGCGGTCCCGGCAGGGTCACCGTTCGCCCCGGACCGGGCCGCCTTCGTCGCCGCGCAGAGCGGGGCGGACCCCGCCATGGCCGACGCCACCTTCGGCTGGCTGCCGCCGTCGATCACCGGTGTGGGGCAACAGCTGGGCGCCGCCGGCGGGATGGCCGTCGCGCGGGCGCCGGGCCTGACGTCGACCCGGATCATGCTCAGCCTCTATCCGGCCGGCCCGGTGCCCACGGTGGGATCGGCCGACACCGGCGGTGCGCTGAGCCGGCTCGATGCTCCTGCCGTCAACGGCCGGACCGCCTACTGGCTGGTGTCGGGCGCGACGGCCGCCCCCGGTGACGACGACCTGTTCCTGTGCTGGCAGACGGCCGACGGCAGCTGGGCGGTGATGCACGGCTACTACCTGAAGGAGAGCGACAATCGCGCCGCGATGTTGCGGGTGGCGGCCGGTGTGACGGTCGGCCTGCGGCCCATCCCGCTGCCGGTGCGGATCGGCAAGCTGCCGGCCGGGGCCCGGCTCACCGGGGTGACCCTGGAACGGCCGTCCGACGACGTGGACAGCCCCACCGGTTGGGAACTGCTCCTCGAGTACGACGTGCACGGCACCAAGATCAGCGTGGCGAGCGCGCCCGCGCAGGCCAGGCGCCTCCTCGGGGGGTCCGAGAACGACTGCCGCTCCGAGGCGGGCATCGTGCTGTGCGTGGACGCCCCGCCCGGGTCAACCGTCCTGGACCCGCTCGGCGGCATGCAGGGGTGGCTGAAGAAGATGACCGTGCTCGGGCTGAGCGAGAGCAACTGGACGACGAAGGTGGTCGGCTGACACCCGCCGGAGACAGCCGTACGGCCGGGACCCCGAGCGGGGTGCCGGCCGTACGGTCGCTGTCAGCGGATCAGTAGCGGTAGGTCTCCGGCTTGTACGGGCCCTCGACCGCAACGCCGATGTAGTCGGCCTGGTCCTTGCTCAGCACGGTGAGCTTGACGCCCAGCGCGTCCAGGTGCAGGCGCGCGACCTTCTCGTCCAGGTGCTTCGGCAGCACGTAGACGTCGACCGGGTACTCCTCGGTCTTCGTGAACAGCTCGATCTGCGCGATCGTCTGGTTCGCGAAGGAGTTGGACATCACGAACGACGGGTGGCCGGTCGCGTTGCCCAGGTTCAGCAGGCGGCCCTCGGACAGCATGATGATGGTGTGGCCGTCCGCGAAGCGCCACTCGTGGACCTGCGGCTTGACCTCGGTCTTCACGATGCCCGGGAGCTTCGCGAGACCGGCGATGTCGATCTCGTTGTCGAAGTGGCCGATGTTGCCGACGATCGCCTGGTGCTTCATCTGCTCCATGTGGCTGGCAAGGATGATGTCCTTGTTGCCCGTGGTGGTGATGAAGATGTCGGCGATCGAGACGACCTCCTCCAGGGTGGTGACCTGGTAGCCGTCCATCGCCGCCTGCAGGGCGCAGATCGGGTCGATCTCGGTGATGATCACGCGGGCGCCCTGGCCGCGCAGCGACTCGGCGCAGCCCTTGCCCACGTCGCCGTAGCCGGCGACGACGGCGACCTTGCCGCCGATCAGCACGTCGGTGGCGCGGTTGATGCCGTCGATCAGCGAGTGGCGGCAGCCGTACTTGTTGTCGAACTTCGACTTGGTGACCGCGTCGTTGACGTTGATGGCCGGGAAGAGCAGCTTGCCCTCACGGTGCATCTCGTACAGGCGGTGGACACCGGTGGTGGTCTCCTCGGTGACGCCCTTGATCGCGGCGGCGGCCTCGGTCCACTTGGTGGGGGTCTCCTTGAGGGTGCGGTTGAGCACCTCCAGGACGATCCGGAACTCGTCGTTGTCCGCGGTGGACGGGTCCGGAGCGACACCGGCCTTCTCGAACTCGACGCCCTTGTGGATCAGCATGGTGGCGTCGCCGCCGTCGTCCAGGATCATGTTGGCGGTCTGGCCGTTCGGCCAGCTGAGCGCCTGCTCGGTGCACCACCAGTACTCCTCCAGGGTCTCGCCCTTCCAGGCGAAGACCGGCACGCCGGCGGGGTTCTCGGCGGTGCCCTCCGGGCCGACCGCGATGGCGGCGGCGGCATGGTCCTGGGTGGAGAAGATGTTGCAGGAGCACCAGCGGACCTCGGCGCCGAGCGCGACCAGGGTCTCGATCAGCACGGCGGTCTGCACGGTCATGTGCAGCGAACCGGTGATCCGGGCGCCGGCCAGCGGCTGGGTGGCCGCGAACTCCTTGCGGATCGACATCAGACCGGGCATCTCGTGCTCGGCCAGCTGGATCTCCTTGCGGCCGAACGGGGCAAGGGAAAGGTCGGCGACCTTGAAGTCACCGGTGATGTTGGACGACATGCGTCAGCTCCTCGCTGCACGGGCGGGTAGTAGGGCCAAGCTCCGGCGTGTGTCGCAGCACGGCGTCCGGACACGCCGAACCAACGGTGTCCCCACCGCTGTTCGACGCCGAGGCGCCGCGCTCCAGCACAATCCGTCGGAGGACCTCTCTCCCTCGACCGGGCGGGCGGCTTGCCGCGCGCACTCGATCGACCGCCATCAGCAGCGACGTTCGGCTCTGTGACGAATCTACACCGAGGGCCCTGGACCGCGCGGCGTCACTGCGGATTTCCGCCACCGTCCGGCAGAAGATCGTCCGGGATCAGTGGTCGTGAGCGGCCGGGCCGGGGCCACCCGGAGTGGCCTCCGGATCGGGGCCGGCCGCCGCCTTCTCGGCCGAGTAGACGTCGGGCTCCAGGTAGATCGCGCGGGCGATCGGGACCGCCGCCCGGACCCTGGCCTCCGCCTCGTCGATGGCCTGGGCCACCTGGGCCGCCGTGTCGTCGTGCCGGACGCCGATCTTCGCGGCGACCAGCAGTTCCTCGGGACCGACGTGCAGGGTGCGCATGTGGATCACCTCGGTGACGGAGCCGCCGTCCACCAGCGCCGCGCGGATCCGCGCGGTCGTGGACGCGTCGGCCGACTCGCCGATCAGCAGCGACTTGGTCTCCAGCGCCAGCACGACCGCGATGACCACCAGCAGCAGGCCGATGCTGAGCGTGCCCAGGCCGTCCCAGACGCCGTCGCCGGTGATCACCGTGAGCCCGACGCCGAGCAGCGCGAGCACCAGGCCGATCAGCGCGCCGGTGTCCTCCAGCAGGACCACCGGCAGCTCCGGGGCCTTGGCCCGCCGGATGTACGTCGCCCAGCCGAGGTCGCCCTTGATCCGGCTCGCCTCGCGGTAGGCCGTCAGGAAGGACCAGCCCTCCATGCAGATCGCGAAGACCAGCACGCCGACCGCCCAGTACCAGCCGTGCAGCTCGTGCGGGTGCCTGATCTTCTCGTAGCCCTCGTAGACGGCGAAGAGCCCGCCGACGCTGAACAGCACGATGGCGACCAGGAAGCCGTAGACGTAGCGCTCGCGGCCGTAGCCGAACGGGTGCTCCTCGTCCGCCGCCCGCTTCGCCCGCTTGCCGCCGATCAGCAGCAGCACCTGGTTGCCGGAGTCGGCGACCGAGTGGACGCCCTCGGCGAGCATCGAGGAGGAGCCGGTGAAGGCGAAGGCGGTGAACTTGCCGACCGCGATGGCCAGGTTGGCGGACAGTGCCGCGACCAGTGCTTTGGTGCCGCCCTCGGTACTCACGCGCCGGCCCTCAGAGGGTCACGGTCGCGCGGAACACGACGCCCGGGCCGGCCAGCCCGGTGTCCGTGCCGGTGGCGGGCAGGTAGGCGGACTGGCCCCGGCTCAGCACCAGGGTCTCCCCCCGCGCGCCGGTGAGCGTGACCTCGCCCTCGGTGCAGAGCAGGATCTGGGCCGCCCGG
The DNA here is from genome assembly GCF_000744225.1 of Kitasatospora mediocidica KCTC 9733. GTDB lineage: Bacteria > Actinomycetota > Actinomycetes > Streptomycetales > Streptomycetaceae > Kitasatospora > Kitasatospora mediocidica. Next base: position 2,715,490 of record NZ_JQLN01000005.1, on the reverse strand, counting down.
CCGTCCGTCCGGCACTGCGGGCCGTCCGCCGTGAGGGTGAAGCGCGAGAGCCGGAACTCGTCGATCGGCACCGGGTAGAGCTCCTCGCCGTCGCTGCCCGGGACCGGACGCAGCACCTTCGGGTCGCCCGGCTCGAAGACCACCACGCGCAGCAGTTCGGGGACGTCCACGTGCTTGGGGGTGAGTCCGCTGCGCAGCACGTTGTCGGAGTTGGCGAGGATCTCCACGCCGGTGCCGCGCAGGTAGGCGTGCGGGATGCCGGCGCCCAGGTAGATCGCCTCGCCCGGCTGGAGCCGGAAGTGGTTGAGCAGCAGCGCGGCCAGCACCCCGGGGTCGCCGGGGAAGTGCTTGGCGGCGTAGGCGTACCCGGCGAAGGCCTCCGCGTACGGGGAGGCGGGCTCGGCGGCGAGTGCGCGGTCCAGCGCCTCGGCCACCTCCTTGACGGTCACCGCGACGGTCGCCGGATCGCCGCCGAGCACGGCGGCCAGCGTCTCGCGCAGCGCGCGCTCGGCGGGCTCGGTACGCAGCCGCTCGATCAGCGGGGCGAGTGCGGGGACACCCAGCGCGGCCATCAGGTCGGCCGTGGCGCGCGGCTCGCGGAAGCCGCACAGGCCCTCGAACTCGTCCAGCGCACAGATGAGTTCGGGCTTGTGGTTGGCGTCCTTGTAGTTCCGGTGGGCGGCCTCGACCGGCACCCCGGCGGCCTCCTCGGCGGCGAAGCCCGCGCGCGCCTGGGCGAGGTCCGGATGAACCTGGAGGGAGAGCGGGATGCCGGCGGCCAGCACCTTGAGCAGGAAGGGCAGCGTCGGGCCGAACCGCTCGACCGCCTCCGCACCGAGCTCGGCGGCCGGGTCCTCGGCGATCACCTCGGCCAGCGAGCGAGGCCCGTCACCGCGGTCCAGCCGGGACGGCGCGCCGGGGTGGGCGCCCAGCCAGAGCTCGGCCTGCGGCTCCCCGGTGGGCTCCTCGCCCAGCAGCGCCGGGATGGCGACGGTCGAGCCCCAGGCGTAGGGACGGACGGTGTTGGCGAGGCGGTCCATCGGCGCGACCCTGCTCCTAGCTCGAAGTACGTGAGGTGCCCGGTTTCGGGGCTCCTAGACCCTAACCGACCATCAGTGGCCCGGATCGGCGGCAAGTCCCAGGTAGACGGCCGCGAAGTCGGTCAGCACGACCAACTCCACCAGGGCCTCCAGCGGTTCCTGGCGGATCCCGGTGTACTCGGTCAGCCGGACGTCGTGGTTGGCCGCCAGGCGGTGGGCCCGGCGCACGCTGGGGGTGGCCGACGCGGGCTCGGGGACGGCCTCCGGCGGGAGTTGCTCCTGGTCGGCGGCCTCCTCCAGCGGTACGTGCCGCAGCAGCAGGACCTGGAGGGTGAACGGGTCGGGCTCGTCGACCCGGTCGCGGAAGAAGTCGTCCGGGTCCGCGCCGCCGCCCAGCCGCCCGGCGAACATGCCGCGGTGCGCGGTCAGCGCCTGCGGCAGCCGGCCGGTGAGGGCGGGCAGGCCGGCCCGGTCGGCGAGCATCGCGGCGAAGCGGGCGGCGGCCACCGCGGCGATCGGGCCCTCGCTCCAGAGCAGCGGGACCGTGCCGGAGAGCCGGGCGGCCAGTCCCTTGGCCGGGTTGAGGTAGGCGGCGGCGTCCGGGCGGTGGCGGACCGCGAGTTCGTCCAGCAGGTCGGCGGCCTGCTCCAGGGCGCGGTCGGCGAGCGGGACGACGCCGATCCGGGCGGCCAGCGCGAGCAGCGGCGTGAGGAAGGCCCACAGCGCGCCGGGGTCCTCGGCGGGCAGGTCGGGCTCGGGTGCCTCGGCGGGCTCCTCGGTGGCCGACGGCACGTACGGCAGCGGCAGTCCGCGCACCTGGAGCGCGGCCTCGGCCAGCGGCCGGTCCTCCGGGCAGATCACCGCGATCGCGCAGCCGCGGGCGTAGCCCTGCTGGGCGAGGGCGATCAGGCCCTGTTCGTAGCCGTCCGCCGAGGCGATCACCAGGAGGTCCAGCGGGCCCACCCAGCCGGGAAGTTGCCAGATCAGGCCGGTACTGAAGGCGGAACTGCCGCCGGCCGGGCGGCTGTCCGCGGCGGGGAGCGGCTGGACCAGGGTGGCGGTGCCGGCCAGCGCGGCCAGTGCCTCACCGGCCGTCAGGGCGCTGCCGTGGCCGGCCACCAGGACGGCTCGCGGGCGGCCGTCGGGCTGGAGACGCGCCAGGCCGGCCGCGTCGGCCAGCCGTAGCGCGGTGCGGACCCGTGCGCCGGAGCCCGCGAGGGCGAGCAACGCGTGGTCCCGGTCGGCGCGCTGAAGGGCGGCCGGGTCGTCGAGCAGGCTGTCGTCGAGCATGCGGCTGGCCTCCGAGCTGCCGGTTCGGTCTAGGCGGGGCGGCGGGCCTCGTCGACGAGGAGGACGGGGATGCCGTCGCGGACCGGGTAGAGCAGGCCGCAGTCGTCGCCGGTGCAGGCCAGTTCCGGCTGGTCCTCGGTGCCGGCCTCGGCCAGCGCGGCCCGGCACTGCGGGCAGACCAGGATCTCCAGGAGGAACGGTTCGAGCGTCATGGGCGGCGGGCTCCAGTGCGTCAGGGGTACGGCGGGACGCGACGGCGCCCCGGCCGGTAGCAACACTACCGGCCGGGGCGGGTCGGGATACGGATCAGGCGCGGACCAGCGCGAGCACCGCATCGCGCAGGTCGGCCATCTTCGCCGGGTCCTTGGCCTCGACGTTCAGTCGCAGCAGCGGCTCGGTGTTGGAGGCGCGCAGGTTGAACCACCAGTCGTCGCCGGCGATGGTCAGGCCGTCGAGCTCGTCGACGCTGACGCCCTCCAGCGAGGCGTACGCGGCGCGCACCGCGGCGGAGCGGTCCGCCTGGTCGGCGACGGTGCTGTTGATCTCGCCGGAGGCGGCGTAGCGGTCGTACTCGGCGGTCAGCGCGGAGAGCGTGCCCTGCTGGCCGCCCAGGGCGGCGAGGACGTGCAGGGCCGCCAGCATGCCGGTGTCGGCGCGCCAGAAGTCGCGGAAGTAGTAGTGCGCCGAGTGCTCGCCGCCGAAGATCGCGTCGGTCTCGGCCATCTCCTGCTTGATGAAGGAGTGGCCGACCCGGGTGCGGACCGGCTTGCCGCCGTGCTCCAGGACGACCTCCGGCACGGTCCAGGAGGTGATCAGGTTGTGGATGATCGTCGCGCCCTCCTCGCCGTTGGCGCGGGCGCGGGCCAGCTCGCGGACGGCCACCAGGGCGGTGATCGCGGACGGCGAGACCGGCTCACCGCGCTCGTCGATCACGAAGCAGCGGTCGGCGTCGCCGTCGAAGGCCAGGCCGATGTCGGCGCCGACCTCCTTGACCTTGGCCTGCAGGTCGACCAGGTTCTTCGGGTCGAGCGGGTTGGCCTCGTGGTTGGGGAAGGTGCCGTCCAGCTCGAAGTACATCGGCACGACGTCCAGCGGCAGGCCGGCCAGCACGGTGGGGACGGTGTGGCCGCCCATGCCGTTGCCCGCGTCCACCACGACCTTGAGCGGGCGGATCGCGGTGAGGTCGACCAGGCCGAGCAGGTGGTCGGCGTAGCCGCGCAGGGTGTCCTGCTGGGTCAGCTTGCCCGGCGCCACGTCGACGGCGGGGATCGTCACGCTGTCGTCGGCGCCGATCCAGCTCTGCACCAGCTCGCGGATGTCCGCCAGGCCGGTGTTCTCGCCGACCGGGGCGGCGCCCGCGCGGCAGAGCTTGATGCCGTTGTACTCGGCCGGGTTGTGGCTCGCGGTGAACATCGCGCCGGGCAGGTCCAGCTTGCCGCTCGCGTAGTAGAGCTGGTCGGTGGAGCAGAGCCCGATCTCGGTGACGTCCGCGCCACGGGCGGCCGCGCCCTCGGCGAAGGCCCGCGTCAGGCTCGGCGAGGACGGGCGCATGTCGTGACCGACGACGATCGCCGACGCACCGGTGACCTGCACGAATGCGGCGCCGAAGGCACGGGACAGGCTCTCGTCCCACTGGTCGGGGACGACGCCTCGAACGTCGTAGGCCTTCACGAGCTGCTTGAGGTCGCGCACTGCGGCTCCACCCTGGTGTGTGTCGACGGTACGGGCTGGTTGCCCTCGGTCACGATACGTCGCCACGGGTGCGCCTCCGGTACGGGTGCGCCCCCGGGCAGGGAAGCAGCGTACCGGGTGTGGATGACCGGTTCGCCACGCTCAGTGGTCGAACACCGGTCCGCTCAGTTCTCCGGGGAACGCAGGACCCGCAGGTGGCCGCGGCGGCCGGCCTCGGCGGGGTCGCCCTCGGCGGAGCGCACCGGACGCGGTGCGTAGTCGTGCGGGCGGGCGGCCTCGCGGACGGCGTTGGCCAATGCCTCCAGGTCGTCACTGCTGCGGCGCATCGGCCCGGCGTCGACGGCCAACCGGACCACCTCCCAGCCGCGCGGGGCGGTCAGCCGGGCGGCGTGCTCGGCGCACAGGTCGTAACAGTGCGGCTCGGCGTAGGTGGCGAGCGGGCCCAGGACGGCCGTGGAATCGGCATAGACGTACGTCAGGGTCGCGACGGCCGGTCGGCCGCACGCGGTCCGCGAACAACGACGTACAGGGCTCACGAGGGTGGACGGTACCGCACAGACGGCGAACTGCCTAAGACGCACGCGTGTCTTCGGGTTCGTGTCGCGTTCGAGCGCCGCCCCGATGCTGTTCGTGTGGTCCATTTCCGGGCCTTCTAGGACTAGGCTCGGCTGCGATATGGACAGCTCCGCACCGCCACCGCCCGTACCGCAGCCGCCCGCCGGACCGCCGCGCGGTGCCAGGCGCCGCGACCGGCACGGCCGCGGCCTGCGTGGCCCACTGGCGCCGCCGCAGGTACCGATCTCGCTCAGCCGCTCCGAACTGTTCGACGACTACGTCCGTGAGTCGGTGGAACGCCTGGAGCGGCGCTGGCCGCAGCTGATAGACGTCGAGTTCGCGGTCGACGAGGTGCCCGAGCCCGGTCCCGACGATCCGCCGGCCGGCTCGGGCGGCGGTGTGCCGCTGGGCCGGGTGCTGCCCGCCCGGCAGGGCCGCAAGAGCCAGATCGTGGTCTACCGGCGGCCGGTGGAGATCCGTGCCAAGACCCGCGAGGACCGCGCGGCCCTGGTGCACGAGATCCTCATCGAGCAGGTCGCCGACCTGCTCGGACTCTCGCCGGACTCCATCGACCCGCGCTACGACGAGGAGTGACGGCGGCTCGGGCCGGGGCCCGGGCCGCCACCTGCGCGGTCAGTGGACCAGCACGCCCGGGTCCTGCGCCGCCTGCGGCACCACGACACTGCTGTGGTCGTCGGCGAGCGCCTGGATGGTGAACATCGGCACGTTGTTGGTGTTCACCGCGAGCATCCGGGCCGCCATCACCGGGCCGCCCGAGAGCGTCTCCATGCTGATGGCGAACGCGCCGTTGCCGCCGGCGGGTTCGGGCGACTGCAGGGCGACCGTGGAACCGGCCGGGACCTGGACGTCCTTGGTGGTCGGCGTGCCCCCGCCGGTGCTCGCCGAGGCGGTCACCCGGACCGTCGCGGCGGCGTCGGCGGCGGTGAGGTAGAGCGTGGCGGCCCCGCCGCCGCGCACGTCCGCCACGGTGGCCCGCTTGCCGATCGGGGAACTGCCGGTCAGCCAGGCGGAGTCGGACTTGTTGTTGGCGGCGCGGTCGACCCGCAGAGCCGCCACCACCGGCGTGGCGTTCTGGTTGTCGGAGGGCGACAGCCGCATCGCGGAGACCTCGTTGCGGGTGATCTGGCCGAGCTGGACGGCGCTGACCATGCCGGCCTTGACGTGGATCGACTCGTGACCGGCCGGGACGAACCAGCCGTTCGGGCCGGAGAGTTGGATCTTCAGATCGGCGTCGTCGCTGCCGGGGGCCATCACGACCAGTTCGAGCCCGGAGAGGTCGGCGGGCAGCCCGGCGATCACCTGGGTGGGCGCCGGTGCCGTCGAGGCGGGCACCCAGTCGGCACCCTTGGCACCGTCCGCGGCGTGCAGCGCGGCGCTGACCCGGCCGCTGCGGGCGACCACGTGGACGGCGAGGTCGTTGATCGCCGTGTTGTTGGTGAGGGTGGAGATCAGGACGGCCTGCGAACCGCCGGGGGGCACGGTGATGCCGCCCGCGGCGTCGCTCTCCGCCTCGCCCTGGTCGCCGTAGAGCTTGATGTCCACCACGGCCGAGGACGCCCCGACGTTGGTGAGCGCGACGTAGTCGGCGCGGTCGGCCGCGGTGCTGGCGCCGGCGAACCAGAAGTCGGTGCCGTCCGGCTGGCAGGTCACCCCGGACATGCCCGTGCCGCGCTGGTCGGTGACCGTGGTGGTCTGGGTGACGGTGAAGCCGGGCGCGTAGGCGCCGGTGGCGACCGCGACGGAGCCGGGAGCGGTGTCGCCGTTGGCCGCCTGGACGCTGACCGGCACGCCGGGCTTGGCCAGCGTCAGCCGGGCGCCGGTGGGCTGCCCCTGACCCTGGGCCGGGTTCGCGGCGGGCGCCGGGGACTGCGCCGGGGCGGGTGAGCCGGACGGCGGCGCGGAGGCCACCGGCGCCGGCGGGGTCACGTCGCTGACCGTGCCGCTGCCGCCGGCCGCCGAACCGCCGGCACCCGGGGTGACTGCGGTGATCGAGGTGGTGCCGGTCAGCCCCTGCATCGGCTGCGGGCAGACCACGGCCGTCCGCTCGACCTGCGCCGTGACCGCCGCGCCCGGCGGGGGCCCGGCCGGGGCGGCCGGCGGGCGCGCCTCGGCGACGCCCAGCACCAGGACCAGCACGCCGGCCGCGGCCAGCACCGAGATACCGGTCCGGCTGCCGCCGGGGACGCCCGTTCCGGGGCGCTTCAGGCTGAAGCCGGGATTCTTCAGGGCGGGCTTCTTCATCGCGGGTCAGCTCCGTCGTGGTGCGGGTGGCCGCCACCGTAGGAGGGATCGTCGGAGTCGTAGGGCTGCTGCTGCCCGGGCGGCCACGGCTGCTCGGGGTTCTGGTAGCCCTGCTGGGCGGCGTACGGGTCGTAGCCGTAGTCCTGCTGGTAGGGCTGCTGCTGGGGCTGGGCCGCGTACGGATCGCCCTGGTAGGGCTGCTCCGCGGCGTACTGCTCCCCCGCGTACTGCGGCTGCGCCGCGTACGGGTCGTAGGACGGCTGGGCCGCGTAGGGGTCGTAGCCGTACGGATCGACCTGCTGGTACTCGCCCTGCTGGAGGTCGGCCTGCTGGTACGGGTCGAAGGCGGGCGCCGCCTCGGCCGGCTGGTACGGCTCCGCGGCGGGCTGCGGCGGGCTGCCGGGCTCCGTCCCGTAGACCCCGGGGTCGGTGTCCGGCTGCTCGCCCTCGCCCTCGCCGCGCTCGGCCATCCGGCGGGCCCGGCGACTGCCGGGCAGCGGTGCCTGCGCCTGGGCGGCGGCGGCCAGCGCGGCGGCGGCCAGCACCTCCTCGGGCAGGTCGTCATCCTTGGTGCTGCGCCGGCCGGGCAGGGCCAGCACCAGCACGGTGACGCCCAGCAGCAGCTGGAGCCAGACCCAGCCGGTGTGCGTCAGAGCGGCGCTGCGGGTGACGAGCAGGCGGCCGCCGTTGGCGGGCAGCTGGAAGCCCTGCGCCCAGCCGTCGACGGTGACCCGGGTCAGCGCGGTGCCGTTCAGGGTCGCCTGCCAACCGGGGTCGGCCTGCTCGGCCAGTCGCAGCACCCGGCCGGCCGGACCGGCCGGGACCGTGCTGTCGATCGACTCGGCGCCGGCCGGGACCGGGATCGGCAGGGTGGTGCCCGACGTGATCACGGCGCGGGTGGCCGGCGGGCTGGTCACCTGCCAGAGCGCGGTGCCATTGCCCTGGGTGGTCCGGGTCAGGCCCGGCGTGGTGTCCAGGACGTTCCCGACCTTGCCGATCATCGGGTCCTCGACCAGGACGTACTCGACGCCGAAGCCGGCCAGCGCGTCGGCCTGGTCGGCGCCGGAGCCGGCCAGCAGGCTGCCGACCAGCTTGGTCAGCGGCGCATGGGTCGTGCCGCCGGTGTCCACCGTCCCCTCGGCCTGGCCGAGCGTCAGGCCCGCGCCGCGGACCAGCGCGAAGCGCACGTCCGTGGCGGTGGCGTTGCCGGTCAGCACCAGCGTGCGGGAACGGTCGGAGGTGTCGGCCTCCTCAGCGATGAAGGCGGGCACCTGGGACTGCGAGGTCCGGTGCAGCGGGCCGTCCGCGCCGCTGACCGCCCACCAGACGGCGGTGCCGAATGGCGCGAGCAGGGCGGAGAGCACCACCAGGGCGGCCACCGGCTGGCGCCAGCCGAAGGCGATCCCGGCGACGCGGGTGTTCGCACCGTCCGCACCGATCGCGGCGGCGGCGAGCAGCGAGATGCCGCTGAGCAGCGCTGCCGGGCCGGCCCAGGCCGCGACGGCCGGACCGCCGGAGGCCGGGGTCACGCTCGTCCCGGCCACCAGCACGGCGAAGAGCAGGCAGGCACCGGCCGCGCCCCAGGCGACCAGCACCGCGCGGCGCCGGTCGGAGCGCAGCAGGGCGGCCAGCGCGGCGAGCAGCACGCCCGCCGAGAGCCACACCGGCGGGACGCCCGAACCGCCCGGGTTCACCAGCAGCAGCCCAACCGCGCTGGCCGCATGCCCGTTGAAGCCCGGCAGACCGGCCTCCAGCAGCAGCCGCGACGGGTGCGCGAGCACCTCGACCGACCACGGCGCGAGTACCAGCAGGGGCGTACCCAGGATCACCGCGACTCGCAGGCCGAGCAGCCGGACCGCGTCCAGCCCGCTGCCGTAGGCACCCCCGCGCAGGACCGCCGCGATCAGCGCGGCCAGCGACAACGGGACGGCGATCGCCCAGGTCAGCGGCACGAAGGCGGTGCAGGCGGTGAGCAGCGCGACGGTCATCCAGGTGGACCGCCAGCCCGGGCGGGCGCCCTTGGCGGCGGTCTCCTTGCGGATCCCGAGACCGGCCGAGACGGCGGCGGCCCGGGCCAGCGGCGGGAGCAGCACGGCGAGCACCGCGGTGCCGATCCGTCCCTGCGCGATCGCGCCGGTGGCGGCGGGCAGCAGCGCGTAGGTGGCGCTGGCCCAGGCCCGCACCAGCTTGGAGCCGATCAGCGGACGGGAGACCAGGTAGGCGCTGACCGCCGCGAGCGGGACGGAGAGCACCAGCAGCAGGGTGACGGCCAGGTCGGCGTGGTCGAACAGCAGCCAGGAGAGCACCGAGAGCATCGCCAGGTAGGGCGGCGCCGTCGCGGTGGAGCCGGCGCCGACCGGGTGCCAGCTGCCCGCGTACATGTCCCAGAGGCCTGACGCGCCGTCGGAGGCGGGCAGCAGCGCGCCGCCGAGCAGCGAGCCGCTGCCGAGCAGGTTGCGGGCGGCGAACAGGGCGAAGACCAGCAGCGCGGCGAAGAGCACCGGCGCGGGACGCCGGGCGAGCTTCTTGATGACCGCGAACTGCTCGACCTCGAGCACCTCGTTGTCCTCGTCGCCGGGTCCGGACTCGGCCGTGCCGTGCCGGCCGATCGTGTCGTCGCCGCCGCCGATGCCGAGCGAGCCGACCGCGGTCTCGATCGCGAGGCGCGCGGTGGCGCCCGGGGCGGGGAACAGGCTCCGGTCGTCGAGCGGGTCGTAACTTCTGGTCTGCGCGCGGCGTTTGCGGGCCAGGAGCAGGCGCGGCAGGCGGACCAGCTCGTGGCCGAGGCCGGCGATCTCGTCGAGCGCCTGCTTGGGGTCCTTGCCGATCAGGTTGGCCAGCACCCGCACCAGCGTGCCGAGCACCAGCCGGAGCAGGACGTAGGGGAAGACCGTCCGCTTGGAGTTGGCGAGCAGGGTGTAGACGGCGCCGGCCTTGTCGACCCGGTGCGGGTGGGCCGCTCCGCAGTCGATCGCGCGGCGCTCGCGGCTGGCCGCCTCGGCGTGCCGCAGCACCGCGTCGGGGGCCACCACCACGCGGTGGCCGGCGGCGTTGACCCGCCAGCAGAAGTCGGTGTCGTCGCGCATCAGCGGCAGCGCCCGGTCGAAACCGCCGAGCTGCTCGAAGACGTCGCGGCGCACCAGCATGCCCGCCGTGGAGACGGCCAGCACCGGGCGGACCTGGTCGTGCTGCCCCTGGTCCTGCTCGCGGCGGTCCAGGCCGGTCCAGCGGCGGCCGGAGCGGGCGATGGTCACGCCGACCTCCAGCAGCTGCCGGCGGTCGTACCAGCTGCGCAGCTTGGGACCGATGACGGCGGCGGAGGGGGTGGTGTCGGCGACCTGGAGGAGGCGGCGCAGCGCGTCGGTCTGCGGCTCGCAGTCGTCGTGCAGCAGCCAGAGCCACTCGACCGGCTGGGTCTCGCGCGGGCCGCCCGCGCCGAGGTCGTCCTCCGAGGAGAGCGGGTCGCCGAAGTCGTCCCAGCCACCGGTGACCGGGTCGTAGCCGGACGGGTCCAGGCTGTAGGGGAGGTCCTCGGGGCGCAGCGGCGGGCTGCTGGAGACGGCTTCGGCGACGGCGGTGCCGAAGCCGGCCCGGCGGCCCAGCACGATCGCACCGCTCGGCGGGAGCCAGTCACCGAGGGTGTCGGCGAGCAGCTGCGGGGAGGTGTCGGTGCTGCCGGTGTCCACCGCGAGCACGCGCTGCACCTGACGGTCCTGCCCGAGCAGGCCGGCCAGCGCCTGCGGCAGCCAGCGGGCGCCGTCGTGCGAGACGATGACGGCAGTGACCAGGTGGCGCGGGTACGCGGGCGGGCGGGACTCGCCTGTGCCGTAGCGGCCGCGGGGCAGATGAGCGGACGAGGGCTGGTCTGAGTAGCCGCTCTGGTGGCTGTAGGCAGTCATCGAGTGCGCAGGCCCCGGTTCCGGTGGACGGCAGGTGGCGCACCACACTAACGGCTTCAGCTGGACGGGGTTCCCACCCGGTGGGGTGCTGCGCGAGGGCGGAGCGCGGCACCGGCTCGGACCCGTGCCGGCGGGCGCCCCAAAACGCGAAAGCGCCCCGCCGTTGCGGCGAGGCGCTTGCCCGACTGCTGTGGGTTCTGCACGAGTGGTGGATCTCGCGCAGATTCCGCGAAGAGGCGGAATGGGTGCGGCGTTTAATCGCCGCGGATCGAACGCGTGGGCGGTCAGACCGCGCTCTTCTTGAGCCGACGGCGTTCGCGCTCGGAGAGCCCGCCCCAGATACCGAATCGCTCGTCGTTGGCGAGGGCGTACTCAAGGCATTCGGAGCGCACCTCGCAGGCCAGGCAGACCTTCTTGGCCTCGCGGGTGGACCCGCCCTTCTCCGGAAAGAAGGATTCCGGGTCGGTCTGGGCACACAGCGCGCGCTCCTGCCAGTCGAGTTCCTCTTCCTCTTCGGTGTCCTCACCGATCAACAGCTCAAAGAGCTCGCTCATTGGCGCGCCTCCTCTGCCCCTCTTGGCGTCCCCGTGCATGTGGCCGCGGCCTGGATCGGCTGAACGACACGAGTGAAATTACATGTGCGCCGCTCTGGCCCAGTCAAGCCGAGCTCTGGTATTGGGTCGGGAATTCACTCCCCGGAACCAAGCGCTGACAATTAGTGTACATATCCGGACAAGACGGACTTTCCGCAGCTCGCAGGCGACGCACCCCACCCCGAACCCGATCCACGCCCCCACGGAGGTGGACGTCTGCCGGGCCGGTTCCGGTTGCGCTCCGGCGGGACCCGGGATCACGGCTCCGAGCGTCGACCCACCGGCGCGATCGGGGAGCAACCCGGTCATCCGGCTGCCTTCCCGGCGATCTTCACATCGAAACCTAGAGGCTGACTTATCACCTGATCCGGTGGTTCGTCCCTGATGTGACCCGAATGTCCCCGGGGGAGAGTTGACAGGACCCCCGTCTACCCTGTCTCCTTTTATCCATGTCCGAGTCGATCGCGCGCCGAAGCAGCCACCTGGTGCTTCGCCATGCCGCGAGCTCGCTCTGTCGCTGCCTCTGTTCCTGTTGTCGCTAGGCGCGCCGGCCTGTCGTTCCGGCCTCTGCGCGCCGCCTCAGGAACACCGAGGCCGCCCGCGCATCTCTCCCCCTGCGGATCCGGCTGATCCTCCTCCCGCCACCAGCCGCATCCGAGGACCCATCCCATGCGCAATCGCATCCGCCCCCGTAAGCGCAACCGCGACCGCAACAAGCCCGCAGCCCGCACCGCCGCCGGCGTGACGACCGTCGTCCCCGCGCCCGCGCGCCCGTGGACCGACGGGCTCAGCGACGTCAGCATCGCCGGGGACCCGCTGGCCTTCCCGCACCTGGCCCGCACCGACCTGCCGGCCCACCCGACCACGGTGGCCGGCTACGCCCAGCTGGTCCGCGAGATCGCCGCCGACCGCGCCCGCTGGGCGCCGCAGGTCCGTTACGACGCGCTGACCCGCTGGTACGCCCGGCTGGAGACCGGCCCCGGCTACGAGGTCTGGCTGCTCAGCTGGCTGCCCGGCCAGAGCAGCGGTTTCCACGACCACGGCGACTCCTCGGGCGTCATGACGGTGGTTCAGGGCGAGCTGGTCGAGCGCTCGCTCACGCACGCCGGCGAGGGCTCCCGGGCCCTGCGCCCCGGCACTATCCGCACGATTCCGTCCGGCCCCAGGTGGCACCAGGGACCCTCCTCGCCGAAGGCGGGCAAGGAGGGACAGGTCTTCTCGTCCGGGTATCTGCACGAGGTGGTCAACGCGGCGCTCGAACCCGCCGTCAGCATCCACCTCTACTCGCCGGGCCTGACCGAGATGAACCAGTACGGCGCGGCCGTACCGGAGTTGCAGCCCGGCCTGTCCTGACAACCGAGGCGTGCCCGAACCGCCCTGACGGCCTGGCAGGATGGGCGCATGCGCATCGTGGCACTGGCAGGCGGAATCGGTGGGGCGCGCTTCCTGCGCGGACTCAAGGACGTGGTCGCCCCCGGCGACGAGATCACCGTCATCGGCAACACCGGGGACGACATCCACCTCTTCGGTCTGAAGGTCTGTCCGGACCTCGACACCGTGATGTACACGCTCGGCGGCGGCATCCACGAGGAGCAGGGCTGGGGCCGCTCCGAGGAGAGCTACGCGGTCAAGGACGAGCTGGCCGCCTACGGCGTCGGACCGTCCTGGTTCGGGCTGGGCGACAAGGACTTCGCCACGCACATCGTGCGCACCCAGATGCTGGGCGCCGGCTACCCGCTGAGCGCCGTCACCGAGGCGCTCTGCGACCGCTGGCAACCCGGCGTGCGGCTGCTGCCGATGAGCGACGACCGGGTCGAGACGCACGTCCGGATCACCGACGAGCAGGGCACCCGGGCGGTGCACTTCCAGGAGTACTGGGTGAAGCTGCACGCCGCGGTGACCGCCGAGGCGATCATCCCGGTGGGCGCCGACACCGCCAAGCCCGCGCCCGGCGTGCTGGAGGCGATCGCCGCGGCCGACGTGATCCTCCTCCCGCCGTCCAACCCGGTGGTGAGCATCGGGACGATCCTGGCCGTGCCGGGGATCCGCCGGGCGGTGGCCCAGGCGGCGGCGCCGGTGGTGGGCCTCTCCCCGATCATCGGCGGCGCGCCGGTGCGCGGGATGGCGGACAAGGTGCTGGCCGCGGTGGGCGTCGAGGCGACGGCCGAGGCGGTCGCGCTGCACTACGGCTCCGACCTGATCGACGGCTGGCTGGTGGACGAGGCCGACGCCGACGCGGTGGCGGCCGTGACGGCCGGCGGCATCCGCTGCCTGGCCGTGCCCCTGCTGATGAGCGACCCCGCCGCGACGGCGGCGATGGCCCGGGCCGCGCTGGACCTGGCCGAGCGGGTCCGGGCGTGACGGCCCCGGCCGGACCCGCCGCGGTGCAGGTGCTGCCGGTCCCCGGTCTGCCCGAGATCGAGCCGGGCGCCGACCTGGCCGCACTGATCTCCAAGGCCGCCGACCTGGCCGACGGCGACATCCTGCTGGTCACCTCGAAGATCGTCAGCAAGGCCGAGGGCCGGCTGCTGCACGCCGACGACCGCGAGGCCGCGATCGACGCCGAGAGCGTGCGCCTGGTGGCCCGGCGCGGGCCGATCCGGATCGTCGAGAACCGGCAGGGCCTGGTGATGGCCGCGGCCGGCGTGGACGCCTCGAACACCCCTCCGGGCACCGTCCTGCTGCTGCCCGAGGACCCGGACGCCTCGGCCCGCGCCCTGCGCGCGCGGCTGCGGGAACTGACCGGCCGCCAGGTCGCGGTGGTCGTCACCGACACCTTCGGCCGCCCGTGGCGCAACGGCCTGACCGACGTGGCGATCGGCGCGGCCGGTCTGGACGTGCTGGAGGACCACCGCGGCCGGCGGGACAGCCACGGCAACGAGCTCGCGCTCACCGTGACCGCCACCGCGGACGAGCTGGCCGCCGCCGGCGACCTGGTCAAGGGCAAGACCGGCGGCACGCCGGTGGCCCTGGTGCGCGGCCTGGGCCGGCTGGTGACCGGGCCCGACGGCGCGGGCATCCGGCCGATGATCCGGCCCGCCGTCGACGACATGTTCCGGCTCGGCACCTCCGAGGCCGTCCGTGAGGCGGTGACACTGCGGCGCACCGTCCGCGAGTTCACCGACGAGCCGGTCGACCCGGCCGCCGTGCGCCGCGCGGTGGCCGCCGCCGTCACCGCGCCGGCCCCGCACCACACCACCCCGTGGCGCTTCGTCCTGCTGGAGTCCGCCGAGGTGCGCACCGCGCTGCTGGACGCCATGCTCGCCGCCTGGCAGCGCGACCTGCGCGAGCTGGACGGCTGGGACGAGGCCCGGGTGGCCCGGCGCACCGCGCGCGGCGAGGTGCTGCGCGGCGCGCCGTACCTGGTGGTGCCCTGCCTGGTGATGGAGGGCTCGCACAGCTATCCGGACGCGCCGAGGGCCGCCGCCGAGCGGGAGATGTTCACCGTGGCGATCGGCGCCGCCGTGCAGAACCTGCTGGTCACGCTGACCGGCGAGGGGTACGGATCGGCCTGGGTCTCGTCCACGATGTTCTGCCGGGACACCGTGCGCGAGGTGCTCGACCTGCCTGCCGGATGGGACCCGATGGGCGCGGTCGCGGTGGGCCGGCCGGCGGCGGCGCCCAGGGGCCGGCCGGCCCGGGGTGCGGAGGAGTTCATCACCGTGCGCTGACCCGGCCTCAGCCGCGGTCAGCGGCGGCGGTGGTCGTTCGGGGCGAGCCGCGGGCCGTAGCGCGGTGGGTGCTGCCCGGTGAGCCCGATCAGTCGGCAGACCCGGTGCCGGTGACCGGCGTACGGGGCGAGCAGCTCCAGCAGCTGCGCGTCGTCGGAGCGGGGGCGGCCGGCCAGCACCCAGCCGACGATGTTCGGCAGGTGGTAGTCGCCGACCGAGACGGCGTCGGCGTCGCCGTTGCTGCGTTGCAGGGTCTCCGCCGCCGTCCACGCCCCCACCCCGGGGACGGTGGTCAGCCGGGCCGCCGCCTCGGCGCCGGACAGGCCCGAGGCCTGTTCCAGCCGGGGAGCCAGGCGCGCGGCGCGGACGACGGTGGCCGAACGCTTGGGGTCGACCCCCGCCCGGTGCCACGCCCAGGACGGGATCAGGCACCACTCGCGCGCCGACGGGGCGACCCGCATGCCCCGCGCCGGGCCGTCGGCCGGGCCGGGCGCCGGGGTGCCGAACTCGCCCAGCAGCAGCCGCCAGGCGCGGTACGCCTCGTCCGAGGTGACCTTCTGTTCCAGGACGGCGGGCACCAGCGACTCCAGCACCAGGCCCGTACGGCACAGCCGCAGGCCGGGGTGGGTCCGCTGGGCCTCGCGCAGCGGACCGGGCGGGAGCAGCAGGCCCGACGGGTCGTCGGCGTCGCCGAGCAGCAGCGGCAGCCGCTCCAGCAGCCACCCGGCACCCGGGCCCCAGGCCTGCGCCAGCACCTCGCCGTACGCGCCGGCCACCCGCAGCGTGCCGACACCCTCCGGAGTGCGCGAGGCCCGCCAGACGGCCCCGTCGCCCGCCGTGCGGCAGGCCGGGTCACCGGGGCCGCGTTGCAGCGGCGCCAGGGTGCGGTGCAGGTCCAGCGGGCGGCCGGGGAGCCAGCGGCGCTCGGCCGGGACGTCGTTCACCCGTCCAGTCTGTACCGGACTACTGACGGCCCTGGAGGTGGGACGCCTCGGCGCGGAGGTCGGCCAGGTGGCCGTAGAGGTCGTCGCCCGGGCAGTCGGTGGCGAAGGCGTCCCGGTGACCGGAGATCGTGTTGAAGGTGTGGGCCGTCCCCTTCGGGTACCGGCTGCCGTCGCTGGCGGAGACCAGGGTGACGGTGGAACCGGCGTCCTGGCCGGTCAGGCCGAGCTTCCAGGCCGCGATCTCGGCGATGCCGTCGAGCTGCGCCTTGACCGGCTGGTCCGAGTCGAAGGTGCCGAGCGCCGCGACGCCGGACGAGTCGGTGTTGAAGCCGAGCGTATGGGCGCCCAGCACCGGCCGGTCCACTCCACCGGCCCGGCCCTCGTAGATGGTGCCGCACTTGTCGACCAGGAAGTTGTAGCCGATGTCGCGCCAGCCGTTGGACTGTACGTGGTACTGGTAGATGGCCCGGATCAGCTTCGGCGAGTCCGCGCAGGTGTAGTCGTTGCCGGTGTCGGTGTGGTGGACGAAGACCTCCTTGACGGTGCCGGTGTAGACGAAATCCGGCTCGCGGATCGACTCGTCGGCGCCCCAGCCGGCCCGGGTGACGATGCCCGGGCGGGGTGCGCCGTAGTCGGCGGATGGCAGCGCGCGGGCCTGCGGGGCCTGCGGGACGGCGACGGCGGGGCCGTCCGTGCCCGGGTCCACCAGCTCGACGCGCAACCCGGCCGGCAGCGCCCCGGCCGCGCCGGCCCGGACCTCGACGCCGTCGCTGGGCCCGACCCAGAGCGGGGCGGTGGCGCCGCGGGCGCGCGGTCCGGCCTGCTCGGCGGAGCCGGCGTCCGGGCGGTCCTCGTCGTCCGCCGCGAGCGCGCGCCAGTCGCTCCACGCGCCGTGGCCGGACCGGTCTGCGGCGCGGGTGCGGACCTGGACGGAGCCGTCCAGGGTGGCGGCGGGGTCGTCCCAGCTGACGCCGAGCAGGGAGTAGCCGGCGGTCGCGCGCGCGGCGAGGCCGCGGGTGGCGGTGAGCGGGCCGGCGGAGCGGTCGGTCCGGGGGATCGGGGCGAGGGCTTCCAGCGCGAGGCTGGTGGTGCGCGGGGCGCTGGATGCCGCTATTCCGGGATCCGTGCGACGCACCGCGCCGGCCGCGTCCGCGGCTGTGGCGGTCGGGCCGGACCCTGTGGCCTGCAGCAGGAGCGCGGCGGCGCAGCCGGTCCCGATCAAGGAGATAGGAGAAATACGCATAAATCGGATCATCGGCCTCCTGAGACTCGTTCGCCACCCGTCCCGGAGGCGGTTTCTGACGGGTCTTCGACAAGCAGGGAACCGCCAGCGGGCCCCCTCCCATCTCCCCCGGGCGAGGCCCTAGGCTGGGGTGCACCATGAATGCGCCTTTCGCTGCCGACGCCCGCACCCCCGCCGAGCTGCTGCGAGCCGCCCTCGGTGAGGACCCCGCACGCCCCCTGGTCACCTTCTACGACGACGCCACCGGCGAGAGAGTCGAACTCTCCGTCCGAACGTTCGACAACTGGGTCGCCAAGACCTCCAATCTCCTCCAGGACGAGCTGAACGCCGGCCCCGAGGACCGCGCCGCCCTGCTGCTGCCCGCCCACTGGCAGACCGCCGTCTGGCTGGTGGCCTGCTGGTCGGTGGGCGTCACCGCGGCACCCGGCGGCGACCCGGCCGAAGCCGGGCTCGTGGTCAGCGGCCCGGACGGCCTGGAAGCCGCACAGGCCTGCTCCGGCGAACGGGTGGCCCTGGCACTGCGCCCGCTGGGCGGCCGCTTCCCGCAGCGCCCGGACGGCTTCCTCGACTACGCCGCCGAGGTGCCCGGCCAGGGCGACCGGTTCGCACCGTACTCACCGGTCGACCCGGAGTCGCCCGCGCTGGAGACCCTGGTGGACGGGCTGCCGCTGCGCCTGAGCGGCGAGCAGACCGTCCAGCTGGCCCGCGAGGGCGCGGCCCGGATCGGCCTGGAGCGCGGCGGCCGGGTGCTCAGCACCCTGCCGTACGACGACTGGGCCGGCCTGGAGGCCGGCCTCCTCGCCCCGCTCGCCGCCGGCGCCTCGGTGGTGCTCTGCCGCAACTCCGACGCGCTGACGGACGATCAGTGGCGCAGTCGGATCGAGTCCGAGCGTGTGACGCTCCGGATCGGCTGACGACCGACGGGGCCGAGGCCCGGGTGAACGTCTCACCCGGGCCTCAGCCCTGTTTCAAATCTTCTGATCATGTAACAAATTGGCCCGTTCGCAGTCGCCTCACGGTACGTTCGCCCACGTAGCCACGGGGGGCCGCTGCCACAGTCACGTCGCCCCTCGCCCGGGAAGTCCCCGGGAGGCCACGAGAGGCGGTCGACCAGCGGTGACGACGGACGAGCAGCGGATACCGGCGCGACGGTCCCGGCGGCGCTGGCCGAAGATCGTCGCCCTGACGCTGGGCGGTGCGCTGGTGGCGAGTTGCGGAGCCGGCTACCTCTACCTGCGCCACCTGGACCACAACATCCAGCACGCCCCGCTGAGCGCGGGCAACCCCCCGCCGCCGCCCGGCCCCACCGACTCCAGCGGGCACACCGCGATGAACATCCTGATCATCGGCACCGACAGCCGGGCAGGCCTGGGCGGCGCCTACGGCGACCGGGACAACACCGGCATCGGCAACAACGACGTCAACATCCTGCTGCACGTCTCCCCCGACCGGGTCTCCGCCGTCGCGCTCAGCCTGCCCCGCGACACCCTGGTCGACCTGCCGCAGTGCACCGACCCGAAGACGGGCCAGGTCTACCGCGCGCTGAGCCACCGGCCACTCAACGAGGCACTCGACCGGGGCGGCCCGAGCTGCGTCTCGGACACCGTGGAATCGATCACCCACCTGAAGGTCGACCACTTCGCGCTGGTCAACTTCCAGGGCGTCAAGGACCTCACCGACGCGGTGGGCGGCGTGGACGTCAACCTCTGCGGTCCGATCGTCGACCGGGAGTCGCATCTCGACCTCACCGCCGGCCGGCACACCCTGACGGGCGAGCAGGGGCTGGAGTTCGTCCGCACCAGGATGGCGGTCCAGGACGGCAGCTCGCTGGGCCGCTTCACCATGCAGCGGGCCTTCCTGGGCGCGCTGCTGAGGAAGGTCACCAGCGCCGGGACGCTGCTCGACCCGACCACCGCGTTCCCGGTGATCGAGGCCGCCACCAGGTCGATCACCGTGGACGACGGCCTCGCCGGCACCACCAAGCTGGTCGCGCTCGGCACCGAGCTCAAGGGCGTCAAGCCCGCCGACGTCGCCTTCGTCCAGCCGCTGATGCGCTACACGCCGAACGACCCCAACCCGGAGCTGCGGGCCAAGGCGGCCTTCGTGCAGCCGGAGGCGGACCAGCTGTTCGGCCAGATCCTCGCGGACCAGCCGCTCACCGGCGGGAGCGGCCAGGGCGCGGCGGCGCCCACCGCATCGGCGACGGCGACGGCGCAGCAGGGTGTTGTGCAGGCCGCCGACGTCTCGCCGGCCGCCTCCGCCTCCGCAACGCCCGGGACGTCGAGCGGCGTCGCGGTGCACACCGGTGACGAGGGCGGCTGCGTCACGGGCTGGACCGGCTCGCTCGACCAGTGACGCGGTGGGCCGGTTCACGCCGGGGCGAGCAGCCCGTCCGTCTCCTGGTACTCCTCCGCCGTGCGCGGGCATCGCCAACGGCCGTCCCCGACCGGCTCCAGCGGCTCACCGGCCCGCCCGACCCACTTGATCCGGCGGGCCGGCACCCCCGCCACCAGCGCGAAGTCGGGAACGTCCCGGTGCACCACCGCCCCGGCCGCGACCAGCGCCCAGCGGCCCACCGTCACCCCGGCCACCAGCACCGCCCGGCCGCCGATCGAGCAACCCTGGCGAAGCGTCACGCCCTCGGCCCGCCAGTCGCCGCCACGCTTGAGCCTGCCCTCGACGTCCACCGAACGCGGGTAGCGGTCATTGGTCAGCACCACCGCCGGGCCGATGAACACGCCGTCCTCGACCACCGCCGGCTCGTAGACCAGGGCATGGTTCTGCACCTTCACCCGGTCCCCGATCCGCACCCCGGGCCCGATGTACGCCCCCCGCCCGATCACGCACTCGACACCGATCACGGCGTCCTCCCGCACCTGCGCGAGAGGCCAGACCGTGCTCCCGTCCCCGACCCTGGCCCGCGGATCCACATCCGCACCGACCTCCACACGCACCGTATCCACCATGCGGCAGACAGTAGCGCCTGCCCGCCGGCCTCGGCGGGTGGCCGCTCTACTGAGGCTGGCGGGTGCGGGCGGCGGGGAGGGTGCTGTTGATGACCTTGCGGGCCAGCGAGCGGGGGGAGGTCAGGAAGCCCCAGCCCCAGCTCAGGTGCATGGTGGCGAGGGCCAGCGGGAGTTGGACACGGGCCCTGGCGGAGAGGCCGCGGCCCTCGACGACCGAGCCGCCGAGGATGCCGAGCAGGTAGCCGGCGGGCAGGACGAGGAAGGCGGGGTGGACGGCGGCGCCCAGCAGCAGGCCCAGCAGGACGCCGAGCAGGGCGGCCGGCGGGGCGAGATAGCGCAGGTTGACCGAGCCGCGGTGGTAGCGGGTCACCACGCGGCGCCAGCGGCCGTAGTCCTTGTACTGCTTGCCCAGTGCCCGCATGCTCGGGCGCGGCCGGTAGGTGACCCGCAGCTGCGGGGTGAACCAGATCAGGCCGCCGTCCTGGCGGATGCGGTAGTTGAGCTCCCAGTCCTGGGCGCGGATGAACTCCTCGTTGTAGCCGCCCAGCCGGTCCAGCACCTCGCGGCGGAAGACGCCCAGGTAGACGGTGTCCGCCGGGGCGGCCAGGCCGCCGGTGTGGAAGGCCGCGTTGCCGACGCCGATCTTGGAGGTCATGGCGGTGGCGACCGCCTTCTCCCACTCGGTCTCGCCCTCGGCGTGCATGATGCCGCCGACGTTGGCCGCGTCCATCTCGCCGAGCAGCCGCACGGCGGTGGTGATGTAGCCGGGGGTGAGCAGGCCGTGGCCGTCGACCCGGACCACGATCGGGTGCTTGGAAGCACTGATCGCGGCGTTCAGCCCGGCGGGGGTGCGACCGGTGGGGTTCGGCACGGTGCGGACCCTGGGGTCCTCGGCGGCCAGTTCGGCCGCGATGGCGTCGGTCCGGTCGGTCGAGGGACCGAGCGCGATCACCACCTCCATGCCGCCGGCGTACTCCTGTTCCAGGATGTGCCGGACGGCCGTGCGCAGGTGTCGTTCCTCGTTGAGCACCGGCATGATCACGGAGACCGCCGGCAGCTCCTCAGCAGCCATGGTGTTCATCGGGGCAACCGTACCGGTGCCGCGCCGTCCACGTCGCTGCCAGGTCCCGTCCTGGTGGATGTGGATCTCGCTGTTCATCGCGAAGGAACGTTTCGGCAATCCGCCCACCGACCACCGGCGTGTACGGACCGACCCCCGCAACACCGGGCCTACCATCCGAAGAATGCCCGCCCCGCGCTCGGTCCAGCCCCGTACCGCAGCTCCCCGGCGCCGCCGCTGGGGACGCCGGTTGTCGGGGGCGGTCGCCGTCGCGGTGCTGGCGACGGCCGGCGCCGGGTGTTCGGTGCTCGACGGCGTCGGGGAGACGATCGGCCGGGTGGACGCCTTCGGCCCGGGCGCCGACCGGCCGCCGTCGGACGACAGCGGGGAGGACGGCGGCGGGGCGGACCGCGGCGGGAGCACCTTCCTGGTGGTCGGCACCGACGACCGCGAGGGCATCCCGGTCGACCTGCTGAAGAACACCCTGCACGCGGGCGGCGAGTCCTGTCACTGCACGGACGCCATGATGCTGGTCCGGCTCGGCGGGCCGGCCGGGCGGGCCGCCGTGGTCAGCATCCCGCGCGACTCCTACGTTGACATCCCCGCCCATCTGGACCCGGCCACCCACCGGCAGGTCCCGGCCGGGAAGGGCAAGATCAACGCGGCGTACGGGATGGGCGGGGCGCCGCTCACCGTCCGGACCGTCGAGCAGGCCACCGGCCTGCGGATCGACCACTACGTCCAGTTCGACTTCCTCGGCTTCGTCTCCGCCGTGGACGCGCTGGGCGGCGTGCAGGTGTGCAGCAGCAGGCCGCTGCGGGACGACTACTCCGGCCTGCGCCTGCCGGCCGGCACCAGCACGCTGGACGGCCCGGGCGCGCTCGCGTACGTCCGGGCCCGGCATCTGGACGGGACCGCCGACCTGGGACGGATGCGCCGCCAGCAGCGGTTCGTGGCGCAGCTGCTGCGCCGGGCGGCCGACGGCGGACTGCTGCTCGACCCGGCGCGGCTGGCCGCGGTGACGGGCAGCGTGCTGCGGTCGGTCAAGGCGGACCGGGCCTTCTCGGCGCAGGACCTGCTGGCACTGGCCACCCGGCTGCGGGCGTCCGTGGCGGGCGGCACCGACTTCGCCACCGTGCCGCTGGCCGACGTCGATCACGAGGTCGCGGGCTGGGGGTCGACGGTGCTCTGGGACGGGCCGGCGGCGAAGGCGCTCTTCGCGACCGTGCGGGCCGGGCGGCCGATCGCCGCACCGGCGCCGAAACCCGCTCCCCCGCCGCCGCAGGCCTCGCCGTCGTCGTTCGCGCCCGTGCCAGACGCTGCGGCCGTCTGCCCGTGAGTGCCGGGCGCAACGCCCGCACGCCGGTGGTCCCCGACGAACGGGGGCCACCGGCGTGCGGTGTCGCGGTGTGCGACGCGAACCGGTCAGTCCGTGGCGATGGCCGCCAGGACGTTCATCCGGCCCGCCCGGAAGGCCGGCAGCAGCGCGGCCCCCAGCCCGACCAGCGCGGAGAGCAACAGGATCACCACGATGGTGCCGACCGGCACGGTCAGCGTGTCCAGACCCTG
Organism: Kitasatospora mediocidica KCTC 9733; assembly: GCF_000744225.1. Taxonomy (GTDB): domain Bacteria; phylum Actinomycetota; class Actinomycetes; order Streptomycetales; family Streptomycetaceae; genus Kitasatospora; species Kitasatospora mediocidica. Next base: position 2,692,706 of record NZ_JQLN01000005.1, on the reverse strand, counting down.
GGTGGCCAGCACCTTCTGCGAGCTGATCCCCCAAGCCAGCCCGAGGCCGGTGCCGAGCAGCGCGCCGAAGAGCGCGATCACCACCGACTCCAGCCGGATCATCCGGCGCAGCTGACGGCGCGACAGGCCGATCGCCCGCAGCAGGCCGATCTCCCGGGTCCGCTCCACCACGGACAGCGCCAGCGTGTTGACCACACCGAGCACCGCGACCGCGATGGCGAGGCCCAGCAGGCCGTAGACCATGTAGAGCAGCTGGTCGACCTGGCTCTGGATGATCTGCTTGTAGCCGGCCTGGTCCTTGACCGAGAGCTGCGGGTACGCGGTGAGCGCGTCCTGCAGCGAGGAGAGGCTCTTCTCGACGTCCGCGCCGGGCGCGGCCTTGCCGAGCAGCAGCACCGGCAGCGGCTGGTCGGCCGCCGGCACGGCCTCGGTCACCGTGGCGATGCTGGTGTTGAAGGAGTGGTCGGAGAGCGAGTTGCCCTCGGTGGTGATCAGCGCCACCGGCACGCTCTGGGTGCGGCCCTTGCCGTAGTCGATCGCCAGCTTGTCGCCGATCGACAGGTTGTGGTCCTTGGCGAAGGTCTGGTCGACCGAGATACCGCCGCTGAAGGCCGCCTGCGGGGAGCCGGCGGTGACCGGCAGGTGCAGGTCGTCGACGAAGGTCGGCGAGGAGGCATCCACCTGGGTCTCGGTGGTCTTGCCGTCCGGCGTGGTGATGTTCGCCGGGAGGATCTTCTGCTCGGTGATGTGCGCCAGGCCGCTAGCGCCACTCGCCGCCTGCACGATGGCAGGGCTCATGCCGCCGGTGCGCGAGGTGACGATGTAGTCCGCGCCGACCGACTTGTCGATCTGGGCGGTGGCCGAGCTGACCATCGAGGAGGTGACCACCGAGGCGCCGGTGACGAGCGACAGGCCGATCATGAGCGCGGCCGCCGTGGCGCCCGTGCGGCGCGGGTTGCGCATCGCGTTGCGCTGGGCGAGCTTGCCGGACGGGCCGAACAGGGCCGGCAGCAGCGCGCCGAGCACCCGGATCACCCCGGTGGAGAGCAGCGGGCCGAGCACCACGAACCCGACCAGGGTCAGCAGCACGCCCAGGCCCAGGTACGAGCCGCCGGTGGCGGCCTTCTTCGCGGTGGCGGCCAGCACCAGCAGCCCGCCACCGCCGGCGGTCAGCACCAGGCCGAGGATCGCGCGGATCGTGTTGGCCCGGGCCTCGCTCGGCGTGCCGTGGTCGCGCAGCGCGGCCATCGGCGAGATCTTCCCGGCCCGGCGGGCCGGGATCCAGGCGGCCAGCACGGTGATCACGATGCCGATGGCGTAGGCCGCCACCGGGACGGTCCAGCCGATCTGCAGGGCGCCCTGGAGGTTCATCCCGAGCGACTTCATCAGGGCGATCAGGATCTCGGCCAGGCCGAGGCCGGCCAGCAGGCCGAGCGTGGAGCCGAGCACACCCAGCGCCAGCGCCTCGATCAGCACCGACTGGTTGACCTGCCGCCGGCTGCTGCCGATGGCGCGCATCAGCCCGATCTCCCGGGTGCGCTGGGCGACCAGCATGGAGAAGGTGTTGATGATCAGGAAGCCACCGACCAGCAGCGAGATGCCGGCGAAGCCGAGCATCGCGTACTTCATGAAGTCCAGGAAGCCGAGGTTCTTGGAGCCGTCGGACTTCTGCTCGGCGGCGGTCTTCACGTCGAAGCCGCCGCCGACCGCGCTCGCGATCTCGGCCTTCAGCTGGTCGTTGCTGCGGCTGCCGTCGCCGTAGGTCTCGATCGAGGTGAAGTCGGCGCTGCCGAGCAGGTCACGCTGGGCGGTCGGCACGTCGGTGAAGGCCATCGCCGCGCCGGGGTTGGTGGTGGTGAAGGTGGCGATGCCGGAGACGGTGAAGTCGTAGCTGCCGATCGTGGTGATCACCCGCAGCGGGCTGCCCAGGCCGAGCTTGGCCTTCTTGGCGGTGTCCGCGTCGAGCATGATCTGCGAGGAGTCCCGCGGAGCCTGTCCCGAGGTGATCGTGAGCGGGTTGCCCGGGGTCGGCGTCCAGGCGCCGACCAGGGTCGGTGCGCCGGACGTCGGACCGACCGACTTGTTGGTCGCCGGGTTGACCAGGGTGGCGTTCTCCACCATGACCTCGCCGGTGGCCGACTTCACGCCGGGCTGGGCCGCGACCTCGGCGACCTGGCCGGCCGGGATGACCGGGGTCTTTCCGCCCTGGTCCTGGCCGGCGGAGAGCTTGTCGGTCTTCGGCTGCACCGCGACGTCGGAGGCGGTGGAGGCGAAGAGCTTGTCGAAGGTGGCGGTCGCGGTGTTGGAGAAGACCAGGGTGCCGGAGACGAAGGCGACCGAGAGCACCACCGCGATCAGGGAGAGCACCATCCGGCCCTTGTGGGCGAGGAAGCTCCGCAGTGACAGCTTGAGCAGCATGAGTGGGCCCCCGGCTCAGCTGGTGCGCTTGCCGTCGAAACGGCGCATGCGTTCGAGGACGGAGTCGGCGGTCGGGGCGTGCATCTCGTCGACGATCACGCCGTCGGCGAGGAAGAGCACGCGGTCCGCGTAACCGGCCGCGACCGGGTCGTGGGTGACCATGACGATGGTCTGCGCGAGCTCGTCCACCGAGCGGCGCAGGAAGGTCAGCACCTCGGAGCCGGAGCGCGAGTCCAGGTTTCCGGTCGGCTCGTCACCGAAGATGATCTCCGGGCGGGCCGCCAGCGCCCGGGCGACCGCGACACGCTGCTGCTGGCCGCCGGAGAGCTGGGTGGGGCGGTGCTTGAGCCGGTCGGCCAGACCGACGGTCTCCACCACCTGCTCCAGCCAGGCCTGGTCGGCCTTGCGGCCCGCTATGTCCATCGGCAGCGTGATGTTCTCCAGCGCGTTGAGCGTGGGGAGCAGGTTGAAGGACTGGAAGATGAAGCCGATCTTGTCCCGGCGCAGCTTGGTCAGCTGCTTGTCCTTGAGACCGGTGATCTCGGTGTCGCCGATCCAGATCCGGCCCTCGGTGACGGTGTCCAGCCCGGCCAGGCAGTGCATCAGGGTGGACTTACCGGAGCCCGACGGGCCCATGATCGCGGTGAAGCGGCCGCGCTGGATGTCGACGTCGACCGCGTCGAGCGCCGTGACGCGGGTCTCGCCCGAGCCGTACGCCTTGGTCACCAGCCGTGCGGAGGCGGCGTTGGCGGACGGTCCGCCGGGGTTCTCTGATGTCTGCACGGCTGCGGTAGCAGTCGTCACTGGGCGCTCCTAGGTCTGTGGTCCCCCGCCCCCACCCCCGTGTCACACCAGGTTGAGCGGATGCCTCCAACCTAGGCCGTGCAGGTCAGGCGGTCGTCATCCGCCGGGAGGAACCAGGACGGGGGTGGAGGTACGGGTCCGCGACGGCGTCCCCTAGGGGTCCCGGACCGGCGGCTCAGGGTCCTCCCGTAAGAGCCCGTGCGCCGGGGCGGTGACCATGCGCCGGAACCATCGCATCCCTGCATCAACTCTGCTACAAGCGCCCTGGTGAGCGGCTCGGGACGACTCGGGAGGCCTTGGATCGGGCATCCTCTGGGACATGAACACGTGGCAGGAGGGCCGCCCGAGCGGCGGTGGCAGTGGGTACGGCGGCCCCGACGGCGGCCCGGCCGGCCAGTTCGGTCCGGCGGGTCAGGTCGGCCCGGCGGGTCAGGTCGGTCCGGCCGGTCAGTTCGGTCCGGCCGGTCAGGTCGGCCGCCAGGGCAACGGCGCCGAGCCGGCGCTGCCGCCGTCGCTCAACCCGCGCGGCCCGGGGGCACCGGCGGCGCCGGGCGTGCCCCGCCCGGCCGGACCTCGGCCCGGCGGGTACGCGAACCCCGCCGGGAACCCGTACGCGAACCCGGCGGCCGCACCGGGCGGCCCCGGCGCGCCGCGCGGGCCGCAGGACCCGCAGGGACCGCGCGGACCCCGCCCACCGGCCGGCGGTGGGTCCCGCTCGCGCTGGCCGCGTCGGCGCAAGATCAAGGTGACCGTGCTGGCGCTGGTCACCGCCGTGCTGGTGACCGCCGTCGGGACCTACTTCTGGGCCGACTCCAAGCTGAACCAGCAGAACGTCCTCGCCGGCTACGACGGCCGCCCGGCCGCCGGCAAGGGCACCAACTGGCTGATCGTCGGCTCGGACAGCCGGGACGGCCTGAGCGACACCCAGAAGATCGACATGCACACGGGTACCGACACCGGCAAGCGCAGCGACTCGATGATGATCCTGCACATCGGCTCGGCCGGGAACACCCTGATGAGCATCCCGCGCGACTCCTGGGTGCCGATCCCCGCGCACCTGGACACCTCGGGCAGCGGCAAGACCATCCCGGCCACCACGTCCAAGATCAACTCGGCCTTCAACAACGGCGGCGGCAGCCTGCTGGTGCGCACCGTGGAGACCAACACCGGCCTCCACATCGACCACTACGCCGAGGTCGGCTTCGCCGGGTTCGCCGGCATCGTGGACGCGGTCGGCGGCGTCCACATGTGTATCGACCAGGCCATCCAGGACCAGGACTCCGGCCTCAACCTGAAGGCCGGCTGCCAGACCCTGAACGGCACCCAGTCACTCGCCTTCGTCCGCCAGCGCCACCAGATGGCCGACCAGGACCTGGGCCGGATGAAGAACCAGCAGAAGTTCCTCTCCGCCCTCGCCCACCAGGCGGCGACGCCGGGCACCCTGCTCGACCCGTTCACCCTCTACCCGCTGATCAGCTCCGGCCTCGGCACGCTGATCGTCGACGACAACACCGGACTGACCGACCTCGCCTCGCTCTTCGACGCGATGAAGGGGGTCAGCGGCGGCAGCGGAAAGAGCATCACCATCCCGATCGGCAACGCCAACTACCACACCTCCACCGGGGAGTCGGCGGTCAAGTGGGACCCGGTGAAGTCGAAGCAGGTCTTCGACGCGATCAAGAACGACACCACGGTCCCCGAGTTCTCCTAAGACCGACCGGCAAATGGTGGGTGGAGGAAGAAGGGGGTCTCCCCGGCCGAAGGCTGGGGGAGGGTCGAGGGCCGAGTCTGGGCGGTGCCGACGAGGGAGCAGCAGCGGAGCTGCGGTGACTGAGGAGAAGCCGTCAGGGGGCACCTCCCGGCCGAAGGCTGGGGGAGAGAGCCATCGGGCCGCGACGCCGCCCACCATTTGCCGGTCGATCTAAGACCGACCGGCCGAGGCTCACTCGCCGGGCGGCCGCACCGGCGGACGGCCCGGGGGCGGCGGCTGGGCGGGGCCGGGCGGCGGTGCGGGTTTGCCGCCCGGCAGGTCCGTCGGTGGCTGGCTGGGCGGCAGTTGCGGACTCACGATGTGCGGCTCCTCGTCTCCTGCGGCCGGCGGCGGCGATGCGGGGGGCGGCGGCGGCCGGTTGCCCTTGCGAGGCCCACGGGTGCCGCGCCGGCCGCCGGGGTACGACGGCCCGGACGCTCCTGGCGGTGGTGTGTGGCTCATCGCTCGTGCTCCTCGTGCTCCCGGCAGACGCGTCCCCCTCCATCGTCGCCCGAAGCCCCCTCCCCGGGAGCCGACTTCACACACCTCGGCCCGAACACACGAAACGGCCCCCACCTCGCGGTTGCGAAGTGGGGGCCGCGCGCTGTGCGACTCGCCCGCCGTTACGGCAGGTTGCGGGCCATCACGATGCGCTGGACCTGGTTGGTGCCCTCGTAGATCTGGGTGATCTTCGCGTCGCGCATCATGCGCTCCAGCGGGTAGTCACGGGTGTAGCCGTAGCCGCCGAGGAGCTGGACGGCGTCGGTGGTGACCTCCATCGCGACGTCCGAGGCGAAGCACTTGGCGGCGGCACCGAAGAACGTCAGGTCGCTGTCGGTGCGCTGCGACTTGGCGGCGGCGGCGTAGGTCAGCTGGCGGGCGGCCTCGAGCTTCATCGCCATGTCGGCGAGCATGAACTGGATGCCCTGGAAGTCGCCGATCGGCTTGCCGAACTGCTTGCGCTCCTTGACGTAGCCGGCGGCGTAGTCGAGCGCGCCCTGGGCGATGCCGATGGCCTGCGCGGCGATGGTGACGCGGGTGTGGTCCAGGGTCTTCATCGCGGTGGCGAAGCCGGTGCCCTCCTCGCCGATCATGCGGTCGGCGGGGATCCGGACGTTGTCCAGGTAGACCTCGCGGGTCGGCGAGCCCTTGATGCCGAGCTTCTTCTCCGGCGCGCCGAAGGAGACGCCCTCGTCGCCCTTCTCGACCACGAAGGCCGAGATGCCCTTGGAGCGCTTCTCGGGGTCGGTGACCGCCATGACGGTGTAGAACTCCGAGACGCCCGCGTTGGTGATCCAGCGCTTGACGCCGTTGAGCACCCAGAAGTCACCGTCACGCACCGCGCGGGTCTTCATCCCGGCGGCGTCCGAACCGGCGTCCGGCTCGGAGAGGCAGTACGAGAACATGCCCTCGCCACGGGCCAGCGCGCCCAGGTACTTCTGCTTCAGCTCCTCGGAACCGGAGAGCTGGACCGGGAGCGAGCCGAGCTTGTTGACGGCCGGGATGAGCGAGGAGGACGCGCAGACCCGGGAGATCTCCTCGATCACGATCACGGTGGCCAGCGCGTCGGCGCCGGCGCCGCCGTACTCCTCCGGGACGTGCACCGCGTGCAGGTCGTTGGCCTGCAGGGCGTCCAGCGCCTCCTGCGGGAAACGGCTGTGCTCGTCGACGTCCGCCGCGAAGGGGGCGATCTTGGCCTCGGCGAGCGAGCGCACCGCCTCCCGGAGCATGTCGTGCTCCTCCGAGAGACGGAAGAGGTCGAAGTCCGAACTGCTCGCCATGGCCGATTGCCCCTTTAGGTCAACACCGTTAACTACCGTTAAGTAGATCCTAATTCTAGGCCCGTACCCTGCCTAGAGCGGGGTGACATGCACGACATGCGACGCATGCTGTCGGGCCAATACTCTTCGTATCTTCATCCTGACTGATTGCCGCACGGTCGAAACCAGCGGATACCATCAGTCCCTGACTCGTCCTACCCTCAAAGGGGAAGTCCGTGGCCCTGCGCATCTCGGTGATCGGTACCGGCTATCTCGGCGCCACTCACGCCGCCTGCCTCGCGGAGTTGGGCTTCGAGGTGCTGGGGATGGACATCGACCCCGAGAAGCTCGCCGCGCTGGCCGCAGGCCGGGTGCCGATGTACGAGCCCGGGCTCTCCGAACTGCTGCTCAAGCACGTCGCCGGGCACGAGGGTTCGACCGGCCGACTGCGCTTCACGGACTCCACGCAGGAGGTCGCCGAGTTCGCCGACGTCCACTTCATCTGCACCAACACCCCGCAGAAGAAGGGGGAGTTCGCCGCCGACATGAGCTATGTCGACCTGGCGGTGGACTCGCTGGCCCCGCACCTGACCCGCCCCGCCCTGGTGGTCGGCAAGTCCACCGTGCCGGTGGGCAGCGCGAGCCGGCTGCTGGACCGGCTGCGCTCGCTGGCGCCGGCCGGCGACGCCGTCGAACTGGCCTGGAACCCGGAGTTCCTGCGCGAGGGCTACGCCGTCGGCGACACCCTGCACCCCGACCGGCTGGTGGTCGGCGTGCGCCCGGGCGGCCGGGCCGAGGAGCTGCTGCGCGAGGTCTACGCGACGCTGCTGGACGAGGGCGTACCGATGGTGGTCACCGACTTCGCCACCGCCGAGCTGGTCAAGGCCGCCGCCAACTCCTTCCTCGCCACCAAGATCTCCTTCATCAACGCGATGGCCGAGGTCTGCGAAAGCGCGGGCGCGGACGTCACCCAGCTGAGCAAGGCGCTCTCCTACGACGAGCGGATCGGCGGCCGCTTCCTGCAGGCCGGACTCGGCTTCGGCGGCGGCTGCCTGCCCAAGGACATCCGGGCCTTCATGGCGCGGGCCGGCGAGCTGGGCGCGGACCAGGCGCTGACCTTCCTGCGCGAGGTGGACTCGATCAACATGCGGCGCCGCAGCCGGATGGTCGAGCTGGCCCGCGAGCAGTGCGGCGGGGGCTTCCTGGGCCGCCGGGTGGCCGTGCTCGGCGCCGCCTTCAAGCCGAACTCCGACGACATCCGCGACTCGCCCGCGCTGAACGTGGCCGCGCAGATCCAGCTGCAGGGCGCGCAGGTGACCGTCTACGACCCCAAGGCGATGGACAACGCCCGCAAGATGTTCCCCAGCCTCTCCTACGCGGCCACCCCGCTGGAGGCCGTCGAGGGCGCCCACGTGGTGCTGCACCTGACGGAGTGGCAGGAGTTCCGCGAGCTGGACCCGTCCGAGGTCGGCGCCCTGGTCGCCGAGCGGCGGCTGCTGGACGGCCGCAACGTGCTGGACGCCGACGCCTGGCGCGCGGCGGGCTGGACCTACCGTGCGATGGGCCGCCCGAGCTGACGGAATGACCGTCCGGCGGGCGCGGTTGAAGCCGTTATGACGAACTTCCGCGACCAGGCGACCGCACGCGAGATCCTGACCTCCTCCGGGGACACCTGGGCCGTGGTCGGGCTCTCCAACAACACCCGGCGCGCCGCGTACGGCGTCGCCCAGGTGCTGCAGCACTTCGGCAAGCGGGTTGTGCCGGTGCACCCGAAGGCCGAGACGGTGCTCGGCGAGCAGGGCTACCCGACGCTGGCCGACATCCCGTTCCCGGTCGACGTGGTGGACGTCTTCGTCAACTCCGCGCTGGCCGGCGAGGTCGCCGACCAGGCGGTGGCGGCCGGCGCCGGGGCGGTCTGGTTCCAGCTCGACGTGATCGACGAGGCGGCGTACCAGCGCACCACGGCGGCCGGCCTGCGGATGGTCATGGACCGCTGCCCGGCGATCGAGATCCCGCAGCTCTGAGGGTCAGCCGTCCAGCTGGGCCAGGGTGGCGATCGAGGGGCGGCGGACGGCCTGGAGCTCGCGCGCCGCGTCCTCGGCGGCGCGCAGCACCCGGACGGCGTTGTGCCAGGTGAGCTTCGCCAGGTCGGCCTGCGACCAGTTGCGGCCGAGCAGTTCGGCCAGCAGGTTGGGGTAGCCGGAGACGTCGTCCAGGCCGTCCGGAACGAAGGCCGTGCCGTCGTAGTCGCCGCCGATGCCCAGATGGTCGATGCCGGCCACCTCGCGCATGTGGTCCAGGTGGTCGGCGACGGTGGCGGCGGTCGCCACCGGGCGCGGGTGGTCGGCCTCGAAGGCGTGCAGCACCTTCATCGCGTCCGGGGTGTGCGCGAGCGCGTGGAACCCGTGCGCCTCCAGGTGGGCCCCCGCCCGCTCACCCCACTCGATCGCGCCGGGCAGCACGAAGTGCGGCACGAAGGTGGCCATCGCCACGCCACCGTTGGCGGGCAGCAACGCCAGCACCTCGTCCGGGATGTTGCGCGGGTGGTCGCAGACCGCTCGGGACGACGAGTGCGAGAAGATCACCGGCGCCTCGCTGACCCGCAGCGCGTCGCGCATGGTGTCGGCCGAGACGTGCGAGAGGTCGACCAGCATGCCGAGCCGGTTCATCTCCCGGACGACCTCCACGCCGAACGCGGTGAGCCCGCCGGCGGTCGGCTTGTCGGTGGCCGAGTCCGCCCACGGCACGTTGTCGTTGTGGGTGAGCGTCATGTAGCGCACGCCCAGCTGGTGCAGCGCCCGCAGGGTGGCCAGCGAGGAGTTGATGCTGTGTCCGCCCTCGGCGCCCATCAGCGAGGCGATCCGGCCGGCCGCCCGGGCGGCCTCCATGTCGTCGGCGGTCAGCGCCAGCCGCAGCCGCTCGGGGAACCTGTCGACCAGCGCGCGGACGAAGTCGATCTGCTCCAGCGTCGCGCTGACCGCCTGGTCGCCGGCGAAGTCGGAGCGTACGTACACCGACCAGAACTGCGCACCGACCCCGCCGGCGCGGAGCCGTTCGAGGTCGGTGTGCAGGCGGTCGCTCTGGTCCACGGCCAGGTCGACGGCGTCCAGGTCGTAGCCGGCCTGGGAGCGCATCGCCCAGGGGAGGTCGTTGTGACCGTCCACCACGGGGGCGTCGACGAGCAGGGCGCGGGCACGGGCTAGCAGTTGAGGGTCCATAACCCCCGATTCTGCTAGTTGCCGAAGCCGAAGGCGCTGGAACCCGCCACCTTGGCACGCAGCTTCTTGCCCTTGTCGGTGGCCTGGGTGTTCAACTCGGCCTGGAAGTCGACCATCCGCTCGGTGAGTTCGGGGTCGAAGGCGGCGAGCATCCGGACCGCCAGCAGGCCCGCGTTCCGGGCTCCGGCGATGGAGACGGTGGCCACCGGCACGCCGGCCGGCATCTGCACGATCGACAGCAGGCTGTCCATGCCGTCCAGGTAGCGCAGCGGCACCGGGACGCCGATCACCGGCAGCGGAGTCACCGAGGCCAGCATGCCCGGCAGGTGGGCCGCGCCGCCCGCGCCGGCGATGACGGCCTTGAGGCCGCGCTTGTGCGCGTTCTCGCCGTAGGTGATCATCTCGCGCGGCATCCGGTGCGCGGAGAGGACGTCGACCTCGTAGCGGATCTCGAACTCGTCCAGCGCCTGAGCGGCGGCCTCCATCACCGGCCAGTCGGAGTCGGAGCCCATGACGATGCCGACGAGGGGGGCGGAAGAGGTGTGCGCGCCAGCGCCCGCATAGGGGTGGTGGCCGGGCGGCGGGTGGGCGGTCATTCGGTGATGGTTCCTCTCAGGTAGGCGGCCGCGTGGCGGGCGCGCTCGCGCACGTCGTCGAGGTCGTCCCCGAAGACGGTGACGTGGCCCACCTTGCGGCCGGGCTTGACGTCCTTGCCGTACATGTGGATCCGCAGGCCGGGGTCGCGGGCCATGCAGTGCAGGAAGGCGTGGTACATGTCCGGGTAGTCGCCGCCCAGGACGTTGACCATCACGGTCCACCGGGCACGCGGGCGGGGGTCCCCGAGCGGGAGGTCGAGCACGGCGCGCAGGTGGTTCTCGAACTGCGAGGTGACCGCACCGTCGATCGACCAGTGGCCGGAGTTGTGCGGACGCATGGCGAGCTCGTTGACCAGGATCCGGCCGTCGCGGGTCTGGAACAGCTCGACGGCCAGGTGGCCGGTGATGTCCAGCTCCCCGGCGATCCGCAGCGCGAGCGCCTGGGCCTCGCCGGCCAGCTCGGGGTCGAGGTCGGGGGCGGGGGCGGTGACCTCGGCGCAGACGCCGTTCTCCTGCAGGCTCTCCACCACCGGGTAGGCGACCGCCTGGCCGCTGGGCGAGCGGACCACGTTGGCCGCCAGCTCGCGGACGTAGTCGACCTTCTCCTCGGCCAGCACCCCGACGCCGGCCAGGAACGGCGCGTGCGCCTGCTCCTCGTCGTCGACGACCCAGACGCCCTTGCCGTCGTAGCCGCCGCGCACGGTCTTCAGCACCACCGGATAGCCGGTGCCCTCGTCGGCGAAGCGCGTCACGTCGGCCGGGTCGGCGACCAGGCGGTGGCGCGGGCAGGGGACGCCGATGGCGTCCAGGGTGGCCCGCATCACGCCCTTGTCCTGCGCGTTCACCAGCGCGTCCGGGCCGGGCCGCACGGCGATGCCGTCGGCCTGCAGCGCCCGCAGGTGCTCGGTGGGGACGTGCTCGTGGTCGAAGGTGACCACGTCGCAGTCGGCCGCGAAGCGGCGCAGGGTCTCGAGGTCCCGGTAGTCGCCGAGCACCACGTCGGAGACCACCTGTGCGGCGGAGTCCTGCGGGGTGTCGGCGAGGAGCTTGAACCTCACGCCGAGCGGGATGCCGGCCTGGTGTGCCATGCGCGCCAGCTGTCCGCCGCCGACCATGCCCACCACTGGAAATTTTGCGCTGCCCGGGAAAGTCACGCTGCCAGGATATCCGGGCCGGTCGGGGGCGGTGCACCGGCGGCCGGGGGCGGTCGGCGGACGGACGGGGGCCGCCCGCGCGCGGGGATCCCTCACAAAGTGCCGGTAGCCTGGATGGCCGGACCCCGCCAGGCACTGTTTGCGATCCTGTGCCACACCGGGGGGCTCGTGTCGCGCGGCCCAGGGCCGCGCGGGCATCGTAATCCTCGCGTTGAGCAGGCACAGGAGACTTCTGCGGATGACCACCACCAGCACTGAGACAAGTCCCTCCCTGCTGCAGCGCCTGCGCGGCGTCTCCGGCGAGGTGGTCAAGTTCGGGATAGTCGGGCTGGTCGGCATCTTCGTCAACTTCGGCGTCTCCAACCTCGCGATCCACGCCACCGGCTGGGCACCCGTGCGCTGCTCGGTGATCGGCACCGTGGTGGCGATCGTCGTCAACTACCTCGGCTACCGCTACTGGGTCTACCGCGACAGCGACGCGGCCTCGCGCCGCCGCGAGATCACGCTCTTCCTCATCTTCAGCGGCATCGGCATGCTGATCGAGAACGGCACGCTCTGGTTCTCCACCTACACGCTGGGCCTGCAGGGCGCGCTCGCGTACAACGTCGCCAAGGCGTTCGGCACCGGGCTGGGCACGCTGTTCCGTTTCTTCTCCTACCGCACCTGGGTCTTCAAGGCGCTGCCGGAGCTGGCCGAGCCGGAGGCGGACGTCAAGGTCGTCGCGCAGGCCGAGCGGATCCTGGCCACCGAGGAGTCGGCGCACTACGTGAAGTAGTGCCCCATGAGGTAGCTCCTACCGGGTGGTGACCCTGCCCAGGAAAAGAGCGAAGACCGGCGGCTGGAGCGCGAGCAGCTCCAGCCGTCCACCGTCCGCCTCGGCGAGGTCGCGGGCCACCGCCAGGCCGATGCCGGTGGAGTTGCGGCCGCTGACCGTCCGCTCGAAGACCCGGTTGCCGAGCTCGGCCGGCACCCCCGCGCCCTCGTCCTGCACCTCGATCACCACCGAGCTGCCCGACGCCCGCACCCGCAGCGTGACCGTTCCCGCGCCGTGCATCAGGGTGTTCTCGATCAGGGTCGCCAGCACCTGGGAGACCGTTCCCGGGGTCCCCAGCGCGGTGATGCCGCCCAGCCCCTCGATCACCAGCCGCCGTCCGCTGCCGCGCAGCGACGGACCCCACTCCTCGCGCTGCTGCTTGATCACCTCGTCCAGCTCGAATCCGCCGGCGGTCGGGCCGTGCGTATCGCGCTGGTTGGTGAGCAGCCGCTGCACCACGTCCGTGAGCCGCTCGACCTGCTGGAGCGCGATGGTGGCCTCCTCGCGGACGGTGTCCGGCTCCTGGGCCAGCGCGGTGATCTCCTCCAGTCGCATGGAGAGCGCGGTGAGCGGGGTGCGCAACTGGTGCGAGGCGTCGGCGGCCAGCCTGCGCTCGGCGGTGAGCATCCGGCCGATCCGCTCGGCGCTGGCGTCCAGCACCTCGGCGATCCGGTCCAGCTCGGGCACGCCGTAGCGCCGGTCGCGCGGGCGCGGGTCGCCGGAGCCCAGGCGCTCGGCGGTCTCGGCGAGGTCGGTCAGCGGACGGGCCAGCCGCTTGGCCTGCCAGACCGCCAGGGCCACCGCCGCCTGAACCGCGAGCAGCGCCACCGCGCCGAGCAGCACCAGCATGCTGCCGATGTCGTGCTCCACGGTGGCGCGGGACTGCTGGACCGTCACCGTCTCGCCGCTGGCGCCGCTCTCGGTGGCCGTCAACGGGTGACTGCCGCTGGGCCGGTCGCCGATCACGATCGGCTGCATGCCGGGGATCTGGATCTGGGCGTAGTAGCCGTCGGTGACCTGGCTGCCGATCCGGTCCCCGGTGACCGGCTCACCCGCCGCGAGCCGGCTCTCGACCAGGCCGAGCACCCGGAACGCCGTCGCATCCACCCGCTCCCGCGCGGTGTTGACGATGGCCTGCTTCTCGACCAGGGCCAGCGGCACGCAGAAGACCACCACGACCACCAGGACCACACCCAGCAGCGAGTTGATCATCCTGCGCTTCACGGCACGGTCCTGCGATCAGTTCTTCTCGAAGTGACAGACGGTCACACCGACCTGCACCGACCGGCCCGAAAGGGGGCGAGATGATGCAGAACGGACAGCGCGGCGACCCGGGGCGACCCGGGGTGTCCCGTGCGGATGTGCCCTCATCTGTGCCCTCACTCCCTCTGGCAGGTGTGCACGTCAGCGTACCCGCCTGCGACCGACCGTCGAAGACATCAAAAACCGTACATGACTGGTACCGTAAACTTGTACCGGATTGGTACAGTCTACAAGGAATCGAAGCAGGATATGGAGAGCAGCCATGGCCATAAGCGCCAGTGACGCGAGGACGCGCCTCTTTCCGCTGATCCAGCAGGTGAACGACGACCACGCTCCCGTGCGGATCACCTCGAAGGCTGGCGACGCGGTCCTCATGTCGGCCGACGACTACGACTCGTGGCAGGAGACCATCCACCTGCTGCGGTCGCCCGCCAACGCCAGGCGGCTCATGGAAGCCGTCGCCAGGGACAAGGCATCCAGCCCGGCGATCAGCAAGACCATGGAGGAACTGGAAGCCCTGGCCGGTGAGGTGTGAGGAGTGTCCACTTCGACCCGGACGGCTGGGAGGACTTCCTCTTCTGGCTCGGGTCGAACCGGAAGATGGCGCAGCGGATCACCCGCCTGGTCGGCGAGATCCAGCGTGACCCCTTCAACGGGATCGGCAAGCCGGAGCCCCTCAAGGGCGACCTGGCCGGCTACTGGTCCCGGCGGATCGACGACGAGCATCGGCTGGTGTACCGGGCCGACGAGAAGGAAGTCAAGATCCTCAAGGCCCGCTACCACTACTGACCACTGCAGAGGCCCCCTGCTGCGCCGGCAGGTCACCGGGGGCACTCCACTGGCGGGAAATACCTGCTCCGTCAGTTCTTCTCGAAGCGGAAGCCGACGCCGCGGACGGTGGCGATGTAGCGCGGGTTGGTCGCGTCGTCGCCGAGCTTCTTGCGCAGCCAGGAGATGTGCATGTCGAGCGTCTTGGTCGACGTCCACCAGGTGGTGTCCCAGACCTGACGCATGATGTCCTCGCGGGTGACCACCCGGCCGGCGTCCCGGACCAGCACCCGCAGCAGCTCGAACTCCTTGGCGGAGAGCGTCAGCTCCTCCTCGCCGACCCAGGCGCGGTGCGACTCGATGTCGATCCGCACGCCGTGCGCGCCGGTGGAGAGCGAGTCGACGTTGCCGCGCCGCAGCAGGGCCCGGACCCGGGCCAGCAGCTCGGCCAGCCGGAACGGCTTGGTCACGTAGTCGTCCGCGCCGGCGTCCAGGCCGACCACGGTGTCCACCTCGTCGGCTCGCGCGGTGAGCACCAGTACGGGGCAGCTCTTGCCGTCGGCCCGCAGGCGGCGGCAGACCTCCAGGCCGTCCATCCGCGGCAGGCCGAGGTCCAGGACGACCAGGTCGACCTCTTCCTCCAGGCCGGCCTCCAGGGCTGACGGGCCATCCTCGCGGACGAGCACCTCATAGCCCTCGCGCCGGAGCGCGCGGGCCAGTGGTTCCGAGATTGCGGGGTCGTCCTCGGCGAGCAGCACACAGGTCATGGGGCGATGGTAGTCCGCTGGGACGCCGCTGATCGTCGCTCTGGATCAACTGGCGTCGCGGCGGCCCCGCGGGCTGCGCCGGGGGCCGGGACCGGCGGGTCCTTGTGACCCCCACAGGGCCGTTCGGCCGCTGTGAACTACTTCACACCGGGTAACCGGACGCGGCCGTCCAGGTCCGGACCAGATCTGCGGGCTCACACCCCGCCAGGCCGAAGATCCCCCAGTTGGACCATGGCTTCGAAGGACTTACTGCTGGATTACCATCGATTATCGCGATCCTCGCGCGTAGAACTTTACGGGCCCGTTACCGTTTTGGTGTTCTTTATGCGCTGATGTCACTGAAAAAGCGGACGTACAGTGGTCGCGTCCCCGTGTCGTGCGCTGCGGATGACCCCTGCCCCCAGAAGTACGCAGGAGCCCCGCAGTGTTCGGACGCCCGCCTCCACCCCCCTTGGCGGCGCGTCCCAGTCAGACTCAGGCAAGGAACCACTACTGATGGCGTCAACCACCACCCTGGACGCCGGCACCACGCCGGCTCCGCCTGGCGGCAAGACCTTCTTCGGGCACCCCCGAGGACTCGCCACGCTCTTCATGACCGAGATGTGGGAGCGCTTCAGCTTCTACGGCATGCGCGCGCTCCTGGTCATCTACCTGGTCGCGTCGACCCACGACGGCGGGCTGGGCTACAAGGCCGCCGTCGGCGCCGCGATCGTCAGCGTCTACAACGCGATGGTCTACCTCTTCGCGCTGCCCGGCGGATGGATCGCCGACCGCTTCTGGGGTCCGCGCAAGACGGTGGCCGTCGGCGGTGTGATCATCATGATCGGCCACTTCCTGCTGGCCGTGCCCGCCACCGTGTCGTTCTTCGTCGGCCTGGTCTTCATCGCGGTGGGCTCCGGCCTGCTCAAGGCCAACATCTCGACGATGGTCGGCCACCTCTACGACGGGCCGAACGACCCGCGTCGCGACGGCGGCTTCACCGTCTTCTACATGGGCATCAACCTCGGTGCCTTCGCCGCCCCGCTGGTGATCGGCACGGTCGGCCAGAAGGTCGACTGGCACCTCGGCTTCGCGCTGGCCGGCGTCGGCATGGCGCTGGGCCTGGCCCAGTACTTCCTCGGCACCCGCCACCTCGCCGCCCAGAGCAGCGTGGCCACCTCGCCGATCACGCCCGCCGAGAAGACGGCCGTGCTCCGCAAGGTCGCGCTCTGGCTGGGCATTGCGGTCGTCTTCTACGGCGCGGTCCTGGCGTCCGGGAGCTTCGGCATCAGCTGGGTGATCTGGCCGCTGTCCGTCGCGGGCATCGCGATCCCGGCGCTGTACTTCGCCCGGATGAAGAAGGACAAGGACCTCGACGCGGACGAGCAGTCCAAGATGAGCGGCTTCATCTGGTTCTTCATCGCCGCCGCGGTGTTCTGGATGATCTACGACCAGTCCAGCTCCACGCTGAGCATCTTCGCCACCGACAGCACCTCGTCGACGCTGCTCGGGTTCAACTTCCCGTCCAGCTGGTTCCAGTCGCTCAACCCGCTCTACATCATGGCGCTGGCCCCGGTCTTCGCCTGGCTGTGGGTCTGGCTGGCGCGGCGCATGAAGAACCCCAGCACCACCATGAAGTTCGCCATCGGTCTGCTGATGATCGGTGCCTCGTTCCTGGTGATGATGCTGGCGATGGCCGCCGCCTCCGGTGGCGTCAAGGTCTCGCCGCTCTGGCTGGCCATGGTCTACCTGGTGCAGACGGTCGGCGAGCTGGCGCTGTCCCCGGTCGGCCTGTCGGTCACCACCAAGCTGGCACCGGCGAAGTACGCGAGCCAGATGATGGGTGTCTGGTTCCTGGCCGTCACGGCCGGCGACTGCGTCGCGGCCGTCATGCAGCTGCTCGTCGGTGACGCCACCGGCAGCACCTGGTACTTCGCCGCCGAGGGCGTCGCGGCGATCGTGGCCGGTTTCGCGCTGGTGATGTACCGCAAGAACGTCATCAAGCTCATGGGCAACGTGCACTGACGCACGGCTACGGCGCTGCCCCGGTACGGATCTCCGTACCGGGGCAGCGCCGTTTCGTTCAGTTGGTCTGCTGCGAGTAGCCGACCAGGGACGAGCGGATCGGGCAGGTGACCGACGAGGTCTGGCCCGGGTTCTTCCAGTCGCCGTACAGCGTCACCCGGATGTCGTGCTGGTTGCCCTGACCCCGGATGTTGTCGCACGTGATGACCGCACGGTGCTGGTTGACCATCTTCGCCCCCTTGACCATCGGGCCGAAGACCGGCGTGCAGTTCGACGTGGCGACGGCCCGTCCCCAGTCGAGCTTGCTGGAGACGCCGCAGTTGGACTGCGTCGCCGCGAAGGCCTGACCGGGCAGCGCCATCATCAGGGTGGCGGCCACCACCGGGAGGGCGGCGATGGTGGCACCGGTGCGCAGACGGCGGATGTTCATGTGCTTCCTTCCGGCCGGACGGTGTCCGGCAGGCTGGGTCGAGAGGTGGGTGACGCGGTGCGACGGCCGGATGACCAACCGTCGACGTCGCGAGCTCAGCCTCCCGAAACCCAGCTGCGCTGCCCACCCGGCACAGGGCGGGGCGGTTCCCCGCCGTACGACGGGGAACCGCGGGCCAGTCGGCCGACCCGGGCGGCCCGGGCGCCCCAACTCCCGCTCTGCACGGGCTCGGCACGGACCCCCGCCTGGGGGTCCGCACCCAGCCGCCTCCCCGGCCGGGGCCCGCGGTGTGGGAAGGGTCACAGCCGGGCCCGCCCTCAGAGCTCCCGGACCCCCGCGCGCCAGACGGCAGCGGTGAGCGGGACGCCGGGGCGGTAGGCGAGGTGGACGGCCGAGGGGGCGTCCAGCAGCAGGAGGTCGGCGCGGGCGCCGGGGGCGATCCGGCCGACGTCGGTGCGGCGCAGGGCGCGGGCGCCGCCGGCGGTGGCGGCGTGCACGGCCTCGTCCGGGGTCATGCCCATCTCGCGGACGGCCACCGCGATGCAGAAGGCCATCGAGCTGGTGAAGCTGGACCCCGGGTTGCAGTCGGTGGAGAGCGCGACGGTGGCGCCCGCGGCAAGCAGCCGGCGGGCGTCCGGGTAGGGGGCGCGGGTGGAGAACTCCGCTCCGGGCAGCAGGGTGGCCACCGTCTCGCTGCCGGCCAGCGCGGCGACGTCCGCGTCGGTCAGGTGCGTGCAGTGGTCGGCGGAGGCCGCGCCCAGTTCGACCGCGAGCTGCACGCCGGGGCCGTACGAGAGCTGGTTGGCGTGCACCCGGGGGATCAGGCCGCGCTCCTGGCCGGCCTTCAGGACGGCCCGGGCCTGGTCGCCGTCGAAGGCGCCGTTCTCGCAGAAGACGTCCACCCAACGGGCGTGCGGGGCACAGGCGTCCAGCATCTCGCCGGTCACCAGGTCGACATAGCCGGCCGGGTCGTCGGCGTACTCGGGGGCCACGATGTGGGCGCCCAGGTAGGTGGTCTCCGGGGTGTGCGCGGCGGCGATCCGCAGGGCGCGCGCCTCGTCCTCGACGGTCAGGCCGTAGCCGGACTTGCACTCGATGGTGGTGGTGCCCTGGCGCAGCGCCTCGCGGACGAACCGGGCCAGGTTGGCGTCCAGCTCGGCGTCGCTCGCGGCGCGGGTGGCGGCGACCGTGGTGCGGATCCCGCCGGCCGAGTAACTCTGGCCGGACATCCGGGCGTTGAACTCGGCCGTACGGTCGCCCGCGAAGACCAGGTGGGCGTGCGAGTCGACGAAGCCGGGCAGCAGGGCGCGCCCCTGGGCGTCGTACACCTGGTCGGCGGCGGGGGCGTCGGCGGCGCGGCCGGTCCAGGTGACCACCGAGCCGTCCAGCACCACGGCGGCCTGCTCGACCAGGCCGAGCAGGCCGGGGTGGGACGGGTCGTTGGTCACCAGACTGCCGATGTTGGTGATCAGGGTGCTGCTCATGAGGCCCTCTCGGATCCGGGCCGGGGGGCGGATCGGCCGACCCGCCCCCCGGAGGGGTTAGGCAAGCAGTGCGGCGATCGAGTCGCGCAGCGCCGCCGGGACGTCGGTGACCAGCTGGTGCACCCCGTCCGCGACGATCCGCCGGCCGCCGACGACCACGTGCCGGACGTCGGCCGCCGAGGCCGCGAAGACCGCGGTCTCCGCGCCGAGCCGGGGCACCGGGCCCGCGGTGCGCACGGAGTCCAGCGCCAGGACGGTGAAGTCGGCGAACGCGCCGGCCTCGATCCGTCCGGCCTCCGGCCAGCCGAGCGAGGCGTGGCCGTCCTCGGTGCCGGCGCGCAGCAGCGCGTTGGCGGTCCAGTGGCCGCGGGTGCGGGTGCGCAGGCGCTCGTTCAGCTCCAGCGCCCGGGCCTCCTCGAACGGGTCGATGACCGCGTGGCTGTCGCTGCCCAGGGTGACCTGGCAGCCGCTGTTCGCCAGGTGGCGGGCCGGCCCGATGCCGTCGGCGAGGTCGCGTTCGGTGGTCGGGCACATGCAGATCACCGTGGAGGAGTCGGCGAGCAGCTTGACGTCCTCCTCGGTGAGGTGGGTGGCGTGGACGGCCGAGGTGCGCGGCCCGAGCACGCCGTGGTCGGCGAGCAGCCGGGTCGGGGTGACCCCGTGGGCGTGCAGGCAGGCCTCGTTCTCCGCGGTCTGCTCGGAGAGGTGGACGTGCAGTGGTGCCTTGCGCATCCGGGCCCAGTGCGCGACCGTGCTGAGCTGGTCGGCCGGCACCGCGCGCACCGAGTGGACGGCCGCGCCGAGCCGGGCGTGCTCGCGCGGCTTGAGCGCGTCCGCCCGCTCGGCCCAGGCGTCGGCGTCGCCGTCCCCGAACCGCAGCTGCGGCTTGGTGAGTTCGGCGCCGAAGCCGGAGGAGAGGTAGCAGGTGTCCAGGAGCGTGATCCGGATGCCGGCCCGGGCGGCGGCCTCGATCAGCGCCTCGCCCATCGCGTTGGGGTCGCTGTAGCGGGCGCCGCCGGGCGCGTGGTGGAGGTAGTGGAACTCCCCCACCGCGGTGATGCCGGCGAGCGCCATCTCGGCGTAGACGGCGGTGGCCAGCGCCAGGTAGCTGTCCGGGTCGAGCGCGCCGGCGAACCGGTACATGGTGTCCCGCCAGGTCCAGAACGTGCCGGAGCCGACCTGGACGGTGCCGCGCAGCGCGCGGTGGAAGGCGTGCGAGTGCGCGTTGGCCTGACCGGGCAGCAGCAGACCGGTCAGCCGGACGGCCTGCGGCGGGCAGGGACCGCTGTCCGGGGTGACCTTGGCGATCTTGCCGCCGCCGGCCACCTCGATCAGCACGTCCCGCTCGACCACCGGGCCGTTCACATGCGGCAGCCAGGCGTGCTCGGCCCAGTACACCGTGGTCACTGACATGCCAGGTCCTCCAGAACGTCCGCCAGGGCCGCCACACCCGCGAGGCAGTCCGCCTCCTCGGCGTGCTCCGCCGGCGAGTGCGAGACACCGGTGGGGTTGCGCACGAAGAGCATGGCGGTCGGGATCACCGAGGCCAGGATCCCGGCGTCGTGTCCGGCGCCGGTCGGCAGGACGGGCACGCCGCCCAGCCGCTTCGCCAACCGGTCGCGCAGCGGGCCGTCGAAGTCGACGACCGGCGTGTACGACTCGCGGGTCAGCTCGACCCGGACGCCGTCGCGCTCACCGCGCTCGGCCGCCGCCACCCGGATCTCCTCGACCAGGGCGTCCAGCACCTCTTCCTCGGCTGCCCGGGAGTCCAGCCAGCCGCGGATCAGCGAGGCGATCGCGTTGGTGCCGTTCGGCTCGACGGCGACCTTGCCGAAGGTGGCCAGCGCGCCGGCCGACCGGGCCTTCTTGCGGGCCGCGAGCACGGTGGTGGCGTAGGTCAGCATCGGGTCGCGGCGGTCCTCGATCCGGGTGGTGCCCGCGTGGTTGGCCTCGCCGTGGAAGTCGAAGCGCCAACGGCCGTGCGGCCAGATCGCGCTGGCCACGCCGACCGGCTGATCCTCGGTCAGGTACCGGCCCTGCTCGACGTGCAGCTCGACGAAGGCACCGACCCGGGAGAGCCGGTCCGCATCCGCGCCGATCGCGCCCGGGTCGTAGCCGGAGCGCTCCATCGCATCGGGCAGCCGGACGCCGTCGGCGTCGCGCAGCTCGTACGCCTGCTCGCGGCTGAGCACGCCCGCGCTGAGCCGGGAGCCGATGCAGGCCACGCCGAACCGGGCGCCCTCCTCGTCACCGAAGTTGACGATCGCCAGCGGCTTGGTCAACTCGGCCTTGCGGGAGCGCAGTTCGTCCAGCGCCGCGAAGGAGGAGACCACCCCGAGCGGGCCGTCGTAGGCGCCGCCGTCCGGGACGGAGTCCAGATGCGAGCCGGTGACGATCGCGCCGTCCTGCTGCGGGTCGCCCAGCCAGGCCCACTGGTTGCCATTGCGGTCCAGCTCATAGGCCAGGCCGCGGGAGCGGGCCTGCTCCTCGAACCAGGCCCGGCACTCGGCGTCCGCGCTGTTCCAGGCGTGCCGGCGGTACCCGCCGGAGGAGGCGGAGCGGCCCACGGGGAGCAGCTCCGCCCACATCCGGCGGTACGACGTGTCGTCGACCGTCACAGCTCACCCATGGGGACCCGCACGCCGCGCTCGGCCGCGACCTCGGTGGCGATGTCGTAACCGGCGTCCACGTGCCGGATGACGCCCATGCCCGGGTCGTTGGTGAGCACCCGGCGGATCTTCTCGCCCGCGAGCGGCGTGCCGTCCGCGACGGTGACCTGGCCGGCGTGGATCGAGCGGCCGATGCCGACGCCGCCACCGTGGTGGATGGAGACCCAGGACGCGCCGGAGGCGACGTTGACCATGGCGTTCAGCAGCGGCCAGTCGGCGATGGCGTCCGAGCCGTCGAGCATCGCCTCGGTCTCGCGGTACGGCGAGGCGACCGAGCCGCAGTCCAGGTGGTCGCGGCCGATCACGAGCGGCGCGGAGAGCTCGCCGGAGGCGACCATGTCGTTGAAGCGCTCGCCGGCCTTGTCGCGCTCGCCGTAGCCGAGCCAGCAGATCCGCGCCGGCAGGCCCTGGAAGTGCACCTTCTCCTGGGCCATCTTGATCCAGCGGTGCAGCGACTCGTTCTCCGGGAACAGGTCGAGCACGGCCTTGTCGGTCTTGTAGATGTCCTGCGGGTCGCCGGAGAGCGCGGCCCAGCGGAACGGGCCCTTGCCCTCGCAGAACAGCGGGCGGATGTACGCCGGCACGAAGCCGGGGAAGTCGAACGCCCGGGTGTAGCCCGCGAGCTGGGCCTCGCCGCGGATCGAGTTGCCGTAGTCGAAGACCTCGGCGCCCTTGTCCTGGAAGCCGACCATGGCCTCGACGTGCTTGGCCATCGACTCGCGCGAGCGCACGGTGAACTCGGCGGGCTTGGCCGCCGCGTAGTCCGCCATGTCGTCGAAGGCGACGCCGATCGGCAGGTAGGCCAGCGGGTCGTGGGCGCTGGTCTGGTCGGTGACGATGTCGATCGGCGCGTCCATCGCGAGCAGCTGCGGGAACAGCTCCGCGGCGTTGCCGAGCAGGCCGATGGAGAGCGGCTGGCGCTTGTCGCGGGCGTCGGTGGCCAGCTCCAGCGCGTGCGCCAGGCTGGTCGCCTCGACGTCGAGGTAGCGGTGCTCGATCCGGCGGGCGATCCGGGACGGGTCGCAGTCGATGCAGATCGCCACGCCGCCGTTCATGGTGACGGCCAGCGGCTGGGCGCCGCCCATGCCGCCGAGCCCGGCGGTGAGGGTGATGGTGCCCTCGAGGGTGTTGTTGAACTTCTTGGCCGCGACGGCGCCGAAGGTCTCGTAGGTGCCCTGCAGGATGCCCTGGGTGCCGATGTAGATCCAGGACCCGGCGGTCATCTGGCCGTACATGGTGAGCCCGAGGTTCTCCAGGCGGCGGAACTCCTCCCAGTTGGCCCAGTCGCCGACCAGGTTGGAGTTGGCGATGAGCACGCGCGGCGCCCACTCGTGGGTCTGCATCACGCCGACCGGGCGGCCGGACTGAACCAGCATGGTCTCGTCCTGCTTGAGGGTCTGCAGCGTGCGCACCATCGCGTCGTACGAGCGCCAGTCGCGTGCGGCCTTGCCGGTGCCTCCGTAGACGACCAGCTTGGAGGGGTGCTCGGCAACCTCGGGGTCCAGGTTGTTCATGAGCATCCGGAGGGCGGCCTCCTGCTGCCAGCCCTGGGTGCTGAGGTTCGTCCCGCGGGCGGCCCGAACCTCGCGCGGTCCGCTCGTCTGCTGCTGCACCATGCCGTCGCTCTCCCTACTGCTGCCTGCCGACCGGACTGGTCCGGATGGATCCATTCATCGACTGTATGTCTGAATATATCCAATCACCAGGTACCGGGCCAGACCCCGGAGCGGATCGCCCCTCCTCCACGGTGCGCCGGGCCGGTCCCCGACCGCAAGGCGACCTGCCGCCGGGGACCGCTCTGAATGGATCCATTCGCCGGCCGGGCCGCCCGGCTCAGTGCCCCGAGGCCATCTCGAAGCGCCTGGTCAGCCGCTTGAGCGGGGCCGGTGCCCACCAGGCCCGCTCCCCCGCCAGGCGGAAGAAGACCGGCACCAGGACCCCGCGGATCAGCACCGCGTCCAGCAGGATCGCGATCCCCGTCCCCAGCCCGAAGAACTTCACCAGCGAGACCCCGGAGAGCCCGATCGCGAAGAACGACACCGCCAGCAGCCCGGCCGCGGCGCTGATGATCGGCCCGCTCTCGCCGAGCCCGGCCCGCACCGACAGCGGCACGGCGTCCCCCGCGACGTGCCGCTCCTTGATCCGGGAGAGCAGGAAGACCTCGTAGTCCATCGAGAGCGCATAGGCGACGCAGACCAGCAGCACCGGCATGGTGATCGCCAGCGGCGAGGGGGTGAAGCCGAGCAGCCCGGACAGGTGGCCGTCGGTGAAGACCCAGACCATCGCCCCCGTCACGGCGGCCAGGCCGAGCCCGTTGAAGAGCACCGCCTTCACCGGCAGCAGCAGACTGCCGGTGGCGAGCAGCAGCAGGACCAGCGTGGCGAGCACCGCCAGGCCCACCGCCCAGGGCAGCCGGCTCGACAACGAGCTGGTGGTGTCGGCCAGTTGGGCGGCCAGACCGGCGACGTGCACCGTTCGGCCGGCGGGCACCGGCACCGCCCGCACCCGTCCGGCCAGCGTGCTGCCCTGCGCGGAGTAGGGCACCACCCGGGTCTCCAGCTCGAAGCGGACCGACGAGCCGTCGGTCATCCCCCCGGGCGGGCCGGCGGGGGTCGCCGAGCCGGCCGCGAACACGCCTGCCGGGCTTGCTACTTCGTCGACGCCGGGCACCGCGGAGAGCGCCCGCGCGTACTGCGCCAGGTCGGCACCGGAGGGGTCGTCGGTCCAGGCGGGGGCGACCACGGTGAGGGCGTCGCCGTTGCCTCCGGGGAAGGAGCCGGTCAGCAGGTCGGCCACCTGGCGGCTCTCGGTGCCCTTCGGCAGCGCCCGCGCGTCCGGGATGCCGAACTGGGCGTGCCCCAGCGGCAGGGCCAGCACCAGCAGTGCGCCCACCACCAGCAGGCCGGACGCCGCCGGACGGCGCATCGCGCCGCCCGCGATCCGTCCCCACAGGCGCAGTTCGGGCACCGGCCGGTCCGCGCGGATCCGCCCGACCGGCCACTTGTCGATCCGGTCGCCCAGCAGCAGGAGCGCCGCGGGCAGCGGCCCGAGCGCGCCCAGCACCGCGATCACCACGGTGGCCACCCCAGCGAAGGCGAACGACCGCAGGAAGTAGAGCCGGAAGACCAGCAGACTGAGCAGCACCGAGGCGACGATGACGGCACTGAACAGCACGGTCCGCCCGGCCGTCCCCAGGGTGCGCCGAAGGGCCGCCAAGTCGCCGTCCCCGCACGTTCGTTCCTGTCGGTAGCGGGCAACGATCAGCAGACTGTAGTCGACCGCCAGACCGAGGCCGAGCGCGGTGACGAGATTGGTGGAGAAGATCGACACCGAGGTGAACTCCGCCAGCCCCCAGAGCGCCGCCAGCGCCCCGACGATCGCCAACACCCCGATCGCCAGCGGCAGCAGGGCCGCCACCACGCCGCGGAAGACCAGCACCAGGAGCAGCAGGGTCAGCGGGATCGCCACCGACTCCGCCAGCGCCAGGTCCTGCGCGATCCGGTCGGTCAGGTCGTTGTCGATCTGACCGATGCCGCCGAACTGCACGCTGTCGGCCCCGTGCCGGCCGGCCAGCAGCGTGTGCAGGGTGCGGACCCGGCGGCCCACCGCGTCCTGGTCGCCGGCCACCGCGACGGCGGTCAGGCCCGCCGAACCGTCGGCCGAGCGCAGCGCCGGGTCGCCGCCGTCGTAGTACGAGGCCACCACCCGCACCCCGGACTGCCGGGACAGCTGGTCCAGCACGGACCGGCCCAGCGCCGTGCTCGACGGGCTGTCCGCGCTCCCGCCCGCGTCCCGGACCAGCACGAACAGGTCGGGCTGCGCGGCGGGGAACCTCTGCTGCAACAGCTTGGCCGCGGCCACCGAGTCGGCGGCCGGGTCGTCGAATCCGCCGGACTTCAGCACGCCGAGCGTGCCGCCCGACAGCACCCCGGTGAGCACCAGGAAGAGCAGCGCGACGAGCAGGACGGCCCGCGGGCGGCGCAGCGGCAGCGGGGGCCGGGTGGGGAGCGACCCGGTGGGCCCGGTCGGCCGCGGGTCGGAGAGTTCGGAGGTGTGCACGGCGGGTCCTGCTCCTCGATCGGCTCGGTCGTCACCGGGACATGGGGTACGTCAGCGCATGGGCACGCCGCGCGGCCGGGGTGCCCCGGGCACCGGGCCCGGGGCACCCCGCGGTCCGCCGGTTCAGCAGTTCAGCCGGCGCCACTGCTCGGCGAGCGCGGCGACGCTGTAGTCGATCTGCTCGGTGGTGTGCTCGCTGGTGACGAAGAACCGCAGCCGGGTCAACTCCTCGGCCACCGCCGGGTGCAGGATCGGATTGGCGCTCACCCCGCGGTCGAAGAGGGCCGCCGAGAGCTGGACCGCCTTGGCCGAGTCCTTGACGATGGCCGGGATCACCGGTGAGCCGTAGCTGTCCCCGGTGTCGATCCCGGCCTCGCGGGCCAGCCGCAGGAACCGGTCGGAGTTCTCCGCCAGCCGCTTGAGGCGCTCGGGCTCGTCGCGCATCACCCGGATCGCCGCGAGCGAGGCCGCCGTGTTGGCCGGCGTCAGGCCGACGCTGTAGACGAAGCCGGGCACCGAGCACTTCAGGTAGGTGATCACCCGTTCCGTGCCGGCCACGTAACCACCGCACCCGGCGAACGACTTGGAGAGCGTGCCGGCCCACAGGTCGACCTGCGAGCGGTCCACCGCGAAGTGCTCGCCGACTCCGCCGCCACCGGCGCCCACGACGCCCAGGCTGTGCGCCTCGTCGACCATCACCAGCACGCCGTGCCGCTGCTTCACCTCGATCAGGGCCGGCAGGTCGACCAGGTCGCCGTCCATGCTGTAGACGCCCTCGACCACGACCAGCACCCGCCGGTACTCGTGGCGGACCTTGGTCAGCAGGGCGTCCAGGGCCGCCATGTCGTTGTGCGGGAACGGACGGCGGCGCGCGCCGGAGAGCTTGCAGCCCTGCAGGATGCTGTCGTGCGCCAGCGAGTCGTGCAGGATCAGGTCCTGCGGGCCCATCAGGTGACCGATCACGCTGACGTTGGTGGCGTGCCCGCTGACCAGCGCGAGCGCCGCCTCGCAGCCGTTCAGGGCGGCGAGTTCGGACTCCAGCTCGCGGTGCACCGGGCGGTCGCCGGAGAGGAAGCGGCTGGCCGACACCGAGCTGCCGTAGCGGTCCACCGCGTCCTTGACGGCCGCCGTGACCACCGGGTGGCCGGAGAGGCCGAGGTAGTTGTAGCCGGAGAAGGAGATCAGCTCCTGGTCGCCGACCTTGGTGGTGTCCCGCATCGTGCCCTCGTGCAGCAGGAAGTACGGGTTGCGGCCGATGCCGGCGATCCGCTGTTCGAGCTGGACCAGCTCGGGGAAGTCCTCGATCCGCTGCTCGGCCGCGGCGGGGCGCGGCAGTGCGGCGGGCGCGGGAGCGGGCTGCGCGGGCGCGAGCTCGACGGGCGCGAGCTCGACGGGCGCGGCGGGCGCGGCGGTCGGCAGGCCGAGCAGCCCGGACGTCACCTCGACGACCTGCGCGATGGTGGGCTGCTTGGGGAGGAACCCCTCGACCATCTGCCCGGCCGCCACCGGGAAGGCCCGCCGCAGCCGCTCCAGCAGCTCGGTGACCATCAGGGAGTCGAAGCCGAGGTCCTGCCCGACCAGCACCTCGTCGCTCAGCTGCGTCACCGGGAAGGCGCTCACCGCCGAGATCTCGGCATACACCAGGTCGCGCACCCGGCTCTGCTCCGCGGCGGCGACCGCCGGACGGGACGGCGCGGGCGCCAGGGCCGCGGCCGGCAGGTCGACGCCGACCGACCACTGCTCGATCAGTGGCCGGCTGACGACACTCGCCCCCACCTGGGCCGGGACGCGGACGGCGGCGGCAGCGGGTGCGGCAGCGGGTGCCGACGAGGCGGCGGCGGGAGCGGCGTAGGCCTGGAGCAGACTCAGCTGTTCACGGAGCAGTGACACGACGTCGTTCATCATGGAGTCCTGTCTCTCGGGGAGCTCGACTGGGCGTACGGGCACCGCGGCGGCCGCGGGGGCGGACCGGGGCAGCGGGGTGGGCAGGGTGACGGGGCCGGAGGCGGGCGCCGGTGCGGGGCGGGCGCCGGCGCCGGCTCGGCGGGCCGTCCGGCGGACGGCTGCGCGGGCCGGTACGCGGCCGCCGGTCCGCCGCGCTCGACGGCGGCGAGGCCGGGCGCGCTCGGCGGGGCGGGCACCCGGGAGGCGACCCGGGGGTGCCAGTGCGACTCGGCGGCGAGCGGCGAGGGCGGCAGGGTCGCCAGCGTCGCGCCGGCCGGCACCAGCGCGGGGAGGTCGATGTCCACGCCCAGCACGGTGAGTTGGCCGAGCGCGGCGAGGAAGGTACGGGCCTCGTCCGGCTCCTCGTCGGTGAACGCGACGCAGTGCACCCGCTCGGGCTCCGGGACACAGCGCCGGACGGCTCCGAGCAGCCCGGCGCCGCCGCAGACCTGGACGAAGACCCGGGCGCCGGCCGCGAAGGCCGCACCCACCGAGTCCGCGAACCGCACCGGGGAGCCGGCGTGCCGCCCCCACAGCTCGCGCAGCGCCGCCGGGTCGTCCTCCACGGCGCCGCTCACCGAGGAGACGAACACGCTCTCGGGCGCGGTGATCCGACGGTCCGCCAAGTCTCCGGTCAGCTCCGCCAGCACCGGGTCGAGCAGCGGCGAGTGGAACCCGTTGGAGACCTGGAGCACGGTGACCGTCAGCCCCGCCCGCTCGCAGCGCGCGGTCAGCTCCGCGAGCGCCTGCGCGGTTCCGCTGAACACCAGTTGGCGGGGGTGGTTCCAGCAGGCCACCCAGACCTCGTCCAGGCCCTCGACCAGCGGTTCGGCCTCCGCCGCGGTGGCCCGCACCGCGACCATCCCGCCGCTGCGCACCGACTCGGCGCCGCGCATGGTGGCGCCGCGGCTCAGCAGCAGCCCCGCGCACTCGGCGTCGTCCAGCGCTCCGGCCAGCACCGCCGCCGGGAACTCCCCGACGCTGTGGCCGAAGCTGACGGCCGGCGTGACGCCGAGCCCGGCGGCGAACCGGGCGAGTGCCACCCCGAACGCGCCGAGCACCGGCTGGCACACGTCGGTGCCGGTGAGCCGGCGGCGCCCCTCGGGCGAGTCGCTGTCCGGCCCGTACACCGCGTCCAGCAGCGCGAAGCCACCGGGCTCGGCCGTGGCCAGCGCGTTCCAGTAGTCGACACCGGCCCGCACGGCGAGGAAGCGCCCGTACAGGTCCCGCGCCATGCCGGGCCGCTGGCTGCCCTGGCCGGGGAAGACCAGGGCGATCGCGCGATCCGCCTCGGGCAGCGTCGCGGCCGCCGCGTACAGGCCCTCGCCCAGCGCCCCGACCCGGCCCAACGCGAGCGCGGAGCGGGCCTGTTGGACGCGGCTGCGCAACTCGGCCGGCGATCCCGCGACCACCGAGAGGCGGGCCGGCAGCAGCTTGCGGCCGGCCAGCGTCCGGGCGATCGCGGACAGCGGCAGGTCGGGGGTGTCCTGCAGCGTCTCCAGGAACCGGACCAGGTGGGACTCCAGCCGGTCCAGCGTGGCCGCGGAGAAGACGAACAGCTGCGGCTGGTCGTCGGCGGCGGCCTCCGGCGGGTCGGCGGGCTCCGACCGCGGGGCCTCCTCCAGCACCACGTGCACATTGGTGCCGCCGAAACCGAAGTTGCTCACCCCGGCCCGGCGCGGATCCGTCCCGGTGTGCTCCCACGGCACGGCGGCCAGCGGGATCCGCAGCTTCGCCGCGGCCAGGTCGTCGGGGCGCGGCGACTGGGTCGGCGGCATCGGCACGACGGTCCGGTGGTGCAGCATCAGCGCGGTCTTGATCAGCGAGGCGGCGCCGGAGGCGCCGAGCGAATGGCCGATCAGCGACTTCACCGAGGAGAGGTAGGCCTCGGTCGGCTCGGCCGGCTCGGACCTGCGCAGCTCGGTGATGGCGTCCAGCTCGGCTGCGTCGCCGACGACCGTGGCGGTGCCGTGCGCCTCGAAGAACCCGACCGAGCCGGGCGGGCAGCCTGCGTCCGCGTAGGCCCGCCGCAGTGCGGTCAGCTGCCCCCCGCTGCGCGGGGTCATCGGCCCTTCCGCGGTGCCGTCGTTGGAGCTGCCGATGCCCTGGATCACCGCGTAGACCCGGTCTCCGTCGGCCAGCGCGTCGGCCAGCGGGCGCAGCACGACCACACCCGCGCCGTCGCCCAGCACGAAGCCGTCCGCGTCCTTGTCGAACGGCCGGCAGACCCCGCCCGCGGAGATCGCGCCGACCTTGGAGAAGGACAGCAGCGTCCTGGGTTCCAGCGCGAGATACGCCCCGCCCACCAGGGCCACCCGGCACTCGCCGCTGGCCAGGTGGCCGAGCGCCTGGTGCAGCGCGACCAGCGTCGCGGAGCAGGCGGCGTCCACGGCGAAGCTCGGGCCGTGCAGGTCGAAGTACTGGCTGACGTTGGCCGCCGCCATGTTGAGCAGCGCGCCCGGCAGGGTGGCCGAGGGCATGGTGAGCACGTCGGGGACGAGTTCGAGGTACTCGTTGATGTTCAGGCCGAAGAAGACCCCGGTGGATTCGCGGTCGAACGGCCGACGCTCCCAGCCGGCGTCCTGGAGGGCCTCGCGGGAGGCGTCCAGCAGCAGGCGGTGCTGCGGGTCCATGGACTGCACCCGGCGCGGACTCATCCGGTAGTGCCGGGCGTCGAACTGGTCGACGCCGTCGATCGTCGCGAGCCGGTCGGTGTACGTTCCGGCACGGGCGCGACGGTCCTGCGGGGTGTGCACGAGCGAGTGGTCCCAGCGTTCCGGCGGGACGGCCCGGAACTGGCGCTCCCCACGGCGGAGTATTCGCCAGTACTCGGAAAGGTTCGCGGCGCCCGGAAAACGGCAGCCCATACCGACAATTGCTATGTCACGCAAGATAGCTCCCACGGCATACGCATGAAACGAACGGATTCGAGGGCCGGGCCGCGCTGCGGCGGCACCGGCGGTCGGTGGTCGTGATGCTCTGCGGGGCATGGCCGAGCAGCCCACTAGGGGCATGCCGGGGTAATCGGCCACGTTCTGGCCAGCGGAGATGAGGAAGAGAAGGCCAAGGGGTCAGGCCCGCACAAGTCCTGACTGCTTCTTGCCGCCGACACTAGCGACGCACCTCGAGGGCGGCAAGAACCTCGACAGAGAGTTGCCCCGGCGACACCCACGGTTCATTCTACGCGCGAAATCCAGGCACTTCGGCATCCGACTGTTCACCTTTCAACCTTGCTGACGAATCGTCAACTTGGTTGCAGGGAAGGCCTGGAGAGGCGAAAGAGAGGGAAGGCGGGTAGGCGTCAGGCGGCCGCGCCGCCGTCCCAGTCGATGCCGATCTCGGCGAGCCAGCGGCGGTCCTGCTCGGCGGCGGCGGAGTCGTCCGGCGGGCTGACGGGCAGCACGGGCATGGAGGGCGGGCGGGGGATCTCCTGGACCGGGCCCAGCCCGTACCGCTCGGCCGGCGAGTCCGCGTTCGGGCCGGGATCGACGATGCCGACGTGCACCGCCGACTCGTCGCCGGCCTCCAGCACCGTCAGGCCCGGCTTCGGCGGACCGGCCAGGGCCACCCGGCGGCCGCAGGTCGGGCAGGCCCATTCCTCCGCTCCGGAGGAGAGCCGGCCGACCGGTCTCATCTCGTGGATCACGCGCATGCGGACACCCCCGTTCGCCCTACAGAGGGGATGCCCGCAGGCCGGTAGGCCTATGCCTGCGCCGGCCTATTCCAGGAAGAGTCCACGGGTCGCCGCCGAGTGCTCGATGGACTCCAACCGGGCTTCCGCGCCCGGGAGTTCATCACACATGCTCTGCAGCAGCACGCGTCCCAGCACCATCGGGGCGCAGGCCGTGTCGAACACCAGCCCGGTGCCGACCTCGGCCGGCAGCAGGAGGTCGGAGAGCTTGGCGACCGGCGCGAACGCGCTGTCCGCGACGGTCAGCACGGTCAGGCCGCAGTCCCGGGCCACCGCCAGCGCGTCCATCAGCTCGCGAGGGTAGCGCGGCAGCGCGAAGCAGAGCAGCGCGGAGGCGCCGGCCGCGGCCGCCTGCTCGATCCGGTCGACGAGCATGCTGCCGCCCTCGTCCAGCAACCGGATGTCCGGGTGGACCTTGGCGGCGAAGTACGCGAACCCGCGGGCCTGCGCGGAGGCGGCCCGCAGGCCGAGCACCGGCAGCGGCCGGGAGGCGGCCAGCAGCCGGGCGGCACGGACGATCGGCTCGGGGTCGGCCAGCAGTCCGGCCAGCCGCTGCAGGTGCGCGATCTCAGCCAGCACGGCCTGCTGGTGCTCGTTGCGCACCACGTCGGCCGCGCTCTCCGAGACAGCCGGCTCCCCGGCCCCGAGGTCACGCAGGCGCTTGCGCAGCGCCGGGTAGCCGTCGTAGCCGAGGGCCACCGCGAAACGGGTGACCGAGGGCTGGCTGACCCCGGCCAGCTCCGCCACCTCGACACTGGAGAGGAACGGCGCCTCACCGGCGTGCCGGACCAGTGCATGCGCGATCCGGCGCTGGGTGGGGGTCAGCCGGTGGCCGTCGAAGAGCTCCAGCAACCGGGCGGACGGACCAGGGGACGGCTCGACGCTGGCGGTCATCTTGGCTCCCTTCGGATGGGCGGACCGGGACGGGTCCGCCTGACTGTGCAGCAGTCGGCGGCTGCGGGCAATGACGTCTCGTACGCCGGGACGACCGCACACTCCCCGGGCCCGTCAGGGTCACCCTGATTTCCCCCTGAGAGCGCGCTGCGCGGGTGGACCCGGGAGTCGTGCAGGCGCCAGTCTGTGCAGCATGGAACCTCGCCGCGACGCCCGCCCGACCGATCTCAAGAACGACCTCGACGCCGCCCTGCAGACCCGCAAGGAGCTCGGCGCCGAGTACGAGTCGGAGCTGGTCGACTCGTTCCTCTCCCGGATCGACGCCCGGCTCGACGCGCGGGTCGAGCAGCAGGTGGCCGAGCGGATCGGCCAGTACGCGCCGGGCCCGTACGACTCCGGGCGCCCGGAGCGGCCGGCCCGCGCCGAGCGCCGGCACGGCTGGGGCGGCAACAAGCTGCCGGTGCTGTCGCTGATCTTCGCGATCCCGCTGACCGCGATCGCCAGCAGCTCCAACAACGGCGGCAGCGGCCTCGGCGGGCTGTTCATCTGCTGGGCCGGCATCGTCGGCGTCAACTTCGCCGCCGCCCACGCCGAGCGCAAGGAGCGGCGCGAGGAGCGCCGCACCCAGGCCGTGCGGAGCGAGTGGACCTGACGCCCGCCCGCTCCGCACGGCACTGACCGGCTAGGCCAGCGGGCCGGTGACGGCCTCGACGGCACTCAGCAGGGCGCCACTGGCGACCAGCGCCTCGGCCGCGGCCAGGTCGGGCGCCAGGAAGCGGTCCCGGCCGGCCCCGCCGACGCCGGCCTCGCGGGCCACCGCGAGCGCGGCGGCCGTGGCCGGGGCGAGCGCGACCGCGCCGTCGGCGGTACGGATCTCCAGCGCACGGGCCGAGGCGGTCAGCTCGACGGCCAGGATGCGGCCCAGGTTGTCGATCGACTGGCGCAGCTTGCGCGCGGCCGACCAGCCCATCGAGACGTGGTCCTCCTGCATCGCCGAGGACGGGATCGAGTCCACCGAGGCGGGGACGGCGAGCCGCTTGTTCTCGCTGACCAGGGCGGCCTGGGTGTACTGGGCGATCATCAGACCGGAGTCCACGCCCGGGTCGTCCGCCAGGAAGGCGGGCAGGCCGTGCGAACGGCTCTTGTCGAGCAGCCGGTCGGTGCGCCGCTCGGAGATCGAGCCGAGGTCGGCGGCGGCGATGGCCAGGAAGTCCAGCACGTAGGCGACCGGGGCGCCGTGGAAGTTGCCGTTCGACTCCACCCGGCCGTCGGGCAGCACCACCGGGTTGTCGACCGAGGCGGCGAGCTCGCGGTCGGCGACCAGGCGGGCGTGCGTGAGGGTGTCACGACCGGCACCGGCCACCTGCGGGGCGCAGCGGATCGAGTAGGCGTCCTGGACCCGCGGGGCGTCGTCCTGGTGGTGCCCGGTCAGGCCGGAGCCCTTGAGGACGGCCAGCATGTTGGCGGCGCTGAGCGCCTGGCCCGGGTGCGGGCGGATCGGGCCGTGCAGCTCGGGGGCGAGCACCTTGTCGGTGCCCAGCAGTGCCTCCAGCGACATGGCGGCGGTGATGTCGGCGGTGGTGAAGAGCCGGGCCAGGTCGGCGCAGGCCATCACCAGCATGCCGAGCATGCCGTCGGTGCCGTTGATGAGGGCCAGGCCCTCCTTCTCCAGCAGCTCGACCGGGGCGATGCCGGCCTCGGCCAGCAGCTCGCCGGCCGGACGCTCCACGCCGTCGGGGCCGTACGCGACGCCCTCGCCCATCAGCACCAGCGCGCAGTGCGAGAGCGGCGCGAGGTCGCCCGAGCAGCCGAGCGAGCCGAACTCGCGGACCACGGGGGTGATGTCGGCGTTGAGCAGGGCTGCCATCGTCTCGGCGACCAGCGGGCGGACGCCGGTACGGCCGGAGGCCAGCGTCTTCATCCGCAGGAAGATCAGCGCGCGGGTGACCTCGCGCTCGACGGCCGGGCCCATGCCGGCCGCGTGCGAGCGGACCAGCGAGCGCTGGAGCTGGGCGCGCAGCTCGGGGCTGATGTGGCGCACGGCGAGCGCGCCGAAGCCGGTCGAGACGCCGTACACCGGCCGGGGCTCGGCGGCGAGGGCGTCGATCCGGGCGCGCGAGGTGGCCATTTCGGCCAGCGAGTCGGGGCCGATCTCGACCCGGGCGTTGCCCCGCGCCACGGCGAGGACGTCCTCCGCGGTGACGTCGGCCTTGCCGACCAGGACGAGCGGCGCGTCGGGGGCGGCAGCACTGTGCATATCCATATGCACTATCAGATCAGCTGAATGGAGATATGACAACCGGGTGCGGAGGGAATCCACCCGTGCCTCATGCTGGAGGAGGAACACGGCGAGCGGGAGGCGGGACGCGATGGCACGAGCGACGGCACGGCGGCGCGTGGTGCGGCTGACGGGCGCGGAGCGGGCGACCCGCCCGGACGCGCTGGCGGCCGAGGAGCCGTTGGAGATCCGGGTCGGCGGCGAGCCGCTGACCGTCACCATGCGCACCCCCGGCCACGACTTCGACCTGGTGGCCGGCTTCCTGGTCGGCGAGGGCCTGGTCCACACGGCGGACGGGCTGGCCGCCCTGCGCTACTGCGCCGGGACGGACGAGGACGGCGCCAACACCTACAACGTGGTGGACGCCGCCCTGCGCGGCGCACCCGCACTGCCGCTCTCCGCCCACCGCAACCTGCTCACCACCAGCGCCTGCGGCCTGTGCGGACGGGACACCGTGGACGCCGTCCGCACCCATGTACGGTGGCCGATCACCGACGACCCGCTGCGGGTCGCGCCGGAGCTGCTCTACACCCTCCCCGACCGGCTGCGCGCCGCCCAGCGGACCTTCGACAGCACCGGCGGTCTGCACGCCGCCGGCCTGTTCACCGCCGACGGCGAGCTGCTCTGCGCCCGTGAGGACGTCGGGCGGCACAACGCGGTGGACAAGGTGGTCGGCTGGGCGCTGCGCGAAGGCCTGCTGCCGCTGACCGGCCACCTGCTGCTGGTCAGCGGCCGGGCCTCGTTCGAACTCACCCAGAAGGCCGCGCTGGCCGGGCTCCCGCTGCTGGCGGCGGTCTCCGCGCCGTCCTCGCTCGCGGTGGATCTCGCCGAGGAACTCGGCCTCACTCTGCTCGGCTTCCTGCGCGGCGAGTCGGCGAACGTCTACACCCGGGCGGACCGCGTCCACGCGAAGGCCTAACCCGGGGGCGGCGAGGACGGGCCGGAGAGCGCGACGGCGACCAGGGCGCGCAGGGCCGGGGCGATCTGACCGAGCGGCAGGGTGGCGTCGTCCGCGAAGAGTTCGAGCAACCAGCCGCCCGCCGGGTTGGCCCCGCCGGCCGCGACCATGCCCTTGTAACCACCGACCACCAGGACGGCCTCCTCCGCCGGGTCGTTGCCCGCCGAGCCGGTCCGCAGCGCGAAGGCGCCGCCGCGCACCGCCGTCGCGGTGAAGGGGTAGTGCTCCAGGTCGAAGACCGCGTCCGGCGCCTCGATCCGGGCGCGCTGGTTCTCCGCGCGGCGGGCCGCCCCCGGCGAGACCGCTCCCTCACCACGGGTGCCCGGGCCCTTGGTCATCCGGTACACCGCGTGCTGGGCCGTGTGCATCAGCTGCGAGCCGGGCGGGACGTAACTGATCCACCAGGCGACCGCGTCCAGCAGCCGCGCGGAGGTCTCGGCGACCGACGCCAGCCGGCCCAGCGTGTCGGCGGGGTGACTGGCCCGGCCGCCGCTCTGCTGGTCCAGCACGCCGAGGACGGCGGTGAGCAGCTGCCCGGGGTCGGCGCTGTGCGCGGCGCCGCGGAACCGGCGGCGGTCGCCGTGCGTGCCGCGGGCCCCCGAGCCGCCGCGGCCACGGCCGTCGGCCCGGTGGTGCGGGTCCGCGGCGTCGGCCAGCAGCACGGTGGGGTCGGGGGCCAGGCCCGGGCCGTGGCTGCGGCCGGCCACCACCGGGTGGGCGGCGCGGGCGGCCTTGGCCCGGTACTGGGCCGCGTCGGCCAGCCGGAAGAGCCGGTCGGGGGTGCTGACCGGGCCGATCGAGTCGCCGGTGGAGGCGATTCCGCAGGCCACCCCCTCGCCGTCGGCGAGTTGCAGCGCCCGGGCGCACAGCTCCTCGGCCACCGCGACCACCTCGTCGGACTTCTGACCCTCCGCCAGCAGGCAGAACTCGTCGCCGCCGAGCCGGGCGGCGAGGCTGCCGGGCAGCTTGGCGCCGGCCATCGAGAGCTGGTTGGCGAACCGTTCCAGCAGCCGGTCGCCCATCTCGTGGCCGTGTTGGTCGTTGATCCGCTTGAGACCGTTGACGTCGCAGACCACCAGCGAGACCACCGTGTTGTCCCGGTTGTGGGCGGCCAGCGCGCTCTCCAGCCGGGCGTCCACGGCCCGGCGGTTGGCCAGGCCGGTGAGCGGGTCGGTGAAGGCCAGCCGGCGCAGGTCGGCCAGCCGCTCGCTCTGCGCAAGGCCCGCCGAGATCTGGGCGGCCAACAGGGTGGCGTACTGGGCGTCGGCGTCGGTGAAGACCGGCAGGCCCTCGCCGCGGGCCAGGTAGAGCTCACCCCAGGCCTGGCCGTGCAGCACGATCGGGGCGACCAGGCAGCAGGACCGGCCGCGACGGCGCAGCCCGGCGGCGCGCTGGCGGCAGAACGCGCCGTTGTCGGCGTGCAGGTGCGCGGCGAGGCCGGCGTGCTCGCCCGGCAGCAGGTCTTCGGCGGTCTGCACCCAGGCGCGGGGCAGCCGGCTGGTGGACCAGTGTTCGTCGAGGAAGGTGACGATCTCGGGGAAGTCGGCGACCGGGTAGGACTCGTCCTCCGGGATCTCCTCCTCACCGGCGGCCAGTTCGCCGTGGTTGACCAGCACGCGCAGCCGCCCCGACTCGCGGTCCCAGACCGAGACGGCGGTCATCGAGGCACCCAGCGCCGTGGTCGCCCGTGCGGCCGCCGCCCGGACGGCCTCCAGCGCGCTCTGCGCACCGGCCATGTCCTGGGCCATCTCCACGACGGCCTGGAGGCGCTGGTCGAGGCCCGTGGCCATCGCGTCCCCCGAGCCCGCCGAGCCCGTCCCGGGATGTCCGAGTTCCGCCATCAGCTGCGCACCACCCACGCTCGCCCCAACCGTCGATTCGGCCTCGTGTCCCGTCTGAGGTCAAGATTAGGGGTGATTGCCGAGGATATGCCCGGTTTGTCGGAAAAGTACTGCCAACCGGCTCAGACTGATCGTAAACCGGTCGAGCGACCGGTTTACCGCATCGGGCCCACCCGCACCGGGCTCAGCCGTTCGGTGTACGGCTGCGCCGGCTGAGCAGCCAGGGCTCCACCAGCCCGAGCCCGCGCACCGGGCGGCGCCACATCGGCTGGAGCTGGAAGCGCGGCCCGCCGCCGGCGGCCTGCGGCTGCGCACCCATGCTGCCCAGCGGGGCACCGGAGGCGGCGGCCAACGCCTCCGCGAGCTGGGCCTGGGCCGAGCCCGAACCGTCCACGGCCCCCTGCGTCCCGGCCCCCGCCTGCTCCAGCGCGATGGCGAACTCGCCGTCGATCAGCACCGCGTCGCGCTGGGCGATCGAGGTGAGCCGGCTGGCCAGGTTGACCGTGGTGCCGAAGACGTCGCCCATCCGCGAGGTCACCGCGCCGAAGGCCATCCCGACCCGCAGCGCGGGCATGGTGTCGTCCTTGGTCAGCGTGTCGACCAGGCTGAGCGCGATCTCGGCGGCGGTCACCGGGTCCTCGGAGACGTAGAGAATCTCGTCGCCCAGGGTCTTGATCAGCCGGCCGCCCTGCCCGGCGATCAGGTCGGAGCAGGTGGACTCGAAGGTCTCCACCAGCTCACCGAGCTCCTCCTCCTCCAGCCGGCGGGAGAGCCGGGTGAAGCCGACCAGGTCGGCGAAGCCCACCGCGAGCCGGCCGCTGATGATCTCGGTGTCCTCGGCCGCCTGCACGACCCGCCCGGTGACGGCGGCCAGCTGGCGCCGCCAGACGTAGACGAGGAACTGCTCCAGCTCCGGCAACAGCAGCTCGACCAGCGGGTAGGCGACGTCGGCCCGGGTCAGGCCGGGCTCGACGGCCTGGGTGAGGTTGTCCAGGAAGGTGTCCATCTGCCAGCCCGCGAGCCGCGCGGTGGTCTGGCCGGTCGAGCGGGCCACCTGGATCGCCATCGGCTCGCTCAGCAGCCCGGACTCCACCAGGCCGGCCAACCGGCGCAGCGCGATCACGTCGCTGTCGTTCAGCGCCCGGGACTGTCCGATGTCGGGGAACCCCATGGCGCGCCAGAAGCGGGTGGCGAGCTCCATCGGGACCTCGGCGGCGCGGGCCGCCTGGTACGGGGTGTAGCGGCGCGGCGCGTCCAGGATCAGCCGCTCCAGGTCGAGGGCGACGGTGCCGTCCGCGTCCTCGGGCTCGGCGCCGTGGTGCTGAGCTTCGGCGCTGCCGTGCGGGCTTTCCTCCGGCGCCCCACCGTCGTCGTCTGCCACCGGTCCGTCCCCGTGCGGTCGTCGCACTTGCCTTGAGGTCCTGCCCTGTGCGGGACAGCGCACCGTCGCATCGACAGTGGCGCGCCTCACACCGTTGCCAGGTGGAATGGTCGCACGGAATCGCCGGATCCGGGGCATCAGGTGCCGATCGGGGCGGCTGACGCCGGGACACGCGCTACCCCGCGGGCTCCGGCCTGACGTGCACGACGTCGCCCGCGCCGACCGGCTGCCGGGTCCCGTCGGCCTTGCGCACCACCAGGCGGCCGTCCCCGTCGACCGCGACCGCCTCGCCGCGCAGCTCA
Source organism: Kitasatospora mediocidica KCTC 9733 (assembly GCF_000744225.1). GTDB lineage: Bacteria > Actinomycetota > Actinomycetes > Streptomycetales > Streptomycetaceae > Kitasatospora > Kitasatospora mediocidica. Next base: position 2,653,459 of record NZ_JQLN01000005.1, on the reverse strand, counting down.
CGATCGCCCGGCAGCTGCACCAGGACCTGACGGCCCAGCGTGGTGCAGCGCGCCGCGTAGGCCGGCAGCAGCCCGCTGGCGTGCGGGTCGCCGGCGGCGGCCTGCCACTCGCCGTACAACTCGGCGAACTGGCGCAGCACCGCGCGCAGCAGCGTGGTCCGCTCGGTGACCTCGGCGCCGGCCAGGGCCAGCGAGGCGGCGGTCGGGACGGGCAACTCGTCGGCGCGCAGCGACACGTTCAGGCCCAGACCCGCCACCACGGCCTCGCCGGTCAGCTCGGTGAGGATGCCGCCGAGCTTGCGCTCGGCGCCGTCCACCGTGACCTGGAGGTCGTTGGGCCACTTCAGGCCGACCTCGATGCCGCCGACCCGGCTGACCGCGCCCGCGGCCGCCACCCCGACCAGGATCGGCAGCCAGCCGAGCCGCTCACGCGGCACGGTCGGGCGCAGCAGCATGGAGAGGAAGAGGCCCGACCGGGCGGGGGCGCTCCACTGCCGGTCAAGCCGGCCACGCCCGGCGCTCTGCCGCTCGGCGACCAGCACCGCTCCCTCCGGTGCCCCGGCGGCGGCCCGGGCGGTGAGGTCGCTGTTGGTCGAGCCGGTCTCGGTGACCACGTCCAGCGCCGTCCACAGGCTGCCGGGCAGCACGAGGTCGCGGCGCAGCGCGTCGGCGTCCAGCGGCGGGCGTTCGAGGTCGGTCCAGGGGGACGGGCCGTCGTGGCCGAAACCACGCAGTCCACTGCGTCGGGGGCGATCCGGCTCGGTCATGATTCCTACCCTAGGGCGAACCGCGGGTGGCCGTAGGCCGACCCATGGTCCCGCAGAAGTCCGGTGAACACACTGTGTCGCTGGCCATAACGACAGACCCGCCCGGCTGGCTACGCTACTGCGCAGTAGTTCGCGGTACCGTCCTGCCCGGACTCCCCTCGTCCACCGCGACTCTTTCGAGTGAGGAACTCCACGGGATGACCGAGGCCGTATCTCTCCCCCAGCCCGCAGCCGCGCCCCACACCACCGCCGGCAAGCTGGCCGACCTGCGCCGCAGGCTCGACGAGGCGGTGCACTCCGGCTCCGCCGCCGCCGTCGAGAAGCAGCACGCCAAGGGCAAACTGACGGCCCGTGAGCGGGTGCTGGAGCTGATGGACGAGGACTCCTTCGTGGAGTTCGACGAGTTCGCCCGCCACCGCTCGGTGAACTTCGGCCAGGAGAAGAACCGGCCGTACGGCGACGGCGTGGTGACCGGTTACGGCACCGTCGACGGCCGTCAGGTCGCCGTCTTCGCCCAGGACTTCACCGTCTTCGGCGGCTCGCTGGGCGAGGTCTTCGGCGAGAAGATCGTCAAGGTGATGGACTTCGCCCTGAAGACCGGCTGCCCGGTCATCGGCATCAACGACTCCGGCGGCGCCCGGATCCAGGAGGGCGTGGTCTCGCTCGGCCTGTACGGCGAGATCTTCCGCCGCAACGTGCACGCCTCCGGGGTCATCCCGCAGATCTCGCTGATCATGGGCCCCTGCGCCGGCGGCGCGGTGTACTCCCCCGCGATCACCGACTTCGTGGTGATGGCCGACCAGACCTCGCACATGTTCATCACCGGCCCCGACGTGATCAAGACCGTCACCGGCGAGGACGTCGGCATGGAGGAGCTGGGCGGCGCCCGGGCGCACAACACCAAGTCCGGCAACGCGCACTACCTGGCCGCGGACGAGAAGGAGGCCATCGAGTACGTCAAGAGCCTGCTCTCGTACCTGCCCTCCAACAACCTCTCGGACCCGCCGGCCTACCCCGAGGAGGCCGACCTCGCGGTGAGCGACGAGGACCTCGAACTCGACACGCTGATCCCGGACTCGGCCAACCAGCCGTACGACATGCACACCGTCATCGAGCACATCGTGGACGACGGCGAGTTCCTGGAGACCCAGCCGCTCTACGCGGCCAACATCATCACCGGCTTCGGCCGGATCGAGGGCCGTCCGGTCGGCATCGTCGGCAACCAGCCGCTGGACCTGGCGGGCTGCCTGAACATCGCGGCCAGCGAGAAGGCCGCGCGGTTCGTGCGGACCTGCGACAGCTTCAACATCCCGGTGATCACCTTCGTCGACGTCCCCGGCTTCCTGCCCGGCACCGACCAGGAGTGGGACGGCATCATCCGGCGCGGCGCCAAGCTGATCTACGCCTACGCCGAGGCGACCGTGCCGCTGATCACCGTGATCACCCGGAAGGCCTTCGGCGGCGCGTACGACGTGATGGGCTCCAAGCACCTGGGCGCGGACCTCAACCTGGCCTGGCCGACCGCGCAGATCGCCGTGATGGGCGCGCAGGGCGCGGTGAACATCGTCTACCGTCGGGAACTGGCGGCTGCGGACGATTTCGACGCCAAGCGGGCCGAGAAGCTCGCCGAGTACGAGGACACCCTGCTCAACCCGTACCTGGCCGCCGAGCGCGGGTACGTGGACGCGGTGATCGCGCCCTCCGAGACGCGTCGGCACATCGTGCGCGGACTGCGCGCCCTGCGCGGCAAGCGCGAGGTGCTGCCGCCCAAGAAGCACGGCAACATCCCCCTGTAGGCCCACTCTGCTCGGAAAGGACCCCAGATGCCCCCCATCCAGGTGCTGCACGGGCAGCCGACCCCCGAGGAGCTGGCCACCGTCCTGGCGGTGGTCTCAGCCCGGGCCGCCGCCGCACAGGCCGCCGCCGAGGCGGCCCGGCTCGCGGCGAGCGGCCCGGCCTCCCCGTGGAACGACCACGCCCGCCGGATGACCCCCACCCCGCACCCCGGCCCCACCGTCTGGCGCACCTCCGGCTGGGCGACCTGAGGCGAACGGAACCGGAGCGCCTGAGTACGCGTACTCAGGCGCTCCACCGTGTCACCGGCCAGGATGGAGACATGCTCTGGTCGGACCCACGCGAGGACGAGTCGCCGCAGGCGCGACACGCGCGGCAGATGCTGCGGCGCGCCGGGTGGCTGCTCGCGGTGGCGGCGGTGCTGGGCGCGCTGCTGTTGGTGCGGTGAGCGGGGTCCGGGGCAGGCTCCAGTGCCGCGTCAGGCCACCTTTGCCGCGGCACTAGGCTGAGCGCCATGACCGATCGCCGTACGCTCGTGCTCGCCTCCGCCTCCCCCGCCCGGCTCGGACTGCTCCGGCAGGCGGGGCTCGACCCGCAGGTGATCGTCAGCGGGGTGGACGAGGACGCCCTGACCGCCGCCACCCCCGGTGAGCTGGCGCTGGTGCTCGCGCAGGCCAAGGCCGAAGCGGTGGCGGAGCAGCTGACGGACGGCGAGCTGGTGATCGGCTGCGACTCCGTCCTGGAGCTGGACGGCCAGGCGCTCGGCAAGCCCGCCGACGCGGCCGAGGCGCTGGCGCGCTGGCAGGCGATGCGCGGGCGGGCCGGGGTGCTGCGCACCGGGCACTGCGTGATCGACACCGCGAACGGACGGCGCTCCTCGGCGACCGCCTCGACGACCGTCACCTTCGGTACGCCGGACGACGACGAGGTCGCCGCCTACGTCGCCTCGGGCGAACCGCTGCACGTGGCCGGGGCGTTCACCCTGGACGGGCGCTCGGCGCCGTTCGTGGAGCGGATCGAGGGCGACCACGGCAACGTCATCGGGCTCTCGCTGCCGCTGCTGCGCAGGCTGCTGGGCGACCTGGACGTCCGGATCACCGACCTCTGGGCCTGAGACCGACCGGCAAGCACCCCTAGGCACCCCGAAAGGGTGGGGGCCGGTGCCCTCGTCCCGCTAGGCTGACGCCCGCTGCCGAACGGGGAAGGCCGGGGGATGACCGACAGTGTGCTGAACGTCCTGCTCGGGCTGCTCACCAGCGCGATAGGTGCGGGGATCGGCTGGCTCGCGCAGTCGCTGCGCCGGCGCCGCTCGCTGGAGCGGACCCGGGCGTTCTTCGGCATGCCGGGCGGCACCGAGTGCCTGTTGGTGGTCAACCGGCACGTGGTCGCCGGCCACAGTAAGAGCGTGTCGCGCAACGACGTCTTCGCGTTGATGGAGTTGGCCGCGCTGGTCCGCGAGTGCGGCGCGCAGGCCGACATCGTGCCGCACGACCAGGTGCGCCAAGGACTGGGCGGCAAGGCCGAGTTCTGCATCGGCGGGCCGACCAGCAACGAGCGGACGGCGGCCCACCTGGACTGGCGGCTGCCCGGCGTGGCGTTCGTCGGCGACCCGGCCCAGGACTCGCCCGGCACCCTCTCGATCGGCAGCCTGGACTACCGCTTCGAGCGCAACGAGAACGGTTCCGGCGGCCGCACCTACGTCCTGCTGGCCCGGCTCGACGCCGCACCGCACGGCCGTCCCACCTTCCTGATCGCGGGTCAGACCGCCACCGCCAACCACGCCGGCGTCCGCTACCTGATGTCCCATCACCGCGCGTTGGCCCGCCGTCACGGCCGCGACGGCACGTTCGCGCTGGTGCTACGGGTCGTCAACCCCACGGCGTACGGACCGGATGTGGTCGAGGAGGTCGCCGACGTGACCCGGGAGGCGCTGACGCCGCGCGCGCCCGCCACCGCGCCGACGACCGCGCCGACGACCGTGGCCACGACCGCGCCGACGACCGCGGCCACGACCGCGCCCGACCAGCCTGCCGCAGGTCGGAACGCGTGATGTGGCCAAGCCCACGCCGGGGCCGCGGCGGCTTGAGCGGCGCTCGACCGACAGGAGATCGCCGGGCGTACCGTTGCCACCTGCGGACCTGCCGTTGCGTGCACACGTGATCACGAAATCGGGTCACGCTCCGTGTGGGCAAGCTCACCACCTGGGGCTACTCGCCGGTACCACCTCCTCATCCCTAGACTCATCGAGGTTCAAGAAGGGAGCCACAGTGCGCAAGGTGCTCATCGCCAACCGCGGAGAAATCGCTGTCCGCGTCGCCAGGGCCTGCTCGGATGCCGGTATCGCCAGCGTCGCCGTCTACGCCGAGCCCGACCGGGACGCGCTGCATGTCCGCGCGGCCGACGAGGCCTACGCCCTCGGCGGCGACACCCCCGCGACCAGCTACCTGGACATCAGCAAGGTCCTCAAGGCAGCAGCCGACTCCGGGGCCGACGCCGTCCACCCCGGCTACGGCTTCCTGTCGGAGAACGCCGAGTTCGCGCAGGCCGTCCTCGACGCCGGCCTGACCTGGATCGGCCCGCCCCCGCAGGCCATCCGCGACCTGGGTGACAAGGTCACCGCCCGCCACGTCGCCCAGCGCGCCGGCGCGCCGCTGGTCGCCGGCACCGCCGACCCGGTGGACGGGCCCGACGAGGTCGTCGCGTTCGCCCGCGAGCACGGCCTGCCGGTCGCCATCAAGGCGGCCTTCGGCGGCGGCGGGCGCGGCCTCAAGGTCGCCCGCACGCTGGAGGAGATCCCCGAGCTGTTCGAGTCCGCGGTGCGCGAGGCGGTCGCCGCCTTCGGGCGCGGCGAGTGCTTCGTCGAGCAGTACCTCGACAACCCGCGGCACGTCGAGACCCAGTGCCTGGCCGACCAGCACGGCAACGTCGTGGTCGTCTCCACCCGTGACTGCTCGCTGCAGCGCCGCCACCAGAAGCTGGTCGAGGAGGCGCCCGCGCCGTTCCTCACCGAGGAGCAGAACGCCGAGCTCTACCGGGCGTCCAAGGCGATCCTGCGCGAGGCCGGCTACGTCGGCGCCGGGACCTGCGAGTTCCTGGTCTCCAAGGACGGCCTGATCTCCTTCCTGGAGGTCAACACCCGCCTGCAGGTCGAGCACCCGGTCTCCGAGGAGGTCACCGGGATCGACCTGGTCCGCGAGATGTTCCGGATCGCCGACGGCGAGGAACTCGGCTACGACGACCCCGCCGTGCGCGGTCACTCGATCGAGTTCCGGATCAACGGCGAGGACCCCGGTCGCGGCTTCCTGCCCGCCCCCGGCACCGTCACGCTGTTCTCCCCGCCGTCCGGCCCGGGCGTGCGTCTGGACGCCGGCGTCGAGTCCGGCTCGGTCATCGGTCCCGCCTGGGACTCGCTGCTCGCCAAGCTCATCGTCACCGGACGCGACCGCAAGCAGGCGCTGCAGCGCGCCGCCCGCGCGCTGGCCGAGTTCAAGGTGGAGGGCATGGCCACCGCCATCCCGTTCCACCGCGCGGTCGTCGCGGACCCGGCGTTCGCGCCCGAGGTGCACGGCGGCGAGGGTCCGTTCACCGTCTACACCCGCTGGATCGAGACCGCCTTCGACAACACCATCGCGCCGTTCGCCGGCGCGGCGGTGGACGGTGAGGACGCGGACACCCGCGAGACCGTCGTCGTCGAGGTCGGCGGCAAGCGGATCGAGGTCTCGCTGCCGTCCTCGCTCGGCGTCTCGGCCGCTCCCGCCGGCGGTGCCGGCGCGGCTGCCAAGACCAAGCGCCGCGCGGGCGTGAAGAAGGCCGGCTCGGCGGTCGGCGGGGACACCCTGGCCTCGCCGATGCAGGGCACCATCGTCAAGGTCGCCGTCGAGGAGGGCCAGGTCGTCGAGGAGGGCGAGCTGATCGTCGTCCTGGAGGCCATGAAGATGGAGCAGCCGCTCAACGCCCACAAGGCCGGCACCATCACCGGCCTGTCGGCCGAGGTCGGCGCCAGCGTCAGCAGCGGCGCAGCCCTCTGCGAGATCAAGGACTGACGTCCGTACGTCCGTCCCTGGTGGCCCGCCGGTCCTCGACCGGCGGGCCACCGTCGTGCCGGGACCGGGCCAGGCCCGGCCGGCGTCGTACCGGGACCGCGTCGGTCAGGGGCGGACCCCGACGAAGCGGGTCGGCAGGTGTCCCGGCGGGCCGCCGTGGGTGCCCGGGCGGCGCTGGCCGGGCAGCGGCGCGGCCGGAGCGGGTCCACCGGCCGTCCGGCGCGGCACGCCGGGGGCGGGCGGGTGCTGGGGCAGGCCGACGTGGCCCGGCGGCTCGGTGGCCAGACCGAGCGGGGCCACCGAGACCTGCACCCCGCAGTCGGCCAGCGCGTCCAGCTCGCGCGCGGTCGGGTCGTGGCCGGCGGTGTGCTCGTCCGTCACCAGGCGGGTGATGGCGTCCGTCGGCACGGTCTGGAACATGGTGTCCGCGCCGAGTTTGGTGTGGTCGGCGAGGACGATGACCTCGGCGGCCGACTGCACCAACGCCCGGTCCACGCTCGCGGAGAGCATGTTGGTGGTGGAGAGCCCGCGCTCGGCGGTCAGCCCACTGCCGGAGATGAAGGCCTTGGTGACCCGCAGCCCCTGCAAGGACTGCTCGGCGCCGCTGCCGACCAGGGCGTAGTTGGACCCGCGCAGCGTGCCGCCGGTCATCACCACCTCCACCCGGTTGGCGTGCGCGAGTGCCTGGGCGACCAGCAGGGAGTTGGTGACCACCGTCAGGCCCGGCACCCGGGCGAGTCGGCGGGCCAGCTCCTGGGTGGTGGTGCCGGCGCCGATGACGACGGCGTCCCCCTCCTCGACGAGCGTCGCCGCCAGATCGGCGATGGCGCTCTTCTCGGCGGCGGCCAGGTGGGTCTTCTGCGGATAGCCGGGCTCCCGGCTGAAGCCTCCGGGGAGCACGGCGCCGCCGTGACGGCGGTCGAGCAGCCCTTCGGCCTCCAGGGCCCGGACGTCTCGACGTACGGTCACTTCGGAGGTCTGGACGACGCGGGCCAGTTCACGGAGCGACACAGCTCCGTTGGCGCGCACCATTTCGAGGATCAACTGGCGACGTTCTGCTGCAAACACAGAACCGACGGTAACCCCCCTGACCGTCTGCTTTCAGGCGTTTGCCGCTAGTAGCCGGAACTGCTCACCTGAGAGCGGCGCATGACCGTACAATGCGCGCCGCAACGCACCCGCGCGCCCTGCCGTACGGGCGAAGCGCCGGCGCGAGCGGGTGAAACGATCAGGAATCGGTCTCGGCCCGCTTGCGAATGTGCAGCTGACGGGCGGCCTCGGCGGTGGAACCGGACAGCGAGGGGTACACGGTGAACGCACTCGCCACCTGCTCGACCGTCAAGTTGTTGTCGACCGCGAGCGAGATCGAGTGAATCAGCTCGCTCGCGCGCGGCGCGACGACCACACCGCCGACCACGATGCCGGTGCCCGGGCGGCAGAACAGCTTCACAAAGCCGTCCCGGATGCCCTGCATCTTGGCCCGCGGGTTGCCGCGCAGCGGGAGCTTGACCTCGACCGCGTCCATCTTCCCGCAGGAGACGTCCGCGGCGGTGTAACCGACGGTGGCGATCTCCGGGTCGGTGAAGACGTTGGAGGAGACCGTCTTGAGGTTCAGCGGCTGCACCGCGTCGCCGAGCGCGTGATACATCGCGATCCGGCCCTGCATGGCGGCGACCGAGGCGAGCATGAAGACGCCGGTGCAGTCGCCCGCCGCGTAGACGCCGGGGGCGGAGGTGCGGGAGACCCGGTCGACCTTGATCTGTCCCCAGTCGTTGAGCTTGACCCCGGCCTCCTCCAGACCCATGTCCGCGGTGTTCGGGATCGAGCCGACCGCCATCAGGCAGTGCGTTCCGGTGATCACGGTGCCGTCACCGAGGGTGACCTCGACCCGGTCGCCCACCCTCTTGGCACCCTCGGCCCGGGTACGGCCCATCACGTTCATGCCGCGGCGGCGGAAGACGTCCTCCAGCACCTCGGCGGCGTCCGGGTCCTCGCCGGGCAGCACCCGGTCACGGCTGGAGACCAGGGTGACCTTGGAGCCGAGCGCCTGGTACGCGCCGGCGAACTCGGCGCCGGTGACGCCGGAGCCGACCACGATCAGCTCGCGGGGCAGCTCGTCGAGGTCGTAGACCTGGGTCCAGGTGAGGATCCGCTCGCCGTCGGGCGCCGCGTCGGGCAGCTCGCGCGGGTGGGCGCCGGTGGAGATCAGCACCGCGTCGGCGCGCAGCGACTGGGTGGTGCCGTCGACGGCGTCCACCAGCACCTCGCGCGAGCCGTCGGCCGCCTGGCCGCCGGTGCCGAGCCGGCCCCGGCCGCGCAGCACCGTGACGCCGGCGCGGGTCACGGACTGGGTGATGTCGTGGGACTGGGCGATCGCCAGCCGCTTCACACGGCGGTTGACCTTGCCCAGGTCGACGCTGATCGCGCGCTCGGGAGAGTCGCAGGCCAGCGTGATGCCCAGCTCGCCGTGCGAGCTGTCGAAGCCGGTCATCACCTCGGCGGTCGCGATCAGCGTCTTGGACGGCACGCAGTCCGTCAGCACCGCCGATCCGCCCAGTCCGTCGCGGTCGACGACGGTCACCTCCGCGCCGAGCTGGGCCGCCACCAGGGCTGCCTCATATCCGCCGGGTCCGCCACCGATGATCACGATCCGAGTCACGTGCACCATTGTCCCGCACGCCGAGGTGGCCGCCACCACGGGGCCGACTATTTGTGCGCTCCACCAGGCGAATGTGACGCTGCCCACATCCGGGGCGGTGTGATGTGTGACGGTGCCCACACCCGGGCCCAGCGGCGTACCGCTGCTCCCGTAGGCTGACGCCCATGTCGCTCTACGCCGCGTACGCCACCAATCTCGATGCCCGGCAGATGAGCCGGCGCGCCCCGCACTCGCCGTTGCGCGGCACCGGCTGGCTGGACGGCTGGCGGCTGACCTTCGGCGGCGAGCAACTCGGCTGGGAGGGCTCGCTGGCCACCGTGGTCGAGGACGAGAAGGACCAGGTCTTCGTCTCGCTCTACGACGTGGCGCCCATGGACGAGGACGGCCTGGACCGCTGGGAGGGCCTCCAGCTCGGCATCTACCGCAAGGTCCGGCTGCGCGCGCACACCCTGGACGGCGACATCCCGGTCTGGACGTACGTGCTGAACGACTACGAGGGCGGCCTGCCCGCGGCCCGCTACCTCGGGCTGATCGCGGACGCCGCGGAGAGCGCCGGCGCGCCCCACGACTACGTACTCGACCTACGCCGTCGCCCCTGCTGAAGGATCATCCGAAACGGCGGGTGCACAACCCGCCGTTCTTGGTGCTTTCAGGTCAATCCGGGTAACGATCCGGCACGCCATGGCGGGTGTGTCTACGCGCGTAGGAATTTCTTGTCTATCCTCGATCCGTGAACGCATCTCCGCACTCCGCCGTGTCCGCCGACCCCTATGCCGCCGCTCAGGCCGCCGCTGCCCGCCTGCGCGAGCTGACCGGTGCCGAGCGCCACGACGTCGCCCTGGTGATGGGGTCCGGCTGGCTGCCCGCCGCCGACGCCCTGGGCGAGACGGTCGCCGAGTTCCCGGCCACCGACCTTCCCGGCTTCCCCGCCCCCGCCGTCGCCGGCCACTCCGGCAAGATCCGCTCGGTGCGGATCTCCGGCGGCGACAGCGACGGCAAGCTGGCGCTGATCTTCCTGGGCCGCAACCACTACTACGAGGGCCACGGCGTGGCGACCGTCGTGCACGGCGTGCGCACCGCCGCCGCCGCCGGCTGCGAGACCATCGTGCTCACCAACGGCTGCGGTGGCCTGCGCGAGGGCTGGGTTCCCGGTCAGCCCGTGCTGATCAGCGACCACATCAACCTGACCGCGGACTCCCCGATCGTCGGCGCCAACTTCGTCGACCTCACCGACCTGTACTCGCCGCGGCTGCGCGCGCTCTGCAAGGAGGTGGACCCGAGCCTCGACGAGGCGGTCTACGTCCAGTTCCGCGGCCCGCACTACGAGACCCCGGCCGAGGTCAACATGGCCCGGGTGATCGGTGGCGAGCTGGTCGGCATGTCGACCACGCTGGAGGCGATCGCCGCCCGCGAGGCCGGCGCCGAGGTGCTGGGCATCTCGCTGGTGACCAACCTGGCCGCCGGCATCACCGGCGAGCCGCTCAACCACGCCGAGGTGCTGGAGGCCGGCAAGGCCTCCGCCGAGCGGATGGGCGCCCTGCTGGCGAAGGTCCTCGAGCGGATCTGACGCACCGGGGGTGTCTCGTCACTCCCGAACGGGGGGCTCGGGCCGGCACTGGCCCGGGCCCCCAGCCCGTTCCCCGCGGCCTCCCCGGCCACCTCTCCCGCACCAACCGACCGTCCACCGGAGAATCGCAGCATGGCTCAGGCAAGCACCCCCGACCTCCTCACCCGGGCGCAGCAGTGGCTGGCCGAGGACCCCGACCCCGACACCCGCGCCGAGCTGGCCGCCCTGCTGGCCGGACCGGACGAAGCGGCGCTGGCCGAGCGGTTCGCCGACCGCCTGCAGTTCGGCACCGCCGGGCTGCGCGGCGAGCTGGGCGCGGGCCCGATGCGGATGAACCGGGCCGTGGTGATCCGGGCCGCCGCGGGCCTCGCCGCCTACGTCCGCGCGGCCGGCGAGGGCGACCTCGTGGTGATCGGCTACGACGCCCGGCACAAGTCGTACGACTTCGCCCGGGACACCGCCGCCGTGATGGTCGGCGCGGGCCTGCGCGCCGCGCTGCTGCCGCACCCGCTGCCCACCCCGGTGCTGGCCTTCGCGATCCGCCACCTGGGCGCGGCGGCCGGCGTGATGGTGACCGCCAGCCACAACCCGCCGCAGGACAACGGCTACAAGGTCTACCTCGGCGACGGCTCGCAGATCGTCCCGCCGGCCGACGCGCAGATCGCCGCCGAGATCGACGCGGTGGCCTCGCTGGCCGACGTGCCGCTGGCGGCCGACGGCTGGCAGGTGCTCGACCACCAGGTGATGGACGCCTACCTGGCCCGCGCGCTCACCGTCGTCGACCCGGCCGGCCCGCGCGACCTCGACGTGGTCTACACCCCGCTGCACGGCGTCGGCCGCGACATCCTGGTGGCCGCCTTCGAGCTGGCCGGCTTCCCGACCCCGACCGTGGTCGCCGAGCAGGCCGAGCCCGACCCCGACTTCCCCACCGTGGCCTTCCCCAACCCGGAGGAGCCCGGGGCGATGGACCTGTCCTTCCGCACCGCCGCCGCGGTCGGACCGGACCTGGTGATCGCCAACGACCCGGACGCCGACCGCTGCGCGGTGGCCGTCCCGGACGCGTCCGCCCCCGCCGGGTGGCGGATGCTGCGCGGTGACGAGGTCGGCGCGCTGCTCGGCGCGGCGCTGGTCGCCCAGGGCGCCAAGGGCACCTTCGCGACCACCATCGTCTCCTCCACCCTGCTCGGCCGGATCGCCGCCGCGGCCGGCCTGCCGTACGGCGAGACGCTGACCGGCTTCAAGTGGATCTCCCGCGCCGAGGGCCTGCGCTACGGCTACGAGGAGGCGCTCGGCTACTGCGTCGACCCCGACGGCGTGCGCGACAAGGACGGCGTCACCGCCGCCCTGGTGATCGCCGAACTCGCCGCCGGCCTCAAGCGGTCCGGCCGCACCCTGACCGACCTGCTGGACGAGCTGGCGCTCGCGCACGGCCTGCACGCCACCGACCAGCTCTCGGCCCGGGTCGAGGACCTGTCGCTGATCGCCGACGCCATGCGCCGCCTGCGCGAGCAGCCGCCGACCGTCCTGGCCGGCCTGACGGTGGACCGCGCGGACGATCTGGCGGCCGGCTCGGCCGAGCTGCCCGCCACCGACGGCCTGCGCTACTACCTGAGCGGCGAGACGGTCCGCGCCGCGCGGATCGTGGTCCGCCCGTCCGGGACCGAGCCGAAGATCAAGTGCTATCTGGAGGTCGTCCTCCCGGTGGAGTCGGCCGACGGTCTCGCCGCCGCCCGGGAGCGCGCCGCCGAGCTGCTCGCGGCACTCAAGCGGGACGTCGCGGCCGCCGCGGGGATCTGACCGACGCAGCGTACGACGGAGGCCTCCGACCCACCCGGGTCGGAGGCCTCCGTGATGCGATCAGAGCGACACGATGGCGATCAGCGCGGCCAGGCAGACCAGTGTCGGCGCGATGACCCACCAGCACCAGGACACCTGCACCTCGCCCTGCGCGGTCGGGCGCGCCGCGTTCTCGCGGGCCGACTCCTTGAGCAGGTCGACAATCTGGTCGGACCAGGCGCGGGTGGGGTCCGGGGCGCCGGGAACCGCTCCGCGGGTGGGCAGAGCGCCCGGGCTGCGCCGCGCGGGGGCCGTCCGGTTGGCCTTCTTGCGCTGCCGCAGCGAGACCGGGACCGCCCAGAGCTGGTAGGTCTTGCCGCCCGCGGTGAGCTCCGCCGAGTAGGTCGACCGCAGGTCCTCGACCTGCGACCACGGCACGACGAGCGTGCGCAACGGGTTGCGGACCAGCAGCCGGTCCCGGCTCACCAGCACGGCCGGCCGCAGGGTGTAGGCGATCACCGGGAGCGCGAACACCGGGGCGGCGGCCAGCGCGACCCAGGGCGTCTTGCCCGAGCTGCTGATGATGGCGTCGACAATCAGCCAACCGGCGATCGCCAGCAGCAGGACGCCGGAGATCATGCCGGGGCTCGAGCGGTAGACGCTGTCGGCGTACTTCGGCTCGTCGGCGGGGGCGGCAGGGCCGGGGTCGGGCGTGCCGTCGGATTCGGTCATGAGGACGATTCTGCCGCATGGGCCTCGCCTTCCCCGGGGTCACGCCGGTCACTTTTAGGCCGCAACACTGACATTCCCGCCCCGGCGGACCGGACTGCGGGCCGGACCGGCGGGCGGGTGGTCAGGCCGTACGGCGGCGCAGCGTGACGGCGCCGAGGCCGAGCGCGAGCAGGGCGGCGGCGGCGATCACACTCAGGTCGCGCAGCACCGCGCCGCTCACCCCGGCGGAGGTCGTCAGCCTGGTCATCGCGTCCACCGCGTAGGAGAGCGGCAGGACGTCGGAGGCCAAGCGCAGCCCGTCGGCCATCCGCTCGCGCGGCACGAAGAGCCCGCAGAGCAGGAGTTGCGGCAGCAGGGCGGCGGGCAGGAACTGCACGGCCTGGAACTCGGTGGTCGCGAAGGCCGAGACGAACAGGCCCAGCGCCATCCCCAGCAGGCCGTTGCCGAGGGCCACCGCGAAAAGCAGCCAGGTCGGTCCGGCCACCTTGAGGCCGAGCAGGCCCAGCGTCAGCGCCGAGGCGGCCGCCGCCTGCAACAGCGCGACGGCGCCGAACGCGAACGCGTAGCCGAGCAGCAGGTCCAGCTTGCCGAGCGGCATGGTGAGCAGCCGTTCCAGGGTGCCGGTGGTCCGCTCGCGCAGCATCGCGACCGAGGTCACCAGGAACATCACCAGCAGCGGGAACACCCCGAGCAGGGCCGCGCCGATCCGGTCGAAGGCCTGCGGCTGCCCGTCGAACATGTACTTGAGCAGCGTCAGCAGCACGCACGGGACGACCAGCAGCAGCGCGAGCGTGCGGGGGTCGTGGCGCAGTTGGGCGAGCACGCGGCGGGCGGTGGCAAGGGTGCGGGACGGGTTCACGAGAGCACCTCCGGTCGGGCGGTCGGGCCGGTGGCGGCGACCAGGCGCAGGAAGGCGGCGTCGATGTCGGCGGCGCCGGTGCGGTCCAGCAGCGCCTGCGGGCTGTCGTCCGCCAGCAGCCGCCCGTCGCGCATCAGCAGCAGCCGGTCGCAGCGGACGGCCTCGTCCATCACATGGCTGGACACCAGCAGGGTGGCTCCGGCGTCGGCCAGCTCGCGGAAGAGCCGCCAGAGCTCGCTGCGCAGCACCGGGTCCAGGCCGACGGTCGGCTCGTCCAGGACGAGCAGCTCGGGCGCGCCCAGCAGGGCGGCGGCGAGCGAGACCCGGGCGCGCTGACCGCCGGAGAGCCGGGAGACCAGGTCCTGTTCGCGCCCGTCCAGTCCGACCTGGGCGATCACCCGGGCGGGGTCGCTCTTGGGTACGCCGAGGACGGCGGCGAAGTAGCGCAGGTTCTCGGCGACCGACAGATCGGCGTAGACCGACGGTGCCTGGGTGACGTACCCGACCCTGCTGCGCAGCGCCGCGCTCCCGGCCGCACGGCCCAGCACCTCCACCCGGCCCGCCGTACCGCGCTGGACGCCGACGATCGAGCGCAGCAGCGTGGTCTTGCCGCAGCCGCTGGGGCCCAGCAGACCGGTGATCGAGCCGCGGGCGACGTCGAGGTCGATGCCATGCAGCACCGGTCTCCCGCCGCGGACCACGGTCAGGGCGGCCACCCGGATCGCCGGGGTCCCGCCTTCAGAGGAATTCATCATGTGTTGAGTTTCTCGCCGCAGACGTCTGCCGTCAAGCGACCCGCGGGGGTTGTCGCCGCCTCCCGCCGGCCCGCCCTACTCGCCGGTGAGGTACCGCTGGAAGGTCGGCGCGAGCAGCGGCAGCAGCTCCTCACGCGTCGCCGAGGCGAGCGGCTCGACCCCGATCACATAACGCGCCATGGCCAGGCCGACGATCTGCGAGATCATCAGCTCGGTGCGCAACTCGGGCCGCTCGACGTCCAGTTCGACCGCCACCCGGCGCACCAGCTCCTCCTGTACGAAGCCCCGCATCAGCTGCGCGACCTGCTCGGTGGTGGCCGCGACGCGCACCAGCGCGAGCATCCGGGTCAGCACCTCGGGCTGCTCCCAGAGCCCCAGCACGAACCCCGCCACCCGCTCGCCCACCGTCGCCCGGTCCCCGGCGATCACCTGTTCCACGACCATCTGCGGATCCACCGGGAACTCCAGCGCCGCCAGGAACAGCCGGTCCTTCGTCCCGAAGTAGTGGTGCAGCAACGCCGCGTCCACCCCCGCCGCCCGCCCGATCGCCCGCATGCTCGCCTTCTCGTACCCCCGCGCCGCGAACTCCGCCCGCGCCGCCTCCAGGACGACGAGCCGGGTGTCGGCCGACCCGGGACGCCGGCCGACCTTCTTACGGGGGGATGCGGGCTGCTCTGCGCTGGTCACCCGTCCATTCTCCGCGCAGGCAGTGCCGCACTCGCCAGTAGCCCGGGTTCCGGAGCGGCAGTCCACCGCTTCGCGCGCCGGGTGGCCAGATCTCGTTCCCGCATCGAAGCGGGGGCCCGCTAGCGGACGGCTACGCGCGTAGATATGCTCATCTGGTGACTATGTCCACTGTTGCAGCCAACGCCCCCGGCGCTGCGGGCGGCGGCCTGAGCGACGTCGCCGCGTCCGAGGCCTCGCTCCGCCGCTTCCTGCACGGCCTGCCCGGCGTCGACGCCGTCGGCCTGGAAGCCCGCGCCGCCACCCTCGGGACTCGCTCGATCAAGACGTCGGCCAAGGCCTACGCGATCGACCTCGCCATCTCGATGATCGACCTGACCACGCTGGAGGGCGCGGACACGGTCGGCAAGGTGCGCGCCCTGTGCGCCAAGGGGAGGCACCCCGACCCGGGCGACCCGGGTACTCCCCAGGTCGCCGCGATCTGTGTCTATCCGGACATGGTCGCCACGGCCAAGGCGGCCCTGGCCGGCACCCCGATCCAGGTCGCCTCGGTCGCCACCGCCTTCCCCGCCGGGCGCGCCGCACTCCCGGTGAAGCTGGCCGACACTGCGGACGCGGTGGCCGCCGGCGCCGACGAGATCGACATGGTGATCGACCGCGGGGCGTTCCTCTCCGGCCGGTACATGGACGTCTTCGCGGAGATCGTCGCCGTCAAGCAGGCCTGCCTGCGTGCCGACGGGACGTCCGCGCACCTCAAGGTGATCTTCGAGACCGGCGAGCTGCAGACGTACGACAACGTGCGCCGCGCCTCCTGGCTGGCCATGCTGGCCGGCGCCGACTTCATCAAGACCTCCACCGGCAAGGTCGCGGTCAACGCCACCCCGCCGGTGACCCTGCTGATGCTGGAGGCGGTCCGCGACTTCCGGGCGCAGACCGGTGTGCAGATCGGCGTGAAGCCGGCCGGTGGCATCAAGACCACCAAGGACGCCATGAAGTACCTCGTCATGGTCAACGAGACCCTGGGTGACGACTGGCTGTCCGGGCACTGGTTCCGCTTCGGCGCCTCCAGCCTGCTCAACGATCTGCTGATGCAGCGTCAGAAGCTGACCACCGGCCGGTACTCCGGTCCCGACTACGTGACGGTGGACTGAACCCCATGGCCAAGAACAAGAAGACCGAGACCACGACGGTGACCGAACCCGTGCGCACGAGCGGCCTCTTCGCGTACGCCCCGGCGCCCGAGTCCCCCGCCGCGGCCGGCGACATCGCCGGCTCGTACGGCCACTTCATCGGCGGCGAGTTCGTCGACAGCAGCGGCAGCGAGGCCCTGAAGACCGTCAACCCGGCCACCGAGCAGGTGCTCGCCGAGTTCGCGCAGGGCACCGACGAGGACGTCGACCGCGCGGTCAAGGCCGCCCGCAAGGCGTTCGGCGACTGGTCCGCGCTGCCCGGCAGCGAGCGTGGCAAGTACCTGTACCGGATCGCCCGGATCATCCAGGAGCGCTCGCGCGAGCTGGCCGTGCTGGAGTCGATCGACAACGGCAAGCCGATCCGCGAGACCCGCGACTTCGACCTGCCCACGGTCGCCGCGCACTTCTTCTACTACGCGGGCTGGGCCGACAAGCTGGACTACGCCGGCTTCGGCCGCAATCCGCAGCCGCTGGGCGTGGCCGCGCAGGTCATCCCGTGGAACTTCCCGCTGATGATGCTGGCCTGGAAGATCGCCCCGGCGCTCGCCACCGGCAACACCGTCGTCCTCAAGCCGGCCGAGACCACCCCGCTGACCGCACTGCGGTTCGCCGAGATCTGCCAGCAGGCCGGTCTGCCCAAGGGCGTGGTGAACATCGTCACCGGTGACGGCCGGACCGGCGCCGCGCTGACCTCCCACCCGGAGGTCAACAAGGTCGCGTTCACCGGCTCGACCAACGTCGGACGCTCGATCGCCCGTCAACTCGCAGGCAGCCGGAAGAAGTTGTCGCTGGAGCTGGGCGGCAAGGCGGCGAACATCGTGTTCGACGACGCGCCGATCGACCAGGCCGTCGAGGGCATCGTCAACGGCATCTTCTTCAACCAGGGCCATGTCTGCTGCGCGGGTTCGCGGTTGCTGGTCCAGGAGTCGGTCCACGACGAGGTGCTGGACGCGCTCAAGCGCCGGATGGCCACCCTGCGGGTCGGCGACCCGCTGGACAAGAACACCGACATCGGTGCCGTCAACTCCGCCGCGCAGCTGGCCCGGATCACCGAGCTGACCGACGCGGGCGAGGCCGAGGGCGCCGAGCGCTGGTCGCCGTCCTGCGAACTCCCCTCCGCCGGCTACTGGTTCGCGCCCACGCTGTTCACCGGCGTGACCCAGGCCAACCTGGTCGCCCGCGAGGAGATCTTCGGCCCGGTGCTCTCCGTGCTGACCTTCCGCACGCCGACCGAGGCGGTCGAGAAGGCCAACAACACGCCGTACGGGCTCTCCGCGGGCATCTGGACCGAGAAGGGCTCGCGCATCCTGTGGATGGCGAACCAGCTCAAGGCCGGTGTGGTGTGGGCCAACACCTTCAACAAGTTCGACCCGACCTCGCCGTTCGGCGGCTACAAGGAGTCGGGGTACGGCCGCGAGGGCGGTCGCCACGGCCTGGAGGCGTACCTCGATGTCTGATGTCATCCGGCTTGACGTGATGAAGACCTACAAGCTGTTCGTCGGTGGGAAGTTCCCGCGTTCCGAGAGCGGACGGGTGTACGAGGTGAGCGACAGCAAGGGCCAGTGGCTGGCGAACGCGCCGCTCGGCACCCGCAAGGACACCCGGGACGCCGTCCTGGCCGCCCGCGCGGCGGTCAAGGGCTGGGCCGGCACCACCGCGTACAACCGCGGCCAGGTGCTGTACCGGATCGCCGAGATGCTGCAGGGCCGACGCGAGCAGTTCGCCGCCGAGGTCGCCGCCGCCGAGGGGATCGGCGCCAAGAAGGCCGCCACCCTGGTCGACCAGGCCATCGACCGCTGGGTCTGGTACGCGGGCTGGACGGACAAGGTGGCGCAGATCGCCGGCGGCGCCAACCCGGTGGCGGGGCCGTACTTCAACCTCTCCGTGCCGGAGCCGACCGGCGTGGTGGGCATCGTGGCGCCGCAGGCGGGGTACGGGCACTCGTTCCTCGGCCTGGTCTCGGTGATCGCCCCGGTGATCGCCACCGGCAACACCGCTGTGGTCGCCGTCGCGGCCGACGCCCCGCTGCCCGCGCTCTCGCTGGGCGAGGTGCTGGCCACCTCGGACCTCCCGGGCGGCGTCGTCAACCTGCTGTCCGGCCGCACCGCGGACATCGCGCCGACGCTGGCCTCGCACCAGGACGTCAACGCGCTGGACCTGGCCGGAGCGATCGCGCACGAAGGACCCGGCGCGGCTACTGTCCTGGAGGCCTCGGCTGCGGATACGCTGAAGCGAGTGCTGTGGCCGGCGGTCGATCCGGCGGCCCAGGACTGGACCGTTGCTCCCGGCACCGAGCGGCTACTCTCCTTCGTGGAGACGAAGACGGTCTGGCACCCGATGGGCCAGTAGCCCACGCTGCACGGCCCCCGGCCACGCCGGAACAACTCCATAAGCTGGCCGTCCCCAGTGCCCCTACCCCCCCAGGGGCCCGGACGCGCCACTGACGGGCCCGCGCCTCACCCCCCCCTGGCGCGGGCCCGTCCTCATGGCCCGCCGTCACGACCCGAACGACATGCCCCCGAACGACCGCGAAATGCGCCAAATCACTGTCGCAAGGGTTCCGAGCACCCCGTCCTATGCATCAGACTGGTGTCTCGTGAGTGACTCCCCGCTGAATCCCGTACCGACCACCCGTGCCCGCGTGGTGCTGCTCTCCGGGCCCTCGGGATCCGGGAAGTCCTCGCTGGCCGAGCGTGCCGGGCTGCCCGTGCTCCAGCTCGACGACTTCTACAAGGACGGCGACGACCCGACCCTGCCGCAGCTCCCCGAGGGCGGCACCGACTGGGACTCCCCGCTCTCCTGGCACCGCGCCGAGGCGCTGGCCGCCATCCGTCGCCTGGTCGAGGCCGGCCGGGCCGAGGTGCCGGTGTACTCGATCCCCGCCAACGGCCGGGCCGGCAGCCGCGTGCTCACCCTGGCCGGCGCGCCCGCCTTCATCGCCGAGGGCATCTTCGCCGCCGAGCTGGTCGCCCAGTGCGAGGCCGAGGGCCTGCTCGGGGACGCCCTGTGCCTGCGCAACCGCCCGCTGACCACCGCCTGGCGGCGCCTGCGCCGCGACGTCCGCGAGGCCCGCAAGCCGATCCCGTACCTGCTGCACCGCGGCTGGCGCCTGATGCGCGCCGAGCGCGGCATCGTCGCCCGCCAGGTCGCCCTCGGCGCCCACGCCTGCGCCGGCCCCGAAGCCGCCCGCCGCGTCCACCAGGTAGCCGCCCACCGCCCCGCCCCGCAGGCCCTCACCGCCTGACGCCCGCCGGTCACCAGTTCGCCGGGCGGAGAAACGGTTCGCCACTCGAGGCCACGCCCTAGGCTGGACGCAGTTGCTGTCAGACCGCAGCAATTGAGGGAGGTAGCCATGACCGCCGAGCCGATCGACTGGATGCACCCGCCGGCCCACGGCTGGACGTACGAGCAGGTCAAGGACTGGGACCTGCCGTTCGAGTTCGATCTGGTGGACGGGGCGATCGTGGTACGAGGCATGACCAGCCACTGGCACAACACCGTGCGGGACGAGCTCTACTTCGCCCTCAGAGCCGCCCGCCGGGCTCCGTACGCAGTGAACTCCGAGCAGTGCGTGCTGGTCGACGAGTACAACCCGCCCAAGCCCGACGTCGTGGTCTTCGACAAGACCGGCCTGGACGTGTTCACCCTGGAGTGCCTGCCGGTCACCTCGGTCGCTCTCGCCGTCGAGGTGGTCTCTCCCGGCTCGCGCGCCGACGACCGCTTCCGCAAGCCCGGGCTGTACGCCGAGGCCGGGATCCCGTACTACTGGCGGGTCGAACGCGGCGCGGACGATCTTCCCGAGGTCTACGAGTTCTGGCTCGACCGGGAGTCCGGCGTCTACGCACCCGCTCCCGACGGGGCGTTCCACTCCGGGGAACTGAAGGTCGAGGTGCCGTTCCCGGTGTCGATCGACCTCGGGCGGCTGCTCGATCTCTGAACTTTCCCGCGCATGCAGCTGGGCCCGGCGTCTTCTCCCAAGGACGCCGGGCCCAGCTGTTTACCTCGCGATCACGGGTTTCCCCACCGGTGGCGACTCCCCCGAGCCGGTACCGACGCCCCGCGACCTGCTACCCGTCCCCCGACGGGAAGTTCTGAGTTACGCGACCAGCTCGCCGAAAGCGAAGGCGGTGTCGCCGGTGCGGTTGAGCTGCTCGTCGTCGCGCAGGCGGCGCAGCGAGCGCCAGATGCTGCTCTTGACGGTGCCGACGCTGATGCCGAGGATGTCGGCGATCTCCGGGTCGGTGCGGCCCTCGTAGTAGCGCAGGACCAGCATGGTGCGCTGGTTCTCCGGGAGCTTGGCGAGCGCCTGCCAGAGCACGGCGCGCAGCTCGGTGCCACCCATCGCGTCCGTGTCGCCGACCGTCTCCGGCAGCTCCTCGGTCGGGTACTCGTTGAGCTTGCGGCGGCGCCAGGCCGAGATGTGCAGGTTGGTCATGGTGCGGCGCAGGTAGCCGCCGACCGCCGCCTTGTCGGTGATCCGGCCCCAGGCGCGGTAGGTGCTGAAGAGCGCGCTCTGCAACAGGTCCTCGGCCTCGAAGCGGTCACCGGTCAGGTGGTAGGCGGTGGCGTACAGGGAGGCGCGACGCTCGCGTACGTACGCGGTGAACTCCGCCAGGTGTTCGTCCGCGGCGGGCGAGGGCTCCCCCTGCGCGCCTCCCTGTCCGCCGGGCCGGGTGTGGTCCTCGACCGGCGCGAGCCCGAAGAGGGTCGCCCCGGCGACCGGTCCGACCGTCGGCTCCCCCGAGCCGATGGCCTGCGGACCACTCCCGGGGCCCCCCGGGAGGTCCTGTCCCTGGACGTGCACGGGAGTTATCCCGCGCAGCGTCAGGGTCTGGGTGGTCTCGGTCGCGCTCCCCGCGCGGCCGATCCCGTACAACTCACCCGTCCTGCTCCCGCCGCTCACCCGGCGGGCCCCCGTGCAGTGCTCGATCCGCGTGCGACCCGACGGACGAGCGCCGCGGACGGCCGGGTTGTGTGCATCCGAGATGCCCCGGGTCTGAAGCGTTGCGTTCATCGTGCGCCCCCATGATCGGTACGAGCGGGTTCCTTGTCCCTGTCGCCGTTCCGGGGCCGCTGAGCTGCTCTTTCGAGCCGCTCAGCTGCCGTTCCGTTGCGGCGACATGGAAAATCTTGCCCGCCGCCCGTCTTGGCGGTGTCCGCCGTCTGTCACAGCGGTGTCACAGGAAAAGGTCTTTGGTCCCGCACTACCGGTCGGACTGGGAGACGTGGGTCCGGCCCCGGCGGTTCCCGCAGCTCACGGGGTGAGCCAGAATGAGCGGGTGCCTTTCCTCCTACTGATCGAGGACGACGACGCCATCCGGACCGGCCTCGAACTCGCTCTCACCCGCCAGGGCCACCGTGTGGCCGCCGCAGCCTCCGGCGAAGACGGCCTCCGGCTCTTCAAGGAGCAGCGGCCCGACCTCATCGTGCTGGACGTGATGCTGCCCGGGATCGACGGTTTCGAGGTCTGCCGGCGTATCCGGCGCACCGACCAACTGCCGATCATCCTGCTCACCGCCCGCTCCGACGACATCGACGTGGTGGTCGGCCTGGAGTCCGGCGCCGACGACTACGTGGTCAAGCCGGTGCAGCCACGCGTCCTGGACGCCCGGATCCGCGCCGTGCTGCGCCGCGGCGAACGGGAGAACTCCGACTCCTCCGCGTACGGTTCGGTGGTGATCGACCGCTCGGCGATGACGGTCACCAAGGACGGCGAGGACCTCCAGCTGACCCCGACCGAGCTGCGGCTGCTGCTGGAGCTCAGCCGCCGTCCCGGCCAGGCGCTCTCCCGCCAGCAGCTGCTGCGACTGGTCTGGGAGCACGACTACTTGGGCGACTCCCGGCTGGTGGACGCCTGTGTCCAGCGGCTGCGGGCGAAGGTGGAGGACGTGCCCTCGGCGCCGACCCTGATTCGCACCGTGCGCGGCGTCGGCTATCGTCTGGACCCGCCCGCCTGACCCCTCTGCTGATAGCGAATCCGACACGTGACTGACCATCAGAACGGCCGCCGCCTCGCCTCCGGCCCGTGGCGGCGGCTGCGACTGAGCTCGCTACGGGTGCGGCTGGTCGCGGTGTTCGCCGTGGTCGCGCTGGCCGCCGCCTCCTCCGCCTCCGGGATCGCCTACTGGCTGAACCGGGACGCGGTGCTCAAGCGCGCCCAGGACAACGCGCTGACCGACTTCCGGGGCTCGCTGACCCGCAACGTCTCGAACCTGCCGCTCGGCGCGAGCTGCGCCGACCTCGCCCAGTTCGCCTCGGACGTGGCGACCTTCGGGCTGAGCTACAGCGTGGTCGTGGTGGACCGGAACCAGCCGGACTGCGTCGCCGACTCCACTCCGCGCTTCACCATCAACCAGGTGCCGCCGACGCTGGTGGCGGCGGTCGCCAAGGCCCGTCCGGTCGGCGCCGGAAACGACTTCGCCCACCACCTGTACTGGCAGCGGGTGAACATCGGCGGCGAACCGTTCGTGGTGGGCGGGACGGAGATCGTGCCGACCGGCCTGACGGCGTACATGTTCAAGTCCCTGGACAACGAGCGGGCCGATCTCAACACCCTGGGCTGGTCGTTGGCCGTGGCCACGCTGCTCGCGCTGATCGCGGCCACCCTGCTGGCCCAGGCCGCCTCGGCGACCGTCCTCCGCCCGGTGCGCCAACTCGCGGACGCGGCAAAGCGGTTGGGTGAGGGGCAGCTGGACACCCGACTGGAGGTCAGTGGCGCGGACGAACTCTCGGACCTGGCACGGACGTTCAACCGAACCGCGGAGGCCCTGCACGGCCAGGTCGAGGAGTTGAGCGCGCGCGAGGCGCAGAGCCGGCGGTTCGTCGCCGACATGTCGCACGAGCTGCGCACGCCACTGACCGCGATGACCGCGGTCACCGACATCCTGGAGGACGAGGCCGAGTCGCTGGACCCGATGATCGCGCCGGCCGTCCGGCTGGTGGTCAGCGAGACCCGGCGGCTGTCCGACCTGGTGGAGAACCTGATGGAGGTGACCCGCTTCGACGCGGGGACCGCCCGGCTGGTCGCGGACGAGATGGACATCGCCGACCTGATCATGTCCTGCATCGACGGCCGTGCCTGGTACGACGCCGTGGAGGTGGACGCCCCGCGCGGCGTGCTGGCGGTGGTCGACCCGCGCCGGCTCGACGTGGTCTTCGCCAACCTGATCGGCAACGCCCTCAAGCACGGCGGCTCGCCGGTCCGGGTCAAGGTCACCCAGCTGCCGCAGGAGATCGTGGTGGCGGTCTCGGACAGCGGCCCCGGCATCCCGGAGGACGTGCTGCCGCACGTCTTCGACCGGTTCTACAAGGCCGACAAGGGCCGGGCCCGCTCGGAGGGCAGCGGACTCGGCCTCTCCATCGCGATGGCCAACGCCCAGATCCACGGCGGCACCATCACCGCCGCCAACGCGCCGGCCGGCTCCGGAGGCGGCGCGGTGTTCACCCTGACGCTGCCGGTGGCGCCCCCCGAACCCGGCGGCGCGGCGGCGGCAGGCGAGGATGGGACAGCAGGAACCAGAGGGGCGACAGGGACCACTGGGACGACGGACGGAACCGAGCGGAGGCCCAGGCGGTGAACCAGACGAACAAGGTGAACCAACCGGCCGGCACGACGCGCTGGGTCGTGGCGCTCGGTGCAGCGGCGTTCACCGCGCTGCTGGCCACCGGCTGCGGGATCCGCCCGACCGCCGTCCCCGTCGACGCCGGCGCGCCCGCCAGCCGGACGGCCTGCCCGAGCCCGGTGCACGTACCGGCCGCAGCGTCCACCCCGGCGCCCGCACCGCACAGCCCGGGCCTCCCCCGCCCGGTCGCACCAGGCGTCATGCCCTCGACGGCGCCGCCCACCGGCAGCCTCTTCAGTGCCCTCCCGACGCCGAGCCCGACCCCGAGCAGCCCGCCCAGCTGCGGCTGACCCGCCCGGGCGCACGCCCGGGGGAACCGCGACGGCGGATCGCCGCGTCCTGGGAGACGTGCAGCGAGATGGCACCAGCGCGCGACCAGCGCGCGACAGCGTGCGGATCGGATCCCGTCGGCAGGGCGCAGGCGCCCTGCCGGAGGCAAGCGCTTCCCCCGGGCAGAGCCCCTGGCGCCCACGGGATCCGCTTGGCCCGACGCCCTCGCCGGCGCCCTCCGCCGCGCCCTCGCCCGACGCGGTCTCCCGGACCGCCCGGACCGCCGGGCTGGTGCTGCTCACGCTCTTCCTCGCACTGAGCTGCTGGCTGGCGCTGCGTACCAGCGGGGCAGGCTGGGCCTACGACACCACCTTGACGCCCTTCGGCTCGGTCCGCCGCGCCTTCGCGGAGGGCGGCGGCGCCGGACTGCGGCGGCTGGCCGACGGCCTGCTGCCGCTGGCGCCGCTCGGCGTACTGCTCCCCCTGGCGGGCGGACGGCTGCGGACTGCCTGGCTGCCCTCGTTCGCGCAGGTGGTCGGGGCCACCACGGTGATCGCCACCACGCTGGAGTTCCTCCGGACCTCGTGGGCCGGACAGGTGCTGAACGTCGACGACATCGTGCTCGGGGTGATCGGCGCCGCACTGCTGCATCTGGCGGCGGTACCCGGCGGGCGCGCGATGCTGCGGGCACGCCTCTCGGCCGAGCACGCGCCGGGCGGGTCCGAGCCGGCCGCGCCGCAGGCACCCAGCGCACCGCCGGTACCCGTCGCCCGTCATGAAGCGCCCACCGCGGCGCGGCTCCCGGTCGCCCTGCCCGGCAGCCCGCTGGTCGCCGCGCCGCGCCCGCCGAGCCTGGTCAAGGCCGGCCGGGGCTGAGCCCACGGCACTAGCCGACGACGGGCTCCGGGACGACCCTGACGGTGACCCCGAGAAGCGGCCGCCGCACCCCGGGAAGACACCGGGGTCGCGGATCGACACTGCGGCCGACGTCCGATCGGGCCCGCCGCCGCAGGATGGTGACAGGCCCCCGGACCAGTCGGGACAAGGCCGACCGGACCGCACGACCACTCGGAGCCCGCTATGCGCACCCTCGCCCGCCCCCGTCACCACCGCGTCATCGCCGGCGTCTGCGCCGGGATCGCCGAGCGCTTCGGCCTCGCTCCGTGGACGGTCCGGCTGATCTTCCTGGCGTCCTGCCTGCTGCCCGGACCGCAGTTCCTGATCTACCTGGCGCTCTGGCTGCTGCTCCCGCAGGAGCCGTGACCGCCCGCCGGGCTCCGCGCCCGCCGCGAACGGCCGAGGGGGCCGTCCGTTCTGCGCCGAGCAGAACGGACGGCCCCCTCGCCTGTGACGACCGGCTCAGCCGCCGAGGCCGGGCAGGCCGCCGCTGACCGGGGAGACTCCACCCACCAGACCGGCGACCGGGCCCTGCGCCTTGCCGGCCAGACCGGTCAGCGCGCCGGTGGGCAGGCCCGTGGCACGCGTCGCGGCCGGGGCGGCGGCGTCGGCGACCGGCGCGGCGGCGGCCGGGGCACCGGCGCTCGGGTTGAGCGTGCCCATGGTCTGCGCGACCGGGCCGCCGACCGCGGGGGCCTTGCTCAGGCTGCTGGTGGCCGTGCCGGTCAGCCCACCGTCCGTCAGTGCGGTGGTGGGGAGCCCGAGACCGCCGGCGCCGGCGGCAGCGGAGGCGGAACCGGCCGCGACCGCAGCGATGGCGACGCCGAGCGCGGCGGTACCGGCGACCTTGAGAGTGGCCTGCTTCATGAGTGCGTCCTCGTGTCCTCGTCGGGCCGGCGCACCGACGGCCGCCAGGGCGGTCGTCGAGGCGGCCGCCGAGGCGAACGCCGTTGCACCGTGTCATCGTGACTGGCCCACCGTAGGCACGACGCAGTGCGTGGACCAAAGGCGTGTAACCCGTTCGGATTACTCGTCAGACCGTCCGACTAGCCGACATTCACGCGGACTTGACGTTGCCTCAGGCAGAGGTTCCGAACAGCCACTCGGCCTTGAGCTCGGCATAGCCGGGCTTGATCACGTCGTTGATCATGGCGAGCCGCTCGTCGAACGGGAGGAACGCCGACTTCATGGCGTTGGTGGCGAACCAGGACATGTCGTCCAGGGTGTAGCCGAAGGCCTCCACCAGGTGCGCGAACTCCTGGCTCATGCTGGTCCCGCTCATCAGCCGGTTGTCGGTGTTGACGGTGACCCGGAACTTCAGCCGGCTGAGCAGCCCGATCGGGTGCTCGGCGTACGAAGTCGCCGCCGCGGTCTGCAGGTTGGAGGTCGGGCACATCTCCAGCGGGATCCGCTTGTCGCGCACGTACGCGGCCAGCCGGCCGAGCGTGACGGTGCCGTCCTCGTGCACCGTGATGTCGTCGATGATCCGCACGCCGTGGCCGAGCCGGTCGGCGCCGCAGCACTGCAGGGCCTCCCAGATCGACGGCAGACCGAAGGCCTCGCCCGCGTGGATGGTGAAGTGGTTGTTCTCGCCCTTGAGGTAGTCGAAGGCGCCCTGGTGACGGGTCGGCGGGTGGCCGGCCTCCGCGCCCGCGATGTCGAAGCCGACGACGCCCTGGTCGCGGTAGCGGTTGGCCAGCTCGGCGATCTCCTGCGAGCGCGCGGCGTGCCGCATCGCGGTGAGCAGGGTGCCGACCCGGATCCGGTCGCCGTTCGCGCGGGCGTTGGCCTCGCCGAGGCGGAAGCCCTCGTTGACCGCCTCGACGACCTCGTCGAGGGTCAGCCCGGCCTCCAGGTGCTGCTCGGGGGCGTAGCGCACCTCGGCGTAGACGACGCCGTCGGCGGCCAGGTCCTCGGCGCAGTCGGCGGCGACCTTGATCAGCGCCTCACGGGTCTGCATGACGGCGCAGGTGTGCGCGAAGGTCTCCAGGTAGCGCACCAGCGAACCGGAGTCCGCGGCCTCGCGGAACCAGACGCCCAGCTTGGTCGGATCGGTGGTGGGGAGCCCCTGGTAGCCGCAGGCGGCGGCCAGTTCGACGATGGTCTCGGGGCGCAGGCCGCCGTCCAGGTGATCGTGCAGCAGCACCTTCGGCGCGCGCTTGATCTGGTCGGCGGTGGGGATACGCGGGGCCGTGGTGCCCGCGGGGACTGAGATCTGCTTTTCCATTGCGGGAGTGTAGCCCCTACGCGCGTAGATTCCTACCCGCCACGCGGCTCCGGGGCGATCCGTCCACCCTCGGGCGGCAGCGCCGCGCCGCCACCGTCAGTCGTGCTCCAACAGGCGTCCGCGCCGGGCCAGGACGAAGTCCCGGAACGCCTCCACCGGCGGGGTCAACGGCCGGCCCGCCGGCCAGGCGAGACCGATCGCGCGCCGGGTCCGCGGCGCCGTCACCTCCAGCTCCACCACCCCCGGACGCGGCACCAGCCCCGGCGGCAGCAGCGCCACCCCGAGACCCGCCGCGACCAGCCCGCGCAGCGTCTCGACCTCCTCCCCCTCGAAGGCGATCCGCGGCGCGAACCCGGCCTGCGCGCAGAAGTCGGCGGTGATCTGCCGCAGTCCGTACCCCGGCCCGACCGCGACGAACGGCTCCTCGGCGACCTCCGCCAGCCGGATCCGGCGCCGCCCCGCCAGCCGGTGGTCGGAGGGTACGGCCAGGTTGAGCCGCTGCTCGTCGAGCGGGCGGGTGACCAGATCCGGCTCGTCCGGGATCGGCGAGACCAGGCAGAGGTCCAGCTCGCCGGCCCGCATCCGGGCCAGCATCGCGACCACGTAGTCCTGCACCAGCTGGAAGCGCACCTGTGGATACTCGGCCCGGAAGCCGCGCAGCAGCGCCGGGACGGCGTCCGTCCCCAGGGTGTGCAGAAAGCCGAAGGCCACCCGTCCCGACGCCGGGTCGGCCTCCGCGCGGACCGCCTCCGCGCCGCGCTCGACCTCCGCCAGCGCGCGCTCCACCGCGTCGAGCAGCATCCGCCCGGCCCGGGTGAGCCGGACCGTCCGGCCCTGCCGGGCCAGCAGCGCGACGCCGAGGTCGTCCTCCAGCCGGGCCACCGCCCGGGAGAGCGTGGGCTGCGGCATGCCGAGCAACTGGGCGGCCCGGGTGACGTGTTCGAGCCTGGCCACTGCGGCGAACTGGGCCAGCCGCGGCGCGAGCAGCACCGCCGGGGCGTCCGGCTCCAGATCGGCGGGGCGGCGCTGCGGGGCGGCGGAGGATGATTCATACGTCACCGCATCAATGATCCGCCATCGATGTATTGGACGCATCAGAAGAGCCGGGTCTAGCGTCAGTGGCATGTCTCCCGCCAGTACCGGGGCAGCCACTGCTACCGCCGTGGATGCCCTGTCCCTGCCGTCCACCACCACCGACCGACGACTGCGCCCCGGCTCGCGCGCCTTCCGGCGCTCCAACCTCGCGCTGTTCGCCGCCGGCATCGCCACCTTCGTCCTGCTGTACTCCACCCAGGGCCTGCTGCCGCTGCTCTCCAGCAGCCTGAACCTCACTCCCGGACAAGCCAGTTGGACGGCCTCGGCGGCCACCCTCGGACTCGCCCTGGCGCTGCTCCCGGCCAGCGCGCTCTCCGACCGGTACGGGCGCACCGCCGTGATGACCTGGTCGGTGGTCGCCGCCTCGCTGATCGCGCTGGCCCTGCCGTTCGCCCCCGGACTCGGCGCACTGGTCGCCCTGCGGGTGCTCCAGGGCGCCGCGCTGGCCGGCCTGCCGGCCACCGCGATGGCCTACCTGGCCGAGGAGGTCCACCCGAGCGCGCTGGCCTCCGCCATGGGCCTGTACGTGGCCGGGAACAGCATCGGCGGGATGGGCGGGCGCCTGGTCTCCGGCTGGGCCGGCGCCGCCTGGGGCTGGCGCTGGGGACTGGCCGTCTCCGCGCTGCTGGCCCTGCTCGCCGCCGCCGCGTTCCGGCTGCTGATCCCCGCCGCCCAGCACTTCCGGCGCACCCCCGTGGACGCCCGCGCCCTGGCCGGCACGGTCTCCGCGCACCTGCGCAACCCGCTGCTGCTGCGGCTGTACGCGCTCGGCATGCTCTTCATGGCGGTCTTCGGCGCGGTCTACAACACGGTGGGCTTCCGGCTGATCGCCGCACCCTTCGACCTGCCGCAGTCGGTCGCCGCCTCGATCTTCGTGGTCTACCTGGTCGGCACCGCCTCCTCGGCCGGCGCCGGCCGCCTGGTCGCCCGCCTCGGCCGACGCGGCGCGCTCTACGTAGCGATCGGCCTGACCACGGCCGGGCTGCTGCTCTCGCTGGCCGAATCGCTGCTCTGCGCCCTGCTCGGCCTGGTCCTGATCACCGCGGGCTTCTTCGCCGGCCACGCCACCGCGTCCTCCTCCGTCGGCCGCACCGCCCAGCACGGCCGCGCCCAGGCCTCCGCGCTGTACCTGATCGCCTACTACCTCGGCAACAGCCTCGGCGGCACCATCGGCGCCGACGCCTACCACGCGGTCGGCTGGTCCGGCTCGGCCACCGTCGGCCTGACGGCGATGGCCCTGGCGGCGGGCGTGACGCTCTACGCGACCCGGCGCGCGATCGTGAGCCGGCGACTCTCACCCACGGCTCCCCTGCGCACATGAGCACCGATCCGGCGGTGTACGCCAGACTCCGCGCCATCGCCGACCGCCTGCCAGAGCTTCCCGGCGCGGGAAAAGTCGAAATCGCCGACGTTGGGATCGTCCTGACCCCCTCGCCGGTCCGGCACCACGAGCTGGCCGTCCTCCGGATCGCCCGCCAGCTGAACGCCCAGCCGCCGAAGACCCGCCCCGGCCACTCAGCGCCGCAGGGTCAGGGCCAGGAGGATGGCGAGGATGGCGGGAGCCCCGGCGAGGGAGACGGCCGAGTTCAACTCCGCAGCGGAGGCGGCCGCCTGGCGACGCTGGAAGTTCACCGGGTCAGCTCGATCCAACGGACGTCGACCGCCCACTCGACGCCCCCGCGCGCGCGGGGCGGAGGTAGATCAGCGGACCGATCTGCTCCATGAAGACGCCGGGGCGGCCGTTGAGCGCGTCGTGGACCAACTCCCCCACCCGGGAGAGCGTGTAGCAGTCGCCCGGCGGACGGGCACCGGGCGGCGGAGTGAGCACGGGGTACGGCGACACCAGGCGGAGGGCGGCCTCCTCCACGATCTGGTGCTGCGCCATGCCGGCCCGGTCCGCCACTTCGAGCCGCGACAAGCCCAGCTCGGTACGCCGGTCGTAGAGGGCCTGCGGGAGTGGTTCACCGCAGCTCCTCCTTCGCGATCGCCCGCCTGGACTCCCCGACCCATGCGCGCCGGGCCTCCTCGATCTCCCCTCGAACTGCTCGCCCAGCGCTGTGTTTTCAGTCGCCATGCCCCCACGATGCCACGGACGATGCGACAGGCGGGACGCACAACGCCGCGCCCTCCCCCCCAGGGTGGGCGCGGCGTCGGTTCGGCCGGCGGATCCGGGTTACGCGATGCGGTCCAGGATGATCGGCGCCGGGGTGAACTCCGTGCCCGCCGGGGCGACCTCGATGCCGCCGGTCAGGGCGGCCAGCGCGTAGTCGTAGCGCTCGGGGGTGTCGGTGTGCAGGGTCAGCAGGGGCTGGCCGGCCACCACCGTGTCGCCGGGCTTGGCGTGCATCTCGACGCCCGCGCCGGCCTGCACCGGGTCCTCCTTGCGGGCGCGGCCGGCACCCAGGCGCCAGGCGCAGACGCCGACCGCGTACGCGTCCAGCGCGGTGAGCACGCCGGAGGCGGGGGCAGTGACGATGTGCTGCTCGCGGGCGACCGGGAGCGGGGCGTCCACGTCGCCGCCCTGGGCGCTGATCATGCGGCGCCAGTGGTCCATGGCGGAGCCGTCCTTGAGCGCCTCGGCCGGGTCCTTGCCGTGCACGCCGGCGGCCGCGAGCATCTCGCGGGCCAGCGCCACGGTCAGCTCGACGACGTCGGCCGGGCCGCCGCCGGCCAGCACCTCCACCGACTCGCGCACCTCCAGCGCGTTGCCGGCGGTCAGGCCGAGCGGGGTGGACATGTCGGTCAGCAGCGCCACGGTGTTGACGCCGGCGCCGCGGCCCAGGCCCACCATGGTGCGGGCGAGTTCGCGGGCGTCGTCCAGGTTCTTCATGAAGGCGCCGGAGCCGACCTTGACGTCCAGGACCAGCGCGCCGGTGCCCTCGGCGATCTTCTTCGACATGATCGAGCTGGCGATCAGCGGGATCGCCTCGACCGTGCCGGTGACGTCGCGCAGCGCGTAGAGCTTCTTGTCGGCGGGGGCCAGGCCGTCGCCCGCCGCGCAGATGACCGCACCGGCGGAGTGCAGCACGTGCATCATCTCGTCGTTGCTGAGCAGCGCACGCCAGCCGGGGATGGACTCCAGCTTGTCCAGGGTGCCGCCGGTGTGGCCCAGGCCCCGGCCGGAGAGCTGCGGGACGGCCGCGCCGCAGGCGGCGACCAGCGGAGCCAGCGGCAGCGTGATCTTGTCGCCGACGCCACCGGTGGAGTGCTTGTCGGAGGTCGGGACGCCGAGCGCGGAGAAGTCCATCCGGACGCCGGAGCGGATCATCGCGTCGGTCCAGCGGCTGATCTCGCGCAGGTTCATCCCGTTCAGCAGGATGGCCATCGCCAGCGCGGACATCTGCTCGTCGGCCACCTCACCACTGGTGTAGGCGTCGATCACCCAGTCGATCTGATCATCGGTCAGTTCGTGGCGGTCACGCTTGGCCCGGATGACGGAGATGGCGTCCATGAGGTGCTCCTGATGGGGACGGAAAAGGAAAGACGCGGGGGCGGCCACTGCTCAGGGCCGCCCCCGCGTCACTCTACGCGCGTCGCTCTACGCGCGTCACTACCAACACGGTCACAACCGTGCAGTCACAACCGCTCCGGACCGAACGCGTCCGGCAGGACCTCCGTCATGGGCTTGATCCCCGACGGCAGATCCACCAGCAGCTCGGGCCCGCCGTGCTCGTAGAGCAGCTGGCGGCAGCGCCCGCAGGGCATCAGCAGCTCGCCCGCGCCGTCGCAGCAGGTGAAGGCGACCAGCCGGCCGCCACCGCCCGCGTGCAGCGCCGAGACCAGCCCGCACTCGGCGCACAGCGCCAGCCCGTACGAGGCGTTCTCCACGTTGCAGCCGGTCACCACGCGCCCGTCGTCGACCAGCGCGGCCGCGCCGACCGGGAACTTGCTGTACGGGGCGTACGCCCGGGACATCGCGTCCCGGGCCGCCTCGCGCAGCTTCTCCCAGTCGGGAGCCGGGGCCGTCACTTGCCCTGCCCCTTGCGGTAGATCTGCCCGTCGGCCTTCGGCGGCCGCAGCCGCTGCGCGGACAGCGCCAGCACGACGAGCGTGATCACGTACGGCGTGGTCACGATCAGCGGGCGCGGCACGGCGTCCGAGGCCGCGTACCAGACGAACAAGCCGACCGCCGCGGCCAGGCTGACCGCTGCGGGGACCAGCTTGCGCCGGTAGCCGTGCCAGGCCGCCAGCAGCGTCATCACGATCGCGACGACCAGCAGCAGGACGTGCACCGAGCCCGGGTCGCGCAGCTGCAGGCTGTCGGTGAAGCCGAACAGACCGGCGCCGACGGCCAGGCCGCCCGGCATCCAGTTGCCGAAGATCATCGCTGCGAGGCCGATGAAGCCGCGGCCGCCGGTCTGGCCGTCCCGGAAGACGTTCGAGGCGACCATGGACAGGTACGCCCCGCCGAGGCCCGCGAAGCCGCCGGAGGCGATCACCGCGATGTACTTGTACTTGTAGACGTTCACGCCCAGCGACTCGGCCGCGATCGGGTTCTCACCGCAGGAGCGCAGCCGCAGGCCGAAGGTGGTGCGCCAGAGCAGGAAGTAGCTCGCGACCAGCAGCGCGGCCGCCAGCAGCGTCACCACCGAGAGGTTGGTGACCAGGCCGCCGATCACGCCCGCGATGTCCGAGACGAGGAACCAGTGGTGCTTCTCGATGCTCGCCAGCCCGCTGGAGAGCCCGGGGATGGTGATGGACGGCAGCGAGTTGGTCGGCGGGGACTGCGAGGCACCGGCGCCGGCCGAGACGTAGTCCGGGAAGTAGATCCGGTTGATGTACAGGCAGATGCCCGGGATCAGCAGGTTGATACCGACACCGGAGACGATGTGGTCCACGCCGAAGCCGACCGTGATCACCGCGTGCAGCAGGCCGCCGGCCGCGCCGGCCGCGATACCGGCCAGCAGGCCGACCCAGGGGTTGACCAGGTAGCCGGTCCAGGCGCCGGCGAAGGTGCCGGCGACCATCATGCCTTCGAGGCCGATGTTGACCACGCCGGCCCGCTCCGCCCAGAGGCCGCCCAGACCGGCCATGCCGATCGGGACCGCTGCGCCGAGCGCGGCGGCGATCTGGCCGGCCGAGGTCAGACTGTGGTTGCCGGTCGCCGCGCCCACTGCCGAGAAGAGCAGCAGAGCGCCGGCGATCAGCAGCAGCAGGACGGGCAGCGAGAGCTTGGGGATGGCAACGCGCTTACCCAGCGGGGCGGTTACGTGATCAAGGTACTTCGACTGGTCAGTCTTGCCGCTCATGCCGCGACCTCCTTCTTCTCGGCCGAGGCAGCCTGCGCCGCGAGCTGTGCGCCGACCCGCTGCTGCTGGCGCTTGAGGCCGTAGCGGCGCACCAGCTCGTAGGCGACGACGACGCAGATGACGATGGTGCCCTGCATGACGTTGACGATCTCCGGCGGGAAGTTCCCCTGCAGCGGCAGCATCACGGCGGTGGTGTCCAGGAAGGACCACAGCAGCGCGGCGAAGCCGATCCCGATCGGGGTGTTGCGGCCGAGCAGCGCGATCGCGATACCGGTGAAGCCGAGACCCGGCTGGAAGTTCTGGCCGAAGTAGTGCGAGTCGGTCAGCAGGTCGGGCATGCCGATCAGACCGGCCAGCGCACCGGAGACGCACATGCTGGTCAGGATCATGCGCTTGACGTTCACGCCGCTGGCGGACGCGGCCGACTCGGAGCGGCCGGTGGCGCGCAGGTCGAAGCCGAACCGGGTGCGGCTGAGCGTCAGCTGGAACGCCACGCCGACGACCACCGCGAGGATGACGAAGCCGTAGAGCGAACCGCCCTGCGTGGTGATCGTGAAGAAGTTGCTGCTGGCGGCCATCGTCTTGGTCTGGATGCTGTTGCTGACCCCGCCGGCGTTGCCCGGCGCGAAGATGCCGGGCACCAGCAGCACGCCGATCACGCCGGTGGCGATGGCGTTCAGCATGATCGTGGAGATGACCTCGCTGACGCCGCGGGTCACCTTGAGGATGCCCGCGATGGCGGCCCAGAGCCCGCCGACCAGCATCGCGACGATCAGCAGCAGCGGGATCTCGATGAACGAGGGCAGGTTCACCGCGCCGCCGACGTACGCGGCGAACAGCGCCGCGAGCCGGTACTGGCCGTCCGCGCCGATGTTGAACAGGTTCATCCGGAAGCCGAAGGCCACCGCCACACCGGCGAGGTAGTAGGTGGTCGCCTTGTTGAGGATCTTCACCTGGCCGTCGGAGGCCGAGGCGAAGTTCGTCATGATGTGGAACGCGTCGATCGGGTTCTTGCCGGACGTGGCCAGCAGCACCGAGCAGATCAGCACCGAGATGACGATGGCGAGCACCGGCGCGGCGAGCGCCAGGATCAGCCGCTCGCGGTCGATCCGCTGCAGGAACCCGCGCTTGGCGGGTTGGGTCGTGGTCATGTGGGTCACTCCCCCGCCTGCGCGTCGTCCGCAGGGGTGTCGGTGGTGTCGGTGTCCCCGAGCGGGGTGTCGGACCGGCCGAGGTCCTGGTCGGCGATCACGGCGGCCTCGGCCAGCGCGCTCTCGTCGGACTCGATGTGCCCGCGCGCGGCGCCGGTCATCGCGGTGCCGAGGTCCTCGGCGGTCACGGTGGCCGGGTCGGCGTCGGCGACCAGCTTGCCGCGGTAGATCACCCGGATGGCGTCGGACAGGCCGATCAGCTCGTCCAGGTCGGCCGAGATCAGCAGGACGGCCAGGCCCTCGCGCTGCGCGGAGCGGATCTGCTCCCAGATCTGCGCCTGCGCGCCGACGTCGACGCCGCGGGTGGGGTGCGCGGCGATCAGCAGCTTCGGCTGGTGGCTCATCTCGCGGCCGATGATCAGCTTCTGCTGGTTGCCGCCGGAGAGCGAGGCCGCGGTGACCTCGATGCCGGGGGTGCGGACGTCGTACTCCTGGACGATCCGCTGGGTGTCCTGGCGGGCGGCGGCCGGGTCGAGCCGGAAGCCCTTGGAGTTCGGCGCCTCGGTGACGTGGCCCAGGATCCGGTTCTCCCAGAGCGGGGCCTCCAGCAGCAGGCCGTGCCGGTGGCGGTCCTCGGGGATGTAGCCGATGCCGGCCTCGCGGCGGGCCCGGGTGAGCTCGCGGGTCACGTCGGTGCCGTCGAGCGTCACGGTGCCGGCGTCAAGCGCCAGCATGCCCATGATGGCCTCGACCAGTTCGGCCTGGCCGTTGCCCTCGACGCCCGCGATGCCGAGGATCTCGCCCTTGTGGATGGTGAGCGAGATGTCGTCCAGGACGACGCGCTCGATGCCCTCGGCGTCGGCCTTGGCGATCCGCAGCGAGTCGACCTTGAGCATCTCGACGTCGGTGACGGTGCTCTCGCGGCTCTGCGGCGACGGCAGCTCGCTGCCGACCATCAGCTCGGCGAGCTCGCGGGCGGTCACCTGCTTGGGGTCGGCGTCGCCGACCGTGGTGCCGCGGCGGATCACGGTGATCGCGTCGGCGACCGACAGCACCTCGTGCAGCTTGTGCGAGATGAAGATGACCGTGACGCCCTCGGACTTGAGCTCGCGCAGGTTGCCGAAGAGCGCGTCGACCTCCTGCGGGACCAGCACGGCGGTCGGCTCGTCAAGGATCAGGATCCGGGCGCCGCGGTAGAGCACCTTGAGGATCTCGACCCGCTGGCGCTCGGCCACGCCGAGGTCCTCGACCAGGGCGTCCGGGCGGACGTTCAGCCCGTACTGGTCGGAGATCTCCTTGATCTTCGCCTTGGCCTTGGCGCCGATGCCGTACAGGCTCTCGCCGCCCAGGACGACGTTCTCCAGCACGGTGAAGTTGTCGGCCAGCATGAAGTGCTGGTGGACCATGCCGATGCCGCGCGCGATGGCGTCACCGGGGGTGTTGAACTCCACCTGCTCACCGTTGACGGCGATGGTGCCCTCGTCGGGGCGCTGCATCCCGTAGAGGATCTTCATCAGCGTCGACTTGCCGGCGCCGTTCTCGCCCATCAGGGCGTGCACGGTGCCGCTGCGGACGGTGATGTCGATGTCGTGGTTGGCCACGACTCCGGGGAAGCGCTTGGTGATGCCGCGCAGTTCGACGGCCGCGGTCGCCGTCCCCACGCTGGGGCTACCCCCCTTGCTGAGGGAGGGTTCGGAAGCGGTGATGGCGATCTCCTGGGGGTGAGCAGGCGCATCGTTGCGCTGGGGAGGCCGAGGTTCTGCGACGGGCGCTGTGGGGCGCCGGGGCCCTCGGGGATGCGGGCGGACCGCCTCGAACGGCGTTCCAACCCCTCCGGGGGATGGCAGGGGCCCGGTGGAGTGCGCTCACGCGCGACCCACCGGGCCCCTCCCCTTGCTTGTCTTGCCTACGTGCTTGCTACTGCGGTGCGGCTGATCAGCCGGCCGGCGGAGCGGTCGGGACGGTGGTCGCACCCGAGGTGATCTGCTGGGTGGCGGCGTCCAGCTTCGCCTTGATGTCGTCGATGTGGCCGCCGGTGGTGGCCAGGCCGACACCGCCCGACTTGAGGTCGAAGCGCTGCACGCCGGTGAGCGGCGCGTTGTTCTTGATGCTCTGGATGTACGAGTACACCGCGGTGTTCACGTTCTTGAGCGCCGAGGTCAGGATCGAGCCCTGGTACTTCGCCAGCGCCGGCTGCTTGGCCTGGTCGGTGTCGACACCGATCACCCAGGCGCCCTGCTTGGCCGCGACGGCCTGGATCGCACCGGTACCGGAGGCACCCGCCGCCGCGTAGATGACGTCGTCACCCTTGTCGAGCTGGCCCTGGGCGGCTTCCTTGCCCTTGGCCGGGTCGCTGAAGCCGCTGAAGTCCGGCGGGGTGGTCAGGTAGGTCACGTCGACGCTGATGCTCTGGTCGACGGAGGCGACGCCCGCGCGGTAGCCGGCCTCGAACTTCTTGATCAGCTCGGACTGCACACCGCCGATGAAGCCGACGTGCTTGGTCTTGGTCTTGCTGGCGGCGGCGATGCCGGCCAGGTACGAGCTCTGCTGCTCGGTGAACTCCAGCGAGGTGACGTTGGTCGGCTGGGTCGGCGAGTCGGAGTCGATGATCGCGAACTTGACGTTCGGGTGCTCCTTGGCGACCTTCTCGACCGCGGTCTGGTAGACGAAGCCCACCGCGACGATCGGGTTGTAACCGGCGGTGACCAGGGTCTCCAGGCGGGTCTGCTTGTCGGAGTCCGCCTCACCGGTCTTGGCCTCGGCCTCGGTGGTCTGGATCCCGAAGTCGGCCTTGGCCTTGTCGAGACCGGCAGCCGCCGAGTCGTTGAAGCCCTGGTCGCCACGGCCGCCGACGTCGTAGGCCATGCCGACCTTGATGCCGGAGCCGCCGGAGGAACCAGCGGTGGTGGTGTCGCTGCTCTTTGCGCCGCAAGCGGCGAGCGAGGCAATGCCCAGGGAACCCGTGAGCACAACCGCGGCGAGCTTTACTGTACGGCGCAAGGGAGTATCTCCTTCTCACACACCCGTTTGGCGTGGTCGGACGCCACCGTAACGCGCGTAGAACACGGTTGGGTTACGGGCCGCCGGGCCATTCGGGTTGTTATCAAACCGTGGCGCTTCGGCCCACCAAACTAGGACATATCCCCATGGCTGACCAATCGGCCCGGTTCCGGGGCATCCCGACCCACCCCTGACGGCCTCCGCCCCGCCGCACCGGCGGGCCCCCGCCGGTGCGGCGCGCTCCCCCTTCCGCCCGGGCATCCACCCCCACGCACCCCGGGTGGCATTCGCTCCGAGCTCCGAACGGGAATTCCGCGACGCCCGCCCGACACCCCTATTCCTGACGCCTTGGCAGACATGTTCGCGACAGCGCACTCTACCAAGTCGGCCATTCTGACAATCGGTCACCCGGGAGAAGGGGGAAGCCCACCGCGAAAACAGATGACACCGAATCAGATCCGGCGCCTAGACCTGGGCGTGTTCCAGCGCGAGCGAGGCGAAGAGTTCGACACCGACGGCGATCGCCCGCTCGTCCACGTCGAACCGCCCCTGGTGGAGGTCACGCACCGCGGTCTCGTCCGGGGCCCGGACGCCGAGCCGGGCCAGCGCGCCCGGCGCGTGCTCCAGGTACCAGGAGAAATCCTCGCCCCCCAGGCTCTGTTCCGTCTCCTCCACCACTTCTTCACCACCGCCGCCGAACTGACGGATCATCGCCTTTTCCAACTGCGCGATTGAGACAGCCTCGTTGACCACCGGCGGCACACCGCGGTGGTAGTCCAGGCTCCACTTCGCCCGCCCGGTTTCGGCCATCTTGGCGATCAGCTCGTGCAGCACGTCCGGCGCCTCGCGCCAGCCGGGAAGCTCCAGGCAGCGCACGGTGCCCTCCAGCTCGGCGTGCTGCGGGATCACGTTGGGCGCGGAGCCCGCGGCGATCCGCCCCCAGACCAGGCTGACGCCCCAGCGCGGGTCCATCCGGCGGGACATCGCGCCGGGCAGGTCGGCGGCGAGCCGGGCGATCACGGTCACCAGGTCGGTGGTCAGGTGCGGGCGGGCGGTGTGCCCGCCGGGGCCGTCCAGGCTCAGCACCAGACGGTCGCAGGCCGAGGTGATCGCGCCGACCTTCAGGCCGACCTTGCCGACCTCCACCTTGGGGTCGCAGTGCACCGCGAAGATCCGGCCGACCCCGGCCATCCCGTCCGCCTTGATCACGTCCAGCGCCCCGCCGGGCATGACCTCCTCGGCGGGCTGGAAGATCAGCCGCACCGGCTGCCGCAGCTTGCCCGCACGCATCGCGTCCGCCAGCACCAGCGCGGTGCCGAGCGCGATGGAGGTGTGCACGTCGTGGCCGCAGGCGTGCGCCCGGCCGGGCACCGTCGAGCGGTACGGGACGTCGGTCTTGGCGTCGTCGATCGGCAGGGCGTCGATGTCCGCGCGGAAGGCCAGCAGCTTGGTGCCGGCCGGGGTACCGGGCGGGACGAGGTCGACGATCAGACCGGTGCCGCCGGGCAGCACCCGGGGGCTCAGACCGGCCAGGACCAGGCGGTCGACGAGCAGGCCCGTGGTGCGGAACTCCTGGCGGCCGAGCTCCGGGTGACTGTGCAGGTCGCGTCGGAAGGCGATCAGCTCCGCGTCGTACGTCCGGACCTCCGCGCGCAGCGCGCGGACGTCGAAGCCCGGCCGGCCGAGGACGGCCGGGCGGCGGTCGGCGCCGCCCTCCGGCATCGGCCTGCGGTCGGCGGCGGGACGTTCCTGCGGGGTCGCCTGCTCGGCGGGCTGAGGATGGTTCACCTCAACAAGGATATGGCCGCGGCTGGAGTTTGGCCTGACTTCCGCAGAAGAAGTACCCGGATTGGCGCATAGTGAGCCAGAGGGTGGGTATGACATCTCGTTTCGGCCGCCTTCCCCGATGCCGCCGCCGTGGGCGATGAACCTGTGCAACGACCAGCTCGCCCGCAGGTCACGTCACCGCGCCGGAGCCCCCGCGGGCGCCCTCGTCCGCCAGACACGGCCTAGCACGGTGCCAGCACGGACGACTACCACCATGCGACTGGAAGATCACCTCCATGTGGCGGCAGTGTTGCCGGTTCCGGACGCAAAGGTCATGTGCAGGTAAAAGATTCAGACGAAGTCTTGAGGTTCGACCGTCCGAGCGAATAGACAACGACCACACAGGCAGCGTTTCGCGCCCACCGAACCCCCCGTCAGGGGCGTGTTCTGGCGGGGCGATCCGCCATGCCCGCGTCCGGTCGCCTTACAAGGCGATCCCGAAACGCTGTCAACATCCCTGCACCGCAGGCGATGTGGCCCGTCATGAGAGTGGGGAACCCACGTGCCAGCAGCTGTTCGCAGCCGGCTCTCCCGGATAGCAGTGGCGGCTCCGGCCGCTGCCGCGCTCGTTCTGGGGACGTTCGCCGTCGCCAATCCCGCGATGGCGGCCGACCAGAGCGTCGCCAAGGAGCTCGTAGGCTCCAGCCCCGCCTGGGCCACCTCGCAGGCCGACGCCGGTGCGGTGCCTGACAGCACCCCGGCGACCGCCCGCATCTACCTCGCCGGCCAGGACCCGAAGGCGCTCGCCGCCCTCGCGCAGGCCGTGTCGGACGAGAACTCCCCGCAGTACGGCCAGTACCTCTCCGCCGCGGACGCCAAGGCGAAGTTCGACGCCAGCGACGCGCAGGTCAAGGCCGTCACCGCCTGGCTGACCGGCGCCGGCCTGAAGGTCACCTCGACCACCACGCACTACGTCGAGGTCTCCGGCCCGACCGGTGCGCTGGCCAAGGCGCTCGGCACCCAGTTCCACAACTTCCGTACCGCGACCGGGGTCCGCCGGGCCCCGGCGAAGAACGCCGTCGTCCCGGCCGCCGTCGCCGACGACGTCCTCGCGGTCGGCAACCTGGTCGACGACCCGTCCCAGAAGGCCTCCTCGGACGCCGTCTCGGTCGCCGCCGCCGACGCCAAGGCCGAGAACGCGGCCACCGCCGCCGCCCGCGCCGCCGCCCCGGACGTCGCCGCCCCCGACAAGAAGGCGCCGGCCACGCTGCCGACCGTGCCGACCTGCTCGGCCGACGGCTACGACTCGGACATCGCCAAGGGCGCCCCGGCCGGCTACGAGAAGAACGAGCCGTTCGCGCCCTGCGCCTACGTGCCGAGCCAGCTGCGCAAGGCGTACGGCGTGACCGACTCGAAGGTGTCCGGCAAGGGCGCCACCGTGGCGATCATCGACGCGTACGGCTTCGCCAGCATGCAGGCCGACGCCAACACCT
The DNA here is from genome assembly GCF_000744225.1 of Kitasatospora mediocidica KCTC 9733. Taxonomy (GTDB): domain Bacteria; phylum Actinomycetota; class Actinomycetes; order Streptomycetales; family Streptomycetaceae; genus Kitasatospora; species Kitasatospora mediocidica. The sequence goes on along the minus strand of NZ_JQLN01000005.1, from coordinate 2,611,862 downwards.
TCGCGACCGCCCACGGCGACAAGCCGTTCGCGCCCGGTCAGTACAAGGAGGTCGTGACTCCCGCCCAGTGGAACAGCCAGGCCGACTGTGGTGACTGGTCGGGCGAGGAGGCGCTGGACGTCGAGATGGTGCACGGCCTCGCGCCGGACGCCAACGTCGTCTACGTCGGTGCCAACTCCTGCCAGGACGCCGACCTGGACGCCGCGCTGGCGAACATCGTCGACAACCACCTGGCCGATGTCGTCTCCAACTCCTGGGGCGAGATCATGCACGGCAAGAGCGGCGACATCGACCCGGCCGTGGTCGCGGCCGACAACCAGATCTTCCAGCTCGGCGCCGTCGAGGGCATCGGGTTCACGGTCTCGGCCGGCGACTGCGGCGACAACTCGCCGGGTGCCGCGGCCACCGGCGTGAACTGCCAGGCCGACACCAACCAGGCGCAGGCCCAGTGGCCGTCCTCCTCCCCGTGGGTCACCGCGGTCGGCGGCACCGCCCTGGAGCTGATGAACAAGAAGGGCGCCTACGCCGACGAGGTCAGCATGGGTGACCAGCGCTCGGTGCTCTCGGCCGACCAGAAGTCCTGGACCCCGATGCCCGGCGCGTTCTACTTCGGTGGTGGCGGCGGCGTCTCGGCCGACTTCGCGCAGCCGTGGTACCAGAAGGACGTCGTCCCGGACTCGATCTCCAAGGTGGCCGCGAACGGCACCAAGTCGGCGACCCCGCTGCGCGCCACCCCGGACATCGCGATGAGCGGTGACCTGGTGGCCTCGACCCTGGTCGGCTACACCCCGGCCGGCGGCGCCTACAGCGAGGGCGGCTACGGCGGCACCTCGGTCTCCTCCCCGGAGACCGCGGCCATGCTGGCCAACGCCATCCAGGAGCGCGGCGGCAAGGCGATCGGCTTCGCCAACCCGGCGCTCTACAACCGGGCCAACAACGACAGCATCTACAACGACGTCGACGACAACCCGAACCACGGCAAGCTCGGCAACGTCGTGGACCTCGGCATGGTCGGCGGCGCGCTGAAGGTCCGCCTGTACAAGATCGGCTCGGACTTCGGCCTGCGGGCCGGCGAGGGCTACGACACCGCGACCGGTCTCGGCAGCCCGGGCATGGGCTTCCTGAAGTCGTTCAAGCACTGAACCGACTGCGGTACTGACTGAACGGGCGGGGCCCGGAGTCCACTGGACTCCGGGCCCCGCCCGCGTTTCCGGGCCCGCGTCTGGCACGGCTGCGATGATGACCTCGCACGCACGACGGACAGTGGAACAGAAGGGCTGGCGACATGGGGACCGAGCAGCAGAAGGTGGCCGTGGTCACCGGGGCGAGTAGCGGGATCGGCGCGGCGACCGCACGGCGGCTCGCCGCCGAGGGCTTCTCGGTGGTCCTGACCGCCCGCCGCACCGACCGGATCGAGGCGCTGGCCAAGGAGATCGGCGGCCGGGCGCACACCCTGGACGTCACCGACCGCGCGGCCGTGGACGCCTTCGCCGCCACGCTGGACCAGGTGGACATCCTGGTCAACAACGCCGGCGGGGCGATCGGCGCCGAGTCGGTGGAGAAGGGCGACCCGGCCGACTGGCTGGCGATGTACCAGGTCAACGTGCTCGGCGTGCTGAACGTGACGCAGGCCCTGCTGCCGGCCCTGCGGGCGAGCGGCGACGGCACCGTGCTGATCCTCTCCTCGACCGCCGGGCTGGCCGCCTACGAGGGCGGCGGCGGCTACGTGGCCGCCAAGCACGCGACCCACACCATCGCCGCGACGCTCCGCCTCGAACTGGTCGGCGAGCCGATCCGGGTGATCGAGATCGCCCCCGGCATGGTCAAGTCGGAGGGCTTCGCGGTGACCAGGTTCCGCGGCGACGAGGCGAAGGCGGAGGCCGTCTACGCCGGGGTGTCGCACCCGCTCACCTCGGAGGACATCGCGGACACGGTGGCCTGGGCGGTCACCCGTCCGTCGCACGTGAACATCGACCTGCTGGTGGTCCGGCCGCGGGCGCAGGCCTCGAACTACAAGGTGCACCGGGACTGACACCCCGGATCCGGCGGCGGGAACCAGGTGCTACACATGTTCGGTGACGATCTCCTGGTTCCCCCGCTGCGCCGTACCCGTGACCCTCGCCTCGCTCCTGCTGGCCGGGTGCAGCGGCGGCGGCGCGGGCGCACCGGGGTCGCCGGCACCGTCCACGGCCGGCCCGGCGGCCGCCCGGCCCGCCGCGTCGTCGCCCGGCGGAACGGATCCGGCGCTGGCGACCTTCTACGGCCAGCGGATCGCCTGGTCCGCCTGCCCGGCCGACGAGAGCGGCCTGCAGTGCGGCAAGCTGCACGTGCCGCTCGACTACACGCACCCGGCCGCCGACGCGCTCGATCTGGCGCTGATCCGTGAACCCGCCGCCGACGCCGCGCAGAAGGTCGGCTCGCTGGTGGTCAACCCGGGCGGCCCCGGCGAATCCGGCGTGGACCTGGTGAAGAACGCCCACGGCGACTTCGAGGGACCGCTGCACGACCGTTTCGACGTCGTCGGCTTCGACCCGCGCGGCACCGGCGCCAGCTCGCCGATCCACTGCCTGACCGACCAGCAGCGCGACGCGCTGGACCAGCAGGACCCGCCGGCCGACCCGACCGCCCGCAAGGCCCTGAGCGACCAGCGCGCCAAAGACTACGCGGCGGCCTGCGAGGCCGCCGCCGGCAAGCTGCTGCCCTTCGTCGGCACCCGCGACACCGCCCGGGACATGGACGTGCTGCGCCAGGCCCTGGGGCAGGACAAGCTCGACTACCTCGGCATCTCCTACGGGACCTACCTCGGCGCGCTCTACGCCGAGCAGTTCCCCGGCCGGACCGGCCGGCTGGTGCTGGACGGCGCGATCGACCCGGCCGCCGACAAGCTGGACAGCAACGTCCAGCAGCAGATCGGCTTCGAGAAGTCGTTCGAGCGGTTCGCCGCCGACTGCGTCACCAACCATCCCGACGAATGCCCGCTGGGCAGCGACCCGGCCACCGCCGGCAAGAGGGCCGCCGACTTCCTGGACGGGCTGCGCGACAAGCCGCTGCGCACCGACGGCAGCCGCCGGCTCAGCTCCACCCTGGGCTGGACCGGCACGCTGCTCTTCCTCTACGGCGACGAGCAGACCTCCTGGCCGCAGCTGCGGCGCGCGCTGACCGCAGCGATGCAGCAGGGCGACGGCAGCAGCCTGCTCGCGGCGGCCGACTCCTACAACGGCCGGGACCAGGACGGCCACTACAACGCCAGTGACGACGCCCAGGTGGCCATCTCCTGTGCCGACGGCGCGAGCGCCGCGCCCTCGCCGGCCCGGGTCCAGCAGGTGCTGGCCCAGCTCAAGCAGGGCGCGCCGCTGCTCAACAGCGACACCGCAGCCGAGGACCTCAGCAGCGCGAGCTGCGCGAACTGGCCGTTCCAGAGCCCGGAAAAACCGCACACGATCCGCGCCGAGGGCAGCGCACCGATCCTGGTGATCGGCACCACCGACGACCCCGCCACCCCGTACGCGGCGGCGCAGAACCTCGCGAAGGGCTTCGCGAACGCCACGCTGCTCACCCGTGAGGGTGAAGGGCACGCCGCCTTCGGCAGTGGGAACGCCTGTGTGACCCAGGCGCTTGATGCGTACCTGGTCAACGGCACGATGCCCGCCCAGCAGACCCGCTGCGCGCAGTAGCCCGTCACCCGGACTGATGGTCCGATGGTGTGCGGGTCACAACTTGATAGCTCGTCAGGGTGAATTCTGCGAGCACTCTCCCCAACTGATGAGCGCTCAACTACCGTGGTGCCGCTGCCTGGGAGACCCGCAGCAGCAGCCGGGCAGGCACGCCCGGGCCAGCCGTCGCACGCCTCGCACGCAACCAGCGCCCGCAGGCCTTCGTCATCGCCGTCGTGGATCGTCCGTGATCCATGCTTGTCCCATCGACACCGGCACATCCTCGGACCCTCCCCCGGATCCGGGACACCCTTCGGATCCACCCAGTCCATCGCTCTCCAGGCGCGGCGCGACGAACGCCCTCTCCCCTGTGCGCCGCTCGCCCCCTTCCCGCCCTCACGAGGAGGACCCGCTGGCCAGCGACTCTCCGGCCGACAGTTCGACGGACCGAAACGTCGAACAGCCCTCGACCGGCATTCCTCCGCAGCGGCCCGACACTTCCGTAGCAGCCCTCGCCACACCGGCTGCCGCCGTCGGGCTCCACCGCTTCAACGAGGCCGACCCCGGCGCAGCCGAGGAGGCCCTGCTGGCCTGCTGCGGCAGCCACCGCTGGGCGCTGCGGCTGACCCTGCACCGCCCGTACCCCGATCTGGAGTCCCTGCTCGCCGCCGCCAGCGAGGCGTCGTACGACCTGCGGCCGAGCGACCTCGCCGAGGCGCTGGCCGACGAGAGCTGGATGCCGCAGCCGCTGCTCGGCATGCGCGCACCCGGCAGCCAGGCCGCGCACACCGCGCTGCGCGCCGCCCACGCCGCCTACGAGGCGCGGTTCGGACACGTCTTCGTGGTCTGCCTGGACGGCATCGACCCCGAGGAGATGCTCGACGCCGTGCTGACCTCCATCCGCACCCGACTCGCCAACGACCCCGACGAGGAACGACTGGTCGCCTCGGACGAACTGCGCCGGATCGCCCTCAACCGGCTGGAACACCTGGTGGCCAGTCACACCGCCGGGGCGCACTAGGCGACCGGCTGCCATCACCCCTGCGCGGCCCGCAGCTTGCGGGTCTGCGCCAGGACCACCGCCGGGTCGGGCGCGGCGGCCGGCTCCTTCCCCGAGCCCACAGTGGAGAAGACGGCCAGCGCCGTGCCGACCCGGACCACCGTCGCGTCCTGGGAGAGCGCCGCCACGCCCGGGTCGCCCGGCGTCGTGCTGCCACTCGTAAGGGTGAAGGCGGTGGCGCCGTCCGCTCCCTCCGGGGTGGGCGTGTCGGCACGCGCCAGCCGGTGCTGGGTCTTGGCACCCTTGCGGCTGCCGGTGCCCGTCGCGGTGGAGGTGAACGTGCCGCAGCGCGCCAGCACCTGGTCCAGCAGCGACTGCAGCAGGGCCGCCCGGCCGGGCGGGTAGGCGAGCAGGGCGGCGTAGACGTCGGCGCCCGGGGCACCGGCCCGGGTCAGGCTCAGGTCGGTCTCCGCGGTCGGCTCGCCGGTCGGGTTCGCCGGACCGATCGCGTCCAGCACCGGCTGGCAGGCGGGCACGTCGGAGGTCTCGTGCTCCGCCGAGGCCGGCCCGGCGGAGCCCTGACCAGGGGTCACGACGGTAACGGTCCAGCCCGGGGCGAGGTCCTGGCCGGCCAGCGCGGCGGCCCGCAGCGCGGCCGCCGTCAGCGCGCGCGGCGCGGCCGCTGACGGGGTGGCGGCTGACGGCACGCCCGCCGGCGCGGTGACCGAGGACCGGACGGTCGCCGCGGCGGAGGCCGTCGCGGCCCGGTCGGCGGACCCGGCGGGGCCCACCGTCGTACAGCCGGCCAACGCCAGCGCGACGAGAGGCAGCAGGGTCGGGGCGAAGCGAGGAGGCATGAGGCCCTCGGGAGGGTCGGCGGCGGGGAAGTCCGTCACCGTACCGGAGCACCACCGTGACTCAGCGTCACAGTTGGGCGCCGCGTTACGCCGCCCGTGCCTGATTGATCACAATCAAACCCCCCGGAGGCGGTTCCCGACACGGCGTCGATAGGATGTCCGCGGCCGGTGGACCGTACCCGGCCGGGCTGACCGACACCGAAGCCGGCCGAGCCCTTCATCCGCTTCCGGAGGGTTTTCCGTGCCGGCTGGAACGCTGTACCGCGGCCGGGAAGGCATGTGGAGTTGGGTGGCTCATCGAGTCACCGGCGTCCTCATTTTCTTCTTCCTGTTCGCTCATGTCCTCGACACCGCGCTGGTGCGCGTGTCCCCACAGGCGTACGACTCCGTCATTCAGACGTACAAGACGCCCCTGGTGAACCTGATGGAGTACGGCCTCACCGCCGCCATCCTGTTCCACGCCCTGAACGGCCTGCGGGTCATCGCGGTGGACTTCTGGTCGAAGGGCCCGAAGTACCAGAAGCAGATGCTCTGGAGCGTCGTCGGCGTCTGGGTCGTCCTGATGGCCGGCGCCTTCTACCCGATCCTCCAGCACACCCTGCTCTCCTGGTTCGGGAAGTGATCCGGCATGTCGACTGACACCTCTGACATCGAGCTGGTCTCCTCTTCGCAGGCGCACACCGGCAAGGGACTCGGCACCGGTAACCCGGCCGACGAGTTCGTCATCCAGCCGCCGCGTACGCGCTCGACGAAGACCCCTCGTCGCACCCGCACCAACTTCGAGATGCTCGCCTGGCTCTTCATGCGCCTGTCGGGCGTCGTGCTGGTCGTGCTGATCCTCGGCCACCTGCTGATCATGCTGGTGCTCGACGGCGGCGTCTCCAAGATCGGCTTCGCCTTCGTGGCCGGCCGCTGGGCCTCGCCGTTCTGGCAGGGCTGGGACCTGCTGATGCTCTGGCTCGCCATGCTGCACGGCTCCAACGGCATGCGCACGGTCATCAACGACTACGCCGAGAAGGACTCGACCCGTCTCTGGCTGAAGACCCTGATGGGTGCCGCCACGGTGTTCACCGTGCTGCTGGGCACTCTGGTGATCTTCACCTTCGACCCGAACATCTAACTCGGCTAGAGCCAGAGGCGACTGACACACCATGCAGATTCACAAGTACGACACCGTCATCGTCGGCGCGGGCGGCGCCGGCATGCGCGCGGCCATCGAGTCGACCCAGCGCAGCCGTACCGCCGTGCTGACCAAGCTCTACCCCACCCGGTCCCACACCGGCGCGGCCCAGGGCGGCATGTGCGCCGCCCTCGCCAACGTCGAGGAGGACAACTGGGAGTGGCACACCTTCGACACGGTCAAGGGTGGTGACTACCTGGTCGACCAGGACGCCGCCGAGATCATGTGCAAGGAGGCCATCGACGCGGTCCTCGACCTCGAGAAGATGGGCCTGCCCTTCTCCCGTACCGAGGCCGGCCGGATCGACCAGCGCCGCTTCGGCGGTCACACCCGCAACCACGGCGAGGCGGCGGTCCGCCGCTCCTGCTACGCGGCCGACCGCACCGGTCACATGATCCTCCAGACGCTGTTCCAGAACTGCGTCAAGCACGGCGTCGAGTTCTTCAACGAGTTCTACGTGCTGGACCTGCTGATCAACGACGGCAAGACCGCGGGCGTCGTCGCCTACGAGCTGGCCACCGGCGAGATCCACGTCTTCCAGGCCAAGTCGGTCGTGTTCGCCTCCGGCGGCACCGGCAAGTTCTTCAAGGTGACCTCCAACGCCCACACCCTCACCGGTGACGGCCAGGCGCTGGTCTACCGCCGCGGCCTGCCGCTGGAGGACATGGAGTTCTTCCAGTTCCACCCGACGGGCATCTGGCGGATGGGCATCCTGCTCACCGAGGGCGCCCGCGGCGAGGGCGGCATCCTGCGCAACAAGGACGGCGAGCGCTTCATGGAGCGCTACGCCCCGGTCATGAAGGACCTCGCGTCCCGTGACGTCTGCTCGCGCGCGATCTACACCGAGATCCGCGAGGGTCGCGGCTGCGGCCCCGACGGCGACCACGTCTACCTGGACCTGACGCACCTTCCGCCGGAGCAGCTGGACGCCAAGCTCCCGGACATCACCGAGTTCGCGCGCACCTACCTCGGCATCGAGCCCTACACGGACCCGATCCCGATCCAGCCCACCGCGCACTACGCGATGGGCGGCATCCCGACCAACGTCGAGGGTGAGGTGCTGCGCAACAACACCGACGTGGTGCCCGGCCTCTACGCGGCCGGCGAGGTCGCCTGCGTCTCGGTGCACGGCGCCAACCGCCTGGGCACCAACTCGCTGCTGGACATCAACGTGTTCGGCAAGCGGGCCGGCATCGCCGCCGCCGAGTACTCGTCGACGGTGGACTTCACGCCGCTCCCCGAGAACCCGGCCGAGAAGGTGCAGGCGATGGTCGACGGCCTGCGCGACTCCACCGGCACCGAGTCCGTCGCGCAGATCCGCAAGGAGCTGCAGGAGACCATGGACACCAACGCCATGGTCTACCGCACCGGCGCGACCCTGAAGCAGGCGGTCTCCGACATCGCGGCCCTGCGCGAGCGGTACAAGAACGTCGCCATCATGGACAAGGGCTTCCGTTACAACACGGACCTCCTGGAGGCCGTCGAGCTGGGCAACCTGCTCGACCTGGCCGAGGTGCTGGCGGTCTCCGGACTGGCCCGCGAGGAGTCGCGCGGCGGTCACTTCCGTGAGGACTTCCCGACCCGTGACGACGTGAAGTTCATGCAGCACACCATGGCGTACCAGGAGGTCGCCGCGGACGGCACGACCTCCATCCGCCTTGACTACAAGCCGGTCGTCACGACCCGCTACCAGCCGATGGAGCGTAAGTACTGATGAGCGCCCCCACGATCGACGCACCGCACTCGGCGGCGCTGGACGCGGCCGAGAGCGGCGGCGTGCAGCTGATCACCTTCACCCTCCGCATCCGCCGGTTCAACCCGGAGGAGCACCCGGAGCCGGTGTGGGTGGACTACCAGCTCACCATGGACCCGAAGGAGCGCGTCCTGGACGCCCTCAACAAGGTCAAGTGGGAGCAGGACGGCACCCTCACGTACCGGCGCTCCTGCGCGCACGGGATCTGCGGCTCGGACGCGATGCGGATCAACGGCCGCAACCGCCTGGCCTGCAAGACCCTGCTGAAGGACGTCAACCCGGAGAAGCCGATCACGATCGAGGCCATCAAGGGCCTCGCGGTCCTCAAGGACCTGGTCGTGGACATGGACCCGTTCTTCCAGGCGTACAAGGACGTCATGCCGTTCCTCGTCACCAAGGGGAACGAGCCGACCCGCGAGCGCCTGCAGTCCGCCGAGGACCGCGAGCGCTTCGACGACACCACCAAGTGCATCCTGTGCGCCGCGTGCACGTCGTCCTGCCCGGTCTTCTGGAACGACGGCCAGTACTTCGGCCCGGCCGCCATCGTCAACGCGCACCGCTTCATCTTCGACTCGCGCGACGAGGGTGCCGAGCAGCGCCTGGAGATCCTGAACGACCGTGAGGGCGTGTGGCGTTGCCGCACCACCTTCAACTGCTCGGAGGCCTGCCCCCGTGGCATTGAGGTCACCAAGGCGATCCAGGAAGTCAAGCGCGCCCTCGTGACGCGCCGCTTCTGACACTCCGCCCGAAGCACCACCACTGCGCCCCGCCGGTCCTCCGACCAGCGGGGCGCAGCGCTGTCCGCGGCCCCGGCTCCCGTACCGGACGGAAACCACCCAGGAGGATCGCCCACCCCCGGCGGCTGACCCGGGGGGCGTGGCCCACATACTGGAGGAACCGCCCACCCCGTCTGAAGGACCACGCCCATGAAGCTCACCGGCCGCCTCTCCTGGTTCCTTCTGGCGTTCGGCGCGTGGTCGTGGATGGTCTGGGTGACGTTCGCCAAGAACCTCTGGGCGGACTCCGCCCACCAGGCCTTCACCAATGGCGATCACTCCCACCCGACCGCCTTCTTCTGGATCCACCTGGCCCTCACCATCGTCTCGTTCGCCCTCGGCACGGCCATCGGCGTCATCGGCCTCCGGGGCGTCCTCGCCGCCCGTCGCGCCACCCAGTAGGCAGAGCAGCCGGGCCGGTCGGAGAGTCAGCCGATCAAGTGATCCGGCTCGTCCAGGTCGACGACCAGTGGGAGCCGGATGGCGCAGGTGGCGGTACCCGTTCGGGGGACGTCGGCGGCGAGCCGGGGGCGGGGGGCGGGGGGTTGGGTACGGTCGCCAGGTGCGTTCAGCTGATCACCTGATGTGTCGTACTGGTAGTCGTCGACGGGCCGCCGCGTTGGCAGCGGCCCTGGTGTGGTGCGCGGCCCCGCTCGCGTCGGCCGCGCCCCCGGCGGAGCCGCCGCCGGTCGGGGCGGCGGTGGGCGGTGAGCGGCTTGGCCAGCAGGGGGTGCAGGTCATCCCCACCGGCGGGACGCCTCGGTTGCCCACCGGGCTGACCGGGATGTCCTGGCTGGTCGCCGACGCCGGGACGGGCAATGTGCTGGCCGCCTACAACCCGCATCTGCGGCTGCCTCCCGCCAGCACCCTCAAGATGCTCTTCGCCGATACCGTCCTGCCCAAGTTCGACCGGTCGGCCGTCCACCGGGTGACGCCGTCCGAGCTGGCCGGGCTCGGGGCGGGCAGCAGTCTGGTGGGCGTCAAGGAGGATCTGGACTACAAGGTCGAGGACCTGTGGCGGGGCGTCTTCCTGAGCTCCGGCAACGACGCGGTGCACGTGCTGGCGAACATGAACGGCGGCATCGAGCAGACGGTCCGTCAGATGCAGGAGCGGGCCGGGGTGCTGGGCGCCGCGGACACCCACGTGGTGTCGCCCGACGGGTACGACGAGGACGGGCAGCTCACCTCGGCGTACGACCTGACGCTGTTCGCCCGGGACGGGCTGCGCAATCCCGACTTCCGCTCCTACTGCGCGACCCGGGACGCCCAGTTCCCCGGGGCGGTGGACAAGAACACCGGGCAGCGCGGCACCTTCGGCATCCAGAACACCGACCGGCTGCTCGGGAAGTACCCGGGGCTGCTCGGGGTCAAGAACGGCTACACCACGAACGCGGGCAGCACCTTCGTCGGCGCGGCCGAACGCGACGGCCGGACGCTGCTGGTCGCCGTGATGCATCCGACGACGTACATGAAGGTCTACGACGAGACGGCCGCGCTGCTCGACTGGGGGTTCGCGGCAGCGGACAAGGTCGCGCCGGTCGGCGTGCTGGTGCAGCCGAAGACCGCCAGTACCGGCGACGCGGCGGCCGCGGCGAGTGCGGGCGCCTCCGCACCCGCGAAGGCGCCCGCGAAGGCAGCGGCGAACCCGGCCGCGAAGGCGGCCGGGCGGTTGCCGCAGGCCGGGCCGCCCGAGGGCGAGTCCTCCGCGCGCGGGGTCCGCTCCTGGTCGGCGGTCGGGGCGGCGGTCGCCTGCGCGGTGGCCGCCGGGTTCTGGGTGGCCGGCCGGCGGCGACGGCGCTGGGCGCGCGGAGCCGTCGCCACGCTCCCCGCCGCCTCCACCGTCGGCGGGTCGACCGCCCTCGGCGCGAGCGCGAGCGACCCCGAAACGGCGGGTCCGGCGGGCGCGACAGCGATCGGGCGCCGCGACTAGCGACCAGCGATGAGCGATGAGCCGGGGCGGGTACGGCCGGCCGGCCGTACCCGCCCCAGGAGCCCCGGGAGCCCCGGGAGCCCCGGGAGCTACGCCCTGCGCTCACGGGCGCTGCGCAGGCCGCGCCGCACCGCCCTGGTCGCGATCGGCGGCAGCAGGTCCAGCGCCAGCCGACGGGCCGCGCTCCGGCCGGCCGGGCGGGGCGGCGCCGCCGACCGTCCGTCGCGGTGGATGCCGGACGGCATCAGTTTCGCCACCCCGGGCCCGGAGAACCGGAGCACCTGATGCCCGCGGATGATGTCGATGTCCAGGTTGCAGCCGTCGACGTCACCGTCCAGCTGGAGCAGCTCGCCCTGCAGGGTCCCCGGGTCCGCCCAGGTGCCGTAGAGCTTCTCCGGTGTCAGGCAGATCGGGCGCAGGCCGTGGTCGAAGACGGCCTCCCAGGTGGCGGCGGCCACGCCGGGGGTGTGCGGTGAGCGGAAGTCGTCCAGCACCACGATGCCGTCGTCGGCCAGCGCCGCCCGGGCCGTCTGGATGTCGCCGGCCACGTGCTCGTAGAGGTGGGAGGCGTCGATGTGGGCGAAACGGCAGCTGCCGGGCGCCAGCACGTCGCCCGCCAGGGCGGAGGTCGGTGCCTGCACGATGGTGGGCAGCTCGGCGTGGAAGGCCAGGTAGTTGCGTTCGAAGGCGGCGCGGGTGAGCGTCTCGCGGTACGACATCGTCATCTCGGCGGCGTTGTCGCCGTCCGGGGCGTCGGAGTCGAACAGGTCACAGATCGTGAACGCCTCACCGGGTTGCCGGTGGCGTCCGATCAGGATCGCGCTGCGTCCCAGGTAGCTGCCCATTTCGAGCAGGTCGCCGTGCTGGCCGACGGCGGTCTGGCGTTCGAGCAGCCAGCTGAAGAGCTGCTGGTCCAGCGGCCAGAACCAGCCGGGGACGTCGTCCGGGCTCTTGGGCACGGCGGGCAGCGCGGGGCGGGAGTCGAGGGTGACCACGGGTGCCTCCTACGGCAGGCCGGTGGCCGGGCACTGCCGGCGAAGCCGGCCGGGGGAACGTGCCAGGCCCCGGATCGGACGTGATCCTAACCACTCCGATGATGGCTGAGAAGGGGATGGACGGCGACCTCTCAGCGGTCCGGATGAGCCGTACCCGAACGCCTGCCGGACGCGCTGGAACCACTGGCCCCAAGGGCCCCAGCAGGCTCCAGAGCGGCCTGGCGGGCGGCCTCGGCACTGGCCAGCGCCCTGTCCCGGGCCGCGGCGGGGTCGGCCAGCGCCGTCCAGGAGACGCAGTACATCAGCAGGCGGGAGACGAAGTTGATCCACAGCAGCAGCGCGATCGGGACGCCGAATGCTCCGTACAGGCTCTTTCCGGACACCGAGCCGAGGTAGGAGGCGAGCAGCACCTTGAGCAGCTCGAATCCGACCGAGCCGATCAGCGCGCCGATCACCACGTCGCGCCGGCGCTGGTCGGTGATCCGTGGGAACGGCGCGAGGAGGTAGCCGAAGAGCAGCATGTCGGCGCCGACCGCGATCACGAAGCCGGCGGCCGCGAGCAGGTAGTGGGCGGGGCCGTGGTCGGCCAGGCCGAGGCCCCGGGCGAGCCGTCCGGCCAGCGAGCTGCCCACCGCGGAGGCGCCGAGCGAGATCGCCGAGACCAGGCCGAGGCCGGCCAGCACCAGGCAGTCCCGGCCCTTGACCAGCAGGAGGTTGCCGCCCTCCTCGGGCAGCTGCCAGATGTCGCGGATCGAGCCGCGCATGGTGTTCACCCAGCCGAGGCCGGAGAGCAGCAGAATCACGCCGCTGACCGCGCCGACGGCCCCGGCGTTGGCGATCAGCGAGTCGAGGCCGAGCGAGGTGGCCAGGCCCGGGACCTGCTCGCCGATCTTCACCTTGATCTCGTCCACCCGGGTCGGGGTGAGGGTCGCCACCGCGATCGCCAGGGCGACGGTGAGCAGCGGGAAGAGCGCCAGGAAGCCGAAGAAGGTGACGGCGCCGGCCAGCCGGTTGGCCTTGGCCGCGGTGAAGTGCTCGTAGGCGCGGTAGGCGCGGGTGCGCAGTACGGCGGCGACGAGCGGACCGATCACCGGCAGCCTGGTCAGGAATTCCATGGGCGACGCCTACCCTGACGTCGCATCGAAAAGTCCTTTTCGGACGGCTTTGGCCCTGGAGGGGTCAACTCCGGTCTGCGCGGTGAACGCCCGGCGGTCCGCCGCGGGCACCGGGCCGGGCCGGGCGGCCGCGGCAGCCGGTCTGTGCCGCACCTCCGGAGCGGGAAAAACGGCTCCTGGGAGGGCTCACGGGCGGAGGGTAGGATTCGCCGCGTACCACCTGCCGCTGCTCCCCGTAGCACGCCGATCGCGCAGGCCGGTCGCCCGTCCCCGATGAAAGGCCCGCACAGCTGATGGCCCCCCGTCTCTCTGTCGTTGTCCCTATCTACAACGTCGAGCGGTACCTGGAGGAGTGCCTGGAGTCGATCGCCGCCCAGACCATGAGCGACCTTGAGTGCATCATGGTCGACGACGGCTCCAAGGACGGCAGTGCGGCCCTCGCGGAGGCATTCGCGGCCAAGGACTCCCGGTTCCGACTCGTCAGCAAGAAGAACGCCGGGCTCGGCGCGGCCCGGAACACCGGGCTGCTGCACCTGACCGAGGGCACCGAGTTCATCGCCTTCGTGGACAGTGACGACACCCTGCCGCCGAGCGCGTACGAGCTGATGATCACCACGCTCGACAAGACCGGCTCGGACTTCGCCACCGGCAACGTGCTGCGCTTCCGGGCCGTCGGCCACTACCAGTCCGGCGGGCACCGCAAGCCGTTCAAGGACACCCGGCTGCAGACCCACATCACCGAGATCCCGTCGCTGGTCACCGACCGCACGGCGTGGAACAAGGTCTACCGGCGCTCCTTCTGGGACGCGGCCGGGATCCTCTACCCCGAGGGCATCCTCTACGAGGACGCTCCGGTCAGCGTGCCGCACCACTACATGGCGCGCAGCGTGGACGTGCTCTCCGAGCCCATCTACCACTGGCGCGAGCGCGAGGTCGGCGAGATGTCGATCACGCAGATGCGCACCAACCCGCGCGGGCTGATCGACCGGGTCACCTCGATGGAGCTGGTCCGGGCCTGGCTGCTCAAGCAGACCGACCCGAAGTACAAGGACTACCTGCGCTCCTACGACGAGAACAACCTCGTCGAGGAGATCCCGATGTTCTTCTGGGACACCCTGGACGGCGACCAGACCTACCGCGCCGCCTACCAGGAGTGCGTCAGCCGGCTGCTGCGCGCGATCGGCCCCGAGCTGGTCCGCAAGCTGCGCGCGCCGCTGCGCCTGAAGTACCACCTGACGCTGCAGAACCGGATGGACGAGTTCATCGAGCAGCTGCGCTTCGAGCAGGACAGCAACGGCGCCGCCCCCGCGCGCGGCCTGCTGCGCCCGTACGCCGACTACCCGTTCCTGCGCGGCGGGCGCAAGAGCGTGCCGGCCGACGTGCTGCGGCTGGACAACGCGCTCGTGATGCGCAGCCGGGTGTACGCGTCCGACTGGGTGGACGGGAAGCTCCAGCTCACCGGGCACGCCTTCCCCGAGCACCTGGGCGCGGAGAACAAGCACGACATGGTCAAGGTGATCGTGCTGCGCGAGGCCAAGGGCCGCCGGGTGATCGCCGTCCAGACCAAGGCGCAGTACAGCCCCGAGGCCACTGCCAGCTCCCCGCACGACCTGTACAGCTGCGACTGGGCCGGCTTCGAGACGGCCATCGACCCGGCCAGGCTCAAGCGCCGCGGGCAGTGGCAGGACGGCACCTGGCGGGTGCTGATCGCCGGTATCGGCAAGGCCGGCCTGTACAAGGGACGGATCTCCGGCGGCTGGCACGACTCCTCGCAGAGCTTCCCCTCGCACTGGGTGGACGACAACGTCCGGGTGATCCCGACCCTCAAGGACAGCTTCCTGCACCTGCGGGTGGAGACCCTGCGGGCCAAGGTCACCGAGCTGCACGCCGGGGACGGCGAGGTGCGGATCACCGGCACCGTGCGCTCGGTCTCCGACCTGGCCGGTGTGCGGCTGCAGCTGAGCCACGCGGAGTCGGACGCCGTGCTGACCTTCCCGGTCGAGTTCGGCATCCCGGCCGGCCGCGCGGTGCCTTTCGGCGCCACGGCCCCGGTCGCCGAGCTGGTCGCCGTCCGCGAGTCCTGGGCCGCGCTGGACCCGGCCGCCGCCGACCGCCCGGCCGACCACTGGGACGCCTCGCTGCTGCTGGCCGACGGCTCGGTGGTGCCGATCGTGGTGGACGACCGGCAGCCGCCGGCCCACTTCGACCTGGCGCTGTCGCCGGACGCCCCGCTGGGCGACGCCCGTTCGCTGATGTCCAAGCCGGACACCGACGGCTACCTGCAGTTCGCCGACCACGTGCTCCAGCCCGTGGTGGACGAGCTGCGGGCGAGCGGGCCGGACTCCTTCGTGCTGAAGGGCCGCTTCCCGCTGCCCGGCGAGCACCGCTACGAGCTGGTGCTCCGGCACGGCTTCCGCGAGGAGGACCACGCCTACCCGCTGGTGATCAGTGACGGACGGTTCGAGGTCGAGCTGCCGACCGTGCCGACCGGGTCGTTCGCCGGCCGGGTACCGCTGCACAAGGGCACCTGGGACCTCTTCTTCCGGCCCGAGAACAGCTCCGGCGAGCTCAGCTGGCCCGCGGTCATAGTGGCCCCCGAGTGCCACGGGGTGCTGCCGATGTCGACGGACTCGCGCGGCAAGCCGATCGAGCTCCAGCGCCGGTACTACGACACCCTGGCCCTGGAGTCGCACTCCGCCCTGCTGCCGGAGGAGCGCAGCGGCTACCGCCAGCGCCAGCAGCGGATCTCGGCCTACCCGGCCGCCCAGCGGCGTCCGCTGCGCGACGCGGTGCTCTACAACGTCGCGCTCGGCGGCCACTACGCGGGCTCGCCGCGCGCCATCCACGAGGAGCTGGTGCGCCGCGGACTGCCGCTGGAGCACCTCTGGACGGTCGACGACCTGCAGACCGACCTGCCGCAGAGCGCCGAGTCGGTGCGCCAGTGGAGCCCCGAGTGGTACGAGGCGATGGCCACCTCGAAGTACATCGTCACGAGCACGCACCTGCCCGACTTCGTCACCCGCCGGCCCGGACAGGTCGTCCTGCAGACCTGGCACGGGACGCCGTTGAAGCGGATCGGTCACGACTTCGAGAAGATCTGGTTCATCGACAGCGAGTACCTCAACCAGCTGGACCGTGAGGTCCCGCTCTGGGATCTGCTGGTCTCGCCCAACAGGTTCTCGACGCCGGTTCTCCGCCGCGCATTCGGCTATTCGGGTGAAATCGTCGAATCCGGGTATCCGCGCAACGACGTCTTCTACTCCCCCGACCGGGAGAAGCGGGCCGCACAGGTGCGCGAGCGGCTCGGCCTGCCGGAGGGCAAGCAGGTGGTGCTCTACGCGCCGACCTTCCGCGAGGACCGCAAGCGCCCGCACGGCGGCTACCAGTTGGATCTGCGGATCGACCTGGAGGCCGCCAAGGAGGCGCTGAGCGAGGACCAGGTGCTGCTGGTCCGGGCCCACTCGATCGTGCACGGCCAGGTGCCGGGCGCCGGCAACGGCTACGTCTGGGACGTCTCCACCTACCCCGACATGGCCGAACTCCTGCTGGTGGCAGACGTCCTGGTCACGGACTACTCCTCGGCGATGTTCGACTTCGCCAACACCGGCCGGCCGATCCTGTTCTTCACGTACGACCTGGAGCACTACCGCGACAACCTGCGCGGCTTCACCTTCGACCTGGAGGAGCAGGCGCCGGGCCCGATGCTGGAGACCTCCGAGGCGCTGGTCGCCGCGCTGGGCTCGATCCCGGCCAGCACCGCCGAGTACGCCGGGAAGTACGAGACGTTCCGCGCCACGTACTGCGATCTGGACGACGGCCAGGCCTCCGCCCGGGTGGTCGACGCCATGCTCGGCACCGAACACTGATTCGTCAGACCCGAACTGCTCTGCGGCCCCGCGCGATTCGCACGGGGGCGCAGAGCAGTTCGGTTTTAATCCGACATTGACACTCTGACTGGTTTTTTCAAGAAACTCTCAGTTCGGGGCAATTGACGGGGATAAGCGCCGCAGTATGGGATAGCCGATGGAATCAGGAGTCACCACCCCCGGGGTGACTCCGGCTCCTCGGCCACCGCCATGGCCGTATACCGCCATGAAGGGCTTTCTCCCTCTGATGCCTCTTGCTGCCCAGATCGACCGCGCGTCTTCCAGCGCCTCGTCCGCTTCCCCGGCTGCGAGGGCCCTCGCCCAACCCCCCAGGATGGGGATCCGCGAAGCCCGTTGGAGGGACGGCAAGCTCGTCCTCACCGGCTTCGCACACCGCCAGGACCGGTCCTCCGGCCGGCGCGGCAGCGCGCTGACCGTGCTCACCCTGTCCCTCGTCGGCGGCAGCCGACGGGTGCGCGTCCTCACCCGGCCGCGGCTGATGCCCGAGGCCACCGAGGAGAGCGGACAGCAGGAGCTCAACCACGACTGGTCCGGCTTCACCGCCGTCGTCGACCCGCGCCGGCTGCGCCGCGGCGGGCGGTGGCAGGACGGCCTGTGGACCGTCACGGCCACGCTCTGGACCGGTCTGCACCGCCGCAGCGGGACGCTGGCCCCGCACTGGTGCGGCTCCGGCGAGTACCCGCCGCTCGGCTGGCCGGACCCCGACGTGCTGGCCGAGCCGCTCTTCGCGGACGGCGAGCTGCAGTTGCGGCTGACCACCGTACGGGCCAGGATCACCGCGGCCCGCGCGGTCGGCGACCGCCTGGAGCTCACCGGCCGCACGGACGCCGGCGCGGCCGAGCTGCGGCTGCGCCACCGGCCGAGCCGGACCGAGCTGCGCTGCCCCGTGCGGCCCGGCGCGGACGGCTCGTTCACCGCCGACGTCCCGCTCGACGAGCTCGCGGCCGCCCGCCTGCCGGGGCACGACGGCATCGGGCACTGGGACGCCGAACTGGTGACGGCCGACGGCCTGCGGCCGGCGCCGATTGTCGACGAGCGGGTCACCGGCCAGTACCCGTTGCCGGATGGCGAGCGGGTGCTGCGGCTCAAGCGACTGGCCGACGGCCGGATGCAGTTCTGCGACCAGCGGCCGGTCCCGATCGTCGACCAACTGACGGCCGGACCGGACGGCTTCGAGCTCAGTGGCAGCCGCAGCCGCGGCACGTCCGAGGCGCTCGAACTCGTCCTGCGGCACTCCGACGGCAGCGCGGAGATCCGCCACCCGGTGCGTGTCGCCGCGGACGGCGGCTTCCGGCTGCACCTCCCCGCGACGGTCGACACCTCCTACGGCGGCCGCCTCCCGCTGCGCCAGGGGGTCTGGGACCTGCTGCTGCGCCCGGTGGACCGCCCCGGCGACGAACAGCACCTGGTGGTGGCCCCCGAGGCCCTGGACAGCCTCCCCACGCCCGCCCGGGTCGGCGGCAAGACCGTGGCCCTCCAGCGCCGTTGGCACGAGACCCTGATCCTGGACTCGCACCCGGTGCTCTCCCCCGCCGAGCGCAACGGCTGGGCGCAGACCCGGCTGCGCACCGAGGACTACCGGGAGGCCCGGCGCCTCCCGCTGCGCCAGAGCGTGCTGTACGACGTGTTCGGCGGACGCGGCTACGCCGACTCGCCGCGCGCCGTCCACGAGGAACTGGTGCGCCGCGGCACGCCGTTGGAGCACCTGTGGGTGGTCGACGACGCGCAGGCCGAGCTGCCGCCCGGGCTGCGCACCGTGCGCGCCTACAGCCCCGAGTGGTACGAGGCGTTGGCCACCAGCCGCTACCTGGTGGGCAACACGCACTTCCCGGACTTCCTGCACCGGCGCGCGGGCCAGACCGTGGTGCAGACCTGGCACGGCGGCCCGCTCAAGCGGATCGCCTACGACGTCGAGAACGCCTGGCTGGCCGACAGCGGCTACCTCGACCAGTTGGACCGCGAGTCGCCGAACTGGAGCGTGCTGCTCTCCCCCAGCCCGTTCGCCACCCCGATCATGCGCCGGGCCTTCCGCTTCGCCGGCGAGGTGCTGGAGTCCGGCTACCCGCGCGACGACTCGCTGGTGACCGGCGATCCGGCCGAGGCGGCCCGGATCCGGGAGCGGCTCGGCATCCCGGACGGCAAGCGGGTGGTGCTGTACGCCCCGACCTGGCGCGACGACGACCGGACGGACGGCGGCTACCGGCTCGACCTGCGGATCGACCTGGACGCCGCCCGCCGCGCGCTCGGGTCCGACCACGTGCTGCTGGTGCGCCCGCACGCGCACGTCCACGACGCGCTGCCGTGCGCCGGGGACGGCTTCCTGTACGACGTCGGTGACTACCCGGACATCCGGGACCTGCTGCTGATCGCGGACGTGCTGGTGACCGACTACTCCTCGGTGCTCTTCGACTTCGCCATCACCGGCCGCCCGATGCTCTTCTTCACCTACGACCTGGACCACTACCGGGACGATCTGCGCGGCTTCTACCTGGACTTCGAGCAGCACGCCCCCGGGCCGCTGCTGGAGACCTCCGAGCAGCTGATCGCCGCCCTGAGCGACCTGCCCGCCGCCACCGACGGCTACGCCGAGCGCTACCGGGACTTCCGCCGGACGTTCTGCGGTCAGGACGACGGCCGGGCCTCGGCCCGGGTGGTGGACTGGATGCTCGAGCGGTGAGCGACGGTCAGCCGGCGTGCCGCCAGACCACGTAGCCGTGCGCCCGGTCGGCCACCGCGACGGACCAGCCGGCCGGCGCGGTCGGCCAACTGGCCTGCGGCGAGGGGTTGTTCCAGTCCACCGGCAGCACGGCCGCGGTGGCACCGGCCGGTGGCGGCTGGCCGCCGTACAGGTTCACCGTCCACACCCGTCCACGATCGACCTCGTACGACTGGCCGGCCCGGATCAGCCAGTCGAGGTTCTGGTCCATCACCAGCTTGTCGTCGGGGTGCACCTGGCCGGTGCCGGTCATCCGGAGGGCGCCGGCCTCGTGCGCGGCGACGTACGGCCGGACCACGTGCTGGGTGATCACCACGCTGGAGACCAGGGCCAGCGCGGCCAGCGCCAGTGCGAGCAGCGGCACCGCCCGGCGGGCCAGCACCGCGAGCAGCACCACCAGCACGAGGACCAGCAGCCCGGTGGCGGTCGAGCGCAGCACCCGCAGCGAGGTCCAGTGCCCGGCCAGGAACGAGACGTCCGGCAGGCCCCAGAGCTCGAAGGTGCCGTGGCGCAGCTTGCGGCCGGCCAGCTCGGTCACGACGCCCGCGCAGAGCAGCACCAGGAGCAGCGTCGCGCCCGTGCGCAGCAGCAGCGTCCTGACCCCCAGCAGACAGAGCCCGGCGGCGCCGACCAGGAAGAGCGGCGCGACCAGCGGCGCGGCGTAGCGGGCATAGACGAAGTCGTCGATCCGGCCGTCGTCGGGCAGCGTGACCGCCGAGGCGACGATGATGCCGAACAGCACCGCGAGCAGCGTTCCGGCGCTGATCCGTGCCGCGCGCGGCACGGACGGGCGGAACACCGCCACCGCGCAGCTCACGATGCCCAGGCCGCCCAGGCCGAAGCCGGAGAGCACGAAGTACCAGGTCTGGCCGAAGCTGCGGGCCACCGAGCGGCCCAGCAGGTGCGGGTCGGTGAGCGAGCTGAAGAAGAGGCTGTCCACCTCGCCCGCCGTGCTGCCGGGGAAGCGGGTGGCCAGGTAGGCGTTGACCAGGTGCACCGCGCCCACCGCGACGGCCAGCGCGCCCAGCGCGGCCAGGGTCGCGCGGCGCGGCGCCCAGCCCAGGGCCAGGACGCCGAGCAGCAGCAGCGTGGTGATCACGATGACCACGCTGCCGCGGTCGTGCAGCGCGTACGCGTAGCCCGTCAGCAGGCCCAGCAGCACCGCGCAGAGCGTCCGCCGGCGCGGCGTCCCCTCGGACAGCCAGCCGTGCAGCGCCAGCAGCCAGCCCAGCAGCACCACCGCGAGGATGCCGTCGGTCATCGCGAACTGCCCGTAGAAGAGCACCGGCGAGAGCAGCCCGGCCGCCGTCGCGAAGCCGTAGGCCGGCAGCTTCGGGACCCGCAGGCGACGCAGCATCAGGAAGCCCAGCGGCAGCACGAGCGCGGTGACCAGCGCGTTGGTCAGCAGCACCAGGTGGTAGCCGGTGGCCGCGCTGTTCGTCAGGGCCAGCGCCGGGGCGACCAGC
Source organism: Kitasatospora mediocidica KCTC 9733 (assembly GCF_000744225.1). Classification (GTDB taxonomy): domain Bacteria; phylum Actinomycetota; class Actinomycetes; order Streptomycetales; family Streptomycetaceae; genus Kitasatospora; species Kitasatospora mediocidica. The sequence continues at coordinate 2,590,534 of NZ_JQLN01000005.1, read as the reverse complement.
AGCGGGTAGCCGGCCGGCAGCAGGTGGCCGACCGGGATCTCGGTGACCGGTCCGCCGCCCAGCACCCGGGCGATCACCAGGTAGGAGGGCTCGTCGGGGTCGACGGCGGGAAAACTCTGCGCACGGGCCAGCAGCAGGCGGACCGCGAGCTGCGCCAGGTAGCCGACCGCCAGCAGCGCCGGCCAGGCCCACCGCCTGCCGTCCAGCGCGGCCGAGAGCCGGGCCCAGCCGGTGTCCGGCGCCGGGGGCCCGACGGCTTCACCGACCCGGCCGCCTCCGTCCGGCTGCGGCGCGTGGTCAAGAGAGCTCATCGAAGGTCGCACACCCGGGAACTTCCGTTAGCTGGACAAGCCGGACTCACAGCACGGCCGTTCGACCGTATCACCCGCCCCCGCCGGGGAAGCGGGCACCGGATTCTCAGGCAGCCCCACTAAGACCGACCGGCACATGGTGGGTGGAGGAAGGAGCGGGTCGAGGGCCGAGTCTGGGCGGTGCCGACGAAGGAGCCCATGCGGAGCATCGGCGACTGAGGAGAAGCCGTCCAGGCGAGAGCCATCGGGCCGCGACGCCGCCCACCATGTGCCGGTCGGTCTAAGGTGGAGGGCCGCCCCTGCCACGGAGACCACCATGCCGAAGACCGCTCCCGTCCGTCCTGCGGGCTCCGCGCAGCTGCGCCGGGCACTCGGACGGGTCCCCCCGCCGTGGCGGCTCCCGCTGGCGGTGCTGGCCGGCACCCAGGCGATCTGGCTGTGCTGGTGGGCCGCCTTCTACCCGGGCCTGCTGAGCTTCGACTCGGTGATGTACACCTGGCAGGTCACCACCGGGAACTGGGCCTCCGACCACTCCGTCCTCTACGACTGCTTCGTGTGGCTGGTCCTGCACCTGCCCGGGAAGTTCGCCCTGCTCACCCTGGCGCAGACCACGGCGATGTCCGCCGTGCTCGGCTACGCCTGCGTGGCGCTGCGCGGGCTCGGGGTGCGCGGGCGCTGGAGTGCGGCGGCGGCGCTCGCGGTCGCCGCGCTGCCGCCGACCGGGACCTTCGTGGTCTTCGTCTGGAAGGACGTGCCGTTCACCATCAGCGCGGTGCTGGTGTTCGCGGCCGGCGCCCGGCTGCTGGCCCGGCGCTACGGCGCGTCGGCCGCCGCAGTGCGCGGCTACCGTCCCGGCGCACCCCGGTTCGACCTGCTGATGCTGACCCTCGGCCTGCTCGGCGTCGGCCTGTTCCGCAACGCGAACGAAGGCATGGTGCTGATCGCCGGGGTCGCGCTGCTGCTCGTCCTGCCCGGCCTGCGCAGGACGCTGGCGGTGCTGACGGCCGCGGCCGTGCTGCTGCCGCTGGCCGGACAGCTCTGGCTCTACCCGGCCGTCGGCGTCAAGCAGCCGCCGGCGGACGCCGTCTTCGCGCTCAACTACTCGGACATCGCGGTCGCGTACGACAAGGCGCCGGGCCTGTTCAGCGCGGCGGACCAGCGGCTGCTGACCGAGGTCGCCCCGCTCAGCACCTGGAAGGCGGGCGCCAACTGCTACTCGGGCGACGCGCTGACCAACAGCTCGGCGCCGTTCGACCGGGCGGCCGCCGACCGGTTGAACGGACAGCTGCTGGCCCTGTGGACCAAGCTGCTCAAGTCCAGTCCCGACATCGTGATCGGTGCCCGGATCTGCCGGGCGCACATCGCCTGGGCGCCGTTCTCCGACCCCACCCAGTACGGCGCCAGCACGATCATCTCGCCGCTGGACCGCTCGCCCGACCTGTGGGGCTGGACCGCCCCGGCCGCCACCGCCGACCTCAGCGCCGGGCACGTGGCCCCGAACGGGAAGATGCTGGGCAGCCGCTACCTGCCCGCGCTGCGCAGCCACCCGCTCTCCAGCACGCTGCACAAGGCCGGCGTCTGGCTGCAGACCGCCAGCAAGGTCAGCCAACTGGACTGGCTGCTCTGGCGCGGCGCGACCTGGTGCTACGTCGCCTACGCGGCGCTGGCCCTGTACGCGGCCGGGCGGCGGCGCAGGGGTGTGCTCGCGCTCGGCGGGATCCTGCTGGGGCTCCAGCTGACGCTGATCGCGGCCAACCCGGCGGAGCTGTTCCGCTACAACGTCGTGCCGCTGTTCGTCGGACCGCTGTGCCTGGGCCTGATCGCCGCCCGCCGCGCCCCGCGCCGCGCCGCCGCAGTGCGGCCGTCCCCGGTGGAGCGTCAGGAACAGGAGCAGGAGCCGGCGCTCGGCTGAGGGCGCTCCGGCGGGAGCGCTCAGGCTCCGAAGGTGAAGGCCTGCCAGGGGCGCCAGATCTCGTCCGCGCCGAACCGGGAGAGGCTGAAGCCGGGCACCGCGAAGGCGGCCTGGAAGCCGCGGACGTCGGCGTACGCGGCGTCCAGCGCCGCCTCCGACAGCCCGTGCGCCACCGTCACGTGCGGGTGGTACGGGAAGGCCAGCTCGCGGGCCAGCGGTCCGGAGCGGATCGCCGCCTCCAGCTCGCGGCACTCCTGAGCCCCCTCCTCGACCCGGACGAAGACCACCGGGGAGACCGGGCGGAAGCTGCCGCCGCCCTGCAGCAGTACCCGGAAGGACCGGTACGCGCGGGCCACCGCGGCCAGGTGCGCCCGCACCTCGGGCAGCCGCGCGGCCGGGACCCCGGTCGGCGGCAGCAACGTGATGTGCGTCGGTATCGCGCGCGCCAGCGGATCGCCGTACCCGGCCCGGGCGTCCTGGATCGCCGAGCCGAATGGCTCGGGGACGGAGACGGACACGCCGATGGTGACGGCCTCGGCGAGGCCGTCACCATCGACGGGGGTGGGCACGGAGGGCATCAGCGCTCGGCGGCCGCGAGGCCGGCCGGCGTCAGGAACCCGATCCGGTCGTAGACCGTGGCCAGCGTCTCGGAGGCCACCGCGCGGGCCTTCTCGGCCCCCACCGCGAGCACCCGGTCCAGCTCGGCCGGGTCGTCCAGGTACTCCTGGGTGCGCTGCTGGAAGGGGGCGACCCACTCGGTGAAGACCTCGGCCAGCTCGGTCTTCAGGGCGCCGTACATCTTGCCCTCGAAGTGCGCCACCAGCTGGTCGACGCTCTGCCCGCTGAGCGCGGAGTGGATCCGCAGCAGGTTGGAGACGCCGGCCTTCTTCTCCTCGTCGTAGGTCACCACGGTGTCGGTGTCGGTCACCGCGCTCTTGAACTTCTTGGCGCTGACCTTCGCCTCGTCCAACAGGTTGACCAGGCCCTTGGCCGAGGAGGCCGACTTGCTCATCTTGGCCGTCGGGTCCTGGAGGTCCAGGATCTTCGCCGTCTCCTTGAGGATGTACGGCTTGGGCAGCGTGAAGGTGGGCTCGTAGCGGCTGTTGAAGCGCTCGGCGAGGTCTCGGGTGAGCTCCAGGTGCTGGCGCTGGTCCTCGCCGACCGGCACGGCGTCGGCCTGGTAGAGCAGGATGTCGGCGATCTGCAGGATCGGGTAGGTGAAGAGACCGACCGAGGTGTGGTCGCTGCCCTGCTTGGCGGACTTGTCCTTGAACTGCGTCATCCGGGCGGCCTCGCCGAAGCCGGTGAGGCAGTTCATCACCCAGGCGAGCTGGGCGTGCTCGGGCACGTGGGACTGGATGAAGAGGGTGCTGCGCTCCGGGTCCAGGCCCGCGCCGAGCAGCTGCGCGACGGAGACCCGGGTGTTCTCGCGGAGCGTGCGCGGATCCTGCTGCACGGTGATCGCGTGCAGGTCGACCACCATGTAGAAGGCGTCGCTGGACTCCTGGAGGTCCACCCACTGGCGCACCGCGCCGAGGTAGTTGCCCAGGTGGAACGAGCCGGAGGTGGGCTGGATGCCGGAGAGCACCCGGGGGCGGTCCTTCACCGGACCGTTGACCGCTGCGTTGACCATGCGCACCATTCTTCCAGTTCCGGAGAGCGGTCAGGACACCTCGTCGTTTGGAGGTTCTGCCAGTCGTTCAGCGCTCACCCGGACCCGGTCGATCCGGCGCCCGTCCAGCGCCGCGACGCTCAGCACCACGCCCTCGGCGGTCACCACCTGGTCCCCCACCGACGGCAGCTCGCCGAGCTCGGCGACCACGTAGCCGGCCACCGTCTCGTACGGGCCCTCGGGCAGCGCGACGCCGGCCTCCTCGGCGAAGTCGGGCAGGTTGAGCAGCCCGTCCACCTCCATGCCGCCGCCGGCCAGCTGCCGGGTGGTGGTGGTCTCCTGGGCGTCGTACTCGTCGCGGATCTCGCCGATCACCTCCTCGACCAGGTCCTCCAGGCTGACGATGCCGGCCGTGCCGCCGTACTCGTCGACGATCATCGCCAGGTGGTGCCCCTCCCGGCGCATCTCGCTCATCGCCTCCAGCACGCGCTTGGTGGCGGGCAGCAGCTTCACCGGCCGGGTGATGTCGCGGACCCGGACGGCCTGCTGGCCGAGCGCCCGGTAGAGGTCGCGGACATGCACGAAGCCGACCACCGCGTCGTAGCTGCCCTCGATCACGGGGTAGCGCGAGTGCGGCGAGGAGCTGGTCTCCTCGCGGACCTCGGTCAGCAGCTGGTCGGCGTCCAGGAAGGTGACCTCGGTGCGCGGCACCATCACCTCGATCACCTGCCGCTCGCCGGCCGCGAAGACATCGGCGATCAGCGCCCGTTCGTCGCTGCCGAGTTCGGTGTTGGCGGCGACCAGGCCGCGCAGCTCCTCCGAGCTCATGCTGCCCCGGCCCGCCTTGGGGTCGCCGCCGAGCAGCCGGACCATCAGGTTGGTGGAGTGGCCGAGCAGCCAGATCACCGGGCGCAGCGCGACGGACATCACATCGACCACCGGCGCGGCCAGCAGCGCGATGGGCTCGGTGCGCTGGAGGCCGATCCGCTTGGGGGTCAGCTCACCCAGGACGAGCGAGATGTAGGAGATGAGCAGGGTCAGGCCGACCAGCGCGACGGCGTCCGCCACGCCGGTGGAGAAGCCCATCCGGACGAAGAGCGGGGCGGCCTTGCCGGCCAGCGTGTCCGCGCCGAAGGCGGCCGAGAGGAAGCCCATGCAGGTCACCCCGACCTGCACGGCGGCCAGGAACCGGTTGGGGTCGGCGGCCAGGTGGGCGGCCCGCGAGGCCCGCTTGGTGCCTCGCTCGGCGAGCGAGCGGATCTGGCCCTCGCGCAGCGAGATCAGCGAGATCTCGGCGATGTTGAACAGCCCACCGAGGATGATGAAGACGAGGACGAGCGCGGCATCCTCGAGGGTTTCGTTCACGGTCGGTCAGTTTACGGCGGCGGCCGACCACCTCCGACGAGGGAGGTGGCCGGCCGCTCCGCACCGGTGGCTGGGATCAGCTTCAGATCAGGCCGAGCTCCTGCACCGCGTTGCGCTCCTCGACCAGCTCGGCGACCGAGGCGTCGATCCGGGCGCGCGAGAAGTCGGAGATCTCCAGGCCCTGGACGATCTCGTACTTGCCGTCCTTGGTGGTGACCGGGAAGGACGAGATGATGCCCGCCTCGACGCCGTACGAGCCGTCCGAGACGATGCCCATCGAGGTCCAGTCGCCGGCCGCGGTGCCGTTGACCCAGGTGTGGACGTGGTCGATGGCGGCGTTGGCGGCCGAGGCGGCCGAGGAGAGGCCGCGGGCCTCGATGATCGCCGCGCCGCGCTTGGCGACGGTCGGGATGAAGTCCTTCTCGACCCAGCCCAGGTCGCTGCCGGTCGCCTCGAAAGCGGTCTTGCCGGCGATCTCGGCGTGGAAGAGGTCCGGGTACTGGCTGGCGGAGTGGTTGCCCCAGATGATCGCCTTGGTGATGTCGGCGACGGCGGCACCGGACTTCTTGGCGAGCTGCGCGATGGCGCGGTTGTGGTCCAGGCGGGTCATCGCGGTGAACCGCTCGGCCGGCACGTCGGGGGCGTTGCGCTGGGCGATCAGGGCGTTGGTGTTGGCCGGGTTGCCGACGACCAGGACCTTGATGTCGTCCGCGGCGTGGTCGTTGATGGCCTTGCCCTGCGGGCCGAAGATGCCGCCGTTGGCGCTCAGCAGGTCCGCGCGCTCCATGCCCGCGGTGCGCGGACGGGCGCCGACCAGCAGCGCCACGTTGGCGCCCTCGAAGGCGGTGCCGGCGTTGTCGGTGATGGTGATGTCGCGCAGCAGCGGGAAGGCGCAGTCGTCGAGCTCCATGGCGACGCCCTCGGCGGCCTTGAGGCCCTGCGGGATCTCCAGCAGGCGGAGGTTCACCGGCACGTCCGCGCCGAGCAGGTGGCCGGAGGCAATGCGGAACAGCAGCGCATAGCCGATCTGGCCGGCCGCTCCGGTGACGGTGACGTTGACGGGGGTGCGAGTCATTTTCCTACTCCTGCGATCGCCAGGTGCCACGCTCCACAGCAGCGACACAGGGCTGGCCGACGCACTGGAGCCGAGGAGGATCTCTCGACATCGAGAGACCCCGCGTCAGGCTATCGCAAGGAAGCCGTCCTTACCGCGTGCATCGGTGGCTGGTGCGTCACAGAACAAGCCCGCCCCCGGCGGGAGGCGGGCTTGCGGGCCGTTCGGGCCGTTCACACGGCGATCCGCTCGGTGGCGGCTCGCTCAGTGGCGGCGGCCGATGAACTTGCCGAGGTGTTCCAGGACATCGGCCTGCAACCAGGGATCCGGCTGGGCGATCAGCGCGAGCAGGACGATCACCGCCCCAAGGAAGAGCAGCACCAGCACATCGGTGAAGCGGCTGCGCACCGCGAGCAGACCGACCTCCGGCACCAGCGCGCGCAGCACCGCGCCGAGCAGCAGGCCGGCGCCTATCGTCAGCAGGCCGTACCGGAAGTCACTGGTGACGGTGACGGCCAGGCCGATCCCGACCACGGCCAGCACCAGCGTTATCGGCCACTGCCGTATCGGCAGCGTGTGCCCGCTGTCCATGGCCGCGCCGGATCCCTCCGGCGGCAGCGTGCCCGTGGTCTTGACCGGCCGACGGCGCGACCGGCCCACTCGTACCGCGTTCATGGGGTGTCCCTCGAACTAGCGAGCGGCCTGGCGCTCGGCCGCCTCGACGATGTTGTGGAGCACTCCCATCCTCCCGGATCGGCGGCACTGCTCCCGCACGGGCACCCGCGATTCCGCCGACCTTAACGGATTGTGTGGATCCAGTTGCGTTTGCGCCACAGTTGCGCCCGACGCCCGTCGAGCGGCTGGACAGCCCGCCGCGCGACAGTTGACGATAGGCCCGAGCACATGTCCGACCCCGGGGGAAGAGCACGATGAGCAATCCGTATCAACAGCCGCAAGGTCCTTATGATCCGTACGGCCCGTCGAACGGCTACGGACAGCAGGGCGGTTACGGACAGCAGCCCCCGGCCGGATACCCGCAGCACCAGCAGCAGCCCGACCCGACGTACGGTCAGCAGCCCTACCCCCCACAGCCCGGCTACGGCCAGCAGGCTCCCTACGGCTACCCCGGCTACCCGGCCGCCCAGCAGCCGTACCCCGCGGTGCAGCCGCCGAACAACCTGGCCGTCGCCTCGGTGGTGCTCGGCTTCGTCAGCGTCCTGGGCATGTGCGTCCCGTTCGCCGTCGTGCTCGGACCGGTCAGCCTGGGCCTGGGCATCGGCGCGCTGGGCCGGGCCAGGAAGACCGGCGTCGGCCGGAGCCTGGCGATCGGCGGTGTGGTGATCGGCTCGGTCGCCACGCTGATCCTGGTCGCCATGGTGGTCTTCTACGCCAGCGCCTTCAGCAAGATCCCGTGATCACCCCGGTCCGGGCCACCCCGGCCCCGGCCTCACCGGCCGGCCGACTGGCCCGTGCGGCGCTGCGCTGCGGCCTGGCGGCCGCTGCCGCCCTCGCGGTGGCCGCACTGCACGACGCGCACGACCCCGGGGTGATCTGCCCGCTGCGCCGGCTCACCGGGATCCCCTGTCCCGCCTGCGGCAGCACCACCGTCTTCATCGAGGCGGGGCACGGCCACTGGCTCTCCGCCCTGAACGCCAACCCGGTCACCGTGGTCGCCGTTCTCGCCCTGCTGACCGCACCGCTCGGCGGCGGCGCCTGGTGGTGGCGGCAAGCCCCGCGCACCCGCGCCGCACTGATCACCGGAGCCGCCGTCAGCGCCTGGCTGTGGCAGTTGAACCGCCTGGGTGTCTGATCGTCAGCGCGCTCCGCTAATCTCACCCGCTGTCCCCACACCGTCCCGCACGATCCATGCGTCGTACCCGCCCGGAGGCACCTGTGTCCTACCCGCCCGACCCCAACAACCCCTACGGCCAGCCGCAGCAGACCCCGTACGGCGTCCCGCCGCAGCAGAACCCGTACGGCCAGCCGGCCCAGCCTGGCTACGGCTACCCGCAGCAGCAGCCCGCCGGCTACGGCGTGCCGCCGCAGGCCCCGTACGGCGGCTACACCCCCGTGGCCCCGCCGGTGCTGGCCAGCTGGGGTGCGCGCGTCGGCGGCTCGATCATCGACAGCCTGGTCATCTTCATCCCGCTGACCATCGCCTACGCCATCGGCTTCTCGATGCTGTTCAGCGCGGTCAAGAACTGCCCGGTCGACCCGGACACCGGCGTGGCGGTCTGCACCAGCGGCTCGTCCAGCTCGGCTGGGGCCGGCGTCGCGATCATCGGCATCGGCGCGCTGCTGTCGCTGATCCTCGGCCTGTGGCAGCTCATCCGTGAGGGCAAGACCGGCCAGACCATCGGCAAGAAGGCCGTGGGCATCCGCCTGGTCCGCGAGATCGACGGCCAGCCGCTCGGCTTCGGCATGACCTTCGTCCGCCGCCTGGCGCACGTCGTCGACTCGGCGCTCTGCGGCATCGGCTACCTCTGGCCGCTGTGGGACGACAAGGGCCAGACCCTGGCCGACAAGATCGTCAGCAGCCTGGTGATCCGCGCCTGACCGGCGCACCGTTTTCCCCGGCCCGGCGCTCTCCGCGAGCGCCGGGCCGCTTTCTCTTCCCGTCTTTCCCGCACGTACCTCCCAGGACAGGCCTCGATGAGCAACCCGTACGACACCGCCCAGCCCGACTTCCAGCCCTACCGCGACCCGGTCGCACCGCCGGTGCTGGCGGGCTGGTGGCTGCGCTTCCAGTCCGGGCTGATCGACGCCCTGATAGCCGGCGTGCCCGGACTGCTCCTCCGCTTCACCACCGGCTCCGCCCTGTTGGGCGACCTGCTCCAGCTCTGCATCATGGCGGCCATCGCCTACCAGGAGGGCACCACCGGACAGTCCCCCGGCAAGAAGACCGTCGGGACCATGGTGCTCCGCGAGGAGGACGGTCAACTGCTCGGCGCGGGACGGGCGATCGCCCGCCGCTTCCTGCACGCCCTGGACGCGCTCTGCTGCCTGCTCGGCTACCTGTGGCCGCTCTGGGACGCCAAGCGGCAGACCTTCGCCGACAAGCTCGTCTCCTCCGTGGTCATCATCACCAAGTGAGCTGACCCGCCCGGGCGCCGGCGTCGCACCCCCGTCGGGGTGCGACGCCGCGTTGTTGGGCGCGGCCTACCCGTCGGTCCGGCGCACGTGCTCGCGCAGCAGATGGAGGAGGTTGGTGACGCTCGAGACCGGGCCGCCTCCGAAGGTGACCAGCAGGTTCCCGTCGATCGCCCGGCCGCCGGTCTCCGCGCTGGGGAAGACGACACCGAGCGGCTTGCCGACGGCGTGCAGCTGGTCGAGCAGCCCGCGCACCTGCTCCACGCTCAGCGCACGGGTCTCGGCGTCACCGGGCCGGTTGGGCTGCCACACCTCGCTCACGCGGCCACCCCCTTGCTCAGGTGCGCCCACACGGCCTTGCCGTACGTACGGCGCTCGACGCCCCAGGCGTCGGCCAGCCCGGCGACCATCAGCAGGCCGCGCCCGAACTCGGCTTCGCTGCTGATGGGTTGGGGAGTGGGGATGCGAGGCGACTCGTCCGCGACCACCACCCGCAGCGCGCGGGCGGTGAGCAGGACGAGAACGACGGAGGGGGTGCCCTCGCCGTGGCGGTAGGCGTTGGCAAGCAGCTCGTAGAGGACGGTCTCGGCATCCCGCCGGTCGTCACGCCGCCATCCGGCGGCGGTGAGGGTGTTGCCGAGGAGTTCGCGGTGGAGGTCCCAACTGGGGATCTGCCCAGGGGGCTTGAGGACGCACATGGGTGCTCCGCAGGGTAGGGGGGTGCTCGCCTCGGGGGTGTCACCGTGAGCGTGAAGCAAGGCCCGGGGGTGGGCGTGCAGGTGCTCTTCGGTCGACCGGGGGACGATTACTGACGGTCCGTCGGCTAGCGATGTGAGATGACCGTAGCGCGGGAGTAGCAATATAGGTACCTTTTTGGGGAAGGATTCCCCCGAAGGTGGCTCGGGTGGTCATCAGGTGGACCCGTCGGACGGCCACACGGCACACTGTTGAAACCAAGTCACCCCAGGGAAGGGCACCATGCCGCCACGCAGCGCCCCGAGCATGCGCCAACGCCGACTCGGAGCCGAGCTGCGCAAGATGCGCGAGCAGGCCGGCCTGACGGGGGCGGCTACTGCGAAGCTCCTCGGAGTCGGCACTACCCAGGTCAGCCAGATGGAGTCGGGCCGGATCGGCGTGAGTGCCGACAGGCTTCGTACTTTCGCGGCGTGCTGCCGATGCATGAACCAGCCCCTCATCGAGGCGCTGGTCGACATGGTCCATGAGCGAGGCAAGGGCTGGTACGAGTCCTATCGAGGGATCATCCCAGCCGGATTTCTGGAAGTCGCGGAGGTCGAGCTGCATGCCCACAGCATCCAGACGTGGGTGACAACCCATATGCCGGGCCTGCTGCAGACCACTCGCTACGCAGAAGGGGTCTTCAGCCGCATCATCCCAGCGGTTCCCCGTCATGAGATGGATGCGCGGACAGCCTTCCGGATCCAGCGGAGGAACATTCTGCTAGGACCCAATGCCACGCCACTCGAAGCCTTTATTCACGAGGCCGCACTCCACATTCGATTCGGCGGACAGGATGTCCTTCGCGACCAGCTCGAATCCCTCCTGACGGACTCCGAGCGGGAAGGAATCAGCGTACGCATCGTCCCGTTCGCCGCCGAGACCTTTCCCGGGGCGATCGAGAACCTCAACTACACCACCGGTCCGATTTCCGAATTGGACACGGTCGAACTTGATTCCTCGCGCGGTCCGCTCTTCTTTGATGCGAAAAGCGAGTTGGAAAGCTACCGGGCCATCCTGCAGCGCACCGAGAGCGTTGCTCTGAGCCCTGAGAAGTCGCGAGAACTGATCCGAAGTGTTGCACGGAACCTTTGAAAGGCTAGATATGCCCAAGGCTGATTGGCAGAAGTCATCGTTCAGTGGCTCCGGAGGTGAGTGCGTGGAGGTCCGGACCTCCGGCGACCTGGTCGAGTTGCGCGAGTCCGACACCGGGGACGTCATCATCCGAACCACCCCCACCAAGTTCGCCAAATTCCTCCTCGGCGCCAAAGCGGGCGAGTTCGACCACCACGCCGACTTCAGCTCCTGATTCAGCAGCTCCCAGCACACCCTTCGCGGAGGCACATATGGCTACTCTCAACTGGCAGAAGTCATCCTTCAGCAGCGACCAGGCCAACTGCCTGGAGATCGGCCGGGACGGTGACCTCATCCACGTCCGCGAGGGTGATGACCCCGCGACGGTCGTCACCACCACGACCGCCAACCTCGCGGTCTTCCTCAAGGGCGCGAAGGCCGGCGAGTTCGACCACTTCGCCGTCTGAACCCCCTGACGGGCCGTGGGCGATGCCCACGGCCCGTCAGTCGTTCTCGTTGCTGTCGTCTGCCTGCACCGTCGCATCAGTCCAGGCAGAACTCGTTGCCCTCGATGTCCTGCATCACGAGGCACGACTCGTTCTCGTCGTCGGCGAGCAGCAGTTGCACCCGCGCCGCGCCGAGCGCGATCAGCCGGGCGCACTCGGCCTCCAGTACGGCCAGGCGCGCCTCGCCCACGAGTCCGGTGCCGACCCGCACGTCGAGGTGCAGCCGGTTCTTCACGACCTTGCCTTCGGGAACGCGCTGGAAGAACAGTCGCGGGGCCCCATCCACGGGGTTGATCCAGGCATACGCCGGGCCCTCGTGCTCGGGCGGCAGTGAGCGATCGTAATCGGCCCAGGTGGCGAAGCCCTCCGGCACCGGCGGTACTTCGTACCCCAGTACCTCGCGCCAGAAGCGGGCGACGCGCTCAGGTTCAGCGCAGTCGAAGGTGATCTGTACCTGCTTGATCGACGGCATCGCGCCATCGTAGAACCTGGGCTGCCGGGGCAGGAAGGGAATTTCGGACCAGCTGTGAGAGCAGGACAGGCACAGGTCTCCGCGACCTGTGCCTGTCCTTTGCTACTCGGGGACCACCACCACCGTGTCTCAGTGGAAGAAGTGCCGCGTCCCCGTGAAGTACATCGTCACGCCGGCCGCCGCCGCAGCGGCGACGACCTCCTCGTCGCGGATCGAACCGCCCGGCTGCACAACGGCCTTGACGCCGCCGTCGATCAGGATCTGCAGGCCGTCCGCGAACGGGAAGAACGCGTCCGAGGCCGCGAACGAGCCCACCGCGCGCTCCCCCGCCCGCTCGACCGCGAGCTTCGCGGAGTCGACGCGGTTGACCTGGCCCATGCCGACGCCGACCGAGGCACCGTCCTTGGCCAGCAGGATCGCGTTGGACTTGACGGCCCGGCAGGCGCGCCAGGCGAAGACCAGGCTGGCGAGGTCGGCCTCGGACAGCGCCTCACCGGTGGCCAGCGTCCAGGTGGACGCGTCATCGCCCGCAGCGTCGATCCGGTCGACTTCCTGGAACAGCAGCCCGCCGCTGATCCGGCGCGCCTCGCGGCGCTCGCAGGGGGCGTCGGGGGCGCGCAGGACGCGGATGTTCTTCTTGCGGGCCAGCACCTCGACGGCACCGTCCTCGAATGCGGGGGCCACGACGACCTCGGTGAAGATCGGCGCGATCTGCTCGGCCAGCGCGACCGTCACCGGGCGGTTGACCGCGATCACGCCGCCGTAGGCCGAGACCGGGTCGCACTCGTGCGCCTTGCGGTGCGCCTCCACGACGTCGTCGGCCGTCGCGATGCCGCACGGGTTGGCGTGCTTGATGATCGCCACGGCCGGACCGTCGTGGTCGTAGGCGGCGCGGCGCGCGGCGTCGGTGTCGACGTAGTTGTTGTACGACATCTCCTTGCCGTGCAGCTGCTCGGCGCCCGCCAGGCCGCCGGTGCCGTCCACGTAGAGTGCCGCGCTCTGGTGCGGGTTCTCGCCGTAGCGCAGGACGTTCGAGCGCTCCCAGGTGGCGCCGAGGAACTGCGGGAACGCCTCCTCGGACTCGGTGTAGCCCGAGGCCTCGAACCACTGCGCGACCGCGACGTCGTACGCGGCGGTGTGCGCGAAGGCGGCGGCGGCCAGCCGCTTGCGGGTCAGCAGGTCGAAGCCGCCGGACTGCGCGGCCGCCAGGACGTCGGCGTAGCGGGCCGGGTCGACCACGACGGCGACCGAGGGGTGGTTCTTGGCGGCGGCGCGGACCATCGACGGGCCGCCGATGTCGATCTGCTCCACGCACTCGTCCGGGGTGGCGCCCGAGGCGACGGTGGCGGTGAACGGGTAGAGGTTCACCACGACCAGGTCGAACGGCTCGATGCCCAGCTCGGCCAGCTGCGCGCGGTGGGACTCCAGGCGCAGGTCGGCGAGCACACCGGCGTGCACGCGGGGGTGCAGCGTCTTCACGCGCCCGTCGAGGCACTCCGGGAACCCGGTCAGCTCGGAGACCTCGGTCACCGGGACGCCGGCGGCGGCGATCCGGGCGGCGGTGGACCCGGTGGAGACGAGCTCCACCCCGGCGGCGTGCAGGCCCTGGGCCAGCTCCTCCAGGCCGGTCTTGTCGTACACGCTGACCAGCGCGCGCCGGATCGGGCGGACGTTCTCGGAGACGGGAGGCGTGGTGCTGGGGGCGGCGCTCATGCCGGAATCCATACCTTTCGGTCTTCAATGCGGTGGCCTTCGCGGGCGAGGCGGCCCACGATGTCGACGAGCAGGGTGCGCTCGACAGTCTTGATGCGCTCGTGCAGCGCGGCGCCGCCATCGGCGTGGTCGGCGTCGGCGACCTCCACCGTGCCCTGCGCGATGATCGGCCCGGTGTCCACGCCGGAGTCCACCAGGTGCACGGTGCACCCGGTGACCTTCACGCCGTACGCGAGCGCGTCGGTGACGCCGTGGGCGCCGGGGAAGGCGGGCAGCAGCGCGGGGTGGGTGTTGACGATCCGCCCGGTGTACGCGGCGATGAAACCGCCGCCGAGGATCTTCATGAAGCCGGCGGTGACCACCAGGTCGGGCTGGTACGCCTGGACGGAGGCGGTCAGCGCGGCGTCCCAGTCGGCGCGGCCGGGGTAGTCCTTGACCCGGTGGACGAAGGTCGGGATTCCCGCGCGCTCGGCCCGCTCCAGCCCGGCGATACCGTCCCGGTCGGCCCCGACCGCGACGATCTCGGCGCCGTAGGCGGGGTCCGCGGCGGCGTCGATCAGCGCCTGCAGATTGGTGCCCGATCCGGAGACCAGGACCAGCAGCCGGGCCGGGCGATCGGATGGAGGCGGGAAGGCGAGCGTGGAAGCGGCGGCCACTGCGCGAGTCTCCGTATGTCGGGGTGCCTGCCCGCTGGTACATCCACCGGCGGTGGGGCCACTACGGACAGACGGCAGGTCGAGCGGTCGAACGGATGCGCCGGGACACCCCGCTGCACTGCGGGCCCCGGGAAACCTGGGGGAGCTGCTGACCGTCACCACGATAACGGCTGGTTGAACGGCTCCCGCACCTGGGATTCCGCTCCACGCGCGTAGATCGACGGAGATGAGAGCGGGATCTCCTCCGGGGCGCGTCCCGGGCACGTCCAGGGCGCACCGAGCGCCCGACCACCGCCGCGACCACCGCCCCGAGCAGCCGACGGGACCCGGTTTCGCATCGAACGGCAGGCCGCCCGCTGGCAAACTGCGGCCTGCGAGATCATGGGTGACAGTGCCCCGCGCGCGGGAGCACCGTCCCGCCCGTGGCGGGGTCGGCCCGACCCCGCCGCAGCTCCACCCCGGCCCTGCCGACGCCCGACAACGATGAGGACCCCGACGCCCATGAGCAGCGGCAAGAACAGCGACGAGCGCAACCCCTTCGCGCCGCCGCCGGAGGATGCCCCGGACCAGCCGTGGCGGCCGCGCATCCCGCAGCGGCCGGTGATCGGCGGGCGTCCCGGCTCCGAGGGCTCCGAGGGTGAGCAGGGCGGCCAGGACGGCGGCACGCACGGCCCGGGCTCGGGCGAGGCAGGCGGCGACGGCGGCCAGGGTCAGCCGGGACGCCCGCCGATGCCCCCGCCACACCCCTGGAGCCCGAACTGGCAGGGCGGCGGCGGTCCCGGCTGGCCGGAGCGGCCGCAGGTGCCGCAGCAGCCGCGGTTCGACCCCAACGACCCCGTGCACCGCCGCTCGCGCTACGCGCTGAGCAGCGGCATGGCCGGCCTGTTCTGCGGACTGGCCGGCATCCAGTACGTCGCGCTGCTGCTCGGCGCGCTCGCGCTGTACTGGGGTGTCAGCGCGCTGCGCGCGGCCGGCAAGGACCCGGCTCCGGCCGGCACCCCGGCCACCGGCCCGGGCACCGCCGCCCGGACCGAGGACGCCACCGCCGCCCGGCCGCCGTCCGACGCCGTGCCGGGCGCCCCCGCCGCCTGGCCGTACGCGCAGCGCAGCCGTCCGCAGGCACCTGCCGCGCTCGGCGGGCTGCTCACCGGCGGCGTGGCGGTGGCACTGGTGCTCGGCTCGTTCGCGATCAACGTCGCCTACAAGCCGTACTTCACCTGCCTGAACGACGCGCTGACCACGACCGCCGAGCAGAGCTGCTCCAACCTGGCCCCGCACTGGCTGACCTCCTACACCAATCCGGACAACTGACGGATCGTCAACTCCCTTCGCCGTCCCCGCCATCGCCGCGCCGGGGACGGACGAGGGCGAGGGCGGAGCCGGCCGCCGAACCGGTCGCGGCGCGCGCCGCCTGCCACCACCCGATCGCCCGAGCGCTCCAGCGATCGCGCCACGGCTCCTCCCAGGGCTCCGCCCCGGCGAGGTCGACCAGGCCGTCGTCCGCGCGGCCCGGGCGCAGCAGCCACCAGCGCACGCCGAGCGCTCCGGGCACCGTCAGCACGGCGAACCAGCCGGTCGCCAGCGCCCCCGCCGACCAGGGCGACGGGCCGAGCGCGGCCATCCGGCCCGCCCCGAGCGCGCCGCCGGCCAGCCAGGCGGCGAGGGCGACCAGCAGGCCCGCCGCCAGCGCCGTCGCGATCGCCGCGAGCGCGGTCGCGCCGAGCTGCCAGGGCGCCGGGAGCTCGTCCGGCACCTCGCCCGTACCCGCACGCCCGGCGCGCCCCGGGTACCCGGCGGCCGCCCGGCCGAGCAGTCCGGCGCAGGCCGCGCCCGCCAGCACCGGGACCGCGAACACCGCGTACTGCCAGGCCGCCCCGACGTCCGGGACCAGCGCGAACAACGGGAAGTCCGGCACCGCGCCGAGCACCACCCGCCCGGGCGCCACCGCCGTCCCGGTCCCCAGCAGGAACCCCGCGCCCAGCACGTAGGAGGCGCACCAGACCACCGCGTTGGGCACCAGTAGCAGGCAGGTCAGCAGCAGGCCGGCCGAGCCCGAGACGCTGCCGCCGGTGAGCGCGCGCACCACTGGGTCGGTGCCGTCGGTCCCGAGCAGCACCGCGACGGCGAAGAGCAGCGCGCTGCCGGCCAGCAGCGCCAGCAGCCCGGCCGCCGCCGCCCGCCGGACGGCCGCGCCGAGTTCGGCCCCGGCGGGCAGCGGTCCCGTCCAGCGCTCGGACCGGTCCCGCAGCCGCGCCGCCCTGGCCCGCCACGAACCCGGGACGGGGAAGGCCCGCGCCCCGGCCGCGGCGGAGAGGTAGGTCAGCACCGCCACCGCCAGCAGGTCCGGCAGCACCCGCGCCCGCAGGCCCGGGGCCATCGAGCACTCCAACGCCACCGGCAGTGCCACCGCGAGATATCCGGCGCAGACGGCCGCCGGCACGCCCCCGGTGCGCGCCCCGGTCCGCCGGACCACGCGGGCGCCGGCCCGGTACACCAGCACGACCATCAGCAGGGTGGCGAGCAGCGGCGTCAGCGAGAGCGGCGCCTCGGCCGTCCCCCTGGTCAACGGCCCGCCGTGGGCGAGCAGCCAGACGCCGCCCACCAGCTTGCCGGCGTCGCCCGCGGTGTCCTGCGGGTACGGCGAGAGGACCCACAGGACGAGCACGGGAGCCGCGGTCGTCGCGAGTCCGACGAGCGCCGCGGTGAAGCCCGCGATCGCCGGGCCGGAGCTGAGCGAGCCGGCACCGCGCGGGATCGGACGGTCCATCAGGTGGTGCGTCATGGTCCCTCATGGTGCCAACGTCACCCGTCCTGCTCTGTGAAGAAGCGTGCGCTCGCCGTGTCCCGGATTATCTGGTTATGTGTCACTTTCGAGCGGGCCAGATGGATCCGGCCGAAGCCGCACGGGTCTCGCGGCTGCTGCGACTGCTCTCCCCGCGAGAGGCGCAGGCGCTGGCGCGGCTGGTGGCCGGTGACGACACCCGCGCCATCGCCGAGGCCCTGGGCGTCGCGCCGAGCACCGCGCGCACCCATCTGCACCGGGCGATGCGCAAGCTCGGCGTCCGGACCCGCGCGGAGGCGGCCGCCCTGGCAGCCCCGGCCCTGGCCCCGAGCCCGGTCGCGGTTCCCGGCCCCGCCCCGATCGGGCCGACCCGGGAGGGCTTCGAGGCTTTCTACGCGCACTGCCACGACGACCTGGTGCAGCAGGCCTTCCTGCTCACGGCGGGCCGCCGCAGCGCCGCGCACGCCGTCCGGCAGGCCTTCGGCTCGGCCTGGAACAGCTGGCCCGAGGTCTGCGCCGCGCCCGACCCGGAGACCTGGGTGCGGGCCCGGGCGTTCGGCGCCGCGCTCTCCCCCCGGCACCGCGTCGGGCCGCTCCGCACGCACACCTGGCGGCTGCCGCGTCGGCGCATCCGGGTCGCCCCGCCTGCGCCGTCCGAAGCGGCCGACGAGCCCGGGACGCAGCTGACGGACCGTGACCGGGCCCTGCTCAGGGCGCTGCTGCGGCTCTCCCGCCCGCGGCGCCGCGACCTGGTGCTGCACGACGCGCTGGGCCTGCCGCCCGCAGCCGTGGCCGCCGAGGTGCAGACCAGCACCGCGGGCGTCGAGGACCGGGTGCGGGCCGCCCGGGCCGAGCTGGCCCGGACTGTCCCCGAGCTGGTCGGCGCCGATCCGGCGGCCGCCGGCTTCGGAGCGCGGCTCGGCGGCCTGCTCTACCGGGCGGCGCTGCGCGGCTGTCCGGCGCCGCAGCAGCCGGCCGCCGCCCTGGTGCGGACCACCGGACGGCTGCGCGCGGTGGCGCTGCCGGCTGCCTGCGGGCTGCTCGTGCTGGCCACCGTGGTGACGGTGGGGGCGGCGCTGGACGGGAACGGGCCGTCGACGTACTTCGCCGCCAGGCCGCGCGCGCTGCCGGTGTGCACCGGGTCCGGGACGGGCAGCGCGGGCCCGGCGGCCCACGCCGGGGCGGGCGGGCCGGGCGTGCACAGCGTGTGGTGCGGCTCGGCGCCCGGGCAGCCGGCGGTCATGGTGGCCGCCCCGGCGAGCACGGCACCCGCCGCTCCGGACGGTGGCACGGCGGCCTCCGACGCCCCCAGCGCGCAGGCGTCCGCCCCGGCGAGCCCGGCCTCTCCGGCCTCCCCGTCGCCGGCGGGCGCCACGGACGCCGCTGGGCTGCCGGACCGGGCACCGCTGCGTCTGGAACTGGTCACTCCCCCGGGCGCCGGCGCCCCGGCCGACTGCTCGCCGCGCCTCCCGCGTCCCTGCCCCGGCGGCGCCCGCATCGCCCCGCCCGCGCTCTGGCCGCCGTACCGGCCCTCCGGCGCGGTGGCGGCGCGCTGAGGGCCGAGCGCACGAAAACGTCCAGCCCCGGACCGGGAGACCCGGTCCGGGGCTGGACGTTTGGTGACCGTGTGTCAGCGTGACCGCGTGTCAGCGTGTCAGCGTGTCAGCGTGTCAGCGCGAGGCTGTCACAGGCCGAGCGAGCCGATCAGCTCACGCGCCAGGCGGGCGGTCTCGGACGGCGTCTTGCCGACCTTGACGCCGGCGGCCTCAAGGGCCTCCTTCTTGGCGGACGCGGTGCCCGAGGAGCCCGAGACGATGGCGCCGGCGTGGCCCATGGTCTTGCCCTCGGGGGCGGTGAAGCCCGCGACGTAGCCGACGACCGGCTTGGTGACGTGCTCGGCGATGTAGGCCGCGGCACGCTCCTCGGCGTCGCCGCCGATCTCACCGATCATCACGATGACCTTGGTCTCCGGGTCCGCCTCGAACGCCGCGAGGGCGTCGATGTGCGTGGTGCCGATGACCGGGTCGCCGCCGATGCCCACGGCCGACGAGAAGCCGAGGTCACGCAGCTCGTACATGAGCTGGTAGGTCAGCGTGCCGGACTTGGACACGAGACCGATCGGGCCGGTGGTGGTGATGTCCGCCGGGATGATGCCCGCGTTGGACTGTCCGGGGGAGATCAGGCCGGGGCAGTTCGGGCCGATGATCTGGGTCTTGTTGCCCTTGGCACCGGCGTACGCCCAGAAGGCGGCCGAGTCGTGGACCGGGACACCCTCGGTGATGACGACCGCGAGGCCGATCTCGGCGTCGATCGCCTCGACGACGGCGTCCTTGGTGAACTTCGGCGGAACGAAGATCACCGTGACGTCGGCGCCGGTCTTCTCGATGGCGTCGGCGACGGAGCCGAACACCGGCACCTCGGTGCCGTCGACGTCGACCGTGGTGCCGGCCTTGCGCGGGTTCACGCCGCCGACGATCTGGGTGCCGGAGGCGAGCATGCGGCGGGTGTGCTTCATGCCCTCGGAGCCGGTCATGCCCTGGACGATGACCTTGCTGTCCTTGGTAAGGAAGATAGCCATGCTAGTTAGTCCCTCTTCCTTACTTGGCGTTCGCCAGCTCGGCGGCGCGCTCAGCGGCACCGTCCATGGTGTCCACCTGCTCAACGAGCGGGTGGTTGGCGTCGGTCAGGATCTTGCGACCCAGCTCGGCGTTGTTGCCGTCCAGGCGGACGACCAGCGGCTTGGTGACCTCGTCGCCCTTGGCCTTGAGCAGCTCCAGCGCCTGGACGATGCCGTTGGCGACCGCGTCACACGCGGTGATGCCGCCGAACACGTTGACGAAGACCGACTTGACGTCGGGGTCGCCCAGGATGATCTCCAGGCCGTTCGCCATCACCTCGGCGGACGCGCCGCCGCCGATGTCGAGGAAGTTGGCGGGCTTCACGTTGCCGTGCGCCTCACCGGCGTACGCGACCACGTCGAGGGTGCTCATCACGAGACCCGCGCCGTTGCCGATGATGCCGACCTCGCCGTCGAGCTTGACGTAGTTCAGGCCCTTGGCCTTGGCGGCCGCCTCGAGGGGGTTGGCCGCGGCCTTGTCCTCGAGCGCCTCGTGGCCCGGCTGACGGAACTCGGCGTTCTCGTCCAGCGAGACCTTGCCGTCGAGCGCGATGATCTTGCCGTCACCGGACTTGATCAGCGGGTTGACCTCGACGAGGAGCGCGTCCTCGGCGATGAAGACCTTCCACAGGCTGACCAGGACGTCGGCCACCTGGTCGGCGACCTCGGCCGGGAACTTGGCCGCGGCGACGATCTCGCGGGCCTTCTCCGGGGTGCAGCCCTCGTTGGCGTCGACCGGGATCTTGGCGAGCGCGTCGGGGTTCTCCTCGGCGACGACCTCGATCTCCACGCCGCCCTCGACGCTGGCCATCGCCAGGAAGGTGCGGTTGGTGCGGTCCAGCAGGAACGAGACGTAGTACTCGTCCTTGATGTCCGCGGTGGCGGCCAGCATCACCTTGTGAACGGTGTGGCCCTTGATGTCCATGCCGAGGATGGCGGCGGACTTGGCGACGGCGTCCTCGGGGTCCGAGGCGAGCTTCACGCCACCGGCCTTGCCTCGCCCACCGACCTTCACCTGAGCCTTGACGACAGCACGCCCACCGAAGCGGGTCGCGATCTCGCGGGCGGCCTCGGGGGTCTCGATGACCTCGCCGGCGAGCACGGGTACGCCGTGCTTTTCGAAGAGGTCCCTCGCCTGGTACTCGAACAGGTCCACGTGTGTTCGTCCTTGTTCGTGGTCGCGGATTGTGTCTCTACGAGCGTGCCACGGCAGGATCTTCGCTGCGGGTCGTCGGGGCGGTGCGGGTACGCAGAGTTTGTGGCCTTGCGGCCCACACAGCCACGGGCGCACACGTCAACCAACACGCGCGTCACGTCCGTCTGGCAGGTTATCCCCGACCGACGGGCGTGATTCGCCGGGGACCGGCTCCGCTTTGGTGAGAACCGTCACAACGGGCGTACGGCGGCGGGTCGCGCGCCCCGCCGCGGCCCGGTGCTCAGGAGCCCACCGGGACCGGCAGCGGACGCTTCTCGATCGCGGCGGCCATGATGTCCGGGAAGGCGTCCGGAGTGCAGGCGAAGGCCGGGACACCGAGGGTGGCCAGCGCGGCGGCGTGCGCGTGGTCGTAGGCCGGGGCTCCCTCGTCGGAGAGCGCGAGCAGGGCGATGAACTGGACGCCCGCCGCCTTCATCGCGGCCACCCGCCGGAGCATCTCGTGCCGGATCCCGCCCTCGTAGAGATCACTGATCAGGACCACGACGGTTTCCGCCGGACGGGTGATCCGCGACTGGCAGTAGGCGAGCGCGCGGTTGATGTCGGTGCCGCCGCCGAGCTGGGTGGCGAAGAGGACGTCCACCGGATCGGAGAGCTGCTCGGTCAGGTCGACCACCGAGGTGTCGAAGACGACCAGCCGGGTGTCCAGGCTGCGCATCGAGGCGAGCACCGCACCGAAGACCGCCGAGTGGACGACCGAGGCGGCCATCGACCCGGACTGGTCGATGCAGAGGATGACGTCCTTCTTCACCGCGCGCTGGGCGCGCGCGTAACCGACCAGGCGCTCGGGGACGATCGTGCGCTCCTCGGGCAGGTAGTTCTTCAGATTGGCGCGGATCGTGCGGTCCCAGTCGATGTCGCGGTGGCGCGGACGGTTCACCCGGGCGCTGCGGTCCAGCGCGCCGCCGAGGGTGGCCCGGGTCCGGTCGGCGAGCCGGCGCTCCAGCTCGGCCACCACCTTGCCGACCACCATCCGGGCGGTCTCCCGGGTCGTCTCGGGCAGCGCGTGCTTGAGCGAGAGCAGCGTGCCGACCAGATGGACGTCCGGCTCCACCGCCTCCAGCATCTCCGGTTCGAGGAGCAGCCGGTCCAGGCCGAGCCGGGAGATCGCGTCCTGCTGCATCAGCTGGACGACCGAGGTCGGGAAGTACGTGCGGATGTCACCCAGCCAGCGGGCCACCTGCGGGGCCGAGCCACCCAGGCCGGCGCTGCGGGCGCCGCCTCGGGAGGCGGCGGGGGCGGGCGCACCCCGGTAGAGCGCGGCCAGTGCCCGGTCCATGCCGGCGTCCCGCCCGGTCAGCCGGCAACCGGTGCCGTCGGCCTCGCCGCCCAGGACCAACCGCCAGCGGCGCAGGCGCTGGTCGGTCTCCGGGTCGCTCGAAGGAGTGGTCGCGGCGGTCGGGATGCTCATCGGTCGTTCCCTCGGTCGGGCTGGCGGGGGATCAGCGGGCGGGCGGCGGCGGGGGCCGCCGGGCGCAGGCCGAGCAGCAGGGCCACCGTCGGCAATGCGGCGTCGGCGCGGTCGGCGTCGAGCGGCTCCGCGCGGACCGCGCCCGGGCCCGCCGTCCGGCCCGGCTCCGCGGCGGCGAACGGACCGGCGGCGACCCGCGACCCGACGGTCTGCCGGACGCCTGCCTCCAGCGCCGAGAAGGTGCGGCGGAGCAGCGGCAGGACGTCGGTGAAGGTCTCGTCGGACACGCCCGTCAGCCAGTCGTCCAGCAGTTCGAGCAGCTGGGGGTCGTGCAGCAGCAGGGCGCCGCCCCCGGAGAGGAAACCCTCGATCCAGCCGGCCGCGTCGGCCGGGGCGCTGGCCGTCGAGAGCACCAGGCGCATCCGGCGGCCCGCCTCGGCCGAGTCGAGCCGGGCGTCGTCCAGCAGCAGCCGGACGGCGCGGCCGCGCAGCAGGCCGGGGACGCCGGTGGCGGGCCCGGCCGACGGCTCGCGGCGGGCCAGCCCGTGCAGGGCGGCGGCCCAGCGGTCGGCGAGCGAGTCGGGTTCCTCGGCGGCGGCGCCCTGCTCCAGCAGGCCCACGGCGGCGTGCACCGCGTCCAGCCTGGTCCGCATCGCGCCGGCGCCGTCCGCGTCCAGCCCGGTGCAGGCGGGTGGCAGGCCGACGCAGATCCGGTCGGCGAGCCCACGGGCCACGCCGTCCAGCGCGCTGCTGTCGGTGCCCCGGACGTCGCCGTAGCGCAGCGCGCGGACCAGCGCGGGCAGCGCCTCGGCGAGCTGACCGGCGTCGGTGTCGAGCGCGGCACGGTCGGCCAGCGCACGCATCACCGCGGGCAGCGCGGCCGGCAGCCGCGCCACCAGGCAGTGCTCCGCCAACCGGGTGAGGTCGGCGAGTTCGGCGGCCTTCGCGGCGAGTTCTACCACCTTGCCGGCGGCGGCCTGCTCGATCGTCGTGCCCCACTGCGCGGCCTCCACCACCCGGACGGCGTATTCCGGGTCCCAGCTCAGCTGCCAGCTCTCCCGGAACGTCCCGGTGGAGTTGACGGCGGAACGGGTCTCGGTGCCCCAGCCGATGCCGAGCAGCCGCAGCCGGTGCAGCAGCAGCGACCGGGACGCGTCCAGCTCCTTGCGCAGGTCCAGGACCAGCTCGCGGGCCTCCGTCTCGGGCTTGAGCCGCAGACTGCGCTGAAGCCGGGTCAGGTCGCGCTGCAGCGGCACGGTCGGGGTGGCCGACGGCACCTCGCCGAGCGCCTCGCCGACCACCAGCCGCTCCTGGACCAGCGCGAGCGCGACGTCGGAGCCGTCGCACAGCACGGACCGGACGGCGTCCAGCGTCTCGGCCAGCCCGGCGACCGGGCGGCCGCGCATGGCGGCCAGCGTCTCGGCCAGCCGGACCGCCTCGATGACGTGGGCGGAGGAGACCGGGTGGTCCTCGGCGCGCAGCAGCTCGGCGGCCCGGGTCATCCAGCGGGCGAGCGTGTCGCGTTCGGTGCTGAACAGGTGGTGGTACCAGCCGGGCGACTCGATACCGGCGCCGTACCCGGTGTGCTGGGCGAGACGGCGGTGGGTCCAGGGCACCCAGGTGATCTCGGTCTTCGCCTTCTTGGGCAGCGTGGCGAGGAGCGCGCGGTCGGCGGTGGCGGTGGGCATCGCGCTCAGCGCCGGGACGTGCCAGGCGCCGCAGACCACGGCGATCCGGCGGTGTCCGGCGCGGCGGGCGGCGCGGATCTGCTGGCGCATGTACGCCTCGCGCAGGTCGTCGCGGCGGCCGGTGAGCGGCGGGGCGCCGGGCGGCTGCTCGCGCAGGGCCGTCATCGCCTCCGCCAGTGCCTCGAAGGGCGCGAGCGGGTCGGCGTCGGCGCCCGGTGTGCGGTGCTCGACGACGTCCTCCCACCAGCGCTCGGCGTCGTCCTGGCCGGCGGCCTCGGCGAGGACGGCGATCGGGTCCAGCGCGAGGCGCTCTTCCGCCTGTTGGGCCTGCTGGGCCTGCTGGGCCTGCTGGGCCTGCTCGGCCGCCAGGGCGAAGCCGTACGCCGCCGGCAGGTCGATGAACCGGACCGGCAGCTCGCGCGCCAGCCCGTACCGGATCGCCACCCACTCCGGGGAGAAGGAGGCGAACGGCCAGAAGCCCGCCCGGGACGGGTCGTCCACCGCGTGCGCCAGCAGGGCGACCGGCGGGACCATCTCCTTGTCCACTGCCAGGCTGATGATCGGATCGGCCTCGGCGGGCCCCTCGATCAGCACCACATCCGGCCGCAGGCGCTCCAGCGCCGCCGCGACTGCGCGGGCCGAGCCGGGTCCGTGGTGCCGGATCCCCAGCAGGGTCACGTCGTTGTCACTCATCGGTCCTCCCCTCCTGCCTCCTGGGTCCTGCTCAGCGGGAGAGCTCGCGCGCGGCCCGGTAGAAGTCCTTCCACCCCTCCCGCTCGCGGACCACGCCCTCGACGTACTCGCGCCAGACCACCTGGTCGGCCACCGGGTCGCGGACGACCGCGCCGAGGATTCCGGTCGCGACGTCCCCCGCGCGCAGGACGCCGTCGCCGAAGTGGGCGGCGAGCGCCAGCCCGTTGGTGACCACCGAGATCGCCTCGGCGGTGGAGAGCGTGCCGGTGGGCGACTTGACCTTGGTGCGCCCGTCCGCCGTGATGCCGTCGCGCAGTTCGCGGAAGACCGTGACGACGCGGCGGATCTCCTCGGCGCCGCCCGGGAGTTCGGGCAGGTCGAGGGAGCGGCCGAGCTGGTCGACCCGGCGGGTGACGATGTCGACCTCCTCGTCGAGGGTGGCGGGCAGCGGCAGCACCACCGTGTTGAACCGGCGGCGCAGCGCGCTGGAGAGTTCGTTGACGCCGCGGTCGCGGTCGTTGGCGGTGGCGATCAGGTTGAAGCCCCGGACCGCCTGCGTCTCGCCGCCCAACTCCGGTACGGGGAGTGTCTTCTCGGACAGGATGGTGATCAGGCTGTCCTGCACGTCCGCCGGGATGCGGGTCAGCTCCTCGACCCGGGCGATCTTCCCGTCCGCCATCGCCCGCATCACCGGGGACGGCACGAGGGCGTCCCGGCTGGGTCCGTGGGCGAGCAACTGGGCGTAGTTCCAGCCGTATCGGACCGCCTCCTCGGGCGTCCCGGCGGTGCCCTGGACGAGCAGCGTGGAGTCCCCACTGATCGCGGCGGCCAGGTGCTCGGACACCCAGGTCTTGGCCGTCCCCGGCACGCCGAGCAGCAGCAGCGCGCGGTCGGTGGCCAGCGTGGTCACCGCCACCTCGACGATCCGGCGCGGCCCGACGTACTTGGGCGTGATCACCGTGCCGTCCGGCAGTTCGCCGCCGAGCAGGTAGGAGGCCACGGCCCACGGCGACAACCGCCAGCGTTCCGGACGAGGCCGCTCGTCCTGCGCGGCGAGCGCGGCGAGTTCGGCGGCGAACGCGTCCTCGGCGTGCTGCCGGAGAACCTCGGGAGTGGTGGTGGTCATAGGACGGCTCCTAGGTCGGCCACCGGGCACAGCAGTGCCGCGGGCGGGGCGGTGATCAGGGGGAGCATCGGCGCGGATGACAGACCCGGGGGCTGCCTTCGAACGCCCCCCGACCTGCGACAACCACCTTGCCGCAGACCACTGACAATGCCCGGCTGACGACCCGTCCGCCCGAGACCCTAGGAGTCGGTGGCCGGGACCAGGCCGGCGGCCACCAGGCCCGCGAAGACCGCCTCGCCCAGGGCGTGCACGGCCGACTGCGGGCGGACCATCACGGTGAACTCCTTGATCCGGCCCGCCTCGTCGAACTGCAGCAGGTCGATGCCGTGGATCGCCTTGCCGTTCACCGTGGTGCGGAACATCAGGATCGACGACGGCACCTCGCCGCCGTCCGCGCTGGTCTCGGCCCGGCCGTCGAACTCACCGACGTAGCGGAAGTCCTCGAAGATGCCCAGCAGGACGCGGAGCAGGCCGACCACCATGGCCTTCCCCTCGAAGGGGACGAACTTCACCGGACTGTAGAAGCGGACGTCCTCGGTGAACAGGTCGTCCAGCGCGGCGATGTCCTGCTTCTCCACGGCGGCACGGAAGCGTTCGGCGGTGGTCGGGTCCGTCATGGCTTCTCCCTCTCCCTAGTCAAGAATCTGACTATTCTGGTATGTGACTAGGATGATGCCGGGACCGACACCAAAAGGGAAGAGGCTGCCTCGATGGCCCTGCGACACGCCGTGCTGGCCGCACTCCTGGACGAGGAGCGCAGCGGCTACCAGCTGGCCAAGGCGTTCGACGTCGGCGTGGCCAACTTCTGGCACGCGCTGCCGCAGCAGCTCTACGCCGAGCTGACCAAGCTGGAGCGCGAGGGACTGGTCGCGGGCCGCGAGGTGGTCCAGGAGAGCCGGCCCAACAAGCGCGTCTTCCGGGCCACCGAGTCCGGTCTCACCGAGCTCCGCGATTTCACGGCGGCCGCGTCGAAACCCTCGTTCATCCGCGACGACCTACTGGTGAAGGTGCAGGCGGCCGACCACGTCGACGCCGAGCAGCTGATCGAACAGCTCGGTGACCGGGCGACCGCGGCGGCGGCCAAGATCGAGCTGTTCGGCGCCCTGCTGCGCCAGATGCGCGGCGACGCCGACGAGGAGGAGTTCCTGCGCACGGGCCACCGCATCGGCCCCTACCTCACCTGCCTGCGCGGCCTCGCCTTCGAACGGGAGACCCTGGACTGGTGCCGCCGCATCGCCGACGTCCTGCGCACCCGCCACCCGTCCGGGTCCACGCTCTGACCCACCCGCCGGCCGATGTCCTTCTGACGCCTGTCAGTGGCCCGGCCTAGCGTTCGGGGCATGGAGGAACGCTGGAGCACTGAGCATGTCCTGTCCCTCTCGCCCGACGCCGCGTCGGCGAAGGCTGCCGGGAAGTTGTCCGGGCCGGGGCCGTGGTCGGGGGTGGGGTGCAACGGAACGGCGCTGTGGGGGGCGTGCAAGGGGAGCGGGAGTACGCCGTACCGGACGGTGATCGAGCTTGCCGGCCCTGCGTACCAGTGCAGTTGCCCGAGCCGGAAGTTCCCCTGCAAGCACGCGCTGGGGCTGCTCCTGCTGTGGAGCAGCGGGGGCGAGGCGGTGCCGGCCGGGGGTGAGCCGCCCGAGTGGGCGGGGTCGTGGCTGGCCGGGCGCCAACAGCGGGCCGAGCAGCAGCGGACGCCCAGGGCCGAGGCGGATCCGGTGGCGGCGCGGCGGCGGGCCGATCGACGGGCCGCCCGAGTCGGCGCCGGGGCGCAGGAGTTGCGTCTGCGACTGGCGGACCGGGTGCGGCACGGGCTGGCCGACCTGAGCACCGCGCCCAGCCCGTGGGAGGAGGTGGCGGCCCGCATGGTGGACGCTCAGGCCCCCGGACTCGCCAGCAAGGTAAGGGAGTTGGAATCACACACGGACGAGGACCTGCTCGCCGAGTACGCCCTGCTGCACCTGCTGGCCGCCGCCTACGAGCGGGTCGACACGCTGCCCGCCGAGCTGGCCGCCACCGTCCGCTCCCGGGTCGGATTCAGCACCGAGAGCGCCGAGTTGCTGGCCGGCCCGACCGTACGGGACCGCTGGCTGGTGCTCGGGGTCCGCGACAGCGCCGACGAACGGCTGACCACCCGGCGGCTCTGGCTGCGCGGCGCCAAGACCGGCCGCCCGGCGCTGCTGCTGGCCTTCGGCCGCCCCGGCCAGTCGCCCGACCTTGCCATCCCCACCGGGCAGTTGCTGGAGGCCGAGCTGGCCTTCCACCCGGGCACCCGGCCACTGCGCGCCGTACTCGGCACCCGGCACGGGATGCCCGCGCCGGTGCCCGCCGCCGAGGCCGTGCCGCCCGGGGTGTCCCCCGCCCGGGCCCTGGCCGGGTACGGCGAGGCGGTCGCGGACGATCCCTGGCTGGAGTCCTGGCCGACCGTGCTGACCGGCGTACTCCCCGTGCCGGGCCACGGTCGCTGGCAACTGACCGACGGAAAAGAGGCGTTGAGCATCGATACGGCGACGGGCCCCGGGCTCTGGAAGCTCGCGGCGGTGTCGGCGGGCCGACCGGTGACGGTCTTCGGCGAGTGCGGGCACCGGGGGTTCACCCCGGTCACGGTGTGGGACGAGAACGGCCGCGCGACAGGAGTGAGTTGAGTGAGCACCATGCACCAGGAAGATCTCTGGGAGGACCTGCGGACCACGGCGCTGCTCGGCACCGACCGGCGCCCGCTGCCGTCCGCCACCACAACGCCCGCCCTGGCGGCGGCGGCCGGCGCGGTGGACCGCACCGATCCGGCGGCGGCGCTGCTGGAGCTGGCCGCCCTGGTCACCGTGCACCGCCGCGCTGGGCTGCTGCCCGGCCCGGGCCCACAGCCCACGGCGCCCGCAGCGCCGGACGAGCGCCCGGCGCTGCCCGAGGCGGCGGCCCGCCGCCTGGCGGTCCTGCTGTCCGGGCGGACGACCGGCGCGAACACCACCGGCACCCTCGCCAACCTGGCCGAGCTGCTGCCGCAGTGGCTGGCCGGCGCCCGCGAGTCGGGCTACCGCCCGCCACCCGCGCTGGTCCCCGCGCTGCTGGACGCCGCCCGGGCGCGCAGCGAGCTGCGCGGCGACGCCGTGGCCCTGGCCGGCCCGCTCGGCCGCTGGCTGGCCGAGCAGAACCCGGACTGGGCCTACGTGCGCCGGACGGTGACCGACAACCAGGCCGCCGCCGAGGAGCGCACCTGGCACGAGGGCCTGTTCGCCGAGCGCGTCACGCACCTCACCCGGCTGCGCCGCAGCGACCCGGCCGCCGGCCTGGAGCTGCTGCGCGGCACCTGGTCCACCGAGCGCGCCGAAGACCGGCTGCTCTTCCTGGACGCCCTCCAGGAGGGGCTCTCCGAGGCCGACGAGCCGTTCCTGGAGGCCGCTCTCGGTGACCGCAGCAAGAACGTCCGGGCCACCGCCGCCGAGCTGCTCTCCACCCTGCCCGGCTCGGCGCTGGGCGCGCGGATGGCCGAGCGGGCCGGGACGGCCGTACGGCTGGTGGACGGACGGCTGCTGGTCACCCCGCCGACCGCCTGCGACGCCGCGATGCAGCGCGACGGCATCGCCCCCAAGTCGCCCACCGGCCGTGGTGAACGTGCCTGGTGGTTCGGCGAGTTGGTGGCCGCCACCCCGCTGGGCCACTGGACGGCGGGCTTCGGTCTGACGCACGCCCAGTTGCTCGATCTGCCGGTCACCGGCGAGGACGGCGACGAGGTCGACGACAGCTGGCGCGACGACCTGCGGGAGGCCTGGGCCAGGGCCGCCGTCCGACAGCACGACGCCGCCTGGGCGCGCGCGCTGCTCGGCCCGGCCCCGCGCCGCACGGGCGCGGCCCGGACGGAGTCGGCGCAGCCGGCGGGCGCGCCCGCGAAGCTGCTCGCCGTCCTGCCGCCGGCCGAGCGGTCCGCCTGGACGGCCGCGTTCCTGCAGACGCACGGCCTGGGCGACGCCTTCCAGCTGCTCGGCTCCTGCGCCACGCCGTGGACACCGCCGCTGAGCACCGCGGTGGTCGCCGCCCTGGAGCGGGCGGCCGGCTCCGGGGCGTACCCGTGGAGCCACAGCGGGGTGCTGGGCATGACGGAGCGTTCGCTCTCGCCCGCGACGGCACCGGCCGTCGAGGCGCTGGCCGCCGACGCGACGCCGGACAGCGCGTGGGCCGAGACCTTCGGCCGGCTCGCGGGCACGCTGCGTTTCCGCGCCGCGATGCTCGCCGAGCTGGCCGAAGGGCGGACGGTCTGAGAGGGGCTCAGCCCGCCGCGCGCAGGTTGGCCTCGACCCAGGCCACCACGTCACGGGTCGGGGTGCCGGGGGTGAAGATGTCCGCGACCCCCATCGCCTTCAGCTCGATGATGTCCTCGTCCGGCACGATGCCGCCACAGAACACCTTGATGTCCGCCGCGTCGCGCTCCTTGAGCAGCGCGATCACCCGGGCGCAGAGCGTCATATGCGCGCCGGAGAGGATCGACAGGCCGATGCCGTCGGCGTCCTCCTGGATGGCGGTGTCGACGATCTGCTCGGGCGTCTGGTGCAGCCCGGTGTAGATCACCTCCATGCCGGCGTCCCGCAGGGCGCGCGCGATCACCTTGGCGCCCCGGTCGTGACCGTCGAGCCCCGGCTTGGCGACCACGACCCGGATCGGGCCTGACACACCCATCACTGCCTCCACGTTAACCACCGATAACAAGCCTGAGGGGAGGTTAGCGTCACTGGAGCCCCGGGACGGTGCCACCCCTCAAGAGGAGGGGAAAATCACAGCCCCGGGGACCAGTGCTACAGCTTCTCGACCGGCGCGTACCGCAGCAGCAGGACCTTGCGGCCCGAGCTGCCGAAGTCGATCGTCGCCTTGGCCTTGTCGCCGACGCCCTCGGTGCCGGCCACCGTGCCCAGGCCGAAGGTGTCGTGGCTGACCCGGTCGCCGACCGCGAGCGCCACCACCTCGCGCTCGGTGACCTTGCGCGCCGACGTGCCCCAGCCCGCCTTCGGCGAGGACGAGCTCAGCCCGCCGCCCGAGCCGCGCGAGGAGCCGGACGACAGTCCGCGCGAGGCCGGCATCGCGGCCGCGCCGGTGCGCTTCCACTGCACCAGCTCGCCCGGGATCTCGTCCAGGAAGCGCGAGGCCGGGTTGTAGGAGGGCTGGCCCCAGGCGCTGCGCAGCACCGAGCGGGTCAGGTAGAGCCGCTCCCGGGCCCGGGTCAGCCCGACGTACGCGAGCCGGCGCTCCTCCTCCAGCTCCTTGACCTGGCTGAGTGCCCGCATGTGCGGGAAGATCCCGTCCTCCATGCCGGTCAGGAAGACCACCGGGAACTCCAGGCCCTTGGCGGTGTGCAGGGTCATCATGGTGATGACGCCGCTGCCGTCCTCGTCATCCGGGATCTGATCCGAGTCGGCGACCAGGGCGACCCGCTCCAGGAAGTCGGCCAGCGAGCCGATCGGCGGCGTGCCCTCACCCTCGCCGTCCGGTCGCTCGCCCGGGTCCTGCTCGTACTCCAGGGCCACCGCGGCCAGCTCCTGGAGGTTCTCCACCCGGGTCTCGTCCTGCGGGTCGGTGGAGGACTGCAGCTCGGCCAGGTAGCCGGTCTGCTCCAGGACGGCCTCCAGGACGGCGGCCGGCCCGGCACCGGACTCGACGATCTGGCGCAGTCCGGCCAGCAGCTCGTTGAACTTGCGCACCGCGTTGGCCGAGCGCGCGGCCATCCCGTACGCCTCGTCGACGCGCAGCAACGCCTGGGCGAAGCTGATCCGCTCCCGGGCCGACAGCGCGTCGATCATCGCCTCGGCGCGGTCGCCGATCCCGCGCTTGGGCACGTTGAGGATCCGGCGCAGCGGCACGGTGTCCTCGGGGTTGGAGAGCACCCGCAGGTAGGCCAGGACGTCCCGGACCTCCTTGCGCTCGTAGAAGCGCACCCCGCCGACCACCTTGTACGGCAGGCCGACCCGGATGAACACCTCCTCGAACACCCGGGACTGGGCGTTCGTCCGGTAGAAGATCGCCACGTCGCCGGGCCGGGCGTCGCCCGCGTCGGTGAGCCGGTCGATCTCCTCGGCGATGAACTGCGCCTCGCCGTGCTCGTCGTCCGCGACGTAGCCGACGACCTTCTCGCCGTGCTCGCCGGCCGTCCAGAGCTTCTTCTCGCGGCGGCTGGTGTTGCGCTCGATGACGGCGTTGGCGGCGCTCAGGATGGTCTGGGTGGAGCGGTAGTTCTGCTCCAGCAGGATCGTCACGGCCTCGGGGTAGTCCTCCTCGAACTGGAGGATGTTGCGGATCGTCGCGCCGCGGAACGCGTAGATCGACTGGTCCGCGTCACCCACCACGCACAGCTCGGCGGGCGGCACCGACGCCAGGCCGGCCGCGGCCGGGTTGACGAAGTCGCCGTCCACCGTGCGCCTGGGCGCGGACCCCGCCGCGCCGCCGCTGAGCTCGCGCACCAGCGTGTACTGGGCGTGGTTGGTGTCCTGGTACTCGTCGACCAGGATGTGCCGGAACCGGCGCCGGTAGTGCTCGGCCGCGTCGGGGAAGGCCTGCAGCAGGTTGACGGTGGTCATGATGATGTCGTCGAAGTCGAGCGCGTTGGCCTCGCGCAGGCGGCGCTGGTAGAGCGCGTACGCCTCGGCGAGCTTGCGCTCCATCGGGTTCGCGGCCTGGGCCGCGTAGGTCTCCTCGTCGATCAGCTCGTTCTTGAGGTTGGAGACCTTGGCCGTGAACGACTTCGGCGGGAACTGCTTGGGGTCCAGGTCCAGGTCCCGGCAGACCAGCGACATCAGCCGCTGCGAGTCCGCCGAGTCGTAGATCGAGAAGCTGGAGGTGAACCCGAGCCGCTTGCTCTCCCGGCGCAGGATCCGCACGCAGGCGCTGTGGAAGGTCGACACCCACATCGCCCGGGCGCGCGGCCCGACCAGCTGCTCGACGCGCTCGCGCATCTCGCCGGCCGCCTTGTTGGTGAAGGTGATCGCCAGGATCTCGCCCGGCTGCACCCCGCGCGCGCCCAGCAGATAGGCGATCCGGTGCGTCAGCACCCGGGTCTTGCCCGACCCCGCGCCGGCCACGATGAGCAGCGGCGAGCCCGCGTGCAGCACCGCCTCGCGCTGCGGGTCGTTCATCCCCTCCAGCAGCTGGGCCGGGTCGACGACCGTGCGGTGGGCGCCGTTGCGGTGGTAGGCGTCGCGGGCGGAGGCCGCGGCGTAATCGGTCTGGAAGAGATCGTGCGGGATCTCTTCCTCGTAGCCGCCCTCGTGGCCGTAGTGGTCCTCCGGTGGAGGCTCCTCGGCGTGGTCCGCGGGCGTCGCGAAGGAAGGCTTCAGCTCGAAGCCGGGGAGCGGGAGGTCGTCAAAGAGGCTACTCATGGCCCTCCGAGTGTATGACCCGGCACTGACAGGACAGGCCGGATCGGAGGTCCCGGCGGAACGGTCACAGCACGCCATCGGTTCGTACCGAAACGGACATCGGGATATCCGGAACGGTCGCTTCCGAATTCTTCCGACCAGAGCCGTAACTCCCGCCCCTCCGGCCCCGCGCCCGGCTAGCGTCCCCGTCATGGCCTCGCACCGCAAACCCCGCTCCCGGCCTGCGCTGTTCTCACCGCGGATCGCCCGGGCCGCACGCACCGCCCGCACCGCGGCCGGCGTCGCCGGCGTCACGATGGCCGGCGCGGTCTCGCTCACCCACCTCGCGGCGGTCGGCCCCGCCGACCAGGCCCCCGAACCGGGCCCGGCCGTCAGCAGCGCCGCCCTGCCGTCCGCCCCCACCCGCGCCGACCTGCTCGACCAGGAGGCGGACCGCACCGGCCCCCCACTGAGCCCGCCGCCGGCCCCCGTGTCCACCCCCGCGCCGGCGCCCCGGCGCGGCGCCCTGTCCGGCGGACGGCAGCAGGGGCACGGCGAAGTCCTCGCCGCACCCCTGCTGTTCGACCCGGCCGACGACCCGCAGGCCGTCCTGGAGGGGAGTTGGCGGCTCGACCGGGCCGCCTCCCTCACCCAGGGCCTCCAGGCGCGCTTCGGCCTCCCGGCGCAACCCGCGCCTAACGCTCCATCAGCGTGACGACCAGTCCGTGCACCTGCGTCACCGTCTTCTTCGGGTACGCCGCGTTGAGCGCCGTCACCTCGTCCGGCGAGAAGCCGCGGAACTGGTCCTTGGCCTTCCCTATGGCCACCACCCACACCCGGGGCGTGTTCCCCAGGCAGGCGGCCGGGTCGCTGCACAGCTGCGGATAGAGGTCGTCGACGGCGACCGCGCTGCGCGCGACGAAGACGTCCTTTATGGCGTCCTGCTTCGGCAGGTAGTAGTCGAGCGCGGTGGGCACCTCCATCAGGAGGTCCTTGCCACGGGCCGGCGCGATGCCGTCCCCGGGCTGGTAGTTCTCGGCGATCACCGCGGCCGCGGCCTTGGCGTCCCAGTCCACGAAGGCGTACCGCTCGCGGTTGATGTGCTGCTCGTGGGTGCCCAGCACGATCACCGCGACCAGCCCGAGCGGCAGCAGCATCTTCGGCCGCAGCGCGGCCAGCCCGGCGCCGGCCAGGATCGCCCAGATCGGCACCGTGAAGAGCAGGTAGCGGTCCAGGAAGTACGAGGTCGAGCCCATCGAGATGATCCCGACCGCCGGGATCGGCAGCACCGCGATCAGGCCCATCTCGACCGCCGAGCGCCGCCCGCCGATCCAGGCCATCGGGAGCACCGCCATCGCGAGGACGCACAGCGCGACCCCGCTGGCGCCGAACATGCCGGGCCAGAGGATGCCCCCGAGGTCGGGCAGGGTGGGCTTCGGCACCCATGAGAGCTGCCGGCCCACCTGCTTCTGGCCGGTGAGCACCAGCGGCACCAGCGGCACCAGCGCCGCCACCACGGCCGCCGAGAACCCGATCAGCAGCCGCCGCTCGCGCCCGTT
Source organism: Kitasatospora mediocidica KCTC 9733 (assembly GCF_000744225.1). Taxonomy (GTDB): domain Bacteria; phylum Actinomycetota; class Actinomycetes; order Streptomycetales; family Streptomycetaceae; genus Kitasatospora; species Kitasatospora mediocidica. The sequence goes on along the minus strand of NZ_JQLN01000005.1, from coordinate 2,555,608 downwards.
CCACCAGCGCCAGAGGACGACCAGCGCGTGGCCGCCCAGGACCACCAGCGAGATCATGTGGAACAGCCCGGCGCAGACCACCGCGACGGCGTAGAGCGCCCAGCGCGGGAGCGTCGGCCGCTCCAGGGCCCGCAGCAGCAGGAAGGTCGCGGCGGCGACGGCCAGCACCACGAACGCGTAGCTGCGGGCCTCCTGCCCGTAGCGCGACACGGACGGCGTCACCGCGAAGATCACCCCGGCGGTCAACGCGGCACGGTCGCCGAAGAGCTTGCGGGCGATCAGCACGACGAAGACCGCGGCACCCGTCATGGCCAGCGCCGACGGCAGCCGGAGCATCGCCAGGCTGTGGCCGAAGGCCTCGGTCCAGAAGTGCAGCAGGAGGTAGTACACCCCGACGACCGCGTCGACGTGCTGCAACATCCCCCAGAGCTGCGCCGGGCTGCGGTCTATGGCGTCCCAGGTGGCCAGCTCGTCCGGCCAGAGCAGCGCGCGGCCGCTGCCGTAGACACAGAGCCCGAGGGTCAGCAGCGCGGGCCAGAGCCAGAGCAGCCGGGTGGCCACGCGCAGCGCAGCCGCACGCCGCCCGGGCGCTCTGCTGCCGTCCTCGCCAGGGCCCTCGGTGGTCGGGGCAACGCTGCTTCTGGCACTGACGCTCATTGCTGCGGGCCCTCTCGGCTTTCGGTCAGATGGTCACGGTCACGGCGAGTTGGTGTAGACGAAGACCACGTACCCGCCGTAGGCGGCGGAACACAGAGCGGCGGTCGCCAGGACCGCTGGCACCAACCCCCGGGTACGCACCCGTGCCAGGTTTCCCGCCAGCGGAAAGAGCAGAGCGAACGCCGGGATCAGGAATCGCGCACGAGAGTTGAAGTATGCCGCATCACCGAGTGCGAGCAGCAGGATCATGCCGCTGTACACGATCAGTGTCAGAGGCTGGCGTTGGAGGACCGAGACGACCAGCAACAGCACGGAAACGGTGATCGTCGCGGCCACCACCACGTCGGTCATCCAGACCGGTCCGGGCACCATCAGCATCACCCGAAAGGAGTGCGCCGTGGAGCGGCCGAAGTCGAAATGCGACTGCCAGGCGTCCTGGATCCGGAAATACGCGTCAAGGCTGCCCTTCTGCCACCCCACCCAGAGGATGAAGCCGACGAAGCCGAGCGGCGCGAGCGCGGCCCCCAGCAGCGGACGCCACCAGGGCAGCCGGTCCTCCTCCGGGAGCACCCCGCGCCGGTCCTGGCGCCACTGGACGAGCAGCGCCGCCACCCCGCCGATCCCGATCGCCGCGGCGACCGCGACGCCGGTCGGGCGGGTCAGCCCGGCGAGCGAGGCCAGCACCCCGGCCCAGACCCAGCGCCGGGTCACGGCGGCGTACATCGCCCAGACCGCCAGCGCGCTGAAGACCAGCTCGGAGTAGGCCATGCTCTCGACCACCGCGTACGGCGTGACACCCCAGAGCGCCGCGGCGATCACACCCGTCCGGCGGTTGTAGAGCCGCTCCCCCACCGCGAAGATCCCCCAGGCCGCCACCAGTGCGGCTATCCAGGCGACCACCAGCGCGGCGTAGTTCACCGACAGCGGGCCGAGCCACCAGACCACCCGGATCAGCATCGGGTAGACCGGGAAGAAGGCGTAGGGCTGGTACGGGCCGTACGGCCCGGGGCGCGGCACGGTGCCCGCATAGCCGTGCCGGGCGATGTCCTGATACCAGGAGGCGTCCCAGAGCGTGCTCAGCCGGTGCAGGCTGGTCGTGCCGTGCTGGCCCTCCCAGAGCATCAGGACCGCGATGCCGATCGCGCGGACCAGGACGTAGCCGAACAGGGCCGGCGCGGCGTAGCGGGCCGAGGAGACGAGCCTGGCGAGCGGGCGTCGGCCGCGCCGACCGGCCTGCACGCGATAAGAGCCCGCCGTCGATGCTCCGGCGGGCTCTCTGTTCTTCAGAAGGGATGCCACTACCGTCGGCCTTCCAGATTCGGGGTCGGACTGGTCCGGGAACGCTCGGCGCCCGGGCAACGCCAACGCCACATGCTAACGAACGGGAGCAGCCGGTCCCCCTGACCAGGACGCCTGCGCCGGCTCCCCGGGTTCACTCGATTGCCCGAAAGGGCATGCATACCGAGTAGGTACTCAAAACCGGCCGTGCATAGGCTAGCCTCCAGCGTGTGACCGTGATTGAACAGCAGCCGGCCGGCCAGTCCGTCGGCACCCCACAGACAGCACGCGCCGGTCGACCCGCAGTGCGGCTCGGCTGGTTGGACGCCCTGCGCGGCATCGCGGCCCTGCTGGTCGCGATCCACCACTTCGGCGTCCTGAAGCTGCTCCCGCCGGCCGGCCCGTGGATCGAGGACCACTTCGACCTCGGCATCTACGCCGTAATGCTCTTCTTCCTGGTGAGCGGCTACATCGTGCCCGCCTCGCTGGAGCGCAGGGGCGACGTCCGGGGCTTCTGGGTCGGCCGGATCTTCCGGATCTACCCGCTGCTGCTGATCGTCATCACGCTGTCGCTGGTGATCCTCCCCAAGGACTTCTCCGCGGTACCCGGCGTGGTCACCGACCACCCGGTGCGGTCCTACCTCGCCAACCTGACCCTCCTGCACGAGATGCTGAACATCCCCAGCGCGCTGGGTGCGATGTGGACGCTCTGCTACGAGATGGTCTTCTACTTCTTCGTCAGCGCGCTCTTCGTGAAGGGCTGGCACCGGCAGAGCGCCGGCATCTCGGTCTTCTTCGCGGGCGCGGCGCTGCTGCTCGGCGCCTTCGTCACCCCGGCGATGATCACCACCAACACCGCCAGCACCCAGCACCTGATCACCGCGACCATCGTCGTGATGATCACCGGCCTGGTCTGCGTGCTCAGCGGCCGCCCGGAGCTGGTCCGGACCGGTGCCATGGTGCTCGGCGGCCTCGGCGCGGTGCTGCTCTTCTTCAACGCCCGGTCCACGTTCTTCGAGAGCATGATGATCCTGGCCACGATGTTCGCGGGCACCGCGATCTTCCGTGCCGAGAAGAAGCAGATCGACCCGCTGCTCGCCGTGATCACCTGCGGCTTCGTGCTGACCTCGGGTTTCCTGGTCGGCTTCCTCTACAACCACGGGGACGCCCTCAACCGGACCTGGACGGCCGGTTGGATCGCCTTCTCCGCCTCCTACCTGGGTGCCTGGCTGAGCTTCGGCTTCGGCATGCTGCTGCGCAACCGCCGCTGGCCGCGCCCGCTGACCTGGCTCGGGAAGGTCAGCTACTCGGTCTACGTGGTGCACATCCCGGTGCTGTGGGGCATCTACTGGCTCGAGAAGAACGTGCACTTCGCCCAGCACGGTGCGGGGAAGTTCGTCCCGACCCTGATCTTCCTGGCAGCCGTCATGGTCTTCAGCCAGCTCACCTACTCGCTGGTCGAGATGCCCGGGCAGAACCTCGGCAAGAAGGTCGCCAAGATGCTGGACCGCCGGCTGCCGCAGACCGCGCCCAAGCACGCCGCCGCGGAGCAGGCCCCGGTGTCGTCCGGCGTCTCGTAACCGCCCGCGGAACCGACGCGTGAGGCCGGCCCGGTGGACACCGGGCCGGCCTCACGCGTTGCGGGGTGCTCAGACCAGGCGGCGGGCCGTCGCCCAGCGGGTCAGCTCGTGCCGGTTGCTCAGCTGGAGCTTGCGCAGCACGGCCGAGACGTGACTCTCGACCGTCTTCACCGAGATGAAGAGCTGCTTGGCGATCTCCTTGTAGGCGTAGCCCCGGGCGATCAGGCGCAGCACCTCACGCTCGCGCTGGGTGAGCCGGTCGAGGTCCTCGTCGACCGGCGGGGTGTCGGTGGCGGCGAACGCGTCCAGCACGAAACCGGCCAGCCGCGGGGAGAAGACCGCGTCGCCGTCGCCGATCCGGAAGATCGCGTTGACCAGGTCACCGCCCGTGATGGTCTTGGTGACGTAGCCGCGCGCACCCCCGCGGATCACGCCGATCACGTCCTCGGCCGCGTCGGAGACCGAGAGCGCGAGGAACTTCACGCCCCCGGGCTCGCCCATCACGGCGGTCGAGCGGCGCAGCACCTCCACCCCGCCGCCGCCGGGCAGGTGGACGTCGAGCAGCACGACGTCCGGGCGGGTCTCGGCGACCACCCGGACCGCCGACTCGACGTCGTCGGCCTCCCCCACCACGTCGATGCCGGTGACCTCGGTCCGGCCGATCTCGGCCCGGACCCCGGTACGGAACATCCGGTGGTCGTCCACCAGGACCACCCGGGCCACCCTCGCGGGCCCGTCCGACCCGGCTCCCGTCGCCACAGCCTCAGTCATCAGCAGCTCTCTCCATCTCCAGCTCGACCTCGGTGCCGCCGTCGGGCGCCGGGCGCACGCGTGCGGTGCCCCCGTTGCGCTTCATCCGGCCGATGATCGACTCCCGTACGCCCATCCGGTCCTCCGGCACGGTGTCCGGGTCGAAGCCGGGCCCGTGGTCGCGTACGAACACCGACACCGTCCTCCCCTCCACCTCGGCGTAGACCTGCACCGGTCCTCCGCCACCGTACTTGGCCGCGTTGACCATGGCCTCCCTCGCGGCCTGGATCTGCGCCGAGATCCGCTCGTCCATCGGGCAGTCGCCGACGCAGACCAGCTCGACCGGGACCCCGTGCCGGTCCTCGACCTCGGCGACCACCTCACGGATCCGCTCGGCCAGGGTGTCGGGCGCCGCCTCGGCGGCGGCCTCCGGACGGTAGAGCCAGAGCCGCAGCTCGCGCTCCTGAGCCCGGGCCAGGCGCAGCACCTCCTTGGAGTCCTCGGCGTTGCGCTGGATCAGGGTCAGCGTGTGCAGTACCGAGTCGTGCACGTGCGCGGCGATCTCGGCCCGCTCCTGGGCGCGGATCCGGGCGGTCCGCTCGGCGCCCAGGTCCTGCCACATCCGCAGCGCGTACGGCCCGGTCAGCACCAGCACCCCGGCCAGCACCGCGAGCGAGGCCTCCACCACCGAGGCCAGCGTGGAGCCGGCGCCCTGGAGCACCAGGAAGCCGATGATGCCGACCGTCACCAGCAGCACGCCGGCACCGACCCGGACGAAGGCGCTGCTGCGCTTGCTGCCGTTGTCCAGGCCGAACCAGCGCTGCCAGCGGGAGTCGTCCGCCTGCCGCCAGACCAGCGCCACGCCGACGCCGATCGCCAGCAGCGGCCAGGCGTACGGCTGCGAGGACTGGATGTGCAGCGCGTTCAGCAGCGCCATGACGCCGATCACCAGCATCAGCAGGGCGGCCAGCTGGCCGAGGTTCTGCCGGCTGGCCGCGCCGCCCGAGGGTGCCGTGCCGTCGGTGGCGGAGACCGGCGCGGGCTCGCCCTGGAAGGTGCGCTGCAGCAGATCGCGCAACCGGCCGAGCCGGCCCCGGCGGCCCTTGAGCAGCGGCTCGGGGCTCACGCCGGAGGCGCCCGCCGGGACGAACGCGCCATTCGCCCAGACATAGGTGACACCCAGTCCGTTGCCGCGGGCCGGCTCGCCGATGCCGATCGGCACCACGAACCAGAACGCCGCGTAGAGCAGCCCGCCTATCCCGTTGGCGAAGAAGAGCAGCACGAAAGCCAGCCGCACCCAGGCCAGCGGCAGCCCCAGATGGACCGCGAGGCCGTGCGCCACACCGCCGAGCATCCGCCCGTGCGGAGTGCGGTAGAGCTTGCGGTAGGGCGGCCGACCGGCCTGCGGGGTCGGCTCGCCGCCCTGCGCCGACACGCCGTCGGAGGCCGGGGGCACTGCGTTGGAATCGGTACCGGGGGCTGCCACGCCACCGATGGTCACACGTGCGCGCCCGTCGGCGCATCAGGGTTGGGCCCTGATCGGTCTCAGGGACAGATCAGGGTCACGACAGGGCCCCCGCGGGTCCCGCCCGGCGACCGCAGCCAGCAGGATGGAGGCATGACGGACGAGCAGACCGCGGCGGAGGACCAGCAGGCCGCCCAGGACGGACCCGACGGCCGCCCCCCGCTGACCCGCAGCGAGCAGCACCGCGTGCTGGCCGGTGTCTGCGGCGGGCTCGGCCGGCACCTGGACATCGACCCGGTGATCTTCCGGGTGGTGGTCGCCGTGCTCTGCCTCACCGGCGGGCTCGGGCTCTTCCTGTACGGCCTGGCCTGGTTGATCGTCCCGACCGAGAGCGTCCCCGGGGCGGCCGAGGACAAGCACGGCCGGACCGAGCTCCAGCGGGTGCTGACCGGACGGGTGGACGGGCAGTCGATCGGCGCGGTGCTGCTCACCGTGATCGGCACCGGGGTCTTCTTCTCCTGGATGGGCAGTGGCGACTCCGCCTTCCCGCTGCTGCTGCTCGGCGCGATGATCTTCCTGGCGGTGCGCTACGACCCCGAGCGCCGGCGCCGGGCCGACGGGCACGGCCGGCCGGAGCGCCCGGGCGGACCGTACGACCGGCCGGCCCCGGGGCCCTCGGGGGCCGCCGGACCGCCGTCCGCGCTGGCCGACTGGAAGACCTGGCGGCAGGACTTCCACACCGAGTGGACGGCCCGCAAGGCCGAGTTCCACGACCGGGTCAACCTGGCCAAGGAGGACCTCTCGCAGGCCACCCGGCAGAGCGCCTGGGGCACCGACGCGCGACCCGCCGACGACGGCACCCCGCAGGACACCCCGCCGGCCGGGCCGAGCGGCTACCTGTGGGACCCCCGGCACCCCGAGCGCAACCCGTACCAGGGCCCGTACCCGCCGCCCGGCGGCTACGCCACCCCGCCGCCCGGCGCGCCCGCGCAGCCCTGGTGGCAGCGCTCCGACCTGCCGAGCGGCGACCCGCTGCGCAAGTCCGAAGGCGTCCGGCCGGCGCCGCCCGCACCGGCACCGGTCCGCCGCCGGCCGCGGTCCTTCCTCGCCCCGCTCGGCCTGCTGCTCTCGGTGGGTGCGGCGGCCCTGGTCTGGCGAGGCGGCTTCGGCCACCACAGCACCACGGTGCTGCTCTCCACCGTGCTGGCCGTCGCGCTCCTCGGCCTGGGGCTGACCATCCTGCTGGGCGCGAAGTTCGGCCGGGCCCGGAAGCTGGCGATCCCGGCACTGCTGCTCACCATGCTGCTGGCCGCCCTCGGCCACTCCACGACCTCGGCCAACTCAGCCTTCGGAGACCACAGTTGGACGCCGGCCGGCGCGGCCGACCTCCAGCACGAGTACGCCCTGGGGGCCGGCGACATGGCGCTCGACCTGCGAGCCGTGGACCCGGCCGGCGGCTCGGTCAAAACGACGGCCAAACTCGGCGCCGGTGACGTGCACGTGACGCTGCCGCCCGACGTGGACGTCGTACTCACCGTCCGCAGCGGCGTCGGCGACGTCACGGTGCCGGACGGCACGCTCAACGGAGGCTTCGGCACCAACCGGACCTTCGCGCTGAGCCCCCTTCAGGGAGAGCACTCCAAGGGAACCATCGTCCTCGACATCGAGGTCGGCCTCGGCGACGTACAGGTGGAACAGGGATGAAGCGGCACCGGATCGACCTCTTCTCGCTCGTCGCGGGCGGGCTCTTCACGACGCTCGGTGCGCTCTACCTGGCCGCCTCGCTGAACGGCTTCACGGTCAGCGGGCGGATCGTGCTGCCGGTCACCTTCATCGTGCTCGGCGGCGCGGGGCTGGCGAGCGCGGTGGCCGCGATGTCCCGCCGCGGCCGCAGCCCCGAACCGCCGGAAGACCGTTAGCTCTGGACAGCGCCGAGGTCGAGGCGGTCGCCGTCCTTGGTGACCGTGTACTTCGGCAGCGGCTTGACCGCCGGTCCGTTCAGCACCGCGCCGGTGCTCGCGTCGAAGCGCGAGCCGTGGCAGGGGCAGGAGAGCTGCCCGTTCTTCGGCGGGTCCACGGTGCAGCCGGCGTGGGTGCAGACCGAGGAGAGGCCGCAGTACTGCCCGGCGGTCGGCTGGACGACGTAGACGGCGTCCCCGCTGGACGGGTCCTTGACCGTGGCCGAGCCGCCCACCGGGACGTCCGCGACGGCCACCGAGACCTTGGCGGCGCCCTGGGCGGGAGCGGTGCTCCCGGCCGCGGCGGCCGGCTTCGGCTTGCGGCGCACGAAGGTGGCGGTCAGCGACCCGGCCAGCAACCCGCCGCCGCCGAGCGCGACCGCGGCGATCCCGCCGTCCAGCACGGTCCGCCGGAGCACCGCGCTCTCGGTCAGCCCGCGCTGCCGGTCGCGCTCGGCCCGCCGGGCCAGATAGCCGTCCACCGACAGATAGGGCGTGCCGGCCAGCAGCAGCGCCGTCCAGGCCATCAGGTACGGCAGGTCGTTGCCGAGGTAGTACGGCGAGACGTTCCAGCTGATGGTCAGGAAGAGCGTCAGGCTGAGCAGCGTCCCACCGAGCGCGGCCACCCGTCCCAGCAGGCCGAAGAGGGTGCCGAGTCCGACCGCGAGCTCGCCGAAGGCGATCAGCAGGCCGAAGAACGTCGGCGCGTGCAGGGCCGGTTCCAGCGCCCAGCCGATCGGGCTGCCCGCCTTGGCGGCCACGGTCTGCGCGTAGAAGGAGAGCGGGTCGTTGCGCCCGGCCAGGTAGTGGCTGTCCGCGAGCTTGTCGAGGCCCGCGTAGACGAAGGTGACGCCCAGGAAGAGACGCAGCGGCAGCAGGGCGTAGCGCCCGGCGAAGGCCTTGCGCCGGGCCGCGCGCTCGGCGCGCCCGGTCGGCCCCGGATCCACCGGGGGTGACGCCGAGGCGGAGCCTCCGGCCTCGACCGGGTCCTTGGTCCCCTCCATCATGTCGCCACCTTCCCGTACGGCCCGTCAGCTTCCGACGGGACTGGTCCGCATTCTGCCCGTTCCATGGTGCTTTCGGCGGCATCCTGATCACCGCACGGCAGATCCTCACCCGGATCCACCGCGAACGGCCGCACCGCCACCCACGGATACGCGGATGGCGGTGCGGTCGTTCAATCGGCGGGGAGAGGAGTTACTCCCACTCGATGGTGCCCGGCGGCTTGCTGGTGACGTCCAGCACCACGCGGTTGACGTCCGGGACCTCGTTGGTGATCCGGGTCGAGATCTTCGCGAGCACCTCGTAGGGGACCCGCGACCAGTCGGCGGTCATGGCGTCCTCGGAGGAGACCGGGCGCAGCACGATCGGGTGGCCGTAGGTGCGGCCGTCGCCCTGCACGCCCACCGAGCGGACGTCGGCGAGGAGCACCACCGGGCACTGCCAGATGTCGCGGTCCAGGCCCGCCGCCGAGAGCTCGGCGCGGGCGATCGCGTCGGCCTCGCGGAGCAGGTCCAGGCGCTCCCTGGTCACGTCGCCGACGATCCGGATGCCGAGGCCGGGACCGGGGAACGGCTGGCGCCAGACGATCTCGCCGGGGAGGCCGAGCTCCAGGCCGACCATCCGGACCTCGTCCTTGAAGAGCCGGCGCAGCGGCTCGACGAGCTTGAACTGCATGTCGTCGGGAAGCCCGCCGACGTTGTGGTGCGACTTGATGTTGGCGGTGCCGGCGCCGCCGCCGGACTCCACCACGTCCGGGTACAGGGTGCCCTGGACCAGGAACTCCACCGGCTCGCCGGTCGCGCCGGCCTCCTCGACCACCTCGCGGGCGGCCTGCTCGAAGACCCGGATGAACTCCCGGCCGATGATCTTGCGCTTCTCCTCGGGGTCGCTGACCCCGGCCAGCGCGTCCAGGAAGCGCTGCTGGGCGTCGACCACCTTGAGCTTGACGCCGGTGGCGGCCACGAAGTCCTTCTCGACCTGCTCGGCCTCGCCCTTGCGCAGCAGCCCGTGGTCGACGAAGACACAGGTCAGCTGGTCGCCGACGGCCTTCTGGACGAGCGCCGCGGCAACCGCGGAGTCCACGCCGCCGGACAGCCCGCAGATCACGCGCTTGCTGCCGATCTGGGCGCGGACGGCCTCGATCGACTCCTCGGCGACGTTGGCGGCGGTCCAGGACGGGGCCAGGCCCGCACCGCGGTACAGGAAGTGCTCCAGCACCTGCTGGCCGTGCGTGCTGTGCATCACCTCGGGGTGGTACTGGACGCCGTAGAGCTTGCGCTCGTCGTCCTCGAAGGCGGCGACCGGCACGCCCTCGGTGCGCGCGGTGACGGTGAAGCCCGTCGGGGCGGCGGAGCAGGCGTCGCCGTGCGACATCCACACCGACTGCTCGACCGGGGTGCCCTCGAAGAGCGAGGAGCCGGGCTGCGTCACGGTCATCGGCGTGCGGCCGTACTCGCGGCTGCCGTTGTTGTCGACGGTGCCGCCGAGCGTCTTCGCCATCAGCTGGAAGCCGTAGCACATGCCGAAGACCGGGATGCCGGACTCGAAGATCTCCCGCTCGATCGAGGGCGCGCCCTCGGCGTAGACGGAGGAGGGGCCTCCGGAGAGGATGATCGCCTTCGGGTTCTTGGCGAGGATCTCCGCCACCGGCATGGTGTGCGGGACGACCTCGCTGTAGACCCGTGCCTCACGCACCCGGCGGGCGATGAGCTGGGCGTACTGGGCGCCGAAGTCGACCACCAGGACGGTGTCGACCGGCGGTACGGACTGGTCGGGGGTAGCAGAGGACACGAACGGCCTTCCGGCGGCGGATCCAGGGGCCCGCGCGCAGCGCGACCCTGGAAGGGCGGTGACGAGTGGGGGTGTCACCTGAAGTCTACCGGGGGTACGTCCTGCCCCGTTTCACCCGCTTGCCGGGCCGCCCGGCCGTGTCCGGCGGCGGCGCGCACTCGTTGCACCCAGCGACCGTACGAACGCGCCGCACCCGCCAGGTGCGCCGCACCGGCCCGGCGCCTGGGCCCTCGACGCGTACGGCTCGGCAGGACCACGCGTGGAAGTTTCCAGTCCACTCGCGCGCGTGGCGCTCCGCCGCCCCCGCTCAGCTCGGGGGCCCGGCGCGCCGTGGGACCGTGCGCGGGTGCGGTGGACCGGCGGCAGGGGACAGCGGCCGGCCCACGACTGCGCCAGGAGGTGCGGTGGTGGCTCCGGGGACGCCCGGGACCACCACCGCACCACCCGGGTGCTACGCAGCGTGACATCCCGTGTCGCCCCCGGGGAGTCGCCCGGGCGCGGCCGTGACCAAGTGCTGACAAGGTGTCAGGAGTGGGCGCGGCGGAAAATGGACAGGCCCGAACTCGGCCGAATCGGTTGCAGAGCACGTGCTCTGTCGAGGACGATGCTCCCAGGGGGTTCACCGGGGGGCTTCGACAGACCGGCGCGCCGTTCATCGCGATGACGTCGTCCACCGACGGCAGCCACGACCGTCACCTCACGCTCAGTGAGCACCCGGTGAGCAGGACCGGCCGCCGCGCCCACCCGGCGCGCACCGCTGCGCCCCTTTTCAGAGCCAACCGAATAGACGGCGCTCTTCCCCCGGCGCCGTCGCCCCAGCACCGGCGCAGCCCTGACGCCGTGTGCTGAGCGACAAAGGGCCCCGTTCCCCCGCGGGGCCCTTTGCCTTGCCCCGCACCGCTACCGGGCAGCGGTGCGACGGCCCGGGAGCCGGCGCCGCACCGGGCGCTGCGCGCCGTCCACCGGCTGCGCAGGGCCGTCCCCGTCCGCGTTCGGGAGCACCAGCTCGGCCACCGCCCCGCCCTCGGGGTGGTTGCGCAGCAGCAGCGCGATCCCGATCGCCTCGGCGTGGCCCTGCGCGATGGTCAGGCCGAGCCCGTGACCGTGCCCGCGCTCGCGCGCCCCGGTGCGGAAGCGCTGCGGGCCCTCCCGCAGGACGTCCTCGGGGTAGCCGGGCCCGTGGTCGCGGATGGTCACGGTGGTCCCGTCCACCCGGACCAGCACCGGGGCGCCGCCGTGCCGGTGGGCGTTGGCGACCAGGTTGGAGAGGATCCGGTCGAGCCGCCGGATGTCGGTGCTGACCTGCGCGTCCCGCTCGACCGACAGGTCCACGGCTGCCCCCGCGCCCGCGCCCGACACGATCCGGGCGACCACCGGTCCGAGCGGGACGACGGACAGCTCGGCGGACTCGGCCCGCGCGTCCAGCCGGGAGACCTCCAACAGGTCCTCGGTCAGGCTGCACAGCAGCCGCACCCGGTTGCGCACCAGCTCGGTGGGCCGGCCGGGCGGGAGCAGCTCGGCGGCGGTCAGCAGCCCGGTCAGCGGGGTGCGCAGCTCGTGCGCCACGTCGGCGGTGAAGCGCTGCTCGTGCCGCAGCTTGCTGCGCAGCACGGCCGACATCGAGTCGACGGCGGCCGCCAGCTCCGCCACCTCGTCGCGGGCGCCGCCGAGCGGTCCGATCCGGGCGTCCAGGTCGCCCTGGGCGATGGTCCGGGCGGTACGCGCCGCCGTGCGCAACCGCTTGCTGATCCGGTCAGCGGCCAGCACACCCGCGAGCACTGTGACGGCGACCGCCAGCGCGGCCGAGAGCAGGATCGATCGGTCGAAGTCGGCGATGGCCCGCTCGTCGTCGGCGAAGTCCACCCGGACCGAGAACACCTGGCCCCCGGGCCGGCTCCCGGTCCCGGCCGCCGCCCACATCGCGGTGCCCTGCGGGCCGGGGCCGAGCATCGAGCCCTGGTGCCCTTCCTCGGCCAGCCGCCGCAGCTGCGGGGGCAGTTGCGCGTCGTCGACCTTGGCGTTCCAGCCGGACAGCTCACTGTTCTGGTTGTAGCCGGAGATCACGGCGGTCAGCGCCGTCTGCGCCGACTTGCGGGCCTGCTCGGTGTGCTGACGGACCGAGGCCTGATGGACCAGCACGCCCACCGCGAGCGCCAGCAGAATGGAGACCACGGCGACGGTGGTGGCGATCTGCCGCCGCAGGTTCACCGCAGCTGCCGCAGCTTGTAGCCGAAACCGCGCACGGTCTCGATCCGGTCCGCGCCGATCTTGGCCCGCAACCGCTGCACATGGACGTCGACCACCCGGCTGTCCGCACCCCAGGAGTAGTCCCAGACCCGTTCCAGCAGGGTCTGGCGCTCCAGCAGGATGCCGGGGGCGGCCGTGAACTCCAGCAGCAGCCGCAGTTCGGTCGGCGTCAGCGGCACCTGACGGCCCGCGACCCGGACCTCCATCGCGTCGGTGTCGACCTCCAGGCCGTCGATCTCCCGGACGCTGCGCGGCGCCGCGGCCTCGGCCACCGGCGCGGCCGGGGCGTGGGCCGGCCCGGTCACCGCCGGCTGCGCGACGATCCCGGTGCGCCGCAGCACGGTCCGGATCCGCGCCACCAGGACCGCGATCTCGAAGGGCTTGACGATGTAGTCGTCCGCCCCGGCCTCCAGGCCGGAGATCACGTCGATCGGCTCGGTGCGCGCCGACATCATCAGGATCGGCAGCTGGCTCTCCTCACGGATCCGCCGGCACAGTCCGACCCCGTCCAGCAGCGGCAGCATCACGTCGAGCAGCAGCAGGTCCGGCGGCAGCTCGCGGAACCGTTCCAGCGCCTCCAGGCCGTCGCAGGCGGTGTCGACGGGGAAGCCGTAGCGCTCCAGCGCCATCCGGGTGGCCTCCCGGATCACCTCGTCGTCCTCCACCAGCAGGATCCGTGGCGTGCCCGGCAGCGGGGCGCTCACGAGGACCTCACCGCGGTCGGCTGTGCGGGCGCGGCCGACGCGACGGGTGCCGGCGCGCCGGGTACCGGCGAGGCCGCCACCGAGGGGGCCCCCGGGCGGGGGCCGCGTGGGGGGATGTAGGCCTGCGACGGTCCGGCCGACGGTGCCGTCCGGTTGGGTGTGCAGAGCGGGGCGTCGGCCGCCGGGCCGGTCGCCACCACGTTCTGGCCCTGGAACGCCAGGCGCACCGCGTTCCAGGCGTAGGTGCTGATGATCTCGGTCGCCTCGGTGGTCTGCTGGTGCACCACCAGGTCGGCGCCGACGGTGTCCGCGGTGAAGCCGGGCAGCACCACGAGGTCCAGGATCGGCACCACCTGACGGTCGTGCAACGTGTAGACGCGCAGATAGGCCTGCTGGTCGCCGGGCAGCACCGCGGTGATCAGCTCGTCACGGCCGTCACCGGTCAGGTCGCGGTACTGCGGGGTGCGCAGACAACTCGGGCAGTCGGCCAGCGCCTTGCGCTCGTCCGGGCGCAGCTGCGGGTCCTGCTTCAGGACGGTGGCGACCGCCAGGTCCTCGATCCGGTCGCCCGGCGCGGTGATCCCGGGCAGCGCGCTGGGCGGCGGCTGGCTGCTCGCCGTCGCGGAGGGCGCCGAGGAGGACGGCGCGTCGGCCGGCCAGAGCAGCGAAGGGGAGGGCCGGACGGCGATCGCGGGAGTCAGCCCGGCGTCGTGCAGCTGTCCGGCGTCGGCACAGCCCGTCGCGGCCCCGGCCAACAGGACGGCGGGCACGGCGAACAGGGCGGCGCGACTGGGCCAGGTCCTCACGCGGATGAGCGCCTTTCGGGTCGGTGGGGCGGCGACGCGACGCGTCGCGAGCAGGGGGTGCAAGTCTGCACGCCCGGGTCCCCGCTCCCGGCCGCACCCCCCGACCCTACGCAGTGACCAGATCCGCGTAGACGACGATGTTCTCGGTGTAGTGACCGTTGCTCGCCAGCGTCCCGCCGCAGGTGATCAGCCTCAACTGCGGGGTGCTGGTGTCGCCGTAGACCAGCGCGGTCGGGAAGGCGGTCTTGGCGTACTGCCCCAGGACGCGCACCCGGTAGGAGACGGTGCTGCCGTCCTGGCGCCGGATGTCGATCAGGTCGCCCGCCCTCAGGTCCGGCAGGCGCGCGAAGACCGCCGGGCCCTTGGTGGTGTTGATGTGGCCGAGCAGGACAGCCGGCCCGAGCTGGCCCGGCGCCGGGCCGTTGCGGTACCAGTCGACCTGCCCCGGCTGGTTCATCGGCGGGGTCTCGACCGTGCCGTCGGCGTTCAGGCCGCCGGCGGCCACCGGGGCGTCCACCCCGATCCGCGGGACGGAGATCCGGACCGGCGGCGAGGTGGGACCAGCAGGCGGGGACGACGGGGACGAGGGCGGGGGTGGCGTGGCGGGGGCGGGATCCGTCGCGGGCACCTGGGCCGCGGCGCTGATCCGCACCGGCGCGGGCTCGGGGTCGTGCTCAAGCACCACGCCGCTCAGCAGCAGGGCGAGGAGGCCGGCCGTCGCCGCCGGCGCCCACGAGGGACGCCGGCGACGCCGGACCGGACTAACCCTGTGCGCCGGCACGGCGACGCACGACGGCGAAGCCGATGCCCGCCACGCCCACAGCGGCCAGCGCACCGCCGGCCACCCAGGTGGAGTCGGAACGCCCGGTCGTCCCCTCACCGGTCTGCGCACCGCCCTTGGGGACGGTGACCACCTGCGGGCCGCCCGACCTGGCCGGCGCGGGAGCGGCGGACGCGCCACCCGCGGCGACCGACGGGGCGGAGCCGACCACGCCGGCCGCGGCGCTCGGCGCGGCGCTCGGCGCGGATGCCGAGGCGCTGGGCGCGACGCTCGGGCCGTCCGCGAAGGCGACCGCGCCGGAACCGGCCACCGCGGCGGCGACACCCAGCGAGACCAGCGCGAGACGCAGACCGCGTCGGACAGTCGTGGCACCTGACATGAGGAGTCCTCCGAAAGCTCGCCACCCCCGGCCCGACTGGCCGGGGGGTTGACATCGCTCACAGTAGGAACCGCCCGACTCGGTCCGCCGCCGACGCTGTAACACCTGTCGGCCGACTCTGTAACAGCCTTGACCTGCTGCGCTGTTACTTCTTCTCGGGCACCTTCGGGACCGGCAGCAGCGGCAGTCGCAGCTCCCCGAACGCGCCGGCCGGCACCGCCGCTCGCAGCGGCTCGACCGCCGCCACCCGGCGGTACGCCTCGCCCTGCGCCGGGCGCTGGTCCACCGCGCCCTTGTTGGGCCACATCGACATCGCCCGCTCGGCCTGCGCGGTGATCGTCAGCGACGGGTTGACCCCGAGGTTGGCGGAGATCGCCGAGCCGTCCACCACACTGATCCCCGGGTGGCCGTAGAGCCGGTGGTAGGGGTCGATCACGCCGTTCTCGGGACTGTCGGCGATCGGGCAGCCACCGAGGAAGTGGGCGGTCATCGGGATGTCGAAGACGTCCCCGACCGTGCCGCCGGCGAAGCCGTTGATCTCCGCCGCCAGCGCCTTGGCGCCCTCCTCCGCCGCCGGGATCCAGGTCGGGTTCGGCGTCCCGTGACCCTGGCTCGACGTCAACTTCCCCTTACCGAAGCCCTTCTGCTTCAGCGAGACGGTGATGGAGTTGTCCAGCGACTGCATCACCAGGCCGATGATGGTCCGCTCCGACCACTTCCGGTTGCTCAACGAGCGCGCGAACACCGTGGGTTGCTTGACCGCGGCGACCCCGGCCCGCAGCCAGCGCGGCCCGCGCCCGGCGCCCGGCACCTGGATGATCGACAGGAAGCCCATCGCGTTGGAGCCCTTGCCGTAGCGCACCGGCTCGATGTGGGTGTTCGCGTCGGGGTGGATGGAGGAGGTGATCGCCACGCCCTTGGTGAAGTCCACCGGCTGCCCGTACCGTCGGTCGGTGGTCTGCGCGCCCACCAGGGCCTCGGAGTTGGTCCGGGTCAGCTCGCCCAGCCTGGCCGAGATGCCGGGCAGCCGGCCCTGCTCGCGCATGGTGTGCAACAGCGACTGGGTCCCGTAGGTGCCGGCCGCGACCACCACCCGGGCGGCGGTCAGGGTCCGCGCCCCGGCCTGTTCCGCGCTGCGGGAACGGGCGTTGGTGCGCCGCACGTCCACGGCGAAGCCCTCGCCGAGTTCGCGGATCCGGGCCACCGTGGTGAGCGGGTGGATCTCGGCGCCGTTGGCCTCGGCCAGGTAGAGGTAGTTCTCGGTGAGCATGTTCTTGGCGCCGCGCCGGCAGCCCGTCATGCACTCGCCGCACTCGACGCAGGCCTTGCGTCGCGGCCCGGCACCGCCGAAGTACGGATCCTCGACCTCGGTGCCCGGCGCGGCCTTCGTGCTGCCGTCGGCGTCCCGGCCGTCCCCGAAGAAGACCCCGACCGGCGCGAGGTGGAAGGTGTCACCGACGCCCATCCGCTCGGCGGCGGCCTGCAGATGGACGTCCGAGGGGGTGGTGGTCGGGTTGGTGCGGACCCCGAGCATCCGCTGCGCCTGGTCGTAGAAGGGGCTCAACTCCTCCTCCCAGTCGGTGATGTGCTGCCACTGCCGGTCCTCGAAGAAGGCCTTCGGCGGCACGTACAGGGTGTTGGCGTAGTTGAGCGAGCCGCCCCCGACCCCGGCGCCGGCCAGCACCACGACGTTGGCCAGCAGGTGGATCCGCTGGATGCCGTAGAGCCCCAGGCCCGGTGCCCACAGGTAGTTGCGCACGTCCCAGGAGTTCTTGGGCAGTTCGTCCGCGGCGAACCGCCGGCCGGCCTCCAGCACGGCCACCCGGTAGCCCTTCTCGGTCAGCCGCAGCGCGGCGACTGAACCACCGAAGCCCGACCCGACCACGATCACGTCGTAGTCGTAGTCGAAGTCGAAGTCGCCGTCCCGCTGCTCTGCGTGGTCCTCCGGCACAGCCGTCATCTCTCCCTTGTCCGCGGTCACTTGAATCCGAGAGCCTTCATCGCCCGCAGCCCCTTGGTGAACAGCGTGGCGAAGCGCTGGTCGTCCAGGCCGAACGCGGGGCCGATCGGCATCAGTCGCTGGGTGGCGATGGTCTGCGCCTCGGTGTAGCGCAGGATGCCGTCGGATCCGTGCCGCCGGCCGAGCCCGGAGTCCCCCATGCCGCCCATCGGCGAGGCCACCGAGCCGTACGCGGCCGCGTAGCCCTCGTTGACGTTGACGGTGCCGGTGCGCAGCCGCGCCGCGACCGCCCGGCCGCGCCGCGCGTCCTTCGTCCAGACACTGGAATTGAGCCCGTACGGCGTCGAGTTGGCCTGTCCGACGGCCTCGTCCTCGGCGTCGAACCGGTAGACCGAGACCACCGGACCGAAAGTCTCCTCGGCGCAGACCGTCATCTCCGGGGTGACCCCGTCCAGGATCGTCGGCTCGAAGAAGAGCGGGCCGAGCTCAGGGCGGGCCTGGCCGCCGGCCAGCACGGTGGCACCTGCCTTGACCGCCTCCTCGACGTGCCGGGTGACCACCTCCAGCTGCCGCTCGGAGGCCAGCGAGCCCATGTCCGCGCCGTACGCGAGACCGCCGCCCAGCCGCATCGACCGGGTCCGCTCGGCGAACTTCTCCAGGAACCGGTCCGCCACCGAGCGGTGCACGAAGAGCCGCTCGACCGAGACGCAGAGCTGTCCGGCGGAGGAGAAGCAGGCCCGCACGGCGCCCTCGGCCGCCCGGTCCAGGTCGGCGTCGGCCAGCACCAGCATGGCGTTCTTGCCGCCGAGCTCCAGCGAGGCGCCGATCAGCCGGCCGGCCGCCTGCCGCGCCACCTCGCGGCCGGTGCGGGTGGAGCCGGTGAACGCTACGTAGTCCGCCCGCTCGACCACGGCCGGGCCGATCACCGGGCCGTCGCCGACCACGATCTGCCACAGGTCGGCCGGCAGTCCGGCCTCGATCAGCAGCTCACGGGCCCAGAGCGCGCTGAGCGCGGTCTGCGTGTCGGGCTTGTTGACCACCGCGTTGCCCGCCGCGAAGGCCGGCAGCGCGTCGCCGACGGAGAGTTCCAGCGGGTAGTTCCACGGCGAGATCTGGCCGATCACGCCCTTGGGCCGGCGCGCCTCGACGGTGTGCGTCAGGAGCGGCAGCGCACCGGCCCGGCGGCGGTCGCGCAGGTGGGCCGGCGCGGTCCGCCCGTAGTAGCGGGCCGCCATGGCGACCGCGAGGATCTCGTCGAAGGCGTGCAGCCGGGACTTGCCGGTCTCGGCCTGGATCAGGTCCAACACCTCGTCCTGGCGCTTCAGCAGCAGGTCGTGGAAGCGCAGCAGGACCGCGGCCCGACGCCGCGGCGGCAGCGCCGCCCAGGCCTTCTGGGCGCGCCGGGCGGTGGCGAACGCCGCCTCGACGTCCGCGGTGGTCGACTGCGGCAGGGTGGCCAGCAGCGCGCCGGTCAGCGGCGCGGTGGTCTGCACCGTGGCGGCCGGGCCCTGCGGACCGCTCGCGGTGACGCCACGGGCCAGCCGGGAGACCAGGGACTGGGGAACCGCCGAGGCGACCGTACGGCCGGCGCCCGGGGCCACAGGATTGCGGCCACCGCCGCGGCTCTCTGCCGAAATGTCCGTCATGGGCGCAGCCTAGGCCCTGGAGCCGCGGTTAGATACCCGTCGGTAACAGGAAACTGTCCGGGCCCGCGCCCGCCCTGGCTAGTGCGTGACCGTGAAGTTGTTGAGCAGCGCGATGAAGCGCGCCTCGGTCAGCGTGGAGTCCGACGCCGGCCCGGAGGAGAGCATCGCGTACGC
This sequence comes from Kitasatospora mediocidica KCTC 9733, assembly GCF_000744225.1. GTDB lineage: Bacteria > Actinomycetota > Actinomycetes > Streptomycetales > Streptomycetaceae > Kitasatospora > Kitasatospora mediocidica. The sequence continues at coordinate 2,536,430 of NZ_JQLN01000005.1, read as the reverse complement.
GGTGCCGTCAGAGTCCTGGAACTCCTCCTCGAAGTCCTTGCGCGGCCCGGGGTTGGGGCAGGTCGAGGGGCAGGTGAAGGTCCACACCCACTTCGCCGCCGGGTGCCCGTGCACCTGCGTCGCCCCCATGCTGACCCGGTGGTAGTCCTTGTACGTCTGCATGTTGTCGGCCTCCAGGGACTGGAGGTGGGCGAGCGGCGTCTCCAGCTGGCCGACCGTGACCCCGAACTGGATCATGTGCCGCTGGAGATCCGGGGTGTAGTAGATGTTGTTGTCGCGCATCGTGCGGATCCAGTTGCCGCCGGTCGTCGGCAGCAGGAAGCGGAAGCCCTGCTCGTCCTGCTGCCAGACGTAACCGGCCGGCGGGGAGTCCAGCGGCGCGGGCGCGCCGGTGGCGTCGTCCGGGGTCGTCGAGGCGCTCGTGCTGACCGTCGGGGACACCGGCGGCTCCGCCGTGGGCGTGTCGGCCCGGTTCAGGCCGCCGGTCGCCACGAATGCGGCCGTTCCGGCCAGCACCGCGGCGAGCAGCCCGGTCAACGCCAGCCGCAGGCCCGACCGGCGGCGGCGCTCCGGCCGCTCGGGGGCGGGGGCCTGTTGCCGGGCCTGAGCCCTGGTCGGCCCGGTCGGCGAGAGCTCGCTCTGCCGAGGGGGCGGCGGACCGACCGGTCCCGGCTCGGCCTCGACCGCGCTGCGGTCCACCACCGGCACATGCTGGGTGGGCGTGCGCGGCACCTCGCGGGGGGTCCGCTTGATGTCGACGGTGTGCCCCGCGGTCACCTCGGCCAGCAACCGCAGCGCCTCGTCGGCGCTCGGCCGGTCGGCCACCTCGCGGGCCAGCAGCGCCGTCAGCACCGGTCCGAGCGCGCCCGCCCGCTTGGGCTCGGGCAGCGGCTCGGAGACCACCGCGGCCAGCGTGCTGATCGGCGAGTCGCGGCGGAACGGCGACTGGCCCTCCACCGCCGCGAACAGCGTGGCGCCCAGTCCCCAGATGTCCGAGGCCGGGCCGGGCCGGTCGCCCTGGGCCCGCTCGGGCGCCAGGTAGTCCGGTGAGCCGACCAGGTCGCCGGGCCGGGTCAGCTCGGAGGAGCCCTCGAATTTCGCGATGCCGAAGTCCAGCAGCACCGCGCGTCCCGTGCCGTGCTCCAGCAGGACGTTGGCCGGCTTGACGTCCCGGTGCAGCACCCCGAGCTGGTGACCGCGGTGCAGCGCGGCCAGCACCTGGGCGCCGATCTGCGCGGCGTCGCGCGGCGCGAGCGTGCCGTCCTGGGAGATCACGTCGGCGAGCGAGCGGCCGTCGATCAGCTCCATGACGATCCACGGACGGCCGTCCTGCTCCAGCACGTCGTGGATGGTGATCACGCCGGGGTGCTTGATCCGGGCGGCGGCCCGGGCCTCCTGCTTCATCCGGGACTGCAGGATCGCCAGGTCCTCCTCGGGGAGGTGGTTGACGGTCAGCTCCTTGACCGCCACCTCGCGGTCCAGCATCCGGTCCTTGGCCCGCCAGACCGTCCCCATGCCACCACGCCCGAGCCGCTCCCCCAGCTCGTAGCGTCCGGCCAGCATCCGCTCGGCGGGCTCGCCGGGCTCGACCCGCCCGGCGGCATCGGCGGCGGGCCGTCCGGCCGGCTCCGGGGCAGGCACGGGCTCCGGTGACTCGTCGACGCTCTCCGCCCCGACCTGGTCCTGTCCACTCATGGCGACCGCTCCCCCTCTTCGGTGCACCACGCGACTGATCACCGTTCGAACAATGTCTTCCCCACAGATTAGGCGCCCTGTCCAACGGCCGACATCGCGACCCGGTCACGTGATCCGCCCGTGACCGTCCGCCCGCTAACCACCCAGCAGGACCACTGCGGCGAGCGCCAGCAGCATCGCGGTCAGCACCCCGCCGACCAGCAGGACGGGCGAGGGCGCGGCCGGGCCGCTCCTGGCGTGCTTGGCCGTGTGCTCGGGTGCCACCACCTCGGCCGTCGTCCGCCTGCGCACGCTCAGCGGCCGGGCCGGGCGCAGCACCGGCAGGCTCGACGCCTCCTCGTCCGGCCGGTACGGCTCGGGGGCGGTGGCCAGCAGCTCGGTGAGCCAGACCCGGATCGCCTTGGCGTCCGGACGCTTCGCAGGATCGGCCGCGAGCAGCTGGTCGACCAGCGGCCGCAGCGGACCGCAGCCCTCGGTGGAGGCCGGCCGGCCCGCCCGCACCGCGGCGAAGAGCGCGGTCGGGCTCTGCTCGGGAAACGGCCCGTAGCCGGTCAGCAGCCGGAAGAGCAGCACCCCGAGCGCCCAGCAGTCGGCCGGCTGCTCGGCGACGCCGGGCGCGCCGAGCAGCTCCGGCGGCCAGCGCTCCGCGCGGACCCCGGCCTGCCCGGTGCGGGCGTCCGTCCAGCGCCGCCCGTCCGAGCCGCCGAGGGCCCGGGCCAGCGCCTCCTGGGCCACCCCGAGCGCGTGGCCGCCGAGCAGTGCCGCGCCGTCCTCGCAGACCAGCACCTGATCGATCCCGAGGTTGCCGTGCACCCGGCCCGCCGTGTGCACGGCCCGCAGCGCACCGGCCAGGTCGGCGGCCAGTTCGGCCACCCGGAAGGGCGCCAGCCGGCCGTCGGAGAGCAGCTGGGCCAACGGGACGGCGGCCGGCAGCTCCCCGCTGATCCAGACCGTGCCGTCCTGCGCGACCACCTCGTAGGCCTGCCGCAGCCGCGGGTGCTCGGGGCAGCTCGCGATCGCCGCCGCGACCTCCGCGACGATGCCCTCGGGGTCCAGCCAGCGCCCGGTGATCGCCTGGTCGGCGCGGTAGAAGTCCGCGACGACGACCTCGGGCAGGTCCAGCCCCTCCAGCAGCACCCGGCGGCCGGTGCGCCCGTCGAGCGCGTACCGGTCGTCGCCGTGCGCGGCCGACGGCTCCGGGCCGTCCGTCACCTGGTAGCGGCCTGCCACCGTCTGTCCCGGGCCGGGGCGCACGGCTGTCCCCTCTCGCTAGGGAGCGGGCTGGAAGCTGGCAAATCCGGTCTCCCGGGCCTGGCTGAGCTCGGGCGAGTTCCAGTCGCTGTCGTTCGCCGTCCAGTAGAGCGCATAACCGTACTTGCCGGTGACGAAGCCCCGGTTGAGCGAGTGCCGCAGCGTGCCCGAACCGAAGGTCCACTCCCAGTCGGAGGCGTTGCTCCACGCCCCGTAGGTGATCGCCTTGAGCTGGAGCCGCTGGTAGTTGCTGACGCTGTTGCGCACCGACGGCTCCTCCTGCTGCCAGGCGGCGACCGCGCTGGGCCCGGGCGAGGTGGTCCAGTCGACCTGGAGCCGCACACCGTTGCCGTCGAAGACGTGGCTGGTCGCGCCGGAGGCGGAGGCGTCGAAGGCGAGCCAGCTGGGGAGCTGGATCGAGAAGCCCGAGGAGTCCTTGTAGAGCTGATAACCCGCGGGGGCGTCGGGCGTGGCGGCCGGCGTCGGGGCGGCCGCGGCGCTCGCCGGCGCCGACGGCGCGGGAGTCGGGGGAAGGCTGGGGGACGGCTGGGCGGCGGTCGAGGCGGGGCTCGACGCGGCGGTGGAGGCGGCGGTCGCCGGTGCGACGGGCGGCGGCGCCTGGGAGGCGGCCGAGGCGGGCGCAGCTGCCGGGACCGAGGCCGCCTTCGAGGGGGCGGTGGCGGCCTTGGTGGCCGCGCCGTCGGAGCCCTGCGCCAGCCAGACCCCGCCGGCTATCAGCAGCAGCACCACCAGCAGCGCGGCCAGCACCTGCCAACGCCGCTTGCGGCTGCGGACGCCGAGCGTCCCGCTGCGCGACCAGGTGCCGGTCTCGGCGAGTTCCGGCGGCACCGGCGCGGCGCTGGGGCGGGCGCAGCGGCCACGGCCGCGGCGCCGTCCGGGGCGGCGAGCGCGCTGCCCAGCCGGACGGTGCTCAGCCCGGGCACCCGCTTGGTCGTCGGCTTCTCCAGGACCGGCTTGCCGGCCGCGGCCTGCTTCGGCTCGGCGGCTGCGGCGGCGGCGGCGGTCGCAGTCTCACCCTTCGCTGACGGCGCCTCAACAGCCGCCTGCGGCAGGGCCGACTGCGTCGTCGACTCCGCCTTGGCCGTCGCGTCGGCGATGATCCGCCGCAGCATCGAACGGGTCGTCGAGGCGTCCAGCCGCTTGACCGGGTCCTTGTCGAGCAGTCCCTCGATCACCGGCCGCAGCGGTCCGGCGTTCGCCGGGGGCGGCAGCTCCTCCGTCATCACCGCGGTGAGCGTGGCCAGGGCCGAGCCACGGTCGTACGGCGGGGTGCCCTCGACCATCGCGTAGAGCGTCCCGCCCAGCGACCAGAGGTCGGCCGGCGGCCCGGGCTTCTGGCCGCGGGCACGCTCCGGCGAGATGTACGAAGGCGCGCCGACCAGCATCCCGGTGGAGGTCACCGAGGTGTCGCCCTCCACGCTGGCGATGCCGAAGTCGGTGAGCACCACCCGGTCGTCCTCGCCGATCAGCACGTTGGACGGCTTGACGTCGCGGTGCAGGATCCCGTGGCTGTGCGCGGCGCCGAGCACACCGAGCAGGTCGAGCGCGATCTCGGCGGCCCGGGCGGGCGCCACCGGCCCGTCCTCCTTGATGACCTCGGCCAGCGAACGGCCGTCGACGAGTTCCATCACGATCCACGGCCGGTCGTCCTCCTCGACGACGTCGAAGACGGTGACGGCGGCGGCGTGCCGGATCCGGGCGGTGGCCTTGGCCTCGCGCAGCGTACGGACGATCAGACGGTGCTTCTCGTCGTCGTCGACGCCGCCGTGCATCCGCAGTTCCTTCACCGCGACGATCCGGCCCAGCATCTCGTCCTCGGCCCGCCAGACGGTCCCCATGCCTCCGCTGCCGAGGATCGAGCCGAGCCGGTAGCGGCCGGCCAGGAGTCGTCCTGAAGTGCCCTGCGGCTGGGTCATTCGGGCGTTCCCCCATGTGCTGCTGCCGGTCGGGTGACGAGCCGTCGGTTCTCCATGCGACACCGGGACGGCCAAGCCTCCATCATCCCCTGTACCCGGGGCGTTTGTTCACGCGGCCCCTGGGTTTGTCGCTGCCGGCCGGAAGTTCGCACCCGTCCGCCCCCACAAGCAGGCCGGTGCGGCCGCCCCATGGGCGACCGCACCGGCCTCGCACCCGTTCGCCCGAGTGATGACCCACCACCCGGAGAGTCTCATCAGCGGTGGCTGACCGTCACCTCGACGCGCTGGAACTCCTTCAGCTCGGAGTAACCGGTGGTGGCCATCGCCCGGCGCAGCGCGCCGAAGAGGTTCATCGTGCCGTCGGGGGTGTGCGAGGGACCGGTCAGGATCTCCTCGGTCGTGCCGACCGTGCCGAGGTTGACGCGCTTTCCGCGCGGGACCTCCTCGTGCACGGCCTCCATGCCCCAGTGGAAGCCCTGGCCGGGGGCGTCGGTGGCGCGGGCCAGCGCGGCACCGATCATCACCGCGTCGGCGCCGCAGGCCACCGCCTTGGCGATGTCGCCGCTGTAGCCGACGCCGCCGTCCGCGATCACGTGCACGTAGCGGCCGCCGGACTCGTCCATGTAGTCGCGGCGGGCCGCGGCCACGTCGGCGACCGCGGTCGCCATCGGCACCTGGATGCCGAGCACGGCGCGGGTGGTCTGCGCCGCGCCGCCGCCGAAGCCGACCAGCACGCCGGCCGCGCCGGTCCGCATCAGGTGCAGCGCCGCGGTGTAGGTGGCGCAGCCGCCGACGATCACCGGGACGTCCAGCTCGTAGATGAACTGCTTCAGGTTGAGCGGCTCGGCCGCACCCGACACGTGCTCGGCGGAGACCGTGGTGCCGCGGATCACGAAGACGTCCACGCCCGCGTCCACGACCGCCTTGGAGAACTCGGCGGTGCGCTGCGGGGAGAGCGCGGCCGCGGTGACGACACCGGAGTCGCGGACCTCCTTGATCCGCTTGCCGATCAGGTCGGCCTGGATCGGCGCGGCGTAGATCTCCTGGAGCCGGCGGGTGGCGACGGCCTGGTCGGGGATCTCGGCGATCTCGTCGAGCAGCGGCTGCGGGTCCTCGTAACGGGTCCACAGGCCCTCGAGGTTGAGCACCCCGAGGCCGCCCAGGTTACCGATGGCGATGGCCTGCGCGGGCGAGACCACGCTGTCCATCGGGGCCGCCAGGAACGGCAGCTCGAAACGGTAGGCGTCGATCTGCCAGGCGATCGAGACCTCCTTCGGGTCCCGGGTCCGGCGGCTGGGGACGACGGCGATGTCGTCGAAGGAGTACGCCCGACGGCCGCGCTTGCCTCGCCCGATCTCGATCTCAGTCACTTCGAGCCTCTCTGCTTCTTGCTGCTCACAATCGCCCCCCAGTATCCCGGACGCCCGGGCCGGTTGCGCACGAAGGCCCGCCACCTGGACAGTGGCGGGCCCGCGCGTGGTCACTTCGTCGGTCAGCGGCTGTGGTAGTTCGGTGCCTCGACGGTCATCTGGATGTCGTGCGGGTGGCTCTCCTTGAGACCGGCGGAGGTGATCCGGACGAACCGGCCCTTGCTCTCCATCTCGGCCACGGTGGCCGCGCCGACGTAGCCCATGGTCTGGCGCAGACCGCCGACCAGCTGGTGCAGCACCGCGGAGAGCGGGCCGCGGTAGGGCACCTGACCCTCGATGCCCTCGGGGACGAGCTTGTCGTCCGAGCCCACCTCGGCCTGGAAGTAGCGGTCCTTGGAGTACGAGCGGCCCTGGCCGCGCGACTGCATGGCGCCCAGCGAGCCCATGCCGCGGTAGGACTTGAACTGCTTGCCGTTGATGAAGAGCAGCTCGCCCGGCGACTCCTCGCAGCCGGCCAGCAGGCTGCCCAGCATCACGGTGTCGGCACCGGCGGCCAGCGCCTTGCCGATGTCGCCGGAGTACTGCAGGCCGCCGTCGCCGATCACCGGCACGCCGGCCGCGCGACAGGCCACCGCGGCCTCGTAGATCGCCGTCACCTGCGGGACGCCGATGCCGGCCACCACGCGGGTGGTGCAGATCGAGCCGGGGCCGACGCCGACCTTGACGCCGTCCACGCCGGCGTCGATCAGTGCCTGCGCGCCGTCCCGGGTCGCCACGTTGCCGCCGACGACGTCCACCCGGACCGCCGACTTGATCTTGGCCATCCACTCCAGCGCGTTGCTGTTGTGGCCGTGCGAGGTGTCCACCACCAGGAAGTCCACGCCCGCCTCGACGAGCGCCTGCGCCCGGTCGAAGGCCTCCGCGCTCGCGCCGACGGCCGCGCCGACCAGCAGCCGGCCCTCGGCGTCCTTGGCGGCCATCGGGTACTTCTCCGCCTTGACGAAGTCCTTGACGGTGATCAGGCCCTTGATCCGGCCCTCGTCGTCGACCAGCGGGAGCTTCTCGATCTTGTGGCGGCGCAGCAGGCCGATGGCGTCCTCGCCGGAGATGCCGACCTTGCCGGTGATCAGCGGCATCGGCGTCATGATCTCGCGGACCTTGCGACTGCGGTCCGACTCGAAGGCCATGTCGCGGTTGGTGACGATGCCGAGCAGCCGGCCGCTCTCGTCGGCGATCGGCACGCCGCTGATCCGGAACTTGGCGCAGAGCGCGTCGGCCTCGCCGAGGGTGGTCTCCGGGCCGACCGTGATCGGGTCGGTGACCATGCCGGACTCGGAGCGCTTCACCAGGTCGACCTGGTTGGCCTGGTCCTCGATGGAGAGGTTGCGGTGCAGCACGCCGACGCCGCCCTGGCGGGCCATCGCGATGGCCATCCGGGCCTCGGTGACCTTGTCCATCGCCGCGGACAGCAGCGGGATGTTCACCTGGACGTTGCGCGACACCCGCGAGGCGGTCGCAACCTGGTTCGGCAGCACCGACGAGGCCCCGGGCAGCAGCAGGACGTCGTCGTAGGTGAGCCCGAGCATCGCGAACTTCTCGGGTACACCTGCGGCGTTGTAAGACATTTGGGGGGGTACCTTCCCGTGGCCGGCCGTGTCGATCTGGTCGCGCCCTGCAGAGGGGTCGGAGGGCGCGTTGCTCGCTCCGTGCGGGAGGCCGGCTGCCGTGGTGACGGCCCGACGAACCCGCGCGCTCACCGACTCAGGTCCAGGCCGCCAGAAGCACCACACTTGGAGGAACATCCAAGGAAATCCCGCGCGCGGGTGCGAATCTTTGGCCACCTGTCCAGGCGCCGATACCCCATGGTACTGGCACCGGGAATGTCAGCTCGCGCCCCCTTGACAACGCCCCTCCCAGGTGAGCCATTCCGGCCACCGGACGAGCGTCAGGCCAACTCCTCCGCGAGCGCCCGCAGCCGGCTGAGCGCCCGGTGCTGGGCCACCCGGACCGCGCCCGGCGACATCCCGAGCACCTCGCCGGTCTCCTCCGCGGAGAGCCCGGCGGCGATCCGCAGCAGCACCAGCTCGCGCTGACGGGCGGGCAGGTTGGAGAGCAGCTCGCGCATCCAGGCGGCGTCGCTGCTGAGGAGCGCCCGCTCCTCCGGGCCGAGCGCCTCGTCGGGCAGCTCCGGCAGGTCGTCGGGCGGGATCACCGTCGAGCCGGGTCCGCGCATCGCGGCCCGCTGCAGATCGGCGATCTTGTGCGCCGCGATGCTGTAGACGAAGGCCTCGAACGGCCGGCCCTCGTCGCGGTAGCGGGGCAGCGCGCACAGGACGGCGACGCAGACCTCCTGGGCGACGTCGTCGACATGGTGCCGGGCCCCGCCCGGCAGCCGGACCAGCCGGCCCCGGCAGTAGCGCAGCACCAACGGGTGAACGTAGGCCAACAGGGCGTCAGTGGCCGGACCCTCGCCGCGCACGGCGGCCCCGACCAACTCCGCGACCAGCGGTGACGTGCCGGTGTGGGTGCGCTGACGGCGGCCCCTGCCGCCGCCGGACGACGGTTCAAGGGCCGGGTCATCGGGTACGGCCCCGCCCGGGTCTGCCTCGCCGGGGTCGGCGGCCTCGTCGTCACGCATCGGTCCATGGTGCCTGGTCGCGGCGGAAAACGTCGCACCGCGTCCGGAGTTGTGCACCTGAACGTTATCCACGACCGACACCGTCTCACCTACCCCGTCCCCGGCGACCGGGTCAGTCCCGATCACGGCCGCACGGTCCGCCGCAGTGCCTGTCCGCTGCTCCCCGAGGTGTTCCACCCCCCCATGGTGCAGCCTGTGGGCCGGAACGGCCTATATCCCGGCACGCCCCTCCCTCCGTTGCGGAGAAAAAGGGGCGCGCCAAGCCGTTCCGTCCGGGTGCTAGCGGACCAGGCCCCAGCGGAAACCGAGGGCCACCGCGTGCGCGCGGTCCGAGGCGCCGAGCTTCTTGAAGAGCCGGCGGGCGTGCGTCTTCACGGTGTCCTCCGAGAGGAAGAGCTCGCGGCCGATCTCGGCGTTGCTCCGGCCGTGGCTCATGCCCTCCAGCACCTGGATCTCACGCGCAGTCAGGGTGGGCGCCGCGCCCATGTCCGGGCTGCGCAGCCGACGGGGCGCCAGGCGCCAGGTCGGGTCCGCGAGCGCCTGCGTGACGGTGGCCCGCAGCTCGGCGCGCGAGGCGTCCTTGTGCAGGTAGCCGCGGGCCCCGGCAGCCACCGCGAGCGCCACGCCGTCGAGGTCCTCGGCGACGGTGAGCATGATGATGCGGGCGCCCGGGTCGGCCGACAGCAGCCGGCGGACCGTCTCGACACCGCCGAGTCCGGGCATCCGGACGTCCATCAGGACGAGATCGGAGCGGTCGGCCACCCAGCGGCGGAGGACCTCCTCACCGTTCGTCGCCGTGGTCACCCGGTCGACACCGGGCACGGTCGCGACCGCGCGGCGCAGCGCCTCCCGGGCGAGCGGTGAATCGTCGCAAACGAGAACGGATGTCATGACCGTCCTCCGCAGCTGATCCGCGTCACGTTGAGCCTCCTGGCTGGTACGAATCTCTCCGACACGGCCTCTTCGGCGCCGGAGTCCGTTCGGATCGCCGGTCACCCCGCGATCGTTCCCGTCTCCTGGCGCCCGCCAACCGCCTCCGCACTTCCAACGACCGTCACTCGAATGAGTTACGGCTTTCAGGGCCATCTCCACCACTGTACGTGGCCGACCCATTACCGATCAGTCGCATCGCGGGTCAGCGGCCGCTCTTTTGCGCACGTGGCGCGCGGTGGGCGCACGACGCGCACGCCGGAGTACGGCATCGAGAAACCGCCGCCGAGTCACCCCCGACGCGCCGCAGAACCCGGTCACGACACCGGCTGCCCTCAAACCTCATGCCCTCTTCGCCCGTTTTCACAGCTTTTGTACGATCATTGACTGTTGTGTAAGTCTGTGGGTGACTTGTCCAGTAGGTCGCCGTAAGTCATATTTCCAGGTGTCCATCCCGACGCCTTGATGCCTCGCCGAAGGGAATGAGCCATGGCAGATTTCTCCCGACTCCCCGGCCCGAACGCGGACCTGTGGGACTGGCAGCTCTCCGCCGCCTGCCGCGGCGTGGACAGTTCGCTCTTCTTCCACCCCGAGGGGGAGCGCGGCGCCGCCCGCAGCTCGCGCGAGCAGAGCGCCAAGGAGGTCTGCATGCGCTGCCCGGTGCGCACCGAGTGCGCGGCGCACGCACTCGCGGTCCGCGAGCCGTACGGCGTGTGGGGCGGCCTCACCGAGGACGAGCGCGAGGAGCTGCAGGGCCGTTCCCGCAACCGTCTGATCGAGGTACCGCTGACCGTCCGTCAGTGAGCAGAAACGTTTCTCCCCCGCACTCCCCCGCGTACGCCCCCCGACACACCGCCCGACAGCCCCGACAGCCCCGTCTCAGCGACCGGCCGCCACCTCGGCGAGCCGGTCCAGCATGAGCGCGACCGCCGGCACCTCCACCAGATCCGGCAGGGTCAGCGCGACGACCTCCCGGACCGCGGACCCGCCCGCCCCCGCGTGCACCGGGACCGCCGCCACCCCGTCGTGCCGGACCGCCGCCAGCGCGAGCCTCGGCAGCACCGCGACCCCCAGTCCCGCAGCCACCAGGCCGACCACCGCCGGGTAGTCGTCGGTCGCGAAGTCGATCCGCGGCTCGAACCCGGCCGCCGCGCAGAGCTCCACCAGATGCCCGCGGCACTGCGGGCAGCCCGCGATCCACTGCTCCCCGGCGAGCTCGGCCAGCGCCACCGGCCGCTGCTCGTCGCAGTCGGCGAGCCGGTGCCCGGCCGGCAGCAGGCCGACCAACGGGTCGTCAAGGAGCGGGCGCACCACCAGGTCGGACCAGTCGCCGGCGGCCGCGGTCTCGGCGGCCGCCAGCGTCGCCTCGGCCCGCGCCGCCCGGGTGCCGAAGTGCGCGGGGGCCGTCGGCGCCACCGCGTCCGGGTAGCGGAAGGCGAGCGCGATCTCGCACTCGCCGCCGCGCAGCATCGCCAGCGACTCCGGCGGTTCGGCCTCCACCAGCGACACGCGGACCCCCGGATGGGCGCCCCGCAGCTGGGCGACAGCGGGCGGCACAAGAGTGGAACTCGCGGTCGGGAACGACACCAGACGCACCCGTCCGGACCGCAGCCCGGCGATCGCCGCCACCTCGTCCTCGGCGGCCGAGAGGCCGGCCAGGATCCCGGTGGCGTGCTTCAGCAGCACCTGCCCGGCCTCGCTCAACTGCATGCCGCGGCCCACCCGGACCACCAGCGGCAGCCGCACCGACTTCTCCAGCGCCTTCATCTGCTGGCTGACGGCCGGCTGGGTGCATCCTAGTTCGCGGGCGGCGGCGGAGAAGGAGCCGGTGCGGGCGACGGCCCGCAGGACCCGGAGATGGCGAGCCTCGATCATGCGTTCACGCTACGCCCCCGGACCACCGCGCCCGTACCGCGCGGGCGCCGGGTACGCCGAAGGCCCGGCCGCCCCCGCCGAGCGGGGGTGGCCGGGCCTTCGGTCACGACTCAGTGCGAGTGGCCGTGGCCGCCGTGCGAGTGACCGGCAGCGGCCTCCTCCTCGGCGGGCTTCTCGACCACGAGGGTCTCGGTGGTGAGGAGCAGCGAGGCGATCGAGGCCGCGTTCTCCAGCGCCGAGCGGGTGACCTTGACCGGGTCGATGACGCCGGCCTTCAGCAGGTCGCCGTACTCGCCGGTGGCGGCGTTGTAGCCGAAGCCCGCCTCCAGCTCGGCGACCTTGTGGGTGATGACGTAGCCCTCGAGGCCGGCGTTCTGGGCGATCCAGCGCAGCGGCTCGGCCAGAGCCTTGCGGACCACCGCGACACCGGTCGCCTCGTCGCCGGTCAGGCCCAGGCCGCCGTCGAGCACCTTCTGGGCGTGCACGAGAGAGGCGCCACCACCGGCGACGATGCCCTCCTCGACCGCGGCACGGGTCGCCGAGATGGCGTCCTCCAGGCGGTGCTTGCGCTCCTTGAGCTCCACCTCGGTGGCGGCGCCGACCTTGATCACGCAGACGCCGCCGGCCAGCTTGGCCAGGCGCTCCTGCAGCTTCTCGCGGTCCCAGTCCGAGTCGCTGTTGGCGATCTCGGCCTTGATCTGGGCGACGCGGCCGGCAACGGCCTCGTGGTCACCGGCACCGTCGACGACCGTGGTCTCGTCCTTGGTGATGGTCACCCGGCGGGCGGTGCCGAGCAGGTCCAGACCGGCCTGCTCGAGCTTGAGGCCGACCTCCTCGGAGATGACGGTGGCACCGGTCAGGGTGGCCAGGTCGCCCAGGATGGCCTTGCGGCGGTCACCGAAGCCGGGGGCCTTGACGGCCACCGCGTTGAAGGTGCCACGGATCTTGTTCACCACGAGGGTGGAGAGCGCCTCGCCGTCCACGTCCTCGGCGATGATCAGCAGCGGCTTGGAGGCACCGCCCTGCAGGATCTTCTCGAGCAGCGGGAGCAGCTCCTGGATCGAGGAGATCTTGCCCTGGTTGATCAGGATGTAGGGGTCCTCCAGGACCGCTTCCTGACGCTCCGCGTCGGTGACGAAGTACGGCGAGAGGTAGCCCTTGTCGAACTGCATGCCCTCGGTGAAGTCCAGCTCCACGCCGAAGGTGTTGCTCTCCTCGACGGTGATGACGCCGTCCTTGCCGACCTTGTCGATCGCCTCGGCGATGAGCTCGCCGACCTGCGGGTCCTGGGCGGAGAGCGACGCGACGGCGGCGATGTCGTCCTTGCCGTCGATCTCGCGGGCGACCGAGAGAAGGTGCTCGGTGACGGCCGCGACGGCCTTGTCGATGCCCTTCTTCAGGGCGGCCGGGCCGGCGCCCGCGGCGACGTTGCGCAGACCCTCGTTCACCAGGGCCTGGGCCAGCACGGTGGCGGTGGTGGTGCCGTCACCCGCGACGTCGTTGGTCTTGGTCGCGACCTCCTTGACGAGCTGCGCGCCAAGGTTCTCGTACGGGTCGTCGAGCTCGACCTCGCGGGCGATGGTCACACCGTCGTTGGTGATGGTCGGAGCGCCGAACTTCTTGTCGATGACGACGTTGCGGCCCTTGGGACCGATGGTCACCTTGACGGTGTCGGCCAGCTTGTTCACACCGCGCTCCAGCGAGCGGCGGGCGTCCTCGTCGAACTGCAGGATCTTCGGCATGGTTCCGTTTCCTTGGGTTTTCTGCGCTACGTGAGCCAACAACCGCGCCCCGGGCCCCTGTCAGTGTTGACACGGATCCGGGGCGAGGCGAGGTGGCGGGCGACTGGCCCGCCGGACTTGCTTACTTCTCGATGATGGCGAGAACGTCGCGAGCCGAGAGGACGAGGTACTCCTCGCCCGCGTACTTCACCTCGGTGCCGCCGTACTTGGAGTACAGGACGACGTCGCCGACGGCGACATCGAGCGGAAGACGCTGGCCGTCCTCGAAGCGGCCCGGGCCGACGGCCAGGACAACGCCCTCCTGGGGCTTCTCCTTGGCGGTGTCCGGGATAACCAGGCCGGAGGCCGTGGTGGTCTCGGCGTCGAGCGGCTGGACCACAATGCGGTCCTCAAGCGGCTTGATGGCAACCTTGCTGCTGGCGGTGGTCACGTCCGAGTTCCCCTTCGGAGATTACGGGGTTGTCTTACAGGTAGGTGGCGACGTCTGCCGGTCTGCCGTCGCGGGGGTCAGACCTGCTCTGTCGCGTTAGCACTCTCCCTGGGGGGAGTGCTAAGCACGACCATAGGCCGCTGTTAGCACTCAGTCAACCAGAGTGCCAACGACGCGCCTGCCGTTTCGCTGTGACCGGTGTGCCCGGGCGCGCCGCGGGCAGGGACAATGGGCGCGTGGAGACCGAGATCTTTGAGGCCCTGCTGACCGACGGGGGCCGGCGGCTGCTGGACGAGCTGCGCGAGTACGCGCCCGGCCAGGAGCTGGCGCTGGCCACCCGGCTGCGCCGCGAGCACCCGGCCGAACTGGTCTCCGCCGCGCTCGCCCAGGCGCAGCTGCGCCAGCGCGCCCGCGCGAAGTTCGGCGAGGACGCCGACCGGATGTACTTCACCCCCAACGGCGTCGAGCAGTCCACCCGGCGCAGCGTGGCCGAGTGGCGGGCGCGGCGGTTCGCGGAGCTCGGGGTGCGGCGGCTGGCCGACCTGTGCGGCGGGATCGGCGGCGACGCCATCGCGCTGGCCCGGGCCGGCATCGAGGTCCTGGCCGTCGACCGCGACCCGCTGGCCTGCGCGGCCGCCACCGCCAACGCCGCCGCGCTGGGGCTGGCCGACCTGATCCGGGTGCGCTGCGCCGACGTCACCGAGGTCGACGTCACGGGCTTCGACGCGGTCTTCACCGACCCCGCCCGGCGCACCTCCAAGGGCAGGGTCTTCGACCCGGCCGCGTACTCCCCGCCGCTCTCCTGGGCCGTCGAGGCCGGCCGCCGCACCCCGTTCGGCGCGCTCAAGGTGGCCCCGGGCATCCCGCACGACCTCGTCCCCGAGGACGCCGAGGCGGAGTGGGTCTCCGACCACGGGGACGTCAAGGAGGCGGTGCTCTGGTTCGGCACCAAGGCCGCCGAGCCGCACCGGGCCACCCTGCTCCCCGGTGACCGGACGCTGACCGGCGGCCGGCTGCCCGACCCGCCGGCGGGCCCGGTCCGGCGCTACCTCTACGAGCCGGACGGCGCGGTGATCCGCGCCCACCTGGTCGCCGAGGTCGCCGAGCAGATCGACGGCACGCTGATCGACCCGATGATCGCCTATCTGACGTCCGACCAGCTGGTGGCGACCCCGTACGCGCACGCCTACGAGATCACCGACCAGCTGCCGTTCAACGTCAAGAAGCTCAAGTCCCTGCTGCGCAAGCGCGAGGTGGGCACCGTGGTGATCAAGAAGCGCGGCATCGGCCTGACCCCGGAGGAGCTGCGCCGCGCGCTCAAGCCCGAGGGGCCGAACGCGGCGACCGTCTTCATGACCCGGATCGGCACCACCCCGGTCATGCTGCTGGGGCAGCCGGCCGGCTGAACCGTGGGCGCTCAGGCGGGCGGCTGGATGTAGTCCTCCAGGCGGGCCACCGAGAAGCCCTGCTCCTGGATGCGGCTGAGCAGTTCGCCGAACATCTCGGTCATCGTCTCGCCCTTGAGGTCCTTGGGACCGCGGAAGTGCGCCAGGATGATGTCGCCGGGCTTCAGCTTCTTGTCGGCGGTCTGGTACTGCATGTCGTGGATCTGCATGGTCTCCTGCCAGAGCACGACCGCGCGCGGACCGCACTGCTGGACGGCGGAGTTGAGGGTCGGGGTGTGCGCACCGTCGCCGTACGGCGGGCGGAACAGGAACGGCGCGGCGCCGTACTGCTGGGTCAGCACCTGCTGGTCGCCGCAGACCTCGGCCTTCTGCTGGGCGGCGGACTTGGTGCTCATCGCCGGGTGGTGCAGCGTGTGGTTCTGGATCAGGTTGCCCTGCGCCTGCAGCGGCTTGAAGTAGCCGTAGTTGTTCTTGATGGCGTCGTCCATCAGGAACATCGTGACCGGGACCTTGAGGTCGTTCATCATCTCGATGAACTTGGGATCCTTCTCCTCGCCGTCGTCGATCGTCACGAAGACCACCTTGTCGGTGGTCGGGATCGAGCTGATCACCGGGACGGTACCGGTCTTGGTGAGCTTGACCGGCTTGTCCGCCGGAGCCGCCGGAGCCGGCTGCATCGGCTGGAGCTTCCACTTGGCCCAGGCCGCCGCCGCGGCGCCGGCCGCCGGGGCCGAGGAGGCGGGAGCGGGCGGCAGCGCGGTCTGCACCGGCTGCGCGGAGGCCGCGGGCGACAGCGCGCCCGGCGCGCTCTTGGCGCTGCTGCCGCAGCCGCTGATCGCGGCGACCAGCGCCAGCGAGCCGGCCAGATAGATCCTCGTCCGGCCCCAGTCGTACGTCTTCACCGCGTGGCGCTCCCCGGGCTGCTGTTCGGTCAGGTTTCGACCCCGAACGCTACCTTGCTTGCGCGACATACTCACTGTTGAACGACCAGCGGTGCACCGGCCTGGCGAGCAGCGCGGCCGGCGGCTCGGGGACGGCCACCGGATCGGTCCCCTCCCACCAGCCGATCAGCAGCACACGCTCGCCGGGCGCGCTGAACAGCTCGACCCGGGCCGCGCCCTGGAGTGCGGGGACCGCGTTCTCCCTTGCCCAGTCCAGCAGTTGGGCGGCCCGGCCGTCAGCGGCCCGGGCCTCCCACATCGCCGCGACCGTGCTCACGCGCCGCCGCCCAGCGCGCGGTACGCCTCGCCGTGAACGTCGTTGTGCGGCACCGAGACCTCGGTGACCGGCAGCGAGGAGTCCGCCGACAGCTCCAGCGAGGAGGAGGCGCGGCCCCGCCAGACCATCTCCGAACCGAGCGCCGCCACCATCGCGCCGTTGTCCGTGCAGAGCCCCGGACGCGGAACGCGCAGCGTGATGCCGGCCTTGTCGCAGCGCTGCTGGGCCATCTCGCGCAGCCGCGAGTTGGCCGCCACACCGCCGCCGATCATCAGGTGGTCCACGCCGTTCTCCCGGCAGGCCTTGACCGCCTTGCGGGTCAGCACGTCGGTGACGGCCTCCTGGAAGGACGCGGCGACGTCCGCGACCGGCACGTCCTCGCCGGCCCGCCGCCGGCCCTCCACCCAGCGGGCGACGGCGGTCTTCAGGCCGGAGAACGAGAAGTCGTAGGCGGGGTCCTTGGCGCCGCTCAGGCCCCGCGGGAAGGCGATCGCCTTCGGGTCGCCCTCGCGCGCCATCCGGTCCACCACCGGGCCGCCGGGGAAGCCGAGGCCCAGCACCCGGGCCACCTTGTCGAAGGCCTCGCCGGCCGCGTCGTCGATGGTCGCGCCGAGCGGGCGGACGTCGGAGGTGATGTCGGTGGTCAGCAGCAGCGAGGAGTGGCCGCCGGAGACCAGCAGCGCCATCGTCGGCTCGGGCAGCCGGCCGTGCTCCAGCTGGTCCACGCAGATGTGCGAGGCCAGGTGGTTGACGCCGTACAGCGGCTTGTCCAGCGCCCAGGCGTAGGCCTTGGCCGCCGAGACGCCGACCAGCAGCGCGCCGGCCAGGCCCGGGCCCGCGGTGACCGCGATGCCGTCCAGGTCGGACGCCTTGATGCCGGCGGTGTCCAGTGCGCGCTGGATGGTGGGGACCATCGCCTCCAGGTGCGCGCGGCTGGCGATCTCGGGGACCACACCGCCGAAGCGGGCGTGGTCGTTGACGCTGGAGGCCACCGCGTCGGCCAGCAGGGTGGTGCCCCGCACGATGCCGACGCCGGTCTCGTCGCAGGAGGTCTCGATGCCGAGGACGAGCGGTTCGTCAGCCATGGAGGGATTCCTTCAGATCATCGTTCGGGTGGTCGAGGCGCATCACCAGGGCATCGACGTTGATCGGCTGGTAGTAGCCGCGCCGGATGCCGACCGGCACGAAGCCGAAGCGCTCGTAGAGCCGCTGGGCCCGCAGGTTGTCGACCCGCACCTCCAGCAGCAGTTCGGTGCAACCGCGCCGGACGGACTCCTCGACCAGGTCGGTGAGCAGCAACGCGCCGAGCCCCAGGCCCTGGTGGCGCTCGTCGACGGCGATGGTCTGGACGTCGCCCTCGGTGCCGACGGCCATCAGGCCGGCGTAGCCGACGATCGTGCCGTCCTCGGTGGTGGCCACCGTGAAGTGGCGGTTGCCGCCGGGGTGGGTCTCGGCCAGCTCGGACCAGTACATGGCCGGCGACCAGGCGTCGTCGGGGAAGAGCCGCAGCTCCAGCGCCATCACCGGGTCGATGTCCCACCAGCGCATCGGCCGCAGCGTGGTGCGCACGTGCACAGCCGTCACGCCGGGAGCACCGCCTTGTAGCCCGCGGGCACCTGGGCGTCGGGGCGGCGCAGGTAGAGCGGGAGGGGGGCCAGGAGTTCGCGGCCGGCCGCCAGTTCGGTGGCGGCGAAGTCGGCCATCGCGCCCGCCGAGACGTGCTCGGGGGCGCGGGCGTCGGGGAACGCGTCGCGGTAGAGCAGCGCGCCGGCACCGACCGCGACCGGACGGGCCGTCAACTCGGCGGGCCGGTCGACCGAGGGACCCTCGGTGCGGACGCCGTCGGCGTCGTAGGAGGCCCAGTAGACCTCCTTGCGGCGCGCGTCGGTGGCGACCGTGAACGGGCCGGTCAGCCCCTCGGTGCGGGCCTGGTGGGCGATCGCGTCC
Organism: Kitasatospora mediocidica KCTC 9733; assembly: GCF_000744225.1. Lineage (GTDB taxonomy): Bacteria > Actinomycetota > Actinomycetes > Streptomycetales > Streptomycetaceae > Kitasatospora > Kitasatospora mediocidica. The sequence continues at coordinate 2,517,991 of NZ_JQLN01000005.1, read as the reverse complement.
AGGGTGCACACGCCGTACACCGGCAGACCGAGCGCATGGCCGAGCGCGGCGGCGGTGACCAGCCCGACCCGCAGACCGGTGTACGGCCCCGGGCCGACCCCGACCACCAGGCCGGTGAGCTGGTGTTTGTCGGCGCCGGCTTCGGCGAGTACCTGCGCGACGGCGGGCAGCAGCAGCTCACCATGGCGACGGGCGTCGACCTGGTGGGTCTGCGCCAGGACGGCCGTGCCGTCATGGACGGCGGCGGTGACGGCGGGGGTAGCGGTGTCGAACGCGAGCAGCAGCACGGTTCCAGGTTAGAGGGTCGGCGGCTCGACCTTTTGTCCCGGTACGGAACACACGTTCTCCAGGGCGCCGAGGAGGACCCCGGAGCTGGCACCATAAGACCGACCAGCACTACGGATGGTGGGAGCACTCGTGGCAAAGATGGGTCCTGGAGTCGTTGTCACCGGTCTGACCCTGGGCGCCCTGGCGGTGGTGAGCCTGCTCGCCGTCCAGGCGAACGGCGCCGAGACCCGCACCGCGGCCGCCGGGCCGCGCCCCAGCGCCAGCGCCTCCCCGTCCGCCCCGGCCGCGCCGAGCGCCTCGCCCTCGGCCGCGCTCGCCGCGCTGCCCGCGGTCTCCGGCACCGGGCGCCGGGTGGTCTACTCGGTGAGCGCCCACCAGGTGTGGCTGGTCGACCCGAAGAAGACCCCGCAGGTGCAGGCCGCGTTCCCGGTGGAGCCCGGTTCGGTCAGCCCGGAGCCGGGCAGCTTCACGGTCTACAGTCGCGCGGCGGCGACCACCGGCACGGACGGCCGGCAGGTCGAGCACGTGGTCCGGTTCGCCCAGCAGAGCGGGACGGTCTTCGGCTTCAGCGCCGCCCTCGACGGAGTAGCCCCCTCTCCCGACCCCAAGGCCAGGACCGGCGGCATCCGGGAGAGCCGGGAGAACGGTCAGACGCTCTGGGACTTCGCCCCGACCGGCACCCGGGTGACCGTGATCGCCTGAGCGCGCCGGCGCCCGGCGCCGGCCTCACCAGGTCGCGGCGGCGTACAGACCGCGGCGGCCGCCGCGGTCGCGGCCAGCAGCGCGCGCATCGGCACCGGGCGTGCGTCGCTCACCGCCGGGCCGCACGGGACGGTCTCCTGAGCGGGGGTGCTGCTCGACATGGCGCCTCCCTAGTTAGGCACACCTAACTGCCGCACCCATCCCATCACGCCCGATGCCGTACCCGCAACATTTTCCCGACAGCGCGTCGGAAAAACCTTCAGCGGGCGTCCAGGACCGCCAGATCGACGCCGTCCCAGCGGCTGCCCAGGCCGTTCAGGACCACCCGGCGCGGGTCCGGCCCGTCCACCGACGCGTCGGCGTCGGCCTCGGCGCCGCCCAGGGCGCGCTCGATCCGCACCTCCAGCCGGTTCTCGGAGAGGTCCTCGACCTTGCCCTCGCCCCACTCGACCACCACCACCGACTCGGGCAGCGACACGTCCAGGTCGAGGTCCTCCATCTCGTCCAGGCCGCCGCCCAGCCGGTAGGCGTCCACATGCACCAGCGCGGGGCCGCCGACCAGCGACGGATGCACCCGGGCGATCACGAAGGTCGGCGAGGTGACCGCCCCGCGCACCCCGAGGCCCACGCCGAGCCCCCGGGTCAGCGTGGTCTTCCCCGCGCCCAGCTCACCGGAGAGCAGCACCAGGTCGCCGGGCCGGAGCAGGCCGGCCAGCCGCGTGCCGAGACCGTTCATCTGTTCGGGGGTGGGGACAGTGAGAGTGGTGTACGAGCCCATGATTCCTCTGCCTGTGTCGGTCGGTCCACGCCAACGGTGCCACAACGCAGGGGGTCGCTACTGCGGCCCGGCCAACTCCCGGATGGCGGGCGGCGGCCGCAGACCAGCGCGGACGGCGGCGCGGCAGAGCAGCGCGGCGAGTCGGCGGTTCACCTCGTCCGGGCACTCCAGCATCACCAGGTGGCCGGCGTCGGGCAGCAGGACGAGCTCGGCGCCGGGCAGCGCGCGGGCGATCGCCTCGCTGTGCGCGGCCGGCGTCAGCAGGTCCTTGGTACCGGCCAGCACCAGGGCCGGGACGCCCGCCATGGTGCCCAGCGCGGTGGCCTTCTCGTGCGCCCCGAACGCCGGGTAGAACTCGGCCACCACGTCGATCGGCGTACTGTCCAGAAGCTGCTCGGCGAACCGGGCCACGGCCGGGTCGACGTCCTTCGCGCCGAACGAGAACCGGCGGTAGAGCACGGCGGCGAGGTCCGCGCCGACCCGCCGGGTGGCCTCCACCAGGCCGACCTGGCTGCCCAGCACCTTCAGCACGCCGGGGCCCAGCCGCCGCCAGACCCGGGCACCCATCGCGGGCAGGCCCAGCGTGACGGTGTCCCAGTCGCCCGCCGTGGTGCCGATCAGCGCGACGCCGACCACCCGCTCCCGGAACAGCTCCGGGTGCTGGTCGGCCAGCGCCATCACCGTCATGCCGCCCATCGAGTGGCCCACCAGCACGACGGGCCCGGTCGGGACGACCGCGTCCAGCACGGCCTTCAGGTCCGAGCCCAGCTGGTCGATGCTCGCGGGCTCGCCGGCCAGGTAGGAGCGGGAGCGCTCGGAACGCCCGTGGCTGCGCTGGTCCCAGCAGACCAGCCGCAGGCCGCCACGCAGCGCGGCCCGCTGGAAGTGCCAGCTGTCCTGGTTCAGGCAGTAGCCGTGACAGAGCACGACGGTGAGCGCGCCGGCGTCCGGCTCCCCCGCGTCGGGCGCGTCCACCTCGACGTACAGCTCGGTGCCGTCGGCGGCCGCGACGGTGCGCGGGCGGCCGCGCAGCGTGCCGAACGGCGCGGCCGCGTCGAGCTCCTCGCGGGCCCGGCGACGGGTCGCCCGGCCCACCGTCAGCCGGTCGATCGCGACGCCCGCGGCGGCCCCGGCCGCGACCACGCCGACCGAGATGCCGATCAGCCCGGCCCGGCTCACCCCGCCGCCCCCCGCCGACTCGGTCATCCGGCGGTTCCGGCGTCGCCGACCGTGCCACCGAGGTAGCGGCGCGGCACGCGGGCCCCGATCCGGGTGACGATCTCGTACGCGATGGTGCCGGCCGCGCGGGCCCAGTCCTCGGCGGTCGGCTCGCCGCGCTCGCCGTTGCCGAAGACCAGCACCTCCTCGCCGACCTCGGGCGTCTCGCCGGTGAGGTCCACCACGAACTGGTCCATCGCGATCCGCCCGGCCGCGGTCCGCCACTTGCCGTTGATCTGCACCGGCCCGGAGCCGCTGGCCTGCCGGGGCAGCCCGTCGGCGTAGCCGAGCGGGACCAGGCCCAGAGTGGTCTCACCGGGGGTGTGGTAGAGGTGCCCGTAGCTGACGCCGTGCCCGCCCGGCACGGTCTTCACCAGTGCCAGGCGTGCGTGCAGCGCCATCACCGGGCGCAGCCCGAAGTCGGCGGGCGTGCCGATCTCCGGGACCGGCGACACCCCGTACATGGCCAGCCCGGTGCGGACCAGGTCGTAGTGGGCGTCCGGGAGGAGCAGGGTGGCCGGCGAGTTGGCCAGGTGCCGCACCTCGGGCCGGACCCCGGCCCGCTCGGCGTGGTCGAGGGCGGCCGCGAAGGCGTCCTGCTGGGCCCGGATCGACGGGTGGCCGGGCTCGTCCGCGGCGGCGAAGTGCGACCAGAGGCCGACCACCTCGATCAGCCCCTCCGCCTGGGCGCGCAGGGCGGCGTCCACCAGGTCGGGCCAGTCGTGCGGCTGGCAGCCGTTGCGGCCCAGGCCGGTGTCGGCCTTGAGGTGCACCCGGCCGGGGACCCCGGTCAGCCGGACGGCCGCGAGCAGCTCGTCCAGCGCCCAGCGGCCGCTCACCGAGATGTCCACCGAGGCCCGCAGCGCCTCGGCCCACGGGCCGCCGGGCGTCCAGAGCCAGCACAGGATGCGGGCCCGCTCCGGGCCGATGCCCCCGGCGCGCAGCGCGAGCGCCTCGTCGGGCGTCGCGGTGCCGAGCCAGCGGACACCCGCCGCCACCGCCTCCAGGGCGCACGGCAGCGCGCCGTGGCCGTAGCCGTTGGCCTTCACCACGGCCATCAGCTGGGCGCTCGGCGCGCGCTCCCGCAGAGCCGCGAGGTTGCCGCGCAGCGCCGCCAGATCGATGGCGGCCTCGGCGCGCACTCCGTCAGCGAGCATGGCGGTCCCGGTCGTCGTCGCAGTTGTCATCCCGGTCAGTCTCCCAGACCTGCGGTGATTACCGTCCGACGCCCCTGCACCGCGCGCCAGGCGGCCGGCAGGGCGGCGGCGACCTCCGAGGCGGTGACCGGCGCGCCGGGGCCGCCCGCGCCGTCGGCCGCGGCGGCGAACCGGCCGGCCAGGCCGTGCAGGTAGGCGGCGGCCGGCGCCGCGTCCCACGGGTCCAGCCCGGCGGCCAACAGGGCGCCGGCCAGGCCGGCCAGCACGTCACCGCTGCCCGCCGTGGCCAGCCACGAGGTGCCGGTGGGGTTGACCCGGGCGGCGCCGTCGGGGCGGGCGACCACCGTGGTGGAGCCCTTGAGCAGGACGGTCGCGCCGAAGCGGACGGCCAGTTCGCGGGCGTGTCGCAGCCGGGCGGCGGCGACCTGGTCCGCCGTCACCCCGCCGCCGAGCAGCCGGGCCGCCTCGCCGGCGTGCGGGGTCAGCAACGTCGGCGCGCTGCGGCCGGCCAGTTCGGCGGGGCCGCGGCGGGCCAGTTCGGTCAGGCAGTCGGCGTCGACGAGCGCGGGGACCTCGGAGGCCAGCGCGTCGGACAGCGCGTCGGGGGCGTCGTCGCCGGAGCCCGGTCCGACCACCCAGGCCTGCACCCGGCCGGGGGTGAGCAGCACCTCGGGGTGGCGCCGGACCACCTCCTCGGCCGGCCGGCCCTGGTAGCGGACCGCGCCCGCGCCACCGTGCAGCGCCCCCGCGACGGCCAGCAGGGCGGCGCCGGGGTAGCGCTCGGAGCCCGCGAGCAGGCCCAGGACGCCGCGGCGGTACTTGTCGCTCTCGGCGGCCGGGCGGGGCAGCAGGGCCGCCAGGTCGGCGTGCTGGAGGGCCTCGACGGCGGCCCCGGCGGGCGCCAGACCGATCGGCACCAGCTGGAGCGCGCCGGCGTACGAGGCGCCGGGGTCCACCAGCAGGCCGGGCTTGTACGTCCCGAAGGTCACCGTGACGTCGGCGCGCAGGGCTGCTCCGGCGACCTCGCCGGTGTCGGCGTCGACGCCGCTCGGCAGGTCCACCGCGACCAGCACCCCGGTCCGCGGCGCCGTCGCGTACGGCTGGGCCGCCGGGCGCAGGCCGCCACTCCCGCCGATGCCGACGATGCCGTCGAGGACGAGGTCAGCGCGCCGGAAGTCGGCCAGGCCGACGTCCTGATCCGTGGTCACCTGGCCGCCGGCCGCCCGCAGCGCCGCCAGGCCGGCCGGGTGGGCGCGGTCCGCGCTGAGCAGCACGGCCCGGACGGCCGCCCCGCGGCGGGCCAGCCGGGCGCCCGCGAAGAGCGCGTCGCCGCCGTTGTCACCGCTGCCGGCCAGCACCAGGACGCGGCTGCCGTAGACCCGCCCCCGACGCTCCGTCAGCAGCCGCGCGCAGGTGGCGGCCAGGCCGGCCACCGCGCGGTCCATCAGCGGCTGCCCGGCCAGCGCGGCCTCGGCGGCGCGGACCTGTTCGACGGTGTGAGCGTGGCGCATGGCTCGACGCTACCCGCTGCGGGCCGACTCAGCCTTCGGCGATCACCACGGCGGTCGCCACACCCGCGTCGTGGCTCAGCGACAGGTGCCAGGAGCGGATGCCCAGCCGGTCACCCAGCGCCGCGATGGTCCCCTTGACGTGCAAAGTCGGCCGGCCCGACTCCTCGGCCCGCACCTCCGCGTCGTGCCACTCCAGCCCGCCCGGCGCGCCGACCGCCTTGGCCAGCGCCTCCTTGGCGGCGAAGCGCGCCGCCAGCGAGGCCGCGCCACGCCGGGCCCCGCTCGGGAGCAGCTGCTCCGCCGGGGTGAACAGCCGGTCGGCCATCTCCGGCGTGCGCTCCAGCGCGGCCGCGAAGCGCTCGATGGAGGCGACGTCGATTCCCACTCCGATGATCACCCCGCCGACGATACCGGCCCCCCACGGCGATGCGCAGGGGGCCGGGAACGTCGCTACGCCACCGCTACTCGACGGTGACGGACTTCGCCAGGTTGCGCGGCTGGTCCACCTCGTGGCCCTTGGCCGTCGCCAGCTCGCAGGCGAAGACCTGGAGCGGGACGGTGGACACCAGCGGCTGGAGCAGCGTCGGCGTCACCGGGATGCGGATCAGGTGGTCGGCGTACGGCACGACCGCCTCGTCACCCTCCTCGGCGATCACGATGGTCCGCGCACCGCGGGCCCGGATCTCCTGGATGTTGGAGACGATCTTGTCGTGCAGGATCGACCGCCCGCGCGGCGAGGGAACGACGACCACGACCGGCAGCCCCTCCTCGATCAGCGCGATCGGACCGTGCTTCAGCTCGCCGGCCGCGAAGCCCTCGGCGTGCATGTACGCCAGCTCCTTGAGCTTGAGCGCACCCTCCAGCGCCACCGGGAAGCCCACGTGGCGGCCGAGGAAGAGCACCGAGTTGGCGTCCGCCAGCGAGCGGGCCAGCTCGCGCACCGGCTCCATGGTCTCCAGCACCTGCTCGACCTGGCGCGGCGCGTCCGCGAGCTGCTCGATGACGGCGCGGATCTCGTCGCCCCACTTGGTGCCGCGCACCTGGCCCAGGTACAGGGCGACCAGGTAGCAGGCGACCAGCTGGGTCAGGAACGCCTTGGTGGAGGCGACCGCGACCTCGGGGCCGGCGTGCGTGTAGAGCACGGCGTCCGACTCGCGCGGGATCGTCGACCCGTTGGTGTTGCAGATCGCCAGCACCTTGGCGCCCTGCTCGCGGGCGTGCCGCAGCGCCATCAGGGTGTCCATGGTCTCGCCGGACTGCGAGATCGCGATCACCAGCGTGCGGTCGTCCAGGATCGGGTCCCGGTAGCGGAACTCCGAGGCCACCTCGACCTCGCACGGGACGCGGGTCCAGTGCTCGATGGCGTACTTGGCGATCATGCCGGCGTGGAACGCGGTGCCGCAGGCCACGATGACGACCTTGTCGACCTCGCGCAGCACCGAGTCCGGGATGCGCACCTCGTCCAGGGTCAGCCGGCCGTCCGTGCCGATCCGGCCGAGCAGGGTGTCCGCGACCGCCTTCGGCTGCTCGGCGATCTCCTTGAGCATGAAGTAGTCGTAGCCGCCCTTCTCGGCGGCCGAGGCGTCCCAGTCCACGTGGTACTCGCGGACCTCGGCGGGGGTGCCGTCGAAGTTGGTGACGGTCACCGCGTCGCCACGCAGCTCCACGACCTGGTCCTGGCCCAGCTCGATCGCCTCGCGGGTGTGCGCGATGAACGCCGAGACGTCCGAGGCGAGGAAGTTCTCGCCCACGCCGCGCCCGACCACCAGCGGCGAGTTGCGGCGCGCGCCGACCACCACGTCCGGAGCGTCCGCGTGCACCGCGACCAGCGTGAACGCGCCGTCCAGCTGGCGGCAGACGATCCGCATGGCCTCGGCCAGGTCGCCGGTGTAGGCCTCGGCCAGCAGGTGGGCGACCACCTCGGTGTCGGTCTCCGAGCGCAGCGTGTGGCCGCGCTCGGCCAGCTCGGCCCGCAGCCAGGCGAAGTTCTCGATGATGCCGTTGTGCACCACCGCGACCCGCAGCGCGTCGTCCAGGTGAGGGTGGGCGTTGGCGTCGGTCGGACCGCCGTGGGTGGCCCAACGGGTGTGGCCGATGCCGGTGGTGCCGCCGGGGAGAGGGGCCTCGGCGAGCGACTTCTCGAGGTTGACGAGCTTGCCGGCCCGCTTGTCGGTGGCGAGGCTCCACTGCCCTGAGGAGTCCGCCGTCTGGATGGCCACGCCGGCTGAGTCGTACCCTCGGTACTCCAGCCGCCGAAGCCCTGCGATCACTACGTCAAGCGCGGGCTGAGAGCCCACATATCCAACAATTCCGCACATGTGTGTCAGCATAAGGGCCGCCCGTTTTCACCCAGGCCAAGCCCGGGACAACGGTGCGTGACCGAGACCACACCACCGGCGCACCCGAGTACGGCCCACAATGGACGTTGTGCTGACCGAACTGTGTACGCGGGGCGCTGCCACCTCGCCCGGCCCGTCGCCGTCTCCGTACGTCGATCTCTCCCGGGCCGAGTGGAGTGCCCTGCGCGACCGAACGCCACTGCCACTCTCCGCGCAGGAGGTGGAGCAACTGCGCGGTCTCGGCACCGCGCTGGACCTGGACGAGGTGCGGGACGTCTACCTGCCGCTCTCCCGGCTGCTCAACCTCTACATCCACGCCACCCACGACCTGCGCGGCGCACTGGGCACCTTCCTCGACATGGGGGACACCGAGCGCACCCGGACGCCGTTCATCATCGGCGTGGCCGGTTCGGTGGCGGTGGGCAAGTCCACCAGCGCCCGTCTGCTGCAGGCCCTGCTCGCGCGCTGGCCCGAGCACCCGCGGGTCGAACTGGTCACCACCGACGGCTTCCTGCTCCCCAACGAGGAGCTGCGCCGGCGCGGTCTGATGGCCCGCAAGGGGTTCCCGGAGTCCTACGACCGCCGGGCGCTGATGCGCTTCGTCGCGGACGTGAAGGCGGGCAAGCAGGAGGTCACCGCGCCGGTCTACTCGCACCTGGTCTACGACATCGTGCCGGACCAGCGGCTCACCGTGCAGCGTCCGGACATCCTGATCGTCGAGGGACTGAACGTCCTGCAGCCGGCCCTGCCCGGCAACGACGGCCGCACCCGGCTCGCAGTGGCCGACTACTTCGACTTCTCGATCTACGTCGACGCCCGCACCGACGACATCGAGCGCTGGTACCTGTCCCGCTTCAAGAAGCTGCGGGACACCGCCTTCCTGGACCCGAGCTCCTACTTCCGCCGCTTCACCGAGGTCCCGGAGGACGAGGCGCTGGAGTACGGCCGGCAGGTCTGGCGGACCATCAACAAGCCCAACCTGCTGGAGAACGTGCTGCCCACCCGCGGCCGGGCGACGCTGGTGTTGCAGAAGGGCGCCGACCACAAGGTCCGCCGCGCCCTTCTGCGCAAACTCTGACCCGACGTCAGCCCAGGTGGGTGCGGACCGCTTCGGCGAGCCGCTCGGCGATCGCCCGGGCCTGCTCCTGGTCGGCCGCCTCCACCATCACCCTGACCAACGGCTCGGTACCGGACGGACGAAGCAACACCCGTCCGGTGCTGCCGAGTTCGGCCTCCGCGATGGCGACGGCCGCGGTCAGCTCGACGCAGTCGGCGACCCGGCTGCGGTCCACGCCCTTGACGTTGATCAGCAGCTGCGGCAGGCGCGTCATCACCGTGGCGAGATCGGCCAACGGCTGCTTGGTGGCGGCCAGTCGGGCGCCGAGCATCAGGCCGGTCAGCGTGCCGTCGCCGGTGGTCGCGTGGTCCAGCAGGATCACGTGGCCGGACTGTTCGCCGCCGAGCGCGTAGCCGTGCGCCTTCATCGCCTCCAGCACGTAGCGGTCACCCACCGCGGTCTGGATCAGCTGGATGCCCTCGCGCTCCATGGCCAGCTTGAAGCCCAGGTTGGACATCACGGTGCCCACCGCGGTGTTGCGGCGCAGCGTGCCGGCCTCCCGCATGGCGACCGCGAGGATGGCGAGGATCTGGTCGCCGTCCACCTCGTTGCCGTCCGCGTCGGCGGCCAGGCAGCGGTCCGCGTCACCGTCCAGCGCGATGCCGAAGTCGGCCTTGTGCTCGCGCATCGCGGCCTGCAGCTGGTCCAGGTGGGTCGAGCCGACACCGTCGTTGATGTTCAGGCCGGTGGGCTCGGCGCCCAGCGTGTAGACCACCTCGGCGCCGGCCCGGGCGAAGGCCTCGGGGGCGACCCGGGCGGCCGCGCCGTGCGCGCCGTCGATGACGACCTTGACGCCGTCCAGCCGGTTCGGCAGCACCGCGACCAGGTGGGCGACGTACTTGTCGAAGCCCTCGGTGTACTCGCGCACCCGGCCGACGGCCGCGCCGGTCGGGCGGGTCCAGTCCTCGGTGGTGCCGTGCGAGTAGCGGTGGTAGTGCGCCTCGATGGCGTCCTCGATGGCGTCGTCCAGCTTGTGGCCGCCGCGGGCGAGGAACTTGATGCCGTTGTCGGGCATCGCGTTGTGGCTGGCGGAGAGCATCACGCCGAAGTCCGCGCCCAGCGAGCCGGTCAGGTACGCGACCGCCGGGGTCGGCAGCACGCCCACCTTGAGGACGTCCACGCCCGCGCTCGCCAGACCGGCGATGACCGCCGCCTCCAGGAACTCGCCCGAGGCACGCGGGTCACGGCCGACCACCGCGACCGGGCGGTGCCCGGCGAACGATCCCGCGTCGCCCAGCACGTGCGCCGCCGCCACCGAGAGGCTCAGCGCCAGCTCGGCGGTCAGCCCCTCATTGGCCACACCACGTACGCCGTCCGTACCGAAGAGTCGTGCCACTGGTTCCGTCCTTTGTCGCCGGCCGCCGGCGGGGGCGCCCAGCGCCGACCCGGCCCGCGGGAAGGAGTCCCCCTGGCCGCCTGACCGGTCCAGGGAGCACGACGCCCCGGGGCACATGAAGTGCTCCGGGGCGTCACTGTCGCACCTGCGGGGTGCGCACCATGTTCCGGTACGCACCCTGCGGCGTGACTAGCGCTTGCTGTACTGCGGGGCCTTGCGGGCCTTCTTGAGACCGGCCTTCTTGCGCTCGACGGCACGGGCGTCACGCATCAGGAAGCCGGCCTTCTTGAGGGCGGGACGGTTGTTGTCCACGTCGACCTCGTTCAGGGCACGGGCCACGCCGAGGCGCAGCGCGTAGGCCTGACCGGAGACGCCGCCACCCGAGATACGGGAGATGACGTCGTAACGGCCGTCCAGCTCAAGGAGCTTGAAGGGCTCGTTCACGGTCTGCTGGTGCACCTTGTTGGGGAAGTAGTTCTCCAGGGTGCGACCGTTGATCTTCCACTTGCCGGTGCCGGGGACGATGCGCACGCGGGCGATCGCCTCCTTGCGACGGCCCAGGCCGGCGGCCGGGATGGCCTCGGCGAAGCGGCCGACCGAGGACTCGGTCGAGTAGGAGGTCTCTTCCTCAGAGGTGTACTCGGTGAGCTCCACCTCGTCGTTGAAGTCGACCTCAAGGGTGGTCTCAGCGGCAGTCTCGGCCACGGTGTTCCTCAGCTTTTCAGTGATGGGGGGCTTGGTGGCCGGAATTACTGCGCGACCTGGGTGATCTCGAACGGAACCGGCATCTGCGCAGCGTGCGGGTGCTGGTCGCCCGAGTAGACCTTCAGCTTCGAGAGCATCTGGCGGCCCAGGGTGTTCTTGGGGATCATGCCCTTGATGGCCTTCTCGACGGCCTTCTCCGGGTTCTTGTCCAGGAGGTCGTCGTAGCGGACCGAGCGGAGACCGCCCGGGAAACCGCTGTGGCGGTAGGCGAGCTTCTGGGTCTTCTTGTTCCCAGACAGGTGCACCTTGTCCGCGTTGATGATGATGACGAAGTCACCAGTGTCAACGTGCGGCGCGTAGATCGCCTTGTGCTTGCCCCGGAGGAGGTTGGCGGCCTGGGAGGCCAGGCGGCCGAGCACAACGTCTTGCGCGTCGATGACGTGCCACTGACGCTGGACGTCGCCGGGCTTGGGGCTGTACGTACGCACGGTCGTAGCCTTCGCTTTTCAGTGAGTGAGTCCTGACAGGAGCACCTGGACGAGGGATCAGCCCGGACCCGCTTGGACGCAATTCAAGGGGGAGCCGCTGGTCATCGGCCTGGTATCTCCGGCGTACCGACCTCTCACGTGAGATGGAGCGAGCCAATACGCACAACAAGGGCCTACCTTACCCGCCCGGCAGAGCAGGTCCAAATCACCGGTCGCGCTGCACCCGCGTCTCGTCCCAGACGGGCTCCGGGGACTCGTAGACCCGGCCGTCCGAGCCGAAGACCAGGAAGCGGTCGAAGCTCTTGGCGAACCAGCGGTCGTGCGTGACGCACAGGACCGTGCCGTCGAAGGCCTCCAGGCCCTCCTGGAGTGCCTCGGCGCTCTCCAGGTCCAGGTTGTCCGTCGGTTCGTCCAGCAGCAGCGCGGTGACGCCGTCCAGCTCCAGTTTGAGGATCATCAGCCTGGCCTGCTGGCCGCCGGAGAGCGACTCGAAGCGCTGCTCCTCCTGCTTGTCCAGCTCGTAGCGGCGCAGCACGCCCATCGCCGCCTTGCGGTCCAGCGCGTGCTCCTCCTCGACGATCGAGCGCACCGTGCGGCCGAACAGCTCGGGGTGCGCGTGGGTCTGCCGGAAGTGCCCGGCCACCACCCGGGCGCCGAGCTTCCAGGTGCCGGTGTGGGCCACCGACTCGTCGCCCGCCAGCATCCGCAGGAAGTGCGACTTGCCGGAGCCGTTGGAGCCCAGCACCGCGACCCGCTCGCCGTAGAAGACCTCCAGGTCGAAGGGCTGCATCAGGCCGGTGAGCCCCAGCTTCTCCAGGGTGACCGCCCGCACACCGGTGCGGCCGCCCTTGAGGCGCATGCTGATGGACTGCTCGCGCGGGGGCTCCTCCGGGCGGCCGGCGTCCTCGAACTTCTTGAGCCGGGTCTGCGCGGCGGCGTAGCGGGTGGCCAGCGCGTGGCTGACCGAGGCCGCCTGGCGCAGCGTGACCACCAGCTTCTTGAGCTTGGCGTGCTCCTCGTCCCAGCGCCGGCCGAGCTCCTCGAAGCGGGCGAAGCGCTCCTTGCGGGCCTCGTGGAAGGACTCGAAGCCGCCGCCGTGCACCCAGACGCTGCTGCCACCGCCGCCGAAGCCGGACTCGACGCTGATGATCTTGTCGGCGGCCCGGGAGAGCAGCTCCCGGTCGTGCGAGATGAAGAGCACGGTCTTGGAGGTGGCCCGGATCGCCTCCTCCAGCCAGCGCTTGCCTGGGACGTCCAGGTAGTTGTCCGGCTCGTCGAGGAGCAGCACCTCCTCGGGCCCGCGCAGCAGCGCCTCCAGGACGAGCCGCTTCTGCTCGCCGCCGGAGAGCGTGTTCAGGCCACGGAACTGGGCCCGGTCGAAGGGCATCCCGAGGGCCGCGGTGGTGCAGACGTCCCAGTCGGTCTCGTACTCGTAGCCGCCGGCGTCGGCCCAGTCGGCCAGCGCCTGGGCGTAGGCCATCTGGCTCTTCTCGTCGTCCTGCGCCATCATCGCCAGCTCGGCGGTGTCCACCGCCTTGGCGGCCAGCGCGATCCGCTGCGGCGCGACGGAGACCAGCAGGTCCCGGACCGAGGCGTCGGCCGGCAGGGCGCCGGGCGTCTCGCGCTGGTCCTCGCGGCCGGTGGTGCCGACGAACTGGCGCATCACGCCCAGCCCGCCGCTGACCGTCACCGTGCCGCCGTGCGGCTGGGTGTCGCCCGCGATCATGCGCAGCAGCGTGGTCTTGCCGGCGCCGTTGGCGCCCACCAGGGCGACCGCGGAGCCCTCGCCGACCCGGAAGGACGCGTCGTCGAACAGCACCCGCCCGTCCGGCAGGTAGTACTCAAGGTGCGAAATCTCGACGTGTCCCATGAGGGCGATTTTGCTATGCCGAGGGCTCCCGGCCCAAACGGATTACCCCTGGCCAGGCAACGTGCGCATCCGGCGGGCCTCACGGTTGCGCTCGGCGAGCTTGTCGTCGGCCGGATAGCCGACCTCCTCCAGCGTCAGCCCGTAGGGCCGCACGACGTTGACGGCGCTGTGCCGGACCCGGCCGGCCAGCACCTGTCCGGGGAACTCCACCGGCCGTCGCCCGTCGCCCACCAGCAGCATCGAACCGACCAGCGCCCGCACCATGTTGTGGCAGAAGGCGTCCGCCCGGACGGTGGCCACCGCCAGCTGCCCCGCCACCCCCGCCGTGTGCGTGTCCGCCGGGACCCGCTCCCAGAACAGATCCAGCAGGGTCCGGATGGTGGTGGCACCCTCGCGCTTCTTGCAGTACGCGGCGAAGTCGTGCTCACCGAGCAGCAGCCGGGCCGCCTCGTTCATCAGGTCGATGTCCAACGGGCGGTCGTGCCAGAGCACATGGCCGCGCAACAGCGGGTCCACGCCGCCCTGGTGGTCGGCCACCCGGTACGCGTAGCGGCGCCAGATCGCGGCGAAGCGGGCGTCGAAGCCGGCCGGCGCCTCGGAGAGCCGGTGGATCCGGACATCGTCCGGCAGCCGCCCGGCCAGCCGGCGAAGCAGCTTCTCGCCGTGCTGGGCCCAGAGTTCGACCGGCAGGTCCACGTGCGCGACCTGCCCGCGCGCGTGCACGCCGGCGTCCGTGCGACCGGCCACCGTCAGGGCGTACGGCTCGGCGGAGCGCGTGACGATCTGCAGCGCGCTCTCGATCTCGCCCTGCACCGTCCGGTACCCCGGCTGACGGGCCCACCCGGAGAACTCGGCTCCGTGGTACGCCAGATCCAGCCGGATTCGCACGGTCCCCTCGGCCGGCCCGTCCTGCCGCTCCGGCCGCTCGCAATCCTTCAGCACTGCCACTACTCCCGGTAGAAAGGAACGGGCCCGCTCCCCCATCGCTGGGAGAACGGGCCCGCACAACACCTCAGGGTGTTCAGGCGGTCTCGACCTCAGTGGTCTCAACAGCGGCGTCGACCTCGGCGTCCTTGGCGGCACGCTTGGTGGCGCCCTCGGCCTCGCCGACGGCGGTCTGCGCGACGGTCAGCGCCTCGACCAGCTCGATCACGGCCATCGGGGCGTTGTCGCCACGACGGGGACCGATCTTGGTGATACGGGTGTAGCCACCCGGGCGGTTCTCGTAGCGCGGCGCGATCTCGGTGAAGAGGGTGTGCAGCACGGAGACGTCGGTGATCGTCTTGCGGACGATACGACGGTTGTGGATGTCACCGACCTTCGCCTTGGTGATCAGGCGCTCGGCCAGCGGGCGCATCCGACGGGCCTTGGCCTCGGTCGTGGTGATGCGGCCGTGGGTGAACAGCTCGCGGCACAGGCCGGCCAGCAGCAGCGGCTCGTGGTGCGGGCCACCGCCGAGGCGGGCACCCTTCGTGGGACGGGGCATGGTAGCTCCTTGTATCTCCGAATCCGGCCGTATCAGGTACCGGAACGGGCGGCCGGGCACTGTTGCCCGGACGACTTTCCTTCATGAACCGGGACGGCTCCGGTGGGAGCCGTCCCGGACCAAACTCAGTACTGCTCGGTCTCCGCGTAACCCGCGTCGTCCAGGTCGTCGGCGCCGAAGGCGTCGGCGGCGGCGGTCGGGTCGAATCCGGGCGGGCTGTCCTTGAGCGCCAGGCCCATGCCGGCCAGCTTCGCCTTGACCTCGTCGATCGACTTCGCACCAAAGTTGCGGATGTCGAGCAGGTCGGCCTCGGAGCGGGCCACGAGCTCACCCACGGTGTGGATGCCCTCGCGCTTGAGGCAGTTGTAGGACCGAACGGTGAGCTCGAGCTCCTCGATCGGCAGGGCCAGATCGGCGGCCAGCGCGGCGTCCGTCGGCGAGGGGCCCATGTCGATGCCCTCGGCGTCGATGTTCAGCTCGCGGGCGAGACCGAACAGCTCCACCAGGGTCTTACCGGCCGACGCCATGGCGTCGCGCGGGCGCATGGCCGGCTTGGTCTCGACGTCGACGATCAGCTTGTCGAAGTCGGTGCGCTGCTCGACACGGGTGGCCTCGACCTTGTAGGTGACCTTCAGCACGGGGCTGTAGATCGAGTCGACCGGGATGCGGCCGATCTCCTGGCCGGAGGCCTTGTTCTGGACGGCGGAGACGTAGCCGCGACCGCGCTCGACGGTCAGCTCCATCTCCAGCTTGCCCTTGCCGTTGAGCGTGGCGAGGACCAGCTCGGGGTTGTGCACCTCGACACCGGCCGGGGGCGCGATGTCGGCGGCGGTGACGACACCCGGACCCTGCTTGCGCAGGTACATCACGACCGGCTCGTCGTGCTCCGAGGAGACGACCAGCTGCTTGATGTTGAGGATGAGGTCGGTGACGTCCTCCTTGACGCCCGGCACGGTGGTGAACTCGTGCAGGACACCGTCGACGCGGATGCTGGTGACAGCGGCACCCGGGATCGAGGAGAGGAGCGTGCGGCGCAGGGAGTTGCCGAGGGTGTAGCCGAAGCCCGGCTCGAGCGGCTCGATCACGAACCGCGAGCGGTACTCGTCGACGACCTCTTCGGTCAGCGAGGGGCGCTGAGCGATCAGCATTTTGGATCCTCCAGTTGTTCTCGACGCCCACTATTTGACGTCGAACAGAACCAAGCGTACGGGGTCCCGCAAGAAACGAGACCCCGTACGTGGTTTAAAGCACCAGTACCCGAAGGCGCTGCGTCAGACGCGGCGACGCTTCGGCGGACGGCAGCCGTTGTGCGGGGTGGGGGTGACGTCCTGGATCGAGCCCACCTCCAGGCCGGTGGCCTGGAGCGAACGGATCGCGGTCTCGCGGCCGGAGCCCGGACCCTTCACGAAGACGTCGACCTTGCGCATGCCGTGCTCCTGCGCGCGACGGGCAGCGGCCTCGGCGGCCATCTGCGCGGCGAACGGGGTGGACTTGCGCGAGCCCTTGAAGCCGACGTGGCCGGCGGAGGCCCAGGAGATCACGTTGCCCGCGGGGTCCGTGATCGAAACGATGGTGTTGTTGAACGTGCTCTTGATGTGGGCGTGCCCATGAGCGACGTTCTTCTTCTCCTTGCGGCGCACCTTCTTGGCGCCGGCAGCCTGACGACCCTTGGGGGGCATAAGTCTGTTTCTCCTACTGAGGTGATCGGTCCGCTAACCCGCGGGCCGGAGGGAAGTCCGGTTGAGGGGCGGACTACTTCTTGCCCGGCTTCTTCTTGCCGGCAATCGCGCGACGCGGGCCCTTGCGGGTACGCGCGTTGGTGTGGGTGCGCTGACCGCGGACCGGCAGGCCACGGCGGTGACGCAGGCCCTCGTAGCAACCGATCTCGACCTTGCGGCGGATGTCGGCGGCCACCTCACGGCGGAGGTCACCCTCGACCGTGTAGTTGGCGTCGATCCACTGCGCGAGCTTGACGAGGTCTTCCTCGCTGATGTCGCGAACGCGGATGTCGGGGTTCACGCCAGTCTCGGCCAGCGACTGCTGGGCGCGGGTACGGCCGATGCCGTAGACGTACGTGAGGGCGATCTCGATCCGCTTTTCGCGGGGGAGATCAACGCCGGCGAGGCGTGCCATTCATGGCTCCTGTGATTCTTCAGAGGTCTTACGAGCTGCCTACTCCTACAACTCTCGCTGAGGGAGCCCCGGCCTCTGACCGGGGGTGGCAGTCCGTCCAAGGGTGGACGGATCGGGCAGCCCGTGTATGACGTGGTGCGCGTCGCGCGAAGTACTACGAGAAATGCGGGAGAACGATCAGCCCTGGCGCTGCTTGTGGCGCAGGTTGTCGCAGATCACCATGACCCGGCCGTGACGGCGGATCACCTTGCACTTGTCGCAGATCTTCTTGACGCTCGGCTTGACCTTCATGGTTCAGGTTCTCCGGGTCTAGATCTGACAGACGCCCCGCGGTGAAGCGGGAAGTCATCCGTTACTTGTAGCGGTAGACGATCCGACCACGCGTCAGGTCGTAGGGGCTGAGCTCCACCACGACCCGGTCGTCCGGGAGGATGCGAATGTAGTGCATACGCATCTTGCCGCTGATGTGCGCGAGGACCTTGTGACCGTTCTGCAGCTCAACCTTGAACATGGCGTTCGGGAGAGACTCGATCACGGTGCCCTCGATCTCAATGGCGCCTTGCTTCTTTGCCATGAACTGCGAGATCCACCTTCCGGGACCGGCTACCGTATGCGGCACGCTCGTGCGAACCTGGGTTCACCCCGTCCCAAGGGAAGAGGGCGTGCAAGAGCACGCTACGAGTGAGCCGACAGTCCATCGTACGTTACCGGCCCACGGAACCCAAACCGGGACTAGTACTGCGCACCGATCCGGATCGGCTGGACCACCGCGGTGCAGGCGGCACAACGGCTGGCGGCCTCGGGTATCTCGGTGAGGCACTCCGGGCACGGACGCTTCGCGGTCTTCGGCTTCTTCGGCAGGTAGCGGGCGCTGGCCTTGGCCACCGGCAGCACCACGCAGAAGTACAGCACCGCCGCGGTCAGCACGAAGGTGATCAGCACGTTCAGGAACTGACCGTATGGGAAGACCACGCCGTTGGCGTTGAACGACTTCGTGCTGTAGTCGCCGGCCGCGCCGACCACCACGCCCACCAGCGGGGTCAGGAAGGCCTTCACGAAGCCGCCGACGACCGCCGTGAACGCCGAGCCGATGACGATTCCGACGCCCATGTCGACGACGTTGCCGCGCATCATGAACTCGCGGAAGCCCTTGAGCACTGTTGTCCCCTATATGTCCGATACGCCTGCTGTTCGAACCAGAGACGATACCGGCTATCCGAGGGGGTCCGGCGCCGCGGTCACGCCCAGCGCCGCGAGCTGCGCCTTTCCGCCGTCGAAGGCGGTCAGCACCAGCGGGCCCTGCTCGGTGACGGCGACCGAGTGCTCCCAGTGCGCCGCCCAGGTCCCGTCGTTGGTGACGACCGTCCAGTCGTCCTCCAGCACGCTGGTGTGCGGGGTGCCCAGCGAGACCATCGGCTCGATCGCCAGGACCGTACCGGGCGTCAGCTTCGGCCCCTTGCCGCGGCCGCGCTCGACGTAGTTCAGCACGTGCGGCTCCATGTGCATCGCGGTGCCGATGCCGTGACCGCCGTATCCCTCGGTGATCCCCCACTTGCCCTTGGGCGGCAGCGGCTGACGGCGGATGAAGCCCTCGATCGCCTTGGAGACGTCGACCAGCCGGTTGCCCTTCTTCATCTGGGCGATGCCGGCCCACATCGAGCCCTCGGTGACCTGGCTGAGCATCGCGACCTCGGGCCGCACCTCGCCGACCGGGACGGTGATGGCCGCGTCGCCGTGCCAGCCGTCCACGATCGCGCCGCAGTCGATGGAGATCACGTCGCCCTCGACCAGCACCCGGTCACCGGGGATGCCGTGCACCACCTCGTTGTTGACCGAGGCGCAGATCACCCCGGGGAACCAGAGGCCGCCGTGGTCGGCGCGGAAGTTGGAGGTGGCGCCGTGGTCGGCGATGACCTTGGCCGCGATGTCGTTCAGCTCCTGGGTGCTGATCCCGGGGGCGACCGCGGCGCGGCAGGCCTTGAGGGCCTCGGCGACGACCAGGCCGGCCACCCGCATCTTCGCGATCTGCTCGGAGGTCTTGATCTCCACCATCTGGGCCACGCCTTTCGTCTGTGTACCGCACGGTCCTTGCCGGGCGGCCCTTCGCTGAGACAACGGTACGACGCCGGACGGCCGCGGCGCCCCCGTCGGGGCGCCGCGGCCGTCGGGCACGCGGGTGTTGCTCGGCTGGGAGGGCTGTCTCAGCCCTGCTTGCGCTGCTCCAGAGCGTCGACCGCGCGCTGGGTGACCTCGTCGACCTTGCCGAGGGCCGGGATCGTGGTGACCAGGCCCTGCTGGGCGTAGTACTCGATGATCGGCTCGGTCTCGGTGTGGTAGACCTCGAGGCGGGTACGGACCGCGTCCTCGGTGTCGTCCGAACGCTGGTAGAGCTCGCCACCGCACTCGTCGCAGATGCCCTCGACGGACGGCGCGTTGTAGTGCACGTGGAACACGTGGCTGCCGTCGTTGCGGCACAGCCGGCGACCGGCGATGCGCTTGACGACCTCGTCCTCGGGGACCTCCAGGTCCAGCACGCCGTTCAGGGCGATGCCGGACTCCGCCAGGATCTCGTCCAGCGCCTTGGCCTGCACGAGGTTGCGGGGGAACCCGTCCAGCAGGAAGCCGTGGGCGGCGTCCTCCTGGGCGAGCCGGTCCTTGGCCATCCCGATGGTCACCTCGTCCGGTACGAGCCGACCTGCGTCCATGTAGCCCTTGGCCTCGAGCCCCAACGGGGTGCCCTGGCTGATGTTGGCCCGGAAGAGGTCGCCGGTGGAGATGTGCGGGATGGACAGGGTCTTGGCCAGAACGTGCGCCTGAGTACCCTTCCCGGCCCCGGGAGGTCCGACGAGGACGATACGCATCAGCGGAGGAACCCTTCGTAATTACGCTGCTGGAGCTGGCTCTCGATCTGCTTCACAGTTTCGAGTCCGACGCCGACGATGATGAGGATGCTGGTGCCGCCAAACGGAATGGTTGTGCTCTGCTTGAGGGCGACGAGGCCGATCATCGGGATCAACGCGATCAGGCCGAGGTAGAGCGATCCCGGCCACGTGATGCGGGTAAGCACGTAGTTCAGGTACTCGGCCGTCGGGCGGCCGGCCCGGATGCCCGGGATGAAGCCACCATACTTCTTCATATTGTCGGCAACTTCTTCGGGGTTGAAGGAGATGGCGACGTAGAAGAAGGCGAAGAACACGATCAGGACGAAATAGGTCGCCATGTAGATCGGGTGGTCACCCTTGGTGAAGTTGTTCTGGATCCAGATCGCCCAGCCCGCCTTGCTGCTCGTCAGCTGGGCCACCAGGGCCGGGATGTAGAGCAGCGACGAGGCGAAGATGACCGGGATGACACCCGCCTGGTTGACCTTCAGCGGGATGTAGGTCGAGGTACCACCGAAGGCACGTCGACCGATCATGCGCTTGGCGTACTGCACGGGGATCCGGCGCTGCGCCTGCTCGACGAAGATGACCAGGACCACCACCACGACGCCGACGCCGAGCACCGCGAAGAAGTCGATCCAGCCGCTCGCGAGCGTGCCGGCCTTCTTGATCGCCCAGAGCTGGCCCGGGAAGCCGGACGCGATCGAGGTGAAGATCAGGATGGACATGCCGTTGCCGATGCCGCGGTCGGTGATGAGCTCACCGAGCCACATGATCATCGTGGTGCCGGCGGTCATCGTGATGACCATGACCATGATCCGGAACACCGAGGTGTCCGGGACGACCTGGTTGCCGACCGGGCAGCTGGAGAACAGCGCGCCGTTGGACGCGGTCGCCACGATGCCGGTGCCCTGGAGGATCGCGAGCGCGATGGTCAGGTAGCGGGTGTACTGCGTGATCTTCGTGGTGCCGGCCTGACCCTCCTTCTTCAGGGCTTCCAGTCGCGGGATCACGACGGTCAGCAGCTGGAGGATGATGCTGGCGGTGATGTAGGGCATGATGCCGAGCGCGAAGATCGTCAGCTGGAGCAGAGCTCCACCGCTGAACAGGTTCACAAGGCCGAAGAGACCGTTGTTCGCCTGCTTCACGCATGTGTTCACGGCGACAAAGTTGACGCCCGGAACGGGAACGTGCGCACCCATCCGGAACAGCACCATGATGCCCAGCGTGAACAGCAGCTTCTTGCGCAGGTCGGGCGTCTTGAACGCCCGCGCGAACGCACTGAGCACGGTGCCTCCTGCGCCCCCCGCGCGTCGTCGGCGGGAGGGTCGGTCCTGATGGGGGGAGTAAGGGTGTTCCAGCTACCACAAGGCAGACTGTCGCAGCCTACAAGGGAACTCCACGGACTCTAACAGTGTGTGGCCACCCGAATGAAGCTCGTGCGCCATGCGCTTCGTCCGGCCGGGCCGGGATGCCCGGTTTTGGCCGGGGATGCGTCCAGATCACTGCGGATTCGCGTGCAGATGAACACACAAAAAGGCTGGGCCCCGTCTCTCTCGAAAGAGGGACGGGGCCCAGCCCGTGAAGCTGAGTCAGCCTCGCGTGACCTGAAGTCAGATCAGCTCGGTGACGGTGCCGCCGGCGGCGGTGATCTTCGTGGCGGCCGAAGCGGAGACGGCGTCAACCGAAACCTGCAGCGCGACGGAGATCTCGCCGGTGCCCAGGACCTTGACGAGCGAGTTCTTGCGAACCGCGCCCTTCTCGACCAGGCCCTCGACGGTGACCTCTCCACCCTGGGGGTAGAGCTCGGCCAGCTTGTCGAGGTTGACCACCTGGAAGGTGATCTTGAAGGGGTTCTTGAAGCCCTTGAGCTTCGGCAGACGCATGTGGAGGGGCATCTGCCCACCCTCGAAGCGCTGCGGAACCTGGTAGCGGGCCTTGGTGCCCTTGGTGCCACGACCAGCGGTCTTACCCTTGGATGCCTCACCACGACCGACACGGGTCTTGGCGGTCTTGGCACCCGGGGCGGGCCGCAGGTTGTGGATCTTGAGCGGAGAGTCGCTCATGTCAGTCAACCTCCTCGACCGTGACGAGGTGACGCACGGTCTGGGCCATCCCGCGGATCTCGGGACGGTCCTCCTTGACGACCACATCGTGCATGCGCTTCAGACCCAGCGAGCGCAGCGTCTCGCGGTGGTTCTGCTTGCTGCCGATGTAGGACTTGGTCTGAGTGATCTTCAGGCGAGCCATCAGACACCCGCCCCTGACGCGGCGGCCGTGCCGGCCGCGCGAGCGCGCAGCAGGGCAGCCGGAGCCACGTCCTCCAGCGGCAGGCCACGACGGGCAGCGATCTCCTCGGGGCGAACAAGGCCCTTCAGAGCAGCCACGGTGGCGTGCACGATGTTGATCGCGTTGTCCGAGCCGAGCGACTTCGACAGGATGTCGTGGACGCCGGCACACTCCAGGACGGCACGCACCGGGCCACCGGCGATAACGCCGGTACCGGGGGACGCCGGCTTCAGGAGCACGACGCCAGCGGCCTTCTCGCCCTGGATCGGGTGCGGGATGGTGCCCTGGATACGGGGGACCTTGAAGAAGTTCTTCTTGGCCTCCTCAACACCCTTGGCGATGGCGGCCGGAACCTCCTTCGCCTTGCCGTATCCGACACCCACGGTGCCGTCACCGTCGCCCACCACGACCAGCGCGGTGAAGCTGAAACGACGACCACCCTTGACAACCTTGGCGACACGGTTGATCGCGACCACGCGCTCAACGTAAGCGGTCTTCTCGACGGCGGGGGCGTTGCCCCGGTCGTCACGCTTACGGTCGCGCCGCTCGCCACCGGTGCCGCCGCCGGCGCCGCTACCGCGGCGCTGGGGTCCAGCCATTGGAATTACCTCTCTCGATTACGTCCGTCGACTGAGCCGACGAGCGGCTTAGAAGTCGAGCCCGGCCTCACGGGCGGCGTCCGCCAGGGCGGCGATGCGCCCCGCGTAACGGTTGCCCGCGCGGTCGAAGACGACCGCCTCGATGCCGGCGGCCTTGGCGCGCTCGGCGACCAGGCTCCCGACCTTCTTGGCCAGCTCGCTCTTGTCGCCCTCGTTGCCCTTGATGGACACGTCGAGGGTGGACGCCGACGCGAGGGTGTGACCCTTGGCGTCGTCGATGACCTGGGCGAACATGTGGCGGTTCGTGCGGGTCACGATCAGACGAGGACGAGCCTCGGTGCCGGTGACACGCTTGCGAACGCGGATGGCGCGGCGCTTGCGGGCAGCGTTCTTGTACGCGTTGCCCTTGCCGATCTTGACAGAAAGACCCATGGCTTACTTACCGCTCTTTCCGACCTTGCGGCGGATGACCTCGCCCGCGTACTTGATGCCCTTGCCCTTGTACGGGTCGGGCTTACGCAGCTTGCGGATCTTGGCCGAAATCTCTCCGACCAGCTGCTTGTCGGTCCCGTCCACGTGGAACTTGGTGGGCGACTCGACCACGAAGGAGATGCCCTCCGGGGCCTCGATCAGGACCGGGTGGCTGTAGCCGAGCTGGAACTCCATGTTGGAGCCCTTCAGCGCGACACGGTAACCAACACCGTTGATCTCCAGCGACTTGCGGTAGCCCGCGGTCACGCCGGTGATCATGTTCGCCACCAGCGTGCGGGAAAGGCCGTGCAGGGCCTTCGACTGACGCTCGTCGTTCGGGCGCGAGACGACCAGAGTGCCGGTCTCGTCCTTGCTGATCTCGATCGGCTCGGCAACGGTGTGCGAGAGGGATCCCTTGGGACCCTTCACGGCGACCGTCTGGCCATCGATGGTGACGTCCACGCCGGCGGGAACCGGGATGGGCAGCCGTCCAATACGCGACATTGCTGTACCTCCGTTTCCCGAATTACCAGACGTAGGCGAGAACTTCTCCGCCTACGCCCTTCTTGGCGGCCTGCTTGTCCGTGAGGAGACCCGAGGACGTGGAGATGATCGCCACGCCCAGGCCGCCGAGGACCTTCGGCAGGTTGGTGGACTTTGCGTAGACCCGCAGGCCCGGCTTGCTGATGCGCTTGATACCAGCGATCGAGCGCTCGCGGTTGGGGCCGAACTTGAGCTCGATGGTCAGCTTCTTGCCGACCTCGCCCTCCTGCGGCTCCTCGACCTTCCAGCCGGAGATGTAACCCTCCTGCTGCAGGATCTGCGCGACGTGCGACTTGATCTTGCTAGCCGGCATCGCCACGGTGTCGTGGTACGCCGAGTTCGCGTTACGCAGACGCGTGAGCATGTCTGCGATGGGGTCGGTCATGGTCATGATGGCCTCAGGCCTCTCTCGCCGTGGTTTCTCCGCGCCAGGTCCCCCCGTCGCACTCCGAGGAGTGCGACGGGGGCACAGACGCAGGGGACCTGCGGCGTTAGTAAGACTGGGTGCGAGCCTTCCGAAGAAGGTCACGACAGCTACGGAGCTGTCGCGCCAGGGGGCCCGACCCCACTACCTTACGGGATCCGGTACAGGAGCCCAAAAGGAGGTGCTGTGGGGTCGGACACCACTGTGTCTCGCGTTGGCGTGCCGAGGGTCCTGGACTACCAGGAGCTCTTGGTCACGCCCGGCAGCTCGCCGCGGTGCGCCATCTCACGGAGGCAGACACGGCACAGGCCGAACTTGCGGTACACCGAGTGCGGACGGCCGCAGCGCTGGCAGCGCGTGTAGGCACGGACCGCGAACTTCGGCTTACGAGCGGCCTTCGCGATAAGGGACTTCTTCGCCATGGTTTACGCCTCCTTGAACGGGAAGCCCAGAGCGCGCAGGAGCGCCCGGCCCTCGTCGTCGGTCTGGGCGGTGGTCACGACGGTGATGTCCATACCGCGCTGACGGTCGACCTTGTCCTGGTCGATCTCGTGGAACATGACCTGCTCGGTCAGACCGAAGGTGTAGTTGCCACGGCCGTCGAACTGCTTCGGGGAGAGACCACGGAAGTCACGGATACGCGGCAGAGCCAGCGACACCA
Organism: Kitasatospora mediocidica KCTC 9733; assembly: GCF_000744225.1. Lineage (GTDB taxonomy): Bacteria > Actinomycetota > Actinomycetes > Streptomycetales > Streptomycetaceae > Kitasatospora > Kitasatospora mediocidica. Next base: position 2,492,997 of record NZ_JQLN01000005.1, on the reverse strand, counting down.
GACGGTCCAGGAACTCCCACATGCGGTCACCACGGAGGGTGACGTGGGTGCCGATCGGCTGGCCCTCACGCAGCTTGAACTGCGCGATGGACTTGCGAGCCTTCGTCACCGCCGGCTTCTGGCCGGTGATGGCGGTGAGGTCGCGGATGGCACCGTCGATCAGCTTGGAGTCGCGGGCGGCCTCGCCCACACCCATGTTGACCACGACCTTGACCAGGCCGGGGATCAGCATGACGTTCTCGTAGGAGAACTCTTCCTTGAGCTGGCCCTTGATCTCGGAGTTGTAACGCTCCTTGAGGCGGGGGGCCACCTTCTCGACGTTCTCGATGGTCGTCTCAGACATCAGATGTCCTCACCGGTTCGCTTGGCAACGCGGATCTTGTTGCCCTCGTCATCGAAGCGGTAACCAACGCGAGTGACGACCTTCTTGCCGTCCTTCTCCACGACCAGCTGCACGTTGGAAACGTGCACCGGGGCCTCGACGGTGATGATGCCACCGGCGGTGCCCTGGCCGGGCTTGGTGTGCTTCTTGACCCGGTTCACACCCTCGACGAGAACCTTGTTGTCGGCGGGCATGGCCTGAATGACCTTGCCCTGCTTGCCGCGGTCCTTGCCGGTGATGACCTGAACCAGGTCACCCTTCTTGATCTTCATGCTGTTCGCCATGGGTTAGAGCACCTCCGGCGCAAGCGAGATGATCTTCATGAACTTCTTGTCACGCAGCTCGCGGCCCACCGGGCCGAAGATGCGGGTTCCACGGGGGTCACCATCGGTGTTCTTCAGAACAACCGCGGCGTTCTCGTCGAACCGGATGTACGAACCGTCGGGACGACGGCGCGACTTCACGGTACGGACGATGACGCACTTGACGACGTCACCCTTCTTCACCGAACCACCGGGGATCGCGTCCTTGACGGTCGCGACAATGACGTCCCCGATACCGGCGTAGCGGCGACCGGAACCACCGAGAACGCGGATGCAAAGGATTTCCTTTGCGCCCGTGTTGTCGGCGACCCGCAGTCGCGACTCCTGCTGGATCACAGCTTTCTCCTGATCGTCAACGAGAGCTGACGGGCCGGCCGCTGCTCACACCGGCGTCCACGAGGGACCCGATGCACATACGGCCGTACCCGGACAACTTCGTTACTTGGCCTTCTCGAGGATCTCGACGACGCGCCAGCGCTTCGTCGCGGACAGCGGGCGGGTCTCCGCGAGGAGGACCCGGTCGCCGATGCCGCAGGCGTTCGCCTCGTCGTGCGCCTTCAGCTTGTTCGTACGGCGGATGACCTTGCCGTACAGAGCGTGCTTGACGCGGTCCTCGACGGCGACGACGACGGTCTTGTCCATCTTGTCGCTGACGACGAGACCCTCACGGGTCTTGCGGAAGCCGCGCGCCTCAGTCTCGTTGGTGGTGTTCTCAGTCATCAGGCGTTCTCCACCGTCTCGATGCCCAGCTCGCGCTCGCGCATCAGGGTGTAGATCCGCGCGATGTCCTTACGGACGAGCTTGAGCCGTCCGTGGTTGTCGAGCTGCCCGGTCGCCGCCTGGAAGCGGAGGTTGAACAGCTCCTCCTTGGCCTCACGGAGCTTGGCAACGAGACCCTCGTTGTCGAGCTCACGGAGGTCAGCAGCCTTGGTAGCGGCCGACATCAGCTCTCACCTGCCTCGCGCCGGACAATCCGGCACTTCATCGGGAGCTTGTGAGCAGCGCGGGTGAGCGCCTCACGAGCAACCTTCTCATTGGGGTAGGACAGCTCAAACATGATCCGTCCCGGGTGAACGTTGGCAATCCACCACTCCGGCGAACCCTTACCGGAACCCATGCGGGTCTCGGCAGGCTTCTTGGTGAGGGGACGGTCCGGGTAAATGTTGATCCAGACCTTGCCGCCACGCTTGATGTGACGGGTGATGGCGATACGAGCGGACTCGATCTGCCGGTTCGTCACGTAGGCCGGGGTGACGGCCTGGATGCCGTACTCGCCGAACGCGAGTTCGGTGCCACCCTTGGAGGCGCCGCGGCGCTTCGGGTGGTGCTGCTTGCGGTGCTTGACCCGACGGGGGATCAGCATGTCGGTCAGGCCTCCGTTCCGGTGCTCTCGACCGCCGGCGCCTCAGCGGTCACCTGGGCAGCGCCCTCGGTGTTCGCCGGACGACGGCCGCCACGGGCTGCGCCACCGCGCTCGCCACCACGGCCACCGCGCTCGCCGCCACGCGCGGGGCGGGCGTCGGTGCGGGCCGGGCGGTTGCCCGAGCGGGCAGCAGCGTTCTCAGCGCGGACCTCGGCGATGTTCTTGACATCACCCTTGTAGATCCAGACCTTCACGCCGATACGGCCGAAGGTCGTCTTGGCCTCGAAGAAGCCGTAGTCGACGTTCGCGCGCAGCGTGTGCAGCGGCACACGACCCTCGCGGTAGAACTCCGAACGGCTCATCTCGGCGCCGCCGAGACGACCGGAGCACTGGACCTTGATGCCCTTGGCGCCGGACTTCATGGTGCCCTGCATGCTCTTACGCATGGCACGGCGGAACGACACGCGGGAGGACAGCTGCTCCGCGACGCCCTGAGCCACGAGCTGGGCGTCCAGCTCGGGGTTCTTGACCTCGAGGATGTTCAGCTGGACCTGCTTGCCGGTCAGCTTCTCGAGGTCGCCGCGGATGCGGTCGGCCTCGGTGCCACGGCGACCGATCACGATGCCGGGGCGGGCGGTGTGGATGTCGACCCGGACGCGGTCGCGGGTGCGCTCGATCTCAACCTTCGAGATACCGGCGCGCTCCATGCCCTTCGTCATCATGCGACGAATGGCAACGTCTTCCTTGACGTAGTCCGAGTACAGCTTGTCGGCGTACCAGCGGGACTTGAAGTCCGTGCTGATGCCGAGGCGGAACCCGTGCGGGTTAACCTTCTGGCCCATTACCGGGTCCCTTCCTTGCTGCTGACGACCACGGTGATGTGGCTGGTCCGCTTGCGGATCCGGTAGGCGCGGCCCTGGGCACGCGGACGGAACCGCTTCAGGGTCGGGCCCTCGTCAACGTACGCCTCGCTGATGACGAGGTCGTCCACGTTGTTGTGGTTGTAGTTGTGCACAGCGTTGGCAATGGCGCTGTCAAGCACCTTGCCGACCGGCACAGTCGCGGCCTGCGGAGCGAAACGCAGGACCGCCTGGGCCTCCGTGGCGTTCAGGCCACGGATGAGGTCCACCACGCGGCGGGCCTTCATGGGCGTGACGCGGATGTACCGCGCCTGGGCCCTGGCTTCCATGGTTGTCCCCTTGCTGGTGTAAGTCATGAGTCGTTGCTTATCCGCTTGGCGACTAGCGACGCTTCGACTTGCGGTCGTCCTTGACGTGACCGCGGAACGTACGCGTCGGCGCGAACTCGCCGAGCTTGTGGCCGACCATCGACTCGGTGACGAACACCGGGACGTGCTTACGACCATCGTGCACCGCGATCGTGTGACCGAGCATGCTCGGGCTGATCACGGAGCGACGGGACCAGGTCTTGATGACGTTCTGGGTACCCGCTTCGTTCTGGACATCCACCTTCTTGATGAGGTGGCCGTCGATGAAGGGGCCCTTCTTGAGACTGCGCGGCATCTGACCTGCTCCTAGCGCTTCTTGTTGGTCTTGCGGCGGCGCACGATGAGAGCGTTCGAAGCCTTCTTCGGGCTACGAGTGCGACCCTCCTTCTTGCCCCACGGCGAAACCGGGTGGCGACCACCGGAGGTCTTACCCTCACCACCACCGTGCGGGTGGTCGATCGGGTTCATGGCCACACCACGCACGGTCGGGCGAACGCCCTTCCAGCGCATACGGCCGGCCTTGCCCCAGTTGATGTTCGACTGCTCGGCGTTGCCGACCTCGCCGATGGTGGCGCGGCAGCGCACATCCACCATGCGGGTCTCGCCGGACGGCATACGCAGGGTCGCGAAGCGCCCCTCACGAGCCAGCAGCTGGATACCGGCGCCGGCGGAGCGGGCCATCTTGGCACCGCCGCCCGGACGCAGCTCCACAGCGTGGATGACGGTACCGACCGGGATGTTGGTCAGCGGCAGGTTGTTACCGGGCTTGATGTCGGCCTTGGGGCCGTTCTCAATCCGGTCGCCCTGCGACAGCTTCGCGGGGGCGATGATGTAACGCTTCTCGCCGTCCGCGTAGTGCAGCAGCGCGATGCGCGCGGTGCGGTTGGGGTCGTACTCGATGTGCGCGACCTTGGCCGGCACGCCGTCCTTGTCGTGACGACGGAAGTCGATCACGCGGTAGGCGCGCTTGTGTCCGCCACCCTGGTGGCGAGCGGTGATACGACCGGCGTTGTTACGGCCGCCCTTGCTGTGCAGGGGGCGAACCAGCGACTTCTCCGGCGTGGACCGCGTGATCTCTACGAAGTCGGCCACGCTGGAGCCACGACGGCCCGGCGTAGTCGGCTTGTACTTGCGGATGCCCATTTGGCTCTCTCGTCCTCGTCCTTATCGACGGCACGATCTCCGTTAGGAGACCGGACCACCGAAGATGTCGATGCGGTTGCCCTCAGCCAGCGTCACGATGGCGCGCTTGGTGTCCTTGCGCTTGCCAAAGCCCGTCTTGGAGCGCTTGCGCTTGCCCTGACGGTTGAGCGTGTTGACGGACTCGACCTTGACCGAGAAGACCGCTTCGATGGCCTGCTTGATCTGGGTCTTGTTGGCACCCGGCGACACGACGAACGTGTACTTGTTCTCGTCGAGGAGCGAGTAGCTCTTCTCCGAGATGACCGGCTTCACCAAGATGTCACGGGGGTCCGTGAACGTCTTGCTCGTGATCTCTGCAGCCATCAGGCGGCGCTCCCTTCGAGCTCGCCCTCAGCAGCCACAGCCTTGGCGGACGCGGCGGGACCCGCCACGAAACGCTCGAAGGCGGCCTGGGTGAAGACCACGTCGTCGGAGACGAGCACGTCGTAGGTGTTCAGCTGACCGGCGTCCAGGATGTGGACGTTCGGCAGGTTGCGGGCGCTCTTCAGACCCAGCTCGTCGGCACGCTCGACAACGAGGAGGATGTTCTTGCGCTCGCTGATCTTGCCGAACAGGCCGCGGGCGGCCTTGGTCGACGGCGCCTCGGTCGCGGTCACGCCGGTGACGACGTGAATGCGGTCGTGACGGGCCCGGTCGGTGAGCGCGCTGCGCAGAGCGGCGGCGATCATCTTCTTCGGGGTCCGCTGCGAGTAGTCACGCGGCTTCGGGCCGTGGACAACGCCACCGCCGACGAACTGCGGAGCGCGGGTCGAGCCCTGACGGGCGCGGCCGGTGCCCTTCTGGCGGTACGGCTTGCGGCCGCCGCCTCGGACCTCGCCACGACGCTTGGTCGAGTGCGTACCCTGGCGAGCGCCGGCGAGCTGAGCGACGACGACCTGGTGCATCAGCGGAACGCTGACCTTGGCGTCGAAGATCTCAGCCGGCAGCTCGAGGGTGCCGGTCTTGTCGCCCGCGGGCGACAGGATGTCAATGGTGCTCATATCCTCACAGCCCCTTCGCCGCGGTGCGGACGAGGATGAGGCCGCCGTTCGGACCGGGGATTGCGCCCTTGATCAGGAGCAGCCCCTTCTCCGCGTCAACGGCGTGGATGGTCAGGTTCTGGGTGGTCACGCGCTCGTGGCCCATCCGGCCGGCCATCTTCATGCCCTTGAACACGCGACCCGGGGTGGCACAGCCACCGATCGAGCCGGGCGAACGGTGCTTGCGCTGCACGCCGTGACCGGCGCCGAGGCCCTTGAAGTTGTGACGCTTCATGACACCGGCGAAGCCCTTGCCCTTGGAGGTGCCGGTCACGTCGACCTTGACACCCGCCTCGAACAGCTCGGCGGTGATCTCCTGGCCCAGCGTGTACTCGGACGCGTCCGAGGTACGCAGCTCGACCAGGTGGCGGCGCGGGGTGACACCGGCCTTGGCGAAGTGACCCGCGAGGGGCTTGTTCACCTTGCGGGGGTCGATCTCGCCGAAACCGATCTGCACGGCGTCGTAGCCGGTGCCATCGGCGGTGTGGATCTGGGTCACGACATTGGGCCCGGCCTTGACGACGGTCACCGGAACGATCCGGTTGTTCTCGTCCCAGACCTGGGTCATGCCGAGCTTCTCGCCCAGGATGCCCTTAATCTGCTTTGCCATCTTCGTCGCGCCTCTCAGAGCTTGATCTCGATGTCGACGCCGGCCGGAAGGTCGAGGCGCATCAGCGAGTCAACGGTCTTCGGGGTCGGGTCGAGGATGTCGATCAGACGCTTGTGGGTGCGCATCTCGAAGTGCTCGCGCGAGTCCTTGTACTTGTGCGGCGAGCGGATGACGCAGTAAACGTTCTTCTCAGTGGGCAGCGGCACCGGGCCCGCGACCTGCGCACCAGTGCGAATGACGGTCTCGACGATCTTCTTCGCCGAGGAGTCAATCACCTCGTGGTCGTAGGCCTTGAGCCGGATGCGGATCTTCTGTCCCGCCATGGCTACTCAGTAGTCCTTTGTCTCGTCTGCTGCTTCTACTGCCGGATTCATCCGGGTGGACTGGTCCGGTGGTACCCCTGGGTGGTTACCCTCCGGTCCACGCGCTCGGGCGTGTCGCCCTTACGCTCAAGAAAAAGGCAGAACAGTCAACCTTTTCCAGTGGATCTGGAGTGTCTTGCACCCATCGGGTACCGGGTCGAGGCCCTGCCCACGCTTCCCGGAAGATTCCCGTACGTCCGCCCCGCAGCTGCCGCGGTGTCGCTTACACACCACTGCGTTCACACACAGCACGTGAACACATGAACGGCCATCACGGGAACGACGAGTACATGGGACTCGCTTCCGGTCCTCCCGGTGGGAGGCGCGCAGCATCGGCACTCAACCGAGCAACCCAGGTAGTCTGCCATACCAGCAGGCACCGACGCCAATCGGGACAACTCACTGGGCCGTCGGAGGGATGTACGCACACCTGCGCGACCCCGCACGCGTTTGCGGCAGGTCGGCATCTTATGATTCGGGCTCTGGCGCTATTCCACTACCGGGCGAGATCACTGACGCCGCACCAGGCGAACCGCCCCACCTCTGAGGAAGAACGATCTTGACGACCCACCCTGCGCCACCGGTCGCCGCGCCGGCCGCCGTGCTCCCGATCTCACGACTCCGGGCGCGAACGGCCGGACTGCGCGACCGTGCGACCACCAGGTCAGCAGCAGGGTACGCCCTGGAGGCGCTGGTCGCCTTCCTCGCGGCGTTGATCCTTCCGATCTCGGTGCGCCACCTCAGGCTCGACCCGCTGGACCGGATCGGACAGGTCAGCGGCCTGGCCGCGCTCCAGCTGCGGTTCGCGCTGGTCGGCATCGTCCTGATCGCCGTGCTGATGGCGGCGCTGCGGCTGCGGGGCTCGCGGCACTTCCCCCTGATCGTCCGACTGAGCTGCGCTGCCGCGGCCGGTCTGGCCAGCGGGTTCGTGGCCGGCGGCGCGGTGATCTCGCTGCTCGGCACCCCGTGGCCGATGTTCGGCCTGAACGGGGACAGCGGCCGGATCGTCGAGTGGTCCAGCCTGGTCGCGCACGGTCACTCCGTGCCGCCGGAGGCCCTGGTCTACCCGCCCGGACCGCTCTACACGCTGGGCTACTACGCGGAGTGGTTCCGCGGCGGCAACACCGCCTACGCCTTCAAGGACCTCCAGATCCTCGGCGCTGCCATCACCGGCCCGCTCGCCTACCTGTGCTGGCGGCTGGTGCTCAGCCCGATCCGCGCGCTGGCCTTCGGCGTGCTGCCGGCCTTCGCCGTGATCGACGCCTACAAGCCGTACAGCGCCACCGTGCTGATCATGCTGGTGCCCGTACTGGCCGCGATGGTACGGGAGTTGAGCAAGAGCGCGACCCAGCGCTGGACCCCGGTGGTCCTCAAGGGCGCCGCCTTCGGCATCGTCCTGGGCGTGCTCTTCCTGACCTACTCCGGCTGGTTCGTCTGGAGCGCGGCGGGGGTGTTCGCGGCGGCCGCGATCTTCTTCCCGTGGCGGACCGGGCTGCTCAAGGGCGCGGGCTTCCTGAGCGCGACCGTGGTCGCCTTCGCGGTGGTCGCCGGCAGCTACACGGTGACGCTGCTCCAGCAGTCGGCCACCACGGTCGACAAGAACTTCTCGTTCGACACCAAGACCGACCCGGCGTACTTCCTGATGTGGCGCACCGACATGCCCGGCAAGGTCACCCAGTGGCCGCTGCCCGGTGAGCTCGGCGGCATCGGGCTGTTCGCGATCGTGCTCTTCGTCTGCCTGGGCATCTGCGTCTGGCTCGGCATGCGCAAGCCCTTCGTGGTCACCGTCGTCTGCATGTTCGCCAGCGCCTGGGTCATGCGGATGTACTTCGCCTCCGAGATGTTCTCCACCCAGACGGTCCAGCTCTGGCTGCGGACCGACAACCAGCTGCTCTACTGCGCCCTGATCCTGGGCGGGCTCGCCGTCCACCTGGTGGCGCGCGAGCTCAGCAAGCGCGACAAGCTCCCGAGCCCGCAGACCGCGGTGATCGGGGCCTTCGTCGGGCTGCTCTTCCTCTTCGGATCGGTGGCCTCCTCGATGTCGGACCGCTACATGCCGGCCAAGGAGAACACCTACAAGATCCTGCCCTGGGTCTCGCACACCGTGACCGAGCTGAACGGCAAGTGCCCCACCTACGCGCCGAACCACACCTGTAGCAAGGATGGCGACCAGAGCTGGCAGCAGCTCCTCCAGTAAGCACCAACCTTGCCTCGCCGCATCGGCGGCCCGAACTGCTGCCCTCCCGCATCCGGAGACCACTTTTCATGTCGGACGTATCACAAGACTCCAGAGCCGCGCGTATACAACGCCGGCTGCGGGCCTTCGTCGCCTGGCCGTCGGCATCCCGCCGCCGGCTCTGGGTCATGAGCTTCCTGCTGTTCTTCACCCTGGCCGGTGCCTGGTCCCTGGCCACCCCGATCGCCGGGTCTCCCGACGAGCCGTCGCACATCGTCCGGGCCGCCGCGGTGGTCCGCGGGCAGATCAACGGTCCCGAGGTGATGGAGCGCCAGAGCGTCGGCTTCATCCCGACCGAGTTCGCCAACTCCCAGTTCCAGCTGCCGGCTTGGTACCGGGAACTGGACGGCGTGCACAAGTGCTACCAGGACCAGTGGAACCCGGCCTCCTGCGCGCCGAAGATCAGCAGCAACCCCACGATCGAACCGGTGACCACCGCGGCCGGCCGCTACAACCCGTTCTACTACCTGTTCGTCGGCTGGCCCAGCCTGATCGTGCTGGGCCCCAAGACGATCTACCTGATGCGGCTGGCCTCGGCCGCGTTCACCGCCGCGCTGCTCGCCAGCGCGTTCGTGACCGCCTCGGAGTGGCGGCGCAACGCGCGGGTGGTCAAGATCGGCGTCCTCGTGGCGGCGACGCCGATGCTGCTCTTCCTGGGCGGCGCGGTGAACCCGAACGGCGTCGAGTCGGCGGCCGGCCTGCTGGCCTGGACGGCGATCCTCTCCGCCCTGATGGAGCACCGTCCGGAACTGCTGCGGCGGCGGGTGATCCGGGCCACCGTCGCGATGGTGATCGTCCTGGAGATCAGACCGCTGGGACCGATCTGGATCGCCGGAGCGGTCCTCACCGGCCTGATGGTCGTGGACCGGCTGGCGCTGCGCTCGATCCTGCGCGATGTCGGGGTGCGGATCTCGGCCGGGATCGGGGTGGTGGCCACCGGGCTGGCCCTGCTCTGGAGCCACACCCACCCGGACCACTCGTACATCGTGCTGCCGGAGCCGCTGGGAACGAAGCGGATCCTGCACGACACGTTGATCATGCAGTCGGACTACTACTACGGCATGATCGGCAACTTCGGCTGGCTGGACACCCCCAGCCCGTTCATGACGTACCTGATCTGGGGCGGCGTGCTCTGCACCATCGGCACCCTGGCGCTGATGTACGGCAAGCTACGGGAGATCGTCGCGGTGCTCGGCACCACGCTCGCCGTCATCGTCATCCCGATGGTCGCGATGGCGCTGGAGGCCGGCAAGCTCGGCCTGATCTGGCAGGGCCGCTACCTGCTGCCGCTGGCCGTGGGGCTGCCGCTGCTGACCGCGATGGTCATCTCGCGCCGCCTGCCCGAGCGCAGCGTGCCCCAACTGCGGCTGCCGCTGACCGTCGGCATAGCGCTGGCGATGGCGGGCACCGCGGCCTTCTACTGGGCGCAGCGCCGCAACGGGATCGGCAACGTGATGGCGCAGCCGATCCTGCACATGCAGTGGAACCCGCCGTTCGGCTGGTTCACCTGGACCCTGGTGTACCTGGTCGCCTCGTTCGCCCTGGTCTGGCCGTTGCTCGGGCGCACCGTCCGGCGCGTCCCCGGGGTGCCGGAGGCCGGCACCCTGCCGTTCGACCCGGGCCAGGCCCTGAGCGGCGAGTTCTCGTCCCGGATACCTGTGCGGCCGTGAGCTGAGCCCGGCATGGAGAAGGGCCCGGAGACATCGTCTCCGGGCCCTTCTCGCGTGGGTCAGCCCCGGGCGGCCTGCGGCTGCGGGCTCGGCGCCTCCTGCGAGGGCTGCTGAGCACCGCGGACCGCCGGGCTGCGGAGCAGCATGATCACCATGGCCGCGGCGGCGACCAGCGAACCGGCCGCGAAGGCCGCCGAGACCCGGGTGGCGATGTCGCCCGGCAGCAGGGTGACGCCGACCAGCACCGCGACCGCCAGCACCCACGCCAGCAGCTGCGAGCGGTGCCGGTGCAGCACCATCAGCGCCTGGCCCAGGACCATGGCGAGCATGTAGCAGGTGGTGCCCGCGGCCAGCCAGAGGAAGTCGAGGTGGCTCAGCACGTTCGCGGACTTGAAGAGCACCTGGATCAGCCAGGGTCCCAGCAGCGCCGCCGGCACTCCCCCGGACAGGCCCAGCACCAGCACGACCACGCCGGTCTTGCGCAGCATCCGCACGAAGCCCGGGTGGTCGCCCGCCGCCGCCGAGCTGGACAGCCCGGAGAGCAGCGAGGCCTGCAGCGAGCCGAAGACGAACAGCGGCACCCGCGCCAGCACCAGGGCGCTCAGCAGCGCGGCGACCAGGGCGACCTGGGTGGGCGCCAGCAGCTTGGTGCTCACCACGGCGGCGTTCACCACCACCTGGGCGAGCAGCGTCGAGCAGATCAGCAGACCGAGCCCGCGCACCAGCTCCGACCAGGCGATCGGCGCGCCCGGCAGGGCCGCCTTGAGCGTGGTCGGCAGGGTGCAGGCCAGCGCGACCAGCGGCGCCACCGAGAGGATCAGGCTGAAGGCCAGCGCCGAGTGCACCCCGGCCAGCGCGCAGCCGACCGCGAGCACGATCCGCAGGCCGCCGTCGATGGCCAGCTGGACGCCGTACGCGGTGAACCGGCCGAGCCCGGCGAGGATGCCGCGGGTCACGTAGCAGAGCGCCATCCCGACGAAGGCGCCGCCGAGCGCAACCACCAGTTGCATGTCGCCGCTGAAGAGCCGGTCGGCGATCAGGTGGGCGAAGGCCCCGATCAGGCCCAGCACCACCACCAGAATGCCGGCGGTGAGCAGCGCCGCCCGGCGCAGCACGGGTGCCGCGCCCTCACCGCGGACCGCGCGGGCCGCGACGATCCGGGTGAGCTCCTGCTCGATGGGGAAGAACAGCCCGATGCCCACCGACATCACCAGGGTCCACAGCAGCGAGACGCCGGCCATGTCCTGCTTGGACAGGCTGTGGCCGGCCGCCGCGATGTGCAGGTAGGAGGCGGCACCGAGCACCACCGTGCCACCGGCCACCACCTGGGTGCCGGGCGGCAGTGCCTTGAGCAGTTTCGCCAGGGGGTTCATCAAGCACGCTTCCAGAGGTTCAGCGGAGGGAGTGCCGGAGCATGGCGCCGACGCCGGGACGGCCGGCGTGCTTGGCCGCGCCCGGCAGCAGCGTCAGCGCGTGCAGGCGGGAGGACAGGTGCCGGCGGGAGGCCCGGGCGGCCGTCGGCCAGCCGAAGGCGTCCAGCCGGTCCGCGGTCTCCAGGAAGAACCGCTTGGCCTCGGTGAAGCGCTGGCCGGTGTACGCCTTGGCCGAGGACTCGCTCTCGGCGTGCCGGCGGTAGCTGAAGCAGACCTCGGGAGTGATCGCCAGGGTCGCGCCGTCCACCAGCAGGTCGACCACCAGGGCCAGGTCCTGGATGACCCCCAGGTCGGCCCGGAAGCCGAAGCGCTTGACCGCCTCGGTCCGCCAGCAGATCGAGGGGAAGTAGAGCCAGTTGCCGCGCAGCAGGCTCAGCGCGAGCTCCTGCCCGCCGAGCAGCGCCTGCTCCGGGCCCTTGGGCGCGTACAGCTTGCGCTTGGTCCGGTCCCCCAGCGTGTCGAACGGGAGGCCGTCGCTGCCGATCACCTGGACGCCGGGCTGCACCATGGTGGCGCCGGGCTCACGGGTGAGGGCGGACCGGACCACCTGGAGGTAGTTCGGGTGCATGATGTCGTCGCAGCCCATCAGCACCAGGTACTCGTACTCGGCCAGCGAGACGCAGTGGTTGAAGTTCCCGGTGACGCCGAGGTTCCGCTCGTTGCGGAAGTAGCGCACCCGCGGGTCGGCGAGCTCGGCGAACCACTCGGGCACACCGGGTTCCGTGCCGTCGTCGACGACGGTCAGCCGCCAGTCGTCGCCGTCCTGGGCCAGCACGCTGCGCACCGCGTCCTGCATCAGCGGCACGTCGCCGTAGTACGGCAGCAGGATCTCGAAGCGGCCAGTGCTGCTCATCGGCTACGCCTCGACCGGGAGCTGCTGCGCCGCGCGCTGCTTGTTCGCCGCGTAGGCGGGGGTGCCGGGGGCTATCGCCTTCAGGTCCTGCGGCATCCGGCGGATCATCGCGAGCAGCAGGACCAGACCGGCCCGGGCGAGGTAGACCATCGCGCGGAACGGGGAGGCGCTGGGGCGGCCGGTGGTGCGCGCGCGCATCGCCACCGGGACCTGGCGGACCTTGAAGCCCAGTCGGGCGGCGCCGACCATGCTCTCGATCGTGTCGCCCAGGTACTCCACGGGGTACCAGCGGGCGAAGAACTCTATCATCGGGCGGTTGCAGGCACGGAAGCCCGAGGTGGTGTCGGTCAGCCGGGTCCGGGCGATCCGGGAGAGCACCACGGAGAGCAGGCTCATCGCCCACTTCCGCGGACCGCGCACCTGGTAGTCGCCCTCGCCGTCGAAGCGGGCGCCGATCACCAGGTCGGCCTCGTCGAGCTGGGCCAGCAGGGTCGGCACGTACGACGGGTCGTGCTGACCGTCGGCGTCGACCTGGATCGCCACGTCGTAGCCGTGCAGCTTGGCGTACCGGTAGCCGCAGCGCATCGCGCCGCCCACGCCCAGGTTGAACGGGAGCCTGGCCACGGCCGAGCCGGCGGCCGCCGCCACGGCGGAGGTGTTGTCGGTGGAGCCGTCGTCGACCACCAGGGTGTCCACGTACGGCAGCTGGCGCTGGATCTCGGCCAGGACGGAGGGCAGCCCCTCCTCCTCGTTCCAGGCGGGGAGGATGATCAGAACCCGACGGTCGTCGATCACGAGAGCACCTCTGAATCGATGGCGTCGGCAGCGGCCGCGCGCGGCGTTGACGTGGGGTATCCGCCATGGGCGACGAGATGGGCGCGGATCAGCGCGACATCCTCCGCCAACGTCCTGGTCTCGGCCTCCAGGCGGCTGGCCTCCCAGCTCAGGTGGAGGCTCACCAGCAGGATCAGGACGAACCCGGCGAACAGCACCAGGCTCGCACCGGATGCGACTCCCAGCCTCTTGGCCGTGGAGTCGAGCAGGTCGGGGAAGAACCCGAGCGGCGCCACGAGCAGGCCGATGAGCAGCCAGATCGCCGCGTACTTCTCGCGAAGCTGCTGCCTGCGGAGCAGCTCGAGGATGTACCCGAGCACCAGGAGACCTGTGATCGAGGTGAGGATGGAGAGTTGCACGGCAGGTGGCGCCTTTCGAGCGCAGGGGCGGTCCTCGCGGTGGGGACAGCCTAGGGCAAGTGGGCAGAGCGCAAACGTCGAGGGGTCCGGCTCCCACCGGGCTCCAAACGGGTCACCGCTCTGTCGTACTTCTCAGTTGCTCGTGGGCACCAGATCGGCGAATCCGGGACGGCGCAGCGCCTCTGACAACATGTCCTGCCAGGGGGCGAGCGGCTCCAGGCCGGCCTCGGCCCAGCGGTCGTGGGCCAGCACACTGAAGGCCGGACGGACCGCCGGACGGGCGAACGCGGCCGAGGTGGTGGGGCGGATCCGCTCGGGGTCCAGACCACTCAGCCGGTACGCCTCGCGGGCGAGGCCGAACCAGGTGGTGCGGCCGCTGGCGGTGCCGTGGTAGACGCCGGCCGGTGCACGGCCGGCCAGCGCGGCCCGGCCGAGCACGGCCAGTCGCTCGGCGAGCGCGCGGGACCAGGTCGGCTGGCCGTGCTGGTCGTCCACCACGTCCAGGGTGTCGCGCTGGGCGGCCAGCTTGAGCATGGTGGCCACGAAGTTCGCGCCGTACTCGCCGTAGAGCCAGGCGGTGCGGACGGTGTAGCCGGTCTGCGGCAGCAGCTCGGCCACCGCCTGCTCCCCGGCCAGCTTGCTGCGGCCGTAGGCGTTGACCGGCGAGGTCGGGGCGTCCTCCGGGTACGGCTGCTCGGCGTCGCCGGGCAGCACGTAGTCGGTGGAGACGTTCAGCAGCAGCGCGCCGGTCTCGGCGCAGGCCTGCGCGAGGTTGCGGACCCCGGTGCCGTTCACCGCGGTGGCGGCCGGCTCGGCGCTCTCGGCGCCGTCGACGTCCGTCCAGGCGGCGCAGTTGACGACCACGTGCTGGCCCTCGACGGCGGCGCGCACGGCGGCCGGGTCGGTGATGTCCAGGTCGGCGCGCCGCAGCGCGGTGACCTTCGCCTCGGGGTCGGCGTCGAGCACCGCCAGCAGGTCGCGGCCGAGCATCCCCGCCGCGCCGGTCACCAGCCAGTTCGTCGTCACTTGGCCAGAGCCGCCTTCGCCTTGAGGGGCTCCCACCAGTCGCGGTTGTCGCGGTACCAGGCGATGGTGGCCGCCAGGCCGTCCTCGAAGCGCACCTGCGGGCTGTAGCCGAGCTCCTGGTGGATCTTGCTGATGTCGATCGAGTAGCGCAGGTCGTGGCCCTTGCGGTCCTCGACGTACTCGACCATCTCCCAGCCGACGCCGGCCGCGTCCAGCAGCAGGCCGGTCAGCTCCTTGTTGGTCACCTCGGTGCCGCCGCCGATGTTGTAGACCTCACCGGCCCGGCCGCCGCGCATCACGAGCTCGATGCCGCGGCAGTGGTCCGAGACGTGCAGCCAGTCGCGGATGTTGCCACCGTTGCCGTACAGCGGGACCTTGCGGCCGTCGATCAGGTTGGTGGTGAAGAGCGGGATGACCTTCTCCGGGAACTGGTAGTGCCCGTAGTTGTTGGAGCAGCGGGTGACCACCACGTCCATCCCGTGCGTGCGGTGGTAGGCCAGCGCGAGCAGGTCGGAGGACGCCTTGGAGGCGGAGTACGGGGAGTTGGGCTGCAGCGGCCACTCCTCGGTCCAGGAGCCCTCGCTGATCGAGCCGTAGACCTCGTCGGTGGAGACGTGGACGAAGCGGCCGACGCCGTGCTTGCGGGCCGCGTCCAGCAGCACCTGGGTACCGACGACGTTGGTCAGCACGAACGGTCCGGCGCCCTCGATGGAGCGGTCCACGTGCGACTCGGCGGCGAAGTGCACCACCACGTCGTGACCGGCCATCACCTGGTCGACCACCACGGGGTCGCAGATGTCCCCCTGCACGAAGGCGTAGCCGGCGTGGCCCGCCACCGGGGCGAGGTTGGCCTCGACGCCGGAGTAGGTGAGCTTGTCCAGAACGGTGATCCGGGCGGTCGCGTCCGCGCCCAACAGCTGGCGGACGAACTCTGACCCGATGAAGCCGGCGCCGCCGGTCACAAGGATGCGCATAGTGTGCGTATCGTACCGTCGCGCGTGTGTGCGGGCCGACCCGCCCCGGCAGCCGGGCCCGTGACATCGCCTAGGCTGCACGCATGCGTGGAATTCTCTTGGCGGGCGGTACGGGCTCCCGCCTGTGGCCCCTGACCCGTGCGGTCTCGAAGCAGTTGTTGCCGGTCTTCGACAAGCCGATGATCTACTACCCGCTGTCGACCCTGGTGATGGCCGGGATCAGCGAGATTCTGATCATCACGACACCGCAGGACCGGGACCAGTTCGAACGACTGCTCGGCGACGGCTCGCAGTTCGGCCTGCGGCTGGAGTACGCGGTCCAGGAGCGCCCGGAGGGTATCGCCCAGGCGTTCGTCCTGGGCGCCGACTTCATCGGGGACCAGCCGGTGGCGCTGATCCTGGGTGACAACATCTTCCACGGCAGTGGCCTGGGCACCCGTCTCGCCCAGCACACCGACTCCCCCGGCGGCCGGGTCTTCGCCTACCCGGTGGCCGACCCGACGGCCTACGGCGTGGTCGAGTTCGACCAGCACGGCCAGGCGATCTCCATCGAGGAGAAGCCGGCGCAGCCGAAGTCCCGCTACGCGGTGCCCGGCCTCTACTTCTACGACAACCGGGTGGTCGAGATCGCCCGCGGGCTGAAGCCCAGCGCCCGCGGCGAACTGGAGATCACCGCGGTCAACGACGCCTACCTGCAGGCGGGCGAACTGCACGTCACCATCCTGGACCGCGGCACCGCCTGGCTGGACACCGGCACCTTCGTGTCGATGGTGCAGGCCGGCGAGTTCGTCCGGGTCATAGAGGAACGGCAGGGCTTCAAGATCGGATGCGTCGAGGAGGCCGCCTGGCGGGCCGGTCTGATCGACGCGACGCAGCTGGCCGAGCTCGCCGAGCCGCTGCTCAAGAGCGGGTACGGCCAGTACCTGCTGGACCTGTTGGACGAGGAGAACGCCCGGTGAAGTTCCGCGAACTCGGTATCGAGGGTGCGATCGAGATCACCCCGCAGCTGCACGGGGACCCGCGCGGCCTGTTCACCGAGTGGTACCGCTTCGACCGGCTGGCCGAGGTGGTCGGCCACCCGCTGAACCTGGCGCAGGCCAACCTCTCGGTCTCGGCGCGCGGCGTGGTCCGCGGCATCCACTTCGCCGACGTGCCCCCCGGCCAGGCCAAGTACGTGACCTGCGTGCGCGGCGCGGTGCTGGACGTCATCGTGGACCTCCGGGTGGGCTCGCCCACCTTCGGTCGCTGGGAGGGCGTCCGGCTGGACGAGACCGACCGCAAGGCCGTCTACATCCCCGAGGGCCTGGGCCACGGCTTCTGCGCGCTGAGCGACGACGCGACGCTGTCGTACCTCTGCTCGACCACCTTCAACCCGACCGCGGAGCACTCGGTGCACCCGCTGGACCCGGACCTCGGCATCGAGTGGCCGGCCGACGCGCCGCAGCTCTCCGCCCGCGACGAGGCCGCGCCCTCGCTGGCCGAGGCGATCGCCACCGGCCTGCTGCCCGACTACGCGGCCTGCCAGGCCTTCACCGCCTCGCTGAACGGCTGATCGACCCGGAAGTGCAAAGCCCTCGACCCCCTGGGGGGTCGAGGGCTTTTCCGCGTCGCCGCGTTCCGGGCAACGCGAAGGGCCCCACCCACCGTCCGTGCGGACGGGGATGGGGCCCTTCGACTGCCTGCGGCACCCGCCGGGGCGGGCGGCCGGTCAGAGCATCAATTACTTGATGATCTTGGTGACACGGCCGGCGCCGACGGTACGGCCACCCTCACGGATGGCGAACTTCAGGCCCTGCTCCATGGCGATCGGCTGGATCAGCGCGACGGTCATGGCGGTGTTGTCGCCCGGCATGACCATCTCGGTGCCCTCGGGGAGGGTCACGACGCCGGTCACGTCCGTGGTACGGAAGTAGAACTGCGGGCGGTAGTTGTTGAAGAAGGGGGTGTGACGGCCACCCTCGTCCTTCGACAGGATGTAGGACTGGGCCTCGAAGTCGGTGTGCGGCGTGACCGAACCCGGCTTGATGATGACCTGGCCGCGCTCGACGTCCTCGCGCTTGATGCCACGGAGGAGCAGACCGACGTTCTCGCCCGCCTGGCCCTCGTCGAGCAGCTTGCGGAACATCTCGATACCGGTGACCGTGGTGGTGGTCTTGGTGGTCTTGATGCCGATGATGTCGACGGTCTCGTTGACCTTGAGGATGCCACGCTCGATACGACCGGTGACGACGGTGCCACGACCGGTGATCGTGAAGACGTCCTCGATCGGCATCAGGAACGGCTGGTCGACAGCGCGGTCCGGGGTCGGGATGGCCTCGTCCACGGCGGTCATGAGACCGAGCAGCTTCTGGCCCCACTCGGCGTCGCCCTCGAGCGCCTTGAGCGCCGAGACGCGCACGACCGGCAGGTTGTCGCCGTCGAACTCGTACTCGGAGAGCAGCTCGCGGACCTCGAGCTCGACGAGCTCCAGGATCTCCTCGTCGTCCACCATGTCGGCCTTGTTCAGGGCGACAACGATGTAGGGGACGCCGACCTGGCGGGCCAGGAGCACGTGCTCCTTGGTCTGCGGCATCGGGCCGTCGGTGGCGGCGACGACGAGGATCGCACCGTCCATCTGGGCCGCACCGGTGATCATGTTCTTGATGTAGTCCGCGTGACCGGGGCAGTCGACGTGGGCGTAGTGACGCGCCTCGGTCTGGTACTCGACGTGCGCGATCGAGATGGTGATACCGCGCTGCCGCTCCTCCGGCGCCTTGTCGATCTGGTCGAACGGCGTGAAGGGGTTGATCTCCGGGTACGCGTCGTGCAGCACCTTGGTGATCGCCGCGGTAAGGGTCGTCTTACCGTGGTCGATGTGACCAATGGTGCCGATGTTGACGTGGGGCTTCGTCCGCTCGAACTTCGCCTTCGCCACTGCAGTCCTCCTGAGGACAGTTCTGTACGCCGTACGACGTCAGTTGGTCTTTGATCGGGTTGGGTGCGGCGCGCGGTTGCGCTCCGTACCGTCCCGCGGGTGGGGGCGGAGACACCGGCGGGGTCGGGGTGGACCCCGCCGGGTTTGCCTCCTAATAGCCTAAGGGTTGCGATAAGTCCCGATTGCGGGACTTACTCTCCCTTGGCCTTGGCGATGATGTCGTCCGCCACGTTCCGCGGAACCTCGGCGTACGAGTCGAACTGCATCGAGTAGCTCGCGCGACCAGAGGTCTTGCTGCGCAGGTCACCGACGTAGCCGAACATCTCGGACAGCGGGACGAGCGCCTTGACGACGCGAGCACCGCTGCGCTCCTCCATGGCCTGGATCTGGCCGCGGCGGGAGTTGATGTCGCCGATCACATCGCCCATGTAGTCCTCGGGCGTGGTGACCTCGACGGCCATCATCGGCTCGAGCAGAGCGGGGGACGCCTTGCGAGCGCCCTCCTTGAAGGCCATCGAGCCGGCGATCTTGAACGCCAGCTCCGAGGAGTCGACGTCGTGCGAGGCACCGTCGAGCAGCGTCACGCGAACGCCCTGAAGCGCGTAGCCCGCGAGGACACCGAACTCCATGGCCTCCTGGCAACCGGCGTCGACCGAAGGGATGTACTCCTTCGGCACGCGGCCACCGGTGACCTTGTTCACGAACTCGTAGCCCTCGCCGGACTCGAGCGGCTCGATCGCGATCTGGATCTTCGCGAACTGGCCGGAACCACCGGTCTGCTTCTTGTGCGTGTAGTCGATACGCTCGACGGCCTTGCGGATCGTCTCGCGGTAGGCGACCTGCGGCTTGCCGACGTTGGCCTCGACCTTGAACTCACGCTTCATACGGTCGACCAGCACCTCGAGGTGCAGCTCGCCCATACCCGCGATGATGGTCTGGCCGGTCTCCTCATCCGTGTTGACCTGGAAGGACGGGTCCTCCTCGGCCAGACGCTGGATGGCGGTGCCCAGACGCTCCTGGTCGCCCTTCGACTTCGGCTCGATCGCGACGCGGATAACCGGGGCCGGGAAGTCCATGGACTCCAGGATGACCGGGTTCTTCTCGTCGGACAGGGTCTCGCCGGTGGTGGTCTGCTTGAGACCCATGACGGCGACGATGTCGCCGGCGCCCACCGAGTCGATCTCCTCACGCTTGTTCGCGTGCATCCGGTAGATCTTGCCGATGCGCTCCTTGCGACCCTTCACCGCGTTGAGGACGGCGGTGCCGGCCTCAAGGCGCCCGGAGTAGATCCGGACGAAGGTGAGCTTGCCGAGGTGCGGGTCCGACATGATCTTGAACGCCAGCGCCGCGAGCGGCTCGTCGTCCGAGGCCTTGCGGGAGATCTTCACCGAGTCGTCGCCGGGCTTGGTGCCCTCGATGGACTCGATGTCCAGCGGCGACGGCAGGTACTTGACGACCGCGTCGAGCAGGGGCTGAACGCCCTTGTTCTTGAAGGCGGTGCCACAGAAGATCGGCGTGAAGGCCGACTCCAGGGTGCCCTTGCGGATCGCGGCGACCAGCAGCTCCTCCGGGACGTCCTCGCCTTCCATGGCGAGTTCCATCACGTCGTCGCTGACGTTCGACACGGTGTCCAGGAGCGCCTCGCGGTACTCGTTGGCCTGGTCGACCAGGTCGGCCGGGATGTCGACGACGTCGTACATCTCGCCCTTGGCGGCCTCGGCCGTCCAGACGAGCGCCTTCATGCGGACCAGGTCGACGACACCCGAGAAGTCACCCTCGGCGCCGATCGGGAGCTGCATGACCAGCGGGGTCGCCTTCAGGCGGTCCACGATGGTGTCGACGCAGAAGAAGAAGTTCGCGCCCGTGCGGTCAAGCTTGTTGACGAAGCAGATGCGCGGAACCTTGTAACGGTCAGCCTGCCGCCACACGGTCTCGGACTGGGGCTCGACACCGGCAACACCGTCGAACACCGTGACGGCACCGTCGAGCACGCGGAGCGAACGCTCCACCTCGACGGTGAAGTCGACGTGACCCGGGGTGTCGATGATGTTGATGGTGTGGTCGTTGTCGTCGACCGTCCAGTGGCAGGTCGTCGCGGCCGACGTGATCGTGATGCCGCGCTCCTGCTCCTGCTCCATCCAGTCCATCGTGGCAGCGCCGTCGTGGACCTCACCGATCTTGTACGAGACACCGGTGTAGAACAGGATCCGCTCGGTGGTGGTGGTCTTGCCCGCGTCGATGTGCGCCATGATCCCGATGTTGCGGACCTTGGCCAGGTCAAGGGAGGTTGCAGCCATGGTGGCTCGTTCTCTCTCTGTCTAGTGACGGGGTTCGGACTACCAGCGGTAGTGCGCGAAGGCCTTGTTGGACTCGGCCATCTTGTGGGTGTCCTCGCGACGCTTCACGGAAGCGCCCAGGCCGTTGCTGGCGTCGAGGATCTCGTTCATCAGGCGCTCGGTCATGGTCTTCTCGCGACGGGCGCGGGAGTAACCGACCATCCAGCGCAGCGCCAGGGTGGCGGCGCGGCCCGGACGAACCTCGACCGGGACCTGGTAGGTGGCGCCACCGACGCGGCGGGACTTGACCTCGAGAGCCGGCTTGACGTTCTCAAGCGCGCGCTTGAGGGTCACGACGGGGTCCGAGCCGGTCTTCTCACGAACGCCCTCGAGGGCGCCGTAGACGATCCGCTCGGCGGTGGAGCGCTTGCCGTGCAGGAGGATCTTGTTGACGAGCGACGTCACCAGGGGGGATCCGTAAACCGGGTCGATGATGACCGGGCGCTTCGGGGCGGGGCCCTTACGAGGCATTTTTTACTTCTCCTTCTTGGCGCCGTAGCGGCTGCGGGCCTGCTTGCGGTTCTTGACACCCTGGGTGTCGAGCGAGCCGCGGATGATCTTGTAACGCACACCCGGCAGGTCCTTCACGCGACCGCCACGCACGAGCACGATGGAGTGCTCCTGCAGGTTGTGGCCCTCGCCCGGAATGTAAGCGGTGACCTCGATCCCGCTGGTGAGGCGCACACGGGCGACCTTACGGAGAGCCGAGTTCGGCTTCTTCGGGGTGGTCGTGTACACACGCGTGCAGACCCCGCGGCGCTGGGGCGAGCCCTTGAGCGCGGGGGTCTTGTTCTTCTCGACCTTGTCCTGCCGGCCCTTTCGGACCAGCTGCTGGATCGTAGGCACCGTTTCTCCGTTTTCTGTGTGCCATCGCTTGGTAGATCTAACCTGCGGTGTTCCCAGCTCACGCCGACCCACGAGGTCGGGTGTGTTGGGCTCCTTCCAACCGGTGGAGCTGGCTTCTCGGCCGACTCACACGGTTTGAGGGATCGCGGAATCCATGGTGCTGATGTGCAGCGACGGCGCTCGCGCGCGCGAGGCGCTGAAAGCGCTTCGGCGTGGCGCGGCAGCCGGTGTGGTTGCACGCACAAGGACCCGGGGACACCCCAGGCACAAGGTCAGAGCGTACCTAGCGCATCGAGCGCGGTCAAAACAAATGGGCCGCAGCTCAGCTGTGCGTCGCCGCCAGGAGCGCGCCGAGCAGCACCAGCCCTACCCATCCTGCCGTAACGACCCAGCCGATCACCAGGCCGATCGTGGCCATCAGATCGCCCTCCTCGCCGCGCTGGCGGATCTGGCTCTTCGCGACGTGGCCGGTCACCAGGGCCGGGATCCCGAGCAGGCCCATGGTCGGCAGGCTGAGGAGCCCCAGCGTCAGCGAGGCGACCGCCAGGCCGTTGGTCGCCCGGGGCCGGGGCGGCAGGAAGGTCATCGGGACGGACGGGGCCGAGGCGCCGAACGGCACCGCCATCGGGCCGCTCGGCAGGTCCGCGACCAGCTGGGACAGCTGGCCGTACGTCTGCGCACGATGGGCCGCGTCGAAGCGCTGGGAGTACTCCTCGGCCGACAGCCGGCCCTCCGCGTAGGCGGCCTTCAGCACGTCGACGGTGCGGTCCCGGTCCGTGTGGGCGGCGCGCATCGCGGCCTGAGGGGTCGCCAGTGGCTGCCAGCCGCCCGTCCCCTTGTCCCACGGTGGCGGCGAACCCTGCCAGGGCTGCATGCCGCTCATGTGGTCTCCTCCCGACCCTCAATGCCCGTACTCACACACATCATCGCCCCCTCGGTGGCCCGATGAGGCGTCACCAGACAGGACGTCCGGGCGCCGCGAATGGTTTCCGTCACACCTGGGCCCGGCCGGGCGGGCGCGGCCGGTGCTGCACTATTGCTGGATGAGCAGGGACAGCTGGGAGAGCGACGCGTCACAGACCGGGCAACTGGTCGAGCAGGCGGTCGGCGCGGTGATCGGCGCGACCGATCGACAGGTGGACGGCGCCCTGGACGGCAGCGCCTCGATGCTCGCCGCCTCGGCCGAGCAGTGGCCGCAGGTGAGCCGGGCGCTGCTGGCGCTGACCGACCGTTCGCTGGGCCGGCTGTGGGAGAACGGCTGGCGCCCGGCCGACCTGGCCCGGCTGGTCCGCCGCGACCTGGCGGCCGTGCACCTGGCGCTGCTGGTCGACCTGGTCGCCGCCGAGACCCGCCGCTACTCCCCCACCGGGCTGGACCGGCGCTGGCAGGAGCAGCTGCGGGAGCTGGCCGTCGAGGTCTGGTGGCCCGCCGACGACGCCTTCCTGCCCGGCTTCGCCGAGCGCCACCGCCTCGACCGGTTCGCGCTGGCGACCGCCGCCCTGGAGCTGCTGCGGCTGCTCGGACGGCTGCCGGTGATCGCCCCGGTCGGGCCGGCCCCCGGCGCCCGCAAGCTGGAGCACCGGGCGATGCGCCCGACACCGGGCGAGCCCCGGATGCTGGGACGGATCCGCGCGCTGCTGGCGAAGGCCGAGTCCACCGAGTTCCCCGAGGAGGCCGAACTGCTGACCGCCAAGGCGCAGCAGCTGATGGCCCAGCACAGCATCGACGAGGCGCTGCTCTCGGCCGACCACCGGGGCGACGACACCCCCGGCGCGCTGCGGATAGGCGTCGAGAACCCGTACGAGGGTCCCAAGGCGATGCTGCTGGACGCGGTCGCCGTGGCCAACCGCTGCCGCGTGGTCTGGGCCAAGGAGTTCGGCTTCTGCACGGTCGTCGGTTTCGACTCCGACCTGGACGCGGTCGAGCTGCTGTACACCTCGCTGCTGGTGCAGGCCACCACCGCGATGAACAAGGCCGGCAGCCGCACGCACGAGGACGGCTCCTCGCGCACCAAGGCGTTCCGGCACTCCTTCCTGGTCTCCTACGCCGCCCGGATCCGCGAGCGGCTGGTCGCCGCCACCGAGAAGGCGGTCCGGGCCGCCGCGGCCGGCCGGCGCGAGCGCGCCGACGGCACGGACGAGCAGCTGGTGCCGGACGAGCGGCTGCTGCCGGCGCTGGCCGCCCGCGGCGAGGCCGTCGACTCGGCCACCGGCCGGATGTTCCCCAAACTCACCTCGCAACGCGTGCGGGTGAGCGACGGCGAGGGCTGGGCCGCCGGCCGGGCCGCCGCCGACCGGGCCGCGCTGCACCGACGGGGTAAGGTCACGCGCGGACGCAAGACCCACCGGCACACGGAGGGTGGGTGATGGAGGGGGTCGAGGGCTGAGGCCAGGCGGCGCCGACGAGGGAGCCGTGGCGGAGCCCCGGGCCCCTCCTGCCCGTTGCCGGGCAAGGAGGGCGACTGAGGAGAAGCCGTCCGAGGGGGTCCCCCGGCCGAAGGCTGGGGGAGGAGCCATCGGCACGCGACGCCGCCCACCCCCCATGTGCCGGTCGGTCCAACTAGGAGGGGTTGCAGGTGGAGGGAATCGAGGGGTACCGGGAGCGGGTGCGGGGCACGCTGCTCGGCGGCGCGGTCGGGGACGCACTGGGGTGGCCGGTGGAGTTCCTCCAACTGCCGCAGATCCACGAGCAGTACGGGCCGGCCGGGATCACCGGGTTCGAGCCGCCCGAACACCGTAGCCGCAGTGGCCGCATCGACGACCGGCCCGGGGACGTCACCGACGACACCCAGATGACCCTGTTCAGCGCCGAGGGCCTGATCCGCGCCCGGCTGGCGGGCGGCCCCGACGGCGTCGGCCCGGCGCTGCACGCCGCCTACCGGCGCTGGTTCCTGACCCAGCAGCAGGACGCGCCCGACGCCGGACCGCTGCCCGCGCCCTACGACGGCTGGCTGCTGCGCCAGCCGTTCCTGTACGCGCGCCGGGCGCCCGGCCGGGCCTGCTGGAGCGGCCTGGAGGACCACCCCGCCTACCGTGCGGCGGTGCCGTTCGGGCAGGCCGGGCCGGTGAACGGGCACTCCAAGGGCTGCGGGACGGTGATGCGTTCGGCGCCGTTCGGCCTGCTGCGGCTCGGCCCGCTCTGGTCCTTCGAACTGGCCGGCCGGTGCGCGCAGATCACCCACGGACACCCCACCGGCTACCTGGCGGCCGGCGCGTTCGCCGCGCTGGTGGACCGGCTGACCTCCGGTCAGCCGCTGCGGGCTGCCGTGGCGGACACCCTCGCGCAGGTCGAACAGTGGCCGCAGAGCGAGGAGACCGCGACCGCGCTGCGCCGGGCGACGGCGCTGGCCGCCGAGGAGCCCTCGCAGGACGTCGTCGAGCGGGTCGGGCTCGGCTGGATCGCCGAGGAGTGCCTGGCGATCGCGGTCTACGCGGCGCTGGTCGCGGAGCGGGTGGGGGTGCGAGGCGCGCTGCTCCTGTCGGTCAACCACTCGGGCGACAGCGACTCGGTCGGCGCGGTCTGCGGCAACCTGCTGGGCGCGGCGTACGGCCTGGCCGCGCTGCCGGGCGAGTGGGTGGCTGCGGTCGAGGGGCGGGACGTCGTGCTGCGGGTGGCCGATGATGTGGTGGACCTGTTCGGCGGTGTGGGGAGTGAGTTGGATGGAAGGTATCCGACCGGCTGAGCGGGGATCCGCGGTCAGCCTGGAGAAGTTCGGCGCGGCCGCGCCCTCGCTGGTCAACCTGTACAAGACGGCCCGGGTGAGCCTGCGCAAGAGCGGCCTGGACGGTCTGCGCGCCGCCGTCTACCTGGTTCTGGACCGCTCGGGCTCGATGCGCTCGTTCTACGACGACGGCACGGTGCAGCACTTCGCCGAACAGGTGCTGGCGCTCTCCGCGCACCTGGACGACGACGGCGTGGTGCCGGTGGTCTTCTTCTCCACCGAGGTGGACGGCATCGCCGAGCTGAGCATCGACGACTACCAGGGCCGGATCCGGCAACTGCACGAGTCGTACGGGCACATGGGCCGGACCTCCTACCACCTGGCGATGAAGGCCGTGATCCGGCACTACCAGCTGTCGGGGGCCACCGAGCCCGCGCTGGTGGTCTTCCAGACGGACGGCGGGCCGATCTCGCGCGGCGCGGCGGAGGAGATGGTCTGCCTGGCCGCCGAACTGCCGATCTTCTGGCAGTTCGTCGGCTTCGGGGATCCGCAGGGCAAGGAGTTCACCTTCCTGCGGCGGCTGGACGAGCTGCCGGTGCCGGCCCGCCGGATGGTGGACAACGCCGGCTTCCTGGCAGCCGGCCGCGACCCGCGCGCGGTGGACGGCCAGGAGCTGTACGACCGGCTGCTCGGCGAGTTCCCGCAGTGGCTGACGGCGGCCCGCGCCGCCGGGCTGCTGCGGGACAGGCCTTAATCCCAGATAGCGCCGAGCGCGAGCAGCTCGTCGCGGTGCTCGATCCGGCGCACCCAGTCGGCGGGCCAGACCTCCGCGCCGCCGTGGGCGCCCGCGAAGGCGCCGGTCAGGCAGGCGATCGAGTCGGAGTCACCGGAGGAGTACGCCGCGCGGCGGACGGCGGCGACCGGGTCGTCCGGGAACAGCAGGAAGCAGAGCAGGCCGGTGGCCAGCGCCTCCTCCGCGATCCAGCCCTCGCCGGTGGCCAGACAGGGATCGCTCTCCCGGTCGGGCGCCGCGAGCGCCGCGTCGAGCCGGTCGAGCACGCCCAGGCAGTCGTCCCAGCCCCTGGCCATGAACTCCTCGGCCGAGTGGTCGTGTGCCCGGGCGACCAGGTCGCCGAGCCAGAACGCGTCGTAGCGGGTGCGGTTCGCCAGCGCGTACGCGCGCAGGGCGCCCGGCAGCCCGGCCGGCTCGGCGCCCTGGGCCAGCAGCCGGACGGCGTACGCGGTCAGGTCGCTGGCGGCGAGTGCGGTGGGGTGGCCGTGGGTCAGCGCGGACTGCAGCTGGGCCGCGCCGGAGAGCTGGCGCTCGGTCAGCTCGCGGACCAGGCCGAGCGGGGCCACCCGCATGTTGGCGCCGCAGCCCTTGGAGTCGACCTGGCTGGCCTGCTGCCAGGGCCGCTCGGGCTTGCTGAGCAGCTGGCAGCCGACCAGGCAGGTCCGGCCCGGGGCCCTGTTGTTCTCCGGGGAGCGCCACCAGTCGACGAACTCCTCGCGGACCGGGCGCTCCAGGCCAAGCGGGGTGAGCGGGCCGCGCTCCAGCGCGATCCGCAGGCCGCGCGCGAGGGCCAGCGTCATCTGGGTGTCGTCGGTGACCAGTGCGGGCGTGGGCAGCGCGAGTTCGCGCCAGTCGGGGCAGTAGGCGGCGATGTGCTCGATCTCGTCGAACTCGGTCGGGTGGCCGAGGGCGTCGCCGATCGCGAGGCCGAGCAACGCGCCGGTGGCCGGGGTGCGGGTGGTGCTCATCAGGTGCTCACCAGGAGTTCGGTCAGGCCGCGGATCACGTAGCCGGGCTGCCAGCTCGGCTCGTTCAGCAGCGTCAGGCGTGGTGCGCGGCGCAGCAGGGCGCCGTAGGACTCGGTCAGTTCGAGGCGGGCCAGCGGGGCGCCGAGGCAGAAGTGGATGCCGGCCCCGAAGGTGATGTGCGGGTTGTCGGTGCGGGTGACGTCCAGCCGGTCGGGGTCGGTGAAGCGGGCCGGGTCGCGGTTGGCCGAGCCGAACAGCAGCGCGACCTCCGAACCGCGCGGGATCCGCACCCCGGCCACCTCGATGTCCTCCAGGACCCAGCGCTCGAACATCTGCAGCGGCGTGTCGTAGCGCATCAACTCCTCGACTGCCGAGGGGAGATGGGCCGTCGGGTCGGAGCGCAGCAGGGCGAGTTGGCCGGGGTTGCGGAAGAGCGCCCACCAGCCGTTGCCGGTGGTGTTGACGGTCGCCTCGTGCCCGGCGTTGAGCAGCAGCACGCAGGTGGAGATCATCTCCTGCTCGCTGAGCGCGTCGCCCTCGTCCTGCGCCTGGATCAGCGCGGAGATCAGGTCGTCCCCCGGCGCAATGCGGCGGGCTCGGATCAGCTCGCGCAGGAAGTCGGAGAACTCGACGCTGGCGTCCACCGCGCGCCGGGCCGTCTCGGGCGTCGGATTCAGCTCGAACATCCCCGTGATCGCCGCCGACCAGGGGCGCAGCAGCCCGCGGTCGGACTCCGGCACCCCGAGCATCTCGGCGATCACCGCGACCGGCAGCGGCTCGGCGACGGCGGCGATCAGATCCCCGCCGCCCTCCGCGAGCAGCCCGCTCACCAGCTCGTCGGCCAGCCGGGCCACCGTCGGACGCAGCGAGGCGACCATCCGCGGCGTGAAGGCCTTGGAGACCAGGCGGCGGATCCGGGTGTGGTCCGGCGCCTCCAGGTCGAGCAGCCCGTTGCCGTTCAGGGTGTGGAACGGCTCGTGCGCCGGGTCGGGCGCCTGCTGTCCGAACTCCTCGTGGCTGAACCGGTGGGTGTACGTCCGCCCCAGCCGGCGGTCCCGGAGCAGCGCGCTGACGTCCTCGTAGCGGGAGATCAGCCACTGCCCGGTCGGCTCGTAGCGGCAGACCGGCGACTGCTCGCGCAGCTCGGCGTAGGCGTCGTACGGGTGCGCGATGAACTCCGCCGACCAGGGATCGAAAACCGTCATGCCCTCAGCCTATGGACCAGGGCCGGCAGCGCCGTCGAGATGGGGTCCCGGAGGATCTCGTCGGCCAGCTCGTCGTAGGGCGTCGGCTCGGCGTTGACGATGATCAGCCGCGCACCGCCCTCGACCGCCGTCTCGACCAGCCCGGCCGCCGGGTGCACCTGGAGGGTGGAGCCGATCGCGAGGAACAGGTCGCAGGCCTGGGCGACCGTCCGCGCCTGATCGAGGACGACCGGGTCGAGCGCCTCGCCGAACATGACCGTGGCGGGCTTGAGCACGCCGCCGCAGTCCAGGCAGGCAGGGTCCGGCTCGCCGGCCGCGACGCGGTCCAACGCGGCCGCCATGGTGGTGCGCCGATGGCACCGCAGGCACTGCACCTCGCGTGCGGTGCCGTGCAGTTCGAGCACCTTGCGGGCCGGCAGGCCGGCCAGCTGGTGCAGCCCGTCGACGTTCTGGGTGAGCACCCGCACGGGCAGCGTGTGGGCCAGGTCGACCAGCGCGCGGTGGCCGGCGTTCGGCTCCGCCGCGAGCGCTCCGGCGTCCCGTCGCATCAGCCAGGCGCGGCGGCGGACGTCCGGGTCGGCGCGGTATGGGCCGATCGTCACCAACTGCTGGGCTTGCGGGTCGCGCTGCCAAAGGCCTTGCGGGCCACGGTAGTCGGGGATTCCGGAGTCGGTGGAGATACCGGCACCGGTGAGGGCGGCGACGAGTGTGCGGCGGGTCATGGGGGCGACAGTATGGGCTGCCGGGCCGTACCGCATCCGAGTATCGGCGCACCCCGGACCGCAGATCTGACTACCCTGGCCGGGTGAACAGCACGACCGCCCTCACCTCCTGGCTGACCGGACGCACCCCCACGCAGCTCGTCGAACTGCTGGAACAGCGCGAACTGCCGTACGCCGGTGGGACCGGTCTCACCTCCCCCGCCCGACTCGCCAGACACCTGCTCGGCGACGCCTCGGTGACCCTGGCCCTGCGCGGCCTCGACCAGGCGCAACTCCAGGTCCTGGCAGCCGTCGCCGTGCTCGCCGAACAGCTGCACGGACCCGCGCCCGCGCCGGTCGAGCGGGCGGGACCTGCGGGCTTCACCGGGTGGGCACCGGCCGGCCAGTCGGCCGAACCGCCGCTGGAGTGCTCGGAGCGGGCGGTGCCGCGCGCGCGGCTGCGGGCCGCGCTGGCCGCTCCCACCGACGCTCCGGGCGCCGCGCTGGACGACGTGCTGGAGCAGCTCGCCGAGCGCGCCCTGCTGCTTCCGCCGCACGGCAGCGCGCTGACCGTCCCGCCGCTGCTGCACCGGCGGGCCGCCGAACTCCAGGGCTACGGACGGCCGGTGGCCACTCTGCTGAGCTCGGCGTACAAGGCCGCCGAGATCCACCGGGTGGCCGCCGAACTGCACCTCGGGGCGACCAGCACCCGGGACGTCGTCCAGCAGCTGATCGTCGAGCGGCTGACCGACCGGGAGGCGGTCCGCCGGCTGACGGCCCAGGCCCCCGCGGCCGCCGCCCGGCTGCTGGAGCGGCTGGTCCCGGGGCCGCCGCTGCTGCGCACCCAATGCTTCGTCTCCGAGCACGGCGTGTACTACAGCGCCACCAGCAAGTTCCGCTTCCGCGAGGCGGGCTCGGACGATCCCGGCGCCGACTGGCTGGCCGCCCGGGGCCTGCTGATCCCGGTCGGCCCCGACCTGTGCGAACTCCCGCACGAGGTGGCCGCCGCGCTGCGCGACGAGGGCGCGCCGCTGGCCTACGACCCCGCGCCGCCGCCCGTCCCGGCCGCCCGGCCGCTGCCCGCCCACCAGACGGGCGAGGCGCAGGCCGTCGCCACCGCCACCGCCACCCGCGTCGAACTGCTGTTGCGTGCCACCGCCGCGCAGCCGCTCGCGGTCCGCAAGGCGGGCGGCATCGCGGTGCGGGACACCCGGCGGCTGGCCAAGCTGACCGGTGCGTCGGACGCGCAGACCCGGCTCTGGCTGGACCTGGGCGCGAACGCCGGCCTGATCGCGCCGCACCGCGACGTCCCCCCGCCCACCCGCAGCCGCAAGCCCGCGCCGCTGCCGCCCGCCCGGATCCTGCCGACCGCCCGCTACGACCGCTGGCTGGCCGGTTCGCCGGCCGAGCGGCTGGTCCCGCTGATCGCCACCTGGGCCGTCACCCCCGAGGTGTTCAGCGCCTGGCCGGACGACTCGGAGATCCCGGTCGCGCTGGTCGCCCCGCAGGACCGCAGCGCCGTCGAGCTGCGCCGCACGCTGCTGGAGGCGCTGGCCGGGCTGCCCGCCGGCACCGGCCTGGGACCGGCCGCCGCGCTGGGCGAGGAGGCGCTCGCCGAGCTCGTCGTCGCCGCCTCCTGGTACCGCCCGGCCGTCGGCCCCGACCCCTTCACCCTGGAGCGGGCCGCCGCCACGCTGGCCGAGGCGGAGCTGCTCGGCGTGGTCGCGCACGGCGCGCTGACCCCCGTGGGCCACGCGACGCTCGGCTTGCTGCGGGCCGGCGCCGACCGCTACTTCCCGGCCGTACCGGGAGCCGGGACGTCGCTGGCCGGACGGCCCGCGCTGGCCGCCGCCGTCGCTGCGCTGCGCACGGCGTTGGAGGAGCTGGTGCCGCCGCCGCGCACCACGGCCCGCTTCCAGGCGGACCTGACGGCGGTCGTCTCGGGCCCGGCCGCCCCCGAACTGACCGAACTGCTCGGCTCGGTGGGCACCCGGGAGTCCGAGGGGCACGCGGTGGTCTGGCGGATCGGCGCGGCCTCGGTGCGCCGGGCGCTGGACTCCGGCGCGGACGCGCAGGAGCTGCTGACCCGGCTGGCCGAGGTGTCCGAGGGCGGCCGGGCGTTGCCGCAGCCGCTGACGTACCTGGTCAACGACGCGGCGCGGACCCACGGGCGGATCCGGGTGGTGCGCTCGGCCTGCTGCATCAGATCGGACGACGAGGCGCTGGTCACCGAGCTGTCGCAGGCCCGGGTGCTGGCGAAGCTCGGGCTGCGCCGGATCGCACCGACCGTCCTGATCAGCACCGCCTCGCCGACCGAGACGCTGGCCGCGCTCCGGCTCGGCGGCTACGCCCCGGTGTTGGAGGCTGAGACCGGCACCACCGTGGTGGAGCGCGCCCCGGACGAGCGGGCCGCCGTGGAGATGCCCTCGCTCGCCGGCGCCCGTACCTACTACGGCGGCGGCCCGGGCACGCCGGAGGCGCTGGCGGCCGAGCTGCTGTCCGGGAAACACGCCCGAGCGGGCGCCTGATCCCGGCGCGGGCGCGGTGCCTCAGGACTCGCCGACCACCACCGCGCCGGCCTCGTAGGCGAAGACCACCGCGTGCACCCGGTCGCGCAGGTGGAGCTTGCTCAGGACGTTGCTGACGTGCGTCTTGACGGTGTGCTCGCTGACAACCAGCGCGGCGGCGATCTCCGCGTTGGAGCAGCCCCGGGCCAGCAGCCGCAGGGTCTCCTGCTCACGGGCCGTCAACTGCTCCAGCAGCTTGGACGGCGCGCGCCCGCCGGCGCCCTGAGCGGCCGGCTTGCGGGCGGCGAACTCGCTGATCAGGCGGCGGGTGACGGAGGGCGCGAGCAGCGCCTCGCCGGAGGCCACCAGCCGGACGCCGTGCGCCAGGTCGTCCCGGCGGACGTCCTTGAGCAGGAAGCCGCTGGCCCCCGCGTACAGCGCGTCGTAGACGTAGTCGTCGATGTCGAAGGTGGTCAGCATGATCACCTTGGTCTCGGCGTACCGGGCGCAGACCTGGCGGGCCGCCTCCAGGCCGTCCATCACGGGCATCCGGACGTCCAGCAGCAGGACGTCCGGCCGGTGCTCGGCGACCGCCTCGATCGCCTCGACGCCGTTGCAGGCCTCGGCGACCACCTCGATGTCCGGCTGGGCGTCGAGGATCATGCCGAACCCGGCCCGCACCAACTCCTGGTCATCGGCGACCACCACCCGTATCGCGGCCATTGCGTTCCTCCCGTTCACAGTCTCTCGGCGCCCAGCGGCAGCTGCGCGGTCACCAGGAATCCCAGGCCGTCCGGTCCGGGTCCCGCGTCGGCCCGGCCCCCGCAGGCCGCGGCCCGTTCCCGGATGCCTACCAGCCCGCGCCCGCCGGACCAGCCGCTCACCGCGGCCCCGCCCGCAGCCACCCCCGGCACGCCGCGCCCGTTGTCCGAGACCGCGACCTCCAGCACCCCGCCCACCCGCGCGACCCGCACCTCGGCGTGGTCGGCGCCCGCGTGCTTGACGGTGTTGGTGAGCGCCTCCTGGACGATCCGGTAGGCGGCCGCCTCGACGTCCGAGGGCATCGTACGCGCCAGCTCGACGAGTTGGAGGTCCACCCGCAGGCCCGCCTGACGGACCCGGTCGACCACCGCCGGCAACTCGGCCAGGGTGGGCTGCGGGGCCAGCTCCGGCCCGGCCCCCTCCTCCTTGAGCACCCCGAGCACCCGGCGCAGCTGCACCATCGCGTCGCGGCCGGAGTCGGCGATGGTGTCGAAGGCCTTGATCGCCCGCTCCGGGTCCTTGTGCACGACCACCGGGCCGGCCTCGGCCTGGATCACCATCAGCGAGACGGCGTGCGCCAGGATGTCGTGCATCTCGCGGGCGATCCGGCCGCGCTCCTCGGCCACCGCGCGGGCCGCCTCGCTGGCCGCCCGCTCGCCCGCCTCGTGCGCCCGTTCGGCCTCGGCCCTGGCCTTGTTCCGCCAGCCCCGCACCACCGAACCGAAGACGAACGGGCCCAGCGAGGTGATCAGGCTGAACAGCGCGCCGTCCGGCGAGTGGGTGCCCAGGATGTTGGCGGGCACCACGATCGCCACCAGCAGCCAGCGCTGCCAGTCGTGGCAGCGGTCGCCGATGGTGTAGCTCATCAGCACCACGAAGATCGGGATCTGCGCCTGCGCGGAGTGCGCCACGATGCTCAGCGCGATCGCGGGCACACCGGCCACCAGGAAGACCGTGAACGGCGACCGGCGGCGCCAGGGCAGCGGCAGCGCGGTGGAGACCGCCAGCAGGTACACCCACGCTGCTGAGTGGGGGTTGTCGTGCAGCACCGACCAGGCCGAGACCAGCGCGGACGCCAGCGCCCACAGGCTGTCCGCGACGTACGGGTTCAGCCGGCCCGAACGCCACTGCCACCGGTCGAGCAGCTCCTTGCCGCGCGCTTCCCAGCGCGATATCCGTTCCACGTCCGCCCCTCCCCCGGGCGGGAGCGTCGCGCCCCCGCCCGGACGATCTTGCCGCACGGGCCGGCGGGCGCTGTGAGCGGGCACGAGGTCAGGCACCGGTGACCGTCACGTTGCCGGTCTGCGCCGTGGCGGTGATCGTACGAGCGGCGTCGCTCTGCTGCGGGACCGACACCTTGACGTCGCCGGTGTGCGTGTCGGCCCGGACCGCGTAGCCGGGGCCCTGCGGGAGGGAGATTTTGACGTCGCCGGTCTGCGTGACGGCCTGAACGTGCTGCGGACCGACCGTGAAGGCGGCCGTGACGTTGCCGGTCTGACTGCTCAACTCAACGCTGGCCGAACCGAGTTGGGAGGCATCCAGATCCCCGGTCCGGGTGTCGGCGCGGACCTCTGCGGTGAGCCCGGTCAGCCGTACGGTGCCGGTGTCCTCCTTCACCCGGACCACCGTGCCGGCCGGCACCTGGACGTCGTAGCCCACCCCGCAGTCGGAGCAGCTGTAGGTGAGGGTGAGCGTGCCGCCCGTCACCTCGTGGGTGGTGGACGGTGGCTTGTCGCGATAGTTCTGGTGCTCCGTCACCTGGACCGTGGTGCCGCCGCCGGTCACCCGGACGTCGCCGGTGTGCCCCTCGATCACCAGGGTGCGGACCTGGTCGGCCACCCCGTACCGGACGTCCTGGTTCTGGTTGTCGCCGAGGAAGCAGCCGGACATCCCGACCGCGACGAAGGCGGTGATGCCGGTGGTGGTGAGCAGTCGGACAAGGCGCGGGTTCATCTGTGGTCCTCTCGGCGACCGGTCCGAGGGCTCGGAACCGACACCCACAGACTGCCCGCCGCACCCCCTGCCCCGGATCCCCCGCGCGAGCGGTTCGCCGCCCTCCCCCGCGCGGGGGAGGGCGGCGCGAACGCCGCAGGGCGGCCACCCCGGTGGGGTGGCCGCCCTGCGGCTTGGTGCGGTGACCGTCAGCCCGTGTAGGGGCCGTAGTCGTAGTCGTCCAGCGGGACGGCCTGGCCGGAGCCGGCGCCGAAGGGCGACAGGTCGTAGTCGTCGTAGCCGACGGCCGAGTACATCGCGGCCTTGGCCTCTTCGGTGGGCTCGACCCGGATGTTGCGGTAGCGGGGAAGACCCGTACCGGCCGGGATGAGCTTACCGAGGATGACGTTCTCCTTGAGGCCCAGCAGCGGGTCCGACTTGGCGTGGATCGCCGCGTCGGTGAGCACCCGGGTGGTCTCCTGGAAGGAGGCCGCCGACAGCCAGGACTCGGTGGCCAGCGAGGCCTTGGTGATACCCATCAGCTGGGGACGGCCAGAGGCCGGGTGGCCGCTCTCCGACACCACGCGACGGTTCTCGGTCTCGAAGCGCCCACGCTCGACGAGCTCGCCCGGGAGCAGCTCGGCGTCGCCCGACTCGATGATCGTCACGCGGCGGAGCATCTGCCGGATGATGATCTCGATGTGCTTGTCGTGGATCGACACGCCCTGCGAGTTGTAGACCTTCTGGACCTCGGCGACCAGGTGGATCTGGACCGCGCGCTGGCCCATGATCCGCAGGACGTCGTGCGGGTTCATGGTGCCCTGGGTCAGCTTCTGGCCGACCGAGACCGCCTCGCCCTCGCTGACCAGCAGCTTGATGCGCTTGGAGATCGGGTAGGCGATCTCCTCGGTGCCGTCGTCGGGGGTGACGACGAGCTTGCGGGTCTTCTCGGTGTCCTCGATGCGGACCCGGCCGTCGGCCTCCGAGATCGGGGCCAGACCCTTGGGGGTACGGGCCTCGAAGAGCTCGACGACACGGGGCAGACCCTGCGTGATGTCGTCACCGGCCACACCACCGGTGTGGAAGGTACGCATCGTCAGCTGGGTACCGGGCTCACCGATGGACTGGGCGGCGATGATGCCGACCGCCTCACCGATGTCGACCAGCTTGCCGGTGGCCAGCGAGCGGCCGTAGCAGAAGGCACAGGTGCCGACCGCGGACTCGCAGGTGAGGATCGAGCGGGTCTTGACCGTGCTGATGCCGTGGCGGATCAGCTCGTCGATCAGCACGTCACCGAGGTCGGTGTTCGCGGTGGCGATGAGCTTGCCGTCGACGGTGATGTCCTCGGCCAGCATGCGGGCGTAGACGCTGGTCTCGACGTCGTCCGTCTTGCGCAGGACGCCGTTCTCGACCACGCCGATCGCCAGCTTGAGGCCGCGCTCGGTGCCACAGTCCTCCTCGCGAATGATGACGTCCTGGGAGACGTCGACCAGACGACGGGTGAGGTAGCCGGAGTCCGCGGTACGAAGCGCGGTGTCGGCCAGACCCTTACGGGCACCGTGGGTGGAGATGAAGTACTCGAGGACGGTGAGGCCCTCACGGAACGACGCCTTGATGGGACGGGGAATCGTCTCGTTCTTGGCGTTCGACACCAGACCACGCATACCGGCGATCTGACGCATCTGCATCATGTTTCCGCGAGCACCCGAGTCGACCATCATGAAGATGGGGTTGGTCTTCTCGAAGTTCGCGTTCATGGCCTCGGCAACCTCGTTGGTCGCCTTGGTCCAGATGCCGACGAGCTCACTGCTGCGCTCGTCCTTGGTGATCAGGCCGCGCTCGTAGTTCTTCTGGACCTTCTCGGCCTGCGCCTCGTAGCCCTCGAGGATCTGCGGCTTGCTCGGCGGCACGACGACGTCGGAGATCGACACCGTCACGCCCGAGCGGGTGGCCCAGTGGAAACCGGCCGCCTTGAGGTTGTCCAGGGTCGCCGCGACGGTGACCTTGGGGTAGCGCTCCGCCAGGTCGTTGACGATCGCGGAGAGCTGCTTCTTGCCCACCTCGTAGTCGACGAACGGGTAGTCCTCGGGCAGCAGCTCGTTGAAGAGCGCGCGGCCCAGGGTGGTGTTCAGGCGGAAGGGCTCGCCCTCGAACCAGGTCGACGCGCCGTCCTCGTCGACCGGCGGGGTCCAGCCACGGGGCGGGACGGTGCCGATCGGCAGGCGGATGTCGACCGGGGCCTGGACGTCCAGCTCGCGGGCGTCGAAGGCCATGATCGCCTCGGCGGTCGAGGAGAAGGAGCGGCCGGCGCCCTTCACCTTCTCGCGGTCCGAGGTGAGGAAGAACAGACCGAGCACCATGTCCTGGGTCGGCATGGTGACGGGGCGACCGTCGGCCGGCTTCAGGATGTTGTTCGAGGACAGCATCAGGATGCGGGCCTCGGCCTGCGCCTCCGCGGAGAGCGGCAGGTGGACGGCCATCTGGTCACCGTCGAAGTCCGCGTTGAACGCGGTGCAGACGAGCGGGTGGATCTGGATGGCCTTGCCCTCGACCAGCTGGGGCTCGAAGGCCTGGATGCCGAGTCGGTGCAGGGTGGGTGCACGGTTGAGCAGCACCGGGTGCTCGGCGATGACCTCTTCGAGGACGTCCCAGACCACCGGGCGGGCGCGCTCGACCATGCGCTTGGCCGACTTGATGTTCTGCGCGTGGTTCAGGTCCACCAGGCGCTTCATCACGAACGGCTTGAAGAGCTCCAGCGCCATGGCCTTCGGCAGACCGCACTGGTGCAGCTTGAGCTGCGGGCCGACGACGATGACCGAACGGGCCGAGTAGTCGACGCGCTTGCCGAGCAGGTTCTGACGGAAACGACCCTGCTTGCCCTTGAGCATGTCGGACAGCGACTTCAGCGGACGGTTGCCGGGGCCCGTGACCGGGCGACCACGACGGCCGTTGTCGAAGAGCGCGTCGACGGCCTCCTGAAGCATGCGCTTCTCGTTGTTCACGATGATCTCGGGGGCACCGAGGTCGAGGAGGCGCTTCAGGCGGTTGTTGCGGTTGATCACGCGGCGGTACAGGTCGTTCAGGTCGGAGGTCGCGAAGCGGCCACCGTCCAGCTGCACCATCGGACGCAGGTCCGGCGGGATGACCGGGACGCAGTCCAGCACCATGCCGTTGGGCTTGTTGGTGGTCTGCAGGAACGCCGAGACGACCTTGAGGCGCTTGAGCGCACGGGTCTTCTTCTGGCCCTTGCCGCTGCGGATGATCTCGCGCAGCCGCTCGGACTCCTCGGCCAGGTCGAACGTCTCCAGGCGGTCCTTGAGCGCCGCGGCGCCCATCGAGCCGGAGAAGTACGTGCCGAAG
The DNA here is from genome assembly GCF_000744225.1 of Kitasatospora mediocidica KCTC 9733. Taxonomy (GTDB): domain Bacteria; phylum Actinomycetota; class Actinomycetes; order Streptomycetales; family Streptomycetaceae; genus Kitasatospora; species Kitasatospora mediocidica. Next base: position 2,455,137 of record NZ_JQLN01000005.1, on the reverse strand, counting down.
CGGTCGCGCAGCTCGCGGTAGAGCAGCTCGTCGCCCTCGAGGTCCTGGACCTTGAGGTTCTTGAAGCGCGCCCAGACCTCGTCGAGACGGTCGATCTCGCGCTGCGAGCGGTCCCGCAGCTGCTTCATCTCACGCTCGGCACCCTCGCGCACCTTGCGGCGCACGTCGGCCTTGGCGCCCTCGGCCTCAAGCTCGGCGAGGTCGGTCTCGGCCTTCTTCGCGCGGTTCTCCAGGTCGGAGTCGCGACGGTTCTCGATCTGCTGACGCTCGACCGAGACATGCGCCTCCAGGGACGGGAGGTCGCGCTGGCGACGCTCGTCGTCCACCCAGGTGATCATGTAGGCGGCGAAGTAGATGACCTTCTCGAGGTCCTTCGGCGCCAGGTCGAGCAGGTAGCCGAGGCGGCTGGGGACACCCTTGAAGTACCAGATGTGGGTGACCGGCGCGGCCAGCTCGATGTGGCCCATCCGCTCACGACGCACCTTGGCGCGAGTGACCTCGACGCCGCAGCGCTCACAGATGATGCCCTTGAAGCGGACGCGCTTGTACTTGCCGCAGTAGCACTCCCAGTCCCGGGTCGGACCGAAGATCTTCTCGCAGAAGAGCCCGTCCTTTTCCGGCTTCAGGGTGCGGTAGTTGATGGTCTCCGGCTTCTTGACCTCGCCGTGGGACCACTGGCGGATGTCGTCGGCGGTCGCGAGGCCGATGCGGAGCTCGTCGAAGAAGTTGACGTCAAGCACTGGTCGTCAAGCCCTCTTTCGTAAGTCGAAAGTCGTTCATCTGGTCTGAGGGGGGCCTGGGGGCGGGCCGGCCACTGGCGTGGCCGGCCCAACCTCCGTCAGACCTCTTCGACGCTGCTCGGCTCGCGCCGGGACAGGTCAATACCGAGCTCCTCGGCTGCGCGGAAGACATCCTCGTCGGAGTCCCGCAGCTCGATGTTGGAGCCGTCCGAGGACAGCACCTCCACGTTGAGGCAGAGCGACTGCATTTCCTTGATGAGCACCTTGAAGGACTCGGGAATGCCCGGCTCGGGGATGTTCTCGCCCTTGACGATCGCCTCGTAGACCTTCACGCGGCCCAGGACGTCGTCGGACTTGATGGTGAGGAGTTCCTGCAGCGCGTAGGCCGCGCCGTACGCCTCAAGGGCCCACACCTCCATCTCACCGAAGCGCTGACCACCGAACTGCGCCTTACCACCCAGCGGCTGCTGGGTGATCATCGAGTACGGACCGGTCGAACGGGCGTGCAGCTTGTCGTCGACCAGGTGGTGCAGCTTGAGGATGTACATGTACCCGACCGAGACCGGCATCGGGAACGGCTCACCGGAGCGGCCGTCGAACAGCTGGGCCTTACCGGTGGAGTTCACCAGGCGCTCACCGTCACGGGTGAGGGTGGTGTGGTCCAGCAGGCCGGTGATCTCGTCCTCGCGGGCGCCGTCGAAGACGGGGGTGGCGAGGTTGGTGCCACCCTCGACCGTGTCGGCGCCGATCGCCTGCAGGCGCTGGGCCCACTCGTCGGCGAGGCCGGAGACGTCCCAACCCTGCTTGGCGAGCCAGCCGAGGTGGATCTCCAGTACCTGTCCCGGGTTCATTCGGGACGGGACACCCAGCGGGTTCAGGATGATGTCGACCGGGGTGCCGTCCTCGAGGAACGGCATGTCCTCGACGGGGAGGATCTTGGAGATGACACCCTTGTTGCCGTGACGGCCGGCCAGCTTGTCACCGTTGGTGATCTTGCGCTTCTGGGCCACGTAGACCCGGACCAGCTGGTTGACGCCCGGGGGAAGCTCGTCGCCCTCTTCGCGGTCGAAGACGCGGACGCCGATGATCTTGCCCTGCTCGCCGTGCGGCACCTTCAGCGAGGTGTCGCGGACCTCACGGGCCTTCTCACCGAAGATCGCGCGCAGCAGGCGCTCCTCCGGGGTCAGCTCGGTCTCACCCTTGGGCGTGACCTTGCCGACCAGGATGTCGCCGGTGACGACGTCCGCGCCGATCCGGATGATGCCGCGCTCGTCGAGGTCCGCGAGGACCTCCTCGGAGACGTTCGGGATGTCCCGAGTGATCTCCTCCGGGCCCAGCTTGGTGTCACGGGCGTCGACCTCGTGCTCCTCGATGTGAATCGAGGAGAGGACGTCGTCCTGCACGAGGCGCTGCGACAGGATGATCGCGTCCTCGTAGTTGTGGCCCTCCCAGGACATGAACGCCACGAGGAGGTTCTTGCCCAGCGCCATCTCGCCCTCGTCGGTGCACGGGCCGTCGGCCAGCACCTGGCTGACCTCGACACGTGCGCCCTCGTCCACGAGCACCTTCTGGTTGAAGGCGGTGCCCTGGTTCGAGCGGGTGAACTTGGCGGCGCGGTACGTGGTGTACGTGCCGTCGTCGTTGGCCACGGTGACGTAGTCGGCCGAGACCTCCTGGACGACACCGGCCTTCTCGGCCACGATCACGTCGGCGGCGTCGACCGCGCAGCGGTACTCCATGCCGGTGCCGACCAGCGGAGCCTCGCTCTTCAGCAGCGGCACCGCCTGACGCATCATGTTGGAGCCCATGAGCGCGCGGTTGGCGTCGTCGTGCTCGAGGAACGGGATCATGGCGGTCGCGACCGACACCATCTGGCGCGGCGAGACGTCCATGTAGTCGATCTCGGAGCCGGGGATGTAGTCGATCTCCCCGCCACGACGACGGACCAGGACACGCGGCTCGGCGAAGTGCAGGTCGTCCGTCAGCGGGGCGTTGGCCTGCGCGATGACGTAACGGTCCTCCTCGTCAGCGGTCAGGTAGTCCACCTGCTCGGTGACGATGCCCTCGACGACCTTGCGGTACGGGGTCTCGATGAAGCCGAAGGCGTTGACCCGGCCGTACGAGGCCAGCGAGCCGATCAGACCGATGTTCGGGCCTTCAGGGGTCTCGATGGGGCACATGCGGCCGTAGTGCGACGGGTGAACGTCACGGACCTCGAAGCCGGCGCGCTCACGGGACAGACCACCCGGGCCCAGCGCGGACAGACGACGCTTGTGGGTCAGGCCCGACAGCGGGTTCGTCTGGTCCATGAACTGGGACAGCTGGCTGGTACCGAAGAACTCCTTGATGGAGGCGACGACCGGCCGGATGTTGATCAGGGTCTGCGGCGTGATCGCCTCGACGTCCTGGGTGGTCATGCGCTCGCGCACGACGCGCTCCATACGGGCGAGACCCGTACGGACCTGGTTCTGGATCAGCTCGCCGACGTTGCGCAGGCGACGGTTGCCGAAGTGGTCGATGTCATCGACCTCGACGACGATGTCGCGACCCGCGTTGTCGCGCCACTCGGTCTCGCCCGCGTGCAGCTTCACCAGGTACTTGATCGCACCGATGATGTCGGGCTCGGTGAGCACGCCGGAGTCCAGCGACTCGGCGTTGCCCAGCTTGCGGTTGACCTTGTAACGGCCGACCTTGGCGAGGTCGTAGCGCTTCGGGTTGAAGTAGAGGTTCTCCAACAGCGTCTGCGCGGCCTCGCGGGTCGGCGGCTCGCCGGGGCGCAGCTTGCGGTAGATGTCCAGCAGCGCGTCGTCCTGGCCCTGGGTGTGGTCCTTCTCCAGGGTGGCGCGCATCGACTCGTACTCGCCGAACTCCTCGAGAATCATCTCGTTGGTCCAGCCGAGGGCCTTGAGCAGGACGGTGACCGACTGCTTGCGCTTGCGGTCGATGCGGACACCGACCATGTCGCGCTTGTCGATCTCCATCTCCAGCCAGGCACCACGCGAGGGGATGACCTTGCAGGAGAAGATGTCCTTGTCGGACACCTTGTCCAGGGTGGAGTCGAAGTAGACGCCCGGGGAGCGGACCAGCTGCGAGACGACGACACGCTCGGTGCCGTTGATCACGAACGTGCCCTTGTGGGTCATGAGCGGGAAGTCGCCCATGAAGACCGTCTGAGACTTGATCTCACCGGTCTCGTTGTTGGTGAACTCGGCGGTGACGAAGAGCGGGGCCGCGAAGGTGAAGTCGCGGTCCTTGCACTCGTCAATGGAGTTCTTCGGCGGCTCGAAACGGTGGTCGCGGAAGGTCAGCGACATCGACCCGCTGAAGTCCTCGATCGGGGAGATCTCTTCGAAGATCTCCTCCAGACCGGACTTCGTGGGGACGTCCTGACCACTCTCCAGGGCCGCCTCGACCCGGGACTTCCAGGCCGCATTGCCGAGCAGCCAGTCAAAGCTCTCGGTCTGCAGGGCCAGGAGGTTCGGGACCTCGAGGGGCTCCTTGATCTTCGCGAAGGAGACGCGGAGCGGGGCGGTGGAATTAGCGTTGTTCGAGGCGTTGCGCGGCGCGGCCAAGAGGGGGGTCCTTCCGAGGGCTCGGAGCTCACTGCGCGCGTACCGGCCGGCTCTTGTCGGGCTGGTCCCGCCTCCGGCGCCGTGGGTCTCAGCCGGGAGGAAATCCCAGGTCAGAGCCGCTTTGCGGAGGCGATGCCAGGCCCCATCAGGGCAGCGCGAACTCCGGGCGACGAGTCACGGAGCAGCTAACAGGCAGCGCAAAGGGACAGTGTAGCCAATAGGCACACTGCTGTCCAGCCCTGATTCGGAGACCGAATCGGACACTCCCTCCGGTAGCCACCCGAACGGCCCCGCGCCCCCTGCCGGGGGCCGAACCGCAGGATGGTCCCTGCCTTACCGCCACTGCTGCGCACCCCGAGGGGTGGCACCTCGCACCACAGCGGTGCCCCACCTCGCTTCGAGGCCGGCACCGCGACTCACGTGGAGTCATTTCCCGCCGAGGCCCTGGGTTATGCATCCAGGGCCACTCAAACTAACGGCCGACTGCCTCCGCGGTGTCGGCGCGCGCCTTGAGAATCGCGCGCCGCGTGCGGTTCGTCAAGGCCCCGCCTGCGGCGAAGGCCTCGCGCAGTTCATCGCTCCCGGCGCCCACAGCGTTACAAGAACCCGTGGTGAGGACCCTGCGGCCGCGCCATGCGGCTCTGCGGCCGACGACAACGATCACGATACCGGGCCGGACCGACAGTGCCGAGGGCACAATCGGCCAGAGTCATACCGAACACATGTTCGCATTGGGCCGGCGCCCGGAACAACCCCCGGAAACGAAAGCAGGCCGGGCCGACCACCCCGTCAGGGGTGGCCGGCCCGGCCCGAGAGCTCCGTCAGGAGCGCTGGATCACTTGATGGTGACCTTGGCGCCGGCAGCCTCGAGCTGCTCCTTGGCCTTCTCGGCAGCGTCCTTGGCAACCTTCTCCAGGACCGGCTTCGGGGTGCCGTCAACGAGGTCCTTGGCCTCCTTCAGGCCGAGGGAGGTCAGGGCGCGCACCTCCTTGATGACCTGGATCTTCTTGTCGCCGGCCGACTCGAGGATGACGTCGAACTCGTCCTGCTCGTCCTCGACCTCGGCGACGGCGGCAGCGCCACCGGCGGCGATGGCGACCGGGGCGGCAGCCTTGACGTCGAACTTCTCCTCGAACGCCTTGACGAACTCGGACAGCTCGATGAGGGTCAGGGTCGCGAACTGCTCGAGCAGCTCGTCCTGGGACAGCTTCGCCATGATGGCGTCCTTCCACTTTTTCGGCAGGTGCCGGATGTACGGGATGGCGGGCGTACGGGCCCGCTGCGACCGGAGGTACCGGACGCTGAGCTCTTCAGGCCAGGGCCTGAATTACTCGGCAGCCTCGGTGGTGTCCTCGGCCTCGGCGGGAGCCGGCGTACCGGCACCGCCCTGCTCGACCTTCGCGCGGAGTGCCTCGGCAGTGCGGGCGAACTCCACCAGCGGAGCCTGGAAGGTCGCCGCGGCCTTGGCCATGGACGCCTTCAGGCCGCCGGCCAGCTTGGCGAGCAGCACCTCGCGGGACTCGAGGTCCGCGAGCTTCTTGATCTCATCGGCGGTCAGCGCCTTACCGTCAAGGACACCGCCCTTGATGATGAGAGCGGGGTTCTCCTTGGCGAAGTCACGCAGAGCCTTCGCCGACTCCACCGGGTCACCGGTGACGAAGGCGACAGCCGTCGGACCCGCGAACAGGTCGTCGAGCACAGTGATCCCGGCCTCATTGGCCGCAATCTTGGTCAGCGTGTTCTTCACCACGGCGTACTGGGCGTTCTCGCCCAGCGAGCGACGCAGGTTCTTGACCTGCTTCACCGTCAGACCGCGGTACTCGGTCAGCACTGCCGCGTTCGAGCTACGGAACTTGTCCGTGATCTCTGCGACGGCAGCGGCCTTGTCGGGCCTTGCCATAGGCTTACGCCTCCTTCCGTGATGTCGAGGTCGGCCGACCTTGGACAAGTCGACCTACTACGCCTCGGACCGCACGGGAAGGAGTGCTCCGCAGATCCGCGCCCCGGACGAACCGTGGTGCGAAAACACTGAGAGCCCCGGTGCGCAGGCGCACGGGGCTCATAAGAACCTCGACAGTCGCACGGCGAACCGCGCGGACCGGAAGTCCAAGCTCCAAACACTCCTGCGCGGGCTGCCTGCGACAAGTGCGCAGATCCTTCGGTCACCAGCACCCTTGCGGACGCACGGCGACAACCAGCGGTCTTTGGCTTCCCCCAGCGTACGGGTTGCGGCGTCGATAAACCAAATCACCCAGTCGGATCGCTAATGGCCCGCGTCCTGGGTGTCGCTCTCCGCCGGGGCCTGCACCGAGAAGGCGCCGCCGTAGTCGCTGTAGAGCACCGTCTCGTCGAAGCCGCCCTGACCGCCCTGACCGGAGCGCTCCAGCTTCACCAGCTGGTCGTGGTCGTTCAGCCAGAGATCCAGGCCGATCGTGCCCACCCCGCCCTTGGAGAGCGTCGTGGTGAGCTGCTGCTGGCGGTTGGCGGTCAGCAGGCTCTGCTGGGCCGCGACGTAGTCGGCCACCGAGACGCTCGCCTGGTAGTGCTGGACGGTGTTGTCGCCCAGCTTCTCCTCGCCCAGCAGCCGCAGGTCCGCGGCGCCGGCCGCGCCGGCCACCGCCACTTGCGGGTTGAGCTGGTCGATCAGCTCGGCGAACGGGGTCTCGGTCCGGCCGTCCGGCCCGGTGACCTCGGCGGACTTCTCCCAGTGCCGGCCGCCGAGGCGGGCCGCGGTGGCGGCGTCGCCGCCCTGGTAGGAGACGGTGTCCAGGACGATCAGCTGACTGCTGACGCCGTCGACGGTCCGCTGGAGCTGCATCACCGTCCGGGGCGCCCAGAAGAGCACCCCGTCGCCGCTCTCGGTGTCCGAGTGGCCGGCCAGGGTGCTGGTCTCCTGGTAGCTGAGCTTGGCCCGGCGGGTGCTCAGCAGCCCCTGCGCGACCGAGACCATCACCCCGTGCGGGGAGCGGTCGGCGGACTTGGAGCCGTCCGTGGGGGAGGCGCTGGAGGACGTGGCGGCGGGCCCGGGCCCGCCGGACCCGCTCCCGTCACAGGCCGCCAGCCCGCCGGTCAACGCGACCGCGACCGCCAGTGCCACCGCCGTGCGCCGTCCCGCCACCTTTGCCTCCTGGTCCACTCAGTCCCTTCAGGTTGCCACGTGCATCTGAGACACCCCGGGGCGGGCTGCGCCCATCGGGCCCCGGTCAGCCCGTCATCGCGCCCAGCAGCTTGAGCGCGTCGGTCGGGGCGACCTGGTCGCTCGCCGCAGGAGCCGCCACGACGACCTTTACGCCGAAGTCGGAGTACTTGGTGGTGGTGGCGGTGCTCTGGTCGGCGGACGGCGAGGCCGAGGCACCGTCCGAGCCGACCTCCTTCTGCTGGACCAGCTGGTGGTCAGCGTTCACCCAGAAGTCGGAGACGACCGTGGAGCCGTCCTGGCTCAGCGCGGTCAGCACGGCCTTGCGGTCGGCGTCCGAGAGGTTCGGGACGGCGGCCACCAGGGTGGCGGTGGGCATCGCGCTCTGGTAGTGCTGGGTGCTCACCCCGCCGAGCGACTCCACACCGACAAAGGTGACCTTGCCTCCCTGAGCCGCGGCGGTGAGCTGGACGGCCGGGTTCACCATCATGGCCAACGCCTGGAAGTTGGCGCTCAGGCTGCCGGCCGGGCCGGTGCCGTCGAGCTTGACCCAGTGCTTGCCGCCGACGGCGGCCGCCTGCTGGTCGCTCACCCCGAGGTACATCACCCCGTCGACCATCCGGACCTTCATCGCCTGGCCGGACTGCTGCTCGGAGATGTCCATCGCCGGCTGGGCGCCCCAGGAGTACAGGCCGCCACCGTCGTCGGACTTGTCACCCGCCGCGCTGATCGCGAGCTTGGCACTGCCGGCCTTCTGCATCACCGCGGCGGCCGAGAGCAGGTCGGCGTTCGCGTGCGCACCCCCCGCCGCCGCACCGCCGGCGCCGGCGGCGCCCGCAGCGCTCGCCACGGTGCTGGGCACCGCCTCCGCGCTCTTCTTCGCGCTACTGCCGCAGGCCGACAGAGCCCCGACCAGTAGAGCCGATGCCGCCACTGCCGACGCGATCCGCACCGCTCGCACGACGATTCCCCCTTGTAACTTCTTCACATCGAATGACCAGCGGACTCTAACTGACAGCGAAGACACCCGGTCACCCGGGTTTGGTTCCGTTTCCACTCCCCCACCGGAACGACGCAGGACCCGTACCCCCGGAAGGGGTACGGGTCCTGGTGGTGCGTCAGACCTACGGCACGTCAGACCTGGAGAGGTCAGATCGAGGCCGGGTCCTCCTCGACCATGAGGTTGCGGGTCTTGTTCGGGTCCACCTGGATGCCGGGGCCCATGGTGGTCGAGACCGCGGTCTTCTTGATGTAGCGGCCCTTGGCGGCGGACGGCTTGGCCCGGAGGACCTCGTCCAGCGCCGCGGCGTAGTTCTCGACCAGCTGCTCGTCGGTGAAGGAGGTCTTCCCGATGATGAAGTGCAGGTTCGAGTGCTTGTCCACGCGGAACTCGATCTTGCCGCCCTTGATGTCCGTGACAGCCTTCGCCACGTCCGGGGTGACCGTTCCGGTCTTCGGGTTCGGCATCAGACCACGCGGGCCGAGCACGCGGCCGAGGCGGCCGACCTTGCCCATGAGGTCCGGGGTGGCGACGACGGCGTCGAAGTCCAGACGGCCCTTGGCGACCTCGTCGATGAGCTCGTCGGAGCCCACGATGTCGGCGCCCGCAGCCAGCGCTGCCTCTGCACGGTCGCCGGTCGCGAAGACCAGGACCCGGGCGGTCTTACCGGTGCCGTGCGGCAGGTTGACGGTGCTGCGGACCATCTGGTCGGCCTTGCGCGGGTCGACACCCAGACGCATGGCAACCTCGACGGTCGCGTCGAACTTGGTGGTGGACGTCTCGCGAGCGAGGCGGATGGCCTCGAGCGGGGCGTACAGGCGGTCTACGACCTTGGCGTCTGCGGCCTTGAGGGCCTTGCTGCGCTGCACTTCTGCTCCTGAGTTGTGGAGTCGTGGTGTGTACGGGCCGCGCGGGCCCTACCACAGGGGAAAAAAGCGGACTTAGCCCTCGACCGTGATGCCCATCGACCGGGCGGTGCCGGCGATGATCTTCTCCGCCGCGTCCAGGTCGTTGGCGTTCAGGTCGGGAAGCTTGGTCGTGGCGATCTCACGGACCTGGGCGCTGCTGATCTTCGCGACCTTGGTCTTGTGCGGCTCGCCGGAGCCCTTCTCCACGCCCGCGGCCTTCAGGATGAGGCGAGCGGCCGGCGGAGTCTTGGTGATGAAGGTGAAGGAACGGTCGTCGTAGACCGTGATCTCCACCGGCACGACCATGCCACGCTGCGACTCGGTCGCGGCGTTGTAGGCCTTGCAGAACTCCATGATGTTGACGCCGTGCTGACCCAGCGCGGGGCCGACCGGCGGGGCCGGGTTGGCCGCGCCGGCCTTGATCTGAAGCTTGATAAGCCCCGTGATCTTCTTCTTCTTGGGAGGCATGTCTCTCCGGGTCCTTCCGTTGGATGGGTGTGTACGGACCGGGGCGACACCCGGGCGAGAGTACACACAGCTGACCAGGCTAACGCCAATGCGCCGCTGGGCCAAAACGGGTTCGGGGTGGGGCCACCGGCCCCACCCCGAACCCGAGGACTGTGAACCGCCTCGAAGGGCTAGTTCTTCTGGATCTGGTCGAAGGAGAGCTCGACCGGGGTCTCCCGGCCGAAGATCTCGACGAGGCCCTTGACCTTCTTCGAGTCGGGGTTGATCTCGTTGATGGTCGCCTGGAGGGTCGCGAACGGGCCGTCCGTGACGGTGACCGAGTCGCCGACCTCGAAGTCCAGGACCTGGATCTCGCTCGGCTTGACCGGCGAGGGCTTGCCGGCGTCCTTGGCCGCCTGGCGCTCCACGTCGGGCGCGAGCATCTTGACGACCTCGTCCAGGGTCAGCGGGTACGGGTCGTAGGCGTTGCCGACGAAGCCGGTGACACCGGGGGTGTTGCGCACGACGCCCCAGGACTCCGGGGTCAGGTCCAGGCGCACCAGCACGTACCCGGGGAGCTTGTTCTGGCGGATCGTCTTGCGGTCGCCGTTCTTGATCTGGACGACCTCTTCCTGCGGCACCTCGGCCTGGAAGATGTACTCCTCGACGTTCAGCGAGACGGCACGCTGCTCGAGGTTCTGCTTCACGCGGTTCTCGTAACCCGCGTAGGTGTGGATGACGTACCACTCGCCGGGGGCGGTGCGCAGCTCCTCACGGAACTTGGCGACCGGGTCGACGTCCTCCTCGGCCTCCTCCGCCTCCTCGACCAGCTCGGCCTCGGCGGAGTCGTCGAACGCCTCGGCGGCCTCGGCGTCCTCGTCGCTCACCTCGTGCAGCGCGGCCTCCTCGGCGGGCACGCCGGCCGCGGCCTCGTCAGCGGCGTCGACCTCGTCCTCGTCGCTGTCCACGGCGTCGACGATCTGCTCGGCGTCGCCCTCGTCGTCGGCGGACTCGGAGAACTCGACGTCGTCGCCGGCCTCGGAGTCGTCACCCTCCGCGGTGTCGTCGGCGAAGTCGGTGGCCTCGGGGTCGGCAGCCTCAGCCGCATCCAGCTCGGCGGCGACATCCGCATCCGCCTCGCGGACGGTCTCGTCGGCGTCGTACAGGGGGGACTCAGACACGGTGGCTGCTTCTTTCCTGGAGGTGTGGAGATGGTACGGCTCCGGGGCCGCTCCGGCTCCGCGCCGCTGGCGCGGGCGTGGGGGGGCGGTGCGGCTCGAAGTCTCAACAGTACCGAGTCAACGGTAGCGGGCTCGTCCGGCAGGTGCAGACAGCTCGACCCGGACCGGTCACTCCAGGTTTCTGGAGGGCCGATCCGGGTCGGGGAATGCTGTGTGCGCGAGAGGCTCCCGTCAGGGTCAGCCGAAGATCCAGAAGCTGAGCTTCGCGAAGCCCCAGTCGAGCGTCGCGACGACACCGATGATGACGGCCACGAAGACCACCACGACACTGGTGTAGTTCATCAGCTCGCTGCGGGTGGGCCAGACGACCTTGCGCAGCTCCGCGATGATCTGGCGGTAGTAGAGCCCGATGCGGGCGGCCAGGCCGCGCTTGGCGCGCTTGCCCGACGACTTCTCGGTACCGCCGCCGGCCTTGTTGGCCCGCTTGCGAGCGCGTCGCGAGAGAGTCTTGTCACTCTCGGCGCTCGCAGTGCCTTCCGCGGCATCCTCAACCGGCGCCGAGTCCTCGGCACCCTCGGGGTTGCCGCTCTCAGGCGTTGCGGTGGAGCCCGTGGTCTCCGTCACTCGTCCTCACCTGAATCCGGGTCCTGCCGAGTGTCACTGGCGTGCCGCGGGGAGCACGAGCGATCCGGCGAAAGGCAGTGCTAGTGGGGCCCTCTCCGCATCAAGCCCGCTCGCTCGGTCGGAGCGAACGGGCTGGACTTGGATCAAGCAGCAGGGCACGAGGGACTCGAACCCCCAACCGCCGGTTTTGGAGACCGGAACTCTACCAATTGAGCTAGTGCCCTACAGCGCCTTGCGGCGCTTGAGATGTCCCCTAACCTACCGCATCGGACCGGCTGCGTGGTGAACGCTTCTGGTGATGCTTGCGGGCCGGAGCCATCGATCAGTGAGTGTACGGGTTCGGAGGCGTTTGGTCGAACCTCTTCATCCGGCGCACCCCGGCGAACCTGACGAGACGCCAGAGGTACGGATGCTGAAACGGCGATGCCCGGGTCCGGTGGGGTCTGCGACGATGCAGGTATGAGCGCTTCCACCCCCGCGAACACCACTCCCTCCGACCGCCGGGTCTCGGCCCGGGTCGGCGCCATCGCCGAGTCCGCCACCCTCGCCGTCGATGCCAAGGCCAAGGCCCTCAAGGCGGCCGGCCGGCCCGTGATCGGCTTCGGCGCAGGCGAGCCGGACTTCCCCACCCCGGACTACATCGTCGAGGCCGCCGTCGCGGCCTGCCGGGAGCCGAAGAACCACCGGTACACGCCGGCCGGCGGCCTGCCCGAGCTCAAGGCGGCCATCGTGGCGAAGACGCTGCGCGACTCGGGCTACCGGGTGGAGCCCTCGCAGGTGCTGGTGACCAACGGCGGCAAGCAGGCCATCTACGAGGCCTTCGCCGCCATCCTGGACCCGGGCGACGAGGTCATCGTCCCGGCGCCGTACTGGACCACCTACCCCGAGTCGATCCAGCTCGCCGGCGGCGTCGCGGTCGAGGTGGTGGCCGACGAGACCACCGGCTACAAGGTCACCGTCGAGCAGCTGGAGGCGGCCCGCACCGAGCGCACCAAGGTGGTGCTCTTCGTGTCGCCGTCCAACCCGACCGGCGCCGTCTACAGCCAGGCGGAGGCCGAGGCGATCGGCCGCTGGGCCCTCGAGCACGGCCTGTGGGTGCTGACCGACGAGATCTACGAGCACCTGGTCTACGGCGACGCGACCTTCACCTCGCTGCCCGCGCTGCTGCCCGAGCTGGCCGACAAGTGCATCGTGGTCAACGGCGTCGCCAAGACCTACGCGATGACCGGCTGGCGGGTGGGGTGGCTGATCGGCCCGAAGGACGTGGTGGCCGCCGCGACCAACCTCCAGTCGCACGCCACCTCCAACGTGAGCAACGTGGCGCAGCAGGCCGCGCTGAGCGCCGTCAGCGGCGACCTGACCGCCGTCGACGAGATGCGCACGGCCTTCGACCGCCGCCGCCAGACCATCGTGCGGATGCTCAACGAGATCGACGGCGTGCTCTGCCCCGAGCCCGAGGGCGCGTTCTACGTGTACCCGTCGGTCAAGGGCCTGCTGGGCAAGGAGATCCGCGGGCGCCGTCCGAAGACCTCCGCCGAGCTGGCCACGCTGATCCTGGACGAGGCCGAGGTCGCGGTCGTCCCGGGCGAGGCCTTCGGCACCCCCGGCTACCTGCGGCTCTCCTACGCGCTGGGCGACGCCGACCTGGCCGAGGGCGCGGCCCGGATGCAGAAGCTGCTGGGCGAGGCCCGCGACTGACGTCGACCGCTGACGTCACGCTGAGCGGTACCGCCCCCTTCACCCTTCCGAGGGACTTGCAGGGGGCGGTTCCCGTTCGGGGGGTGGATACGGCAGGATCGGCGAATGGAACACCAGCCGCCGCGCCGAGACGTCCTGGGCCTGCCGAAGGCCCACCTCCATCTGCACTTCACCGGTTCGATGCGCCCGGCCACCCTGCTGGAACTGGCCGACAAGCACCGGGTCCGGCTGCCCGAGGCCCTGCTGGGCGGCACTCCGCCGAAACTGCGGGCGACCGACGAGCGCGGCTGGTTCCGCTTCCAGCGGCTCTACGACACCGCGCGCTCGGTGCTGCGCGACGAGCAGGACATCCGCCGGCTGGTCCGGGAGACCGCCGAGGACGAGGTCGCCGACGGCTCGCGCTGGCTGGAGATCCAGATCGACCCGACCTCCTACGCGCCGCGGCTCGGCGGCCTGATCCCCGCCCTGGAACTGATCCTGGACGCCGTGCGGGAGGCCTCCGCGGCCACCGGTGTGGGCATCCGGGTGCTGGTGGCCGCGAACCGGATGAAGTCGCCGATGGACGCCCGGACGCTGGCCCGGCTCGCGGTGCGCTACGCGGACCAGGGTGTGGTGGGCTTCGGCCTCTCCAACGACGAGCGGCGCGGCCTCGCACGGGATTTCGACCGGGCCTTCCTGATCGCCCGTAAGGGTGATCTGCTGGCCGCCCCGCACGGCGGCGAGCTGGCCGGTCCCGAGTCGGTGCGGGACTGCCTGGACGACCTGGGGGCCGGCCGGATCGGCCACGGCGTCCGGGCCGCCGAGGACCCGCGCCTGCTGCAGCGGCTGGCCGACCGCCAGATCACCTGCGAGGTGTGCCCGGCCTCGAACGTCTCGCTGGGCGTCTACGAGGAGGACTCCGCCGTGCCGCTGCGGACGCTCTTCGACGCCGGAGTGCCGCTGGCGCTGGGCGCGGACGACCCGCTGCTCTTCGGCTCCCGGCTGGCCGCGCAGTACCGGCTGGCGCGCGACGTCCACGGCTTCTCGGACGCCGAACTCGCCGAGCTGGCCCGGCAGTCGGTGCGCGGCTCGCGGGCACCGGACAGCGTGCAGAAGGAACTGCTGGGCGACATCGACGCCTGGCTGACCACACCGATCACCGAAAGAACCGACGCATCGTGAGCCACAGCCACAGCAGTCACAGCAGCCATCACACGACCCACCACATAGGCGGTTTCGACCCCCAGGGCGGAACGAGCGGCGGGAACGCGGGCGCTGTCGGCAGTGTGCTGACCGTCGTGCTGGTGGGGATCGCGCTGATCTTCGGCGCAGTGATCCTGCTGGTCCGGCGCGCAGCCCGGCGCGGGCGCCGGCTCAGAGCCTGACGCCCACCATCACCGGCTCGTTGACCAGTTCCACCCCGAACGAGGCGTGCACGCCGTCGCGGATCTCCCGGGCGAGCGCCAAGAGGTCCTCGGTGCTGGCCAGGCCGCGGTTGGTGAGGGCCAGGGTGTGCTTGGTGGAGAGGGTGGCCGGGCCGGTGCCGTAGCCCTTGGTGAAGCCGGCCCGGTCGATCAGCCAGGCGGCGGAGGTCTTGGTGTGCCCGTCCGCGGCGGGGTAGAGCGGCGCGTCCAGCCCTTCGACGCGGCCCAGGAAGGCCTGGTACTGCTCCGGGGTCAGGATCGGGTTGGTGAAGAAGGAGCCCGCCGACCAGGTGTCGTGGTCGGCCGGGTCCAGCACCATGCCCTTGCCGGCCCGCAGCGCCAGCACCGTTTCGTACGCGGCGCGCAGCGGGACCCGCTGCCCGGCCTCGGTGCCGAGCGTCCTGGCCACCTCGGCGTACCGGACCGGCGAGGACTGCCCGTCGGCGTCCTCCAGCGCGAAGCGGACCCGTAGCACCACATAGCGGTCGGGTTCGGCCTTGAAGCGGCTGTGGCGGTAGGAGAAGGCGCAGTCGGCGCCCGCCAGGGTGACCGTCTCGCCGGCCACCCGGTCGTAGGCGACCACCTCGGTGATGCCGGTGGACACCTCCTGGCCGTACGCGCCGACGTTCTGCACCGGCGTGGCGCCGGCCGAGCCAGGGATGCCGGCCAGGAACTCGATGCCGGCCAGCCCCGCGTCCACCGTCCTGGCCACCACCTCGGACCAGACCTCGCCGGCCGCCAGCTCCAGCGCGGTGCCGTCCAGCGTGAAGCCGGTGGTGGCGATCCGCAGCACCGTCCCCGCGAAGCCCGCGTCCCCGATCACCAGATTGCTGCCGCCGCCGATCACCAGCAGCGGCTCACCCGCGGCATCGGCCTCGCGGACGACCGCGACGACCTCGGCGTCGGTCTCCGCGGTGACCAGCCGGCGGGCGGGCCCACCGAGCCGGAGGGTGGTCAGCGGGGCCAGGGGAGCGTTTTCGAGTACCAGCACGCCACCAGCGTACGGGGCCGCCCGGCTGCTCCTCCCCCATGACCGGGGACGAGCCGGTGTGCGGGGTGCACACCGGCTCGGGTGGGGTGAGGGGGTCAGACGGACTGGAGGTCGCGGGCCTCGCCGGCCGGGTCGGCGGCGGGCTCGGGCCGGTCGGCCGTACGGCGGCGGGGGATCAGCAGGGCGCAGAGCGCCGCGACGCCGACGGCGGCGGCGCCCACGTAGAGCGCCGGGACCAGGCCGTCGGTGAAGTGCTGGGCGGAGCCGTAGCCGCCGCGGGCGGAGAAGACCGAGGAGAGCACGGCCACCCCGAGCGCCCCGCCGACCTCGCGCATCGCGTTGTTGGCGCCGGAGGCGATGCCCTGCTCCTGCGGGCGGACGCTGGCCATCACCAGGTTGGCGGTGGGGGCGAAGTAGAGCGACATCCCGATGCCGCAGACCACCAGCGAGGGCACCTGCGCGCCGTACGAGCCCCCGGCGTGCGCGACGGCGGCGAACATCGCCAGGCCGAGCGCCTGCAGGGCGAGCCCGGTGGCCACGATCGGGCGGCCGCCGATCCGGTCCGAGAGGATGCCCGCCAGCGGAGCGACGATCAGCGGCATGCCGGTCCAGGGCAGCATCCGGACGCCGGCCTCGGTCGGGGTGTAGCCGCCGCTGCCCTGGAGGGACTGGCTGATCAGGAAGATCGAGCCGAACATGCCGAGGAACATCAGCAGGCTGGCGGCGTTGACGGCGGAGAACGCCCGGCTGCGGAAGAGCCGCATCGGCAGCATCGGGTGGGCCACCCGTAGCTCGTACCGGACGAAGCCGACCAGCAGCGCGCCGCCCGCGATCAGGCCGGTGAGCACCGGGCCACTGGTCCAGCCGTCGGCGTTGCCGCGGATCAGGGCGAAGACGATGCCGAACAGCGCGCTGCTGACCAGGGCCGTCCCGACCACGTCCAACCGGGCCTCGGCGCCCCTGCTCTCGCTCAGCCGCAGCCGGGCCAGGGGGAGCAGGACCAGTCCGGTCGGGACGTTCAGCCAGAAGATCCACTGCCAGGAGAGGTGCTCGGTGAGGGTGCCGCCGATCAACGGTCCGGAGGCGACCGCCAGGCCGTTGACGCCGGACCAGATGCCGAAGGCCATACCGCGCCTGGCGGCGGGGACGGCGGCCGTGAGCAGGGTGAGGGTGAGTGGCATCATCACCGCCGCGCCGACGCCCTGCACGGCGCGGGCGGCTATCAGCCAGTTGATGGTGGGGGCGAGCGCGGCGGCGGCGGAGCCCGCGGTGAAGACGGCGAGCCCGGCGAGGAAGAAGCGGCGGCGGCCGAACCGGTCGCCGAGCGCGGCGCCGAACATCAGCAGCACAGCGAAGGTGAGCGTGTAGGCGCTCACCGTCCACTCCAGGTCGGAGAGTCCGCCGCCGAGGTCGGCGCGGATGGAGGGCAGTGCGGTGGTGACGACCAGGTTGTCCAGCGCGGCCATGAAACCGGCCACGCTGGTGATCACCAGGGTCCAGACGGCGGGGCGGCCGAATCCGGCCGGCGCGGCGGGCTCCTGCTTGACGGCGGTGGTGCTGACCCTTGCCATGAGCGTCGGTCCTGTCTGTGCGACGAGGTAGTTAGTAGTCACTAAGTTCTTGCGGCAGCAGAGAACCCGGGTCGCCCCGGCCGCCCGCCACCGATCACTGCGGCTGCGCGTCGTCCCCGTGGAGTCCGTCCCAGACCCGGTGCTGCTGCGGAAAGCCGAGCAGTAGCAGGACGTTCATCAGCATCCCGTAGGACATGAAGCCGGCGGTCGCCTGCGCATCCGCCCCGAGCTTGAGGTGCACCCAGTCGTACAGCTCCGTCCAGGACTCGCGGACGGCCGCGCCGAACTCGAGGTCGCCCTCGATCTCGGCCGAGCTGACCGCGACGTACATCTGCATCTGCATCAGCAGGCGCTCGCGGTCCTCGACCATGCGCTCGTACTCCTGGGACATCGCCACCTTGGCGTCCTCCCCCTCGCGCCCCTCGGTGGCCCGCTGGAAGCCCGCCAGGATGTCGGCCGTACAACTGCGGCCGGCTGCCAGGAAGATCGCCTGCTTGTTGCCGAAGAGCCGGAACAGGTACGGCTGCGAGACGCCGACCCGACGGGCGATCGCCTCGGTCGAGGTGCCGTGGTACCCGTGCTTCGCGAACTCGGTGATCGCGGCCCGGACGACGCTCTCGCGCCGCTCCTCGGCACTCATCCGCATGCTGGTCTTCGCCATGCGTCCCAAGTTAGTGGTCACTCACTACCTTGTCAACGGGAACGACGGGCCGGGGAGCCGCAGCTCCCCGGCCCGGCACCTGCGGTTCAGCCGAGCTGGACCACGGCCCGCGACATCCCGAGCACCTTCAGATCGCGGTTCTTCACCAGCAGGTCGACCCGCACCCGGCGGTCCTCCAGCAGGACGGCGACCTTGGCGGTGACGTCGATGCTGGTCCCCACCCCGTCGTTCGGCACCGGGACGGGCTTGGTGAAGCGAACGCTGTACTCGACCACCGCGCCCGGGTCGCCGACCCAGTCGGTCACCACCCGGACTGCCTCGGCCATGGTGAACATCCCGTGCGCGATGACGTCGGGCAGGCCGACCTCCAGCGCGAACTTCTCGTTCCAGTGGATCGGGTTGAAGTCGCCGGAGGCGCCCGCGTACTGGACGAGCGCGGCGCGCGTCACCGGGAAGGACCGGGCCGGGAGCTCGGTCCCGACCTCGACGTCGTCGAAGCTGATCGCCATCGTCACTCCCCCGCCTCGTCGGCGGCACGCGCCACCAGTGTCATGAAGGAGGTCACCACGTGCTCGCCGCTCGCCTCGTGCAGCTCGCCGCGCACGGTGAGGACCTCGTTGCCCGCCAGCGACTTGATGGCGTCGATGACGATCGTCACAGTCAGCCGGTCACCGGCCCGGACCGGACGGGTGTAGACGAAACGCTGGTCACCGTGCACGACCCGGCTGAAGTCGAGGCCCAGTTCGGGGTCCTCGACCACCTGCGCGGCGGCCCGGTAGCTCAGCACGAACGGAAACGTCGGCGGCGCGATCACATCGGGATACCCGAGTGCCTTGGCCGCCTCCGGGTCGGTGTACGCCGGGTTGGCGTCGCCGATCGCGACGGCGAACTCGCGGATCTTCTCCCGGCCGACCTCGTACGGTTCGGTGGGCGGATACGTCCGCCCGATGAAGGAGGGGTCGAGCGGCATGGCTACTCCTCGGAGTCCTCTGGGGCAGATACGACTTCAGGCCGCACCCCTCAGTGAGGGATGCGGCCTGGAGCCTATGACCTGATTGCACAGGCCCGCTTGAACGCCCTAGGGGGTCAGCGGGTCTCGCGGTGCGCGGTGTGCGAGTTGCAGCGGGGGCAGTGCTTCTTCATCTCAAGACGGTCCGGGTCGTTACGCCGGTTCTTCTTGGTGATGTAGTTCCGCTCCTTGCACTCCACGCAGGCCAGCGTGATCTTCGGGCGGACGTCGGTGGCAGCCACGGGAGTGCCTTCCTTGAACAATGATTGATGACACGACAAGAGTAGCCGATCGGGAGTTCGAACTCCCGATCGACTACGCGGGGTAGCGGTGACCGGACTTGAACCGGTGACACAGCGATTATGAGCCGCTTGCTCTACCAACTGAGCTACACCGCTTTGATGAACCGGACCCCCGCCGAAGCGGGGGGCCTGTCCATCAGAGCCCCCATGCGGAATCGAACCGCAGACCTTCTCCTTACCATGGAGACGCTCTACCGACTGAGCTATAGGGGCGAACGAGGAAGAGATTACACGTTTCCGGGCCAGAGGTGAAATCCGTATCCCGGCCGCAAGATCGCAGGTGGGCGGCCTGCACAGAGCAGCGAGCCAAGGCAGCACGTTCGACTCGGCCGTGACTTGCGCGAGCCTCCCGGCTCCGTACCCGAACTGACCATAGGCTCGACCGCCAGTGATCTTTCGGCGACCGGCCAGCGACTGGACGGGCGCGGCACAGCTGGGAGGAGCCGGCCGATGAGCGCGGACAGCGCACCCACTGACGGGCCGCAGCCCGGCAGCCCCGGTCCCGGCCCGCTGGGCGGCAACCCGCCCTCCTTCCCCCGCGCCGGGAAGGAGGGACCCCTCAGCCACGGACCCATCCTCCTGCTGACCGGCGCCCGGCTGGCCGACGGCCGGGTGGTGGACGTGCGGATCAGCGGCGACCGGATCCAGGCCGTCGGGACCGTCGGCAGCCTCGGCCCGCTGCCGCAGGCCGCACTGCCGCCCACCGCCTCGCCCGGCGGACCGGGGGTGGTCGCCACCGGGGCCCGGATCGACCTGGCCGGCTACCTGCTGCTGCCCGCCCCCGCCGAGCCGCACGCCCACCACGACACCGCCTTCTCCGCCGCCCTGCCGCCGCCCACCGCGCTGCCCGCCGTCGGTCCGGTCGGCCCCGCCACACCGGGCGGCCCGCCGCGCCTGGTCCGCCCGTCGGCCCAGGAGAGCCCGGCCGAGCTGATCCGCCGGGTCACCGAGGCCTCGCTCACCTCACTCGGCTACGGCGCCACCGCCCAGCGCACCCACGTCCGGATCGGCGACGTGCACGGGCTGCGCCGCCTGGAGGCGGTGCTCACCGCCCGCCAGGCCCTGCGCGGGCTGGCCGAGCTCCAGGCGGTGGCCGTCCCCCGGCTGCTCACCGGCGCGGCCGGGGCGGACGGCCGGGCCGCGCTGCGCGAGGCGCTCAGGCTGGGCGCGGACGCGGTCGGCGGCTGCCCCGAGCTCGATCCGGACCCGGCGGGCTACGTGCAGGTGCTGGTGGAGGCCGCGTTGGAGTTCGACTGCCCGGTGGACCTGCACACCCGGGGCTGCGACCCGGCCAAACTCGCCCGTACGGTGGCCGCGTTGGCTCCGCTGCGGCCCAGGGTCACGCTCGGCCCGTGCGACGGGCTGGCCGAGGGCGGCGCGGGCGCTCTGCGGGCCGCCGGCATGCGGGTGGTCTGCCTGCCGCAGAGCGGCTCGTGCTGCGGTGTGGACGGCCGCCCGGAGGGTCTGCGGCCCACGCTGGTACGGGAGCTGGCGGCGGCCCAGGTCCCGCTGGCGGCCGGCAGCGGCGCACTGCGGGACGCCGCCAACCCGGTCGGCCGGGCCGACCCGCTGGAGGCGGCCTACCTGCTGGCCGGCTCCGGCGCGCTGACCACGGCCGCCGCGTACGAGGCGGTCAGCAACCAGGCGCGGCTGCTGATGGGCCTGCCCCCGGTCCGGGTGGACGCCGGGTTCCCCGCCGAGCTGCTGGCGGTGCGCGGCGACAGCCTGGCCGGCGCGCTGTCCGGCGGGCACAGCCGGCTGGTGGTGCACAGCGGACGGATCGTCAGCCGGACCAGTGCGGTGCGCGAGTTCGCGGACACCGTCGCGCTGGCCCTGCCCCGCCAGAGCGGGCACCACTGAGCCCTACCGGTACTCGCGCAGCCGAGGCCGGACCGCGACCACGGTCAGGACGAGGCCGGCCAGCAGCAGAGCGCCGCCGGCGCCGGCCGCCCCGGCGCCCAGGTCGCCGTCGGACTGCTCGACCGCGTGGTCGAAGGCCTGCTGGTTGATCGCGATGACGCCCGCGAAGGCGTCCGAGAGCAGGCCGAAGTCGGCGTTGGACTGGCCGGGTGCGTTGCCGGTGTCAAAGGTGACGGCGTCCGCCAGGCGGCCCTGGGTGTTCAGCGCGCGGAGCTTGCGGTCGTCCGCCTGGTAGACCTGGAAGGTGGTCAACACCCGGTCTGCGGCGGCCTGTTCGCCGGGGAAGGTGATGTTGCGCAGCTCCGTGCCGAGGTAGCCGCCGAAGCCGACCTGCGAGGGGTCCTGCTGGTGGGCCGTGACGAGCCGGTCGAGGTCGGGGCTGTAGGTGAACAGCCCGGCGCCGTCGATCCGGGCGATCGACTGGGTCTTGTCGAAGAAGCTCTGCTGGTAGCCGTCGGCGCCGGCCGGGTCGCTGAGGTAGCGGCTCTCGTCCGCGTTGCTGTCGTAGGCCACCGCGCGGGCCCGGCTGAGCGCGATCACCGAGTCGTAGGCACTGCTCTTGGCCACCTTCAGGTGCTGGTCGGCCGCGGAGACCAGCGAGAGGCCGTAGACCAGGCCGGCCGCGGTGAGCACGGTCGCCAGCGCCAGCGGCGGGCTGACCCGTCGGCGGTAGCGGACGGCGAGGGTGCGTTGCAGCAGGCCGAGCGCCAGCAGCGCGGCCAGGCCGAAGGCCAGCAGCCACCACCAGCCGGACCCGAGGGCGGACCGCTGGGAGGCGTAACTGCCGTCCACGGTGGCCTCGCTGGCACCGGCCACCTGGTCGGCGCCGGGCAGCAGCTGCTGGCGCAGCAGGCCGGTGGCCTGGGTGTAGGCGGCCAGCGCGTCGGCGGACGGCTTGCCGGGCAGGTCCTTGCCCTGGTCCTCCAGCAGCTCGGAGCGGGCGACCAGCGCCTCGTACTGGCCCAGCGCGCCGAGCACCGAGCCGACCGCGTGCTCGGCCGCCGGATCCCCGGCGGCCGCCTCGGTGGCCTGCTGGAGGTCCCCGTCGGCCTGCGCCCGGCGCTGCTCGTAGACGGCCTCGGTGCTCTTGCGCCGCCCGGCGTCGGCCGGATCGGCGCCGACCAGCAGCAGGTTGGCCGCCTGGGCGTCCATGTCGCTGAGCGCGAAGTACAGGTCGGAGGCCCGGACGGCCTGCGGCGCGGCCCGGTGTCCGATGGTGTCGATGCTGCCGCGCGCACCGCCGAGCACGGTGGCGGCGACGGCCGCGAAGGCGAACAGCGCCGTCAGGCAGAGCGCGGTGAGTGCCTGGACCCGGCGCGGAGTCGTCCAGGTGGCGCCGTGCAGCAGCCGCCGCAGGAGCGCCGCGGCCGGCCCGGTGCGGGGGACGCGCACCGGCACGGGAGTCCGCCCGGTCGCACCCGAACCCGTCTGTGCCGACGAGCGCTTCCCCGGTACGACCTTTGTTCTGACTCCCGCAGCCATGGCGCGCGTCCCCTCCCCCTTCACCTGGCCGCCGGTCGGGACGGGCCCCGGTCGGGGCCCGCCGTCCTCCGGCGCTGGTTCTGCTCCTGACCCGGCCGTTGGCCGGGCTCCCCCACGGAGCGGAGCGGAACCCTCTGTGCACCGCTGACGCTATCCCCGCAGAGATCGCATTCTGCGCTCCCCTGACGCGCTCTTGGCGATCTTCGAGCCGGTCTTGACGCATCATTAGCGCCCGCTCCGGCTCCGGGCGCTCAGGGCTCGTAGCGGTAGCCGATCCCGGGTTCGGTGATCAGGTGCCGGGGCCTGGCCGGGTCGCGTTCCAACTTCCTGCGCAGCCCGGCGAAGTAGACCCTGAGGTAGTTGCCGCGGTGCTCGTGGTCCGGCCCCCAGATCGCCCGCAGGATCTGCCGGCCGGGCAGCAGCCGGCCCGGGTTGGCCAGCAGCATGGTGAGGATCCGCCACTCGGTCGGGGTCAGCCGCAGCTGCCCCTCACCGCCGTCGGACGGGACCACCGTGCAGGCCGCCAGGTCGATCAGGTGGTCGCCGAGCAGCACCCGGGCGACCGGCTCGGAGGCGGTCGGGCGGCGCAGCACCGCGCGCAGCCGGGCGAACAGCTCGTCCATCAGGAAGGGCTTGGTGACGTAGTCGTCGGCGCCCGCGTCCAGCGCCTGGATCTTGTCGTCGGCGCCGCTGCGGCCGGAGAGCACGATGATCGGCGCCGGGCTGCGGCTGCGCAGCCGGTGGATCACCTCGACGCCGTCCAGGTCGGGCAGGCCGAGGTCGAGCAGGACGGCGTCCGGCCTGGTCCGCTCGGCGGACTCCAGTGCGCCGCCGCCGGTGGCGGCGGTCGCCACGTCGTACTTGCGCGCCCGCAGGTTGATCCGCAGGGCGCGGAGCAGCTGGGGTTCGTCGTCGACGACCAGGATGTGCGTCATGGTCCCTCCTCCGCGGCGGGCAGGGTGAGCAGCATGGTGGTGCCGCCGCCGGGGGTGTCCTCGACCTCCAGGGTGCCGCCCATCGCCTCGGCGAGACCGCGGGAGAGCGCGAGGCCGAGGCCGACGCCGGTGGTGTTGTCGGTGTCGCCCAGGCGCTGGAACGGCAGGAAGACCCGGTCGCGGTCGGCGGCCGGGATGCCCGGGCCGCGGTCCGCGATCCGGATCTCCACCCGGTCCAGGTGCGCGCCGGCGGTGACCAGGACGGGTTCGCCGGGGGCGTTGTGGCGCAGCGCGTTGGTGATCACGTTGGCCAGCACCCGTTCCAGCAGCGGCGGATCGGCCAGCACCGGCGGCACGGCGGCGAGGCCGACGGGCCGGACGGGCGCGTCGACGGGGGTACCGCGTTCGGCCGGCGACTGCGGGGAGAGCGAGTCCAGCGCGCGCGGCAGCACCTCGTCGAGGTGGACCGGGATCAGGTGCAGGGTGAGCGCGCCGGCCTGCAGGCGGCTCATGTCCAGCAGGTTGTCCACCAGACGGGTCAGTTTGACCAGCGACTCGTCGGCGGTGGCCAGGAGTTCGGACTGGTCCTCCGCGGAGAACTCGACGTCCGGGCTGCGCAGCGAGCCGACCGAGGCGCGCGCGGCGGCCAGTGGGGTGCGCAGGTCGTGGCTGACGGC
Organism: Kitasatospora mediocidica KCTC 9733; assembly: GCF_000744225.1. Taxonomy (GTDB): domain Bacteria; phylum Actinomycetota; class Actinomycetes; order Streptomycetales; family Streptomycetaceae; genus Kitasatospora; species Kitasatospora mediocidica. Next base: position 2,430,880 of record NZ_JQLN01000005.1, on the reverse strand, counting down.
GGCCAGCAGCGCGGTGCGCATCCGGTCGGCGGCCTTGATCGGCTCGATCTCGGCGGCCACCGCCGCCAGCCGGTCGCGTTCCAGGGCGGCGGCGACGTGGGCGGCGAAGGCGGTCAGCACGCGCTGCTCGTCGGCGGGCAGCCGGCGGCCGGAGAGGATGAGCAACGCGCCTGTGCCGACCGGGACTTCGGTGATCTCCCGGTCGACGGCGGCCGCCCCGCCGGCGTCGCTGCGGGCCATCACCTCGCCGCTCTCGCGGGACAGCAGCGCGACCGAGTCCAGGCCGAAGGTGGTCCGGGACTGCTCCAGCAGGGTGGGGATGGCCGAACCGCCGCCCGGGACGCCGTCGTGCCCGCGCAGCACGCTCCCGGCCAGCGTGCTGAGCGCCTCCGCCTCGGCGGTGGCGCGGGCGGCGCGGCGGGTCTGCCGGGTGGCCCGGTCGACCACGGTGGAGACGGTGAGCGCGACGGCGGCGAAGACCGCCAGCGCGATCACGTTGTTCGGTTCGCCGATGGTGAAGGTGTGGACCGGCGGGATGAAGTAGTAGTTGAGCAGCAGCGAGGCGACCAGCGAGGCCATTAGGGCGGAGGCCGCGCCGCCGAGCAACGCGACCGCTACCACGCCGAGTTGGAAGAGCAGTGCGACGGTGGTCAGGTTCAGCGAGTGCGGCAGTCCGGAGAGGACCGCGGTGAGCCCGCAGGGCAGTAGCAGGCCGGAGGTGAAACCCGCCACGGTCCGGCGCCGGGAGTGCCGGCGGCCCAGCGAGGGCAGTCGGCCGCGCCCGGTGAACTCGTGGGTGACCATGTGGACGTCGATGTCCTCGGAGGCGTCGACGGTGGTCTCGCCGATGCCGGGACCGGTCAGGAAGCGGGTGATCCGGCCGCGCCGGCTGGTGCCCAGCACCAGCTGGGTGGCGTGGTTGGCGCGGGCGAAGCTCAGCAGCGCGGTGGGGATGTCGTCGCCGACCACCACGTGGTAGCTGCCGCCCAGGCTCTCCACCAGCTGGCGCTGGGTGGCGAGCGCGCCCGGCGAGGCGCCGGCCAGGCCGTCGCTGCGGGTGACGTGCACGGCCAGCAGCTCGCCGCCGGCCGTCCGGTCCGAGATCCGCGCCGCGCGACGGACCAGCGTCTCCCCCTCCGGCCCGCCGGTGAGCGCGACCACCACGCGTTCGCGGGTCTCCCAGACCCGGTCGATGTTGTGCTGCACCCGGTAGTCGCGCAGGCCCTCGTCGACCCGCCCGGCCACCCAGAGCAGGGCCAGTTCGCGCAGGGCGGTCAGGTTGCCGACCCGGAAGTAGTTGGAGAGCGCGGCGTCCACCTTCTCGGCCTTGTAGACGTTGCCATGGGCCATCCGCCGGCGCAGCGCCTGCGGTGCCATGTCGACGAGTTCGATCTGATCGGCCCGCCGCACGACCTCGTCGGGGACGGTCTCGCGCTGCGGGATGCCGGTGATCTTCTGGACGACGTCGTTGAGGCTTTCCAGGTGCTGGATGTTCACCGTGGTGATGACGTCGATGCCGGCCGCGAGCAGCTCCTCGATGTCCTGCCAGCGCTTGGCGTTGCGGCCGCCGGGGATGTTGCTGTGCGCCAGCTCGTCCACCAGCGCCACCGTGGGGCGCCGGGCGAGCACCGCATCCACGTCCATCTCGCGGAACTCGGAGTCCCGGTAGGTGCGGGTGAGCCGGGGGACGACGTCCAGGCCCTCCAGCATGCCCTCGGTGTGCCGGCGGCCGTGGCACTCGATGTAGCCGACCACCACGTCCGCCCCGCGTTCCTGTCTGCGCCGCGCCTCGTCCAGCATCCGGTAGGTCTTTCCCACACCGGGGGCCGAGCCGAGGTACACCCGTAGCCGGCCGCGCCGGGGCAGGGTGTCGGAGCCAAGATCGCGGGCCATCATTCCTCTTCGTTTATGGGGTCGGAAACGCGGACCGACCGGTCCGGGTGACAACCCGGACCGGCCAGCCTTTCATCCATCCTGACCTGCGGTCACTTCGTCTCGCTGAGTGCCTTGTTGAGCAGGACGACGTTGACGCCGGGGTCGCCGAGGAAGCCGAGCGAGCGGGCCTCGGTGTACTTGGCGACGAGCGCGGAGACCGTGTCGGTGGACAGGCCACGGGCCTTGGCGACCCGGGCCACCTGCTCCTTGGCGTAGGCCGGGGAGATGTGCGGGTCCAGGCCCGAACCGGAGGCGGTCAGCGCGTCCGGCGGCACGCTGGCCGCATCGACGCCGTCGAACGCGGCGGCCGCGGCACGGCGGTCGTTGACCGCCTTCAGCAGGTCGTCACTGTTCGGACCCAGGTTGGAGGCCGAGGACCCGTGCGGGTCGTAGCCGGTACCGGCGGCCGAGGGGCGCGGCTGGAACCACTGCGGGTCCGGCTGGGCCTGCTCGTTCGGGTCGTTGGGGTTCTTCTTCGGCAGGTTGTAGTTCTGGCCCAGCAGGCTGGAGCCGATCTCCTTGCCGTCGGCGGACTTCACGACCGAGCCGTTGGCCTTCTGGCTGAAGGCGACCTGGCTGACGCCCGTCACCAGCAGCGGGTACAGCACCCCCAGGATCACGGTCATCACCAACAGGGCGCGCAGCGCGGTGAGATGGGTACGGACGGAGGTGGGCAGAGGCTTGGACATGGTGGGGTCTCCTTCCGTTTCTAGCGCAGGCCGGGGATGAACTGGACGATCAGGTCGATCGCCTTGATGCCGATGAACGGCACCACCAGGCCGCCGAACCCGTAGATCAGGATGTTCCGGCGCAGCAGTGAACTGGCGTCGGAGGGGCGGTACTTGACGCCGCGCAGGGCCAGCGGGATCAGGCCGATGATGACCAGGGCGTTGAAGATGATCGCGGAGGTGATCGCGGACTTGGGGCTGTGCAGGGCCATGATGTTGAGGTGGCTCAGGCCCGGGTAGACGCTGACGAACATCGCCGGGATGATCGCGAAGTACTTGGCGACGTCGTTGGCGATGGAGAAGGTGGTCAGCGCGCCGCGGGTGATCAGGAGCTGCTTGCCGATCTCGACGATCTCGATCAGCTTGGTGGGGTTGGAGTCCAGGTCCACCATGTTGCCGGCCTCCTTGGCCGCCATGGTGCCGGTGTTCATCGCCACGCCGACGTCGGCCTGGGCGAGCGCCGGGGCGTCGTTGGTGCCGTCGCCGGTCATCGCGACGAGCTTGCCGCCCTCCTGCTCCTTCTTGATCAGGGCCATCTTGTCCTCGGGGGTGGCCTCGGCGAGGAAGTCGTCCACGCCGGCCTCGTCCGCGATCGCCTTGGCGGTCAGCGGGTTGTCGCCCGTGATCATGATGGTCTTGATGCCCATCCGGCGCAGTTCGTCGAAGCGCTCCTTCATCCCCTCCTTGACGACGTCCTTGAGGTAGATGACGCCGAGCGCGCGCGGTGCGGCCGAGCCGATCCGCGAGGCGACCAGCAGCGGGGTGCCGCCGGCGGCGGAGATGCCGTCGACCAGTTCGGCGACGTCCTTGCCGACCGTGCCGCCGTTCTCGGTGACCCAGTTGGTCACCGATCCGGCCGCGCCCTTGCGCACCGAGTGCACGCCGTCGGCCTCGTCGAGGTCGACGCCGGACATCCGGGTCTGGGCGGTGAACGGGACCCAGGTGGCGTGCGTCAACTCGCCCTGGGCGCGGGCCCGCAGGCCGTAGTCGGTCTTGGCGAGGACGACGATGGAGCGGCCCTCGGGGGTCTCGTCGGCGAGGCTGGAGAGCTGGGCGGCGTTGGCGAGCTCGTCGACGCTGACCCCGGCGGCGGGCTGGAACTCGGCGGCCTGGCGGTTGCCGAGGGTGATGGTGCCGGTCTTGTCGAGCAGCAGGGTGTTGACGTCGCCGGCGGCCTCGACCGCGCGGCCGGACATCGCCAGCACGTTGCGCTGCACCAGGCGGTCCATACCGGCGATGCCGATCGCGGAGAGCAGTGCGCCGATGGTGGTCGGGATCAGGGCCACGACGAGGGCGACCAGGACGATCAGGGTCTGCGGCGCCCCGGCGAAGCCGGCCATCGGCTGCAGGGCCGAGACGGTGACCAGGAAGACGATGGTCAGCGAGGCCAGCAGGATGTTGAGGGCGATCTCGTTGGGCGTCTTCTGCCGGGCGGCGCCCTCGACCAGGGCGATCATCCGGTCGATGAAGGACTTGCCGGGCTCCGAGGCGATCTTGACGACGATCCGGTCCGAGAGCACCTTGGTGCCGCCGGTGACCGCGCTGCGGTCACCGCCCGACTCGCGGATGACCGGGGCCGACTCGCCGGTGATGGCCGACTCGTCGACCGAGGCGACGCCCTCGACGACGTCGCCGTCGCCGGGAATGATCTCGCCGGCCTCGGCGACCACGTGGTCGCCGAGCTGCAGCTCGGTGGCCGCGACCTGCTCCTCGGCCTGCGAGGCGGGCCAGTCGAGCAGGCGGCGGGCCATCGTGTCGGTCTTGGTGCGGCGCAGCGTCTCGGCCTGGGCCTTGCCGCGGCCCTCGGCGACGGCCTCCGCCAGGTTGGCGAAGATCGTGGTGAGCCAGAGCCAGACGGTGATCGCCCAGGCGAAGACGCTCGGGTCGGCGATCGCCGAGACGGTGGTGACCACCGAGCCGACCTCGACCACGAACATGACCGGGTTCTTGATCATGACGCGCGGGTCGAGCTTCTTCACCGCGTCGGGGACCGCCGCGAGAAGGACCTTGGGGTCGAGCAGGTTGCTGGAGACCCGGTGGACCGCCGCCTCCTGCTGGGCAGGGGTGGTGAGAGTGGGGGTGGACATCAGTGCAGACCCTCCGCGAGCGGCCCGAGAGCCAGGGCAGGGAAGTAGGTGAGGCCGACGACGATCAGCACGACGCCTGAGAGCAGGCCGACGAACAGCGGCTTGTGGGTGGGCAGGGTGCCCTCGGTGGCGGGGACCGGCTGCTGCTGCGCGAGCGAGCCCGCCAGCGCCAGCACGAAGATCATCGGCAGGAACCGGCCGAACACCATCGCCAGACCCAGCGCCGTGTCCCACCAGGGCGAGGTGACCGTGATGCCCGCGAACGCCGAACCGTTGTTGTTGCCCGCCGACGTGAAGGCGTAGAGCACCTCGGAGAAGCCGTGCGCCCCCGAGTTCAGCATGTTCGCCCGCTCACCCGGCAGCGCCATCGCGACACCGGTGCCGACCAGCACGATCGCCGGCGTGGTCAGGATGTACAGCGAGGCGAACTTCATCTCCCGCCCACCCAGCTTCTTGCCCAGGTACTCCGGGGTGCGCCCGACCATCAGACCGGCCACGAACACCGCGACGATCGCCAGCACGAGCATCCCGTACAGGCCCGACCCGGTACCGCCGGGCGCGATCTCGCCCAGCATCATGTCGAAGATCGCGACACCGCCGCCGCCGGGCGTCAGCGAGTCGTGCGCGCCGTCCACCGCACCGGTGGACGTCAGCGTCGTGGAGGACGCGAACAGGCTGGTCGCCCAGGGTCCGAAGCGGACCTCCTTGCCCTCCATCGCCGCGCCGGCCGCCTTCAGCGCCACACCGCTCGCGTGGGTCTCGAAGAACGTCATCAGGGCGGCCGAACCGGCCCAGAAGATGCCCATCACGGACACGATCGCGTAGCCCTGGCGGTGGTCGCCGATCATCTTGCCGAAGGTGCGCGGCAGCGAGAAGGAGATCACCAGCAGCAGGAAGACCTCCAGCCAGTTGGTGAAGCCGGTCGGGTTCTCGAACGGGTGCGCCGAGTTGGCGTTGAAGAAACCGCCGCCGTTGGTGCCCAGCTCCTTGATGACCTCCTGCGAGGCCACCGGCCCGCCGGGGATCGACTGGGTGTCCCCGCCCAGCGTCGCCAGGTCGTGGAAGCCGTGGAAGTTCTGGATCACACCGTTGGCGACCAGCACCAGCGCGAACACGACCGACAGCGGCAGCAGCAGCCGCAGGCAGATCCGCGTCAGGTCCACCCAGAAGTTGCCCACCCGGTCGGTGCGGCTGCGGGTGAACCCGCGGATCAGCGTCGCCACCACCGCGATGCCCACCGCCGCCGAGACGAAGTTCTGCACCGCCAGGCCGGCCATCTGGACCGTGTGGCCCAGCGTCGCCTCACCGGCGTAGTCCTGCCAGTTGGTGTTGGTGACGAACGAGATCGCGGTGTTCCACGCCCCGTGCTCCCCCACGGCCTTGAAGCCGAGGCTGAGCATCAGGTGGTTCTGGATCCGCTGCAGCAAGTAGAGGAAAAGGACGGAGACCAGCGAGAACGCCAGCACCGACCGCAGGTAGACCGGCCACCGCTGGTCGGCGTCGCCGTCCACCCCGATGGTCTTGTAGATCCCGCGCTCCACCCGCAGGTGCTTCGCGGTCGTGAGCAGCTTGGCGATGTAATCGCCGAGGGGGCGGTAGCACAACGCCAACGCGCCCACCAGGGCAAGGGCCTGCAACCAGCCCGCAAGAGTGGAACTCATGTCAGAACTTCTCCGGGAAGATCAGCGCCACGACGAGGTAGCCGACGAGGGCGACTGCGACGATCAGGCCTGCGATGTTCTCGACACTCATGAGGCCACCTCGCGCACCTGGAAGGGGACAGGGGTACGGAGAGCGGTCACAGCTTCTCCACCCCTCGGGCGATCAGGGCGAGGACGGCGAACACGGCGACCGTGATACCGACGAAGACGACGTCGAGCATGGGCTCCACCAAGGTGGTTCAGGGGACCTGGGCCGTGCGTGGCCACTGGGCCTCACGACACCGGCGGCAGGCCGGCTCATGCAGCAAACCAGCCGGACGGCGACGGTTGGCGGCTCCTGACGCCGTCCATACGGGGGAAATTCGAACGTTGACGCGCCCTTGATGGGGTTCTCCGCGCCGTTGTCGTTCCGTAGTCGTCCCGTTGCCTTGGCCGGGCGGCCGACGGGCCCCGCGCCGGCCATGGCGAAGCCCCCGGCACCGCGGTTGAAACCGCGGCGCCGGGGGCTCCCGGATGCCCCGCTACGGGGGCGTCAAGGTGCTCAGCCGACCTTGTCGACCGGGGTGCCGACATCCTTGTTGGCGGCCGGCTCGCCGCGGCGCACCGAGCCCGGGGCCCGGCGGGCCGGGTGGTCGGCGCGGCTGGAGGAGGAGAGCTGCCAGGGGACGCTGATCACCATCACGCCGGGGGTGAAGAGCAGTCGGCTCTTCAGCCAGAGCGCCGACTGGTTGTGCAGCAGGTGCTCCCACCAGCGGCCGACCACGTACTCGGGGATGAAGACCGCGACGGCGTCGCGCGGGCTGGAGCGCCGCACCGAACGGACGTACGCGACCACCGGTTTGGTGATCTCGCGGTAGGGCGAGTCCAGCACCTTGAGCGGCACCTGGATGTCGAACTCGGCCCAGCGCTCGCGCAGTTCGTCCGTGGAATCCTTCTCCACCGCGACGCTGAGCGCCTCCAGGGTGTCCGGCCGGAACGCCTGGGCGTAGCCGAGCGCCCGCAGCGTGGGCTTGTGGATCTTGGAGACCAGGACGATGCCGTGCACCTTGGAGGGCCGCACCGACTCCCCGTGCGGGTCGTCCACCGCCAGCTCGTCCGAGACCGAGTCGTAGTGCCGGCGGATGCCGCGCATCATGCCGAACAGCAGCAGCGCGGCGACCACCGCGAGCCAGGCGCCCTCGGTGAACTTGGTGATCATGACGATCACCAGCACCAGCGCGGTGACCCCCGCGCCGAAGGCGTTGATCACCCGGGAGCGCAGGGCGGCGCCGCGGATCTTCGGATCCGTCTCGGTGCTCAGCAGCTCGTTCCAGTGCTTGACCATGCCGATCTGGGACAGCGTGAAGGAGGTGAACACGCCCAGGATGTACAGGTGGATGAGGTTGGTGACGTCCGCCTTGTACGCCCAGAGCAGCGCGATGTTCACCGCGGCCAGCGCGATGATGCCGTTGGAGAACGCGAGGCGGTCGCCGCGGGTGTGCATCTGCCGGGGCAGGTAGCGGTGCTGCGCCAGGATCGAGGCCAGCAGCGGGAACCCGTTGAAGGCGGTGTTCGCGGCCAGGATCAGGACCAGCGCGGTGACCGCCTGGATGAAGTAGAAGAGGAAGCTGTGGTCGCCGCCGAAGATCGCGGCGGCCAGCTGGGCGATGACCGTCGGCTGCGAGGCCGTGTGGCAGTCGCCGGGATAGTTCAACAGCTGGCAGGTGTCGGTGGTCTTGTGCACCTTGGCGATCAGCGCCAGCGCGGTGATCCCGACGAACATGACGACGGCGGTGATGCCCATCACCGACAGGGTGGTGGCGGCGTTCTTGGACTTCGGGGCCCGGAAGGCCGGCACGCCGTTGGAGATCGCCTCGACGCCGGTGAGCGCGGTGCAGCCGGAGGCGAAGGCCCGCAGCGCCAGCATCAGCAGGCCCAGGCCCGCCAGGGTGTCCTTGTGGTCAATCGGGATGATCGGGTACTGCGCACTGGAGGCGACCGGCGGGTGGCCGAAGGCGGCCTTGATCAGCCCGGTGATCACCATCAGCATGATGCCGCCGATGAACAGGTAGGTCGGCGCGGCGAACGCCTTGCCCGACTCGCGCACCCCGCGCAGGTTGACCGCGGCCAGTATCACCACGAACAGGACCGCCATCAGGACCCGGTAGTCCCCCAGGCCGGGGAAGGCCGAGATGATGTTGTCCACCCCGGAGGCCACCGAGACGGCCACCGTCATCACGTAGTCGACCAACAGCGAGGCCGCCACCACCAGGCCCGCGTGCGGTCCGAGGTTGCTGGTCACCACCTCGTACGAGCCGCCGCCGCTCGGGTAGGCGTGCACGACCTGGCGGTAGGACATCACCACGACCGCCATCAGCGCCACCACGCCGGCCGCGATCCACGGGGTGAGGTAGAGGAAGGCGGTGCCGCCGACGGTCAGCACCAGCAGGATCTCCTCCGTGGCGTAGGCCACCGAGGAGAGCGGGTCGGACGCGAAGATCGGCAGCGCCACGCGCTTGGGGAGCAGGGTCTCCCCCAGCTCCTCGCTGCGCATGGCCTGACCGATCACGAGGCGCTTGAGCGCCGAGGGCACGTTGAACACAAGCGCGAGCGTATGCGTCCGAGCCGTTAAGACGACCATCGACTCGCGGGGGCCCCGGACGGCCGACACACCCATCCGGCCCAGGGTTTCCGCAGGCCAGACGGGATGTCACCGTGCGTCGACCCAGGCCGGGACGGGCGTTAAGGCCTGGCGTTAAGAAAACGTCAAAATATCGAGTCGTGACCACTTATCTAGGTCAATCGTGACGTTTCGACTGGGTTCACAGTGTGTAAGGCCGCTTACGCCTCACATCCACAGGTAACACCGGGTCACCGGCCCGTCCGAGGTCACATCCGCAACCGCAGCCGGCACACCACCGCGTCGGTGCCCCGGCGCAGCGCCCGGTCGATCAGCGCGCCGCGCTGGTTCTGCAGCGCCCGCTGCCAGAAGTGCACCGGCTCGACCTCCGCGATCAGCACGGTGATCCGGTCGTATGCGTGCTCGGTACCGAGCTCGTTGACGAACGAGACGAGCGGGCGGCCCAGTCGGCGGTGCGCGTCCGTGGCCTCGACCAGCGGCACGCCCGGCTGCCACAGCTCCCAGTCGCGGCGCAGCGTCTCGGTGGCCTGCCGGTCCTCGGCGTCCGGATCGGTGTGCACCACCGTCACCGCGAGCACCTCGTCGCCGAGCGAGACGGCCGTCGACAGCGCCTCCCTGGTCAGCCGCGAGATCGACATCACCGGCACCACCACCAGCGAACGCTGACGGACCACCGGCCCGGGGATCCGGCCGAGCTCCAGGCGGTCCCCGATCCGCCCGTAGGCCCGGTGGATCAGCTCGAAGAGCAGCACCAGCAGCGGCAGTGCGACCACGATGCCCCAGGCGCCCTCGGTGAACTTGGTCCCGGTCACGACGAGGGTCGCGACACCGGTCAGCAGCGCGCCGAAGCCGTTCAGCAGCGCCCGGCCGCGCCAGCCGGCGCCGCGCTCCCGGTACCAGTGCTTCACCATGCCGACCTGGCAGATCGTGAAGCCGACGAAGACGCCGATCGAGAAGAGCGGCACCAGGCTGTTGACGTCGCCACCCGAGCAGACCAGCAGCGCGGCCGAGACCACCGCCAGGAAGAGCACGCCGTGCCGGTGCACCTGGTGGTCGGCGCGCAGCGCGAAGACGTGCGGCAGGTGGTTGTCGCGGGCCAGCAGCCGCAGCAGCACCGGCAGGCCGCCGAACGAGGTGTTGGCCGCCAGCGCCAGCAGCAGCACGGTGGCGAACTGGACCAGGTAGAAGCCGAAGCCGTGGCCCAGCGAGGCGTCCGCCAGTTGGGCGAGCACGGTGACACCCTGCACCGGCTGGAGGTGGAAGCGGCCGATCAGCACGGCGAGACCCACCAGCATCACCCCGAGCACCGCACCGAGCGCGATCTCGGTGTGCTGGGCGCGCTTGACCCGCGGCGCCCGGAAGGACGGCACGGCGTTGGCCACCGCCTCCACCCCGGTCAGCGCCGAGCAGCCGGAGGCGAAGGCCTTGAGCAGCAGCAGCGCGCCGACGCCCGTCGCGTTGTCGGCCAGCGCCGAGGCGTGCCCGGCGGCGGCCGCCGTACTGGCCGGCCCGGAGCGGAAGAGGCCGATCACGATGATCGCCATGATCGACAGCACGAAGACCGCCGTCGGCGCCATGAACCAGCGGGCCGACTCGGCGATCCCGCGCAGGTTCACCAGGGTGACCACCGCCAGCACCGCCAGGCAGAGCCAGACCCGGTCGTCGTAGAGGCCCGGCAGGGCCGAGGTCAGCGCGGCCACCCCGGCGGTCACCGAGACCGCGACGTTCAGGATGTAGTCGACGATCAACGACGCCGCCGCCGTGAGCGCGGTGCGCCGGCCCAGATGCGCCTTGGCCACCGCGTACGATCCGCCGCCGTCCGGGAAGGCCGCGATCACCTGGCGGTAGGAGGCGGTCAGCACGCCGAGCAGCAGCGCGATCGCCGCGGTGACCGGGAGCGTGAAACCGAGGCCGTAGCTGCCCGCGGCCGCCAGCACCAGGACGATCGACTCCGGCCCGTAGGCGACCGAGGCCATCGCGTCCAGCGAGAGCGCGGCCAGGCCGCCCAGTGCGGACAGCTTGTCGGGCTCCTTCGCCGACTTGGCGGGCCCGGCCGGCAGGCCGGTATCGGGGGGCTGCTCGGCCTGCGTCGCGAGCAGGTCCGGGTCGGGCGTGGCGGACATCGGGCGGCCTCCAGGAATCGGGTGCTGTGCTGATCGTCCGCGCCGACGGGAGGCGATCGTCCGGTGGCTACGCGTTCGATACGCCGGTCCCGGGACCCCTGACGCCGTCTTGACGCGAGATCACGCCACGCGCCGTCAGTTCCACCCCCGCACCACCCGGACCTGGGAGAAGGTACCGGTAGCCACCCCGACCCCCCTCACCCTGCGGGTACCGGCTCGAACGGCAGTCGCGAACGGCACCCCCGCCGCCCCTCGGGAGGGGTCCGCCCGGAACAGCAAAAAGACCGGCCCCGAACCGCGTTTCCGCAGTTCAGGGCCGGTCTCGATCCTGTGGCTGGTGTAGGGTTCGAACCTACGTAGGCTGAGCCGGCAGATTTACAGTCTGCTCCCTTTGGCCACTCGGGCAACCAGCCAGGATGTGCGTCTCGCGGTGGCTTGCGCCCCGTTCGACCTCGTAAACGATACCTGATGACAGGGGGTGCTCCGCCACTTGATTGGTCACGCGATGATCAAGAGGTCGGCGGGCGGCGCCGCTGGATAGGCTGGGGCCGTGACCGCTCCGCATCCGGCGGAGCGCCGACAGTGCCGCCGACACCGCAAGGAGACCACCACAGATGGCCGACTCCAGTTTCGACATCGTCTCGAAGGTCGAGATGCAGGAGGTCGACAACGCGATCAACCAGACCTCCCGCGAGATCGCCACCCGCTACGACTTCAAGAACGTCGGGGCCACCATCGGCCGGACCGCCGAGAAGATCGAGATGAAGGCGAACGGCGAGGAGCGGGTCAAGGCGATCCTCGACGTGCTGCAGACCAAGCTGATCAACCGCGGCATCTCGCTGAAGGCACTGGACGCCGGCGAGCCGCAGCTGTCCGGCAAGGAGTACAAGATCTTCGCGACGATCCAGGAGGGCATCTCCCAGGACAACGCCAAGAAGGTCTCGAAGATCATCCGCGACGAGGGCCCCAAGGGCGTCAAGGCGCAGATCCAGGGTGAGGAGCTGCGGGTCTCCTCCAAGAGCCGGGACGACCTGCAGGAGGTCCAGGCGCTGCTCAAGGGCAAGGACCTGGACTTCGCGCTCCAGTTCGTGAACTACCGCTGAGCCGGCGGGCATCGGCCGCCGAGGGCGGCGGCGGGGGATGACAAAGGGTGAGGGCGCCGCGGTAGTGGCGCCCTCACCCTTTGTCATCCCCCGCGCCCGGGGCGGTGGGGCGAGGGTTGCGGGCGGGGCGAACGGGAAGACGCCATGTGGGGGAGGTGGAGATTCCGGGTGGATCTACGGTCGGAGCCGTGAAGAATCGTTTCTGCCTCGGAACCAAGTCCGCCAGGTGATCCTACGGACTACCCGCTCGAACAGTTTTCTGAAAATTTGGTGTGCGCTCGTCGACCCACCCTGGGCAGACGGCAGAGCACGACGGTGTTGGCCGGGTCCGGCAGAGGGCGAAAGAAGTACTTCCGCGCTCAGTGATTCTTAAAGATTGCGCTGCTACGTTGACCCGGCTCGACCGACCTGACCTCGCGAAGGGGACGCCACCGGTGACCAGCCTGTTCCACTCCGCACGCCCCACCGCCGACACGGTGCGATCCGAGGCGCCGCGCGCCACGCTCCGGGGCGCGGGCTGGAGATCCCATCTGGGTACGGTACGGGCCAAGGCCCGGTACCTGCGTCTGCTGGCGTGGCCCGTCTACGGCTTCCTGCTCTGGCGGTACGTCGACAAGAACGGCCTCCCGTACAACAACGACCTGGTCTTCGTCTGGCTGATCGGCGCGCTGATAGCCGCCGCCGTGCACAGCGGCAACCGCTTCGGCTGGCTGCGCGTGCTCCGCGACTGGGTACCGGTGATGGGCGCGGTCTGGGCCTACTCGTTGCTGCGCGGCTACGGCTCGCACACGCCGTGGGCCGTCCACTGGGCGCCGCAGGTGGCGTTCGACAAGGTGGTCGGCGGCGGGCAGGTGTGGACCGTCCACCTGCAGCACTGGCTGTACACCCCCGGTCACCTGCACTGGTACGACTACGCCGCGACCACCGTCTACATGTCGCACTTCTTCGCGGTCTTCGTGGTGATGGCCGCGCTCTGGCGCAAGCGGCACGAGCGCTTCACCCGGTTGGTGGCGCTCTACCTCGCGCTCACCTTCGCCGCCTTCGCGACGTACGTCCTCTTCCCGGCCGACCCGCCGTGGCTGGCCGCCCAGAACGGGCACCTGCCGGCCATCACCCGGATCGTCCAGGACGTGCTGAACCAGAGCGGGTTGCCGCGCGCGGGGTCGCTGTTCGAGAACGGCAGCCGCTTCGACAACGACGTGGCCGCGATGCCCTCGCTGCACGCCTCGTACCCGCTGCTGCTGACGCTGTTCTTCTGGCCGGTCGCCAAGCGGCGCTGGGTCAAGGTCCTGCTGGTCGCCTATCCGCTGGCGATGGCGTTCAGCCTGATCTACGGCGGCGAGCACTTCGTCATCGACATCCTGGCGGGCTGGACGTACACCTCGGTGATCTTCTTCGGCCTCAACCACATCCTCGACCGCCGGGCAAAGCGCCGCGCGGAACGCCTCGCGGCGGCGGGGGCGGACGACCACGGCGGGCTGTCGCACCCGGAGAAGCGGCCTGCGGAGAAGATCCGGACATAGGCCCGCGGGCAGCCCGGGGACGGGCAGACTGGGCCTTGTGCAGACTCCCCTCCGGCCCACCGCCGAGCAGCTCCTCGCCGCCCGTGACGTGACCATCCCCGACATCGCCGCCCCCGGCCTGCGGGTGCTGTTCTGCGGCATCAACCCCGGGCTCTGGTCCGGAGCGACCGGCCGGCACTTCGCGCGGCCCGGCAACCGGTTCTGGCCGGCCCTGCACCGGTCTGGGTTCACCGACCACCAGTACCGGCCCGAGGAGCAGGAGCAGCTGCTCGCGCTGGGCCTGGGCATCACCAACGTGGTCGCCCGGGCCACCGCGAAGGCGGACGAGCTGACCGCGGACGAGTTCCGCCAGGGCGGCGCCGCGCTGGTCGAGCGGGTGACCCGGCTACGACCGCGGGCGCTGGCCGTACTGGGCATCGGCGCGTACCGGACGGCGTTCGGCCGCCCGCGCAGCACGGTGGGCCGGCAGCCGGACGGGCTGGGCGACACCGAGGTCTGGGTGCTGCCGAACCCCAGCGGCCTCAACGCGCACTACACGCTCGACGCGCTGGCGGCGGAGTTCGGCGCACTGCGCGAGGCGGTCGCCTGAGCAGACGGCGGCGCGGCTCAGCGCCCGCCGAACCCGTGGTCCGAGGGGACGACCTCGCGGCCGAGCGGCATCAGCGAGATCGGGATCATCTTCAGGTTCGCCCACCCGAACGGGATCCCGATGATCGAGATGAACAGCGGGATGCTCGTCACCAGGTGCGCGAGGGCCAGCCACCAGCCCGCGAAGACGAACCAGATCACGTTGCCGATGAAGGAACCCGCGCCGGCATCCGGCTTGTCCACGGTGGTGCGCCCGAACGGCCACAGGATGAACCCGGCGATACGGAAGCTCGCGATGCCGAACGGGATCGTGATGATGAGGATGCAGCACACGACCCCGGCGATCGCGTACCCGATGGCCATCCAGATCCCGCAGAAGACCAGCCAGATCACGTTGAGGACGAACTCGATCACCTTCATAGGTCCAGCCTCCCACGCTCACGACCCGCGTGCCGGGTGCGGTCAGCCCGTGGTGCCGCGCAGCAGGATCGGGTTGGTGAGGGCGGCCATCGGGCCCCACGGGAGGGTGGTGCCCATGGTGTTGCCCGCGCCGGGGGTGCCGTCCGGGAGCGGGTGGCGGACTTCGGCGCGGACGTAGGCGGCGAGCGAGGCGGTGGTGCGCCAGGTCACCGCGCCGGTACCGGCGGCGGGCAGTGACTCCTGGTGGAGCTGGCCCTCGTCGGTGATGAACCGGACGGTGCCGCCGGGCACCCCGGAGACCACCAGCCGGACGTCGACCGGGGCGTCGGCCGGGACGGTCAGCGACTCGCCGATGCCCACCTGCCGACCGGCACCGGTGGCCGTGAAGTCCACCTGGACGCCCGCGGATTCGGCGATCCAGCTGCGGCCCGAGCGCAGCCCGCCGATGATCGCGTCCCGGCTCAGGTCGTCGGCCCGCACCACGTTGTGGGGCAGGCCGATCACCTGCGGCACGCTGTGCGCGTCGCTGTTGCCGAGGGCGGGCAGCCAGGGGCGGCCGCTGCGCAGGTCCTCGCCGAGGCGGGCGTCCCAGCTGTCGACGGCGGACTCGTCGTCGTACGTCCACGGGCCGTTCCACACCTCGACCGCGTCGGCGCCCTGGTAGCCGAACTTCCACTGGCAGGCGATGTACGGGCAGAACGGGTGCGCGGGCACCACCAGGCCGCCGTGGCCGTGCACCTGGCGGGCGAAGCGCGGGTAGGCGTCGTCGCGGGAGCGGTAGCGCCAGTCGATCCAGGTGCCGGGCGGCAGGCCGAGCGCGAGCCAGTGGCCGTTGCGGGTGGTGACCTCCTCGCCGGTGATGATCAGCAGGTCGGGGCCGGCCAGCGGGCCCCAGACGCCGTGCGAGGAGCTGGTGTTGTGGTCGGTGGAGACCATGAAGTCCAGCCCGGCGGCGCGCGCTCCGGCGGCCACCTCGGCGGGGAGCCGCCGTCCGTCCGAGTAGACCGTGTGCAGGTGGCAGTCGCCCCGGTACCAGGCGCGGCCCCGGCCGCGGGCCCGGCCGGCGGGGTAGTCGGGCTTGAAGTCCGGCCCGGGGGTGCCGAATCGCACGGTCACCTGGACCTGGTAGTCCAGGCCCTGCGGCGCCACCTGGTACGGGCCGAGCACCACGTGCCAGCGGCCCGCGTTGACCGGGCCCGGCAGGTAGCCGGGGGTCGCCTCGGTCCGGCTGATCGCGAACGAGGTGCGGAACCCGCCCGACCAGCCGCGGAAACCCGGGCCGCCGAGATCGGTGCCGCGCTCGTCGAAGATGCCGATGTCGCAGGAGTTTCCCGGGGTTCCGGCCGGCACCCCGGGCTTGTCGTAGCTGTAGGTGACGGCGATCTCCCGGACACCGTGCGGCAGTTCGATCGGCAGGTAGACGAAGTCGGCTGCCCCCGTATCGAGATGGCCGGTGATCAGCTGGGTACGGTCCGCGCCGGCCGGATCGGCGGCGGACCGTATCGAGATGGCCGGTGATCAGCTGGGTACGGTCCGCGCCGGCCGGATCGGCGGCGGCGAACGAAACCGGGGCCAGGACCAGCGCCGCTGCCGCTCCCGTCCCCAGCCCGGCCTGGAGCAGCCGGCGCCGGTCGACGACGGGGTCGACGCCGGATCCGTGGTGCGAGCAGGTCTCGTCGGCGCACACAGCAGGCCTCCCGGGCCGTCCGGGCGGGCCACCGCCTGCGGCGCCGCCTCCACCCCCTCACCTTCCCCCGGAGGTGAACGCTTGATGAGGCGGACATGACATACGGCACCCGGCCGAGCGAACCCTCAGGGCAGCGTCACGGCCAGCGAGGCGAGCGCGGGCGCGGTCTTGGTGGGCAGGAACTCGGTCACCTGGTACTCGGCCACCCCGGCCTGCGCGAACGGGTCCCCGGCCAGGATCGCGTCCAGCGCGGCCGGGCTCTCGGCGTCGGCCAGGATCACGCCGCCCACCCGCGGGACCCGCCGGCCGGAGGCGAGGAAGGCGCCGGCCTCGTACTGCGTCTCCAGCCACCCGACGTGCGCGGGCAGCAGCGCGTCGATCCGCTCCAGCGGCGCGGTGTAGGTGATGGTCACGACGAACACGTCGTCCTCCGTTGGTCTCGCAAG
Organism: Kitasatospora mediocidica KCTC 9733; assembly: GCF_000744225.1. GTDB lineage: Bacteria > Actinomycetota > Actinomycetes > Streptomycetales > Streptomycetaceae > Kitasatospora > Kitasatospora mediocidica. Next base: position 2,413,959 of record NZ_JQLN01000005.1, on the reverse strand, counting down.
CCGGGTACGGGCCGACGCTACCCCCGCCCGGCGAGCCGTTCCAGCCGGGCGATCCGCTCCTCCATCGGCGGGTGCGTGGAGAACAGCCGGGTGCCCGCCTCGCCCGGGCGGAACGGGCTGGCGATCATCATGTGGCTGGCCGTCTGGAGCTGCGGCTCGGGCGGCAGCGGCAGGCGCTGGGTGCCGTCCTCCAGCTTGCGCAACGCGCTGGCCAGTGCGAGCGGGTCGCCGGTGATCCGGGCGCCGTCGGCGTCCGCCTGGTACTCCCGGGACCGACTGACGGCCAGCTGGATCAGCATCGCGGCGAGCGGGCCCAGGATCATGATGGCAAGGGTGCCAACGAGCCCGGGTCCGTCGTCGTCCTCGTCGCGGCCGAACGGGATCAGCCAGGCGAAATTCACCAGGAACATGATCACCGAGGCCAGCGCTCCGGCCACCGACGAGATCAGGATGTCGCGGTTGTAGACATGGCTCAGCTCGTGGCCGATGACGCCGCGCAGTTCGCGCTCGTCCAGCAGGCGCAGGATGCCGTCGGTGCAGCAGACGGCGGCGTTGCGCGGGTTTCGGCCGGTCGCGAAGGCGTTCGGGGCCGGGGTCGGCGAGATGTAGAGCCGGGGCATCGGCTGGCGGGCTGAGGTGGAGAGCTCGCGGACGATCCGGTAGAGGGCCGGAGCCTCGATCTCGCTGACCGGGCGGGCCCGCATGGCGCGCAGGGCGAGCGTGTCGCTCTTCCAGTACGCGTAGCCGTTGGTGCCGAGCGCGACCAGCAGGGCAATGATCAGGCCCGTCCGTCCGAAGAGACCGCCGATCAGCAGGATCAGTGCCGACAGGGCGCCGAGCAGTACGGCCGTTCTCAACCCGTTGTGCTGGCGGTGCACGGCAGGCCCTCCAAATGGTGCGGTGGGAAGCCCTCGGTTCACATCCCTCTGCCCTGGTCAACGGAGGGGTGCCTGGTCCTGGTTCCCTTCGCGTACACCGGTGGGGTCACGCCCGGGTCAGAACAGCGAGCCGCTGACCACCTGGAGCACCAGCTGCGGCGCCACCGAGAGCACCACCGCGCCGACCGCGGTGAGCGACAGCGTGGCGGTCAGCGAGAGCGGCACCCTCGCCTCCCCGGCCGTCGCGATCGGCTCGGTCGACGGCGTGACGAAGAGTTTCGCGGTCCACTGGAGGTAGTAGAACAGCGCGATCACCACGTTGACCGCCATCACCACGGCCAGCCAGCCGAGGCCGGCGTCCACGGCGGCGCGGAAGACCACGACCTTGCCGAAGAGCCCGACCACGCCCGGCGGCAGCCCCGCGAGGCAGAGCAGGAAGAAGGCCAGCGCCAGCGCGGCCCAGCGGCGGCGGGCGAACAGGCCCTGGTAGTCGTCCAGCCGGTTGGCGGGCGCGGTGCGCCCGACCAGGGCGGCGACCCCGAAGGCCCCGAGGTTGACGAGGCCGTAGATCAGCGCGTAGGCGACGGTGGCGCCCAGCGGGTGGTCGCTCCCGGCGTAGCCGGCGGCGGCGAGCGGGACCAGCAGGTAGCCCGCCTGGGCCACCGAGGACCAGGCCAGCAGCCGCACCGCGCCGTGCGCCGTGTCGGAGCGCTGGCGCAGCGCCGCCACGTTGCCGGCCGTCATGGTGACGGCGGCCAGCACCGCGAGCAGCAGGCCCCAGGTGTGGCCGTACGGGCGGAAGGCGATGCTGGTGACCAGCGCGAGCCCGGCGAAGCCGGCCGCCTTGCCGACCACGGAGAGGTAGCCGGCCACCGGCAGCGGGGCGCCGGTGTAGGTGTCGGGCACCCAGAAGTGGAACGGGACGGCCGCGACCTTGAACGCGAAGCCGACCAGGGTCAGCGCGGCCCCCGCCTCGGCCAGCGGCTTGAGCTGCCCGGGCGCCTGGCCCAGGCCCTCGGCGATGGCGGACAGGTGCAGGCTGCCGGTGGCGGCGTAGACGAAGCTGACGCCGAGCAGCATCACGGCGGTCGCGGTCACCGAGGAGAGGAAGAACTTCAGCGCCGCCTCGCCGCCGCGCCCGTCGCGCCGCAGCCCGACCAGGGCGAAGGAGGGCAGCGAGACCACCTCCAGGGCCACCACCAGGGTGGCCAGGTCACGGGAGGCGGGCAGCAGGGCGGCGCCGGTGGCGCTGCTGAGCAGCAGGAACCAGTACTCGCCGGAGGGCAGCTTCTCCTCGTCGACGGTGTGCAGCGACAGCAGCGCGGCGATCAGCGCGCCGCCCAGCGCGAGCAGCTGGAAGACCAGGGCGAAGTGGTCGGCGACATAGCTGCACCCGGCGTTGTCAGTGGCGCCTGCTACGTTCTGTAGGCAGAAGGTGGACCGAGGGTGACCACCGGTGAGCGGGAGGAGGGCGAGCAGGGCGAGGGCCAGGCCGGCGGCGGTGAGCCGGCCGAGCAGCTTCTTGTGCCGCTCCGGGAGGAACAGGTCGGCCAGCAGGACGGCGATCGCCGTCAGCGCGGCGATCAGCGGTGGGGCGATGGCCACCCAGTCGACGGACTGGATGAGCCCGCCCGGGTTGCTCACGGCGAGAAGGGTCGGATGCACAGCGGGCTGCCCCAGGAGTTGGTGGCCGGCGGCGGCGGACACAGGCGCGGACACAGAGCTGATCATCGGTCAGCCACCCCCGAGGAGGTGCTTCACGGCCGGGTCGGAGAGACCCAGCAGCAGGGCCGGCCAGAGCCCGGCGACCAGCGTCAGCGCGGCCAGTGGGGTCCAGCTGACGGCCTCGTACGGGCGCAGGTCGGCGATGTCCGCGACGACGGCGGTCTGCTTGGGGTCACCCATGCAGACCCGGCGCACCACGATCAGCAGATAGGCGGCCGTCAGGAGGGTGCCGAGTCCGGCCAGCACCATGTACGTCACGAAGGCGGGGCGGGACAGCCCGGCAGCGGGGTCGAACGCGCCGAACATCGCGAGCACCTCGCCCCAGAAGCCCGCCAGCCCGGGCAGGCCCAGGCTGGCCACGGCGGCGAAGGCGAGCAGCGCGCCGATCCGCGGTGCCCTGCCGTAGAGCGCGGCGCCGGTGGCACCCGACAGGGTGTCCAGGTCCGCCGTGCCGTAGCGGTCCTTGAGGGCGCCGACCAGGAAGAAGAGCAGACCCGTGATCAGACCGTGGGCGATGTTGGCGAAGAGCGCGCCGTTGACGCCCACCGGAGTGAGGGAGGCGATGCCGAGGAGCACGAAGCCCATGTGGCCGACCGAGGAGTAGGCGATCAGGCGCTTGAGGTCACCCTTGCTGCCCTGCCGCGCCAGCGCCAGGCAGGCCAGCGAACCGTAGACGACGCCCACGGCGGCGAGCGCCCCGAGGTACGGGGCGAGGGTCGCCGTGCCGTCCGGCACCACCGGGAGGAGGACCCGGACCAGACCGTAGGTACCCATCTTCAGCAGCACACCGGCGAGCAGCACCGAGCCGACGGTGGGGGCCGAGGTGTGCGCGTCCGGCAGCCAGCTGTGCAGCGGCCAGGCCGGCGCCTTGACGGCCAGGCCGAGGCCGATCGCCAGCGCGGCCAGCACCTGGGTGGTGTGCGAGAGGCCGTGGCCGTGGGCGGCGGCCAGCGCCGTCATGTCGAAGGTGCCCGCGTTCAGGCCCACCAGCAGGAAGCCCAGCAGCATCACGGCCGAGCCGAGCAGCGTGTAGAGGATGAACCGGTTGGCCGAGGCCACCTTGGCCCCGCTCCCCCACCGGGCGATCAGGAAATACATCGGGATCAGCACGATCTCGAAGGCCAGGAAGAAGAGCAGCAGGTCGAGCACCAGGAAGGTGGCCAGCATGCCGACTTCGAGCAGCAGCAGCAGCCCGACGAAAGCCCGCGCGGACGGCACGCCGGGGCCGTCCGGCAGGCGCCGGGTGGAGTACACCGCGCAGAGGAAGGTGAGCAGCGCGGTGAGCACCACCAGCGGCAGCGAGATGCCGTCCACGCCGAGGTGGAAGCGAACGCCGATGGCCGGGATCCACGCGGTGTCGGTGACCGCCTGCATCCGGCTGGAGTGCGCCCGGTCGAAGCCCGCCGCCAGGGCGACGGTCAGCACCAGCACCAGGCCGGTGACCAGCGCGCCGAGTCGCAGGGCGCGCTTCTCCTGCGCCGCGTGGTCCGGCCCGAAGACGGTGGCCGGGGCCAGCGTCAGGGCGGCGCCGAGCAGCGGCAGCACCAGGAGGGCGATGAGGACCGCGTTCATCGGAGGCTCCCTGGACGTGCTGCGGTGGACGGGTTGGCGAGGTGGTGGCAGTGCCGGCGGCGCGTCATGTGCCGACCGCCACGAAGACGGCGATCAGCACCACGCCCGCCAGCAGCGCGCTGAGGTACGTCTGGGCGTTGCCGGTCTGGGCCCGCCGGACGGCCCAGCCGAGCAGCCGGGCCCCGCCGCCGGAGGCCTGCACGTACCCCTCGACGACCTCGCGGTCCAGGAACCGGACGAGCCGCGCGGCACCGAGGGTCGGCAGGACGAAGAGCCGCTCGTAGAGCCGGTCCACGCCGAAGCCGTGCTGGGCCGGGCCGTAGAGCGGGCCGAGCAGGGCGCGGCCGGGGTCGACGGCGTCCGTCGACTGCGGCGCCGCCGCTCCTGCGGCCTCGGCCGCCCGGGCGCGGGCGGCGCGGGCGGTGACCGTCCGCCAGGCGGCGTACGAGATCAGCACGCCGGCCAGCGCCAGGCCGGTGCCGAGCACGGCGGTGGCCGGGCTCGGTCGCAGCGAGCCGCCGTCCAGCAGGGCGGGCAGCCAGTTCGGGCGCAGGCCCGCGATGCCGAAGACCATCGTCGGCAGGGCCAGCACCCAGAGCGGCCAGCGCATCGCGGCCGGCTCGGTGGCGTGCACCGAGGGCGCGGTGGCGGTGCTGCTGGCGGCGACCGGCAGGTCCTCACCGGTGTCGGCGAGCGCCGCCGCGTGTCCCTCGGCGGCCTCGCCACGCGGCACGACCGTACCGGCGGCGGCGACCGCGCCGCGGCCCGGGAAGGCCAACAGCCAGAGCCGGGTGGCGTACGCGGCGGTCAGCAGCGCGGTCAGCAGGGCCGCGACCAGGACGATCCAGCCGGCCGCCACGGGCACGCCCGCGGCCGGGCCGACGCCGTTGGTCAGCGCCTCGCCGCGGGTGGTGGCGTGCTCGGCGGCGCTGAAGACCGCCTCCTTGCTGAAGAAGCCCGAGAACGGCGGCAGGCCGACCAGCGCGACCAGGCCGATGCCGAGCGTCCAGCGCGCGTCCGGGACCCGCTCGGCGAGCCAGGGCATCCGGGACATCGCGGAGAGCGAGTTGGTGTGCGCCGCGTGGATCAGCACACCGGCGGAGAGGAACAGCAGTGCCTTGAACGCGCCGTGGCTGACCAGGTGGAACACCGCGGCCTCACGGTCGCCGACGGCCAGCGCGCCGGCCATGTAGCCGAGCTGGCCGACCGTGGAGTACGCGAGCACCCGTTTGATGTCGTCCTGGGCGAGTGCGCAGAGCGCCGACCCGATCATCGTCACGGCGGCCATCACCGCGAGCACCACCAGCGCGGCGCCCGACAGCAGGAAGACCGGCAGCAGCCGGGCCACCAGGTAGATACCGGCCGCCACCATGGTGGCGGCGTGGATCAGCGCGGAGACCGGCGTCGGACCGGCCATCGCGTCCGGGAGCCAGGTGTGCAGCGGGAACTGCGCGCTCTTGCCCGCGACCCCGCCGAGCAGCAGCAGCGCGATCAGCGTCGGGTGGGCGAGCCGCCCGTCGGCCGCCGCGGCCAGCACGCCGTTGATCCGGAACGTCCCGGCGTCCGCACCCAGCAGGAAGAGGCCGAACAGGAACGGCACATCACCCAGCTTGGTGACCAGGAACGCCTTCAGCGAGGCCGAACGGGCGTCCGCGGTCTCCCAGTGGTGGCCGATCAGGAAGTACGAGCAGATGCCCATCACCTCCCAGCCGACCAGCAGCACGATCAGGTCGCCGGAGTACACCACCAGGAACATCGCGGCGGTGAAGAGCGAGACCAGCGCCGCGTAGGAGGCGTAGCGCGGGTCGTCGCGCAGGTAGGCCGTCGAATAGACCTGCACGCACGTGGCGACCACCCCGACCAGGACGGTGATCAGCGAGGTGTAGCCGTCCAGGTGGATCGCGAGCGAGATGTCGGGGCCGCCGGTCGGGGTCAGCCGGGTGGCGGCGTCCAGGGTCCGGCCGGTGCCGAGCTGCAGCGCCGTCACCAGGGCCAGCACGGCCGAGATCAGCACCGGCAGGATCGCCAGCGGCCGGGCGAACCGGGGCGCGCGGCGGCCGGTGGCGAAGAGGGCGGCGGCGCCGAGCGCGGGCAGCGCCGGGACCAGCGCGGGGAGGGCGGTGTTCACGAGACGGCCTGGCCCTTCGACGCGTCGACGGAGTCGTCGGCGGAGTTCTGGCGCTCGGCGACCCGGTCACCGAGGGCGGTCAGCCGGTCGATGTCCGGGGTGCCGCGGGTCCGGAAGACCAGCAGGACGATGGCCAGGCCCAGACCGATCTCGGCGGCGGCGATGGTGATGGTGAAGAGGGTGAGCGCCTGCCCGGCGTGCAACGCGTCGCGCAGCCAGGCGTCGAAGGCGACGAGGTTGAGGTTGACGGCGTTGAGCATCAGCTCGACGGACATCAGCACGAGGACGGCGTTGCGCCGGGCGAGCACGCCGTAGACGCCGACGCTGAAGAGCAGCGCGGCGAGGACGGCCGGGTAGGCGAGGTGCATCAGCTCTCCCGCTCGGAGGACGGCGACTGCGCTGCCGGTGACTTGGCGGCCGGGGCCGCGCCGACCGGCTTGCCGGTCCGCAGCCTGCCAGCGCGCGGCTTGGGCGCGGCCGCCTGCCGGGAGCGCGACAGCACGATCGCCCCGATCAGCGCGGCCAGCAGCAGGACGGAGAGCGCCTCGAAGGGCAGCACCCAGTTCCGGAACAGACTGGCGCCGGTCACCGAGGCACTGCCACCGCCCGCACCCAGATCGATCCAGGAGGTCCGGAAGGCGTCCACCACGAGGGTCACCAGCGTCCCGGCGGCGGCCAGCGCGACCAGCAGCGCGACCCAGCGGTTGCCCGAGTCGGCGTCCGGCGAACGGCCGATCGGCGCCTTGGTGAGCATCAGACCGAAGAGCACCAGGACGACCACCGAGCCGAGGTAGATCAGCACCTGCACCCAGGCCACGAACTCGGCCGTGAGCAGCAGGAACTCGATCGCCAGCCCGCCGAGCGCGACGACCAGCCAGAGAGCGGCGTGCACCAGCTGCCTGGTACCGACCGAGATCACGGCGGCGCCCAGCACGGCCAGGCCGACCAGGACGAAGACGATCTCGGCCCCGGTCGGGGACAGGAATCCCCGGGTCGCGGGCGCGAGGGAGCCCGCTGCGGCAAGGATGTTCACGCCGGGTCACCCCCGGCAGCGGCCGCCAGCTTGTCGGCAGCCTTGCGCGCGGCGGCGATCTCCTTGGGCTCCTCGGCCCCCGGGTCCAGCGCGGGCGGCGCGGGCACCGTCCACATCCACTCGCGGAGCTTGTCCCGCTCGTGGGTCAGTTCCAGGATGTCGGTCTCGGCGTACTCGAACTCCGGCGACCAGAAGAGCGCGTCGAAGGGGCAGACCTCGATGCAGATACCGCAGTACATGCAGAGCGAGAAGTCGATGGCGAAACGGTCCAGCACGTTGCGGGTGCGGGCGCGCGCGTTCGGGTCGACCGCGGGGAGGGTCTCCTTGTGCGAGTCGATGTAGATGCACCAGTCCGGGCACTCCCGGGCGCAGAGCATGCAGACCGTGCAGTTCTCCTCCAGCAGCCCGATCACACCCCGGCTGCGCGGGGGCAGGTGCGGCTGCACCTCGGGGTACTGCGCGGTGACGGTCTTCTTCGTCATCGTCCGCAGGGTGACGGCGAGGCCCTTGGCCAGGCCGGAGCCGGGGAGGTTCACTGGGAGATCGCCACCTTGATGATGCCGGTCAGGGCGAGCTGGACGAGCGCGAGCGGGACCAGGACGGTCCAGGCGAAACGCATCAGCTGGTCCTCGCGCAGACGGGGGTAGGTGACCCGCAGCCAGATCACCACGAAGGCCAGCGCGAAGGTCTTCAGGATGGTCCAGAGCCAGCCGAGGCTGTCGGGGAGCGGGCCGTGCCACCCACCGAGGAAGAGCACCGTGGTCAGCGCGCAGACGACCAGAATGCCCGCGTACTCGGAGAGCAGGAAGAACGCGAAGCGCAGGCCGGTGTACTCGGTGTACGCGCCGAAGATGATCTCGGAGTCGGCCACCGGCATGTCGAACGGCGGGCGCTGCAACTCGGCCAGACCGGCCGTGAAGAAGACGAACGCGCCGATCGCCTGCCACGGCAGCCACCACCAGTGGAACGCCTCCACGATGCCGGTCAGCGAGAGCGTGCCGGCCGCCATCGCCGCGGAGGCGGCGGCGAGCACCATCGGCAGCTCGTAGGACATCAGCTGGGCGGCTGTCCGCAGACCGCCGAGCAGCGAGAACTTGTTCGCCGAGGCCCAGCCGGCCATCAGCTTGCCGATCACGCCGACGCCCATCACGGCGAGGACGAAGAAGATCCCGGCGTCGACCGCCTGCCCGACGAACCCGTGCGGGCCCACCGGGACGACCAGCAGCACGAAGAGGTACGGCAGCAGCGAGACGGCCGGGGCCAGCTGGAAGATCCGCCGGTCGGCACCGGCCGGGACGATGTCCTCCTTCTGCGCGAACTTCACGCCGTCGGCGACCAGCTGCGCCCAGCCGTGGAACCCGCCCGCGTACATCGGACCGAGCCGGCCCTGCATATGGGCCATGACCTTGTGCTCGGTCTGACCGATGATCAGCGGGAAGGTGAGGAAGACGACCAGGGCGGCGACGCAGCGCAGCAGCGTGTCGAGCAGGTTCACGCGCTGTCTCCGTCCTGGGCCGGTGTTTCCTGGGGGGTCTCTGCGGGGCTGTCCTCGGGTGCCGCCTTCGGCTCCGGCTCCGCCCGCGCGGGCACCGGGGAGTGCCAGGGAGCGTCCGAGGCGGGCGCGGCGGGCGGGGTTTCGGCCGGAGAGCCCGGAGAAGCCGGAGCGACCGGAGCGACCGGAGCGACCGGAGCGACCGGAGCGGCCTCGGCGGCCTGGCTCGTCGACCCCTCGGTGATGCTGCGGGTCCGCCGCGGCCGGTCCGCCCGCACCGCGGGCGCGCCCTCGGCGGCAGCCGCCGGAGCGGCCCCCGGGCGGGCCGCCCGCGCACCGCGCGCCGGACGTTCGGCGACCGGCGGCAGCGTGCCCTTCAGCGGGCCCCACTCGTTCGGGTCCGGCACCCCGGGCGGCTGCATCTTGCGCCGCGCCGGGCCGTCCCCGTGATCGCTCTCGCCCGGCTCCTTGGCGCCCGGCCAGGCCTTGGCCACCCGCGCCGCCAGCACGAACTCCTTGCGCAGCGGGTGGCCCTCGAAGCCGTCCGGCAGCAGCAGCGTCACCAGGTGCGGGTGGCCCTCGAAGCCGATCCCGAACATCTCGTGGGTCTCCCGCTCGTGCCAGCCCGCGCCCGCGTACACGTCCGCGGCCGTCGGCAGCGAGGCGCCCTCGCGCGGCACCCGGGTGCGCAGCAGCAGGTGTCGCACCGCGCCGCCGTCACCGGCGGCCGCCAGGTGCGCGCAGACCGAGAAGCCCTCGCCGAGCTCGTCCACCGCGCTCAACCAGTCGAAGTAGGCCAGGCCGAGGGTGTCCCGGGCAGCGGTCAGCGCCTCGATCCAGTGCTCGGCCGGCACATCGACCGTCACCAGCTGGTACGCCTCGGCGGCCGTGGCCCAGGGACCGATCGCGGCCGCGGTCTGCTCGACGGTGCTCACTGCGCACCCCCGGGCCCCGGCACGAGCGGGCGCCGCAGGGCGCCGGCCGACGGACCCGCGTAGCGCTCGGGCAGCGACTCGGCGGCGATCTTCTCCTGGAGCTTGAGGATGCCCTGGAGCAACGCCTCCGGCCGCGGCGGGCAACCGGGCACGTAGACGTCGACCGGGATGATCTGGTCGACGCCCTTGGTCACCGAGTACGAGTCCCAGTACGGCCCGCCCGAGTTGGAGCAGGCGCCGAAGGAGATGACGTACTTCGGCTCCGGCATCTGCTCGTAGAGCCGCTTGACGGCCGGGGCCATCTTGTCCGTCACCGTGCCCGAGACGATCATCAGATCGGCCTGGCGCGGTCCGGGCGCGAACGGGATCACTCCCATCCGGATGAAGTCGTGCTTGGCCATCGAGGCGGCGATGAACTCGATCGCGCAGCAGGCCAGGCCGAAGTTGAAGCACCAGAGGCTGTAACGGCGGCCCCAGTTCAGCACCACCTTGACCGGGTCCGGCGCGAGCCGGGCCAGCGGTCCGATCCGGCGCTCCGCGAGCGCGCCGGCCCCCGGCTGGGAGGCGTCGGGCATGCCGAGCGGGATCGGTCCGCCGGAGCCGTGTGCGTGGGTCACGTCCATTCCAGAACGCCCTTCTTCCAGGCGTAGAGCAGCCCGACCGCGAGGAAGCCGAGGAAGATGAACATCTCCACCAGGGTTCCCATGCCGTATCCCGCACTGGCGAACACGGTCGCCCAGGGGAACAGGTAGATCGCGTCGACCGCGAAGATCACATAGAGGAAGGCGTAGACGTAGTAGCGGACCTGGGTGTGCGCCCAGCCCTCACCGACCGGGTCCACGCCGCACTCGTAGGTCAGCAGCTTCTCCGGCGACCAGATCGCCGGGCGCAGCAGCCGGTTGGCCGTGAAGGCCACCATGACGAAGAGCACGCCGACCACCGCGAGCAGGCCCACCGCCGCATACGCGTCGAAGTAACCACCGCCCACCGCAGGATCGGCCGCGAGGGCGGCGGCCAAGGGCCCCTCCATGCTTTCGCCTCCAGATCGCGTCTTTACACTTCCATAACCTCGCTACGGCGTGAGTCTAAGTCCCCGGCCGGATCACTCCGGCACGGTGCCCGGACTGCAAGACACCTGGTGGACACCCGCCGCGTTCCGGGTCGTATCGGCGCCCCTCCCCAGGTGGGGTTATCCCCCCTCGGAAAAGGGGTCCCAACCCCCGTGCGCACGACCCCCCTGGCAGGCCAAGCTGTCACCCCGGGCAACCCCGGTACTGCGTACCCAGCCGCAGGACGTCCCGAACGCCCCGGCTTCCCCAATTTTCCCAACCTCACCCACCTCCCCAGCCTCCCCAGCGACCAGGACGGACCGCAGCCGATGAAGGACCCCCGCGACCAGCTCCGCGACCAGCGCGGCGACCGCAGGCCGCTGTACGGCGCGCAGATGTGGCGCGAGGTGCGGCACCTGCTGGTGAACCTGCCGGTCGGCATCGCCTCGTTCGTCTACACCGTGGTCACCCTGTCCGTGGGCGCGGCCCTCTCCGTGACGGTGATCGGGCTGCCGCTGGCCGCCGCCGGGCTGGCCGGCGGGCGCCGGCTCGGCGTGCTGGCCCGGCTCCGCGCCCGGCGCTCGCTGGGCGCCGAGGTGGCCGAGCCCGAGCCGCTGCGGCCGGCCAAGCCGGGGGTCGTCGCCTGGGTGATCGCCTCACTGACCGACGGGCTCAGCTGGCGCTCGGCGCTCTTCTCGCTGCTGATGCTGCCCTGGGGCATCATCAGCTTCACCGTGACGCTGGTCTTCCTGATCGTCGGCTGGCCGCTGCTCCCGTGGGTGGCGCGCTACCTGGGGGTCGGCAACCGGCTGGTGGTGGAGCTGCTGCTCTGCCCGGACTCGCTGACCGAGCGGGTGCGCGAGCTGGAGGACGACCGCGGCGCGGTGGTCGACACCGCAGCCGCGGACCTGCGCCGGATCGAGCGCGATCTGCACGACGGCGCGCAGGCCCGGCTGGTCGCCCTGGCCATGGACCTGGGCCTGGCCAAGGAGAAGCTGCTGGAGACCGAGATGACGGCGGACCAGCAGGCCGCCGCCAAAATGGTCGGGGCCGCGCACGGCGAGGTGAAGCTGGCCCTGCAGGAGCTGCGCGACCTGGCCCGGGGCATCCACCCGGCCGTGCTGACGGACCGCGGGCTGGACGCGGCGCTCTCCGCCGTGGCGGCGCGCTGCACCGTCCCGGGCGGCGTGAAGGTCCATGTGGACCTCGCCGGCCCGGACGGCCAGGTCGAGCGGCCGGACTCCGCCGTCGAGGGCATCGCCTACTTCACGGTCAGCGAGCTGCTCACCAACACGTCGAAGCACGCGGCGGCCCGCAGCGCCACCGTGGACGCCTGGCGCTCCGCCGATCGGCTGATGATCCAGGTGACGGACGACGGGCGGGGCGGGGCGGTGGCCCCGGACGGCGGTTTCCGGCCCGGCGGCGGGCTGGCCGGCCTCGCCGAGCGGGTCCGCGCGGTGGACGGGGTCTTCCTGGTCGAGAGCCCCGAGGGCGGCCCGACCACGGTGACCGTCGAACTGCCCTGGCACACCCGCACCGCGCGAACCGCCCGCTGACCCCCGGGGGGCAAGCGGGCGGTGGTGGCAGACCCGGCGGCGGCGACCCTTGCGCGGTGCACCGCCGCCGGGTCGGCAACGGGGGACGGACCTGCCGTCAGGAGGTGGCGCTCAACGTTCCCAGCGTGACGTCGGCGGTCTTAGTCTGGCCGGCGCGCTGGTAGGTGACGGTCACCTTGGAGCCGGGGGTGAGCGAGGCCAGCGCCGTGGTCAGCGAGCTCAGCGTGGTGATCTGGGTGCTGCCGAGCTGGGTGATCACGTCGCCGGACTGCAGCCCGGCGGAGGCGGCCGGTCCACCCGCCGTGACGCTGACGATCACCGCGCCGGACGGCTTGAAGTTGCTGTCGAAGTAGGTCCGCGCCGTGATGCCCAGGGCGGCCCGGCCCGAGTTGGTGACGGTGCCGCTCTTGATCAGCTGGTCGGCGATGTTGGTGATGGTGGCGCTCGGGATCGCGAAGCCGATCCCGGGGGCCGCGCTGCCGTTGGTCTCCTGGTCGACGGCGGCCAGCGTGTTGATCCCGATCACCTGGCTGGAGAGGTTGACCAGCGCGCCGCCGCTGTTGCCCGGGTTGATCGCCGCCGAGGTCTGCACCATGTTGCCGATGGTGGCGCCGGGCGAGCCGCCGCCGCTGGGCTCGGAGACCGTCCGGCCGGTGGCCGACACGATGCCCTCGGTCACGCTGCTGGAGAGGCCGAGCGGGCTGCCCATCGCCAGGGTGATCTGCCCGACCTCCACCTTGCCGCTGTCCGCGAAGACGGCGGGCCGCAGCCCGCTGGGCGGGTTGCTGAGCTTGACGACCGCGAGGTCGGAGTCGGGGTAGCTGCCGACCAGGGTGGCGGGCAGCGTGGTGGTGCTGTTGGCGAGGGTGACGTCGAAGGTGGTCGCGGTGCCGACCACGTGCGCGTTGGTGACGATGTCGCCCTTGTCGTCGTAGACGATGCCCGAACCCAGCCCGGAGGCCGTGGTGATCTGCACCACCGACGGCAGCACGTTGCCGATCACCTGCTGGTAGTCGTTCTGCAGCTGGTCGCTCGTGGAGGGCGCCGCGCCGGGGGAGGACGACCCGGACGAGGAGGACGTGGAGGAGGACGAGGTCGACGGCTTGCTGCTGCTGCATCCGCCGACCACCAGGGCCGCGGCCAGGGCGGCGGCACAGGTCAGCGCCAACCGTCCGCCGGCGACACGCCCACGAGCGCTCGGCCCGGCGGCCGCGCCGCCGTCCGCCTTCGGCCCGGTGGGGCGCGGGCCGGCCGGGAACGGGCGGTTGTGATCCTTGGTGGGGTGCACCTGAGCTGCCTCCGGTTCCGAACGCGTGGGACGGCACCTGGCTCCTGCGGCCGAGGGGCGCCGGAGCGCGCCAAAGCCGGGCGCCGGGCCGACTTTTGTCAGCATTTCACCGTTATGTCCCGTTCCTGCTCAACGGCGCGCCGAAGCCGGAAGTCGGCCCGTCGGTCCCGGGCTCTTACGATCCCTGCATGACTTGGTTGATCACGGGCGGCGCCGGCTACATCGGCGGACACGTAGTGCGGCAGCTGCTCGACGACGGTCAGCGGGTCGCCGTCCTGGACGACCTGAGCAGTGGCGCCCGAACCCGGCTGCCGGCCGGGGTCGCCCTGGTCGAGGGCTCGATCCTGGACCGCGGCGCCGTGGACCGGGCGATCCGCGAGCACGAGGTCGAGGGCGTGCTGCACTTCGCGGGCAAGAAGCAGGTCGCCGAGTCGGTCCAGCGCCCGCTGCACTACTACCGGGAGAACCTCACCGGCCTGCAGACGGTGCTGGAGGCCTGCGCCGAGGGCGGCGTCCGGCGCTTCCTGTTCTCCTCCTCCGCCGCCGTCTACGGCATGCCGGACGTCGACCTGGTCACCGAGTCCACCCCCTGCGCGCCGATGAACCCCTACGGCGAGAGCAAGCTCGCCGGCGAGTGGATGGTCGCCGCGACCGGCCGGGCGTACGGGATGTCGACGGTCGCGCTGCGCTACTTCAACGTCGCGGGGGCGGCCGCCCCCGAGCTCGCGGACGGCGGGACCTCCAACCTGGTCCCGATGGTCTTCGAGCGGCTGACGGCCGGCCGGGCCCCGCTGATCTTCGGCGCCGACTACCCGACGCCCGACGGGACCTGCGTGCGCGACTTCATCCACGTCGACGACGTGGCCTCGGCGCACGTCGCCGCGACCCGCCGACTGGCCGGGGACCCGCTCGGCGAGACCTCACTGGTGCTCAACATCGGCCGCGGCGAGGGCGTCTCGGTCAAGGAGATGCTGGACGTGGTGAGCCGGGTCACCGGCTACGACGCGACCGGCGAGATCGCCCCGCGCCGCCCCGGCGACCCGGCCCGGGTGGTCGCCTCGGCCGCGCTGATCGCCCGCGAGCTGGGCTGGAGCGCCCGGTACGGGGTGGCCGAGATGGTGGCCTCGGCGTGGGAGGGCTGGTGCGCCCGCCACCCCGAGGCCCGTCGGCTCTGAGCGGCTACCGCTGCTCCGGCACCGCCGTGCCGTAGCGGGCGTCCAGCGCGTAGACGCAGCGGTCCTTGCTGCTCACGAAGACCCGCCCACCGACCGCCACCGGGGAGCCGGTCAGCTCGCCCTTGGTGCCCAGCTCCCAGCGCAGCCGGCCGCTGGCCAGGTCCACCGTGTGCAGCGAGTGGTCACGGCTGCCGAGGTGCACCAGACCGTCCGCGACCGCGGGCGCGCCGACCACCTCGCCGCGTGCCGCGTAGCGCCACAGCTCGCGCCCGCTCGCCGTCTCGAACGCGTACAGCGTCTCGCCGCTGGCGATCAGCGCGGCCCCGTCCGCCACCACCACCGGCTCGGCGCCCTGGCGGCTCGCGGTGCGGCCCTGCCAGCGGACCCGGCCGGAGGCACCGTCCAGGGCGTACAGGGTGCCCAGGTAGTCGGCGACGTAGACGGCGGGGGTGGCCGACTCGTCCAGGGTGGGCGGGGTGAAGAGCACCACCGGTGCCTCGAAGCGCCAGTGCTCCGCGCCGGTGGCCGCGTCCAGGGCGTAGACCCTGGTCCCGGCCGTCACGTAGAGCACCCCGCCCCGGGCGACCGGGCGGGACGGGACGTCCTCGCCGACCGGGAACGTCCAGCGCAGCCGTCCGCTGCGGGGGTCGACGCAGCGCAGCCGCCCGCCGCCGTAGTAGTGCACCGCGCCGGCCACCAGGGCGGGCCCGGACTGCGGGTTCTCGTAGTCCTGCTGGGCGTCGTCGGCGCGCCACAGCTCGGCGCCGTTGGCGCTGGAGCGGACGTGGACGCCGCCGCCGCGCAGGCCGCAGCAGAGCACCCCGTCCGCGGCGTCCAGCGAGTAGACCCAGCCGTCCAGCGAGGTGCGCCAGCGCTCGGTGCCGTCCGCGACGTCGACCGTGTAGAGGTGCGGGCCGTCGGCGGCGTGCAGCCGGCCGGCGTCGACGGCGACCGCCCAGGCCACGTCCCGGGTCTTGTAGCGGCGCCGGCCGGAGCCGATGTCGAGGGCGTGCACCTCGAAGCTGGAGATGAAGAGCGTGCCGTCGGCGACCAGCGGGGTGCCCCAGACGTCGTTGGACATCCGGAACCGCCAGGGCCGCCAGCGCGGCTGCGGCGGCGCGACGGGCACCGCGGGCTGCGGCGGGACGGCGCCGCGGCGGACCCAGTCGGTCTCGGCGGGCGCCGGGCCGGGCGGCCGGGCCGGCTCGACGCCGTGCGCCTGCGGGCCGGGCCCTATCCGCACCGAGGCCCCGGAGAGCTGGATCTCCTCAGCGGCCGGGCCGCCGCGGTGGCGCCGGGCCGAGCCGAGCTTGGCCGTGGCCGCCTCGCTCTCGTCCCCGCCGGCCGTGGGCTGCGGCCGGTTCGGCCGGGCGAGCGGGCCGTGCGCGCCGGTCCGCGGGTCGACCGCCTCCGGCCGGCGCTGCCCGGCCGCCGGTGAACCGCCCCAGCGCGCGTCGGGCACACCGAGCGACGGGTTCGCCGAGAGGTAGGGCTCCGGCACGGGCGACGGGATGGCCGGCGGCGAGGTCGGCGGCGGCGGGGCCTGCACGACGGCCGGCACCTTGGCCGGCGCGGCCGGCTGCCGGCGCCCGCGCTTGCGCTCGATCAGGTCCAGCGCGTTCGGCGGCAGCCACTCCCCCACCTCCTCGCCCGCGTCGTCGCGGGAGAACAGGTGCGGCGCCAGCTCGGCCTGGATCTGGGCGGGCGTCGGCCGGTGCTCGGCGGCCGGACGCATGCAGGCGTGCACCAGGTCGGCCAGCTCGACCGGCAGCCCGGACAGGTCGGGCTGCTCGCGCAGCAGCTTGAACACCGTCTCGACCGGGTTGCCGCCGTGGTACGGCGGATGCCCGGTGGCGCAGAAGACCAGCAGCGAGCCGAGCGAGAAGACGTCGCTCGCGCCGGTGACGCTGCGGCTGTCCTTGGCCTGCTCGGGCGACATGTAGGCGGGGGTGCCGACCGCGACGTTGGTCATGGTCAGCCGGGAGCTGGAAACCCCGGCGGCGATGCCGAAGTCGATCACCCGCGGACCGTCCTCGACCACCAGCACGTTGGACGGCTTCAGGTCACGGTGGACCAGCCCCACCGCGTGGATCGACTGCAGCGCCTCGGCGATGCCCGCCACCAGCCAGCGCACGGCGTCCACCGGCAGCGGCCCGCATTCGCCGATCAGCTCCTCCAGCGAGGGCGCCGGCACGTACGCGGTGGCCAGCCAGGGCACCCTGGCGTCGGCGTCGGCGTCGACCACCGCCGCCGTGTAGAAGCCGCCGACGGTCTTGGCCGCCGCGATCTCGCGGGCGAAGCGGACCCGGAACAGCTCGTCCTCGGCCAGCTCCCCGCGCACGGTCTTGATCGCCACCCGGCGGCCGGACGCGGAGCGCGCCAGGTACACCAGCCCCATCCCACCGGCGCCGAGGCGTCCGAGCACCTCGAAGGGCCCGATCCGTCTCGGATCCTGCGCCGTCAGCTGGTCCACTCCGCTGCCACCTCCCCGTCAGCACGCCACCCGATCGGGCGCCCGGAGTTGATTCTCCAATGCACCTGGCGTCTGAGCCAATCTCCCCCCGTCCGGGCCCGTCTCCGTGTCGCGAACCGGTGGCCGGTTCCCGCTGTCATGTCGTCGGATCCGGCCCGGACCGTGCGATCTGACGCACCTTCCGGAGTTCACCGCATTCATGCGCAGGACTACACAGAGCTACCCGATCGCCCTTCAGCCCACTGGCCGTCACTCTGTGCCGTCATCAGCACACGGGGGGGCTTCGAATATCGCTATCGTCTCCACGATTACCACCCCCGAGCGGAGTAATAGTCGCATCACCGAATCGCGCCATGATCGGTGCGCGGTAAGCTGACGGCATGACAGGACAAGTTCGCACCGTCGACGGTCGCGTCGCCGGGCGACGCGGACAGGAGACGCGGCAGAAGCTGCTCGACTGCCTCCGCGAGATGCTCAGCACGTCGCCGTACCGGGACGTCAAGGTCATCGACGTCGCCCGTATGGCGGGAACCTCCCCCGCGACCTTCTATCAGTACTTCCCAGATGTCGAGGGCGCAGTCCTTGAGATCGCAGAGGAAATGGCCAAGGACAGCGTCGAGCTCAAAGAGCTCGTCGACGGAAAGTCCTGGGCAGGAAAGTCCGGTACCACCACCTCGGAAGAACTGGTGGACGGATTCCTTGCCTTCTGGCGCAAGAACGACGCCATTCTGCGTGTGGTCACCCTCGGTGCCGCGGAAGGGGACAAGCGGTTCTTCAAGATCCGCATGACCGTCCTCAACTCGGTGGCGAAGCCGCTCGCTGATGCCGTCAAGGACCTTCAGGCCAAGGGCCAGGCCGACAAGGCGCAGGATGCCGCCGCCGTCGCCGGGTCCCTGATCTCGCTGCTCGCCTCGGCAGCGGAGCATCAGAAGGCCTTCACCTCCTGGGGGGTCAAGATCAAGGATCTGAAGCCCACCCTGGCTCCCCTGGTGTACCTGGGCGTCACCGGCAAGAAGGCACCCAGGTAGACCGTCCTACAACCCTTCAGTACCTGTGGCTCGCGCGTGGCCCCGGCCTCCTGTCCGGTGGAACGTCGGGCGGCGGCCGTGTCCTCGGGGGAGGTTCGCCGACGTACCGCAACGCGTCGGCCGCAGGCATGACGGTGGGCGGGACCCCGTGCAGGGGTCCCGCCCACCGTCATGTGCGGAGCAGGTCGGCAGCGGGCCGGTCAGGGGCAGCGGACGACCTGTCCGGCGTAGGCGAGGCCGCCGCCGAAGCCGAAGAGCAGCACCGGGTCGCCGGTGGTCAGCTCGCCGCGCTCGACCAGCTTGCTGAGGGCCAGCGGGATGGAGGCCGCCGAGGTGTTCCCCGAGTCGACCACGTCGCGGGCGATCACCGCGTTCGGCGCGCCGAGCTTGTTGGCGATCGCGTCGATGATCCGCAGATTGGCCTGATGGGCCACGAAGCCCTTGAGCTCGCTCGGGTCGATCCCGGCCTTCTCGCAGGTCCGCCGGGCCAGCGGGGCGATCTGCGTGGTGGCCCAGCGGAACACCGACTGGCCCTGCTGGCTGATCACGGGCTTCCAGCCGGTGATGGTCACCGCGTCGTTCTTCTCGGGCTCGGAGCCCCAGACCACCGGGCCGATGCCGGGCTCGGCGTCGTCCGGCTGGGCCTCGACGACGGCGGCGCCGGCGCCGTCCGCGAAGATCACGGCGGTGGTCCGGTCGCTCCAGTCGAGGGTGTCGGACATCCGCTCGGCGCCGATCACCAGCGCGCGACTGGCCGCACCCGCCCGGATCGCGTGGTCGGCGGTGGCCAGCGCGTAGGAGAAGCCGGAGCAGACGGTGTTGATGTCGTAGGCCGCGGGCGCGGGAATGCCCAGGCGCGCCGCGACGGCGCAGGCCGTGTTGGGGCTGCGCTCGACGGCGGTGCAGGTCGCGACGACCACCAGGTCGATCTCGTCGGCACGCCGGCCGCTGGCGGCCAGCGCCTTCTGGGCGGCCTCTGTGGCGAGGTCGACGAGGGTCTCGTCCACCGCGATGTGCCGCTGCCGGATGCCCACTCGGCTGCGGATCCACTCGTCGTCCGTGTCGACCACCTGGGCCAGGTCGTCGTTGGTGAGGACCTTGGGCGGCTGGTAGTGGCCGAGCGCCACGATGCGGGAACCGGTCATGATGCCACTCAACCCGTTACCCGTGCGTCTGCTGCTCACGGCCGGTGACAGGATACCGACCCGGATGCTGTAGGGGCTCGACAAGAGCCCTTGTCCCGCAACGGGTCCGGCCGGGTCATCAACTGGTCAAGCCGCCAGCGAAGCGGCGTCGCCCATGGCTATGACGGGGTGCGCGGCCGGATCGAGGGTCTTCAGCAGCTCGATCATATGGTCCTGGGAGAGCGAGACACAGGCGTGCGTCGGCCCACCGTGGTCGACATGCAGCCAGATCCCGCCGCCCTTGTCCGTACCCAGAGGTTCGCGCGGGTCCAGCGGGGAGTCGCCGGTGACCCGGTTGTAGTCGATCGCGACCACGTAGTCGAAGGCACCGGCCAGCGGCTCGCCGGAGAAGCCGGTGCCGGGCGCCACGAAGCCGCGGTCCTGGTGGTACGGGAGATGACTGCCGGGATCGGGCTTGAGGCCGCCCGCGTCGCTGAGCGTGAAGACCCCGATCGGGCTGCGCAGGTCGCCGCTGGAGTGGTCGGCGGTCCAGCCGGCGTAGCCGTTGTGGGCCGCCCAGGTCTCGCCGGCGCGCCAGCGGCCGTCGGGGGTGCGGCTCCACAGGGTCACGCTGGAGTCGGAGGAGTCCTTGCCGGTGCCGGAGGCCAGCACCACCTGGTTGCTGGTGGCCGGGATCTTGGCGCTGAAGCCGGCGCCGAGGCCGGGTATCGACGCGAAGGTGCCGTCCGCCCGGTCGGAGCGGTCCGCGGTGGGCGCCTCGGTGTGGTCGCCGGCGGGACTCGGGTGGGCGGGCGCGGGAGCGCTGTCCGCCGTGGGCGCGGGGGCGTCGGGGACCGAGAGGGCGCTGTCCCTGCTGTGGGCGACGAGCAGCCCGCCGGGCCCGACGGTGAACCAGCCCACCGCCGCGGCCACCAGCATCGCCGCCGCGCTCGCACCGGCCGCCCCGCGGCGTTTGCGGGCCTTGCGGCGGCGTCCCCGCCCCTGCGGCGGCCCCGGCGGCGCCTGCCGCTCGCGCCGCCTTGGGCCCGGTACGGCCGCGCCGCCGGGCGGGTCCACGGCGGCGGGACCGGCACTGCGGCGGCGCTGTACAGAAGCACGATGGGATCCGGACATGCGATCGATACTCCCAAATCCGGCCGCAGTTGGGAAACCCGTGCTGCGGCCGGACCCCGTTTCCGGGCGGTCCGTCAGAGCCGCATCGCCTGCGGCTGCTCACGACGTCCCAGGTCAGGACCGTCGTACTCGCGGATGACCTCGTAGCGGGTGTTCCGCTCGGCGGGGCGGAACCCGGCGTCCCGGATCAGGTCGAGCAGGTCCTCGCGGCTGAGCTTGTTGGGCGTGCCGAAGTTGTCCGCGTCGTGCGTGATCTTGTACTCGACGACCGAGCCGTCCATGTCGTCCGCGCCGTGGCTGAGCGCCAGCTGCGAGGTGGTGACGCCGTGCATCACCCAGAAGACCTTGACGTGCGGCACGTTGTCGAAGAGCAGCCGGGAGACCGCGAAGGTCTTCAGCGCCTCGGCGCCGGTGGCCATCTCCGTACGGGCCATCAGCTTGTTGCGGACCACGCCGTCCTTGGAGTCGTGGAAGTCGTGCTGGTAGCGCAGCGGGATGAAGACCTGGAAGCCGCCGGTCTCGTCCTGGAGCTCGCGCAGCCGCAGCACGTGGTCCACCCGGTGGCGGGGCTCCTCGATGTGGCCGTAGAGCATCGTGGCGGGGGTCTTGAGGCCCTTGCTGTGAGCAAGGCGGTGGATCCGCGACCAGTCCTCCCAGTGGGTGTCGTGGTCGACGATGTGCTGGCGGACCTCCCAGTCGAAGATCTCCGCGCCGCCGCCGGTCAGCGACTCCAGGCCGGCCTCGATCAGCTCGTCCAGGATCTCGGAGGCGGTCAGGCCGCTGATCTTCTCGAACCAGTGGATCTCGGTGGCCGTGAAGGCCTTCAGCGAGACGTTCGGCAGCGCCGCCTTCAACTCGCGCAGGCTGCGCGGGTAGTAGCGCCACGGCAGGGTGGGGTGCAGGCCGTTGACGATGTGCAGCTCGGTGAGCGAGTCCACCTCCATCGCCTTGGCGAGGCGGACGGCCTCCTCGATCCGCATGGTGTACGCGTCCTTCTCGCCCGGCTTGCGCTGGAACGAGCAGTAGGCGCAGGAGGCCGCGCAGACGTTGGTCATGTTGAGGTGGCGGTTGACGTTGAAGTGGACGACGTCGCCGTTCTTCACCGTCCGCACGTGGTGCGCCAGGCCGCCCAGCCAGGCCAGGTCGTCGCTGTCGTACAGGGCGATGCCGTCCTCGCGGGTCAGTCGCTCACCCGCGTAGACCTTCGCCTCCAGCTCCCGCTTCAGCCCTGCGTCCATGCGGCGACCCGCCTCCTCGTCCTTGGATCCGATGGCCGAAAAGCGGCCGGAACCGAGACTACGCCTAAGCGGCCAGCAACTCCGACAGCAGCGTGGGCTCCAGGTTGCCGCCGCTCACGACGGCCGCGAAGACCCGGCCGCCCAGCTCGGCGCCGTGGTGCAGGTAGGCGGCGGTGGTGACGGCGCCGGACGGCTCGGCGACCAGCCGGCCGCGGCGGGCCAGCACCGCGACCGCGTCGCGGATCTCCGCCTCGGAGACCGTCACCATGTCGTCGACGTAGGCCTGCAGGTGCTCGAAGTTGAGCTCGCCGAGCGAGGGGGTACGCAGCCCGTCCGCGAGGGTGCGGTAGGTGTCGGCGACCGGCCAGCTGACCCGGGTGCCGGCGCGGAAGCTCGCGGTCGCGTCGGCGGCCAGCTCGGGCTCGACGCCGATCACCCGGACGCCGGGGGTGGTGAGCTTGATCGCCGCGGCGGTGCCGCTGATCAGCCCGCCGCCGCTGACCGGGACGAGCACGGTGTCCAGCTCGTCCGGGGCGTCCTCACCGATCTCCAGGCCGACCGTGCCCTGGCCCGCAATGATGTACGGATCGTCGTACGGCGGCACCCAGACGTAGCCGTGGCGCTCCGTCAGCTCGACCGGCGTGGTGTCCCGCTCGGAGGGGGACACCAGGACCACCTCGGCACCGAAGGAGCGGGTGTTCGCCACCTTGACGGCGGGCGAGGTGTCCGGCATCACGATGACGGCCTTGATGCCGAGCAGCTGCGCGGCATACGCGATCGCCTGCGCGTGGTTCCCGCTGGACTGGGCGACCACGCCGCGAGCCCGCTCGGCCTCGCTGAGCACGGCCAGCCGGTTGTAGGCACCGCGGATCTTGAACGCCCCGGTGGGCTGGAGGTTCTCGGGCTTGAGCCAGAGCCGGCGACTGCCGTCGTCGGCCCACGGGCAGGGCATCAGCGGG
This sequence comes from Kitasatospora mediocidica KCTC 9733, assembly GCF_000744225.1. Taxonomy (GTDB): domain Bacteria; phylum Actinomycetota; class Actinomycetes; order Streptomycetales; family Streptomycetaceae; genus Kitasatospora; species Kitasatospora mediocidica. The sequence continues at coordinate 2,391,172 of NZ_JQLN01000005.1, read as the reverse complement.
GTACGGACCGCGACCCCGGCTATCCGCTTCTGGGCGGCGCGCACATCCTCCAGGCTGACCAAGGCCATGCCGGTCTCACTCTCCCGCGTCGAGGGGCAGCTCGCTGACCCGGTTCTCCCACTTGGTGGACAGTACGACGGTGGTACGGGTGCGGGCTACACCCTTGGTGCCGGAGAGACGCTTGACGACCGATTCCAGGCCCTCGACATCGGAGACCCGGACCTTGAGCATGTACGAGTCGTCCCCCGCGATGAACCAGCAGTCCTCGACCTCGCCGAGGTCCTTCAGCCGGTGCGCGACGTCCTCGTGGTCGGCGGCGTCGGTCAGTTGAAGACCGATCAGGGCGGTGACCCCGAATCCGAGCGAGGCCGGATTGACGGTGGCGCGGTAGCCGGTGATCACTCCCGCCTGCTCCAGGCGATTGATCCGGTCCGTGACGCTCGGGCCCGACAGGCCCACCAGACGGCCCAGTTCGGCATAGGAGGCACGTCCGTTCTCACGAAGTGCCTGAATGAGCTGCCTGTCCACCGTGTCCATAAACCGTCCGCGTCCTTCCGAACCTTGCCAGACCCAGAGATCATTATCCGGATTCCAAGGGCCCACCCATGGACCAACCCGGATATCGCAGAGAACATACTCTCCCGGCGCGGGGGTTCCTACGCCCCCTCCTTGCGTGCGGCACCCAGTTCGCCCCTCCAGCGACGGTAGAGCCGGTGCTCCACGCCGACCGCGTCGAGCACCCGGCCCGCCACGAAGTCCACCAGCTCCTGTGCCGTGGAGCCGCCCGCGTAGAAGCCGGGCGAGGCGGGAAGCACGACCGCGCCGGCCGCGTCGAGTTCCACCAGGTGGCGCAGCGTCACCCCGTCGAGCGGGGTCTCCCGGACGCAGACCACCAGCGGGCGGCGCTCCTTGAGGGTGACGGCGGCGGCCCGCTGGAGCAGGTCCTTGCTCAGCCCGAGCGCGATCCCGGCCACCGCGCCGGTGGTCGCGGGCACCACCAGCATCCCCTTGGCCGGGTACGAGCCGCTGGACGGGCCGGCCGCGAAGTCACCGGCCGGCCAGTAACGGACGTTCTCCACGCCGCGGCCGAGCCACTGCGTGAGGTCCTGCTGCCAGTGCGCGTCGCGGAACGTGATGCCCGTCTCGTCCAGGATGGTCAGCCGGGCCGCCCGGCTGACCACCAGGTCCACCGCCTCGCCGGCCTCCAGCAGCGCCCGGATCACCGAGGCCGCGTACGGGGTGCCCGACGCGCCCGACACCCCGACCACCCACGGCCGCCGAACGCCGTCTTCTTCCTTGCCCATACCCAGCACCCTAGAGCGTGGGAAGCGGGAGGATGGGCCCGTGACTCCGGCTGCGACTCCTGCGCAGGCGCCGACCGACCAGGCGCCGACCCTGATCGACCTGACCCATCAGGTCACCACCGGTATGCCCGTCTACCCCGGCGACCCCGAGGTCGCGCTGACCCCGGCCCTGACCACCGACACGGCCGGCGTCAACGTGCTGAGCGTGCACCTCGGCTCGCAGTCCGGCACCCATGTGGACGCGCCGTACCACGTGGACGTCACCTGGCCGACGCTGGACGGGCTGCCGCTGGAGCTCTTCACCGGCCCCGCGGTGATCGCCGACCTGCGGGCGCTGCCGGCCCGGACGGAGGTCACCGCGGACCAGCTGGCGCCCGCGCTGGCCCGGCTGACCGGGCTGGCCCCCGGCGCCGTCCTGCTGCTCGCCACCGGCTGGCCGAGGTTCTGGGGCACCGACCGCTACCTCGCCCACCCGTACCTCAGCCCCGCGGCGGCCGAGGCGATCGTCGCGGCGGGCGTCCGGACGGTCGGCGTGGACGCGCTCAGCGTCGACCCCACCCCCGACCCCGGGCCGGCCGACCCCGCCGTCGCCGTCCTGCTGGCCGGCCTCACCGACGAGCACGACAGCGCGCCGGCGGCCGAGGAGCCCACCCTGGCCGCCCACCGGGTCCTGCTCGGGGCCGACGGCGGCGCGGTCATCGCGGAGAACCTCACCGACCTGACCCCGCTGCTGGAGGCCCAGGCGCGGGACAAGCCGATCTCGGTCAGCCTCTTCCCGCTGCGCCTGGCCGCCGCCGACGGAGCGCCGATCCGTGCGGTGGCGAAGGTCGGCTGAGCTGTCCGGAGTGTCGTGACTGTCCGAACTGTGATGTGGATCGGATCGGCACTGTGACCTGCGGGTAAGTACCCTCGCTCAGGTGGACACCCTGACTTTCACCCTCTCCTCCGGCCGCTTCCTGCGCTTCATGACCCGGATCGTGCTGCTCCTCGGCGGCCTCACCGCCGTCTCCCTGCTGGTCAACCACAGCAACCTGGTGCCGCTGGTCTCCGTGATGGCGCTCGTGATCGCGGTCTTCGCCCTGGGTGCGGCCGGCGGCCGGACCACCCTCAGCAGCGAGGGCATCCGGGTCCACCGCTTCTTCGTCCCGATGCGGCAGCGCCCGTGGAGCGAGATCGCGGCGGTGGCCGAGAAGCAGGCACGCACCACGTCCGTGATGACGGTGCGGACGACCGGCGGCAAGGACTTCAACCTGCCGTACCCGATCAACACCTCGGCCAACCCCGACCCCGAGTTCGCCGCCCACCGGGACGAGGTCATCGCGTACTGGCGCAAGCAGGTGCGGGCGGCGAAGGGCGCGCAGGGCCGCAAGTCGGCCAAGCGGCGGGGCTGAAGAGCCCAACACCCGGTGATCGCCGAGGAGTCGGGCGGCCTGCCGACATCGATAGGTCTAGACCATGGGCCGTCGGGGCAGATAGGCTGCATGCCCATGGCAGAGATCATCGGAGTAGTCGAGCGACTCTGGCGCTACCCCGTGAAGTCCACCGGCGGTGAACGCCTGTCGGAGGTCCTGGTCGACGAACGGGGGCTGGCGGGCGACCGGTTGTACGCCGTGCGGGACGGCGAGGGGAAGTTCGGCTCGGGCAAGAACACCCGGCGCTTTCGCCGGATGGACGGCCTGCTCCGACTCGGCTCGCGCCTCGGACACCGGCTCGACGGACCCGAACTGCTCGACCCCCTCGGCCGGCCGGTGGCCGACCCGAACGCCTTCCTGCGCGCCTACCTCCAGCGGGACGACGTCGAGTTGGCCCGCGAGGACGCGATCTCGCACTTCGACCAACTGCCGGTCAGCCTGCTCACCACGGCCACCCTGGACTGGGTTCGCGAGGCCGTCCCCAGCGCCCTGGTGGACGAACGACGGTTCCGCCCCAACATCGTGCTGCGCACGCCGCCCGGCACCCCGCCGTTCGTCGAGGACGAATGGTTCGGCGAGGAGGGCCAGTTCACCTCCGGCGCCCGGCTGACCTTCGTCCGCGCAAGCGAGCGCTGCGCGATGACCGGCACCGCCCAACCCGGCCTGCCGCACGCCCCGGAGATCCTGCGCACGATCGCCAAGGCCCACGGCAACCGGCTGGACGCGCTGGCCACCGTCACCGTCGCCGGGCCGCTGCGGGTGGGCGACCGCCTGCGGCTGGGCTGAGGGTCACGCCGGGTCAGGCCGGGTCAGACCTCGGGCTGGACCTCGTCGGCCTGCATGCCCTTCTGACCCTGGACGGCGACGAAGGTCACCTTCTGGCCCTCCACCAGGGACTTGAAGCCGTTGCCCTGGATCGCCCGGAAGTGCACGAAGAGGTCCGGGCCGCTCTCGGGGCTGATGAACCCGTAGCCCTTCTCGTCGTTGAACCACTTCACGACGCCGTTCTGCCGCTCGGCCATGCTCTGCTCCCTGGGGTGCGTTCAACCTGTGACGGCCGGACGGCCCCACGGGGCTGATCATGCCTCAGGCGCCGCGCTGTGTAAACGACTTCCTACGGAGAGTTATGGCTCTGCCCGTCCCACTGGGAGGGGTGGGGACGAGGATGGGGAGGTCAGAGCGCGCCGAAGCGGCTGTCGCGGGTGGCGGCAACGAAGGACAGACCTGGGCAGCGCGTCGACCTGTCTCCCTGTGAGGTGGTCGAGTCCGAGCACCCGTCGCACGACCCGCTCAGCTGGCCGAGTTGCCGATGCCCGCGCCACCGGACCGCGTCCGAGGAGCAGGACACCGGCTGACCTGTCAGTCGTCAGCCGGCGATGAACTCCAGGAGGTCGTCGTTGAGTTCGTCCGCGTGCGTCAGGAAGAGGCCGTGGCCGGCGGTCGGGTACTCGGTGTAGATCCGGCCCGGGATCAGCTCGGCCGTGCGCCGCGCGGTCAGGTCGATGTTCGCGGAGAAGTCCGCGACGCCGTGGATGATCAGCACGGGGATGGTGATCTTGCGCAGCCCGTCCCGGAAGTCGGTGCGGACGAGCGACTCCATCAACTTGACGGTCGCCCACGGCGACGCCGACATCGTCTGCTGGATCGTCGCCTCGATGGCCGCCGGAGAGATCGCGTTGCCCAACTGGGTGGCGAAGAAGGCCTGGGACTGGCGGGTGAACCAGTTCGCCCGGTCCCGGCGCAGGTCGTCCACGCCGGCGATCAGGATCTCCTCCGGGACGCCGCCCGGGTTGTCGTCCGTCCGCATCAGGAACGGCAGCGTCGCCGAGACGAACGCGACCTTGGCCACCCGGTCCTCGCCGTGCCGCGCGAGGTAGTGGGCCGCCTCGGCGCCGCCCATCGAGTGGCCGACCAGCACCGCGTCCCGCAGGTCCAGGTGCTCGAACAGGGCGGCCAGGTCATCGGCGGTGGTGTCCAGGTCGTAGCCGGTCGACGGACGCTCCGAGCGGCCGTGGCCGCGGCGGTCCAGCGCGATGCAGCGGTAGCCGCGCTCCGCGATGTACGGGATCTGGCGCTCCCACATGTCCGCGTTGAGCGTCCAGCTCGCGTTGAAGACGACGGGCCGGCCCGTCCCGTAGTCCTCGTAGGCGAGCCGGGTTCCGTCGGTGGTCTCGAAGTACGGCATCAGGATCTCCTGCAACTCGTCACCGCGGCCGGGGTGTTCCGTCCGCTGCACGGAGTCTGTCGGAGCCCGCGGAAAGCCGAATCAGTCATCCGTCAGTACGACCGCCGGTAGCCGGCTCGTACACCAGACAGAACGGGTGCCCGGCCGGGTCCGTGTAGACACGGAACGTGTCCTCCCGCTGGAGCGGGGCCGCGCCGAGGGCGACCACCTCCCGCTCGGCCGCGTCCAGGTCGGGGACGGCGATGTCGAGGTGGAACTGCTGCGGGTGGGCGGGATCGGGCCACTGCGGCGGGTGGAAGTCGGCAACCCGCTGGAAGGCGAGCAGTTGGCCGTCCGGCGTGTGCAGGGTGGACCAGTCCTCGTCGACCGACGGGTCCGGCCGGTCCACCTCGCCACCGAGCACGGCGGCGTAGAAGCGGGCCAGCGCGGCCGGGTAGTGGCAGTCCAGGACGACGGACTGCAGGGTACCGATCATCGCGATCTCCTCCGGGCTCGGATACCGGAATCATCGCGCAGAAGCCCCCGCGCGGTCGGGATTGACCGTCCACGCGGGGGCTTCGGGGAGGAGCGGCTCAGCCGATCCGCAGGCCGCGCAGGATCAGGTCGAGCAGGGCGAAGGCGAAGAGCGACATGCCGACGAACCCGTTGGTCGTGAAGAAGGCCCGGTTGAGCCGCGACAGGTCGCCCGGCTTGACGATCGAGTGCTCGTACAGGAACGCGGCGACCACCACGACCAGCCCGACGAAGAAGGCCGGCCCGGCGTGGGTGAGCACGCCGTACCAGGCCAGCAGCCCGGTGGTGACGACGTGGCAGCCGCGCGCGCCGTACAGCGCGGCGGGGACCCCGAAGCGGGCCGGCACCGAGCGGACGCCCTCGGCCCGGTCGGCGGCGACGTCCTGGCAGCCGAAGATCAGGTCGAAGCCGCCGATCCAGATGCCGACCGCGAGGCCGAGCACCACCGCGTCCCAGGACCACGAGCCGGTGACCGCCAGCCAGGCGCCGACCGGGCCCATCGCCTGGGCCAGGCCCAGGATCGCGTGCGGGAAGTCGGTGAACCGCTTGCCGTACGGGTAGACCACCATCGGCACCACCGCGACCGGCGCCAGCGCCAGGCAGAGCGGGTTGAGCAGCGCCGCCGCGCCCAGGAAGACCAGCAGCGCGATCGCCGAGCCGGTGTAGGCGGTGCGCAGCGAGACCGCGCCGGTGACCAGCTCACGGCCGGCCGTGCGCGGGTTGCGGGCGTCGATCTCGCGGTCGATGATCCGGTTCGCCGCCATCGCGAAGGTCCGCAGGCTCACCATCGCGACGGTGACGATCAGCAGCTGGCCCCAGTGCACCCGCTTGTCGGCCAGGAACATCGCGGTCAGCGTGGCGATGTAGGCGAACGGGAGGGCGAAGACGGAGTGCTCGATCAGGACCAGGCGCAGGAAGGCCTTCGCCTTGTTCGGCGGGGCTTCGAAGGCCTCGGCGGTGGCGCTCATGCGGCCACCTCGCTGCGCTCGGCAGGCGCTTCGCGCAACACGCACCTATCCACGGCTCGCTCGCTCACAGTCCGTATTCCTTCCAGCGCTCGGTGACCAGCGCCGCGGTGGCGGGGTCGGAGGTGACCATCTCGGGCCAGCCGCCGTCGCGGGTGTAGCCCTCCTCGGGGAGCTTGCGGGTCGCGTCGATGCCCGCCTTGCCGCCCCAGAACTGCTGGTAGGAGGCGTGGTCCAGGTGGTCCACCGGGCCCTCGACCACGGACAGGTCGCGGCTGTAGTCGGTGTTGCCCAGCGCCCGCCAGGCCACCTCCTGGTAGTCGTGCACGTCGCAGTCGGCGTCCACCACGATGATCAGCTTGGTCAGCGACATCATGTGGGCGCCCCAGATGGCGTGCATCACCTTCTGCGCGTGCTTGGGGTACTTCTTGTCGATCGAGACGATCACGCAGTTGTGGAAGCCGCCGGCCTCGGGCAGGTCGTAGTCGACGATGTCCGGGATGATGATCTTCAGCAACGGCAGGAAGAACCGCTCGGTGAACTTGCCCAGCGGGCCGTCCTCGGTCGGCGGCCGGCCGACCACGATGGACTGCAGGATCGGGCGGCGGCGCATCGTCACGCAGTCGATGGTGAGCGCCGGGAACGGCTCCTGCGGCGTGTAGAAGCCGGTGTGGTCGCCGAACGGGCCCTCGGGGAGCATCTCGCCGGGCTCCAGCCAGCCCTCCAGGACCACCTCGGCGTCCGCCGGGACCTGGAGCGGGACGGTCTTGCAGTCGACCATCTTGACCCGCTCACCGGCCACGAAGCCCGCGAACAGGTACTCGTCGATGTCGCCCGGCAGCGGCGCGGTGGCCGCGTACGTCACGACCGGCGGGCAGCCGAAGGCGATCGCGACCGGCAGGCGCTCGCCGCGCTTGGCGGCCACCGCGTAGTGGTTGCGGCTGTCCTTGTGGATCTGCCAGTGCATGCCGATGGTCCGCTTGTCGTGCCGCTGGAGGCGGTAGAGGCCGAGGTTGCGGATACCGGTGTCGGGGTCCTTGGTGTGGGTCAGGCCCAGGTTGAAGAAGGACCCGCCGTCCTGCGGCCAGGTGAAGAGCGCGGGCAGCGCGTCGAGGTCGACGTCGTCACCGGTCAGCACGACCTCCTGCACCGGCGCCTCGGTCGGCTTCACCTTGCGCGGCGGCACGTGCGCCATCGAGGCGAGCTTGCCGAAGGCGTCCCGGAAGCCGGTGAAGCCGTGCGGCAGCTCGGGCTTCAGCAGGCCGGCGATCTTCTCCGCGATCTCCTCCGGTCCCTTGAGGCCGAGCGACTTGGCGAGCCTGCGCTCGGTGCCGAAGACGTTCATCGCCAGCGGCATCGAGGAGCCCTTGACGTTCTCGAAGAGCAACGCCGGGCCCTTGGCCTTCTGGACGCGATCGACGATCTCCCCGATCTCCAGATGGGGGTCGACCTCAGCCTTGATGCGCTTGAGGTCACCGTCTCGTTCGAGAGCCCGCAGAAACGAGCGGAGATCGTCGTATGCCATGCAGGCAAGTATCGGGTACGCGCTAGCCTGGGCTGGTCAAGAGGGTCCCCGCTGCCGTTCCGGTGGCGCCTCGACCCGCCAGTCGCTGGGGGAAACAAGCGCCGTGCTGAGACTGCTGCCGTACGTCATCGTGCTGGGCCTGTGGGCCTGGGCGTTCATCGACTGCCTGACCACACCTGAGCAGGAGGTCCGCCACCTGCCGAAGGTGGTGTGGGTGATCATCATCCTGCTGTTCGGCGAGGTGCTGATCGGTCCGATCGCCTGGCTGGCGGCCGGTCGGCAGCGCGGCGCGGGTGCGCGGGCCGGCGGACGGCTCTCCTGGTCGACCGGCGAGGCCCCGGGCGACGACGACCGGCCGACCCCGCCCCCGACCGGGCACAGCCGTGGCGGCCGCCCGCTGGCCCCCGACGACGACCCCGAGTTCCTGGCCTCGCTGGGCCGGGAGAACAAGCGGCACGAGGCCATGCTCGCGCAGTGGGAGGCCGATCTGCGCCGCCGCGAGCAGGACCTGCGGGGCTCTGACCAGCCGGAGGACGAGCACCCCGAGGACGGCGCGGGCCGACCCAAGGCCTGAAGCACCCGCGTGATCAGCGGCTTCGGTGAGGCCCGACAAATTTTTTGGCGCATCCCTACGAGCCCGAACGAGAAACCTGGCATCGCGTACGGTTTCCGGCGACGCGCCGCGGCGCTCCCGCCGAACCCCCCGCGGGCCTGCGCCGAGCACCGCCGATCACCCGCCGCACCGCCGCTGAGCTGCGCAATCACCGCATCACCGGATCACCCGGTCACACCGGAACCCCGCCGCCGGCGTGACCTTCGCCATACCCCCCGGCTCGCCCCTGCCAACCCCTGCCCACAGGCGCTTCTGTACGGCTCCGACATGTAATCAGCCTTGACCTTGTACGGAACCAACGCCGAAACGGAGTGGTCACCCCTCGTACTGTCATAGGTGAAGATGCGAATCGCAGCCGGGGGAGACAAAGCCGACACCGACTGCTCGGACACTCGCCTCATACCTTGGAGTTCGAGATGACGGTGCTGCACGGGGCCCCCGCCGACGCTGACGGGCCGGCCGATACTCGTGGCCGGGTGGCGGAGTTGCACGAGCTGCGTGAGCAGGTGCGGCGCGGCCCGAGCGACAAGGCCACCGAGGCGCAGCACGCCAAGGGCAAGTTGACGGCGCGTGAGCGGATCGACCTGCTGTTGGACGCGGGGTCGTTCCATGAGGTGGAGCCGTTGCGTCGGCACCGTGCGTCGGGTTTCGGGCTGGAGGGGAAGAAGCCGCATACCGATGGTGTGATCGTGGGTTGGGGCACGGTGAACGGCCGGACGGTGTTCACCTACGCGCATGATTTCCGGATCTTCGGTGGGGCGCTGGGTGAGGCGCATGCGCAGAAGATCCACAAGATCATGGACATGGCGATCGCGGCGGGTGCGCCGCTGGTGTCGCTGAACGACGGTGCCGGGGCCCGGATCCAGGAGGGCGTCACGGCGCTGGCCGGTTACGGCGGTATCTTCCAGCGCAACACCCGAGCGTCGGGGGTGATCCCGCAGATCTCGGTGATGCTGGGCCCGTGCGCGGGCGGCGCGGCCTACAGTCCGGCGTTGACGGACTTCGTGTTCATGGTCCGTGAGACGTCGCAGATGTTCATCACCGGTCCGGACGTGGTGCAGGCCGTCACCGGGGAGAAGATCAGCCAGAACGGTCTGGGCGGCGCGGACGTGCACTCGGCGGTGTCGGGGGTGTCGCACTTCGCGTACGACGACGAGCAGTCGTGCATCGAGGAGGTGCGGTTCCTGCTGTCGATGCTGCCGCAGAACAACCGTGAGATGCCGCCGGCCACGCCCGCCGAGGACCCGGTGGAGCGGCGCTGCGAGGCGCTGCTGGACCTGGTGCCCGCCGACGGCAACCGGCCCTACGACATGCGCAAGGTGTTGGAGGAGATCGTCGACCACGGCGAGTACCTGGAGGTCCACGAGCGCTGGGCCACCAACGTCATCGTCGCGCTGGCCCGCATCGACGGCCACGTGGTGGGGCTGATCGCCAACCAGCCGCAGTCCCTGGCGGGCGTCCTGGACATCAATGCGTCGGAAAAGGCCGCCCGCTTCGTGCAGATGTGCGACGCCTTCAACATCCCGCTGGTCACCCTGCTGGACGTGCCCGGCTTCCTGCCCGGCGTCGACCAGGAGCACGAGGGCATCATCCGCCACGGCGCCAAGCTCCTCTACGCCTACTGCAACGCCACCGTCCCGCGGATCCAGCTGATCCTGCGCAAGGCCTACGGCGGCGCGTACATCGTGATGGACTCGCGCTCGATCGGCGCGGACCTGTCCTACGCGTGGCCGACCAACGAGATCGCCGTGATGGGTGCCGAGGGCGCCGCCAACGTGATCTTCCGCCGCGACATCAACGCCGCCGAGGACCCCGAGGCGATGCGCGCCCAGAAGATCAAGGAATACAAGAACGAACTCATGCACCCGTACTACGCGGCCGAACGCGGCCTCGTCGACGACGTCATCGACCCCGCCGAGACCCGCACCGTCCTGGCCGCCGCCCTCGCCATGCTCCGCACCAAGCACGCCGACCTGCCCTCCCGCAAGCACGGCAACCCGCCCATGTAGCACCACGCGAGCGCCACACCGCAGGACCGACCCGCCGAGCGAAAGGATCAGCATGAACATCACCATCACCCGCGGCACCCTCACCGACGAGGAACTCGCCGCGCTGACCGTCGTCCTGCTGGCCCGCGCGGCCGCACAGCAGACCGCGGCGGCCGCCGCCGTCCCGCTGGAGCCGATCGCCCGGTGGCAGCGCCTGGAGCGCCGTCCGGCGTACTACTCGCCCGTCAGCTGGCAGCAGGCCGCGTAGCGCGAGGCCGCACGGCACTGCACGGTACGGCACGAACGACGAAGCCCGGCCCTGTTGGGGGCCGGGCTTCGGTGTCTGCGCGGGTCGGTGCCGGACGGTTCGGCGGCTACGCGGCGACCAGGCCGACCGGCCGGCCCGCGTGCATCACCCGGAGGTTCCCGGCGAGCAGCTCGGGGTCCTGCGACAGCCAGAGCCGCAGCGCCGCCCCGAGCATCGCCGACCCCGACCCCAGCCGCACGCCGGTGGCCAGCGCCACCTGGGACGCGGCCGGCACCAGCAGGTCGGCCAGCGGGGCCGGCAGCCAGACCGTCAGCGCGCAGGGCGCCGGCTCCGCGAGCGCGGCGAGCAGCCCGTACGCCCGCGCGGTGCCCTGCAGCGTCGGCAGCACGTCGAGCAGTCCGTCGGCCACCACCTCGGAGAGGTCGCTCCGGTGACCCTGCGCCAGCTGCCGCAGCAGTGAGCGCTCTCCGACGGTGATGCGGACCGTCAGCATGACCTCTTCGCTGTCCATGGCGCGGCCTCCCCGCAGTCTCCGGTACACGGCATCAGTGGTCAGTGCCGGTACGTACTACCTTGTCACAGCCGATTCGTCGGTCCATCCGGAGACATCCCCACCATCGGCACGCTGACACCTGTTCAGCCAGGTGTTCACGATCGGAAACGGTGCAGGTGCCCGAGGGCGCCTGCACCGTTCCCGATGGCGGGGCGGGACGGCTATCCGACGCCGGCGTACGAGTGCTTGCCGGTGACGAAGATGTTGACGCCGTAGTAGTTGAAGACGAAGCAGGCGAAGGCCAGGCAGGCCAGGTACGCTGCCTTGCGGCCCTTCCAGCCGGCCGTGGCGCGCGCGTGCAGGTAGCAGGCGTAGGCGACCCAGGTGATGAACGACCAGGTCTCCTTCGGGTCCCACTCCCAGTACTTGCCCCAGGCGGACTCGGCCCAGATCGCGCCCGCGATGATGGTGAACGTCCACAGCGGGAAGACCATCGCGTTGATCCGGTAGGAGAGCTTGTCCAGCGTCGCGGCGGCGGGCAGCCGGTCCCAGACGGAGGCGGCGGTGTTGAACGGGCCGGTGGTCTTGCCGGCCGCGATCCGCTTGTCGTAGGTGTCCTTGCCCAGGTAGAGGGCAGTGACCACGAAGGCCGCGTGCAGGGCGCCACCGGAGATGATCGCGGTGGTCACGTGGATGCCCAGCCAGTACGAGTGCAGGGCGGGCACCAGCTGCTCGGAGTCGGTGTAGAGCACCGTGGTGGCCAGGCCCAGCGTCAGCACGGCGGTCAGCACCACCGGCAGCCCGAGCCAGCGGACCGGCTTCTTCGCCAGCAGCAGCATCAGGAACGCGGCCACCGTGGAGACGGCGAACGCGCAGGAGAACTCGTACATGTTCCCCCACGGCCAGCGCATCACCGACAGGCCGCGGGTGAACACGCCGCCCGCGTTGATCAGGAAGCCCAGGACGGTCAGCGAGACGGCCATCCGGCCCGCCATGTCGCCCTTCTCGCTGGTGCCGGCCGCACCCGGGCCGTCCAGCACGTCGCCGTCGCCGCGGCCGCTGGTGACCACCGTGGCGCCTTCGCCGGCCAGCGCGGTGCGGGTCAGCGTGGTGGTCCCGCCACCGGGCGAGGCCACCGTGACGGTCACCGACTTGGCGGCCTTGGCCACCTTCGCCTGCTGGGGCAGGGTGGCGGCGGCGGCCGTCTCGGCCAGCGTGGCCTGCTCGGCGGAACGTACCGCCACCGCGCCCTTGCTGCCGAAGGTCCACTCGAACATGTAGGCGAACATGGCCAGCAGGTACACAGCCATGGCCGAGTAGATGAGCTTGTTGGAGAGCTCAGCCAGATGGGGATTGACCCCGGAGGCGAGAATCACCGTCTACTCCTTGGATTCCGAGTCGGCAGGGCGGGCGGGGGCAGATGTCGCGGGAACTGATGAGGCGTCGGGCGTGTCGGACGTCTCGGACGTGTCGGGTGTCTCAGCGGGGAGGGGCTCGGCGGGCTCTTCCAGGGCCGGCGCGTCGTCCTGGAGGTCCACGGCCAGTTCGGCCAGCTCCTCGGCGATCCGCGCGGACTCGCTGCGGGCCAGGCCCGCCAGCTCCACCAGCGTCCGGCCGTCCGGGCCGACCACGGCGCGGACCCAGATCCGGCGGCGCTGCACGAAGAGCGAGCCGATCAGGCCGAGCACGGCGAGCACCGCACCCGTCAGGGCGACGGAGTTGCCCGGGCGGTGCGAGACGCTGAAGGTCGCCCACTGCTTGTAGGAGTCGAACGAGATGGTGCCGTAGTTGTTCGGCAGCTGCCAGACCTGGCCCGGCGTCATCTTGGCCTTGGCCGGCCCGCCGTCCTGCTGCAGCTGGGTCAGGTGGGTGAGGTCCAGCTGGTAGACGTTCTGCGGCAGACCGGAGTCGGTGCCGAGGTCGCCCGCGTAGGCGGTCAGCACCAGCAGCGGGGACGCGTCACCCGGGAAGAGCGAGATCGGGCCGGTGGTCGGGCCGAAGTTGGCCGGCGCGGTCGGCAGGAAGAAGCCCTGGAAACCGAGCTGGACCTTCTTGCCGTCCTTGTCCCCGTAGTCGCCGACCTTGACCACACCGGTCGAGGTGAGGTTGCTGTCCTGCGGCAGGAAGGGGACGGTGTCGTGGTAGACCACCTTGCCGGTCGCGTCCCGGACCGTGATCACCGGGGCGTAGCCGTGGCCGATCAGGAAGACCTTGCTGCCGCCGATGTCCAGCGGGTGGTTGACCTGGATGTCACCGGCCTTCAGCTTGCTGCTGTCGTCGCCCTCCCAGTAGCGGATGTGCGCGACGAACTCGCGCGCATTGCCCATCTGGTCGCCGGTGGTCTGGTAGCTGGCGGTGAAGTTGTCGAGCTTGAAGCCGAACGGGTCGAGATCCTCGGGCCCGTAGAACGCCGAGCCGGTGAAGTCGTCGAGCTGGGTCATCGTGTTGGCGAAGCCGTCGCCCTCGACCACCAGCTTGCCGCCCTGGCCGCTGGCCAGGCTGGCCCAGGCGAACCCGGCCAGCAGGGCGAACAGCGAGAGGTGGAAGAGCAGGTTGCCGACCTCGCGCAGGTAGCCCTTCTCGGCGGCGACCGCGCCCTTCGTCCCGGTGCTCAGGTGCGCGCGGAACCGGCGCTTGCGCAGCAGCCGGTGTGCGGCGGCGTTGACGGTCTCGGGGTCGGCGTCGGTGTGCCAGGCGGCGTAGACCGGCATCCGGGTCAGGTTGTGCGGCGCGGCCGGCGGATCGGCCCGGATCACGCCGACGAACTGCCAGGTGCGCGGGATGATGCAGCCGGCCAGCGAGATGAAGAGCAGGATGTAGATCGCCGAGAACCAGACCGAGCTGTAGACGTCGAACAGCTGGAGCTTCTCGTAGACCGGCGCGATCGACTGGTGAGCCGCCTTCCAGGTCTGCACCTTGAAGGCGTTCTGGCTGTTCTGCGGGATCAGCGAACCGGGGATGGCCGCGAGCGACAGCAGGAAGAGCAAAATCAGCGCGACCCGCATCGAGGTCAGCTGACGCCACATCCAGCGCGTCCAGCCGATGACTCCTATGCCGGTAGGAGCGTCCGCCTCGACCGGGGCGCTGCTCATCCGCTCGGCGGACTCCTCGTCCGCCGGGGGCTTGAGGTCGGTGTCACTCACGGTCAGATTCCGATCGAGGAGTCGTTGGGTGCCAGGTACTGGAGCTGGTTGATCAGCTCGTTCCAGGCACCGGTCACGAGGAGCAGGCCGACCACGACGAGCATGCCGCCACCCAGGCGCATGACCCACTGGTAGTGGCGCTTGACCCAGCCGAACGCGCCCAGGGCACGCCGGAAGGTCAGCGCGGCCACGATGAACGGTACGCCCAGACCGAAGCAGTACACCGCCGTCAGAAAGGCGCCGCGCCCCGCGCTGGCCTGACTGGCCGACAGGCTCAGCACCGAGGTCAGGGTCGGGCCGATGCACGGGGCCCAGCCCAGGCCGAAGACGATGCCGAGCAGCGGGGCTCCGACCAGCCCGACCACCGGACGGCGGTGCGAGCGCAGTTCGCGCATCCCGAACCCGGGCAGCAGGCCCATGAAGGCCAGGCCCATCAGGATGGTCAGCACGCCCATCACCCGGTCGATGGCGGTCTGGTGCTCCCGCAGGGTCAGGCCGAACTCGCCGAACAGGGCGCCGAAGGAGACGAAGACGGCGGCGAAGCCGAGGATGAAGAGCATCGAGCCGGCCAGCATCCGGCCGCGCCGGGCGCCCTGGGCGTCGGCCAGGTCGGCCGCGGAGAAGCCGGTGACGTAGGAGAGGTAGCCGGGGACCAGCGGCAGCACGCACGGGGAGAAGAACGAGACCAGGCCGGCTGCCACCGCGATCGGCGTCGCGAGCAGCAGCGGCCCGTTCATGACGGTGCCGTTGGTCTCCCCCAGGGCGACCAGGACGCCGGCACTCACGACGTCGGCTCCGCCAGGATCGGCGTGAGCATCGACTCCAGGTCCTCGGCGGGCAGCGCCTTCATCGCGCGGGCGGCGAGCCGGCCCTCGCGGTCGATCACGATCGTGGTCGGGATGGACTGCGGGTTCAGGCTGCCCTTGGGGAACTTGAGGATCTGGGTGCCGTCCGGGTCGAACAGGCTCGGGTAGCTGATCCCGTTGACGTCCTCGAACTGCTTGGCGTTGGTGATGCTGGTGTCCCGGGTGTTGATCCCGAGGAACTGCACCCCCTGGCCCTTGTACTTCTCGTAGACCTGCTCCAGGCCCTTGGCCTCGGCCCGGCAGGGCGAGCACCAGGAGCCCCAGATGTTCAGGACGACGATCTTGCCGCGGTAGTCGGAGAGGGCGGCGTTGGAGCCCTCCAGCGTCTTGCCGGAGATGGCGGGCGCGGGCTGCCGGCCGGCGATCGGCGCGGTGTCGATACCGCCGTTGCCGATCACGAATCCGGCCTGCGCGTCACCGCCGCCCGAGCCTGACGAAGAGCACCCGGCGAGCGTGAGCGCAACGGCCGAGGCAATCAGGGCCGCAGCGAGGCGGAGGCGGGAGGGGGTCCGCCCGACCGAAGGCTGGGGGAGCGACGTACCAGACATGTGAAAAGTTTCGCATGGGACTTTGGGAGGCTTTAGGGGGGTCCGACCTTGCGGGTCGGACCCACCCTGAGCTGCGGGTGTAAAGACCGGATCAGGTCCTGACAGGCTGGTCGGACGGTCAGGCGCCGAAGCTCTTGCCCACCGGCACGTCCCCCTTGGAGCCCTTGCCGGTCAGGTGCGCCGGCAGCAGGTCGCGGGCCGGCTCGCGGTAGCCGACCGAGACCAGCTTGTCGCCCTCGTAGGTGAAGCTGGTCAGCGAGGCCAGCGAGCACTGCCGCTTGCGCGGGTCGTGCCAGAGCCGGCGGCGCTCGGCGAACGAGCGGGCCGTCCAGATCGGCAGCTGGTGGCTGACGCAGACCGCCTCGTGCCCGCGGGCGGCGTCCCGGGCGGCGGCCAGCGCGCCCATCATCCGCACGGCCTGCTCGACGTACGGCTCGCCCCAGGACGGCCGGAACGGGTTGACCAGGTGCGGCCAGTAGCGCGGGTTGCGCAGCGAGCCGTCGCCGACCCCGAAGGTCTTGCCCTGGAAGACGTTCTCGGCCTCGATCAGCCCGTCGTCGGTGGCGACGGTCAGCCCGTGCGACGCGCCGATCGGCGCGGCGGTCTCCTGGGCGCGCTCCAGCGGGGAGGCGACCACGTGGGTGATGTCGTGGTCGGCCAGGTGCTCGGCCACCCGGTCGGCCATCTGCCGTCCGAGCTCGGAGAGGTGGTAGTCAGGCAGCCGGCCGTAGAGCACGCCCTCGGGGTTGTGCACCTCGCCGTGCCGCATGAGGTGCACCACGGTGATCTCTTTGGCGCTCATCTGGTTCGCGTCCTCAGTTCTGGGTGGGCTGGGCCTGGGCCGCCGCGCGGGCCGCGGCGGGGAGGGCGGCGGCGATCTTCTCGATCGCCCGCTCGTCATGGGCCGCCGAGACGAACCAGGACTCGAAGGCGGACGGCGGCAGGTAGACGCCGTCCGCGAGCAGGCTGTGGAAGAACCCGGTGTAGCGGAAGGCCTGCTGACGCTTCGCCGAGTCGTAGTCCGTCACCTGCTCGTCGGTGAAGAAGACCGAGAACATGTTGCCCGCCTTCTGCAGGCGGTGCGTCACACCCTCCTTCGTCAGCGCGTCGCCGACCAGGCCGGAGACCGTGTCGGCGACCCGGTCGACGGTGGCGTACGTCTCGTCGGTGCAGCCGCGCAGCTGGGCCAGGCCCGCCGCGGTGGCGATCGGGTTCCCGGAGAGCGTGCCCGCCTGGTAGACCGGGCCGGCCGGCGCCAGGTAGGCCATCACGTCCGCGCGACCGCCGAAGGCCGCCGCCGGGAAGCCGCCGCCCATCACCTTGCCGAAGGTGAGCAGGTCGGGGGCCCAGCCCTCGTGGGCGGCCTCCAGGCCGTACCAGCCGGCCTTGGAGACGCGGAAGCCGGTCATCACCTCGTCGGAGATGAAGAGCGCGCCGTTCTCGCGGCAGAGCCGGGACAGGCCCGCGTTGAAACCGGCGGCCGGCGGGACGACGCCCATGTTCCCGGGCGAGGCCTCGGTGATCACACAGGCGATCTCCCCGGCGTGGCGCGCGAAGGCCTGCTCGACGGCGGCGAGGTCGTTGTACGGCAGCACGATGGTGTCGCCGGCCTGAGCGCCCGTCACACCGGGCGTGTCGGGCAGGCCGAAGGTCGCCACGCCGGAACCGGCCGCGGCCAGCAGCGCGTCCACGTGACCGTGGTAGCAGCCGGCGAACTTGACGATCTTCGCCCGGCCGGTGAAGCCGCGGGCCAGCCGGATGGCCGACATGGTGGCCTCGGTGCCGGAGGAGACCAGCCGGACCTGCTCCACCGGAGCCACCCGGGAGACGATCTCCTCGGCCAGCTCGACCTCGCCCTGGCCGGGCGTGCCGAAGGAGGTGCCGCGCGTCACAGCCTGCTGGACGGCGTCGATCACGGCGGGGTGCGCGTGGCCGAGGATCATCGGTCCCCAGGAGCAGACCAGGTCGACGTACTCACGGCCGTCGGCGTCGGTCAGGTAGGGGCCGGTGCCGGACACCATGAAGCGCGGGGTGCCGCCCACCGCGCGGAAGGCGCGCACCGGGGAGTTCACCCCGCCGGGGGTCACGATCGAGGCGCGGTCGAAGAGCAGCTGGGACTGAGGTGCTTCATACGGGTAGCTCACGAGACCACATCCTCTCAAACGGGTCCGGTCTCAAATCGTGTCCTTTACCTCTGCATGTCGGAGCCGATCATCTGGAACGATGATCCGTGTGCGGCCGCTGTCCCGTCGTCCCGCACACTGGGGAGAGCACGGTCGACGTGCAAGGGCCTCCGGAGGGACACCGGTGGCCCGAAGGTCTGTCGGTTCCGGCGAATTCCGGTGAGGATGGTCCGAGAGTGTCCGAGGCGCACGACGGCTTCGAGGAGGCCACGGCGGCGGATATGGATCCCGGCCCACGGGCAGGCGGGTCCAGAGGAAGGGGAAGGCGGGGTGAAGGACGGGTGGGGGTGACCTACAAGTACTTCGGCGCACCCGACCGCGCCACCGCCGCGAGAGTCCCCACAGCGCTGGGCCCCGGCGGCCTGGGGCTGGACGCCGGCGAGCTCGGCTCGCTCGGCCGCCTGGGCGACCTGATGGAGACCAGCGGCTCACCGAACGGCCACCTCTCCACCAAGATCAAACCTGAGACCATGAGCGCGATGGTGCTCACCGGCATCCAGGGCGTCCCGCTGCACCAGGTACCGCCGCTGGAACTGGTCGTCCTGCACCCCGACTACGCCGTCGTGCAGCTCCCGCACACCGTCGTCGAGCCCCTGCGCAAGGCGGACGAGACCGAGCTCGGCGCCGCCGCGTTCATCTGGTCCACCGTCCCCGACCGCCGCGGGCCGCGCGACGCGTTCGTCATCTACTCGATGCTGCACGAGTGGCAGGACTTCGCGAACCGGCTGCACGACGCGGGGCACCAGCTGTACTGCCTGGTCTGGCCCTGAGCCGGGAGGCCGAAGGATTCTGAGGGGGGGATCAGGCGATGAGCAGGCGCAGGCCGAGTTCGGCTGCGTCGAGGGCGACGAGCTCGGGGTTGCGGTCGGCCCAGCGGCCGGAGGCGAGGTCGGCGCGGAGGTTGGTCACGGCGCGCTGTTCGGCTTCGGGGCCGACGCGGGTCCAGACCGACACCGCGCGGCGGACGTGTTCTTCGAGGTAGGCCTCGGGGCGGCGCCAGTAGGCCTCGAAGAAGCCGTCGGCGCAGTCCCAGGGGATGAGGACGGGCTCCAGGCGGGCGCCGATGGCGGCGGCCAGCCGGTCGACCGAGGGGCGGCCGGCGACCATGGCGGCCACCTCGGGGAGGTAGTCGCGGCTGAGCCAGAAGCGGTTGCGCCAGCCGACGTCGCTGGCGTCGTGCGTGAACACCACCACGCGCCGGGCCACCCGTCGCATCTCGCGCAGGCCGGCGATCGGGTCCTGCCAGTGGTGGATGGTGCTGAAGGCCATTGCGGCGTCGAAGGACTGGTCCGCGAACGGGAGGCGCTCGCCGCTCGCGTCCACGCACGGCGCGGCGCCCGCGGGGCGCAGGGCCCGCATGACGGCCGACGGTTCCACTGCGGTCACCTCACGGCCGGGGGGCTCGTAGGAGCCGGTGCCGGCGCCGACGTTGAGTACCGTCCGGGCGTCGCCCAGGGCGGCCCAGACCTGTTCGGCGATCCGCGGCTCGGTGCGCCGGGTCGCCGGGTAGGCGGAGCCGATGACCTCGTACAACTCTGCTCCGAACACCTTGAGTTGTTCCTCCGGCGTCGTCCTGATCCCCATCGCCCGTCTCTCCAGTTCGTGGTCTATGGCGGTCACCGTGGCGGCGGCGCGATCGCGCTGTTCCAACAGCAGGCCGCGCAGCCGGTGCAGGTGTGCCACCGCGTCGGTGTTCGGGTCGTCCACCAGATCCGCGATCTCGCGCAGTCCGAAGCCAAGCCGCCGGTAGGCCAGGACCTCCCGCAGTCGCTCCACCTCGCCCGCCGCATAGGCCCGGTAGCCGGCTGCGGTGCGCGCGGAGGGCTGGACGAGGCCGATCTCGTCGTAGTGGTGCAGCGTGCGCACGCTCACTGCGGCGAGCTCGGCCACGCGTCCCACGGTCAGGTGTTCTTCCACGCCCCCGAGAATGCGGCATCACGCCGCGTGAGGGTCAAGCGCTACGGCGCTTCGAAGTCGACCGTGATGTAGACGGAGGCGAGCAGTTCGTCCTCGGCGGCGTGGGCGTTCACCAGGACGACGTACCTGCCCGGGCGCGTGTCGTTGAGCAGGGAGCGCAGTGGGGGGAAGGCGAGGGTGAGCGGGCCCGGCGGGATGTGGTGCTGCCAGGGTGAGACCGTTCCGTTCGCCTGGAGCTCCTTCAGGAGGTCGAAACTGTGGGCGACCAGTTTGACCCGGCCGAGCCTGACGGTGACGTCGAGGTAGGCGCCGTCCTCCAACGGGCGCTGCAGGTCGGCGTTGATGACGATCTGGGTGTGCCGGGGGTCGGCGGGCGGGTCGGGGCGCAGCTCCACCGATCGGACCACCATGGGGTCGTCCGGTCCGCCTGCGTCGCTCCAGTTCCACGTAGCCACGTCGTCAGTTTTGCTCTGTGGAGCCCGGCATAGCAACTGCGGTGCGGGAAGTCGGGGATGCCGACTTCCCGCACCGCAGAAGCTGTCAGCCGTGCAGGTAGACGATGCCGAGCTTGGTGAGTCCCCAGAGCTGGGTGGATGCGCCGGTGTCGGGGGCGAGTTGGATGACCGGGTTGCCCTGGCCGTCGACGGAGGTGCTGACGGTGGCGACCTTGGTGGTGTCGGCCGAGTCGGCGAGCTTGTACTGGCCGCCGCCTGCCGGCTCGATCACCCAGTGCTGGTTGGCGCCGCCGTTGCAGCTCCACTGTTCCAGGACGGTTCCGGGGGCGGTGGAGGCGCCGGTGGCGTCCAGGCACATGTTCCGGTTGCCGCTGAAGTCCATCTCGTAGCTGCCGCCGGGCTTGGCCTCCAGGACGAAGGACTGGTTGAGCCCGCCGGTGGCCGGGTAGCTGATCGCGGTGCGGCCGTTGGTGCTGTCACCGTAGGTGCCGCCGCCCGAGAGGTCGAGTGCCTTGCCGTTGGCGGCGCTGGTGAGTTGGTACCAGGCGCCGTCCTCGGGGGCGTCGTTGAACGGCTGACCGGCTGTCAGCGGCATCAGCGACGTGCCGTCGGACTGGTTGAGCGTGCAGTACGCCTCCTGCTGCGCGGCACCGGTGTAGAACGCGCCCAGGCAGGCGCCCTCGCCCTGGTAGCCCGCGACCCGCAGGTGGTAGGACTGCCGGATCTCGTTCTCGCAGAGCGAGAGGATGCCGACCGAGAAGTCGCAGCCGTTGCGGGTGTTCTCGGAGAGGTCGATGACGTCGCCGTTGGTGTACTCGTACGGCGAGGTGGTCCACTCCGCGCAGACCTCGTGGCCGTAGCTGACCCGGCGCTCGTCCAGGAACCGGACGCCCGGGACCTGTTCGGCCGCCTGGCGCAGCGCGTCGTCGAAGGTCGGGACCACCCAGTTGTGGCCCCAGGCGAGGTCCTCGGGGTAGGCCGGGCAGCCCTGCGCGATCTTGCTCCCGTAGTCGTTGGCGCGGATGTCGGGGGTGATCGGGGTGAAGTACGACTGGTAGACCAGCTGGTAGGAGCCGTCGGCGTAGCCGGCGTTGCGCATGGTCTGGCGGACGTCGGTGATCGCCGCGGTGACCTTCGGGATGACGGCCGCGGCCCGCTGGGTGATGGCCGCGCTGCCGATGGTGTCCCGGCAGCCCTGCGACTTGGGAATCGGGAAGTACTGCCCGAGGCAGCTCTCCATGATCCCGCTGAAGTCGAAGTTGTCGTTGGCGCCGATCGTGACGACGACCATCTTGACGTTGTACTTGGCCGCGGTCTGGGCGAGTTGGACGTCCTGCTTGGGCTCGCCGTAGTCGCCGCTGCCGCCACCGGTGATCTTCGCCAGCGTCGGGTCGCTGGTCAGGTCACCGGTCTGCGCGCCGGAACAGGCCAGGTCGACGGGCGTGACCCCGGTCAGGCCGGTGTCGAAGATCTCGGACTGCGGGTGCCGGTGGCAGTAGTTGGACGGGCCGTCGGTGCCGGCGAAGTAGCCGTCGCTGGTGTCGGTTCCGGCGCCCTCGCCGGAGATCGCACTGTCGCCCATCGAGACGATCGCGCTGGGCAGGTCGGCTCGGGTGGTGCTGCTGGAGCCGGCGGCGGCCTGGGCCGACGGGGCGCCGGTGGCCAACCCGAGGGCGGCGACCAGGGCGGCGACGGCGAGCAGGGCGGTGGGGGGACCTGAGATGCGTTTCCTGATCACGTAGGACTCCTGGGGTGGGGGCGGAGTTTCACTGTGAGCGGGTTCACATCGTAGGTACTGACAAGTAACACAACAAGACAGATGACAAGGAAAGTTGAGGAGTCCTCAGGTTCTGTGATGCGGTGGGCGCACGACAGAACCGCCGTCCACCGCCTCAGGAGGAGAGGCGGTGGACGGCGGCCCGATGGGGCGGATCAGCCCTGGTTGACGCAGGTGTTGCCGAACGCCGGGTTCAGCAGGCCGATCACGTCGACACTGTTGCCGCACAGGTTGACCGGGATGTGGATCGGAACCTGGAGCTGGTTGCCGGAGAGCACACCCGGCGATCCGACAGCGGCGCCCTCGGCACCGGAGCTGGCGAGGGCGGTCCCGGCACCAGCGGCCACGATGCCGACCACGGCGGCGCCGACAACGGCAGCCTTCTTGACGCTCATTTGAGTCTCCTTGTTACTGAGCACGATGCGTGCATGATCGTCAACGACGCCCGCGGCACGGAGGTTGCGCCCAGGCCTCGACCATCACCCGTTTGTACGTATCCCGCTGCGCCCGCGATCCCAGCGCACCGCCACCCGTTTCCCGTCGCGCCCGCCGTCGTTCTCCCTTCCGGAAGCTGTTCCACACGCACGCACGCGGCCGGGTGCACCGGGCGTACAGAAAAGGGTCCGACCCGCAATCGGCGTCGAGACCGAAGTTCGGGCATCCGCCGCCTGAGTGACAATCGGCGGCTGCCCGAAACCTTTCGGGCAGGTTTCCGGTTTCGCCCGGTGCCCGGGAAATACCGTCCCTGGAAATCAACGGAGGATTAACTCTCATGCGCAAGTTCTCGAAGTCCCTCGTCCTCTCCGTCGCCGCGGCCGGCCTGATCCTCGGCGGCGCGGGTGCGGCCGCCGCCAGCTCGGGCGCCGAGGGCGTCGCGGCCGGCTCCCCCGGCGTGCTCTCCGGCAACCTGATCCAGGTCCCGGTGCACGTCCCGGTCAACGTGTGCGGCAACAGCATCGGCGTCATCAGCATCCTCAACCCGGCGTTCGGCAACACCTGCGTCAACAACGGCTGACAGCGACCCGTTCGCCCTCGCGGCAACCGCCGCGCGCCCGGTTCGCCCCGCGCGCGCGGCGTCCCCTCTCGTGATGATCCACAAGGAGATCCCCATGCAGAAGACCAAGAAGCTCGCGATCCTGTCGACCGCGGCGGTCGGCCTGATCCTCGGCGGCGCGGGTGCGGCCGCCGCCAGCGCGGGTGCGGAGGGCGTCGCCGCCAACTCCCCCGGCGTGCTCTCCGGCAACAACGCCCAGGTCCCGATCCACATCCCGGTGAACCTCTGCGGCAACTCGGTGGACGTGGTCGGCCTGCTCAACCCGGCCTTCGGCAACACCTGCGTCAACGCCGAGGCGATGCACCACGACGACGACTGCTGATCGGCGGACGTCTCGCGAGCACTGCCCCTCGGACTCCCGCGTCCGGGGGGCAGTTCCGTTTCCGGTGAAAGCCCCGGTGAAAGCTCGGGTGAGCGCTCCGGTGAAAGCTCCGACGAACTGCCGACGAAGTGTCCGACGAAAGGATCCCGCGTTGACCGCCAAGACCACCGCGAGCGGCCTGCTCGCCGCGCTGGGGGCCGTACTGCTGCTCGGCCAGGCCGGGCCGGCGGCGGCTGCCGCCGCGACCCCGGCGCCCACCGGCTCCCTCCAGCCGATCCAGGCCGGGCCGGCCCTGGGCGCGCTCCCGTACGTGATCGCCCCGGCGAAGGACCTGCGGCTCGACCCGTTCGCGCAGTCGGGCGCCGACCCGCTGAGCAACGCCGTCGCCGTCAAGCCCGACAACCCCGGCATGGCCCCGCTCAGCAGCACCGGGCTCACCGGCGGGCTGAGCCACGGCGGCGGGGCCAAGGACATCCCCGGCGCCGGCCTGCTGCTCTCGGCCCTGCCGGGCTGAGCTCCCCCCGTGCGTACGGCGAGGCCCGGTGCGAGCAGACGCACCGGGCCTCGCCGTACGGACGGGACTGGACGGGACGGTCAGCCCTCGGACTCGGCCGCCGTCGCGTCGGTGGCCATCAGCAGGTCGTGCGCCGCGTCGGTGAGCGAGAGCCGCTTGTCCGCGCTGCCCAGCGAGGCCTTGGCGCCGGGGACGGCGGAGACCGCGGCCGGGATGAACCGCGGGTCCAGGTCACCGGCCGAGAGCGTGCCGTCGTGCAGCGAACCGTCCGGGCCCTCGGCGAAGGCGAGCGGGTGACCCAGGCCCACGGCCGGGCCGACCGCCTTGAGCGGCGCGGCGGGCGCGTCCAGCGACAGGTCGCCGGGGCGCACGCCGTCGGCGACGGCCGGCAGCGGCAGCGCGGTGTTCAGGCTGGGGCCGACCTTGCTGAAGTTCAGGGCGGGCACCACCCGGTCCGGCACCATCTGGTGGCGGTCCTGCTCGGCCGGCACCGGCGGCAGCACCGGGGAGGCCGGCACCGCGCCCGTGATGTCACCGCCGAGCGGGAGCAGGGGGGCCTTCTCGCTCACCGTCTCCAACGGCACCCGGAAAGGCACCGACTTGGTGGCGAGACCGTTCTCGAGGGACGCCACCTGGCTCGGGGAGAGCGGTCCCGCCGCGGCGGCCACACCCTGACCCGCGACCGCCGAGGCGCCGACGGCGAGCAGCAGCAGCGCACCGGTCCGCTTGGAGAAGTTCATCGTGTTCCCAGCCGATCTTTTGAGAGCTTCCGGACAGTGCCTCGCTGACGAATACAGCCGAGGCCAATCTGCCTCAACGATCCGGAGCCCCCGGAGTGGGCGGACCGTAGCCCGAACGGAGTATTAGTCCGATCGACACGCCGACGGCTGCGCGACTCGGCAAAGTTTCTCCACGAGCCTCGCGTAACTTTCCGGCCCGCCATTCTTTGATATCGATGTCACCGCACGACAACGGCCGGATCGGACAGTCGACCAGCCGGCAGCCCGAGTATCTGTCGGACGTGATCGCATTCCTGAATACGCCGTTCAGTCCACGGTGGCCACAGACCAGAACTATTCCGCAACGCCCGACGCAGCGGCAGCGCACGAAGTAATCCCGAGAGGAATCATCATGATCAAGAAGACCCTCGCCTCCGTCGGCCTGGTGGCCGCGGCTCTGGCCGCCGGCGCCTCCCCCGCCATGGCGATCGGCAACGCGGACGGTTCCGCGGCGTCCATCCAGGGCAACGGTGGCACCAACACCACCGGCACCTGGGGCGACCACAGCCCGAACTTCCACTTCCTGGACAACCCGAACATCTGCCTCCCGGAGATCCACCACGTCCAGGTCGGCCTGATCCCGGTCCAGGCGGACATCCCGGTCGGCGACCAGCAGCTGCACCAGACCTGCAACGTCGGCCAGGCCACGCAGTCCAACGGTGACGGCATCGCCTCGCACCTGATCGGCTGATCAGCCCCAGCCTCCGGGCCCGGACGGCCGCTCCCCCAGTGCCCGTCCGGGCCCCGGTACCCGCAGCACCACCGCAGCCAGCGGTGCCCGGCACCACCCGCCCGTCCTCACCGCGCTACCTCGAAAGAGAGCTCCCCATGCTGAAGAAGGTTTTCGCCGTCGCCGGCCTGGCCGCTGCCGCCGTCGCCATGTCCGCCGCCCCCTCCCTCGCCATCGGTGACGCGGACGGCTCCGCCGCCTCCGTCCAGGGCGCGGGTGGCACCAACACCACCGGCACCTGGGGCGACCACAGCCCCAACTTCCACACCCTGGACAACCCGAACATCTGCCTGCCCGAGGTTCACCACGTCCAGGTCGGCCTCATCCCGGTCCAGGTCGACGTGCCGGTCCTGAACCAGCAGCTGCACCAGACCTGCAACGTCGGCCAGGCCACGCAGTCCAACGGTGACGGCGCGCTGTCGCACCTGATCGGCTGATCCAGCTCCCACGAGCTGCGCACCACCTGACCCTCCAGAGCGGTACCTGACTCAACGGAGCAGTACAGCGGGGCCGGGGAGACCTCTCCCCGGCCCCGTTTTTGGGAAAGCGGCGTCCACTCCCGGACGCCCTGTCAGATGAGAGGACCGAACCTCATGAAGATGCTCGGCAAGGCCGCCGCCGTCGCGGCCGGCGCACTGATGATCGCCGGGATCGCCGCCCCGGCCTACGCCCACGTCACGGCCGGTGGCGGCGGTGGCGGCGTGGTCTCCGCGCACCCGGTGTTCGTGGCCGGCGGGGGCGCGGGCTGGGCCGGCACCCACCACGTGCACACCGCCGGTGAGCACAGCCTGTGGGCGACCGACACCGCGACCGGCGGCGAGGGCGCGGGCGAGGTCCAGATCGACGGCTGGCACCACCACAGCTGAGTTCTGTGGCGAAGGGGGTGTCGGCGTGGTTCGCCGGCACCCCCTCCGTCATGCCACCGGTGTCAGTGCAGCTGCCGGGCGACCTCGACCGCCCAGTAGGTGAGGATCTGCTCGGCCCCGGCGCGGCGCAGCGAGGTCAGCGTCTCCATGATCATCCGCTCGCGGTCGATCCAGCCCTTGGCGGCGGCGGCCTCCACCATCGCGTACTCGCCGGAGACCTGGTAGGTGACCACCGGCACCGGTGAGGCGTCGGCGACCTGACGCAGGATGTCCAGGTAGGCCATGGCCGGCTTGACCATCACCAGGTCGGCGCCCTCGGCGATGTCGAGCTCCAGCTCGCGCAGCGACTCGCGGGTGTTGGCCGGGTCCTGCTGGTAGCTCTTGCGGTCGCCCTTGAGCGAGGAGCCGACCGCCTCGCGGAACGGGCCGTAGAACGCCGAGGCGTACTTGGCGGTGTAGGCGAGGATGCCGGTCTCCTGGTGGCCCGCCGCATCCAGCGCCCGCCGGATCACGCCGATCTGACCGTCCATCATGCCGGACGGACCCACCAGGTGGACACCCGCGTCGGCCTGCACCACGGCCATCTCGGCGTAGCGCGCGAGGGTGGCGTCGTTGTCCACGCTGCCGTCCGCGGCCAGCACACCACAGTGGCCGTGGTCGGTGTACTCGTCCAGGCACAGGTCCGACATCACCACGAGCGCGTCGCCGACCTCGGAGACAACGTCGCGGATCGCCTGCTGCAGGATGCCGTCCGGGTTGGTGCCCTCGCTGCCGATCGCGTCCTGCACCGCCGGCACGCCGAAGAGCATCAGCCCGCCGAGTCCGGCCTCGGCCGCCTCGACCGCCGCCTTGCGCAGCGTGTCGCGGGTGTGCTGGACGACACCCGGCATCGAGTCGATCGGCTTCGGCTCGGTGATGCCCTCACGGACGAACAGCGGCAGGATCAACTCGGCCGGGTGCAGCCGGGTCTGCGCCACCAGCCGGCGCATCGCGGGACTGTTGCGCAGCCGGCGGGGCCGGACGGACGGGTAAGCGGACAACTCTTCCTCCAGAGGTCAGCGCGCCTTGCGCCGGGAGCCCGGGCGGCGCTCGCTGGGGCGATACACCGGCTCGCCCGCCGAGGTGGCGGCGTCCCGGCGTCCCGCGCCGAAGTCCGCCAGGGCCTGCGCCAGCGCGGAAGCGGACGGCGCGGGGGCCATCACGTCGACGCGAAGGCCGTGCTCCTCGGCGGTCTTGGCGGTGGCCGGACCGATGCAGGCGATGATGGTGACGTTGTGCGGCTTGCCGGCGATGCCGACCAGGTTGCGCACGGTCGAGGACGAGGTGAAGAGCACCGCGTCGAAGCCGCCGCCCTTGATCGCCTCGCGGGTCTCGGCCGGCGGGGGCGAGGCGCGCACGGTGCGGTACGCCGTCACGTCGTCCACCTCCCAGCCGAGTTCGACCAAGCCTGCCACCAGCGTCTCGGTGGCGATGTCGGCACGCGGCAGCAGCACCCGGTCGATCGGGTCGAAGACCGGGTCGTACGGCGGCCAGTCCTCCAGCAGGCCGGCCGCGGACTGCTCGCCGGACGGGACCAGGTCGGGCTTGACGCCGAAGTCGACGAGCGCCTGCGCGGTGGTCTCGCCGACCGCCGCGACCTTGATCCCGGCGAACGCGCGGGCGTCCAGGCCGTACTCCTCGAACTTCTCGCGCACCGCGCGCACCGCGTTCACCGAGGTGAAGGCGATCCACTCGTAGCGCCCGGTCACCAGGCCCTTGATGGCCCGCTCCATCTGCTGCGGGGTGCGCGGCGGTTCGACCGCGATGGTCGGCACCTCCTGCGGCACCGCGCCGTAGGAGCGCAGCTGCTCGGAGAGGCCGGTGGCCTGCTCCTTGGTCCGCGGCACCAGGACGTTCCAGCCGAACAGCGGCTTGGTCTCGAACCAGGAGTGCGAGGAGCGGTGCGCGACCTGCTCGCCGACCACGGCTATCACCGAGGTCGCCGGGTCCACCGGAGCGGAGACCGGCGAGGGCAGCACCCGGGCGGCCTTCAGCTCGGCGGCTATCGTCGCCAGGGTGGCGGTGAAGGTCCGCTGACGGGTCGTCGTGCCGGAGAGCGTGGCGCAGAGCGCGGCGTCCGGCTTGCGGCCGTGCGTGACCAGCGCGGCCGCGGTGGCCGGCAGCTGGCCGAGCGTGGTGCGCACCACCAGGGTGGTCTCGGGCGCGCCGAGGTCCACCAGGGCGCCGGCGACCAGCGCGGCGCCGTCCACGAAGCGCACGTCGGCGCCGTTGCTGCCGCGCAGCGGGACGCCGGCGTAGGCGGGCACGCCGACCGACTGGGCGACCCCGGGGATCACCTCGAAGGCCAGTCCGGCCTTGGCGCAGCAGAGCATCTCCTCGGCGGCGCGGCCGTCCAGACCCGGGTCGCCGTCGACGGTGCGGACCACGTGCTTGCCGGCCTGGACCGCGTCGGCGACCAGCTTGGCGAGCGAGGCGGCGTCGCCCCACCCGCCGATGTCGGTGGCGGTGGCGCTCTCCCCGTCCGGTCCGGCGGGGGTCCGCACCTGCACGCCCTCGGGGCAGTGCGTGCGGACGGCCGCGGCGGTGAGCGGGTCGGCGATCAGGATGTCGGCCGAGGCCAGCACCTCGACCGCACGCAGGGTCAGCAGACCGGGGTCACCCGGGCCCGCGCCGAGGAAGGTGCAGCGTCCGGACCGATCGGCGGTGGCGGTGGGGCTCATCAGGCTCGCTCCCCCATCAGACCGGCCGCTCCGCCGTCGAGCAGCCGGGCGGCGAGGGCGTGGCCGAGGGCCGCCGCCTGCCGTTCGGCCGTCTCGTCGAGCACGAGCGGGCCAGTGGTGGACATCATCAGCAAGGTGGCGCCGTCGATGGTGCCGACGACGCCCTCCAGCCGCAGTTCGGATCTGCTGCTCACGGTCGCCAGTGCGGCGACGGGGGCGGAGCAGCCGGCCTCCAGGGCGGCCAGCAGGGCGCGTTCCGCGACGACGGCGACGCGGGTGGGTGCGTGGTCGAGCGCGCCGAGGGCGGCGGCCAGCTCGACGGCGTCGGCCCGGCACTCGATGGCGAGTGCTCCCTGGCCGGGGGCCGGAAGCATCAGCTCGGGGTCGAGGTGCTGGGTGACCTCGGTGCCGCGGCCGAGCCGGTTGAGACCGGCGGTGGCCAGCACGACGGCGTCCAGCTCACCGGAGTGCACGAAGCCGATCCGGGTGTCGACGTTGCCGCGGATCGCGACCGTCTCGATCGAGGCGCCGTTGGCGGCGGCCCAGGCGTTCAGCTGGGCCATCCGGCGCGGGGAGCCGGTGCCTATCCGGGCCGGGCGGCCCACGCACTTCTCGACCAGCTCGGCCAGGTCCAGGCCCTCGCGGGCGACCAGGGCGTCCCGGACGTCCTCGCGCTCGGGGACGGCTGCCAGCAGCAGGCCCTCCGGGTCGGCGGTGGGCAGGTCCTTCAGCGAGTGCACCGCGAGGTCGATCCGGCCCTCCAGGAGCGCGTCGCGCAGGGCGGAGACGAAGACGCCGGTACCGCCGATCTGCGCGAGGTGCTCCCGGGAGGTGTCGCCGTAGGTGGTGATCTCCACCAGCTCGACGGGCCGCCCGGTGACCCGGGCGACCTCCCGGGCAACCATGCCCGACTGGGCCATCGCCAGCGCACTGCGCCGGGTGCCCAGCCGCAGCGGTATCGTTTCGGCGTCCAACTGGCCCTGTCGGGTACTCAGCTGACCATTCATCACGTGATCATCCCGGTCGTGCTGGTGGTCGATATGGTGGTTCATCGGGCCGCTCCGCCCGCGAGACTACCGCCGGCGGCCTGCGCCTGCGGTACGACCGGCGTTCCGGACACCGCGTGCACGGCGCCCGGGTCGAGGTCGAAGAGTTCGCGCAGCGCGTCCGCGTAGGAGGCGCCGCCCGGTTCGGCGGCGAGCTGCTTGACCCGCACCGTCGGTGCGTGCAGCAGCTTGTCGACCACCCGGCGGACGGTCTGCGCCATCTCGGCGCGGGAGCGTTCGTCCAGCGTGGGCAGTCGCGCGTCGAGGCGGGCCAGCTCGGCGCCGACCACCTCGGAGGCCATCGCGCGCAGGGCGACGACGGTGGGGGCGATCCGGGCCGCGCGCTGCGCGGCACCGAAGGCGGCCACCTCGTCGGCGACGATCTTGGTGACCGCGTCGACGTCGCCGGCGCCCGGCGTCGCGGCGTCGGCCTGCGAGAGCGACTCCAGGTCGACCAGCAGCGCGCCGGGCAGCTCGTGGACCTCGTGGTCCACGTCGCGCGGCATCGCCAGGTCGAGGAAGGCCAGCGGGCTGTCCGCCGCGCGGGAGGCCACCGCAGCGGCGACGTCGGCCGCGGCGATCACCGCGCCGGCCGAGCCGGTACAGGAGATCACCAGGTCCACGTCGGCCAGCGCCTGCGGCACCTTGGCGAACTCGACGGTACGGGCGCCCAGGCCGGCGGCCAGCCGCTCGGCGCGCTCGGGCGTCCGGTTGGCGATCAGCAGGTCACTGACACCGGCCCGGGAGAGCGTGGCGGCGGCCAGCGAGCTCATCGAGCCCGCGCCCACCACCAGCGCCCGCTTGCCCGCGATCGGTCCCGCACCGGCGGCGATCTGGTCCAGGCCGAAGGTGACCAGCGACTGGCCGGCCCGGTCGATCCCGGTCTCGCTGTGCGCGCGCTTGCCGACCCGCAGCGCCTGCTGGAAGAGCTCGTTCAGGCCGCGGCCCGCCGTGTGCTCCTCCTGGGCGCGGGCCAGCCCGTCGCGCAGCTGACCCAGGATCTGGCCCTCGCCGACCACCATCGAGTCCAGACCGCAGGCCACCGAGAAGAGGTGGTGGACGGCGCGGTCCTCGTAGTGGACGTAGAGGTGGGCGGTGAGCTCCTCCAGGTCCACCCCGCTGTGGTGGGCGAGCAGCAGCGACAGCTCGGCGACGCCGGCGTGGAACTTGTCCACGTCCGCGTACAGCTCGATGCGGTTGCAGGTGTTGAGCAGGGCCGCCTCGGAGACGGTGGCCGTGGCGGCCGCGTCGTGCAGCAGGCGGGTGGGGACGTCCCCGGTGAGCGCTGCGCGCTCCAGGACGCCGACGGGGGCGGTGCGGTGGCTGAGACCGACGACGAGCAGACTCATGCGCCCGCCTCGCTTCGCTCGGCAGCCGACGAGTCGGACGCGCCGCTTTTCATGATGACCTCGCTGCGCTCGCTCATGCCGGCATCACCGCGGGCCGGTCCGAGTCGCTCTCGGCCTTCTCGGCCTTCGCGTCCTTGGCCGCACCGGCCGCCCGGCGCAGCTTGGCGGCGGCCGCGCGGACCGGGCCGGGGGCGCGGTCCAGCACGGACTCCTCGGCGCTGCGGCCCTGGTCGGGCTCCTCGCCCGCCTTGCGCTGCTCGTGGAAGGCCAGGATCTGGAGCTCTATCGAGAGGTCCACCTTGCGCACGTCCACGCCGTCCGGGACGGTCAGCACGGTCGGCGCGAAGTTCAGGATGCTGGTGACGCCCGCCTCGACCAGCCGGTCGCAGACCTGCTGGGCGGCGCCCGGCGGCGTGGTGATCACGCCGATGGAGACGTGCTGGCTCTCCACGATCGCCTCCAGCTCGTCCATGTGCCGCACCGGCAGGCCGGCCGCGCTGCTGCCGACCACGGTCGGGTCGGCGTCCAGCAGGGCCGCCACCCGGAAGCCGCGGGAGGCGAAGCCGCCGTAGTTGGCGAGCGCGTGCCCGAGGTTTCCGATCCCGACGATCACGACGGGCCAGTCCTGGGTCAGGCCCAGCTCACGGGAGATCTGGTACACGAGGTACTCGACGTCGTAGCCCACGCCCCGGGTTCCGTACGAACCCAGGTAGGAGAAGTCCTTGCGGAGCTTGGCGGAGTTGACCCCCGCGGCGGCGGCCAGCTCCTCCGAGGAGACGGTCGGCACCGAGCGCTCGGAGAGCGCGGTCAGCGCGCGCAGGTAGAGCGGGAGTCGGGCGACTGTCGCCTCGGGGATACCGCGGGCGCGCGTCTGACGTCCCACAGGGGTGCGGCGCATGGAGCCTCCGTCGGCAGGGCTGGGGGGCGAGGACTTCGGGGTGGATCGGCCGATTGCCACGGTGCTCCTGTGGGTGAAGCTGGGCTTTGGCTGCCAGGCTATGCGTTTGTGAACGTGTGCACAAAGATGGTGTCCGTTTTGTCCCGCCACAGTGACGCGCATCACGCTTCGTACCCCACCTGCCGGCGGAGCTGCGCCCGACCTCGGCCCCGGACCTGACGCGGCACGCCCAGCCGGGGCCAGGCCAGCGCCGATGCCTCGCGGAGCTGCTCGGTCCAGTCCGCGGGCGGACCGGCCGGCGGGTGCGTGAGGTGCCGCAGCAGGGCCGCCGACGCCCGGGCGTCGGCGAGTGCGCAGTGGGCGGCGAAGGCGCCGAGTCCGGCCGCCGCCACACAGGCGGCGAGGCCGAATCCGCCGGCCTCGGGGAGGTGACGGCGGGCCAGGCGCATGGTGCAGAGCAGCGGGACCGGCGGCAGCGGCACCCCGATCCGGGCGAACTCGCGCTCCAGGAAGGCCCGGTCACAGCTGACATGGTGGCCCACCAGGACGCGTCCGGCCAGCAGTTCGAGCAGAAACGGTGCGATCTCGCGAAAACGCGGCGCGCCGACGACGTCGTCCTGCGCTATCCGGTGCACGTGGGTGGGGCCGACCGGACCGTTCGGGTCGACCAGGGTGGCGAACTCCGCCTCGACCCGCAGCGCGCGGTCCAGCAGCACCACGCCGACCTCCACCACCCGGTGGCGCCACGGGCTGCTGCCGCTGGCCTCGATGTCGACCACCGCGAACCCGCCGGCCGCCGGCGAGAGGGCCCGCCCGGGAACCATGGCTGCCCTCCTCCGAGTTCGACCCCTCCAGTAGTGCGGAACGAGGTAGATCGTAGGCAGAGCAGAGCCCGGATTCATCGACGTTATCGAGTCGTTCCGGCAACGATTCGGCCTAGCGCACCCGCCGAACGGCGGGGGTAGGACGGTGTATCGGAGCCGGCCGACTCAGCGCAGCAGGGCCGCGCGCAACCGCTTCTCGTCGACCCGCCAGAAGTCGTGCTGCCTGCCGTCGATCAGGGTCACCGGGATCTGCTCGGCATAGAGGCGGTAGAGCTCGGGGTCCTCGGTGATGTCGCGCTCCTCGAAGGAGCTGCCGAGTTCGGCCACGACCTGAGTGATCACCTCACGGGCCTGGTCGCAGAGATGACAGCCGGGCTTCCCGATCAGGGTGACCGTACGGTCGGCGGGCTCGGGACTCTTGGCACGGCGCAGCAGTGGGCTCACCGCCCCATTGTGCGCCGCCACCGCGCTCACCCCGGCCATCTCGGCTGACTATGCTCGGTGCCATGGCCGCGCTGCGAAGGCTCACTCAGGCAAGGCGTTCCTCCTCCGAGCGGACCGCCCTGGCGGGCGAGGCCGCCGCCGACGCCGCCGAGCAGGCGCTCCGGGCGGCTCCCGCACCCGCGGAGGAGGTCGAGGACGGCGCCGCTCCGGCGGACCACCCGCACGCCGCCGCGTTCTTCGACTGCGACAACACGATCCTGCAGGGCGCCGCGGTCTTCTACCTCGGCGTCGGCCTCTACCGGCGGAAGTTCTTCAGCCGCCGCGACGTCGCCAGGTTCGCCTGGCAGCAGGCCTGGTTCCGGCTGCACGGCACCGAGGACCCGGCCCACATCGCCGACGCCCAGCACACCGCGTTGTCGCTGGTGGCCGGCAAGCGGACCGCCGACCTGGAGGCGATCTGCGAGGAGATCTTCGAGGACATCGTCGCCGCCAAGGTCTGGCCCGGCACCCGGGCGCTGGTGCAGATGCACCTGGACGCCGGGCAGCGGGTCTGGCTGGTGACCGCCGCGCCGCTGGAGGTGGCCCGGATCATCGCCCGCCGGCTCGGCATGACCGGCGCGCTGGGGACCGTCGCGGAGGCGCAGGACGGCGTCTACACCGGGCGACTGGTCGGCCAGATGCTGCACGGCCCGGCGAAGGCGGCCGCGGTCGGCGCACTCGCCCGGCGCGAGCGGCTGGAACTCGGCCACTGCGCCGCCTACAGCGACTCGGCCAACGACATCCCGATGCTCTCGCTGGTCGGGCATCCGTTCGTGGTCAACCCGGACGCCGCGCTGCGCCGCCACGCCCGGGCTCAGGGGTGGCGGGTGCAGGATTTCCGGACCGGCCGGAAGGCGGCCCGGATCGGCATCCCGGCGGCGGTGCTGCTCGGTGCGGTGGCAGGGGCGACGGTGGCGGGCGTGGCCCTGCGACGCCGCCGGAGCTGACGTTTCGTCACCGTCCCTGCTGGCAGGGTCCGATGACCGGATCTGATCGTTCGAACGCGCCGAAAAGTCTGGGGTTGGCGGGCCTCCGGGCAGGGAAACCGCCGCGCCGACCTCGAAATTGGTCACAGTAGGCCACCGAGCGGTCACGTTCAGCGGGCAGTTCGGAGCTTTGTTCGGTCACTTTCAGCTCATATACCACGCGAAGTGGATCCCAATCGACCACTTCGGCCACAGGGTGTAGCTGTCATTGCACAAAGCGTTATTCTCTCCTGGATGCACGCCCAACCCACGTGTCCCCCCGGCGGGGTGACAAGGAGTGTGCACTCCGCGCAGGCGGAGGTGATCCGTCCACAGTTCTGCCTCTGGGAGTCCCGTGTACCCACCCGTCCGGAACGACGCGCCTGCTCCCGCCCGCCCGTCGCCCGCCGCCAACGCCAGCACCGTTCCCGCCATCGCCTCGCGCAATCTCCGCCTGCTTCGCTCCCTGCTCCGCAGCCAGCTGATCCTGGCCTCGCCCCAACTGGTCCCGGCCGGCGTCCCGTTCGCACCGGGTGTCGCGCTGCGCAGTACGGCGGCGGGCGGTGCCGGCACGCGCAGCCGCAGCGCCACGCCCGGCGGCACCGGTACCCGCGGCCGCTCCCGGACGCTGCCACCGCCGGGGGTCGAGTCCGAGAACCCGATCATGGATCTGGTCGAACGGGCCCAGGCCGGCGAGAGCGAGGCCTTCGGGCGGCTCTACGACCACTACTGCGACACGGTCTACCGCTACATCTACTACCGGGTCGGCAGCCGGGCCACCGCCGAGGACCTCACCAGCGAGACCTTCCTGCGGGCGCTGCGCAGGATCGGCACCTTCACCTGGCAGGGCCGGGACTTCGGCGCCTGGCTGGTGACCATCGCCCGCAACCTGGTCGCCGACCACTTCAAGTCCAGCCGCTTCCGGCTTGAGGTCACCACGGGCGAGATGCTGGACTCCAACGAGTGCGAACGCAGCCCCGAGGACTCGGTGCTGGAGTCACTCTCCAACGCGGCCCTGCTGGACGCCGTCCACCGGCTCAACCCGCAGCAGCAGGAGTGCGTCACGCTGCGTTTCCTGCAGGGCCTCTCGGTGGCCGAGACGGCCCGCATCATGGGCAAGAACGAGGGGGCGATCAAGACGCTGCAGTACCGCGCCGTCCGCACCCTGGCCCGGTTGCTGCCGCCTGACGCGCGATGACCATATCTCCACACGAATCAGCTCAACAGTCACCCCACGGGCCGTTCTTACACATCCGGGTGAATGGGCGGTCACATGATCACTCGTGCGTAACCGACCCCCCTCGCCACTCGTTGCCCAGCGTGCAAACCACCTCGGGTCGCGCGGTCAAGCCAAGTCGCGCACAGTCACCCGATGGAGTGGATTTGGCCCGCCGAGGCAACCGTCCGGCAGGCCGGGGAGTCGACAACGACGAAGGGAGGTGTGGCCCGTGACGGCAAACGTGCTGGAGCACCGGCGGGCGAAGGCCTTCGCCGATGCGCTGGAGGCCCACCGGACAGGACAACCGGCGAGCAATCCGGGGATGGGTGAACTCCTCGACACGGCGCAGGCATTGCGTGCGACCACCGTGCCGGGCCTGGACCTTGAGGTCCGGGTCACCCAACGCGCCCAACTGATGGCCGCGTTCGAGCAGGCGATGGCCGGCGGCGGACTGCCGACGGTGCCGAACCAGCGCAGCCACCGGGCAGAGCGGGTCGGCCGACGGCGGCGCTGGGGCAAGCGGTTCGCGATCGGCGGGCTGGTGGCGGGAGTGACCGTCGGCAGCTTCGCGGGGGTCGCCGCCGCGAGCACCGCGGCGCTGCCCGGCGACACCCTCTACGGCATGAAGCGCGGCCTGGAGGGCCTGCGACTGGACCTGGCCGGCTCGGACGCCGAACGCGGCGCCCTGCTGCTCGACCAGGCCTCCACCCGGCTGGCCGAGGCGCGCAGCCTGGTCGGCCGCACGGACAGCCCGGCGGCGCTGAGCCCGGCCACGGTGGCCAAGCTCGGCGAGGCGCTGGACGACATGCACGCCGAGGCGGCCAAGGGCCGGGAGCTGCTGCGCTCGGTCTACCGCTCCAACGGCTCGCTGGACCCGATGCGCAAGCTGGCGGCCTTCTCCGAGGGCCAGGACGACCACTGGGCGCAGCTGCAGGGCCGACTGCCCTCGCAGCTGACCCCGGTGGCCGGTCAGATGGACCAGCTCTTCGGCGACATGAGCGAGGACGTCGCACCGCTGCACCTGGACCCGCAGGCCGGCCACGGCTCGACGGCCCAGCCGGCCGGCGCGCCGAGCGGCTCGTCCCCGTCCGCGACCGGCGACGGCCTGCCGGGCGCGGACCAGGGCTCCGCACCGGCGGCCGGGTCGTCCGGCCAGGCGGGCGACGGTCACCCGTCGGCCGACAGCAGCGCTGGACAGGGCGCGCAGCAGGGCGGTCAGGGCTCCGGCTCGACCTCCGGCGGCGCGGTCGGCGGCCAGGTGAACGGCCTGGTCAACGGACTGACGGGCAGCCTGACGGGGGCCGGCAAGTCGGCGGCCACCCCGTCCGGTTCGCCGCAGGGCGGCGCCGTCGGCGCCCCCGGCGCGGGTCAGCAGTCGGGTGCTCCGGTCACCGGCGCCTCGCCGAGCGGCGCACCGCAGCTGGACCCGGGGCTGAACCTGCCGCCGCTCATCCCGGGCCTGCTGCCCGGGCTCGGGCTGACCGGGGGCTGAGCAGGTCACCGCTGAGCAGGTCACCGCTGGGCAAGTCCGCAGGGCCCGCACGCTCGTCGAGTGTGCG
Source organism: Kitasatospora mediocidica KCTC 9733 (assembly GCF_000744225.1). Classification (GTDB taxonomy): domain Bacteria; phylum Actinomycetota; class Actinomycetes; order Streptomycetales; family Streptomycetaceae; genus Kitasatospora; species Kitasatospora mediocidica. Next base: position 2,353,689 of record NZ_JQLN01000005.1, on the reverse strand, counting down.
GGCCCTGCGGACTGTGTCGGTCAGTGGAGGCTCAGGAGGCCCGGCACGGGCTCAGGAGGGCTTCAGAAGAAGACCGAGCGCCGCTGCACCAGCAGCCGGTAGAGGGTGTGCTGGATGGTCTCGCGCACCTCGTCCGTCAGGTTGAAGACCAGCATCGGGTCGTCCGCCGCCTCCGGCGGGTGGGTGTCGGTCCGGATCGGCTCACCGAACTGGATGGTCCACTTCGTCGGCAACGGGATCGCGCCGAGCGGCCCGAGCCACGGGAAGGTCGGCGTGATCGGCACGTACGGCAGGCCCAGCAGCCTGGCCAGCGTCTTGGCGTTGCCGAGCATCGGGTAGGTCTCCTCCGCCCCGACGATCGAGCAGGGCACGATCGGCACCTGCGCCCGCAGCGCCGAGGCCACGAAGCCGCCGCGCCCGAAGCGCTGCAGCTTGTAGCGGTCCGCGAACGGCTTGCCGATCCCCTTGAACCCCTCCGGCCAGACCCCCACCACCTCGCCGCGCTCCAGCAGCGCCTGGGCGTCCTCGTTGCAGGCCAGCGTGTGCCCGGCCTTGCGGGCCAGCTCGCCGACGCCCGGGAGCACGAAGACCAGGTCCGCCGCGAGCATCCGCAGGTGCCGGCGACCGGGGTGGTGGTCGTGGATGGCCACCTGGGTCATCAGCGCGTCCAGCGGGACCGTCCCCGAGTGGTTGGCGACCACCAGGGCGCCGCCCTCGGCGGGGATGTTCTCGATCCCGCGGACCTCGATCCGGAAGTACTTCTCGGCCAGCGGGCGCAGCGCCGAGAGGAAGACCTCCTCGGTGAGCTCACGGTCGAAGCCGAACTCGTCCACCTCGTAGTCGCCGGTGATCCGGCGGCGCAGGAAGGCCAGGCCGTTGGCCGCGCGGCCCTCCCAGCCCTTGCCGAGCACCGACTCCGCCACCGGCCCGAGCCGGCCGGACAGCGCCCCGCCGACCGCGTCGGCCAGCATCGAGGCGAAGGCGCCCACCCCGGCGCCGTCCCCGTCGTTCGGGGTCCAGCTCGGTGCCGTCTCGATCGGGATGACCTTGGCCTGCCCGGTCGCTCGCTCTCTCGCCGCCGTCATCCTCGGTTCAGCTCCTGTCGGTTCGGGTCGGGTGCTCGGGGCCCAGCAGTGCGGTGAGGCGGTCGGTGACCGCGGCCAGCCGCTCCGGGGGCAGCAGGCCGCCGTGCTGCGACGCGGCGAAGTCGCCGAACGCCTCCGGGGTGCTGAACCGCGGCTGGTAGCCGAAGGTCTCGCGCAACTGGGTGGTGTCCACCACACGGCCGTGCGTGAGCAGGCCGATCTGCTCGGGAGAGAAGTCGGTGACGCGGGTCTGCCGGGCCAGCGCGGCCACCCAGCCGAGCGCGGGCAGCAGTATCGGCACGGTCGGCCGGCCGAGCCGGCGGGCGCACTGGGAGAGCAGCAGGACGCCCTCGCCCGCGACGTTGAAGGTCCCGGTGTTGGTGGTGCCGCGGGCCGGGTCCAGGGCGGCCAGCCGGAGCACCTCGACGGCGTCGTCCTCGTGGACGAACTGCAGCCGCGGGTCGTAGCCGAGCGCGGTGGGCAGCACCGGCAGCGCGAAGTACTCGCTCAGCGGCGTGTCGGCGGCCGGACCGACGATGTTGGCGAACCGCAGCACGCTCACCGCGACGTCCGGCCGGCGCCGGCCGAAGCCGCGCACGTACCCCTCGACCTCGGCGGCGTCCTTGGCGAAACCACCGGACGGCAGGTGTTTGGGCTGCGTCCGCTCGCCGAAGACCGCCGGGTCGCGCGGGGTCGAGCCGTAGACCCCGGTGGTCGACTTCACCACCAGCCGCTCCAGCGTGCCCGACTGCTGGCAGGCACCGAGCAGCTGCATGGTGCCGATGACGTTGATCTCCTTGACCGCCGCGCGGCCGGGAGCGCCCGGGTTGGTGGCGCTGACGTTGAGGTGCACCACGGTGTCGACGTCGTGCTCGGCGAGGACCCGGGCGATCGCCGGGCGGCGCAGGTCGGCGCGGGCGAAGACGTACGGCGCGACGGGCGTGTCGGACTCCGGGAACTGCTCGGGAGTGTGCCGGGCGGGTTCGACGTCGACGCCGACCACCAGCTCCACACCCGGCTGCCGGCGGATCCGCTCGGCGAAGCGGGCCCCCAGGTGGCGGGCCACCCCGGTGACGAGCACGACCTTGCCCACTGTGTGCCGCCCTCCCTGTGCCGGACCTGTACCGGACCGTGTCTGCACCGTACCGCTTCAGGGCCCGGAAAATGACGCTGCCCGCCCCGGCCAGAAGGCCGGGGCGGGCAGCAGCACAGCTGGAGCGAGGCTCAAGCAGGTGTTACTTCTTGTTACGACGCTGCACGCGGGTCCGCTTCAGAAGCTTGCGGTGCTTCTTCTTGGCCATACGCTTGCGACGCTTCTTGATGACAGAGCCCACGGAACAACCCTCGCTCACTGAGACTCCCGCCCGTGAGAGACGGAGTCCATACGACTGACGGAGGGCCTAGCCTACCGTCCGCGCGCCCAGCCCTGTAATCGGGACCTGCCGACCCCTCCGTCAGGCGCTCTGGCGCCCCACGTAGGAGTCCTTCAGGTAGTCGTGCACAGCCTGCTCGGGGACCCGGAAGGAGCGGCCGACCCGGATGGCCGGAAGCTCTCCACCGTGCACCAATCGGTACACCGTCATCTTGGACACCCGCATGACCGAGGCGACTTCCGCCACGGTCAGGAAATTGACCTCTTGCAAGGGGCGTTCGCCGGAACCCATGACCTCACCCGACCCTTTATCCGTGTGCAAGGCACCGGCTTCCCCTCCGGTGACTCCACCGACACACGCGTATCCCCAGAGTAGTTGCGGGTGGTACCAGTGGGAAGAGGGGGGTAACGAGTCCTTGGACGGTCAGAGATCCGCCTGTTGCAGTACATAGTCGGTCAGCGGTCTGTAGCAGGCCGGCTGCGCTCCGTCGTCCATCGGGACGGCCACCGCGACCGTCCGCTCGGCCTCGCCGACGAACGGGGCGGGGTCGTTGGAGTCCGCCGGGCCGCCCGCCGGCACGCCCAGCCGGCCCGCGCCGCAGAGCCAGCCGTGGTCGCCCAGCAGCAGGTCGGGCGGGGGGTGCCCGGCCTCGGCCAGGGCCGCCAGGAGCAGCCGTACGGGCTGCGCCGAGTGGGTGTGCAGCAGGTCGGATCCGGAGCCGAGTCTCCCAGTCCTGGCGGGCCCGTCAAGCGCCCGCAGCACGGCCACCGGGCCGAGGTAGTCCACGGCGCAGAGCCGGTCGCCGGAGGGCGTGGGCGTGCGGAGGCGCGCGCCCCGGGCAGGCGTGCGAACGGCGCACCCCGCGCCGGCGAGCGCCGTCACGAGCGCCCCGTGGAAGCCCGCCAACTGGGTGGGATGCCCGGTACCGGCCAGGACGCTGCCCCGCCGCTCGGCGGTTCGGCGCAGCAGCGCGGCCAGCCGGTCGAGGGCGGCCACCGTGCGCTCCGGGTCGATCCGGTCCGGCCCCTGCCCGTAGCCGAACTCGGGACGCACGCCGCACCGTTCGGCCATCAGGTCGAGCACCGCGGCCGGTCCCCAGCGCCCCTCCGGGTCCAGCCCCATCAGGGCCTCCGGGTCGCCCTGGCCGAACAGCCGGTAGCTGCGCAGGTTCTTCTGCCGGGGCGTCGGGATGTTCGGACCGGCCAGCCGGCGGCGGACCAGGTGGTCCAGGAGTTCCGCGCGGTCGGGCGCGGACCGGGTCACGGCAGCAGGCCGTGCTGGGGGAAGACCGCCCGGCGGGTGGCCAGGATCGCCTGGTCGAGGCGGTCCCCCGGGTCGTAGCCGGAGTCGGTGAAGTCCCGCCAGAGCGGCTCTGCGCCGTCGGTCATCCGCGCCGGGGCCGGTCTGCGGGTCAGCCGGTAGACCTCCGCGCGCCACTCCTCGGGCGTCTCGGTGGCCGGGTCCACCGGACGGCCGGCGGCGGTGGCCACCAGATGCGTCCAGGTGCGCGGCACCACGTCGGCGATCGCGTATCCGCCCCCGCCCAGGGCCACCCAGCGGCCCTCGCAGTGCCGGTGGGCCAGCTCGTGCAGGCTGCGGGCCACCTCGCGCTGGGCGTCCACGCTGACCGTGAGGTGGGCCAGTGGGTCCTCGGTGTGGGTGTCCGCGCCGTGCTGGGTGACCAGGACCTGCGGGCGGAAGCCGGCCAGCAGCTCGGGCACCACCGCGTGGAAGGCGCGCAGCCAGCCCGCGTCGCCGGTGCCGGCCGGCAGCGGGAGGTTGGCGGCCGAGCCGGGGGCCGACTCGCCGCCGGTCTCGGTGGGCCAGCCGGTCTGCGGGAAGAGCGTGCTGGGGTGCTCGTGGAGCGAGACGGTGAGCACCCGCGGGTCGTCCCAGAAGGCGTGCTGGACGCCGTCGCCGTGGTGCACGTCCATGTCCACGTAGGCGACCCGCTCGGCGCCGAGTTCGAGCAGCCGGGCGATGGCGAGGGCGGCGTCGTTGTACACGCAGAAGCCGGAGGCCTGGCCGGGCATCGCGTGGTGCAGGCCGCCGGCGAAGTTGACGGCGTGTCGGGCCGGCCCGCGCCAGACCGCCTCGGCCGCGCCCACCGACTGGCCGGCGATCAGCGCGGAGGCGGTGTGGATGGCCGGGAAGGCCGGGTTGTCCTCGGTGCCCAGGCCGTGGCGTTCGTCCAGCTCACCCGGGTGCAGGGCCGCGTGACGGACCGCCTCGACGTACTCGGCGCGGTGGACCAGCCGCAGCGTGGAGTCGCCGGCCGGCGGCGCGGCGGACACCGTCACGCCGGGGGCGTCCGGCAGCCCCAGCGCCTCGACCAGCCGCATGGTGAGCGCGAGCCGGGTCGGGTCCATCGGGTGCCCCGGGCCGAAGTCGTAGGCGGTGACGGCCTCGTCCCAGAAGAGGTGCAGGCCACAGGGCTGGTCAGGCTCGGCTTGGGGCATGGTCCAACGGTAGCGGGCGGACCGCGGCGGGTGCGAAGTGCCCGGCGAGCGGGACCACCAGCAGGACCAGCAGCATCGGGGCGATCAGCGCCCACCGGTACGAACTCGCCCCGGCGATCGCGCCGACCAACGGCGAACCGACCAGGAAGCCGACGTAGTTGAAGAGGTTCAGCCGGGCCACCGCCGCGTCCGAGTCCTGCGGGAAGAGCCGCCCGCCGGCCGCGAAGACCTGCGGGATGATCGCGCAGATGCCGATCCCCAGCACGGTGAACCCGGCGATCCCGGCCCAGGCGGCGGGCGCCAGCGCGGCCAGGCCGAAGCCGACCGCCGCGACCCCGGCACCGGTACGGACCACCGTCACCGCACCCCAGCGCTGCACCGTGCGGTCGCCGACGGTCCGTCCCAGCAGCAGCGCCACCATGTAGCCGGCGTAGGCCAGCGCGGCCACCTGGTCGGAGCTGTGCAGCGTCTCGGTGAGGTACTTGGCGCTCCAGTTGGAGACCGTCGAGTCGGCGATGTACGCGAACGCCATCGCGGCGCAGAGCGGCAGCAGCGGGCGCCACGGGATCGAGCGGGCGGCGGCGGCCACCGCCTCGCGGACCGCGTCGCCCAGCTCCGCCGGGCCGGCGAAGAACCGGCCGGCCACCAGCGCGGCCGGGATCAGCACCGCCGTACTCGCCCCGAACAGGGTGAGCAGCGACAGGTGCGCGCCGGCGCTGGCGAGCAGCGCGCCGATGATGCCGCCGAGGCTGAACGCCGCGTGGAAGCCGAGCATGATGGAGCGTCCGTAACGATGCTGGAGGCCGACGCCGAGCATGTTCATGCTGGCGTCCAGCGCCCCGACCAGCAGCCCGAAGGCGGACAGCGCCAGGCCCAGCGCCCAGAGCCCGTCGCCGGCCCCCACTCCCACCAGGGTCAGACAGACGGCCGGCTGCACGATCCGCAGCACCGTGCGCGGACTGGTCCGCTTGACCAGCTGCTCGGAGGTGATCGAGCCGACGCCCGCCAGGATCGGCACCGCGGCCAGGAAGATCGTCAGCGTCCCGTCGCTCAGCCCGTAGTGCCGCTGGATCCCCGGGATCCGGGTGACCAGCAGCGCGAAGGTGGTGCCCTGGAGCAGAAAGCTGACCAGCAGCGCGGTGCGGGCCTGCCGCAGCCGGGCCGTGACCTCGGTGGACATCCGACACCTCGCTCACCACCGGCACAGTCCTACTGACCGGTACGAAGATATTGGCGCGAGCGTAGGGGGTCCGCCGGATTTTGGGGAGGGGTCGAACACAACGATCGGGAGGGGGCACCACGTGGGTGCCCCCCTCTGCGCGGAGCAGCGGACGTCAGGAGGACGTCAGGCGGAGGTCAGGCGGAGGTCAGGCGGAGGTCAGGTCACCGGGGCGGTCCAGGCCGCGTCCCAGGTCTGCGGGCCGACCACGCCGTCGACCCCAAGGTTTTTCTCCTGCTGGAACTGGCGGCAGACACTCGCCGAGGCCGGCCCGTACCAGCCGTCCGCGGTGATCGACCAGCCTCTCTGCGCCATCTGCCGTTGCCAGGTCTGCACGTTGCCGTCGTGCAGCATCGGCGTCTGGACGCGCAGGTACTCGCCGGGCCAGGCGGGGTAGCCGGCGGCGGGGGCGGGCGCCGGCGGGGCGGGCGGGGTGACGGGCTGCGACGGCACCGAACCGCCGGGGCGAGGGGCCCCGGAGTGCACCCAGGCGTACAGCGCATCGCCGGGGCAGTCGGTGTTGTAGCCGTCCCGGTGGCCGAGGATCTCGCCCCCGGCACCGTTCTGCTGCAGGTACTCGATGGCATCACGCAGGCCGTTGAGCAGCGACGCGCTGTCCTGCTCGTCCGTACCGACGATGGCGCAGACCGCGTAGTCCGCGCGGTTGAGCGCCTGGTCCCCGTTCGCGCCGGACTCCTTGCCCGCACCACGCCCCTCGAAGACGTAACCATGTCCGCAGACAAGCAGGTTGTACGCGATGTCGACCCAGCCCTCCGTGGGGTTGCTGAGGTGCTCCTGGCGGATGGAGCGGACCTCGGCCGCGCACTCGGAGTGGTCGGGAGTCGAGTACGGCCCCCCGATCCAGTGGACCTTGACGCCCTGTGCGCTCGGAAGATCGGCGGCCGGGGTGGTGGAAGGCGCGCCCCACTGGGCGCGGGTGACGAACTGCATGATGGCTCCTGTTCATGAGTGGTCCCCGGCCGACGACCGGGGGCACGAGTGAGTGCAGGGGTTTCAGCCCGCTCGGAGAGCAGCCGCCTTCGGGTACTTCGCGGCGCTCGTCAACCGGTCGGCAGAGTCTGCGAAATGACCTATCCCCACCGCGACACCCGCCGACCCCCTCCACTCGGCTCCGGGCATACGTGCCATCAGCGGTGTTCCTTCGTGCGGGAGTTGGGGCCGGCAGACTACCTGCGCCGGACCCGCGGCGAAGACGATCTGTCCAGTGACCTGGTAGTACCCCGATCCGGGCACGAACTACCGGACCGGATTGACCGATTTGTCACCGGAGTTCACCGAGCGCCCCACCCCGCCACCGCCAACTCACGCCGCCAGCAGGGCGAGCACCTCTCCCAGTGAGCCGAGCAGTCCGGTCGCGCCCGCCGCCGTGAGGCGGGCGGGGTCGGTGAGGGCGGCGTAGCCGTAGACGTCCATGCCGGCCGCGCGGGCGGCCAGGACGCCGTTGCGGCTGTCCTCGATCACCAGGCAGCGCCCGGGGTCGACGCCCAGTGTCCGGGCGGCGTGCAGGAAGAGGTCGGGGGCGGGCTTGCCGACGCCGACGTCCTGGGCGCTGAAGATCCGCTGCTCGGGCAGGTAGCCGCGCAGTGCGGTGAGGTCGAGGGCGGTGCGGATCCAGCTGTGGTGGGCCGACGAGGCCAGGCAGTACGGCACGGCGTGTGCGCCCAGCGTCTTGAGCAGCTCCCCGGCGCCCGCGACCGGCGTCAGCTCGGTGGCGAAGGCGGCGAACACCCGGGCGTGGAAGTCCTCGTCGAAGCCCGCCGGCAGCGCGGCGCCGTACCGCTCGGCGATCACGTCGTGCACGGTGTGCGCGGCGCAGCCCATGAAGTCGCGGTAGGAGTCCGCCTGCGTGGTCGGGTAGCCCAGCTCGGTCAGGTACTCGGCCAGCACCCGGTTGGAGATCGGCTCGCTGTCCACCAGTACGCCGTCGTTGTCGAAGATCACCAGGTCGTAGTCCACGGCGGTCACTTCCCGCCCGAGGCGAGCTCCTGGGAGCGGTTGCGGGCCGCCTCCAGCGCGCCGAGCAGGGCCGCCCGCACACCGTGGTTCTCCAGCTCGCGGATGGCCGCGATGGTGGTGCCGGCCGGCGAGGTGACCGCCTCGCGCAGCTTGACCGGGTGCTCGCCGGAGTCGCGCAGCATCACCGAGGCGCCGACCGCCGACTGGACGATCAGGTCGTGCGCCACCTGCCGGGGCAGGCCGAGCAGGATGCCCGCGTCGGTCATCGCCTCGACCAGGTAGTAGAAGTACGCCGGGCCCGAGCCGGACAGCGCGGTGGCCGCGTCCTGCTGCGCCTCGGGCAGCCGCAGCGCCTTGCCGACCGACTGGAAGATCTCCTCGGTGCGCACCAGGTGCTCCTCGCGGGCGTACGAGCCGCCGGAGATGACGCTCATGCCCTCGTCGACCAGGACGGGCGTGTTGGGCATCACCCGGACCACCGGGGTACCGGCCGGCAGCCGGGCCTCGAACCAGCGGGTCGGGATGCCCGCCGCGGCCGAGATGACCAGCCGGTCGGCGGTCATGTGCGGGCCCAGCTCCTCGATCAGGGTGCCCATGTCCTGCGGCTTCACGGCGAGGATCAGCGTGTCGGCGAGCTTGGCCGCCTCCCGGTTGGTGGTGACGCCCACCCCGTACTTCGCGGCCAGCTCGGCGGCCCGCTCCGGACGGCGCGCGGTGACCAGGACGTCCGCCGGATCCTTCCCCGCCCGCAGCAGCCCGGAGAGCAGGGCTTCACCGATCTTGCCGGTACCGAGGAAGGCGATCCGCTGGGCTTGGACGGCGCTGCTGGTCATGGCGTGGGTCTCCTTGATCATCGCGGCGGTGCTGGCCACATCCTCGCACCCGGGGCCGCCGGGAGCGGGGTGCGTCCGCTCTGCGGACCCGCACCGTCCACCACCCCGCCGGGGCGATCACCCGGGTGATCGCCCCGGCCATCGCCCAGTAGGGGAAAACTCGGGGGTTACCCCTATGGCTTCAGGGACCGCCGAGGAGCACGGTGGAGATATGGCACACGGAGATTTGTCGCGGAGTGAGAACCGGCAGCTGGCCGTAGCGTCGACGGCCCTCGGGTCGTGGCGGGTGGGCGCGGCGGTCGGTGCGGTGGTGGGCGCTGCGGCGCTCGGGGTCGACGTCCTGACCGGGAGCTGGTCGACGAGCATCCTGGCCGGGCCGGCCGGGCTGGCGCTGTTCTTCTTCTTCCTGGTCGGCACGGTGGGCGGCCAGCTGCGCAAGGACACCGGCGACCGGCGGCTGCGCCGCTGGGCGGACGCGCACCCGTGGAAGGCGGCACTCCCCGCGAGCGGCGCGCTGCTGGTGCTCAACACGCTGGTGCTCAGCATCCTCGGGGACTGGGGGCTGATCGGCGCCTTCTTCACCTCGCTGCTGCCCGCCGGGGTGCTGCTGGTGATCGCCGGCGTAGTCGGCTCGGTCAAGGGCGCCCGCAAGTAGGACGCGAGCAGGTCCGACCGGCCGCAGGCACGGAACCGGGCGGGGCGTTCCGGGCAAGTGGGTCCCAATCGGCACAGATTGATCACCCCGGGCGCACGATTCCGCCTCCCGGCGATCGAACCGTGCGCCGCCATCTGCATACTGACGGCGTGCCGATAGCCGAAGACCCCGATTTCCCGCCGCCCTCCTCCGAGCAGGAGCAGGAGCCGGACCCGTTCGCCGGGCTGGTCCTGGACGACGATTTCGTCAAGGCGGCCGCCGTCAAGGAGCAGTCCGGCCGCGCCCGGCACCTCGCCGCGAAGTGGAAGAACAACCCGCCCGAGGAACCGCAGCCGTGGCGCCCGCCGACCGAGATCCGGCGCGGGCGTTTCGACCGCAAGGCGAAGCGGGTCGACGCCTGGGGCAATCCCGTCCGCCGGTCGAAGCGCAACTGGCAGACGCCGGTCTTCGTCCTGCTGGCCGCCTCGGTGGTGCTGGCCGGGCTGAACGTCGACCGGCTGCACACCTGGTACGACACCCACATCGGCGCGGGCCCCGGCAACGGCGGCACCGCGGGCGCCCCGATGAGCCCCAAGCCGATCACCACCCAGGCCCCCGAGACCGCAGCCCCGAGCGCCGCGCCCTCCACCGAGGCCCCCGACAACCCGACCGTGGACCACCCGTGGGCCGGCTCGCCGGCCCTGGCGTGGCCGGCCGGGGCGGACGGCATCGCGCTGCCGCCGGGTCAGGCCACCGGGACGTTCGGGGCGGACGAGGTCACCGCGAAGCTCCAGCTGGTGAAGGCCTTCCTGGTCGCGTCCAACCTGGACCCGGCGGTCGTGGCCGGCGGCAGCCCGCAGGCGGCGCTGGGCATGCTGGACCGCCAGGAGCGCGACACGGCGACGGCGGCGCTCGCGCACCCCTCCACGGACCACGACCCGACCATCTGGTTCAGCCGGTTCAACCCCCGCACCGCCGTCCCGGCCGGTGACGTGGTCAAGGTCCAGGGCCACACCAGCTTCGAGAGCGACGGCGACCACGGTCTGCTGGTGCACACCGACTACACCTTCGTCTACGCGCTGGTGCCGGGCCCCGACGTGTACTGGCCGTCGGCCGCCCCCTCGCCCTCCCCGCAGGGCGGCGGCTCGGGCGGCGCCGGCGGCGGAACCCAGTCGGTCGGCTGGCTGCAGCTGAAGGGCAGCACCGAGGTCACCCGCGACATCGTCCGCCGCGAGCAGGACTTCCGGTTCGCGGACCCGGCCCGGTACGACGTCGACCCCACGAAGCTGGAGCTCGGCAAGGGCTACAGCGACATGGGCAACAACTACTGCCAAACGGGGGACGGCTGGCTGGAGCCGACATTCCCGCAGACCGACGCGGGCGGCGGCCGGGAGGCGCAGACCGGGCCGACCAGCGACCCGTACGACCACAGCAAGCCGCTGCCGGAGAATGACAAGTGCGGGACCATCAGCCGCAGCTGATTCAGCCCTTGCGCCGCTTGCCCGGACGCCCCGCGCGGCCGGTCGAGCGGCGCTCGTGCCGCTCCACGGCGCGCTCGTAGCGGGCCCGCCGGACAGCCTCGCCGGGGGCCTCGGTGAGGCTGCGCAGGAAGTACGCCGCCGCCGCGCCCACGCAGCCGATCAGCCAGACCGCGCCGAGCGACTTCTCCTCGGCCATCCAGCCGGTGAGCGCGTCGCGGCCCTCGGAGAGCTGCTTCCAGTTGCGCAGCGCCGCCAGGCACGAGCAGACCGCGATCGCGCCGATCAGCAGTCCGTTGACGAACCCGCCGGACTTGGACAGCTGCACCCCGCTGACCGCGAAGCGCAGCACGAACGCCCCGGCGAGCACCGTCAGCAGCGCCCCGACCGGAACGAGAGCGCGCCGCAGCCAGTAGTCGCGCCCGCGGTCCACCCAGCTGGTGCCGAAGAAGCGGATGGGTTCGGGCGCGGGGGCGGTGCGGTCGTCGGTCACGGGTCCGATTATCACCCGCGCAGCGGAGGAAACCGGAGCCCGGACCGACCGACCTGCCGGGCTCAGCCCAGCTTGCTGATGTCGCGCACCGCGCCCCGGTCGGCGGAGGTGGCCATCGCCGCGTACGCCCGCAGGGCCTGGCTGACCTGCCGCTCACGGTTCTTGGGCCGGTAGCCGCCCTCGGCTTCCAGCTTGAGCCGGCGCTCGTGCAGCTCCTCGAAGGAGACCTCCAGGCTGACCTTGCGCCCGGGGATGTCGATCGAGATGACGTCGCCGTCCTCGACCAGCGCGATGGTGCCGCCGGACGCCGCCTCGGGCGAGGCGTGGCCGATCGAGAGGCCGGAGGTGCCGCCGGAGAAGCGCCCGTCGGTGATCAGCGCGCAGGCCTTGCCCAGGCCGCGGCCCTTGAGGAAGGAGGTCGGGTAGAGCATCTCCTGCATGCCGGGGCCACCCTTGGGACCCTCGTAGCGAATCACCACGACGTCGCCCTCCTTGATCCGCTTGGTCAGGATGGCGTCGACCGCGTCCTCCTGGGACTCGACCACCACGGCCGGCCCGCTGAACGTCCAGATCGACTCGTCGACGCCGGCCGTCTTCACGATGCAGCCGTCCTCGGCGAGGTTGCCGTAGAGCACGGCCAGGCCGCCCTCGACGGAGTAGGCGTGCTGGACGCTGCGGATGCAGCCGCCCGCGGCGTCGGTGTCCAGCGTCTCCCAGCGCTCGGACTGCGAGAACGCGGTGGCCGAGCGGACGCAGCCGGGGGCCGCGTGGAACATCTCGACGGCCTCCGGGGACGGCGAGCCGCCCCGCAGGTCCCAGGTCTTCAGCCACTCGTCGAGCGAGCCGGAGTGCACGGTGTGCACGTCCTCGTTCAGCAGCCCGCCGCGGTACAGCTCACCGAGGATCGCCGGGACGCCGCCGGCCCGGTGGACGTCCTCCATGTAGTAGTTGCCGTTGGGCGCGACCTTGGACAGGCAGGGCACCTTGCGCGAGATGGCGTCGATGGCCCGCATGTCGAAGTCCACCTCGGCCTCCTGCGCGGCGGCCAGCAGGTGCAGGATCGTGTTGGTCGAGCCGCCCATCGCGATGTCCAGCGCCATCGCGTTCTCGAACGCGGCGCGGGTGGCGATGTTGCGCGGCAGGACCGAGTAGTCGTCCTGGTGGTAGTGGCGCAGCGTGATGTCGACGATCGTCCGGCCGGCGTCCTCGTAGAGGTCCTTGCGGGCGGTGTGGGTGGCCAGCACCGAGCCGTTGCCGGGCAGCGCCAGGCCGATGGCCTCGGCGAGGCAGTTCATCGAGTTGGCGGTGAACATGCCCGAACAGGACCCGCAGGTCGGGCAGGCGTTCTCCTCGATGATCGCGATGTCCGCGTCGGAGACGTTCTCGTTGACGGCGTCCGAGATCGCGTTGACCAGGTCGAGCTTGCGGACCGTGCCGTCCACCAGGGTGGCCTTGCCGGCCTCCATCGGGCCGCCGGAGACGAAGACCACCGGGATGTTGAGGCGCAGCGCGGCCATCAGCATGCCGGGGGTGATCTTGTCGCAGTTGGAGATGCAGATCAGGGCGTCCGCGCAGTGCGCGTTGACCATGTACTCGACCGAGTCGGCGATCAGGTCGCGGGAGGGCAGCGAGTAGAGCATGCCGCCGTGGCCCATCGCGATGCCGTCGTCCACCGCGATGGTGTTGAACTCGCGCGGGATGCCGCCGGCGGCCTTGATCGCCTCGGAGACGATCCGGCCCACCGGCTGGAGGTGGGTGTGCCCCGGGACGAACTCGGTGAAGGAGTTGGCGACCGCGATGATCGGCTTGCCGAAGTCCTCGCGGGCTACACCGGCCGCCCGAAGAAGCGCCCGGGCGCCTGCCATGTTGCGTCCGTGGGTGACCGTACGGGACTTCAGCTCGGGCACTGGGCTCCACTCCTTCGGTGGCTCTGCGCGACCCGCCACGAGCGGGCCGCCGTAACACTCGAGCCTACGCCCCGGTCCCGCCTGCCGGACAGCGCGTCCGGATGGCGGTCAGCCGCACTTGACCGCCACCGTGAGGTCCACCGAGTACGGCTCGACGACCTCGCCGTCGGGGAACACCTCCAGCAGCGCGGCCCGCTCGGCGGCCAGCACCGGCCCCTTGCGGTCCTCGTCCAGGACGGCGAAGTAGGACTTGGACCGCAGATCGGTGATCACGTCGTCCACGGTGAGCCGGCGCTCCCAGCGCAGCTCGGTGCGGGACACCTCGAACGGGTAGTCCCCCAGCGCCTCGATGACCACGTTCATGGCGCCGTAGTAGTGGTACGAGGGCAGGGCCGCGGTCAGCCGCTCCTCCTGCGCGCGCAGCCAGCCGACCGAGCGGTCCTTGAGGTTCCAGATCAGCGCCAGCGCGCCGCCCGGGCGCAGCACCCGCAGCGCCTCGGGGATCGAGCGGGCCGGGTCGGTCCAGTGGAAGGCCTGCGCGTAGGTGATCAGGTCGGCGGTCGCGTCGTGGAACGGCAGGTCGTTGCCGTCCCCCTTGACCAGCGCGATCCGGGGGCTGACGGCGTGCAGCCGGGCGGCCATCCCGGCGCTCGGCTCGACGGCCGTCACCCGGGCGCCGCGCTCGTGCAGCAGCCGGGTGGCGATGCCGGTGCCGGCGCCCACGTCCAGCACGTCGGCGCCCTTGAGCGGACGGCCCGTCAGGCGCTCGATCGCGTCGAACACCGCGGCCGGGTAGGACGGCCGGGCCCGGTCGTACTCGGCGGCGACGGCGCCGAAGCTCGCCGCGTGCGCCTGCAACTGGCTGTCCGTCACCGTCGGCCTCCCGAAGTCGTCGTGGTCCTGTCAGCGTACGCGCGTAGCGCTGGCGAGATGGAGCCGGGTGAAGGCCAGCGCCTCGGCGAGGTCGGACTCCCGCTCGGCCGGCGACCCGGAGCGGCGGGTGTTGACCTCCAGCACCACGTGGCCGCCGAATCCGGTGCGGGCGAGGCGTTCCAGCAGCTCGGCGCAGGGCTGGTTGCCGCGGCCGGGGATCAGGTGCTCGTCCTTGCCGGACCCGGAGCCGTCGGCGAGGTGGACGTGGGCCAGCCGCGCGCCCATCCGGTCGACCATCTCGAAGGCGTCGATCCGCGAGGTGGAGACGTGCGAGAGGTCGATGGTGAAGTGCCGGTACTCCTCGTCGGTGACGTCCCAGCCGGGGGCGTAGGCGAGCATCTCGCGGTCGCGGTAGCGCCAGGGGTACATGTTCTCGACGGCGAACCGGACCTCGGTCTCGTCCGCCATCCGGTTGATCCCGCGGACGAACTCCCGGGCGTACTGGCGTTGCCAGCGGAACGGCGGGTGGACCACCACGGTGTCCGCGCCGAGCTTCTCGGCGGCTGCCCTGGCCCGCACCAGCTTGGTCCACGGGTCGGTGGTCCAGACCCGCTGGGTGATCAGCAGGCAGGGCGCGTGCACGGCCAGGATCGGCAGCTGGTGCTTGTCGGAGAGCGCCCGCAGGGCGTCCAGGTCCTGGCTGACCGGGTCGTTCCAGACCATCACCTCGACGCCGTCGTAGCCGAGCTTGGCCGCGAGCTCGAAGGCGATCGAGGTGCTCTCCGGGTAGACCGAGGCGGTGGAGAGGGCGACCTTGGTGTCGGGGACGTGCAGCGCCGGGTGCCGCGGCAGGACGAGCCGGTCGGTGGTGCGCAGCAGTGGGGCGGGGCGCTCGCTCCCGGCCGCCTTGCGGATCGCGCGCCTGCGCACCGGCCGGGGCGGTCTGGGTGGTTTGGCCGCGCTCGCGCCGCCCATCCGCGCCGCGCGGCGCGGGCCGCGGGCGCGCTCCTCGCCGTCCGGCTCTTCGTCCTCCGGTCCGCCTGCTCGCACCACGGGGACAGCGTATGCGGCCCGCGCCCCCGGCGGGGATCCCGGCTAGCCGTTCTGCGCGGCCAAGGTGTCCAGCCGGCGCAGGATGATGCCCTCCCGCAGCGCCCAGGGACAGATGTCCAGCTCGTCGAGGCCGAACAGGTCCATCGCCGCGTCGGCCACCAGCGCGCCGGCCAGCAGCTGCTTGGCCCGGCCCTCGGAGACGCCGGGGATCCGGGCCCGCTCGGCCACCGTCATGGCGGACAGCCGGGGCACCCAGGCGGACAGCCCGGAGCGGGTCAGCCGTCTGGTCACCAGCAGGCCGGCCTCGGCGGGAGCGGCGCCGGTCATCCGGGCGAGCTGCTTGAAGGTCTTGGAGGTGGCCACCGCGTGGTCCGGCGGCCCGAGCCGGGCGACCTCGCCGACCACACCGGCGATCTCGGCCCGGATGTGCCGGCGCAGGTCGCGCAGCCGCTCGGGGTCGGCGACCTCGTCGGGCAGCCAGCCGGCGGTGAGCCGGCCCGCGCCCAGCGGCAGCGAGAAGGCCGCGTCGGGCTGCTCGTCCAGGCCGCAGGCGATCTCCAGCGAGCCGCCGCCGATGTCCAGGTCCAGCAGCCGGCCGGACGACCAACCGAACCAGCGCCGCACGGCGAGGAAGGTGAGCCGCGCCTCCTCCTCGCCGGAGAGCACCTGCAGCTCGATGCCGGTCTCGTCCTGCACCCGCTTGAGCACGGCCTCGCCGTTGGCCGCCTCGCGCACCGCGGAGGTGGCGAACGGCAGCAGGTCGACCACGCCCTTGTCCTCGGCCACCCGGATCGAGGAGGCGATCATGCCGATCAGCAACTCGATGCCCGCCTCGCTGATCGCCCCCTGCGCGTCGAGCAGCTCGGCGAGCCGCAGCTCCGCCTTGTGCGAGTACGCGGGCAGGGGGGCAGCACCGGGGTGGGCGTCCACCACGAGGAAGTGGACGGTGTTGGAACCTACGTCGAGCACACCGAGTCGCATAATTCACCACGCTACGGCACCCGACCTGAGGAAATCCCGCGTGTTCGATTGCCCGTCGAGCGGCAGCGGAGGAGGCTGTTCACCGAACGCCCCGTCCATCACCTTGGGAGAAGCCGGACATGACGATCAGTCACCGCCTGCTGGGCAGCGGCGAGCACCAGGTCATCGTGCTGCACGACTGGTTCGGTACCAGCGCCGGGTGGGGTCCGTTCCTCGACTGCCTCGATCCGGCGGCCTTCAGCTACGCCTTCCTGGACTACCGCGGCTACGGCGACCGGGCCGACGTCCCCGGCGAGTACACGGTGGCCGAGATCGCCCAGGACGCGCTGGCGCTGGCCGACCAGCTCGGCTGGCGGACCTTCTCGCTGGTCGGCCACTCGATGGGCGGCAAGGCGGTGCAGCGGGTGCTGGCCGAGGCGCCGCACCGGGTGCGCAAGCTGGCCGGGATCGCCCCGGTGCCGGCCACCGGCTTCCCCCTGGAGGGTGACGCGTACGACCTGTTCCACGGCGCCGCGGAGCAGCCCGCCAACCGCCGCGCCATTCTCGACATGGTCACCGGCCACCGCGCCGGCGCCGTCTGGCTGGACCGGATGACGGCGCAGTCCGTGGCACTCTCCCGCAAGGAGGCCTTCGCGGCCTACCTGACCGACTGGAGCACCCAGGACTTCGCCGCCAAGATCACCGGCAGCACCCTGCCGGTGCGGCTGTTCGCCGGCGAGCACGACGCCGCGCTCTCGGAGGCGGTGCTGCGGGCCACCTGGCTGCCGCACTACCCCCAGGCCGAGATCGAGGTGCTGCCGGCCAGCGGGCACTACCCGATGTACGAGGTGCCGGTCGCCTTCGCCGCCGCGCTGGAGGCCTTCCTGCGGTGACCCGGCGGCGGCCGTGCTGTGTCTGCCTCGATGCCCGCTTCGCGCAGGGCCTACCCTTGCCGGGTGGCAGCCATCGACATCCCCACCCCCAAGCTCAAGACCAAGGTCAAGAAGCCCGGTCCCGAGGTCCCGCTGGACTTCCCGCGCGCCTGGGTCGAGTTCGCCGACCCCGCCGACGAGGAGCAGGTCTTCCGCTGCGACCTGACCTGGCTGACCTCGCGCTGGACCTGCATCTTCGGTCGCGGCTGCCACGGCATCCGTCCGGGCCGCGGCGCCTCGGACGGCTGCTGCACGCTGGGCGCGCACTACTCGGACGAGGACGACGAGAAGCGCGTCACCGGCCACGCCGCCCGCCTCACCCGGGAGACCTGGCAGCTCTTCGACGAGGGCACCGACGAGAACGGCAAGCTCGTCATCGACGGCGGCATCACGATGCTCGACGAGGACGGCGACCGGCAGACCCGCCGGGTCGACGGCGCCTGCGTCTTCCTCAACCGCCCCGGCTTCGCGGGTGGCGAGGGCTGCGCCCTGCACACCCTGGCGCTGGCCGAGGGCAAGGAACCGCTGGAGACCAAGCCGGATGTCTGCTGGCAGCTGCCGGTCCGCCGTACCTACGACTGGATCGACCGCCCCGACGACACCCGCTACCTCCAGGTCACCATCGGCGAGTACGACCGCCGCGGCTGGGGCCCGGGCGGTCACGACCTGCACTGGTGGTGCACCGGCAGCCCCGAGGCGCACGACGGCCCCGACCCGGTCTTCGTCAGCTACCGGCCCGAGCTGACCGAGCTGATGGGCCCCCAGGGCTACGCCGTGCTGGCCGAGCTGTGCGAGCAGCGGATCGCCGCCAAGGGCGACCGCAGGCTGGCGCCGCACCCGGCCGACCCGAAGCCCAAGGCCAAGAAGAAGTAGCGCCGCCCGGCGGGCCGCCGCGCCCGAGGCGGCGGCCTGAGACCGGTCGGTCTTACTTGTCGATGTCCCCGACGACGAAGAACATCGACCCGAGGATGGCGACCATGTCGGCGACCAGGGTCCCGGGCAGCAGCTCGGTGAGGGCCTGGATGTTGTTGAAGGACGCCGAGCGGAGCTTGAGCCGCCACGGCGTCTTGTCGCCGCGCGAGACCAGGTAGTAGCCGTTGATCCCGAGCGGGTTCTCGGTCCAGGCGTAGGTCTCGCCCTCGGGGGCCTTGAGCACCTTGGGCAGCCGCAGGTTGACCGGTCCGGCCGGCAGGCCGGCCAGCCGGTCCAGGCAGGCGTCGGCCAGGTCGAGCGCGTTGACGGTCTGCTCCAGCAACACCTCGAAGCGGGCCAGGCAGTCGCCCTCCTCGCGGGTGACCACGGTCAGCACGTCGCGCAGCTCCCCGTACGCGAGGTACGGCTCGTCGCGGCGCAGGTCGAAGTCGACGCCCGAGGCGCGCGCGATCGGGCCGCTGATGCCGTACGCCTTGACGTGCTCGGCCGACAGGACGCCGACGCCGGCCGTCCGGGCCCGGAAGATCTCGTTGCCGAGCACCAGGTCCTCGAAGACCGGCAGCTGGGCGCGGACGGTGGCCACGGCGGTCCGGACCCGGCCGAGCCAGCCGGCCGGCAGGTCCTCCTTGAGGCCGCCGACCCGGTTGAACATGTAGTGCATCCGGCCGCCGCTGGCCTCCTCCAGCACGTGCTGGAGCTCCTCGCGCGAGGTGAAGGCGTGGAAGACGGGCGTGATCCCGCCGAGCTCCAGCGGGTAGGAGCCGAGGAACATCAGGTGGTTGAGGACCCGGTTGAGCTCGGCCAGCAGGGTGCGCACCCAGACCGCCCGCTCGGGGACCTCCATGCCGAGCATCCGCTCGACGGCCAGCACCACGCCCAGCTCGTTGGCGAAGGCGGAGAGCCAGTCGTGCCGGTTCGCCAGCATGATGATCTGCCGGTAGTCCCGCGCCTCGAAGAGCTTCTCGGCGCCGCGGTGCATGTAGCCGATCACCGGCTCGGCCTCGACGATGCGCTCGCCGTCCAGCACGAGTTTGAGCCGCAGCACGCCGTGCGTGGACGGATGCTGCGGGCCGATGTTCAGCACCATGTCGGTGGCGGTCTGCTCCGCCCCGGCACCGATGCCGACCGTGGTCTCCCTGATGCTCATGGGGTCAGAGTCTGCCATCCCGAGAGGCCTCGCAGGCTGTTCGGTATCGGAATTCGGACGGCCTGCACCAGCCAGCCGAAGTCGCCAAGGCCGCCGACGGAGGTCAGTTCGGCGGCCTCACCTGCGGCGCCGAGCGCGCGGAGGTAGCCGACGGGGTCGCTCGACGCGAGCGCGAGCGGGGGGCGTGCGCCGTCCACCCCGAGGGCCCTGAGCGCCTCGCGCTGCGTCGTCCACAGGGTGTGGACATCCGCGGCGCCGCGCACCGCCGCCGAGTCCAGCGCCACATGGGCGGTCAGGTCGCAGCTGCCGTCCGGGACCGGGCGCACCTCGCGGCCGGCCCGGAAGCCGGTCAGCGACCCGAAGACCGGCCGGTCCGACTTCTCGTGCGCGTAGTCCACCGCGACCGCGAGACCGCGCTCCAACGAGCCCACCGCGGCGGCCCAGGCCGCGTCGCGCGGGCCGCCGAGCTCCACCCGGGGCGCGTCGGACGGCCACCAGCGGGCCGCCCAGGCGGCGTCCTCGGCGCTCAGCGGCGGGCCCGGCCGCTCCTCCCCCGCGGGCGACACCTCGACGTAGCGCAGCCGCCCGTCCGGGTCCGGCTCGGCGACGTCCAGCGGCACGTTGTCCAGCCACTCGTTGGCGAAGAGCAGACCCACCGCCCCGCGCGGCGGCTCGGCCGTCCAGCGCACGCCGTCCGGCAGCCCGTCCGGCCGCGCGGCCAGCTCGACCCCGTACGCGCGCAGCCGTCCGGGCAGCAGCCCGGCCAGCGCGGACACCAGCTCGCCACGCCCGGCGCCGACGTCGACCAGCGCGAGCTCCGCCGGGTGGCCGAGCGCCTCGTCCACCTCCAGCAGCAGCCGGCCGACCGCCTGCGCGTACTGGCGCGAGGCGTGCACCGAGGTCCGGAAGTGCCCGGCCGGCCCCTCCGGGCTGCGGTAGAAACCGCCGTCCGTCCCGTACAGGGCCTCCTCCATGGCGGGCCGCCACCGCATCCAGCTCATGCCCGTGACGGTACCGGGCTCCGACCTGCGGACGAGAGCGGATCGCCCTCCCGGCGGACGGGAGCAGGCCTTTCGACTGCCTAGGCTGGTCTGGTGCATCGACTCAACGCCTGGCTTCGCGGACACCCCCTGGTGGTCGATGGCGGCTGGGCGCTGCTCGTGCTCTCCTTCGTCGCCCTGTCCGCCATCGACTACCAGAACTCGCTGCTGCCCGTCGCCGCCTTCGGGCTCACCCTCGGCGGACTCATGGTGGTGCGCCGGCGCTGGCCGAACGCGACGGTGGTCGCCGCCCTGGTGCTCGGGCTCGCCCAGGTGCTGCTGAACGTGCCGCCGGACGCCTCGTCCATCGCCTACCTGGTCTTCGTCTACACCGGCGCGGCCTTCGGGGCGGCCTGGGCGTCCCGGCTGGCGCTGGCCGGCGGTCTGGCGGCCGGACCGCTCACCTACCTGCGGTTCCAGGGCGACGCCGACCAGCACGGGAGCACCACCAAGGCCGTCTTCTACGCTGTTCTGCTCTCCACCCCCTTCATCCTCTGCTGGGCCTGGGGGCGCCTCACCCGGGTGCGCCGCGCCTACCTGGTGGAGCTGGAGGACCGGGCCGCCCGGCTGGAACGCGAGCGGGACGCCCAGGCCAAGGTGGCGGTGGCCGCCGAGCGGGCCCGGATCGCCCGCGAGCTGCACGACGTGGTCGCGCACAACGTCTCCGTCATGATCGTCCAGGCGGACGGCGCCGCCTACGTGCTCGACAACTCGCCGCAGCAGGCCAAGGAGGCGCTCGGCACGATCGCCTCCACCGGCCGCCAGGCGCTGGTGGAGATGCGCCGGCTGCTGGGCGTGCTGCGCACCTCCGACGCGGCCGGGGAGTACCTGCCGCAGCCCAGCGTCGAGGAGCTGCCCGACCTGCTGGACCAGGTCCGCACCGCCGGACTGCCGGTCGAGTTCACCAGCACCGGCGAGGTCCGCGAGCTGCCGCGCGGCGTCGAGCTGACGGTCTACCGGATCGTCCAGGAGGCGCTGACCAACGTCCGCAAGCACGGCGGCCCCGGTGCCAGCGCCCGGGTCGCGGTGGATTTCGGGGACCGCGACCTCAACGTGCTGATCGAGGACGACGGCCGGGGGGCCACCGACGAGAAGCTGGCCCACGGCGGAGTGGACGGCCTCGGGCATGGTCTGATCGGCATGCGCGAGCGGATCGGCATGGTCAGCGGCAGTCTGGACGTCGGCCCGCGCCCGGGCGGCGGCTTCCGGATCCGCGCCGTCCTCCCCCTGAAGACCGGCAAATAGGAGAACCATGACCATCCGCGTGATGCTCGTCGACGACCAGGAACTGCTGCGCACGGGCTTCCGGATGGTGTTGCAGTCGCAGGGCGACATCGAGATCACCGCCGAGGCGGGCGACGGCGCCCAGGCGCTGGAGGTGCTGCGGCACACCGAGGTCGACGTGATCCTTATGGACGTCCGGATGCCGCGGCTGGACGGCGTCCAGGCCACCCGGCGGATCTGCCTGGCCGCGGACGGCACCCCGCTGCACGAGGCGCCGCGGGTGCTGATCCTGACCACCTTCGACCTGGACGAGTACGCCTTCGCCGCGCTCAAGGCCGGGGCCAGCGGCTTCCTGCTCAAGGACGTGCCGCCGACCGAGCTGGTGGCCGCGATCCGCTCGGTGCACGCCGGGGACGCGGTGGTCGCCCCCACCACCACCCGCCGCATGATCGACCGCTTCGCCGAGGTGCTCCCGGTCACGCACACCGCCGGCACCCCGGCCGTCCTTGACCCGCTGACCGACCGCGAGCGGGAGGTGTTCCTGCTGGTGGTCCAGGGCCTGTCGAACGGCGAGGTGGCCGCCCGGCTGGGCCTCTCCGAGGCCACCGTGAAGACCCACGTGGGCCGCATCCTGGCCAAGCTGAACCTGCGCGACCGAGTGCAGGCCGTGGTGCTGGCCTACGAAGCCGGGCTGGTCCGGGCCGGTAGCTCCGACTGAGCGGACCCGCCAGGGCCGTACCATGGTGCGGTACGTCTGGTACCCGTAGAGGACTGGAACGCGAACCGTGGACACACCCGACCTGTTCGACCCCGCCGCCGGGGACCCGGCCGGCCGTCCGGCCCGACTCGCCGTCGGCGTGGTGGGGACGGGCCGGGTCGGCCCCGCCCTCGGCGCCGCCCTGCAGCTGGCCGGCCACCGGGTGGTCGCCGCCTCCGGCGTCTCGACCACCTCCCGCCGGCGCGCCGAGGCCCTGCTGCCGGGCGTCCGGGTGGTGACGCCGCCGCAGGTGCTGGCCGCCGCCGACCTGGTGCTGCTGACCGTCCCCGACGATGTCCTGCCGGACCTGGTGGCCGGGCTGGCCGCCACCGGCGCGATCCGCCCGGGCCAGCTCCTGGTGCACACCTCCGGCGCGATGGGCGTCGCCGTACTCGAACCCGCCACCCGGGCCGGCGCGCTGCCGCTGGCGCTGCACCCCGCGATGACCTTCAGCGGCACCTCGGTGGACGTGGCCCGGCTGGCCGGCTGCCCGTTCGGGGTGACCGCCCCGGACGAGCTGCGCCCGGTCGCCGAGGCGCTGGTGGTGGAGATGGGCGGTGAGCCCGAGTGGGTGCCCGAGGACGTCCGCCCGCTCTATCACACGGCCCTCGCGCACGGCGCGAACCACCTGGTCACGCTCGTCGCCCAGGCGCTGGAGCTGCTGCGGACGGCCGGTGTGGCCGAACCCGGCCGGCTGCTCGGCCCGCTGCTCGGCGCCGCGCTCGACAACAGCCTGCGCTCCGGCGACGCCGCGCTCACCGGCCCGGTCGCCCGCGGCGACCTGGGGACGGTCCGCCGTCACCTGGAGCAGCTCAGTACGGTGTCCCCGGACATCGATCAGGCCTACCGGGCGATGGCCCGCGCCACCGCCCAGCGCGCGGTGGCCGGCGGGAGTCTCGCCGCGGACTCCGCGGCCGCCCTGCTGGCCGTCCTCGACGAGGAGGTCAAGCGGTGACCGCGCCGCCCTCGGCCACCGCCGACGTCGTCCCACTCGGCTACCGTGACGGCCGCATGACCGGTTTTCCCCAGCCCTCCGGCTGGACCCAGCGAAGGAGTGCATGACATGGCGGGCAAGACCCAGCGCGGCAAGCAGGCGACCCAGCCCCGCAAGACCGCCCTGACCCACACCATCGCCGACTTCGAGCCCGCCTTCTGGCCGGACGAGCAGCCGGTGGACAACGCCGTGGTGATGACCATGGGCGCCCTGCACGAGGGCCACGCCGCGCTGATCCGGGCGGCCCGCAAGGAGGTCGGCGCGGACGGCCGGGTCGCGGTGACCGTCTTCGTCAACCCGCTGCAGTTCGCGGCCGGCGAGGACCTGGACCGCTACCCGCGCACGCTGGCCGCCGACGTCCGGCTGGCCGAGGAGGCCGGCGCGGACGTGGTCTTCGCACCGCTGCCCGAGGAGGTCTACCCCAACGGCGAGCCGCAGGTGCGGATCACCGCGGGCCCGATGGGCGAGCGCTTCGAGGGTGCCAGCCGCCCCGGCCACTTCGACGGCGTGCTGACCGTGGTGGCCAAGCTGCTGCACATCACCGACCCGGACTTCGCCTTCTTCGGCGAGAAGGACGCCCAGCAGCTGGCGATCGTCCAGCGGATGGTGGCCGACCTGGACTTCGACGTGGAGGTCATCGGCGTCCCGACCGTCCGCGAATCCGACGGCCTCGCGCTCTCCTCGCGCAACCGCTTCCTCTCCGAGGACGAGCGCGCGCGGGCGCTGACGCTCTCGGCCGCCCTGTTCGCCGGCCGGGACGTCGCCGCCCAGGGCCCGAAGGCCGTCCGCGCGGCCGCCGCGGCCGTCCTGGACGCCGCGGAAGGCATCACCCTCGACTACCTGGCCCTGATCGACCCCGACGAGTTCGTCGAGGCCCCGGACGACTTCCAGGGCGAGGCGGTGCTGGCCGTGGCCGCCACGGTAGGGTCCACCCGCCTGATCGACAACGTTCGCATCATCGTCAGGTAGCACAGCATCGTTTCGACAAGCACCGCCGTAGTAGGCATGCACTCACCTCTGGAGGCGTGACCAATGCTTCGCACCATGCTCAAGTCCAAGATCCACCGTGCCACCGTCACCCAGGCCGACCTGCACTACGTCGGCTCGGTGACGGTGGACGAGGACCTGCTCGACGCCGCCGACCTGCTCCCCGGTGAGCTGGTCCACATCGTCGACATCAACAACGGCGCCCGGCTGGAGACCTACACGATCGCGGGCCCGCGCGGGACCGGCGTGATCGGGATCAACGGCGCCGCGGCCCGCCTCGTCCACCCGGGCGACCTGGTGATACTCATCGCCTACGGGCAGATGGACACCGCCGAGGCCAAGTCGTACCGGCCCAAGGTGGTCTTCGTGGACGCCGACAACCGGGTCACCGGAACCGGCGCGGACCCGGCCGAGGCCCTGCCGGGCACGGACACCGTCCGCGGCGACGCCGTCCACGCCCTCTAAGCAGCAACCTCCGGCAGCCGCCGGATCGCAGACCGGAGCAACACCATGCCAGTGACCCACCGCCTCACCGCCCCCGCCCCGGGTTGGACCGCCACCACCGACGTGGTCGTGGTCGGCTCCGGGGTGGCCGGCCTGACCGTCGCGCTGGGCGTCCGCAAGGCCGGTCTGCGGGTGACGGTGGTCACCAAGGCGATGCTGGACGACGGTTCCACCCGCTGGGCCCAGGGCGGCATCGCCGCCGCCCTGGGCGAGGGCGACACGCCCGAGCAGCACCTCGCCGACACCCTGGTGGCGGGCGCCGGGCTCTGCGACGAGGAGGCCGTGCGCTCCCTGGTCACCGAGGGGCCGGAGGCCGTGCGGCACCTGATCGCCACCGGCGCCGCGTTCGACCAGGACGCCGACGGCGAGATCCTGCTGACCCGCGAGGGCGGCCACCACCGGCGCCGGATCGCGCACGCGGGCGGCGACGCGACGGGCGCCGAGATATCGCGCGCCCTGGTCTCGGCGGTGCGCAGCGACCCCGGCCTGGAGCTGATCGAGCACGCCCTCGTGCTCGACCTGCTCACCGACGCCACCGGCCACGCGGCCGGCCTGACACTGCACGTGATGGGCGAGGGCCAGCGCGACGGCGTCGGCGCGATCCGGGCCCGCGCCGTGGTGCTGGCCACCGGCGGCATGGGCCAGGTCTTCTCCGCCAGCACCAACCCGGCGGTCTCCACCGGCGACGGCGTGGCGCTGGCGCTGCGCGCCGGCGCCGAGGTGACCGACCTGGAGTTCATCCAGTTCCACCCCACCGTGATGTGGCTGGGCCCGGAGTCCGAGGGCCAGCAGCCGCTGGTCTCCGAGGCCGTCCGCGGCGAGGGCGCCCACCTGGTGGACGCCGCCGGCACCCGCTTCATGGTCGGACAGCACGAGCTGGCCGAGCTCGCCCCGCGCGACATCGTCGCCAAGGCGATCACCCGGCAGATGCAGGCGCAGGGTGCCGACCACATGTACCTGGACGGGCGGCACTTCGGCGCGGCGATGTGGGAGGAGCGCTTCCCCACCATCCTGGCCTCCTGCCGCGCGCACGGCATCGACCCGGTCGAGGGGCTGATCCCGATCGCCCCGGCCGCGCACCACGCCTCCGGCGGCGTCCGCACCGACCTGCACGGCCACAGCACCGTCCCGGGCCTGTACGCCTGCGGCGAGGTGGCCTGCACGGGCGTGCACGGCGCCAACCGGCTGGCCTCCAACTCGCTGCTGGAGGGCCTGGTCTTCGCCGAGCGGATCGCCGCCGACCTGGTCGAGCGGTACGCGGCCGGCCGGCTGCCGGAGCGCTCGGTGGACGTCCCGGCCGCGTACGCCGCCCGGCCCGTCCCGCTGCCCGCGCCCGAGGCCCGGGCCGAGATCCAGCGGCTGATGACCAACGGCGCGGGTGTGCTGCGCTCGGCCGCGAGCCTGGCCGGCGCCGCCGAGGGCCTGGCCGCACTGGGCCGCGCGGCCGCCGCGCAGGCCGCCGAGGAGAAGCCCGCCGACCCGCGGGTGGAGACCTGGGAGGCCGCCAACCTGCTGCTGGTCGCCGCCGCCCTGGTGGCCGCGGCCGAGCTGCGGGCCGAGACCCGCGGCTGCCACTGGCGCGAGGACTTCCCCGAGCGGGACGACGCGCGGTGGCAGCGCCACCTGATCACCACCCTGGACGCCGTCTCCGGCACCCCCGCAGTAGCACTCAACAGCACTTCCGAGGAGCAGTAAGCCATGTCGCACACGCACGAGGAACTCCCGCTGGCCGAGCAGGACGGCTGCGGCGACGGCTGCGCCTGCGGCGACGGCGAGGGCTACGAGACCGGCCTGGACCCGGCGTTGGCCGAGCTGCTGGAGGCGGCCGGCCTGGACCCGGTCGAGGTCGAGGACATCGCCACGCTGGCGCTGGCCGAGGACCTGGCCGGCGGCGAGGACGTCACCTCGATCGCCACCGTGCCGGCCGACGCGGTCGCCACCGCCGACTTCACCGCCCGCGAGGCCGGCGTGGTGGCCGGCCTGCGGATCGCCGAGGCCGTCGTCTCGCTGATCTGCGAGGAGGAGTTCGAGGTCGAGCGGCACGTCGAGGACGGCGACGCGGTCGCGGCCGGCCAGGTGCTGCTGTCGGTGCGCAGCCGCACCCGCGACCTGCTGACCGCCGAGCGCAGCGCGCTCAACCTGCTCTGCCACCTGTCCGGGATCGCCACCGCCACCCGCGCCTGGGTGGACGCCCTGGAGGGCACCGGCGCCAAGGTCCGGGACACCCGCAAGACCCACCCGGGCCTGCGCTCGCTGCAGAAGTACGCGGTGCGGGCCGGCGGCGGCGTCAACCACCGGATGGCGCTCTCGGACGCGGCGCTGATCAAGGACAACCACGTGGTCGCCGCGGGCGGCGTGGCCGAGGCCTTCCAGGCCGTCCGGGCCGCCTACCCCGAGCTGCCGGTGCAGGTCGAGGTGGACACCCTGGAGCAGATCCCGCCGGTGCTGGAGGCCGGGGCCGAGCAGATCCTGCTCGACAACTTCACGGTCGATCAGCTCAAGGCGGCCGTCGAGCTGGTGGCCGGCCGGGCCACCCTGGAAGCTTCCGGCGGCCTGACCCTGGCCACCGCGCATGCGGTGGCCGAGACTGGTGTCGACTACCTGGCCGTCGGAGCGCTCACCCACTCCTCGCCGATCCTGGACATCGGCCTGGACCTCCGCCCGTAATCCACCCACCCACTCGGAAAGCGGCTCATGCTCCTCACCATCGACGTCGGCAACACCCAGACCACGCTCGGCCTGTTCGACGGCGAGGAGATCGTCGAGCACTGGCGGATCTCCACCGACCCGCGCCGCACCGCGGACGAGCTGGCGGTGCTGATGCAGGGGCTGATGGGCTCTCACCCGCTGGCCTCCGAGGGGCGGGTCGACGGTCTGGCGATCTGCTCCTCGGTGCCCGCGGTGCTCCACGAGCTGCGCGAGGTGACCCGCCGCTACTACGGCGACGTACCCGCGGTGATCGTGGAGCCCGGGGTGAAGACCGGGGTGCACGTCCTGATGGACAACCCCAAGGAGGTCGGCGCCGACCGGATCGTCAACGCACTGGCCGCCAACCACCTGTACGGGGGACCGTGCATCGTGGTCGACTTCGGCACCGCGACGACCTTCGACGCGATCAACGAGCGCGGCGACTACATCGGCGGCGCGATCGCGCCCGGGATCGAGATCTCGGTCGAGGCGCTCGGCGTGCGCGGCGCGCAGCTGCGCAAGATCGAGCTGACCCGGCCGCGCAACGTGATCGGCAAGAACACCGTCGAGGGCATGCAGTCCGGCATCCTGTACGGCTTCGCCGGCCAGGTGGACGGCCTGGTGGCCCGGATGTCCAAGGAGTTGGCGACCGACCCGGAGGACGTCCAAGTGATCGCCACCGGCGGGCTGGCCCCGCTGGTGCTCGGCGAGGCCGAGGCGATCGACGTCCACGAGCCGTGGCTCACCCTGATCGGCCTGCGGCTCGTGTACGAGCGCAACAAGCCCAGCTGAGGGATCGTCAGCTGACCCGATCGGGGCGGCCCTGCGCGAGGTTACCGACAAATCGGATATTCCTCACGTAGGGTCATTTTATGCCTACGCCACATGGGTCCCGCGGCGGCATGGCCTTCAGCGCCGACGAAGTGCGCGTGCTGCGCCGTGCCCTCGCCCAAGCCCTCCACCCCGCTGTCCCCGCCCAACTGACGCTCGGCCCGAACGGCGCTGATCTCTGGGCGGAGGACGTCCAGGAGGCCCTGCGGCTGGCCGAGGCGATCGACGAGGCCGCCCAGGAGGGCGGCCGGCTGCGGAGCTTCCTGCTGGACGAGCTGTCCCGCTACCGGTCCGCGCTGCCCGGCAGCGCCCGCGGGTACCTGGAACGGCTGGAGGAGGCCGTCACCGACGGCTACCTGCCCGGTCCCGACGACCTGTCGGCGCTGCGCTCGCTCTCCCGGCTGCCCTGCGGCCCGGGCGAGCGCTCGCGGCGCTCGCGCCTGGCGGGCCGCTGCCACGAGCTGGCCGAGGCCGCCGTCCGCGCGCGGCTGGCGCTCAGCACCGGCTTCCCGCACCCCGCGTCCGCCCCGGCCCTCACCGCGCGCCACCTCGCCGCCGTGCCCAGTCCGACGCCGGCACCGGCGTCCGGCCACCTGTCCGCTCTCGCCGCCGTCGCACCGAGCAGTCCCACCGACCGAGCTGGAGGACCGATTCCGATGAGCAGCCCCACCGAGCCGCGCAGCACCGACACCGCAGTGAGCGGCGTACCGGACGAGCCCGGCCACCACACCCCGCGGGTGCCCACCCCCTCCGAGCTCTTCGCCCGCCGCCCCCGGCCCTCCGCCGCGCACCCGCCGGTGCACGCCACCGCTCGTACGCCGGTCCGCACGCCGCTGCGCGAAGGCGGCGAACTCGCCACCGGCACCGGCTGACCGCCGCCCCTCGCACCCGTGGTCCGCGACCCGCGATATCCGGTGGCGGACCACGAGGTGCCGGTCGTTACCCTGGTGAGGTGAGCGACCAGAACAGCCTTCCCGCGACCGACGACCTCCCCGAGCAGATGCGCGTCCGGCGCGAGAAGCTCGACCGGCTCCGCGCCGCCGGGGTCGACCCTTACCCGGTGGGCTTCCCCCGCACCACCACCATCGCCGACCTGCGCGCCGAGCACCCCGACCTGGAGCCGGACACCGCGACCGGCCGGCGGGCCGGCGTCACCGGCCGGGTGATCCTCGCCCGCACCGGCGGCAAGCTCTGCTTCGCCACCCTGCGCGACGGCTCCGGCGACCTCCAGGTGATGTTCTCCCTGGACAAGCTCGGCCCGGAGCGGCTGGCCGACTGGAAGACCGACATCGACCTCGGCGACCAGGTCGGCGTCGAGGGCGAGGTGATCACCTCCAAGCGCGGCGAACTCAGCATCATGGTGGACAGCTGGGCGCTGACCGCCAAGTGCCTGCGCCCGCTGCCGGACAAGCACAAGGGCCTGACCGACCCGGAGGCCCGGGTCCGCCAGCGCTACGTGGACCTGATCGTCAACCCCGAGGCCCGCGAGATGCTGCGGCTGCGCAGCACGGTGGTCCGCTCGATCCGCAACACCTACGAGGAGCGCGGCTACCTCGAGGTCGAGACCCCGATGCTGCAGCCGATCCACGGCGGCGCCAACGCCCGCCCGTTCATCACGCACATCAACGCCTACGACATCGACCTCTACCTGCGGATCGCCACCGAGCTCTACCTCAAGCGGCTGGTGGTCGGTGGCGCCGAGAAGGTCTTCGAGATCAACCGGAACTTCCGCAACGAGGGCGCCGACGCGACCCACAACCCGGAGTTCACCGCGCTGGAGTCGTACGAGGCATACGGCGACTACGACACCCAGGCCGAGCTGATCCGCGCGATCATCATCAACGCGGCCAAGGACGCGCTGGGCACCACGGTGGTCCGCGGCACCGACCCGCACGGCGTCGAGCACGAGATCGACCTCGCCGAGCCGTGGGAGGAGATCAGCGTCTACCCCGGCATCTCCGAGCGGCTGGGCACCGAGGTCACCCCGCAGAGCACCGTCGAGGAGCTGCGCAAGCTCGCCGACGCGGCCGGCGTGCCCTACGAGAAGGAGTGGGGCCACGGGCAGATCATCCTGGAGATGATCGAGCGCCTGCTGGAGGAGAACGCGATCCGGCCGACCTTCCTCAAGGACTACCCGACCGAGGTCTCCCCGCTGACCCGTCAGCACCGCTCGATCCCGGGCGTGGCCGAGAAGTGGGACCTGGTGATCTTCGGCACCGAGATCGGCACCGCCTACTCGGAGCTGATCGACCCGGTCGAGCAGCGCGCCCGGCTCACCGCGCAGTCGCTGCTGGCGGCCGGCGGCGACGTCGAGGCCATGCAGATCGACGAGGACTTCCTGCGGGCGCTGGAGTACGCGATGCCGCCCACCGGTGGTCTCGGTCTCGGCGTGGACCGCCTGATCATGCTGCTCACCGGCAAGAACATCCGCGAGACGGTGCTCTTCCCGCTGGTCCGCCCGGACCACGCCCGGGCCGAGGCCAAGTCGGACGCGAAGTCCGCAACCCAGTCCGCCGAAAAGACCGAGGGAGAGTGACCTGATGCAGTACATCAGCGCGATTGTGCCGCCACTGGTGATGGCGATCGGTTTCGGATTCCTGGTGCGCGCCATCATCCGCACCCAGGGCGGCGACCAGAAGGGCAAGGAGGACGCCGCCGCCGATGCGCTGGCGGCCGCCGCCGCGCCCCGCGTCGCGGAATAACAGCACCTCGCAGCACTCTCATCGCAGGCCGTCGCCCATGCCCGGGCGGCGGCCTGCGGCGCGCCGCCGAAGTGGCGGTCATGCGTTTTGTCCGATTTTTCCCTAAGGTTGCCCCATGGTGCGGCAGCTCGGTGAACTGGAGAACGCCATCATGACCCGGGTGTGGCAGTGGAACCGCCCGGTGACCGTTCGCGAGGTGCTGCTCGATCTGCGCGAGGAACGCGATATCGCCTACACCACGGCGATGACGGTCCTCGACAAGCTCTACAGAAAGGGCTGGCTGCGCCGGGAACGCGACGGCCGCGCCTATCGATATGAGCCGGTCTCCTCACGCGAGGCCTACACCGCGGCGCTGATGAACGAGGCCTGGGCCACCAGTGACAATCCGGCGGCGGCCCTGGTGCACTTCTTCGGGCTGATGTCGGCCGAGCAGCGCGAGGCGCTGCGGGACGCACTGCGGGTCGCCGGGCCGGGCCGGACCGGGGAGACCGAGGACGGGCCGACGCGATAACGTCCGGCCCATGGAGGTCACCATCCGCCGGGCGCGGACCAACGATGTCAGGACCGTTCGACGGCTCATCGACGCTTACTCACAGGACGGCATTCTGCTCGACAAGCCGACCGTGACCCTGTTCGAATCCGTCCAGGAGTTCTGGGTCGCCGAGCGCGTGGACACCGGCGAGGTGGTCGCCTGCGGCGCGTTGCACGTGATGTGGCTGGACCTCGCGGAGGTGCGTACCCTCGCCGTCGATCCGATCTGCCGAGGTCACGGCGTCGGACACCGACTTCTGGAACAGTTGGTGGAGACTGCGCGGGGGCTGGGTGTACGTCGGATTTTCTGCTTGACGTTCGAGGTGGCGTTCTTCGCGAAACACGGCTTCGTCGAGATCGGTGAAACCGATGATGGTACGACAGATCCGGCGGTCATCGCTACGGAAGTGTATGAAGAACTCCTTCACTCCTACGACGAAGGAGTCGCCGAGTTCCTCGGCCTGGAGCGCGTGAAGCCCAACACCCTGGGCAACTCGCGCATGCTACTGCATCTCTGAACCGCCGTCCGGCGGACTTGCCAGAGCGGTAGCCGGTCACGGCCCGAACAGTCCGGGGTTTGTGTTTTTCGAGAAAAGGCGGTTTCCTTTCCCTAAGGCATTGGGTCGTTAAGCGGAAAGGGAAGCCCGTGGCACAGAGGGTGCAGGTCATTCTTGAAGACGATCTCGACGGCGGTTCGGCGGACGAGACGGTGACGTTCGCCCTCGACGGCGTTGCCTACGAGATCGACCTCACGTCCGCGAACGCGGACAAACTGCGCAGCCTGTTGGCTCCGTATGTCGACAAGGGCCGCAAGCAGAGCGGCCGGCTCACCAGCGTCCGCCGCTCCGGCGCCCGTGGCACCGCCCGGCCGGCCGCCGGTGGCGCGGACACCGCCAAGATCCGCACCTGGGCGAAGGACAACGGCTTCTCGGTCAACGACCGCGGCCGCGTCCCCAGCAACGTGCGCGAGGCGTACGAGGCGGCCAACGTCTCCTGAGGCGGCGCGGCTGCCGCCGTGCACTGGTGGTACTCGGCCGTCAACGGGCCGGCGGCAGGCCCATCCGGTCGCGGAGGCAGGCCTCGGCCAGCCCGTCCAGCAGCCGCAGCAGACCCGGCGAGGCCAGGTCGAGACCGAGCGGCGGCCCGGCAGCCGCCCGAGCGCGTACCCAACGGACACCGCACAGCGCGTGCCCGTCGGTCACGGGGCGTGGAGGATCATCCTCCACGCCCCGTGGCCGTGGCACCGTGGCGGGGCGCTGCGGGCGCCCGGGGCGGGCGCGGAGGTCCAGGCCGAGCTCCGGCCCCCAGCCGAGCCAGCACAGCAGTCCGGGCACCAGCTCGGCCGTCCCCGCCGCCAGCAGGTAGAGCGACCGCTCCCCGGCCTCGGCGGCCGTCGCCTGCAGCACCGGTCCGGTCGGCCGGCCCAGCCGCTCCGAGCGGGCCAGTACGGCCCGGCCGGCCCCTGCCGGGAGCTCCAGCCGGTCGCAGCGGAGCAGCATCGCGACCGGGTCTGCTCCCGACGACCTGGTCGGGGACTGCGGGGCACTCACGGACTGTGCAACGCTGGTAGGAGCGGCCCGGTCACGGCGTCCGCCCCGATTGGCCCTACCGGGCCGTCGCCACCACACTGAGGCCCCGTCACCTGGGGCCCGGATCGGCAGACTTCTCGCCGAGCGAACAACACCACCTGGGAAACTGCACGAGAACCGTCGCAATTTCCGGTATGAATGCAGGTGGGACGGGTTCAGGCCCGAACCGGTGGCAGGCCGCGAAGCCGGCGATCGAGGTGGATGCACACCGTTCCACGGATCGGAGCGGAGCGTGTTCGCCATTGGCGTAGCGGCAACACGTGCATCGGGCGGACTAGCGGGAACACCGTCTCCCAGCATCAGGTTGGGAAGGGTGTCGGCTGGTCGTGCAGCATGATTCCCCCACACACGTGGGGGGAGATCCACCCTCCTTTGCCCACCATCGGGCGGGAGGGGCCCCTGCCGCGCCGCTGAGCGGGACTAGCATGCGGAAGGACAGGGCGGGGACCGACCCCGAACTGACCGACCGCTCTGAGGAGCGATTAACGATGTTCGAGAGGTTCACCGACCGCGCGCGGCGGGTTGTCGTCCTGGCTCAGGAAGAAGCCCGGATGCTCAACCACAACTACATCGGCACCGAGCACATCCTCCTGGGCCTGATCCACGAGGGTGAGGGTGTCGCCGCTAAGGCCCTGGAGAGCCTCGGGATTTCTCTTGAGGCGGTCCGCCAGCAGGTCGAGGAGATCATCGGCCAGGGCCAGCAGGCCCCGTCCGGTCACATCCCCTTCACCCCCCGGGCGAAGAAGGTCCTGGAGCTGTCGCTCCGCGAGGCCCTTCAGCTGGGCCACAACTACATCGGCACCGAGCACATCCTGCTCGGCCTGATTCGCGAGGGCGAGGGCGTCGCCGCCCAG
The DNA here is from genome assembly GCF_000744225.1 of Kitasatospora mediocidica KCTC 9733. Classification (GTDB taxonomy): domain Bacteria; phylum Actinomycetota; class Actinomycetes; order Streptomycetales; family Streptomycetaceae; genus Kitasatospora; species Kitasatospora mediocidica. The sequence goes on along the minus strand of NZ_JQLN01000005.1, from coordinate 2,319,632 downwards.
GTCCTGGTGAAGCTGGGTGCCGACCTGAACCGCGTCCGCCAGCAGGTGATCCAGCTGCTGTCCGGTTACCAGGGCGGCGGCAAGGAGTCGGCCACCGCAGGCGGCCCCGCCGAGGGCACCCCGTCGACCTCGCTGGTCCTGGACCAGTTCGGCCGCAACCTGACCCAGGCCGCCCGCGAGGCCAAGCTCGACCCGGTGATCGGGCGGGAGAAGGAGATCGAGCGGGTCATGCAGGTGCTGTCCCGCCGCACCAAGAACAACCCGGTGCTGATCGGCGAGCCCGGCGTCGGCAAGACCGCCGTCGTCGAGGGCCTGGCCCAGGCGATCGTCAAGGGCGAGGTCCCGGAGACGCTGAAGGACAAGCAGCTCTACACCCTCGACCTGGGCGCGCTGGTCGCCGGTTCGCGCTACCGCGGTGACTTCGAGGAGCGCCTGAAGAAGGTGCTCAAGGAGATCCGCACCCGCGGCGACATCATCCTGTTCATCGACGAGCTGCACACCCTGGTCGGCGCGGGCGCCGCCGAGGGTGCCATCGACGCCGCCAGCATCCTCAAGCCGATGCTGGCCCGCGGCGAGCTGCAGACCATCGGTGCGACGACGCTGGACGAGTACCGCAAGCACCTGGAGAAGGACGCCGCGCTGGAGCGCCGCTTCCAGCCGATCCAGGTCGCGGAGCCGTCGCTGCCGCACACCATCGAGATCCTCAAGGGCCTGCGGGACCGCTACGAGGCGCACCACCGGGTGTCCATCACGGACGCCGCCCTGGTCGCCGCGGCCACCCTGGCCGACCGGTACATCTCGGACCGCTTCCTGCCGGACAAGGCGATCGACCTGATCGACGAGGCCGGCTCCCGGATGCGCATCCGCCGGATGACCGCGCCGCCGGACCTGCGGGAGTTCGACGAGAAGATCGCCGACGTGCGCCGCGAGAAGGAGAGCGCGATCGACGCGCAGGACTTCGAGAAGGCCGCCTCGCTGCGTGACGACGAGAAGCAGCTCCTGAACGCGAAGGCCAAGCGCGAGAAGGAGTGGAAGGCCGGCGACATGGACGTCGTCGCCGAGGTGGACGAGGAGCTGATCGCCGAGGTCCTGGCCACGGCCACCGGCATCCCGGTCTTCAAGCTGACCGAGGAGGAGTCCTCCCGCCTGCTGCGCATGGAGGACGAGCTGCACAAGCGCGTCATCGGCCAGAAGGACGCCATCAAGGCGCTCTCGCAGGCCATCCGGCGCACCCGTGCGGGCCTCAAGGACCCGAAGCGTCCCGGCGGTTCGTTCATCTTCGCCGGCCCGTCCGGCGTCGGTAAGACCGAGCTGTCCAAGACCCTCGCCGAGTTCCTCTTCGGTGACGAGGACGCGCTGATCGCCCTCGACATGTCCGAGTTCAGCGAGAAGCACACCGTCTCGCGGCTCTTCGGCTCCCCGCCCGGCTACGTCGGGTACGAGGAGGGCGGCCAGCTCACCGAGAAGGTGCGCCGCAAGCCGTTCTCGGTCGTGCTGTTCGACGAGGTCGAGAAGGCCCACCCGGACATCTTCAACTCGCTGCTGCAGATCCTGGAGGACGGTCGCCTGACCGACTCCCAGGGCCGGGTGGTGGACTTCAAGAACACCGTCATCATCATGACCACCAACCTCGGCACCCGGGACATCTCCAAGGGCTTCAACCTGGGCTTCGCGGCCCAGGGCGACACCGCCTCGGGCTACGAGCGGATGAAGAACAAGGTCGGCGAGGAGCTCAAGCAGCACTTCCGCCCCGAGTTCCTCAACCGTGTCGACGACATCGTCGTCTTCCACCAGCTGACCGAGGACGACATCATCCAGATCGTCGACCTGATGGTCGACAAGGTGGACGGCCGGCTCAAGGACCGCGACATGGGTCTGGAGCTGAGCATCGAGGCGAAGCAGCTGCTGGCCAAGCGCGGCTACGACCCGGTGCTGGGTGCGCGTCCGCTGCGCCGCACCATCCAGCGCGAGATCGAGGACCACCTCTCGGAGAAGATTCTCTTCGGCGAGCTGCGGGCCGGTCAGATCGTGGTGGTCGGCGTCGAGGGTGAGGGCAAGGAAGCCAAGTTCACCTTCCGTGGCGAGGACAAGTCGGCCGTGGCCGACACCCCCGCCGCTGTGGCGGCCCCGGGTCCGGACCTGACGAAGTAACACCTCCCGCTCGAAGGGCCCCGGCCCCGGCTGATTTTCAGCCGGGGCCGGGGCTTTTTTCTGCCCAATCCGGCAATGTGATCCACCTCACATTCGACCGGTTCGCCATTCCGCTCTTCTCCGTCGCGGCAGGCCAACACCTCTCCGTGCGATCGGATATGACGCTACGTCATCCGGAAGGCCGACTCCCGTACCGCACTGTGCGCACGGCGGTCAAGGTCTTCCATTTTTACTATCCATTGGGTCAAATTTGTCCTCACCTTGGCTTCATCGGTTCACCGGACGGCCACGAGCCGGACCGGTTAGGGGAGGACGTCACCACGTTGAAGACACCCATGAAGGCTTCGGCCACGGTCGCGAGCGCGGCGCTCGTCGCCGTACTCGGCCTGGGAATGCTGCCCGGCAGCGCGAGCGCCGCGCCGGGCGCCCCGGCCGCCGCCGCGGTCACCGTCGACCCGGTGGACGCGACCCAGACCGCCCGGGTCGACCACGACCTGCCCGGTCCGCTCAGTGAGAAGACGGCCGCCGAGCAGAAGGCCGCCACCGAGCAGCTGGTCGCCGGCACCGCCACCATCGAGCAGCACGGCGGGAGCACCAGCATCAAGCTGGGCCGCGACAAGTACGTCGAACTGGCCCGCCAGCGCACCGACAAGATCTTCACCATCCTGGTGGACTTCGGCGACCGGGTCGACAGCACCACCAAGCTGCCGGACGGCACCCTGAAGTACGGCGGCGCCCCCGGCCCGGCCCACAACCAGATAGCCAAGCCGGACCCGGCGAACAACAACTCCACCGCCTGGCAGGCCGACTACAACCAGCAGCACTTCCAGCAGCTCTACTTCGGCACCACCGGCGACTCGCTGAAGACGTTCTACGAGAACCAGTCCTCGGGCCGCTACTCGGTCGACGGCCAGGTCACCGACTGGGTGCGGGTGCCGTGGAACGAGGCCCGGTACGGCTCCAACTACTGCGGCGGGCACATCTGCGACAACGCGCAGGACCTGATCCGCGACGGGATCGACGCCTGGGTGGCCGACCAGAAGGCCAAGGGCCGCACCGACGCCGACATCAAGGCCAACCTGGCCGAGTACGACCAGTGGGACCGGTACGACTACAACCACGACGGGAACTTCAACCAGCCCGACGGCTACATCGACCACTTCCAGATCGTGCACGCCGGCGAGGACGAGTCGGCCGGCGGCGGCGTCCAGGGCAGCAATGCCCTGTGGGCGCACCGCAGCTACGTCTACGGCACGCTGAACGGCACGGCCGGTCCGGCCGACAACAAGCTCGGCGGCACCCAGATCGGCAACACCGGCCTCTGGGTCGGCGACTACACCATGCAGCCGGAGAACGGCGGCCTCGGCGTCTTCGCCCACGAGTACGGCCACGACCTCGGCCTGCCCGACCTGTACGACACCGTGGGCCCGAACGACAACTCGGTCGGCTTCTGGTCGCTGATGTCCTCCGGCTCCTGGCTGGGCACCGGCAAGAACGCGATCGGCGACCGGCCCGGCAACCTGGACGCCTGGAGCAAGCTGCAACTCGGCTGGCTGAGCTACGACAAGGCCAAGGCCGGCACCGGCTCGACCCACCACCTCGGCCCGGCCGAGTTCAACACCAAGCTCCCGCAGGGCCTGGTCGTCGACCTGCCGAAGAAGACCGTCACCACCGAGATCAACACCCCGTACGCGGGCAAGGGCGAGTGGTGGAGCGGCGCGGCCGACAACCTCGACGTCGCGCTGACCCGTGACCTCGACCTGACCGGGAAGACCTCCGCGACCCTGTCCGCCAAGGCCTGGTACGCGCTGGAGAGCGGCTACGACTTCGGCTACGCCGAGGTTTCCAGCGACGGCGGCGCCCACTGGACCGCGCTGGACGGCACCTTCAACGGCACCGCGATCCCGCGCAACGCAGGCGACAAGGCGGCGCTGACCGGCGACTCCGGCGGCAAGTGGGGCGATCTGGCCTACCCCCTGACGGCCTATCTGGGCAAGACCGTGAAGATCCGCTTCCACAACACCACCGACGGCGGGCTGCACTTCAACGGCCTGGCGCTGGACGACATCACGGCCACCGCCGACGGTGCCACGCTCTTCAGCGACGACGCCGAGAACGGCGACAACGGCTGGCAGGCCACCGGGTTCTCACGGATCAGCGGCTCGTTCTCCAAGGACTACGCCCAGTACTACATCGCCGAGAACCGCCAGCCGATCAGCTTCGACGACACCTTGAAGACCGGCCCGTACAACTTCGGTTCGGCCGCCCGGCCCGGCTGGGTCGAGCACTACTCCTACCAGCCCGGCCTGCTGATCTGGCTCTGGGACACCTCGCAGAGCGACAACAACGTCAGCGCGCACCCGGGCCACGGCCTGATCCTGCCGGTCGACTCGCACCCGGCACCGCTCACGTGGGCCGACGGCACGCTGATGAAGTCCCGTCTGCAGGGCTACGACTCCACCTTCGGCTCGCGGCGCACCTCCGGCCTCAGCCTGCACAAGGCCGACGCGCTCACCACGATCCCGCGCTCGCGCGGGGTGGACGAGTTCAACGACGGACGCTCGTACTGGGACGCCACCGACCCGTACGCCGGCGTGATCGTGCCGAACACCGGCACCAGCATCGAGATCGAGAACGAGAGCTCGAACTACCTGGAGAGCTGGATCCGGGTCCGCCCGGTCGGCTGACCGGCGGGTCCGTGCACGCCGTCGCCCCTGCTCCTCCCCGGGCAGGGGCGGTGGCAGGGGCGGTGGCGTGGCCGGGGCCGGTCCCTGGTAGTCATAGGGCGTGCGCTTTGACACCGTTCCGATGCCGCAGACCGTCCAGACCAGGCCCCGCGACGCCCGCGGCTACCCGGTGCCGGCCATCACCCCGTGGGAGGGCGACGAGCCGCAGTTCGCGCTGACCGACTACGGCCGCAGCGCCGACTGCGCGCGCGAGCGGCTCTGCTCGGTCTGCAACACCCTGATGCCGCGCGGCAGCGTGTGGCGGGTGGTGGGCGCCGCCGAGGCCACCGCGATCGGCGAGGCGCTGGCCGCCGGGCGGCCCTACCGCAACCTCTCGCCGACCCTGGAGGCACCGGGGCACCGCGCGTGCATGCTGTACGCCTCCATGGTCTGCCCCTACCTGGCCCGGCCCAACGCCCGGCGCGGCCTGACCGCCGACCAGCCGGACGAGTTGACCGCCCACGTGGTCCGCGGCGCCGTGCGCGGCACGCTCGGCGCCGTGGTGGGCTTCGCCGACTACGAGTTCGCGATCACCGGGACCCAGGTGCTGTTCCGCTTCCTCGACGTGGTCGAGTTCCTGCCGCACGACACCGCCGACGCCCACCTCGCCGAGCTGGAGGCCGAACTCGCGCGGCGGGCCGCGCAGTAGAGCTGGGGTCAGCCCCGGTAGGCGGGCAGGCCCGCGACCGTGGAGATCAGCTTCGGGACCGCCGAACCGTTGACCGGCAGGGTCGCGACGCCCTGCGGGGTGCGGACCGCGATGGTCTTGCCGTCGGGCGAGAAGGCGGGCTCGGAGTAGTCCGTGGTGGCGGCCGGGGTGAGGTCCTTGGCGGGCTGGCCGGGGACGCCGTTGCCGGCGAAGAGGTGGTCGTGGCCGTCGACCGAGCGGACGAAGGCGATGGTCAGCTGGTCGGGCGAGAGCGCGGGCTCGGAGCCCTGCTGGTACACACCGCCCTGCTGGCGCAGGTAGTCGTCCCGGATGTAGACGTCGCCGTTGGCGGAGTTGGCGTAGACGGCGGAGCCGACCTTGCCCCCGACGTTGGGCCAGGCGTTCCCGGTCGTCGGGTTGGCCGGCAGGTCCTCGCCGCCCTCGATGTTCAGGCTGAGCTCCGCGGGGGTGCCGTGGACGGCGGTGGCCAGGACGCCTTCGAGCCGCGAGACGCCACCCTTGGAGGCGGCGAACAGGATGTTGTTCTTCGGCGGGACGCCGTTCGCGTCCCCGGAGGCCGTCACCTGCCAGGTGGGGTGCGACCAGCTCTCACCGCTGGGGGCGACGGCGACGGTGACCCGGCCGGTGCCGTCGGGCTTGCTGGTGTCGAGGTTGCCCGAGCCGTCGATGAAGGCGGCCCGGCTGCCGTCGGGGGACCACGCGAGGTCCCGCACGACCGTGCCGAAGTCGACCGAAGTCCCGTTCATCACCACGAAGTTCGTACCGTTGCTGATGGTCAGTCCGGTGTGCGCGGTGCCGTTCAGGCTCGGCGCGGCGACGGTGCCGGAGGGGCCGGCCGGGGACGTCGGGGACGTCGGGCGGGCGCTGCCGGTCGGCTTGGCGGAGGCGCCGGGACGGGCGCCGCCGGTCGGCGCGGCCGAGGAGCCGCCCGCGCTGATCGGCGCGGCGGAGGCGACGTTCCCCGGGCCGGAGGACTGGCCCGGGGAGCCGGCGCCGGGCGCGGCCACCGCGGTCCCGGGGGTGTCGGGCCCGCAGCCGGTCAGCAGCGCCGAGCCGGTGACGGCGGCGATCAGGGCGACGGCGACGAGGGTGCTACGGCTGCGGGTACGAGCGGACATGAGCGGTTCCCCCTGGGACGTGAAAAGCGGCTTGGGAGAAGCCTGTCAGCCGATCGTCCAGGATCCGTGTGCCGTCCGTCACGGGCCTGCAACAGCAACCTTGTTCGGGAAGCCGGCACTTCTGTCAGTGCCATTCCTCGGTGTCCGGGGCCAGCGAGAGGGTATGGACGGCGGCGACGGCGCCGGTGGCCACGGCGCTGACGGCGGCCTGCCGGTCGGGGGCGGAGAGGGCATCCAGAGCGGCGGTGACGCCGAGGGCCGCGGTGAGGACGGCGGCCACGGCGAGGACGGTCTGCCGCTTGACGGTGCTGCCGAGCGCGGTCATCTCAACTCCAGGGTCCCGGGCGGTTGTTGCTGACGCCATGACAGTAGGTGACCGCCGCTTCGATCGCTTATCGTTTTCCTTTCGGCCCTGACCTGCGGCGATATCTCCGGCCGTCAGACCGCGAGTTCGGCCAGCGCGGCCTCCGCACGGCGGCGCGAGGGGGGCGAGTCGATCTGGGTGAAGAGCAGTTGGGCGCGCTCGAAGTGCCGGCGGGCCTCCGCGGTGCGGGCCTGGTCGCGGTGGAGCTGGCCGATCGCCAGCTGGACCCGGCCCTCCGCGAGTGGACTGTCGATCCGGCGGGCGATCCGCAGCGCGGCCATCAGGTCGCGCTCGGCGTCGCCCGGCAGGCCGAGCCCTACCCGGGCCTCGCCGAGGCCCAGCAGGACGTACGCGGTGCCCAGCAGGTCGCCCTTGGCCCGGACGATCCGCTCGACCTCCAGGAAGGCCTGCTCGGCCGAGCGCAACTCCCCCTGGACCACGTAGCCGCGGGCCAGCCGGTAGAGCGACTGGGCCGCGCAGCGGGTCTCCCCCGTGCCACGGGAGACCCGGACCGACTCGCGGCCGAGCCGGACCGCCTCGTCGGCGTCGCCCTGGTCGAGCGCGTTCTGCGCCAGATACCCGAGGGCGTGCGCCTGCGAGGAGGCGTCCCCGACCCGCTCGAAGATCACGGCCGCCTCGCGCAGCCGCTCCCCCGCGCCGTCCAGATCGCCCTGGAGGCGCTGCATCACCGCGAGATGGCGCAGGGCCAGCGCCCGGCCGTGCTCCTCGCCGAGCTCCTCGAACAGCTCCAGGGCCGAGCGCAGGCACCCGGCGGCCTCCTCGAGCCGGACGGCGCGGATCCTGCTCGCGCCCAGCTCGGTGAGCATGAACGCGCTGCCGCGCGGGTTGCCCGCCGCCCGGGTCGCCGCCAGCGCCCGCTCGCAGCAGAGCTGCCAGTCCTCCAGGTAGCCCCGGATGTCGAAGAGCACCAGCACCGATCCGGTGAGGTCCCAGGCCAGTTCGTCCCGGCCGAGCCGGGCGGCCTGCTCGATCACCGCGATCAGCGAGAGCCGTTCGGCCTCGTACCAGTCCAGCGGTGTGGCGATCAGCTCGTCCAGCAGGACGGGGTCCACCGGCCGGCGCGGGGAACTGCCGTGGATCACCGCGTAGTCGCCGCCGTACTCGCGCCGGTGCGCCTGCTCGGCGATCGCCAGCCAGCTCCGGAAGGCCCGGTCGCCGGCCTGCGCCGCCTCCTCGGCGCTCTCCTCCTGCTGGGCCCGCTCCTGGGCGAAGAGCCGCAGCAGGCTCTGGAAGCGATAGCGCAACTGGCCGGTCGCATCCACGCCCACGCCCTCCAGGAGTTGGACGTCGACCAGGTGCTCCATCAGCCGTTCGGCTTCGAAGAGGTCGTCGTCCAGCAGCGCCGCGCCCACCCAGCTGGTGAAGTCGGGTACCGGCAGCAGCGCGAGGCGGCGGAACAGCCGGGCGGCGTCCGGCGCGAGGTAGCGGTAGCTGAGTGCCAGGCAGGCCCGGACCTGCGACTCGCCCTGGCTCAACTCGTCCAGCCGGCGCCGCTCGTTCTCCAGCCGGGTGACCAGGTGGCGGACCGTCCAGTGCGGCTTGGAGGCCAGCCGGGCTGCGGCGATCCGCAGGGCCAGCGGCAGGCGGTCGCACAACTCGCTGAGCCGGGCCGACTGTTCGGGATCGGCCACGATCCGTTCGGCCGGCACGATCCGGGCCAGCAGCTCGATCGCGGCGGTCGGCGAGAGCACCCCCAGCTGCACCCGGACCGCGCCGTAGCGCAGCATCAGCTGCTCCAGCGGGTCGCGGCTGGTGACCAGGACGCAGCACTGGCCGTTGCTCGGCAGCAGCGGGGTGATCTGGGCGATCGAGCGGGCGTTGTCGAGCACCACCAGGATCCGGCGGTCGGCCAGCATGCTGCGGTAGAGCGAGACCCGGTCGGCGAGTTCGGCCGGGATCTGCTCGCTCGCCACGCCGAGCGAGCGCAGGAACCGGCTGAGCACGTCGGCGGGCGCGGCGGGCTCGTTCACCGCGTCGTGGCCGGACAGGTCGACGAAGAGCCGGCCGTCCGGGAACTGGCCGGCCACCCGGTGCGCCCAGTGCACGGCCAGGCCGGTCTTGCCGACCCCGGCGACGCCGGTGATGAAGCCGATCGCGGGCGGCTGGGCGTCGCTGCGCTCGCCCAGCAGGTCGTTGAGCAGCCGGGTCTCGGCGGAACGCCCGGTGAAGGAGGGGATGTTGGGCGGCAGGTCGGACGGCGCGACGCGGGGCTGCGCGGCCTCCGCGACACCCGCACCACCCGGCGGCTCGGCCGCGACGGCGCCGGCGGCGGGCTCGGCAGGGGTCAGCGCCGGGTCGTCCCGCAGGATCGCATCGTGCAACTCCTGGAGCGCGGGCCCGGGTTCGATGCCCAGCTCGCCGATCAGCAGCCGACGCCCCTCCCGGAAGGTCTCCAGCGCCTCGGCCCGCCGGCCGGCCCGGTACTGGGCCAGCATCAGCGAGTGGCGGGTCCGCTCGCGCAGCGGATGTTCGCGGACCAGCGGGACGAGCTGGCCGATCAGCTCCTGGTGGTTGCCGAGCGCCAGTTGCAGCGCGATCGCCTCGTCGTGGGTGACCAGGCGCAGCTCCTCCAGCCGCTCGGCCTCCTCCTCCACCAGCCGTCCGGTGACGCCGGACAGGACCGGACCGCGCCAGAGCCGCAGCGCGCGCTCGAAGTCCTCGGCGGCCTCGGCGGTACGGCCGGCGGCCGCCAGCCGTTCGGCGCCCTCCACCAGGCCGGTGAACTCCAGCAGGTCGACCCGGTGGCCGGCCGGATTGAGCTGGTAGCCGGGGTGGTCGGTGCTGATCAGCTCCTCGCCGAAGCCCTCGGCCTTGAAGATCTTGCGCAGCGCGGCGATGCAGATCGCGACCTGGGTCCTGGCGGTGGCCGGCGGGTCGCCCTGCCAGACCGCCTCGACCATCGCGTCCACCGAGACGACCCGGCCCGGGGATATCAACAGGAGGGCGAGAATGGTCCGTTGACGTGCCCCGCCGACCGTGATACGTCGTGCACCGACGGAGACCGCCAGCGGACCGAGCACGCCGAAGTCGAGCTGCCCGTTCACGAGACCCCCCGGATTGCGTCCCTTCGGCCCATTCAGAAGGGAGGCTACCCGGATCCCGGGCAATTGCGCCGGTGCTCGGAAAGGCCTCCGGAACAAATCTTGGCGACGTCCGGATGCCGGGCACCGGCGCCGGATTCGCACCGGGCACAGGATCCGCGATCCGAGGACCGATATCGAGTCAATATCCGGCCGATGCTCCGGTTCTCTACGCTTCGGGCCGCGGGGCCCAGACCCACCCCCGTTCAGGCCATGACCCGACGCGTCCGGGCGGCGCCCGCGGCGACGACACGAGAGAAGGTGCCCCATGGAGTTCCGCATCCTCGGGCCGGTCCACATCTGGACCGCCGGTCGACAGGACTCTCTCAGCGGAACCAAGCAGCGCACCACCTTCGCCGCGCTGGTGCTGGCCGGCGGCCGCGCCCTGACCGACGAGCAGTTGAGCCGGATGCTCTGGGACGGCAACCCGCCGAACACCGCCGCAGCGCAGCTGCACACCTACGCCTCGCGGATCCGCCGGCGGCTGGGGGACGCGGTGCCGCTGGTCAGAATCCGCTCCGGGTACCGGCTGCTGGCCGAGGGCATCCCGTGCGACTACACCGAGTTCGGCCGCCGCTCGCGGGCCGGCCTGCAGTCGTTGCGGGAGCAGGACTTCGAGCGGGCCAGCGAGCAGCTCGGCTCGGCGCTGGCGCTCTGGCAGGGCGAGGCGCTGGCCGAGGTCACCGACCAGCTGATCGACGCCGAGCGGCCGCAGCTGGAGGAGGAGCGGTTGGAGACCCTGGAGGCCTGGATCGAGGCCGAGTTGATCCTCGGGCGACACCGGCAGCTGGTCCCCGAGTTGACCCGACTGGTGGCCCGGCACCCGATGCGCGAGCGCTTCCGGGCGCTGCTGATGACCGCGCTCTACCGCTCCGAGCGGCAGGCCGACGCGATGTCCACCTACCTGGCCGGCCGGCGCCTGCTGGCCGAGGAACTCGGCGTGGAGCCGGGGCGGTTGCTCACCCGGACGTATCAGGCGGTGCTCAGCGGCGAGGTGCGCTCCCTGATGCCGCACCAACTCGCCTGACGAACGCGGACGACCGGCCCGGGGAGCACGGCTCCGCGGGCCTCGGCGTGTCCGGCCGCCGTGTTCAGCCTCCGTGCCCGGCCGCAGTGTTCAGCCTCCGTGCCCGGCCGCCGTGTTCAGCCGAACGGGGTCAGCGGGCCGCCGGTCAGCGCGGCGGCGGCCAGCGACGCGCCGTAGGCCACCGACCGCTCCGGGTCGCCCGGGCACCCGGCTGGGCCCGACTCGCCCAGCAGCGCGTGCAGTCGGTCCGCCAGCTCGCCCAGCGCCGCGCGCAGCCAGCCGGCCCCGGTCCAGAGCGGGCGCCCCGCCGCGGCGGCCGCGTGGGCGACCCACAGGTGCAGGCAGGCCGCGGCGGCGTAGAGCAGCCCGTAGGCCTCGGCGAGGACGCGGGCCACCGGCTCGCCGATGGTGCGCACGTCGGCCATCCGCCGGTGCAGCTCGTCGCCGGCCGCCAGCACCGCGCCCGCCCGCTCCCGGACGGCCGCGGGCGCGCCCAGGAGGGCCAGTTGACGGACGGCGGCCGGCAGCGCCTGCACCACGCTGCACCCGGCCCGGGTGGGCCGCCCCAGCAGCGCCCTGCCCTCCCCGACGGGCAGCGAACGGCCGGGGCGGGCGGCTTCGGCCACCGCGTCGAGATCCGCCGTCTCCGCCGCGAACGCGTGCACCAGCACCGGGAACTGGTCGATCAGTAGGTCCGCGTCCCCGAGTTCGGCCGCCTGCTCCCCCGCCGCCGCCCCGAGCAGCCGGGGCAGCACGGTGTCCACCACCACCGCCGTCACGGCCGCCTCACCGGGCAGCAGGCGGGCCGAGCGGCTGCCGAGCAGCGCGGCCGCCTCCGCCGCCGCCAGCAGGCCGCCGGCCCGGCCCGCCCGCCGTGCGCCGCAGGTCAGCGCGGCCAGCACGGTGCCTTCGGCGGCGTCCGACACCCGGGCCGGCCAGGCGTCCAGCTCGTCTGTTGAGGTGTCCATGTCCCCGCCTTCGGTCGTAGCTGTTCGCACAGCGTGCAACGCAGTCCTATGCGGACCCTGTAATCGGCCCATGCAGCCCCCTGGAACCGACCGCCGAACCCGCCCCACACCAGCTCTGAGCAGGACTTATATGCCACGCATGGGGGGCTGATAGAGGTCGCCCGAACACTTCACCTCACGGCGAATCGCTCACCAGTGCAGCCGAGTCCACAGGAAGGTGCGGGTTCATGGCACGAAGAGCCTTGGAAGGCCTCCCGAGAATCATCGGCGGCACACCCCTGATCGACCTGAAACGCCTCGCCCCCGACCTCCGCTCGCGCGTCCTGGTGAAGGCGGAGCGGTCCAACCCCGGCGGCAGCGTCAAGGACCGTACCGCGCTGGCGATGCTGCTGGACGCGATCGACAGCGGTGAGGTCGACCCCGAGCACTCGGTGGTCGTGGAGTCCAGCTCCGGCAACCTCGGCGTCGGACTCGCCCAGGTCTGCCGCTACTTCGGACTGCGCTTCGTCTGCGTGGTCGACGCCAAGACCACCACCCGCAACCTCCAACTGCTGCGCGCCTACCGGGCCGAGGTGGAGGTGGTCGAGCAACCCGACGCGGAGAGCGGCGAGTTCCTGCCCGCCCGGCTGCGCCGGGTCAGCGAGCTGGTGGCGGCCACCCCTGCGGCGTACTGGCCCAACCAGTACGCCAACCCCAACAACCCGCGCGCCCACCGGCGGACCATGCGGGAGATCGACCGGGCACTGGACGGCCGGGTCGACTTCCTGTTCGTCTCGGTCGGCACCTTCGGCACGCTGCGCGGCTGCGCCGAGTACATCCGTGAGCACGCCCTGAACACCCGGGTGATCGGCGTGGACGCGGTCGGCAGCGTCATCTTCGACCAGCCGCGGGCACCCCGGCTGCTGCCCGGCCACGGCGCGAGCATCCGCCCGCCGCTGACCGACCACGCGCTCGTCGACGAGGTGGTCCACGTCTCGGACCTGGACGCCGTGGTCGGCTGCCGCACGCTCCTGCAGCGTGAGGCGATCCTGGCCGGCGGCTCGTCCGGCGCCGTCACGGCGGCCCTGCTCGGCCACCGCGACCGGATCCCCGAGGGCTCCACCTGCGTCCTGATCCACCCCGACGGCGGCGACCGCTACCTGGACACCGTCTACGACGACGACTGGGTCTTCGACACCTTCGGCGAGGTCTCCCACCTGTGGAAGGAGGCGGCGACCGGATCCGCCGCGCCGACCGGCTGACCCGCTCCCACCCTGCCAATCCCCCGAGGGAGGTATCCCGTGAACACCAGAAGGATCCGCGCCCTGTTCCCCGGCCAAGGCAGCCAGGAGCCCGGCATGGGCAGGGCGCTGGCCGCCGCGTACCCGGCGGCGGCGGCCTGCTTCGACGAGGCGTCCGACGTGCTCGGCCTGGACCTGCGCGCACTGTGCTGGGACGCCCCGGCGGCCCGGCTGGCCGAGACCCAGAACGCCCAACCAGCCCTGCTCACCGCCGCGGTGGCGACCTGGCGGGTGCTGGAGGAGCACGGCGTCACGCTCGCCGCGACGGCCGGCCACAGCGTCGGCGCGTTCGCCTCGCTGGTCGCCGCCGGCAGCCTGCCGTTCCCGCAGGCCGTCGAACTCATCCGACTGCGAGGCGAGTTGATGGCGAGTGCGCCCGGCGAGGGCGGCATGTGCGCGGTCATCGCGGTCGGCCCGGACCGCGCCGAGGCCCTGGCGGCCGTCGAGCGGCACGGCCTGGACCTGGCCGCCGACAACAGCCCGCGCCAGTTCGTGGCGGCCGGCGCACTGGCCGACGTCCGCGCCTTGGCCACCGAACTCGGCGCACGCGCCAAGCTGTTGGAGGTCTCACATGCCTTCCACAGTCGCCTGATGGCGCCGGTCGCCGAGCGCTGGGCGCAGGCCGTCCAGCGGACCGAGATCGCCGACGCCGCCGTACCGGTCGGCCTGGTGGCCATCGGCTCGTTCGGCACCGACGCCGCCGACCTGGCCAAGGATCTCGCCGCGGCACTCTGCGCGCCGGTCCACTGGCAGCAACTGATGACCGAACTGGGCGCCGAAGGGCCCCCGTTGGCGGCGATCGGACCGGCCAAGGCACTGGTCGGCCTCGCCAAGCACTTCCCCGACCGCCCCAGACCCACGCTCGTGAACACGCCGGTATCGCTGGAGGCCTTCGTGCGCCGGCTGGAGACAGAGGACAGATGACGACACCCGAATTCGCCCCGGGCACGGTGGCCCTGGTCACCGGCGCCTCGCGGGGCATCGGCCGGGGCTGCGCCCTCGCCCTGGCCCGGGCCGGCTGCGACGTGGTGGTGCACTACGCCACCCAGGAGGAGGCGGCCAAGGAGACCGCCGAGGAGATCCGCGCGCTGGGCCGCGAGGCGATCACCGTGCGGGCCGACGTGGGCGTCGAGGCCGACGTCAAGGAGCTGTTCCGGACCGTCCGGACGACCTGGAAGCGGCTCGACGTGGTGGTGGTGAACAGCGGCATCACCGCGGACGGCTTCCTCGCCACGATGAGCCTGGACAAGTGGCAGCGGGTCATCACCACCAACCTCACCGGCGCCTTCCTGACCTGCCGCGAGTCGGTCAAGCAGATGCACCGCACCGGCGGCTCGATCGTCGTGATCGGCTCGACCAGCGGCATCGTCGGACAGCCGGGTCAGCTCAACTACACCGCCAGCAAGGGCGGCGTGATCGCGCTGGCCAAGGGCCTGGCCCGGGAGGTGGCCGACCGCTCGATCCGGGTCAACGTGGTCGCCCCCGGCTTCACCGAGACCGACATGCTGCGCGGCATGGAACCCCGGGCCCGCGACCAGCTGGTCGGCCTGGTGCCGATGAAGCGCACCGGAACCGTCGAGGAGGTGGCCGCCGCGGTGGCCTTCCTCGCCTCGCCGGCCGCGAGCTACATCACCGGCAAGGTGCTCACCGTCGACGGCGGCCTGACCTCCTGACCGCCGGCCCCCCATACCCGTCCCTGTCCCCCAAGGAGAACGAAATGTCGCAGTCCCACGACGCGTTGCTGTCCACGGCCCAGGCCCGCGCGGCCCTGAACCAGCGGGTGAAGGTCCTGCTGGTGGAGAGCCTGGGCCTGGAGATCCAGCCCGCGCTGATCGGCGACGACCAGCCGCTCTTCGGCCGCGGCCTGGAGCTGGACTCGCTGGACACCCTGGAGATCGTGGTGATGTTCGAGGAGCACCTCGGCGTCACCATCTCCGACGACGACCGCGCCGCGTTCGGCTCGGTGAACAAGCTGGTCGACTTCGTGGTCGAGGCCCTCGGCGAGATCCCGCGCATGGAGGCCCTGGCATGAGCGCGGCCGCACCGGTCGTCCCGGACGGGCGCAAGCTGAGCTTCGACGCCAACCAGATCCGCCAACTCCTGCCGCACCGCTGGCCGATGCTCTTCGTCGACCGCGCCTACGACGTCATCCCCGGCAAGTCCGGCTACGGCATCAAGAACGTGACCGTCTCGGAGCCGTTCTTCGCCGGGCACTACCCCGACCAGTCGATCATGCCGGGCGTGCTGATCGTCGAGGCGATGGCCCAACTCACCGCCGTGGTCTACGCCTCCGCCTGGAAGGAGGAGACCGCGCCGGACGACGAGGCGGGGGTCGACACGGCCGGCCGGGTGGGCTACCTGGGCGCGATCCGGCAGATGAAGTTCAGCCGGCTCGTGGTCCCCGGCGACCAGTTGGTGCTGCGCGCCGAACTGGGCAACGCCTTCGGCACGCTCACCCCCGTCACCGTGCAGGCCAGCGTCGGCAACGAGCTGGTCGCCAAGGGATCGCTGACCGTCACCGAGCGAGGGAGCGGAGGCGGGAATGGCCTCCAGTGACCTCGTGATCCGACCCTTCGCCGACGGTGACGCGGCTGCGGTCGCCGAGCTCTACAACCGGCACGCCGACGCCCCCAACCGGGTCGAGCGGACGCTGGACGCGGCGATGGTACGGGCCGAACTCGCCGAGCGGGGAACGGTTCTGTTCCTCGTCGCGGAGGAGGACGGCGAGGTCCTGGGCACCATCGGGATGTTCCGCAGCACCGGGCGGCGCGCCGTTCCCGAGGGCGAGGTGGTCGGGGACATGTTCTTCCTCAGCCCCCGGGTCCGCGGCGGCGCGCCGGCCGGGCGGCTCTTCTCGCAGGCCTTCCGCACCCTGCGCGAGCAGGGCGTCGAGGCCATCCGGCTGACCGTGAACCCCGGCAACCAGCTGGCCCTGCCGCTCTACCGGCAGCTCGGCTGCGTGGTGAGCGGACCGGCCGAGGCCGGCGAGGACGGCAACATCGAGATGGTCAGCTACATGCCGAAGATCGTCACCCGGCTGCGGCGCGACCACGCGGAGCTGATCCCGGCCTCCCTGCGGATGACGGCCGCCTGGCGCTACCAGGTGGACGGCATCGCCGGGCAGCAGCTGGGCCGCGAGACCGAGCAGCTCGGCGGCCGGACCGTGCTGCGCACCGCGCTCGCCGTCGGCGACCTGGTGTTCCGGGCGATCCTGGACCCGGAGACCGGCGAGATCCTGCACACCGCCGTCGGCGCGGACGCCGGGCCCGACCCCGACCTGCCGGCGAAGCCGGACCGGCCCGCGCCGACCGTCTCCAGCCACCGGGTGGGACCGCTCACCCTGACCGTCCGGCACAGCGACGGCGCCGTCCGGGTGTTCCACGACGACCACATCGGTCCGGTGCTCCAGGAGACCTGGCCGGTGGCCGGCCCCGGCTATCTGACCGGCTGGCGCCAGGCCCTGCGCCGCGAGCTGACGGTCCGCCCGCTGCCGGACGGCTGGCTGGTCAGCGAGCAGCACCCGGACGGCGTGCTGCACCGTGAGAGCCGACTGGTCGGCGCGACCCTTAACCAGCGGATCCGCTGGACGGGCGGCCCGGCCCCGGCGGGCCGGCTGCGCACCGTCCTGCACAACGGGCTGCGCACGGCCCTGTTGCTGGACGGCACGGGCTACCTGCCGGCCGGCCGCGGGCTCGCGCCGATCGACGCGACGGAGTTCGGCGCGGCCCGCACCCGCCTGGCCCCGGAGCACCCGGTCGGCTGGTGGGACGCCCGGACCGGCCTGGCCGTCCGGGTGCACTGGGCCCAGCCCGCCGAGGCGGGCCTGCTGACCGACTCGCTGCTGACCCTGGACCACCCGGCCTCCTACACCTACCGGGTCTGCCTCGACCCGGCGACCGAACCCGAGCAGGTCGTCCCCGACAGCCGCCCGGCCGCCGCCACCGGCCTGGCACCGCGACCCGGCGAGCCGGCGACCCCGACAGCCGTTCCCCGGCCCGCCGGACCGGCCACGGGTGTCCTGGACGAGCGGGTGGTGGCCCGCCGCCCGGTGCACCGGCTGACCTGTGCGGAGCACACCGTGCTGGTCGACCCGGCGGCCGGCGGGGTGGTCTCCTGGCAGTCGGCGGGCCGGCCCGTGCTGGCCACGCCGTTCCCCAAGTCCCGTGCCTTCGCCCGTAATCCGTCCTGGCGGTGCGGGCTCTGGGTGACCTCGCACGGTGTCCGCGAGGACGAGAACCGGGGCCTGGGCTGGGGCGGCACGAGCACCGACACCCGCTGGCTGGTCGAGCGGCACGACAGCGCCGCCGTCCTCGGATCACCGGGCCTGCGCTGGTCGTTGGAGCCCGCCGAGGGCGGCTTCACGCTGGCCGTCCGGGCTCCGGGCGGGGCGGCGGACGGCGAACTCGTCGGCTGGCTGACCCCGGCGGGCCGCAAGGCGCCCGAGTTCCTGCTGCCCGGCCGGCCCGGCGAGCTGTGGTCGCTGACCAAGCCGGGCGCCTGGCAGCGCTGGACGGACCGGGTGGCGGTCCGGCTGGCCGACGGCCGCTGGCTGGCCACCGCCGCCGAACGTCCCTCGCAGGCCGAGATCCTGGTCCGTTCCACGCCGTCCGGCCCGCTGCTCGCGCTGGTCGCCCGGCACCCGCGCGGCGAGGCGGTCACCGCCCACTGGCCGCTCACCGTCCTGGCCGACACCGCGGCCGCCGAGCAGTACCTGCGCGCGGGCACCGACCCGTTTACTCACTGAACTTCCCTTCCCCGCAAGGAGATCACCATCATGACCGGCACCGCTCAGCACTACGACCGGATCCGCGCCACCGTCGGCGTCTACACCCCGGGCAGCAGCCTGGTCGCCGTCTCCGGCCTGGAGCGCGGCGTCGTCCTCGGCCGGATCCTGGCCAAGGACAGCGAGTACGTCGAGCCGGACACCGCCCGCGACACGCTGATCCTGGACGAGCAGGGCGGCATCTGGGACGCCGTCATCCACATCGAACTGGACAACACCAGCTGGCTGATCGCGCAGTCCCGCACCGACCTGGCCGAGCTGCTCCGGGAGGCCGCCGCCGACCTGGAGGACGTCGAGGTGGTGGACGCCGCCGAGGAGCAGAGCGCCGTCGCCTTCGAGGGCCCGAAGGCCTGGCGGATCGCCGCGAACCTGGTCGACTTCGAGATCTCCAGCCTGGTGCTGCACGGCGTCACCGCCGTCGACCTGCCCGGCGCGGAGGGCGGCGAGTCCGGCGTGCTGGCCCGGATCGGCACCACCGGCGAGTACGGCTACCTGCTGCTCGCCCCGGCCGGCGCCGACCCGCTGGCCACCGTGCTGCGCCAGGCCGAGGCGCTGGACGGCGGCGAGGTCGACCCGGCCGCGCTGGCCCGGGCCCGGGCCGAGGTGCGCCACCCGCAGATCGCCGAGCAGACCGCCGGGCTGACCGTGCGCGAGGCCAACCTGGAGTGGCTGGTGAGCTGGAACCGCGAGGACGAGTTCCGCGGCGGCGCGGCCCTGCTGGAGGCGCCCGCCCCCGAACGCGGCCTGGTCACCGTCAGCGCTCCGGCGGGCTCGGCACCGGCGGCCGGCGCCGCGGTCCTGGCGGGCGAGGTGGCGGTCGGCGAGATCCGCACGGTCTTCCCGAGCGCCCCGGGCGCCGACGAACTGGCCCTGGCGCTGCTCGCCAAGCCGTTCGACGTCCCCGGCTTGGAGCTGCACAGCACCGCCGCCGACGGCTCCGCCGTCACGCTCAGCACGGTCGCCTCCCCGGTGGTCGTCCCGCAGTCCTGGACCGAGCGAATCGGAGCCTGATCGCCATGCGCATCGTCATTACCGGGCTGGGCATGATCTCAGCCGTCGGTACCACCGCCGACGAGTGCTGGGCCGCCATCCAGGCGGGCCGCAGCGGCGTCGGCGAGGTCACCGTGGTGGACACCACGGGCCTGGTCACCAGCAAGGGCGGCCAGTCACCGGTCCCCGACCAACCGGGCGTGGACCGCTGCCTGACCCTGGCCGTCACCGCCGCCACCGAGGCCGTCGAGCACGGCAGGCTCGCCGAGGCCGGCTACCGGGCCGACCGGGTGGGCGTGGTGGTGGGCAGCAGCCTGGGCACCAGCCGCAGCGTCGAGAAGTTCCACGAGCAGTGGATCAAGGAGGGCCTGCGCAAGGCCGACAGCCGGCTGCTCAAGGGCTACGCCCTGCACAGCGTGGCCGACCTGCTGGCCGAGCGGCTCCAGCTGACCGGACCGCGCTCGCTGCTCTCCAACGCCTGCGCGGCGGGGGCGGTGGCCATCGGCTACGCCTGCGAGCTGCTCTGGAGCGGCGAGGCGGACGCGGTGCTGGTCGGCGGCGTCGACCCGCTGGCCGGGCTCTCCTTCCACGGCTTCAACTCACTCGGCGCGCTGGACTCCGGCTCCTGCTCGCCCTACACCCGCTCGGCCGGGCTCAACCTCGGCGAGGGCGCCGGGTTCCTGCTGCTGGAGAGCGCCGAGCGGGCCGCCGCGCGCGGTGTCCCGGCGATCGCCGAGGTGGCCGGCTACGGCCTCTCCGCCGACGCCCACCACCAGACCGCGCCCGACCCCGGCGGCGACGGCGCGGCCCGCGCGATGGCCGCGGCGCTGCGCAGCGCCGGCCACACCGTGGACCAGGTCGACTACATCAACGGCCACGGCACCGGCACCCCGACCAACGACAAGGTCGAGCCCAAGGCGATCCGCAGCCTCTTCAGGACGCCGCCGCCGACCAGCTCCACCAAGTCGATGATCGGCCACACGCTGGGCGCGGCCGGCGCCGTGGAGGCGGTGGTCTGCGCGATGGCCGTGCGCGACGGCATCCTGCCGCCGACCGCCAACACCGGTGGCCTGGAGCCCCCGAGCGGGCTGGACATCGTGCCCGAGACGGCCCGCCGCGGCGCGGTCGACGTGGTGGTCTCCAACTCCTTCGCGTTCGGCGGGAACAACGCGGCGCTGGTGATCCGCAACGCCGCGCTGACCGACACCCCGCCACCGGCCGCGGTCGCCGCGGCGGTGGGCCGGGACGTGGTGATCACCGGCATCGCGGGCATCGCCGGCGCCGCGCACAGCCACGCCGAG
Source organism: Kitasatospora mediocidica KCTC 9733 (assembly GCF_000744225.1). GTDB lineage: Bacteria > Actinomycetota > Actinomycetes > Streptomycetales > Streptomycetaceae > Kitasatospora > Kitasatospora mediocidica. The sequence continues at coordinate 2,299,153 of NZ_JQLN01000005.1, read as the reverse complement.
CTGCTGGCCACCCTCGCCTCGGGCGAACCGGCCTACCGCGAGCAGATCCCGGTGGAGGGCTTCGGCACCCGCCCGGCCGGCACCGTCGACTTCAAGGCGATCGCGGCGGGCATCAACCCCGCCGTGCTGCGCCGGATGGACCCGACCAGCCGGCTGGCCGCGGCGGCGGTCGCCGAACTGCACCGCACGTACGGCAAGCCGAGCCGCCAGCAGGCCGAGCAGACCGGGCTGATCTTCGCGACCGGCCTCGCGCCGATCACCCCCGTGCAGGACTTCAACGAGGGGATCGTGCTGGCGGGCGGGCCCTCCGGCGCCAACCCGAAGTTCTTCCCGAACACCGTCGTCAACGCGGCCGCCGGCCATGTGGCGATCCTGCACCGCTTCAAGGGCATCACCGCGACGGTCTGCGCGGGCGGCACCAGCGCGCTCAGCGCCCTGCACTACGCCTACCGGCTGATCGCGCGCGGCGCCGCCGAGCGGATCGTCGTGGTGGTCGCCGACGAGTGCCCGGACGCCCTGGTGGCGGGCCACGTCAAGGTGCCCGGCTTCCTCAGCGACAAGGGCGTGCGCCCGTTCGCGGGCGGCGGCACGGTCCTCGCGGCCGGCGCCGTCGCCATCCTGCTGGAGTCCGCGGCCGGCGCCCGGGAGAACGAGAGCACGGTGCTCGCCAAGGTGGCGGGCTTCGGCCTCACCGGCGACGACAGCGGCATCGCGGGCCTGCGCCAGGACGGCGACGCCTGGTCCCGCTCGCTGGCCGAGGCGGTCGCCGGCGCGGGCCTGACCCCCGAGGACATCGGCCTGGTCGCCTGCGCCGCGATGGGCCGCGAGGTGGTGGACGGCGCCGAGATCGCCGCGCTGCGCGGCAGCGGCCTGGACCGACGGCCGGTCACCGCCACCAAGTCGCTCTTCGGCGAGACCTACGGCTGCGCGCCCGGTCTGGCCCTGGTCGCGGCCGTGCAGGCCATCCGGGACGGATTCCTGCCCGGCACCTGGGGCGCGGACGTGGCCCCCGAGGCGCTCCCCGGCCTGGTGCCGCAGGGCGGCCGGGCCGGCACCGTCGACCACGCGCTCGTCTCCAGCTTCGCCTACGGCGGCAGCTACCTGTCGCTGGTGGTCTCCCGGTGGGAATCATGACGATCGATCAGAGGGCAACGGACGGCACCGCGGCCCAGGCCGGCGGCACCGACGTGCTGGCCGCCCACGGGCTGGTCAAGCGGTTCGGCGACCGCACGGTGGTGGACGGCGTCTCGCTGCACGTCGGCCGGGGCGAGATCCTCGGCTTCCTCGGCCCCAACGGCGCCGGGAAGTCCACCACCATCGCGATGCTGACCGGGGCGCTGGCTCCCGACGAGGGCGAGATCACGGTGGACGGCGTCGCGCTCGCGGCCGACCCGATGCGGGCCAAGGCGCTGATCGGCGTCGTCCCGCAGGAGATCGCGCTCTACCCGAGCCTGTCCGCCCGGCAGAACCTGGCCTTCTTCGCCGGCGCGTACAAGCTGGCGCGCGGGCTGCGCAAGGAGCGGATCGACTGGGCGCTGGAGGTGGTCGGCCTCAGCGACCGGGCCGGCGAACGGGTCTCCTCGTACTCGGGCGGCATGCAGCGCCGGGTGAACATCGCGGCGGCGCTGCTGCACAAGCCCCGGCTGCTCTTCCTGGACGAACCGACGGTCGGCGTGGACGCGCAGAGCCGCAACCAGATCTTCGAGACCGTGCTGCGGCTACGCGCCGAGTTCGGCATGTCCGTGGTGTACACCAGCCACTACATGCCGGAGGTGGAGCAACTCTGCGACCGGCTGGTGATCGTGGATGCCGGCCAGGTCCTCGCCGAGGGCACCCAGCAGGAGTTGCTCAAGCCACTCGGTGAGGGCCTGCTCGAATGGGCCCTCAACGAGGCCGAACTCGCCCTGCTGGAGAAGGGGATCGACGATCTCGCGGTCGCCTTCACCGAGCACGGCGAGGTGACCGTGACCACCTCCGGCGACAACGTCCCGACCATACGGGTCCGGGTGGAGGACATGCCGGCCACCCTGCGCAAGGTCTCCGACTTCGCCGCCGAGAACTGCCTGGGCCTGGGCGGCATCCGGCTCGGCCGGCCCGATCTGGAGTCGCTCTTCCTCGACCTGACGGGTCGCCAGATACGGGACGGTGCCTGATGTTTCCGATGATCCGCAAGGAACTGCTGGTCCTGCTGCGGGACCGCGCCTCCCTGATCACCCTGTTCATCTCCCCGGTGCTCTTCATGACCGTGATGAGCTTCGCGCTCGGCAACTCCTTCGCCAACCTGGGCTCTCCGGGCAAGCTCAGCATCTCGATCGTCGACGAGGACCACAGCCCGGCCGCCCAGGCGGTGGTCAGGGCACTCTCCAGCAGTGGCCGACTCCAGGTCACCAGCGCGGTGGACGGCGTGCCGCTGAGCGCCGCGCAGGCACAGAGCCGGGTGCACGCGCAGACCGACGCCTTCAGCGTGCTGCTGCCGGCCGGCTTCCAGCAGCAGGTCGCGGACGGCGGCGCGCCGAAGATCGGCTTCGTCGTCGACCCGTCCTCCTCCCGGCAGGTGGTCGACCCGGTGGAGTCGGCGATCAGCAGCCTGGTCGTCACGGTCACCTCGCAGGAGGGCACCACCCTGGCGCTCACCCGGCTGAGCGACACCCAGAGCGATCCGGCGGTCAAGGCCGCGATCCAGGCCCAGGTGGCGGCGCTGGACAGCACCACGCACCAGGTGGACTCGACCGTCAGCTTCCCGGCGGGCGAGGGCGCGAAGAAGTACCCCTCGGTCTACCAGCAGGAGGTCCCCGGCTACACGGTGATGTACGTCTTCTTCATCGTCACCATCATGGCCGGCTCGATCATGGTCGAGCGGCGCGAGGGCACCTTCCGCCGGCTGCTCTCGGCCCCGATGCCGCGCTGGCAACTGCTGCTCGGCAAGGTCGCGCCGTACCTGCTGGTGGCGGTGGTCCAGGTGGCCATCCTGCTCAGCTTCGGCCGGTTCGTGTTCGGCATGAACCTGGGCCTCCACCCGCTGGCGCTGATCCCGATCAGCCTGGCGCTGGCCGCCTGCGCGGTCGCCCTGGGGCTGCTGCTCGCCTCGGTGACCCGCAGCGAGGCGCAGGTGATGGGCATCGGGACGGCCATGGTGCTGGTGCTCGCGGCGCTCGGCGGGTGCATGGTGCCCGGGGTCTTCCTGCCGCACTTCATGCAGAGCATCACCCACTTCATCCCGCAGGGCATCGCACTCAACGCCTACCAGGACGTGCTGGTGCGCGGCGAGTCGATGGGCGCGGTCCTCCCCGGGGCCGGGATCCTGCTGGCCGTCGCGGTGGCGATGTTCGCCCTGGCGGTGCCGCGGTTCCGGTTCGTGCGATGAGCGCAGCCGACCGGACGGGGGTGCTCCACCTCCACACCGGCCGCACGCCCCGGCTGCCGCGGGACGCGTTCGGCCGCCGGGCCAGCCCCTCGGGCCGGGCCCTCCTGCTGGACGCGGCCCGCGGCGGCGACCGGTCGGCCGGCCGCCCGGCCGGCGCGCCGGTGCACGGGCCGGACCGCCGCTGGTACTGGCCCGGCACCGGCTGGCGCGGCTCCGTCTCGCACGTCGGCGAGGCGGGGCTCGCCGGCCTGGCGCACGACGTCTGGATTGGCGTCGACATCCAGGACGAACGGCCCAGGCCCGCCGCGCTGCGCTGGCTGGCCCGGGTGCTGGACCGGCCCGTCGAGCAGGTCACCCTGCGGGACTGGGCCGAGACGGAGGCCCTGCTGAAGGCCCAGGGCATCGCCGGCACCCGCCCCGAGCGGGTCGACCTGCCGCCCTGGGAGCCGGGGTGGCGCCCGACCCGGTGCGGCTGGTGGGTCCGCAGCAGCCCGACCGCCCCCGGCGGCGTCCACCTCGCCCTCGCCGCCCAGGAGCCGCTGCCGCTGCGCTGGAGCGGCGACCGCGTCCACACCCGGCCGACCGAACGGAGCCTTCTCGGATGACCCCCGCCCCGACCCGCCCGCGCCCCGCGCCCGCCGGCTACAGCCGCCGCATCTCGCTGACCGAACGCAGCTACCTGATGGGCGCGTTGCTCGCTCCACCGATGGCCATCCAGGTCTTCGTGGAGGGGTTCGGCGCGCTCGACCCCGATCGGCTGGCCCGGGCCGTCGCCACCGCCTCGGCCGCCTGCCCCGGCGCCCGGGTGGTCCGGCGCGGCCCGTCCTGGGTGGACAGCGGGACGAACCCGCCGGTCACCGTCGTGGACGGCACGCGGATCGACCGGACGACCTTCGACGGCGCCGCGCTGCGCCGCCCGTTCGATCCGGCGCGCGGCCCCAACTGCGAGGTGCTGCTGCTCACCGGGGAGCCGGCCACGCTGGTCTTCCGGGTCTTCCACGCCGTGATGGACGGCAAGGGCGTGATGGCCTGGATCACCGAGGTGTTCCGCGCGCTGCGCGGCGAGAGCGCGCTGGGCGCCGCGGACACCGACACCGAAGAGGGCCTGGTCGCCCGGTTCGCCCCCGGCGCCGCCACTCCCCCCGCCGACACCGCGGCCGGGCGGGACTGGCCCTCGCCCTTCGACGCCCTGGCCGTCAGCGGCACGACAGCCGACAGCGGCAGCGACCTCGACTGGATCTGGCGCCGGCACACCGTCCCCGGCAGCCACGTCGGCCTGACCGCCAAGGCCGCCGTCGCGATCACCGCCGCCACCGGCGCGGCGGGCCGCTTCATGGTGCCGGTCAACCTGCGCCGGCACGACCCGTCGGTGCGCTCCACCGCCAACCTGACGCTGCCGGTGCTCCTCGACGTGCCGCCGGGCGCCACCTGGCGGGCGACCCAGGGCCGGCTGGTCCAGGCCCTGATGGAGCGCCGGGAACTCACCGCGGACGGCCCGCACGACGGCGCCACCCGGCTCGCCTCGCTCGCCGCCCTCGCCCCCGGCCTGGCGGACGCCCGCTCGGCCGGCGAGCGGCGCTCGCGCTACCGGGCCTCGGCGATCCTCTCCGAGCTCGGCAAACCCGACCTGCCGAGCCTGTGCGGCGCCGGCTTCACCGCCCGCACGGTCTACTCGCTGCCGATGTACGTGCCCTACGCACCGGCCTTCCTGACGATGTACCAACTCCCCGACCGGGTGGAGATCGGCCTGTCCTGCCGGAGCGGGCCGGGCATGGGCGCTAAGGCCGACGCCCTACTGAGCCTCGTCGAGGCGGCACTCAACTCCTGAGGAGGCACTCGTGAACGACCGTATCCGGCACGGCATCCTGGCCACCGTGGGGCACACTCCGCTGGTCCGCCTCACCGGCGTCGCGGCCGGCTCCGGCCTGGAGGTCCACGCCAAGCTGGAGCGCTTCAATCCCAGCGGCAGCACCGAGGACCGGACCGCGCTCGACCTGCTGATGCCGCCGATCCGGTCCGGGGAGCTCGTCCCGGGCCGACCGGTCGTCCTGGAGGCCGACTCCGGCAACCTGGCGGTCTCGCTCGCCCAGGCCTGCCGCTACTACGACCTCGACCTGCACCTGGTGGTCGACCCCGACACCCTCGCGCCCTGGCACCGCGCGATGCTGCGCGCCTTCGGGGCCCGGGCGCACGACGAGCGGCTCGACCGACTCGCGCAGCGGGCCGACGCGTTGGCCGCCACCCTGGCCGGCTCCTACCGGCCCGCACAGCCGGCCGGGCCGAACGGCGCGCTGATGCGCGAGATCTGCCAGGCGCTGCCCACCGACACCGACTACCTGTTCTGCCCCAGCAGCAGCCCGGGCGCGCTGCGCGGCGTCCTCGCCTTCGTGCGCAGCCGGCAACTCCCCACCAGGGTGGTCGTGGTGGCCGACGATCCGGCCGCCGTACCGGCCCTGGGTCCGAGCGACCTGGTGGAGAGCGTCGGTGCGGCGGCGGCCGCGGCCGGCTGCCGACGGCTGCTCGACCGCGAAGGCCTGCTGGCCGGACGTTCCTCCGGCGCGGTGGTGGCGGCACTCGCCCAACTGCACCGCCGGCTCGACCGCGGCGCCGTCTGCGTCCTGGTCCTGCCCGACGGCGGCGACCGCTACGCCGAGACCCTCTACGACGACGCCTGGGTGGCGTCCCAGCTCGGCACCCTTCCCGAACTCCCGCTCGGCCGCCAGGAGACAGCGCGATGACCCACTCCACCCTGCTCGACCTGCTGGCCGAACGCGCCGCCACCGCGCCGCAGTCGCCCGCCCTGCTCACCTCCGAGGGCCGCGCGCTGAGCTACGCCCGACTGGACGCCCTGGTCCGGGCGACCGTCGTGCGCCTGGCCGGGCTCGGCCTCGAACGCGAGGACCGGGTGATGGTCTGCGCGCCGGGCGACCTGGACGGCGTGGTGCTCCAACTCGCGGTCATCAGCACGGCCGTGTGCTGCCCGGTCAACCCGCTGCTGGCGCAGGAGGAGTTCGGGCAGGCGCTGGAGCTGCTCGAACCCTCGGCCGTGCTCGGCTTCGGTTCGACCTCGGCGAAGCTGCTCCGCGCGGCCGACCTGCACCGCACCGCGGTGATCGAGGCGGTTCCGCAGCTGTTCGGCGAACCACTGGAACTCCACTTCGCCAGCGGTGAGTTGCACCCCGACCGGATGCAACCCCGGCCCGTCGCGGGAGAGTCGCTGCTGCTGCGCACCTCCGGCACCACCTCGGCCGGCAAGCTCGTCCCGCTGGCGATGGGCCAGCTGCTGGCGGGCGCCATCGCCTCGGTCCGCGCCTTCGGCCTCGGCCCCGCCGACCGCTGCCTGAACGTGATGCCGATGTTCCACATCCAGGGCCTGGTCGGCTCGGTGGTCGCCTCGCTGGTCGCCGGGTCGAGCGTCGTCCTGCTCCCGGCCTTCGACGCCAAGCAGGCGCTGCGCTCGCTGGAGGACACCCGGGCGACCTGGTTCTCCGCCAGCCCGACCGTGCACCGCCTGCTGCTCGACCGGCTGGGCGAGGAGCCGGTCGACCGCGGCAGCCTGCGGTTCACCCGCTCCGGCGCCGCGAGCCTCCCGGCCGCGCTCCGCGAGGAGCTGGAACTCGCCTACGGCGTCCCGGTGCTGGAGACCTACGGGATGTCCGAGGCGCACCAGATCGCCTCCACCCTGCTGCCGGACGGCGGCCCCCGGCCGGTCGGCATGGTCCCCACCGGCTCGCGGGTCGCCGTGCTGGACGCCGAGGGCGCGGTGCGCACCGAGCCCGGCCCGACCGGCGAGCTGGTGGTGCGCGGCGCCAACGTGATCGAGCGCTACGTCCGCCCACAGGACGGCGCCGACGCGTTCGTCGACGGCTGGCTGCGCACCGGCGACCTGGGCCGGCTGGCCGCCGACGGTTCGGTCCAGGTCACCGGCCGGATCAAGGAGATGATCAACCGGGGCGGCGAGAAGGTCTCCCCGTACGAGGTGGAGGAGGCTCTGCTGCGGCACCCGGCCGTCCGCCAGGCGGTGGCCTTCGGGGTGCCCGACGAGGTGTTCACCGAGCAGGTGGTGGCCGCCGTGGTCCTGCATGAGGGCCGCACGGCGGACGAGGCCGAGCTGCGGGCGCACACCGCCGCGCACCTCGCGCCGTTCAAGGTGCCGTCGCGGATCGTGCGGCGGGAGGCGCTGGCGGTGAACGCGGTCGGCAAGCTGGTCCGGGCCGACTTCGCCCGCGACTTCGCCGAAGCCCCGGCGGTCCCGGCGGTCCCAGCGGCCCCCGAGGCCGCCGCCTGCGCCGCCGACGTCCCGCTGCTGCCGCGCACCCCGGTGGAGGCGGCGCTGGCCGGCCTCTGGGCGCACGCGCTCGGCCGCGCCGCGTTCGACGGCGTCGACGAGGACTTCTTCACCGCGGGCGGCGAGTCGATCACGGCGGTCGCCCTGCTGCAGGGCATCCAGGAGGCCTTCGGCGTGGCGATCTCCCCGGCCGGCCTCTTCGACGACCTCAACACGGTCGAGCGGCTCGCCGAGGCCGTCCGCACGGCGATCAGCGGCACCGCGCCCCTCCCGCCGGGTGGTGCTGCTCACAGCGCGACGGGCTGATACGAGGGCCGATAGGGGAACGCGCCGGGCGTACGGACGCCGTCGCGGGCACCGCCGATCCGGTCATCAGGCGCTCCGAGCTGACGATATGAACGTCGGATAAAGAGATCACTCCGCCAAGCGCCTGAAATTACCTGTCCGACCGCACTACACGCCGTAGTAGTTGATCGGATTTCGGTACTGCCTCACCGACGGTTACACCTGAATGGTCCCCCAGCGAGTGCCCCGTCCAGGCCTGGCTCCACGCTGCCCCGAATCGCTGCGAGGTCGTGCACGATGTCCCTTCATCCGTCCCAGCCGTCCCACCCATCCGACCCGTCACCGGAGTCCCCTGCCGGCCGGTCCGCGTCCATGTGGGCCGCCGCCACCCGACTGGCCACCGCCCGACTGACCGCCGCGCGCGCCCTGCCGCTGCTGCCCCTGCTCCCGCTGGTCCCGCGCACGCCGGCCGCGCACGGCCTGCCGCGCGTCGACCCGTACGCGGTCTTCTACGGCCCGCACCGCCGCAAGGCCGCCTCGGCCGCCGCCGCCGGCGCCGTGCTGTTCGGGGTCATACTGGCCGCCGTACCGGGCAGTGCGGCCGCCCAGACCGTGCGGCCGACCACCCCGGGCAGCTCCGCGTTCACCGCCGAGCACGGCGGCCCGGCGCAGACCGCCGTGGTCCAGCTCGCCGAGCCGACCGCCTACCTGCTGCCCGGCGGCGCCGGCAGCTCGCAGGACGCCGTCGCGGTGGCGCTCAACCTCACCCCCGGCACCCCGCCGGCCCCGCCCGCCCCGGCCGCCGCACCCGCGCCCGCCCCGGCAGCGCCCGCGCCCGCGCCCGTCCTGCACTGGTCCGCGCCCGTCCCCGGCGCGCCGATCACCAACCCGTACGGCGTGCCGAACCGCGAGTACGCGGCCGGCTACCACACCGGCGTGGACTTCGCGGTGGACCAGGGCACGCCCGTGCTCGCGGTCGGCGACGCCACCGTCGTCTCGTCCGGCTGGGCCGGTTCGTACGGCAACCAGATCGTCCTGAAACTGTCCGACGGCCGCTACGCCCAGTACGCGCACCTCTCCAGACTGGCCGTCAGCGAGGGCCAGCAGGTGCCCTCGGGGCAGCAGATCGGCGCCTCCGGCAGCACCGGCAACTCCACCGGCCCGCACCTGCACTTCGAGATCCGCACCAGCAACAGCTACGGCGCCGTCACCGACCCGATCGGCTACCTCTCCGGACACGGCGTCCACGACTTCTGACCGCCGCCCCGGGGGGGACGGGTCAGGAAACCGGGTCAGGAAACCGTGGTCCCGGCCTCGATCCGCGCGGCGATCTCCAGCGCCACCGTGAGCGAGGCCGCCACGGCCTGCTCCAGGGTGGCCACCTCCTGGCACTCCACCGGGTCCGGGCCGTCGTCGAGGTCCTGCTTGAGCAGGAAGAGCGCGGAGTTGACCGAGAAGAGCGCCATGGTGGCCCGCAACCGGTCCTCGAAGGAGGCGTTCGGGCCGTGCACCAGGCGGATCATCCCGATCATCCGCGCCTTGAACTCCAGCCCGGCCGGGCTCCCCCGCAGGGCCGGCTGGTTCTCGTGGAAGAAGCGCAGCAGCGGCGCCCGTTCGACCATGCCCGCCGCGAACCGGCGGACCAGCTCGTCCCGGAGCTCCGGCGACCAGGGCCGGTTCTCGCCCCAGGCGATCGCCTCGTCGATCGGCTGCGCCATCGTCTCGACGATGCCGTGGACGATGTCGTCCTTGGTCTTGAAGTGGTAGTAGAGCGCGGCCTTGGTCACCCCGAGCCGGTCGGCGATCTCACGCAGCGAGGTCTTCTCGTAGCCGTTCTCCGAGAACAGTTCCAGCGCCACCGTGATGATGCGTGAGCGGGTGTCACTGCGGGGGCTCAGTGTCGTACTCATGGCTTCTCGGCCTGCCTTGATAGCTGCGCTGGAGTGGGGGCGCCGGCGCCCGGGGGCACCAGCCGGCATCTGACCGGTTCCGCCACATTCTCGCCGACGGGGAGGACGTGGCCGAAACCGGCTTGACGCCTGGCTTACACAGACCTTACCGTGCCAACGGACAACAAACTAGCCGGGCGGCAAGTAAGTACCCCGCCCCCAAGGCCCGCCGAGCCGCCGAGCCGCGGTCCGCACTGCGCTTCCGGGAGACGCACCATGGCACAACAGCAGGTCGACGCGAAGGCGGCCACCCCGCCCTCACCCGTCGAGGGGGAGGCCGGCACACCGGCGCAGACGCGGACCCACCGCGAGATAACGCTGGTGATGATCGGTCTGGTCATCACCATGCTCCTGGCGATGCTCGACAACCTGATCGTCGGCACCGCCATGCCGACGATCGTGGGCGACCTGGGCGGCGCCAACCACCTCTCCTGGGTGGTCACCTCGTACACCCTGGCCACCGCGGCGGCGACGCCGATCTGGGGCAAGCTCGGCGACCTCTACGGCCGCAAGGGCACCTTCCTCACCTCGATCGTGATCTTCCTGGTCGGCTCGGCGCTGTCCGGGCTCTCGCAGAACATGACCGAGCTGATCGCCTTCCGCGCCCTGCAGGGCCTGGGCGCCGGCGGTCTGATGGTCGGCGTGATGTCGATCATGGGCGCGCTGGTCTCGCCGCGTGAGCGTGCCAAGTACCAGGGCATGTTCGCCGCGGTGATGGCCCTCGCCACGGTCGGCGGCCCGCTGCTCGGCGGCTTCATCACCGACCACTTCAGCTGGCACTGGATCTTCTACATCAACCTGCCGCTGGGCCTGATCGCGCTCGCCGTGGTCACCGTCACGCTGCACCTGCCCAAGGTCCGTTCCACCGCGAAGGTCGACTACCTCGGCGCCGCGCTGCTCACCACCGGGATCACCTCGCTGGTGCTGATCACCACCTGGGGCGGCGGGCAGTACGCCTGGGGCTCCAAGCACATCATCGGCCTCGCCGTGCTGGCCGTCGCCGCGCTGATCGGCTTCTGCTACACCGAGCAGCGCGCCGAGGAGCCGATGCTGCCGCTCGGACTCTTCAAGAACCTGAACTTCTCGATGGTCTCGATCATCGGCTTCATCGTCGGCTTCCTGATGTTCGGCGCCGTCGCCTTCCTGCCGCAGTACCAGCAGTACGTGCAGGGCGCCTCGGCCACCAACTCCGGCCTGCTGCTGATGCCGATGATGTTCGGCATGCTGGTGGTCTCGCTGGTCGTCGGGCAGATCGTCAGCAAGACCGGCAAGTACCGGATCTTCCCGCTGATCGGCACCACGGTGATGGGCGGCGGCGCGCTGCTGCTCTCCACGCTGGGCACCGACAGCACCCGGTTCACCTCCAGCTGCTACATGGTGGCGCTCGGCGCCGGCATGGGCTTCCTGATGCAGATCACCATGCTGGTGGCGCAGAACAGCGTCGAGCTCAAGGACATGGGCGTGGCCAGCTCGACGGCGACGCTGTTCCGCACCATCGGCGGCTCGTTCGGCGTGGCGCTCTTCGGCTCGCTCTACACCCACCGGATCACCACCGGGCTGAGCCACGTGCCCCAGCTCGCCGGGCACGCGTCGGACGCCTCCGCGGCCAACGCGCTCACCCCCGCGACGCTCAAGGCGAAGCCCGAGTGGTTCCAGGACGCCTTCCGCCACGCGGTGGCCAGCGGCATCCACTCGGTCTTCCTGTGGGCAGCCGGGATCACCGTGATCGCGATCGCCGCGGCCGTCTTCCTGCGGGACATCCCGCTGCGCGGCGGCCCGCAGACCGAGAGCTCCATGGAGGCGGCGGCCATCTGAGCCGCCCCCGCCCCGCAACGCCGCTGCCCCCGCCCGGATCCGTCCGGGCGGGGGCAGCGGCGTTCACACCCTAGACCGACCGGTCTTACTGCGGGAGGCGGTAGACCCCCGGCGCGACCGGCTCCACCAGCCCGTCGGCGACCAGGCCGTCCAACGCCCGGGCCCGCTGGACCGGCTCGGGCCAGACGGCGTCCAGCCGGTGCTGCGGCACCTCGCCGTGCGCGTCGCGCAGTACGGCGAGGAGCTTGCCGCGCACCTGGCGGTCGGTGCCCTCGTACGTCTGCCCGCGCCGGGCCGGACCCTCGTACGGCGGACGGCCGGCCCGCTGCCAGGCGCAGTGCGCGCGCAGCGGGCAGCCGCCGCACTCCGGGCTGCGGGCCGTGCAGACCAGGGCGCCCAGCTCCATCACGCCGACCGCCCACTCGGCCGCCGTCCCCGCCACGTCCGGGAGCAGCTCGCCGGCGGTCCGACGCTCGGCCGCGGTGGTCGCCTGGGCCGGGTACTCGACGCCGGTGACCGCGCGGGCGAAGACCCGGCGCACGTTGGTGTCCAGCACCGCGTGGCGCTGGCGGAAGGCGAAGGAGGCCACGGCGGCGGCGGTGTACTCGCCGACCCCGGGCAGCGCCAGCAACTCGGCGTGGTCGTCCGGGACCTCGCCGCCGTGCCGCTCGGTGATCGCCGTCGCGGCGGCGTGCAGCCGCAGGGCACGGCGCGGGTAGCCGAGCCGCCCCCACATCCGGACCGCCTCGCCCGGTGCGTCGGCGGCCAGCGCGGCCGGCGTCGGCCAGCGCTCCACCCAGGCCGCGTAGGCGGGCAGCACCCGCTTCACCGGAGTCTGCTGCAGCATGAACTCACTCACCATCACCGCCCAGGGCGAGGCGTCCGGGGTGCGCCAGGGCAGGTCGCGGGCGTTCTCCCGGTACCAGTCCAGGACGATGGAGTGCAGCAGCGGGGCGGGGGTGCGGGTACTCGTCGGCATAGCACCTCCGATCCTCGCACAGTCGCCGGACGGGCGGGGGTGCCGACAGGCTCGCTCGGACGGACCAAATGGCGGATCATGTGAAAGAAGGTGCCCGAGGATGGTGTTGTTGCGTCTGGCGGTGCTCCGACTCTCGTAGAGTTTGATCGTGCCTTCTCTGCGTCAGCCCGTCGGACCGCTGCCAGCCTCGATCTACTGGCGGCGGCGTTTCGTCATGCTCGCCGCCGTGGCGGTGGTGGCCCTCCTGGTGGCGTGGTTGACGCTCGGTCAGGACGGCGGCGGGACGAAGCCCGTCGGCGCTCATCCCGCACCCGCCCCCTCGGCGGTCACCTCGATCACCCCGGGCGCGACCCCCACCGGCCCCGCCATCAGCACCCACCCGGGCGGCACCGGCGGCGGCACGGGCTCCGGAGGCAGCACGGGCACCGGTACGGGTGGGACGAACCCGACGACCGCCCCGACCGGCGGCACGGACAGCACGGGCGGCACCACCGGCGGCACGGACACCACCGGCGGCACCGGGACCACCGGCACCTCGGGCGGCGGCGGCTCCGCGACCGGCGGCGTTCCGCCGGTCAACACCGGTGACGTGATGGCCCTCCCGCTCTGCACCGCCTCGCAGCTCACCCTGGAACTGGCCGGCACCCAGAACGCCTACCAGCCCAAGGAGAAGCCGACCTTCGAGCTGAAGATCCGCAACGCCTCCGGCTCCCCCTGCCGCGTCGACCTGAGCCAGGCCGCCTCCGCGATCACCGTCAACTCGGCCAGCGGCGAGCGGATCTGGTCCTCCGCCGACTGCGTCACGGACAAGCAGGGCCGCTGGGTCCAGATCTCCCCCGCCACCGCCCTGACCGAGACCTTCGTCTGGGACCGCACCCGCAGCAAGCCCCAGTGCCCCACCCCGGCGGACACCACCCCCGCCCCCGGCGGCAACTACCTCGTCCAGGCCGAACTGACCGGCCCCGCCGGGGGACCCGTCCCGGCCCGCACCTCCACCCGCCTGGACGGATAGCCGACCCGGCACAGATCACGCCCGCAGGGAATGTCATGCCCATTTCCCGGCGAATGATCGATATCACAAGACGGAAACAAAAGGCCGTCCGGCCCGACCACCCCCGAGAGAATTCACGCACCCCCTGCTACGCTCCCGACCACGAAACTGACGGGCAGTCAGTCTCTGTCGTCCGAGATGAGGCAGGTTCCGGATGAATCCAGCGGAAATGCGGGCACGGCTCGACGAGGTCGAGGCGGAGATCGCTTCGCTCAAAGCCTTTGTCGATGCCGTCGAACGCGGTGAACACGACGACGAGGACAGGATCGCCTCAGCGGTCGCTCGCATGCCCCGTCCGGAGGCCGAGCCCCGACCCAAAGGCCTCTTCGGCCGCAAGCAGCAGCCTGCGCCCGACAACCGGGCCGAGCTGGTGCGGAGCATCCAGCGGTCGGCGCTCCAGAAGAAGGCGCTGGACCGTATAAACCAGGAACTCTATCCGGAGCTGCACGAGCTGCGTTTCAAGCTCGGCCTGCGGTAGAAAAGGAGATCCGATGTCGTACACGGGCGACCAGAAGGACAAGCACTGCAAAACCTGCAGGAAGAAGCAGACCTGGGTCAAATGTTCGAACTGCAACGGCCGAGGCCCGACCTGGTCGACCACCTGCAAATTCAAGTGCACCGAGGGCTACAAATGCGCCACCGCCCCGACGAATCCGCATCACCCCCTCACTGAATAGACCTGAGGCCGCACTCCGGCCGGACAGCCAGCAGCGCGAGGTGCGGCGTCACCAGCGCATCCCCGTCAAACCGGAACACCGACAGGCCGACGTGGTTCTCCGCGTCGGCCGTCGCGCTGTACCGCGTCTCCACACCAGGTACGCCCCGCAGCCTTGGGGGTGTGTGGCTGACCGTTTCTCCACAGGGGGTGGAGGGTCAGACGTAGCGTTCCAGGATCGAGGACTCGGCGAGGCGGGAGAGGCCCTCGCGGACCGAGCGGGCGCGGGTTTCGCCGACGCCCTCGACGGTCTGGAGGTCGTCGATGCTGGCGGCGAGGAGCTTCTGGAGGCCGCCGAAGTGCTCGACGAGGCGTTCCATCACCGTGTTGGGCAGACGCGGGATCTTGGCCAGCAGGCGGTAGCCGCCCGGGGAGACGGCGGAGTCCAGCGCCTCGGGGCTGCCGGAGTAGCCCATCGCCTTGGCGACCGTCTGGAGGTCGAGGAGCTCGGCGTGGGTGAGGGCTTCGAGGTCGGCGAGGACCTCGGGGACGGTGCGTCCGCGCTTGGCGGCGCGCTCGGGGAAGTAGTCGCGGGCGACCAGTTCGCGCTCGGGTTCGACGCCCGCGATCAGCTCGTCGAGCTGGAGCGAGAGCAGCCGGCCGTCGGTGCCGAGTTCCAGGACGTAGCCGGCGATCTCGGCCGCGATCAGCCGGACCATCTCCAGGCGCTGGGCGACGGCGGTGACGTCCCGGACGGTGACCAGGTCCTCGATCTCCAGGGCGGAGAGGGTGCCGGCCACCTCGTCCAGGCGCAGCTTGTAGCGCTCCAGGGTGGCCAGCGCCTGGTTGGCGCGGGAGAGGACGGTGGTGGAGTCCTCCAGGACCCGGCGCGAGCCGTTGACGTACATGGCGATCAGACGCATCGAGTGCGAGACGGCGACCACCGGGAAACCGGTCTGCTTGTTCACCCGTTCGGCGGTGCGGTGCCGGGTGCCGGTCTCGTCGGTGGGGATCGAGGCGTCCGGCATCAGGTGCACGCCGGCCCGGACGATCTTGGTGATGTCCTTGTCGAGCACCACCGCGCCGTCCAGCTTGCACAGCTCGCGCAGCCGGGTGGCGGTGAACTCGACGTCCAGGACGAAGCCGCCGGTGCTGACCGAGTCGACGGTCTTGTCGAAGCCGAGCACGATCAGGCCGCCGGTGTTGGCGCGCAACACCCGCTCCAGGCCGTCCCGCAGGGGCGTCCCGGGCGCGATGGCTTGGAGGGAGGCGCGGAGCAGGGCCTCCTCACGGGGGGACTTCTCCACCCGGTCGCTCGCTGCCACGTGACTCCTCCGGCCGGCCCGGTCCGCTCGCCGCGGTGGCCCGTGGCCCCGGTCCCTCGATCGCAAACTGCCTGATTTGGTGCTGGACAGGCAAAGTCTACGATGCGGGCGCCGCGCCGGGGCCGCGGTCAGGCCAGTTCGTCCGAGTCGACCGGTTCCCAGCCCTCCATGAGCTCCTCCGGATAGGCGGCCGGCGCGGGCGCCGGAGCAGGGACGACGGCCGGCTTGCGGGCCGCGTCGCGCGGCTTCGCGGCGGCCCGGCGGCGGCCCGGGATGGCCTGCAGGGCCTCGCCGATGTCGGCCACCTCGACCACCTTCATGCCGCGCGGCACCTTGCCGGGGTCCGGCGGGACGAGCGCGTGGGTGAAGCCCAGCCGGTGCGCCTCGGCCAGCCGGCGCTGCACGCCGGTGACCCGGCGGACCTCGCCCGCCAGGCCGACCTCACCGATCGCCACCAGGTTGTTGGGCAGCGGGGTGTCGGAGGAGGAGCTGGCGACGGCCAGCGCGATGGCCAGGTCGGCGGAGGGCTCGGAGAGCTTCACGCCGCCCACGGTGGCCGTATAGATGTCCTGCTTGCCGAGCTTGACGCCGCCGTGGCGCTCCACGACGGCGAGGATCATCGCGATCCGCGGCGACTCCAGGCCCGAGGTGGTCCGGCGCGGGGAGGGGATCTGCGAGTCCACCATCAGCGCCTGCACCTCGGCCACCAGCGGCCGGCGGCCCTCCAGGGTGACCGTCAGGCAGGTTCCGGGGACGGGCTTGTCACGGCGGGTCAGGAAGAGGCCGGACGGGTCGGCGAGGCCGGAGATGCCCTCGTCGTGCAGCTCGAAGCAGCCGACCTCGTCGGTCGCGCCGTAGCGGTTCTTGATGCCGCGGATGATTCGCAGCCGGGCGTGCCGGTCGCCCTCGAAGCTGAGCACCACGTCCACCAGGTGCTCCAGCAGGCGCGGGCCGGCGATCGAGCCGTCCTTGGTGACGTGGCCGACCAGCAGGGTGGCCATCCCGCGGTCCTTGGAGGCCCGGATCAGCGCGGCCGCCACCTCGCGGACCTGGGCGGTGCCGCCGGGCGCGCCGTCCAGCTCGGCGGAGGCGATGGTCTGCACCGAGTCGAGCACCAGCAGGCCGGGGTTGACCTGGTCGACGTGGCCGAGCACCGCGCCCAGATCCGATTCGGCGGCCAGGTAGAGGTGCTCGGAGAGCGCGTTGATCCGGTCGGCGCGCAGCCGGACCTGCCCGGCCGACTCCTCACCGGTGACGTAGAGGGTGCGGTGCTGGGCGGTGGCGGCCTTGGCGGCGACGTCCAGCAGCAGGGTGGACTTGCCGACGCCGGGCTCGCCGGCCAGCAGCACCACCGCGCCGGGGACCAGGCCGCCGCCGAGCACCCGGTCCAGCTCGCTGACGCCGGTGGTGCGGGCGGTGGCCACCTGACCGTCGACCTGGCCGATCGGCCGGGCCGGGGCGCTGACCGGGCCCGCCGCGGTGGTCCGGATCGGGACGGCGCCGTACTCCTCCACCGTGCCCCAGGCGTTGCACTCCGGGCAGCGGCCGACCCATTTGGGCAGCTGGTTGCCGCACTCCGTGCAGCGGTAGGCCGGGCGGGGCTTGGCGGTGGTCTTCACGGTGCGGGCTGCCATGCGGCCCACCGTAGCGGGTGGGTCCGACAACGCCGTACCGCCGCTTTGTCAGGCAGTGGTCCGTGTTGTTACCCGAAAGAAGTACAAGGGCCGGGATCCGCCGGGGGCGCTGGGTCCGGCTCTCTACCGTCGAAGGCGTGAACACCAGCAGAGCACAGGGCCGGGCCCTGGAACAGCAGTCCGCCGACCACGTCGCGATGACCGTGCTGCCCGCCTACGGGCGGCTGGCCGACGGGCTGTTCACCTACTGCCTCTCGGTGCTCTGCGACCACGACGCGGCGCTGGCCGCCGTGCGCGAGACCCGGGAGCTTGCGCTGCGCAACGGTTCGCGGCTGGCCGCGCCCGGGCTGCTGCGCGCCTGGCTGTACTCGTTGGCGCGGTACGCCTGCATGCGACGGCTGGCCGAGGGGCTCGCGGTACCGGTGCGTCCCGCCCCGGGCGAGGCGACCCGGCGGCAGAGCGAGCTGGCCTCGCTGGCCTGGCCGGAGGCGGCGGGGACGACGGCCGAGCAGCGCGAGGCGTTGGAGCTCTCGGTCCGCCACCGGCTCACCCCGCTGGAGGTCGCCGCGGTGCTCGGCCTCGGCATCGAGGCGACCCAAGCACTGCTCGCGGCCGGCGGCGCCGAGGTCGCCCGGACCAGGAGCGCGCTGCTGGTGTTGGGCGTCGGCAACTGCCCGGAGCTGGCCCGGCTCGGCGGGCCGGGGGCCGACCACTGGCGGGCCTGGGTGCTCGGCCCGGCGCTGCGGCGCGAGCTGCTGCGGCACGTGGTGGAGTGCCCGACCTGCCGAGGGACGGCCGAACGGGTGACCGGCGAGCTGCGCGAGGGCCTCCCCGGCCTGGCGGTCCTCGCCGCTCCCGCGGCGGCCCGCACCGCGGCCCCGGACGCGGCGCCCGAGCGTCCGGCCGCGCCCGAACCGACGGCGGCGGCGACGGCGGCCGAGCCCCGACCGGTCCACTTCGACCAGCGCGGCTTCCCCCGGCACCGCGTCCCCGGGCTGCTGGACCGCCACCGCGCGGGCGGCGACCTGCACGGGCGCACCGTGCTGGTCCGCCAGCGCGCCCTCACCGCGGGCGTCCTCGCCGCCGTGCTGTCGGCCCCGCTGGTCGCCCTCTGGGTGGCGCACCGGGACGGCAGCGCGACGGACGCCGCCGCCACCGTCTCCGCCGTCCGGGTGGACAGCGGCGGGCCCGACGGGCAGCCCGACGGGCCGGTGACCGCCGTCCCGCTGCCCGGGGGCGGGGCCGGATCGACCGTGGCCGCCGCACCGGCCCTCGGCGGACAACGCGGCGGCAGCCTCTCGGCGGCCCTGCTCCACTCCGCGTCTGCAGAAACGTTGCTTCCGGCGGTCCAGGGGATCGCCGTCCCCGTCGCGTCCCCCGACGCCGTGCCGCTGGGCAGCCCCCAACTGGCCGCCGAGCCGGCTCCCCCGCTGCCGCCCGTGTCGGCCGCCGGGGGTCAGCTGACGGTCGAGGCCACCCCGTACGGCGCCCGGACCGTGCTCACCCTGACCAACACCGGCGACACCACCGTCGACTGGCAGGCCGTCACCACCTGCGACTGGCTGCGCCTGAGCCGCGACTCCGGCAGCCTGGCCCCCGGCCAGCGGATCACCGTCACCGTCACCGTCGACGACGACCGCGCCCCGCAGGATCACTGGACGGCGCAGATCGCGCTGCCCCCGTCCGAGGCCGTGGTCACGCTGGAGGGCGGCGCGGACCGGCGCGGCGGGCCGACCCCGACGCCCTCGTCCGGCCCGACCTCCGCGGGGCCCGCGCCCAGCGCGAGCGCGAAACCGAGTGGCAGCGCCAGCAGCAGCGCCGCGCCGACGCCCAGCACCGGCAGCAGCGCCAGCAGTGGGCCGAGCAGCAGCGCGCTGCCGAGCGCCACCTCCAGCTCCGGACCGACCTCCTCCGCCGGCCCCTCCTCCCAGCCCTCGGCCGGCCCGTCCGCCCGACCGACTACGTCGCCGACCACTGCCTCGCCCGTCACACCCACCACAACCGCCTCCTCCGCACCGACCCGTTGACCGTCCACCCCTTGCACTCCCCACCCCGCCCTCGCGTTGCAGCACCGGGCCGGTCGGGCATCAGTTCTGCCCGACCGAGCCAGGCTGTACGGGCTGGACGGGCGGCAGCCGGTAGGAGCCGTCCAGGACCGCGGCCTGCGGCTGGTAGAGGCGGATCATCGGACGGAAGTCGCCCTCCGGCGTCGGCAGCCAGTTGGCCGCCTGCGCCGCGGTGGCCGGCCGCTCGCGCTGGAGGTAGAGGGTGAGCGAGCCGTCCTCGGCGTACACCAGGCCCGGCGTGCGGTCGCCGATCGAGTAGCGATCGTCCGGGTTGGCGACCAGGAAGTAGTCGGGCAGCGCGTACATGGTGACCGACCAGAACGCGTCCACCGGCGGCGGGCTGTCGAAGGACAGCATGTACGCCTGCGCGCCGGTCAGCTGCTTGCCCTCGGCGTCGGCGAAGGTGCTGGCGTAGACCGCCTCGTAGGCGTGGTTGCCCCAGAGGCCCTCGCGCGCGGCGACGGCGCGGGTGAGGTAGGCCGCCCGGCGGTCCGGGATCCGCCACTGCGGGTCGTCCACCGTGCCGGGGCCCAGGTGGTCGATGTTGTAGTCGAACAGGTGCAGGTTGAAGCTCCAGTCACCGGCCGGAGTGCCCTCGGGCGGCCTGGTCGCCGCCTCGATCCGCTCCTTGCCGGCCGCCAGCCCCCTGGCCAGCGCGGCCGCCCAGTCGGCGTGCGTCGCGGTGTACGGCGACGGGCCGGCGTCGAGCAGACCGAGCGGGGCGAACCGCTGCTGGTACTCGACGTCCGGCGCGGCGGGCGGGAAGGCCGCCATCCAGAGCCGCAGCCGCTCGAAGAAGCGCAGCTCCTCGGGGACCGCCGGGTCGGGCTGCGGAAGTCCGGCGGGCACACCGCCCGGCTCCAGCGCGGTGAGCGTCAGCTGCCGCTGGAGCGCGGCCACCCGCGGCAGGTCCGCCGGGCCGTCGCAGGCGCTGCGCCCGACGATGCTGGCGACCGTGGTGGGCGAGGTGATCACGGGCATCCCGTCCGGCGGGGTGCCGTGCCAGCCGGGCGGGACGATCAGCCAGGTCTGCTCGGCGGTACCGGTGGCGCGGCGGCCCACGTAGGCGAAGTTGTTGCTCCAGGCGTCGACGAACTGCAGCACGTAGTAGGCCCCGGCGTAGTCCGGCACGTGCAGGACCTGCGGGCCCTCGGAGAGGTCCAGTTGGGCGACTGAGTAGACGGTGTCGTTGTTCACCGAGACGAAGTGCTCCTGCGGGCCGGCCAGCTGGTCGGCGTGGGCGAAACGGTTCGCCGGGCCCGGCCCGACCGCGCCGAAGCCCTCGCGGAGGAAGCGGTCGACCATGCTGAGGTCAAAGACCAGCGGATAGCCGTAGACGTACGCGTCGGCGGCCAGGGCGGACAGGGCGACGTGGTCGTGCTCGGGCATGCGGGGTCCTTACAACGGGGGTGGCGGGTGTCAGGGGGCCGGGCTCAGGGGGCCGGGGTGAGCGGCGGGAGGCTCCAACTGCCGTCCGTGACGGCCGGATCCGGCCCGTACACCCGGATGACCAGGGCGAACGGGCCGTCCGGCGCGGGCAGCCAGTTGGCGGCCCGGGCGGGGTCGACGGGCTGCCGGTGGGACACCCACAGGGTCAGCCCGCCGTCCGCGTCGTGGACCAGGCCGGGGGTGCGGTCGCCGATCGAGTAGCGCCCGATGGCATTGGCCACCAGCAGGCGGTCCGGGAGCCCGTACAGGGTCGCCGACCAGAAGAACCGGGCCGGCGGCAGCCGCCCGGGCGGGAAGCGCAGCAGGTAGTCGCGCTGGTGCGCGTCGGGCGGGCGGTGGCCCTCGCTGTCCTGCGGCCAACCGCCGTACCAGGCCTCCTCGGTGGGCAGCCCGTACAGGCCCTCCCGCACGCCGACCGCGCGGCGCAGGTAGTCGGTGCCGAGCTGCGCCCGGGTGCCGAACAGGCCGGCCGAGTCCGCCGCCCCGGCGGACGCCCGGTCCAGCTGTGCGCGGGCGTCCGCGATGCCCAGCAGGACCGCCTCACGGACCGCGGCGGGCAGCGCGGCGGGCTCGAAGTCACCGGACCCGATGCCCAGTTCGGCGAGGCGGCCGCGCAGGTCGGCGTCGGCGGGGAGCTCCGGGAAGAAGCCGAGCAGGAAGTCCAGGAAGCCGAAGAACTCGATGCCGTACCGGGCTTCCTCGCGCCAGAGCGGCCAGACGGGCTCGGCCGCCGGGGGCGGCGGCTCGGTGCCGAGATGGGCGCTGAGCGGGCGCAGGCGGTACTGCTCCTGGACGGCGGCCAGCTGCGGGACGTCCTCGGGGCCGGCCAGGTACGTCCGGCCGAGGATGCCGACCAACTGGGTGTCCGCGTGCAGCACGCCGTCGAAGCCCTCGGGGGCGGCGGGGTGCGCGACGGCCTGGGTGGGGCCGGTGACCAGGTAGCGGCCGGCCCCCGGGCCGGTGGTGCGGGAGCCGACGAAGCCGACGTAGCTGGTGTCCAGGTCGTGCAGGGCCAGCACGTAGTAGCGGTCGGTCGCCGGGACCTCGACCACCCAGGGCTCGGTGCGCAGGTCCAGCCAGGCCCAGGAGTACGGGGTGTCGTTGTTGGGCGTGACCACGTCGGTGTTGGCCGGGCCGAACGGCTGCGGGTAGTGCCGGAACGTCCCGAAGCCGCCGACATGGCGGGGATCCGCGTCGTCGACGGCCTGCGGGTACATCGTGCGGTAGTTCTCGACCAGGGCGAAGCCCCAGATCCAGCCCTCGGCCGCGGTCCGGCGGGCCTCCTCGGGCGTGGGCGGGGTGAGCGGGCCGAGCGGCAGTCCGGTCGGGGTGAAGCTGACGGCGCTCAGGTCGCCGCGCGCCGGGTCAGCCGAGGTCTCGCCCGCCATCTGTTCGCTCCCACCGTCGTCAGAAGTGCTGACAGGTGGATGCTACGTGCACAGCAGGTGATCGGCATGTCGCCGTGCGTACGCTCAGCGGGGTGGGGGGAGCCGGTCCAGGAAGACCTGGAAGGCGGTCGGCCTGATCGCGGCGTCCCCCGCGAACGGGAAGTTCAACTCCTTGATGACGACCAGGGAGAGCACCACCAGGCCGCCCAGCGACAGCACCATCAGGGTGTGCGCCAGGGTGTTGGGCAGGCCGAAGAGGAAGGTGAAGCCGACCGTGAGCACCGCGCCCAGGATCAGCGCCACCCAGAGCAGCACCGGGACCTCGTCGTCCACCTCGTTCAGCCGGGCGCGGCGCTCGGAGGCCAGGTCCTCGACATGGGCCACCGCGTGTTCGTAGAGCACCTGCTGCTGGTCGCCGACGGGGGTGATCGAGAAGACCGTGTCGCGGATCTGGTAGACCAGTTGGGTCGCGGCGGGGCTGCTCTCGTGGTGCGACATCAGCGGCCACTCGGTGGTCATCACGGTCTGCGCGTACGCGAGCGTCTCGTGCTCCAGCTGCGGCCCGACCGGGGCGGGCAGGTCCCGGGAGATCCAGTAGATCCCGGCGAGTGCGTCGGCCTCCTTGAAGGTGGTCTGCCGGGCCGAGTCGTTGGCCGTCCAGACGGTGATCACGACGAAGCCCAGCAGCACCGCGTAGAGCACGCCGACGGCGGCGAAGATGAAGCCGGCGACGTCGTTGTGGGCCTCCCGTACGTGGTGGGGGATGAAGCGCTGGAGGAACCGGAGGGCTACCGCCAGGACGACCAGGACGAGGAGGACGGTGCCTATGTCCGAAAAGCTCATGTGAGGGCGGTCCTTCAGTGGGTTCGGCGGGTCACCAGCTCGGCCAGGACGAGGAGTTCGTCGGCCGCCTCGGGCACCGGCACCGCCGCCGCGAGGTGCTCGATGGCCGCGGCCATCCGCTCGCAGGACTCGCCCTGTGCCCAGGCGCGGCCGCCCGCGCGGTCCACCGCGTCGGCGGCCCGGTGCAACTCGTCGTCGGTCAGCGGGCGGTCGAGTGCGTAGAGCGCGGCCAGCTCGGCGCCGGCCTCGGTGCCCGAGCAGAGCGCGTGCACCACTGGGAGCGACTTCTTACGGGCCAGCAGGTCCGCGCCGGCCGGCTTCCCGGTGACGTCGGGGTCGCCCCAGATCCCGATCAGGTCGTCGATCAACTGGAAGGCGAGGCCGATCTCGCGCCCGAAGGCGTCCATCGCCCGCGCGGCCTCCTCGCCCGCCCCCGCGTACAGCGCGCCGACCGCGCAGGCGCAGCCGAGCAGCGCCCCGGTCTTGGCCTCCGCCATCGCCAGGCACTCGTCGAGGGTGACCGAGCTGCGCTGTTCGAAGGCGCAGTCGGCCTGTTGGCCGTCGCAGAGTTCGACCACGCACTGGGCGAGCCGGCGCATCGCCGCGGCGGCGGCCGGGTGCGGGTCCTCGGCGAGGGTGCGCAGCGCGAGGGAGTGCATCGCGTCGCCGGCCAGGATGGCCTCGGTCGACCCGAACACCCGCCAGGCGGTGAGGCGGTGACGGCGCGTCTCGTCGCGGTCGATCACGTCGTCGTGCAGCAGCGTGAAGTTGTGCACCAGCTCGACGGCGGCGGCTGCTGCCACGGCGGACGGCCGGGCGTCGGGCCCGGCCGGGGCGCGCGGCGCGCAGGCCTGGGCGGCCGCGAGGACGAGGGCGGGGCGGATGGCCTTGCCGGGATCGGCGTCCGAGAGCGTGCCGTCGGCCTCCCGCCAGCCGAAGTGGTAGGCGCCGATCCGTGCCATCGACTCCGGCATGGAGTCGACGGCGGTGCGCAGGACGGGGTCGACGACGGCGCGGGTGCGGGCCAGGATCTCGGCCGCGGTGCGCTCCTCGGCCGGGCCCGACCGTGGCTGTGGGTCGACGGCGGTGTGCGTCGGCCAGGACCGGCCGGTGCGGCCCGGGCGGTCCTGGTTGTCGCGGCTGAGCGTGTGCGTGCCCATGACTGCTGGTCCCCCCAGATGTCGGACGTGCGTGCGAGTTTCGTGGATCTCTGCCGGACGGAGGTCGGCGAACGTCGCGAGATGCGGCGGTGCGGACGACGGACCCGGCAGCCTGGGCTGCCGGATCCGTCGGGTCGAACCGCCGTGCGCCCGCCGCCGCGGGAATTGCCCGGGGCGGCGGACAAGGGGTCTGTCAGTCCCTGGGACGGGCGATTTCGACGTTCTCCAGGACGCCGATGGCATCCGGCACCAGAATGGCGGCCGAATAGTAGGCGCTCACCAGGTAGGAGATGATCGCCTTCTCGTTGATTCCCATGAATCGGACCGAGAGGCTGGGCTGGTACTCGTCCGGAATTCCGGTCTGGTGCAGGCCGATCACACCCTGGTTGTCCTCACCGACACGCATCGCGAGCACGGAGCTGGTGTGGCCGTCCACGATCGGGATCTTGTTGCACGGGAAGACCGGCACGCCGCGCCAGGCCGGGACGTGGTGGCCGTGCACCTCCAGCGGGGCCGGGTAGAGGCCCCGGCTGTTGCACTCGCGGCTGAACGCGGCGATCGTCCGCGGGTGGGCCAGGAAGAACTTGGTGCCACGGCGGCGGCTCAGCAGCTCGTCGAAGTCGTCCGGGGTGGGCGGGCCGGAGTGGGTCTGGATGCGCTGGTCGTAGTCGGCGTTCTGCAGCAGGCCGAATTCGGGGTTGTTGATCAGCTCGTGTTCCTGGCGCTCCCGGAGCGCCTCGATGGTCAGCCGCAACTGCTGCTCGATCTGGTTCATCGGCTGGTTGTAGAGGTCGGCGACCCGGCTGTGCACCTGGAGCACGGTCTGCGCGACGCTCAGCTCGTACTCACGCGGCGCCAGCTCGTAGTCGACGAAGGTACCGGGGAGTTCGTGCTCGCCCTCGTGGCCGGCGGCGAGTTCGATCTCCCGCTCACCGTGCTTGTTCTGGGACTGCTGCGAGTCGGCGAGGAACTGCAGGACCTGGTCGCGCAGCGCCTCGGAACGGTCGGCCAGCTCCTGGAAGGACGGCCACGGCAGGGCCAGCAGGGTGCCGGCCGTGGCGGCCTTGACGCCGTACGCCCAGACGCCGTCGGAGTCGGTCAGCGCCTCGTCGCCCAGGTGGTCGCCGTCGGCCAGCAGCCCGACGACGGCCTGCTCGCCGTACTTGCTGGTGCCGACCTTGTTCACCTTGCCGTGCGCGATCAGGAAGATCTCGTTGATCGGCTGCCCGGCCTCGACCAGGACCTCGCCCGGCTGGAAGTCGCGCTGGGCGAACCGGGTCGCCAGCTCCTCCAGCAGAGCCGCGTCCTGGAAGCCGCGCAGCACCGGGATCTCACCGAGCGTGGGCGGCACTACGCGCACCGAGGCGCCCGTCTTCACGAAGCTGACCCGGCCCCTCCCCACCGCGTAGTTCAGTCGGCGGTTGACCCGGTACGTTCCACCGGCCACCTGGGTCCAGGGCAGCATCCGCAGCAACCAGCGCGAGCTGATTCCCTGCATCTGCGGCTCGGACTTGGTGGTGGTCGCGAGGTTCTTGGCGGCTGCAGTACCAAGGCTCAGCTGCTGCTGGCCGCCCTGTGCAGGAATACCAACATTGGTCTCAGTCGTCATGCCCGGACTCTCCCCCAAGAAGGTTCAGGTTGTTGAGATCAGAGTGACGCCCGAATGGCGGTCAGACAATCACTCGTTCGGGTGACTGAAGAGTCGGAGTAATTAGTACGACTGGATATTGTGCACGATTTCCCGCTAATCCAGCGAAAAATCTATTCATATTCGGTCAGAAGTTGTCGTAAGTCGATGCAGGGCGGTCGGCCCCAGCCTGACCCCCGGCCTCCGGCCCGGCGTACCGAGCCGCTCGCGCGACCGCTACAGTTCCGCCTCAAGGGCAGCGCCGGAGTACCGGCCACCCGAGCAGCGGGCGTGCCCGAGGCCCCCGTCGGCATGCGCCGGACGAGCCCGGACCCGAGACCGGGCCGGGTCGCGGCCCCCGTCAACCGCCCCGCTCCGCAGGGAGACCGCCATGAGCGCGCCCGTACGGGTCTGGCTTAACCGGACCTACGCCGAAAACGTCTTCTTCATCGGTCAGTTGCGGTCGAATCCGGACAGCCGGGCGGTCACGGTGTTCGCCACCCACACCGACCCCGACTCCCCGGTACTCGCCGCCGCCGACCACGCCGCCCTCGAACCGGACGGCCTCGGCGCCGAGGCCTACACCGACTACGCCCTGGACTACTGCGCCCGCAACGCCGTCGACGTCTTCGTCCCCCGGCTGCACCAGTACGCGGTCGGCCTGCACCGTGAGGCCTTCGCGGCGCTCGGCACCGCACTGGCCACCCCGCCGCCGCACGCCGTGGCGGCGCTGGCGAACAAGGCCGACGGCTACCTCGCGATGGCAGCCGCCGGCCTGCCGGTCCCGCCCTGGTGGCGGGTCCGGACCGCGGCGGAGCTGCTGGAGGCGGTCGAGCTGATCGAGGCCGCCGGCGACCGGCCCTGCCTCAAGCCGGTGGCCGGCGCGGGCGGCCAGGGGTTCCGGGTGCTCTCCCGGCAGCCGTTCTCCCTCGACCGGCTGGACGGCAGCCCCGATCCGACCGTCCCGCTGGACCAGGTGCTGCGGGCGCTGAGCGGTGCCGGGGCGGCGGTGGACTGGCTGGTGATGCCCTTCCTGGCGGGCCCGGAGATCTCCGTCGACTGCCTGGCCGCGCCCGACGGCACACCGATCGCCGCGATCGGACGGACCAAGCAGGGCCGGCGGCGCGGCTTCACCCTGGACCCCGCCTATCTGGCGCCCGCCCGGGAGCTGGTCGCGCACTTCGGAGTCGGGTACCTCTCCAACGTGCAGTTCCGCCACCACCGCGGCCGGCCGGTGCTGCTGGACGTCAACACCCGTCCGTCCGGTGGGCTGCACCAGCTGTCGCGCTGCGGGCTCAATCTGCCGTGGGCGGCCGTCCGGCTGGCGCTCGGCGAGCGGGTCGAGCCGTTCCAGCCGCTCGCGGTGGGGGCGGACTACACGCTGGTGTCGGGGGTCCAGTCGGTGCTGGCGGAGCTGCTGCGGCCGGAGGTCGTGGCCCAGGACCTGCGAGTCCCGGCCTGACGCGGCACTAGAGTGGCCCGTCCCAGTCGAGGGTGGGCGGCAGCCAGCCCTCCAGGGTGAGCAGCCAGCGTTTGACGTCGATGCCCACCAGCCCGCCGCCGAAGCCGCCGAGACCGTCGGCGGCCACCACCCGGTGGCAGGGCACCAGCAGGGCTATCGGGTTGGCGCCCATCATCGAGCCGACCGTCCGGGCCGCCAGCCCCGGGCTGTCCGCGATCTCCTCGAACACCCCGCTGCGCTCGGCGAGCCGGCCGTAGGTGACGGTCTCGCCGTACGGCACGGTGCGGTACAGCGTCTCCAGCACCACCCGGTGCGGTCCGGTCGCCAGCCGCAGGTCCAGCGGGAGCCCCAACTCCCGCCGCTTGCCCGCGAAGTACTCCTCGAAGCCGGTCAGCACCGCGGCCACCCGGCGCTCGTCGGCGCAGCGCGGGGCACCGGCCTGCGCGGACGGCACGTACTGCGCCGCGGCCACCCCCAGGTCGGTGACGCCGACGGCCATCGGCCCGCTGGGCAACGGCGTCGGCACGGTGATCCACCCGATCTGCACGTCTCTCACTCTGCCACCGCGCCGCCGTCCGACGCCAACCGGTCCAGACCCGGATCTGCCACCAGCGACTGGGTGTCGGGCCCCGGTCCGTGCAGCTCCTGCAGGGTGGTCTCGCGTTCCCAGCGTGCCAGGTGGGACCGGGCCGCGCAGCCCGGGCCCGCGCGGTGAGGCCCCGGCGATGTGCAACTACCGGACAGTGGCAGCTTTTTCCGGCCATGGTGCTGCGAGGATTTCCGCGGCGGGGGCCAGCGGCGCACAGCGCCAGCAGAGAGAGGACTCGCCACATGCCGAGCCAGGACGAGTGGGACGCCGTCGTGGTGGGAGCCGGAATCGGGGGGCTGGTCTGTGCCGCCTACCTGGCCGTCGCGGGACGCCGGGTCCTGGTCCTGGAACAGCACGACGTCGCGGGTGGCAGCACGCATGTCTTCCGGCGGCGCCGGGCCTACGAGTTCGACGTCGGCGTGCACTACCTGGGCGACTGCGGACCGGACGGCATGCTCCCGGCGATCTTCGGCGGTCTGGGGCTCGCCGACCGGGTGAGCTACCGGGAGTTGGACCCCGAGGGCTTCGACCGGATCGTCCTGCCGGGCGTCACGCTGGACATGCCGGCCGGCTGGCCCGGCTACCGCCGGCGCCTCAAGGAGGCGGTCCCGCAGGACGCGGCGGGCATCGACACCTTCCTCGACGTCTGCGCGGCCGTCGCCGCCGAGATGCGCGCGACGCTGCTGGCCGACGAGCAGCTGACCGTCGCCGAACTGGTCCGGCGCACACCGACGGTGCTCAGCTGGGGACAGCGGCCGCTCACCGCGCTGTTCGAGCACTGCGGCCTCTCCGCCCGGACCCGCACACTCCTCGCCGCGCAGTCCCCCAACTACGGCATGGGCCCGGCCCAGGTGACCGTGGCGATCCACGCGAGCGTGACCGACCACTACCTGCGCGGCGCCTACTACCCGGTCGGCGGCGGCCAGATGCTGGCCGCCGCGCTGGTGGAGGCGCTGGAGGCGAACGGCGGCGAGTTGCGCACCCGCCGCCGGGCCGAGCGGATCACCGTCGAGGACGGCGCGGTCACCGGCGTGCTCCTGGACGACGGTTCGTCGGTCCGCACCGACCTGGTGGTCTCCAACGCGGACTACCCGCGAACCGTGCTGGAGCTGGTCGGCGCACAGCACTTCACCCGCCGGCTGGCCGCGCGGACCAGCGCCGCCGTGATGACGTACCCGTTCGCCTCGCTCTTCGTGGCGCTGGACACCGAACTGCCGCAACGCCCGAACGCCAACCTCTGGTGGTACCGCGGCGAGGACGTCGAGCAGGACTACGCCCGCCTCGCCGCCGGTGAACTCGACCCCGTTCCCTTCCTGTTCGTCTCCTTCGCCTCGCTGAAGGACCCCGGCTCCGGCTCGGTCTGCCCGCCGGGGCACAGCAACTTCCAGGTGATGACGCTCTGCCCGCCCGACCACGCCTGGTGGGGACTGGACGAGGAACCCGCGCCCGGCACCCGCGGCACCCGCTACCGCCGCAGCGACGGCTACCTGGCCCGCAAGCGGCAGCTCACCGAGGCGATGCTCGACGCGGCCGAGGAGGCGATCGGCCCGTTCCGCTCGCACATCGTGCACCTGGAGTCGGCCTCGCCGATGACCCAGGAGCGCTACACCCTGGCCACCGGCGGCACCCCGTTCGGCCTGGCCCGCTGGGGCACCGAGCACCACCGCCCCGACACCCGCACGACCGTGCGCGGCCTGCACGTGGTCGGCGCGAGCGTGCGGTACGGCAGCGGGGTGACCGGGGTGGCGGTGGGCGGCCTGGCCTGCGCCGGGCAGATCCTGGGCCGCCGGCTCGTCCACGAGGTCCACGCCGGCCGGGTGCTCGGCGACCCGTCCCGGCTCCCCGAACGCGCCGCCGGCTGGGACCCGCTGGCCGTCTCCCGCGGCCTGGCCCGCCGCACCGCCCGCGGCCTCGCCAGGATCGGCTGACGCCGGGGCTGCAACCCGTTCGCTCGCCGCGGTGTTCCCCCTGGGAGCGGCTGCTCCCCGGACCCGGGGAGCGAGATCGGAGGACGACGGATGGAACGCGACCGGGGCGGCGCCATCGCTCTGCTGGTGCTGCTGCTGGGGCAGGCGATGGCCAACATCGACCTGGCCGTCGTCAATCTGGCGGCGCCCGCGGTGAGCGTCGACCTGCGGGTCAGCAGCACCGAGTTGACCCTGATGGTGACGTCCTACGCGCTCTGTTCCGCGGTGCTGCTCGCGCCGGCGGCCCGGCTCGGCGAACGGCACGGGGTCCGCCGGGTGTACTTGTGCGGGCTCGGCCTGTTCACCCTCGCGTCGCTCGGCTGCGGCCTCGCCCCGGTGCCCACGGTCCTCATCGCCGGGCGCTGCGCCCAGGGTGCGGCGACCGCGCTGATGATCTCCCAGGTGCTCGTGGGCATCCACCGGTGGTTCAGCGGTCCGGCCCGGGCGCGGGCCCTGGGGTGGCACGCGCTCACCCTCTCCGGCGGTGCGGTGCTCGGGCAGGTGCTCGGCGGGACGCTGGTGTCGGCGAACCTCTTCGGCACCGGCTGGCGGGCGGTCTTCCTGCTCAACGTCCCGGTCGGGGCGCTGATGCTGGCCGCCGGCCTGCGGCTGCTGCCGCACGACAGGCCGTCGGGCGCGCGAGCCGTCGACCCGGGTTCCGACACGCCCGGTGGCCTGCTGCTCGGCGCGGCCACGCTGGCCGTCCTGCTCCCGCTCAGCCTCGAACACCCCTGGTGGCTCTGGCTGTTCCTCGCCCTGGTCGGCCCGCTGGGGGTGGCCTTCGTGCGCACCGAACGCCGCGTCATCGCGCGCGGCGGGCGGCCGGCCCTGGACCTGGCCGCCCTGGGAACCCCCGCCGTCCGCTGGTCCCTGCTCGCCTTCTGCGGAACCACGCTGACCTACATCGCGCTGCTCTACCTGCTGGCACTGCACCTGGAACAGCACCTGCGACTGCCCGCCTGGCAGGCCGGGCTGGTGCCGCTCGGCTGGGTGATCGCCTTCGGCGCGGCGGGATCGCTGCTGCCCCGCGCACCCCGCCGGCTGGCCCGCCGACTGCCGATGGCCGGCTGCCTGCTGCTGACGCTCTCGTACGCGCTGGCGGCCGTCGTCCCGGCCGGCCGGGGCCTGGCCGTCTGGCCGCTGACGGTGGTGCTCTGCGTCGGCGGGTTCGGCCTCGGACTCGCCCACACCTCGCTGCTGGTGCTGCTCACCTCGTCCGTCCCGGCGCGCTCGGCCCCCGACCTGAGCGGCACGGTCAACACGCTGTCGACCGTCGTCGGTGTCATCGGCGTCGCGGTCTTCGGCGCGCTCTACCCGTGGCTCGGCGGTCAGGCGTGGTCCGGGCCCGCCGGCTCCTGGCGGCTCACCTGCGGCGGACTGGCCCTGGTGGCCGCGGGCAGCGCCGTCAGCGCCCTCGCGGCGGTCCGCGGCGCGACAGCGTCCGAGGGCTCCGCCGACCCGACGGACCACCCGGCCACACCCCCCACGAACACCGACCCTCACAAGGAGCCACCATGTGGACTGCCGGAATCGCCTGGGACGGATCGGGCTACGAAGTCGCCTGCATAGCCACCGACGGGACGACCGCGCCGACCGCCCGCTTCCGCGCCGACGACGTCCCGGGCCTGGTGCGGCACCTCGGCGCCGTCTGCGGCGCCCAGGTGCTGGGCGTCGTCGACAGCACCAACGGACTGCTCGACGGCCCGCTGCGCGGCGCCGGCCTGCGGGTGCTGCGCGCCGACCCGTGGGACCTGCCGGCCCGTCCGGTCGCCGGCTCCGTGCCGGCGCTCACGCTGGCCCGTCGCGGGCAGGCGCAGGACCCGCGGCTGGTCGAAACCGACACCGCCTCGGGCACCCTGAAGGGACGCGATGCCGACCTGGCACGGGCCCAGCAACTGAGCGCACCGGTCGCGGACGCGCTCGCCCGCGAGGGCCTGTTCCTGGAACGCGGTCCCGCCGGACTGCGCCAGGTCGCCCTCACCTTCGACGACGGCCCCAGCGCGCCCTACACCGACCGCGTCCTGGACGTGCTGCGGGAGTACGCGGTCCCGGCGACGTTCTTCTGCGTGGGACTGCACGCCCAGGCCGCGCCCGCGGTCCTGACCCGGATCGCGGACGAGGGGCACTGCATCGGCAACCACACCTGGTCGCACCCCTTCCTGCCGGACCTGACCCGCGACGAGGTCCTCTTCCAGGTGGACGCGACCACCCGGGCGATCGCGGCCGTGACGGGCGAGGCACCCACCCTGGTCCGCCCGCCCTACGGCTCGCAGACCCCGGACGCGCTGGAGTGCCTGGCCGAGCGCGGGCTGACCACCGTCCTGTGGGACCGGGACACCACCGACTGGGCCCAGCCCAGCGCCGACACGATCACGGCCAACGCGCTCGACGGCATCGTCAACGGCTCGGTGGTGCTGATGCACGACGGCGGCGGCGACCGCTCCCAGACGGTGGCGGCCCTGCCGGTCATCATCGAGGCGCTGCTCGCCGCCGACTACCGCCTGGTGACGGTCGACCGGATGACCGCCGGCTGAGCGCCGCTGTCCTCACGCGTCGTGGAACACGAGCCCCAGCGCGTGCCGCCGCCCCGAACGCACCGTGCTCACCCCGTGCCGCACGTGCAGGGCGTTCCAGTCCCCCGGCCCGTACCGCAGCAGGATCTGCGCGGACTTGCCCTGCCCGGCCGCGTGACACAGCGCGATCCACTCCCCACAACCCCCCAACTCTGCGCCGCCCCCCACCACCCTGTCCGGCGGAATCCGGACATCACCCACCCACCCGCCGCCCCGACGACAGAAGCCCGGCCCCGCCAGTGAGTGGCGGGGCCGGGCTTCTCGTTCCACGACTGAGCCCCCTGTCGGATTCGAACCGACGACCTACGCATTACAAGTTTGCCCAACCGCCGTCCACCGTCGTCCGCGACGGTACGACGCCCAGTTCAGCGGGCCTGCATGGACTGCCACGGACCACCAGGGACGGCATGGACTGAGACCAGGATTGAGACCACCCGACCGTCCACGTTGCGGCGTCACGCCAGCCACGGTGCCGTGACCAACGACCGTGAGGAGCACGTCACGCAACCAGTTGCCTGCCGTCGTGGGCCCGGATCGCCGGATCCCCGGTGCCCAGCGCATCCCTCACGCGAATGGCGTACATCTCACCCATCCTTCCGAGAGCGTCATCAGGCGAGAGCCACTCGACAGCACTGGACTCGGACGACGTGCACAGCGCCCCTCCCGCAGGGCTGCACCGGAAGACCAAGGCAACGACGCCGAGCGACATGTTCTTGTAGACGCCCGTCAGACGTTCAACCACGACCCTGAGGCCGGTCTCCTCCTGGACCTCCCGGCGCACACCGGCCTCCACCGACTCGCCCAGCTCCAGTACCCCGCCGGGCGGCTCCCACGTGCTGTTATCCGCTCGGCGGATCACCAGCACCTTCCCGTCCTCCCGTACGACGACGCCAGCCACCGATACGGAGTGAAGCGGCGTTGACCGGCCCTGCCGAGTGCTGTTACTCATGTATATGAGCATAGGAGGTTCCACCCGATGAGGAGTGGAAGCACCCGCGAGACGTCCTCACCCCGGTACCTGCAGATTGCCGAGGAGCTCGCGGAGCAGATTGACAAGGGCATCTTGCCCCCTGGGGCGAAGATCCCCAGCGAGTCCGAACTGATGGACCGCTACAAGGTCGCACCAGGGACCGCCAGGAAGGCAGTGGCTGAGCTTCGGACAACCGGCCGGATTGAGACGCACCACGGTCGCGGGTCCTACGTGAAGTCACGTCCGCCCGTTGACCGCAGGTCATCCGACCGCTTCCGGCGTTCCCACCGGAACGCCGGCAAGGCGGCCTACATCGCCGAGACCGAGCAGGCCGGAGCCAAACCCTCGGTACGCGTCCTCTACATCGGCCCCACCGAGGCACCGGCAGACATCGCCGATCGACTCGGTGTCCCGCACGACGCGCAGGTGCTGGCACGGCGCAGGCTGTACTTCCGGGACGGCACGCCGACAGAGGAGGCAACCTCGTACCTGCCATGGGACATCGCGAAGGACATCCCGGAGCTGTTCTCGGAGAACCCCGGCGGAGGCGGGATCTACGCGCGGCTGGAGGAGAACGGCCACACCTTGGCGGAGTTCACCGAGACGGTGCGAGCCCGGCTGGCCACGAAGCCCGAGACCACAGCGCTGAGCCTCAGTCCCGGCACCCCAGTCTTCCACCTGACCCGCAATGCCATCTCCGAGGCTGGTCGCGTGGTCGAGGTCTGCGACACCCTGATGGCCGCTGACCAGTTCGTTCTGGACTACCGCATCCCAGCAACGGACTGACTCCAGCCCCCATCAGGGACCAACCCCCGCGCCAGGACAGGCGCGGGGGTTGACTTATATATAGGAGCAGGGCACTCTGATGCATGTCACTCCTATACATAAGTGCATGAGCACTTGTGTATAGGAGGCGCACCCGATAGGGCTGCTCTGACGTGCACAAACGCATGAATCAACAACTCAAGAGCGTGATCCACCACCGCAGTCCTACCGTGACCACGCCGGTCGGGGTGAGTGGAGACCAGTCGGTAGAGAAGGGGCCTACGCCCTGACACCTCGGTCCGCCCTTAAGACGGCGGGCCGTACATGGGACACGCAGCCGACTCAAAAGACCGACGCGGCTCAACTTAGCCAGCGACGACCTCCGGGAGGGATCTCCCCGGAGCGAGCTTGGACCCGCGTCCAGATGAGACCCAACCCCGCATCACCAGCAACCACGGCGCCCGACATCCCCACACAGCAGCTCACGTGCTGGCGGATGTCGGGCCCCGTGGCCGCTCGTGTCATTTCGAGCAGCCCGGCCTGACAGGTCGGGGCCGCCGCGTCTTCCTTGGCCGGAACGCGGCAGCCCCTCGGGCCCACCTACGACAGCAGAAGAGGTAGTCCCGTGAAGTCGATTGTTGCAGGACAGCGCGCCGTGTCGGCGCTGGAGTTCACCGAGCTGGCGCTCGGCGTGGATGCGGATCCGTTCGGCGCCCTGTTCGCCGGGGTGGCCGGCGAGTCGGCCGCCGACTGGGCGGCGCGCACCGACGTGGCGCGTGAGGTACTGGCGGAGCTGAGGGAGTCCGACCCGGAGTCGGCGGCCGTCGCGGCCGAGTTGCTGCGGAGTGCGCCGGTCCCGATCCGCCGTAAGTCCGCCGGCCGCCGCTCGGCCTGGTCGGGGGTGGCGGCATGAGTGACCACAGCACGAACGGCGGCTACGGCCACCAGCCGCTGCCCGCACCCCGGCCCACCCCGGGCACGCCGAGTGAGGGGAAGGGCCAGTGAGCCGGAAGGCGAAGGTCTTCATGGTGCTGGGCCTGCTGGCCGTGGTCGCCATGGCGTTCCGGGTCTCGTGGAACGCGTTGCGGGATGTGGCCCGCTCGATCGGGGCCGACCCGACCGCAGCGACCGTCTACCCGTTGGTGGTCGACGGGCTGATGGCGTTGGCACTGGTGGCGGCGCTGATCCTGGTCGGGTCCGACCGGCGGTTCGCGCTGCGGGTGCTGGGCGGGTACACCGCCGCCTCACTCGTCCTCAACTACGTGCACGGCCTGGTGCCCGCCCTGCACGGGGCCGGTCGGGCCCACTTGGCCGACTGGGCCCCCGCCAACTGGGCCCTGGTGCTGCTGGCCACCTCGCTGCCGGTCGGGTCCATCTTCTTCGGGTCGGACCTGGTCGCCAAGGTCCTGCACCACCGACCCGAACCGGCAGAAAACACCCAGATCAACCTAAATCGGTCGGTATCTGACCTGCGCGAACCCGCCGACGCCGCCCCGGACGAGTCGGTCTACGAGCCGCCCGCCCCGGCGCCGACCGTAGAGCCGACCGCCCCACCGATCGTCAGCCCGACCGCTGCGGTGGTCGCGGTGGAACCGCTACGTCTGGTCAAGTCCCCTGCCCGGCAGGGGAGTCGGGTGCGTCGGGCGACCGGGTCGGTACCGCAGTCGGCCCGCAGTGCGAAGCCGACCCGCACGCCTGAGGAACTGCTGTCCGAGGCCCGGTCGGCCACCGCCGACTGGTCGGACAAGCAACTGACGGCCGACCGGATCCGGGAGGCGGTCCGCACCTCGTCGGACAAGGCCCGCACCCTGCGCGACACCCTCAAGGCCGAGCGCACCGAGGTGGCAGATCGTCTTCTGCTGGGCGAAGGACTTCACCTTGCTGGCGCTGCGGCCGGCGCCTGATGGGCCGCCCACGGTTCTGGGACCCGGACGGGTCCCGGTTCGGGGGCATCCCCACCTTCCCCTGGCGGATGGCCCCCGACGGCTACCTGACCCGCCGCCAGTTGCGCGCCCATGGCCTGCGCCCGGGCGGGCAGCAAGTGGCCGCTCAGATCCTGTGGGCTTCCCGCCGCAGCAAGGGCGGCGTCCGAGCCGCTTACCTCTACCGCGCCGACCTCGCCAAGCCCGTCCGGCCGATGACCCCGGGCCGGGCGGCGGCACTGGCGAAGGCCAACCTCGCCCGGCGCACCTGCCCGCAGTGCCACCGCGACGCCGGATACGTCCTGCCGACCCGGTACGGCACCTGCCTGCCCTGCGCCGACAGCATTCAGATCGCCGCCTGAACCCCCAACTTTCCTGCACCGCAACCCTGTTACAGGAGCTGCCGTGAACACCGCCCGCGCTGCCCGCTTCGCCGCCGCCTACGCCCTGCTCCGCGCTGCTGCCGACGTCGCCGACCACTGGATCCAGAGCGACCACCAGGCCCGTGTCAAGGGCCAGCACGACCACACCGAGGGCCAGTCCAGCGCGGCCGGCCGCCGCGCCTGCGCCGCCCACGTCGCCACCTACACCGCCACCCAAGCCGCCGCCCTGCTCGGCGGGACCGCTCTGCTCGGCATCCGGCTGCGCCCGGGCCCGGTGGCCGCCGCCCTGATGCTCTCCGCCGTGACGCACTACGTCGCCGACCGGCGCGACCCGCTGCGCAAGCTGGCCGACGCCACCGGCAAGGCCAACTTCGTCCGGCTCACCGACCACGGCATGAACGGCGCCTACGCCCTCGACCAGGCCTGGCACCACGCCTTCGAGACCGCCGCCGTCCTCATCGCCTCCGCCTAGCCACCAGCCCCGGAAGGACCATCCGATGCCCGACGTCGAGATCCTCTCGTTCGGCTACCTGCACGGCGAACCGCCCACCGCACACATCGTGCTGGACCTGCGCCACCACTTCCGCGACCCGCACATCAGCCCCGAACTGCGCCATCTGACCGCGCACGACCAGGCCGTGCGCGACACCGTCGCCGCCACCCCCGGCATCGCCGAACTGGTACGGGCGACGGCCGCCGCCGTCGCGGCCTACCGCCTCGGCCCCAGCGCCACCGCACGGCCCCTGATCGTCGCCACCGGCTGCGCGGGCGGCCGCCACCGTGCCGCCAGCGTCGCCCTGGAACTCCAACTCCTACTCTCCAGTGCCGAGTTCGACTTGAGCGTCTCCGTCGCGCACCGCGACCTCGCCAAGCCCGTCGTCAACCGCTGAAAGGCCAGGCCACCACCATGTTCAACCGCGACCGCAAGTCCCCCTCCGACGCCGAGGTCAGCGACGCCGTCAGCACCGAGGTCGGCCGCCGCCGCGCCGTCGCCTTCGACCCCGACGCCGCCGCCATCCTCAAGACCAACGCGCTGGAGACCGCCTACAGCAAGAAGGCCGCCGCCCGCTTCGAGGCCGAGGTCGAGACCTACGCGGCGGTCAAGAAGGCCAAGGGCCAGGGCGGCCTGGGCAAGTTGTTCTTCGGCTGACCCCACCCGCCACCAGGACCAGTGCAACCCCGAGCATCCAACTTGCAAGCAGGAGAACCGACATGGGTAAGAAGAACCGCTCCGAGGTCAGCAACAGTGCCAGCTCCAACGTGAACGGCATGCTCATCCAGGCCCGCGACGTCACCATCCACGGCGACGTCCACAGCGGCACCGAGAACGTGAAGCAGGGCGACGTCCACGTCCACAACAGCGCCCCCGTCATCACCGGCAACGGCACCACCTACATCGCGGGCGACAACGCCGGCGGCATCCGCAAGACCTTCCGCTGACCCCCAGCCCTCGCGCACCCCGGGGCGGCCGCTCCTGCCGGCAAGCTGACCGGCCGCCCCGGGGCTCCACCCGCACATCTCTGTGAGGAAGGAACCACCAGTGAACCAGCCCCATCAGCCCAACCCGCACAACCCCGGCGGCGTGGTCGTGGACCTGGACAAGGCCCGGGCCGCCCGCACCACACCCGCGCTCGGCACCGGCCCGGTGGACGCCGTCCCGCCGGGCGAGGCGATCGAGGGCATCGTCCTTCCCTCGCTCGACCGCCCCGGCCTGCCGGCCGCTCCGGTGTGGGTGCGGGGCCGCCGCGCGGTGCGGGTGCTGCTCGCCCACGACCGCACCCGCACCACCGCCCAACTCACCGTCCGGCACAGCGCCTACGTGCTGGCCGGTGGCACCATCCTCGCCCGCCGCGCCTGGGACGGGCGCAGCACCGCCCGCTACGAGCGGATGATGCGCACCGCCGAGGCGGCCGGCCAGCATGAGGTGGCCCTTGAGTGGGAGATGCGGGCGGCGGCGTTCCGCAGTGCCCGTCACCAGCGCCGCATGGACCTGCTGAGGGCTCCTCAGCACCTGGCCAAGAGCGCTGCGGTCGGTACTGCGGCTACTACGGGCGGGCTGCTGTTGCTCGGGGTGGCGCTGGCGATCGCTGAGAAGAACATCGCCGACGTCGTGGCGCCGGTGATGACCGTGATCGAGGTGATCCGGTGGGCGGTGGTGTTCGTCAGCATCGTGTGGGGCCCGCTGCTGGCCGTCGGCCCCTGGCTTGGCCTGCTGGGCATGTGGGCCGTCGGCAGGCAGCGTCAGGCCGCGCCCGCCTGGACGCTGCCCGCCGCCGACCGCAGCACGTCCGACGCGCCGATCACTCCGTCCGTCGTGGTCACCGCGCTGCGCGACCTCGGGGTCGCTCAGCTGCGGGCCGCGATCCGGGAGATGGGGGACGCGGGGGCGGGGATGCTCGGTCCGATCCGGATCGCCGGGTGCGGGGTCGAGGTGGACGTCACGCTGCCGTCGGGGGTGTCGACGGATGAGGTGCAGAAGCGGCGGCGCAAGCTCGCTGAGAACCTGAACCGGCACGAGCACGAGGTGTTCATCTCGATCCCGCAGGCCGCTCGCACGGTGCGGCTGTGGATCGCCGACTCGGGGGCACTGGACGAGCCGATCGGCCTCTCCCCGCTGGTCATCGACCCCGACCTGAGCGCCGACCTGTACAACGGCCGGGCCCCGTGGGGGCAGGATCTGCGCGGGGACGCGGCGGCGCTGAGCCTGCTTCAGCGCCACCTGCTGATCACCGGGCTGTCGAACCAGGGCAAGACCGCCTCGCTGCGGGCGTTGGCGCTGTGGCTGGCGCTGGACAGCAGCGTGGAGTTCCGCATCGCCGACCTCAAGGGCGTCGGGGACTGGCGGATGTTCGACGGCCTGGCCACCGTCCTGATCCAGGGGCCAACCGATGACCACGTCATCGACGCCACCGAGATGCTGGAGGACATGGTCCGGGAGATGGAACGGCGCCTGGTCCTGCTGGAGCAGTCCGGCGCCACCGACGGCGTCACGCGGGACATGGCCCGCACCGACCCCCGCTTCCACCCCATCGTCGGCCTGGTCGACGAAGCGCAGGTGGCGTTCATGTGCCCGGCCGTCGGGGACGACAAGCGGCCGTACGGCGGGACGAAGGCCACCAGCCGCTACTACATGGCGGTCCGCAAGATCCACAACCAGGGCCGCGCGGTGAACGTCACCTTGTGGGAGGGGACGCAGGACCCGACGAACGAGAACCTGCCCAAGCTGGTCCGCGAGGGCGCGCACATCCGGGCCTCACTCGTGCTGGGCACCGAGGAGCAGGCCCGCATGGCCCTCGGGGACAAGGCCATCGACGGCGGCGCCGCCCCGCACAAGCTCCGCCAGGGCCTGGACAAGGGCACTGTGGTCGTCGCCGGGGACGGAGTGAAGCTCGCCCCCGGCCAGAGCAGCATCACCATCCGCACCCACTTCATCGACGGCGCGCGGGCCGCCGAGATTGCCGACCGGGCCAAGGCCCGCCGTGCCGGCGTCACCACCCTGACCACCGTGGCCACCACCGAGGGTGAGGCGGTGGACGCGCTCGCGGACATCGCCAAGGCCCTGGGCGACGCGCCCCGGGTCCGCACGCAGGAGGTGCTGCAGCGGCTGGCCGCCGCCAACCCGGGCGAGTACCGCGAGTGGACCTTCGGCGACCTCAAGCAAGTGCTGGAGGCGGCCGGGGCCGCGCCGTACAAGTCGGACGGACAGATGGTCGTCTCCCTCGCGAAGGTCATCGCCGCCCTCACCGCTCGGGACAGTGACGCCGCCGACGCCCCAGAGAGTGACTTTGCGTAAAGGGAGTCGTCAGGGAGGCAGGGAGTTCTCCCTCCCCGCCTCCCTGAACCCCCACACTGCCCCTGATCAGCGCGGATAACCGCAGATCAGGGTTCCAGGGAGGCAGGGAAGTGGCCCGCGACGGCCCCGAACGGGGCCCGTAGTGGGCATCCCCGGCCCCCGACCCTTTCCCTCCCCGTGACAGACAGCGACGCGCCCGCACCCTGGGCCCATCGGAGAGGAACCACCATGACCACCGCCGTCCCCGGCATCCGGCCGCTGGCCGCCACCCACTTCCGCGAGGCCCTTCAGGCCGCCGCCGACCACCGGCCGGCCGAAGCGCTCGCCGCGCTGATGCACATCGACCCCGCGTCCTGGGCCGCGATCGAGCAGCGCCTGAACGTGCTCGGCGCGGACGTCGTGGACGCTCTCTCGCTCGCCAGTGCCGGGAGCCGAGTGTGAGCGCCACCACCGACCTCGTGACCGCCGCCGTCCTGTTCGGCCCCGGCGCGGTCGGCCTCGCCGTCTACGCCGTGGCCACCCGGGGCGACAGCGCCCAGTCCGCCGCCGTGATGCGGATGCTCGACGAGAGCGCCGCCGAACGCGCCGTGCAGCTCACCGACGGGCCCGAGGGAACCCCGCCCGGCGACCGCGAACCCGCCCCCGAGGCCGCCCCCGCCCCGGCCGTGCGGCTGGCCACCGTCATCGACTTCCCCACCGCCCGCCGCGCCGCCTGACCGGGCGCCGTAACCGACACGAGGAGCGCCGCACCATGACCCCCGCCGACCAGCTCCAAGCCGCCGCTCAGATCCTCCGAGAGCGCGCCAACACCGCCTCCCAGCCCCACGGCCCCGTCTGGGTCTACCGCACGCGACACCCCGAATCCGGCACCGTCGAAGCGGGTCACCACACCCTGATCCACGGATCCGCCAACGGCGGGCGGATCCAGCCCTTCGTGGACCGCACCCACGGACAGTGGATCGCCACCGTGGACCCCGCCCTCGGCCTGCTGATCGCCGACTGGCTGGAGACCACCACCGCCGACGACCACGCACTCGCCGTCGCCGTCGCCGTCGCCGACCAGATCCTCACCGCCCCCATCGAGCCCCCGCCAACCCTGCCCCAGCCGCCCATCGCCCTGTGCGACCTGCCCGACTGCATCCTCGGCGCGGACCACACCAACCCCCACCTGCTGGTGCCTAAGCCCAAAAACCCGGACCACCCCGCCCAGTAGCGGCAATCCCATGGCGCCCGGCCTGGACTGGCGCGACGCACGGCACTTCGACCGCACCCGGGACCTGCCGTGCCGCTGGTGCGGCAGACCCACCCCGCTTCGCGACGACCAGCGCAAGCCCTCGCACAAGGTCTGCGCCGAGAACGCGATGAACGACAGCGGCGGCCCCCTTCCGGCAAGAACCGGGGCCGCCGCCAATCCAGCACCAGCTCTAGAGAACTGGAGACCCCCAGCATGACCCAACCGACCCACATCCGGGGAGAACACCTGACCACCGCTCTCTCCCTGGCGGCCGTCGGCGTTCCCGTGCTGCCGCTGCGCGCCGGAAAGGTGCCGTTCGGCAACTGCCGAACCTGCGCGGACAACGCGTGCGGCGGCCGGCCGAACATGAAGACCCCCGGCCCCTGCGTCTGCCCGGCCCCGTGCCACGGCTGGGCCGCCGCCACCACCAGCCCCGGCGCCATCACCTCCCGCCAATGGGAGCGGGCGTGGCGCGAGGCGGCGGCGGTGGCCTACCACCCCGGCGGCACGGGCCTGACCGTCGTCGACCTCGATAACGCGGACGCCATCGCCTGGGCGCGCGCCAACCTGCCCGCCCCCCGGACCGTGTACACCACCCGGGGCGAGCACTGGATCTACCGGGGCGCCATGCCCTCCGCCAACGCGGTGCGGCCCGGCGTGGACATCAAATCGCTGATGTCCTACGCCCGTTGGCTCGGCCCCGGCGAAGGCCCCCTCACGGCCCTGCCGGACGCCGTCCGGGCCCTGCTGGTGAAGGAACCCGTCCCGGCCCGCTCTGAGGCCGTCACGGTGCCCGCAGCGGCCCGGGGCGGGACGTGCCCCCACCGCACCCCGGCCTACCTCGAACGGGGCATCGCCATGGCGGAGCAGCGCATCACCGCGGCTGGCGGTGCGGTGCACGCCACCGTCTACGGGACGTTCCTGGCCGTGCTCTCGACCCACGGCCGCTGCGGGTGCCTGACCGAGGCACACACGCAGCGGCTGTTCACCGCCGCGCAGGCCAAGGGCGAATCGGCACGGCACTGCGCCGACGCATGGGGCAACGCTGTCCACAGGCTGGGGATGTAGCCGTGGCCGAGGACGAGAAGAACCCGGCCCGCGAGGTCATCGCCGAGTACGCGCAGGCCCACTTCCGGTACTTCCGCACCGCCGACGGCACCGTCTACGCCCAACGGACCGGGCACCCGGTGGCCCGGCCGATCCGCTCCCAGGGCACGACGGGCAGCCACCGCCAGGAACTCATGGTCGGCCTGTTCAAGGACGGGCGCGGCGTCTTCAACGGAACCGCCCTCAAGGAGGCGCTGGACTTGATCGAAGCACTTGCCCTGACCGAGGACGTGCAGCCCGTCCACATCCGCGTGGCCCCCGGGTTCGACGGGGCGACGTGGCTGGACCTCGGCCGCACGGACGGCCTGTCCGTCCGCATCCACCCCAACGGCTGGGACATCCTCACCCCCGACCCGCGCGAGGTCTGCTGGAAGCGCACCCAGCTCACCGGCGAACTCCCTCTGCCGGTCAAGGACACCGACGGCAAGGGCATCGACCTCCTGCTCAGGCTGACCAACTTCGCCAACGCCCAGACCGAGTGCCTGGCCCTCGCGTGGCTGGTCGGCTGCCTCGGCCCGTCCGTTCCGGTGCCGGCGCCGTTCCTCACCGGCCCGCAGGGCGCCGGCAAGTCCACCGGCGGGCGGATGCTGGTGAGGCTGGTCGAGGGCATGAGCGGTGACCTGCGCCGAGCCCCCAAGGACGAGGAGAGCCTCATCACGGCGGTGGCCGCCGGATGGATCACAGCCCTGGACAACCTGAGCCACATGACCCCCGAACTGTCGGACGCCATGTGCTGCATCGTCACCGGCGCCGAGAGCGTCAAGCGGGCCCTGTTCACCGACGGCGACGTCCACCGCACCAGCTACCGCCGCCCCATGCTCCTGACCGGCATCGACGTCGGCGTCATCCGCCCCGACCTCGCCGAACGCCTCCTGCCACTGCGCCTGGAGCGGCCCCGGGTCAGGCGCACAGAGGCGGAGCTGTGGGCGGAGTACGCCGAGGTACTGCCCGTCGTCCTCGGCTCGCTGCTCGATCTGACCGTCAAGGTCCGGGCCGCCGTCGCGGAGACCCCCACCGACCTGCGGATGGCTGACTTCGCCCACCTGTGCGCGCAGCTCGACGCCGCGACCGGCTTCGGGGCGCTGCCCGCGTACCGGGCCAGCCTGGACGACCTCAACGACGACGTGATCGAGGGCGACCTCCTCGCGCAGAGCGTCCTCAAGCACGCCGAGACCATCGCCCCAGGCGCGGCCCAGCGCATGACGTCCACCGAGTGGTTGCAGTGCCTGAGCCGCGTCTACAGCGGCGAGGAACTGCGTCCGCTGCCCAAGGGGTGGCCGACCACCGGCAAGGTGCTGTCCGACCGGCTGAAGCGCCTTCAACCGACTCTCGCGGCCCGGGGTGTGCTCATCGACACCGGCCGGACCTTCGAGGGCCGCTACCTCGAAATGGCGCGCCCGGCCGTCACGCCCCCGTTCCAGCAGCCCCCGCTGCACTGACCCACTCCGGGTCACGGCTGAACAGCAAGAAAAGCACCAGGTCGCCCCCGGATGGGTGCTCCTCTTGCTGTTCGGCGACGCCGCCCAAGGGTCGTGCCGCGCAGCGGCTCCTGCTTTCTCACTGAGAGGGCGCCGAACTACAACAGACACCCCCCTTTTTTCCTAAGTAGGAAGACGCTGCGTCATGTGCGTCA
Source organism: Kitasatospora mediocidica KCTC 9733 (assembly GCF_000744225.1). Lineage (GTDB taxonomy): Bacteria > Actinomycetota > Actinomycetes > Streptomycetales > Streptomycetaceae > Kitasatospora > Kitasatospora mediocidica. Next base: position 2,254,877 of record NZ_JQLN01000005.1, on the reverse strand, counting down.
TGCGGGACGGAAAACGGCCCCTGACCTGCGCCGCGAACCATGACGCAGACGGCGGATGCTGCGTCATCTTGCGTCATGTGCGTCATGCGATGACGCAGACCGTGACGCACCCATGACGCACACCCCGGCCGCTGCGTCATGCAAAGCCGCAGGTCAGACGCCATGCATGTCGCAGATGACGCAATGACGCAGAAATCCGAACCTCGGACAGCGCGCACACCGCGCGACTTCCCACCCTTGCACCCCCTTCCGGAAGCGCCTGCAGCCTTGGGAGTCAGTTTGAGCATCGCCACCATCACGCCCATCCGGGCCGTCCTCTACACCCCTGAGGAGGCCGCCAAGGTCCTCCGCATCAGCCGCTCGAAGCTCTACCAGCTCTTGGCCGACCACGAGTTGACCTCGATCAAGATTGGCCGCTGCCGCCGCGTCCGGCCGGCCGACATCGACGCGTACATCGAGCGTCAGGCCATCGCCGCAGCCGCCTGATCCACCACCGCATCCACGAGGGCGCTGGGCAGACTGCCCGGCGCCCTCCACCATTCCAGGAGCAGCACGTGAGTGAGCGGAAGACCCGTCAGCCCAACCTCGAATCGACCATCTATGAAGGATCGGACGGCCGTTGGCACGGCCGGGTCACCATGGGCGTCAAGGCCGACGGCAGCCCCGACCGCCGCCACCGCAGCGGCAAGACCCAGACCGAGGTGGAGCGGAAGGTGAAGGCGCTGGAGAAGGCGCGTGACGCCGGCCGGGTCACGAAGGCCGGCCGCGTGCCCACGGTCGAGACGTGGATGACCACCTACCTCGACACGATCGCGTCCCAGAAGCTGAAGCCCCGCAGCCTGGACGACTACTGGTCGAAGACTCGGAATCACATCATCCCCGGCATCGGGAAGCACCGGCTCGACCGCCTGCAGCCTGAGCACCTGGACGCGCTCTACGCCCAGATCCGCGCGGAGGGCCGCGCCGCCTCCCACATCCTCAAGGTGCACCGGATCCTCTCCCGCGCGCTGAAAATCGCCCACCGCCGAGAGCTGATCGCTCGCAACGTCGCGACGCTGCTCGACCCGCCCTCGCTGGAGGAGGTGGACGCGAACCCGTTCACGCAGGAGGAGGCCCGGCGCTTCCTCCAGGCTGCGATGAAGCGGCCGACCGGCCTGCGCTGGGCCATCGGGGTAGGCCAAGGCCTGCGGCAGGGTGAAGCGCTGGGCCTGCGCTGGAAGTTCATCGACGAGGATGCCGAGACGCTGGACACCTCGTGGCAGCTCCAACGGCTCAGGTGGCGCCACGGGTGCGCCGACCCGCACTTGTGCGGCGAGAGACTCCACCGCACGGCTTGCAAGCCCGGCTGCACCAAGCACCGCAGCTACAAGCGCGGGTGCCCCAAGCCCTGCCCGCCAGCCTGCTGCGGGCACGCCAGCACGTGCCCCGAGCGGCACGGCGGCGGCCTGGCGTTCACCCGCCCCAAGACCAAGGGCAGCCGCCGCACGGCCGCGCTGCTCCCGCCGCTGAAGCCAGCACTCGTTGAGCACCGGCAGCGGCAGGCCGAGCTGAAGGCCGAGGCCGGGGAAGCCTGGGAGGACTACGACTTGGTCTTCTGCCGCCCCGACGGCCGGCCGATCGACCCGCGCGACGACTGGGAGGAGTTCAAGGAGCTGCTCGCCGAAGCCGGAATCGAGGACCGCCGACAGCACGACGGCAGTCGCCACTCCGCCGGCACGATCCTGAACGAGCTGGGCGTCGACCCCTTCACCATCATGGAGATCCTCGGCCACTCCCAGATCAGCATGACGCGCCGATACGTCAAGACGACCACCCCCACGACCCGCGAGGCGGCCCGACGGATGGGCAACGCGCTGTGGCCCCAAACCGCCGAAACTGAGACCACAACTGAGACCACGGACAGTCGAGCGGCTCGCGCCCGGCGCCGTCGCCGCATGCAGTAGACGACAAAAGGCCCGGTCAGAGTGCCTGACCGGGCCTTTTCGCTTCTGAGCCCCCTGTCGGATTCGAACCGACGACCTACGCATTACAAGTGCGTTGCTCTGGCCAGCTGAGCTAAGGAGGCATGCGGTATCGACGGCCGCCGGAGCGGGCCGCGCGGCACCGGGTGGCAGTCTACCGGGAGGGGTGGGGGCCGTGGCGGCAGATGGGTGGGGCGGGTGGGGTCGTGATCGGACCGATGCGGGATTGGGTGGCGATCGGGGGCTGACAATCGGACGAAGTGCCAGGTAGCCTCGGCCGGAGTCGTCGCGATAGTGGTTCAGACCAGTGTCGGGGCGGCGCAGGCACCATCCACCTTTACTCGGATCGTCCGGCACGTTCCTGCCGGTGAAGGAGAGCAGCATCATGGCTTCTGTCACGTTCGACAAGGCGACCCGGCTGTACCAGGGCAGCACCAAGCCCGCCGTGGACGCGCTGGAACTGCACGTCGAGGACGGCGAGTTCCTCGTCCTGGTCGGCCCGTCCGGCTGTGGCAAGTCCACCAGCCTGCGGATGCTCGCCGGGCTGGAGGACGTCAATGGCGGCGCCATCCGGATCGGCGACCGCGACGTCACGCACCTGCCGCCGAAGGACCGGGACATCGCCATGGTGTTCCAGAACTACGCGCTCTACCCGCACATGACCGTCGCGGACAACATGGGCTTCGCGCTCAAGATCGCCGGCGTCAACAAGACCGAGATCCGCACCAAGGTCGAAGAGGCCGCCAAGATCCTGGACCTCACCGACTACCTGGACCGCAAGCCGAAGGCGCTCTCCGGCGGCCAGCGCCAGCGTGTCGCGATGGGCCGGGCGATCGTGCGTGAGCCGCAGGTCTTCCTGATGGACGAGCCGCTCTCCAACCTGGACGCCAAGCTCCGCGTCTCCACCCGTACCCAGATCGCCGGCCTGCAGCGCCGCCTGGGGATCACCACCGTGTACGTGACGCACGACCAGGTCGAGGCCATGACCATGGGCGACCGGGTCGCGGTGCTCAAGGACGGTCTGCTCCAGCAGGTCGACACCCCGCGCAACATGTACGACCGGCCGGCCAACCTCTTCGTCGCCGGCTTCATCGGCTCGCCGGCGATGAACCTGGTCGACGTCCCGCTGGTGGACGGCGGGGTGAAGTTCGGCGGCTCGGTGATCAACATCGACCGTGAGCACCTGGCCGGCGCCGGAACGGACAAGTCGGTGACCGTCGGCATCCGCCCGGAGCACTTCGAGATCGTCCCGCAGGGCGGCATCGAGGGCGTCGCCGTCACGGTCAACGTGGTCGAGGAGCTCGGCGCGGACGGCTTCGTCTACGGCACCACCAAGATCGGTGGCGAGGACAAGGACATCGTCGTGCGCGTGCACGGCCGGCAGATCCCGGCGAAGGGCGAGACCATCCACGTGGTCCCGACCGGCGGCGAGACCCACGTCTTCTCCACCAGCTCGGGTGCCCGCCTCAGCGCGTGAGACAACCGCCCCAGCGCGCACGGCTGAGCGAGCACGGCTGAGCACGAACAGTTGAGCGCCAGGCGAAAGGAGCCCCGTCGGACAGGTTTCCGGCGGGGCTCTGTCACGTCACTCGTCCGTGTGACGGAGTGTCTTCAACCCCTCACCCGGCGCTACTCTCACTGGCGTGAAGCAGCTTGTGCGCCGCATCGGCCAGACCATCGCCCTGACCCTGCCCGTGATCCTGGTGACCACCGGCACGCTCGCCGTCACCCGGGTCCCCTGGGCGCCCCCGATCGCCCTGGACCAGCAGGTGGTCGCGGCCTCCAGCGGCGACGGCGGCATCGGTCGCACCGCGACCGCGCCGACCTCCGCCGACCACCAGGGTCTGGCCCCGCAGGACGCGCTGCGCGCCGATCTGATGGAGGAGCTGCGGACCCGCGGCGCGGGCTCCGCGCTGGACCTGCTGGACCGGACGATGCGCGAGCAGCCGTCCCTGACGCCGTTCTGCACCGGCCTCGCCGAGGACCTGGGCCGCGCCACCGTCAAGCAGTACCAGGGCGACGTGCAGCGTGCCCGGTCCTTCGCCCGCCCGGTCTGCGACGGCTCCTTCGCCGCCGGCATCGCCGGCTGACACACGCTGACACACACTGACAGAGGATCAACTCGCCTTCCCCGTAGGCCCGGGCGCCTATCCTGCTAGCCATGACCGGCTATGACCTCAGCACCGCGCCCACCGTCACCCAGGCCGTAATCCTCGCGGGCGGCCAGGGCTCGCGGCTCCGCCCGTACACCGACGACCGGCCCAAACCGCTGGTCGAGATCCCCGGCACCGGTACGCCGATCGTGGGCCACCAACTCGCCTGGCTCGCAGCCGAAGGCGTGAAAGACGTGGTGATCTCCTGCGGCCACCTGGCCGAGGTGCTGCAGGAGTGGCTCGACCAGGCCGACCTCCCGCTGAACGTGAGCACCGTGGTGGAGGCCGAGCCGCTGGGCCGCGGCGGCGGGCTCAAGCTCGCCGCGAAGGCCCTGCCGCGCCCCGCCGACCCCTGGTACGCCACCAACGGCGACATCTGGACCCGGTTCAGCCTGCGCGAGATGGCGGCCTTCCACCACGAGCGGGACGCCCTCGCGACGCTCGCCCTGGCCCGCCCGCGGATCCCCTGGGGCGCGGTGGAGACGGACCAGTTCGGCAACATCCTCGACTTCATCGAGGCGCCGCCCTCGCCCTTCCTGATCAACGCGGGCCTGTACGTCTTCGCGGCCGGCTTCGCCGAGCTGCTGCCCGACGTGGGCGACCACGAGCGCACCACCTTCCCGCAGCTCGCCCGCGCCAGGCGGCTGGCCGGCTACCAGCTCCCGCAGGGCGTCTACTGGCGGGCCATCGACACCGCCAAGGACCTCACCGAGGCCGCCAAGGAGCTGGCCGCGAGCCGGCCCACCGACGGCGCCTGACCACCCGCACCCGCCCTCCCCCGCCGACGGCGCCTGACCGCCGGCGACGCCTGCCCCCGGCCCCCGCCGACGCAGAAGGGCGGTGGGCTCCCCTCGGGGAACCCACCGCCCTCCTCTCGCACTCACACCACCGGGTGCGCGGCCTCCGGCGTCGCCTGCAGACCCAGCGTCGGCAGCTGGACGGCCGGCGGACCGCTGCCCAGCACCCCGCCGATCAGCCCGTTGCCACCGCTCGGGCTGGGCTTGGGCGCCCGGTTGCCACTGCCCGAGGGCGAGGAGCCGGAGTTCCCGGACGAGCCCGAGGAGCCCGGAGCCGTCCCGGAGGACGAACCGTTCCCCTGGCCGGTCGAGCTGCTCGGCGCCTCGGCGCCCCCGGCACCGCCCGTCCCGGAGGACGCGTGCGCCTTGGGGCTCCGGCGCGACGACGGCGAGGCCGACGCCGCGGAGGGCGAGGGCGACGCGGGGGCGGAGGAGGACGGCGCGCTCGACGGCGTCGGGGTGGCCGACGCGTGCGGCGCTCCGGAGCCGCCGGTACCGGCCGGCCAGAGCGGGGTGCCGAAGTCGGTCGGCGGCTTGGCCGGCAGCGGCTGCGGACGGCCGCCGGTACGCACCGCGGCGCCCAGCATCGAACCGAGCAGCATCGTCAGGCCGATGACCACCGCGGCGACCACCGTGCCGCGCCGCAGCACCCGGCGGCGCACCGCCTTCGGCGCGTCCGCGCCGTACCGCCGCCAGGCCTCCAGGGCGAGCCGCCCGTCGAGCGAGGCGAACGGCGCCCCGGCGATCAGCAGCGGGCTCCACGCGGCCAGGAAGATCAGGTCGGGGGTGTCGTAGACCGGCACCGCCCGCCAGCTGACCGTGAAGAGCAGCGCGGCGGAGAGCAGCATCGCCGCGCCGGCCGCCAGCCGCTGCCAGAGGCCGAGCACCGTCAGCACGCCCACCACGATCTCGGTGAAGGCGACCCCGAGGCCGGCCCCCACCGGGTGCGCCATGGCGAAGTCGAGCAGCGGTTGAGCGACCTTCCACGGGTGCAGCGAGGCCAGCCAGCGCATCATCGAGCCGCGCTGGCCGCCGTCGAAGTACACCGGGTCGCAGAGCTTGCTGAAGCCCTCGTAGACGGTGAGCGAGCCGAGCAGGAGGCGCAGCGGCAGCAGCACCAGGCCGAGGTCGACCCGGCGGCCCGGGTAACGGGCGTGCCGGGACTCGCCTGCCGCCACCGCCACCGGCTGGGCCTTGGCAGCGGCGCCGGCCTTGGCGCCGGCCCTGGCCCTGGCCTGGTCGCCGGGCCGCCACCCGACGGGCTCGGGCTGGGCGGGCTTGCGGCCGGCCCCGCTGAGCGTGCCGGACGAGCCGGAGCTGCCCGAGGCGGCGTTCGGCTGGCGCGGGACGGACCCGCGTCCGTACCCGCTGCCGCCCGCGGGCTCGTCCCAGCCGGGCACCGGCTCCAGCAGGTGCGTCGAGCCCGGGTCGGCCAGGCCGACCCCGCCCTGCGCACCGCCGAGCGAGGCCCCGGCAGGGCTCGGCACGGTGTTCAGCCGTACGGCGTCCAACAGCTGGGTCGCCGCGTCGCCGGGCACGGTCTGGCCGCTCCAGGTGACGGCGGTGACCCGCGCCTTGCGCCGCGGCGCGCCGCCGGCCAGTGCGCCGCCAGAGAGCACGGCGCTCCCGGCGACGGCCCCGGCGGCCGTGTCCGCGGCGCCGACCCGGACGAGTCCGGGTCGGCCGGCGTAGGCCAGTGGCGCGTAGGGCCGCCCGAAGGCGTCCGCGTACGGCGCCGTCGACAGCGGCGGTGCCTGGATCATCGGGGCCGCCGGCACGGGCATTCTGACCCGGAAGCTGACCTGGGTGCTGCTCAGCCGGGCCGGGTCGCTCGGCACCTTGACGGTGCTGAGGCCGGGCTCTGGGTCTATCCCTGCCGCTCCGCCCTGCTTTGGGCGCCAAGGTGTTCTGGTGTCCACACCCCTCTAACCGGGTGACACCCGGTTAGGACACTCTCCCGGGTGCAAGTCCCGGGCGTGGCTGACGGTTCCGCAAGCTCTCGTACGAGATCATGACTCTTTGGGTCACTTCCGGGCGGAACCAGTCAGCCAATGGGCCAATACTCAGCTCTTGGCCCGCAGCCGCGCCGCTTCGTACATGACGATGCCGGCGGCGACGCCCGCGTTCAGCGACTCGGTCTGTCCGGGCATCGGAATCCGCACCCGGATGTCGCAGGTCTCCGCGACGAGCCGGGACAGGCCCTTGCCCTCGGAACCGGCCACGATGACGACCGGGCCGGTGAGGGCCTCCAGGTCGCCGATCTCGCTCTCGCCGTCGGCGGCCAGGCCGACCACCAGCAGACCGGCCTTCTGGTACGCCTCCAGGGCGCGGGTGAGGTTGGTGGCGCGGGCCACCTGCAGCCGGGCGGCCGCGCCGGAGGAGGTCTTCCAGGCGCCTGCCGTCATGCCGGCCGCGCGCCGCTCGGGGATGACCACGCCGTGCGCGCCGAAGGCGGCGGCGGAACGGACCACGGCGCCCAGGTTGCGGGAGTCGGTGACGCCGTCCAGCGCCATGATCAGGGCGTCCTCGCCGAGGTCGGCGGCGACGCCGAGCAGGTCCTCGGGGTGCGCGTACTCGTACGGCGGGACCTGGAGCACCAGGCCCTGGTGGTTGAGGTTGCCGGTCATCTGGTCCAGCTGCGGGCGCGGGGCCTCCATCAGCGGGATGCCGCGGTCGTTGGCGGCCTGGAAGGCGTCGCGCACCCGGTCGTCGGTGTCGATGAACTGCAGGACGTAGAGCGCGGTCGCCGGCACACCGCCCTGCAGCGCCTCGACCACCGAGTTGCGGCCGACCACGAGCTCGGCGGCACCGGCGCCACCGCGCCCGCCCCGGCCGGCGCCACCGGCGCGGCGCATGCCGGCGCGGGCCTTGGCGTCCCGCTCACGCTTGAGCGCGGCGTTGGCGGCGCGCTGCTTCGGGTGGCCCTTGCGCGCCTCCCCGGGAGGGGTCGGGCCCTTGCCCTGGATCGCCTTCCGGCTGTGGCCGCCGGTGCCGACAGTCGCGCCCTTCTTCGATCCGGGGTTGCGTCGGTTCCTGCGTGCGCTGTTGCCGGCCATGGCTGTTCTTCCTGTCTGTCCGTCACGCCCGACCGCGACACGGTCGTCGGCATGCTCTGCCTCATGCGGATGGGCCGTACCAGCCGACTGATCAGCCGGTACGGCCCACCCTCACCCCTCCACCGAGGGATTACTGGTTGTTGATCGTCCAGCGTGCGCCGGACGGGGTGTCCTCGATCACCAGCCCGGCCAGGCCGAGCTGGTCGCGGATGGCGTCCGCGGTGGCGAAATCCTTGCGGGCCCTGGCCGCCTGCCGCTGGTCCAGCACGAGGCGAACCAGCGAGTCGATGACCCCGTGAAGGTCCTCGCCGCGGTCCTCGCCGGACCACTGCGGGTCGAGCGGGTCCAGACCCAGTACTCCGAGCATCGCACGGACCTCGGCCAGACGCGCTACCGCGTTCTCCTTGTCGTCCGCCGTGAGCGCGCTGTTGCCCTGCCGGACGGCGGTGTGCACGATGGCCAACGCCTGCGGGACGCCGAAGTCGTCGTCCATCGCCTCGGCGAAGGCCAGCGGCACCTCGGGGGCCGGTTCGACCGCGCCGCAGCGCTCCACGACCCGCTGGATGAAGCCCTCGATCCGGCCGAAACCGGCCTCCGCCTCGCGGACCGACTCCTCGCTGTATTCGATCATCGAGCGGTAGTGCGGAGCGGCCAGGTAGTAGCGCAGCACGATCGGGCGCCAGCGCTGCACCATCGCGGAGACCAGCACCGAGTTGCCGAGCGACTTGCTCATCTTCTCGCCGCTCAGCGTGACCCAGGCGTTGTGCACCCAGAAGTTGGCGAAGTCGTCACCGAAGGCCTTGGACTGGGCGATCTCGTTCTCGTGGTGCGGGAAGATCAGGTCCAGCCCGCCGCCGTGGATGTCGAAGCCCTTGCCCAGGTACTTGTGCGCCATCGCGGAGCACTCCAGGTGCCAGCCGGGACGCCCGCTGCCCCAAGGGGTCTGCCAGCTCGGCTCGCCCGGCTTGGCCGCCTTCCACATCGCGAAGTCGCGCGGGTCCCGCTTGCCGGTCTCGCCCTCGCCCGCGGGCTGGAGCAGGTTCTCCAGCTTCTGGTTGGAGAGCTCCAGGTAGTCCGGGTAGGACTTGACGTCGAAGTAGACGTTGCCGTCGGCCGCGTAGGCGTGGCCGCCCGCGATCAACGCCTGCATCATCTCGATCATCTCGGGGATGTGACCGGTGGCACGCGGCTCCACGGTCGGCGGCTGGCAGCCGAGCACCGTGTAACCGTCGTTGAAGGCGCGCTCGTTGGCGTACGCGATCTGCCACCACGGGATGCCGAGGTCGCGTTCCTTCTGGATGACCTTGTCGTCGATGTCGGTGACGTTCCGCACGAACGTCACGTCGTAGCCGCGGTAGGTCAGCCAGCGGCGCATCACGTCGAAGTTGATGCCGGACCGGATGTGTCCGATGTGCGGGGCCGCCTGGACGGTCGCGCCACACAGGTACATGGAGACACAACCCGGTACAAGCGGGACGAAGTCGCGTACCTGGCGGGTGTTGGTGTCGTACAGGCGAAGGCTCACACCGTCAAGCGTAGTGGGAAGCAGGCAGTGCCCCGCGACGTTTGAGTCGCGGGGCTGTCACGAATTTGTGGCTCGGCCCGGGTCGGTTCGCCTTTGCTGCACGGATGTGACGGGAGAAAGAGTCCGGTATTGCCCTGCATGACGAACCGGACGCCCTCACTCCGCTCGCGGCTCAGATGCTGCCCGCCACCTTGGTCGGCGTGATCCGGACCACCACCCGCACGGCCTCGGGTCCGTCGAACCCGTAGTCCTTCCCCATGTACTTGTGCGACAGCTCGTCGATCAACTCCCGCCCGCCCTCGATGCTGAGCGTCACCGAACCGCGCACCTCCAGGTAGCTGTACGGGTCCTCGGGCGGGTTGACCACCAGCGAGACCCGCGGGTCGCGCAGCAGGTTGAGGTGCTTGCGGCGGCCCTCGACGGTGGAGAAGAGGATGTCGTCGCCGTCCCGCTTCACCCAGACCACGGAGGCCTGCGGGCCACCGTCGGGCTGGATGGTGGCGACGGTGGCGAAGCTCTTCCCGTCGAGGAGTTCACGAGCCTGGTCGGAGAGCTGCGCGGTCATGACGGGCCTCGTCTCTGAGCATCTGAGCGTGATCGACAACAGCCCACGCTACCGACTCCGCCCGGGCCCGCACGTCTGAACACCCGTCAATCCGGCACTATTCCAAGCCCGGGTCGCGCCGGTAGACCAGCGCGGTGGCGAGCGCGGCCAGGCCCTCGGCCCGTCCGGTCAGGCCAAGTCCGTCCGAGGTGGTGCCGGAGACCGACACCGGTGCGCCGACCGCCGCCGAGAGGACGGCCTGCGCCTCCTCCCGGCGCTTGCCGATCTTCGGCCGGACGCCGACCACCTGGACCGCGACGTTGCCGATCTCGAAGCCGGCCGCCCGCACGATCCGGGCCGCCTCGCCGAGCAGCCGGACCCCGGAGGCGCCCTCCCACTCCGGCCGGTCGGTGCCGAAGTGCGCGCCGAGGTCGCCGACCCCGGCCGCCGAGAAGAGCGCGTCGCAGGCGGCGTGCGCGACGACGTCGGCGTCCGAGTGGCCGGCCAGGCCGTACTCGGAGCCCTCCCACTCCAGGCCCGCCACCCAGAGCGGGCGGCCGGCCTCGAAGGCGTGGATGTCGGTGCCGATCCCGATCCTCGGGATCACGGGGCTAGAAGCCATCGGAGGCCCTCCTGCGGGCGAGTACGGCCTCGGCGAGGACGAGGTCCAGCGGACGGGTCACCTTGAAGGCCTCCTCGTGGCCCGGCACCACGACCACCCGGCCGCCGTACCGCTCGACCAGGCCGGCGTCGTCGGTCGCGGCCGGCGGCGCGTCCTGCGACGCCACGCTCTCGTCCGCCAGCGCCTTGGCGTGCACCGCGTCCAGCAGGTCACGGCGGAAGCCCTGCGGGGTCTGCACCGCGCGCAGCGTCGCACGCTCGGGCGTGTCGAGGACGGGCTCGGGCTCGCCGTTCGGGCGCGGCTCGACCCGCTTGACGGTGTCGGCCAGCGGCACCGCGGGGACGACCGCGTCGGCGCCGTCCCGGACGGCGGCGGCCACCGCGTCCACCACCTCGACCGGCACCAGCGGCCGGGCCGCGTCGTGCACCAGGACGATCCCGACGTCCGCCGGGACGGCCGCCAGGCCGAGCCGGACCGACTCCTGCCGGGTCGCGCCGCCGGCCACCACCTGAACGTTCTCGCCGTCCAGCCCGTGGCCGTCCAGCAGGCCGAGCACCTGCTCCACCCCGTCCGGCGGGGCCACCACGACCACCAGGCCGATCGCCCGGCTACGGCCCAGCGCCCGCACGGCGTGCACCAGCAGCGGCGCGCCGCCCAGCTCGCGCAGGGCCTTGGGGGCTCCGGGACCGAGCCGCTCGCCCCGCCCTGCGGCGGGGACCACGGCTGCTGCGACTGCTCCTGTGCTGTTCAGGTTTCACTCCTTCGGCGAAGTGGGTATGGCCCTGGCGTACCCGTCGGACGGTGCACCGGACCCCTTCCACTCCGGCGCCGCCTCTCGGGTACCGGCGTGCGGTCCGAGCTGCGGTGCGGCGTGCGTCGGGGTCTGCGGGCGCGGGTGGGCACGGCGAGCATACGACTGCGTCCGGGCATGCCACAGCGCCCGGAGGGCCACCGCATCACCCGGACCATCACTGGTCACGGGCGACACCGCAGCGCCGGGCGCTGTACACGGCTATCGCCGCACTACGAGGCGAGGACCTCGTCGAGCAGCGTCTCCGCCTTGTCCTCGTTGGTGTTCTCCGCCAGCGCGAGCTCGCTGACGAGAATCTGCCGTGCCTTGGCGAGCATGCGCTTCTCGCCTGCCGACAGACCGCGCTCACGCTCACGACGCCACAGGTCGCGGACGACCTCGGCGACCTTGATGACGTCTCCCGACGCGAGCTTTTCCAGGTTCGCCTTGTAGCGGCGAGACCAGTTGGTGGGCTCCTCGGTGTACGGTGCACGCAGCACCTCGAAGACCCGGTCCAGACCCTCCTGGCCGACCACGTCGCGCACGCCGACGAACTCCGCGTTCTCCGCGGGCACGCGCAGCGTGAGGTCACCCTGCTGAACCTTCAGCACCAGGTAGGTCTTGTCCACACCTTTGATCTGGCGAATTTCGATGGCCTCGATCAGTGCAGCCCCGTGATGGGGGTAGACCACCGTGTCGCCAACCTTGAACGTCATGTGACAGGACCCCTTCCGTGGCTTTCCAGAATAACACGCTTTTCCGTCCGCCCGAAGGGCGTTTTCGCAGGTCAGGGCGGGTCTCGGGGCTTGACAAGGACCCCTGCGACGTGCTGCGACCGCCCCTCGGAGCGAGCTTCTCGCAGGTCGGAGGCCCTTCCCCGTTCTATCGAAACGTGTGGCGGACGCTCGCAAACCATGATTCGATCTTGCCCGCGGAGCCGAATATCCGACGTTTCCCGATCGTGATCTGATCTTGATCGGCTTCCAGGTCCGCCGCGCCCGGCCCACTCCCCCGGTTGCGGCGAGTGCGGCGGGTGCGGCGAAGAGCCCCGGACCCCGGTGCCGAACAGCCCGGGCCCCCCGGGCCGGGGCCGCTGCGGGCCCCCGTACGAGCGCTCGCGGCGCGACACGGGGCTACCCCGTGAGAACCGGATAAGTGCGGTCGGTAATCTGAGCGCTGACCACCCGACTCGTGACCAAGGAGATGCCGCCGCCGTGAGCCGCAGCCTTCGACGCGGCGGCAGTGCCGCCCTCGTTCTCGCCCTTGCCGCCATCTCGCTGTCCGCCTGCGCGGACGGCAGCTCCCCGGACACCCTCAAGGTCAAGCCGGACACCCCGGCCACCTCGATCGGCAACGACCTCAAGCTCAACAACATCGTCGTCGTCACCGGGCAGATGCAGGCCAGCGGCCAGCCGGGCCCGGCCCGCGTCACCGTCAACATCAGCAACACCGGCTCCGCCCCGGAGACCCTGCAGTCGCTCACCGTGGCGGACGGCACGGCGACCTTCGCGGACGCCAAGGGCGCGACGATCCCCGGGATCGTCATCCCGGCCGGCGGCGCGGTGCTGCTCGGCGGCGACGGGCAGCCCTCCGCCCAGGTGTCGTCGGTCGCGCTGGCGATCGGCGGCTACGCGCCGACCGACTTCTCGTTCGAGAAGGCCGGCAAGGTCGACGTCCAGGCCCAGGTGAACAGCGCGGCCGGGATCTACGCCTCGTTCGGACCGGCCACGCCGTCGGCCGGCGCCTCCGCCAGTGGGCCGGCCGCGGCCTCGTCCGCCCCGGCCTCCCCCGCGAGCCCGGCCGCCTCGGCCTCGGCCTCCGCCTCCGCCTCGGGCTCCGCCACGGCGAGCGCGAGCGCGTCGGCGCCCGCCTCGCCCGGCGCTTCGGCCAGCACGCACTGACCGGCAACGCCCGAGGGCCCCGCTCCCCTTTGTCGGGGAGCCGGGCCCTCGGGCGTGCCGTCGCGGTTTACGGCTCGAACTTGTAGCCCAGGCCACGGACCGTCACCAGGTAGCGCGGCGCGCCCGGATCCGGCTCGATCTTCGCCCGCAGGCGCTTCACGTGGACGTCCAGGGTCTTGGTGTCCCCGACGTAGTCGGCGCCCCAGACCCGGTCGATCAGCTGCATCCGGGTGAGCACCCGGCCGGCGTTGCGCAGCAGCATCTCCAGCAGGTCGAACTCCTTCAGCGGCAGGTCGACCTTGGCGCCGTCCACCGTCACCACGTGCCGGTCCACGTCCATCCGGACCGGGCCGGCCTCCAGCGCGCCGGGGCCGCCGCCGTCCGCACCCGGGCCGCCGTCCTCGCCGCGGCGGCGGAGCACCGCGCGGATCCGGGCGACCAGCTCGCGGGTGGAGTACGGCTTGGTGACGTAGTCGTCCGCACCTATTTCCAGGCCGACGACCTTGTCGATCTCGCTGTCCTTGGCGGTCACCATGATCACCGGCACGTTGGAGCGCACCCGCAGCTGGCGGCAGACCTCGGTACCGGGCAGGCCGGGCAGCATCAGGTCGAGCAGCACCAGGTCGGCGCCGTTGCGCTCGAACTGCTCCAGCGCGTCGGGGCCGGTGGCGGCCACGGCCACCTCGAAGCCCTCCTTGCGGAGCATGTACGACAGGGCGTCACTGAACGATTCCTCGTCCTCGACCACCAGTACTCGGGTCACGATCGGGCCTCCGGGGCAGGAAGGGGTGTTGGGGTTGACGAATCAAAGGAGTGCGCCGCGTCGGGCGCGGGGGACTGTCCGGCCGGCAGCCGGACGGTGAAGGTGGAACCCTGGCCCTCGACGCTCCAGACCGAGACGGTGCCGCCGTGCGACGCCGCCACGTGCTTGACGATGGAGAGGCCGAGGCCGGTGCCTCCGGTCGCCCGGGAGCGGGCCGGGTCCACCCGGTAGAAACGTTCGAAGATCCGCTCGCGGTCCTTCTCCGAGATGCCGATGCCCTGGTCGGTCACCGAGATCTCGATCAGCTCGCCGTCCGCCTCGCCGATGGCGGCGGCGCTGGCTATCCGGCGGGTGGCGATGGCCACCCGGGTGCGGGGTGGGGAGTAGTTGACCGCGTTCTCCACCAGGTTGCCCAGGGCTGCGGCCAGCTGACCGCGGTCGCCGTGCAGGTGCAGTCCGGCGATGCCGCCGGCCGCGATGTGGATCTGCTTGGCGGCGGCCTGCTGGCGGCAACGGTCGATCGCCTCCGCGATCAGCTCGTCCACCGCCACGGGCTCCGGCTCCATCTGCAACCGGTCGTCCTGCACCCGGGAGAGGTCGATGATCTCCTGCACCAGGCTGGCCAGCCTGGTCGCCTCGATCTGCATCCGGCCGGCGAAGCGCTGCACGGCCTCCGGGTCGTCGGCCGCGTCCGCGACCGCCTCGGAGAGCAGCGACAGCGCGCCGACCGGGGTCTTCAGCTCGTGGCTGACGTTGGCCACGAAGTCGCGCCGGACGGCCTCGATCCGGCGGCGCTCGGTGAGGTCCTCGACCAGCACCAGCACCAGCCGCGAGCCCAGCGGTGCGACCCGGACGGAGACCGCCAGCGGCTCGCCGGCCCGCGCCACACCGGGGCGCGGGACGTCCAGCTCGACCTGGCGGATCTCGCCGTCGCGACGGGTCGCCCTGGCCAGCGCGAGCATCGGCTCGACGGCCACCGCACCACCTCTGACCAGGCCCATCGCGTAGGCGGCGGAGCTGGCCTTGACCACCTCGTCGCCGTCGCCGAGCACGATCGCACAGGAGCGGAGCACCGAGAGCACGGTGTCCACTCCGGGCGGGAGAGCGGAGTCCTGCAGGGGGGAGTTCACTGTCGAAGCACTACCGGTTCTTCTGCCATTGCCACTCCTGCTGCCTCGGGACTGTTCGCGCTCGCTCCAGCGGAAGGCGATGGCGGCCGTGAGACCGACGCCGAGCCCGGCGATGGCGCAGGCAGCGGCGGCGGCCACATTCACGTCCATGTCGTCAGCCTAAGCGCATCGCCCCGGCCTCCTGACAGTCCCAGATCAAGGCATCGGCCGCGCGTTGCCGAGAATTCACCTTCAGGCAGCCGTCGGTTCACCACAGCGGGCGCGCGCGGTCGCCCACACGGCCCAGTCTGGGCCGGGCAGCCCGTGTGAGGTCGTGACGCGCGTACGATGCGCGCCACCCGCAGCGGTCGTCCGGCGGTCAACCGCGGACGGACCGGTCGGCACCGCCACCGACACAGCTACTGAGGAGAGAAGTAAGCATGCGCGACTCGTACCACGAGGAACTCGACTCGATCGGCGACGGCCTGGTCGAGATGGCCAGGCTGGTCGGCTCGGCGATGGGCCGCGCCACCACCGCACTGCTCGACGCGGACCTG
This sequence comes from Kitasatospora mediocidica KCTC 9733, assembly GCF_000744225.1. Classification (GTDB taxonomy): domain Bacteria; phylum Actinomycetota; class Actinomycetes; order Streptomycetales; family Streptomycetaceae; genus Kitasatospora; species Kitasatospora mediocidica. The sequence goes on along the minus strand of NZ_JQLN01000005.1, from coordinate 2,239,099 downwards.
GCTCTGGCGGAGGGCGTGATCGCGGCGGACGCCAAGGTCAACGACCTGCACCACGAGCTGGAGAACCGCGCGATCGACCTGCTGGCCCGCCAGCAGCCGGTCGCCACCGACCTGCGGATCGTGGTGACCAGCCTGCGGATGAGCGCCGACCTGGAGCGCTGCGGTGACCTCGCCCGGCACGTCGCCAAGGTCGCCCGGCTGCGCTACCCCGAGTCGGCCGTCCCGAACGACCTGCACCCGATCGTCCTGGAGATGGGCCAGCTCGCCCAGCGCCTGGTGGCCAAGGCCGGTCAGGTGATCGCCACCAAGGACGTCGACGCCGCGCTCCAGCTGGAGCGGGACGACGACGCGATCGACGAGCTGCACCGCGAGCTCTTCGCGCACCTGATCGACGACCGCTGGCAGCACGGCATCCAGACCGGCGTGGACGTCACGCTGATCGGCCGCTACTACGAGCGCTTCGCCGACCACGCGGTCTCGGTCGCCAAGCGGGTGGTCTTCCTGGTCACCGGCGAGCACGCCAGCGAGTTCGTCCCCGAGGACCGGCCGCTCACCGGCGCCTGAGCACCGCGCGGCGCGGGGGCTGGGCCCGGCGTGGGGGCGCACGAGGACTGTGCGCCCCCACCACTACGCGCCCGTTGACGCCCCCCGGGGACGGGCGCTTCACTCGACGGGCAGGCAGCCCATCACCGGCTGCCTCGATCGAGGAGGGCTCAGCACCATGACCACCACTCCCGCCCGGCCCGTACCCACCCCCCGTACCGCCGCCGAGTCGGCAGCCCGCCACGCCCGTGCGCACCTGCCGCTGCTGGCCGGCGCCTGCGGCTGCGGCCCGGGCTGCGGCTGCGGCTGCCAGTCCGGTGCTCCCTGCCAGTGCGGCGGCGTCAGCGGCGGCTGCTGCGGCGGCCACTGACCGCGCTGCCCGCACACGCCAGCGGGGCCCGGCCGACCGGCCGAGCCCCGCTGAGTCGTTTCTGCGGCTACTTCTTGCCCTGGTTCTTCACGGCCTCGATGGCCGCGGCGGCGGCGTCCGCGTCCAGGTACCGGCCGCCGGGGTTGACCGGCTTGAAGTCGGCGTCCAGCTCGTAGACCAGCGGGATGCCGGTGGGGATGTTGAGGCCGGCGATGGCCTCGTCGGAGATCCCGTCCAGGTGCTTGACCAGCGCGCGCAGGCTGTTGCCGTGCGCGGTGACCAGGACGGTCTTGCCGGCGGCCAGGTCCGGGACGACTGCGTCGTACCAGTACGGCAGCATGCGGTCGACGACGTCCTTGAGGCACTCGGTGCGCGGACGCAGCTCGCTCGGGATGTCGGCGTAGCGGGCCTCACCGGACTGCGAGAACTCGCTGCCGTCGGCCAGCTCCGGCGGCGGGGTGTCGTAGGAACGGCGCCACAGCTGGAACTGCTCCTCGCCGAACTCGGCCAGCGTCTGGGCCTTGTCCTTGCCCTGCAGAGCGCCGTAGTGGCGCTCGTTCAGCCGCCAGCTGCGGCTGACCGGAATCCAGTGCCGGTCAGCCTTGTCCAGGGCGATCTGCGAGGTGCGGATCGCGCGGCGCAGCAGCGAGGTGTGCACCACATCGGGGAAGAAGCCCTCGGAGGCGAGGAGTTCGCCACCGCGTGCGGCCTCCTTCTCGCCCTTCTCGTTGAGGTCGACGTCGACCCAGCCGGTGAAGAGGTTCTTCTGGTTCCACTCGCTCTCGCCGTGACGGAGCAGGATGAGTCGGTAGGTCGTGTCAGCCATGGCCCACATCTTAGGGGAGCCGAAAAGGGACTGTTCGGACGCGCAGTTCACCGGTAATGTGCGTTTATCACTTGAGCCACTTACCGTTCCGCTGGCCGGACACCCCGCACCGGATGGCGGGACCCCTGCTGTCGGGAGCCAGCCGTGACGACCCCAGCCCCACGTGACCACGGCAGGCTCCGGCGAGCCGCCGCGGAGTCCCTCGGCGGACTGCCGCAACAGTTCTGGTGGCTCTGGATCTCCACGCTGGTCAACCGGCTCGGCGGCTTCGTCGTCACCTTCCTCGCGCTCTACCTCACCGCCCAGCGCGGCTATTCGGCGACATACGCCGGCCTGGTCGCCTCGCTCTACGGCCTCGGCGCGATGATCGCCTCGCTCTACGGCGGCGTGCTGACCGACCGGATCGGCCGGCGGCCCACCATGCTGGTCGCCCAACTGCTCACCGCCGCCAGCACCGTGGCCCTGGGGCTCGCCGACGGACAGCTGACCATCGCGGCGGTGGCCTTCCTGGTCGGCCTCAGCAGCAACGCCTCGCGGCCGGCCATCTCGGCGGTCATCGCGGACGTGGTGCCCGAGGAGGACCGGACCCGGGCCTACGCGCTGAACTACTGGGCGATCAACATCGGCTTCGGCGTCTCGGCGGCGGTGGCCGGCCTGGTGGCCGCGCACGGATATCTCCTGCTGTTCATCGTGGACGCGGCCTCCACCCTGCTCTGCGCGCTGGTGGTCTTCGTCAAGGTCCCCGAGACCCGGCCGGCCAGGGTCCCCCGCGACCGGGTCGAGCCGCAGGTCACCCTGGGCACGGTCTTCCGCGACCGGCGGTTCATGGCCGTGGTCGGGCTCACCTTCCTGTTCGCCATGGTGATGCAGCAGGGCAGCACCACGCTGGCCGTACAGATGGGCGAGGCCGGGCTGAGCACCACTCAGTTCGGCCTGGTGGCAGCGGTCAACGGGCTGCTGATCGTCCTGCTGCAGATCCCGGTGACCCGGCTGACGCGGCACCACGAGCGCGGAACCCTGCTACTGGTCGGCGGGCTGCTGGTGGGCTGGGGCTTCGGACTGACGGCGTTCGCCGGCGCTTCGCCCCTGTTCTACGGCCTGACCGTGGCGGTCTGGACGGTCGGCGAGATCATGCAGATGCCCACCACCATGGGCCTGGTCGCCGAGCTGTCGCCCGCCCACGCCCGCGGGCGCTACCAGGGGACGCACTCGCTCGCCTGGTCGGCGGCGTCCTGCCTGGGCCCCGCGGCCGGCGGGTTCCTGCTCGACCACGCGGGCGGCGGCGTGCTGTGGGGCAGCTGCGCGGTGATCGGGACGGTCGCGGGCGTCGGGTTCATGGTGCTCGGACGCCGGACCGGCACGGCGGCCGCCGACACCGGGGGCGACTCCGTCCCCGCCTCGGCCCCGGCGGCGGCGGAGTCGTAGTCAGGGGCGCTCAGGCCCGGACAGGTGGGTGAAGGCGTCCAGGTTGCGGGTCGACTCGCCGCGCTTGGTGCGCCACTCCCACTCACGCCGGATCGCCGAGGCGAAGCCCAGTTCGAGCAGGGTGTTGAAGGGCTCGTCGGCGTTCTGCAGCACGGCGCCGAGCAGCCGGTCCACGACATCCGCGGTCAGCCCCTCCAGCGGCAGCCGTCCGGTCAGGTAGACGTCGCCGAGGGAGTCCAGCGCGTACCCGACGCCGTACATCCGGGTGTTGCGCTCCAGCAGCCAGCGGAAGACGGCCTCGTGGTTCTCGTCCGGCCGGCGGATCACGAAGGCGTTCACCGAGAGGCTGTGGTCGCCGACCCGCAGGGCGCAGGTGGTGCTGAGCTTACGGGTGCCGGGGAGCGTCGCGACCAGCGTGTACGCGTCGCTGACGGCCGGCTCCCACGGCACGCCGGCCTCGTCGAGGGCGGCGCGCAGCACGGAGAGGGCCTCGTCCTTGGTACGGGTTGCCATGGCGGTGACGTTACCCGCTGGTACCGGCACGCCGCAGCGGCACACCGGTACCTGGCGCGGGCTACGCGCGACGGCGGCGGGTACCTCCGCCGAGCCAGGCGTCCGGACGCACCAGCGCGCCCGCGTACACCTCGGCCGTGCCGCCGGCGGCCGCGCCCCAGCCGAAGCGGGCCGCGTGACGGGCCGCCGCCTCACCCTGCCGCGCCACCAGCTCCGGCTGCAGGGCGTACGGCTCCAGCGCGCGCGCCCAGTCCTGCGGATCGTGGCCGGGCACCAGCGTCCCGGTCTCGCCGTCCCGGACGGCGACCGGCAGGCCGCCGACCGCGGCCGCCACCACCGGCGTCCCACAGGCCTGCGCCTCCAGCGCCACCAGCCCGAAGGACTCGCTGTAGGAGGGCATCACCAGGGCCGTCGCCGCCCGGTACCACTGGGCCAGCTCGGGCTGGCCGACCGGCGGATGAAACCGCACCACGTCGCAGATGCCCAGCTGGGCGGCGAGCTTCTGCAGGCTCTTGGGCTCGGCCAGTCCCGTCCCCGAGGGGCCGCCGACCACCGGCACCACCAGGCGATCGCGCAGCTCGGGCCGGCGGTCGAGCAGCACCGACACCGCCCTGAGGAGCACGTCGGGCGCCTTGAGCGGCTGTATCCGCCCGGCGAACAGCAGCACCACGGCGTCCTGCGGCAGCCCGAGCGCGGAGCGGGCGGCGGCCCGGTCACCGGGGCGGAACACCTCCAGATTGACGCCGGGGTGCACCACCGCCAGCTGGTCGGGCCGGGCGCCGTAGTGCTGGGCCAGCTCGCCGGCCTCGTCCGCGGTGTTGGCGATCAGCCGGTCCGCGGCCTCGACCACCTGGCTCTCGCCGATCAGCCGGGCGGCCGGCTCGGGGGTGTCACCCTCGGCCAGCGCCGCGTTCTTGACCTTGCCCATGGTGTGCATGGTGTGCACCAGCGGCACACCCCAGCGCTCCGCGGCCAGCCAGCCGACCTGGCCGGAGAGCCAGTAGTGCGAGTGGACCAGGTCGTAGTGGCCCGGCCGGTGGCCGGCCTCGGTGCGCAACACGCCGTGCGTGAAGGCGCAGAGCTGGGCCGGCAGGTCCTCCTTGATCAACCCCTCGTACGGGCCGGCCGTGACGTGCCGCACCAGCACCCCAGGCGCCAGCTCCACGGTGGGCGGCAGGTCGGAGGAGGTGGCCCGGGTGAAGACCTCGACCTCGATGTCGAGATCGGCCAGCCGCTTGGCCAGCTCGACGATGTAGACGTTCATCCCGCCCGCGTCGCCGGTGCCCGGCTGGTGCAGCGGGGAGGTGTGGACGCTCAGCATCGCCACCCGGCGCGGGCGGCGGGCGCGACCGCCGACGAGCACCTGCAAGCGCCCGCGCGTGGGCGCGAGCGTGGTCTGGGCGCGACGCGCCGTCCGTACCGGGTGCTGGGTCACCTGGCTGAAGCCTCCTCTTGCTCCCCGACCGATTCGGCGGGCATACATCCAGTGTCACAACCGTGGCGCCGAACGCCGGTATTCCCGCGGGGACGCATGAGATCGCGCGCATCCGGCCGCGTAGGCTGCGGGGCATGGCCGCCTCGTTCGACCCCGCCGCTGCCCGTGGGCGGTCCACCCGCCCGGTCGGGACGGTCACCCGGGGCACCACCAACACCAACCGGCTGCGCCGGATGGACCGCTGGATCGCGCACACCCTGGGACCCGCGCTGCGCGCCGCGCCGCAGCCGCCGGTCGCGGTGGACCTCGGGTACGGCGCGGCGCCCTGGACGGCGGTGGAGTTGTCCACCCGGCTGCGCGTCGTCCGGGCGGACGTCCGGACGGTCGGCATCGAGATCGAGACCGAGCGGGTCGCCGCCGCGCTGCCCTACGCCGACCCGCCGCTGCTGAGCTTCCGGCGCGGCGGCTTCGAGGTGCCGTTGGACGGGACGCCGCCGCTGCTGATCCGGGCGGCGAACGTGCTGCGGCAGTACGAGGAGTCGGCGGTGGCCGCGGTCTGGGAGCGGCTCTGCGGACGGCTGGCGCCGGGCGGGCTGCTGGTCGAGGGGACCTGCGACGAGATCGGGCGGCGCCATGTCTGGGTCGCGCTGGGCCCGCAGGGGCCGCGGACGGTGACCTTCGCCGCGCGGCTGGGCGGGCTCGGCCAGCCGTCCGACCTGGCCGAACGGCTGCCCAAGGCGCTGATCCACCACAACGTACCGGGGCGGCCGGTGCACGCCTTCCTGACGGACTTCGACCGGGCGTGGTCGGCCGCGGCACCGTACGGGGCGTTCGGCGCGCGGCAGCGGTGGGTCGCGGCCTGCACGGCGCTGGCGGGAAGCTGGCCGCTGGTCGACGCGCGGGGGCGGTGGCGGCAGGGCGAGGTCACGGTGCCGTGGGAGACGCTGGCGCCGTGAGGCGCCGACGGCCCGGTGATCATCGATTCACTCGAACGAGTTATCGAATTCCCCTGGCGTGTTGACGGCCCCGCGCGTCACGATAGGGGCGGTCGCACGAGCTGCCGTCAGCTCCACTGGACCAGCTCACGCCGCGCGCGTTCGAAGGCCTCGTACGCCGCTGCGCCGAACAGCACGAACCGCACCTCGACCAGCCCTGCCACTCCACCATCGGCTCCGGCCTCGTCGGCTCCCAAGCCACTCGGCCCACCGTTCGACACCTCGCCCTCCGCCGACCGGCAGGCCTCGGCCACCGTCGTGAGGGCGATCCGCGCCGCGTCCTCCAGCGGCCAGCCGTACACCCCGGTCGAGATCGCCGGGAACGCCACCGTCCGCGCACCCAGCCCACCTGCCACCCGCAGGGACTCCCGATAGCAGGAGGCCATGAGCTCAGCCCGCCCGCCGTACTCCTCGGCCAGATAGACCGGCCCGACCGTGTGCACCACCCAGCGAGCCGGCAGCTGCCCGGCCGTGGTGGCGACGGCCCGGCCCGTCGGCAAGCCCTTGCCGTAGTGCGAGGCACGCAGTGCGCGGCAGTCCGCGAGGATCTCCGGGCCGCCCTTGCGGTGGATGGCGCCGTCCACTCCACCACCCCCGAGCAGGGACGAGTTGGCGGCATTGACCACCACGTCCACCTGCTGTTCCGTGATGTCACCCTCGACCAAAGTGATCTGTGTCACTGCACCCGCCTCCCGCCAAGACACCGCCCGACACGAGTGCCCAACGTAATCGCTCGTCCCGCCATGAGCGTGGCTCCTGCCACATCGGCGCCGGTCGGCCAGAGAAATTTCCGGAGATCACGTTATGGTCGCGAGAAAGTCTCCGACACCTAGGCGGGCACTGCGCGCGGATGTCGACCGTTGCCCAGTCGGGGAAAGGGAGGATCGACCAATGCCCGCAACGGGAGACGGGCGGGCGCCGAGCGCCACGCACCGGCCGGGCGCCGCTGCCGGAGTGCTGGCCACCCGCAGGGGCAGCGCCGCCGGACGCCCCGCCGAGTTCCCGGGCAGCCTCCCGGTGAGCCGCCCGACACACCCGACCGACGTCGAGAGCAGGGCCGGACACCTCGAGTCCGCCCCGATACCGCGCCCGCGGACGACGGTCGGCGGGCCGGTGGCAAGCGCCCCCGAGACCCCGTTCCGACTTCTGGTGATCGAGGACGACGCCTCCGACGTGGCCCTGATCGATCAGCTCGTCAGGGACAGCTGCGCACCGATCGAACTCCACTGGGCCAGCGGCATCGAACAGGCCGCCGCTCAGCTCTCGACCACGTCCGCGACCGGCCGGCGGAGCCGACCGCGTGGCGCCGGTTTCAGCTGCGTGCTCCTCGACCTCGCGGCGCCCGCCACGTCGCCGGCCCCCGACCAGGCCACGGCCACTCCGGGCGCCCCGGGCACGGCAGCCGTCGCCTCGGACACGCCGGACAGCTCCGGCGACCCTGACCAGCTGGACCGGCTCGACGGGCTGCGCGAGCTGCTGCGCCGCGCCCCCAACACCGCCGTCGTGGTGCTGACCGACGCGGCGGCGTCCGACCTCGGCGCGGCGGCGGTCGCCGCCGGTGCCCAGGACTTCCTGGTCAAGCACGAGACGGACGGACCGCTGCTGGCCCGCGCCCTGCGCTACGCGGTCGAGCGCAAACGGGCCGACGAGTCCCAGCGCCGCCTGGTGGAGGCGGAGCTGCGCGGCCAGGAGAACGCCCGCCTGCAGCGCCACCTGCTGCCCACCCCGCTGCTCGACGGCGCCCGGCTCTCCTTCACCCGCCGCTACCGTCCCGGCCGCCGCCGGGCGCTGCTCGGTGGCGACTTCTACGACGCCGTCCGCACCGACGACGGCACCGTCCACGTGGTGATCGGCGACGTCTGCGGCCACGGCCCGGACGAGGCCGCCCTCGGCGTGGCGTTGCGGATAGCGTGGCGCACCCTGGTCTTCGCCGGGCTCACCGGGCAGGCCCTGCTCACCACCTTGCAGCACGTCCTGGAACACGAGCGGCGCAGCGACGAGATCTTCGCGACGCTCTGCATGATGGTCCTGTCCTCCGGTCCTGCCGAGACCACCGGAGCCGTCGGCGTTGCCGGAGCTGCCGGAGCCGGGGGCGCCGCCAAGAGCGGCAAGCCCGGCAGCCGGTCGGCGACGACACCGCCCGAGCACGCCCGCCTCTACCTGGCCGGCCATCCGTCGCCGCTGCTGCTGAGCCCGGACGGCAGCCCGGTGCTGCTCCCGTTCGAACAGGCCGGACCGGCCCTGGGCCTGCTGCCCTGCGACGACGGCCAGGCCGTCTGGCCGGCCCAGGAGGTGGAACTCCCGCCCGGCTGGGGCCTGCTGCTCTACACCGACGGCCTGGTCGAGGGACGCGTCGGCAACGATTCACGCCGACTGGGCCAGGACGGCCTGATCGAGCTGATCGGCAACCACCAGGCCGCCGGACTGACCCGGGGCCGACTGGTCGACAGCGCCATCGCCGAGGTCGAGGAACTCAACGGCGAGGCGCTCACCGACGACGTGGCCGTCCTGCTGCTGGAGCGCACCCAGACGCCGCTCATCATGGGCTGACCATCGGCCGCAGCCGACGCACGACGTGAAGGGGCCCGTCCCGCCGGCCGGCGGGACGGGCCCCTTCGTCGCTCTTCAGGTCTCAGCGCGGGAGCGGGAGAGGTGTCACCAGGGCCCGTACGGGCCGATGTTGCGTCGGCCGCCACCGCCGCGCCCGTCCGTCAGCTGCTTGATCGCGGGCCGGACGTCGACCATGTAGACGATCGCGGCGACCAGGCCGACCAGGGCCAGCGGCGCCAGCACGCTCGCGCCGAAGAGCAGGTCGACACCGAGCGCGAGGCCGAGGATGACCAGCCAGAAGCGCTTGGACTTCTTGTCGGCCGCCCGATAGGCGTCGTCGCGCCGCAGCGCGGCGTCCACGAAGGCGAACAACTTGAACAGCACCATCGCGGTGGACAGCCACCAGAACGGGTTCAGGACGTCGAACAGCAGGATCTCCACTGCGGTCTCCTCACTACGGCTGCGGCTGCACCACGGAACGGCTGCCCGTCACAGCGCCGCCTACCCTCCACACCACTCCAACGTACCGGCTGGGCCGGATGTGCCGGGCTACTTCGCGCCGGTGCTCTTTCGCGCCCTCGGGGCCTTCTTGGCAGGCGCCTCGTCCACGGCCTCGGTCTCAACCGACTCGGCGGTCTCGGCGGTCTCGACCAGTTCGGCGGTCTCGACCGGCTCGACCACGTCGACGACGACTGCGGCCGGCCTGGCCGGCCGGTCCGCCCCCGCGAGCTCCGACTCGCCGGTCGACGGCGCGGTCGACCGCTCGTCCGTGCCGGCGGTCGACTGGCCCTTGTCCACGACCGCCTGGCCGCGCACGGCGAGCTCGTCGTAGACCTCCTTCGCCTTGACGGCGAACTCCATGGCCCGGCCGACCTGCTGGAGCGCGAAGCCCTGAGCCAGCTCCTGCAGCGCCTTGAAGTCGGTCGGCAGCGCGGTGACCGTCCCGGCCACCTTCGCCGGCGCCCCGACCAGCCGGGCCTGCGCCTCCTGGAGGCGGGCCGCAGCCAGCTCCTGGGCACCCTTGCGGTCGCCCGCGAACGCCTCGACCTTGGCCGGCACCTCGCGCAGCTTCTCGTACGCGAGGTCGCTGGCGCCCGCGAGGGCGTAGAGCGGGGTCGGGTCGCTGAGGGTCTTCTTGATGTCGTCGGTGATCGGCATGACTGGTCCTCCTAGGCTCGAAAGCCCGGCAACGGGCCTGTCGTAGCTGTTCTGTGGTGGCTGTCTGTCATTCCGGCGCCGGCCCGGGCGGGCGGCACCACGTACGGGAGTGCTCAGCCCCCGGTAGCCGGTGCCCTGGGCACCTCGACCGGCGGCGTGTTCTTCCCGTCCCCTTCGAGAGCGCCCTCGTGGAGACCGCCCTCCTTCAGGCCGTCCTCCTTGAGGCCGTTCTCCTTGAGGCCGTTCTCCTTGAGGAACGCCTCGTACACCGCGAGCAGCGCGTGCTTCTGCTGCTCGCTGATGTACGGGTCGGCGAGGATCGAGGCCCGCAGTTCGAGCCCCTCGTCACGCCGCTCCTCAAGGATCCCGGCCTGCACGTAAAGCGTCTCGGCGGAGATCCGCAGCGCCTTCGCGATCTGCTGCAGAATCTCCGCGCTCGGCTTGCGCAGCCCACGCTCGATCTGGCTGAGGTAGGGATTGGAAACCCCTGCGACCTCCGCCAACTGCCGCAACGAGTACTGCGCACTCCGCCGCTGCTCGCGGATGTACTCGCCCAGCGAGCCGACGTTCAGTGAGGCCATACCAGGAGTCTGCCCCCAGCTGCTTGCAAATGCAAGCAGACTGCTAGCGCCAGCAACCACTCCGGTGTGACTGCGCACGGTAGATGGCCACGACGGTCGTTCTGCCGGTCGTCCCTCGACGAGGCCGGGGAACGGATCTCAGGATGTCTCGGACAATCCAGAAGCGGGACTGCCGGTACATAGGAGCGTTGGGGTCGTCAGCCCGCGACGGGAAGATCGCCCGGCTGCGTGACCACTTCGCGCCAGAGTTGATGAGCTGATGAGCTGATGACGCCGGAGTGACGACGCGCCGCGTGGTTCCAGGAATCCTGGCAGATCAGTTCCGACAGGTCACGTCACCAGCAGGGCCGCGAGGTCGCAGGAAATTCCAGGTGCCGACCCGCCGGCCCCTGTCAGGATGCCCGGCATGACGATGCGTGCACTCAGTTTCGGGGCGGTGGCCCACGCCTACGAACGGTTCCGCCCGGGATATCCGGTCGAACTCCTCGACCTGGTGCTGACGTACGCGATTCGGCCGGTGCGGACCGCCCTGGAGATCGGTGCCGGAACGGGCAAGGCCACCCGCCTGTTCGCGGAGCACGGGGTCGCGGTCACCGCGTCCGAGCCCGACGAGGCCATGCTCGCCGAGCTGCGCAAGCACGTGCCGGCCGGGGTCAGGACGGAGCGGGCCGCATTCGAGGAGCTGCCCTTGGGCGAGCGGTACGAGCTGGTCTACGCGGCGGCGGCATTGCACTGGACGAGCCCGGCGGGCCGCTGGCAGCGGATGGCGGCGCTGCTGGAGCCCGGCGGCGTGTTCGCCTCGTTCGGCGGCCCGATCCGGCTGGCCGACCTGGAACTGGCGCAGGCCGTCCAGAGGGCCCAGGTCCCGTTCCTGGACACCGACGAGATTCCGTCCCCTGACGGCACGTTGCCCGGACAGTCCATGCAGTGGCCCGGCACCGAACTCCAGCAGTCCGAGTGGTTCACGGACGTGCGGCAGGCCGAGATCGAACGGCGGCTCACGATGACCGCCCACGAGTACATCGACCACCTGTCGACCATCTCGGCCTACCTGATCCTGTCGGCAGCCGACCGGGAGCAGGTGTTTCGCCGGATCCGGGAGGTGCTTCCCGCCACGGTCGAGCTGAACGCCGACCTGACGGTGCACCTCGCCCGCCGCCGGCCGCAGGAGTAGCACCGCCACGGCAGTGGGTGCCGATCAGTGCCCCACTGCCTGCGCGCATGCCGGGCCCCGTTTAAATCGAGTAGCCCCGACCAGCGGCGGAACGTAGCGTCGGAGGCATGAAGCTGCTCTCGGTCAACGTCGGTAGGCCCCGGCCGAACCCCTGGAAGGGCCTCGCCCAGACGGGTATCGACAAGCGGCCGGTCGACGGCGCGGTGGCGGTCGGCGAACCCGGTCCGCGCGGGACCGGGGCGGTCGGGCTGGCCGGCGACCGGGTCTACGACCTGCGCAACCACGGCGGTACCGACCAGGCCGTCTACGCCTACGCCCGGGAGGATCTCGACCGCTGGGAGCCCGAGTTGGGCCGACGCCTCGCCTCCGGTTCGTTCGGGGAGAACCTGACCACGCTGGGCGTCGACGTGAACGGCGCCCTGATCGGTGAGCGGTGGCGGATCGGGGCGACGGTCGTCCTGGAGGTCTCCTGTCCGAGGATTCCGTGCGGGACGTTCCAGGGGTGGTTGGAGCGGGCCGGCTGGATCAAGCAGTTCACCCAGGCGGCACTGCCCGGGGCTTATCTGCGGGTGGTCGAGCCGGGCGACATCCGGGCCGGCGACCCGGTCGAAATCGCCTACCGGCCCGACCACGACGTGACGATCGCGCGCACCTTCCGTGCGTTGACCCTGGAACCGGAGTTGCTGCCAACGCTGTTGGCCGCCGACGCCCTGCCGCCGGAGACCAGGGAGCTGGTCCGGCGGCGCACCGTCCGGTAGCGGTCGTCGAGAGCCGCGGTCGCTACCGTGGGCTCAGCCGAGGCGGATCGGCATCAGGAGCGAGAAGGAACCGTCACCACTGGCCGGTCGGATCGCCAACGGGCTGATCGCACCGCCGAGTTCCAGGATGAGCTGACCCTGAACGCCGGCTGCCAGCGCCTCCAGCAGGAACTCCCGGTTCACCGCGACCCGCAGGCCGTCCGGCTCCTGCGCCGTGCGGGCGTCCTCGTCGACGGCACCCTCGTCCACGGCGTCCGCGCCGACGGCGTCCTCCGCGACCCGGACGTTCCCGGCCTCGTCGACAGCGAGGACGGTGACCGCGACCTCGTCGCCGTCCGGAGCGGACGCACTGGTGCGGGTCGGGCCCTGGGCCACCGCCCGGCGCAGTTCGGCCGCCTCGATGCCGGCCCGGTGGGTGGTCTCCAGGCGCAGCAGGCGGCGGTAGTCGGGAAAGTCCAGGTCCAGGCTGTCTCCCTCGGCCCGCTGCCCGTCCGCCGAGGCGGCCACCCGCCCGCCGTCCAGCAGCAGCGTCAGCTGCTCGGCACCGACGGCCTCGGCCAACGCGCGAATCTCGTCGGCCAGTGCCACGGGCAGCAGCGCCTGTACGGCTTCCGCCGCCGCGCTGTCCGCCGCACGGCGGACGGTGGCCTGGGCGACCGCGATCCGGTAGCGGTCGGTGGCGACCAGGTGCAGCACGTCGCCGTCCAGATCGAACAGGACGCCGCCGAGCATCGGCAGCTCGGGGTCCGTGCTCACGGCGAATCGCACGGCGGCCAGCGCGGCGGCCAACTCGGCGCTTTCCACGGCGAGTCGGACGGTGGTGGTGGATGCAGACATCGGGTGCTCCCTCTGGTCGAGCAGGTCTCGGACGCAGGAGAGTTCGCGACGCGCATCTGCCAGGCCGTCCTCCAGTCGCCGCAGGTGCGCGTCGAGCGCACGGCGGGCGGCCTCGGAATGGGCGGGCTCGGCCAGCACCAGGCGGATATCGGCCAGTGGCAGTCCGACTCTGCGCAGTCGGCAGATCAGCCGGGCATCGGCCAACTGGTCCGGTGCGTACCAGCGGTAGCCGCTCTGCGGGTCCACCCAGGCCGGACCGAACACTCCGGCGCCGTCGTAGAACCGCAGCGCGCTGACCGTCAGGCCGCTCTCCCGGGCCAGCCGGCCGATGCTGCGCATCTCGCTCTCCATGCCGATGACTCTGGAGTCTCGACCAGGTCGAGGGTCAAGCAGGACGACGGTTTCGACAGCAGCGGCGGCGGTGGGCCTGGTCACGAGGTCATCGCTCGGTAGACCGGGGCGAGCAGTACCGCCAGATTCCGGCCCCGCACGGTGATCTGCGGAGGCGGCAACCGGTCGACCGGGAGCTCGGCTTCCTCCTCCTCGTCGTCTGCCGCCTCGCCGAGGACGAACTCGCCGAGCCAGTAGTCCTCCAGGCGATCTATTGCCGAACGATCCGTCATTCCGCGACCGCCTCCTCCGAGAGGGTGACCAGCTCGCGCAGTTCCCCGACGGAAAGCTCGGTGAGCCACTGCTCGCCGCCCCCACCGACCACCGCATCGGCGAGTGCCCGCTTGGACTCGATCATCTCCGCGATCCGCTCCTCCACCGTGCCGACGCATACGAAGGTGCGCACCTGCACGTCCCGTTGCTGCCCGATCCGGTGGGCCCGGTCGGTGGCCTGTTGCTCGACCGCCGGGTTCCACCAACGGTCCAGGTGGATCACCTGGTTGGCGGCCGTCAGGTTGAGCCCGGTGCCGCCTGCCTTGAGCGAGAGCAGGAAGACGCCCGGTCCGTCCTGCTCCTGGAACCGGGTGATCAGCTCCTCGCGGCGACGGGCGCTGAGACTGCCGTGCAGGTAGAGCACCTCGGTATCCAACCGCTCCGCCAGGTGGCGGTGCAGCATCGCGGCGAACTCGGCGTACTGGGTGAAGACCAGCGTGCGGTCACCCTCGGCGAGGGCCGCCTCCAGGGTCTCCTCCAGCCGGGCCAGCTTGCCCGACCGCCCGGCCACGGCCGAGCCGTCGTGCAGCAACTGGGCCGGATGGTTGCACACTTGCTTGAGCTTGCCGATCGCCGCCAGGACGGTCCCCTTGCGCTCGACGCCCTTGATGCCCTCCACCCGGTGCAACAGGTCCGCCACCACGGCCTGGTAGAGGCCCGCCTGCTCGGTGGTGAGCGTGCACCAGACCGTCATCTCCTGCTTGGCCGGCAGCTCGGCGGCCACCCCCAAGTCACCCTTCAGTCGTCGCAGGATGAACGGCCGCGTGCGGCGCTGGAGTTCGGCCAGCCGATCGGCGTTCCCGTTCTGTTCCACCGGGATCCCGTACCGTTCCGTGAACGCCGAGGCCGAGCCGAGCAGGCCGGGGTTGGCGAAGTCGAGGATGGCGTGGAGTTCGGCGAGCCGGTTCTCCACCGGGGTGCCGGTCAGCGCGATCCGATGGTCGGCCGGGAGTGAACGCAGCGCTCTGGACTGGGCGGTGGCGCTGTTCTTGACCATCTGGGCCTCGTCGGCGATCACCCGGCGCCAGGGGATGCGGCGCAGCTGCTCGGCGTCACGCTGGACCAGACCGTAGGTGGTGATCACCAGATCCGCCCCGGCCACGGCGGCGCGCAGCTCGTCGCCGGTGGGGCGCTCGGCGCCGTGCTGGACGTGCACCCGCAGTGACGGCGCGAATCGGGCCGCCTCGCGCCGCCAGTTGCCGACCAGCGACATCGGGCAGACGAGCAGCGTCGGCGCCGCCTCGGCGGGGACAGCGCGCTCGGCCCGGCCGGACTGCCCGCCCTGCTCCGCCCGTTCCGCCTGCTTCACCTGCTCTGCGCGTTCCGCCTGCTCCGCGCTGAGCAGGGCCAACGCCTGGACGGTCTTGCCCAGTCCCATGTCGTCGGCCAGCACCGCGCCCAGGCCCAGCCGGGTGAGTGACCGCAGCCAGGCCACTCCCCGCTCCTGGTAGGGGCGCAGGACGGTCCCGAAGCTGTCGGGCAGCGGCACCACCGTCGACAGCGACGCGGCCGCGCCGTCCTCGGCCTGCGGGCCGGGTCCGGCCGTGCGCTCGGAGAGCAGCTCACCGAGCACCCCGGCCGCCTGGACGGAGGTGACCGGCAGGCCGGCGACCGTGGCCTCCGGATCGAGCGCCAGCCGCAACAGGCGTCCCGGCGTCATCTCACCGCGGCCCTCGCGGGAGAGGAAGGCGACTGCGGCAGCGATCTGTTGGGCGTCGACCTCCACCCACTGGCCGCGGACCCGCACCAACCCCTCCTTGGCGGCGGCCAGATCGGCCAACTGCTCTGCGGTGAGCGGCTTTCCGTCCACGGCGGCCTGCCATTGGAAGGCCACCACGGCGTCACGGTCCACCTGCCCGGGCGTTTCCACCGCTCCGGGCGCGGCCACCCGCGCGGCGAGTGCCATGCCCAGCCGTGGCGGCCGCTGCCACCAGGTCGGCAGCAGTACGCCGAACCCGGCTGCGGTCAGCACCGGCGCAGCCTCCCGCAGGAAGGCGAGCGCGCCGGCCCGGTCGAGTCCCAGCGACTCCGGCCGTCGGCTGCGCAGCGCGGGCCGCAGCTCGTCGCGGCAGCGCACCGCCCGGTCGAACTCGGCAAGGAAGGCCGCCTGCGGGTCGTCGGTCTTGCGCTCGAACGCGGCGAGAGCCGCGCCTCCGGCCCACAGGTCCGCGGTCGGAACGAGCAGCGAGGGCTCGTCGGCGGCCTGGAGCAGGAAGTCGAGGCGCCAGTGATCGTCGGACGGACGGCCCTCGGGGTCCGTGGGGTCCGGGCCGATCGGTTCGACCAGGCGGAAGCAGAGCCGGACGGACGCGGCGACGGGCCCGCCCGAGGCGTACCAGGCGGCGAGGCGGCCGGCCAGCACGTCGAATGCCCCGGCGGGGTTGGCGGGATCGGCGGGATCGGCGGGATCGGCGGCGTCAGTGGTGTCGGCTGGACCGGCGGGGGCGATACGGCCGTCGGCCGCGCCGAGCGCCACGAACCAGCGCTCCGCCAGCGGATCCCGGCCGTCCGCCGCCGTCAGGTCTGCGGGGGGCGCGGGCCTCGGCGGCAGCCGCAGCGCCTGCGGCTGTTCGGCCAGCGCGGCGCGCACCTCGCGATCGGTCAGCACGTCGAGCACCTCTCCCAGCAGATCGGCGCCGGTGCGCTCACCGCGGCAGACCGGGGGGCAGCCGTCCGCCAGAGCGGTGGCCCGGCGACGCCCGGCAGCGTCCAGCACCGGCCGCCAGCGCGCATGCGGCACCCCGCCCTCGCGTACCAGCGCCGGCAGCACCTGCCCCCGCCCGGCCAGCCGCCAGGCGAGATCGTGCACGCCGGTGAGCCAGCGCAGCGACGCCCCGTACGCGACGTCCACCCGCCCGGCCCCCGACAGCTCGGAACTGCTCAACGCCCAACGAGGATCGAAAAGTTCACCCAGCAGTTGGGCCGCCTCGGCCGGTTCGAAGAAGAGCGCCGGAACCCGCCAGGCGCGCAGCGAGACGCCACTCGCGCCCCGCCTCCCCAGCAGCTCGGGCGACGGACTGGGCGAGCCGCTGAGCGAGGGCAGCGACAGGGTCGCCCAGCGCTCCGGCGCCTGCCCGGCCAGCCACTCCAGCCTGGGCCCGATCCCGGCCAGCAGCTCCGCCAGCAGCCCGGCCGAGCAGGCGTACGGGTGCGGGCGCACGGCGTCGGGACCACCGGGGACCGGCAGGCGCGCGGCGGCCTGGGCCCGCGCGTCCTCGGCCCAGAGGGCGAGCCGGCCACCCGCCCGCCAGAGGCCGTGTACGGCGAACATAGGACCCGGCCCTCCGGTCTGCGGACAGTCTCCTTGCAGCGTAGCCGCGACCTGCGACAACCCAGCCGGCCACTGCCGCAGCCACGATCGTCCACGACTTCCCATCGGATGTAGTTGAACATTGAACCAAAGCGCGTTACGGTGGAGTCAACAAGTTGAAGCCTAAACAAATGGCTTCGGACCTCAGGAGGAGCCATGGGCCTTTTCAGCCGCAAGACCGTCACCGCAACCGCCGCCACCACCGTGCTGGAGGCACCGCGCCCCTCCACCGCCACCGGCCCCGACCTGTCGCACCTCACCGGTGACTACGTCATCGACGCGACGCACAGCCGGGTCGGCTTCAGCGTCCGCCACGCGATGGTGACCAACGTCCGTGGCGAGTTCGCCGACTACGACGGCAAGCTCCACCTCGACGGCGGCAACCCGGCCGACTCCCGCGCCGAGCTGGTCATCAAGGTCGCCAGTATCGACACCGGCAACGAGCAGCGCGACGGCCACCTGCGCACCGGTGACTTCTTCGAGGCCGACGCGTTCCCGGAGATCACCTTCCGCAGCACCGCGACCAGCCGGATCGACGCCGACACCTACCGCCTGACCGGCGACCTCACCATCAAGGCCACCACCCGGCCGGTCGTCCTGAACCTCGACTTCACCGGCACGGCGACCGACCCCTACGGCATCGAGCGGGTCGGATTCGAGGGCACGGCCACCATCGACCGGACCGACTTCGGCCTGACCTACAACGCGGCGCTGGAGACCGGCGGGGTGCTGATCGGCGAGAAGGTCAAGCTGAGCTTCGACATCTCCGCCGTCCGGGCCGGCTGACTCCACCCCCTGCGCCCCAGCCCGCCTCCGCCCCCTCGCGCCTGCCCCACCGCCTGCACCTGGGGCAGGATGGCCCGGGACACCAGAACGTGGAGGGGCCGTGGAACTGCGCCAGTTGCGGTACTTCGTCACCGTGGCGGAGGAGCTGCACTTCGGACGGGCCGCCGAGCGGCTGTTGATCGGCCAGCCTGCCGTCAGCCAGCAGATCCGGCGGCTGGAGCGTGAGTTGAAGGTCGACCTGTTCGACCGCACGCCTCGCACGGTACGGCTCACGCCGGCCGGCGAGGCGTTCGTGCCCGCCGCCAGAGCGGTGTTGACCGCCGAGGACGCGGCCCGCACGGTCGCCGCCGACCTCGCCGCAGGACGGCTGGGCACCTTCAGGCTCGGCACGATCACCGGCCTCGGCGAGCGCCTGGACCGGATCCTGGACGCCTTCGAGCAGCACTCCCCGGGCCTGCGCGTGGAGTTGGTCGCGCTCCCGGTCAAGGAACGGCTGGCCCAGCTGGCAGACGGCCGTCTCGACGCCGCCTTCGTCCGCGGGTCGATCGGTCCCGACTCCACCGAGGTACGCCATCTTCCGCTCTGGCAGGATGAGTTGGTCGCCGCCGTGCCCGGCAGGCATCCGCTCGCGCAGCAGCCCTCGCTGAGCCTGTCCGACCTCGCCGAGCTGCCCCTACGGCTCACCGAGCGACGCAACCACCCGGCGCTGGTCGATCTCGTCCTCGACGGCTGCCACCGGGCGGGCTTCGAGCCGATCCCGGGCCCGACCTCCAGCACCCTGCAGGACACCCTGGCGGCAATTGGCTCCGGCACCCCGATGTGGACGGTCGTCTACGCCGCCAACGCGCGGATGATGCGGATCCCCCGGGTCGCCTTCGTCCCCTTCGCGCCGCCCGGACTCGCCCTGCCGACCGCGCTCGCGATCCGCCGGGGCGTCGGCGCCGCGCCGACCGCCTCGGCTGGGCTCGACCTGCTGCTCAGCGCCTGCCGTACGCCTCTGACCAGCAACGATCAGGATTCGTGATCGCTGCGAGAGCGAACCGGGTCTGGGTCGGAGGCGGTCCCCCGCGATGAACTGTTCCCCGTAGGCAGAACGCACCGGAACAGCCGGTGCCGGCCGATCGACCAAGGAGCAGATCATGCCGATCGTCACCGTTCAGCAGGGCCCCCGCACCGTTGAGCTCAAGCGCGACCTGGTCGCCCGGATCACCGACGCCTTCGTGGACGCCTACCAGATCCCGGCCGAGACGGTACAGGTCTGGATCCACGAGGTACCCACCGACAGCTGGGGCGCGGCCGGCAAGCTCATCGCGGACAAGTGACCATCCGGGGTGGCGGATTCGGCCGACGAATCCGCCACCCCGGTCACCGGCCGACAGGCCGACAGGCCGGCCGATGAGCGGGTCAGTCGGCCAGCAGCTCGGCATCCTCGACGGAGAGCCAGCTCCCGGCCGGGCGCAGCAACCAGCCCTCCCGCGCCCCGATCTCCAGGGCCTGCCCGCGCAGCAGCTCAACTCCCCTGCTGGCATCCCCCTTTCGGAACACCATGCCGACCAGGGTGAGCGGCACCGGTTCGACCAGGGGCCGGGTCACGGTACCGACAAGCTCCGGACCACCCAGGGTGGTCAGCATCGGGTCACCGTGCCGGGCGATGTAGCGGGCCGTCTCGTCCACCCCCACGGGCGGCGTGAACGGTGCGGCCGCCGTCAACCCATGGGCCACCAAAAGCCGTTCACCGAAATCCGTCCACTCGGTGGTGGCCGGATTCCCGGCGCAGATGTCCACCGGATGGCCGACCAGATCCGCGATCCGCACCGCGCGGCGCCCCGCGAGCGGATGATCCTGCGGCAGCATCACCGCCAACCGCTCCAGCCTGAGCGGGAGATGGGACAGCTGATCGCGCAGTGCGGTCGGCAGCCCACTGAAGCAACCGAACGAGACGTCCAGCCGGTGAGCAAGCAACTCCCTTGCAGCAGATGAGAGTCCACCGTGGTAGCGGGCCAGGAGCTCGGCCTGTGGATCGGCGGCGCGGGCCGCCGCCAGGATTCGGTCGGCCGTCAGGTCGTCACCGGTGACCGCGCTGTTGAGGTCGACCAGCAGCGGCCGGTCCGCCACCGGAGCCAGGATCTCCTCCTGCAGACTGAGCAACCGGCGGGCCTGCGGCAGCAGTTGTTCACCAGCCGGAGTGAGCGCCACGCTGCGGGTGGTCCGGACGAAGAGGTCGCGGCCGAGTAGCCGTTCCAGCGTGCGGACATCCCGGCTCAGCGCCTGCTGGGCCAGGTGCAGCCTGGCTGCGGCCTGGCCGAAGTGCAGGGTCTCGGCGGTCGCCACGAAACCGCGCAGCAGGCGGGGGTGCAGGTCGACGGGCATGACAGCAGATTAACAACGCAAGTGCGTCAATGCTCCCGAACAGGTGTTGGACCCGCGCCGCACGGACAGCCCAGGCTGAGGGCTCACCCCAACTCCCTCCGCCTGGAGCCCCGTGTTCTCGTCGTACCGCCGTCTCCTCGCCCTGCCCGGCGCGGCCGCCTTCACCTGCTACGGACTGCTCAGCCGACTCTCCTTCGGCATGCTGGGCGTCAGCATGCTCGCCATGATCGCCGACCGACGCGGCTCGTACGCGCTGGCCGGGTCGGTCTCGGCCGCCGGCTTGGTCGGGACGGCCGTCGGACTGCCGCTGCTGGGGCGGCTGGTGGACCGCCACGGCCAGGCCCGGGTGGCCGTGCCCGCCGTCCTGCTGACCGCCCTGCCCCGCATCGCGCTGCTGTTCTGCGTGCACGGCGGAGCACCCGACTGGACGCTGTTCGTCTGCGCCCTCGCCTCCTCCGGCGGACCGAACATCGGCGGCATGGCCCGCGCCCGCTGGGCCCACCTGCTGCGCGACGACCCCGCCGCCCGCCACACCGCCAACTCGCTGGAACAGGCGCTGGACGAGCTCTGCTTCATGACCGGACCGGTCCTCGGGATCCTGCTCTGCACCCGGTTCTTCCCCGAGGCCGGACTGCTGACCTCCACCGTGCTGTCCACCGCGGGCGCACTGCTCTTCGCCGCCCAGCGCCGGACCGAACCGCCGCTCCTCGCGAGCCCCGCGAACGCCCCGCGCTCTGCCGTCCGGACGCCCGGCGCCCTGGTTCTGGTGGCCGCCTTCCTGGCCGTCGGCATGGTCTTCGGATCGCTGGAGATCACCACGCTCGCCTACCTCGGCGGACACGGCCGGCAGGCTGCGGCCGGCGCGCTGTTGGGTCTGCTCGCGGGCGGGTCGTGTGTGTCCGGCCTGCTGTTCGGGCTGCGGCCGGCTCGACGCGGCCCGGTGGTCCGTTTCCTGCTCGGGCTCGCCGCGATGACCGGCCTGCTGGTCCTGCCACTCGCGGCCGCCGCGACCGGCGCGGGGGTGGGGGTGCTGGCCGCCGCCCTCTTCACGGCGGGCAGCGGTACCGCGCCCACCATGGTGACCGGCATGACGCTGCTCCAGCAGGTGCTGCCGGCGGGCACCGTGAACGAGGGCATGGCGCTGGCAGTCTCCGGCATCGTGACCGGCATCTCGGCGGGCTCGGCCGCCGGGGGCCTCATCTCCCAGCAGGCCGGCCCGGCCGCGGGCTACGCCCTCGCCGTCGCCTCGGCCGCGCTCGCCCTGCTGATCACCCTGGCCGGATCGCGCCTCCTCCACCCCCGGGGCAGCGCAGGAGAGCCCGCGAGCCCGCCCGCCGCGCTGACGGCTGACGGCTGACGGCTGACGGCTGACGGCTGACGGCTGACGGCTGACGGCTGACGATATCTGTCAGCCGTACTCCCGCACCCCCGCCGCTACGCCCGCTACGCCTGCTACGCCCAGGTGTACTCGTACTCGGGCAACTCGAAGCCCCCCGGGAAGACCGCCCACCGCTCGTCCGTGCGCACCCCGCCCGCCCGCTCGTAGAACGCGACAGCACGCCGGTTCTCCCGCAGCACCTCCAGGTAGAGCGCCGCGCCGGGGTGCGCCACCCCGGCCCATTCCCGCGCTGCTCGCAGCAGTTCGCCGCCGATGCCGGCCCCGGTCAGACCGGGCCGGACATGCAGGTTGTCCAGCAACAACCGGCCGTCCGGCTGCGGGACGAGGTAGGCGAAACCCACCAGGCTCCCCGGCGCGCTCTCCGCCACCAGCAACCGAGGCGTGTTGGCGGGCTCGCCGTAGTCCACACCGAGCCGGATCTCCCACAGCGCCTGCCGCTCCGCGAGCAGCCCCGCGCCCAGCGCCTCGTCCGGGACGATCCCGGCATACGCGACCCCCCAGCTCTCGGCGTGCAACGCGGCCACCGCCGCAGCGTCGTCGACCCCGCCCACCCGGATCGACACGGCACCGGAACCGGAACCGGCACCGGCACCGGCACCGGCACCGGCATGGGCGCCGGAAGCAACGCGAGGGCCGGGCGGGACAGGGGCACCCGGGCTGGACAGATCTTCGTTCACACCCCGAGCCTGCCACAGAGTCGATCACCCACTCCAAGCTTGAACACGTTCAAAAACAGGTCTACAGTCACGGCCAAGAGGTTTTGAACACGTTCGAAACGGAGTGGTCCGATGGACTACACAGTCGTCAGCTATGCCGCCTACCTGCCCGTCGCCACCGGCGTCACGGTCTGGGTCGCCAGGACGCTCAGCCGGAACGGCAAGATCTTCCTCGCCGATGTCTTCGCCGGGGACAGTGCGCTCGCCGACGCGGTCAACAACCTGCTGGTGGTCGGGTTCTACCTGCTCAACCTGGGATTCGTCGTCCTCTGGATGAAGAGCGGATCGCAGGTCACCAACCTCCAGGGGGTCTTCGACGCCCTCTCGGTGAAGCTCGGATCGGTGCTCCTGATCCTCGGCCTGGTCCACCTGGCCAACGTCTACGTGCTGAACCGGATCCGCCGCCGCGGGGCGCTCGACCGCCAGCACCGCCCGCCGCTCGCCCCCCAGGGCAGGACCCAGCCCGCCGGGGCCTGAGCCCGTACCGCGTTCCCGAACCAAGCGCGTTCCACCGCCGGAGAGCCGGCTGACTCCTCACCCACCAGAGAGGTGACACCCCCGATGGCCGATCACCAAGGCGCGGCCGGTCCGGCCGTCACCCGACTGACCGTCCTGCACGATCCCGGCTGCCCGCTCTGCCGCGGCCTGACCGGGTGGCTGCGGGGACAGCCCCAGCTCGTGCCACTGGAGTTCGTCGCGGTGGCATCCGCCGAGGCGTACGCACGTTACCCACAGCTCGACCACGACGCCTCGCTCGGCGAGATCACCGTGGTCGCGGATACCGGCGAGGTCTGGCGTGGTCCGCACGCCTTCGTCGCCTGCCTCTGGGCACTGGCCGAACACCGGCCGCTCGCCCAGCGGCTGAGTACCCCGGCCGGCCTGCCGCTCGCCCGAGCGGCGGCCTTCGCGGCGAGCAAGTACCGCGCCGCGACAGGGGTCGGCCCGGCGGACCGATCAGGCCGGGCGGTACCGGGTGCGGAGGGGGCACCCGGTACCGCCCGGCCGGACCCGGCCGACCCGGCGCACCCCGCCGACCCGGCGTACCCGGCCGACCACGCCGGACCTGCGGGATGTAGCGATGGGGCCTGCCAGTTCCCCGGCTAGGCTCGACCATCGTGGACGACGCAGTGGCAGCAAGCACCGACAGCGACGAAGCCCCCAGCATCGGAACCCCTCACCCCGGGGGCCCGGGACCCGGCGGCTCATCGACCCACGTCCGGTCCGGTACTCCCGCCTACCCCCACCGAGGAAGGACCAGGGTCCGCCAGGCCCTGGCCCGGTAGGGTCAGCCAACGTGGACAAGCCGACCGACAGCGACCGCCCCGCGACCGGCACCCCGACGGCGCCCGAGCTGCCCGGCGGCCGGGCGCAACCCAAGACCGGCAAGAGCGAGCAGACGCGCGCATTGATCCTTGAAACCGCCATGCGACTGTTCAAGGAACGCGGCTACGACAAGACGACAATGCGCGCAATTTCCGCCGAAGCCGGAGTTTCGGTCGGGAATGCATATTATTATTTTGCATCAAAGGAATTCTTGATTCAAGGATTCTATGATCAGATGACGTACCAGCATGCCACCGACGCCCGGGCCAGGATGGTCGGGGTCAAGGACTTCGCGGAGCGTCTGGAGATCGCCCTCGCCTCCTGGGTCGACTGCGCGGCGGAGTACCACGAGTTCGCGTCACAGTTCTTCCGGACGGCCGCCGACCCGACGAGCTCGCTCAGCCCGTTCTCCAACGAGTCGCATCCCGCACGGGCCACCGCCGTCGAGCTGTTCCGCGAGGTGCTGACGGGCTCGGAGCTCGCCCCCAAGCTGGACGCCGAGCTGGCCGAGCTGCTGCCCGACATCCTCTGGCTCTACCTCATGGTCGTGGTGCTCTACTGGGTCTTCGACCGCACCCCGGACACCGAGCGGACCCGCGAGTTCGTCCACCGCTCGACACCGATGGCCGCCCGGGTGATCAACCTCTCCCGCTACCGGGTGTTCCGCCCGATAGTCAGGGACGCCAAGGGGCTGATCCAGGATTTCATCCTCCCGACCATCGGGCGTACCCAGAAGTCCTGACGAACCCCGACATCCCGTCAGAATTCGTCGGGGTTCCACGCCTTCAGCGGCGTCCGCAACAGCGCGTCGAGCGCAGCGACCGCGCCCGCCCGCCGTTCGGTCACGAGCGACGCCGCCGCGAGCCGCGCGGCCGACTCGGCGCCGAGGTACAGCGTGCCGAGCGCGGACGCCGACAGGGCGAGGTCAGCGTCGTCGGCGGTCGGGACCGCGCGTCCCGTACCGTCGGCGTCGGCCTCCAGGGCCCAACGGCCCGCGGCGTGCCCACCGCCGCCCGGGTCGGAGACGTCCAGGACGACCCGCCCCGCGCTCGCGTACGTCCGGGCGCCGAAGGCCGCCGGGACGTCCAGGACCCGCAGCCACATGAGGTCGAAGTTCTCCTCGCACGGAATCGCCGCGCGGGGGTTCTGCAGGAGCAGCGGCAGCGGGTCGTCCGGCCCGATGTTCTGGACGAGCACCCGGCGGACCCAGTCGACCGAGAAGAGGTACTGCCAGAGCGTGTTGGCGGTGGGCTGGTCGATGGCCAGGAAGTCCTGCACGGTCAACCGGCAGTTCGGGTTGCTGTGGTCCCAGGTGTCCTCGATCGCGTAGCGGACCAGTCCGGTGACCGTGCCCTCGGCGGTGCGGTGGACGGCCGCGAACGGCTCCTTCCACTCGGAGGCGGGCGGGCGGACCGCACCGGTGATGAGCTTCCAGGAGCTCTCGTCGCGGGCGATGGCTCCCGGGCGCGTGCGTCGCCACCGCTCGTGGAACTCGGGTCCGAGCTTGCCCAGTTCGTCCATGTCGATCAGCTCGATCCGTCCGCCGGTCGCCTGCGGCAGGCCCGCGCGCAGGCCGCCGGCGTGACCGAGGTCGATCTCCCACCCGTGCATCCGGGTCGCCGGGCCGAAGCCGTAGCGCCCGTAGATGCCGTACTCGGCGGCGACCAGGATCGCGACGGCCTCGCCGCGCTCGCGCGAGGCGGCGAGGTCCTGGTTCATCATCCGGGTGAGCAGACCACGCCTGCGGTGCGTCTGGGTGGTGGTGACCGTCGTGATCGCGGAGGCCGGTAGCAGCGCGCCGCCGGGCACGGTCAGTTCGGTGGGGAAGCTGCGGTACGTGGCGACGCAGCGGCCACCGTCGAAGGCGCCGAGCGTGCGTCCCGGGACGTGCCGCAACCGGCGGTACTCGAGCGCCTCGGGCGTGCCGGACCGCATGAAGCCGACGGCGACCGCCGCCCCCCACGCACCCAGGTCCGCCTCACCGACGGTCCGGATCTCGATGCCACCGACCGCCTCGACACCTGGCGCCCCGCCCGGCCCGACGTGGCCCTCGGGCGCGTGCAGAGTGGCTTCCCCCGGCGTCGTTTCACCGCTCTGCGGCGTATCGGTACTCATCTGACCACGCTACGGCGGCCGGACAGGTCCAGCACCCGATTTTCGCGCCCGCCACCTCACCCGCCTGGCCACGCCCCACCCCTGACCTTGCGCGCAGAGCCTGCCCAGAGCGTGCCCAGACCCCGCCCACGCCCTCGGCCGTCACTTGAGATGGCTCTGCATACCGGGTATACATACGAGGTATGCAGGCCGTTTGGGACGGCCGGCCGCCGGGACCCGAGCAAGCGGTCCCCTACGCGGCAGTGCCCCCGCACCGCCATGCCGAAAACCAGCAGGACACCAGCAAGACCGCAAGTACGACCACCAGCAAGACCGCGAGTACGACCCGTAATAAGAGGGGGGACCTTGTCCACAACCGAACCCACCAGGAGCACGCCGAAGGCCGTGCTGTCCCTGGAGCAGGCCAGCCGGGTGCACGGTCAGGGCGCCACCGAGGTGCACGCCCTGCGCAGTGTCGATCTGCGGGTCTACCCGGGAGAGTTCGTCGCCGTGATGGGACCCTCCGGCTCCGGCAAGTCCACGCTGCTCACGTTGGCCGGCGGGCTGGACAGCCCCACCAGCGGGAAGGTCGTGGTGGAGGGCCGATCGCTAGGCGGGTTGTCCCGGCGCATGCTCGCCGAGACCCGCCGCCAGGCGATCGGGTACGTCTTCCAGGACTACAACCTGATCCCGGCGCTGACCGCCGCCGAGAACATCATGCTGCCGCGCGAGCTGGACGGGATATCCACCCGCACCGCCCGTCCCGAGGCACTGGCAGCGCTGGAGGAGGTCGGCATCGCGGAGCTGGCCGACCGCTTCCCCGACGACATGTCCGGCGGTCAGCAGCAGCGGGTGGCGATCGCCCGCGCGCTGATCGGCGACCGCCGTCTGGTCCTCGCCGACGAGCCCACCGGCGCGCTGGACTCCACCACCGGCGAAGCCGTCCTGGCCGTGCTGCGGGCCCGCTGCGACGCGGGCGCGGCGGCCATGATGGTCACCCACGAGGCCCGGCACGCCGCCTGGGCGGACCGGGTGGTCTTCCTGCGCGACGGCCGGATCGTCGACGAGACAGGCCGCCGTGACCCCGAGACGCTGCTCGCCATCGCGGCCGAGCTGGCCACCCGGCTGGACGTGGTGAAGTGAACCTCAGCTCCTGGCAGGTGGCCCTGCGCATCGCCCGCCGTGACGCCCTGCGAGCCAAGGGCCGCAGCGCGCTCATCGTCGCGATGGTCGCGCTGCCCGTCCTCGGCGTGGCCGGTGCCGACGTGGTCTACCGCAGCGCCCAACTCGAACCGCGCGAGCGGATCGAGCGCCTGATGGGGACCTCGGACGCGCTGGTCACCGCCTTCTCGCCGGGCCACACCGTCCAGCAGGCGCCGATCGTCAGCGACGGCTCCAGCATCCTCAACGACGTCGCCGGCAAACCGCCCACGCCCGAGGAGGTGAGGAGCGCGAGCACCGACCCGGCCGAGCTGGCCACCAGCCTGCTGCCGCCCGGCAGTCGGCTGGCCTCAGCGCAACCCGGCCCGGAGGCGAGCGCCCGCTCCCGCGACGGCCTGCTGCGCACCGCGACGAGCGAGGCCGATCTCACCGACCCGCTCTGGACGGGCCGGATCGACGTCATCCAGGGCCACGCCCCGAGCGCCCCCTCCGAGTTGGCCGTCACGCAGGCGTTCCTCGACCAGTCGGGACTGAGCCTGGGGGCCACCACGACCGTCAAGGGCCTGGACAACCGCACGTACACGCTGACCGCCGTCGCGGAGTACCCGGGAGACCTGTCGAAGGTGGAGATCATCGGCCGCCCGGGCGAGTTGGTCGCCCCGCTGGCCGCCCTGCCGACGCCGGACACCACGAAGTCGTCGGAGACGGACTCCACCGCCAACCCGCCGACCTGGCTGGTGCGGCTGCCCGCCGGCAGCCGGCTCGACTGGGCCAAGGTGCAGGAGTTCAACCGCTACGGGTTCACCGTCACCTCGCGCAGCGTGGCACTCGACCCGCCCGCCCGCTCGGCGGTCCCCTACTACCGCAGCGCGATCGTCCGCCTGGACACCGGCACCGACAGTTCCAGCAAGGTCGTGGTGGCCACCGCCGCCGGGATGGCGCTGCTGGAGACCGCGCTGCTGGCCGGACCCGCGTTCGCCGTCGGCGCCCGCCGCTCGCGTCGCCAACTCGCCCTTCTCGCCGCGGGCGGCGGCGACCGCTCCCAGGTGCGGGCGGTGGTTCTGGGCGCAGGCGTGGTGCTCGGTCTGACCGGCGCCGTCGGGGGCGTGCTGGTCGGGACCGGCGTGGTCGCGGCGCTGCGACCGTGGATCGAGCAGACGGCCGGCAGCCGCTTCGGCCACTTCAACCTGCACCCGCTCGACCTGCTCGCGATCGCCGCGGTCGGCCTCGCCACCGCGCTGCTTGCCGCCGTCCTGCCCGCGATCCAGGCGGCCCGCGAGGACGTCGTCACCGCGCTGAACGGACGGGTCACCGCGAAGGCGGCGAGTCGCCGGATCGCCGCGCTGGGCTTGGTCCTGGTGGCCGCTGGTGCGCTGGCCGCACTGCTCGGCGCGGGCAGCAGCAGTGGCCTGCCGGTCGTCGGCGGCTACGACGCGCAGACTCTCGCCGTCCTCGGCGGTTCGGTCACCGCCGAACTCGGCATGCTCGTCTGCACCCCCGCCCTGATCGGCCTGTTGGGCCGGCTGGCCCGGCACCTCCCGCTCGGCCCGCGCCTCGCCCTGCGTGACGCGGCCCGCCAGCGCGGACGCACCGCCCCGGCCGTCGCCGCCGTGCTGGCCGCCGTGGCCGGTGCCGTCGCCGTCGGTGTCTACACCACCAGCAGCGACGCCCAGGCACGCAGCGAGTACCGCGCCCAGGCGCCCAGCGGCGCGGTCACCCTACTCGTCTCCGCCCGAGCCCCGCTGGCACCGGTGCGCAGCGCGATCGAGCAGGGCATGCCGGACCTGGGTGCACGCGCCGACGTCGGCCAGGTCACCTACACCTTCTGCCCGAACTGCAGCAGCAACGTCTCGTTCCTGCCCGCGCAGGGTGGTCCGGGCGGCTCCGGCCCCTCGCAGTTCGCCAACTCCTCGGCGCTGACCGGCGACGCGACGGCGCTGCACAACTTCTTCGGCGTGCACGATCCCGCTGCCGAGGCCGCTCTGGCCGCCGGCAAGGCCGTCGTCTTCAAGCCCGGCTACGTCAAGGACGGCAAGGCCGTCTTCCAGCTGCGCGGCGCGGCCGGCGGCCCGCCGTTGCAGCCGGGCCAGACACCGCAGACCGACAACAAGCAGCTCAGCCTGGACGCCGTCTTCGTCGACGATGCCGTCGCCGCCGGTTACGGCACCGGCCTGGTCAGCGCCGACACGGTCCAGCGGCTGGGCCTGAGCAGCACCCCGATGGCCGAGGTGTGGCTGCCCGCCGTACCGCCCACGGCCAAGGCGGAGCAGCAGACGGCGGCCGCCGTCGGCCACATCGACTCCTTCGCCTCCCTCAGCGTCGAGCGCGGCTACCAGCCCACGAGCGACCTGGTCACCCTCGCCCTGAGCGGTTTCGCCGCCCTGGTCGTGGTGGGTGCCGCCGCCATCGCCACCGGCCTGGCCGCCGCCGACTCCCGCAACGACCAGGTCACCCTGGCCGCCGTCGGCGCCCCGCCGCGGATCCGCCGGGTGCTGTCGGGCCTGCAGTGCGGGCTCATCGCCACCGTCGGCGCCGCACTCGGGACGGTCTGCGGGTTCGTCCCCGCCGTCGCCCTGCGCCGGGCACGCGACGTCGCGCTGAACGGCGCCTCCTCCCCGATCACCGTGCCCTGGACCCTGATCCTGCTCACCGTGGTGGTCCTCCCGATAGTCGCGGCCCTGCTGGCCACCGCCACCACCCGCTCCCGCCTCCCCCTCACCCGCCGCCCCGGCTGACACCCGCCGCGCGCAGCCACCGAACGCGGTGGCTGCGCGCGGTGGTCCGCCCGGGACCGGGCCCCGGATTGCCGTCCTGCGGCGCGCCGGTCCGTACGCGTGGGGCCGAGGCACGGAAGGCTGGCGCCATGCGGAAACTGATCTACGGCATGAACCTGACCCTGGACGGCTACATCGCCGCGCCCGGCGACGACATCGGCTGGAGCGTGCCGAGCGACGAGCTGTTCCAGTTCTGGTCCGACCAGTTGCAGGCGACCGACCTGTCGCTGTACGGCGGCAAGCTGTGGCAGACGATGAGTTCCTACTGGCCGAACGCCGACCAGCAGCCCAACGCCACCCCGGCGCACATCGAGTTCGCGCGCCGCTGGCGGGACATGTCGAAGGTGGTGTTCTCCTCGACGATCGACACGGTCGACTGGAACACCCGCCTGGTCACCGGCAACGCGCTCGCCGAGATCACCCGGCTCAAGGCCGAGGACGGCGGCCCGATGGACATCGGCGGCGCGACCCTCGCCGGGGCGGCCATGCGCGCCGGGCTGATCGACGAGTACGTGCTCGCCACCGCGCCGGTCCTGGTGGGCGGCGGCACGCCGTTCTTCACCGCGTTGGACAGCTGGGTGAACCTGAACCTGGTTCAGACGCGGACGCTTCCCTGCGGCGTGATCCTGACCAGGTACGAGACGAGACGCTGAGCGCTCGTCACCAGCTCCAGGTTCTCAGCCCCGTGGTCTTCACCGGTGGCGGGTCGGTTCATGGAGGGAGGCCACTTCGGGGTGTCGGAGTTCCGGCACTGTGACAGGACGGCTGCAGCCTGTTGCTGTACCTCGATCGCCTCCTCGAGCCGGTGCTCGCCCCCACCGATCCGCCGGGACTCCCCCGATTCGATGGCCCGTCGCAGCGGCTTGATTGGACACCCTCCTTCTCGTCTCCGCAGGCGCCCCTTGGACCACACCACCAGGAGGAACCAGTGTCATACCCACAAGTGCTCACCCCCGCAGAGAAGCTCGCCGACGCGAAGAAGCTGTTGAGCCTCCCGCGTATCGTCGTGATCTGCGGCTCCACCCGCTTCATGACCGAGATGAACGAGGCCGATCTGCGGGAGACCAAAGCCGGAATGATTGTCGTCAAACCGGGCTGTGACATGAAGTCGCCGCACGAACTCTGGTCCGATCCTGTCGAGGCCGAGGCGCTGAAGGTTCGACTCGACGATCTGCACCGGGCGAAGATCCGGCTCGCTGATGAAGTGCTCGTAGTCGGCGACTACGTCGGAGACAGCACCCGAGCCGAAATCCTCTACGCCCGGTCGCTGGGCAAGCCCGTGCGGTTCACGCACCCCGAAGTCGACCCTGGCGCCTGACCGCCCGCTGCCACTTCGACAACCAGGGCCGGCAGCCCGCTGCCTGACCGCCTCGCGGTGGCTTCGGCCGCCGCCCACCCCGGCTACGGGCGGGCGTAGAAGTCGGGGCGGCCCATGATCCACAGGCTGGCCTGTTTGATGGCCATGCCGGGGCGGGGAGCTTCGATCATCTGGTCGTCGCCGAGGTAGATGGCGACGTGGTAGATGTCGGCGGCGCGGCCGGTGTGGGTCCAGAAGATCAGGTCGCCGGGGCGCAGGTGGGGGTAGTCGACGGGGGTGGACTCGGTGTACTGGTCGGCGGCGAAGTGGGTCAGGCGTTTGCCGCTCTGGTGCCAGGCGAGCATGGTCAGGCCGGAGCAGTCGTAGCCCTCGGGGCCCTCGCCGCCCCAGATGTACGGCAGGCCGAGCTTGGAGCGGGCGAAGTCGACGGCGCTTGCTGCGGCCTGCGCCGACCAGGCGGGGTCGTGGGCGGGCTGCGCGGGGACGGGCTCCTCGACGGGGGCGGGGTGGCGGGCGGCGTCGGCGGCGGCCTGGGCGGCTGCGGCGGCTTTGGCGGCCTCCTCCGCCTGCCGGGCGGCGATCGCCTCCAGCGCTTCCTGGCGTTTGCGCTCCAGTTCCACCGTGCTGCTGCGGGCGGTGGCGAGTTCACCGAGCAGGCGCTCGCGCCGCTTGGTCAGCTCGGCGACCAGGATCTGCTGGGCCGTCAGCCGGGACTGCGCCTGTGCCTTGGCCTCCTCGACCGCCTTGGCGGCGCGCGCGGCCCGGTCGGCGGCGGCGCTCGCGGCCCGGTTCGCCTCGGTGGCGGCAGCGGCGGTGGAGGTCGCGGCGTCCAGGATCTGCCGGGTACTGGTTCCGGCCGCGCCGACCGCCACGGCCTGATCGGTGAACGCCTGCGGGCCGCCCGCGCCGAGCAGGGCGTCGACGGCGGCGAGCTCGGGGGTGCCGCCGTGGCGGTAGCTGGCCGCGGCGAGGGCGGCTGCGTCCTGGGCCGCGGCGGCCCGGGCGGCCTGCGCCTCGGCGCAGCGGCGAGCCGCGTCGGCGGCGTCGGTCCGGGCCTTGGCGAGCCGGACTTGGGCGCCGTCGTAGGCCTCGACGGCCTGCTCGGCGATCCGGCCGGCCTGGTCGAGTTCGGCCTGGGCGCCGGCGAGCTGCGTCTGTGCGGCGGTGGCCGCCGCGGATCTGCGATCGGCGTCCGCCTTCGCGCGGGCGATCGTGCCGGTCGACGGGTAGGCCTCGTCGGCGGCCTCGCCCGCGGGGTCGTCGGCGGCCCGGGCGGCGTGTGCCATGCGGGTCGGAACGGTGCCGGCGGTGGCGGTGGCGGGTGCGAGGGCGGGCCCGACGACGGTGGTCAGTGCCAGCAGTAGGGCGGGGAGGAGCCTGCGTGCCATGAGAGATGCCTCTCCGTCTGACGATCAGCCAAATATCCCATGACGTGACAAGTCGGTCACTCGACGTAATATTCTCAAACATGACGAACCGTCAACGCCAACCCCATGCCGCCGACCGGGTGAGATCCGGGACAGGAAGTCAGGAGTTCAGGAGTTCAGGACGTAGGGACGTCAGATCGTCGGACGGACGGCATGCGGCGGGTCAGGACCGGCGGCGCGGCGCCCGGGTCCCGTAGGGGCGGGCCCGGCCGGCCTGGACGGTGCGGCGGCGCTGCTCGGGTCCGCGCTCGGCGGCCTGCGCCGTACGGGCGTCCAGGTGGGCGGTGGCCCGGGCCGCCATCCGTTCGGCGACCCGGTGGGTGGCCGCGTGGTGCGCGGGGACCTTGTCGGGGGCGCCGGCGATCAGGTCGAAGACCCATCGGCGGACCAGGTCCGCCCGCCGGTGCAGCAGTCGTTCACGGCGCAGCGCGCGGGCCCGGCGGCGCGGCCGGTCCGCGTACCGCCAGCGCGCCCAGGGGCTGGACGGCCGGGCCAGCCGGACGGCGCCGAGCCAGGAGAGGCCGGGCACCATGATGCCGAGCAGCCCGGTCCAGAGCTTGCCCTTCACCAGCGCGACGATCGACATCACCGCGTTCGCCGCGATCAGCGCGACCGGACCCCAGCGGCCGAACCAGTCGGACGACGACTGCCCGGGCACCACACCGAGCGGGACGTAGCCGGTCAGCAGCAGCGCCGTCACCAGGATGCCGAGGATCACCGCGTCCACCGACTTGCGGCCCTGCTCGCTCCAGTAGACGTCCTCCAGGTGCAGGATCAGCGCGAACTCGTCGAGCACCAGCCCGCAGCCCACCCCGAAGAGCAGTCCGAACCAGTCGATCCAGGGGTGCCCGCCGCTGGTCGCGAAGACGCCGATGCCGGCCACCAGCAGGCAGCCGATGCCGAAGACCATGTGGTGGATGTGCAGCCCGCCGGGCGTGAAGTTGCCCGGCCACCAGCGGACCTGGGCCCGGATCAGCCGCACGCTGACCCGGATCAGGACGAAGGAGCTGATGAACCCGACCAGCAGGAGGAACAGCGGCTGCTTGTGCGGCGCCACGATGTGGTCGCGGTAGCTCTCCACCAGGTCGGGAAGGTGCATGGGTGGTACGTCCTAGCGTTGGTACAGCGGACACTGGCTCTAACGTCCGGTCAGAAGCCGCGGGTACGTTTCGCCGCGCGGCGGGGCGCGGCGAGGTAGGGCGCGAGGCGGCCCTCCGCGCCGAGTCCGGGGACCTTCATGAAGAGCCGGGCCACCTCGCCGCCGAGGTTCACCCCGATCGCCAGGGCCATGGCCAGGGCCGCCGCCCGGCTGATCGAGACCAGTCCGGCCGAGGAGTGGCCCTGGGCGAAGGCGAGCATGCCGAGGTAGAGCGCCGAACCGGGCATCAGCGGTCCGAGGGCGGCGGTCATGTACGGCAGTGCGGAGGCCGAGCGGTAGCGCGCCATCAGCTGGCCGAAGAGGCCGACCACGCCTGCCGCTATGCCGGTGGCCAGGATCGGCGAGATGTTGGCGTTGTAGGCCAGCACGCCGTAGACCGACCAGCCGATGCCGCTGTTCAGGGTGACCATCGCCAGGGTGCGGCGGTCGGTCTGCAGCAGCATCGCGAAGGCCAGCGTGAGGAACATCGCGGCGAGCAGTTGGACCGGCGGGTTGTAGTTGCCGATCAACGTCTCGTCGGGTCTCAGGTGCGCGTCGAAGCTGACTCCGACGTAGAGGATCAGCATCACGCCGATCACGATGCCGGCCACCAGGTAGACGACTTCCAGCAGCCGGGCCGCGGCGGTGATGTAGAAGCCGGTCAGACCGTCCTGGACGGCCGCGACCAGCGCGCGTCCGGGCAGCAGGGCGAACAGGCCACCGGTGATCGCCACCGAGCCGCGCAGCCCGGACTCGTGCAGCGAGAGCACGATGCCGCTGGCGGCGGCGGGCATCGCGGCCAGCACGAACTGGTAGAACTCCGGCAACCCGCGGCTGGCCACCAGCGAGGCCAGCCGGTCGCCGACCACGGCGCCGATGAAGGCGTTGACGAAGACCAGCCAGGCCTTGGCGTCGATCTGGCCGCCGACCAGGAAGGTGGCCGCGCCGGCCAGCAGGCCGGTGGTCAGCGAGATCAGCCAGACCGGGTAGGGGTGGCGATTGCGGCGGATCACGGCGAGCCGGCGGTAGGCGTCGTTGACCGTGATCTTCTCGGCCGTGATGTCGGCGACCATCCGGTAGACCGCGGCGAGGCGGGTGTAGTCGGAGGTGCGGCGGCGGACCACCCGGGCGGCGGTGACCGGCGGCTCGACAAGCGAGGGCTGGTAGGAGATCGAGATCAGGGTGAAGGTGACCTGCGGCTCGCAGCGGTCCAGCTCGTAGGCGTGCGTGACGCCGAGCATCGCGGCCTCGACGTCCTCGGCGCTCTCGCCGCTGGCGAGCAGCAGTTCGCCGATCCGCAGGGTGAGGTCGAGGATCCGCGGCACGTTCCTGGCGGTGGCCTCGGGCTTCGGCTCGCGCGGGGTGCGTTCGAAGGCGGGGCGTTCGGACATCGGGGTGCGCAGCAGGGTGCGCATCCGGTCCGGCCAGGGGCCGGCTCCGGGGGCGCCGGCGCGCAGGCTGGGGACGGCCAGGCCGGTGGGCGGGCTGTAGCCGACGGCGCGCCAGACCTCGGGGGTCAGCGTGTCGTCGGAGCCGGCGCCGAGCAGGTCGAGCCGCTCGGTGGTCTCGGCCGGGTGCCCGAGCAGGCCGGCGGTCTCCACCGGCGGCGGCGCGAACGGGATGATCTGCACCTGGTCGGCAGGCGGGACGGGGTGGCCGAGCAGGCCCTCGGTCGGCGGCGCGTCGGCCGGCAGGACCGGGGTCGGGACCGCGTCCTCGGGGGTGACGTCGTCAGCGGCGGGCACATCGGGGTCGTCGGGGAGGCGGGCGGGGAGCGGGACGGCCTGCACCGGATCGTCGGCCGGCGCCGGGACGGCCGGCCTGCCGGGCCGACTCCTGGCGTTCTTCCCGCCGTGCGCCCTGCCACTGCCGCCCGGTCGGCCCCGCTTAGGCACTGCCGCTCCTCACCACCCCGGGGTGGACCCGCCACCGCTCATGATCTTCGCCTCCACCTTGCCTGACCGCGACCCCGGACGCACATGTACGGGTCGGCGGAGGCCGGTGGCGAACATCGACCGGACGGACTGTCCGGAAACCAGACAATACGGCTGTCGAGCCCGACCATGTCACCCCGCGCGGTGCCGCCCGCCCGAGCCGCTCCGTTCCACCGGACGCCCGGCCCGCGAAGCAACCGGGTCGGCGACCGGTTCGGCGACCTGCCCGGGGCCCGGCCCGGCCGCTCCCCGCAGGGCCTTCGCCGCCGCCCTACGGCCGCGCAGCAGCTCGAATCCGACCGGCACCACCGAGACCAGCACGATGGCCACCAGGATCAGGTCGATGTGGTCCCGGACGAACGCCACCTGGCCGAGGAAGTACCCGAGCAACGTCACCCCGCCGCCCCAGAGCACGCCGCCGACCGCGTTGAAGATCACGAAGGTCCGGTAGTCCATCCTCCCGACCCCGGCGACGATCGGCACGAACGTCCGCACGATCGGCACGAAACGGGCCAGCACGATGGCCTTCGGCCCGTGCCGCTCGAAGAAGGCACTCGCCTTCTCGACGTTCTCCTGCCGGAAGAGCCGGGAGTTGCCGCGCCGCAGCAGGCTCGGCCCGACCCGCCGTCCGAAGAGGTAGCCGACCTGGTCCCCCGCGATCGCGGCGGCGACCACCAGCAGACAGACCAGCCAGAGCGGCTGGGTGAGGTACTGGCCGTGGGCCACCAGCAGGCCGGTGGTGAAGAGCAGCGAGTCGCCGGGCAGGAAGAACCCGATCAGCAGGCCCGACTCCGCGAACACCACGGCCAGGATGCCGATCAGCTGGAAACTGGAGATCAGCGACGTCGGATCGAGCCAGGACGGGCCGAGGGCGAGGGTGGTCACGGTGGGCGCACTCCGGGGTGGTCTCGGGCCTCGCGGCAGCACCTCGCACGCCAAGGCTTGACCATTCGATGGTAAAGCACTGGCAAAGTGAGCGAGGTGCTCAGAGCCCGTAGCGCTCGATGACCTCCTCGTGCGGGGCCGGGTCCGCCCCGGCCGCCTTGGCCAGGTCGAGCCAGGAGAGCGGGTGCGCCCAGCTGCCCGTCAGCTCGTGCAGCAGCGCGTCCGCCTCGGCGGCGGAGGCCGTCGGCGGCACCCCGAGCGCCGCGTAGATCCCGGGCAGCTCGCCGCCGTCCGCCTCGCCCGAACCGTCCGGGTCGGTGATCAGGTACTGGCTGCCGCTGTACGCCCAGACGCCGTAGCCGGCCTCGCCCAGCGCGGAGCGGAACTCGCCCCAGGCCTCCGGTCCGGGCCAGCCGCCGTCCAGCCAGTACGTCGTGTACCCGGCCGGGTCGAGCAGGGTGAGCAGCTCGAAGGTCGGCCGCCAGCGCTCCCGCTCCTCCTGCGAGGCGTCCTCGGCCGGCGGGCTCTCCAGCAGGGCGGGGCCGAAGACCACCACGTCCCGGTGGTTGAGCGGGACGTCCTCGCCCAGCACCGGCAGGATCCGCGCGGTGGCCGGGCCGGTGCGGACGGCCGGCAGGTCGGTGGTCGCGCCGTTGGTGCGCCGCGAGCGGACGGTGACGAGCTGCCACTCCTCCTCGACCGGGCCCTCCGACTGGTCGAACTCGATGCCCAGCCGGGCACCGGCGGCACGCACCGCGGGCCAGTCGCGGTTGGCGGTGGCGGCGGTCAGCAGATGCCAGAGGTCGGACTCCTGGACGGTCCGGTACAGCTCCTCGGGCGGGGTGCCCTCGACCGGCAGGGCGTACTCCAGCAGCGCCTCGAAGAACCGCTGGGCCGCGGCGTGGTCGCCGAGCTCGGTGGCGGCGGCCGCGGCCAGCCGGCGCGGATTGATCCGGTCGGGCTCCAGGACGAGCAGCGCCTCGCAGCTCTCGACGGCCTGGGCCCAGCGGCTCTCGGCGATCGCCCAGCGGGCCCGGACCCAGTGCGCGTCGCCCGGGCTGCGCTCGGCCAACAGGTCGGCCAGCCGGCGGATGCCGTCGTCGTCGCGGGCCTCGATCAGCACCGAGCCGAGCATGCCGGTCAGCTGCTGGTGGCCCGGGTCCTGCTCCAGGCGGGCCCAGAGCAGCTCGGCGGAGGCGTGCTCGTGGCCGAGCGAGGCGAGCAGCCCGGCCAGCCGCAGCAGCAGGTCGGTGGCCGGGGCCGGGTCGGCGGCGGCCTGCCCGCCGACCAGCGCCCAGGCGGCGGTCAGCAGGTCGGCGTCACCCTCCGGGTCCTGGTCGCCGGTTTCGGGGCGGGCGTCCAGCCAGTCCAGCAACTCGTCGGCCGGCACCGGCAGTTCGGGGGAACCCAGGGCCAGCGCATCGGCCCGCAGGGCGGCCAGGCGCTCGGCCACCCCGTCCGTCCGGCGCAGGCCGGACAGCTTGCGCTCACCGGTGGCGACCAGCGCGAGGGCCACCGTACCGGCCCCCCGGCGGACCGCCAACCGGCCGGCCACCAGGGCCAGTTCCAGGCACGGGCGGTGCGAACCGGCGGCGTCCAGGTAGGAGACCCAGCCGGCCAGCCGGACGCCCAGGCGGACGTCGTCGGGGTACTGGCCGGCCGCGACCAGGAGTTCCACCGCGTCGGCCCAGCGGTGCCGGACGTCCGCAAACGCGTCGGCCTCCTCGGCCGGCGGCAGCTGCTCAAGCGCCTGCTCCCAGCGGCCGAGCGCGGCCAGCGCCCGGGCCCGGTGGACGGCGAGTTTGCGGCGGTCGTCGTCGTCCAGGACGTTGCGGGCGGCGACGTAGGCCTGCTCGGCGGTGTCCAGCGTGCTCAGCACGTCCTCGTAGCGGCCGAGCCGGTAGAGGGCGGAGGCACGGGCGTGCCCGAAGGCCAGCGAGACGCGCTCGCCGGCCGCCTGGATCCGGCTCTGCGCGCGGTCCAGGTGGGCGAGTGCGGCCTCGGCGCGGCCGTCGTCCTCCAGCGTGTCGGCGTACTCGCGGGAGAGGCAGTCGAAGCAGGCCCGGGCCGGCTCCACGCGCTCCAGCGCCTCCTCCAGCACCGCGAGCCGCTCGGGGACGTAGCCCGGGCCGTCGATGTTGGCGTGGCAGATCGTGAAGTCCTGCACCGCGCAGACCGACTGCGGGCAGCCGGCGGTCTCCTCGCGGTGCGCGAACTCCAGCAGTGAGACCGCCTCGGCCATCGCCTCCTCGCCCTGGTGACGCTTGTTCAGCAGGTTCTGCAGCCGCCAGTGCCGCAGGAAGACCTCGGCCCAGGGCAGGCCGAGCGCGCGGGCCGAGGCCAGCGCCTCGGGGAACATCGCGTCGAGCTGGTCGTTGCGCCCGTCGACGGCGTGGCCGGCGATCTCGGCCAGTGCGGTGGCCAGCCGGTGCTGGCCGTCCTCGACCAGCCGGGCGTGCGTGTCGTGGACCCAGCCCCAGACGTCCGTGGTCATCGGGCGTCCTCCCCTCGTTCGTCGTTCCCGAGCAGTGTGCCGAGCTCCACTGACAGCGCCTCGGTCGGCGCGGTGAGTGCCGCGACCGCCGTGCCCACTCCGGCCAGCGCGGCCGTGAGGTCGCCGGCCGCGGATCCGGCCGCCGCGGCCATGATCACCTTGAGCGAGCGCAGCAGGCCCGCCGCCGTGGCGCTGCCGGTGTGGCCCGAGCGGTAGGCCGCCAGCAGGTCGCGAACGGCCGGCGAGGCGGTGTTGAGGTAGAGCCGGGCCTTGACCGTGCCGTCGGTACGGGCGGTGAAGGCGCGGGCCAGCCGCAGGGCGGCCGACGGGATCCGGGCGTCGGCCGCGTCGTCCTCGATCCTGGCCTTCAGCTCGGCCTCGCGGTCGGGCACCAGCACCAGCGGCAGGCCGGGCGGGTCGAACCTGGCCGGCACCAGCTGCTCGCCCGGGTCGGCCAGCGCGGCGGCCAGCCAGGCCGTCTCCTCGGCGGGCAGCGGGGTCTGCGGGTCGCGGAACAGCTCGCGGTTGCCGCTCTCGGCGCCCAGTTCGATGATCCGGCAGTCCCGCAACTGGGCGTAGCGGCGCAGGAAGGGCAGCACCGCGTAGCGGTCGCCGCGCGCGATCGGGACCTGCATGGCCCGGTAGAGCATCTCCTCGAACCCGCCGCCCGAGCCGAGCGCGACGTGCACGGCGCCGTTGCCCGCGGCGCGCAGCGCACCCGCCGTCAGGTCGCCCTGCGAGGTGGGAACCGGGACGTCGTCGGCGAGGAGGGTGAAGAGCCGGTCGTCGCAGAGCGCCGCGCCCAGCAGGTCCTGCCCGTGCCGGGCCAGGATCCGGCGCCAGGCGCTCGGGTACAACCTGGCCGTCTCGTACAGGCCGTTGACGATCGCGTCGGTCAACTCCTGTTGCAGCGCCCGGTAGTGCTCGTCGCGCTGGAGGTCCTCGCGGCTGGCGGTCGGGGTGAGCCGGGCGGACTCGACCACGCCGCCGATGAAACCGGCCCAACTGGGCAGCAGGTCACGGGCGTCGTCGGCCAGGAGCATGCCGCGCAGGTAGACGGCCAGGTCGCGGTTGTCGCTGCTGCCGTAGGTGCCGCCGTCCTGCACCCAGAGCAGGCCGACGCTGTCGGCGCCCTCGTCGGCCGGGTTGAGCGGGAAGGCGGTGAGCGGCTCGAAGCGGCGGCCGAAGGCGGCCGCGAAGTCCATCCGGGCCGCGTACAGACCGGTCGACGGGACGGGCTCGCGCCACGGCACCGGGATCGCGTTGACCGGCTTCTCGTCGTCGCCGACGTAGACCGGCACGCTCAGCAGGACGCAGTAGCGGCCCAGGACCTCGCGCAGCGCGTGCTCGTCGGCGAGCTGCGCGTGCTCGGCCTTCAGGGCCAACTCGACGACGGTGCCCGGGGTGCGGCGCGGCGCGACCGGCTCGACGCTGTACTGCTCGCCGCCGCGGCTGCGGTAGCGGTGGCCCTGCCCGGGCTCGCGGTGCGAGGTGGTGGTGACGGTGACCTCGTCGGCCACCGAGAAGGCGGAGAGGAAGCCGAGGCCGAAGGCCCCGATCAGCTCCTCGTTGCCGGTCACCTCGCGCAGCAGCCGGGTGTAGCCGGTGCCGACGGTGGCCAGGTAGGCGTGGATCTCCGGCTCGGTCAGGCCGGCCCCGGTGTCCTCGATCGACACCGTCCGGGCGCCGGCGCGCACCCGGATCTCGGGGGTGTGGGCGGCCGCGCCGTCCGGGTCCTCCAGCCGCCTGCGGGTGTGCGAGTCGTGCGCGTTCTGCACGAGTTCGCGCAGGGCGACCAGCGGGGTGGAGTAGAGGTGCGTGGCGAGGACGCTGACCAGGCCGCCGAGGTCGACCTCGGTGGTGCGCAGGTTCTGCGGCGCGCCCGGTGTGCCGCCCGGGGTGCGGTCTGGCTCGTGACCATCAGACATGAGGCCCCAGTCTGCCAGTACGACAAACCTGGGACCAGCGCTTTCCCCAGGCGCCCACCGACCGGGTCACGGGCTTCCCTGGGCGGGGTCGCGCAAACCTCGCCGGCGGGCGTTCTCACCCATTTGACACCATTGAGCGAATCGCCCTGGAATCCATGGAGTTCGGCCGATCCGCTGGGGGATGCTGCTGGTGCGACGTCAGACAACGGCGCGGCCGGGGCGGCCACCCCGGGAGCGCCACACTCGCAGCCTTTCGGCAGAACTAGGGAGACCATCGTGTCCCGTACCCGTGCACTCACCGCCCTCACCGCCCTCGGTGCCTTCCTCGTCATCGGCATCGGCAGCGCCCAGGCCGACAACGGCGCCGGATCCGACAACGGATCCAACAGCAGCGTCGTCAGCAACTGGGGCTCCGGCAATGTGGTCGGCAGCGTGACCGGCAACGGCAACGCCTCGCAGCAGACCGCCACCGGCTCCGGCGGCAGCAACCAGAACAACACCACCGCCGTCGCCGGCAACTCCGGCGGCGTGGGCGCCCTGCAGGGCAACCTCAACTTCCGCCACACGGTGCACTACCCGCTGATCGCCTCCTGAGCCGACGCCGGCTTCACCGAGGGGCGGGCCTGACCAGGTCCGCCCTTCGGCGCGCCCGCGGGGGTGGCGGACCGACGGACCAGCAGCAGCACGATCACCCCGCCCACCAGACCCATCGCACCGGCCACCAGGAAGGTCTGCCGCAGCCCGGCGGCGAACACCTCGTGCACCAGCTGCGACACCGCGGCCCGGTGCTCGGGAGCCGTGCGGGCGATCACGGCTGCCGCCCGGCCGCCGGTGAGCGCGTCCGCGGTGGTCTTCGGGTCCGTCAGCGCGCCGGCCGAGGCGCGCAGCTCGGCCAGCACCTTGTCCTGGAAGACCGCGCCCAGCACCGCGATGCCCAGCGCGTTGCCCAGCTGGCGCGCCGTGTTGACGGCACCGGCCGCCATCCCGCCGCGCTCGACCGGTACCGCGGCCATCGCGGCGGCGGCCAACGACGGCGTCGCCAGACCCACCCCGACACCGGTCAGCGCCAGGCCGGGCAGCAGGGCCGTCCAACTCGACCCCGCACCGACGGTGGACTGCAACAGCGCGCCCGCGCCGATCAGCAGCATGCCGATCCCGATGGTCAGCCGGGGCGAGGCCCCGTGCAGCAGCCGGCCGGCCGCCGCCGAGACCACGAAGGCCGCGATGCTCATCGGCAGGAAGGCCAGACCGGCGGTCACCGGCCCCATCCCGCGCACCGACTGCAGCCAGAGCGAGGCGTAGACCAGGTAGGAGAAGGCAGCGCCGGAGAGCAGCAGACCGCCGAGCATGATGCCGACGAAGGACGAGCTGCGGAAGAGCGCCAGGTCCAGCATCGGACGGCTGCTGCGCCGCTCCACCAGCACGAACGCCAGCAGGGCGAGCGCCCCGAGTGCGAACAGGCCCAGCGTGGTGGCGGAGGTCCAGCCGTTGTCGCCGACCCGGATCAGCGCGTAGGTGACCGCGCCGGCCGCCAGCGTGAAGGTGGCCATGCCGGGCAGGTCGACGCCCTTGGCGTGCGGGTTGCGCGACTCGGCGACGTACCGCACGGTCACGAACACGGCCAGCGCGCTGACCGGCAGGTTGACGTAGAAGATCCAGCGCCAGTCGAGGTGCTGGGTGAGCAGGCCGCCCAGCACCGGGCCGGCCGCCGCCGCCGCGCCGTTCACCGCGCCCCAGACGCCGAACGCGATCCCGCGGTCCCTGCCCTGGTAGGAGCTGCTCAGCAGGGCCATCGTGGTGGCGTACATGGCCGCGCCGCCGATGCCCTGCAGACCGCGGCAGGCGATCAGCACGGCCGGGCCGGTCGCCAGCCCGCAGGCCAGCGAGGCGACGGCGAACAGCACCAGTCCGGCCAGGTAGACCTTGCGCCGCCCGGCCAGGTCGGCCAGCGACCCGGCACCGAGCAGCAGGGCCGCCAGCGCGAGGGCGTAGATGTCCATCACCCACTGCAGGTCGGCGAAGGACGTGTGCAGGCTCCTGGCCATGTCCGGCAGGGCGACGGTCACGATGGTGACGTCCACCAGCAGCATGAACGCCCCCAGGCACACCGCGGTCAGCGGCAGCCATTTGCGCATCGGACTTCTCCTTCTCGTTCGTCATGGCTCTTTGTCGTCCCCTCGAAGATCGCACCGGACCGGTTGACTTCTCCATCCACACCACCACTGATGCCGGATTCCGACATACGATGGGAAGGAGATGACTGAAACCACGCAGAGTATGCAGAGCCCGCAGCTCGACGACCTCGACCACCAGCTGGTGCAGTCCCTGCTGATCGACGGCCGGGCCG
The DNA here is from genome assembly GCF_000744225.1 of Kitasatospora mediocidica KCTC 9733. GTDB lineage: Bacteria > Actinomycetota > Actinomycetes > Streptomycetales > Streptomycetaceae > Kitasatospora > Kitasatospora mediocidica. The sequence goes on along the minus strand of NZ_JQLN01000005.1, from coordinate 2,195,867 downwards.
CCTTCAGCAAGATCGCCGCCGTCCTCGACGTCTCGGACCAGACGGTGATCCGCCGCTACCGCCGGCTGCGCACCGCCGGGCTGATCCGGGTGGTCGGCCTGCCGGTCGGCCACCGGGTCGGACTGCTGGAGTCCTGGCTTCGCGTGCAGTGCACCCCGGACGCCGCCGTGGCCGTCGCGGACGCGCTGGCCCGCCGCCCGGACATCGCCTGGGTCACCCTCAACTCCGGTGGCACCGAGGTCAACTGCGTCACCCGGGCGCGCACCCGGGAGGACCGCGACGCCCTGCTGCTGCACAAGCTCCCGCGCACCCGGCGGGTCACCGCGGTGACCGCGCACACCGTGCTGCGGACCTTCGTCGGCGGCCCCTCGCGCTGGCTGGGCCTGAACCAGCTGACCCCGCTCCAGGTGGCCGCCCTGGAACGTCCCGTCCAGCCCGGCCACGGCCAGGTCCAGCTGGACGGGACCGACCTCGCGCTCTTCGCGGCGCTGGCCCGCGACGGCCGGCTCGGCTACCCGGAACTGGCCCGCGCCACCGGACTCTCGGAGTCCACCGCCCGCCGCCGGGTGGAGCACCTCCACGACGCCGGTGCGCTCTTCTTCGACGTCGAGATCGATCCGGCGCTGCTCGGCTTCCCCACCCAGGCCACCCTGTGGGCCACGGTCGCCCCCGCCGGCCTCGCCGCCGCGGGCGCCGCGCTGGCCGCCCACCCGGGCGTGCCGTTCGCCGCCGCCGTGACCGGCTCGGCCAACCTGGTGGCCGTCGTGCTGTGCCGCGACACCGACGAACTCTACGAGTTCCTCACCAACAAACTCGGTTCGCTGCCCGCGATCCAGCACGTCGAGCTCACGCCGGTGATCCGCACGGTCAAGCGGGCCGGCCTGCTGACCGACGGACACCGGCTGGTCGATCCGGTGGAGTAGGCCGGGCAGCGGACAGACCTGGGCCCCGTCCGGTCAGGTGCCGACCGGACGGGGCCCAGGGGTTCGCGGGGTGGTGGCCCAGTGGCCCAGTGGCCTAGTTGTCGGTGAAGTAGCCGAACAGGTCGGTGATCACGTGGGTGTGCCCGGCCAGGTTGTAGACGGAGTAGGCGCCGTTGGCGTCGAGCCCGGTGAAGACGTGGTTGGCGACCGTCACCCCCGGCACCAGGTTGAGGTTGCTGGTCCCCGGGGTGCCCGTGCCATCGGCCCGGACCGCCAGGTAGCTCGCCGTGTCGGGCTCGGTGGCGGTCACGTTGAGCACTACCGCCGTCGCGTTCGCCGGGACGCCGCCCGGGACGGCCGCGCCGACCTTGAGCCAGGCGCCCGGCCCGAGCTTGGTCCCGGCACCGGTGCGGGTATCCGCCAGCCGGATCGGGGCGACGGGGGTGAAGAGCCCCTTACCCTCCGGGCTGTAGTAGCCGAAGAGGTCGGCGATCACCTGGGTGTGGCCGGCGAAGTTGTAGACCGCCACCTTGCCGTCGGCGCCGATCGGCACGATGGCCTGGTTCGGCACGGTCTGGCCCCGGCTGAAGTTGACATTGCTCGTGCCCGGACGGGCCGTGCCGTCCGCGTAGGCGGAGAGGAAGCCGTCGCTGTCGGGCGCGGTGGCGGTCAGGTTGAGGACGGCCGCCGTCGCGTCGACCGGCACCCCGTTCACCCCGGCCACCTGCACGGTGGTGACGGCGCCCGGCCCGAGCGCCGCGCCGGAGCCCGTACGGGTGTCGAGCAGGCGGGTGGGGGCCGTGGTGGTGAACTTGTCGGCGGTGGCGGGCGCGTAGTAGCCGAAGAGGTCGACGACGACGTCCACCGAGCCGCTGTTGTTGCGGACCCAGACGTAGTCGCCCGGGCTGACGGCCACGGTGGCCAGGTTGGCGACCGTCTGCCCCGGGAGGAGGTTCAGCGTCGAGGTGCCGGAGTTGTCGGTTGGCGCCACGTCGATGTGCGTCGAATCGGTCGCGCCGGTCGCGGTGACGTTCAGCACCACCGCGGTGGCGGAGGCGGGCACCGGAAGCGCGACCAGGGTCGCGCTGCCCGCCCCGAGGCGGGCGGTGGCGGTGGTGCGGGTGTCCAGCAACCGGGTGGGCGCGACCGGGACGTAGCCCGCGGGCCGCAGCGCGACCTGGACGTCCTGCTGGACGGTCACCGTGTGGCCGCCCTCGTCGGAGGCGGTCAGGGTGGCCGTGTAGCCGCCGGCCCTCTGGTAGGTGTGGTCGACGCCGGCGCCGGTGCCCGTGGTGCCGTCACCGAAGGTCCACTGGTAGCTGTTGACGATCCAGGGACTCGTGGCGTTCGCCGCGAAGTGGTAGCCGAGCGGTGCCGCTCCGGGAGTCACGGCCACGGTCGCTGCCAGCGATCCCGGATCGGTCACCCGGACCGGGGAGGGCGTGCTCGCCACGCTCGCCGTCAGCGATCCGCCGACCCCGTCCGTGACGGTGACCGAGGGCCGGTAGCCACCGGTGGTCAGGTAGGTGTGGGTGACCTGAGGGTTGGTGCTGATGACCGGTGCACTGCCGTCACCGAAGTCGAAGGCGTAAGTCAGGCTGGTGTTCCAGCGGTTGACCGCCGACGCCTGCATCGACACCACCAGCGGAGCGGGGCCCTGGGTGGGAAGGTACGGGCCCTGCAACTCCAGCGACGCCGAGGTCAGACCCAGGAACTCGACGGCCCCGCGGTCGCGGAAGCTCCCGCCCGGGCCGTTGGCCACGGTCGGGTCGTCGGCGGCCTTGTTGCCGAGCAGGTCAGTGTCGAGGATGCCGGGCGCCTGCGGGTCGGCGGAGTCGATCGCCGCGGAACCGTCCTTGAGGAGGGCGACGCGCGTGCCGACGCGGCTGTCGAACTGCACGGCCTCGTCGAGGTCGTGAGCCCCCTGACCGGTGGCGCTCTGCAGCGCCGCCACCGAGCTGTAGCCCGTACCGGCCCAGCTGTACGAGGTCTGACCGGCGGCGGGGTGGACGATGTTGTAGTCCACCCTGCTCTGCGCGACGGAGTCGGCGGAGAGCGAGATCAGGTTCCCCGAAGCGCCGGCCGGGCAGTAGTTGTCCAGGCTGCCGACGATGACGTTGTTCTCCACCGACGATCCCGTCGACGCGCCGGTCAGGGACACGCCTCCGTTGCACTGGTAACGCATCGTGTTGTTGGTGACGGCCGTCCCGGGAGCATCGTCCGCGGTGACCGGGACACCGATAGCCGAGTCGATCTCGTTGGTGCTGATCACCGTGGACTGCGCCCCCGCCGAGACGGCCACGCCGTAGACAGTCTCCATCCGGTTCCGCGTGATCGACACGTGGTCGCTGTGCCCCGAGACCGCCACGGAGGTGGGCAGGGGGGACGGGGTGGGCGACGGCAGCTGGGCGGCGACCCAGTTGTTGTCGATGGTGATCCGACTGGAGTCGACCACCGTGACCGGCACCGCCGACCCGAAGTCGAATCCGCTGAACGTGACGTCGTGCACGCCGTTGATGCGCAGCGCGTGCCCGAGCGGTGCTCCGCCGGTCGTAGTGCCACCCGAGATCAGGGCCCCCGCATAGCCGCCCGGAGTTCCGCTGCCGGTGAAGGTGATCGGCTGCTCAGGCGTCCCCGAGCGGGTGAGGTCGACCTCCTCGGGGTAGCCGAACCTGCTCTCGGTCACCTGAACGGTCTGGCCGGGCTGGACGACCTTCGCGGCCGCCGAGATCGTGCAGTAGGGCTGCGCCTGCGTGCCGGTGCCCGCATCGCTGCACGCGGTGAGGGACGAGTTGTCGACGTACAGCGTGGTCACAGCGTCGGCGGCGGCCGGGAGCGCCGGCAGGCCGAGCAGGGTGATGGTGGTCGCGGCGGCGAGGCCGGCGACATGGCGAAGGCGCAAGACGGTGTTCCCCCGGATCGGCGTGCTGACAGCAGCGCAGTGTGACGGTGCAGGGTATGGCACCGCCACTCGTTTGATTCACTCAGCCCTCCAGCCCTCCAGCCCCAGTCCCAGCACCCTGCGCGCCAGGTGCGTCAGGCACGGGCCGAGGTCGGGCCGGCTAGCGTACGCCGGGTTGCGGACGGCGTCGTTGACCACCGCGAACATCGCGTGCACCCGGATCCGGGCCTCGGGGCTGTCGTAGGCGGGGCGGACCTGTTGGAGCAGGCCGACCCAGACGCGCAGGAAGTCGCGGCGGAAGTCCAGGGCGGCCTTGCGTTCGGGGGCGGCCAGCCGGTCGGTCTCGCTCACCATGGCGCCCAGGTAGTGGTGGTGGCGGCGGGCGAAGTCGATGTAGGCGTCGAGGCCGCACTCCAGCGCCTCGGCCGGGCCGGGAGCGGCGCCGAGTGCGGCGGAGACCTCGTGCCAGAGGCGTTCCCGGCAGCGGACCAGGGCGGCGGCCAACAGCTCGGCCTTGGTGGGGAAGTGGCGGTAGACGCTCGGTCCGGCGATCCCGACGGCGGCGCCCAGGCTGTCGACGGTGACGTTGTCGAAGCCGCGCTCGTGGAACAGCCGGACGGCCGCGGTCAGCAACTCCTCGCGCCGGCCCGCCGATCCGGCCTCGGCGCGTTCCACCGGACGCGCGGCGCCGGTGGTCGGATGGCCGTCGCAGGCGTCCGAGAAGAGCGCGAGCACCAGGTCGCGCACCAGCCGTTCGAAGCGACGCCGGGGCGGCGCGAAGGTGTGGTACGACAGGCTGGAGCATACCGAGAGCGCCGACCAGACCAGCAACTCGGCCTGCTCGTCAGCCAGTTCCGGCCGCGCGGCGCGCAGCAGCCCGACCGCCGTCCGGACGTCGGCGCGCAGCGTGCGGCGCAGCTCGGCCCGCTGGGCGGACGGCAGCAGCCGGGCGTCCCGCTGCCAGAGCGTCCCGAGTGCCCGTTGATCGACCGCGACACCCGCCAACGCACCGGCCAGCTCGTGCGGTTGACCCGCTCCCGCGACCGCGGCCGACAGCTCGTCGAGGCCGGAGCGGACGGCCTGGCGCAACAGTTCGGGCTTGCCCCGGTAGTGCCGGTAGAGCGCGGGCGCGGTGATCCCGACGGCCGCCGCCACCTCGGCCATCGCGACCTGGTGGTACCCGCTGCGGTGGAACTGCTCCGCGGCCACCGCGAGGATCTGCCCCCGGCGTCCCCGGGGGCGCCGGGCGGCTCCGCCTGCCGCCGCCTGCCCCGTCATCCGTGTACCTCCCCGGTTCCTCACCAGACCTGCCGGTTCTGCTAGCAATGATTCACATAAGCGGCCCGGAGGTCCACCGTTCCGGGCCCCGGACCTGGGGAGAACTCACCCGCCGCACACTCTGGACAGCGCGGCTACCGAGGATTAACTTGGCCAGCGATCACCCTGGACGCCTCGGCTCCGCCGACCCACCGGGCGCCGTCGGGGCCACCGACCGCGCCGTCCGCGAGAAGGGAGCGCCATCGTGCGCCGTAGCGTGTACAACGAGGACCACGAGGCGTTCCGGGCCACCATCCGGGAGTTCATCGCCAAGGAGGTCGTCCCGGTCTACGAGAGCTGGGAGGCCGACGGGCACCCGCCGCGCTCGTTCTACAACAAGCTCGGCGCGCTGGGCGTGTACGGCATCGAGGTCCCCGAGGAGTACGGCGGCGCGGGCGAGAGCGGCTTCAAGTACCAGGCCGTGGTGGTCGAGGAGGCCGCCCGGGCGGGTGTCACCTTCGGCTCGTCGGGCGTGCACACCGGACTGGTGCTGCCGTACATCCTGGAGTACGCCTCCGAGGAGCAGAAGCAGCGCTGGCTGCCGGGCTTCGTCTCGGGCGACATCATGACGGCGATCGCGATGACCGAGCCGGGCGCCGGCTCCGACCTCGCGGGCATCAGCACCACCGCCAAGCTCTCCGCCGACGGCACCCACTACGTGCTGAACGGCGCGAAGACCTTCATCACCGGCGGCGTGCTCGCGGACCTGGTGCTGGTCGTGGCCCGCACCTCGCCGTACGACCCGGCCGACCGCCGGGCCGGGCTGTCGATCCTCTGCGTGGACACCAAGTCCCCCGGCTACTCGGTGGGCCGCAAGCTGCAGAAGATCGGCCTGCGCACCTCCGACACCGCCGAACTGGCCTTCAGCGACGTCAAGGTGCCGGTGGCGGACCTGCTCGGCGAGGAGGGCAAGGGGTTCAGCTACCTGACCCACAACCTGGTGCAGGAGCGGCTGGCGATCGCCGTCGGCGCCTACGCGGCCGCGGCGGCGGCGGTGCGCTTCGCGCTGGGCTACGTCAAGGACCGCAAGGTCTTCGGCCAGACGGTCGCCGAGTTCCAGAACACCAAGTTCACACTGGCCGACTGCCAGTCCCAGGTGACGGCCCAACAGGCCATGGTGGACCAGGCGTTGGAGCTCTACCAGACCGGCGACCTGACGGTCGCCGACGCCGCCGAGCTCAAGCTCTTCTGCACCGAGTCGACCTCGGTGGTGGTCGACAAGTGCCTTCAGCTGCACGGTGGTTACGGGTACATCCTGGAGTACCCGATCGCCCGCCTCTACACCGACAACCGGGTCTTCCGGATCTACGGCGGCACCAGCGAGGTCATGAAGACCATCATCGCCAAGTCCATGGGCCTGTAGCCCCTTTCGAGCCTCGGCCGGAACAGTGGCCGAGCATCCGGGCGGCCACCCCCACGGTTCCACCGGCCGCCCGTCGGCGGTGGGCTGCTCCCCCAGGCAGCCCGCCGCCAACCCCGCTCGGATCCGCCGCACCCGAGGACGTTCATGGCCATTCCCGCACCGTCCAGCCGCTCGCTCGCCGTCGTCGCCCGGGTCCAGGCCGCGCTCAGCGCGCCGGGCACGCCGTTCGCGGTCACCGAGACGCCCCAGGGCCGGCGCTACGCCAACGGCCCGGCCGTGCTGCGCGACGTGCTGGAGGCCACCCGCGCCCACGGCGACCGGCCGTTCCTGGTGCTGGGCGAGAACGTCTACAGCTACGCCGAGCACTACGCCGCGGCGGCCGCGCTGGCCCACCGCTGCCTGGACCGGTACGGGCTGCGCCCGGGCGACCGGGTGGCGATCGCGATGCGCAACCTGCCCGAGTGGCAGGTCGCCTTCTGGGCCGCCCAGTTGGCCGGGCTGATCGCCGTCCCGCTGAACGCCTGGTGGTCGGGCGAGGAGCTCGGGTACGCGCTGGACGACTGCGCGCCGCGGCTGATCGTCGCCGACCTCGAACGGGTCGAGCGGATCGGTCCCTGGCTCGCGGCCCGCGGCGCGGACCGGCCGTGGCTGCTCACCGTGGGCGTCACCGCCGCCCCCGTACCGGGCACCGAACGCTTCGAGCGGCTGCCTGCGCCCGCCGACGGGATGCCGGCCCCCGAGGTGGTGATCTCCCCCGAGGACGACGCGACCATCATGTACACCTCGGGCACCACCGGCCGCCCCAAGGGCGTCGCCGCCACCCAGGCCGCCTGGTGCGCCGCCACCATGAGCCCGCGGTTCTTCGCCGCCACCGCCGTCCTGACGGCCGGTCGGCAACTCACCCAGGCCACCCCGCAGACCACGCTGCTGACCTTCCCGTTCTTCCACGTCGCGGCCTTCACCACGCTCTTCTCGCTGATGGCGAGCGGCAGCGCGGCCGTCCTGCTGCGCAAGTGGGATCCCGCCGTCGCACTGGAGCTGATCGCCCGTCACGAGGTCACCACCTACGTCGGCGTGCCCACCACCGCGCTCGGGCTGCTGGACGCCGCCGACGGCGCGCAGGCCGCGCTGCCCAGCCTCACGATGATCAGCACCGGCGGTGCGGCGGCGCCGCCGGAGCTGTCGCGGCGGATAGCGCGCCGGTTCGCCGGCCGGGTGGAGGCCCGCAACGGGTACGGACTGACCGAGACCTGCGGCGGCGTGATCGCCAACGTGGGGACCCGCTACCTGGAGTACCCCGGCAGTATCGGCCGCCCCTCCCCCGCTCTGGCCGTGCGGATCGCGGACCCGTCCGGCGCGGCGCTGCCCGAGGGCGAGGTCGGCGAGCTGCGGTTGCGCGGGCAGGCGGTCTTCCGCGGCTACTGGAACAACCCGCAGGCGACCGCCGAGGCCTTCGCCGACGGCTGGTTCCGCACCGGCGACCTGGCCTGCGTGCGGGACGGCGAGATCTACATCGTCGACCGGATCAAGGACCTGGTGATCCGCGGGGGCGAGAACGTGTACTGCGTGGAGGTCGAAGGCGTCCTGCACGACCACCCGGACGTGGCCGACGCGGCGGTGCTGGGCGTGCCGCACCCGGCGCTCGGCGAGGAGGTCGCCGCCGTGGTGCTGCTGCGCCCGGGAGCGAGCGCCGACGCGCAGGCGCTGCGCGCGCACGTGGCGGGCCACCTGGCGGCGTTCAAGGTGCCGGCGCACGTGGTGTTCCGCACCGGTCCCCTGCCGCGCAACGCGACCGGGAAGCTCCTCAAGCGCGACCTGCGGACGGAGATCGCGGCCGAGCTGGCCTGAGCGCCCGCCGCGCCCACGCGGAGCGGGACGGGCGCCCGTGCGGCACTAGTTGATCGACGCGCCGCTGCGCCAGGCCTCGAGGCCGGCCTGCGACGCCGCCCTGGCCTGCTGCATCGCGCGGGCGGCCCGCTCGCTGGGCGGCGTCTCCAGCTGCCGGACCCAGCCGCGTCCAGCAGTGGCCAGCGCGACGCCGACCATGACCGTGCCCATGAGGCCCGCCACCGCGCCGATGCCGCCGAGCAGCAGGCCGGCACCGATCAGCTTCCGGTTGGGCTGGAATCCGCCGAAGGACTTCTGAGTCATCATCATGTCCCCACCATCGGCGTGCCGCCCGGCGCCCGCATCCCGGGCTACTCCGAACCGGAGGGCTCAGGCGCCGTCCAGCACACTCGCCGAGACGATCTGCAGCCCGCGAAACAGCTCGCGCCCGCTCGGCACCTGGTCCGGCGCGACCAGCCACTGGGCCGCCACCCCGGCCACCAGCGCCTGGTAGAAGGTGCCCCGGCTCAGCTCGGTCGCACTGTCGGGCACCTCGGGTTTGCCCTGGAAGAGCGCGGAGAGGCCGAGCCGGGCGTCCTTCTGGGCGCCGGCCAAGGCCTCCTTGAGCTCCGGCGCGTGCTCCAGGTAGGCCATCATCTCGAACTGCGCGACCCAGAGCCCGCGGTGCTCGACGAAGCTCTCCAGCACCCGGTCCCAGCCCGCGACGAAGCGCTCCTCCGGGGTGGCGTGGACGTACGCGGCGTCCGACAGCGCCGCACCGAGCGCCTCACCCCACTCGCCGATCGCGTCCAGCAGCGCCGTGTTCATCAGCGCGTCCTTGGAGCCGAAGTGATAGCCGATCGCGGCGAGGCTGACGCCCGAGGCGGTCGCGATGTCCCGCGCGGTGGTCCGCCCGTAGCCCTTCTCGTACAGACAGCGCTTGGCCCCGGCGAGCAGGGCTTCTCGGTTTCCCATGAGCCGATGCTAGGGCAGATCCGCACGAATGTCTTGCACACTCGTCCTAGACAAGTGTCTCAAACGTCCGTACCGTTTCTCCCATGACCGCAACCACCGGCCTCGCCGGCCGCCGCGCCTGGACGGGACTCGCCGTCCTCCTGCTTCCGACCCTGGTCCTCGCCATGGACATGGGGGTGCTCTTCTTCGCCGTGCCGTTCATCAGCACCGATCTGCGGCCGAGCGGCACCCAGCAGCTGTGGATCATGGACATCTACTCGTTCCTGCTGGCCGGGCTGCTCATCCCGATGGGCGCGCTGGGCGACCGGATCGGCCGCCGCCGGCTGCTGCTTCTCGGCGCGGCCGGTTTCGCCGGGGCGTCGCTGCTGACCGCCTACGCCGACGGCGCCGCGCAGCTGATCGCGGGCCGGGCCCTGCTCGGGATCGCCGGGTCCACCCTGATGCCCTCGACGCTCGCGCTGATCCGGAACATGTTCCCGGACCCGAAACAGCGTCAGGTCGCCGTCGGCGCCTGGACCGGCGCGATGACCGGCGGCGCGACCCTCGGCCCGGTGGTCGGCGGCCTGCTGCTGACGCACTTCTGGTGGGGTTCGGCGTTCCTGGCCTCGGTCCCGGTGATGGCCCTGCTGCTGCTCGTCGGCCCGCTGCTGCTGCCCGAGCACCGCGCGCCGCAGCCCGGCGGATTCGACCTGCTCGGCGCCGGCCTCTCGATCGCCACCGTGCTGCCCGTGGTCTACGGCGTCAAGACGCTGGCGGTCGACGGCTGGAGCCCGGCCTCCGCCGTGGTGCTGGCCGCCGGCCTCGGGTGCGGACTGCTCTTCGTCCGGCGCCAGCGGACGGCCGCCCACCCGCTGATCGACCTGGAGCTGTTCCGGATCCGCAGCTTCTCCGGGGCTCTCACGGTCAACACGATGATTCGCCAACCACCCCCAATCGTAGGTCTGCATAGCCTGTAATCGAGACAGGTGGCATCGTGAGTGACCATGCAGGTTGGCGTTCAGTCTCAGCCAAGGCGGTGTCTAGGCGCTCCCAGGTTCCGTCTGCCAGCCAACGAGGCCATATGTCCGCCACTGTGCTCCACGAAACTCCGTTGCGCGCTGAAGCCGCCTTCCACGAGTCGCCCGATGTGGCCTTGTCCAAAATGGTCCGAACAACCAGCAATCGAACATCCCCCCGTGGTCCCGGCCGCGGCATCAGCGGTTCAACCAGGGCCCATTGATCATCAGAAATCTTGGGAACGCCAATTTCGCGATCCCGATACCAAGCCCTTGCGGGACACGGCCGGCCGGAACGAAGCTGGGGAACGACACCCTCAACCGCAATTTTGATATCTAGCAACCCGAGAAGCGTAGACTGCCCCTCCTTGGACATCTGCGGAAGCTGTAGCCTCGAATTTTGGGCCAGCTCCTGAAGACTCGCGGCTCGCTGGACTGCGAGATCACGTTCTTCGAGCCATACCGCAGCCTCCGAACGCATCTGCTGGAGCTGCGATAGCTCAGCATTTAGAGCAGCCGTAGCACCAACAATGGCCTCGGGAGACTGCTGAGAGCGTGCTGCGGCCAGGATCACGGCAGTGATTGACGCGTTCATGGAGCCGATCTGTCGATCCAGATCTGCAATCCTCTCGGCATGTGCGTCATCGTTCGATCCGACGAGGCCAAGCCAATCCCCGGCGATCTCCTCCAATCTGGCTTCATTTGAGAACGTATTGCAGATGCGATCCCAGATATACGATTCGGCCAGCTCTGCATCAATTTCGCTGTCATTACATTTAGGTGCACCCGGATAGGCTTCATTCCGACCAGTGCACCGATAGCCACGCCTGCTGCCGGCAGCATCGAGCCTGCCGGAATAATGTTTGCCACACTGGCCAATCAGGCGTCCAGTAAGCGTGTAGGTGGACGCTTTAGCCTGAGAGCGTTGCACCCGACCCGCAATCTTGTTCAGGAACGCAACATCGGAATCCGAGAGGAACTGCGGCGCAGGAATTCTGACGGATGGTCCGTGCAGTGGCTTGCCATCCCGATCAAGAACCGTCACCTTATTCGACGGATCACGGAAGGTGACATACCCCTTAAGCATAGGCTCAGAAAGCATCCTGCCCCGAAGATTCTCACCATTCCAAGGAACACCGGAACGAGCAAAATAGCCCTCGCTATTTGCAGCCATGGCGCACTGTCGCCAAGGCTTGCCTGCGCGCAAGAGAGGAATCACGAAGTTGGCAATCTCTCCTTCATCGGCGTCAGGGCCCAGGCGACTAAGGCCCTTCCTTCCCTTGTCAAGGATAAGCCAACCAAAGGGTGGCTGGCCACCGGTCCAACCGCCGTCTTCAGCCTTTTCCTGCTGACCATCCTGGGTGCGAGATCGAATCGTCTCCCACTCCGTCTCGGCATAATCTGCCTCCCGGCGCATCTGGGCCCGGCCTTCTGGAGTTGAGTTATCAATCTTCTTGTTCACCAGGGCAACGAAAATACCCATATCTTCGAGAGCCCAAACCCACCGCCAAAAGGCACGCCCCTTTCGGCCGATGCGGTCTCCCTTGTGCACGGCGAGAATATCAAATTCCCGCCGTCGGGCCATCTCCATGGCCTTGCGACCGTCGGGACGATCCTCAATCTCCAGGGTTCCGCTAACCCCTTCATCGGACAGGATATCGATAAGATCCCAGTCGCCCTTTGCATCGCTATAGGCTCGGATCTTCCGATCCTGAATGGGAATCCCATATCCGTTTCGCTGCTCAGCGGTGCTAACCCGGGCATATCCCAGAACGCGGAATCGAGGCTGAGTACCGACAACGCCACCCGTGAAGGTGGCCAAGGGCGCGTCAGGCGTGGCAAGATGACCCATGCGGAAGACTCCTTCGTAGTCAGCCGCGCGCCTGCCAGGGTTGCACCCCTGGCAGGCACTTCTGTTGGAGGCTCAAGCCTACCGCGCGGCGCGGGCGTTGTGGTACTCCGTCAGGACCGAAACTGGCCAAAGAGCAGGCGTAGCAGCTCACGCCACTCAGACTCAGTGAAGCGTCGTGGCGTCCACTCGATCGGGCGGTCTGTCATGCCGACTCCCGCCGGAGTCGCTCCGCAGTCTCACGAAGCACGCCGGCCATCTGCTCAGCCGTTGTCTCCGGTCGGTCGTTCATGGTCTGGACGGCATTGACGTTCGCAACACTCATGGCCGTCTTGCTCAGCTCCTCCCAGCCACGAGAGAAGGCACCGCTATGGGCCCAATAGGTCTCACTGTCGAGGGCTGTGACCGCGTCGTCGTCGATCAGGCATTCGACCCCAAGGGCGAGAGCAAAGGCGCCAAGGGTGCAGTAACACCCACCTTGCTTGAATCGTCCCTTGCCGAAGTTACCGGGAATCTCGATGAAGTCAGCCGCCTTGTCCAGCGCGGCTGGAATGTCGATGTCAGTCATACTGCAATCTCCAGTTCTGAGGATATGCACGATTCGATCCGAACAAGCTTCGCTTGACGGAGATCCGCGAGAACCTGAACCCGCCCCATCTGGACAGAGCTCTTCGGGATCTCATAGACGTGAATCCGATAGTCACGCTCTTCGAGCTTTTCGAGCCAGCCGCCAAACCACGTTCCAAGCGCCTCGATTGAGTCGAATGCACAAAACTCGAAGGAGTTCGGATAGGGAAGCCCATCGCTTCTCGGAGTCGGATGGTCATCGTCACAATGGACACTGCCCATCTGATCCTGCCAGAATTCTTCATCCCAATCGCCGCTACAGTACGGTCCGGCCGGAAATCCCTCGATCACGTGTGAGGTGTGTGCCACCCGAAAGACAAGCATTGACCCTCCCTGTCATGCGTTAAGCTTGAGGTTAAGAAAAATCCCAGCCCCCTTCGGGGCCGATCAAATCTGAAGCGACAGCTTCATCCCGGCTCACAGGCATGATCGCTCCGCGGAACGTCGATCCGATCTTGACGAGAATCGGTTCATCCGGACCCGCGATATAGAGATCGCAGATCGTCTCGCCGGAGCACTTCACCTTGGCGAACTTCGCCATGATCGAAGGGTCGATCATCAGAAACTCAGGAATGACCGGAGACACGCGCTCAAGGCGCGTCAGCGTCTCGTCTACTCGCTCCCAGAGGTCGACCGGCTGACGCCGGTCTGAGGCATCTAGGAACGGCATCCATGCGCCGTTGTCGTCGAGGACTGACATGCCATCCTGATGACGGATCTCGATCCGGACTTCGTCCTTCTTCTTCGCCCGTGCGATCTTGTCGAACGTGACGAGGTTTTCCCGAGAGAGGTCGATCGTCTCGAAGGTTCCTCGCGGGAAATCATCAAGCTCCGCAAAGTCTTTCCCCGCTGCATAGAGATCGGTCGCTGTGATCTCCAGGACGGGCGTTCCGCGATCCCTGCCAATGGTGAGTCGGCAGGCACCGACCGCACTTCGAGCCGGCATGAATGCCAGAGCATTGTGAGTCAGCCGCGCCAGTTCAGGCGCTGCAATCGAGAACTGAGTCATCAGGCCAATCCTCCTCCCAGCCGATTGAGCTGTCATTGGTCCACGGGATCTCTGTCAGATCGAGATCAACCGCAGCGGCGATCCTGTGATGACCGTGCCGAACCGCACGACCGTAGATCAGTACGGGGAAGCCGATTCCGTGGTGCCGGATCGAGTCGACAAGATCCGCATAATCCGGATCGTTACGCTTGATCTCAAGGACTTCACGCACCGTAGAAATTACCTCGTACGACGCATCGCAGCAGTACGTCATTTGAGGATCGAAGGCCGTCACGCGGCCGTCCACGCTGGGCAGGTCATGAAGTCGACTGAGCCGACCACACTGCTGACATCGGCCATAGCAACCGGCGTCACCAGAGCGGAAGTCCAGTACCTCAGAGAGCGCTATCATGCCGATCATCAGTAACTCGCCTTCATCTCGCGAGCCACGCGGATGTTCTGATACGCCGCGGCGATCTGCCGCGCGTGGTGCATCGCCTTCTTCGGACCGTCCATGAAGAACGTCATCTCCAGCATAAACACGGCCCGGCTGAACTCGATCTCGTTCTTGAACTTGCGAATGACCTTGATGACGTCTGCGAGAGAGATTTCCACGGTCCTACTCCTGATCAGACGGTGCGGATGATGGCCTTGATGTTGCGCGCCTGGCGGCGCTGAAGAGTGCGGTCCTTCTCGGACCATCGGACGTCCGCCTTCATGCCGTCCCGGCTGAACTTGCGGACGATCTTCTTGGACTTCTCGGACATCTGATTTCTCCTGTCAAGCGTTAAGCTTCGAGCCCCAAGGGTGGCCGCCCATGGGGTCGAGTCATGGACGGCCGAAGGCCCTTCTATCCGGAACCGAAGTCTTCAGTTCCGGTGACTGATCTCAGAGTGCGCCGGTCTGCACACCATGTCAAGCGTTAAGCTTCAGGTCAGCAAAACGAGCCCAGAACCCCAAAGGGTGTACTGCCCGTATGACTCGCGTTTGGCCAGGTCAGAGACCGAATCGGCCGTCTCCGAGTACCGCCTCAGTACCGCCTGTCTTGTCCCAAATGCGTCAAGTGCGCCCGCAGCGCACAGGGCTTCAATGACGCGCTTGTTCATGACACGCACGCCTACGCGCGCCAGGAGATCGGGAAGGGACTGATAGGGGCCGTGAGCGGCCCTCTCCAGGGCGATGGCGTCGCCAGCGACCCCAACGCCCTTCACAGCTCCTAGGCCGTGCAGGATCACGCCGTATGCCGGCGTGTAGTCAGATCCGGAGACGTTGACGTCCGGAGGACGCACCTCGATCCCCATCCGACGACAGTCGGCAAGGTATGCCTGAGTCGAGTCCTGGTCTGGCGATTTGCCCGCTTCCGCGGTCAGAACGGCAGCCATGTACTCAGCTGGATAGTGAGCCTTGAGATAGGCAGTCCAGTAGGAGATCAGGGCGTAGGACGACGCGTGAGCCTTGTTGAAGGCGTAGTCAGCGAATGGCACAAGGACGTCCCATAGGGTAGAGATCGCCTCTTCGGAGTATCCGTTCAACCGCATGCCGGCCGAGAACGGCTCGAACTCGGCATCGAGGACAGCTTTGTTCTTCTTTCCCATTGCCTTCCGCAAAAGGTCAGCCTTGCCGACTGAGTAGCCGGCCACGGCCTGAGCCGCCTTAGTCACTTGCTCCTGATAGACGATAACTCCATAGGTCTCGTCAAGGATAGGCGCTAGCGCTTGAGACAGCTCAGGATGGATCGGCTCAACCCTCTCCCTGCCGGTCTTGCGGTCGGCATAGGAGTAGTGCGCCTTAACCCCCATAGGCCCCGGACGATACAGCGCAAGTACGGCCGATATGTCGCCGAAGGCGTCGGGCTGCATTCGCTGCAAAAGCTTGCGCATGGGATGGCTTTCAAGCTGGAATACTCCAAGCGTATCCCCTCGGGCAAGGAGTCCAAAAGTTCGCTGATCATCCAATGGAAGTCGCAGCAAGTCGATGTCTCGTCCGTGATTTCGCTTCACCTCCCTAAGGCAGTCATCGATGATGGACAGGTTTGCCAGGCCAAGGAAATCCATCTTGAGAAGCCCCAAGGCTTCACAGGTCGGATAGTCGAACTGAGTGATAACAGAGCCGTCTGCGCGGCTCCACAATGGGATGTGATCGATCAGGGGCTCGGCCGAAATGATGACGCCGGCCGCATGAACGCCAGCCTGACGGATCAGTCCTTCTACTCCCCGGGCAGCGTCCAACACGGAACGAACGTCCACCTGAGACTGATACAGGGATCGGACCTTACCGGCATCCCGGTATCGGTCGTGGCCGCTATCGAAGATGCAGTCCAGAGATGCATCCTTGCCCATGATCGGAGCCGGAAACGCCTTAGTGACAGCGTCACCAATCTCATACCCGTATCCGAGAACGCGAGCACTGTCCTTGATTGCGGCCTTCGCCTTGATGTAACCAAAGGTTGCGATCTGAGCAACGTGCGAAGCTCCCCACTTACGAGAAACATATTCGATCACCTCCCCTCTTCGTCGGTCGTCAAAGTCGATATCGATGTCGGGCATCGAGACACGCTCAGGATTCAGGAACCGCTCAAACATCAAGTCATGCTCGATTGGATCGATATCTGTGATCCCAAGGGCATAGCAGCATAGAGAGCCGGCCGCGCTTCCGCGGCCCGGTCCTACCCGGATCCCTTGAGACTTCGCCCATCCGATGAGATCCGCGACGACAAGGAAGTACGAGACGAATCCCATCTCCGTGATGACGCTCATCTCGTACTCGACACGGGCCATGTGCTGCCGCGGGATGCCTCGCGCATAGCGCCTCTGGAGCCCCCTATAGACCTCAGTGCGGAGCCACAGCTCCTCGGTCCACCCATCCGCCACAGGGAACCGCGGCAGCAGATCCTGAGACTCAAAGGACGTATTGCAGCGCTCCGCGATCCTCAGCGTGTTGTCACAGGCCTCTGGCAGATCAGTCCAGAGTCGACGCATCTCCTCTGGACTACGAAGCCAGTAGCCCTCTCCGTTGAAGCGGAATCGGTTCTCCTGATCGACCGTGGCCTGAGTACCAATGCAGAGCAGGAGATCGTGAGCCCGAGAGTCATCGGGCTTGACGAAATGACTGTCATTCGTCGCGAGGAGCGGGAGCGACAGATCACGAGACAGGCGAAGTAGATCGTCTCTGACTCGGGACTCGATCTCGATGCCGTGGTCCATCATCTCAAGGAAGTAGTTCTCAGTCCCGAGGATATCTCGGTAGTCGCTGGCCGCCTGTCGGGCGGCATCGTAGTTGCCGATTCGAAGCCAAGTCTGCACTTCGCCACCAGGACATCCGGTCGTACCGATGATGCCGGCCGAATACTCGGCCAGAAGCTCTCTGTCGATCCGTGGTTTGTAGTAAATGCCTTCACTGAATGATCGGGTCGAGAGCCCGAAGAGATTATGCATGCCGGCGTTGCTCTCTGCCAGCAGTGTCATGTGAGTGTAAGCACCACGTCCCGAAACGTCATCCTCTCCACCATCATTCCAGCGGACTGGAGATCGCTCCTGGCGCCTGCCAGGAGCCACATAGGCTTCAAGGCCAATGATCGGCTTGACTCCGGCCTTGAGGCCCGCCTGATGGAAGGCGTAGGCGCCGTGCAAGTTGCCGTGATCCGTCATAGCAAGGGCAGGCATGCCCATCTCAGCCGCGGATTGAAAAAGCGGCCCTAGTCGGGCCGCTCCATCAAGCATGCTGTATTGCGTGTGGTTGTGCAGATGGACGAAGGTCACACGTCTACTCCTTCAAGTGCACTCCTGATCGTGTGTTGAACCGCGCGATCCATGCACGGGCGCGCTTCTCGTCCTTGACGGACGAAACTAGCTCCACGCCATCGGGCGTGACGATCGTGATGTTGATCTGGCCAGCCTTCTGCCAGCCGCGCTGAAGCGCAGATCTTGCCAAGGTGCCCCGTGGGGCACTGATAGAGACTGAGGCATGAGAGCCAGTCAGCCGGCCGCGGAAGCGGCCCACAGACACCGTGTCAGCCCTCAGGCGGACACGTATGCCTAGCTTCTGGCCGTCGCTCCTGAGTAGCTGATCACTGACGAAGTCTCCGAAGGACATGGCTCTCCCCTTGTGTCGAGTGGGGAGAGCCTAGACCTCAGGACTGACGACTGGCAGCCTTATGGATTCGATGACTCCCGACCTTGCCCACAGGAAGAGTCAGGATCATAGTGCTCAGCGCTCTTGTGACCCCAAGACTTACCACAGATCAGTAGGCGTCCGGTGTGGGACCTACTGTGAGCGTGGCACTTTGCGTGAATACTCCGCTTCACTCGTCCTCCCATCGATGCGCTTCTGCGCAGTCAGGATGAGCGAAGATCAGGATCCCGAAGAGCCGACCGACCGGCCTCATGCCGGCCGCCGAGTAGCCGTTGCAGTAGACGCACTCCCGTCCGTCCATCTGCTCTTCCGACAGTTCAGAGACGGCCGGAAGATTGAACGGGAAGAGATGAATCGTCTTCGCCATCTCAGCTCTCCGTCTCGATGATTTCGCACTTCTTGCGCCAATAGGCGCGAGCCATCTCACTACGGGCGTGCATGGCCATGTAAAGCCAGTTCTCCGGCACCTTGATGGGATCAGACTTCTGGCAGGCTTGGACTTGATTGCCGGCCGCAGCAGCGGCCACCAGAGCCGCGGCGTACCGCGGGAACTCCCCGACTCCGGAGATCTTCAGGTTGCAGTCACAGCCGTAGTGGACGACTCCACGCGGCACAGCGCCGCGGATGATCTGAGCGCGAAATTGGAGAGCCTGCGACATGATGACTCCAGTCATCGAGGGGTCTGCCTCATCAGCATCAGGAGACCATTCCTGATGGACGGCCCAAAGGCCGTTTCGGCTTACTTTTTCTTGATCGGGAACATGTGAGGCTGCTTCGGGTTTCCGTCGCACTTCTCGCCGTGGATCAAGCACCGACGTTCCCAATCAACGTCTTCGGGCATGTTCACTCCCAAATGAGTTCCGGCCGTTCGTCTTGATGAGAAGCCTAGTCAAAGTTATTGACTGACGGATCGAGAGTTGTCGCAGCGAGCCAGAGCCCAGCATGAACCGGTCTTTTTGTGCAGTCCATAAGTGCCAGCAACTCCTGAGCAGCCTCTGCCCGTATGGCAGAGCGCAAGGCCGCCATAGCGTCGTCGGTGGAAAGTCTTGCTTGTCGATCGCGTTCTGTCATGCGTTAAGCTTGGCAGCTCTGCGATTGCCTGTCAAGCGTTAAGCGTGAGACGCCATCAGTGCAGGTCAGGGCACGTGACCAAACCGTTACGCGGACCGATGTCCGCTCAGGGACGGATGGACACCCATAACCAGGGTGAGAGCATCGCTCAGGCGCCTCGCGCGCCCGTCATTAGTAATTATCAGTATTGATAATGCCGAAGACCTTCAAAGGTCTTCGGCTGAATTGATATCAGATATCAAGCGATTCCCCTCAAGGGGAATCGCTACTAGATAACTACTTCAATCGCGCGAGAGCGCTTCACGGTTTTCCGGTCACTGGTTGAGTCCTTGGATGTGCTCCCGTCCTGATTCCTGGTGACCGGAATTTCAATCTTCACGAAGTTCATCGGTAGCGGAGAAAAGTTCTGTGCCGGCTTCGTTTTTCATCCGTCCTAGACGGATCGAATTAATCACCCGCCCTTGTGGGGCGGTTATGGGATATCGAGATAGGTCATGGATGGGTACGTGTTTCGCTCCACCTGGAATCCATGCTTCCGACAAGCAAGCTGAGTCGCCACTTTCCAGAGTGCCACGATAGTAGCTTCTCGATGTCACAAGTGGCCTATAGCTCAGTATGGCCAGAGCGACGGAAAGATTCCGGTTAGTCGTAGGTTCGAATCCTACTAGGCCACCTAATGCAAGCCTTCCACATAGGGGGTTCATATATGGGCTCTCAATGGCAAGGCAGTAATCGACGCAGTCAGCTACCTAGCAACTGGTCATCCATTCGGCAAGCTGTGCTTGCCAGGGATGGACATCAGTGCACATGGATGATGCAAGAGACGAATGCTCGCTGCCCAAAGCGAGCTACTGACGTCGACCACATCATCAATGGCGGCTCTCACGAGCCCGCCAATCTACGAGCGCTTTGCGCGTGGCATCACTCCCGGAAGTCTTCTGCGGAGGGCAATACCGCGCGGAAGCGCGAATCCATGTGGCGCAAGGCGCCTCGCCATCCCGGATTGATCTGATCGGCTTCCGGCCGACCATCCGGCCGGCTTTGGATCCGACTCCCAACCCTTCCTCGGATTCGAATGCCGGATCATCTGATGGCCTTCGACTATGGGGGGGTAGACCCCTATGGCCTGGGATTTTCATCGGGACGAACCTGCGGCTAGAAGGATGTACGGGACTGGCCGAAATGATGATCTAGGCCGTTCACGGCCGGAAGGAGCGTTTCGACGTGAAGCCACAGGAACGCATCTCAGCTGTTCAGACGGCCTACGGCCCGTCGGAGGTTCCCGTTGTGTCCTTCGATCGGCACGCGCCCGTATGGCGAGGATACGAGGAGTTTCTAACTGCGTTTGGCGCCTATCTCGGCCAGATCCTCGATCCTCGATACGGATTCGTCCCCGATACCTTCAAGTCCTCAGCAGCGCTTCGCGATGCCTGACAGACAGATCCGGACCCTGGAAGAGCTTTGCTCGGCCCTCGATCAGGCCGCTTCCGCGGCTGAGGTTCGACACATCGCGTCGGCCTGGAGCCGACGGGCATCGAGGACTCATCAATCGTGGGGCGATGAGCTGATCTACGACGCGCATCGCGCGTTCGACAAGGAATGACCCCGAAGGGAGGTAGTCAACATGCCCGGCAGAGGGCCGGCTCCCAAGCCGGCAGACAAGCGCAGACGTCGCAACGCGACGGGATCGACTACTTCCCTCGTCTCGGATGGAGTCCTCAGGGGCTCCCCGCTACCGCGGTCCGGTTACTCGGTCCGAATCGACGGTGCGGCCGTCGGCCTCTCCTGGCCTGACCAAACGAAGGCATGGTGGCTGCACTGGCGCCAAAGCGCCATGGCTCAGCAGTTCACTTCAGCTGACTGGGATTTCCTCTTGGAGACTGCCGTCCTTCATGCCGAGTTCTGGAATGGCGATCGTTCGGTCGCCTCAGAGCTTCGTCTTCGAGTCGCTAAGTTCGGCGCGACTCCAGAGGACAGGCTTCGCCTGAAGATTGAGATCGATCCCGAGGAGTCGGCCGTTGAGACTGAGTCTCCGGCTATCTCTCCTGACGTCTCTCGACTTGCAGACTACCGAGGCCGCTACGCGGCCGGGGGTGAGCAATGAAGCCGAAGCAGTCTCAAGCCTGGGTAGACAAGTGGTCGGAAGTTGCTCCTCAGCCCCCTGCGATGCGTTGTTGCCCAGCCTGCGGCGCCCTGGTTCCTAGCTCTCAGGTCAACCTTCATCAGGGCTGGCACGACCAGTCCCAGCGTAGTGAATGAGAAGCTAAGGCCGCTTCCCCCTGATCAGACCCTTGGATATCGAGTTCTCGACTGGTGTCGAGATAATCTCGTCCAACCAGACGGAGACCACCAGGGCGACCCCTTCATCTTCACCGATGAGCAAGCGGCCTTCATCACTCACTTCTATGCCGTCGATGGCGCCGGGAAGTTCACCTATCGCCGCGGAGTGATCTCCCGCCCGAAGGGCTGGGGAAAGAGCCCCATGCTTGCGGCTATCTGCTGCGCGGAGCTTCTAGGACCCGTTGTCTACGAAGGCCGTGACGCCTTCTCCGGTGAGCCGATAGGACGGCCTCAGGCGTCCCCGCTAGTCCAACTAGCGGCAGTCTCCGAGGACCAGACGGGCAACACTTACGATCTCGTCCAGGAGATGCTTAAGGGCCCCGCCCTTGAGAACTATCCGAGCCTTGATATCGGCCTGACTCGCACCTTCAGTGCGACGGGGAAGCTCATCCCAGTCACGGCTAGCAGCACGTCACGCGAGGGGCAGCGAACGACTTTCGCTGTCCTAGACGAGACTCACCTTTGGAACGCTGTCAACGGCGGTCATCGACTCTCAGATGTCCTTCGCCGAAATCTGGCGAAGATGAATGGTCGATCCATCGAGACGACCAATGCCTTCGTTCCTGGCGAAGATTCGGTGGCCGAGAAGTCAGCCGAGTTCGCTCAGAAGATCCGAGAGAGGAAGGTTCGCGATAGCGGCCTTCTCTACGATCACGTAGAGCCGCCCTTCGAAGTCGACAAGACGGACGAGAAGTCCATCCTTGCCGCTCTGCGGCACGTCTACGGCGATGCCGTATGGATCAACTTCGAGCGGATCATTTCAGAGATCTGGGATCCGGCTACGGATCCGCAAGACTCTGACCGGTTCTACTTCA
This sequence comes from Kitasatospora mediocidica KCTC 9733, assembly GCF_000744225.1. Taxonomy (GTDB): domain Bacteria; phylum Actinomycetota; class Actinomycetes; order Streptomycetales; family Streptomycetaceae; genus Kitasatospora; species Kitasatospora mediocidica. Next base: position 2,173,744 of record NZ_JQLN01000005.1, on the reverse strand, counting down.
ACATGATCACCCATGCAACCGACTCATGGCTGTCTCAGCCTGAATGGCTTGCATGTCAAGATCTCGATCGGCCGGCTGAGCCCGGAGACGTCGTGACTCTCGGGTTCGACGGATCCCGCAAGCGAACCCGCGGCGTTACCGACGCAACGGCACTTATCGGTTGCCGCGTGAGTGATGGACACCTCTTCCAGATTGCCGTGTGGGAACAGCCCGAAGGGCCTGACGGAGAAGGCTGGGAAGTCCCGATCATCGAGGTTCTTGCCGCCGTGGACGATGCCTTCGATCGGTATTCTGTGGTCGGCTTCTATGCCGACCCTGCAAAATGGGAAGGTCACGTCAATACGTGGGAGGCGAAGTACGGTCCACGCCTCCAGGTCAAGGCCTCGGCCAATCACCTTGTTGAGTGGTGGATGACAGGTGGTCGCGCCTCACTGACTGTCCGCGCCCTGGAGATCATCCATAACGCGATCATCGATCGCGAAATGACTCATGACGGATCCTTCGCGCTAACGCGCCACATGCTCAATGCGCGTCGCCGAGTAGGCCGCGCTGGAGTGACGATCGCCAAAGAACATCCGTCTTCGCCAAAGAAGATCGACGCCGCTATCGCTGCAACTCTTGCCTTCAAGGCACGCGCCGATGCTATCGCAGCCGGCGTGACCGAGGTCAAAAAGAAGTCCAGGAAGCTCTACCGATTCTAAGGGGGTCATGAGTGCTCAACGACGCCAACACTCCGAATTCCCCCGGTTGGTGGCTCCTGCGCCTCGGAAACACACTCGCAGCCGATCTCGGGCGCCTGGAGACGCTGTCTCAGTATGACGAGGGAAAGCATCCCTTGCCAACGGGCAACAGGAAGATGCGGGAGACCTATCATCGGCTTCAGAGGATGTCCCGAAGCAACTACACGGGCCTCATCGCAGAGGCCGTAAGAGAGCGTCTTAGGGTTACTGGTTTTCGTACCGGCACGGCCGGTACACAGGAGACCGACAAAGACGCATGGCGAATCTGGCAGGCGAACAGTCTCGATGCCGATTGCGGCATCGTTCATCACAAGGCTGGAGCCCTCGGGCGTTCCTACGTGATTGTCGGTCCAAATCCAGATGACGCAACGACTCCCCTGATCACTCCGGAGGATCCGTTCAGCGTCATTCACGAGTCGGACCCGGTCCGACCGCGGAGGCTGTTGGCCGGCATGAAGACTTGGGTCGACTCGATCGAGGGCCGTCAGCTAGCGATTGTCTATACGCCACGGGTGATCTACTACTTTCGAGCCGTCAAGGCCGGACAGACCAACGCCGAATGGCAGGCAACGGCGTGGGAGATTGATCCGGATAGACCCGCGGCACGGAACCCACTCGGTGAAGTCCCCATCGTCCCGTTTATCAATCGGCGCTTTCGCTCCCCGATGGGCATGGGTGAGTTCGAGGACGTTACCGATATCCAGGACAGGATCAATACGACCGTCCTCGATCGTCTCGTCACTCAGGCTATGCAAGCCTACCGGCAGAGATGGGTGAAGGGCGTTGAGGTCGAAGACGAGAACGGGAATCCTGAGCGTCCTTTCGATCCTGGCGCCGATCTCCTCTGGATAGTTCCGGATGAGGCTGCCGAGTTTGGCGATTTTCAGGCAACCGATCTCAAGCCGATTCTTTCGGCTTGCTCCGCGGACATCCGAGACATTGCGGCCATCAGCCGCACGCCCCCTCACTATCTACTCGCGGACATCGCCAATGTTTCAGGTGACGCGCTTGCCGCGGCTGAGTCTGGACTGACCTCGAAGGTCAAGGACAGGGCCGTTGAATTTGGTGAGTGCTGGGAGAGGGTCATTCGGATGGCCGGCGCCTATGTCGGCTCCTCGATCGGTCAGGACAGCGTGATTGTCTGGGCCGATCCCGAAAGACACACGCTCGCAGAGCTTGCAGACGCTGCCGTGAAGTGGGAAGCCTCCGGCGTCCCGTTCAGAGAGCGCATGGCGCTTCTCGGTTTCACGCCTTCTGAGATTGACCGCATGGAGACAGAGCGGATGAAGGATGCCCTTCTGGCGTCCCTCAACAGCCCTCTCGGCGTTGATCCCGGCTCGGCCCCGGGCGCCAGCACGATGGCGCTCACTGCTCCTGGCGCTCCCTCCCCGGCTCTGCCGGGACAGACACCGCCGGTTCAGCCGGCCGGTAAGTGACTACTGCTCTTGCTGTCAGAGCCAGTGCCGCAGTAGCGGCAGTCAGGACCAGGACCACGCAGACGGCTCAGGCCGTCTGGCTCGGACTCCCCGACTACTCAGACGACGGACTAGCCGCATGGCTCGACCAGATCGTCCCACTCATGGCAGCAAGTCAGCAGACCATAGCCACGCTGACGGATCTTTATATCGCTCAGATCCTCTCTGAGATGGCCGGACGTCGAGTCCAGCCACTTGGCATCCCTGCCGAAAAGGTGACGGGTGCTGCACTCCGAAATGGGGTTACTCCAGAGATCGAGTATGAGCGACCTTTCAAAGAGATCTGGTATCAGCTCTCGCAGGACGTCGAATTCTCTCAGGCCGTAGGCCTCGGAGAACAACGGGCCCTGTCGATGATCGCAACCGATCTCCAGTTGGCTCGAACGCACTCCTCGCGAATCGCGCTCTCTGAATCAGGTCCGCAGCTTGGAGTCGTCGGCTATCGCCGGATTGTCTCTTCCGCTCGGTCCTGCCAGCTCTGCCAGATCGCCGCCACACAGCGATACCACATTGCAGAGCTGATGCCGATTCACAACAACTGCACTTGTGGCGTCTCCCCGATTACGGCCGAAAAGGATCCGGGGCAGCGCATTGACAAGGCATTCCTTCACGAAGAGGCGCAAGCCTCAGACGTCTCCGGGAAGTTCTCGCCGTACTACGGGAATCACATCCTCGAAGTGCGAGAGCACGGAGAACTAGGGCCGGTCTTGACGGTCCGAGGGCAGTCCTTCCGAGGGCCTGCCGACATTCCATCGGCAGCCGAAACGGATGCCTGACCCGAAACGGGAGACTGACAATGACTGAGGTTACTCCTGGCGCCGACGGCACTCCTGCCACGGCTCCTGCCGCTGCTTCCACTCCGACTATCGAGTCTCTTCAGGCCGATGTGGACAAGTGGAAGGCGCTTAGCCGGCAGAACGAGTCCACCGCAAAGGCGAACAAGGCCGCTGCTGACGAACTCGCTTCAATCAAGGCTTCTCAGCTCTCAGACCAGCAGAGGGCAGAAGCTGCCGCTCAGGCGGCTCAGGAAAGCGCTCAGAATGCTCAGGCAGAGCTTGCCCGCTACAAGGTGGCGGCTGCAAAGGGTGTGCCCGTAGAGCTTCTGACCGCCTCTGACGAGGCGGCATTGACTGTTCAGGCCGATGCTCTTCTGAAGTTCGTCGGAGACAAGTCCCCTGTTCCTGATCTCGGTCAGGGAAACCGCGGTGCTGCCGCGGCTCAGGATCCGAATTCGTGGATTCGCGCGAACATGCTGCGCAACTAATGCCTAGCCCGATTTCTCCCAGCCCGGAGATCGGGCTTTTTTCATGGGAGGAATTTCCTTGACTACTAACCCGTTCTCCGGTGGCCAGTATGGTTCCGGTGTCTACCGCAACGCCGGTACTCCGGCCGGCGGCGAAGCCCTCGTCCCCACCCCGGTGTCCGCAGAGATTATCCAGGAACTGCCGACTGCTTCGGCCGTTCTGTCTCGCGCCCGGATGACCCGCATGAGCGCGCTTACTCAGCGTCAGCCGGTTCTGAGTGTTCTTCCTCAGGCCTACTTCCTGAACTCCGGCGGAACGCCGGGCGGGGCGGACTTCGCACTCAAGAGCACCACTCAGCAGCAGTGGAAGAACGTCCAGCTCGTTGCCGAAGAGCTTGCGGTTATCGTTCCGATCCCGCTTGCTTACCTTGATGACGCTCAGGTGGATATCTGGGGCGAGGTTAAGCCTCGAATTGTTGAGGCTCTGGGCATCGCGATCGATGCCGCCTGTCTTTTTGGCGCGAATCGTCCGACCACGTGGAGCACAGACATTTACACGGCCGCAGTCGCGGCCGGAAATGTCGCCACTCCGGCTACCGCCACGGGCGCTAATGGACCGGATCTCGGAGTTGCAATCACTCAGCAGGGCGCCAGTTTGGTTAAGCAGGGTTACGGAATCGATGGCTTTGTCACCGCTCCCGGATTCGGCTGGACTCTGGCCGGCTACCGCTCTCCTCAGGGTCTCCCGATTTACCAGCCGAACACGGATGGCACCCCGGGCGGAAACCTTTACGGGTTCTCGACCAGCGAGGCAAAGAACGGCGCTTTTGACGCCACTAAGGCTTCGCTCATCGCCGGTCAGTGGAACAACGCGATCATCGGCCTTCGTCAGGACATCACTGTCACGATGCACACCGATGGTGTTATCCAGGACAACACCGGCGCCATCGTCTTGAACCTCATGCAGGAAGACTCGGCTGCAATGCGGGTCGTTATGCGTCTCGGCTTCGCAACCGCGAACCCGGTTACTCCGCTTGGCGCGAAGCGCGGTAGCTACTACCCCTTCTCGGTCATGTCCTCGGTTCCCGCCCTGACCTGATAGGGGGTCCATCAGTGCGCATTCTAGCTATGGTCCATTGGTACGTTCCGCACCACAATGGCGGTGCGGAAGTCATGATGCACACCATGCTTAGGGCACTGGTGGAGAAAGGCCATGAGGTCGATGTCCTTGAGTCACGACCGCCCCTGAACGAATCCTACCGGCACGCCGGCTATGAGATCGATGGAATCCGAGTCCATCCCTATCGGGACAAGGACGATCCGATGGATCTCATGCCGGGCGTCGGAGTGGTAGTAACTCACCTGGAGAACACGGCGCGAGCCGTGATCCTCTCCCGTTGGATGAAGATCCCCTGCTTTGTTATCAATCACAACGACTTCGACAACACGCGGTCATGGTCCGGAGAGACCGACGTCTATCAGGTCTACAACAGCGAATGGCTCCGCGAGGAGCTTCAGGCCTATCAGCCCGTGCCGGATTCTCTCGTAGTCCGTCCTCCGATCTACTCGGACGAGTACCGGACGAAGCCCGGCACGAAGGTCACGCTGATCAATCTGAATGAGGACAAGGGCGCGAAGGTTCTCTACGAGCTTGCACGACGAATGCCAGAGACAGAATTTCTCGGCGTTGTCGGTGCTCACGGAGACCAGATCATTGAAGATCTGCCCAATGTCGAGATCGTAAAGCACACCGACCCGCACTCAATGCGAGAGATCTACGGCAGGACGCGAGTCCTGCTTATGCCCTCGATCTATGAGTCTTGGGGACGGGTTGCTGTTGAGGCTATGGCCTCCGGCATCCCGGTAATCGCAAATCCCACGAACGGCCTCTCCGAGGCTCTGGGAGAAGCCGGGACCTTTGTTCCGCGCGATGACCTGAACGGCTGGGAGGGCGCCCTTCGGCGCCTGTCTGATGGCCGTTCCTGGCGCGCTGCATCTAAGCGAGCCGAGAAGCGTTCCAAGGAACTCGACTCCATCCGGGATCAGGATCTAGCGGCATGGTGTCAGGCGGTGGAAAACGCATGAGTCTGACGCCTCTGGCTACCGTTTTGGACGTTGAGGCCCGCATGCCGCGGGCGATGACTACGGCCGAGCAGACGAGAGCGGTAACGCTCCTTATCGACGCTTCGAGCCGAGTGCGTTCGCACACTCGACAGTCCTTCACCATGGCTCAGTCAGTAGAGATCTTGTCCCCCACGGACAATCAGCTCATCCTCTCTCAGAGGCCGGTAGCGTCGATCGATTCGATTTCTCGTGTCAACGCGGACGGCAAGAGCCTCATCCCGTATTCGGTGTGGACGTGGGACGGTCTAGCTACCGTCACGCTGAGCCCGCCATCGTCAATTGTCAATGCGCCCGAGATCTGGGCTGACAACGACTGGTTTTGGCGCAACATTTCGTATCAGATCACGTACACGCATGGCTATTCGGTTATCCCGGATGACGTCGTTGGTGTCACGGCAGGCATGGTGCTTCGAGTCATCATGGCGCCCGGTTCTCCGGGCGTGATCTCAGAGACGATCGGGGGCTATTCCTATCGGATGGCCGATAACTTCCCAACAGCTCAGGTCGAACTGACCGCTGCCGACATAGCGATCCTCCGGCCTTACCGCGGCCGGCGTAACAGAACGATCGAGATGCGATGAGCCTAGACCAGATCCTCAATATCCCGATGGTCATTCAGCGCGCTGGCTCGACTAAGGATCGATACGGGAACAGCAACATAGATTGGTCTCATCCGGTCTCTACCCCTGTCGTCGGTTGGCTTGACACCAACCAGCGGAAAATGCAGGAAGACGGAAAGGACCGGGATCAGACAGAGTCTGATGGGAACGCCTTCCTGCCCCCCGGCACGGACATCCTAGGCACTGATCGACTGGTCATCAATGGATCGACCTATCAGGTCTTTGGCATTCCGGCGCCCGTGTACCGCCCCGGATGGGGTCTCCACCATATCGAGTGCCGAATCAAGAGATTCGAGGGGTGACAGGTGGCTGAATTCGTCTACAACGGCGATGAGTGGCTTCAGGACCTCTGGCGAAGCCCTGCGGTCTCCGATCAAGTAGAAGCCATCGGACAAGAAATCCTTGCCGCCGCTAAGGCTAACGCTGCGGCCTTTCGCAATACTGGCGCCTTCGAGGACTCCATCAAGGGAGAGCTGATGAAGTCGCGCAAGGGTCGCCCCTTCTATCGGGTCTCGTCCAATGATCCGGCGGCCCTCTCGATTGAGTTCGGGACGGCCAAAAGGCCGGCCTACAGGGCTCTCGGTAAGGCGATAGAGGTCTATCGCAATGGCTGACGTCCTTCCGGATATCGAGGAAGTCCTTACTCAGTGGCTCGCTACTCAGTCTGCCCTGAACGGTGTCCTGATCGGGACGAGAGTCCCCGACAGCTATGACGGCAGTCAGCGAGTCGTGCGAGTCGTCCGGCTCGGCGGTTCCGCCGACTATCTCATGCGTTTCGACCATCCTCGAATTGATGTCGACTGCTTCGGCCCCGACAAGGGGGCCGCATGGGATCTCACTGCGATTGTCCGTCGACTTCTCTACGTCGATCTGCTCAACGGAGCTGATGTCTCGCCATGGGGTGCATCAATTTCGCAGTGCAGAGAGGACGTCGGGCCGCAATGGCTCGATGAACAAGATTACCCAAACGCTGGCCGGTACCTCATTCAGATCACGGCCATAGTCCATCCCGCTTAGGAGGGTTTCTTATGGCCATTGGTGGTCAGACTACTAATCAGATTCGGGTAGCGGGACAGGGTCACCTGTACGTGGCCCCGGTTGGCACCGCTGCCCCGACTGACGTTGTTGCCTCTTGGGCAAGCGCCAGTGCTTCCTGGCAGGATCTCGGCTTCACGGACGAATCCGGAGTGGTGATCGGCAAGAAGGACTCGTGGGATTCCATCAATACATGGCAAACCACCGTTGCGGCTCGCATGGTTCCGAAGTCTCGGGCCTTCACGGCCAAGTTCACGCTTCAGCAGATCAATGCCATTACGCTGCCCCTGTGGGCGGGCGGTGGCGTGGTCGCCACGAATGGCGCCTCTGGCTACCTCTACACCATCAGCGAGACTCTGACTTCTTACGAGCGGGCTCTTGGGATCGAGTGGACGGACAACAACGGCGCGATCACGACTCGAATCATCATTCCCCGCGGTCAGGTCTCGGATACTACCGACGTCTCTCTGACTCGGGACAAGGCTGCGAACCTGGGCATCACTTATGACGCGCTCGGAATCGATGGCGTCACTCCACTTGCCTACTGGTACTCCAACGACCCAAACCTGACTCCCTGACTCATGCCCTGAAGCTTAACGCATGACAGGCTATCCAATCGTCCGTCAGCCCGTTGGAAGAGCGGGCTGACGGATCTCTTCCCGAGAGGACATACTCCATGGTTTTTGATGTCAATGCAGCCCGCGCTCAGCGCCTTGAAGCGCACGGCGACGCTTTCCACTTCACGCTTGATGGCGAGGAGTTTTCCCTCCCGACCGAACTCGATGTCGACGTGCTGGACACGATTAAGACGCTCGACGAGTCTGATCTCAAGGGCGTACTCGGCGCAATTGTCGGCGATGCCGGCGCCGCTGAACGCCTCTTCGCTCACAAGCTGAGCGTTCAGGACGTCAAGGCGATTATGACCGCCTGGCGAGAAGAGACCGGCGCTGGCGTGGGGGAAGACTCGACCTCTGCGAGCTGATATCTGAGCACGCAGAGGCTCTAGAAGCCGATCTTCTCCGAGTCTATGGAGTTGATATTCACGCCTATCACAGGGGCGAGATTTCTACCCGTCGGATGATGAACCTGATTCGACGGCTCCCGGCAGATTCGGAGCTTTCCAAAGAGGTCAATGGAGTCGAGACCGCATCGTGGTCTCGGACTGATCATCTCCTCGCCCTGGTGGCCGATCAGCTGGCCATTGCAAATTGGATGTTCGCTAGTGCGAACTCCGAGGAAGGGCACGAACAGGAGCAACCAAAGCCGATTCCTCGCCCTGGAGTCGATACACAGGCCGGATCGGTCCGGGCAGCATCGCTGGCCGATCAGGCCTCTTTCTTCTCTTCGTAGCGAGGTGATTCAACGATGGCCGGTAACGGCACCGCTCGATCTGCCGGCGTGGCCTATGTCGACCTGGCCGTTGGCGATACCAAAGGCCTAGTCTCGGCCATCTCTGCCATGGTCAAGACTGCGGCTGATCAAGCTCAGCAGGAGCTGGCAAGAGCGTTTGATGTCTCAGGCAACACCGGAAGCTTTCAGACCATCGTGGACGCCGCGGCAGGCGCCTCATCAGAGGCGGCAAGCTCCATATCAAGGGCCCTGACCGAAGGCGCCGACAGCGCCGCTAGCGGAATTTCTGACAGCATCACTTCGGCTGTCGCTGCCGCCACAGCGGCGGCGACCAGCGATCTAACCTCTTCGATGGGGGACGCTGGTCGCATGGCCGGCGAACAGCTGGCGCTGGACTTCTCGGAGGCTACTAGAGACGTTCAGCTTACGCTTTTTGATGAAGAGCATATCGCGCAAGCGACTGAAGAGGCGCGGGTAGCGGCTGAGGAGCTTGCGCGCGAGTTCAACATAGAGCTAGCTCGCGAGATGGACCAGTCAAGCGCGTCTCTCGGAAACGTCTTCTCTGGACTTCACTTTCAGGGCCTGAGCGATGATGTCCAGAGTTTCAGTAACGCCATATCCGGCGGCTTCCATTTTGCGATGTCTGGCATCGAAGAGGGTGTTGCGGAGGCCGGAGGCTCCGTTGCGAGCTTCTTTCGCACCGCACTTCCGGAGAGCTATCGAGAAGGCTTCCGCGGCCTCGGAGACGCTGAAAACGAGGCCGAAAAAGCTTTCTCCGAGTTCGGCAAGGGACTGGCCTATTCCGTCGGGACATGGTCTCTCGGGTCTGCCATCGGGATGGCCATCACTAACGGCGTCTCGTCCGCGCTGAGCGCGGTCAAGGGCGCGGTCATTGACTTCAATTCTGAGATGCAATCCGCGCAAATCTCGTTCGGAACGCTTCTCGGATCTGACCAGCAGGCTACCGGCATGCTGTCCCAACTGAAGTCTTTCGCGCTTGGGACGCCCTTCCAGTTCGAGAATCTTGTTGAGGACTCTCAACACCTTCTCGCCCTGGGCATCAATGCGAAGGACATCATCCCAGATCTGACCGGACTCGGAGATGCAGTCTCCGCGCTCGGCGGGGACGGATCGACCCTTGATTCCGTTACGCAGGTTTTCGGCGAGATGCAGTCCAAGGGCCAGATCATGGAGACCCAAATCAGGGAACTCCAGATCCGCGGCATTCCTGCTCTTCAGATCCTGTCGAATGAGTATGGCGTCTCCACAACCCAGATGGCCGCCATGATTAAGAGCGGCAAGGTGATGGCGGATGATGCCCTTCCAAAGCTGATCGCAGGCATGGAGAAGGGCACCAAAACTACCGTCGCCATGGGTGGCGAGATGGCGAAGCAAAGCCTGACCTTCAAGGGCTCGATGAGCAACCTGAAGGATGGCTTGACGCAATTTACGGCCGCTGCCGGAAAGCCCATTTTCGACCTGGCCAACAGCATCACGTCCAAACTCGCTGGAGCTGCCTCAGGGCAGAGGCTTCAGGGGCTAGTAGCGCCAGCTGCCGCACACGTGGCCGGCGCTCTCAAGGATGTGGAAACCTTTGTCGGCAAGCTCATTACTGACCTGAAGCCGGCCGAGCCGATCATTCGCGATATCGCGAATGACTTCGGCAAGTTCTCCGTCTCTCGTACGATCTTCAAGGAACTCGGTCCAGCGATTCTCATCGTGGCCCAGGCCATAGGAGCCATCGGCCACAACGAGACTGCCGCACGGATCATCGCTAGCCTTGTCCAGGGATTCTTTGCCCTGAAGGCCGCACAGTCAGCCTGGAATATCGTCATGGCCATCACCAATGGCCTGATGGACATGAGCCTCTTCGGCCAGATCGCCCTTGGCATAACTCTGTTGGTCATCGGCTTCGTTGCGCTCTACCAGCATTCGAAGACCTTCCGTGACATCCTGGCAGACATCGGCAGTGTTGCTCAGGACGTCTGGAGTGGGCTCGTAGCCGGCTTCGACTATGTCGCCGGAGTGCTGAAAAGAGCATTCGATAGCGGCCCTGCCAAGGGCTTCATGTCCTGGCTCTCGACTCAGGTCAAGATCCTTCGGATCGTGATCGCTGGTGAGATTGGGCTTATCGGATCCATCTTCATGTGGCTCTGGCGAAATGTGTTTGAGCCAGTGGGTTCCGGAATAGCCGTTGCAATTGGATTTATCGGCAGCGTCGTGATGACGCTCTGGCGAGATGCGATCTCTCCGGCCATCGACGGAATAGTTGCAGCGGTCACATTCGTCGGCGCTATTTTCGTCTGGCTCTGGAAAAATGTCATCGCGCCAGTAGTTGAGGGCATCTCGTTCGCCCTGCGCCTGTTGTTCGTCATCGTCTTCACTATTCTGGTGACGCCGTTCGTTATTGCCTTTCACGTGCTTGAGCCTCTGCTCAAGGTCCTAGGCCAGATCTTCCTTATCACATTTGGCGCAATCGGAAAGGCCGTTGGCTGGCTCTGGCACAACGCCCTAGAGCCAGCATTCGAGTGGATCGGCGGCCTCTTTACCGGAGGCCTCCCCAAGGCGATCGAGGATTTTTACCACTCTCACGTCGAGCCCACTTTCCACCTGTTCGGCGATATCGCCATTTGGCTTTGGAAGAATGTCCTTGCGCCGGTCGGCGCTGGGATTGCCATAGTCTTCGGCGCTATCGGCGCCGGAGCGGTCTGGCTTTGGAAGAACGCAATTTCGCCTGCCCTCAGCGGCATCGAGGACGCCGCAGTATGGCTCTGGCAGAATGTGCTTGTTCCGGTCGGCATCGGCATCATCGTCGTAGCCTCAGCTATTGGGGCGGCATTCACATGGCTCTGGAGGAATGCCATCTCGCCAGCCCTCGATGATATCGAGGCTGGAGCGCTGTGGCTCTGGCACAACGCCCTAGAGCCAGCCTTCCACGGGATCGCAGACGTCGCAACGTGGCTCTACTTCAATGTTCTCAAGCCCGTCTTTGATGCGATCGGCACGGCCGCCAAGTGGCTGTATTCGAATGTCTTGAAGCCTGCCTTCGACGACTTCGTCCTTGGGCTTCAGGTCATTGGCACTTGGGCCAGCTGGCTCTATGACAATGCGATCAAGCCCGCCTTTGACAAAGTCGGATCAGTGATCTCGGGAACGCTGAAGGATGTCAAGTCCGGATTCGATACTGCGGTCACCGGGATTACCTCAGTCTGGAATGGGCTGATCGACACCCTGAAGGGCCCCGTCAATTTCCTCGTAAATACCGTTTACACCAACGGCATCGAGGAAGTATGGAACTTCATCGCCTCGAAGGTGGGAATCCCTAATCTGCCGGATGCGCCACACTTCGCAGACGGTGGCGTAGTCAACGGGCCTCGGTCCGCTGGCGACTGGATTCCCCTCTACGGCACCGCCGGAGAGGGCATCCTGACCGTAGATGAGATGGCCGCTCTCGGTGGCCCTGCCGGCTTCAATCAGCTCCGAGCGATGCTCGGTGGCGGAGGCCAAGGATCCGATGGTCACTTCAAGGACGGTGGGATAGTCGGGTCTATCTGGAACGGCATCAAGGGTGTCGGATCGACAATTGGTCAGGGTGTTTCAAGTCTGGAGTCCTACGCTTCTCGCGTAGTCTCTGGCGGCCTGAAGGCCGTAGCCTCGGACATGCTGAAGCCGGTCCTAGCCGGGGTCTCTGGGATGCTTCCCGGAAATACCGTCATGAAGAGCCTGCTAACCGGCATTCCATCCGCACTGATCAACGGAATTCTCGGCTTCTTCGGAGGCCAGGACAAGAAGGCCACCGCGGCGGCTACCGCCGGCATGTCCGGTGACGTTGCGGGATGGATCACTCAGGCCGAAGGGCTGACGGGTGTCGATTCGAGTTGGACGGCTGCCCTCTCTCAGATCATCAGGTCCGAGTCTGGCGGGAATCCTCGGGCCATCAATCTGACCGACTCGAATGCTCAAGCGGGAGATCCCTCCCGCGGCCTGATGCAGACCATCATGAGTACCTTCGAGGCTTATCGACTGCCGTCGCTACCCGATGACATCTACAATCCCGTCGCAAACATCGTTGCGGGCATCAGATACATCATCTCCAGGTACGGGAGCGTGAACAACGTTCCCGGCATCAAGAGCCTGGCGCATGGCGGAAGCTACGTTGGGTATGCCACGGGGACTTCGTCCGCTGTGCCCGGTTGGGCATGGGTCGGCGAGAACGGACCCGAACTGATGAAGATGTCCGGCGGGGAATCCATCATGTCTCATGGCGAAAGCCTGAAGGCCGCACAGCGGCTCTCTGTTCCGTCCTCCGGCTACTCGGCTCTTCGCCACTCCGTGGCGCTGTCTCATGGTCCTTCTGGCGCCGCTCAGGCTCCTCCCATCGTGAATGTGTACATCGACGGAGAGAAGTTTGAAGGCCGAATCGATGTCAAGATCGATCGGAACAATGCTCAATTGGCTCAACTCCTGAATGGGGGTATCAGCGGGTGACTCTAGCCATCTCTGGCACCCCCAATCAGGCCTTGGCCTATGTCTCGCTGACCGCCACCGGATTGACGGGATACGACACGGTGGCAGTCCAGCGGACCAATCCTGACGGATCTCAGGTCATCATCAGGAACTGCAACTACGTTGCTACCGGTGGATCGTCCTCGTGGGCTGGGTTCGATCTCGAATGTCCGCTTGGCGTCGCGGTGACCTATACGGTCATCGCTCAGATTCACAATGGCGATGGCTCCATCACGACGGCTACCGCCGGCTCTTCTCCCATCACCATCCCGACTCAGAACGGTACGGGCTGGCTAAAGAATCTGAGTCAGGCAGCGCTCAATACCCAGATCACAATGACTGCGCTATCGGACGTTAAACGTCCGGGACGCCAACAGCAGTATCCGGTGATTGGCCGTCAGAATCCGGTCGTTATTTCGGACGTCCGCGGCGGACGGATGGGCAGCTTCAGTCTGATGACTACTGCCGCCACGGACTACTTGGCGGTTCAGACCCTTTTGGCCTCTGGCTCGACTCTCTTTCTCCAGGCAACTCCTGCCGACATGATGGCGGACATGTACTTCGTTGCTGGAGACGTTACAGAGCATCGTCCGGCAGACACGAGCACCGATCCCACTCGGATATGGTCGATCGACTTCATAGAAGTCGATTCGCCGACTGGCGCCCTGACATCGATTCCAGGAAACAGCTACACGGCCGTGGTTTCGTTTGGCACCTATCAGGCGCTCGTGAATCACAGAGCAACCTACTTGGCAACGCTCAATACGCCTTACGGCAGCGGATCGGGGGGCATCTGATGCAATCAGTCTCGTCCCGATTCCTGACCGCCATACGCGGTCCCTACAACCGAATCGTCACCGCGGATCTCTGGTACAACCAGGCGCTCGTGGTCAGTGGCCTTCCGATTGTCGATGGCTCTATAACGGTCGACCGGACTCAGAAGATTCGCAGAAGCGGATCGATCACCATTGGTGATCCGACCTTCTTTCCCACCTTCGCCAACTCCCCTCTCGCGCCCTATGGCGCTGAGCTGAACATCAAGTGGGGTATCGCCTTTCCGGACGGATCAACCGAGACGGTGAGTCTCGGTTGGTTCCGGATCGAGGACGTGACACAGGAGACGGCTCCATCGCAGTCCAATGGTGGACTTCCCGTCCTCAGTCTCTTCGATCGGGCTCAGGCCATCACGGACGCTTCATTCCCCGACCCGATTGATCGAGGCGGATGGGACGCGATGAATCTTCTGACGCACCTCGTTCAGGACGTCATCCCGTACGTGTCTGTGACGTATGCCAGCAGTCTGACGAGTGGCACCGTGCCCGGAGGCACGGTCTTCGATTCGGCTCGCATGGATGCGATTGAGAGCGCTGCTGGCTATCTCAACGCAGAAGCTTACTTCGACGTCAACGGAAATGTTCAGGTAGTGCCGGTTCCGGCACTGACTCAGGCCACTCCGACCAGTGCAGCCGTTTGGACTGCTGATGCGAGTACTGCCGCCGCGGTTGCGGCCGGCGCCTCTCCTTCCGGAGTCCTCGTCAGCGCTAAGCGCACCGTCAGCCGTTCCGGCGTCTACAACTACGTGGCTTGCTACGGAGCCACCACGGGCTCTGCCAGCCCGCCTACGGGCTATGCGTGCGATACGGACCCGCGGTCCCCAACCTACTACGGGCCGTCGGCAAGCGGGAATCCAGTCGGCCCCTTCGGAGCGAGCGTCTATCGCTACCAGAACAATCTGATGACCACATCAGCGATGTGTGCCGCTGCCGCGGCAACTCAGCTCTCAAACTTTCTCGGACTGGCTCGAAGCCTGTCGTTCGAGGTCTGCCCCAATCCGGCTCTCGAAGCTGGAGACATCATTCAGGTCATCTACCCGGACGGCAAGACAGAGCTTCATCTACTGGACTCTTTCACGATCCCCCTCGGTCCCTCATCGACTTTTACGGGGTCGACTCGCACTCTGACCTATCAGCTATCGGGAGGAACTTAAGATGCCGGGCAACGGCCTTCGTAAGCTCGCGAGAGCTGTAGCTCAGTCTCCTCAGTCCAGTCAGTCTCTGGCCGGCTTCGGTGAAGTGATGAAGTGCTACTCGGGCGTCTTTATCGGCAGCGAGGCTGCCGACTCGAATCTCTGTCGAATCACTATCGGCAACCAGACTTTCCGATACGTCCCGCGACTCGGGACGTGGACATCATCCCCCACATCTGGCACGACCATTCTGGTCGGATCGATCGGCGGGAATCTCCTGGTCCTAGGCACTCAGCTAGGCGATACAAGTAAGGCTAAGGTTCCGTGACGACTCCTCCCCCTTCCTGGACGCCCCTCTCCGAGTTCGACAATTTCAACCCGGTTCTTCCCACCTTCACGGATCCTAACTTTCCGTGGCCCGACTACATCGCAGCCGGCGTGGAGCCGGCCGTTAGCGGGATTCCTGCGGACAACCCTCTCGTCCCGACCATGCGCCTTGGGCGCGTGATCGGTCAGGGTACTGAGATCGGGACATGGATGGTCCGCACCTATGACGGATGGCTCCTGGACAACCTTTTGCCTCACGCCAGCTATTCGGCTGGCGACTACATGTACCTGATGGTCTGCGGTACGTGGTGCATGGACATGGGACAGCGGTCCTACCTTCCGGTGGTTCCGCCGATTCCTGACTATTCGGCTTCGCCGATTCCGCCAACTAGCTAAGGGGGCCTGATTGTCTGCCAACACGCCGAAGGCTGGCCTGACCTATCCTTCGCTAGCCGATGTTCCGAATGTCCCATCGAATATGCAAACGCTGGCCGGCCAACTGGACAACGTCGTCATTCCGAAGTATGCATCTTCGGCGGCTCAGAGTACGGCTAATCCGAGCCCGACAAAGGGCGATCTCTGCTATCGAACTGACCTCTCCGGATTCCAGTACTACGACGGATCAGCCTGGGAGACCATCGTCCCCGGGGCCTGGCAGACCTATTCGCCTTCGTGGGGTTCCTCGGGCACTGCCCCTTCAATCGGAAACGGCACGATCACGGGCCGGTACATGATTTTTGGGAAGACTGTCACCTTCAACATCGTGATGGTGTTCGGCAGTACCACGAACTTTGGTACCGGAACATACTCCTTCGGCCTTCCGTTGACTACCATCACTCGCCTCAATGCCCAGTGGCCCGGGGCTGCATTCGCGGTCAACGTGGGGACTGCGGTCTATCCAGGAACGGTCTATCTCACCAGCAACGCAACTGCGGCCGGCGTCTACAGCCCAACGGGTACGGGCGGCTCCTCAAATGCGCAGTGGGGCAATACGGTCCCTTTCACATTTACGGCCACATCGAACTTGTCCCTTCAGGGGACGTACGAGATCCCGTAACCCCTCTCACGATGGGAGATAACACATGCCCCTAACTGGGGTTGATATTGCCTGGGCTCAGCCCTCGATATCTGATATCAAGTCAACCGGGGCGACTTTCGTTGCCCGTTACTTCAGTCCTGACAGCACGAAGAATCTGACTGCCGCAGAGGTCCGAGACTATCCGGCCAACGGCCTTTCGGTCGTTGTGGTCTTCGAGTCCAGTTCTAATCGGATGCTAGGTGGCAGTGCGGCCGGCGTAGCCGACGCTCAGGCCGCAGAGCTTCAGCGAAGGGCAGTTGGCCTGCCTGACGATGCCGTGATCTATTTCGCCTGTGACTTCGATGTCCAGGGATCCCAGTTCAATGCCGTGAACTCCTACATGCGAGGAGTCAACAGCGTCATCGGCCTAGGTCGATCGGGATTCTACGGTGGCTACTTCGCCGTCGAGAATGTAGCCGCCTCTCCGGCTACCGCGTCCTACTTCTGGCAGGCGGATGCCTGGTCTAACGGCCAATGGAGTTCTCACGCCAATATCCGCCAGGATGGCGGAACTGCCCTAAGTGGCGGTGCAGATGTCGATCACTCTGAGACTGCCGACTTTGGCCAGTATCCGCGGCCTACTCAATACGTTTCAACGGCGCCTTCGGCGCCTCACTCGAATGGAGATGAAGACGACGTGGCGATTACCACCGGTTCGGTTCCTCAGGGATTCGCATCCGATATCAAGGGTAACGAGATCGACCGATCGAGGAGTCTGTCCATCTCGCTGCCGCCGCAGAATGGTGGCGCGGCCGGCTGGGGTGGCGTCTGGCTCTCCTTTGCTGCGGACTTCGCTACCGTCCGCCTCCGCGTTGCCGTGCTGAATTCAGCAGGCATCTATCGAATCAACTTTTTCGACGTCGGTGGGCAGGGTAAGCCTGGCCGAATCAGTGTTCCGATTTTCGACGGAGACCAGAGTCTGTCCGTCGGTCGTGTTCAGGGCTTCGGTGACGGTACCGAGCCTGTTGGCTATCTCGTAGAAGCAGTGAGGAAGTAAGTATGAATTCTCTCGTCTCGTTCCCGGAGTTGCTGGCCCTTGTCACCTCTGGCGTCACCCTGCACAACGGGCTTCAGCTCCTGGTGGCGAAGCTCACCAGCGTTGCCAACGCCGTAGCGTCTGGCGACGTGAAGAGCCTTGTGCATGACGCCAAGGGCGTACAGGACTTCGTTCAGATCCATGATCCGGCCCTGGCCAAGGCTGTTGTCGGCGAGGCAGACCGCCTTAAGGCTGATGCCGTTGCTGAGGTCACTCGCCTTCGGCGCGCCGCGGCAGAAGAGCTTCGTCAGCTCGCGGCTGACGTGGAGAAGGTTGCCGGAGCAACTGCGGCTCCGGCTCTCGTCGTTCCGACTGTGCCGACTGTTCCGGCCGAGCCGGACGCCCCTGCCGGGGCGTAATCCATGGGAGACAATGACGGCATCGTCACTCTCCGGGACATGTACAACGTAGTCCTGGCGACAAGCGCAGACGTTCAGCGCGTGGTCATCCTGGTTGCTGGCCAGACTGCAAAGGTCGATGACCATGAGACTCGGATCAGACTCATCGAGTCGGAGCGCCAGGACTACGTGACCGAAGAGGACTTGAGGCAGCGATCCGTGCGAGCGTTGACGCTTGCTGGCATCCTTGCCGGCGTGGTCTCGACCGCCGTAGCGGTCGCTGATTTCCTTCTCGTCCATCACTGACCGGCGCATGACGAAGCCCCCTGCCTCATGGCAGGGGGCCTTTTGTCGTTCCGGCCGCGCGCAGTCAGCTGGCTTTGCGCGTGGTTTGAGGCATTCGGTTCTGTTCTTCTGCTCGCTTTTCGGCTGCTGCTGTGACGCGCGCCGCGCGTTCGCGCCGCGCCGCCTTCCTGGCCTTGTCCTCACCTGGTGGCTCTAGCACGTGATAGCACTGGCCACAGACGTACCCGCCGTTGGGGCCGTCTTTGACTGGTGAACCGCAGGAGGCGCAGAAGCGCGAGTGAGCGACTGTTGCGGACATGCGGGCTACCTCTCGGCGGGCAGGAGAACCGGGAACGGTAGCAGAATATCCGGGTTGGCCCGAACGGCGCCGCAGCTACCACATGCGAACTGGCCCTTCCCGTTGCTGTACATCATCGCGCCGCACACGGGACAGTTCATGACGTTGCCTCCTACGCTGGGGACACGGAGCCCACCCCGACCGGGGTCGAGACGGCTACATCAGCCGAGCCAGCCGGGGTGGGCCGTGAACGACGGTAGCGCGCAACCCACATGGGTTGCAACTATGTAACCCGAACGTGGCCCTGAGAGGCTGGCGTCCCCCGTGAAGCCCAGCTCAGATCAGATCATCGAACTCGCCAGCCTTGACGCCTGCGATGAAGGCCGAGAGCTTGGCGCGATCCGAGGTGACGATCACGCTCGGGTCATCACTCTCACGGAGAACGATAGCGCCGCCGGCGCCTCGTGCAAGCTCGATGCAGTTTCCGTCATTTGCCTGAGAAAAGCTGGACTTGCGCCACGCGTACTCGGTCATTTGTTCCCTCTCACAACTGATACATAATGTGGTGCACCATCCCCCACGAGTCCCGCTTGGCGTGACCCTGGGGGTTAGTGCTCATCTTAACCGGCCTCAATGAAATGTCGGCCAGGTGATCAAAGGTGGCCCTGTAGTTACCGATTTCATCCGCGGTGGACAGATATTCTGACCGTTTGGGGTGATCGATTCCTACTGTGGCCAATTGCGGCGCTGAAGGCGCGGCAATGAAGAACAGACTTGCGTACGGACTCGCATCTTCTATCGCGAACGGCGCGACTTGAATTGTGATGTTTGGCTGCCCAGCCAACTCAAGCAGTCGCACAAGCTGTCCGCGCATCCCTTCGATACCAGCGAATCTCATATGCAATGCCGCTTCGTGAATGATGAAATGACACTCGGGACCGCCCTCTTCCGATAGAATTCTCTGCCGCTCGTGGCGGAATGCCATGGCTGCGGCAGGATCTCCCACTCGGCCGTAACGGTACTCATAAATGGCCCGCGTGTACTCAGGCGTCTGCAAGAGGCCCGGGATATAGAAGGTCTCGTAACTGAGGATGCTTCGAGCGGACGACTCCAACTCGGCAAGGTCAAGGGCATGCTGCGGCATGGTGGCTCGGAAGGCCGACCACCATCCCTTGCCGCTCTGCGAGCCAAGATCGATCAAGGCCCCAATCAGGGTCTCATCTGTGCATCCGTAGTGCTTCAAAAGATCTCTCGCCCGATCGGGCGAGAGGCTGGTCCTGCCGGCCTCAATGTGGGACAGCTGTGGCTGCCCCATGTCTACGACCACCGCAGCTTCGCGCACGCTGAGGCCCGCGGCCTCTCGCATGGCTCGCAGCTCTGCGCCGTATCGGCGCTGTCGCTCAGTGATCACGGTCCTGAGTGCCAAGTCAGTCTCCCCTCTGGTAGGCAGTCTGGCCGTTGACCAGCCATCGGCGCCAGCCGCCCCCGCTAGATCATCTTGCTGTGGCCGCACCCCGTTTACCAACGGGGTTGCATACATGGCACCTTGAGCACTACCGTTTGTAGTCCGGCGCCTACACATCTCGCGCCGCCCCCCACGTGCGTGCGGAGGTGCTGTCATGCCCACCCTCGTCAAGTCGCCGGCTCCCAGTAGTGATCTGTGGTTGCCTCGAAGTCCCAAATCAGCGCTCTTCGCGCGACGTCACCTAGAGCAGTTTCTGAACACCATCGCCGATGGACATCGACTCATCGAGACTGGCGAACTCCTGGTCAGCGAGCTGGTCACCAACGCAGTAGTCCACGGGACTCGCGAAGGACGCCTTGTCTGGCTCAGCCTGCGGTTCCGTGCTGACGGACGTCTACGAGTCGAGGTGCACGACTCCAGCTCCAGGCTCCCTGTCCAGCAGCAGGCGGAGCACCGCGACTCACACGGCCGCGGGCTGTTCCTCGTCAACTCGCTCGCTGACGACTGGGGTTCACATCCTCGGCCGTGTGGGATCGGAAAGATCGTCTGGTGTGTCATCAGCCCTGAGGGAAGTCGAGAAGCATGAGAGCCAAGTCAAGCGTTGCGGCACCTTCGGCCGACGCTCGCGTCAGGATGCCGGGCTTCCATCGAGAGTCCGAGACGTGGGGTATCTACTGGGTTCGGGTTGAAGGCCGGCGCATCGCGGAGCGCCGTGAGTCTGACTGGTTGACCGATGGAAGCGGTCAACGTCTGTCCTTCGAGAGCTTCAATCAAGCGTACGATCATCGGGACTTGATTCAGCGGCTACAATGAGACTTGCTCTCGTCCTTCTCCAATGCCCGGACGAGAGCAAAAGAAAACCCCCAGCCATCAGGCTGGGGGTTTTCGTCGTTTCTAGGTCAGTCGGGAACCGCCTTGAAGGAGAAGTCCACAAGGACGTCATCCACGAAGTCTTCGAGCGTCAGGCCGCCCTCAGCCAACGACTCCTGATCTTCCTCCGCCATCTCCTTGGGTACGTCCGACTCGTAGTCCTTCGGATCAGCCTCATACTCGACAATCAGAGTAGCCCGGATCCGAACCTTGTCATTCGCCATACTGAATGATCCTCTCGTAGCAAATGAGATACCCGATGCCGTCGATGATCGAGTCTCGATGTCCTGGAGTTCCGATCAGTCGGGACAGCTTCAGCTGAACCATCGCGATCGCCACATCGAGGGGTGAGACGTCCTTCCCGAAGGTGGCGGACCATTCCTTGGCCGTGCGCCTGAAGTCGTCACTAGGGTGGCCGTAAGCCGCCTGGCGCTCACCGTTCCTGACGATCCGAGCCGCGGTCATCTCGGCCGGCTCCGTCTGATCGGCGCCGGCGTGGTAGATGATCTCCAGTCCGAGCGCCTGAGCGATCTGGTACTCCAAGCGGGCTCCTGCGGAGTCCTGCCATCCGGGAAGCATGAAGACCATTGATGCCTTGAGGATCATCTTGATATCTGCCCTCATATATTCGGCGATCTCTCGCCCCTGATCCCCGTCAAAGTTCTCGGCCGGATTGAGGACGACGAATCCACATTGACGAAGCTCGCTCGAAGTCTTATTGAAGAGATCGTAGTTGAAGTTCGGCAGGCCCCTCATGGGGCCTGAGAGATAGACGGCGTCAGTCACTTCGGTACCGCCGTAATGTTGGCGATGATGTTGAGCGTTACAGGCTTGATGCTGGTTTCAACACGCTCGTAGTCGCCTTCGGCGTTCTTCACGTAGGCGTAGTCAGTCCGGTAGAAATCTCTGCTACCGCGGCCGTTGGGCTGGACCTTGACTCGCGTCTCGGTCCGTGCCGGACGTGTCTCGTGTTCTCGGGTGGCAAAGTTGAAGATCTGTACGGACGGGGCTTCCTCCCCTTCCGCGAGCCTGTTGTAACGTCCTTTGTCGGAATACGTCCGCCAGATGTCAACTACAGTTGCTTCCGAGATCTCGCAAGATCGCCCGGACATCCGGGCATAGAGAATGGTGTCTCCGACGCCGTATTCGTTTCCTCGCCAGTCAGTTAGCCTCATCAACAGTCTCCCATCGATCGAAGTAGTCGTCCCGAGCGTCATAGGCATTCGCACTGTCGACGGCCGTGACAATCGACTTGAGTCGCTTCAGACTGGTCTTATTCGGCTTGACGTCGTTCCCCTCTCCTGGATATGCCAGGTGACAACGACCTTCGGCCATATCGCCGAAGGTGTCAGCAATCAGCTTCAGTTCGGATCGGGTGAACTCGAAGACGTAGGACGGCTCTCGGGTCTTCGTCTTGGCATGCTTAGCGATGATGACGCTCCCATCTCTTCGCGATTCGTAAGAGGTTCGCCGAAACGCCCGGGGCAACGCCCCGGGCGGACCATCGTTCAATCAGGCGCTGATAGCTATCAGCGCCTGGAGACCCGCACGCCAGTACTTCCAAGGACGACGCCAGCAACAACAACCACCCCGAACCACTTCCAGAAGCCGAGGACCGTCGGGAAGGCGAGATGCAGGATCTCGGCGATACCGGCATCGATTCCGAAGCCAACCGCCAAAATCGCGATGATGACTCCGAAACATCCAAGGACCTTCACGAGTTCCCCCTTCATGCTGCGGCCGGCATGCGGCCAGAGATTCGACTGCCCGGACCGTTGTGGTCCGCGGGAGTCCGGTTGATGTGCTCGTTCAGGCGCTGAGTCAGGGTGTCGATGGCTCGATCAACCGCCTTACGGGCGGCGTCATTCGCGTATTCGGCCTCGTCCCGGAAGCGAAGCGTCAGCCTGGCGGCATCCATCGGGTTGAGCGAGGCGATAGCCGCATCGAGATCCCAGAGGGCCACACATACGCTCTCCCAGACCACCAGAGAGGTTCGATCGTCGGGACCCGTCGGGACTGACGTCTCTCGGAGTGAGAGATCCCAGTAGGCATGAGTGAGAAGTCCTCGGACTTCAGCTGGCGTGTAGAGATACCGGGCACTTCGCACCGTGAAGTCGTATCGCTCCTTCGAGGCCCAGGAGCCCGCTACACGGCCCATGAAGGCCGTGACAAGAGCGATGTTCTCCGGGAAGTCCTTGAGTAGCTCCGAGTGCTCCAGAAGAGCCGTCAAAGCTTCCTGAGCCATGTCTTCGGCCTCGATGCCGGGCCACTTCCGAGCCATGTTCCGTCCCACTCGCTGAGCGAGATCATGGATGGCATTCCAGTCGATATCCGTCACTCGCTCACCTTGCCCTCAATGTTGGACTCCCAAATGACATCGGCTTCGCCAGCTTCGTTGACGACGAGATACGGACGATCGCCTTCGTAGTCACGCTTCGAGGAGGCGGCTTCGATCGTGTATACGTGGCCACCGGCCCTGATGACCTTGTCGCCTACGGCGTACTTCGGTTCGACGATGCGGATCTTGCCATCGAAGCTAGCGAGAGAGGTGACCCCGACGATGTACGAGGTCTGGAATCCGATCCATTCACTGCCGTCGAGCGCCTTGAACGGCTCGGACAGGATCTCGGTAACATCGTTGCTGTCGCTCTTGTACTTCCGACCAGTCCATGCGTCAGTCATCGGTATTCCTTCCCCTCGACCGTGAAACGGCCATTCTCGATGTAGATCACTTCAGGTCGGACGTGCCGTCCGGTGACGTGCAGCAGGCCGAAAGCCTGCTGCCAATTCGCGGCACCCAGGCCGAGATACGAAGCCCTCTTCATGTCCATCACGTTGCCGACTTCCATTGCCCAGAGTCGGCGAGTCCTGCCGTTGTAGCCGGTATCCCACGGCTCCAAAGCGGCACGGTGCGTGTGGCCGCAGACCACGCTTTTCCCGGTCTTCTTGACGAGACCCATCGCGGTACCAGCCGGCCGCGGATTGATGCTTACGCCCTTGTGGCCGTGAGTCGATATCCATCCGGGAGCAACGTCATGGAAGGTCGGAAGAGTCTCGATCGAGAACTCATCATGCTTCAGCATGAATTCGTACGAGATGCCCTCGAAGCCGTGGAGCCACGGCGAGTAGCGCTTGACCGCGTCCAAGACGCGTAGGTCGTGATTGCCTAGGTGACGCTTCCACGGGCCATCGAAGACGGCCCTCACGCGCGACTGAATCTCATGGGCCTTCTGGAGATCCCTCGTCAGTGAGGTGTCGTACTCGGCTGCCGTTCCCTTGCTCCAGCGGCTCGGAGGACTGAAGTCCATCCAATCGCCGATGTCTACGATCATTGAGGGCTGATAGTCCTTGACGAAGGAGATCAGGCCGGCAACCGCCTTGTTGTCTTGCTCCGGGATCTGGGTATCGGGCCAGATCATAATCGTCTGATCAGCTGCCATTTGCACCGCCCTTCGCTCGCTCCTCGATCGCTTCCGTGAAGTCGAGATGACCGATATCGAAGGCCAGCTCAACGCAGTTGAGGGCCCCCGGATTGCGTCGGACGCTGAGACGTCCGTATGAGGCGTAGAGATACTTGTCGTTGTTCATGGCCTTCACGAGATCGTCAATCACCTTCTCGATCCGCTCAGGCGTCGCGACGCCGTTAGCCAGCGGCCATCCCATCAGAGCGAAAATGGTCGCTACTTGCTCCAAGCTGAGGTCTAGATTCCACTCAGCGTCTTCGGAGTCGAAACCCTTCAGGGTCGGGTATTGACTCAATGCGTGCTCCCATCTGTCATGCGTTAAGCTTCAGGGCGTAGAAACGCCCATCTTCAGCCTCAGGGCCTCTGGGCCGTTCTCCAGGACGAACGAGTTCACGTCATGCCCCTCGGGCATGAGGATCGTTCTGGCCGTTGGAACCGAACGGCTGATCTTCTCTGCCATCTCTTGGGAAGATCCATCGTCGTCGTGGTCTGCGAGGATGTACACGGTCTCGTAGCCCTTGAAGCAACGCCCCCAAAAGGACTGCCAGGCTTTCGCTCCGGGGATTCCCACGGCCGGTATGCCGGCCTGCTGAGTCGTGATGGTGTCCATCTCGCCTTCGCAGATCGCGATGAAGGGCGAATCGATGTCCAGGGCCGGAGTGTTGAACATCCTCCGGCTGAAGCCGGCCGGCCACAAGTACTTATCGTTGTGGATTCCCTTGCAGTCCTCATGAGCGATACAGCGGAACGAAGCTCCGCAGACACCGCCAAGAGTCAGGTATGGCACGACAAGGCGGCCTAGGTACTGCTCATGCCCCGGAAAGGGGCTTTCTACGACTCCTAGCTTGAAGGATTGAGCGCTGCCCTCTGACAGGCCGCGCTTCGTCAGATAGGAAACCGCGGCGGCGTTGGACGGTAGAGCCGCCGCGTATGTCTCCACCGCTGAACCGTAGAGCTCCTTCTGCGAATTCGACGGCACTACGGAAATCGCATTTCTCCTCTCGCATGATGATGGACCAGGAATCGCCGGAGGCGTCACAGACGAAGCACTGAAAATAGTTGGCTTCGAGATTGACGGACGCTGATGCGTTTCGTTCGCCATGGAAAGGACATCGGACTTTGACCCATCCGAACCGATCCGGCACCACCCAATCCGGATAGTAGTGCCGGATCACATCGCCGATTGGGGGCTTACTACTCGGAGACTCGCTCAACGGAATGGACCCATCGGGTATCTGCGTAGGTGTCGACGTACACCATGTACGTCAGATCCGGATCGTCAGCGTCAATCCGTCGAAGCACCCCTACATCTCCGCGGCATCGGGAGGAAGTCACGCGGACTCGATCTCCGACCTTCAATGGACTCTCGTCCGCCGGCTTCTCCGACTTCGGGTAGTCCTTGAAGTAGATCGCATCGAAACGCCCTGACTGGATTGCCAGTTCAGATCGGATAGCGCCGGCTCCCGAGAGAGCTATTTTCATCGCGTCGATGTGTCGTCGGGGACTGTTTGTCGGGGAACCCCCGATCTTCTCGAAGAGGAACCGCAGGGTCTCGGCTTCCTCCCTCGAAAGCGTCATGGTGATGACGTCCTCATGGACGTCTACCTCGACCATCTTCTTGACTTCGCGGAACGACTTCTCTGCGGTAGCCATCAGTTCTCCTCGTCCTCACCGGGGATCTCGACCGAGATCGATCCATCGGAAATCGTGATCGGGTAGTCATTGCCAGAGTGCCCGGAGGCCCCATTCACGGACTCAGCGAGCCATCCGAGGTCGGCAGTCGTCAGCTTCTCTCCGGAGAGTCGGATAGTGATACTCACTTGGCTTCCGCCTTCTCGACTTCATCGGCCGTCTCGCGAAGGAGCTTCGCGACGTCTTCGGCCGAAGGCTTCCCATCGGAATCTTGATCGTTCCATTTCGCGATAGTCCAGAACGCAGAGACCCCCGGCGAAACCTCTTCGCCGTCCAACACCTCGACTCGGCGACGCCGACCGGAGCTGACGATCCGATCGGCTATCGGTCGCGCCAATTGGGCGAAGCTGTCCGACTCAACGAAATCATCCACACCGCCCAAGACGGTATTGACGTACGTTCCGTGGTCGGTAAGAAGGCCAGCAGCCTCGAAGGTGGCGCCCATCGTGCAGTACCCCAGGCACTTCCCCTGGCGTACTGCCTTCATCTCCCCGCTAGCCTTTCCGTCCCTCAGGACGAGATCAGCGGCTTCACGGTAGATCTCCGGCAGTGTCTTCTCAGGCATCTTCCTTGCTCCCTTGGTAGTACCGAAGTCCGATGAAGTGTTGCGCCGGAGGCGCATCAAGATAGGCAGCCGCAGAGCGGAGTACATCCGGCTTGTCTCGTGCTGCCGTCAGCAGCCGCTCATTGCACATCCGACAGAGAAGACCGCGGACAAGATCTGTCTTGTGATCGTGATCGACCGAGAGGCGATATCTCCGCTTCCCGCGGCAGATGGCGCAAGCGCCTCCCTGAGCCTTGAGAAGACTCTCGTACTCGCCGGGACCTAGTCCGTAGGTCTGCATCACCCTGCTAGCGTGCCTGGCGGTACTCTGACGGGCCTTACGGCACGTAGAGCACGTATTGCCTCTGACAGAGGTGAAGAAGCGCTCAGCGCGGTTCTTGAGACACTTCCTGCACTCGCGGAAGCCCTTCCGCGGTGGCGTCACTTCGTGAAGTGCTTTCCACGCTTCCGGAGAGAGTGAGCCTTCGCGCGCCTGCCGGCGCGGTTCTCCGGAAACTTCGTCTTCGTTGGCTCCATGAGCTTTGCCATGACGTCGGTCATCCACGTCTGATAGTCCATGCTGCTCCCTAGTTGAGATCGAGAAGGATTCGAAGCGCGGCCTCAGCCTGCTGAGGCACTACACCATTGCCAATGGCCTTGAGCTGACGAGATCGATTCAGGCCCTCAACGCCTGTCACGTGTCCTACTGGAAGCCCCATCATCCATTCGGCAAAGGTCGCCCTGAGCCGCTTGCCGCCCTTTGGGCCGACTTCAGTAGGTGCCGGGGCTACGCCGTTCACGCGCTCCCATCGGCGGATGGCCGGCAAGTAGTCTCCCCACCATTCGGGAGGCGAGTAACGGCCGTTCTCAGGTTCTCTCCGCCCGTCCGTTTGGGGCTCGTCCCAGCTCCGCCCGTTCCGTCCGACGCTGTCGGAGTAGGGAAGAAGGTAGGACGCTTCGTCGTCAAGGGTCGGTCCGTGCCCCCCCTCTTTCGCTTGTCCGGCGGCTGTGCCGCGCCGTTCGTTCCAAGATTCGCGGTAGGCGTCTTGAGTAGATGCACGACCGCACTCGGCAGTGCCGAGTAGTTTCCTGCCCGATCCCTCATGTTCGGCCCGCCATTCGGCCCGTCGGAGGCCCGAGGAGTCGGAAGGGTAGGCAATGCAGAACCAACGGCTTCGCTGGTGAGGTGCTCCGACTTCGGAAGCTCGAAGAGTGATCCATCTTGCGTCATACCCGATTTCGGAAAGATCTCCAGCGACTCTAGAGAGTCCTCTTCGCGTGATGACCGATACGTTTTCCAAGAAAACGAGCTTTGGTCGAAGCGTGCCAACAGCCTTGGCAACGTCATTCCAGATGCGCGAGCGGTCACCTGTAATCCCCTCTCGCCTGCCGGCGTTGCTGATGTTTTGACAGGGAAAGCCTGCCGCTAGAATGTCGATGCTCTCCAGAGCGGACCAGTCGGCCGATGTGATATCGCCGTAGTTCGGAACATCTGGATTGTGCGCCTTGAGAATCAGAGATGCGTGCGGGTCGTTTTCGAAGACCCATGCGAGACGTGAGTTCGGGAAGACAGCTGAAACCGCCATCTCAAGTCCGCCGTAACCGGCGCAAAGGCCGCCGATTGTCAGCAAGACACCTCCTATCCCCTGATCAGCATTCGGTCAGGGATGAATTCGAGTCGGATGGTGTTCTTTGCGGAAGGGTCAGACTGACCTCCGCGGTTCTTCACGGCATTCAGGCCCAGGATCTGCCTGCCGGCATCAATGTCGAACTGGTCGGACGCGTTGTGCAGCGTCAGGACCCTTTCGGGGACTCGTCCAATCTGGCCTCGGAGACCGGATAGGGGAACTGGCACGTTTCCGTCGTTGAATGGTCCTTGAACGTGATGCAGGGCGATGACTGCTGCGCTGGTTTCACGGGCGAGATCGTGAAGGAAATTGGACGCCTCTTCGAGGGCGGCTGTGTCAGTGGCTCCGCCACCCATGTCCAGATTCGAGATGTTGTCCATCACGACCAGACGAGGCCACATGCCGTAGGTCATCGCATAGGCCTTGAGTTCGTCTTCGATATCGTCCGGAGTCGGGGACGACTTGAAGTCGTACCGAATGAAGGCTGATTCCGAGAGTTTCGCGTCGATGGTCTCAGTCTTGCCGTGAAGGACGGCATTTCCAATGTCCTCGGTTCGCCAGCCGGTCAGCATTGCTGCCGCTCTGGTGTACATCTCGAATCGATCAGAGTCGGCCGAAAAGTAGTAGGTCGGGACTCTGGCTCTCGTTGCGATTGTCTGACTGACGGCAGATTTGCCAATCCCTGGCGCTGCGGAGATCAGAGTGAATTGTCCTTGACGGATATGGACTCCGGCCTCTTCGAGACCTCGAAAGACTGTTGGGATCGGCTCTCCCGCGTCACCGCGGCCGGCTCTTGCTTGGACGAGGGTTTCTATCTCTTCTCCCCTCTTGGGTAAGCCTGCCCCCGAAGGGGCAGGCTGTCAAGCGTTAAGCTTCAGGTCAAAAAAGAGACTACTTGACCCATTCCGGCTTGCACTGACCAGGCCCCTGGGGGGCCGAGCATGCCCACATCTTGTAGGGCTTGCCCTGAGCACTAACACCGCTCTTGTAAACGCGCTGACCGTGAGGGCAGGAAGGTGCCTGTCCCTGACCGCCCGTCTGAGGCGGCATAGAGTACTGCTGCTGATCGGGCGCGGGAGCGCTCCACTGAGGCGCCTGAGGAGCACCATATCCAGCAGTCGGATTCTGGGGCTGGTAGGCCGTCGGAACCGGCTGAGCCGGAGGGGCAGAGGGCGCCTGAGGCGCTTCGCTCGGAAGTCCAGCGCCAGCGAGGAAGCCGGCTCGGAAGTCGGTCAGCGCGCGGCCCACATCAACACCGACGCGAGCAACGTCGCCAGTCAGGCCGGCAAGCTCCTGACCGTTGCTGGCTCGCACGGTCAGCATGGGTGCGCCCGGAACCTCCGGGATCTTGAAGTTGACCGAGATGGGAGCTTCGGAGTGGGAGGGGACGGGAGAGCCATAAGGCGTCGTCAAGATGCAATCTCCTTTTGAGAGTTGGGGATGTACTCGACACCGCCGATAGCGGTGCACCACTGAGCCACACCGCAGACGCGGCAATGGTCTCCAGGCGACGGGACATAGATTCCGGCCCGTTGGCCGGCGTCCATTGCGGCGTACCATGCGCCTACCCGCTCCGCGGTGTAGGGATGGAGATCGACGGGAGGCGATGGCTTCGCTTTCTTAGCTAGCCAGAAGTCGCCCCAGAATGCTCGGATGCCGTACTCGGCTTCTAGAGCCAGATCGTAAGTTGCCAGCTGCAAGGGTGAGTTGTAAGAGCTTCCGGTCTTCAGGTCTCGGACGACAAGCCGCCCGTCCTGAGTGATGATGACCTGATCAATGAAGACGATAACAGGGACGTCTGACAGGGTGAACTCAATTTCGAGCTCTACAGCCATGCGCCCGTCTGGCGCTATCCAGATCGACTCTCCGGATGCCGCGACGTAGTCGCGGTAGGCCAGGACTTGAGCCTTGCCCTCTTCGAACCGTAGCTCGATGTCAGTTTCCGGCTTACGCCAGCCTCCGGTCATCCATACGGAGAGGTCGGGCTCACGATCGAAGTCCTTCATGATGGACTCGGACCATGCGGTCTCGAAGACCTCGATTGACTGATCTGGCGTCAGGGTCCTTCCGGACCGTTCATACGCCTCGATGGCGGCATGTACGGCGATGCCGTGCGTGAACCATGCGGCTGGCAGTCGTGGGGCTCTGACGATCCGTTCGAGGCGATACGCCTCACTGCAACCGGCCCAGGATTTGAGCTGCGAAAAGCTCCTTCGTCTGTATTCTGGCAATCGGCTCTCCTTCTCGATGGGAGATCATATAGTGCACCCTCGTGCTATTCGCCACGTGTTTGAACTCTGGCGCGAAAGCGCATGACTCAGATCCACTGAAGTAGGCATCGTGCGGGAGCAGAAGCCACAGGTCGTCAACAGTGCTTGCGTCAGTGTGCTCGGAGGTGTATAGCCACCAGACGTCACCGCGCTCGTATATGAAGTGGGTGACGAGTCCATAGGGCGGGTCATCGTAGGGGGTTTCTGCCCGGATTTGTGCTCCCAGCTCTGCCGCATCCTCAGCCCCGGTCACTCGGCATCCCCCTCTGTCCAGACGCCACCCCAGCCCGCCCAAGGCCGGAGTGATCCGATCCGTTTTGGTGTGATGACGATCATATCTCGCCATGACTACCTGTCAAGCGTTAAACAACACAAGGCGACCACAATCACAAGGGGCTGGTCACGATGTCGTGGCCAGCCCCTCACCTGGGAAAACTCTGATGTTGTCTAGTCCAAAGCAGACGGCCCACTCGTGGGCAAGCTGAGGATATCCGACTGAGTCTGCGTTGGCGGGGACATGCCTTTCGGCCATCTCACGATCAGTCGGCCGTCGGATGCCTCCCGCGGCACATAGTGCCATGGAGATCCGGCCAGCGAAGGCTGATAGTCAAGCACCGTTTCGGTTTCGCGCATGCGCTTCCACCAATTCTGAAGGCGGCGCAAAGCCGCATCGGGCACTGGGATGCCCGATTGATACCTGACGTGCGAGCGTAGCCGAATTGCAGCATCAAGAGACAGATGAGATCGCTCCGGCTGCCAGGGGATGATTTCCTGATAGTCCATTGCGGAATTGCCCCCCACGGGGCGACCCATCTTAGTAAAGCGCATAGATACGGCCGGCTTGGAAACTCCGTAGCGAGCTGCGATTTCGGCAAGGTCGAGACCTTCGAAATCACGTGCCCTTAGAAGCGTTGCATCGTCAGGCAGTTTGCTTGGATACGGCATTTTGGTTACTCGACCCTTCAACCTAGTTCCGTCCATGCGTGCCTAGGGACAGGGTAGGTAAGGGTCAGAGCACTGTCAAGCGTTAAGCATGATGCGCGTAGCGTGACCACCTTAAATAGGCCGTAAGAGGCCCTTGGAGTTTAGAACACGCGTTCGATGATGACAATGAACCCCATCGTGACTTCTAGTGAGACTCCAGCCTCTTGCGTAACCGAGTGTTACTTGAACCCTGTAGTGATGTCCGGCTGCGGCAGGACTCAAACCTTGACTGTGCTGGATCGTTAGCCCAGCTCAGAGCTTGAAGGAGAAGCCTCCGCTAGGGCGCCAAGCTGGCTGAGCAAGCGCACCTTCAAGGGTGCCAACGGACGATCGCCAACACCATCGCGATGTTCGCCATGATGGGATTCACCCTCTTCACCTCGCAGTACCTCCAGCTGGTCAAGGGCATGAGCCCGCTCGCCGCCGCGCTCTGGGCGCTGCTGCCGAGCGCCGGGGTCGGCGCGGCCGTCGGGCTCTCCGGGGTGCTGGCCGGCCGGGTGCGGCCGGCCCGGCTGATGGCGGGCGGGTTCCTGACCGGCGCGGCCGGCTTCGCGCTGATGACGCTGGTCGCCCCGGGCTCGCCCCTCGCGCTGGTGCTCGTCGCGGCCGGCATCCTCGCCGCCGGGACGGTCGGCACGATGATGCTCACCGCCGACCTGGTCGTCTCGGCCGCCCCGCCCGAGCGGGCCGGCGCGGCCGCCGCCACCTCGGAGACCGCCACCGAACTGGGCAGCTCGCTGGGCATCGCCGTGCTCGGCGCGGCCGGCGCGGCGGTCTACCGGACCCGCCTGGACGGCTCGCTGCCCGCCGGACTCCCGGACGGCACGGCGCGCACCGCCCACGACACGCTGGGCGGCGCGGTCACCGTCGCCGCGCAGCTGCCGGCCCGGGCCGGCGGCGAGCTGCTGGCCGTGACGCGCGTCGCGTTCACGGACGGCATGCACGTGGCGGCGGTGGTCGGGGTGCTCTTCATGGTCGGCGCGGCCTTCGCGGCCAACCGGCTGATGGGTCATCTGCCGACGACGGCCCGGACCCCGGACGCCGGCCCGGCAGCGAACCCGGCGGCGCCCCCGGCTGAGGCCCGGAGCAGCGCCGAGGTGTGAGCGGAGCGTGAGCGTGGCAGGGTCCAAGGACCCCCGGGGTGCGGGCGCTATGACACGTACGAGTGATAGTGGTTTAGACCACATGGCGCTGCAACCCGCAGAATCCGCGTGCTTCACCGGGTCTTTGACCACCGTTTCCCGGCGGGTGTATACGTTCGCCCGCCGGGCCAGGCATACTGACGGGGTCGGGCGGTCCCGTCCGGCTATTGCAACGGCGAGTAAACCGAAGGGACCGGTGGTCAGGGATGTTCCGCAACGGTCTGGAGCCCTGGCACCTCCTGGTGGTCCTGGCTGTCATCATCCTGCTTTTCGGCTCGAAGAAGCTGCCCGAGATGGCACGCGGCCTGGGCAAGTCCATGCGCATCCTGAAGGCCGAGACGAAGGCCATGCGCGAGGACGACTCGCCGGCCGGCGGCGCGGCCGCGACGACCGCCGAGTCCACCGCGACCGAGCAGCCGCGTCCGGCTGTGGCCCCCGTCAACGTCACCAAGGTCGACGAGGTCCCCAAGCCGCACACCACCGACTGAGTCCTCTCAGGCGGCACAGTCTCGACCGGAACCCCCGGACTGTCAGCTGACGGTCCGGGGGTTCCGTCGTGCGCGGCCACCGCCAGCAGGCAGCGCTGAGCCGCACGCCGCGTCGAGTGGCCGCCCGGTTTGCCCTGGTATCTCCTGATCGGAAACGCATCCGTGCCGACCGGCGCCCACCGGCCCCGCGCACGGGTCGACCCGTGACCGGAGGTACGGATGGGCAGCGCCAGTCCCGCACCGGACGACGCGGTGGCGGCGTCCGAGCTCGGCGAACTGCGGGAGCGGATGGCGCGCCTGGAGCAGTCGCAGCCCCGGATCACGCCCGGGCGCCTGCTGGCGTCGCTGCTGTCCGCCCTGCTGATCCTGCTGGCCTGCGTGCTCACCCCGCTCGGCGTGCTCTCCGTCTGGGCCAACTCGCAGGTCACCGACACCGACCGCTACCTCGCCACGGTGGCCCCGCTGGCCCGGAACCCGGCCGTCCAGGCGGCCGTCACCGACCGGGCGACCGACGCGATCATGGGCTACCTCCCCGTCAACGCGATCCTCGGCCAGGTGGCCCCGGCCGACCGGCCGTTGCTGAACACGCTGCTCGGCACGGTCGGCGGCGCCATCACCGACGGCCTCACCGGCTTCGTCCGCAGCCAGGTGGCCTCGGTGGTGGGCAGCGACGCGTTCGCGAACATCTGGACGCAGGCCAACCGGTCGGCGCACGCCTCCCTCGACAAGGCGCTGACCGGTGAGGACGGCGGCGCGGTGCAGATCCAGGGCAACACCGTCACCCTCGACCTGGCGCCGCTGATCGACCAGGCGAAGAGCCGCCTGGTGGCGGGCGGAGTCTCCCTCGCCGGGAAGATCCCGGAGATCCACACCAGCTTCGTGCTGGCCGACTCCGAGAACGTCGGCAGGATCCGGACCTCCCTGCGGCTGCTGCAACTGGCCGGGTTCTGGGTGCCGGTGCTGGCGGTGCTGAGCGCGGCGGCCGGGGTGCTGCTGGCCGTCCGGCGGCGGCGGGCGCTGGTC
This sequence comes from Kitasatospora mediocidica KCTC 9733, assembly GCF_000744225.1. Classification (GTDB taxonomy): domain Bacteria; phylum Actinomycetota; class Actinomycetes; order Streptomycetales; family Streptomycetaceae; genus Kitasatospora; species Kitasatospora mediocidica. The sequence goes on along the minus strand of NZ_JQLN01000005.1, from coordinate 2,139,753 downwards.
ACCGCCGCGCTCGGCATGGCAGTCGGCGCGGGGCTGCTGAGCATCGGGCTCACCGTCTTCCGCGCGCTCTACCTCGACAGGCTGCCGGTCACGGTGGACCAGGCCGCCGCCGGGGCGATCTACGACACGCTGGTGCACTTCCTGCGCGGGACGGTCCGGGCGGTGATCACGCTGGGCGTGCTGGTGGCGCTCGGCGCCTGGGTGACCGGCTCCGGGCGGCACGCCGGGTCGGTGCGCAGCCTGTGGCGGGAGGGCTTCGGTGCGGTCCGCCGAAGGGCGCAGCAGCTGGGCCTGCGGCTGGGCGCGGTCGGCCGGTTCGTCCACCGGTTCAAGGCCTGGCTGTGCCGGCTGGCGGTGGCCGTGGCGGTGGTGCTCTTCGTCACCTGGAGCTACCCGACCGACCTGGTGGTGCTCTGGCTCGGGGTCGGACTGCTGGCGGCGCTCGGGGTGCTGGAGTTCCTGGACGAACAACCGGTCGGCCTCGGCCGGCCGCCCGGGCGCCCGCCGGGTCAGCCGCCCGGTCAGCCGCCGTCGGTGGGCACGATCCCGGCGCGGTAGGCGTAGCGCACCGCCTGGGCGCGGTCGCGGGCGCCGGTCTTGGCGAAGATCCGGTTGATGTGGGTCTTGACGGTCGCCTGGCCGAGGAAGAGGCGCTGGGCGATCTCGCCGTTGGACAGGCCCTCGGCGATCAGCACCAGCACCTCGCGCTCACGATCCGTCAGACCGTCGTCCGAGGAGGAGACGGGGCCTGCCACAGGGGCGGGCGCGGGTGCGGCGGGCGGCGGCCCGCCTGCGACGGCGGCCACCAGGCGCTGCTGGACCACCGGGTCCATCCAGGTCTGCCCCGCGTGCACGGCGCGGATGCCGTCCTCGATCCGCTCCGACCCGACGTCCTTGGTCAGGTAGCCCTTGGCGCCCGCGCGCAGGGCGGGGAAGATCGAGGCGTCGTCCGCGTAGGTGCTCAGCACCAGCACCGGCGTGCCCGGCAGCTGCTCGGCCAGGGCGGCGGTGGCGGCGATGCCGTCCATCACGGGCATCGACAGGTCCATCAGGACGACGTCCGGACGGTGCTCCAGCGCGGCGGCGACCGCCTCCTCGCCGTTCGCGGCCAGCGCGACCACCTGCATGCCCTCGTTGAGGCCGACCAGCAGGGCCAGCCCGTCCCGGGTCACCCGCTGGTCGTCGGCGATCACCACTCGGATCATGTCCCCGCCCATCTCGCTGCCGCCCTCCTCGTCCTGCCGTTCCCCGATCATGCCCGGGCGGCCCGCCGAACTCACGCCGGAACCACCATCGTGACCTGCCAGCCGCCGCCCGGGCCACCGGCCTCGACCGGGCCGGCCTCGGCGCTGCCGCCCACCCGTTCGATCCGCTCGCGCATCCCGCGCAGCCCGTTGCCCCCGCCACGGGACGGACCGGCCGGCGGCGCGCTGCCCGGACCGTTCGCGACGGTGACCCGCACGCTGTCCGCGCCGTACTCGAGGACGATCTCGACCTCAGCGCCGCGCGCGTAGCGGGCCACGTTGGTCAGCGCCTCCTGCACGCCCCGGTAGAGCGCGAAGCCCGCGTCCGGGTCCTCGCAGTGCCGCGCGGTGCCGAGCACGGCGAACCCGACGGTCAGCTCCAGGTCCCGCCGGCAGCGCTCGACCAGCGGCTCCAGGTCCGCCAGGGCCGGGAGTCGGTCGCCGCGCAGCGCGCCGACGGCCTGGCGGGCCTCGTTGAGGCCCTCCCGGGTCAGCTCGACGGACCGGTCGATGACCCCCTGCAGCAGCGGGGAGACCTGCTCGCGCTCGCCGAGCCGGCGGGCGCCCTCCAGCTGGATCGACAGCGCCGACAGCGACTGCGCCAGCACGTCGTGCAGCTCGCGGGCGATCCGCGCCCGTTCGGCGCCGGCGGCGGCCATGGTCTCCGCCTCGCGGGCGTCCTCCAGTTCGGCCAGCAGCAGTTCGGTGCGGGCCGAGCTGTCCCGGCTGCGGCGCATCAGCTCGGCCAGGACCGCCAGCACCACGCAGAGCAGCACGGCCGAGGTGGCGGCCTCCACCGGGCTGTGGGTGGTCACCGTGAGCAGCACCGCGAGCAGGACCGTCGTCGCGCCGCCGATCACCACGGCCTGGCGCAGCTCCAGCCAGAGGAAGGTCAGCATCACCGCGGCGGAGACCGGGATGTCGGCGAGAGCGCCGCTCGGCGCCACCGCGGAGACGCCGAGCCCCGCCGCCGAGATCAGCAGGGCGAACGCCTGCCGCCAGGCCGTCACGTCGGAGGGCCAGTAGCCGGAGCCCGCCACGACCAGCGGAGCGGTGTAGCAGGCCAGCATGATGCTGAGGGCGAGTCCGGCGCCGGAGAGACCGGGTCTGGGGTCGCCGGTCCACGCGCAGAGCGCCGTCACCGTGAGCATCAGCCAGGTGAGCGGGCGCAGCCGGTGCACCTGGCGCTCGTAGCGCTGCTGGATGCGGAGTTTGGCCCCGGCCATCCGGATGCTGTCGTCGTCGGCCGCCCGAGCGGCCGGCGAGAGCGGTGCGGAACGGAAGCGCCGGAACGGCCCGGTGGCCTGCGGGGCGGCCGGCCCGGCCGGTTCCCCGGACCGGCCGCCGTGGCCCCGGCCCTGGTCCTGGTCCTGCGCTGTGCTCGCCATGCCGTGCAGCATAGGGAGGCGCGAGCGGCGGCGGCCAGCCGGACGGGCGGCGTCCCGCAGCGGGGGGAGGATCACGCCGCGCCGACGGTGACCGGCGCGGGCGCGCTGCTGAGGTGCGTGCTGGTGTTCATGTCCCCGAGGATTCCCCGAACCCTGCGTGACGGCGTCGGCACAGGGGTTGAACTGCGGGTTGACCCGCGAAGTCAACCCGTGGGTGGAGCCCGGCCGGCGCTTCCCATCCGACGCCCTTTCATGTCACCCTTCCCAAGCCCAGAACCACTCGCCCCGGACCGGCGTCGCACGGCTGGGCAGAACCTAAAGGACGTGTGGGGGTACACCCGTGAGCACCGAGATCTACTTCACCAACAACCACCGGGACCTGTGCGAGCAGTACGGGACCGGCGCAGGATTCCAGTTCGAGTTCAACTGCACGCGCTGCCAGGACACCTGGCGCTCGCCCTTCGAGCGGTTCACCACCGGTCGGGCGGCCAGCTGGGTCAGCAAGGGGGTGGGTGCGGCCTGGAACATGCTGGGGGGCAACGGCAGCACCATCAGCAACGCCGCCGACGGACTGGCCGGGGCGACCTGGGGAAGCGCGCGCGACGCCGCCTTCGAGCGGGCGATAGCCAACGCCCAGGGGCACTTCCACCGGTGCGCCCGCTGCACCCACCACGTCTGCGCCAAGTGCTGGAACGCCGCCCAGGGCCTCTGCCTCGGCTGCGCGCCCGACACCGCCGCCGAGGCGGAGGCGGCCCGCCAGCGCGGCCTCAACGAGGCGGTCAGCGAGCGGGCGTACGCCGCCGGGCAGAGCACCGCGCAGTCCTACGACGTGCAGACCCCGCGGCAGCTGGTCTGCCCGCAGTGCAACCACGAGACGCACGGCTCGGCGTTCTGCCCCGGCTGCGGGTTCCGGCTCGCCGACCCGGCCAAGTGCACGGGCTGTCAGGCGGTGGTGCCGGCCGGCGCCGCGTTCTGCCCGGGCTGCGGCACCCGGCAGTGAGGTGGCGGGGATGAGCCTGCGGGAGGGCCGGGTTGACCGGCCGGCTCAGAGGCTCATCCCCGCGGTGATGGTGACGTAGAGGTAGTCGTCGAGCACCTTCGCCAGCGGGACGCCCGGGCGGCCGACCGCCGCCGGGATCTCCCGCGCGCCGAGCCCGGACTCCGCCAGCACCGCCCGGGCCCACGCCCGGCCGCTGCGCAGGTGCCGCGCGAAGGCCGCGCCGTCCCGCGCGCCGTAGAGGTGGACGGCGATCGCCGCGTCCCAGGGCATCACGGCGGCCGGGCGCAGCGCGTACAGGGCCTTGGCCGCCGCCGTCGGCCCGAGCGTGCGGGCGGTCCGTCCGGCGGAGACCGGCAGCGCCGCCAACTCGGCGTATCCGTCGGCCAGAGCCTTGATCTGACGGTCGGTCAGCTGGGAGATTCCGGCCGCCGGGAGACCCGCACGGTGGCGCTCCCACCAGGACGCGAGGCCCGCCGAGAGCAGGTCCGGCTCCCCCTCGCGCGGGTAACGGATGCGGCAGCCCCAGGAGTTGAGCCAGCGGTGCAGGGCCTCGCGGTGCTCCGGACGGGACAGGTCCGGCGTCGCGGCGGTGGCCGCGAGCCAGCGCTCCCAGCCCGCGTCCACGGCGCCGTAGCCGTTGAAGGTCTCGGCCGCGGCGCGGAGTTGGGCGAAGGACGGCCCGGCCGGGAGCGGCTCGTCCGGCCGCTGCGTCGCCTCATGGGCGGCGGCGACCTTCTTCGGCACCACCATCCGCCAGGCGTCCGTGACGATCTCGCGCAGCTCGGCGGCGTCCACCGCCGCCATCCGCAGCTGGACCCAGTTGTAGCGCTCGTCGGAGGGCCGCGGCGGCAGGAACTTGTCCGGTTCGGCCGCCAGCAGGGCGGCCCGTTCCTCCTTGGGGAAGGCGAAGCCGAGGACGGTCTCGTCGCGGGAGAACCCCAGATAGACGATCCGGCCGACCCGGAACCGCACATGGTCCCGGATCAGGTGCTCCTCGGTCCGCGGCAGCGCAAGCGCCACCGCTCGGACGTCCGCGACCGTTCCCACGCCGGCTCCCCCGCTCTCCGCGCCCGGCAACCCTGCGGCGCCGGAAACCCACGACGGTCATGCTTCCACACTGGAGGCGGCGGCCCGGGCGCCCTAGGCTGTCGGCCACCACCGATCACGGGTGGGAGAGGAGCGCCGGAGAACCATGCGCATCGGGGAACTGAGCAACCGGGCCGGCATCCCGGTGCCCACCATCAAGTACTACCTCCGCGAGGGCCTGCTCCCGGCCGGCGAGCTGACCAGCCCCAACCAGGCGCAGTACGGCGAACGGCACGTCCACCGGCTGAAGCTGGTCCGCGCGCTGCTCGACACCGGCGGGCTCTCGATCGCCTCGGCCCGGTCCGTCCTGGCCTCGATCGACGCACCGGACGTCTCGCTGCACGAGACCCTCGGCGTCGCCCAGCAGGCCGTCAGCCCGCCGCCCACCGGCTGCGCCGGCCCGCAGTGGCAACTGGCCCTCGCCGAGGCCGACGCGTGGGTACGGCGGCGCGGCTGGCAGGTGCGGCCCGGCAGCCCGGCCGGCTCGTCACTGGCCCACCTGCTGCTCACCCTGCGCGACCTGGGCCAGGACGGGCTCCTGGGCCTCCTGGACGAGTACGCGGCGGCCGCGGAGCGCCTGGCGGCGGCCGAGGTGGACGTGCTGGGCCGCCGGACCGGAGACCCCGACCACCTGGTCGAGGGCGTGGTCCTGGGCACCGTGCTGGGCGACGCGCTCCTCGCCGCGATGCACCGGCTGGCGTGCGAGGACGCCTCGCAGCGGGCGTTCGGGGCCGCTGCGGCGGAGCGGGCCGCGCTGGGCTGACGGGCCGTCAGTACCAGCCGTAGCCGGAGTTGTCGTAGCCGGAGTTGTCGCCGTTACCGGTGTCGATGGTGGGGTTGGTGTTGGTGTTGGGGTTGGTGTTGTCGGCCGGGGCGCCGCCACCGCCGAGGGTGGCGATGATCGAGCTGAGCCGGTGCTGCCAGTCGGCGGCCGTCGCGCCGTCCACGGCGTGCTTCTTCGACAGGTCGCGGACCTGGCGCTGGGCCGACTTGAGCTGCGTGACGGCCTCCGGCTGATGACCGGCCGCACTCGCCGCCGAGGCCGCGTCCAGGGTCTTGAGCAGCGCTGCCTGCTGGTTGGGCGGCAGCGGCTCCTGCGCGACCTCGGCCCGCAGCGCGGTGAGCGCGGCCGGCGGCGCCTGCCGTCCGGAGGAGGCGGAGGCGGAGGCGGACGGTGCGGGCGGGGTCGTCGGCTGCGCCGAGTGCGCGGACTGGACGGGCTGCGCGGTGGGACCGGCGGCCTGCGCCGACGCGCCGGTGACGCCGCCCTTGGTCGCCGACGGGGTGCTGTCGGCCGGTCCGGAGAAGGCGAGCGCGGCCAGCAGCCCGGTACCGGCCAGCGCCGCCGCGCCGAGCGCCAGGGCGAGGCCGCGGCGCGATCTGCGCGGTTCGGGCTCGTCGCCGAAGTCGGCGGCGGGCAGCGGCGCCATCACCGAGGTGGGCGCGCCGGCAGGGCGGTACGGGGGCTGCTGCGGGGCCTGCCACTGCTGGTCGTACGGCTGCTGCTGCTCGTAGCCGGGGAACGGTGTGGCCGGCAGGACGGTCGTCCGGGCGCCGCCCGGGTCGGCGATGGCGCCGGTCAGCAACTCCGACGTACGGTCCTGTGCCGCGGCGACGGGTATCGCGGCCAGCAGCTCGGCCCGGGCCATCGCCGCGTTCGCCGGGCGGTCCGCGGGCCGCTTGGCCAGCATCCGCAGCACCACCGCGTCCAGCGCGGGCGGCACCTCGGGCCGCCGCAGGGCGGTCGGCGCGGCCTCCTCGGTCACCTGCTTGAAGGCGATCCCGACCGGGGTCTCCGCGCTGAACGGCGGCGCGCCGGTGAGCATTTCCACCAGCACGCAGCCCAGCGCGTACAGGTCGGTCCGCCCGTCCACGTCGGCCGCCGTCGCCTGCTCGGGCGAGAGGTATGCGGCGGTGCCGAGCACGCTGGCGGTCTGGGTCAGCTGCTGGCCGGACGCGCTCGCCCGGGCGATGCCGAAGTCGACGACCTTCACGCCGCCGTCGTCCGTGATCATGATGTTCCCGGGCTTGATGTCCCGGTGCACCAGCCCCGCCGTGTGCGCCACCTCCAGCGCCTCGCAGACCGCCGAGGCGATGCCCACCGCGCGCTCCACCGGCAGCCGTCCGCCCTCGGCCAGCAGCGCGCTGAGCGAGCGGCCGCGGATCAGCTCCATGACGATGTACGCCGAGCCCGCGTCCATGCCCGAGTCGAAGACCATGGCGATCCGCGGGTGCGAGAGCATCGCGGCGTGCTGCGCCTCACGGCCGAACCGCTCGGCGAACCGCGGGTCCTCCGCCAGGCCGCCGTTGAGCACCTTGACCGCCACCGGGCGGCCGAGCACCCGGTCGATGCCGTGGTAGACGGTGGCCATGCCGCCGACGCCCAGCGTGCCGACGAGTTCGTAGCGGCCGTTCAGCGCCCGTCCGATCACGTGGTCCCGCTCCTCGTATTGCGTCGGCGTGTTCCGTCGGCCGGGACTGGTCCCCCGACACCCGCGCCATGATCCGGCATGGCGCGTGGCGGCCCGTCAGCGGGGCGCCGCCGACGGCGTCGGAGGCATGGATCCCACTGGCCGGACAGGCCCCCGGCACGGCGGCGGCCCCGACTATCCTGCCGGACACCCCCGCGCCACGCCCAACCGCAAGCGATCCGCCGTCCACTCGCATCCACGCGCGCCCATGCGCGCCCACTCGCGTCCGGGAGAACCCGATGAACTCCGCCGCTCCGCTGCCCACCGGCCCGCTGCTCCAGACCAAGGACGTCGACGTGGTGCGCGACGGCCGCTACCTGCTCCGCGCGGTCTCGCTGACCATCGAGCCCGGCGAGCACTGGGCCGTCCTCGGCGCCAACGGCGCGGGCAAGAGCACCCTGCTCAGCCTGCTCGGCGCGGTCTCGCACCCGACCCGGGGCGAGGTCCACGTGCTCGGCCGCCGGCTCGGCAGCGTCGACCTGCGCGAACTGCGGTCGTACCTGGGCCATGTGAACCCCCGGCACCCGTTGCAGTCGCCGCTGACCGTGCGCGAGATCGTGCTCACCGGGCTGACCAACAGCATCGAACCGCCCATGCGGTGGCTGCCCACCGATGCCCAACTCGCGCACGCGCAGCGGCTGATCGACACCCTCGGCATCACCGCCCGGGCCGACGACCCGTGGACCACCCTCTCCCAGGGCGAACGCGGCCGGGCGCTGATCGCCCGCGCCCTGATGCCGGAACCCCGGCTGCTCCTGCTGGACGAGCCCGCCACCGGCCTCGACCTCACCGCCCGCGAGCAACTCCTCGCCAGCCTCGACGACTTGCGCCGACACCACCCCGACCTCGCCAGCGTCCTGGTCACCCACCACCTGGAAGAACTCCCCGCCAGCACCACCCACGCCCTGCTGCTGCGCGACGGCGAGTGCGTCGGCATCGGCCCGGTCGACGAGATCGTGACGACGGACCTGGTCAGCGCCTGCTTCGACCACCCGATCCGGATCACCCGCGAGGACGGCCGCTGGTCCGCGCGCGCCGCCACGAGGACCCCGGCGACGGCCGGGTAGCCACCCCGGCGCGACACCCGGCGGGATACCCGGCGGGATACCCGGCGCGACAGCCCGGTGGTCGCGGGAACCGTCACGGCGGCCGTTCCGTTCCCCGCAGAGATCGACCTCAGCCTGAACCGACCTCCAGGAGACCCCGTGGATTCCGGCACCCGCCTGCTGCTGGTCCGGCACGGACAGGCCCGTGTCAACGTGGAGCGGATCATCGGCGGCCCGCTCGGCTGCACCGGCCTCACCGAGCGGGGTCGGGCGGACGCGCGGCGGCTCGGAGCCCGGATAGCGGCCGAGAAGACCGGCGTGGACACCCTGCTCTGCAGCCCGCTGCCGCGCGCCCGGGAGACGGCCGAGTTGATCAGCGAGCGGATCGGCCTGCCGGTGCACCGGGAGGACGAGGGCCTGATCGAGCTCAAGCCCGGCGCGGCCGACGGCCTGACCAGCGACGCCTTCGACGAGCGCTACGGCCGCTTCGACATGACCCTTGAGCCCGACCGCCCGGTCGCCCCGGGCGGCGAGAGCTGGTCCGCCCTGCGCACCCGCGCCCTGGACACCCTGCACCGGCTGGAGCGGGACTTCCGCGGTCAGCGGGTCCTGTGCGTCAGCCACGGCGTCTTCATCGCCGCCGCCGTGGTCTCCCTGCTGGGCATCCCCCGTACCGGAAACGACACCCGCCTCTCCCCCGACTGGACCTCCGTCACCGAGTTCACCCACGACGGCACCCGCTGGCACCTGAACCGCTACAACGACCACGCACATGTGCCGACGGGCGCCGACTACTGAGGAGTTCGAGGAGCTGTCCGGTCTCCATGACCCTGCCGCACCGAGCCCCTGAAGGCCTGGGTGCGCCGAGAATGGACGTATGACCGAGACCGAGTTGCAGATCGCCCACACCGCTGACCTGGACGCCGCCGTACTCAGCGCCGGGCGAGCCCTGCTCTACGACGTCTTCGACGACATGACCGACCAGGACTGGGACAACGCGCTGGGCGGCGTGCACGCCCTGGTGTGGGAGGGGAGCGAGCTGATCGGGCACGCCTCGGTGATCCAGCGGCGGCTGGTGCACGGCGGGCGGTCGCTGCGCGCGGGGTACGTGGAGGGCGTCGGCGTACGGGCGGACCGGCGCGGGCGCGGGCACGGCGCGGCCATGATGCGGCCGCTGGAGCAGGTGATCCGGCGCGCGTACGACCTCGGCGCGCTCGGCGCCGCCGACGAGGCCGGCGACTTCTACGCGGCGCGCGGCTGGCAGCTCTGGCAGGGCCCGACCTCGGCGCTCAGCCCCACGGGGACCGTGCGCACGCCGGACGAGGACGGCTGCATCTACGTCCTCCCGGTCACCGCGCCGCTGGACCTCACCGGCGAGCTCACCTGCGGCTGGCGCGACGGCGACGCCTGGTAGGCGGCGCCCGCCGACGCGTGCGCTGCCAGGTGCACCAGCTGCGAGGTCGCGGCGAACAGCTCGCGGCCGGTGGCCTCCGCGTAGTTGCCGTTCAATCACACGGCGACGTCGTCGGTGGGGCCGGAGCACGCGAGAAGGGGGGCGGGTGCGGCCCCCCGGCCGCACCCGCCCCCCTTGTGTGTGGGGCTCAGCCGCGTGGCTGGTCCCCGGCGTGGTCGGCGATGCCCTCTTGCAGGATCGCCGAACTGTAGTCGTCGCCGGCGCCGTTGCCGCCGGCGGCAAGGTTCTTGGTCAGCACCTCGTGCACGCCGAGGAACGCGCCACTCCTCGGGTCGAAGATCAGCGACACCCGCAGCCCGCCGCCGTCGTGGGCCAGCGCGACGCCGTGGCGCCCGTCGGCGTCCACGTCGTCGGCCAGCAGGACGGTGCCCGGGATCCGCGCGGCCGCCTGCATCAGCGCCGCCGCCACAGGTGGCGGCGCCATGATGTTCTGGAAGATCATCTGGACGTGCGAGAACGCCGCCTGGGGGCGCAGCGCGTCCGTCATGGCCGGCACCGCGTACTGGGTGTCGTCGTAGAGCAGCCGGTGCTCCAGCGCCTGCGGATCAGTGGGCAGCGCGGCGACGAACGCGTACGTCGGCGTGTCGAAGCTCGCCACCGTCGGCGCGCCCTGCCCGGCCCCCAGCGTGGGCGGCCACGGGTTGCGCCCGTCGGGATTCCCGGCCCCGGTCATCGTCGGGTCCACGATCAGGCCCTCCAGTCGCCCGTCCACGGAGAGCCAGCTGGTGCGCTCGTGCCGCGTCTCGGACGCCCCCTCCTGGATCTCCCGGCGGTAGGTGAACTGCCCGGGCGCGGCCTGCGGGGCGGGGCGGGTGCGCAGGGCGTCCACGGCCCGGCCCAGCAGCCCGGCGGCATCGGTCGGCTCCGGCGACGGCGTGGGTAGGGGCGATGCCACCGACGCCGATGCCGACGGCGGCGGCAGCGCCGGCGGGGTGCCGGTGCCGGGTCGGGACGCGTGCGGTGCGGGCACGACCAGGGTCACGGCTGCCACCGCCGCCACCGCCAGCGGGGCGGCCAGCAGCCACCCGGCCCTGCGCCGCGGACGCGGCGCCCGCTCCTGCCGGGCGATCTCACTCATCAGATGGTCCTTCAGTAGCCGGTGGCGCTCGGCGGTGAGCATCGGGGACGCGTCGTTCATCGGATCTCCCCCTGCACTGGACGGGCCGCCGCCAGGCGGCCCCGCTTCGCCTCACCAGCCGCGCCCGGCCGGCCGGCCGCCAGCTCCTTGTCGGTCAGCGAACGCAGCCGCGCACGGGCCCGCGAGAGCCGCGAGCGCACGGTGCCGACGGGGACGCCCAGGGCCTCGGCGGCGGACGCGTAGTCGAGGCCGCCCCACACGCACAGCCCGAACACCTCCCGCTCCGCGCGCCGCAGCCCCGCCAGCGCGCGCTGCGCCGCAGCCAGGTGGGCGCCGTCGTCCAGGCGGTTCACCACCTCCTCGGCGAAGTCCGCCACCGCCTCGCGCTCGAGCAGTCGCGCCATCGCCGCGCGGTGGCGCCGCGATGCCCGCGCGGTGTTGCGCAGGACGTTGGTCGCGATCCCGAACAGCCAGGGCCGCAGCCCCTCGCCCTCCTCATGGAGGGTGGCGCGCAACCGCCACGCCTCCAGGAAGGTCAGCGAGACCGCGTCCTCCGCCGCCGCCCAGTTCCCCAGCGTGCGCAGCGCGTAGCGGTGCACGTCCTGTGCGTGCGCGTCGAAGAGCTCCCCGAGCGCTGTCTGGTCTCCGGCGCGTAGTCGCGCCCGTTGAGATTGCTCCACACCCCTGCCTGTCCGCTCTCCCCGACCGGTTCCCGTGAGCCACATCACAGCAGGTGGCCCCACCCCGCCGCCCCGGGGGGCCCGGTGTCCCCGTGCGGGTCAGGGGGCCAGGGGGTCAGGGGGCCAGCAGGTGCCAGGAGTCGACGACGTTGCGGCCGCCGACGTGGTCGCCGGGCAGGGCTTGCCCGGTGGTTATCTGGCCTCAGGGGCAGGCCAGTTCGAACCAGACGGTCTTGCCGATCCCAGACGGACGGGGGTGGGCGCCCCAGTCCTTCGCCAGGGCCTCGACGAGGGCGAGGCCCCGGCCGCACTCGTCGTCGGTGGACGCGAGGCGCTGCCTCGGGAGCTCGGGGTCCGCGTCGGAGACCTCGACCCGGATGCTCCCGCCGCGCAGGAGACAGCGGACTGCGGTGTAGCGGTCGGCCGGGACCCGGGTATGGCGGCAGGCGTTGGTCACCAGTTCGCTGACCAGCAGGACGGCGGTCTCGGTGACGTCGTCGGCAAGCAGCCACCGGCCGGCCTGATCGCGGAGGAGTCGGCGGGCACGGCCGACGTTGCGCGGGTGGCGGGTGAGGCGCCATTCGACGTCGGCGGGCGGGGTGGAGCAGGGGGAGGTGGGGTGGGTGGCCATGGGCAGCGCGTCCTTGAAGTGCATGGCGGATGTTTGGGCGTCAGGCTGTCGCCCTGGAGGGGGGATTCCGCCGATCGTGACTCCTACGGTGCTGGTCGGGACGTAGCCTCGGAAGGATCGACACGGGTACCGAATTCTGCGGCGATCCGTGTACCCGGACAGGACGCGGGGTGAGAGCGATGACCGACGAGGCATCCCAGCCGCCGATGGCGTGGCGGTACTGCGGCAACCAGGTCAAGTTGTGGCGCGGCCTCGCGGGTGTCACCCGCGAGGAGCTGGCCAAGGAGGCCAAGTACGAGTACGAGAGCGTCAAGTCGATGGAGCAGGGGCGGCGGCGCCCGAGCTTGCAACTGCTCCGGGCGGCAGACGAGTTGTGCGGGGCGCGGGGGATGCTGCTCGCGGCTCAGGACTACCTGAAGCCGGAGCGGTTTCAGTCCTACGCCCAGGACTTCGTCGCTTCCGAGAGCGAGGCGATCGCCCTGCACTCCTACGGCGCTCTGCTCATCCCAGGACTGCTACAAACCGAGGAATACGCGCGAACGCTGATCAGCAACAGCTGCCCCCCGCTGGACGATGAGACCGTCGCGGAACGTGTGGCCGGTCGCATGGAGCGTCGCGAGATGTTGAGACGGAAGCCGACTGTGATGTTCGGCTTCGTCATCTACGAGGCGGCACTCCGCGCCCTGGTCGGCGGCACTGAGGCAATGAAGCGCCAGCTCTACCATCTGCTGGAGGAAGGCGAGTTGCGCAACGTCGCTATTCAGGTTCTACCGGTGGGTCGCAAGGCTTACCCCGGGCTCATCGGTTCGCTGGTTCTGCTGGAGAACGCCGAGCACGAGCAGTTTGCCTACGTCGAAGGCCAGGAGACCGGGGTTCTGTACTCGGACCCGGCCAAGGTGAGTGCCCTCACGCAGCGCCATGGCATGATCCGCATGCAGGCTCTAGGCGTTGAGGCATCGGCGCGGTTCATCAGGAAGGTGGCGGAGGAACTATGAGCACCGGGCTCAGGTGGCGAAAGTCCAGCTATAGCAACTCGGAAGGCGGCGCCTGCATCGAAGTGGCCCTCTCCTGGCACAAGTCCAGTTACAGCGACGATCGAGGAGGCGACTGCATCGAGGTCGCCCCCACCCCCCACACCGTCCACGTCCGCGACTCCAAGAACCAGAGCGGCCCCCAACTCGCCTTCTCCCCCTCCGCCTGGACCGACTTCGTCACCTTCGCCGCCGCCCACACCCCGGCCTAGCGCTGCCCCTGGTCGACGATGAAGATCCGAGACTCGGGCTTCGTCTCCGCTCGCGGCATAGCCAGCGGATCCGACGCCGTGTCAGTCTGGCTTCGGCGAGCCCGGCCGACCCGCCGGGACCGGCGATCGGGGGGCCGATGAGCTCGGAGCGCGTGTCGCGGACGGCGAGATCCCACCACCTGGGCGCCTACCGGGAGAAGTACCGGTTCAACGGGGCCGGCTGGCTGCTGATCGCCGTGGACTTCCTGGCGCTCGGCGTCCTCTGGTTCCGCCAGTCGGGGCCGGACCGTTCCGACGTGCTGGCGGTCTGCGCGTTCCTGGCGCTGGCCGCTGTCGCCGCCGGTGGCGCCACCCGGACCAACAAGGCCGTCCACGTCTTCGACGAGGGATTCGTGCTCACTGGGATGTGGGGGCAGGTGAAGCAGGTCGGCCGCTGGCACGAGGTGAGCGTGCGGATCAAGCGGGAGGTGCCCCGGCGCAGCGGCGGCCCACCGCTGCGCACCCACGGCGTCGCCGTCGCCGGTACCGAGCGCTTCGGCTTCTCCGCGCGGCAGATCGTGGGCGGCGGCCAGGCACTCGCCGAGGTACTGGTCGCGGCGGGGGCGGTCGTGGAGCCCCCGGGACCGGACCCAGATCCGAGACGCGAAACCTGAGCCCTGCTTTAGACGAACGGGAGGTTACTTAACCCACCCACCCTCCCAAGACCCGCGCGCACCACCGGATATGACTATTCGTGACCGACTGGACACGCTCCGGGTTTTCTGCGTACGGTTCGCCACAAGAAACAACCCCCGCCGGTGCTGGAACACCAAGACGGGGGTCTGACCTACTAGATCGAAAGCACTCGATCCAAATGGCTACTGCCAACTCTAGCGCCGCGCCCGCCCCGAAGCACCCCCCGATGGCCTCTCCGGGGTACGGAAAACGCTCCGCGCCGGGCCAACGGCGCCGTCGCAAGCGCGACTTCGCACACCTGCCCGAGCGCGAGGCGTTCCTCGCCAGGTTCATCGACGAGCTGCCGGACGGCGCCGCGATGGACACCAAGACTCTCGCCAAATCGCAACCCCGGTACGGCCAGCAGGGCGTGGGGACGGCGCTGCGGACGCTCTCGGAGGCCGGCCACCTGCGCCGGATCCGGGAGAACCTCGGCAACGGACGCACCCGCTGGGTCCACCGGACGTACTTCTCGCGGACCCCGCGCGACGACGCCTGGTGGGCACGCTTTCTCAAGAAACCCCCGGGCGCGTCGCCCGCCGAGCCCGTCGGGGACGTACCCGACGACCCGGTGGCACCGCAGCCCACAGCGCCACCGGAAACGGTGACGCGTCCATTCGAGGTGCTTCGCTCGAAAGGGTACGGTCCAAGGCGCGCGCCGGTTCCAGCCAGCGCACCCCCCTCGGACGCCTACCGGGCGCTCTCCTCGCTCGCGCTCGTCGACTCCCGACTCACCCTCTCCGCCCGGGAGTGCGCCGAGTTGGAGCCACTGGCCGCCGTCTGGCTGGAACTCGGCTCCACCGTGCACCAGTTGCACGCCGCCCTCAGTGCGGGTCTGCCACCGGAGATCCACAGTCCGGGCGGCTTCACCCGCAGACGCCTCGTCGACAAGGTCCCACCAACCCCCACCCCGCAACCGACCCCCGCCCCACAGGCTGTGGACAACGCCGCGCCACCCCCGCCCCGCCGCATGATGGAGTGCACCGAATGCCGCGTCCCCGGGCGCCCCGAGTCGCTGCCCGGCGGACTCTGCCGGGCCTGCAAGGGTGAACCGCTCATCCCCGCCACGTTCACCCGCGACCCGCTCGTCGACGTCCGGGCCCGGGTCGCCCAGCTGCGAGATCTGATGCGCCGTCAATAGAGGCAGGCACGGTTCGCCCGAAGGGGTGTCACTTCGCGCGCGGTGTCTGGCCAAGGTGTGGACCCAGCAGTAACTTACCCGCGAGTACCACGGTGTGGCCCCCATCACACCGCCACTGACACCCCTTCGCACACCTCCCCCCACCCTGGAGGACTGCCATGACCGGATCCGCCCTGCCCGCAAGAGCCCCCTACCGCCGCCGTCTCACCGCACTCGCCGCAGGCTGCACGCTGCTCGGCGCGGCCCTGGCCGGCATCGCCGTCCCTGCCCAGGCCGCCTCTGCCCAGGCCGTCACGCACCACGCGGCGGCCCGCCAGGCGGACCCGGTGGCCGCCGCCCAGGCGCTGGCCGCGCCGGGCGTTCCGGGCGCCAACGACTGGTCGTGCAAGCCGAGTTCCGCCCACCCCCGGCCGGTCGTGCTGGTCCACGGCACCTTCGCCAACGGTTCGGTCAACTGGCTGACCGTCGCCCCCGCGCTGGCCGCCGACGGGTACTGCGTCTTCGCGCTCACCTACGGCGCGGAGGCCGACGTGCCGGTGCTGCGGGCGATCGCGCCGGTCGCGGACTCGGCGCAGCAGCTCTCCACCTTCGTGGACGGGGTGCTGGCGGCGACCGGCACCGGCCAGGTCGACATGGTCGGCCACAGTCAGGGCGGCATGATGCCGCGCTACTACATGAAGTTCGACGGCGGCGCGGCCAAGGTGCACACCCTGGTCGCGCTGGCGCCCAGCAACCACGGGACGACGCTGGACGGCCTGACCACGCTCGCCCAGTCGTTCCCGGGCGCGGTGGACGTGGTCGGCTCGCTCTGCCCGGCCTGCACCGACCAGATCGTCGGATCGGACGCCCTCACCAGGCTCAACGCGGGCGGGGACACCCTGCCCGGCGTCACCTACTGGGTAATCGCCACCCGCTACGACGAGGTCGTCACGCCGTACCAGTCGCAGTTCCTCAGCGGCCCGAACGTCCACAACGTCCTCGTCCAGGACCTCTGCCCGGCCAACATCCCCGACCACGTGCTGATGGCGACCGACCTGGTGGTGCTGCACGAGGTCCGGCACGCCCTGGACCCGGCGGACGTCGGCTCCGCCACCTGCCTGGCCAACCTCACCGGCTGACCGGCCTGTCCGGGGGCCCGGGAGCAGGTCCCGGGCCCCGAGCACGCTCAGCCCGTCGTGCGGCTGCCGGTGATCAGCGACGTCACGGCGGCCGCCGCGTCGGCGACCGGGACCTGGACGGTCTCGCCGGTGGCGCGGGTGACCAGTTCGACCACGCCCTCCTTGAGGCCGCGCGGGCCCACCGTGATCCGGTACGGGATGCCGATCAGCTCGATGTCGGCGAACTTCACGCCGGGGCGCTCGTCGCGGTCGTCCAGGATCACGTCCACCCGGGCGGCGCGCAGCTGCTCGTAGAGGCCGTCGACGACCTTGGCGGTCTCCTCGTCGTTCTTGCCGATCGGCACGATGACGACCTCGAACGGCGCGACCGAGACCGGCCAGAGGATGCCCTTCTCGTCGTTGTGCGACTCGACGACCGCGGCGATCGAGCGCTCGATGCCGATCCCGTAGCTGCCCATGATCGGCTTGACCCGGGTGCCGTCGGGGCCGAGCACGCTGACGTCCAGCGACTCGGTGTACTTGTAGCCCAGCTTGAAGATGTGGCCGACCTCGACCGTGCGGACCACCGTGAGCGGCTCGGCGCAGGCCGGGCAGGCCTCGCCCGCGACGACCTCGCGGAAGTCCGCCCAGCGGGTGACGGTGATGTCCCGCTCGACGTCGACGCCGCGCAGGTGCACGCCGTCCTCGTTGGCGCCGGTGCTCATCGCGCGGCGCCCGCGCAGCGCCTCGTCGGCCAGCACGGTCAGACCCGTCACGCCGACGGCGCCCAGGCTGCCCGGGGAGGCGTGCAGCGCCGCCTTGATCTCCTCCGGCTGGGCCGGACGGACGGCACGGGCGCCGGTGGCGTCGATCAGCTTCTGCTCGACCAGGCTGTGGTCGCCGCGGATCAGGACCAGGGTGAGCCGGTCGTCCACCATGAAGACCAGGGTCTTGATCTGGCGCTCGGCCGGCATGCCGTGCTGGGTGGCGAGCTGCTCGATGGTGCGGGCGTCGGGGGTGTCGAAGCGCTCCGGCGCCGCGAGGCCCTCCGGGTCCTCGATCGCGGGCAGCGCGGAGGTGGCCTTCTCGACGTTGGCCGCGTAGCCGCAGGCGGGGCAGTGCGCGACCAGGTCCTCGCCCGCCTCGGTCGGCGACATGAACTCGACGGAGGCCGAGCCGCCCATCGCACCGCTGGAGGCCTGCACCGCGATGGCCGGGATGCCCAGGCGCTCGAAGATCCGCACGTAGGCGGCGCGGTGCAGGTCGAAGGAGCGGTCCAGGCCGGCCTGGTCGAGGTCGAAGCTGTACGAGTCCTTCATGGTGAACTCGCGCACCCGCAGCAGACCGCTCTTGGGGCGCGGCTCGTCCCGGAACTTGGTCTGGAACTGGTACCACATCTGCGGCAACTGCTTGTAGGAGGACAGCTCCTGAGCGAGCGTCGTGAAGATCTCCTCGTGCGTCATGCCCAGCGCGAGGTCGGCGCCCTTGCGGTCCTTGAGGCGGAACATCTCGTCGCCCATGACCTCCCAGCGGCCGGACTTCTGCCAGATCTCGGCCGGGTGCATCGCCGGCAGGATCCACTCCTGCGAACCGATCCGCGCCATCTCCTCGCGGACGATCTCGATGACCTTCGCGCGGACCCGGACGGCCAGCGGCAGCAGCGAGTAGTGCCCGGCCATCAACTGGCGGGCGAATCCGGCCCGGACGAGCAACCGGTGGCTCACCGCGTCCGCGTCCGCCGGGTCGTCGCGCAGGGTCGGGGCGTACATCTGGGACCAGCGCATCTGAGGTGTCTTTCTGTCGGGCGGCGGCAGGCACAAAGCGGTGACGAATCGTAGTACAGCGTGCTCCGCGCCCTCCCGGCCCACCCCGACGGCGCGCCCGGCTCAGGGCCGTGCGCGCCGTCGGGGACCCGCGGTCAGAAACCCTCCGCCACCAGCCTGGTCCGCTCCTGGTAGAAGGCGACGAGCTCGGCGAGCGGTTCCATCCCGGGCAGCGGCGTCGGGTACGACCAGGCGACGGCGTCGGCGTGGGCTCCGTCGGCCCGCAGCGCGAAGTGGACGGCGGTGCCCTTGTAGGGGCAGTAGCTCTCCGTCTCGGCGACGTCGAGCAGCTCGGTGCGGACGTCCTCCCGGGGGAGGTAATAGCGCACCGGGTGGCGGCCCTCATGGACGAGGACCACGCGCCGGCTGTCGGCGAGCAGGGTCTCGCCGGACCACACGGTCACCCGGCCCCCGCCGATCTCCAACCGGACGGGGGAGCCGGCCTGCTGGGCGGGTGCGACGTGGTGCGGGGAGAGGGAATCGCTCGACATCGGTGGCCTCCTGAGCGGGGTGGCGACCCGCGGTGCGCGGGCCGGGGAGAGCGGGGGTCAGCTCGCGGAGCGGAGCGGGGCCGCGGTCTGCGTGGCCTCGGTCTGCAGGACGGGCTCGCTCGCGGCGGCGACGCGCGCCGCGCGGGCCTCCGCGGTACGGGCCCAGAGCGCGATGGCCGCGCCGAGGACGCAGATGGCCGCGGCGACCAGGACCGCGTTGTTGGCGCCGTCCGCCATCGCGTGGGCCGGGCCGGCGTCGGACTTCGCCTGGCTCACCACGGTCGCGGTGACGGCCACACCCAGGGCCGAACCGAGGTAGCGCG
Organism: Kitasatospora mediocidica KCTC 9733; assembly: GCF_000744225.1. Taxonomy (GTDB): domain Bacteria; phylum Actinomycetota; class Actinomycetes; order Streptomycetales; family Streptomycetaceae; genus Kitasatospora; species Kitasatospora mediocidica. The sequence goes on along the minus strand of NZ_JQLN01000005.1, from coordinate 2,120,823 downwards.
CACTGTTGTTGGCGCCGGATCCCATCGCGGCACGGTGCGGGGGCACGCTGCTGACCGCGAGACGGGCGAGCGCCGCGTTCAGGACGCCGCTGCCGATGCCGGCGACGATCAGGCCGGGGGCCAGGTGGTCCCAGGAGCCGCCCGCGTGCAGCCCGTAGAGGGCGGCCTCGCCGAGACCGCAGATCAGCAGCGAGGCGGAGACCTGCGTGGTGGCCGCCATCCGGTTGACCAGTCGGCGGGCTTGCAGGGCCGAGACCACGGAGAGGCCCGACCAGATGGCGAGGACACCGGAGGCGGCCAGCGGGGTCTCACCGAGCGACTTCTGCAGCACGGTGGGCAGGTAGCTCATCAGACCGACGATCGAGAGGCCGGTGAACAGCGCGCCACTGCTGGAGGCGATGAAGCCGGGGTTGCGGAAGAGCGCGAGGTCCAGCATCGGCTCCGAGACCCGGGACTCGACGAGCGCGAAGGCGATCAGCAGCACCACGCCGACGGCGAGCAGGCCGATCACGATCCCGCGGCCCCAGCCGTGACGGCCCTCGGAGAGGCCCGCGATCAGGCAGGAGGAGCCGCTGGCGAGGGCCAGCACGCCGAGCGGGTCGAGCTTGCGGGGCCGTTCGTTCTTCGACTCGTCCAGGCCGAGCGCGGTGAGCAGCACCAGGCCCGCCGACAGCAGGGCCAGCACCCAGTAGACCGAGCGCCAGCCGCCGGCCCGCTCCATGAGCGCCGCGTACACCGGGCCCAGCGCGATGCCGAGGCCGACCGAGGCGCCCCACATGCCCAGCGCCCGGATGCGGGTGGGACCGACGGGGTAGACGTTGCTGATCAGTCCGAGGGTGGGCGCCAGGATCGCCGCCGCCGCGCAGCCCTGCAGGACTCGGCCGGTGAGGAAGAGCCCGGTGTTCGGGGCGGCCGCCGAGAGCACGGTCGAGACCAGCAGGAGGACGGCGCCGCCGCCGAAGACGCGCTTGCGGCCGTAGTCGTCGGCGGCGCTGCCCGCGGTGAGCAACAGGGCGGCCAGGCCGACCAGGGTGCCGGTGAGCACCCAGGTCTGGGCCGACACGCCGATGTGCAGGGCCGCGGCGGTGGGCGAGAGCGTGGTCAGCGGGGACGTGTAGTCGATCAGTACCAGTAGCGTGCCGCAACTCGCGGTGAGCAGCGTGAGGCCGGGGCTGCGCAACTGGCCGCCGGGCGGGGTGGTGGTCATGGCAGGCAGTCCTGTCGTAGGCATGTTGAACGAAGGTCTGTTGAACGAACCTACTCAACGTATCATGTCAGGTCTGTTCACTGAACTGAACTAAGCTGGCGCCATGGCGCTGGGAATGGACTACGCACAGCAGGACTGCTCGCTCGCACGTGCCCTGGAGGTGGTCGGCGAACGATGGAGCATGCTGATCGTGCGCGACGCCTTCTACGGCGTGCGGAGATTCAACGACTTCCTGGCCCACCTGAACATCCCGCGCGCCGTGCTGACCGGCCGGCTGCGCTCGCTGGTAGCGGCCGGCGTGCTCGACAAGGAGCCCTACCAGCAGTCGCCGGTGCGCTACGGCTACAACCTGACCAGCGCCGGGCGTGAGCTGTGGCTGCCGATCTACGCGCTGGCGCGGTGGGGTGAGCGGCACGCGTCGGAGGGCGGGGCACGGACGGTCTTCAGCCATGCCACCTGCGGCACCCGGCTGGACATCGTGGGCAGCTGCCCGACGTGCGGCGTGCTGGTGGCGCCGCAGGACGTGATGATGCGACCGGGCCCCGGCGCGGTCAGTGAGATGCGCCAGGACCCGGTGTCACGCGCGCTCGGCCGGCCGCACCGGCTGCTGGAGCCGATCGAGCAGCTGATCGAGCCCACGACGGAGCCGGTGGGTTAAGGCCGGCACAACTACGCCGGGGTGAGCAGGAGCTTGCCGGTGGTCCGCCGGGACTGCAGGTCCGCGTGGGCCTGGTGGGCCTGCTCGAAGGTGTAGCGTCCGCCGATCGAGACCCGGATCGCCCCGCTCCGCATCCACTCGAACAACTCGGCTGCCCGGGAGCGGAGTTCGGCCGGGTCGGTGGCGTGGTCGACCAGCGTCGGCCGGGTCAGGTAGAGCGAGCCGAGCGCGGCCAGCGACTGCGGGTCGAGGGCCGGCGCCGGACCGGACGCGGCGCCGGCCAGCACGAACGTGCCGCGCGGGCGCAACGAGTCCAGCCCGGCCTTGAAGGTGTCCAGGCCCACCCCGTCGTAGACCACGTCGACGCCCCGGCCGCCGGTCGACTTGCGGACCAGGCCCGCCAGATCGGCCGGATCCGCCCCGACGATCACCTCGTGCGCGCCCGCGGCCCGCGCCACCTCGGCCTTCGCCTCGGTGGAGACGGTCGCCAGCACCTGCACTCCGCGCCCGGCGAGCAGCCGGGTGAGGTGCTGCCCGAGGCCGCCGGCCGCCGCGTGGACGAGCGCGCTCTCGCCCTCGACCGCGCGGTAGGTCGAGGTGGTGAGGTAGTGCGCGGTCAGGCCCTGGAGCATCATCGCCGCCGCGTCGGCCTCGGTGATGTCCGCGGGGAGCGGCACGGCGGCGTCGGCCGCGACGACCACCCGCTCCGCGTAGCTGCCCGGGGCGGACCACCAGGCCACCCGGTCGCCGACCGCGAGGCCGGACACCTCGGGCCCGAGCTCCAGGACGGTGCCCGCGCCCTCGCAGCCCGGGACGAACGGCGGGGTCAGCCGGGTGCGCCCCTCGCGCTCGTAGACGTCCTTGAAGTTGACCCCGGCGACGGCGAGTTGCACCACCACCTGACCGGGCCCGGGCGTCGGGTCCGGCCGTTCGCCCACGGTCAGGGCCTGCGGTCCACCGGGCTGCTCGACCACCACTGCGCGCATCGCGCTCCTCCTTCTGCTCCGCGCCGCAGCGCCACCCGCCGCGGCTCCGGTCCTTGCCGACCGCGCACCCGGGGGCGCGCGGAACCTTCCGTACGGGCTGCGCCGGGCCGGCGCAGCCCCATCACTACTGGGCGCCCGGCCGGCCCGGCATGGTGCGCCGGACCACCAGGACGATGACCAGGAACCCGAGGGCCACCAGGCCGAGGCAGACCCGCAGTCCCCCGGCGCCGGTCGAGCGGTCCAGCAGGGGCCCGAACAGCGCGAGCCCGACCGCCCCACCGACCTGCCGCAGCGCGTTCAACGCCCCTGAGGCCAGACCGGACTGATGGACCGGCAGCGAGCGCAGGACGACGGTCGGCAGGCTCGGCCCCATCAGGCCGGCGCCGAGGCCGAGCAGGCAGCTGCCGAGGAGCAGCACCCACCAGTCGCGGCCGGTCCCGACCGGCAGCAGCGCGAGCGCACCGGCGCCCGCCATCGCGGCCCCGCCGATCAGCAGCAGCCGGGGGCCGGTCCGGGTCACGGCGCGGGCCAGCACGAACGAGGCGAACGTCCAGAAGGTGGCGAACGGGATGAAGGCCAGTCCGGCCCCCAGCGCGTCCAGGCCCCAACTCTTCTGGAGGAAGGCCGAGATGGCGTACTGGCTACCGTAGGCGCCGAACTGGAACAGCGCGCCGACCGTCAGCCCGGCCAGGAACCCGGGCCGGGTCAGCAGGGACGGCGGCAGCATCGGGTGAACGACCGTGCGTTCAACGCCCACCAGAGCCGCCGCGGCCACCGCCGTGCCGACCAGCAGGGCGATCGTCACCGGGGCGGACCAGCCGCGGGTCCCGCCCTCGACCAACGCGCCGATCCCGCAACCGACCAGAGCGATCGCGGCGAGCTGACCGGCGAGGTCGAACGGCACCCGGCGCGCCGGGGAGGCCGCCACGGCCCGGCCGCAGACGACCACGACGGCCAGCCCGATCGGCACGTTGATCAGGAAGATCGACCGCCAGCCCACCGCGGCCGTCAGCGCCCCGCCGAGCACCGGCCCGATCACCAGCGCGAGCGAGCTGACCCCGCCCCAGACGGTGAACGCCCGCGCGCGCCTGGCCGGTTCCGTGTACATGTGGGCCATCAGGGCCAGTGAGGCGGGCAGCAGTCCGCCGGCCGAAACCCCCTGCACCGCGCGGGCGGCGATCAGCGTCCCGACGTTCGGACTCGCCGCACAGGCCGCCGAGGAGAACACGAACAGCAGGAGCGATACCCGGAACAGCCTGCGGGCCCCCAATCGGTCCGCTAAAGTCCCTCCACCGAGTAAGCAGGCGGCCATGGCGATGGTGTAGGCGTTCACCGTCCACTCCAACTGCGCCAGGCCGCCCGCGAAGTCGCTCCGGATCCGGGGCAGCGCGACGTTCAGTGCACTGCTGTCCATCAGCACCATGAAGAAGCCGAGGCATACCGCCCCGAGCGCCAGCGGACCGGCCGCCGGCGGTGCCTGCGACGCCTCCCCGGAGACATCGCGGCCCCCTGCCACGGATGCGTCGGCGGCCTTAGCTGTATCTGTGGCTTCATTCATCTGACAGCTCGCATCCAACCGGGAGAAACCAACGGGAGACTATCGGGCCCCGACCGCCTATACTGTTCGACGGAGGTCGATCACTATGCATGAAAGTCTCCGACCTGGTGCTACGTCAAGTGCTGCTCACCCCAAGGCCCCGGAGCGGGTCTCGCGCCGCGTGCACAACTCCCCTCATGCCGATCCGTCGGGCACTCGCGTCCATGGCAGGCCGAACGCGACCGCACACCGGGAAGGTGACGCGTCGGCGGCGAGAGGACAAACTCGCCTGAATGGAGGCCGGCTTGCACTCCATGTCAGCTCGCCATTGGGAAGACGTCACTCCGCCTGTAGCAGTAACACCCCAGGGGCCACCCCGAATTGGGCGCCCCTGGGCGGCGAACTCTGGGCCGCCAATTGGTGGCGTTCCAATTGCCAGCTGACTGGTCGTGTCATAGATTTGTCAGAGTAGGTTTATCGTGAGTCTGCTTCCTACGGCCACTCGAGGTCGGAGGAGTGCGTGCGGAACGGCAGCGGTCTGGATGCGGACCGGGCCGGTCGTGCCCAGTTCGCTTCACCGCGGGCCGGGATCGGCCCGGCCACGCCGAGCACGGACGTCGGGGCTATGAGCAGTGCGCCAAGAAGTGGAAACACGGGGTGGGTCCCTCCGTGGGAAATGGTGGGTTTGCCATGGCACATGTCAGCCAGCCCGAGTTCGGCCAGCGGCTCAGAGAACTCAGACTGGATCGAGGGATCAAACAGACCGAACTGGCCGGTGGCCCGGTCTCGGCCAGCTACATCTCACGTCTTGAGATGGGCAACCGCCTTCCCTCGCCCAACGCCCTGAGCTACCTGGCCACCACCCTGGGCGTCACCGTGGACGAGCTGACCACCCAGCACGAGCCCGAGGGCCGCGGCGGCGCCGCCGAACCGGAACGGGCGACAACGAGCAACCCCACCCGCAGCACACTGCTGGCCCGGGCGACGACCGCGCTGCGCGGCGGGGACACCCGCTACGCCGTCGAGCTGCTCGAGTCCGAGATCGCCTCCCCCGACCTGGAGCCGTTCGGCTGGGGCTGGCACCTGCTCGGAACGCTGGCGGAGGCCTACCGCAAGGCCCAGGAACTCCCGGCCCGGGTCGACGTCCTGCGCCTGATGCTCGACATCAGCGCGGAGTGGGAGGACGCCGGAGCGGTCCGCGGCGGCATCCTCGCCGAACTGTCCAACGACGAACGGGCGCTGGGCAGGATCGAGTGCGCGCTGGAGGCGGGCAAGCAGGCGGTGGCGACCACCCGGGAGTGCCGGGCCCCCGAACGGGCGCTGGCCCTGATGGCCCTGGCAGCCGCGGAGACCGAGGCGGGGGGCGTCTCCCGGGCCGCCGAGCGCGTGCCCGAACTCCTCGCCCTGGTCGACTCCGTACCCTCCCTGACGGCCGCCCAGATCTACTGGAGCTGCGCCGGCGTCCGGGGCCGCCAGGGAGACAGTGACGCGTGCGACAAGCTGATGGGCCATGCCCTGGAGACCCTGGACAGCCGTGACGACCTGCTCGCCTGGGTCCGCCTGCGGATGGCCGCCGGCGCACTGCGACTGCGGGCCGGCCGGGTGGACGATGTCGGCCGCTGGATCGAGGAGGCCGGCCGCGCGGTCGAGCTGGTCGGCAGGCCGGCCCAGGCCGCCGCGCTGCTCTTCCTCAAGGCCTGGCTGGCCTGGGTCGAAGACCGCTACGAGGAGGCCTTCGTGACGGCTCGTCAGGCGGATGACACGGGGCTGCTCGCTTTTCATGACCGGCTGCGCGCCCGACTGCTGCAGAGCCGCTGCCTGCTGCACATGGACCGGCAGGCCGACGCGCTGCGGGCGATGCGGGCCGTCGCGGTGGAGGCCGAGGAGGCCGGGTATCTGGATCTGGCGACCGAGGCCTGGAAGGCGCTCGCCTCCACCCTCGATCCGGTCTGAGCCGGGAGCGATCGGGTCCGACCCGCGAGGCCGGTGACCGTACCCGGCCTACCGCCGGTCGCCCGCCACGCCGGCGACGGCCCGGGTCGACGCGCGTCCGCGCAGGCCGAGAACGCCACACCCTGCGGTAACGATGCCATCCCCACCATCTCCCCCCACAAGGAACTTGGCGCCACGAGCAGGCAACCGCGCGGTTCCGCCCGCGGCTCGTGGTGTGGCCGAGCCTAGCAAGTCAGTTCGGTCAACAGCCTTACCAAGATTAACTTATTCGCATGAGAATTGACTAGGCATGACATCACTCGATCATCACTTGACTGACTCTGACAGTCCTGGGTAGCGTGACGGAGGCCTCAGCTCGACCGAGTCCCGTGTCATCTGCACCGATCGCCATGGCACCACGTCACTCGCCGCACCCAGCTCAGCCCTTGCTCCGCCCGACCTATGGTCGGTTGCACCTGACGGCGAGCCTCATCCCATCCGCCCGTGGATACGGGCTGCCCTGAGGCCCGTCGTCGTTCCCTGCTCCCATCGCGATGCCGCATGCCCGCCCGCGTCCGCCCACGGCGACGGGCGGCAGCGAGCTGGTCAACCGCATTACAGAGAGGGCCTGTCCACCGTGAGTACGAGTAACTCGACTGCGCAGGGCCCCGCGACACCACCCTGCGCTCCTGAAACGTCAACCGGCCTTTTAGCAAACGAAGCCCCCTTACTCGCCGACCCCGAAGCCGACCCGGTCCGCGAGTCCATGCGGTCCTTGCCCAAGTTCACCCAGCTGGCGCTCACCTTCCTCACCGGCAGGCCCCTGCGGGACCAGCGCCCGGTCAACCTCTCCCCGGGCTTCCACCTGGCCACCGCCTGGCTGAGCATGCTGGCCGGCGTCGCCCTCTCCTGCGCCGGATTCAGCCTCGGCGGACCGTTCCTGCTTCTGCTGCTGCCCGGTTGGGCGATGACCCTGCACGGTCAGCGCAACCTGCGGATGATGGTCTACCACCAGTGCTCGCACCGGAACATGTACGGCCGCCGCCGGCTGGACGCCACCATCGGCTACTCCATCTCCGGCCTGCTGGTCATCCAGAACTTCGAGCGGTACAGCAAGGAACACGTGGCCGACCACCACGCGGTCCACCACATGACCCTGCGCGACCCCACCGTCCAGGCCTTTCTGATCAGCCTGGACCTGCACCCCGGGATGACGCGCCGTCAAATGTGGACCAGGGTCCTCATGAAGCTCGTCTCACCGCGCTTCCACCTGGCTTTCGCCATCTCGCGCATCCGGTCCTTCGCGCACAACTCGGCGCCCACCGAGAAGGCGATCGCCGCGGTGCTCTACGGCGGTGGCGCGATCGCCGCCGTGTGGTCGGGCCTGTACCCGGTGGTCCTGGTCGCCTGGTTCCTGCCCCTCGTGTACTTCTACCAGGTCAGCAACACCCTGCGGCTCTGCGTCAAGCACACCTTCCCCGCGCCCGACACCACCGTGCGGCGCGGCAAGGAGTACTTCGCGAGCCTGACCAACGCCATCTTCATCGGCGAAGCGGCACCCGCCCCCGGCCTTCCGCCGCTGCGCGCGGCCGCCGCCTGGGTGCGCTGGGGCCTGCGGATGGCACTGATCCACTTCCCCACCCGCTACCTGGTGCTCACCGGGGACACCGTGGTCCACGACTACCACCACCGCTACCCCGCCAGCCGGCAGTGGCACAACTACATCTTCGCCCGGCAGGAGGACCTGGTCGACGGTCACCGCGGCTGGCCCGAGTACACCGCGGAGTGGGGCCTGAAGGCCGCCGTCGACCGCGTCTTCGACTCCCTCTCGATCGCGGACGCCGCGGAGTTCGACGTCTCCCGGATCACCTCGGTCAGCCGCCGCGAGCTCTTCGCCGCCTTCGACGACTAGACGACCAGACGACCAGCGCCACCCGCGGCACCCACGCCGCACCGTCCGTCCGGCCCTTCAGCGCCTCCCAGAAAGGCACCCTGCGGTGACGTCCAAGACCTCGCTCCAGAACGAGACCTCCTCCCCTTCGGCCGTCGTCGGCCCCGCGGACCGGACCGGCCGCACGGTGATCCTGGGAGTCGCGGCCAGCGACAGCCACGCCGTCGCCAACCACCTGATCGCCCACGCGCTGCGGGCGCAGGGCCTGACCGTCGTCAACCTCGGTACCTGCACGCCGGTTTCGGAGTTCGCCGACGCCTGCGAGCGGCACCCCGAGGCCGAGGCCGTCATCGTGGGCAGCCTCAACGGCCACATCCACGAGGACCTGCACGACCTGGCGCAGGCCAAGCAGGACGGGCGGATCCACTGCCCGGTCATCGTCGGCGGCAACCTCTCGGTCGGCAGCACCAAGGACGAGTCCGCGATCACCCGGCTCTACGAGCTCGGCGTGGACCACGTGATGAACCGGCCCGCCGATCTGGCCCCGCTGCTCGACAGCCTGCTGCCCGCGGTCACCCGCCCGCTCGCCGCCGCGGCGGCCCGATGACGGCCGACCTCGACGCCCTCGGCCTGCGGGCCGAGGCGGTGACCGTGCCCGGGCTGCCGTCCCTGGAGGAATCGGCCCGCTACATCACGCAGTTGGGCAAGCCCACGGCGGCCGAGGTGCTGCAGAACGCCCGGCTCGCCGGGCGGGTCGCCCTGCAGCCGCGCTGCGGGGTCGGCGGCCACCAGGAGATGGCGGCCCTGCTCGCCCACCTCGAACGCGAGGGCCGGCCGGACATCCTGACCCTGACCATCGACTCGCACACCCGGCTCTGCCGGTTCGACAACGCCGCGCGGGCCCTGAAGACCGACCCGCGCACCCTCAACGGGTATCCGCTGGTCACCCACGGCTTCGAACGTGGACGGGAGTTGAACGAGTCGGTGGCGGCACCGATGGAGATCAGGCACGGCTCGCCCGACCCGCGCGCGCTGTTCCAGGTCTCGGTCGCCTCCGGCATCACCTCCTTCGAGGGCGGCGGCATCTCCTACAACCTGCCGTACTCCAAGGACGTGCCGCTGGCCCACTCGCTCGCGGCCTGGTCCGAAGTCGACGCGGTGTGCGGCGAGTTGGCCAGGCTGGGCACCGTGGTGGACCGGGAGCTGTTCGGCACCCTCACCGCCGTCCTGGTGCCGCCGTCGATCAGCCTGGCGGTGAGCGTGCTGGAGGCCGTCGCGGCGGCCGCCGAGGGCGTGCGCTGCATCTCCGTCTCGTACCCGCAGAGCGGTCATCTCACCCAGGACGTCGCCGCGTTGCGCGCCGTCCACGAGCTGGCCGCCCGCTACCTGCCGGCCGAGGTGCAGACGCACGCCGTGCTGCACGAGTTCATGGGGGTCTTCCCCCGTGAACGCCGCCACGCCGAACAGTTGATCTTCTTCGGGGCGCTGACCGCACGCCTCGGCGGCGCCTCGAAGATGATCACCAAGACCTACCAGGAGGCCTTCGGCATCCCCGACGCCGAGGCCAACGCCGCCGGGCTGCGGCTGGCCGACATCGCCAACTCCTCGCTGCTGTCGTTCATCCCGGTGGACGAGGAGGCGGTGGCCGAGGAGCAGCGGTGGATCTGCCGCGAGGTCGCCGAGATCGTGGAGCCGGTGCTGGCCGCCCGCAACCTGCACAACGGCATCGTGACGGCGTTCGCCGCCGGGCGGCTGGACATCCCGTTCAGCGCCAGCCGACACGCCCACTCCGCGATCATCCCGCGCCGCGACTTCGAGGGCGCGATCCGCTACCAGTCGCACGGCAACCTGCCGTTGTCGCCGGAGAGCGTGGCGCGCAACGAGCGCCTGCTCGCCGTCGGACGGCCGGGCGGGACCAGCGCGGAGGACCTCTTCGAGGCCCTCCAGCTGGACATCGACTACTTCCCCCAGCTCTTCGGCGAAGCCGGCGCGAACGGGCTTCTGCAGTGACGCGGCCCGGTGCGGCGCACGCGTCGGCGGAACAGACCCCAGAAGGAAAGGACGCACCAGTGGCAGTCGGTCAGCCGGTCATCCGTGTCGGCATCGTGGGCGCGGGGCCGCGCGGCGTCGTGGCGCTCGAACGCCTCTGCGTCAACGCCCCGCTCCTCGCACCGGGGGTCCCGGTCGAGGTCCACCTGATCGACCCCTTCCCGGCCGGCGGCGGCCGGGTCTGGAAGGAGGAGCAGAACCGCTCGCTCCTGATGAACACCGTGGCCTCCGACGTCACGGTCTTCACCGACGAGTCGGTCCCCTGCGAGGGCCCGATCGTCACCGGGCCGACCCAGTACCAGTGGGCCCGGATGGTGACCGAGGGCCACGTCGAGGGCGTCAGCGACGCGGCCCGTGCGGAGGCCGCCGGAATGCTGCCGTGGTCCTACGGCAGCCGGGCGTTCAACGGCGCCTACCTCGGCTGGGCGCTGGACCACATCATTGCCAACGCGCCGTCCGAGATCACCGTCCGGTTCCACCGCACCCGCGCGGTGGCCCTGGAGGACCTGGAGGACGGCACCCAGCGGCTGCGGCTGGAGAACGGCGACGAGCCGCTGACGGTCGACTCCGTGGTCCTGGCCCAGGGGCACTTCGACGTCGCTCCCACCAAGGGGCAGCAGGAGTTCGAGCGGTTCGCCGCCGAGCACGGGCTGACCTACCAGGCACCCGCCAGTCCGGCCGAGACCGACCTCTCCGCGTTCCGCGCGGGCGAGCCGGTGGCCGTCCGCGGCCTGGGCCTGAGCTTCTTCGACTACGTGACGCTGCTGACCCAGGAGCGCGGCGGCCGCTTCGAGCGGGACGAGGACGGCGCGCTGCGCTACCTCCCCTCGGGCCGGGAGCCGATCCTGTACGCGGGGTCGGGACGCGGACTGCCGTACACCGCGCGCGCCGAGGTGCACCTGGAGATCGTCCCGCGCTACGTGCCGCGCTTCCTGACCGCCGACGTGATCGCCGTGCTGCGGCGCGACGCCGGGCGCGGCGAGACCGACTTCAAGCGTGACCTGTGGCCGTACGTCGCCAAGGAGGTCGGCTTCGTCTACTACCGCAGCCTGCTGAGCGGGGCGACGGAGGCCGAGCGCGAGGAGTTCCTGACGGCGTACTGCGCCCTGGAGTGGGACAGCCCGGAGATGACCGCCCTGATAGCCGGGCGGTTCCCCGACAGCTCGACGCACTGGAGCTGGGAGAAGATCGACCGGCCCAACCTCGACCGGCGGTTCGCCGACCGCGCCGAGTACCAGGAGTGGGTGGCCGACCGGCTGCGCTGGGACATGGAGCAGTCCCAGGTCGGCCCCGCCGGGAGCCCGTTCAAGGCGACCGCGGCGATCATGCGCGACCTGCGCGACGAGATCCGGCAGGTGGTCTCCCACCAGGGGATCCGGGGCACCTCCTACCGCGACCACGTCGACCGCTGGTTCAGCGGCCTCAACAACTTCCTCGCCAGCGGCCCGCCGGCCTCCCGGGTCGAGGAGCTCGAAGCCCTCGTCACCGCCGGGGTGGTCCGGATGGTCGGCCCGCGGATGCGGGTCGAGGCGGACGCGGCGACCGGCCGGTTCCTGGTCTCCTCCGGCGACGTCGACGAAGCACCGCTGGTGGTCGACTCGCTGATCGAGGCGCACCTCGCGCTCACCGACATCCGGCGGGCCACCGACCCCCTGCTGAGCGGGCTGCTGGCGGCCGGCGGCTGCCGTCCGCACACCATCCCGAACGCCGACGGCCCCGGCTACGAGACCGGCGGCATCGACGTCGCCGAGACCAGCTTCCGGCTGCTGGACGCCTCCGGCACCGCCCACCGCGGCCGCTTCTCCTACGGCCCGCCGGTGGAGTCAGTCCAGTGGGTCACCGCCATCGGCGCCCGCCCGCACGTGGGCTCCCGCACGCTGATCCAGGGCGACGCCATCGCCCGCGGCTGCCTGCGCACCGGCGTGGAGAACCTGCACCGGCGCACTCTCGCGCTGGCCTGAAGTCCTACCCCTTCCCCGACACCCGGCCCTTCTCCAAGGAGACAGCAGTAATGAGCGAGACCGCCCCCGCACGCCGGGTTCTGGACCTGATGACCGGCTACTGGGCCTCTCAGGCCGTCTACGTCGCCGCCAAGCTCGAGCTCGCCGACCACCTGGCGACCGGCCCGCTGACCTCCACCGACCTGGCCGGCCGCACCGGCACCGACGAGCCGTCGCTGGCCCGCCTGCTGCGCTTCCTCTCCGAGCTCGGCATCGTCACCGCCGACGCCGACGGCGCCTACCGCACCACCGAGGCCGGCGCCGAGCTGCGCACCCAGGAGCACGGCTCGATGCGCGACCTCGCCCTGCTCTACGGCGAGGAGTTCTACGCGGGCTGGGGCAACCTGCTGCACACCGTGCGGACCGGGCAGAACGGCTTCGAGGCCCTGCACGGCGCGGCCATGTACCCGTACTTCGCCCAGTCCCCCGAGCTGACCGCCAAGTTCGACCGCGCGATGGCCGCCAGCTCCGCCTTCTTCGAGCCGATCCCCTCGCTGCACGACTTCAGCCGGGCCCGCACCGTGGTGGACATCGCGGGCGGCAACGGCGCCCTGCTCGCCACCGTGCTGCGCGCCCAGCCCGACGCCCGCGGCATCCTCTTCGACGCCCAGCACGTGGTGGAGGCGGCCCGCACCGAGCTCGCGACCACGAGCGTCGGCGACCGCGTCGACTACGCCTGGGGCGACTACTACGACAAGGTCCCGGCGGGCGGCGACGTCTACCTGCTGTCCCGGGTGCTGCACGGCCGCGACGACGACAAGTGCGTGGACGTGCTGGCGCGCATCCGCGAGGCCATGCCGGAGGACGGCGCGCTGCTGATCGTCGAGCGGGTCATCCCCGACGACGGCTCGGCCTCGCTGGCCGCCTGGTTCGACGTCCACATGCTGACCATCGCCGGCGGCACCGAGCGCACCACCTCGCAGTACCGCGACCTGCTGGAGCGGGCCGGCTTCGACCTCACCGCCGTGCACGGGCTCCCGCTGGACACCCAGCTCCTCGTCGCGCAGCCGCAGTCGCGCAAGGCCAACTGACCACCGTCCCGTCGCAGCCAAGTCGCCAGGAGAACCGATGTCCCGCCGCCTGTTCACCTCGGAGTCCGTCACCGAGGGTCACCCCGACAAGATCGCCGACCAGATCAGCGACACCATCCTCGACGCCCTGCTGAGCGAGGACCCCACCTCGCGGGTCGCCGTGGAGACGCTGATCACCACCGGCCTCGTGCACATCGCCGGCGAGGTGACGACGAAGGCCTACGCGCCGATCGCACAGCTCGTCCGGCAGAAGATCCTGGAGATCGGCTACGACAGCTCCAAGAAGGGCTTCGACGGCGCCTCCTGCGGCGTCTCGGTGTCCATCGGCGCGCAGTCGCCCGACATCGCGCAGGGCGTCGACACCGCGTACGAGTCGCGTGTCGAGGGTGACGACGACCTGCTGGACCGTCAGGGCGCCGGCGACCAGGGCCTGATGTTCGGCTACGCCAGCGACGAGACCCCCGAGCTGATGCCGCTGCCGATCACGCTGGCGCACCGGCTCTCCCGCCGGCTCTCCGAGGTGCGCAAGAACGGGACCATCCCCTACCTGCGGCCCGACGGCAAGACCCAGGTCACCATCGAGTACGACGGCGACAAGGCGGTCCGGCTGGACACCGTCGTGGTCTCCTCGCAGCACGCCAGCGACATCGACCTCGACTCCCTGCTGACCCCCGACATCCGCCAGTTCGTCGTGGAGCCGGAGCTCGCGGACCTGGCGATCGACACCTCCGACTACCGGCTGCTGGTCAACCCGACCGGACGTTTCGAGGTCGGCGGCCCGATGGGCGACGCCGGTCTGACCGGTCGCAAGATCATCATCGACACCTACGGCGGCATGGCCCGGCACGGCGGCGGCGCCTTCTCCGGCAAGGACCCGTCCAAGGTCGACCGCTCGGCCGCCTACGCGATGCGCTGGGTCGCCAAGAACATCGTCGCCGCGGGCCTCGCCCACCGCGCCGAGGTCCAGGTCGCGTACGCGATCGGCAAGGCCGAGCCGGTGGGCCTGTTCGTGGAGACCTTCGGCACCGAGAGCGTCCCCGTCCTGGACATCCAGAAGGCCGTCACCGAGGTCTTCGACCTTCGCCCGGCCGCGATCATCCGCGACCTGGACCTGCTGCGGCCGATCTATGCCAAGACCGCCGCCTACGGCCACTTCGGGCGTGAGGACGCGGACTTCACCTGGGAGCGCACCGACCGCGCCGAGCAGCTGAAGAAGGCCGCCGGTCTCTGATCCGCCCCCTGCCCCGCCCCCGCCCCGCCCCGCAGCCGAACAGGAGCGAACGCGTGCGCATCGCGGTCACCGGATCCATCGCCACCGATCATCTGATGAACTTCCCCGGGCGCTTCACCGACCAGCTGCTCACGGACCAGCTGGACAAGGTCTCGCTCTCCTTCCTGGTCGACGACCTGGAGGTCCGCCGCGGCGGCGTGGCGGCCAACATCGCCTTCGGCCTCGGCAGCCTCGGCCTGAACCCGCTGCTCGTCGGAGCCGTGGGCAACGACTTCGCCGAGTACCGGAGTTGGCTCGACGCGCACGGCGTCAACACCGACGAGGTGCACGTCTCCGCGCTGCGGCAGACCGCCCGGTTCATGTGCACCACCGACGAGGACATGAACCAGATCGCCTCCTTCTACACCGGGGCGATGTCGGAGGCGCGCGAGATCAGCCTCCACCAGGTGGTCGAGCACGCGGGAGCACTCGACCTGGTCCTCGTCTCACCGAACGACCCCGCCGCGATGCTGCGGCACACCGCGGACTGCCGCGAGCTGGGCGTCCCGTTCGCCGCCGACCCGTCCCAGCAACTCGCCCGCCTCGACAAGGCGGAGGTGCGCGACCTGGTGGAGGGGGCCGACTGGCTGTTCACCAACGCGTACGAGTCGGCCCTGCTGCTGGAGCGGGCCGACTGGGAACGCGCCGACGTGCTGGCCCGGGTCGGGGCCTGGGTCACCACCCTCGGTGCGGACGGCGTCCGCATCGAACTCCGCGACCAGGACCCGTTGCGGATCCCGGCCGTCCCCACCGAGGCCGTCGCCGAACCCACCGGCGTCGGCGACGCCTTCCGGGCCGGCTTCCTCGCCGGCATCAGCCACCGGCTCCCCGCACAGGACGCCGCCCGGCTCGGCTGCGTCCTGGCCACCGAGGCCCTGGAGACCGTGGGCCCCCAGGAGTACACCCTCACCCCGGCCGGCCTGCTCGCGCGCCTCGAAGCCGGCTACGGCGCCGAGGCCGCCCGCGGCATCGCGCCGGTCCTGCAGCCGCTGAGCTGACACCCCGCTCCGGTCCCGCACCGCGCCGGCGGTGCGGGACCGGAGCCATGTCCGGGTCCGGGTGGACTCGCCGGATGCGTTGGTCTATACCGGGACGTCCGGATTGTCACCCCTTCATTTTGCGGTCACGCACCATGGTGAGGGGCTTTCTCCCAGCGGATCACGCCGGACTGGGCCATGGTTGGCCGTAACACCACACACCGGTGCACGGCCTGCCGGCAACACAGGCCGAGCCACTACTTCGCGGGGGAACCATGCTGAAGCGCCTTGCCCTGACCGTCCTCGTCGCCGCCGCGGCCACGCTGACCGTCCAGCCGCTCGCCTACGCCGCGACCGGCGGCACCGGCACCGGCACCGGTACCGGCGCCGTCGTCGACTGCACGCCGGGGGGCGGCAGCAAGCTCATGGCCGTCCGCCAGGACGTCACCGACTCGGTGGCCGGCCTGACGACCAACGGTCCGAGCGGCGGTCAGGCCGGCGTCTGCGGCGACACCTCGTGGGGCGGCTGATCCGCGCTGTCGAGCAGCGTGGCGATAAACCGCGCGTCCGGCGTCAGCTCGGCCCGGTAGGCCCAGCGAGGCGGTATGTAGAGCACTTCACCGGACCTGAGCCGGTACCGGAAGGACTCGGCGGCCTCGCCGTGGCCGCGACGCAGGTGCCACACTCCGGCGCCCGACGTCTGGTGGATCACCAGATGTGCGGGCGCCGCCTGCTGTCCGTCGCCGGTGAGCCCGATGCCGGTTCGGGCCGGCAGGCCCGTCCACCGGCCGAGATCGGCGGCCAGCCGGGCCGCACCGTCCGGCGGGGACGCGGCGGCCAGTGCGGGGTGGTCGTGTTCGGGCCAGAGCACGCCCGGCCCCCGGTCGAGGTGGACCGAGAGGAAGAGCGCCAGCTCCTGGAGGTGGAGCGAGTCCGGGTCGTCCATCGAGAACGCCGCGCGCCACATGTCCGTCCCCCTCTCCTCGCCACCGGGTCAGGGCAAGCATGCCGGTGGCCCGCGCACCCCACCAGTCACGCGAGTCCGCTCCCGTACTCGCGGGACGCGGACGCAGCGGCAGCGGGCGGACGGGCGGCGGGCGGGCGGGCGGGCTGGGAGCCCTACGGCGCGATCGGCACATCCGGGTCGAGCAACCCGCGCACGGCCGCCTGGGCGCCCGCCTGGAAGCGGCTCGCGGCCCCCAACTCCTCCATGATGTCGGCGATATGGCGCCGGGCGGTGCGCAGCGACATGCCCAGCCGCCGGGCGATGGCCTCGTCCTTGTGGCCCGCCGCGAGCAGCCGCAGGATCGTCTCGTGGATCTCCCGGGAGACCTCCTCAAGACCCTGGGTGGCCGCGTCCACGAACGGGGTGGCCCGGTCCCAGGTCTGCTCGAAGATCTCGCACAGATAGCCGACCGTGGACGGCTCGCGGATCACGATGGCCCCCCAACTCCCGTCCTGCACAGGGATGAAGGCGAGCTCCCGGTCGAAGACGATGAGCCGCCCGAACAGCTCGTGCGCGGTGCGGTACTGGCCGCCCAGCGCCGAGGCCGCGGCGACGTAGACCTGGCTCGGCCCGTTGAACCGGGCCGTGTGGTGGTAGAGCGTGCGGAGCTGGATCCCCCGCTCCAGCATGGCCTGATCCCGGATCAGCGCCTCCTGCATCGCCTCCGGGACGCGCGACCCACCACCGGGCTGGCTGCTGAGCACCTCGCGTCGGCAGCGGTCGGAGGCCTGGTTGAGCGTGCCGCGCACGTCCTGCACGTTCTCCAGCAGCTCCATCGTGCCGGCCGGCGAGTGGCTGCGGTGGTAGCTGGCGGAGAAGCGGTCGAGCTCGCGGCGGATCTCCGCGAGCCTGCCCTGCTGCTCGCGGATCTCGGCCTCCACCGGCGCGGCGAGCTGCGCGGTCGCGGTCTCGGGTGCCACTGCGAAGACCACCCGGGGGTCGTCCGGGACCGCGTGCAGCAGGCGGGCCGCCAGCAGCCGCTCCACGCTGCGCGCGGCCTCCTCCTGGTCCACCCCGGTGGCGGCGGCGATGGCGGCGGCGTCGGCGGTGCGATGTTCGAGCACCCAGCTGTAGACGGTCAGGTCGGCGTCGACCAGCCCGCGCGCCGCCTCGAACCCGCCGCTGTTCCCTGGTGCTTCCACGCTGCCCTCCTTGTGCGGCGCCAGGCCTCTGGACCGCTGTTCCTGCAGGTGAGGCTACTTGACGGCCCTCGAAATCAGCCGCCACTCAGGGGAAGTCCGGCGCCCGTTGCGGCGGGTCCCGCATTCGCGGTACCGCACACGCTGTCCCGAAATGACGGGGCTACTCACCGATTCGAGCGCAGGCGAAGCTAGTTGATGTCAGAAGCGGTCACCGCAGGAAATGCGGAGACCGCAACCCCGTTATCCGGAAAGGGACACCGCCATGAGCGACATCACCACCAACGAGCTGCTGCGCGTCGAGACCATCGTCGAGAACCTCCGCGCCATCGACGCCACCGAGACCGGCCAGGAGGCCCTGGCCATGACCCAGGCCATGTCCAGCGCCGGCGAGCACGGCGAGCTCGGCTGATCACGCACCACCCGCACCGCCCCGCACCCACCATCACAGGTAAGGACACCACCATGAGCGACATCACCACCAACGAGCTGCTGCGCGTCGAGACCATCGTCGAGAACCTCCGCGCCATCGACGCCACCGAGACCGGCCAGGAGGCCCTGGCCATGACCCAGGCCATGTCCAGCGCCGGCGAGCACGGCGAGCTCGGCTGACACCGACTCGTCGGCGAGCGCGGCGAGTATTCCCAGCCGTGTACGTGCCGGGACCAGCATCGTGATGCCGGTCCCGGCACGGCCGTCTTTCTGCCAGTGAAGGGTTATTCCATGGGGCTCACCGATATGGACCATCCGCTGCTCGCGCGCTATGCGGAAATCCGTGCCGAAGCCGCCGAACAGTACGGCCCTGATTCACAGGCGGTGGTCTTCCTGCTCTATGAGGAACTGCTGTCGGTGCGCGCGGTGCTCGTCCAGGACCGCTCCGCGAACACCCTCGGCCGACGGGTGCGGGAGCTGGCCACCGGCATCCAGCAGCGCTACGAGACCAGCGGCATGGTCGACTCGGGCCGCGACCACTGGCTGCTCAGCCAGAATCCGGTCCTCATCGAGTACGACCGCGAGGTCTTCGAACGCCGGTACCGCGCCGCACTCGACGCCTGCGGCGTCTCCGCCCTGCACCTCACCACCGCCACCGACGCCTTCACCCACCTGCGGCCCGGGTGCACCCACATCTACGTGGTGGACGACGAATCCCGGCTGCTGGTCTGGCCGGAGCCCTTCTCGCTGGCCGAGATGGTGTTCGGGCGCGCCCCCGACCAACGCCTCCAGGGCACCCGGGTGGTGCACCCGATGCTGGTGCCCGACCGCCTACGGGTACGCGCCGCCGGTGAGTTGGTCGTGCTGGGCGGGCCGGCCGACTGCATGGTCGTGGCCAACATGAAGTCCGGGCACTTCAGGCCCCCGCCCGCCTGCGCCGACGTGCTGCGCGAGGTGCTGCGCGAGGTGTTCGCGGTGAGCGACGAGGACATCGACATCTTCACCGTCCCGCAGCCGCAGCTCTGAACCCCCGCCCTGACGCGGCCCCACCATGCTTGGAGAAGCGACCATGACCAACACGATCCCACCGACCGGGCCCGCCCCGGGCGGTCTCTCGACCGTCGGGGTCGAGCACGAGTGCAAGTGGGAACTCGCCGGCGACGAACTCCACGAGGCCGACGGCCTGGACCGCTTCTTCGAGGGCAGCGTCCTCTCCACCGCGCTGACCCCGCTACGGCGCCCCCTCACCTTCGTCTCCTCGACCGTCTACATCGACGACGCGGCGCGTTCGCTGACCCGGGCCGGCCACACCCTCGGCGTGGTCGTCAACGTCGCCAGCGCCTCGCACGTCTGCTGGCTGACACTGAAGCAGGCCGTCCGCCGGCACGCCTGGCGCGACGGGCTGGAACTCGCCGAGCGGCTCACACCGGCCGAGGTCCCGCAGGCGATCAACGACGAGGCCCGGCTCCCGGTGGGCCACGCCCGCCGCTGCCGGCTCGTGGACGGACCGCTGGCGCCGGTCGCGGTCGCCACCCAGCGGCGGGTCAAGAGCCTGGCCCGCAGCGCGGACGGGGTGGAGGTCGCGTACAGCCTGGACCTCGTCACCTTCCGATCGCCGGACGCGCACTGCCCGCCGATCGGCACCTACAGCTGCGTCGAGGTGGAGGTCAACTCCTCGGCGCCGCACGCGTTGCGCCTGCTGGGCGAGCTGGCCGACAGCATGGACCAGTGGCTGGGCCGCCCCCGGGCCCGCCTCACCAAGGCGCAGCACGCGCTGGCGGCGGTCGAGCGGCACACCCTCATGGAGACGGCCGCATGAGCACCCTCACCACCGCCACCACGACCGCCCCCGGCCCGTCCGCACCGGACCCCGCCGCTCTTCCGCCGCTCGGCCGGATCTTCTGGATGTTCTGGTCCGGCCGGAGCCTGTCGACGCTCGGCGGCTACCTGCAGTTCCTCGCCCTGCCGCTGTGGGTGCAGCAGACCACCGGGTCGGCGCTCGCCGGCGTCCTGGCGTTCGTCGTGTTCCACCTGCCCAAGATGCTGCTGTCGCCGTTCGCCGGGCTGATCGCGGACCGGTACGACCGGCGCCGGGTGGCCATCATCACCGACCTGGCCGCCGCGCTGGTCACCGTGGGCATGGCCGTGGCCGCCGGCGCGCACGACGTGCCGCTGCTGCTCGTCCTGCTCGGCCTGCTGCAGGTGCTGGCCGTCGTCCGGGTGCCGGCGCTCTCGTGCATCCTGCCGGACGCGATTCCGGCCGGCCGCCTGACGACCGCCAACTCGCTGCTGGACGCGACCAGCGGCGCCGCCATGACGCTCGGTCCGCTCCTGGGCACCGCGCTCCTCGCCTCCGTCGGCATCGGGTGGGTGCTGTTGCTCAACGGTGCGACGTTCGTCGTCGCGGCGCTGTGCATGCTGCCGCTCGCTCCCTCCCCCGCCGGGGCGCTCACCACGCAGACCGGGATCGCCGCGCTGGCCTCCGGCGTGCGGGCCCTGGTCGGCGACCCGGTGCTGCGCTACGCGGTCGCGGCGGAGAGCACCATCTACCTCTTCGTCGGCGCCGTCACCGAGCAACTCGCCATCTGCCTGGGGCAGACCGGCTCGGACGGGGCCGTCGGCGCGTTCGGCGTCGGCACCGGAATCGGCTGGATCGCGGTGACCCTGGCGCTGGCCCGCTCCCGGAGCTTCACCTCGATGCCCCGACTGCTGCTGTGGGGGACGCTGGCCGCCGCGCCCGTCAGCATCTGCGCCGTCCTGCTCGTCCAGGTCGGGGCCTGGCTGCCCGCGGCCGCCGCGGCCGGACTGATCGTCAGCGTGCACCAGTTCCTCTACAGCATCGGCCCGGTGCAACTGTGCCAGCAGCGTGCCGAGAACAGCTTCCGGGGCCGGGTGATGGCGATGCGCCGCATGGCGACCTCGACCAGCCAGCTGGTGTCGCTGGCCGGCGGAGCCCTGTTCGCCGAAGTCTTCGGCATGGCCTCGGTGGTGCTGGTCTCCGGCATCCTCGCCACAGCCCTGGCGGTGCCCCTGGCCCGGATGGCACAGCGCGCCGAATCCGCCTCCGCCACGCCCGGGGTCGCCCAGTGAGCGCCGCGCCACGACGACCCGGACAGGCCGTCGTGATCGACCTGCTGCGCGGCTCCGACGACGACCCCGCCGGCCGGCAGGGCCTGGCCGCGCTGGTCGCCCGGATGCTCGCGAGCCCCGCCCGCGACGGCGCCGCCCGGACCGCCGCCGACAACGGCTGGCGCACGCGCCACCAACTGGAGTCGCACCGCTCGTCGTTCGCCTTCTGGTCGGCCGACGAGGACATCCGGGAGGCCGTCACCGCGCTGGCCGCCGGCGGCAGCGTCTGGACCCGCGCGGACGAAGCGCTGCTGGCGCAGGCCCGCGCCGGGCAACTCGCCCTCGCGGCCCAGCGCGCCGGGAACATCTTCGTCCAACTCGGCCAGGCCTCGCAGCAGGCCGCCTGGGGCTGGTCGGAACCCGCGGCGCTGGGCGATCGCGCGAGCATCGAGGGCATCCCGGCCGACGAGGTCTTCGAGGAGATGGCCCGGGTGACGCACGAGCTGGAGGTGCACGGCCCGGAGCCGACCGAGTCCGCGCAGAGCGCCCGGTCGACCGGGCCGGGCCACGACCGCCCCTGGCAGGGCGGCTTCGCCCATGTCCGCACCGAGACGGACGCCACCCGGGTGTCCGTCCGGGTCCCGTGCGCGGACCCGCCGACCGGGGCGCTGGAGGTGCTCGTCGAGGTCCTGGGCACCGGCCCGGAGGGTCGTCTGCACCGGGCGTTGCGCGGGGAACGAGGCCTGGCCTACGGCTTCTCCGCCGGGCTCTGGTCCCAGGACGGCCAAGCCAGCCTCGCCGCCACCGCCTCCGTCCGCCCCGAGGACGTCGCCACCGTCGCGCCGGTCCTCCTCGCGGCCCTGCGTGACGTGCTGGCCGGGCCGGTCGGCCGGGACGAGTTCGCGGCAGCGGCCCGACGCTGCCGAGCCCGGCTGCTCACCTCGCTCGACGACCCGTTCGCGGCCGTCGACGAACAGCGCCGGGCGACCCTGGGGAGGCCGCTGATCGGCGACCTCGCAGCGGCGCTGGAGCTCCTGGAGCCCCCGGACGGCCTCGACGCCGCGCCGGGACGCCCCGCGGTTGCCGTGGTCGGCCCCGACCGGGCCGGTCACGCACTCGCGGAGACGACGAGGAGTTGGACATGACGCCACCGGTCACCATCGTCGAGGAGCGGGTGGGCGGCCTGCTCGTCCGTCTCGTCGCACTGCCCTGGGCCCGGTCGGTGGGCGGCTGCCTCGCCGTGGACTGCGGCTCCCGGGACGACGGCACGGCCCCGGCCTCCACCGCCCACCTCGCCGAGCACGTCAGGGTCGCGGCCGGCGCGGCGGGCGGCCGCAGGGCCGGGCCCGTCTTCGCCCAGACCGACGTCGCCCGGACGTACTTCCGGGCCACCGCCGCTCCCGAGGACGCCACCGAGATGGCCCGCGGCCTGCTGGACATCCTCGGCGACGCCTCGGTGGACGAACGCGCGCTGGAGGCCGAGCGGGCCGCCGTCGAGCTGGAGACCGCGCGGATGGACGCCGGTCCCCTGCTGCGCGCCGGCGGCCTGTTCGCGGCGGCGGCCGCGGACGAACCCGGGATGGACGCGGTGGCCCGCACCACCCGCGCCGACATCCACGAGGTCACCCACCAGCAGGTCGCCGACCTGGTCGCCTGGGGCTACCGCGCGCCGAACAGCGTCCTCGCACTGGCCGGACCACCGCACGCCCTCGCCGCCGTCCCCCGGGCGTTGGCCGACCGCCTCACCGCCGGCCCACCCGCCGCCGCGCCGGCGGACCGGCCGCTGGTCTGCCACCCGCCGATGCGCCTGCCGGCCCTCGACGGCATCCTGGCCGTCACCCTCACCCGCCCGCGCGCGAACGAAGACCCGCTGCACCGCGCCCTGTTGAGCGACCGCGGGCCGTTGGTCGCGGCCGGAGCCGACTGCGGCGTCGGCCTGCTGGGCCGGACGACCGTCGACAACGCCACCCAGGCGGTGGACGTCCTGTGCTGGCGGCCCGCCGCGGCGCTGGAGCGGTTGAGCGACCGGCTGCGGGCCGTCTGCGCCGACCCGGTCCGGTTCAGCGGCCCCGAGTTGGTGGCCCGGGTGACGCGCGCGGCCCGCCAGCAGGAGGCGTTCGCCACCTTCACCCCGATGGCACGCGCCCTCTCGGCCGCCCTCGCCACCGCTCCCGACCCCTCCGCCTCCTCCCCCGGCAGGCTCGCCGTGTGGCACGTCGTGGACGGCGTCCCCGTCGCGGTGGGCTGAGGCGTCCCCGCGGTACCGCGGAGCCTGTCCCGAATTGACGTGTCTACCCGCCAACCCGCCTACGGGGGAACCTGGTTGACGTCAGCCGAAGAACCAGAGGAGACACCCCGTGAACGACGTCACCGTGACCGAGCTGCTGCGCCTGGAGAGCATCGTCGAGACCCTGCGCGAGCTCGACGCCAGCGCGGCCGGCCACACCGCCCTGGCGATGACCCAGGCCCTGACCAGCGTCGTCCCCACCGCACCCGCACCGGCCCCGGCGGCCTGATCCGTCGTTGCCCGGCATCGTCAACCCCGAGAGGTACAAAGTCAATGGATCTGCGGTTCGTTCGGGACCTGGAGCAGGCACTGCGCCGACCCGGTCAGCCGACCCTGGGTTCGGAGTTCACCCGGGCGAAGCTGCCCGGGTGGGGCGAACGGCTGCTGACCGCACCCCGGTTGCTGGACCTGCTCACCTACCGGTCGCTGTCCCGACCCGGCCAGGTGCTCTGCCTGCAGAAGGGCGTCTTCCTGCCGCCTCGCGACTACCTGACCTCACGCAACCTGCGGGGTGACGAACTGGAGCTGGTGGACACCCAGCGGCTCGGCCAACTCCTCAGCGAGGGCTGCCAGGTGGTCGTCGGCGGACTGGAGAAGATCGACCCCCGCTTCGACGTGGCCTGCCGGGCGCTGCAGTGGCTGACCGGCGCGAAGGTCTACGCCACCGCCTTCCTCACGACGGGCGACGCCGGCGGGTTCGACCTGCATGTGGACACCTCCGACTCGATCGTCATCCAGGCGGCCGGCACCAAGAGTTGGGAGGTGCGCGGCGAATCGCTCAAGGCCCCGCTGAACGAGGTCCGGCGCGGTGCCCGGCGCAGTGAGGAGGTCCTGTGGCGCGGCACGCTCGGGGTGGGCGAGCTGATGTGCATTCCGCGCGGCTACTGGCACACCGCGACCCGCAGCGACCAGGGCGGCGAGGGCTACTCGCTGCACGTCACCTTCGGCGTGGTCGAGCGCACCGGCATGGACTGGCTGCGCGACCTCACCGAACGGGCCTGCCGGCTGGAGCTGTTCCGCCACGACCTCGCCGCCGGCGTCGACCCGCAGGCGCTCGTCCAGGCCTTCACCGCCCTCGCCGAGCAGCACCCGCCGGCCGAGTTCGCCCGCTCCGGGGCGGGCTTCCTGGACCGCTCGGGCGTCGGCTTCCGGGAGAACCAGCGGGTGATCACCCGAGGCGCCTTCGGCCCGCCCGCCGCCGTGGTCTGCCTGACCGACTTCCCGCCCCGGATCGAGACCACCGACGACACCGTCACCGTGACCTCCGCCGACCTGCGGCTCACCCTCCCCGCCGTGGCGGCCCCGGCCCTGCGGCTGCTGCTCTCCGGCACCCCCGCCGACCTCGCCGAGGTCGCCGCACTGACCCGGATCGACACCTACGCCCTGGCCGGGACCCTGCTGGAGGCCGGGCTGTGCGCGGAGGTCACCGAGGCCCTGGCCGACGGCTACGCCGCCCTCGCCTGATCCCTCCCACTGTCCCTTTTCTCCCGATTTCACCCGCTCTGTTCCCGTGTCGCCTTACTGTCAGGCACGTTGGTGAGGCGTCCACCCCGTCGCGGCCGGGCCGGGACTGGACGAGGCTGTTCCTTGTCCGAACAGAGAGATCAGGAGCTGGACATGCTCGAAACCATCGTTTCCGCACCCGCACTGACCCCCCGGGAGAAGCAGGTCCTCACCCTCCTGGCCGGAGGCGAGACCTACTGGAACATCGGCCGCCAGCTGGGCATCAGCCGCCACACCGTCGACACCCACCTGCGCCGCCTGCGCGACAAGACCGGCACCGCCAACCGCACCCAGCTCGTCGTGCTGGCCCTGCAGCGCGGCTACCTGGCCTGACCCGCCCCGCCCCCGCCCTGCCGCTCGTCACCCACTGAGCGGCAGGGTGAGACCGGGCTTCACCGGCGACACGTCCGGACGGATACGGCTGACAGCCGTCCCCACCGCGACGAACTCGACCGCGTGCTCCCCCCAGTACCGGTGGTCGTCCACCACCGTCCCCACGATCCCGTCGGCACCCAGCTGCTGCCC
This sequence comes from Kitasatospora mediocidica KCTC 9733, assembly GCF_000744225.1. Lineage (GTDB taxonomy): Bacteria > Actinomycetota > Actinomycetes > Streptomycetales > Streptomycetaceae > Kitasatospora > Kitasatospora mediocidica. The sequence goes on along the minus strand of NZ_JQLN01000005.1, from coordinate 2,095,324 downwards.
CTCGTACTGCATCCGTGCCATCGCCAACTCCCGCGCGTCATACAGCGCCTGGGTGAACTGCGGCAGCTCGGCGTTCTGCCCGACCTGCGAGAGCGTCTGCCGCAGCGACTGGTGGGCGACATGGTAGACACAGTTGCCGAGCACCAGCCGGCGCGGCAGCCAGCCGTGCTGCCACAACGTCCAGAAGTCCTGCCCCGAGAGCGGCGTGGTGAACGGCTTGCCGTTCGGCGCCCGGTAGTTCTTCCCGTCGGTCGCCCGGACCGCGGTGCCGACGGCGATGAACTCGATGACATCGCTGAAGAAGTTGTAGTTCATCGGCCGCAGCGAAACCCCGACCACACCGTCCGCCCCGAGCTGCGCCGCCTCGGCCTCCATCCGCCCCATCGCCAACTCACGCACGCTGTACATCGCCTGCGTCTGGGTACCGAGCTCCTGGCTCACCTTCCACCCCGCGCTCTGCAACCCCACGTGATACACACTGCTGCCGAGCACCATCCCGAGCGGCTCGAACCCCGCGTCCCCCAGCAACACGAACTCGTTCACCGACAGATCCGACGTGAAACACGGCCGCCCCTGCCGCGAGGCGTCCAGCCGTCCACGGGCGATATCGGGCACGGCAAGCTGCGGCGGGGTGGTCATGGCGGGGCCTTTCGACGGACGAGTCCTCGGAGGCGGCCGATCCTAGTGGCGGCGCATGACACGCAGAAGGCCCAGGTCAGAGGAGATCTGACCTGGGCCCTGCCGCCGGGAGGGCGATCGACCGGCTACCCGCCTACTTGAGCGGCGTGCCACCCGAGTTGTGGTACGCGATCGTCTTGTTGATCAGGTTTCCGCCGTCGGTCTCGGCCGTCGTCTGTTCCTGCTGCCCCGGGCCGAACAGGAGGGCGGCGACGTGCGCGTTCGCCACCTGGTCCATGTGCGAGAGGAACCAGTCGACCTTGTCGTCCTTGTAGTGGTTGAGGGTGTTGTTCTGCGCCATGTTGCCCACAGGGATCTGCCACAGGACCACCGGCTTGCCCACCGACTCGGCCATCGTCTTGTACCACTCCAGCGCGGCAGCGGCCTTCTGGTCGTTCCAGAAGGTGTCACGGCCGCCGTTCGCCGGCTTCGCGTACCAACCCGCGTCGCGGTCCGACACGTCGGCGACCAGGAAGTCGGCGTTCTTCGCCCCGAGTGCCGCGTAGTCCTTGACGCACCCCTGCATGTTGGTCGACCAGTCCCAGCAGGTGAGATGGAGCCCCGCGCCGGTGTTCGGCGCGTACTTGTGCGCCATCGCGATCATGCACTGGGCCAGGCCGCCGGCGCTGTTCTCCTGCGATCCGCAGTCCGTCGGATTCGCGGCCCTGACCTGTGCGGCGACCTGGTGCGGATCGCCGAGCGAGCGGACGTAGCCCCAGAAGTCGGGCTCGATGTCGATCATGTCCTGCGAGGTGCCGATCTTCTGCAGGAAGAAGCGGTAGTCGTTCAGGTAACGGGTCAACAGGTCCGCCCTGTTGATGGCGACGACCTCGCCCGGACCGTCGCCCTGGCCCGCCATGTCCCCGAGGTCGCGCAACGAGTACCAGGTCCAGAAGTACTTCTGCGGGCGCGGCTTGCCCTGGTAGGTCGCCTGGGCCACATGGTCGTCGCCCCAGGTCACGTAGAAACCGGGCGCCGTGGTGGGACCGCTCCAGCAGCCCCACCAGCTCGACCAGCCGGCCTGGCAGAGCGATGCCGAGTAGTAGTCCGACGAGGGCGCGGGCTGGCTGTGCACGTAGTTGTACCGCACGTCGAACGGCGCGGCGCCCGCCGAGGCGTCGGACATCGAGCCGCCGATGAGCACCGTGCTACTGCCCATGAACCGCGTCGCCGAGGCGCCACCACCACCTCCACCTCCACCGCCACCGGCGGTCGGAGACGGCGCCGACGGCGGGCGGGTACCGCTCGTGGCCTGGCCCGTCGCACCGCTGCCGCCCGGCGTGGCAACCGTGGTGGGCACCGTGGGCGTGCTCGGGGTGGGGGTGGGCGTGCCGGGGGTGGGCGTGCTGCCGGAGCCCGGCGCGCCCCCGGTCCCGTCGGCGCTCCCGACCGGGACGAGCAGCCACTGCTGGTTGGCGCCATTCCAGTCGTGGTACTGGGCGACGCGGCCCCCGTCGGCCTTGGAGCCGCCCTCGACCTCGACGGCCATGCCACTGAAGCGGCTGATCAGACGCAGGTAGCCGTCCGGCGACTTCTTCAGGTGGAACTGCTGGTTGGCGCCGTTCAGGTCCCGCCACTGCACCAGGCCGGAGCCCTCCGACTTCGACCAGTTGTAGTCGTCCAGCACCTTGCCGGAGTTGCGGTTCTGCAGCCGGTAGTTCCCGTCACCCGCGTCGATGAACTTCCACTGCTGGTTGCTCCCGTCGTGACGGCCCCACTGCACCACCGCAGCACCGTCGTTCGTGGCGTAGTTGAGCCCGTCCAGCGCCTCACCACTGTTGCGGTTGACCAGCACGTACCAGGGCTTCGTGTCCACGTTCACGGTTCCCGCCGAGGCCGTGTTGACCACCACCACCGAGCCGCCCACGACAGCAAGGCCGACAGCCGCCCAGAAACCCCGACGCTGGTACAACCGCCGCCGACGATGCGTCTGCCGCTGACCCAGAAGCGCCGAGCCGAACGACGAACGACCCCGACGGGCGCGCCCCCCGGGGGGCGAAGCCTCCGACGACGTGGAGGGGCGAGGGGACATGTCAGTGCTCACTTTCAGCCGCATCCGCTGCCCGGACCGCCCGTCCGGACAACACCTGGTTGCCACCACCCCCAAAAAGGTTGCCCTGGCCCACACGAATTTTCTCCGGCCGCCACACCCCAGGCAGCGGCCCTCACCTCACCCGCGCTCACCCTTTCCCGTGGGTGACGAGAAAGGAAAAAGGCCCAGGTCAGAGAATCTCTGACCTGGGCCTTGCTTGAGCCGCTTTCGGGATTCGAACCCGAGACCTACGCATTACGAGACCATGAGGGTTCATGTTGCGTGGTGCCGCCCCGTGCCGTCTCGTGACGTTTTGCCTGATCAGAGCACGTGCGGCTGGTTGACCTGTGTTACCCCGTACTACACCGTCCAAAGGCGTCCGTCCACCGGCTGTCCACCGGGAGGGTCTCCTAGCGGCGATGAAGGTCGGCCCGCAGGGCTTGTCAGCTCCCTACAAGCACCCCCTGGATGATGCTGCCGCCGAACGGATCACTCCGGTCGCCGGCACGCCCAGCGTATCCGCATGCTTCGGCCGATCCCAGCGGCCGACGAAGCCGTGGCGCTGACAGCGAGCACCCTACGCGCACGTCAGTGGGCTGACCACGTTCGCCAGAAGGTCCCACCAACGGGATGGCGACTCTGCCGCGTACCAGTCCTCTGTGCGCCACCGGTTCTCGACCCGAGTGCAAACAAGTCGTGTCTTGGCCCGCGAGGCCATGACATGCAGGACCCGGAGTTCTTCGGCCAGCCGAGCGTCGTCGGAGGTCGAACGGAAGTCCGGGATATGCCCTTCTTCGAGGCCCACGATGTACACGACGTCGAACTCCTGGCCCTTGCCGGCGTGTCCCGTCAGGAGATGTAGCCCTGGGGTGACCGGTGCCTCCGAGTCCTGCACGGCCCTGCAGGTTGCGACAGCCTGCGCGACTGTCGCTCCCGCCTCGAGCTGTTCTCGCAGCGATGCGATTGCACCGCTCAGGTGGTCGCTTGCCTCGGCGGCGTCGATCGGCAGGTCTGCTTGGCAAAGCTCAGCCAACCGTTGAAGCTGGGCCTCGGGCTCGATCCGTCGCGCGGTGGCTTCGCCCACGTGGCGCTGGAGCAGGCCGACGATCTCCGGCTGGTGCGTGTCCAGCTGCCAGTTCTGGTAGGCGATCCCGTCGGCTTCGAGGGCGGTGATCAGCTCGTTCAACCGCGTGGTCCGGCGAGCGACGACCCCGATGGTCAGGTCCGGCTGAGCCTCAAGCTGCTGGCGGATCGCGGGGACCAGCGCGCTGGCCTCCTCCTCGGGATCCTCGCTGATCACCACCTCGACCTTGGCGTCGTCCCCCCACTTCTCGGGACTGGCGCATTGGAGGCGAGTGGTGCCGAGCTCGGCGGCGAGCGCGTTGACGGCGGCCAGGACGGCCGGGCTGGACCGGTAGGACACGTTGAGCTCCACAGCCTCCTGGACGACGGCGTGGATTGCCTCGAAGACGAGGTCCGGCTCGGCGCCAGCGAAGGCATAGATGCCCTGTGCCGGGTCGCCTGCGTAGGTCGTCCGCCCGGCGCCGATCGCTTGGACCATGCCGAACTGGAGGAGGCTCAGGTCTTGAACCTCGTCCACGAGCACCACGGCGAAGTGCTCGTGGTAGAGCTGGGCCACTCGGGGGTCGGCGAGGAGGCGGGCCCCGTAGCGAATGAGATCGTTGTAGTCGATAAGCCCTGCTTCGCGCAGCGCCGATTCGTATCGGAGTGCCTCGGCGTTGCCAGCTGCTGCAAGGCGGCGGAGGACCTCGTCGTCGTCCCAGAGCCCCACCTTGGCCTGGGATAGCGCGAGGTCGGCGGCTTCGCTGTTCCTGTAGGTGATCCCTGCTGCCTCGCGATGGCGGTTGACTCGCACCTTCTCGGGGAACGCCTGCTGGGGATCAAGGCCGAGGACCTTGCCGTGCGCCCGGAGAATCCGGCCGGCCAGTCCGTGGAAGTTGCTCACGGTGACCGAGGCACTCTCCCGCGCGGACATCACTTGCCGTAGGCGTGCGTTGAGATTGTCCCGGGCCTTGTTGGAGAAGGTAAGCGCGAGGATCTTGCGCGGGGAGGCGATGTGGCCAGCCCTGATGAGGCCGGCGGCACGGTCCGCGAGGGCATAGGTCTTCCCGCATCCTGCGGGAGCTACCACGAGAAGGTCGGCGGGCCCAAGCTCGCGCAGCTTCTGGCGCGGGTCAACAGACGGATTCACTCCGCCACCGCCCGAAGGTGGTCGCACAGCTCGGTCATGCGCTCTGCATCAGTAAGGGTGAGTCCTGCCGTAACCGCAGCAGCCGCCTGGACCTTCCTTCTCTTGTGGCCACAGAAGGCAATCAGGTCTGCCTCCGTGACGTCGTCCACGCTTTGGGCGTTGCTCGCCGCGACGATCGCGGCCTCGTAGAAGTCCGGGCTCTTGAGGAGCTGCTTGAGCAGCTTGTCCCGCCCGAGCGCCTTCGCGTACATGGCTTCGAGGTCGGGGCTGCAGACCAGAATGCCGCTGGCTTCCAACGCCGCCGGGTCAGCTCCGATGACCTTCGCCCATTCGTCCCGCTTGTCTTCGTCAGTGACCCCGTAGATAGGCAGGTCGAAGCCCGTGGGGCCGAGCACCTTGTACGCAGGACCGAAGGAGCTTCCGCCGCCAAGCTCGATGACGGCTACACCGACTCGGTCGAGCGATAGGCCGATGAGGTCCGCGACAGCCTCGCAGATGATCTTGTCGCTCGACCCTTCGACGAAGAGCAGCCGACGTGCTGTCAGGGCGTCGATGATGCTGGGGATCCAGTGCTTGGCAGACTGAGCGCCGCCCGTAGCAAACGCATCGACGGGAAGCTGCCGGGGACTCCGGTCGGCGCCGAACGCCACGATGTCCTTGGGGTCCATCTGGCCGACGAGGGCGGCTGAGTGGGAGACCACAAGCCGCTGCCCGGCGCCCTTGCGGAATGATCGCGCTACTGCCCTTTGGGCGCTGGTGTGCAGGTGTGTCTCGGGCTCATCGATCGCGACGATTCGGGCTGCCCGCTGGGACATGCCCAGAAGTGCGAGCACAGAGAGGGCTCGCACGCCGTCGGACTGCTCGGCCAGGGGAGCCAGGTGATCTCCGTCCTGGATCGCGACCGTCATCCCCGCGAGGGGGGAGCCGATCAGATCGCCGGCTGTCGAGATGTGGACCTGGTCGGCCTTCACGGGCTTCGGCAGCGCCTCGGAGAGCGTGGTTGCAAGCTCGGTGCCGAACGCACCTACTGCTGCTGCCCGTTGGACTGCCTCTCTCAGCTGCTTGGCGGCCTGCTCGATGGCTGCGGAGTCGCGGCCCAGATCGAGGTTGCCAAGCAGTTCCTGCATCGTTCCGCCGGCACCAGCCAGCTCTCGCGCCAGCGAGCGAGCGGCAGGAACGTAAGCCCACCCGATGGCGTCGAACTGTGCCCGCGAGGGCCCGCGCCCGTGTCCGGCGTCGACGAAGAATCGACGGACTTCCTTGGTCTCCTCGGCGTCATCGCCTTCGGAGTCAACGAGGTTGAGGTCCGCCTCGATCGCGATCTTGACCGTGTTCGAGGCGCCGACGATCACCTCGTCCGGAAACGCCGCGAGGTCGTCGGGTTCGAGGTTCGAGAGTTCGACCTCCAACCTCAGCTGCTTGGTTGCATCAGTGAAGTCGCGGACGTTGACCGCGGCCATCAGCTGGGCGCGGGTCATGCCGAGGCACATGTGTACGGCGCGGAGGACGCTCGACTTGCCGGAGTCGTTGGGGCCGACCAGCACCATGTGGTTGCGTACATGGATCTCACCGTCGGGCAGTCGACGGTAGTTCTCCCACGCGATCCTGACGATCCGCAACTTGTACCTCATTGTCCGAGAAAGCCGCCTAGGTAGCGATCTTCCCAGTTATCGCCACTTGATCACCACCTCATTCTGGAGACTCTCCGGGCTGCTCGGCCGCGGGCCGCCTGGTCTGCCAGCCGAGGGCGGAATATCCAGGTCAGCTCGTCGATTGGTCTCCTCGTACAGTCATGCGAAGGGGGCTGGGTGAGCGATCTGAAGGTGTTCCGGCTCGGGGCGGACGGCCGGGACGTGGAGCTGCGCAGCTCGACAGTGGCGCTGGAGGTGCAGTTGCAGCGCCGGGTGGAGGCGAGCATGGAGGCGATGCTCGGCATCCGGTTCCTGGCGTCGGAGTACCCGACCGGTCCGTGGCACCGGGGCCGGGTGGACTCACTGGGCCTGGACGAGAACGGCGTGCCGGTCGTGATCGAGTTCAAGAAGGGCAACGACAGCGGGGTCGTCTCGCAGGCCGTCTCCTATCTCACCTGGTTGAAGAGCAGCCACCACGAGTTCGAGGCCCTCGTCAGGGAGAAGCTGAGTCCGGAGGCGGCCGACTCCATCGACTGGCGTGCTCCCCGGGCGCTGTGCATCGCGGCCGGCTTTTCGCACCACGACCGGGTGGCCGTCGGCGACCTGGGGCGGCAGTGGCCGATCGAGCTGGTCCGCTACCGGATCTTCGACGGCGGGCTGCTGAGCCTTCAGCTGGTCGAGCCGGTCTCCGCCGCCGTCAGCCCGGCGGCCGGGCGCAGATCGACCACGCCTTCGGTGCCAGCGGCTGCCGCCGAGGCGGCCGAGCCGCCGGTCGTCGGCGACGTACCGGAGTGTCTCCGGGATCTGTACGGCGAGCTGGACGAGGTGCTCACCGCGTCGGGCGAGGTGGAGACCGTCGTCCTCAAGCACTACATCGCTTACCGGCGGCTGCAGAACGTGGCCAGCGTGATCTTCCGGCCGTCCGCCTCGCACCGGGTGATCCTGGCATACCTGCGCCTGGACCCGGACACGGTGGAGCTGGAGGAGGGCTTCACGCGCGACATGCGCGGGATCGGGCACCTGGGCACCGGGGACCTGGAGGTGCGGATCGCCTCGGCGGCCGACCTCAAGAAGGCGGGACCGCTGATCGAGCGGGCGGTTCAGGCGGCCTGACCAAACGACGAGGGCGGCTGGAGGTTCATGCTCCAGCCGCCCTCGTGCGTCTGCGGGCCGGTCGGTGCCGGCTGTTCGGGGCTCTCACGGTCACGCCTCCGGTCCGGCGAGGACGAAGTCGTCCTGCGTCAGTTCGGCGCGCAGGCGCTGCTCGGCCACGTCCGCGTAGTGCGGCGAGAGTTCGGCGCCGACGAATCGCCGGCCTTCGCGTAGGGCGGCGACGCCGGTCGAGCCGCTACCGGTGAACGGGTCGAGGACGACACCGTCCTCGGGGCAGATCTGGACGAGCTGCTGCATGATCTCCAGCGGCTTCTGGGTGATGTGGACCCGGTCCTTGCGGGGCTGGCTGGCGACGAAGTGGCCGGGCAGGTAGAGGTCCCGGCTGTTGTCGAGGGTGCCCTTGACGCCCCAGATGATGAACTCCGCGGACTGCTTGAAGCCGCCCTTGCGCGGACGGCTGGCGGGCTTGATCCACGGGATGGTGCCCTGCCACGTCCACCCGGCCATCTGCAGCGCGTCGCTGGTCGTCGGCTCCTGCCTCCAGTCCGAGAAGACCATCGCGACCGAGTGCTCGGTACTCGCCCGGTACGCCTCGGTCAGCAGCTCGGTCAGCCACGAGCGGTAGGAGCGCTGATCGCGGTTCTCGCCGGGGAAGGTCTTCAGGTCGTGCGCGGAGTTGGACGTCACGTACTTGGCGCGGGCGTCGCGGCTGGTGCGCTCGGAGGAGGTCCGCCCGCCCGAGTTGTACGGCGGGTCGGTGATGACGGCGTTCACCGACTCGTCGGGCAGGGACTTGAGGACGGTCAGCGCGTCGCCTCGGTGGAGGATGTAGTTGCTCATGGGGGCCTCTCTCAGGGCAGGGGTGGACCCGCTCCCGGCGGTGCCCGGCGGCTGCCGCCGGGAGCGGGGATGAGCGGGACGGTAGCCGCGATTCCCGGCCGGACCTAACGGCGGCGCGAGGGGAGTCGTGGCTGGTGAAGGCCCTGTTTGGTCCGGCCGGACTTCGGGTCTACTGTCTCGCCATGCCAACCGGGCAGGAGGCCAACTCGGCCCGGGACGGCTCGTGTTGATCCGTGTTGTCCCGTCCAGCGGGGCACCCTGCGGGTCTGCGCTCCCCTTCGCACTCTTCGAGGAGACCTCGTGTTCCGGCTGAGATTACGAGCGCGGCTGGCTGCCGCGCATGACCCGAGACCGGCGTCCCGGAGCTACCAACTCCCCTGACCCGGGCCCGCCCTGAGCGGCGGATTCACCACCGGCGCGGTGCCGGCGACTTCTTTGCACGAGAGGCCGGCACCGCGTCTCCTACGAACCCCCGAGGAGCCGCTGCGATGCAGCATGCCCTGGCACAGCCTTGCCTCGATCCACCACTTCCTGCCGTCGTCCGCTTCGCAGAACGGCGGCGACGATGAGGAAGACTGCGGGCAGCTTCCTCAGCCTCGTCGCGGTCGGCCCGCTGGTTCTGGCCCTGCCGATCGTGGTCGCCGCCGCCGGAAGCGCCTCCGCCACCTGCGTCCCTGGCAGTGATTCACAGCCTGTGGATACAGCCGCCGTCGCCGAACAGGTGAAGGCGATCCTGAACGGATCGAGCCCGCTCAGCGCTCCGGGCGTCGCGGGGCTGGACAAGCCGGCCGAGCAGATCCCCAACGCCCAGGCCATCCAAGCCACCGGCATCGCGATGCACATCCCCATCCGCGGGCAGGTCGTCGCGCTGGCGACCGCGCTCCAGGAGAGCGGTCTGCGGAACATCAACTACGGCGACCGCGACAGCCTGGGCCTCTTCCAGCAGCGACCGTCGCAGGGCTGGGGCACACCGGAGCAGGTCATGCAGCCGGTGTACGCCTCGACGAAGTTCTACGAGGGCCTCCAGCAGGTCTCCGGCTGGCAGTCGATGACGATCACCCAGGCCGCCCAGGCGGTACAGCGAAGCGGCTACCCGGACGCCTACGCCAAGTGGGAGCCGTTGGCGACGGCGTTGCAGCAGGCCATCGCACCGCTGCTGGCCAACCCCGGCAACGGCTCGAACCCGTCACCGTCGCCGACCGCGAGCCCGTCCCCGGCCACCCCGTCTCCCACCGCCCCTTCGGCGGGCGGCGGTTGCTCGACCGCGGGCGGCGACGGCAGCGGCTTCGGGACGATCCCGCCCGGCACCCTCCCCGAGGGCTACGCGATCCCGGCCGACGCACCGCCCCAGGTGCAGACCGCGATCCGTTGGGCGCTCGGCCAGCTCGGCACGCCCTACCAGTGGGGCGGCTCGTGCACCGACTCCCACGGCACCGACCCGATGGGCCGGTGCGACTGCTCCTCGCTCATGCAGATGGCCTACAAGGCCGCTGGGATCACCTTGACCCGGACGACCTACACGCAGGTCACCGAGGGCACCGCCGTCTCCGCCGGCGCCCTGAAGCCCGGCGACCTGCTGTTCACCCGGGGTACCGCCCTGCGGCCCGAGCACGTCGGGATGTTCATCGGCGGCGGGCTCGTCGTGCACGCCCCCAAGACCGGTGACGTGGTCAAGGTCTCGACCCTCGCCTCCTGGCAGCCGGACATCCTCGCTGCCCGCCGAGTCCTCTGACCGGCGCTTTCTCCCCTTCTTCCCCTTTCTCTTCGGTGCACCTTCGCGTGCCCGCATTCCCCTGGAGTTCTCATGTCCTACCTCGCCGATGCGGTCACCCAGCTCGCCTACGACCCGGGCATCCAGCCCAATGAGGGCGGCCTGCCCGGCCTCTCGGTACTCAAGCAGGTGATGGGCTCGCTGAACCTGTTCGGCATCATCGCGGTGGTCGGCGCGCTCGCGGTCAGCGCGGGTGTGTGGGCCTGGGGCCACCACTCGGGCGGCCACCAGGCCGAGGCCAACGGCAAGAAGGGCGTACTCGTCAGTGCGGGTGCCGCGCTGCTGCTGGGCGCGGCAAACGGTGTGGTGGCCTTCTTCTCCGCACTGGGCAGCCAGGTCAAGTGATCATGCAGAAACGTTCTCTCTCCTCTGCTTCCCGCAGCGGGAAGTCCGGCGGCGCCCTCGTGCGCCGCCGGGCGCTGCTGGGCACCGTGGTCCTGGTGGCGCTCGTCGCCCTGGCCGGCCTGTTCTCCTACCTCACCCGCGACAACCGGGAACCGTCCAACCACTCTTCCGCACAGCCGACTTCGCCCGCTACCACCTTCGCACCGGCTTCGCCGTCGGCCCTGCCGAGCGGCCGGTCGGCAGCTCTGCCCTCGCCGCCGGACACCCGTGACCCGATCGCATTCGGGAAGTCGGCGGCGGTGGCCCTGTGGTCGTACGACACCCGCGCGTACTCCCAGCCCGAGCTGGTAGCCGCGCTCCACCGGTGGCTGACGACCGAGGGACAGTACGTCGACGCCGACTCGGTCGAGCGCCAGGTGCCCTCGCCGATGCTGTGGGGACGGATGGCCGACTCCGGCCAGTTCGCCACCGCAACCGCGGCCGAGGCGCACTTCCCCGACAGCTTCACCCGCGCGCTGCAGGCCGATCCGGGGGCGATCACCCAGGCGTACGTCTACGCCGTCACCGTCTCCGGCAAGCAGTCGATCGCCTGGAACGGCTCGCCCCAGGGCGGCGCCGAGGACCGCTCGGCCACCCTCGCGGTGCAGTGCCGCCCCGACCGTCCCTGCGCTCTGGTCGGCGTAATGCCGTCCGTCGCGCCCTGACACCACGAAGGAGGTGCCCTTCGTGGGCGTCTGCGACATACCCCTGATGAGCCAAGTCTGCACCGTGGTCGACGCGGTCAGCTTCGTCTCCAACCCCGGCAAGTCCATCACCGACGGCATCGGCGCGTGGATCGCCAAGAGCATGGGCGAGCTGGCGGCCAGCGCCACCAACCTCGCCGCTCGCGCGGTCGACCAGACCACCGCCATCGACCTGAGCGCCCCGTGGTTCAGGGACAACTACCAGCTGATCCTGCCGATCGGGCTGATCCTCACGGTGGGCACGTTCTGCGCCCAGCTCATCCTCGCCGCCTGGCGCCGGGACGAACGCGCCCTCGCCCAGGCCGCCTGGGGCACCATGACCGGCGTCCTCTTCTCCTTCTGCGCGATCAGCTTCACCGCCGTGGCCGTCACCACGGTGGACGCCCTGTCCGCCGGCCTGTTCAAAGCCGCGAACACATCGGTGGACGACGCAGTCAGGCGCCTGGTCAAGGTGTCCGAGCTGGGAGCGATGTTCCCCCTCGGCTGGGCGATCCCAGCACTGGTCGCGGTCGGCTGCGCCATCGGGGCGTTCCTGTACTGGGGCGTCATGGTCGCCCGCAAGGTCGGCGTCCTGGTCCTGGTCGCGCTCGCCGCGTTCGCAGGGGCCGGCGGCGGCTGGGAGGTGGCCAAGCGCTGGCGGCGCGGCTGGATCGAGGCGACCGCCACCCTGGTGGTCAGCAAACTGCTGATGACCGTGGTCTTCCTGGTGGGCGTCTCGGCAATCGGCAAGACGGACGCCAAGGACGGCCTCGGCGCGTTGTCCGACGCCATGGCCGGAATCGTGATCATGGTGCTGGTGCTGCTCTGCCCCTACGCCGTCTACAAGTTCGTCCACTGGGCAACCGACGGCGGCGGCCACGACGACCTCCACCGCACCGGCGTCGCCGGGATGGCCGTCGCGGCAGGAGCTGCGAAGACCGCAGGCAGCCTCGCGATGCAGATGGGCACCGGCACCCCCATGCCGCAGGGGCCGAGCCAGGTCCCCGGCATGGACGGGGGCGGTGCCGGCGGCATCGACCCGACCGGGCGCATCAGCAAGGAAGGCATCGACGCCGGCCCCGCCCAGCAGCCGACAACCTTCCGCTTCGGCGAGGACCCGAGCGCGCCCGGCGACCGCGGACGGGCCCTGGTCACCCGGCCCGGCATCCCTGCCCTGGTCACCCGCCCGTCCTCCGAGGGCGGCGGCGGACAGCCGCAGGCCGAAGGCGGCGGAGAGCAGGCAGCCTCGGCCACTCCGGGCACCGGGGGCTTCTTCACCGCCGGCACTGTCGCCCCGCCGGGCACGGGTTCGCCTGCACCCTCGGCCTCAGCCACGCCTTCGCCGTCAGCCCCGGCTCCGGCTCCGGCTCCGGCTCCGGCTCCGGAAGGCCCGTCGGCGGCCGTACCGCCTTCCACCGGGACCTCCGCGCCGGACCCGGTCAGGTTCATCTACCCGAACCAGCCGCCCGCGTCCGGCTCCTGACCGGACCACCACCTGGGGTGGGCCGCGTCCTGCGGCCCACCCCGGCCCCACCGCCCTTTCCCTCTGCTGAAGGAGTCCGGCCATGAAGTCCAGAAGAGCGCCGCGCCCCCGCCCGCCGCCCGCACGCTCACCCCCTCTGGAACCTCGATGTCCTCAATCCCGAAGCCCGACGCTCCCGCGTCGGTCAAGTTCCCGCACCGCAGCCGCCGTGGAATCCTCCTCGGCCTCAGCGCCTCGCAGCTGATCACCGTCTCGGCCACCGGCCTGCTCCTGCTCGCCGTCCTCGTCACGCGCGGCGTCGTCGGCGCGCTCCAGCTCATACCCCTGTGGGCCGGTGTCGCCGCCTTCGTCCTCATCCGCTACCGGGGCCGCACCCTGGCCGACTGGGCACCGATCGCCGTCCGGTACGCGCTCCGCCGCTTCCGGGGCCAGCTGATCTGGCTCGCCCGCCCCTCCCGACGGCCGGTCCGCGAAGGACTGCTGCACCTGCCCGGCAGCGCGGCCAGCCTGCGCGTACTCACCGCCCCGGACCGCCGCTACGGAGCCGTCCACGACCCGCACGCCGGTACCCTCACCGCCGTCGTGAAGGTCAGCAGCCGTGCGTACGCCCTGCTCGACCCCGGCACCCAGAACGCCAACGTCAACGGCTGGGGCCGCTCTCTGGCCGCGTTGGCCCGCACCGGCCACGTCGCCCGAATCCAGGTGATCGAGCGGACCGTCCCCGACTCCGGCGACGCCCTGCGCCGGTACTGGGAGGAGCACGGCAAGCCCGACGCCCCGCTGGCCGGAGCCCTCTACGACGAACTGATCCGCGGCGCGGGCCCGGCCGCCGCCCCCCACGAGTCCTACGTCGCCATCGCGCTGGACTTCAAGGCCGCCCGGCGGCTGATCAACCAGGCCGGCGGCGGCCTGATGGGAGGCTTCAGCGTCCTCGCGCAGCTGACCTCGGCGTTCGAGCAGTCCGCCCGGACCGCCGGGCTCAACCCGAACGGCTGGCTGTCCGCCACCGAGATCGCCGCCGTCGCCCGCACCGCCTACGACCCCAAGGCCCTTGCGGCACTGGACCGCTGGTCCGAGGACGGCCGCCCGGCGGCCGACCCGGCAGCGGCCGGTCCGGTGGTCGTGGTGGAGAAGGCCGACCACATCTCGACTGACTCCGCCCACCACACCACCTACTGGGTGGAGAACTGGCCCCGTACCGAGACCAGCCCCGGGTTCCTGCACCAGGTGATGTTCGCCCCCGGCGTGCGCCGCACCGTCTCCCTCGCCTACGAGCCGAAGGACCTCGACGCCGCGATGCGCGACGTCCAGCGCAAGAAGGCCAGCGTGATCGCCGACTCGGCCGAGCGCGCCCGCAAGGGCCAGGTCGCCTCCGAGGCCGACTCGGTCGAGTACCAGGACATCCAGGCCCGCGAGCGGCAGCTGATCGCCGGCCACGCCGACGTCGCCCTGACCGGCCTGCTGACCGTCTCGGCCGACACCGAGGAGCAGTTGCGCTCCGCGTGCGCGGTGGTCGAGACGGCCGCCGTCGGTGCCCAGCTCGACCTGCGCCCGCTCACCTGGCAGCAGGCCGAGGCGTTCACCGCCTCCGCCCTGCCGTTCGCCCTCGCCGCCTGATGCCGGCCACCCCTTCGCCGAAAGAGCACCCCGATGCCGGCCACCACCGCCACCGCGCAGGACTTCGTCCCGTACGCGACCGCCGCGATCGACTTCCACCGCGCGCTGAACGTCCCCGCAGGTCCGCTCGTCGCCTCCCGCGCCGAGCTGGACTCCCTCCACGAGCACCTGGTCGCGCTGCACGGCCTCCTCGACGCGCATGCCCAGCGCGTTTCCCCGCTGCTGCCGGTCGAGGGCGACCACCTCAAGGCCACCCGCACCCGCCTGTGGCAGGCCGCCGAGCACCTCCACGCCGCCTACCACTCCGCTCCCCGGACGGGCAGCGGCGAGGTCCCCGACGCCGAAGCCTGCCGGGCCCGCCGCCCCGAAGGCGCCCCGGAGCTGAGCATCTGCCGCCGCCACCAGGAGGCCGCCCAGCTGGTCCGCCGCCGCACCACCCCCGCCGATCTGCACTCGCCCTTCACCGGCCTCGTCCGCCACTGACCCCGGAATCCGTGATCATGCCCAGGAACCGCGCCACCGCCAGCCCCCTGTTCGTCCCCCGCAAGACCTCCCGCGCCCAACAGCGCGCCGCACGGGCCGAGTTCGCCGAGGCCCGGACCAAGGCCCGCCGCGCCGAAGCCCCCTCGGAGCGAAAGGAGTTCGAGGGCGTCGACCCCGAACTGCAGGCCACCTATCCCGCCTCCGGCCGGCCCGGACGCGCCTCGGCACGCGGCGGAAAGCTCCGCCTGCCCAAGCACCGGATGACCACCGCCGTCGCGGGCGGCGCGTATCCGTTCCTCGCCGAGGCCGGACTCGGCTCCGAGGGGATCTTCATCGGCCGGGACCTCCACGCCGAGGGCAGCTTCTGCTACGACCCGTTCGCCCTGTACAACTCCGGCCGAATAGAGGGCTTCACCAACCCGAATGCGGTTTTGTGCGGGGTGATCGGCATGGGCAAGTCGGCGCTGGCCAAGTCGATCGCCACCCGGGCCATCGCCCACGGGTACAAGATCTACATCCCGTCCGACCCGAAGGGTGAGTGGTCCGCTCTCGCCGAGGCCCTCGGCGGCCAGACCATCGCGCTCGGCCCCGGCCTGCCCGGGAAGTTGAACCCGCTGGACGCACCGGCGCGGCCTGCCGGGGTGAGCGAGGAGGACTGGACCAGTGAGGTTCGTAAGCGGCGCCTCCTGCTGCTGGCGAGCCTCGCGGCCACCGTGCTCAAGCGCGATCTGCTGCCGATGGAGCACACCGGTCTCGATGTCGCGCTCGACCTGGTCGTCGCCGAAGCCGAGGCGGCGGGCACAGTGCCGCTGCTGGGTGATATCGCCCACGCCCTCGGCCGCCCCGAGCGCCTGGACGCCGCCCTCGGCGACGAGGCCGGCGGCCTCGGCCGGTCTGTCGACGACCTGGCGCACGCCCTGCGCCGCCTCGTCCACGGTGACCTCAGCGGCATGTTCGACGCGCCGTCGACCGTCAGCTTCGACCCGGACGCGCCGATGCTGTCGATCGACCTGTCGCGCCTGGGCTCCAGCGGCGACGACACGGCCTTGGTGTTGGCCATGACGTGCGCGAGCGCGTGGATGGAGTCCGCACTCGCCGACCCCGACGCCGGGAGGCGCTGGGTGATCTACGACGAGGCGTGGCGGATCATGCGGCATGTCGGCCTCTTGGAGCGCATGCAGCAGCAGTGGAAGCTGTCGCGCGGCCTCGGCATCGCCAACCTGCTGATCCTGCACCGGCTTTCCGACCTTCTGTCCGCAGGGGACGCCGGATCGCGCGGCCGGGTCCTGGCTGAGGGCCTCCTCGCGGACTGCAGCACCCGGATCATCTACCGGCAGGAGCCGGACCAGATCGCGGCGTCCATGGTCCTGCTCGGCCTCACCGGCGTCGAAGCCCAGGCCATCGCCGCCCTGCCCCGCGGGCGTGGCCTGTGGAAGGTGGCGGGCCTCAGCTTCATCGTGCAGCACCTCCTCCACCAGCGCGAGCGCCGTCTCTACGACACCGACTTCCGCATGACCGCCTAGGTCAACTATCCATCACATAAGCCGAGTTGAGGACCAGTGTCGCACACCGGACGCCCGCGCATCGTCTATACCGACCACTCCGAGCTGACGGAGGAGGACTTCACCGCCTTCGAGTCCCTGATGGCCGCCCAGCGCATCGCCAGGGGCAGCGGCCACGACGCCAACTGGGATCTGATCCTCACCGAGGAGGGCTCGGACAGGAACGGGTGGTTGCACACCACCGGTGTCTTCCGCCCGGCTCCGGAGGAACGGCTCACCCGCCCCGTGCCTCTGGGCTACGTCGAGATGGAGTTCAGCCGGGACGGGAAGGCCCTGCCTGACACCCCGGCCGGGGCCGACCGACAGCGGACCACCGTCGCCCTCGCCCGCAGCACCGGCGGACGCCATGGTGCCGGGGCCGAGACGGCCCCCGCTGCCCCGGCCACCGCACCGGCAGTGCGCCGCACCCGCTGACCGTTCGCGCCCTATGCGGCCACGGCGCCGCAGGCAACGATTCCAACCGCCAACCGACTTGGGCAGGGACTTCACCATCATGAGCAACCTGAGCTACTGGGTGTACGAGGGGAGCCGTCGCAGGCCCGGCGAGCTGGCGAGCGATCCGGCCCATCTCCCCGACAACGCTTCGCCGCTCTACCGCCCGTCCTCTTCCCGGGTGCAGGCGTCTTCGCCGGAGAGCCTCGACCGCGCCACCCGCCGTCTGGCTGCCGCCGACGAGGCGGAGTTCCCGAGCCTGTTCGGCCAACTCGTCAGCAGCAGCTTCGGCGCGGTCGACCAGCTCCACGAGCTGCTCAGCACCGCCGCGGATTGGTGCCGGAACCACGACGCGCGTCAGTACGGGGCCGAGTTGGAAACTCTGGCGGACCGAGTCGCTGACCTCGGCGAGGAGCTGCACCTCGTCAACGACAGCCTCGGCCGTGAACTTGCCTCCCGGAGCAACCGGCTGGCCGCCGCTGTCAGCCGGTCCCCCTCGCGTCCGCCTCGGCCCGCGCCCACCTCAGTGGCTCAGGCCGCCGCCGCCCGGGAGGGCGCGCGAGGGCCGGCCCCGATGCCCCGGAG
The DNA here is from genome assembly GCF_000744225.1 of Kitasatospora mediocidica KCTC 9733. GTDB lineage: Bacteria > Actinomycetota > Actinomycetes > Streptomycetales > Streptomycetaceae > Kitasatospora > Kitasatospora mediocidica. Next base: position 2,077,818 of record NZ_JQLN01000005.1, on the reverse strand, counting down.
CCAGCCGCCGATCGCTGCGGCCTCGCCCGGACGCCGCCGGTCGCCCTGACCGGCGCTACCACCGGATCACGGCCCCGCCAAACCGGCGGATCTCCGCATCCTCGTCGTCGTCCCCTCACCTCCCGCCGGCCCCGGCGCTCCGCCTGGCCGCCCTCTCGAAGGAGAGCCCGTGGATCCCGACTGCGTAACCGTGCTGTTCAGCGACACGGGCGGAGCCATCAACGCCCGCGTCTTCGGGCCCTTCACCCCGGACAAGCCCGGAGACACCGCCAACCGCCAGCGCTACGCCGACATCACCGTCCCGCTCGAACAGCGGGGACTCGACTGCACCGTGGACTTCGGCCTCGACGACTACATCGTCAACGCGGAACTTCCCGACGGCAGCCATCTGACGATCTCGCCGGAGCAGTCCGACTACCCGGACGACACTCCCCCGGGCTGGCTGGTGACGCGCTCGAACCCCGACGACCCCGACCTGTTCGAGATCGTCTACGACAGCCAGGCCGGCGGCCCGGCGCAGTTCAACGCGGGGAGCGTTCCGCACCTGCTGGCCGGGGTCGACGCCCGCCTCGACGAGTTGGGCGTCGCGACACGGGAGCAGGCGGCGGCGCTGCAGCAGCGCGCCGAGTCGCTACTGCACCGGGCTGGCTTCGTCCCCGTCGTCCGCTTCCGCGACAGCTACCACCGGCTGCCCGCTGGCATGGCTGATCCCGGCGAACGGCAGGCAGCGCTCGGCCGGGCTCTCGACCTCCTGCGCGACGAGGGGTACGGCTACGCCTTCCCCGCTGACCTGCGCCCTGTGGATCCGCGACCCACCGCAGCCCCGCGCAACCCGCCTGGGGTCTCGCTGCCCTCGGTCGGCCGGGCGATCGCCGAGGCTGGCCACACGCGGGAGGTCGTCGAGGCGCTCAGCGAGCTGACCGCCCCCGGCGACGGCGTCCTCGACCAGGTGATCGGTGTCCTCGACCAGACCGCCGAGTGGTGGGAGGGCCTCGGCGGCGCCGCTGATCCGCACTACGCCGCGCGCCTGCGCTACATCTCCGAGCACGTCGGGGGCTACGTGCGGGAGGTCCGAGCGATGCGCGGCGACCTCGCCGACCGGCACGCCCCCCATCCCGGCCGCTCCCGGTCAGCACCCCCGCCCGTCTGCGCGACGGCCTCCGACGAGGCCAGGGTTGCCGCCGCCCTCGCCGCCTCCCCTACGGCAACCCGCACCCTCACGGGCCACCCCGCCGAGCCCGCCCTGGCTGCGGCTGCCGCCGCTGTGCGCCCGGCCGGGCCCCGCCGCTGACCACGACCGCCCGGAAGGAGCACCACATGCCTCGTACCAGCAGACCGCGCCCCGTCAACCGACCACCGCCCGTGCCCCGAAGCGGAGTTCCCTCATGTCTGCCGATTCACCCGACCTCCTGCCCCACGTCGCCCTCGGCCGCCACCCCGATCACGGCATCGTCGCGGCCCTGCCCACGCAGTCGGCCGCCGCCCAGTGGTTCCTGGAGCGGCTCGAGTTCCAGCCCGTCCCCGGCCATCCGAGCCTGTACGCGCTGACCGACCAGCACCGCGAACCGACCGAACGCGCGGCCTGGGCCGCCAAGCTCCTCAACGGGGCCGGCTACCGCGTCGACACCGACCTGGCCCTCGCGCCCACGAACGCCACCGAAACAGCGCGGACGCGGATCGACGCGCCCCTCCAACCACCGGCCCACGAAGTGGACACGGGCCCTGACGTCGCCTTCGCAGAACACCCGCGGCTGGGCATCGTCGCCGCCGTCGGCGGCAACCAGCCGCTCAGTCCGGCCGTCTTCCTGGAGACCGACGGCTGGCGCCACCACCGCGAGCTGGACATCCACCTCGCCCCGCCGGCCGCCACCCGGGCGCAGTCCCTCGACGCGGTGGCCAGGACCACGGTGGCGTTGCAGCGGGGCGACTACCAGGTGGCGATGCATCCGCAGCTCGCCGACTCCGTCGCCGCCCGCAGGGCCCCGGCCAGCGAGGCGTTCACCACACGCAGGTTCCGCGTCGACGAGGCCGCGCTCGCCAAGAGCCCGGCGGCCCGCTCGGTGACCACCGCGAAGGCCGCTGTTCCGTCGGGCCCGCCACCTACTGCAGCAGATCCGCGAGTTGCCTTCGCCCGTGCCCGCTGACCCCAGACCGCCCCCTAACCAGACGAAGGACCCGAGATGGCAGTGAAGAAGGTATGGAAGATCTCGCACTCGTGCGGGCACGAGCGCGAGCGTGACCTCGGTGACCGCCCGGCCGACCGCCGCGCCGGGTTCGCCGACTGGCTCGCCAAGCAGGACTGCACCGACTGCTGGCGGGCAGCGAAGGACGGAGACGAAACCGACAAGGCCGCCTGGCTGGAGGCGAAGCGCGCCGCCGAGCAGGCGGAGTCGGACGCCTGGTCCGAGCAGTACCGGATGCCGCCGCTGGAGGGCACCGACAAGGGCCGGGCCTGGGGCGTGCGCTGCCGCCACCAGCTCCTTGCCGCCGCCTACACGGTCCTCGTCCTGGAGGACGGCCTGCCCGAGACCGACTGGGAGCAGATCGAGGAGCGGGCCCGTACGGTCACACGCGCCGGCTGGTGGATCGACCAGCGCGCGTCCGAGCCCCGCGACCTGGAGGAATTGCTGGACGCAGCAGTGGACGCAGACCGGCCGACCGAGAACCCCTTCGTGTGACGTGCCGGTGCCCTGCCCCGGCGCAGGGCACCGGCCACAGCACGGCATCGCCACGCCGACACCAGGCTGCTCCGGCCGCCAGCTCCTACCACCGATCTCCGGCCGGGCCAAACCGCCGGATCTGCGGATCCTCTCCTTGCCAGCCCGCCCGCCGGGCCCCGCCGCCCGTCCGAGAGGGGACGCCGTGATCGCCCACCTGCAGCGCGCCACCACCACGGCCGCGCTGATTCCCGCCCTCTACGGGCACGATGACCCGCGCTACCGCTTGCGGCCCCGGCTGATCGATGCCGACTACCGCGGAGCAGGCAAACAGCTCCCCCTCTTCGGCGACCCGCAGGAAGTCCTCGGCGGCGGCGTCCTGGATGCCCCGGCCACCAGGATCGGCTCCCGGGCACCCGAGCGCCCGGTGTGGATGTGCTCCGTGCGCTCCGACCCGCGCCACCCGGACCTGACCGACGCCCAGTGGGCCCACGTCGCCCGCCGTCTGGTCACCGCGACCGGACTCGCCCCCGCAGACGATCCGAACGGCTGCCGGTGGGCCGCGATCCGAACCCTCGACCGCTCGGTGCACATCGTCGCCACCGTCGTCCGCGAGGACGGCGGTGTCCACGGCACCTACCGGGACGCCTTCCACGCGCAGGCCGAATGCCACCGCATCGCCGCCGACCTCGGCCACCTCAACCGGTCGGCGCCCTCCTTCACCACTGCCAAGGACTACCGCATGCCCACACCCGTGATCGCCATCAGCCTCGAACCGAGCGGCAGCGTCGTCGCCAAGGGCTCCAGCGACGACCTGTCCGCCGCCCTGCTCAAGCACGCAGGGTTCAAGCAGATCGAGGACTGGCACGGCCGCCGCCACCGGCTTCCCAGCTCCACCGCCCGCCCCGACAGCGCCGCCATCGCCACCCACGCGGCAGAGATGCTGCGCGCCGCCCGGTACGACGTCGACCTCGACCCCCAGCTCGACATCGAGCCGCTCAACACCGCAGGGCAGCAGCTTCTCCACCTCACCGACCAGCTCCGCGCCGCCACCGAGTTCGACGAACTTGCCGGCGTGCTCGACAACCTGCTCGACCCGGACGACGGAGCGCTCGTCCGCCTTCAGGAAGCCATGGAGATCGCGTCCGAGCAGATCACTGACCTCGACCCCGAGCAGTACGCACTCTCGGACCGGTTCGGCGTCGCCTCCGACCACCTCGTCGCTGCCCAGGCCGAACTGGCCGGGGCTGTCGACGAGGTGCAGCGCGCCAAGTCCCACACGGCAGGTGCCGCCGACCGTCGGGCGTCCGCCTCCTACTCAGCCGCAGTCCGCGCGGCCCGCGCCACCTCACCGGCCGTCGCCGCCCGCGGTGTGAACGCCACCGCGGCGACCGCAACCGCACCGCCGTCCGTTGCGGGACCCCGGACGCCGGTCCGCACGCGGTGACCACCCCCCGTACCTCTCAGTGGAGTTGGCGCGATGCCTGAGCACTACCCGTCGATCGGTGAGGCGATCGGGGCCGCGATGCGGCACAACATCCGCCTCGCGCACGGACCGGATCCCGACCCGCCCCTCCAGGTCCGGTACTTCCCTCCGCCCGCCGCCGACCCCTACTCGATGCCGGGCATGATCTCCCGGCTCGAAGTGACGGCCGGCCCGCAGGACGTCGCCGGGATCGTCGAGGAGACGACCAGCGCCCTCGTCGGTCCGCTGCCGCAGCTCACCGAGCTGGTCGCCGCGTCCGCCGACTGGGCCAGGGCCCGGCTCGACTTCGACGCGCCGCACAGCAACCCCGCCTTCGAGGTGTGGACCCGACTGGCCTCCGCCCACCGGATGCTGTCCCAGGTCCAAGAGGATCTGGAGGCCGCTGTCGACGGCATCGCCTCGCTTCCCGAGGAAGTGAGCGCCTCCCGGAACCACGACTTCGTCCAGGTCCTGCGGACCCGGGAACTGCTGCACGACGTGATGGGGGCCGGCCGTCCCGCGAACGACCCCGAGGCGAAGCGGCGGCAGGCCGCCATCGCCGGATCGCCCAATTCCCCCGCCCCGTCCGGCGTCCGACCCACTGCACCGGCCGCAGCGCCTTCCCCCCACGTCGGCGGGCAGACTCCCGGCCGCACTCGCTGAGTCCTACCCGACTCCCGACCCCCTTCCGAACAGGAAAGCTCCATGTACTCCGCACTCACCCCCGCACCCGTGGTCACGTTCACGCGGGACTCCCAGGGCAACATCACTGCCGACGCCGACTTCAACCCCGGCCTGGTCGCCGAACTCCTCGCCCATGCCGGCTTCACCGGCGACGCCGACATCCCCTACGAATTCCCTTCCCTTCCCGCCGATCTGGGGCTCGAACCGACACGCCAGGCGCTCGCCTACGCCAACCACATGCTCAGCGCCGCCCGGTACGTGACGACGATGCCGCCCGAGCTGAAGACGATCCACGGCCACGCCGAGCGGTTCACCTACCGGCTCAGCCCTACCGAGTCCCTCGAAGCCGATATCGAGGAGCTCTCCGACTCCCTGTACCGCTGCGAGGACGTTGCCGACATTGCGCGCATCGCCGACACGATCTTCAACGAGGGCGAGGGCGTCCTGGTCGCCGTCGAGAACTTCGCGCGGACCGCCGCGCACAAGCTGGCCGCCTTCGACACCGAGGAGGCCGGAGCCATCGCCGACCAGTTCCTCAGCATCTCCCGGCGTCTGGACACCATCACCTCGGTCTACGGCTTCATCGGCGAGAACCTCCTCGACCTCCACGACAACGTGTCCGCCGACCAGCCGTCCGCTGTCCCGCCTCCGGCCGCCACCAGCTGAAACGTTCCCTCTAGATCCGCAAGGAGCAGGCCCGTGAACCGTACGAGAGCCGAGCGCGCCCCGCCCCTGCCCGCTCGCACACACCAGGAACTCCCTTGCCTGCCCCGCGTACCAGCGCGCCGTCGACCACGTCCGGGTCCGACGCGCTCCTCTACCTCCTCTTCGGCGTCCTCGGCGCCGCCCTGGCTTTCGGCTCCCTCGCCTGGGTGACCGGCAACCTCGCCAACTACTTCGTCGGCAGCGGCCCGTGGGCCCCGTTCCGGGCCACCGACGCCCTGCTCCACCCCGACGTGCTGTGGCCGCACCTGAGCGCCACCGCACTGCTGGTCGGCGCCCGCGTCATCCCCGGCCTGCTCACCATCGTCCTGACGATCACGGGCCTGGTGCTGTGGATGCGCTGGCGCGGCGGCGCGAAGACCGGACTCGCCCGCAAGGCCGACCTCGCCCCGCTGCTGGACAAGGAAGTCACCGCGAAGGCCCGCAGCCTGCGCCCGAGCCTGAACGACCGGGAGTGTAAAAGAGGTCGAGCCGAACGACCGGGGCATCCTGGTCGGCACGCTCTCCCCCGGCAAGGCCGAGGTCCGTGCTTCCTGGGAGGACGTCCTCGTCGCGATCATGGCGCCGCGCTCCGGTAAGACCTCCGGACTGGCGATCCCGGCGATTCTCGCCGCACCCGGTCCTGTCCTGCTCACCTCGAACAAGGCGGCGAACGACGCCTACACCACCACGGTGGACGCCCGGTCGAAGGTGGGCACCGTCTGGACGCTCGATCCGCAGCAGATCGCCCATCACCCCCGCGAGATGTGGTGGGACATCTTGGCGGACGCCCGCGACCTCGCCGGCGCGAAGCGACTCGCTGGGCATTTCGTCACCGCGTCCGTGGACGAGTCCAGCGGCTCGGACTTCTGGTCGACCGCGGCGAGCAACACGCTCGGCGCCCTCTTCCTCGCCGCCTCCAGCCACCGCCGCCCGATCACTGACGTCCTTGCCTGGTTGGCCTCTCCGGCCGACCGCACCCCGGTCGACCTCCTCGCCGATGCCGGCCACCACGCCGTCTCCGCCCAGCTCCAGGGCACTGTCTCCGGCGCGACGGAGACCAGGGACGGCATCTACGAAACGGCCAGGCAGTACGCCAGCTGCCTGCTGGACCCGGAGATCGCCGCGTGGGTCACCCCGACGCCTGGCCTGCCGGAGTTCAAGCCGTTCGACTTCGCCACCTCCCGCGACACCTTGTACCTGCTGAGCAAGGACGGCGGGGGCAGCGCCAGCGCGATCATCGCGGCGGCAGCCGACGCGGTGATGCGGGCGGCCGTGATCGTCGCAGAGCGCTCCGGCGGACGCCTCGACCCGCCCGCGCTGTGCGTCCTCGACGAGGCCGCCAACGTCTGCCGCATCAGCGACCTCCCGGACCTCTACTCCCACCTTGGCAGCCGGGGCGTCATCCCGATGACCATCCTGCAGAGCTACCGGCAGGGCCAGCGCTGCTGGGGAGAGGCCGGCATGGACGCCCTCTGGTCCGCCGCCACCGTCAAGGTGATCGGCAGCGGCATCGACGACGCCGACTTCGCGGACAAGCTGTCCCGACAGATCGGCGAGCACGACGTCCAGACCACCTCGGTGTCGACGAGCGACGGCGGCAAGTCCACCTCCGTGTCGATGCGCACCGAGCGCATCCTGCCGCCGGACGCCATCCGCGCGCTGCCCAAGGGCAAGATCCTTCTGTTCGCCACCGGCATGCGGGTGGCGATGCTCGACCTCAAGCCCTGGTACAAGGAGCGCTCCGCCAAGGAGATCGGCCCGGCTTCATCGCGCGCCACCAAGGCCATCACCGAGCGCGCCCTCGCCAAGGCCACCGCTGACCGCGACAACTTCGGGCTGGCGTCGTGAGCACCCGGCGCACCACCAGCCGGTGGCCCGACCGCCTGTCCAAGGACACGGAGCCCGATCCTGCGTTCGCCGGGCCGAGTTGGCGCCACGTGCGACGCGGCACATGGGTCTACCAGAACGCCCCCGGGGCTGCCCGTGTGCAAGCGGGCCTGCTGGACGACGGGAGCTGGTCCCTGGACCTGTGGTCAGCACAGAACAGGCTGCTCGCCCGCGGCTCGGCCACCGCCAACGAGGTCGGCGCACTCGCACCAGCACTCGCCGCCAACGCCGCCCGCTGGGCACCGCCGTCGGGCCGTGAAGCCTCGCAGCGTCGCTTCGCCGAAACCGCCGAAGCACTGCGCAACGGCAGCCGGTCCGCACCGGACGAGGCCAGGGTCCACGCGGCCACCGCCGCCTCGCCCAGCGGCGCCCTCCCCGGACGATCTCCCGCCCCGACCGTTCCACGGCCGCCCGCACGCCCGGCGCCACCATCCGCCGCCCGCCGCTGACCCTCCCCTCCCTCACCGAAGGTCCTCCCCCGATGCCCGTCACCACCCCGCCTCCCGCCAACGGCCTCCGGGTGTCCGCACCCGACGAGCCCGCGCTTCGAGTGCTCTCGCTCGGGGCCGGAGTCCAGAGTTCTGTCCTGCTGCTCCTGGCCGCCGAGGGCCACCTGCCCGGTCTCGACCTGGCGGTCTTCGCCGACACCGGCTGGGAGCCCCGAGCCGTCTACAAGCACCTCGACCGGCTTGAGCGGGAGATCGCCGGACCGGCCGGGATCCCGATCCTGCGGGTCTCCTCCGGCAACATCCGCGACGACGCCCTCGACCCGGCCAAGCGCTTCGCCTCGATGCCGCTGCACATCCTCAACCCCGATGGCGGCGAGGGCATGTCACGTAGGCAGTGCACGGGTCAGTACAAGATCCGGCCGATCAAGGAGAAGGTCCGGGAGCTGCTCGGCTACCCGCACCCGCAGCGGATCCCGCCCGGGGTGTTCGTCGAGCAGTGGATCGGCATCAGCGTCGACGAGTTCCACCGGGCGAAGGACGCCGACGTCGCCTACATGAAGAACCGTTTCCCCCTGATCGAGCAGGGCTTCTCCCGCTCGGACTGCCTGCGGCTGCTGCGCTCGCGGGGCTTCGGATCGACCCCGAAGAGCAGCTGCCTGGGGTGCCCGTACCACGGCAATGCCCAGTGGCGGGCACTGCGGGACGGTTCGCCCGAGGAGTGGAAGGACGTCGTCGCTTTCGACCACGCGATCCGGGCGGGCAACGCCAGGGCGACCGCCGAGGGCTCCCCACTGCTCGGCCAGGCATACCTGCACCGCAGCCGCCGCCCGCTCGACGAGGCACCGGTCGACCGAGTCACCGCGCATGAGTGGTCGGGCCGCCAGGGCGACATCTTCGACGCCATCGCCGACGCCGAGCTGGAGAACGGCGAGGCCGACGGCTGCTCCCCGTGGTCCTGCCGGTCTGGTGCTCCCGCAGTAGGCGACCTCGCGCTCGCTGCTTAAACCCCCCTGTCGAGTCCTGGAGTTGACCATGTTCGAAAGCACTTCTTCGTCTCGTGTCCCCCGCTCCGAGCGGCTGGCCGGCTCTCCGGTCGTCCGTAGGGGCGGCCAGTGGTGGCTCGTCACCAGTACCGGGTCGATCCTGGCAACCGACCCGAGTTTCACCGGTGAACTGGACCGCTTCGCCGCCGCCATGGCCGCCGCCGACCGCGAGGTCGCCCGGATCCAAGACGAGCGGGCAGCGGCCCGGAAGGAGGGCCCGTGATGGACGCCCTGCTCAAGGGCGAGCAGGCCGTCCTCGGCGCGGTCCTGCTCGACCCGGCCCAGCTCGACAGGCTGTCCTGGCTGACGCCGGCCGACTTCTACCGACCGGCCCACCAGGCCCTCTTCGCCGCGATGCGGACGATCAACGCCAAGGAGCGGCCTACCCGGGAGGCGGACGGCACGGTGCCGATGTCCTGGCTGACGGGAACCGTCACCGAGGCCGGCCACCACGTGCGCGGGCTGAGCGCCTCGTACGCGCACACCCTGATCGCCGCGTGCCCGCGTCCGAAGAACGCGCCGGTCTACGGCCGGATGGTGCTCGAAGGCGCCATCCACCGGACGGTGACGGAGCACGCTGTTCGCCTCGAACACGTCGCCCGGGTCGATGCCGAGCAGCAGCAGGTCGACGGCGTGTTGCACCACGCCGACGTCCTGGCGGGTGTGCTCGGCGATCTCGCCCGCCGCTGGGGCACCGAGCCCCGGCCACTCGCTCCGGCACCCACCGCTGCGGGACTCGCGCAGGCGACGCCGTCGCCCGTCACACCCGCGCAGGCCGAGGACGAGCAGTTCCTGCTGGCCGTCCTCGTCAGCCAGCCCGCGGCGATGGCCGAGGTCTACGACTGGCTGCGGCCTGGCGACTTCGCCGAGCCCGGCAACGGCCAGGTCTACCGGTGTCTGGGGGCCCTCCACCACCGGGGCGAGCCGATCGACGAGGTCACCGCCCTGTGGGAGATCCAGCGGCGCGGCCTGCTGACCAACGGCACCCTCTCGCACGAGCAGCTCGACAGCGTCTTCGGCGGGCCGGGAGCAGGCTCGGCCGAGTGGCTGGGCGACCGGGTCATCCGCTCCTCGGTCGTCCGCACCGCCGCCGGGGCCGCCAGCACGATCAGGTCCTTGGCCGAGAACGAGGCCATGGCACCCGGCCGTCTCATCGGCCAGGCCCTGCATGCCCTCGGCCCGCTCGACGAGGTGCGCGCCCGCTGGCGCACGACCAGCGCGCACCCTTCTCCAGGCACCGATAAGGCCGGCCCGGCGGAACCCTCCGATCCTGCGGCCCGGGTGCACGCGGCGCTGGCCCGCAGCTCCCCACGGCCAGCGACCGCGAAGGCCGCCCCGTCGACAGCTCCCCTTGCCTGGTCGGGCACCGCACCACACCGCCGCACTTCTCCCTCCTTCCACCCGCGGAGCACCCCGTGAACAGCCCTATGTCGGCGACCCTGCTGCTACACGCCACAGCAACGGCACTCGACGCCCAGCGTGACAAGTTGCCCAAGGTGCACGCCCCGTTCCGCCTGCCCGACCCCATCGCTGTGGGCCGCCAGATCACCGAACTCGGCGGCTCCATCGTCGAGATGGGCGACGAGTACCTGTTCCGCGCAGAGGTGTCCGCACCACAGGAGCACACCGTGCTCGCGGCCGAGGCGTTCGCCAACGCGATCGGCAGCGTCGCCCAGGCGGCCTCCGCCCTCGGCACGGTCGCCCAGCAGCTCGCCTTCGTCGCCCACACGGCCAGCAAGCGCGGTGAGCCTGCGTACGAGAACGCCCACACGATCGCCGGCGAGACCGTCGAGTTCGCCGTCGAGACGGCACGCGACGACCTCGCCGAGGCGGCCAAGACTCTTCGAACGGCGGCCTCTGCCATCTCCCCGCCGTCGGTCCAGCTCAGGCAGGCCGCCCTCGCCCGCTCTCCGGCTCCCTCGCCCTCCGGGGCGCCGCCGACCGCGACCACCGCAGCCCCGGTCTCCGCCCCGGCCGTCCACCAGGCAGCCCCCGTCGCGGCCTCGGCCACCATACGAGGCCGGCGATGACGGTCTCGATACCGCAGTTCCCGCCCGGACCGCTGATCGGGAGTCTGTGCAGCGGGTACGGCGGGCTCGACCTCGGCGTCCAGAGCGTGCTCGGCGGCCAGCTCGCCTGGCACGCCGAGATCGAGCCCGGCCCGTCCGCGATCCTGGCCAGGCACTGGCCCGGCGTGCCGAACCTCGGTGATGTCACGGCGGTGGACTGGGCGAACGTTCCGCGGGTCGGGGTCCTCACAGCCGGTTTCCCCTGTCAAAGACGTCTCGGTCGCGGGCCGTCGAGTCGGCCTCAACTCGCAGACCCGATCAGGGCTTTGGCTGCACGTTGCCCGCGCGGTCGAAGTCCTCCGCCCCTGCCTCCTGGTGGTCGAGAATGTACGAGGACTCCTCACCTCCCCAGGTTCCGCTGGCGACCTGGAACCCTGCCCGTGGTGTTTGGGAGACGACGCAACCCTCCCTCCTCTGCGGGCACTTGGCGCCGTACTCGGCACCCTGGCCCAGCTCCGGTACGACGCGCGGTGGATCGTTCTTCGCGCCTCCGACGTCGGAGCCCCCCACCACCGGGCCCGGGTCTTCCTCACTGCCTGGCCCGCCGACCACGGTGCTGAAGACGCCGACCAGCAACATCGCCAAGAACGGCGGCAGCCAGCACCCGGCCAAGCGCAAGAGCGGCGGCCACGGCCCGAACTTGGCCGACGAGGTGGAGTGGCTTTTGCCGACGCCGAAGGCCAGCGACGGGATCAAGGGGTCGCCGAACCAGCGGCACGGGAACGGGGACCTGACCCTTCCTTCGGCAGCCGCCTCTTTGCTGCCGACACCGAGGGCCTCCGACACGGGCACCCCAGGGCGGCGGCCTGGGAAGGGCTGGCGACCGCCGCTGTCGGCGGTGGTCCTGCCGCTCTGGGCGAACCCGCCGTCGGAGCAGACCATGGACGGTGGGGACAGTACGCCTCCGCCATCGCCCGATGGGAGACCCTCACCCGCCCCGCGCCGCCGGCCACCGACGAAGGCGGACGGCTGCGGGCCGAGTTCGTGGAATGGATGCAAGGGCTTCCGGCCGGCTGGGTGACCGCCACCCCCGGGCTCGGCCGACCCGCGCAGCTCACCGCTCTCGGCAATGGCGTTGTCCCGCAACAGGCTGCCAGGGCTCTGGAGTTGCTGGGGCCACCGATGTCCCACTGCCCGATGTGCCGGGTTCGGTAGGGGCTTCTACCTGCTTTTCCCGGCCGTACCAAATCGCGGATTCTCCGGACTCTTCTCCCGGCAGCCGCACGAACCGAGAGGGCTGCCATGCCTGCGCATGCCCCGGCCCGCCGGGCACCCGCCCGCGCGCCGCCGACCGCACGACCGAAGGACTCCCCTTGAGCACCACCCCCGCCGTCTCCGGCCGGGCCCAGGACAGCAGCTACCGGGCTGTCCTGGGCGCCCCGCACGTCGCCCGCCTCCTCGCAGGCACCCTGATCGGACGCCTGCCCACCGGCATGGCCCCGGTCGCGATCCTGCTGCTGGTGCGAGCCGAGCACGGCTCGCTCGCCCTGGCCGGACTACTCGGTGCGCTGTACGGCTTGGCCGCCGCGATCGGCCAGCCGATGCTCGGCCGCCTGGTCGACCGCTACGGCCAGACCGTGGTCCTCTACACCGCAGCCCCGGCCGCGAGCGCGGCCTTCCTGCTGTTTCCGTGCACCGGCCCGACCCGGCACCCGGTGCTCGGCGCGCTGACCGTCCTGGTGGCCGGCCTCGCGACTCCGCCGCTGGAGGCCGGCCTTAGGGCGCTGTGGCCGCACGTCCTTCCCGACCCTGACCGCCAGCGTGCCGCGCTTGCGCTCGACAGCAGCACGCAGGGCCTGGTGTTCGTGGTCGGCCCACTGCTGGCAACCGGCTTCGCTGCCGGCGCCGGAGCCCCTACTGCACTGGCGGCGACCGCGGCGCTCGGCCTGCTCGGCACCGGCCTGGTGATCACGAGTAAGCCCTCCGCAAGGTGGAGGCCGGACACCACGGCCGAGCGGGCAGACCGTTTGGGGCCGCTTCGTGTGCCGGGTCTGCGGGTCCTGTTCGCCGCTCTCACCGGGACCGGCGTCGCCCTGGGCGCAGTGAACGTGCTCGCCCTCGCCTCTGCCGAGCGCCACCACGCCGGATGGCTGTCCGGAGTGATGCCCGCCGCGATGTCCGTCGGCAGCATGCTCGGCGGCCTGGCCTACGGCCGCCGAGCATGGCCCGGCGCCCCGGCCCGGCACCTGGTGGCCGCCTCGATCGGCTTCGCCGCCGGGTGGATGGTGCTGCTGCCCGACCCGGTGCCCGCCATCGCCGCGCTCGGCGCCGTCCTGCCCGGCACCTTCCTCGCCCCGCTGCTGACCGCGAGCTTCCTGACCGTCGACCGCCTCGCTCCCGACGCCGAATCGACCGAGGCGTTCGCCTGGCTCATCGCCTGCATCGGCGTCGGCCAGGCCGCCGGCACCGGCCTCGCCTCCCTCGCCAGCACTGGCGGCCCGCTGCTCGTCGCCCTCGTCCCGCTCGCCGGGGCCAGCGCCGCGCTCTGGCTGCTCCGCCGCTTCAACCACCTGCTCTCCGCCTGACCATCCCGCTCCAGCCGAAAGAACCACCATGAACACCACTACCCCCACAACTCCCTTCCCCACCACGCACGTTGTGTGGGACTGGAACGGCACGGTCAAGGACGACCTCGACGACCACGTCAACGCCCTGAACGCAACGCTGCCCGCCCTCGGCGGCGACCTCGTCGACCGCGAGACCTACCGGGCCAAGCACACCGTGCCGATCCCGAACTTCTACGCTCGGCTGCTCGGGCGCGAGATCACCGAGCAGGAGTGGCTGGACAGCGACGGCGCATTCCTGGAGCACCTCCGCACCCAGCCCGTCCGGGTCCGCGACGGCGCCGTCGAGCTGATGACAGCGCTGCACGAGGCCGGCCACACGCAGTCGCTGCTGTCCCTCTGCCCGCACGACACCCTGCTGGCCGAGGTGAACGAGGCCGGGATCGGGCACCTCTTCGACCGCATCGACGGACGTACCGGTGCGTCCGGGGGCACGAAGGCGGCCCCGCTGGCCGCCCACCTCGACGCTCTCGGCCTCGCCGACCAGGGCCACCGCGTGCTGCTGGTCGGCGACGCCCTCGACGACGCCGACGCCGCCCACGCCAACGGCGCGCACGCGGTCCTCCACACCGGCGGCCTCCACCACCCCGCCAAGCTCGCCGCCGCCGGCCACCCCCTGGCGGACACCCTCGCTGACGCCGTCGCCCTCGGGTCGCAGCTCGTCGCCCGGACCGCCCAACCGGTCTGCTCCTAGCACGAATTGGCAGCCGTACCAAACCGCCGAATCCGCGGATCCTCTTCCCACCCGCACCCCTGGAGCACGCCCTTGACCCGCCGCAGAAGACCGTCTTCGGCTTCCCCCGCGTCCCCTGCCCGCCCGAACCACCTGGATGTGCCATGTCCGACGCCACGACCACGGGCTCCCCCGAGCCCGAGCCGATCCGCATTCCCGACGAGGACCTCGACGACCTCGCCAGCACCCTCGCACGGACCATCGCCGAGGTCCGCCAGCACGGCGTCCTCCTCGACCGCCTCGGTGCTGAGCCCGACCTGAGCACCGCCCTCGGCGACGATGAGCCGGAGGCGGGCTCCGCCGAGGCCGAAGCCGACGGACCGGCGTCGGTGTTCATCCTGGCCATGGGCGGCGCGGAGTACGCCGCCGAGCTGGCCGCCCTCGGCAACTGGGTCACCCACGTGCTCCTGCCGACCTATGGACGGGAGATCGGCTCGACCCGGCCCTGGTGCGCGCGCTGGTACGAGCACCAGGAGGCCGTCGCCCGCCTCCACGGGCTCTGGCTCGCGTGGCAACAGCTGACCGACACCGAGGCCGGCCTCACGGGCCCGTCGACCTGGCACCGTGACCATCTCGACCACACGCTCCTCCAGCTCCGTGCCCCGGACGGACCGTTCGCCGCGTGCACCACCAGCCCGGCCCGGCCCAACCACCGCGTGCTGACCACGCCCGATCAGCTGGGGCTCGCCGCATGAAGGCCGTCGACTTCCGGCTCGACGGCCTGGAGCCCGCCGACGAGCACACCGGCGAACTGTACGACTCCACCTGGGTCGGCGACTTCAAGACGATCTCCCAGCACGACGTGGGAGAGCGCAGCTTCATCGTCGCCTTCGACGCCTCGGCCACCTGGGGCTACCCCAACATGCCCAGCATCGTCTCCTTCGATGTCGTTCGCGACAGCGGCCAGGCCACGTTCAGCATGCACCGCTCGGAGCACGCAACGTTCGCGTTCGCGCAGCGCTGGCTCGTCAACCGCGGCTGCCCTCCGGACGCGCTCGCCCCGATCATCGACGTCCCCAGGGCCGCCGACGAGCTGACTATCCAGGTCGAGGACCGCATCCGGCGCTCGGGCGAGCGACTTGAGGTCGTCGACTACCAGGTCATCGACGGATCCGATGTTGAGGGCTGGAGCATCGCCGTCGACCGCCAGGACAAGGACCTGCCCGTCCGGCTGTTCCTGGAGACGCTCCAGCCCGACCAGTACACCTACACGGTGCACGAAGGGGCGTTCGCCGACCACGCCGCCGCCGACAACTGGCTGGAGCAGCGCTCCAGCCCGCTGCCCAAGGCGCCCGAGTACCGCATAGACGCGGAGGCCCTGCGGACCAGCGCAGCGCTCTCCCGCTCCGCTCCGCTCTGCCCGACAGGCCCCGCCCCGGCCGCGCCTGCTACCCCCGTCAACCCCCCGCAGTCCCTCGGAAGGTCACTGTGAGCCGCGCCAAGTTCGCCTTCGCCGCGCACCCCGACGCCATCGCCGACCTGCGCCAACTGCCCGAGCCCATCAGGGACCAGGCACTGCTGCACCTCCAGGACCTGGTGCACGGCGAGCGTGTCGCCAGCCGCCTCGACGGACGCCTGGAGGGCTGCCACAAGGTCGTCCTCGGGGCTGGCGGCGACTGGGCCACCCACCGCCTGGTCGTGCAGTTCCGTGAGGCACCGCCCACGTCGAAGCACTCCCGCGAGGTCTACCTCGTCGCCGCCGGCCCGCGTCTCGACTACGCGGTCTACCGCTCCGCCCAGAACCGGCTGGGTCGCACCGGGCTCACCGTCAACCCGGGCATGGCCCCGGCCCAGGAGGCCAGCGTCCGGGCGGCTCAGGAGGCGCGGGTCCGGGCAGCCCGTGCGCGCTCCGCGCGTCCCCCGCAGACCCGCGGCCCCGCTGGCACCGCGTACACGACCGCCTCGCCCGGCTTCGCCCCCACCACCACTGCCCGAAAGGCCCGATGATGACCACCGACACCACGCCCACCCGCTCCGCCCTCGCCGGTTGGCTCACCGCCGCCGCCCAGGACGTCGCCGGAATCCTCACCGCCGAATACCCCACCCCGGCCACCCGCTCTTACCTCCACCCGGT
The DNA here is from genome assembly GCF_000744225.1 of Kitasatospora mediocidica KCTC 9733. Classification (GTDB taxonomy): domain Bacteria; phylum Actinomycetota; class Actinomycetes; order Streptomycetales; family Streptomycetaceae; genus Kitasatospora; species Kitasatospora mediocidica. The sequence continues at coordinate 2,061,488 of NZ_JQLN01000005.1, read as the reverse complement.
CCTGGGGCCGCTCGCCGCCGGGCCCCGCGTCGTCGAGGAGCTGAACTTCCGGCTGGAGGACCTGCTCGACGAACCGCTGCCGGCCACCCCCGTCGGCCTGTTCGCCCTTGCCTCCTACGCCTCCGCGCTGGGCTGGCTGACCGAGTCTCTCGCAGAGCTCACCACCGCCGTGGACGCGATCTGCACCCGCGCAGGCATCCCCGCGCTGGTGCCCGGAACGGAGGCCGTCCCCGACCTGAAGGAGGACGAGGAGGGCTTCGACTACTCCTTCAGCGCCCTGGAACTGGCCGCCATCCGCACCGCCGCCGACGCCGCCGGAATGACGCCCAGCGCCTACGTCGAGGTTCTCGCCGACGCCCTGCGGGCCGCAGCCGCGATCACCGACGCCTGCATGGAGATCAGCAGCGGCCTGATCGAGGACGCCCAGTACATCGTCGACGAGGCCGCCAGCGATGTCCGGATCGGCGACGGTCCCGGCAGCCTCCCCACCCTGGTCCGCTCCCTGCTGACCCGCATGGAGGCCACCGAGTGAACCCCCACGACCCGTTCGCCAGTGAGCCGAACAAGCTCCTGGCCTCAGAGGCACTTGAGGCTGTCGACCGCGGTGGCCTGCGGATCTGCCGAGACATTCTGTACCACTTCAACTACCTGGCCAACGCCAGCGGCAAGGGCACGGCGGTCCGGGCGGAGACCATCGAGGAGCTGATCGCAGACGGCCTCCTCGTCGCCGACACCAGTGTGCCCCTGGACCGTTCGGGGCGTCTGCTCTCGCTCACGCCGACTGGCGAGGCAGCCCTGGAAGCCTCGCGCACCGGCGACCAGAGGGCAGCCGCCGCACTCTCCCGCAGCACCACGCCCGACCCATCCGACGCGCCCGTGCTGCCCCCTGCGGCACCTCGCGCCACCCGTGCGTCCCGCATCCACTGACCCGGAGTATCGACATGCCCACCAACACCGCCACCGTGACTGCCCGGTATGACGCGCAGCGCGTCGAAGACGCCCTGCGTCAGCTCGCTCCGAAGTGGACCACCGGAATCGTCCACACCATCGCCAAGTACGGCCCGGAGATGCGGGTTCGCGACCTCGCGCCGTACCTCCCGTCAGTCGGTGCGCCCTTCATGAGCAAGCGGCTGGCCACCATGCACGAGGCCGGCCTTCTCCGGCGGGACGCCGAGTTCGACCGGACCGCGCCCTACCGCCTCAGCCAGCGGGCACTCACCCTCGGCCCCGTGTACCGGTCCTTGGTGCAGTGGTCGTCGGAGCACGTCGACCGGAGCCCCCAGGGGAGGTCCGAGCGGATCGAGGACGCGCTGAGTCGCCTGCAGCCGCGCCACACCACCACGGTCGTCCAACTGCTGGCCGAGCACGGGAGCCTGCGCTTCACCCATCTCGCCGAGGCCGCCGACGTCTACGAGGCGCTGCTCGTTCCCCGGCTCGCCCGGCTCCAGGAGGACGGCCTAGTCACGCGGACCGGCACCCGACACGGCGACCCGTACACCCTCACCGAGGCCGGACAGGCACTCGGGCCGGTCTACACCTCCGTCCAGCGCTGGGAGGAGCGCCACACGGTGGCACCGACTGGTCCGGTGCCGACCGCTGTTCGCACCCTCGCCGGTCCGGCTCTCGGCAGCGACGGCTTCCGCACCGCAGCGGCGCTCCGCCGAAGCGCGGTGCCGGCCGCGCTGTTCAGCCACTCCGCCCAGCCCCAGCCCCGCACCGCTACCCCGTCCGCCGCCAGCCCGTCCCGCAGCCGGTGATCGCCGTGATCCACCGGCGCAGACATGCCCGCCACGTCTGCCATGGGCCCGGCCGCCGTAGGGCCGACTCGTTCGGCGGCTGGGCCCGCTCCCCGCCAGTGCAAGGAACCACCGGTGCGCTCCACAGTCCCTCTACTTGTCCAGCCGCTTCGACTTGCCGGTCCCGGCGACCCTCTGCTGGCCGTAACCCCGCTGGCAGATGTCCACGGTTGGTCCCGCGACCACGCGCCTGACGGGGCCGCCCGTCTCACCAGCCCGTGCCGAACCGCCGTCCTCACCGGCGAAGGGCCCACCGGCCAGCCCGGGGCCTGGACCGTACGCGGGTACGCCAGTCCCGGCTCCGAACCCCTGTGGCGGGCCAGCTTCGGCCCCGGCACCCCCGCCGAGATCACCGCCGCGTTCGTCACCGTCCTCGCCGACGGCCTGCGAACCCAGCACCGCGACTACCTGCGCGGAGGCCGGCAGTACCACCCCGACACCCCTGCCTCCGTCCTGGCCGACCGCGGCTGGCGGCCTGACCAAGCTCCCAAGGGGTTCCACGACCAGGTCGCGCCGGACCACACCGCCGTCTACCGGCACCGCGTCGGATACCAGTCCCACGACGTCGAGGTCGCCGGCCTTGCCCCGCCGTCGTGGAGCATGCTCGCCGGCGATCCGATACACCCGTCGTGGCGCGCGGACTTCACGATCGGCGTGCCGTTCTATCCGCTCGTGCACGCGGCCCGCGCCTTCAGCGACACGGCGCCCGTGCAGCGGCTCGTCGGCGACATACCGACCCGCCACCTGGCCCTCGTGACCGTACGGCGCCCTTCCCGGAGCACCCTCACCCGCCCGATGCCGCCGGCCTGGCCCGGTCCTTCCACACCGCCCGCTTCCCGGCCCGCGCCCGCAGCGCGGCGCCGCTGACCCCAGGGGCCTCTTCCATGCCGAACATCACCGCCCCGGCGCGCGAGTACCAGATCGCGCCCCGCTTCCTCGCCGACTCCACCCACACCGGCGACCCCGGCCTGGTCCCCCTGCTCGACGCGGGCTGGGCCCTGAGCCGCGACGACCTGGGCAACGTCTTCGTCGCCTCGCCCGACCACACCATCCGCACCGGGTTCCTCCCCGAAAGCGAGCGCGGCGACCTGTGGATGATCAACGCCCACCCCGACGCCTTTGCACCGCCCGACTGGCAGGTCACTCTCGACCTGTCCGCCCCACCCGAGATCGTCGGCGAATTCACCACTGCCCTGGCCTCTGCCTACTCTGCGGCGCCGAACTCCGTGCGGGAAGGTGCCGGCGGCGGCTTCGACGTGACGGACCGTCTCCTCGGCGAGAACGGCTGGCGTCTGGAGGCCGAGCGGGCGACGGCCGTCTTCCGCTCGCCCGACGGGCTCGTGGCACTCCACCGGCGGCTCGGCTACCTGGACCCCGAGGCCGAGATGGCCGGCGACACAGAGCGCTGGCTGTTCGAAGTCGGTCCGCCCAGCCACCGCTGGTACGCCACCGCCACCACCAACCTCCCCGACCACCTCCTGGACACCCTCACCACCGCTGTCACCAACCCGGCCCCGGTCCAGCGGTACCTGCGCAAGCAGGAACTGGCGAGCCTGCCCTCGCAGGCAACCGCTACGCCGACCGCGCCGAGCCCGCTGGAGGTCGCGCGCATCCGAGCGGCCACCGCCCGCTCCGCCCCCGCACCGAGCGCGAACGCCTCGGTGCTCGCCTACTCCACCACGACCCGGCCCGCGGCACTCCCGGTGCCCGCGCTCGCCGGCCGTGCCCGCTGACCCGGCGCGAGGACCCGACATGCCCAACACGCCCGAGCAGCCGCGCCACTACCGGATTGCCCCGCGCTACCTCGCGAACTCGGACTCCGACGGCTCCGAAGCCGTCCAGCCGCTGCTCGACGCCGGGTGGGCTCGCAGCCGTGATCAGGAGGGGAACACCTTCGTCGCCTCACCGGACCTGCGCGCCCGCCTGGCACACCTTCCAGAGGCCGACGGCCCGGTGTTGTGGAAGATCAGTGCGGGCCCGGACGCCTTCGCGCCGCCGGAGTGGCTGGTCACCTTCGACTACCAGGCCCCGCCCGAGGTCGTCGCGGACTTCACCACCGCATTCGCCGACGCCTACGCCAGCGGCCCCAGCGCCTACCTCGACCACGGCGGACGAACCGTCGGCGTCGAGACGTGCCTGGGGCTCCTCGCCGACGAGTGGAGCTTGGACCCGACCACCCCGTTCCTCACCTACCGGTCGCCGGACCGCTTCGTCCGGCTCCACGTCCGGGACAAGCCCCTGGAACACGAAGCCGAGATGACCGGCGCCACCGAACGGTGGCTGTTCGAGGCCGGGGCGCCCGGCCAGGTCTGGTACGCCACGGCCTCCTCCCGCCTGCCCGAGCACCTCCTCCAGGCGCTGACCACCGCCGTCAGCGACCCGGCGCCGGTCCACCGGTCCATGCGGCGCATCGACCTGGAGCACCTCGCCGCCGGGGCCACCGCAACACCGGCCACACCGACCCCGCTGGAGTTCGCGCGCATCAGCGCCGCCACCTCCCGCTCGACCTCCGCCTCCTCCACCAGCCGGACCCCACCGACCCCGCCTCCCGCTCCAGTCGGTGCGGGCACCGCCGCAACTCCCCGAAGGAGCCGACCTTGAGCAAGCCCCTGCACGACCAACCCCTCAGCCCCGCCGAGGCCACCCTCCTGCGCTACCTCACGCAGGGCTACACCATCGCCGAAGTCGCTCGGCGCCAGGGAACCCACGCCGCGACCCTTCACAGCCGCGCCGCCAGAGCCCGCCGGAAGCTGGGCGCCCGTACCAACGACCACGCCGTCCAGCTCTACGCCGCACAGCAGGCCGCCCATGCCGCCACCTCACTCGCTCCCACCGCGCAAGCCCCACTGGAGAACACCGTGTCCGACCCGACCGCCCTCGACCATGCCGATGCCCTGATCGAGAAAGCCTGGGCCCGGCCGATCGCCGAACTGGAGAAGGCATCGGTCCGCCAGCCCGTCGAGGACCCCCTGCTCCGAGCCGTCATGCACACCAGGAGCCACCTTGCCGTGGTCTCCAACTCCGCCGCCGTGCACCAGGACCGCCTCCACGCGCTCACGCGGCCCGGCCACGTGCCGGCCTTCTACGACCTCGACCGGATCACCTCTGCGGCCAGCTCGCTGCGGACCGCGTACGCCGAGAGCAACACCGCCCTGAGTGCGATCATCCACCTCGTCGAAGCCCGCGAGTACGCGCTCAAGGCCGACGGTGGCCCGGACGCCGAGCGGGTCCGGGCCGCGACCGCCCGCACCGCGCCCTCCCGGCCGCTGGGACTGCCCGCCGACCGGCCCGCCCCGCAGGCACCCGCCGCTCGTGCGCCGGCTCCCGCGGCTCACCGTTAGGACCCGAGGTCAGTCCTCGGCCCGGTCGCGGTGGGTGCTGGGGTCGGCGGCACCCACCGCGCGAGCCAGCTCCTCCACAGTCAGCTCGACCCGCTGGCCGTCCCGCAGCCGGGCTCGGACCGTCTGGTCGTTCGACCGCCCGGCTCGGTCCGCCGTGGGCACAGCCCACTGGCCGTCAGCGATCATCACGAGGTCGCCCATCGTCCACGGCCGTCCCGCGCTGCGGATCTTGTTCTCCAGTGCCGCCATGTCGCGGCCTCTGCTCGGCTCCACTGCCGTTCTCCCCCTCTGGGCCCGTGTACGGCCGCGCGCCGTAACTCTCCTTCAGCACCCGGCACCGGCGATCCATTCCCGCCGCTTCGCCCACGGCAGACCGAACTGATCCCGGAAATGACTACGAACTTCGGCATGGCGCATGTCAAAGTTCTCATGTCGCCGAAACCGCAGGTCAACGAAGGGACCAGCCCCCGTGAACGCGCCCAGCAGCCTCCTGCCCGCCACCGTCCGCCCCGCCGTCGAGGACCGTTCCTGGCTCGCCTCCGACCACTGCGCGGAGCCCGTGCTCGCGCTTCTCGTCGGGCTCGGCTGGCCGACCGTCGACACCCCGGAGGCGAACGTGCACTGCACCAGCCCGGACGGGCGCGTCTACGTCGGCTGGCTGCCCGAAGACCCGGGTGCCTGGCAGCGGGGCATCGTCTGGCGCGTCCAGGTCCGCCCGGCCGACGCCGAGCCGTGGACCCAGGAGTTCGGCATCGATACCCCGGCCGAGGCCGTCGCCGGGTTCCTCACCGCACTCATCGCCACCCACGCCCGCTGACCTCCCCCACTCGTAGCATCCAACCAGCCCCAGGAGAAGCCGCGTTGACCTTCGTTCGAAGCATCGAGTCCGCTCTCACCGACAAACTGCCCGTCAGCGAGAGCCCGGTCGCCGGACGCGCGATCTACCAGACTCTCCGGCAGCGCGGCCTCGCCTTCGAGCCTGTCCACACTGGTGGGGGCTACTTCGCCCTGTCCCTGCTCGTACCCGGCGGCGAACTCCTGATCACCGACGACGACGGCCAGATCGCGCGCCCCGCCGAGGACCACCACGCCTGGCTCGCCTGCTTCTACCCAGCGGCGACATCGCCCTTCGACCCCGACGAGGACGACGTCGTGGACGTCTACGTCGGCGATGGCAGCCTCTCCTTCGAGGACGACTGCAGTGCCTGCGCCGACTCGGTCGCCCGCTGGCTCGCCGACCACCAGGCCAGCGCCACGTCCGGGCCGCTCGCCGTCGGTCTCGACACCACGGCCGACGTCACCAGCGCCTCCCTCGTCCTGGCCAGCTGAGCCACACCACCAGCAAGACACTGCACCGCCCGGATGCCCGGCCCCCGCCGGGCATCCGCCCAGCCGCCGGATCCTCCCTCGGCCGTCACCAGCAGCTCCCGTCTTCGGGCATACCGCAACCACCGAAAGGGCCTCCGCGTGAAGCTCAGCATCGACGTCACCCGAATCCCCGGACCGGCCATCGCCGCGCTCGGCACGCTCAATGCCTTCTCTGTCCAGCCGGACTCCACCGCGTTCATCCTCAGCCTTGCCCTGACCACGAGCGGTCTGCTGCTGACCTTCGACGACGTCCACGAGCTGGGCCTGCGGCGCGACCGGAAGGTCGTCGTGCACCTCGCCAAGGCGTCCGACGGTGCCCGCGTCCGCCAGATCGGCAACGCGCTGAACCTGCCCGACCGCACGGTCGCCAGATCGCTCGACCGCCTGACCGCCGACGGCCTCGTGGTCCAGGAGGCCGAGGGCGAGTCCCTGCCGATGCGCTCCTACCGTCTCGCCGACTGAATCACTGACCAGGACCGCCCCGGTCCCACGGCCCAGGGGGAGACCACCAACTGCCAAGGAGCGAGCAACGCACACCCACCACGCCGACTTCCACCCGGTGGTGGTCACCGCGACCACCGAGCACCGCGCGAGCCGCCTCATCATCCCCAGCGACAGCCTGCGGATCGTCCGGGCCGACCAGGTTCGCGCCGGAGACCTGATCGTCTCCGCCTTCGACCCTGCCGAGCCCGCACGGCTTCCACGGAGCAGCTACTTCGCCTCCGGCCCCTACCGTGCCCGGCCAAGCCCGTACGACCCGACGTGCGGCTGCGGCGTCTGCGGTCTCCCCGAGGTCCACGGCCCCGACGGCACCGTCGTCCTCACCACCGGCCACCCGTGGGACACCTGCGACCCGTGGCCCGCCGCCGACCTCGTCCTGATCCAGCCCCGCCGCCGTCTGGCTGCTGCCCGCCGAACCGCACCACCGACCGAGAGGACCTGATGGCCGCCCACCGCGCACCGCTGACCAACCACCACCCCGACAACTCCGTCTGCCCGCCGGAGCACAGGCACACCAGCTCGGGCAAGCCGCTGCATCCCGACTGCCCCGGCCGCAGCTACTCCCAGGCCATCTGCACGTGCGGCGCCTGGGAGTTCAAGGGCTCCGCCAAGGGCTACGTCAACGAATCCCGCAAGCGGCACCTCGCCACCCACACCCCGCCCGCCCCGACCGGACCGGCCGTCCTGCGCAGCCTGCTCCGACTCGACCTCCCGTGACCGCCACCAGCTCACCCCCCACGCCCACCGTCGCCCCTCGATCTGCCTGGAGACCCGCCATGCCCCAGTACTTCACCGTCCGCGACCTGCTCGCCCAGCTCCAGAACCTCGACCCGAACCTGCGGATCCGCCTCGCCGTGAACCCCGACTTCCCGTTCGCCCACTACGTCGGCACCGACGTCGTCGTCCACGACGGCATCGCCTACATCGGCGAGGACGGCCAGGACGGCTACCTCCCGCACGCCGTCAGCAACCACCTCGCCTGGGCCTGACCACCCCCGACCAGCACCGAGCCAGGAGGACCGCATCACCTCTCGCAACGTCCCCAGAACCGCCCACCCGCTCGACAGCCTCGCCCTCCGGCCGATGCCGGCCGGAGTCCGCGGCGCCCTCGTCCGCAGCGCACCCACCAACCCCATCCACCCGATCGGCGTCCTGTGGCTGCCCGCCGATGCTCCCCGTCTTCCCCTCGGCCGGATCAGCCTGCGGTGGGAGGAGGCCAGCTGCGCGGGCTGGGACGTCACCGCCCGCCTCGGCCTGGCCACCACCGAGGTCCACCTCGGCTCCTGGCACGCCGCCCCCGACGACTGGCCGCACCTCGTTCGCCCCACCGTCCGCGAGGTCACCGGCCTGTGCTCGGCCCTCGCCGTCGCCACCGCCGCTCTCAACCTCTCCAACCGGCTCGCCGAACTCTGACCGGCCCCCGTAGCAGGCCGCCCCGCCACCGGCAGGGCGGCCTTGCCGTACGCCCGCCCATCCCGCGTACCCTCGTCACCGGGACACCGAGGAGGAACACCATGGCCGACGACCAGCAGCTCTGGGGCTACGCCGAGGTCGCCGCGCACCTCGGGATCAGTGTCGGCGCCGCCCGCAGCCGCAAGAGCCGAGGGGCCCTACCCTCACCCGACGACGAGAGCATCACGGACCGCCCGCGCTGGAAGCCCGCGACCTTCGCCGCCTGGAAACCGCGGGGCCAGGGCTACCGCAGCGACCTGGCCACCGAGACCGCCGACCCGGCTGCCAGCTAACCCGTCAAGCTCTACGCTCTCCACCCATGAGCGCCTCTTCGATGCCCTCCCCGCCGTTCCCGTCTCCGGACTCCGCCGTGCTCCAGCTGGTCGTCGCCAACGCGGTCGCCTCGGTGCGGACGGGCGAGGCCACCATCGAGGAGGCGATCCTGCACGCCGCCGTGCATGGCTGGTACGAAGGTCACATCCAGGGGGAGGACGAGTGCCCTGGCTGCGACTTCCGGGGAGAACTGCCCAAGTCGACCCACCGCAGCTGACAACGGCTGCGGCCCGGTCTGAAAGGACCACTCAACCTCATGACCGACCGCCCGTCCCGACCTCGGCCGTACGCCCTTGTGGCGTACGGCCTCCTCGCCGTTCTCGGTTCAGCCACCGCGATCGTCGCGGCGCTCTCCGCCTCCTACGCGATGTGCGCCCTCGGCCTGGCCGTCCTGGGCGGAGCCGCCCTCGCCGCGTACTGGACTGCGCGAGCAGGTGACGCCAGGACCGACCAGCTCGTCCTCGAGCGGCTCCGACGGGAGCCCGCCCTCGATGCCGACGCTCTGGCCGTCGAGCTTGCCCTGCGCCCGGCCGCCGTCCGGCTCAGCTTCCACCGGCTGAGCCGAAACGGCAGCCTGCCAATGTCCGGCAGCACGCCCGACATCGAGCGCTGATCGCCTCCGCTGCAAAAGGGGACCGCCACCGGCCTGGTGGCGGTCCCCTTCGCTCTGCCCTACTCGACGTAGAGCCCTGCAAACGTGCCGTCGAACCCGAGGGCGATCTGGCCCTGGGCGAGGGCGGGGTAGTACGTCCAGCTCGGGTCCGTGAGCATCGCGTCGAAGTCCTTGCGGGTGATCTCGGGTTCCAGCCACTGGTGGCCGCAGCGGCAGCGGACCCAGACGTTGCGGCGGTGGTTGATGAGCAGCCAGTCGCGCCGAGCCCGGCAGCCGGAGCAGACCACCGGCATGCCGCGCAGGGCCAGCTCGTGGGGGCACTGCGCTCCGCGGATCGCGTCTGGCCCGCTGGGCGGCGCTGTCTCGTACTCCAGTTGACGCAGGGGGTCGCCGGCCGCCGGCTGAGCGACGGTCGCGGTCGGGACGGTGGTGGCGGGCTGTTCGGCGGTTCTGGGCACGGGTTGGCTCTCCGTTCGCAGTACAGGTTCTTCCCTAACACCCGGTGGAAGTGGGTGTCGAGGGGTTTCTGGGCGCCGGCCCGGCGGACGGAGGGTGTCCGCCGGGCCGACTGGTCAGCGCCGGGGGGCCGGACGTCGGGGGTCGGCGGCCGGGTGGGCGGGTGCAGGCTTGGCCGCGCGGGTGTTCGAGCGGCCGGCTACCGGCCTTTCCTGGCTGGCACCGGTCTTCGGCTTGTCGGAGGAGCTGGGGATCGAGGGCAGGTCGGCGATGCGTCGGATTCGCCAGACCAGCACGTCGTCGGTGTTGCGAGCGGTGTCGAGTTCCCGCCAGGAGGTGGCTTCCTCCAGCAGGGCCTTCGGATCGTGGCCGGCCTTCTCGGCTTCGGCGAGGGTCGCGGCAAGAGCGTCGTACCGGCGGTCTGTGCCATTGCGACTCTCCGGTTCGCCAAGGGCGGCTCGGATGGTGGCTTCGTGACGACGCCGTTCGGGCTCGGGCAATGCCTGGCCCTTCTCTCGCATCGCCCGCATGGGGGTGGTGGCGGTCTGCTGGTAGGCGGCGCGGAGGTGGTCGGCGGCCTGACGGGAGGCTGCTGCCTGCTGGGCGTGCCCTCGGGCGGAGTGCCAGCGGGCAGCGGCCAGCGTGAGCAGGACGAGGGTGGAGAGCACCATGGCGGTGGCACCGCCGTCCTCTCCACGACCCAGCGCCCCGCCGGCGTTGACTATTCCGCGGGCGGCCGATCGCAGGGCCCTGATGTCGGCGTTCTCCGCTCGGACGTGGGAGCGGGTGGCTCGCTCGAACGTCCGGGCGGCGTCCCGCAGTGCGGCCCGGCTGGCGGCCGGGGAGGTCTGGGCGAGCGCGTCGAGGAGTTCTCCGGCGCCGACGAGCTGGGCAGCGGCCTCGTCGTCGTCTTCGTTGAGGACGGCCGTGGCGCGCTCGGCGATTCCGGCGGCATCCCGCCTGCTCCGGGCGGGTGCTGACGGGCCGTTGCGGCTGGTGCGGGAACGCGGCGGCTCGCCGTGGGTGGGGCCGTCGGTCAGGCGGCGGCGGATCCGGGGCAGCGAGAGGTCGGGGCCGAGCTTGGACCCGGAGAACCAGATCGGCTCCGCGCTGGCGTTCCGGTCGCCGGGGAGGGCGACGTTGTAGCCGAGGACGTCGCCGGACGGCGCGTGCCGGAGCTTCACGCGAAGGCCCGCCTCGCGCAGGCGGGTGAAGAACTCGTCCTCGGTGGCGGCTCCGGCGACGGCCTGGCGTACGGCTTCGCGGAGGGTTTCGCGAGGGATCTCGGTGCGGCCGGTGCGCTCGGCCTTCCACCGTTCCTGGCTGGTGGGGGTCTGGGCGGCGGTGCCGTCGCCGGGGGTGAGCTGACGCAGGCCGTAGTCCTTCTCTATAAGGCGGGCCTCGGCCTGAGCTTTGGGCCGGTCGAAGCTGAGGTTCGCGAGGCGGCCGTCCTGGCGCACCAGGGTGGCGGCGATGTGGATGTGGTCGGGTGCGTGGCGGACGGCGACCCAGCGGCACGCGGCGGTGTCGCCTTCTGGGGCGATGCCGGTGGCGTGGACGATGCGGCGGGCGATGGCGGCCCACTCGGCGTCGTCGAGGTGGCGGTCCTCGGGGGCGGTGCGGAGGGAGCAGTGCCAGATCTTCTTGGCTGGTGCGCGGTCGCCGAGGGCCTTCACCGGCTGGTCGAGCTGATCGGCGAGTTTGGCGACCTGGTGTCGTTCGGGGTTGGGGCCCGGGTCAGGTGCGAAGTCGTTCCAGGAGGCGACGAGGTGCTGATCGGTGTGCTCGTTGGCCTTGCCGGGGCCGAAGAGGTAGTTGACGAGGGGGAAGCTGCGGTCGGTGCCGATGCGGATCTTGGGGATCACCGGCGGACCATCCAGGCCACCGCCTCGTCGACTGCGTCGATGGAGGCTCCGACGCGGGCCAGCAGTTGCTGAAGGCCGGCACCCGGCTGGCCGCCGGCGTTGACGTAGTGGGCGAGTTGGTTCAGGTTGTTGCCGACCGCGCCGAGCTGGCGGTTGGACTCCATGAGTTCCTGGATGCCGCGCCGGTAGTCGGCGACGGCGGCGGTCGGGTCGTTGCTGGTGGCGGCGGCGATGACGGCGGCGGCCGTGTAGCCGCCGGGGGCGAGTTCGGCTTGTTGGGCTGCTTGCTGAAGGAGCGCCCACTCGGCGTCGCTGAATCGGGGGCAGACACGGTTGGTGCGCGGCACGCTCTGGCGGGAGCGTCGGCGGGCGGTCTCGGAGCTCGCTACGTGCAGCGGTTCCTCCTCTTCTGTGGTCGGCACCCCTGGGCCGACTCCCCGCTCGGTGGCAGGCCCCCCTGGGTCTGCCACCGAGCGGGGAGCCTCCGCCCCGTTCGGGGCGGAGGCGGGGTAAGGACTCCTTACCCCATAACTTGCTCCGCCAGGAGCCTGATCACGGTCACTGACCGGTGCCAGGGTGGTGCCGTCCTGGTCGGGGGCGGTCACCGGCTCGCCTCCGTGTCTCGCTGCTGGACGTCGCGGACGAGGTCCTCGATCCAGTCGATGGCCAAGACGGGATGGTGGAGGGTCCAGGGGCGGGAGTGCCGGCGACGTTGGACAGTCCGGGTGCCGTCCGTGCCGGTTTCTACGCGGTGGAGGTGACCGCGCTGGTGCAGGACGGTCAGCCAGGAGTCCACCTCGGTCCAGGTGGTGGGGGTGGTGCGCATGGCTGGGGCTCCGGTTCGGTGGACGGTTCTGTGTCGGGGTGGGGGGTGACCGGCCGGGGTGATTCGTCGGTCACCCCGGCCGGTCAGTCGCGGTCAGTCCCGGTTGGCGGCGGCGAGCTGGTTCTGGCGCTGCTGCTCGCGGAGCTGGGCCATCAGCTGGGTCAGCGTGTCGCTGGACAGCGTGCGGTTGGAGCCGCGTATCGCCTGGGCGACTATCTGGCGGGTCAGCCGGTTGTTCGCCTCTTGCACAGCCTTGTTCGCGATCTCCAGCAGCTCCTCGGTGTCCCGGTCGTCCGAGCGGTCAGCGACCGTCCGGTCTGTGACCGGTGTCGTGGTGACCGGGCTGACCTCCGGGTTGGTGGCGTCGGTCACCGTGACCGGCCCGGCCACGGTCAGCTCCGACCGGACCGCCCGGTCAGTGACCGGCGAGCCGGTGACCGCGCTGACCGACCGGCCGCCGTCCGGCTGACCGCCCAGGTCAACCGCCTCGGTCACCGTGACCGGCCCGGCCACGGTCAGCTCCGACCGGACCGCCCGGTCAGTGACCGGCGAGCCGGTGACCGCGCTGACCGACCGGCCGCCGTCCGGCTGACCGCCCAGGTCAACCGCCTCGGTCACCGTGACCGGCCCGGCCACGGTCAGCTCCGACCGGACCGCCCGGTCAGTGACCGGCGAGCCGGTGACCGCGCTGACCGACCGGCCGCCGTCCGGCTGACCGCCCAGGTCAACCGCCTCGGTCACCGTGACCGGCCCGGCCACGGTCAGCTCCGACCGGACCGCCCGGTCAGTGACCGGCGAGCCGGTGACCGCGCTGACCGACCGGCCGAGGTGGCCGGTGGCCGCCAGGGCGTTGTCCGCGATTCCGGTCAGTTCGGTCACCGGCTCGGTCGGTGCGGCGACGGCATCGGTCTGACCGAGGTCACCCTCGGCATTTCGGTGGGTTCGGCCCGGTCGGCCGGACGGGCTGACCGGTCCGCGGGCGAGGAGGATGTAGAGGTGGACGGCCCCGGCCAGGGCGAGCGGCGCGATGGTGGACAGCACGGCGACCACCGAGTCGCCCAGCCGCAGGCCGGTAGCGGTGCTCTGCTGGTTCAGCCTGACCGCGTGCAGCGCGTTCGCCCACAGGCTCGTCCCGGTGGCTGCTCCGAAGAGCAGCCACACGTAGGCGCGGGCACGCAGCGGAGCGTCGCGCATGACCAGCAGCGCCCGGATGCTGTAGGCGATGAAACCGTCGACGATGATCGGGAAGACGTAGGTCAGGAAGCCTCGGACGTGGACGGCCGACGCCATCTGTTGCAGCGCGTCGTAGGACAGCGCGCACCCGGCGGCGCCCAGGGCGATGACGACGGTCCGGTCCCAGCCCGTGACGTGCGCGGTGGTGGGGGTGGCGGCGGCGGTGCTCATGCCGCCGTCCCGAAGTCGTCGGCCCGCAGGCTGGTGCCGGCCGCTGCCGCGCTGCCGCCACGTGCCTCCTGCTGGAGTTCCCGGTTGCGGATCTTGCGGCTGGTCTCGCGGTACAACTTCAGAGCGTGGTCCTCGCTGATCTTCAGCAGCATCGCCAGGCGCTCGACGCTGACGCCCTGCCGGTATCCGGCGAGGACGACTGCCCGGCGCTCGGCCGAGGTGAGGTGGATGTCCCGACCGGCGATGGTGGCGTTGACCCTGCCGTAGTCGAGGCGCTTGGCGATCTTCTCGTGCAGGGTCTCGCGCTCTTCCTCGGTCAGTCCGCCCCGGATCCCGTGGGTTTCTCCGCCTTCGAGGGCGGCGTCGAGGCAGGCGAGGCGGACCGGGCACTGGCCGCACAGCGACAGCGCGGTGGCGATCTTGGCGGTCTCGTCCGGCCCGGGGAAGAACACGTCGGGGTCGACGGGGTTGTACTCGCTCGGGTGGCAGACGGCCTGGTCCTGCCAGGTGTGGTCGCCGAGCGAGCGGTAGCGCTCGGGAGTGGTCGTGGTGGTCATGCGGGGTTGCTCCGATCGCTCTCCGCGCGCAGGTCGGCGTCGGCGGAGAGGTGCACTGGGTCGGTGAAGGGCGAGGCGGCGCGCTCGGGGGCGCGGCCGGGGTGGCGGGCTCAGGCGGCGCGCTGGAGGCGTCTGCGGTCGACCGGCTCGAACTCGACCCGGGTGGTCATCTCGGCGAGCCGGGAGGTGACCCGGTCGCCGAGGTACGCCTTGAGGTCCCTGATCCGCAGGTTCGTCGTGATCAGGGTCGGGAGCATCGCGTTGTACCGGCGGTTGACCAGCCGGTACGTCTGCTCTTCGACGAACTCGCTCGTCTTGGCTGCCCCGAGGTCGTCGAGGATCAGCAGCGGCACTCGGCTGTAGGCGGCGAGCACCCGCTCGGCGTCGGTGTCGGAGCTGGGCCGCAGCCCGGCGTACAGGTCGGCGGCGGTGGTGGCGCGCCAGCGCACGCCGATGCCGGCTTCGACCAGCACCCGGACCGCGCCGTACGCCTGGTGCGTCTTGCCCGCGCCGGTCACCCCGGCCAGCAGGAGGCTGGGGCCGGTGGTGACCTGGCGGCGTGCACCGGCGCTGGGCGCGACGGCCTGGGTGGCCACCTGCCGGGTCCAGGCCAGGACAAGCGGGTGGTCGGCCACCGCGTCGCGGTACCGCAGCGGCATCCCGGCGGACAGTGCCTGCTCAGGCGAGAACGGCTCCGGCTCGTCCGGGACGGCGTCGACCGTGGCGCGGTCGATGCCCCGGGCGGCGAGGATCCGGGCCATCCGGTCGAGGACCGACGGGCCGTCGGCGAGGGTCTGCGGGTCGCGGTAGGTGCGCATCACAGCTCCTCGGCGTAGGCGGCGTGGGCGTCGACCGGGTTGGTCCACGCCTGGTGAGCGGGCAGGTTAGGCCGGGATCCCGGCCGGGCCAAACCGGCGTTTCGTGCGTTCATGGCGTCGTTCACCAGGCTCGGCAGCCGGGACGGGTGGCCCTGGATCTCGGCAAACCGCCGCAGCCCGGCCCGCACGTGATCGGGGTCGATGCCCTCGTCCAGCAGGGTCTTGACGACCTTGCCGAGGTGGCCGAGCACGCTGCCCGGCGGACGCTGGGGGCAGGAGGCCACGTACTCGCCGACGAGCTGGTTGGCCGAGACGGTGTCGGCCCCGGGCGCTGGCCGCCCCGTAGGTGAAGACGATCCAGGATCCAAGATCCTGGATCCAGGCGCCGAGGGCTCCGGGAGGTTTCGGGGAGACTTCGGCGAATTCTTGACCGCAGCGCCCTGACCTGCAGATTTTCTGGCGGGCCGAGTGTGATCCGGCTCGTTGCCGAGCAGGGTGTCGGGAAGGGCGTCAGGGACGGACTGCGCGGGCACGGGAGCTGCCGGGAGGTGCTCTGCGGGCTGCGCGAGGGCTCCCCGGGTGTTCGCCGAGTTATCGGCGAGGTCTCGGGGAGGATTCAGCACGGCCGACGCGAGGACGAGCTGACCGTCGGTCGAGGAGGTGCGCTTGGTGCAGGGGCCCTTGCACGGGCCGCACCGCTCCGGCGCGCAGTGCGGGCAGGCGGGGAGACGGCTGAGGGACGGCTTGTCGATCTTCTGGTGGCGGTCCCACGTGATGTAGTGGAGGTACCGCTTGCCGTCGCAGCCGGTGTACCGGTGGATCAGGCCCGACCGCTCCATCTGCATGAGGTGGTCCTCGACATCGACGGGGGCCTGGTCGGCGCGCACGACCCAGAGCTTGCCGTAGATGATGGCGGCGTGGTCCTTGTGGCGACCACGGTCGTCGCACTCGGTGGCCAGGCCGAAGAAGGTGCGCTCGGCGTAGATGGTCAGCTCGGCGAGCGTCTCGGAGGTGTAAGCCTCCGGCTTGACCGGTCGGATCCGCGACATATCAGCGGCTCCGGCGGGTGGCGTCGAGGTCGCCGACGACGAGTTGCCCGGTGGCGAGGTCCAGGGTGTGCGGCCGGGTCCAGTCGGCGTCCGGCCAGGTGCGCAGGACCCACCTGGCGGCGATGTTGGCCTTGGTGCGGGTCAGCGTGATCCGCGTCCCGGCCGAGTCTGCGGCCCGAGCGTGGGGGTGCGGCCACTGCCGCTCGGGGTGGGCGAGACTGACCTGCAGGATGGTGGCCCCGGGGATCAGGTCTGCGAGCTGGACGGCGAGGCGGCGGTGGCGGTCAGCGGCGTCTGGGCAGGCGAGGGTTCCGCTCGGCATGGCAAGCATGCGATACTCCGTTGTTCGTAGGAGCGCGCGGCGGTATCTCGTGCAAAGAAGTCCCGCCGCTGCGTGGTAGTGAATCGGCCCCTTCGGGGTGCCGGCCCGGCGCTTGGGAGTTGGTAGCTCCCGGGCGCCGGTTCTCGTTGGCGAGACGTGTCAGGGACCGTGCGCTCGCATTGGCCCCACCCCCTCGTTGGTCTGTCTCTTCCCCGGGTCGCTGCCCGGCGGCGGACGACGAACATACGTAGACACCTGTGGCAAGTCCACCCGGTAACCCGCTACGGGGCACACAGGGTTCGCGACGGCTGGTAGCGGGGGCTGATGCCCCCACGGCCAGTCGACACCGACTGGGTACCGGACCCCGCGGCACGTTGCGCAAATGGCCACGACGCCGCACGATAGGGGTCTTCCAGGGACTGGCACCACGGAGAGTCGGGCTCCGACCACCAGGTGCGATACAGGAACGTACGTTACTTGCGCGGATGTATCAAGCCTGGATTAGAGTGGTCTCACACACCGCCCCGGTCGCCGCCCAGCAGGAGTTCATGTGCCCCCACGTCAGTTCGACGGCAGTCGCATCCGCACTGTCCGGCGGGGCATGGAGCTCGGCCAGAAGGAGCTGGGAGACGCGGTGGGCGTCAGTGCCCCCACTGTCGCGCGGTGGGAGACCGGCCAGGACTTCCCCAAGGGGGAGAAGCTCCCCGGGATTGCGGCGGCCCTGGGGCAGCCGCTCGATGTCCTCTTCCCCCACGACGGTCCACCGGACCTGCAGCTACTGAGATGCGACGCCGGCCTCAGCGTGACGCAGGCCGCCGAAGCCATCAACGCGAGCCGGGCACCGGTGAGTAACGCCGAGGCTGGTCGGCGCAGGCTCAGCGATGCCTACGTGCAGCCGCTCGCAGCGGCGTACGGGGTGACCGAGGAGGAGCTGCTGGAGGCGCAGGACTGCTCGTTCGGCGTGCCGCCGAAGACTTCTCGCGGCAGCCAGGAGTCCGCACCCCGCACGGTCGGGGAAAAGATCAACTACCTTTTGCAATACGGGTATGCGGGCCAGCAGGCACCTTCCGACGAGGAGATCGCGCGGGCCGTCAATGATCACGCGGGCGTGACGGTCGTCACGACCAACGACATCGCGGGCCTTCGCGCGGGTGCCACCACCGATGCCTCCGACGTAGTGCGCTCGGGCCTTGCCGAGGCGCTCCAGGTCGACTCCGCCGTCTTCCAGGACGACGCCGTCCTCGTCCCGGCGGCACGCGAGTTCCTGGAATCGCTCCGCTTCCTCGGCACGATCCACGAAGGGCAGATCCTCGGGCTGGCTGCCCGCGGCAACAGCGAGGGCCTGTCAGCCGAGATGATGGCCGCCATCAACGCCCTCGTTGGGGAACTGAGACACAAGCTGCCAGAGGCGCCGGACGGGGAGTGACGGCGTCGCCAATTCGTCTTCGCCGGCCTACTCCCGGAGTGGGTTCCGCTCCACAGGCGTCGGTGCATGGCTGCTGCCGACGGGCGACCGCGCTTCAAGCGGGCCGGAACGAACTGTCACCGCCAGGCCATGCTGGCAACAGCAAAAGGGGCTGAGTCCCCGCCCCTTATCGGGGGCGGGGACTCAGCCCCTTTCGGTGTTCATGTCCTCGGGGCTCCAAGGTCGCGCCCTTGCTACACCGAGGTATCGACTCCGGCCTGTTACGCGGCGAGGTCCACACCGAGCAGCTCGGAGAGAGTGGCCACCGTCTGCTTCGGGTCCTGGTTGTGAACCCCCGCGAGCCCAAGCTGCTCTGCTGCCCCAACATACGCCTCGGTGTCATCGACGAAGATGCACTGATCGGCCGGCAGATCCATGAGCTTGAGCGTGGCCTCGAAGAGCGCCGGGTCGGGCTTGCGCATCAGGTGGTTCTCGGAGATCACCACGACGTCGTACAGGCGCTCAAGGTCGTAACCGTCGTACAGGTCCCACGGAGCGAGACCCACGCTGTTGGACAGGATGCCCACCTTGATGCCGGCTCGCCGCGCTGCGGCAGCCGCGTTGATCAGCAGGGGCTCAGGGCGAAGGTCACCGAAGATCCTGCCCATCAAGTTGTCGGGGGACACGCCCAGCATCTTGCCGGCGAACTCGTTCCACTCAGTCTGGCTCACCGCGCCGCGCTCCAGGTCGCTGGTGATCCGGACGCCAGTCTCGTCCTTGTACAGAGCCGTGAGACAGGCACCCTGCGGGAGCCCCTCGCGCTGCTCGAACGCCAGCACTGCGGGCAGGAGCGGGGTGGTGAGCACGCCTCCAAAGTCGAGGATGAGGCCGGTGCGGTTGGACATGCGGAAACTCCATTGCTGAGATTTCGTACGCGCATCCAGATCGGACGGCGTCACGCACCCAGCCGCACAGAGAGCGGCAACAGTGGCTGTGCGTCACAGCCCCGGGTGCGCTTACGGGACAGGCAAGACCTATGAGTCCACATCACCCACGGTACCAGCCCAGTCCATAAAACGGATGGTGCTGAATCTCACTTGCCAAATGACCATTCAAGATCGCCATTGCGATTGTTCCACACGGACCGGGCGTCCGAGAATTGGCACACGAGGCCGATTACAGGCTATCTACCGGTTCGCCTTCCATCGCCGCGGAGTGCACAAGAAGATCTCGCGCCTGCTCTGCGGTGGTTCCCGAGTAGACCGCACTGACTCGCGCTAGCCACGCCGCCTCACTGTCGGTATCGACGAACGGCTTCTCTCTCAGAGGGGCGGTGGCCCTCTGGCTGGGCGGGGCGGTCTCAGCAGCGAGGAGCGCGGCCTTAACCCAGTACGCCTCTGCTGCTGGCTCGGGGTCGGGGCGCGAAGCGGTGAAATCCTCCGCCGCGAACATCAGATCTCGCGGCGCATAATAGCGCAGCTTTTCGCAGGCGTCAGCAATATCCTGGGTCCATCTGTCGAGCCGGACATCATTGGGGACGCGAATTTGCACGAGCTCCGAAAGGCGCCGCCCGGGTGGGTACAGACTCGTCCCCGGAAAAGCCTCCACCAGGTCGAACCAGATGGGATAAATCCTGTAGAGGGTGCGCCAATTGTTCCACTGGGCCGCCGCCGCACGAGTTGTGGGAATACTCGCGCCTACAGCAACGATCAGGAACAGCAGGTCCATCCACAGCGACGTGGCGTCTACGAGCAGCTGCACCATGGAGGGGCCTATAGGGAAGGCCACCGCAGACCAAAGGATGGCGATACGGGCCAACGTATGAGCCAGCCCCATCCACATCGAGATGCCCATCAAGCTCAGCCCGATACGCATACTCGCGCACTCGGCCTGGCGCGCTGCCCGCGTCCACTGATATCCGCAGATAGCAGTCGTGACAAGCGGGAAGAAATAGAAAACGGTCATGTAGACCGCGACACCCCACTGTCCGGCGTGGTCGATGAGGAAATTCTCACTCGGCCTGCGACGGTCCACCACGGTGAAAAAGAGAACCGTGAGCAGAATGACGCCTACCGCGCCGGCCTTGTAGGACGCGCGGGCGATCCAGCGGGAGACGGCCACGTGACGGGGCACGACCGCCGCCGAGCTCTTCCCGTAGCTGGTGGCGACGTAGGTCAGGGCCGCGATGATCGCTGCCGTGCTGGCGAAGTGTCTGAGTAGGGCGCTCAGATCCACCACGGGAACATGATCCATCGCATTCATTACTGCTGGCGTATAGAGCCACAGGGCTACGGCGAATCCGGCATACCCGCCCCAGAGCGCCCTGCGGTGGGAGTCACCGTAGCGAACAGCGGGAAATCTCCACACTACGATGACAGTCATCACTGCCGCAGTCAGGTATTGAAAGTAATGGAACATCTAACCAATGACTATCTGCGCAGGCCGCGCGCTTTGTCACCCTAAAAGGCGACCACTACGACCTTAATTACCGGTAGGGAGAATGTTTGCTCGACGGAAGTCGTCGGGAAATTTCACGTCTATAAGAGCCATCCAACTACGATTAGCGTCGGCGCCTTGGCGGAGCCACCGGGTGCACAAGCGAGGACTCCAGCAGGCTGACCATGTCGTCCCCGGTGAAAGCTTGGCGCCGCGCCAGACGCTTTATCAACGATGCCGAAATCTCGGCCTGCTTTTCCTCGAGGCTGCCAAAGTCCACACGCCCCTGAACCAGAGCCAATGGAAAACGCTTCAGGACCTCTTGGCGAACTCGCTTGGGGACGTACCGCTCGATCTCGGCAGGTGTCAGCGAGGTCCCATGATCCAGCCATTCATGCGCAAGCTCATGGAGAATTACATGCTCGGTGTTATTTCGACTTGAACGACGGCGATAGAGAATGACCGTGAACTCTGGCGTTTTTACCCTAAGACCGCAAGCTGTACCCAAGCCTCCGTCAGGGTCATCCAGCGGCAATAGCCGAATCTGGCGACCCAACGCGGTCTCCATGTTCCGCACCAATGCCTCGGCACTGAAAGGAGTAGGAATAGGAAGATCGGCGAGCAGCCTCTCACACTGCTTGACAAGGGCACGCTGCGACGGATCCCCACGCCAATGCATACTCGCTCCAGTTCACTGCCAGCCCCACCCTGATGCTCCTACGCAAGGCGCTAGCAGCCGGGAGCCATTACTTTCCGTGTGCGACAGCCTCCCGCACATCTCATCCACAAACGATCGTACAAGGCGGAATATGTGGTACGCGCGGGCAGGCATGTAGCGAATGTCACCCACAGGCGATAGCACCACTACCCATATACCAAGATCGAATCTTGACCCTTCGGCGCCTTAATTGATCTTTGTACTGCACATAGCACGGTCCGGGCCGGCCCCAACCGCTGGCGGCACGCAGACCACGGCCCCGGCCCTGACGGCCAGGTCCTCGCCAGCGCCAGGAGGACGCGCTCGATCCGGTGATCAGGACCGCCAGTCAGCCCTCCCGGCTGGGGCCCGCTGCCGGTGTAGGGTTTCAGACTGCGCTGGTGCGGACTCCGCCGTGGTCGGAACGCATCGAGGTAGTCGGCTCATCTTGGAGGACAGGTGCCAGCGATCCAGCGAATCACCTCCCGCAACGCCCGGTTCCAGCTGTGGGAGGCGCTGCTCACCAACCGGAAGAAGCGCAACCAGCTCGGCGAGTTCCTGGTCCAGGGTGTTCGGCCGATCTCGCTGGCCGTGGAGTACGGCTGGCCGATCCACGCGCTGCTCTACGACGAGCGGCGGAAGTTGTCGAGCTGGGCGCAGGAGTTGCTGCGGACGACCCGGGCTGAGCGGATCGTGATGGCGCCCGAACTGCTGGCGGAGCTGGGCGAGAAGACCGAGGGCGTGCCCGAGGTGATCGCGGTGGTCGGATTGCCGGCGGACGACCTCGGCCGGATCGAGGTCGGAGGTGACTTCCTCGGGGTCCTCTTCGACCGGCCGACCACGCCGGGCAACATCGGGAGCATCATTCGGTCGGCTGACGCCTTCGGCGCGCACGGGATGATCGTTTCAGGTCACGCAGCCGACGTCTACGATCCGAAGGCCGTGCGGGCAACCACGGGCAGCCTGTTCTCGCTGCCGTCCGTCCGCGTGCCGGGGCCGAACGAGGTGATGGCCTGGGTGGAGCAGCAGCGAGCCGCCGGTCGCCCCCTGGTCCTGGTGGGCACGGACGAGAAGGGCGACGCCGATGTCTTCGACTTCGACCTGACTCAGCCGGTGCTGCTGCTGGTGGGCAACGAGACGACCGGGCTGTCCAGCGCGTGGCGGGAGCTGTGCGACTTCACGGTGAGCATCCCGATGACGGGGGCGGCCAGTTCACTGAACGCCTCGAACGCTACGACCGCGGTCCTGTACGAGGCTGCCCGGCAGCGGATCGCGGCCGGGCAGCGTTCGCGCTGATCTCAGCTCAGGTCCAGGTGCCGCCCGCGATGGCGCGGCGGTAGACCTCCTGGTACTTCGCGGCGACCACGTGGTGGCCCCAGCGGTCGACCGCGGTGGCGCGGAGGTACTCCGGGGCCGGAAGGCCGGCCAGAATCTTGGCGGCCTCCTCCGCAGTCGGTGTCTGCTCAACCGGTAGGGCGATGCCGACGTGCGGAGCGATCTCGCCCAAGCAGCCGTTGTCGGTGGCGATGACCGGGGTGCCACTGACGGCGGCCTCGGCGACGACGGTGGCCCCGGGCTCGATCCACTCGCCTCCGAAGGGGCCGCCGAACGGCTGCGAGAGGGCAAGCAGGGCCGCCGCACCGGCGAGCAGGCTGGTGCGGCGGCTACCTCCGACCTCTCCGATGTACTCCGTGCCGGGGTAGTCGGCGAGGATGCCGTGAAGGTAATCCGGCTCCCATGCCGGTCCGGCGAGTTTCAGCGGGAGGCCGGCGGCTTGGGCGAAGGCGGCGGCATCCCGCGCGCCCTTGTGGACGGAGACCCGGCCGAGGAACAGCAGGAAGTCGTCCTTCTTCTCCCGGTAGGTGTAGCGGTCGGGGTTGACCGGCAGCCGGATGATCGGCGCGTCCGCAGACCCGGCGGCTCGGCGCTGGGCGTGGGAGAGGTAGACGCCGTTTACCCGGTGCTCGGGCACACCGTTGAGGTGGTGGGTGCGGACTGCGGGCCAGTCGGGTTCGGCGGGCAGCAGTTGGCCGTTGGTGTGGTCGTGCACCACGTCCGGGTCGAACGCGCGCAGCGCTTCCAGGGTGGTGTCGTAGGTGGTGGCGTTCGATACGGTCACACCCGACCGGGGGGCGGTGCCGGGGGCGCCGACGAGGAGGATCTCGCACCCGTCGGCCAGGAGTCCGTCGATGAGGGTGGCGACCACCCACTGGATGCCGCCGTAGCCCTGTGGCGGGACGGAGATCCACTGGGTGGTGTCCTGCCCGTACCGGTGGGGCGGGTTGAGCATGGCGATCTTCACGAGTGACTCCGGGCCGGTTCGAGGAGTTCGCGGCCGATGCCGGTCAGCACGGCGGCGGTGTACAGGAGGGCGAGCACGGCGGGTCGCGTACCGGGGCCGCCGGAGCGGTTGCGTCTCCACTCCTTGTGCAGGCCGGCGCGCGCGGTGCGGCGGCGGACTTCGCTGCGGCCCTGCCAGTAGGCGCGGCGCAGGAGGTAGCCGGGGCGGAGACGGTGGGCGGGGATCAGGTGGCGGACCTGGGTGTCGTGGAGGACTGCGGTGGTCGCGCCAAGGGCGGTGAGCCGGCGTACGAGCGTGGTGTCTTCGGCGGAGGCCAGGTTGTTGCCTACGCGGCCCAGGCGGCTGTCGAAGTCCAGCCCGAGCAGGCGGGCGTGGTCGCGGTCGAGGGCGAAGTAGCCGCCCCAGATGCTGGCGGGCAGGTCGGGGTGGTGGGAGCCGAGGTAGTGCAGCTGCCCGGCGGTGAGCCACCACGGGGTTCGGCGTCCCTGGAGGTCGGCGGTGATCCGGGTGCCGGCCACGTGCGCTCCGTCGGCGAGCGTGGATCGCAGGTGCTCGATGGCGGCGGTGGTGGGGACGATGTCGTCGTCCACGAATACGACGTGCCGGGTGGGGGCCTCTTTCAGGGCGAGGTTGCGGCTGTAGGACAGGCCGATGGTGGCCCCGTTGAAGAAGACGGTGCGTCGCGGGTCGGCAGCCTGGGCGAGTCGCCGTTGGGTGGTGGCGTCCGCAGCGGTGTCCACGACGACCACGAGGTGGTCGTCCGGGCCGAGGAGACCGGTCAGCCGGTCGAGGGCGGCCGGGAGCAGGCCCAGCCGGTTGCTGCACACCGCCACGGTGAGGGGGACAGTCACCGGGCCACCGCCTGGCGGTGCCGGGCCGGGGCGCTGTCGGTGAGCAGGGTGGCCAGGTCGGCGAGGTCACGGGCGTGCAGGCTGTGGTCTGCGGCGGGGTGCCGGCGGACCTCCAGGCGTTCGGCCCGCACCTCCCGGTAGGCGGCGACCAGCGTCGGGTCGGTGCCGGGCGGGGCGCTCCAGCCGGTGGGCGGGGTGACGAGAGCGGCGTGGGCGCCGAGGCGCTGGGCGGGGGCGGCGTCGTGGTCGGGCCGGTCGCCGACCATGAGGGTGGTGGCCGGGTTCCAGCCGAGCTGTTCGATGGCCCAGCCGAGGAGGCCGGGGTCGGGCTTGGCGATGCCCACGGTGGTGTCGAGGGCGACGAGTGCCAGGTGCTCGGTGGTGCCGCTGGCGCGTAGGACCTCCTCGCACTCGGGGGGCTGGTTGGCGACCACGCACACCGGCCAGTGTTCGGCGAGGGCGGCGAGGGCGGCGACGGCTCCGGGGACCAGCTGCGCGAGGTCGGCCCAGCGGCGGCGGACGCTGGTCCAGGCGTGCGTGCCGGCCGGGCTGTAGAGGCCGGGGTTGGCGGTGGCGCTGGCCCGCTGGAGGTAGAAGCGGCGCATCTCGGCGGTGAAGTGCTCGATGGTCAGGGTCGGGTCGGCTTCTCCGGCCAGCTCCAGGACGCCTTGGAGCCAGGCGAGTTCGAAGGGCTCGTCGTAGTAGAGGACGCCGCCGACGTCGGTAGCGATGGTCTCGACGGCCGGGGCGGCGGTGGCCTTGGCGGGCTTGGCGGGCTTGGCGGGCTTGGTCACGGGGCGTCCGTCCGGGAGGTGGCGGTGGCGTACCACTCGGGCTGGGTGTCGGGGCCGGTTTCGAGGGTGAGCGTGCTGCGCGGGGTGACGGGGCCGTGGCCCTTGGCCCAGGCGGCGGTGGCGTCGAGGCCGGCGGCCAGCGGGGTGTCCTCCCAGCCGCCGAGCAGCATCCGGGCGAGTTCGCTGCTGGTGTAGGCGGCGTGGACCTCCTCGCGGGTGTCCAGGTGGCGGATCGGGTGGTCGGGGACGCCCATCGCCTCGCGGACCGCGTGGGCCATCTCCAGGACGGTGCAGGGCTGCTGGCTGCCGACGTTGATCACCCGGTTCCAGTGCCGGGGGGTCTCGGCGGCGTCGAGGAAGCAGCCGACGATGTCGTGCACGTAGGTGAAGGAGCGCCGCTGGCTGCCGTCGCCGTACACGGTGATCGGCTCGCCGCGCATGATCTGGTTGAGGAAGATCGCCACCGCGTTGCGCAGGGGGTCGCCCATGTTCTGCCGCTCGCCGTAGACGTTGTGCATCCGCAGCGCCGTGAACGGCAGGCCCTGCATCTGTGCGGTGATGGCGAGTTCGCGCTCGATGGTGAGCTTGGCGTTGCCGTAGCTGTCGACGGGCTGCGGGTGGTCGTCCTCGCACATCGGGACGCGGCCGGTGCCGTAGACGGCGACGGAGGAGGCGTAGGAGAAGTACCGGACCTTGGTGCGCAGGGCGGCGTTGATCAGGTGGGTGCTGCCGAGGACGTTGACCTCGTAGTTGTGGGCCTTGACTGCGTGGCTGATGCCCTCGGCGGCGAACGCGGCCAGGTGGAAGACGCTGTCGAAGGCGTGGTCGGCGAAGAGGTCGTCCACCACGGCGCGGTCGGCGATCGACCCGGTGACGAGGGTCGCACCGGCGGGGACGTTCTCCTTCTTGCCGCCTTCGAGGTTGTCCAGGACGACGACCTCGTGTCCGGCGGCCAGGAGCCGGTCGGCGAGGTGGGAACCGATGAATCCGGCTCCGCCGGTGACCAGGTGCAGGGCCATGCTGTTCTCCGATCGGGTTGGGAGGGTCAGGAGTTGAGGAGTGCGTGTACCCGGGCGATGTCCGCCGTGGCGAGCGCTACCGCGGCGGGGAGCCGGGTGGCGAGGTGGTCGCGGAGCTTCTCGGTGTCCAGGCGGGCGAGGTGCTCGGCGGCGGCAGGGTCGGCGGTGAACTCGGCGATGTCACGGTGGACGTCGCCGGCCGGGACGGCGGGACCGTACGTGTCGGCGAGGACGCCGTGGAACTTCGGGCTGTGGCCGAGGGCGACGGCGGGGGTGCCGCTGGACAGGGCACCGATCGAGGCGTGCAGGCGCTCGGAGATCACCAGTTCCGCCCCGCCGAGGACGGCCTTGTAGTCGCTGGCTCCGGTGCCGTCGGCGTCCAGGACGTGCACCGGCACACCGGGTAGGCGGGCTGCGATCTGCCGGGCCAGGAGGCGGTCGTCGTTGTGCTCGCGGGAGTCGTGGCAGTGCGGGACGAGGACCAGGGGCCGGCAGCGTACGCGCCACAGGGTGTCGGCGAGGCGGGTCAGCGCGTCGAGGTGCTCGGTGTCGGTGATCGGGCTGTAGCGGGTGACGCCCCGGCTCGGCGCCAGGCACACGTACTCCTGCCCGGTGTCGAGGCCGGCGTCAGTGAGTAACTGCTGGGCGCGGTCCGGCGCGGAGGGCTGGAGGAGGAAAGCGGGGTCGGCGGAGAGCTGGACCTTGTCGGCGGGCAGGCCGAGCTGCTCGGTGAGGTAGGACAGGGTGGTGCTCTCGCGGACGGTCAGCAGGTCGAGCCGCTGGGCGGTGGCGGTGAACGCGGCCTGTTCGGCGGGGTCGGTGAGCGGGCCGACGGACTGGCCGACCATCGCGGTGGGGATGCCGAGCTGCTGGGCCCGGTCGAGCACGGCGAGGTAGGAGGTGGAGACGCCGTAGTCGGAGGTGTGCAGGTCGCCGCCGGTAGCGAGGACCAGGTCCGCGTGCTGGAGCAGGCGCGAGGCGCGCTCACGTCGGTGCGGCTCGGTTTCGACCGGTCGCAGGGTTGCCCAGGAGCGGGAGAGGACGAACGGGTCTGCGGTGCAGTCGGCTCCGCTGCCGGCCAGGGCCTCGGCGTCCAGGTCGGGGGTCTGGGTGAGGACGGTGACCGTGGTGTCCGGCGTGGGGGCCAGCGCGGTGGCCAGGGAACGGGCGAGGGCCTCGACTCCTCGGCTCTCGCAGCTGGTGATGCCGGTGAGCAGGATGTTGGGCACGGAGGTCCTTCCTGGGCTATTGGGTGAAGGCGAGGAGCTGGCCGAGGACGCGCCGGTAGTTGAAGCCGCGGCGGAGTTCGTCCTGGATGCGGCCCAGCCGCCGGCGGTTGGCGGGGGCGTCGCGCAGCAGCCGCGCGAGGCACCCGGCAGGGTCCTCGCCGAGGAGGAATGGGGCGATGTCCTCGCCGTAGAGGCTGGTGGTGTAGGCGAGTTCGGGCGACAGGGCGGGCATGGTGCCGGCCGCGACGGTCTCGAACATGCGGGGAGTGAGCAGGTGCTGGTGGGCGAGCAGGGGGCGGGCCAGGACAGGGGTGATCTCGGCCTTCGCCATCTGGGTGAGGACCTGGCCGAACGGGACTGGGCCGGTGACCTTGACGCCGCGCTCGGCCAGCCAGCCGGGCCGGTTGGCGGTGGCAGTGAGGTGCTCGGGGTGGGGGTCGCCGGACCACCAGCGGCCGGCCACCCGCAGGCGGGTCAGCGGCGGCCTCGCCGACCGGGCGGCCTCCACGAGCTGGGCGAGGGCGTCCCAGCGCCACCAGTTCGCGCCGACGTACTGGAGGTCGTAGGTCGCGGCCGGTGCCCGCTCAGGCCGGTGCGTCGGCTTGGGCATCCCGAAGTAGGGGAAGAATTGCGCGCCGTCCGGGAGTTCGCCGAGGCGCGGCTGGAGGATCAGGTCGCTCAGTTGGTGGTAGAGCTGCTGCCACTGCTGGTGGCCGTAGGCTCCGGCGGAGTCGTCGGCGCCGAGGACGGTGTGCTCGCCCCAGTGCGCGTCCGGGTCCAGGACGATCCGGCGTTCGCGCGGGAAGCGCTCGCACAGCTCCAGCCGCTTCTCGTCCAGGAACTGGCGGCCCTCGAAGACCAGGACCAGGTGGGTGCCCCAGGCGAGGTCGTCGACGATCGGCAGGAGGCCGGGGACCTGGTCGTCCAGGCGGCACAGCGGCCCGGCCAGGGCGACTTCGCAGTCCAGCGCTGGGGCGGCGCGCACGTACTCGGCGACCATGTGCGCCGATCCGGCCTGCCAGTGGAAGTCTCCGGCGAACAGCACCCTCACCGCGCGACCCCGGCAGCGCGCAGGCGGCGGTGGGCGCGGCGGCGGCGCGCGATGGTCGGGGCGAGCCCCAGCAGCCACCACGCGGCGGCGGCTGTCTCCGCCCACCCGCGGACCGGGGTGGTGTTGCCACCGACCGAGCGGCCGGCCAGGTCCTGGCGCAACCACCGCCCGGCCAGGGAGAGGATCGCGGGCCATGTCCAGGTGATGTCGGTGAGCAGGAAGTAGTAGCGGTTGCGGCGCATCTGCACCCGCCGGTAGGTGCTCGCTCCAGTGCTTCCGCCGCCGTAGTGCTGGATGCCCAGGTCCAGGTTGAGGGCGACTCGCCAGTTCGCCCAGCGGGCCCGGCGGCACAGGTCGGTCTCGTCGTAGTAGGTGTGGAAGACCCGGTCGAACAGGCCGAGGGTGCGCAGGACCGTGGCGCGGACGAAGAAGGCCGAGCCCTGGACGTATGCGTGCTCCAGGGTGGCGGGGGCACGGCCGTGCGCGGGGCCGGCCGGGGAGGGTCGGTTCGGGCGGTCGCCCACGAAGCCGTCAACCTCGCCCAGCTTCAGCGCGTGGGTCGACCACTCGTTGTGCTCGTCCAGGGCGACGGTGTCGCCGTCGGCGGCGGTGTAGGTGTACTGCATGGGGCCGCAGATGCCGTAGGTGGGCCATTGCTCCATGAAGGCGGTCAGCTGCTGGACGAGGTCTGCCGGGGTGCGGGTGTCGGGGTTGACGAGGAACACGTAGTCGGCGCCGGCGGTCAGGGCGGCACGCATGCCGACGTTGTTGGCGCGGGCGAAGCCCAGGTTGGCGTCGTTCTCGATGATCCGCACCGTGGGGAAGTCGTCGCGGACCAGCGCGGTGCTGCCGTCGGTGGAGGCGTTGTCGACGTACCAGACGGTGAGGTCGAGGTCGGAGGTGTCGCTGGCGAGGAGGGTGGACAGGCAAGCGGGCAGCCAGCGGGCCTCGTTGGTGCCGACCGTGATGGTGGCGACCTTCGGGCGGCGGGTGGGTGCGGGGCTGGTCACGGTGCCTCCGTGGTGTCGGGGACGAACTCGATGACGAGGCTGCGGCGGGGCCGCGCGGTGGGGTTGGGACGCGAGGCGTGGACGGCCCGTACGTCGTGCACGGCCACGTCGCCGGCCAGTGCGCCGACCGTCTGGACGGGCCCGGCCTCGCGGGCCCGGTCGACGTCGGCGTCGTCGGCCAGCAGGTGGCTGCCGGGAACGAACTCCAGCGCTCCGTTGGAGGCGTCCGAATCGTCCAGGAACAGGCTCAGGTTGATGGCGTGGCCGGGTTCGGCGTCGGTGCGGTCGCGGTGCCAGGGGACGGCGGCGGCCACGTGCGGCATCTTGACGATCATGGCGATGACCCGGGCCCGCGCTGGACAGCCCAGGATGCTCTCGGCGAGGTGGTGCAGCGGGCCGGTGGCGAACAGCCCGGCCGCGAGTGGGGCGCCCGGCTGCTGCTCAAGGTTGTGGACGCGGTAGAGCACCGGCTTGCACTCGCCATCGCGGGTGAAGGACCAGAAGTCCTCGCCGCGGTGGCCACCCTCGAACGCGGCCACCAGGGTGTCGGCCTCGGTTCGCAGCCGCTCCAGCAGCGGGCCGGTGACAACGGCCGGGACGACGGTGTACCCGTCTGCCCAGAGCTCGCCAAGGTCGGCGGCGGTCGGGGCGTTCACCGGGTGGCCCCGGCGGCGAGCTGCTGGGTGAACCAGGCGACGGTGGCGGCCAGGCCGTCCTCGATCGCCGTGCGCGGCGCCCACCCGAACACCTCACGGGCCACGGTGGTGTCCGGCCTGCGGCGGACCGGGTCGTCCTCGGGCAGGTCGGTGAACTCGACCTCCGCGGCGGAGCCGGTGAGGTCGAGGACCAGGTGGGCGAGGGCCAGGACCGTGCGCTCGTCCTCGGTGCCGAGGTTGACCGGGCCGGGGTGGTCACTCGCGGCGACCGCGAGCAGCCCGGCGACAGTGTCCTCGACGTAGCACAGGGAGCGGCTCTGGCCGCCGTCCCCGGCGACCTGGAGGGGCTGCCCGGCGAGTGCCCGGGTGACGAAGGCCGGCACCGCGCGGCCGTCGTCGGCCCGCATCCGGGGGCCGAAGGTGTTGAAGATCCGCACGATCGCGGTGTTGGTGCCGAACTCGCGGCGGTACGCCGCGGTGGCGGCCTCCGCGAAGCGCTTGGCTTCGTCGTAGACGCTGCGCGGGCCGATCGGGTTGACGTTGCCCCAGTACCCCTCGGTCTGCGGGTGCTGGTGCGGGTCGCCGTACACCTCCGACGTCGAGGCCAGGACGAACCGGGCGCCGCGTTCCTTCGCCAGCTCCAGCGCGTTCAACGTGCCGACGGAGCCGACCGAAAGGGTCGGGATGGGGTGGCGCAGGTAGTCCGCCGGGGACGCCGGCGAGGCGAGGTGGAACACCACGTCCACCGGGACCGCGACGGCGAGCTTGTCGTTGACGTCCTGCTCGACCAGCTCGAAGTACGGGGAGGTGACCAGGTGCGCGATGTTGGCGCGCCTGCCGGTCAGGAAGTTGTCCACGCAGACCACGGCGAAGTCGTCGCGGATCAGCGCGTCACACAGGTGCGAGCCGATGAATCCGGCTCCGCCGGTCACGACAGCGGTCCTTCGGGGCATGGGGCTCCTCCAGGGGCGAGCACGCCGGACCCGCCCGGCGGCACGAGGGCACGGCGGACTGAGCGGCGTACAAGGTGAGCGGATGCGGGCGCGACCGGCTTGCCGCGCCCAATGCGATCGGTGCGAGTGGTCCGTCGGCGTGACGTCGTCTCGCTGCGCGGCCGGGTCAGCAACAGGTTTCTGAGGTGGTCCCCGGCCGCCCCCGGGCGCCCGGCCGTTGTCTTTCCAGCCGGACACCCTTCGGGGGGAGCACTAGCTAACCCCCGATCAACTCCCTCTGAACAGAAGGGGCTTGTCGTCTTCCTGTCGTCTTCTGACCCCAGCCGCCCCAGATGTAGCATCAGCACACAGTGGCGAACCGGCTACAATCCGGTGAACACATCGAAGGGTTGGGGATGGGCCGAGTTGCCGGCTTACGCACACCAATACGGCTGGTTCACCCGCTGAGCGTCGTCCGCGACGAGCGCGGCTGGACCTACCAGGACGTCGTGGACATCGTCGCCAAGCCCACCCGCCGGTCGGCGGACCGGCGCAAGGCGTGGAAGTGGGAGCACTGGGGCGTCGAGCCGGATGCCGAGAGCCAGGCCGCCCTCGCCGAGGCGGTCGGCATACCGCTGAGTGAGGTGCACCGGCTCGGCTGGCCCGGCTGGCTGCCGGACGGCGGCCCGGTCCAGACCGGTTTCCCCTGGACGAGGGCGGGGACGCTCCAGGCGTTGGACGACACCCTGGAGCACGCCATGCCCGACCGACGCGGGTTTATGAAGCTCGGCGGCCAGGCCCTGATCGTGCTGGCCGGCCAGTGGCTCACCCGAGACCCCGAACCGGTGGCGGCAGCGCTCGCCGGAGGCCGCGTAGACAAGCAGCTCGTCGCAGACCTGGAGAGCGGCCTTCCCCGGCTCCGACGCCTGGAGGCCCGCCTCGGCGGCCCTCGGGCCCGCCACCTCCTGGACGCCGAACTCGACACCGTCACCGGCATCCTCAAGGAAGCTTCCTACACCGACCGGGTCGGCCAGCGGCTGCTTCGCCTCAGCGCCGAACTCGCCCGCCTCGCCGGTTGGTCCTCCTTCGACGCCGGGCTCCACACCGCGGCCCAGCGGTACTGGACCAGCGGCCTACGAGCCGCCCACACCGCCAACGACCGCGCACTGGGCGCCAACATCGTCAAGTCGCTCAGCCTCCAGTGCTACGACCACGGCCTGTTCGCCGACTCCCTCACGCTCGCGGAAGCCGCCGTCGAAGGTGCGGGCGCCGTCACCCCCCGCACCCTGGCCATGCTGCTGCTGCGGCAGGCCCGCGCGGCGGCGGCCTGCGGAGACAGCGCCGAGTGCGACCGCCTGCTGTCCGCCGCCGAGACCCAGATGGACCGCGCCGCAGCCGGTGACGAGGACCCCGCCTGGACCAGCTACTTCGACACGGCGGAGTTCCACGCCCAGACCGCCACCTGTCACGCCGACCTGGGCCGCCCGACCCTCGCCCAGAACAACTACGCCACCGCGCTGGCCCTCATGCCGGCCGCCAAGCGACGCGACCTGGCCACCTACACCATCCAGAACGCCCGGACACACACCGCCCTCGGCGACGCCGACCACGCGGTCCACCTTCTGGAAACGGCCATCCCGATGATCACCGCCGCACCGTCCCAGCGGAACGCGGCCCGCGCAGCAGCGGCCCGTGCCGAACTCCCACTCACCGCAAAGGACCCGAAAGTCCAGCGACTCGACCAACTGCTCGCCACACTGGTCGCATGACCGACTTCTCGGACCAGCGCGTAGCACTCGTCTCCGGCGGCAACCGCGGCCTCGGCTTCGCCGTCGCCGCCCAACTCGCCGCACAGGGCATCCACGTCGTCATGGGCGTGCGCGATCGCCTGGCCGGCCGCGACGCCGAGACGGCCCTGGGCCGCAAGGGCCTGATGGTGCACTCCCACGTCCTCGACGTCACCGACCCCGCGAGTGTTGCCCGGGCCGTCGCCGATGTCGCCGCCCCGTTCGGCCGCCTGGACATCTTGGTCAACAACGCCGCCGTCGCCATCGACCGCCAACAGCCAGCCGCATCGCCCGACTTCGAGAAGATCCGCGCCACCCTCGACACCAACCTGCTCGGCGCCTGGCGCCTCAGCGCCGCCGCCATCGGCGAGATGCGGAAGAACAACTTCGGCCGGATCGTCAACATCACCAGCCACCTCGGCTCCCAGAACAACATGGGCACCGGCAACGTGAGTTACCGCGTCTCCAAGGCCGGCCTCAACGCCCTCACCCAGATCCTCGCCGCCGAACTCGACGGCACCGGCATCCTCGTCAACGCCGCAGCCCCCGGCCGGATGAACACCCGCATGGCCTACGAGGAGACGGACCGCACCCCCGAGGAAGCCGCAGACACGCCCGTCTGGCTCGCCACCCTGCCCGACGACGGCCCCACCGGCGGCCTCTTCTACGAACGCCAGCCCCTGTCGTGGTGAATCTCGGGCCCGAGCGCACCGGCCCTGCTCACCCGTACCCGGCAGATCACCAAGTGCGCCGGTGCACTCCCAGCGACCGTCGCATCACGGCCACCAGGTGCTTCTGCGCCCGATCAAGCCCGTCCGCATATTCCTGGAACTCCGATTGGCCAAGCTGCGGGCCGGCCGGTCCGGCGTCCCGCCGGACACGCTCCAGGAACGACGCAAAGGACCGGCCGAAACGGTCCGCCTCGACCGCCACCGGCGCAGGGGCAAGCAGGCCCACTCGCACCAGAGCCACGTCCCACCCGGCAAGATCGTCACTCCACGCAGAGCCCTGATCGGGGGCCTGCCTGATCGCCCCCATCAACCGGGCATATCTGCTCAGGAGTTCCTGGTAGGCAGCCAGCTGCAGGTCGGCCGCACTGCGATGCCCGCGACGCCCTCGATCGAGCCAACTGTGGGCGAGTACTCCGAGGATCACCGCTCCCGCTCCGGCGAGAGTCGTGATCACCACGTCCGATAACCCCACTGCGCTCCTCCCGTATAAGCGGTTGCCCGCAGGACCTGACGGTCACGCCAGCCCCTCGGGCAGCTCGCCCCTGTAGAGAACGTGCCAGTGCAGGTGCTTCGACTCTTGGTACCCGCCTTCGTTGGTCACCACGCACGCCGCCCCGTGCTCCTCACGGACACTCGCCGCGACCCTGCGAACCACTCGCAGGACGTCCAACAGCAGTTCTTCGCCACCCGCGCCGAGGTCCACGAGGGATGGGGTGTGCAGTTTCGGGACCACCACGATGTGGACCGGGTAGCTGGGCCGAGTGTGTTTGAAGGCCAGCACCGTTTCTGTCTCGTGGACTCTCTCGACTGGCGTGTTGCCAGACAGCGCCTCGTCGCAGTAGAAGTCCAAGCGAACCACCTCCGTGCCTACGGTAACTATCGGACAAGTTCCATGGTTTCGTCCTGGGGTAGCCATCTACCGGGCCTGCGCCGTACAGGTGCTGGGACTGGGGCTGGTCAAGCGCATGCTCGATGGGCTCCTGGAGGACCGAAACTCAGCCACCGAGTTCGGGTGCAGCGC
Organism: Kitasatospora mediocidica KCTC 9733; assembly: GCF_000744225.1. Taxonomy (GTDB): domain Bacteria; phylum Actinomycetota; class Actinomycetes; order Streptomycetales; family Streptomycetaceae; genus Kitasatospora; species Kitasatospora mediocidica. The sequence goes on along the minus strand of NZ_JQLN01000005.1, from coordinate 2,026,866 downwards.
CTTGGGGTGGAGCGACCCCGGTCAGTTCGCGGGCGCGGTCGGCGAGCGGACCAGCGAGGTTTTGATACCAGCCTCTGGCGACGGCCTGGAGCATCTCAGCGAGAGCGGTTAGCTCGCCGATACGTCCGGCCGGGGTGGCGAGGACTGCGGCGAAGTCCTGCCGGATTCGGGCGGCAACGGCTGGGACCCGGAGGCTGTTGGCGTGGAGCATTCCGGCGTCGAAGCCGATCGGAACCAGACCCCAGCGCTCCCAGTCGAGGATGGTCAAGGCGGGGCCGTTGAGGTTGGCCCAGTGGAAGTCGCCGTGGCCGGTGACCCGCTCGACTGTCCGAGGAGCCGGGACACCGAGGTACTGGGGGAAGGCGCGCTCGATCCATGCGTCACGGACAGTGGTCCGCATGCCCTGAGCGGTGGCCAGGCTCTCGACTGCGCTCCGGAGGCTGCGCCACCAGGAGTCGGGCAGGCCGGGATCGGTGGCCAGGTCGGGCTGGTCGGAGACCACCGGGTCAGTGACGTAGTCGAGGAGGTCTGCCTGGTACCCGTGCCCGCCTCCCGTCCAGTCGAGTACACCGCGGAGCCGGGGTCGGGGCACGTCCTCGGGAACGAGGGCATCAGCGCCAGCAATTCCGTGGCCTTGCTGGCGAGTGCTGCTCAGGGAGGTGGAGGCGACACGAAGCCAGAACGTGCCGGCGCGGCGTCCGATGGTGCTGCCTGCGAAGCCCCAGGCGGGGCGTCCGGTGCAGATCACTCCCAGGTGTGCGGCTGCAGTGGCGTGCGCGTCTTCCATGCGAGCGCGCGTGGGTCCGTCAGGTAGCTGCATGGATTGTGCTCCTGAGCGTTGCCAGATGCTCGCGGAGGGGAGTCTCCAGGTCGAGGTGGTCTCCGCGGGTGGTGGACTGTAGCAATTCGGTGATCACCACGAGTTGAGCGAAGCGGCCACTTTCCGAGTCCAGTGTGCGGCTGAAACGGTGGCGGATCTCGGCGGCCGTTCCGGGGACCAGCAGACTGTAAGCGTGGAGGAGGGCGACGTCGTAGCCGGCGGGCGCGATACCCCAGCCTTCCCAGTCGAGGATCGCGAGCTTGGGGGAGGTGAGGTTGGCCCAGTGCAGATCGCCGTGGACGGTACTCCAGACCGGGACTCTGGTGTCGACCGGGAATCCGAGGAACTGCGGCATCGCCCGGTCCAGGTACTGCTGGCGAACCGCGACGCGGTTGGTCGGGACCTCGGAGATGGAGTCGAGCGCTGCACCGAGCTCCTCCCACCATGCGTCGCCCAGGTCGGGTGCCTTCCGCAGCACCGGCTCGGACGGCGCGATGACCGGGGCGTCGACACGTTCGTACAGCTCGGCGAGGTAGCCGTGGCCGGTGTCCGTCCAGGTCCGCCGCTCGCGCAGCCGAGGGCGAGGAACCGCTGAAGGCATGCTCCGCTCTGCCTCCAGCGGCCCCTCCCAGAGCTTGCCTCCAGCCTTGGCCTCCGGGGCCGCCACCAGCCGCAGCCAAGCGTCGCCGGCGGCGGAGGTCACCGGACCGCTGAGGGTGCGGCCTTGCCAGCCCCACGTCTCGCGGCCCTCAGCCGGTGCCACGTTCAGCATCGCGGCAGCGGCCGCATGCATCTCGCGCATCCGGTCGGCGACGGCGGGCTCAGGTTCCGAGTACATCGACGACCCTTCGCAGAACGTCCGGCGGCAGCGGCAGCCTGCCGACGGCGGCGGCGGCCTGTGCCCAGTGTTCCGTGTTGTTGGTCGACAGCAGTACTCGGTTCACTCCTGGGGCGGACGCGGCGACTGCCAGCGCGGCCTGGGCCGTGCCAGCTCCGGGCCAGATCAGGGCGGCCAGGTCTGGGTGGATCATGTCCGGGACCTCGCCACCGTGGAGCGGAGCTGAGGCGAACACCTGGATTCCCGCCTCCTCGGCGTCGACCAGGACCCCGTACCCGTCGAGTGCTTGCGCGATAGGCGCGAGGTGGACCACCGACACGGGCAGTTGCACCGCTCGAAAGCGGTGCTGCCGGCCGCCGGCCCTGGTGGCGGTTTCGAGCAGCGCCGGCAGGTCAAAGGTCTTCCTGGCGAACCCCGTCCACGTGGAGATCCCGTAGCCGGGGATGCCGTGCTGATCGCATGCCGCTTCGAGGGTGGCGAACGCCTGGTAGAGCCGATCACCGAGGTCCGTATCCGCGAGGCCGTGCTCGGGATTGTGGAGGAAGACCAGGTCGGGAGCGCGCCCGAGCGCGTGCCGGCTACGGGCGACCTGCCAAGCAATGTAGGCCGAAGAGAGGGAGTGCCCGCGCTCGGCTTCTTCGGCGGACAGGGCTCCCGCGCGGACGCCGTCGTGCATGGCGCCCGCCGGGATGTAGCCGACCTTCGTGGAGACCTTGAGGGCCGGCCACTCCGAGAGGGCGGTGGAGAGCAACGTCTCCGCACGGCCACCCGCGTAGTTCGGGGCGGTGTCCACCCAGGCTGCACCCTGTGCCGCAGCCATCCGTACGGCAGCGGCAACGTCGCGGCACCGATAGGTTCCGAGCGCCAGTTCGACAGTCATGCCCTCCCGCCGATCACTACGGCCTGGCCGTCGACGAGCTCGGCCACGACGCCGGCGGCCTGCTCGATGCTGATTCCTGCGGCCTGGGCGAGATCGCCGAGCCTGTGCCGAGAACGGTCGGCGAGCAGCGCGAGCATCGGCTGGGCTCGCGACGAGAAGGTCCATTCCTCGCCGCCTGCGGTCAGCCGCGTTCCTCCGTCGGGCGCGGTGGACAGTACGTGGCGCGTGGTCACCAGGTGCACGAGGAGTTCGGGGTCCGCGGGCGCAGCAGCGACGTGCGGCAGCGACGGTGCGAGCCTCGCACGCTCGTTGGCGTCTCGCGCCTCGGTGAACCGCGCGAGCAGATCGTCGCTCGCCAGCTCCGCCGCGATGAGCTTGCCGATGCTGCCGAGGAACGCACGCTGCTCGTCGGGCGTGCCGAAGCGCGGCACGTCCGCCCGGACGGCTTCGTCGGCCCGAAGGATCTCCGACAGCCAGGAGATCAGGTCGGCGCCCGTGGTGCTCTGAAGTCCGCAGGTGACGTGGAGTGAGTGCTGGCCCTCCGAGGCTGCGACTGCATGCCACCAGCCTCGGGGCAGGTACAGCACGTCGCCGGCGGTGAGCACCAGGTCCGCAATCGGCTCCTCTTCCGGTGGTTGCGGGACGTCGACATCCCGGTGCATCGGTGCGGCCCTGGTCGGCCCATAGATGCGCCAGCGCTTGGCACCATCGAGCTGGACGACCACGACGTCGTGGTCGTCCCAGTGGACTCCGAACCCCTCGGTACCGGTCCAGGACGCATACAGGTTGGCCTGAACGCCCGTGCGCAACCACTCCTCGAGCTGGCCTGCCAGGGCACCTACACCCGGGTGCAACTCATCGACGGCGTCGAGAACGAGCGTGGCCCCCTCGGCGAGTCGCTTGTGCAGGTCGGTCGGCTGGAGCTGATGCCAGACGGTGCTGCGGCGGGTGACGATGGGGCGGGAGTAGGTGTGGACGGGCAGTTGCTCACCGTTCGCTGCGAGGCGGAAGCGCGGAGCTTCCAGGCGGTGGTGGGTCAGGATGCCGTTGAGGTCGTCCCAGCTCATCAGCCCTGCGAATGACGCGGCGTCGCCGCGTACGACCTTGAAGCTGCGGCCGAGCGTCTGGGCGAGGAAGTGTTCCCCGCCCAGACGCTCCGCCACCGAGAAGAGGTCGGTGGCCATGGTCAGCCGTCAGTCGTTGGTGTCGGTACGGCCGGTGGAGCCGCCGTCGGAGGGCTGCTCGTCGCGCGAGCGCGCCGCGGCGACCTTCGTCCGGGAGACGAGCAGGCCGTCGTCCTCGACGGCCATCGTGGTGTTCTCCATGCGTTTGGCCTCTCATCCTCGCTACGCCGGGCTTTCCGGCAAGCACCAGAGAACCGCTGCGCGCCGCGCACGAACAGAGCAGAATTGGTGCACTGATGGGGCATCCGTGCGGCAGACCAGCCGCTGACAAGGCAACTTGACGGATGAGAATTCCGCGCATCGAGGGGTGGGTGAGGGTGGTGCGGCGTGAGCGGTTCATCGCGCTTCGCGTGAAGTCGGGCTTCACCCAAGAGTCCTTGGCTGAGGCCATGGGCGTCGATCGCTCGACTGTTGGCCGATGGGAGCGAGGTGGAACCTCGCCACAGCCGTGGCAAATGGCGAAACTGGGCCGGCTGCTGGGCGTCGGCCGGGACGAACTCTCCACTGCCATAGGGTCCTCGTCAGCCACTCCGTCAACTGACGTGGCTACGGGCGGGAGCAGCCGAGCCGACCGGAATCAGCGCCCCAAAGGCGACTTGTTGCCCCCAGGATCCGCCGGCGCGACGGTCGGGGACGCCACGATGCCGCGTATGGACGGAGGCGTTCGGGTCGGCTGCCGGACAGCCGACGGGAAGATCATCTTCGTCACCATGCCGCGCCAGGCCCTGGCTCAGGGCGTATCCGCCATCTCCGGAGTGACGCGCCTGTCAGGGCTCGCGGTCCCCGAGGTCCGGGCGCAGCCGTCGACGCCCACGCTTGAGCTTCACCCCGTCGAGAGTCTGCGCTCGCTCCGTAGGTCTCTGGTCGAGTGCGACAACGTCCTCGGGCCGCGTGAGGTCGTCGCCACGGCGCAGGAGCACATCCAGCTCATTCAGCAGCTCCGACGGGACGCCGTCGGCCACGACAGGAAGGCTCTGCTGCAGGTACTCGCGGAGTACGCGGAGTTCTGCAGTTGGCTGCACCACGATGGGGGCGACCACCGCGCCGCCCAGTACTGGGCCGACCGCGCAACGGACTGGGCGAGCGCCTGCGGCGACCACGACCTGACCGCCTACATCACCGCCAGGAAGGCTCAACTGGCGGGCGACATGAAGGAGTCGGTCGACGCCGTCGACCTCGCCGACTACGCCCAGCGCCTGGCCCGCCCCGGCAGTCGGCTGAGCGCCATGGGCGCGGTCTACGGCGCACACGGGCACGCGCTCCTCGGCGACGAGCTGGCCGCCCAGCACACCTTCGACCGCGCTCTCGCGCTGCTCGCCGAACCTTCCGAGGCACCGATCGGTCGCGGCAGATGGCTCGATGCCGCGTACGTGGAAGCCCAGCGCGCCCGGTCGCTGTCGCTGCTCGGCCGCCATCACGAGGCAGTTGCGGGCTTCGAGCAAGCGATCCGCTCCCTGCCACCCAACTTCCGCCGCGACCGCGGCGTCTACCTCGCCCGCTCGGCCATCTCCCAGGTCGTCGCCAGCGGCCCCGAACAGGCAGCTGCGACCGGCGAGGCCGCGCTCGCCGTTGCTGTCACCACCGGCTCCGCCAGGATCTTCACCGAACTGGCCACACTCGACGGCCTGCTGCAACGATGCCGGGGCGCCACCGAGGTCGACCGGTTCCGCGATGCCCTCGACAGGCATCTCCTCCATGAAGTCTGATCACCAATGCGCCCAGCACCACCTAGAGATTGGACCACGATGTCCACCCGCCCCTTCGTCCTGCTTAGCGTCGCCACCTCCGTCGACGGCCACATCGACGACACCACGCCCGACCGTCTCCTGCTGTCGAACCCGGCCGACTTCGACCGAGTCGACCAGGTCCGGGCCGACTCCGACGCCATCCTCATCGGAGGCAACACCCTACGCAGCGACAACCCCCGGCTGCTCGTGAACAGCGAGGAGCGCCGCGCCGCCCGCGTCGCCGCCGGCAAGCCCGAGTACCCGCTCAAGGTGACGATCAGCGCCAGCGGCGACCTGAGCCGTGACCTCAAGTTCTGGCACTTCGGTGGCGAGAAGGTCGTCTACACCACCGACTCCGCCGCTGCCAAGCTCCGCGAAGAACTCGACGGCCTGGCCGATGTCGTCAGCACCGGTGACAGCGTCGACTTCGGACTGCTGCTCGACGACCTCGCTGCCCGCGGCGTCGAACGCCTCATGGTCGAGGGTGGCGGCCAGATTCACACCCAGTTCCTCTCCCAGGGCCTGGCCGACGAGATTCAGCTCGCCATCGCGCCGCTCGTCGTCGGCGATGCTGCCGCACCCCGCTTCCTCCACCCCGCGACCTACCCCGGTGGAAGCACCCGCCGAATGCGCCTGCTCGGCACGGAGGCGGTCGGCGATGTGGTCCTCCTGCGCTACGCCCCCAAGGCGGAGTCGGCCTGAGCAGGCCGGGTCGGCGGTCAGCAGAGTCATTTGCTGGCCACCGGCCCGCCGGCTCCGATCACCTTGGCGCTCGCGCAGTCACTGCGCGCAGTTCAGCTGCGTGCTGCTCGGCGCTTGGCGAGAGCCGGAATCGCAGCGATCTTCTCCTCCGAGAGGTCGTCCCACCGGATCCGGGCGGCCGTGCGCGGCCCGGGGCATGCGATCACCTCTTCAGGTGTCACGATCAGGTCCACTCTGACGTCGTGAGCCAGCGTCGGCACCGCGTCCACCACCTGGAGGCGGTGCACGGTGGTGACGATCACCGTCCTCTCACTGATCAGCCCTGCCTCGGTCAGGAGAGCGGCCTCGATGTCCGAGTATCCGGCGCCTTTGCCGATCCGCGCTCCAGTCGGGTCGACAGCCACGCTCCCCAGAACCACGATGTCGACCGGTGCCAGCTCGTCGACGTCCACGGCGTTGGTGAGCGTCGGCACCTTCCCGCGGTTCGCCGCCACTGCGGGGGGAACACTGAGGCGCGCGGGGTCCAGGACATAGAACGGCGCCTCTGCCGCCAGCCGGGGAACGGCCATGTAGACCACCTTCCCCTGCTCCAGGGCGAGGGCTCGGACAGGCTCCTGCGCGGTGTCCGGCACCACCTTGACGATCTTGGCTGAGCGCCAGGCAGGCAGGTCGGCGAGGCGACGGGCCGCCGCGTCGGCACCGTGAAAGGCCGGGATCCTGCCATGCGCCGTATCGTCCTCGACCGCCGACGCGGCGTCCAGTGCCGCCCAGACGCGCTCGCGCAGTTCGGCCTTGTCTTGCTCCCGGCTCAACGTCACGGGTGCATCGTCTCCTTCGGTCAGGGCGCCGCCATCAAGGACAGCAGCCGGTCCTGGAGGTCCAGGACCTGGACCTCCCGTCGCCAGGGTTTCAGCTCCCTGGCAGCTGCGAACACCAGGTTCATCCCCCCGCCGCCCCGGGTCTGTTCGAGTTCGTCAACGGCTTGGTCCAGAACTTCGAGAGCGCCGTCGACCTGCCGCTGCCGGATGAGGGAGAGGGCCAGGTTTCCCAGCACGATCGTCCGTGACTTCTGCCTGCGACCCAGGCTCCTGGCGACGGCCTCCAGCTCGTCCTGTGCGCGGCGGAGCTGGCCGAGTTCGAGGTAGCACGAACCGGCGAGGCGACCTACCTGGTCCGGCGAGACGAGGTCAGTGGCGGGATCAGCGTCGAGGTAAGCCAGTTGGTCTTGGGCGAGGCCGATGCTCCGCTCGCATTCAGCGCGGTCACCCAGCATCGCGTGCGCCTCGCCGGCATGCAGGAGTGCCAGGCTCGCCAGTGCCGGGCTGACCGGTGCTGCTCGTCTCGCTGCCGCCTCGGCGAGCGCGAGACCGGTCGAGGCGTCCTTGGTGCCGTACAGGTCGACAAAGCTCGACCGAAGGAGAGCATGGCTCTCCAAGGCGGGGTCCTGCAGGCGTCGGGCAATCGCGGCGGCCTGGGAGTAGTACTTCCGGGCGCCGCCGTGGTCGCGTCGCTGGGAGGCATCCCACACCAGCTTCCCCATCAGGGTGCTCGTCTCGGCCTGGAGCGTCAGCACGTCCCGTTGCTGGGGGCCGGCTCGGAACTGACGGGCCAGGTGATCAAGACGGGCGAAGTGCTGACCGGCCTCGGCGAGCAGGGTGGATGAGGGGACTCGGTCGTACCGTCGTTCAAGGTCCAGGTACACGATGCGCAGTTCATCGGCCGACGATCCAGTGGGGCTGCTGGCCAGGGTCTCCGGCTGGCGGTCGTCCAGTCGCCCGTCGAAGAGGGCTTCGAGTTCCGCAGCAGTTCGTCTGACCGTCCTGGCGAGCAGCGGAATCTGCCACGGTTGCGGGGTCGACTTGCCGGCTTCCCACCGGTGCACCGTTGAGCGGTCGACGTTGAGCCGCTCAGCGAGCTTGTCCTGGGTGAAGCCCGCTGCCCGGCGCCACTGGCCAAGCAGCCCGACCCGCTTCATCGTGCTCTCCCGAACTTTGAGTTCCAGAAAGGCCGCAGCTCACGGCCAGAGTTTCCGCATGGATGCCACCCGGTGCAACAAATCTGCCCTGTTGCACCGCCGTTGTCTGCTGTTCCGTATGACCTGCACGCAACATTGTCATCCCGTCTCGCCCCCGGCCGACGCGCAGGGGGCGAACGTACACTCCCGCAGCTCCCTCTCCTCCGACGGCACTGACAACCGCACAGTGTCCGGCCTAGGGGGCAGCCAAGCCACCCAACCTGCGTTTTCGCACACCTTTGAGGCATGTCCGTGCCTGTAGAGGCGGACGCGGAGCTGGCCATCAGGTCAGCATCCATGGTCCGCAGTGGGGGAACCGTCGCTCGATAGACCACGAAGGGGGAACAGGTCATGCCATCAGCGCCTACAGCTGCCGATCAGCTCGTGCAACACCCCGCCGGTCACGACGGTGAACTGCGCGCGGCGGTAGAGGAGCTGAGACAAGGGCAGTGGTGGTCGACACGCACGCTCCTGGCTCACTCTTGGGGCAATCCCGGTTTGTGGGCGTCGCGCACCCAGGTCCTTGGGGCGGTGGCCGGCCACAACGATGTCCTGCGTCACTGGGGCTCCGAGGAGCCCGCCGCGTTCGGCCTGACCACGCTGCACGCCCGTGTTGCCGTCGACCAGGCGCTGCTAGCCGGCCAGCGGCAGCCGGACTCACGGGACGCCATGGCGCTCGAAGGTGGTGCTCGGCAGTGGTGCTGGCTGGCAGCTTCGGTACTCGGGGGCGATCCCGTGCCGTGGCTCGGACTGCTCACCCTCGCGCAACTGGACCTCCGGCAGGCGCGGCCCGAACACAAGGTTCCGGCTCCGGACCAGATGCTCCCGCCCGGTCCGTGGGGGCTGTTCGACCAGGCCCGCCGGACCGACCCGTGGGGTCGGGAAGCGTTCCACCGGATGCTCCGCTTCTGGCTGGCCCGTAATGAGGTTGGCCCGGCGACCGAGTTCCTGGCCACCTACCTGCCCAGCGCCCCGGGCGGCTCCGCCCTCCACGCGCTGCCGCTGTACCTGTACGTCGACCGCTTCCGCCGCGCCGAGCGCAAGGAGGCGATCCAGCTGCAGTGGACGGACGACGAGACGGTCCGCGACACGGTGCTGCGTGCCTTCGGGCACTGGCGGGCCGCGCTCGCGCAGGGAGTGCGATGGCCGGTGGTGGACGAGAGTCACCTCGCGCACGCGCTCTGGGCGAGTCGCCAACGCCCGCAGGCGGCCGAGGTCTTCTCCGAGATGGACCCGTTCATCTCCTTGCAGCCCTGGCAGAGCCTGGCGGACCGACCGGGCGACCTGCTGCGGCAGGCGATGAACCAGTCCTACGCCGTCGCCGGCTGACCGCCACCGACGAGCCTTCCGCCCGGCCCCGCACCGGGCCCGATCCCCCTCTTCCTCTGGAGGTTTCGCCATGTCCTGGCACCCGCGCACCGCGTCCGGACCCGAGGACCAACATCTTCGCTCTCTCGGCTACGAGCCCGAACTCGTCCGCAGGATGGGCGGGTTCGGCAACTTCGCGGTCAGCTTCTCCGTGATCAGCGTGCTCAGCGGCTGCATGACCCTGTTCGGGTTCGGGCTGGTGACGGGCGGCCCGGCCGTGATGATGTGGGGCTGGGTCGCCGTCGGCCTGGCCGTCCTGCTGGTCGGCGCGGCGCTCGCCGAGGTCACCAGCGCTTACCCCACCTCCGGTGGTCTCTACTACATGGCCCAGCGGCTCGGCGGTCCGCGGTGGGGCTGGACGACCGGCTGGTTGAACCTGCTTGGGCTGTTGGGCGGGATCGCCGGCATCGACTACGGCGCGGCGTCGTTCATCGCCGCGTTCGCCGGGCTGCAGTGGGGGGTCGTCCCGACGCCGAGCTTGATCCTGACGATCTTCGCGGGTGTCCTGGTGCTGCACGCCCTGCTGAACGTCGTCGGGGTCCGCGTCGTGAGCCTGCTCAACGCCGTCTCGGTGTGGTGGCACTTGCTGGGCGTCGCGCTGATCGTCGGCGTGCTCACCGTCGTCCCCTCCCACCACCAGTCCGTGGGCTGGGTGTTCACACACTTCGAGAACGGTACCGGCTGGACGAGCCCCATCTACGTCTCGGCGATCGGCCTGCTGCTGGGCGGCTACACGTTCTGCGGATACGACGCGAGCGCGCACCTGTCGGAGGAGACCAAGGACGCCAGGATCGCCGCGCCGCGCGGCATAGTCCGCTCGATCTGGGTCTCCCTGCTGGCGGGCACGGTGTTGTTGGCCGGTTTGTTGTTCGCCGTCCAGGACTACGCCGGCGCGTCTGCCGCCGCCGTGCCGCCCGCACAGATCTTCCAGGACGCGGTCGGGGCGACCGGAGCGAAGCTGCTGCTGCTCGTCGTGATCGGGGCCCAGCTGTTCTGCGGCAGTGCGGAGACCACCGCCGCGTCGCGCATGATCTATGCCTTCTCGCGGGACGGTGCGCTGCCCGGCTCGGCGACGTGGCGTCGGGTCTCGGCGGGCGGTGTGCCGGTGCCCGCGGTGTGGCTGGCGGTGTCGGTCGCCTTCGTCCTGGCTGTCCCGTCGCTCTGGTCTCCGGTCGCCTACGGCGCGGTGACGGCCGTGAACGTCATCGGGATGAGCCCCTCCTACATCATCCCCGTCTACCTGCGGCTGCGGCAGGGCGACAGGTTCGCCCCCGGGCCGTGGAACCTGGGCCGGTGGAGCAGGCCGATCGGGATCGCCGCCGTGGTGTGGGTGGTGATCCTGACGGTGCTGGTGTGCCTGCCGCAGCGCGCCCCCGTGACCGTCGAGACGTTCAACTACGCGCCCATCACCCTGGCCGTGGTCCTCGTGCTGGCGTGGGTGTGGTGGAAGCTGGCCGGCCAAAAGTTCTCTGTTCCGGTGGTAGCCGACCCGCACCTGGCCCGGGTCGAGGCGCAGATCGTATGAGGGCGACGATGCGGGCCGCTCGCTCCCGCGCGACCAAGCCCCCGGCCACGGCAGTGTCGCCGACCGGGCCGCTGGAGCAGTTGGTGTCCGCCTGCGGCCTGGAGACGGTGCTGCTGGCGACGGTCGACGCGCAGGGCCGGCTGAAGGGCAAGGAGTACGACGCTGCCCAGCTGGTGGAGCGGCTGCGGTCGGGGGCGCTGTCCCCGGAGATGTGCGCGTACGTGCTCGGCACCGACCTGGGCATGACCCCGGCGCAGACTGGTCCGTTCTCCTGGCAGTCCGGGTTCGGCGACGTCGCTGTGCTGCCGGACACCCGGCGGGCCCGGGTGGTGCCGTGGCTGCCGGGCACCGCGCTGGTGCTCGCCGAGCCGATCAGCGGCGGGTGGCCTCACCCGCTGGCTCCGGGCACGGTGCTGGCCGAGCAGCTGCACCGGCTCGCCGGGCTCGGCGTGGTGCCGGCGGTGGGGATCGAGACGGAGTTCGTGCTCTACGAGGGCACCGCCCGGGACGCGGCGGCCTCCGGCTGGAGGGGCCTTCGCCCCGCGGTGCGGGCCAACGGCGACTACGGTCTCGACAATCCGCCCGCGGTGCGGAAGTTCGGCCGCAGGCTCCGCCAGGTCCTGGCCACCGCTGGTATGCCGGTCGAGGCCGTCAAGGGCGAAGGTGCGCCCGGTCAGGTCGAGGTGACCTTCCCGTATGGGGAGGCGGTGCTGGCGTGCGAGCAGCACGTGCTGTTCAAGCACGCCGCCCGGACGGTCGCGGACGAAGCCGGTCTGACGGCGTCGTTCATGGCGGCCCCGTCCACCGGGGTCGGCAGCGGCCTGCACCTGCACGTGTCGCTGGCCGACTTCGACGACCGGCCGGTGCTGGCTGCCGACCCGGTGGACGGGACCGAGCTGTCGGAGCGGGGCGGGCAGGCGGTGGCCGGCCTGCTGGCCGTGCTGCCCGAGGTCGCCCCGCTCTGGGCGCCGTACGTGAACAGCTACAAGCGCCTGCATCCGCACTCCTTCGCGCCGGCCCGCCTCACGTGGGGCCGGGACAACCGGACGTGCGCGGTGCGGGTGGTCGGCCACGGCCGCAACCTGCGGCTGGAGGTGCGCCTGCCGGGTGCGGACGCCAATCCGCTGCTCGCCCTGGCGGCGGTGTTCGCCGGAATCCGGCACGGCATCGAGGCCGGCCTCAAGCCCCCGCCCGCCGTCAGCGGCGACGCCTACGAGCAGCGCGATGCGCCGCTGGTGCCGCAGTCGCTGGAGGAGGCCGTCGGCAGCTTCGAGGCCAGCTCCCTGGCCGGTGAGCTACTGGAGGAACCGGTGGTCGCGCACCTGGCCCGGATCGCCCGCATGGACCTGGACCACCACGCCCGTCAGGTCACCGACGCCGAGGTCGAGCGCGGTCTCGTCCAGGCATGAGCCCCGGGCCGGTCGCGGGTCGAATCCCCCTCCCCGCGCCCGGTCCGGACCCAACCCCCACACCACGCTTCCCCGTTGGAGAACACCATGGACACCACCACCCGACCCGAGACCGTGGTCGGAACCAATCCGCGGCCGTCCGTTCCCGGCCTGCTGACGGCCGTGCACCTGGTCGACGTCCTCGCCCCCGGCATGGAGGGCCTGGCCCGGTGGCTGGCCGAGGCCGGCGCCGACGTCACCGGCAGCATCCCCGAAGCCGCCAGGAACAGCCCCGTCGTCGCCGCGCTCGAAGCAGCGGGCGTGCGGGTCCACGTCGGCTTCGACGCCGGCCACGTGCGCACCGACCGCACAGCGGTGGTCTGGTCGGGTGTCGTCGCCGGGCCGCACCCCGAGCTGGACCGTGCCCAGGTGCTGCGGCTGCCGGTCATCGGACGTGCTGTCGCGCTCAAGGCCCTCTCGGTCCAGGCCGGTGCCGGGGCGGTGGCCGTGGCGGGCAGCCACAGCACCGCGACCGCGGCAGCGGCCCTGGCGCACGTCCTCGACGACGGGCGAACGGGCTGGATACTGACCGCCCCGGCTCGCGATGGTGCCGCCGGGCACGCGGGGGACGGCGGCCGGGTCGTCGTGGACCTGTGCCCGGACGCCGGCACCCACGAGGCCGCTCCGCCCGGTGCCTGGCAGCACCGCCCCGCCCCGCACTTCCTGCACAGCGAGCCGAGGTTCGCCGCCGCGCTGATCCTCGCCACCAGTGCCACCGCCCCGCACTTCGAGGACAACATCGCCGGCCTCAACGCCGCCGAAAGGCTCGGCCGCAGTGCAACCGTCGTCGTCCTGCCGACCTGGGACACCAGCACGGCGAACCTGCGCGAACGCCTCGGCGACCGTCCCGTGCCCGGCCAGCAGGTGGTCACCGTCGGCACCGACCCCGACTCCACCGTCTGGATCATGACACCGCGCTGGACCGGCCAGGACTTCCGCGTCGTCATGCGCTACCAAAACACGGACCACGCCTTCGTCCTCCCGGTGGCCGGACGCCACCACGCGCTCGCGGTGTGCGCGGCCATCGCCACCGCCCTGGTGCTCGGCGAGGACCCGCAGGCCGTCGCCGAGCGCGCCGCCTCCTTCCGCGGGGTGGAGCGCTCGCTCGCCACCCTCGGCTCGCACCGCGGCATCACGGTGGTCGACTCCCGGGCTCGGCACCCGCGCGAGGTCGCCCAGGACGTGGAGGCCGCCCGGATGCTCACCGAGGGCTCCCTGCTTGTGGTCCTGGAGCCGGACGGCATCGCCCGCACCAGCGCGCACGCGGCCGAACTCGGTGCCGCGCTCGAGGGTGTGGACCACGCGCTGCTGCTGCCGGTCAGCACTCCGCTGGTTCACCACGCCGTGCCCGACCCGCTGGACGCCGTCGAGCAGGCCGCCCGCAACGAGCTCGGCGACGGCAAGGTCCAGCAGGCCCGCACCGGCCCGTCCGAGCCCAGCCCCGAACAGCGCATCGGCGAGCTGGCCTCCGACGGCGACCTGGTCCTGGTCGTCGGCACCGGGCAGGCCGAGCGGCTCGGGGCCCGGCTGCTGTTCCACCTGGCAGCGCCGGGTGCGCCGATCCCGCAGCACCTGTGAACCGCCCGAACGGCCCTGTTGGAGACGCCGTGCCTACCGCCTCTTTGCCCGTCCTCGCCGCAGCCGAGCGTCGGCTGATCGTCCTGACCGCCGCCGGAGCCAGCTTCGAGCAGATCGCCGCCGACCCCGAGACACGGCTGGCCCCGGATGGGGTCCGCAGCGCGATCGAGGCTGTCCTCGTCACGACCGGCACCCGCACCGTGCTCCAGCTCGCGGGCTGGGCCACCGCTCACCGGATCGTCACCCAGCCCGTGCACCCCAGCGGGGCACTGACCATCAAGCCCTCCCTCGCCCCTCGGCTGTCGCAGGTCCTGTGCGGTTGGGCGGGCGGTCGCAGCACTCCGGAGCTGACCGCGGATTTCGGCATCTCCTCGACGACGATGCGCAGCTACACCAAGACCCTCCTCACCGCGTTGAACGTCGACTCCCAGCCCCAGGCTGTCGTCGTCGGGGTGCTCGCCGAGCTGGTGCTGCTGAGCGATATCGACCCCGCGTGGCCGGCCGAACCGCTCGCCTGCACCGCCGGGACGAGGAGCGCGGCGCCGTGAGCGCCCGGCCGAGACCCGGGCGGATCGCGCTCGCGGTGCTGTGCTTCCTGCTCGGCGTGATCGTCGGCGGCTGCGCCGTCTACCTGCTGGAGCACTTCGCTGAGATCGGCCGACCGGTCTACCTCGGCATTTTCGCCGCAGCCGCCCTGACCACCCTCGGCGTCGCCGACCGCCTGGTCAACCACCGCACGCCGCCCCCGAACGACCCCGGCCGCACCGGCACCCGCCGCCCCGGCTGAGCAGCACGACCCGCACCACCCATGGCGGCCGTTCGGGCCAGGGCCGCACCCCTTCGACCACAGAGACCAGATGAGCACACCACCCACCCACCACACCGTCGCCCTCGGGCGTGCCCCCGGCGTACGCGACGGCGGACCGGAGCGACTGCGCTACATCGAGGCGCCGGAGCCGTTCGAGCCGGACGGCCTGCAATCCGTGTTCCTCGCCGGGGCGACCATCGGCTGCCCGGAATGGCAGTTGGAGGCGGTCGACCTGCTGGCGGGCGCCGGCTTCGAGGGCACCGTCCTCAACCCGCGCCCCTCCCGCAACCCGGCCACCGACCCCTACGCCGCGTGGGCCCCGTTCGGCTGGCAGGACACCAACATCCGCCGCACCAGCGTCGTCCTGTTCTGGAACCCGCTCGGCCACGTGCGCGTGCACGACTGCTACGAGGCCGGCCTCTTCTCCCCGTACGCCGGGACGGTGGTCGTCGGGTGCGACCCGACCGACCCGGTCCAGAAGGCCAACCGCGTCCTGCTGGCGAACCTCATGCCGTGGCTGCCCGTCGCCGACTCCCTCGCCGGCACCGTCACCGCCGCCCTCGCCGCGCTCGCCACCCCGGCCGCCGTCCGCGGCTGACCACCAACTCTCCCGCCCACGTCAGGACGACCATGCTCCGCGCCCCTGCTCCGTTCCGGATCGAGGACCTCGCCCTCCTCGGCAACACGCGCTCCGCCGCCCTGGTCCGCCCGGACGGCGCCATCAACTGGGCCTGTATGCCCGACTTCGACTCCCCGGCGGTGTTCGCCGCGATGCTCGGAGGGGAGGAGTACGGCTTCTGGCGCGTCGGCCCGGCCGTCTACGACGGCTCCCCGCCGCCGCCGGCCGACCGCCGCCAGTACCTGGGCGACACCATGGTCCTGCGCCAGGAGTGGGACACCGACACGGGCGTCCTCGCGGTCACCGACTTCATGCCCGGCCCCGACGTCACCGACAATGCCGAACCGCAGATCATCCGGATCATCGAGTGCGTCAGCGGCGTGGTGCGCGTCGCCTCCGTCTTCCGGCCCCGTACCGACTACGGCGCCACGCTGCCGACCATCCAGCGCTTCAACCACGGCACCCCGCGCCTGTCGGCGACCACCTACCCGCACTCGTACTGGCTCGACGGCCCCTCCCACACCGTCAACCGCGACGGGGTGTGCCGGGCCGACATCACCCTCCACGCCCACCAGAGCATCGCGCTCTCGCTCACCTGGAAGCCCTCCAACAAGCCCGCGCCCATCCCGCCGGACGCCTTCGCCGAGCTGGACGCGACCGTGGAGTCGTGGGAGCAGTGGGCACGGGGGTGCACCTACCGCGGCCCCTACCGCGAGGCCGTGGTGCGCTCCACCCTCGCCATCAAGGCTATGTGCCACCCGGGCGGTGGCGTGATCGCAGCGCCCACCACTTCCCTGCCCGAGCAGCTCGGCGGCGAACGCCAGTGGGACTACCGGTTCGTGTGGCTGCGCGACAGCGCGCTGGCCATCGCCGCCCTGATCCGGCTCGGACAGCTGGAGGAGGCCCGTCGCTGGCGGCAGTGGCTCCTCACCACGATCAACCCCGAACGCCTACAGCCGATTTACCGCATCAACGGCGACACCGACCTGGACGAGGAGGTCTTGGACCACCTGCCCGGGTACGAGGAGTCCCAGCCCGTGCGCATCGGCAACGGCGCCGTCGGCCAGCTCCAGCTCGACGTGTTCGGTGAGCTCGCGGACACACTGCTGCTCGCCGAGGACGCTGGCCTGCCGTCCTCGCCGCAGGTCGACGCCCTGCTCCTGGCGCTCGTCTCCCAGGTGGAGCTGCGCTGGCGGGAGCCGGACGAGGGGATCTGGGAAATCCGGGGTGAGGCACGCCACTTCACGCATTCGAAGGTCATGTGCTGGGTCGCCGTGGACCGGACCCTGCGGCTGCTGGAGCGCCGCCCCGGCACCGAAGCCGGTGTCCTGGTCCGCCTGGCCGCGCTGCGCGAGGAGATCCACCACGACGTCTGCACCCGCGGCATCGACATCGAACACGGGGTGTTCACCCAGTACTACGCCGGCCAGGCCCTCGACGCCTCCCTGCTGCTGATCCCCCAGGCCGGCTTCCTCCCCGCCGACGACAAGCGGGTCATCGCCACCACCGAGGCCATCCAGCGCGACCTCACCGAACACGGCCTGGTAGTGCGCTACGCCACCCACGAGAAGCCCGGCTGCAACGTGGACGGCCTCGCCGGCCACGAGGGCGCCTTCCTCGCCTGCTCGTTCTGGCTCGCCGAGAACCTCGCCGCCATCGGCCGCACCGACGAGGCCCACGAGCTGTTCGACCGTCTCCTCGCCCTACGCAGCGACCTCGGCCTGCTCGCCGAGGAGTACGACCCCTTCGCCCAGCGTCAACTCGGGAACTACCCGCAGGCGTTCTCGCACTGGAGCATGGTCGACGCCGCCGACCGCCTCGCCCCCAGGTCCCGGACCCGGCGGGCCGCACCGCCCCGCCCCAGGGCAGCTGTCGAGCAGGCGGCACCCACCGCCGTGGTCGCGTAGTGCGCGGGGGCGACGTGCGCAACACCATCGACAGCTCCTCGGTCGCCACCGCCGTCCAGGCCGGCACCATCACCGGCGGCGTGCACCTCCACCCGGGCCCGCCCTCGCTGCCGACACCGGTGCCGCGCCAACTCGCCCCGGTCCCTGCCGTGTTCACCGACCGGGAGGACGCGCTGCTGTCCCTGGACGCCCTCCTCGGCCGGGCCCCCGCGGACGAAACTGCACCCGTCGTGGTGATCACCGGCCCGGACGGCGTCGGCAAGCGGGCCCTCGCGACGAAGCTGGGCCACCAGCTGGCCAGCCGGTACCCGGACGGCCAGCTGGTGGTCCGGCTGCGCGCGCACTCACCGGGCGGCCCCGCCACGGCGGCCGAGGTCGCGCGGTCACTGCTGCGCTCGCTCGGCCTCGGCGACCATGCCCCGCTGCCCTGGGCCGAACAGGACCTGCTCGGCCTGTGGCGCAGTGAGACCGCCCGCCGGCGCGTGCTGGTGGTGCTGGAGGACGCGGCCGACGCCGGTCAGGTGCTGCCGCTGATTCCGGCGGCGCCGGGCTGCCTGGTCGTGGTCACCAGCCGCGACCCGCTGCCCGCGCTGCTGGCCCACGGCGCCGTCCACCACCGCCTCGAACCGCTGGCGGCCGAGCACGGCCTGCGGCTGCTGTCGCGGATCGTCGGCGAGGAACGCACCGGGCGCGACCCGGACGGGGCGGCGGCCCTCGTCGGATTCCACGGCGGGATGCCGCTGGCCATCGCGCTCGCCGCAGCCGACCTCGTCCTCCAGCCCGACCTGCCGCTGCGCGCCGGCCTACCCGCGCCCTCCCCATCAGGGGCAACCCGATCGGACAACCCCGTGCGCCACGCAGTCGACACCGCCCTCGCCCACCTGTCACCACAGGAGGCCGGGTTCCTGCGACGGCTCGCCCTGGTCCCGGCCCCGGACCTCGACCTCGCCTCCGGTGCCGCCGCGACCGGCACCACCCGCGACCAAGCCAGGCTGCTCCTCACCGAGCTGGCCGCCCGGGGCCTGCTCGACACCGCCCACCGCGCCGCCGTCCGCGGCAACCTCTACACGCTCCGCCCCGCCGTCCGCAGCGCCGCCATCGGCGTCGGAGCACCCGCCAGGCTGGCCGCCGACGACGCCTGCACCGGCTACCTCGCCCACCTGCTCCAAGCCGCCCGCGCCTGCGCCCAGCTCCTCACCCCGCACCACCGCGTCCTGCCCCGCCCATCCCTGGGCCGCCCCGTCGAGCCGGTCCGCTTCACCAACCGGCACGAGGCCCTCGCCTGGCTGGAGGCCATCGCCCCCGCCGTCGGCCCGGCCATGATCACCGCCATCGACCGCTGCGACCCGGCGATCGCCTGCGCCCTCGCCTCCGACCTCTGGCCCCACTTCCACTACCACCGCGACGTCCCGATGTGGATCATCGTCTACGAGGCCGGACTGCGCGCCGCGCTCCGCTGGGGCGACCCGATGGCCATCCGCGAGATGTCCTCCACCCTCGCCCTCGGCCTCGTCGCCGCCGAACGCCACTCCGACGCGGCCACCCACTACTCACGGGCTGCCGCGCTGGCCCAAGCAGCCGGTGACAGGTCTGGCGTGGCCCAATACACCTCCGGCATCGGAGCGGCACTCCACGACGCCGGGCTCAACGACGAGGCCCAGGTCTTCCTCGGGGAAGCCCTCGGCCTCTACGCCGACCTCGACGACCGCAGGGGCGCGGGGCTCGCCGGGATTCTCCTGGGCTCCGCCGCCGCCCGTCAGGGGAACACCGACTTCGCCCTCCCCGTCCTGCGCACGGCCCATGCCGATCTCGCCGACCTCCAGCCGCCCGACCCGCTCAACTCCGCCCGCGCGCTGGCCTACCTCGGCGAGGGCTACTCCCTCTCGGGCCAGCACGATCTCGCCGTCGCCGCACTCGTTCAGGCCCGGCGCGAGTTCGCCGACGTCGGCCACCGCCACTGGACCGCCCGCACCACCGAGTTCCTCGGGCAGGCCGCAGAGCGCGCCGGACAGCCGGACGTCGCCCTCGGCTGGTACACGGCCAGCCTCAACCAGTACACGGCCCTCACCAGCACCAGGGACGTCAAGCGTCTCGACGACCACATTGCCGCGGTGCCCGTCTCATGACCACTAACAGCCTGCCGCGCGCCGGCACCGGCCCACCGGGGAATCGAAATGCCCCGGGCTCGCCGGGAACCGCCATATCGGCGGAGTACTTGATCGGCCCACTCGAACACGGACAGGATCCTCACCCATGAAACAGGTCTGGGACACAGTCAACTCCCTTGCGGCAAGGCTCGATGCGCATGATGACCGCAGCGACGAGCAGCGGTGGACGGTGCAGGCCCTCAAGCTGCAGGAGGAGGCCGGGGAGGTCGCGGAAGCGGTCATCGGGGCGCTCGGCGTCAACCCGCGCAAGGGCTTCTCGCATGACTGGGACGACGTGCGCCGGGAGACCTGTGACGTGGCGCTGTCCGCCCTGGTGATGCTCGCCCGGATGGGCGGCGATGCCCGCAGCTTCTTCGAAGACCACCTGCGCTCGGTGGCCGCACGCGACATCGAGGAGTCCGCTCAGTGATTGACTTCGACGTACTCACCGAACTCGCCTTCCGTGAGGGCATCGAGCGGATCGGCGTCGGCGTCGTGGTGCGCGACGCCTCGGGCCGGGTCCTGATGATCCGCAGGTCCCCGCACGACGTCCTGCCGGGCCTGTGGGAGTACCCGGGCGGCGGCCGGGAGGACGGCGAGGCGGTGCCCGCCGGCGCGGCCCGCGAACTCGCCGAGGAGACCGGGCTCACTGGCCTGGCCCTGGAGTATGTGCGGCATCTCGACTTCACCAACCAGCGCAGGCGGCGCGTGCGGCAGTTCGTCTTCACCGCCGTCGTTCCGGACGGCACCGAGGTCGCCCTCTCCAGGGACCACGACAGCCACCAGTGGGCGCACCCGGACTCGCTGCCGCCGACCAGCGATCGGCAGCGCGCGGTGATCGAGTGGCTCAACCGCCGCCTGGACATCCCGGGCTGGCGGCCGGTCGGCGGCTACGTCACCACCATCGCCCGTCCCAGCACCTACGGCTGCCTCTTGGTCACCGACCCGCAGGGCCGCGTCCTGGGGATGCGCTCGACCATCAACCCGGACGTGTGGAACTTCCCCGGCGGCAACGTCGAGCACGGCGAGACACCCTTCACCACCGCCCTGCGCGAGGCCGAGGAGGAGCTGGGCCTCGACCTCGCCGCCGAGAACCCCGAGGTGATCGCCCGGCGGCACCTGGTCGCCGTCATCCACGAGCAGGCTGGCACCGAGTACCCCGTACCGGTCTGCGGCTACGTCTTCGAGGGCGGTGTCCTCACCCCCGAGCAGCAGGCCCAGATCCGCCTCGATCCGGCCGAGCACACCGAATGGCGGTTCGAGAGTGCCCACGACTGGGGCGCTCTGATGGAACCGGCCCGCTACCAGCGGCTCCTGCAGATCATGCGAGCCCACCGCTGCGGCCAGACGCTCTACCTGGAACGCCCCGGACCGCCCGACGACTTCGAGGGGATCATGGCGTTCGTCACCGACCGGCAGGGGCGGCTGCTGATGCACCACCGCGATCACAACCCGGGCATCGCCTGGCCGGGCCACTGGACGCCGATCGGTGGCTGGCGCGAGGGCGAGGAGAGCCCGGAGGAGGCAGCTGCCCGCGAAGTCCTGGAAGAGGCCGGGATCGAGGTCACCGGGCTGCGGCCGGTCCCCGGACCGCACCACGAACTCGTCCACCCGCTCACCCGCGTCCTGCACACCGTCTGGGACGGAGACGAGAGCGACCTACGGCTCGGCGACGAGGGCCTGGCCGTGCGCATGGTCCCCCTCGACGAGGTCCCCACTCTCACCGTTCCACCCTATATGCGGCACTACCTGACGTTCCTCACCACGGCGGCCGACCAGCCCGCCGGGAGCAGCTCGTGACCCGGCTCGGTGGCACCGGCCACCCGGACCGCCCGGCAACCCACGTGCCCGATGCGGAGCCGCCGACCCTGATCGTCGGCGTCCACCTCGTCCTGATCGACGAGAACGTGGTGCTGCTCGGTCGGCGCCGCAACACCAGCTACGCGAATGGCCTGTGGCACGTTCCGGCCGGACACATGCAGCCCGGCGAGACGGTCACCCGCTCGATGACGCGCGAGGCCGAGGAGGAACTCGGCATCCTCATCGCCGAGGACGACCTCACCCTCGTCCACACCCTGCACCACCTCGACGCCGACGACGGCCGCAGCCGCCTCCAGCTCTTCTTCCGTCCCGCCCGCTACGGTGGCCTGGTCCGCAACGCCGAACCGCACAAGTGCGCGGAACTGCGCTGGTGGCCGCTCGACCGGCTGCCGGACGACATCGTTCCCTACACCGCGCACGCACTCGGCGAGCTCACCCGCGGCAAGGCCCTGTCCACCGTCGGCTGGCCGGCATGACCACGCCCCGCCTGCCCCGGGCCGCCGACCGGCTGCTGCGCGAGGTGGCAGGTCCGTACGAGCTGCTGGGCGTGCGCTCCCAAGACCGCGCCGGGCAACCGAGCGTCTGGGAGGTTGTCGACGGACGCGGGCGCCGCCTGTTCGCCAAGCGCCACAAGAACACGCTCATGCACGAACGGGAGACCGCCGCCTACCGTCTGCTCGCCCCGGCCCTCGGCGAAGGTCGGGCCCCGTCCCTGCTGGCCGCCGACGCGCCCGCGCTGCTCGTCGTCACCACCGCGCTACCCGGCACCCCCGTCATCAGTACCGCCCTTTCCACCGCCGAGGAGCAGGAGGTGTACCGGCAGGCCGGGCAGCTCCTGGCCACGATCCACGCGCAGCCGACGGCCGGCGCGCCCGTCGGCGAGTACCTGCCCTGGGCCCAGGAACGCGAACGGGCGCTCGCCCGTGCCCGCGACGCCCGTCTGTCGAATGAGGACGTCGAGGTTCTGGCCGAGGCCACCCGTGCCGACCCCCCGCTCAGCGCGCTCGCCTACTGCCACGGCGACTTCGGCCCCCGGAACTGGATCGTGCGCCGCGACGGCGACTGGCTGGCGCTCGGAGTGATCGACTTCGAACGCGGCCACGTCGAGGCCCCGGCCCGCCGCGACCTGATGCGGGTCACGCTCCAGCTCACACCCCACCGGCCCGACCTGCGTTCCGCGTTCACCGCAGGCTATGGCCGCGACCTCACGCCGAAGGAGCGGGCGGCGTGCCGGGCGTGGGCCGCGATCGACTGCCCTGCCGCCCTGCGCTGGGCCCTGGACCATCACCGCGACGAGGAGGTCCTCGGCTACGCCCGAACCGTCCTGGACCTGCTGCGCGACCCGAACCCCGTTGCGTGAACACCCCTTCTCTCCCTATCGGTTGGAGCATCCGTGCAGTCACTGCGTCAGGCCGTGTGCGTCATCGTCCATGACGAGAAGGTGGGCAAGGTCGCCTGCGTCCACTACGCCAACGACTCCTGGTCCAAGGTGCCCGCCTGGACCGTCCCCGGTGGCAAGGTCGAGGAGGGCGAGCGCCTCGACGAGGCCGCGGCCCGCGAGCTGCGCGAGGAGGCGGGCCTGGTCGTCGCCCCCGCGGAGCTGCGGCTGGTCCACACCATCCAGGTCAAGGCCGGTTGGGATGGTAAGGGCCCGTTCCTGCTCTCGGTCTTCGCCGCGACGTCCTGGAGCGGCGAGTTGACGAACACCGAGCCGGACAAGCACCTCGCAGTCGTCTGGGTGGACGCTGACACGCTGCCCACGCCGATGTTCCCGACCTCGCACGCCGCGCTCACCGCCTACCTCTCCGGCGACGGGCGGGGGTTCTCCACCTACGGCTGGGACGCCTCGGAGGACCTGCGCGCCCTGGTCGGGGCCTGAGATGGTCGGCCGTCACCGCCGCCCGCTCACGGGTGAGCAGACGGTTCTGCGGGCGGACGTCGACCTGCGGCTGCTCGCCATCACCGAGGGCCGCACCGTCACCGAGGAGGGCGTTGCCGCGCTGCCCGGCGGGCGGCACCCGTACGCCTACCGCACGCTCTACCGGCCCGACGGCAGCGTGGACCGGCTGCTGGAGCGCCTGGCCCCCGGCCCGCTCTCTCCGCCCGGGAACGAGTAACACCCACCCCGCAGCAGTGTCCGCACAGTTGAGGAGAACGCTTGAAGAACCGACCGACCGATCCGACCGAGCCCGTGACCGATGAAGGTGTCTCCGCCAGCGAGCAGCTGCTGTTCGGCGGGCCGATGCGCTACGACTATGGCTGGGCCAAGCACGAGATGGCCAGCGGGGAGGTGACGTTCTGGGCGGTGGCGCGTCAGATGCCCCGCTTCCTGCGCCTGGCCGGGCGGATGGCGTGGCAGGCCGACCGTCGGGCCTTGATCGCGCTGGTCGGTGCCGAGGTGCTGCGCGGGCTTGCGGCGGCTGCCGCGCTGATCGCCACCAACCGTGCCCTGTCGGCGATCCTGGCGCCCGGGGAGGTCGGGCAGGTTCTGCGCGCCGCGCTCCCGGCGGTCGTCACCGTCGGCGTGCTGGCCGCGCTCTCCTCGGTCCTGTCGGCGCTCTCCACCTGGGCTGGCGGTCGGTTGGAGCCGGCGGTCTTCCGCCGGGCCACCGTGGAGTTCCTGGGCATCGTCAGCCGCTCCGAGCTGGAGGCCATCGAGGACCCCGAGTTCCTCGCGGAGGTCGACAGCGCCCGGTGGGGCGCGATGTCACTGCAGAACATCATCGGCCAGGCCACCTCCGTCCTCACCGCCGGCCTCTCCCTCGTCTCCGCCGCCGGCGTGCTGTCCGTCCTCTACCCGGCGCTGCTGCCGATGCTGGTGCTGATCACCGCGCCGCGTGGCTGGGGAGCGGTGCTCACCGCCCGCCGCCAGTACGCCTCCACCCGGGCCTGGCTCCAGCACTCCCGCGCCAGCAGTGCGCTGGCGGACATGATGATCCGGCCCTACTCGGCGGCCGAGCAGCGTGTCCACGCCAGCGGCCCCTTCCTGCTGCACCACTACGAGCAGATGGCCGCCTCCGCCGAACAGGAGCAAGCCCGCCTCGCCGGCGCCCGCGCCCGCACGGACCTGGTCACCGCCGCCCTCGCCGGTCTCGCCACCACCGGCGCCTTCGCCCTGCTCGGCTGGCTCGTCGTGGACGGCTCCATCCCGCTCGCCGCCGCCGGCACCGCCGTCGTCGCCCTCCGCACCGGCTCCGCGAGCATCGGCGGCCTCGTCTCCCAGGTCAACCGCCTCTACGAGGAGAGCCTGTTCGTCCGCGACCTCGACCAGCTGCGCCGTGACGGCCACCGTCGGGCGATCCCCACCGGCGGGACGCCTCTGCCGAAGCGCCCGGAGACGATCACGGTCGAAGAGGTGACTTTCAGCTACCCCGGCCGCGACGTCCCTGCGCTGGACAAGGTCAGCCTGACCATCCCGCAGGGGAAGGTCATCGCGTTGGTCGGCTCGAACGGCTCGGGCAAGTCCACGCTGGCCAACATCCTGTGCGGCGTTTACCAGCCCCACCAGGGCCGGGTGCTGTGGGACGGTGTCGACACCGCGACCGCCGACCGTCACCAGCAGTTCCGCAGCGTCGCCCTGCTCGCGCAGAACTTCCAGCGGTGGATCTTCACCCTGCGGGCCAACCTGATGCTGGGTCGCCCCGAGGTCACCCTCGGCCAGGAGCACCTGGACGCCGCCGCCGACTACGCCGACCTCCAGCCGGTGATCGAAGAGCTGCCCCGCGGGTGGAAGACCCTGCTGGCCAAGGGCTTCGAGGGCGGCGTCCAGCTCTCCGGCGGCCAGTGGCAGAAGGTCGCCCTGGCCCGTACCCGCCTGCGCCTGACCACCCCCGACCAGGACAACCGGCTGCCGGCGCTGGTCGTCGTCGACGAGCCCACCTCGGCCCTCGACCCGCAGGCCGAAGTCGCCGCGTTCGAGCAGATCCGCCACCTCACCGACCTCGGCGTCACCGTCGTCCTGATCACCCACCGGCTCGGCGCCACCGCCAAGGCCGACCACATCTTCGTCCTGGACCACGGCCGGCTCGTGGAAGAGGGCAGCCACTCAGACCTCATGGCCCGCCGACCCGCCACCCACTACCGCGAGGCGTATCTGCTCCAGGCCCGCCAGTACGACATCACCGTCCCCGGCCAGACGCGCGGCCGGGACGGCGCCGACACCCACTGATCCCGACCCGGGTGCCGGCCAAGCCGGCCGGCACCCGACGGGCCGGCCGACACCCGGCCTGCCTCCGCCGCGCCCCGGAAGGAAGAACGTGCGTCTGGCAAATCTGAACGTCTACAAGGTCCGCCCTGGAGAGGAGGACTCCGTCAGGAGCCGAGCCCGCGCGACCGCGATCCGGGAGATGGCGCCCGACGTCCTGACCATCCAGGAGGTCCTTGTCGACACCGCCGACCGCCAGGGCTGGGACGACGCAGCCGCAGAGATCCTGCGCCGGCTGGCGGCCGACTGCGGCCTGGCCTGCTCGGTCCCCGAAGGCCCCGCCGAAGTCGCGATGGCCCACAACGTCCACCAGCCCTGGTACACCGCCATCCTGTGGAACCCGGACACCGTCGCCCCCATACGCGGCAGCTTTCGTGCCATCGGCGCGCCGGACTTCTGGCACGGCGTCACCACCCTGGGCCTGGACGTCGGCGCGAGGGAGCCCCTGACGGTGGCGAGCTACCACGGCGACCCGTTCCGACCCGATGCCCGCTACAACGAGGCGCTGCGGCTCAAGGGCTTCTACCGGCGCACCGGCCGGGTGAAGTCCGGGGTACTCCTTGGCGACTTCAACAGCGTCTCCGCCGCCCCCTCACCCACCGGCGGCTACTACGACACCGAGCCGTACACCGGGCAGGACCATGACGACCTGGAGTACCAGTGCGTCCCGGAGACGATCGGCGGGAGCAACCTCGCCGACCGCAGGCCGAGCGCCGCCCTGCTCCGGCGCGGCTTCATGGCCGACGCAGCCGCGTATCTCGGCGCGCCGTGGCAGCCTACGGTGAGCTACTGGCGGGACGGCGAAGGCGACCCCGACCCGTGGGGTGAGCGCAGGATCGACCTCATCCTCCCCACCCAACCCGTCGCCCCGGCTTTGACCGGCTACGGCGTCCACGTGAGCGAGGCCAGCACTGCGGCTTCCGACCACCGCCCTGTCTGGATCGACCTCGACCCCTCGAACATTTCCCGCAGCACAGCGGTCAGGCAGTTAGGGGGTTCATGACCGCGCTCCGACGCTGAGGCCGGCTGGGCGGGTCGGAGGACATCTGGGTCCGCCCCTACCGGCTCTGGCTGACGCAGGATCAGTCAGCGAACGAACGAGATCACCGAGCAGTTCACTCGAAGTGGCATGGCGGGAGTGCAAATTCCGCACAATGGGTAGCGATGTCCACAGGAAGGGACGGGATGATCGAGAAGCTGGGCCTACGCGGCCGCGCGGAGATGCTCACAGATTTGAGCAGTACCCCGGGGTGGGTCGAAGCGGTGCGGCGAGCGACCCGGCTCGTGGAGCCGAAATGGCAGCCGGACGGCGAGCTTCCGCGCGATATGCACGCCGTCCACGCCCTTGATGCGCTCGCGCTCCTGCTGCTCGCCGCCGCAATGGAGTACCGCTCCGTGGCCAGGGTTACCGTCGACACCGTCCGGGAGCTGGTGACCGCCCCGGACCGCGCCACGGCCCTGATTGAGGAGCGCATCCCGGCAATCGGCGACGCCAAACTCACCAGCCTTGCAGAATCGCTGCTACGCGAACACGTTCCCCTGCCCAGCCGGATCGAGGTCCCCGCCTACCTGGAGGACACGCGGGGCGTGCCGCTGCGATGGGGCCTGGCCTGGCTGCCCGTGCTGAACGGTCCGGAGGACGTCACAGCCGCGTAGCCCGTCCGGGACGCGACGCCCGCGGGACAGCTCCGGACTTGTTGGGCCGGGCAGACTGTAGAACACGCGAACTGACGCTGCGCCACGAGGCTCAAGACGAGGCGAGCCCGGAGACCCGCGGCTGACGCATTGTCATAGGCAGTCGGTACGGTCCGGCTCGTGCCCCCATATACGCGTTGCGCGTCCACTCGATGCTTCAACGCCGCGACGTCATACCCGTTCGACATCCCGGTGTGCGGCGAGCATGCGGCCAGGATCTCAGGTGCACCAGCACCCGAGCATCCCGTTCCGGATGTCCCCGCGCGCACCACGCCTTTCCCACATGCAACGTGCGCGTCCCTGAGCTGCCTGAACGAAGCCGAGGAGCACCCACAAGGCGTGGCACTGTGCGGACGACACCTGGCGGAACTCGCAGCCGACCTGATCATGGAGCACGTGAAGTCGACTTCAAGACGGCCACAGCGGGACAGGCCGAAGCCGAAGTCCAAGCGGGACAGGCTGCCCGCCTCCATGCTCGGCTACGACCTGGATTCTGCGCACCTGCACAGCGATGGCGTTGTCTACTACGCCTTCTGGCGCTCCCGACCCGACCTCATCAAGATCGGTACATCCCAGAACGTGCGGAGCAGGTTCAATGCAGGCGACCTTCGGCCGTTCGGAGAGGCTCCCCGGCTACTGGTCGTAGAGCCGGGCGGGACGTACGAGGAAGCACAACGGCACCACGAGTTCGCCCACCTGCGCCAGACTGGCGAATACTTCGAGTACACCGACGAGTTGGTCGAGCACATAGGTTCGCTACGCAACCGATACCCGAACTACCGGGACCTGGCGGGGGCCGGGCGCGACTTCGGCTAACGGGTTGCTGCTGAATTGCGGCCTGCCTGCCCCGTCCGCCGCTGCACACCTACGCGCAGAGCCCGTGGCCCTCGCCAGTGCTGGCCGCCGGCAGGGCGGAGTCGGCGCGGCGTTCCATCCCGAGCAGCTTCAGCAGGTCGGACGTCACAACCCGGTAGGCGCTGCCCAGCCGGAGAACTGTGACCGGGTACTGCCCTGCCTTCGCCAGCCCGTAGCCGGTGGAGCGGCCGATCCGGAGTGCCCGGTTCGCAGTGTCGAGGTCGATGGCCACCGGGAGGGCGAGCAGCTCGTCGACGGTCATGCCATCAGAGGATGGTGCAGCCATGGTGCTCTCCTGATCGTGATTCGTGCCGCTGTGACGCGAATCGTTGTATCACGGAGTTGCGGCAGCACTTTTCTCGGTCGTAAAGTGCACTCATGACCTCAGACCTTTGGTCGACGACGTTCACCGCCCAGGTCGCGCACTCCATGCGCGAGGCGCGCAAGGCGGCCGGCCTCACGATGCCGGCCGTAGCCGAGCGCTGCGCCGAACGCGGCCTACCGGAGATCACCGACCAGACGATCAAGAACCTGGAATCGGGCCGCCGAACAAGCATCACGCTCACCGACTTCTTCGCCCTTGCGGACTCGCTCGGCGTACCGCCAGTAGCTCTCCTCTTCCCCCTCGGTACCACCGAGACCGTGGAGGTACTCCCTGGCAGGGAGGTCTCGACGTGGGACGCCCTCGCGTGGTTCACCGGGGAGACGCCGATCACGGAACCGGCCCCGCCTGGCAGTCCTCGGGACGTGCTGGACACCTTCCGGGAGCACGGCGACCTCGTGGCGGCGGCCAGAGCATCTGCCGTCTTGGCCACAGACCGCCGCCGGGCCGCCAACACCACCCCGGCCCCGGCCCGTAGAGCCGCCCTGCTGGAGCTGGCCGCCGGTTATGAGGAGTACGCGGAAGCCGACCGCAAGGAGCTTTCCTCCTTCCGGACGCGGATGCGTGAGCG
This sequence comes from Kitasatospora mediocidica KCTC 9733, assembly GCF_000744225.1. GTDB lineage: Bacteria > Actinomycetota > Actinomycetes > Streptomycetales > Streptomycetaceae > Kitasatospora > Kitasatospora mediocidica. Next base: position 1,997,773 of record NZ_JQLN01000005.1, on the reverse strand, counting down.
GGGTCTCGTCCCGCCCGCCCTCCCCGACGGCCTTACCGGCGTCGACCAGACCGCGGACGAAGGACGTATAGAGGACAGAGAGTGAAGAACGGCACGATCTCCCGCCGGTGCCGCTGCACCAACCCCGGCACCGGCAAGGAGTACGGGGCGTCGTGCCCCAAGCTCAAGTCGAACCGCCGCCACGGCGTCTGGACGGTCTTCCAGGAGCTGGAGCCCGACCAGGAAGGCCGGCGCCGCCGCTTCCGGCGCGGAGGCTTCGAGACCTCGACCAAGGCCCAGGAGGAACTGGACAAGGTCCGCGCTCTCCTCGCCATCCCGGACGAGGACGATGCCTGGGGCCAACTCCAGATGAGCGACCTCCTCGAGAGCTGCCTCAAGGAGAAGGCGCCGCTCCCGGACTACGACGAGGTCCGCCGTCGGGTCGCCACCGGCCAGCCGCTCAATACCAAGATCACCGTCGGTGAATGGCTCGCTATATGGCTGGACGGCCGCAAGCGGCTCAGCCGGGGCGGCTGGAAGCGCTACGACTGCGATATCCGCAACCACCTCGACCCCCACCTTGGCCGCCACCGGCTCGACAAGCTCCGCGTTCAGCACGTCAGCAAGATGTTCGACGACATCAACGAGGCGAACATCGAGATCCAGGAGCAGAACGAGCAACGGCGCGCGGTCAAGGCCGAGTTGGACGCGACCCCGTGGAAGGGTGCGGAGAACCGGGCACGCCGTAAGTGGCTAAAGGCCCAGCTGGACCAGATGCCGCCGTTCCGCCGCATCACCGGGTTGAACACCCAGCCTCACATCCGGGACACCCTGCGCGCCGCCCTCAACGTCGCCATCGCCCAGCAGCAGATGCCGCCCTTCAACCCGGCCGCACACGTCGAGCTGCTGCCTGGCACCAAGCCCAAGGCTCTCGTCTGGACCGCCGAACGAATCGTCCGGTGGAAGGAGACCGGCGAGAAGCCGAGCCCCGTCATGGTCTGGACCCCGGACCAGACCGCGATCTTCCTCGACTTCATCGCCGAGCACCGCTTCTACCTCTACTACCGCACCATCGCCTTCCGCGGCACTCGTCGCGGCGAGACCTGCGGCCTTCGCTGGGAAGACCGCAACAAGGCCGTGAAGGCCATCGCCATCGCCACCCAGCTCATCCAGGATGGCTGGGACGTCTACGAAGGCGCCCCGAAGACCGCCTCCGGCGTTCGCTGGCTCGCACTCGACGACGAAACCGACCAGCACCTCGACCTCCAGTGGGAGCGCCAGCAGCAGGAGAAACTCGAATGGGGTGACGCCTGGCAGGACACCGGTCGGGTCTTCACCAACGAGGACGGCTCGATCATTCACCCGGGCAAAATGTCCGACCTGTTCGAGCGCCTGGTTGCCGCCGCCGGCCTGCCCCCGATCCGTCTCCACGACCTTCGCCACGTCGCGGCCACGCTCATGCTCGCCGCCGGGGTCGACATCAAGGTCGTCTCCGAGACCCTCGGCCACTCGGACACCCGGATCACCCGAGACACCTACCAGACCGTCCTCGACGACCTGGCGAAGGATGCGGCCGAGAAGGTCGCCCAGCTTGTCCCCCACAGTCGCCGCCCAACGCTGTCAGTAGTCACCGATCATGGTGCTTTGCGTCTCCCGAGGCTCGCACCTCCGCGAAAGACGACTGAACCGGGCACGGCAGAGTCGGCATAGGAGCGCCTGGCCATGTCGAAGCAGCGTCCGTCCGCCCCAGGGCGGGCGCTGCCCCCTTCTCCCTTCCAACCCGCTGGCCCCGCGACGCAGACATGCGAAAGGCAGACCAGCTCATCCCAAAGAGGCGGATGTGGCATCCTCGCAAGGTACCGAAACGGGCCGCCCCGGAGAATCGCCAGGTGGGCAGCCTGCAGCTGGACACCTGAGCAGCTCGGCAGGCCGAGCCGAGAAGCAACGATCAAGTAACGAAAACGGGAGGACCTCTCAGGTGACTGACGTCGAGGCAGCACCGATTCCGACGGCCCGGACGAATCGCGCCCAACGCGCAGTGATGGAAGCGAACGGCACCAAGGATTTGTCTCCGAAAGCGCTAGCGGTGCTCGCTACCGTGCCCGAGTGGTGGGCGCGACGCGCATCGGCTGTACGGCTCAGAGCGGCCAGCGCTCTCCGGCTGGACGAGGCAGTCGCGCAGTCTGGCTTCGACCAGAGTCTCTTGATCGGCATCGCCCCGCGGGAAGACCTCGTCGACGCTTCGCCCGAGGCCCTCGCTAACGCCTACGTCACGGCTCTGGACAGTTCTGTCCGGACCGCCGACGGGCGGCACTACACCCCGCCTGCCCTGGCCACTGCGCTCTACGACCAAGCCGTCACGACCTTGGGTGAGACGCCCGCTGGCCTCGTTTGGGATCCTGCGAGCGGAGCCGGGATGCTGCTGCTACCAGCTCTCCGCGGTTGGCTGACCGCGCAGGCAGACCGCTCCCCTGCCGAAGTCCTCCGCGAGGTCACGTCTGCCATCGGCGGTCGTGACCTGGACGCCGCTGCCGTCTGGCTTGGCAATGCCATCCTGGCAGCTGAGCTCCTTCCGACCTGGGCACAAATCACAGCGGCCCGGCGGAGCATCCTGCCCGCGCTAATCGGAGTCGGGGACGGGCTGACGCCTCCCCCGCGCCCCGTACAGGTCTGCATCCTCAACCCCCCTTATGGCCGTGTCCGCCTCACTGACGAGGACCGCAAGAGGTGGAGTCATGTCCTTTATGGGCATGCGAACCGCTATGGCCTCTTTATGGCTGCCGCCGCAGAGTGCCTAGCGCCGGGCGGTGTCATGTCCGCTCTGGTCCCTGCCGGCTGGCTCGGCGGCTCGTACTTCCAGCGTCTTCGCGCCTACCTGTCCACCACGGCCCCTCTGACGCATCTGACATACGTCACGGATCGAACCGGCGTGTTCTCCACGGGCGTCCTCCAGGAGACCGTACTCGCCACGTTCCAGCACAACAGCGTGAAGAACGAAGCCACATGCGAGCGCCTGACCGTCAACGGCTCCATTACACGGGAGAGCGTTGGGAAGGGGCGGCTGCCGGACCAGGGCGACGGCCCGTGGCTTCTGCCGCGCGATCCTAAGGACCACTCCCTCATCAAGGCAGCGCAGACAATGTCGCACCGCCTAGCGGACTATCACTGGACTGTGTCAACTGGCCCGCTGGTCTGGAATCGGCACAAGGATCAGCTGTCGAGCAAGCCCAAGGCCACATCAATCAAGATCGTCTGGGCTGGTGACCTGGACGGCGGTGAACTGCACCAGGACCCCAATCGCGATGATCTCCGTTACGTGGCCCTCCGGCCGAAGGACGAGGCCGTCCTCGTGCTAGACCGCCCCGCCGTTCTAGTCCAGCGAACGACTGCCCCTGAACAGCCACGTCGGCTGCTAGCTGCTGCCTTGGACCAGGAGGCCCTCGGCCGGTGGGGCGGGCGTGTGGTCGTAGAGAACCACGTCAACGTCCTGACGGCGAGTCAGGACGACAGCCCGTTGACCCCGGCCTTGCTGACCGCGCTCCTCGACTCCGAAGCTGTTGATCGCCTATACCGGTGCCTCACTGGCTCTGTCGCGGTCTCGGCCTACGAACTGTCTGCTCTGCCACTTCCAAGCACCGCCGTGCTACAGGAGTGGTCAGCGCTCTCTCCGGAAGACCTGCAGGCAGCGATCGAAGGCGTATATGGTCAGTCCTCGTGACCAGTCCGGATAGCACTCCGCCACCCCTGCCTGCCCTCCTGCCGTCGCGAACGGAGTACGAGGAACGCCTTCAGAGGATCCTGCCGGCAGCTCTGACAGGTAGCACGCACACCGCCAATCCGGCGGCAGGAGCTACTGCGTTCACCATGATGTACGTGGGCGCGATTGCCAATGTCAACCCGATCCGCCCCTCCACCGTGCTTTGGATGAGCGACACAATTGCCGCTCGCACGGAGTCGGCTGAGCGCCTTGGCTACTACAAAGCAGCCATGAAGTCTCACGGCGCGGTCGAAAAATATTGCGCTGCGGAGAACTTTCAGCGCGGTGAGCGCTGGTATGCGTCTGACTCTCGCGAGCAGGTCAGGGATGACACTCTCAAGAAGTGGGCAAAGTACAACGTCCTCCAGATAACTTCCGGCATTGACACCACCGCTTCCTACGCGCGCTATACATTCAACCCGGAGTTCGCAGCGCTTTTCGACCCGTCACTTGAGGGCGAGGAACTTCAGGCAGAGATTGAGAAGTGGCAGGACAAGAATCTAGACAAGGCCGGCAAGACAAGGGCCCACGCCCAGCGCAAGCGGGCGAAGAACACGGCTACAGGCATCCAGGTTGAGCGGCCCAACGCCTCGCCCCGCGTTCTGAAGAAGGGGAAGAGCAACGAGATCATTAAGGGTGTAGTCGAGGAGTTTGCAACCAAGTTCCTCGCGGACCCTCACGTTCTCTTCATCTCAGAATCCGATGACAAGATCAACCCGGACGACCAGGAATCCCTCGAAGAGCTCGGGATGCCCGTCGACCCCAAGGTGCTTCTTGTTGACTGCATTATCGCGGACGTTGACCCAACTCACGGAACCTTCTGGTTCATCGAGGTCGTGGCCACGGACGGCCCCGTCCACGATCAACGCAAGGAAGCAATCCTCAAATGGGCGGCGGATTCTGAGATTGCCGAAGACAAGTGCCGCTTCCTGACCGCTTTCGCCTCGCGCAATGCGTCCACGGCAAAGACATGCCTTCCCCAGCTCGCATACGGCTCTTTTGCCTGGTTCCTCGACGAGCCCAGCGGCCTCTTGGAATGGCGCGATAGCTCGACCTCGAACGCCGAGTAGCATGCGCAGGAATGGATTCGCCCCAGCAGATGAGATCTACTGGGGCGAATCGTAACAAATATTCGGCGGCGTCCTACTCTCCCACAGAGTCCCCTCTGCAGTACCATCGGCGCTGAAAGGCTTAGCTTCCGGGTTCGAAATGTGACCGGGCGTTTCCCTCTCGCTATGACCACCGAAAGATTGACGCAGATTCTAGACCGGCGCCAAGCTCTGAAGTCTGGGCGTCAGCATACACGATCACACGCCGGCCGTTTCAACGGCTATGGCCGGGCTGCTGGAACCGGCGGTCCGCATTCTCCCCCGATGCGGCCCGCACGTTGTCGCTCCCGTGCGGGATCATCAGCCCATGAGAATGCCCCGGATCGACTGCCCCTCCTGCGGCAGGTCCGTCGCCGTCGTGCCGGTGGACGCTATCGGCCTTGGCGCGATCGCTGACCACAAGCAGCAGCGCCGCCAGCTCGTTCTGTGTCCAGCCTCAGAAACTCGCGTCCCGTTGCCCGGACACCTGGCGCAGCAGCAGTCCTTCGCCGGTGAAGAGAACGACCAAAGTGGACAGCTCACCCAGTCAGGCGGCGGTTACCAGGACATGCTGTTCGGCGTGTGACTGGCGCGCTGGCAGGCCTCGTACGGTGACCACAACCGTGCGACCGTACGAGGCAGGCGCTGCCACGCGGGCAGCGCCGGGAAGGCTCGACTAAACCCGTTGTGCCGGTGTGGAGTTCGAGGCGGCATTGTCAGTGCGAGCGCCGAGAATCAGCGGGTGGCCATCGAACCAGCGGTAGTCGGCGAGTCCGAGACCCTCGCCGCCACCCTGCACACGTATCTGTCCCAGACCCATTTCACCTTCGCCGGCTTGACCGGTGCGCGGGCAACCCAGTGCATCAGCGTTGCGGTCGCGCAGTGGGCAAGGGCGTCCGGGTGGAGAACCAGATGGGAGGCCCCGATCCGGTACATCGACCCGCCTCGCGAGCAGAGAGGGGGCTGCCGCATCTACTGGTCACCACCATGGTCGGCTTACCTGGACCTGCGTCTGATCCGGGGCAGCGATCCGCCGGTCGCGGTGGAGATCGATCGCACGGATGACAGCACCGCGGTGGACAAGCTCCGCGACGAAGCCCTTCGCGGGCACCCGGCGCTATGGATCCGCTGGCACGGGACGCTTCGTGCCGAACTGCCGGCTGGCGTCGCCCGCCTGCACCTTCCTGCTCGGTCCACCCGGCCGCCCGCCAGATACTTCCTCGATCCGGTCGACTCGGCACCTGCAGTCACCTTCGGCGGTCCTGTCACGGCGGAGGCGCAGGCGGACGCCCAGCAGCGGGATCAAGCCCGGATCGCGCAGGAGAAGCGTGCCGCCGCCCTGCCCCGTCCACGGGGTCCAATCCGGTAGCAGGGACTCACCGGGCGCCCGCGCGGGGGGCGAGGCTCGCGAGGCGGCGGACCAGGCTCCCGGGGCGGAGGCCAGCCTCGACCCTCAGGAGGAAGGACACCGGGGAACCGCCGAGGGCGTCCTCGCGCTGCTTGCTGATCTGCCGGGTGTAGCCGAAGAGGCCGAACGCGACGCCGACCGCAGAGGCGTACGGCAGTCCGCCGCCGAGGTACCCGCCGACCGCGCCCAGCGCGGCAGGTGTCTGCGTCTGTACGTTGAGCACACCGGTCGTAGCCTCGAGCTTCAGGCTCCTCATGGCCGCCTTCAGCTCTCGGAGCGGCGCCTCGAACTCCTGCTTGTTGACCTGCCGGAGGTACGCCGCGAGGACCTCACGGTTCTCGATCCCGACGATCTCCTCCTGGATCTTGCCGGCGACTGTGTCCACCGTGGTCATGAAGGCGTCAAACTCCGTCGCGTAATTCTGCCGAAGCTCGATGACCTTCTCGACGGGAACGGTCGCCATATCGGTTGGCAGCACCATCTGAACGGCCAGCTCCCCGAGGACGGCCGTCACCGGGTGGTCGGCCTGCGGCTGTCGGCCGCGCAGGAGCACTCGGACGATCCGCTCGGTGGTCCACTCCTCGTTCGCCGCGTGAGCCGCGACCTGGTCAGTCGTGGGCAGGAGACGGTTCCGGCGAGCCAGCTCGTCAGTGAGGGCGCACTTGTAGACCCAAGCGAGCATGGGGTCCATCGAGATCCAGGTGCCCAGCGGGTTGCTGCCTTCGTACGTCGGCCGATCCGTATTGATCGCCAGCCCCTCCTGGATCAGTGCCTCGCGCAGGTTGGGGGATACCTCCTTCCAGTACAGGTGGGCGACGTGTCCCGGCGGCCGGTCGTCGTGGTGGGTGCGCGCCACCGTCTGGGGAACGTAGGCGTTGGTACGACGTAGTGCCGGCGGGACCGCGAGGCTACGGCCCCACTCGTCGACCTGGTAGTACCGCCGAAGCACGCCGGCGTGCTCCTGGATCACCTCTAGGAAGGGCGCTTCGACGGCCGCCGGTGCGGTGCCGGGCGACACCGGGACGAAAAAGTCGAGCTGATCCGCGAGCGCTCGCGCCGAATCGGTGTCGCGCACCGGATAACCGTCCGGGACCACCCGGGCCATCTGAGGCCAGTACAGAGCTGCCGTCTTCATCCAGACGTCGTCCTGGACGTGCACGTACGGGTAGTACAACCCGATCTGCCGCATGGCCTCGCGCCTCCCCAAGGCGATCCCGTTCAGCCGTCTACACCGCACATCATCCCTGAGTCCGGCCACAGCCCGCTTGTCGGGTTGTTACATGCCGCCGAGCGGACCCGTTGCCACCGGGATCAAGTCCGTGCCCACCGGCGTGCACGCTCGCTGCACGAATGTCCACCGAATGTCCACCGGGAGTGATCATGAAGCGATTTCCGCTCACGCCCGCCCGACACCAAAGGTCACGGGAAGGCAAAAGGCCCAGGTCAGAGGCTATCTGACCTGGGCCTTTACGGAGCCGCCTATGGGATTCGAACCCATGACCTACGCATTACGAGTGCGTTGCTCTGGCCAACTGAGCTAAAGCGGCACCGCCACCAAGGCTGACCTGCGAAGGCAGGTTGGCATCGGCAACGCGGGCTAGTCTACACAGGTTCCGGGGGTGATCCGTAACGGGTTCCCCGGGGCGTGCCTGGTGGGGGCGGCGGCCGGGGGTGGTCAGGCGGAGGAGACGAGGAGTTTGGCGGCGAAGGCGGCGAAGAGGACGGCCACGCCGCCGGTGAGGCCGGCGGAGAGGCGCTTGCGGCGGTGGAAGGCGTTGGCGAGGCCGGTGCCGGTGAAGATCACCACGGAGAGGTAGATCGCCGAGAGGGTCTGCAGGATGCCGCCGAGCAGGGCGAAGGAGAGGGCGGGGCGTCCGTAGGAGGGGTCGACGAACTGGGTGAAGAACGAGAGCAGGAAGAGGATCGCCTTCGGGTTGAGCAGGCTGATCACCAGTGCCCGGCGGAACGGGCGCTCCGTCCCGCTGACGACCTCGGCGGGCGCGGCCGTCGCGGGGGTGCGGTGTTCGCGCCAGAGCTGGCGGGCGGCGCGGACCATGCCGTAGCCGATCCAGAGCAGGTAGGCCGCGCCGCCGAACCGTACGACGGCGAACACGTCGGGGTTGGCCTTGAGGAGCGAGGCCGCGCCCAGGGAGGTGAGGCTGATCAGGGTGAAGTCGCCGAGGAAGACCCCGGCCGCCGCCCGGTAGGCGGTGCGGACGCCCTTGCGGGCGGCGACCGAGAGCACGTACAGGGAGTTCGGCCCGGGTAGCAGGATGATCACCACCGCGCCGAGCGTGTAGGTGGCGAGGTGGTTGACTCCCAGCATCGGGGGCTCCTCAGGCAGTCGTGGGCACATCATCGTACCGACGCTGGGGAGCCGACAGACCGGGGTCGTTCAGCGCCCGGGACGCTGCTCGGAGTCCGCCCACTCGCTCGCGAGCATCGACCAGACCTCCTTGTCGTGCCGGATCCCGTTGTGCGGGAAGTACGAGCGCAGCACGCCGTCCAGGCTCATCCCGAGGCGCTTGGCGACCGCGCCGCTGCGGGCGTTGAGCGTGCTGCTGAGCCACTCGGCGCGCTGCAGCCCGCGCTCGACCAGGGCGTACTCCAGCAGGTGCCGGACGGCTGCGGTGACCAGGCCGTGGCCCTGGCCGGCCGCCTCGGTCCAGACGCCGATCTCGCAGTTGCCGAGGCGGGTGTCGAAGCTCACGAACATCACGCCGCCGACCAGCGTCCCGTCCAGCCAGATGCCGAAGATCCGCCTGGTGTCGGCCGCCTGCTTGTCGGCGTAGCCCTGGAGGGTGGCGCGGGCCGAGTCGAGGTCGGTGGAGCCGGAGGCCCAGGGGATCCACGGGTCGGTGTTGGCGCGGGCGCGGTCGATGTGGGCGAGGAACTCGGGCGCCTGCCAGGGCTCCAGCGGGCGGAGTTCGGCGTCGAGCGTGGCGGAGAGCGGTATGGCGTACACGGGGTCCCCCAAGGAATCCGGGCTGCGGAGTGCGACGCGCACAACAGGCGCCGTACACAGCAGACGTCGTACATAACAAACGTTTGGCAGGTACTATAGCGCCATGCCGCCTGCCCGTGGAGACCATGAAGCCCGCCGCCGCGATGTTTCCGAGGCGGTCTGGCGGGTGCTCGTCACGCGCGGCTTCGGCGCTCTGACGCTGCGCGCGGTGGCAGCCGAGATGGACGCCTCGACCGGACTGCTCACGCACTACTTCCCCAACAAGCGCGCCCTGCTCCGCACCGCGCTGGAGATCCTGGCGCAGCGTTCCGAGGAGCGCCCGCGCCGCACCGCGCCGACCGAGGGACTCGCCGCGCTGCGGACGGCGCTGCTGGACGTCCTGCCGCTCACCCCCGAGAGCGCGGCCGCCAACCGGATCTGGGTCAGCTCCTGGGACGTCGCGCTGGCCGACCCCGAGCTCGCCGCCGACCACGCCGGGCGCTACCGCCGCTCGCGCGAGCGACTCGCCGTCCACGTCGCCGCCGCCCAGCGCCGCGGCGAGCTGCCGACGACCACCGCGACCGAGGATCTGGCCGCTGCCGCCCAGGGGTTCGCGCTCGGCCTGGTGGTCCAGGCGCTCTTCGCTCCCGCCGAGTTCCCGGCGGAGCGTCAGATCAAGCTGCTGGACGACTGGTTGGCTACTTGGCGCAGCGCAGCCCCTGGGCCGGCGAATCCCCCTGCAGCAGATAGCGGTTGATCGCGGAGTCCACGCAGTCGTTGTGCCGGCCGTAGGCGGTGTGCCCGTCGCCGTCGTAGGTCAGCAGCCGGCCGGACTCCAACTGGCCTGCCAGCGCCTGCGCCCAGGCGTACGGGGTGGCCGGGTCGCGGGTGGTGCCGACCACCACGATGGGGGCCGCGCCGGCCGCCCGGACGGTGTGCGGGGCGCCGGTCGGCTTGACCGGCCAGTACGTGCACGACAGTGCCATCCACGCCATGTCGCGCCCAAAATGTGGTGAGGCCTTCTCGAAGTCCGGTACCGCGCGGGCGACTTCGTCCGGGCTGCGGAAGGGCGCCGGCGAATCGAGGCAGTTGACGGCCATGTTGGCGAACATCAGGTTGGGGTACGAGCCGTCGCTGCCGCGCTCGTAGTAGTCGTCGGACAGCTTGAGCAGCGGGCCACCGTCGCCGGCCTGCGCCGCCTTCAGCCCGGCGCGCAGCTGCGGCCAGAGGAACTCCGCGTACATCGCCTCGATGACGCCCGTGACGCCCTGCGCCTCGGTCAGCTTCCGCCCGCCGTCGGCGCTGAGCGGGCTGGCGTCGAGCTTGGCGAAGAGCGCGTCGAGCTGCCGACCGGCCTCCTGCTCGGTTCGCCCGATCGGACAGTCGTCGCGCTTGACGCAGTCCTGGGCGAAGGAGCTCCAGGCCGTCTCGAAGCCGCCCGCCTGGGTGCGGTTGCTGGTCAGCGCGTCCTGGGAGGGGTCGACCGCACCGTCCAGCACCATCCGGCCGACCCGGGACGGGAAGAGCCCGGCGTACGTCGCACCCAGCATCGTGCCGTACGACTTGCCGACGTAGGCGAGCTTCGGGTCGCCGAGCAGCGCGCGCAGTACGTCCATGTCGCGGGCCGCCTCGACGGTGCTGACGTGGCCCAGCAGCGGGCCCGAGTGCTGTTCGCAGGCTGCCGCGAACTCCTTGTCCGCCGCTACCAGTTGATCGACCTCGGCCGGGGTGTCCGGGGTGCTGTCGACGGCCGTGTAGGCGTCCATCCGGTCACCGCTCAGGCAGCTGACCGGGCTGCTCCGGCCGACCCCGCGCGGGTCGAGGCCGACCAGGTCGTACGCCGCGAGGACCGCCGGGTTGTAACCGGCCGCGGCCGACTCGACGTACTCGATCGCCGAGCCGCCCGGGCCTCCGGGGTTCAGCAGCAACGAGCCCAGGTGCTGGGCGGAGCCGTCCCCGGAGGCCTTCTGGCGGACCGCGCTCAGGCTCAGGTCACCGGCAGCGGGGTGGTCGTAGTCCAGCGGCACCTTGAAGCTGGTGCACTCGAACTTCTGGTCGCACGGCTGCCAGGCCAACTGCTGTGCATAGAAGGAAGCCAGGTCGGCCGGGATCGCCGCGGGCAGCGGCTGCAACGGCGTGGCAGCGCCCGCAACGGCGGCGGCGGAAGCGGTCGCGGCGGGGGTGCCGTCGGCGGAGATCGGGCCGCCGTTGTCCATCCCGGGCGGCTTCGCGGCGCCGGAGTGGCCGGTGCAGCCCGCGAGCGTCAGCCCGGTCGCGACCAGTGCTGACGCCATCCGCAGCGCAGCGGTGGTTCGGTGCCGCCGGGCAGGTCGCATGCGGGCTCCCCTTAAGGATCTCGGGATCTCGGGACACTCGGGTGCGGTCCGTCCTCGACCGGCGGTCCGAGCGTAGCGGGAAGCGGGCCGCCCACCGCCCGGCCCGCCACGCCCGCCGGGCGCGTTGCCCGCCCGTTCAGCCGCCCGGGTGAGCGAGCGTCTCCGCGAGGTACTGCGCCGCGATCCGGACCAGCCGCAGGCGCTCCCGGTCCGGCGCGTAGTCCTCGACGATGTCGGAGGTGCTGACGAGCGCGCGGGCCGCCTGGCCCTTGCCCGCGTGCAGCGCGTTCCTCACCTGCCGCGCCGAGGCGAGGCCGTCGGCGTCGCCCTTGGCGGCGGCCAGCAGCAGCTGCGGCGCGGCACCGGACGGCGCGTCTGCGCCGGCCTGTGCCAGCGCGGCGGCGTCGTACCGGCCCGACACGGCGGCCGCGGCGCCGTACAGGTCCCCGCGGGTCAGCCCGGCCGCGGCCGCGCACGGGGCACCGGCGTCCACGCCGAGGGCGGCCCAGCCCTGCGGTCCGGGCGGCAGGGTACGGAACGTGGCGGCGATGGCGGTACGCAGTGCGGCGTCGTCGGCGAGTGCCTGCGGGGCGGCGGCGACCAGGTCGCAGGGGCGCCCGGTCCCCTTGGGCCCCTCGGGCGCGACCACCACGAACGGCTGGGAGCGGCCCAGCTTGATCGCCGACGCGATGCCGTCGAAGACGTCGGGGATCTCGCTGTCCGCCGTGCGGCCGGGGGTGCCTGCCTGCAGCACGAGCACCGGGAAGCGCGCCGACGGGTCGTCACCGTAGTGCGCGGGCAGCCAGACCCGCACGGTGCGCGACTTGCCTCCGGCGGTGGGCACGGCGCCCTGCACCAACTCGCCCTCGGCCGGGTGCGAGACCGTCTCGAACCGCACCGGCCCCGCAGCCGCCGAGGCCGAGCCGGACGCAGCCGCCGAGGCGGACGCGGACGCGGACGGGTGAGCGGACGGCGCAGCGGACCCGGACGCCACCGCGGCGACCGCGTTGGCGAGACCCGGCGTCGGCGGCGCCTCCGGACGCTGGACGCCCCCAGCGCCGGGGGCCTTCGCCCCGGCGCTGCCCGGGCCCCCGGCACCGACACCGCCCAGCACACCCCGGCCACCCAGCACCGCGGCCACCGCGAGCGCGGTCGCGCACATCCCGCAGAGCACCGCCCCGCCGGCCCGCAGCATGGCCGGGCGAAGGTCGGCGGACATTTCGTAGGTCACGGCGGCGCGCTGGTCCCGCCAGCGGTTCAGCGCGCCACGGGCCAGCCAGAAGCCGAGCAACAGGATCGGGAGAAGTAGCAGAAGGAGGGACGAGCGGGGCATGGGGCACCACCTCGGAAGGTCCAGTACACCGGGGGCCGGACCGGCCCAGCCCACAGCGTGCAAGACGACACCGGGGATCCATGCGACCGTTCTGGGCGATTGCCCACGTTCACTCGAACGAGCGAGCGCAGCGGGTCCAACACCCGCCAGCCCGGCCACCCGCGCGGCCACCCGGCCGGGCGCCGCGGCGTCAGCCGGCCCGCAGCGCCAGCGTCATGGCCTCGACCGCGAGCAGCGGGTCGACGTTGCGGTCCAGCGCGCGACGGCAGGCCAGCACGGCTTCGATCCGCCGCAGGGTGCCCTCCGGCGGTCCGCCCGCGGCGACCTTGCCCAGGGCGGTGCGCTGGTCCTCGTTCGCCAGCGAGCCGGGCGCGCCGAGCTGGATCGCCAGCACGTCCCGGTAGAAGCCCAGCAGATCGAGCAGCGCGACGCCCAGCGACTCCCGCCGGGTCCGGGTGGCCCGGCTCTTCTGCCGCTTCTCCAGCTCCTTCACCGCGCCGGCCATCCCGCGCGGGGCCTTGCCGCCCAGCCCCTCGGCGGCGCCGTAGGCGGCCTTGAGGTCACCGGTCTCCTTGGCGTCGCGGGTCTCGGCCAGCGCCTCGGCGTCGGTCTTGGCGGTGTCCACCAGCTGCTGCGCCGCGGCCAGGCAGCCGCCCACGTCGGCGACCACCAGCGGGATCCGCAGGACCTCCAGGCGCCGGGCGCGGGCCTGTTCGTCCACCGCGAGCCGCCGGGCGCGCTCGACGTCGCCCTGCCCGGCCAGCGCCGCGATCCGGGCGACACCCGGCTCGACGCCGTCCCGGCGCACCAGCATGTCGGCGACCGCGTCGGCGGACGGCGTGCGCAGCACGAGGTGGCGGCAGCGCGAACGGATGGTCGGCAGGGTGTCCTGGACCGACGGCGCGCAGAGTAGCCAGACGGTCCGCGGCGACGGCTCCTCGACGCCCTTGAGCAGCGCGTTGGCGGCCGACTCGGTGAGCCGGTGGGCGGCGTCGATCAGGATCACCGACCAGCGCCCGCCGGTGGGATAGCTGGAGGCGCGCAGCACCAGACTGCGCATGTCGCCGACGCCGATCGACAAGCCGTCGCTCCGGACGAACTTCACGTCCGCGTGGCTCTCCGCCATCACGGTGTGGCAGCCGTCGCAGAACCCGCAGCCGGGCGTGCCGCCGAGCTCCAGATCGGGGCTGGTGCACTGCAGGGCGGCGGCGAAGGCCCGGGCTGCGGTGACCTGGCCCGCCCCCGGCGGACCGGTGAGCAGCCAGGCGTGCGTCATCAACGAGGCGTTACCCCCGGGCTCGATGGCGGACGAGGCTGCGCCGCGCCCGGCAAGCACCGTCGCGCGGGCCGCCCGGGCGGCGGCGGTCAGCTGCTCGACCACGCGTTCCTGGCCCACCAGGTCGTCCCAGACGGCCACTGCTGCTCCCACCGTGTCGCCCGCTGCTCAAGCCCACTGCTCAAACCCCGAGCATACGGGGCCGGTCCGACAGGATCGGACCGGCGCCCGACCGCCGCTCACTTGCGGCGCTTGCGCCCCTTGTCGTCCGTCCCGCCCTCGGACTGCTCGCCCTCCGGCTCGGCCTGCTGCCAGCGGGCCCAGTCCTCGCGCGAGCCGAGCAGCGTGTCGGTCAGGCTGGGCAGGTCGTCCATCGGCGTCTCCTCGGCCCAGGCCGGACGGACCGGACGCTCCGGCTCCTCCTCGGCCTCCGGCGCGGCCCCGACGGCCCCGGCGGGCGCGGCCCAGGAGGGACGGGCCGGACGCAGCGGCGGCGCGTCCTCCTCCGACACCGACGGGAACGCCCGGGTCTGCTCCACCGGCCGCTCGGCCGCCGGCTCGGGGCGCCAGAGCCCCGGCGGCACCCGCTCCTCGACCGGCAGCACCGGAAGGACCGAACCGCCCGAACCCGCCGGGGCGGCCTTGGCTCCCTTGGCACCGTCCTTGGCGCTGTCCTTGGCACCGTCCTTGGCGCTGTCCGCCGAGCCGACCCGCGGCAGCACCGCGGTCTCGTCCGCCGCCGGGACCGTCGGCAGCACCGCCGTCTCGTCGGCGGCGGCCGGGGCCGGTGCCGGGGCCGCCTTCGACCGCGCGAGAGCGTCCGCCGCGGCCACCGCGGCGCGCCGGTCCCGCTCGGAGATCTCCTGCGTCAGGTCGTCCGGTCCCACCTGCGGCAGCTCCGCCGTGGTGGCCGCCGACGTGGCGGCGGCAGCGGCCGCGACGGCCGCAGCCTCGGCCAGGCGCGCCGCCTCCGCCCGCTGCAGGGCCTCCTCGGCGCGCCGCCGCTGCTCCTCGCGCTGCACATCGCGCCGGCGCTGGAGCTCGGCCTGCTGCGCGGCCTCCGCCGCGCGCCGCTCCTGCTCGGCGGCCTCCGCCTTGAGCCGGACCTGCTCGGCGGCCCGCCGCTCGGCCTCCTGGACGGCCCGCAGTTCCGCCTGCTCCTCGGCCTTCCGCCGGGCCTCCTCGGCCGCCTGGCGAGCGGCCTCCGCGGCCACCCGCTCAGCCTCCTCCTTGGCCAGCCGGTCCTTCTCCGCCTGCTCGGCGCGCAGCTCCTCCAGCAGTTCGAGCCGCTTGCGCTCGGCGGCCTCGGCCTCGGCCTTGAGCCGGGCCTGCTCGGCGGCCCGCCGCTCGGCCTCCTCCTTGGCGCGCCGGTCCTGCTCGATCCGCGCGGTCTTCTCCTGCTCGGAGAGCGGCAGCTCGCGGTCCAGCCGGTGGCGGACCGCGGTGGTCACGAAGGCGGGCTGCTGGCTGCCGTCGACGACCAGGTAGCGCACCGGATCGGCGGCCGCCAGGGCGAGGAAGCCGGCCCGGACCCGGGCGTGGAACTCGGTCGGCTCGGACTCCAGCCGGTCCAGCGCCTCGGTGAACCGCTCCCGCGCCTTCGTCGGGTCGACGTCCAGCACCACGGTCAGATCCGGCACCAGGCCGCCGGTGGCCCAGCGGGAGATCCGCGCGACCTCAGTGGCGGCCAGGTCACGGCCGGCACCCTGGTAGGCGATCGACGAGTCCATGTAGCGGTCGGTGATCACCACCGCGCCGCGCGCGAGCGCCGGGCGGATCACGTTCTCGACGTGCTCGGCCCGGTCGGCCGCGTAGATCAGCGCCTCGGCGCGGTGCGACAGGCCGGTGTTGCCGACGTCCAGCACCAGGCCGCGCAGCCGCTGCCCGACCGGGCTGCCGCCGGGCTCGCGGGTGAGCACCACCTCGTGGCCCTTGCTGCGGATCCACTCGGCCAGCGCCTGCGCCTGGGTGGACTTGCCGGCGCCGTCGCCGCCCTCCAGGGCGATGAAGAAACCGCTTCCGGTGGTCCGGTGCGGCGAGTCCGAGCGGCCGCCGCCGAGCGCCTCCAGCAGCTCGCGGCCGAACGGCACCGTCCCGCGCTGGTCGTCCGTCTTGAGCAGCACGACGGCGGCCAGCACCAGGGTCAGCACCCCGGCGGTGGCGATCGCCAGCGCGGCGCCCGCGTGGATGAAGGTGAAGCTGCCGGGGGCGCGGTTGCCGTAGTCGACCTCGCCGTAGGCGGCGGCGATCAGCGGGACGACGACCAGCGCGGCCGCCACCACCGCCCGCAGCACGGCGTACAGGTGGTCGGTGACCCGCGCCAGCCTGGCCTCCTCGACCTCCTGCTCCAGCAGCGCCCGGCCGACCCCGACCACTATCCCCGCGGCCACCCCGGCCAGCGTGGTGAGCATCAGGATCAGCACGTAGTCGAAGACCAGCCCGGCCAGGATCAGCGCGGTGCCCATGACGAGCAGCGAGACCGCCAGCAGCCGGCGGCGGGAGAGCGCGGGCAGCGTGACCTTGGTCAGCCGCAGCCCCAGCCACGGCGCGCCGGTCGCGGCGAGGACCAGCAGGCCGTAGCCGACCGGGCCGGCGCCGTGCTCGGCGGCGGTCAGCAGCGCGAGCGCGGCGGTGCCGGCCATCGCGGCATAGGCAGCGGCCACCGAGAAGGTGAAGTACGGGGCGGAGCCGGTCCGGCCCTTGCTGAGCGCCGGGCCGGGCGTGGCGTCGGTCGGCGCGCGCAGGCCCTGGAGCGGGGAGCGCGGACCGCTCGTCACCCGGCCACGCGGCAGCTCCTGCAGGTAGAGGAGCACCCCGGAGGCGATCAGCAGGCCCGCCGCGCCGAGCGCGGCGACCGTCACCTGATGGTCCCTCAACCACTGCGAGCCGAGCGCGGCGAAGAGGTTGTTGAGCAGCGTGAAGGCGACCAGCCCGACCGCCGCGAGCGGGACGGTGGCCCAGCCGGTGCGCAGGTCGAGGGTGCGGACGGTGTCCAGGTTGGCGGCCGAGGGCCGCTGTTCGGCCTGCGGCGCGTACGGGTCGGAGGGCGGCAGCAGGCTCGGCGTGGTGGCGTCCTTGGCCACCGCCCAGACCCGCTCGGCCGCGCCCGCGACGAAGACCGTCGCCAGCAGTGCCCAGGTGGCCGCCGAACCGCTCAGCCAGCCGAGCCACCACGGCGCCACACCGATCAGCACGGCGCGCAGACCGTCGGCGCCGATCAGCGTCCAGCGGCGGTCCAGCCTGGTGCTGACCAGCGCGTACAGCGGGCCGAGCAGGGCCGCGCCGAAGAGCAGCGTCGCGGCCAGCCGGACGGCGAAGACCAGGGCCACCGCCAGGACGGCCCCCCGATACCCCCCGCCGAACTGACCGGCCGCGTTCGCGGCGATCACCGTGAGCGGCAGCAGGACCAGGAAGGCCAGCCGGTCGGCGGTCCCGCCGATCAGCTGGGTGACCCACAACCGGCGGTACGGGCGCAGCCGCAGCATCGCCCGCGCTCGCTCACCGGGAGTGCCGGCCGGCGCGACCTCGGGGAGGTCGGGGGCCCCGGCTGGTGCCGCGGCCGCTGCAGTGGGGGTGGGCTGCTCCTCGCTCGTCATACCGTCAGCGTAGCGGGCAGCGCTTGGCCAAAATGGGTTCACGGCTTTCCGGATCCCACCCATTGCAGGGTTGTGACGGACCGGAGTGTGACGCAGCCCGCAGTGGGCCCCCGGGCGCGCCGCCGAGCGCCGGTCGCCACGCCGGGCGCCGGACACGCCGCGGGCCCCGCACCACGCAGGTGCGGGGCCCGGCTTCGGACGCGTCAGCCCTGGTCGGCGGCGGCCTTGGTGGCCGCGGTCTTCTTCGCCGCGGTCGCCTTCTTGGCCGGAGCCTTCTTGGCGGCCGTCTTCTTGGCAGCCGTCTTCTTCGCGGCCGTCGCGGAGGCGGTCGCCTTGGTCGCGGTGGTCTTGGCAGCCGTCTTCTTCACGGTCGCCTTCTTGGCCGGAGCCTTCTTGGCGACCTTCTTCACCGGCCCGCGGGCCCGCTTCTCGGCGAGCAGCTCGTAGCCGCGCTCGGGCGTGATGGTCTCGACGTCGTCGTCCTTGCGAAGCGTCGCGTTGGTCTCGCCGTCCGTCACGTACGCCCCGAAGCGGCCGTCCTTGACGACCACCGGGCGCTCACTCACCGGGTCGGTGCCCAGCTCCTTGAGCGGCGGCGCGGCGGCGGCCCGGCCGCGCTGCTTGGGCTGCGCGTAGATGGCCAGCGCCTCCTCCAGCGTGACCGTGAACATCTGCTCCTCGTCGGTCAGCGACCGCGAGTCGGTGCCGCGCTTGAGGTACGGGCCGTAGCGGCCGTTCTGCGCGGTGATCTCCACGCCCTCGGCGTCGGCGCCGACCACCCGGGGCAGCGAGAGCAGCCGCAGCGCGTCGTCCAGCGTGACGGTGTCCAGCGACATCGTCTTCAGCAGCGACGCGGTGCGCGGCTTGACGGCGTTCTTGCCGGTCTTGGGCGTGCCCTCGGGCAGGATCTCGGTGACGTACGGGCCGTAGCGGCCGTCCTTGGCCACCAGCGGGTTGCCGCTGACCGGGTCGGTGCCCAGCTCGAAGTCGCCACTCGGCTTGGCCAGCAGCTCCTCGGCCAGCTCGACCGTCAGCTCGTCCGGCGGCATCTCGTCGGGGACGTCGGCGCGCTGGCCGGGCTCGCCCTCGACCTGCGAGGCCTTCTCCACGTACGGGCCGTAGCGGCCGACCCGCAGGGTGATCTCACTGTTGAGCGGGAACGAGCTGATCTCCCGGGCGTCGATCGCGCCGAGGTCGGTCACCAGCTCCTTCAGGCCGCCCAGGTGGTCGCCGTCGCCGTTGCCGGCCTCGGCGGCGCCGCCCACCGCGTGGCCCTCGCCCTCACCGAAGTAGAAGCGCTTGAGCCACGGCACGGACTGCGCCTCGCCGTTGGCGATCCGGTCGAGGTCGTCCTCCATGCGGGCGGTGAAGTCGTAGTCGACCAGTCGGCCGAAGTGCTTCTCCAGCAGGTTCACGACCGCGAAGGAGAGGAACGACGGCACCAGCGCCGTCCCCTTCTTGAAGACGTACTTGCGGTTGATGATGGTGTCGATGATCGACGCGTAGGTCGACGGCCGGCCGATCTCGCGGTCTTCCAGCTCCTTGACCAGCGAGGCCTCGGTGAACCGGGCCGGCGGCTTGGTGGCGTGGCCCTCGGGTGTCAGCTGCTCGGCGGAGAGCGGGTCGCCCTCGGTCACCTGGGGCAGCCGGCGCTCGCGGTCGTCCAGCTCGGCGTTCGGGTCGTCCGCGCCCTCGACGTAGGCCTTGAGGAAGCCGTGGAAGGTGATGATCTTGCCGGAGGCGGAGAACTCGACGTCCTGCCGGGCCGCCGACACGCCGCCGACCTTGACGGTGACGGACTGGCCGACGGCGTCCTTCATCTGCGAGGCGACCGTGCGCATCCAGATCAGCTCGTAGAGCCGGAACTCGTCGCCGCCGAGCGCCGTCTCGGCCGGGGTGCGGAAGCGGTCGCCGGAGGGGCGGATCGCCTCGTGCGCCTCCTGCGCGTTCTTGACCTTGCTGGCGTAGGTGCGCGGCGCGTCCGGCAGGTAGGAGGCGCCGTACAGCTGGGTGACCTGCGCCCGGGCCGCGTTGATCGCGGTCTCGGAGAGCGTGGTGGAGTCGGTACGCATATAGGTGATGAAGCCGTTCTCGTACAGCTTCTGGGCCACCTGCATGGTCCGCTTCGCGCCGAAGCCCAGCTTGCGGCTGGCCTCCTGCTGGAGCGTGGTGGTGCGGAACGGCGCGTACGGCGAGCGGCGGTACGGCTTGGACTCGACGCCGCGGACGCTGAACGCGGTCTGCTCCAGGGCGGCGACCAGCGCACGCGCGCTCTGCTCGTCGAGGTGCAGGGTGTTGGCGCCCTTGATCTCCGAAACCTTCAGCCGGCCGTCCGGGCCGAAGTCACGGCCGCTGGCGATCCGCTTGCCGTCCACCGAGGACAGCCGGGCGCCGAAGGTCTCCGGGTTCGCGGCGTCGGCCGGGGTGCGGCCGGTCGCGAAGGTGGCGGTCAGGTCCCAGTACGAGGCGGAGGTGAAGGCGATCCGCTCGCGCTCGCGCTCGACCACCAGGCGGGTCGCCACCGACTGGACACGGCCGGCCGAGAGCTTCGGCATGACCTTCTTCCAGAGCACCGGCGAGACCTCGTAGCCGTACAGGCGGTCGAGGATGCGGCGGGTCTCCTGGGCGTCGACCAGACGCTGGTTCAGCTCGCGCGGGTTGGCCACGGCCGCCTGAATGGCGTCCTTGGTGATCTCGTGGAAGACCATCCGCTTGACCGGGACCTTGGGCTTGAGCACTTCCTGCAGGTGCCAGGCGATGGCCTCGCCCTCGCGGTCCTCATCGGTGGCGAGGAAGAGTTCGTCGGACTCCTTGAGCAGCGCCTTGAGCTTGGAGACCTGCGACTTCTTGTCGGCGTTCACCACATAGATGGGGGCGAAGTCGTGGTCGACGTCGACGCCGAGGCGGCGCACCTCACCGGTGTACTGGTCCGGTACCTCGGCCGCAGTCCCCGGAAGGTCACGGATGTGCCCGACGCTCGCCTCGACGATGTATCCGGGGCCGAGATAGCCCTTGATCGTCTTCGCCTTGGCGGGCGACTCGACAATGACGAGTCGCTTGCCGTTGCGCGCGGTCTCGCTGCTCGGGGACACCTTCGCTCTTCTCTCCCGGTCGTTTACCTGTCCTGGCCGGCGTGCCCCACGGGATACCGACCGGCCATGGGACCGGTCACCGCAGGCAACCCGGGCTCTCCGCAGCCCGGCACACACCGTCGTGCGGTGTCGCATCGCGACGACCCCACCAGCGGAGTGTGACCGTACCCCGGCCACCCTTGTCAAACGGACGGATCCCGGTTTTTCTCCGGCAAGCCCGTCCGACGCCACTCGAACGGTAACCCGATGATGGACGTTCGTGTCGCGCAGTTCTCCCCAGCGGGGTGTCGGCGAGGGCTCGGCGGGGCCGCATTTCGGCCGGTAGCGGGCGGTAGTGGGCAGCGCCGGCCGGTGTCGGCGGGACGGGCCGCGCCTGACGCGGGCTCCGTCAGCGGGTCAGTACGGAGGCGAGGAGGCTCAGACCGGCGGCGAGACTGCTGGTGCCCAGAATCGTCCAGAACACGTCGAGCGGCAGCGAGGCCATAGTCCCGCTGCCGGTGAGGACGACCCGGGCGGGGCGCCGGGGGTCATAGGAGACCCGGACGACACTGCCCGGGGCGCACCCGGCGGGGCGGCGCAGCGGGGTGCGCCCGCGCGGACGGGCCAGCACCGCGACCGATTCGACGCCGCCGCACGCTCCCCCCGCGGCGGGGAAGACCGCCGGGAGCGTGGCGTAGGAGAGCAGCGGAGCCGGGTCCAGCGCGTCGGCCGTCCGCTCGTCGGCGACCACCAGCGCGGTGGCCGGAATTCCGTGTCGCCGCAGGTGGTGGCGCAGCCGCAACTCTGCGGCGCACCAGAACAACAAGGCGCTGCCGAAGAGCGCGAGCACACTCCCGGCCAGCACCGCCGTCGGCGTCTCCACGTCCCCAGCCCTCCTCGGCGATCTCCTGCGGCGGGAGCCTGGCAGCCCGCAGACAACCCGGACGCGACATTGGTCATACGGAGGGGAAAGTCTCGGCCACGGAACGGTGAACACCCAGGCGTCCCGGCCGACTCCCGGACCGAAGGTCACAGCCGGGCCGTCGAACGTCACAGCCGGGCAACGGTGGCAACCCGGCGATCCGCCCGCGACGTCTGCAAGTCGACCGGCCCGCAGGCCGGCGCACCGTCAGACCTTGGGGGTCCCCACCGTGTCAGCCCGCCGCCTGCTCGCCACCGCCGCCGCCCTCGCCTGCGCCGCGCTCTCGCTGACCGCCTGCGGGCCGGACGACCCGACGCCGGCGGGTGCCGCTCCGACCGCACCCGCCAGAACCTCCGCGCCCGGCACCGCACCGAGCACTCCGGCCACCGCTCCCACCGCCTCCGCCAAGCCGGCGGCCGACTGCACCGCCAACGCCGTGGAGCCGGGCCACCGCGTCATCGTGGCGACCGCCGTCGGCCATGCCACCTCGGTCTGGATGAAGGCCCTGGACACCAAGTTCGTCTGCGGTCCCGACATCCCGAACGACGGCTACTTCCAGGGCTACGGCACCCCGCAGCTCTACTCCTTCAGCAACGACGTCAAGACCGGCATGCTGGCCGACATGAAGACCAAATCGCTGGAGCTGAACACCTTCATGAAGCTCGCGGGCGAATGCCTCGCCACCCCGAACAGCATGCCGCAGCCCTACCAGTGCTACGGCAACAGCTACGACGTCACGGTCAACTCCAAGAACGTGATCACCAGCATCAACGAGCTGTACCACCCCTGAACCCGGGGACCCAGGAGTAGTCCTGACGCATCGTCAGCCGACAGCTTCGATGAAGCCCTGCTCGACCAGCATCCGCAGCGACTCCGGGACCCGGTCACGCAGCAACACCCGGTCCTCGCCGAGCAACTGGGCGATCGCGTCGACGATCTCCCCGGCCGCCAGGGTGCCGTCGCAGACGCCCGCGAAGCCGGCGCCCACGGTGTCCACCTTGGTCGCCCGGCGCATGCCCCGGTTGTGCCGCAGGACCACGTGCTCCGGGTCCTCGGCGCCCGGGGCGCCGACCTGTTCCTGGACGACCTCGTCGGCCAGCGTGTAGCGGGCGGCGAGCAGCGCGGCGTCGTCGTGCGTGCGCAGGAAGTCCTGCCGGGCGAACCACTGCTCGATGTGCGGGCCGAGCGGCTGCTCGATCGGGTGCGGCCACTCCTCGATCCGGACCGTCGGACGGTCCGCCCCGGCGGCGCGCAGGGTGATCCAGCCGAAGCCGATGCCCTCGACCCGCGCCGCCTCGAAGGCGTCCAGCCATTCGTTGTAGCGGGCCTGGTAGTCGGCGGCGGCGGTGAGGTGGTCACCGCCGTCGCGCAGCCAGAGCTCCGCGTACTGGGCGACGTCCTGCACCTCGCGCTGGACCACCCAGGCGTCCAGGCCGGTGCCCGCCACCCAGCCGGCCAGCCGGTCGTGCCAGTCCTCGCCCTTGACGTGCTGCCAGTTGGCGAGCAACTGGCAGTAGCCGCCGGGCTCCAGATGCTCGGCGGCGCCGCGGACCAGGCTCCGGCACAGCTCGTCGCCCGCCATGCCGCCGTCGCGGTAGACGAACCGGCTGCCGGGTGAGATCACGAACGGCGGGTTGGAGACGATCAGGTCGAACTTCCGTGTCCCCACCGGCTCGAAGAGGCTGCCCTCAGCGGTCTCGGTGTTGTCGAAGCCGGAGAGAGCCAGGGTGAGCCGGGCGAAGGCCAGCGCGCGCGGGTTGAGGTCGGTCGCGGTGACCTGCTGGGCGTGCCGCGCGGCGTGCAGGGCCTGCACGCCGGAGCCCGTGCCCAGGTCGAGCGCCGCGCGGACCGGACGGCGTACGGCGAGGTTCGCCAGCGTGGTGGACGCGCCGCCCACGCCCAGCACCAACTCCCGGCGGGCCACACCGGCGTCACCGGTCGCGCCGGCACCGATCCCGCCCGCGCCGCCGACGGCGCAGCCGAGGTCGGAGACCACCCAGGCGTCGGCGCTGTCCAGGCCGGCGACCTCGTTGGCGTACGGGCGCACGTCGACGGTGGCCCGGACCTCGGCGCCGTCCCGCAGCAGCCAGCCGTCCGCCAGCGCCTCGTCGACCGGCAGCGCGGCGGCGGCCGCGGTGTAGGGCACCGGCTGCTGGAGCAGGAAGAGCCGGACCAGCGTCTCCAGCGGCGTGCCGCCGCGGGTCGCCCGCAGGGCGGGGACCGCCTCGCTGCGGGCGAGGGCGGCGTAGCCCGTGGGGCCGAGCAGATCGAGGCAGCCGTCGGCGGTGTAGGAGGCGGCGAGGAGCGCCTCACGCAGGCGGGCGAGGCGGGCGGGGTCGGGAACGGGGAGCTTGGTCACCCCGCCATTGTCCCGCCTGTCGCGCCCGGCGCGGCGCACACCTCGCGGCGGCACCGGCTTGGTGCGCCGGTGCCACTGGGTGCCACGCGTCACGGGTCACGGGTCACGGGTCACGCGCCACGGGTCAGCTCGGCGAGGCGGCGGCGGCCGGGCTCCCGGAGGACGAGGGATTGGCGGCGGGCGTGCCGGAGCCCGCAGCCGACGACGCGGGCGCCGCGGGTGAACCAGGCGCGGCGGGCGCTGCGGGCGACCCCTGCGCGGCGGGTGCTCCGGGCGAACCCGGTGCCGCCGGTGCGGAGGCGGCGGGCGAACCGGAGGCCGCGGGCGAACCCGCCGCGCCACTCGCGCCGCCGGTGCCGCTCGCGCCGGCCGTCGCGGAGCTCTTGCAGCCCGGCTGCTTGGCGATCGCCGTCCCCAGGTCACCGCTCTGCAGCTTCGCCAACGCCCCCGTGGAGAGCCGGGCCAGCTGCTGCACCTGGTCGCCTATGCCCTTCAGCCCGTCGGCGAACTTGCCCTGGTCGCTCGTCGACAGGGCCTGCAGTTTGGTCTGGATGCCCTGATAGCCCTGGGCGGCCTGGCCGAGCTCGGCGGCGGCGTCCTTCTGCAGCCCGGCGCCGTTGGCCGTCTTGGGCACGCCGGCCTTGGTGATCGCGTCCGCGATCTGCTGGTTGGCGGTGCTCAGCGTCCCCAGGTCGGTGGAGAGGCGCTTCTGCAGATCGGCCGGCGCCTCACCCGCCACCACCCGACTGGTGTCGTTCAGCGAGGTCTGCGCCTGGCCGACCGGGTCGCGCATCGAGCCGCAGACACTGCTCGCCCAGGCGTTCAACTGACCGCTGTTGTCACTGCTGCAGGCGACCGCGCCCGACGCCAGCAGCGCGCCCAGCACCGGTACCGCCAGCAGCCGTCGGCCCGCCCGCTTTCGCTCGTCCACCAGGAGAGCCCTTTCCGTCCAGTCCCGAACCGTCCCCGGTGAAACTACCGGACGGGGGATCCGTGACGGTCGGCCGTCCCGCCGGTGCGGTGCCGCTCAGGCGCGCTCGACCCGGATCGGGTCGCCGTCGCGCACGGTGCGCAGCACCTGCGGGTCACCGTCGAGCGTTCCGAGCAGGTTGCACGGGCTGGCCAGCCGGCACTCGCCGCCGCGCGAGACCGGCGTCGGCCCGTACGGCAGCGCCAGGCTGTCCCCGTCCGTCCAGAAGGCGACCGTCCCGGGCTCCACCACCTGCTGCGCGTCGTCCTCGCGCGGGACGCTGACGGGCGTGCCGAAGTAGACCTCCTCACCCCAGGTGTTCGCGGAGGCGCTGACCGGCAGCGCCTCCCAGAGTGCCTCGCTGGTCGGGGTGGACCGCAGGGTCGCGGTGGCCTGGCCGGCCGGCCAGAGGATGCGGATCCGCATGGGGCTTCCCTCTCGTGGACTGAGCGCTGATCGGGATTTCTCCGATCATCCGATCAGCAGAGAAGCCGCCGCTTCAACAGTTTGTCAATCCTGTCTCACCCTGTGCCCACCCATCCCACCTCAGCCCTCAGCCCTCTGCCTCAGCCCTCAGCCTCAGCCCTCTGCCGGGACCACCCCTCCCGTCCCCGGCAGCGCCTGCCTGTCCGCGTCGGCGTCCGCCACGGTCACCGGCCGACGTTTCGAGAGGTAGACCGCGCCGACCACCAGCAGCGCGGCCAACCCCGCCACCAGCCCCCGCACGCCGACACTGGCGTGCACGCCGAAGCTGAACCGCACCACGGCCGGGGCGATCAGCAGCGAGACCAGGTTCATCACCTTGAGCAGCGGGTTGATGGCCGGCCCGGCGGTGTCCTTGAACGGGTCGCCGACCGTGTCGCCGATCACCGTGGCCGCGTGCGCGACGCTGCCCTTCCCGCCGTGCGCGCCGTCCTCGACCAGCTTCTTCGCGTTGTCCCACGCACCACCCGAGTTGGCCAGGAAGACCGCCATCAGTGTTCCGGTGCCGATCGCACCGGCGAGATACGCCCCCAGCGCGCCGACCCCGAGCGCGAAGCCCACCGCGATCGGCGCCAGCACCGCGAGCAGGCCCGGGGTGACCAACTCCCGCAGTGCGTCGCGGGTGCAGATGTCCACCACCTTGCCGTACTCGGGCGTCTCACTGCCGTCCATGATCCCGGGGTGGTCGCGGAACTGCCTGCGAACCTCGAAGACCACCGAACCGGCCGACCGGGAGACCGCGTTGATGGCCAGTCCGGAGAACAGGAAGACCACGGCGGCGCCGAGCAGCAGGCCCACCAGGTTGTTGGGCTGGGCGATGTCCAGGCTCAGGCTCGCCGCCCCCGAGGTGTTGCCGCCGGCGCTGGAGACCGCCTCGCCGATCGCGTCGTTGAACGAGCCGAACAGCGCGGTCGCCGCCAGCACCGCCGTCGCGATCGCGATGCCCTTGGTGATCGCCTTGGTGGTGTTGCCCACCGCGTCCAGCTCGGTGAGCACCCGCGCGCCGGCGCCGTGCACCTCGCCGGACATCTCGGCGATGCCCTGCGCGTTGTCGGAGACCGGGCCGAAGGTGTCCATGGCCACGATCACCCCCACGGTGGTCAGCAGCCCGGTCCCGGCCAGCGCGACCGCGAAGAGCGCGAGC
The DNA here is from genome assembly GCF_000744225.1 of Kitasatospora mediocidica KCTC 9733. Taxonomy (GTDB): domain Bacteria; phylum Actinomycetota; class Actinomycetes; order Streptomycetales; family Streptomycetaceae; genus Kitasatospora; species Kitasatospora mediocidica. Next base: position 1,971,107 of record NZ_JQLN01000005.1, on the reverse strand, counting down.
ACGATGGACCCGCCGCCCAGCAGGTACGCCCCGTAGACCGCGGCGCCGATCAGCACGGCCGAGTAGACCGCCGACTCCAGTCCCAACGAGATGCCGGACAGCACCACGGTCGCCGGGCCGGTCAGCGAGCTCTTGCCGACGTCCTGCACCGGTCGGCGGCTGGTCTCGGTGAAGTAGCCGGTCAACTGCTGGATGAGCACCGCCAGCACGATGCCGATCGCCACCGCGGCCAGCGCGAAGAGCCTCGGGTCGCCGCGGTGCCCGCTGATCGCGGCCGGGACGTGGTGCAGCCCGCTGAAACTCCCCGGCAGGAACGCGAAGACCGCACCGAGGACGAGCAGCACCGAGACCGCCGCGGAGAGGAAGAAGCCGCGGTTGATCGCGGTCATCCCGCTGCGGTCCGACACCCGCGGCGCCACCGCGACGATGCCCAGCACCGCCGTGGCCACCCCGATCGCCGGGACGATCAGCGGGAAGACCAGCCCGACGTCCCCGAACACCGCCCGCCCCAGGATCAGCGCGGCGACCAGGGTCACCGCGTAGGACTCGAAGAGGTCGGCCGCCATCCCGGCGCAGTCCCCCACGTTGTCGCCGACGTTGTCCGCGATGGTGGCGGCGTTGCGCGGGTCGTCCTCCGGGATGCCCTGCTCGACCTTGCCGACCAGGTCCGCGCCGACGTCCGCCGCCTTGGTGAAGATGCCGCCGCCGACCCGCATGAACATCGCGAGCAGCGCGGCGCCGAACCCGAAACCCTCCAACACCCTTGGCGCGTTGGTCTGGTAGACCAGCATGACGACCGCCGCACCGAGCAGTCCGAGGCCGACCGTGCACATCCCGACCACGCCGCCGGTACGGAAGGCGATCCGCATCGCCCGGTGCTGCGCGGGCTGCTCCTCGCCGGCCACCACGTCGCGGGCGACCGCCGCCACCCGGACGTTGGCCCGGACCGCCAGCCACATGCCCAGATAGCCGGTGGCCGCCGAGAAGAGCGCGCCCACCAGGAAGAAGGCCGAACGGCCGAGCCGCTGCGACCAACTGTCCGCCGGCAGCAGCATGAGCAGGAAGAACACCCCGACGGCGAAGGCCCCGAGGGTCCTGAACTGCCGGGCCAGGTAGGCGTTCGCGCCCTCCTGGATGGCCTCGGCGATCCGCCGCATCGCCGGGGTCCCCGCCTCGTACGCGAGCACTTGACGCACCATCATCACCGCGACCCCGAGCGCGGCGAGGGCGACCAGCCCGACGATCAGCACGACGAGCCGATTCCCGTCGGTGAGGACGGCTGTGCCCGACGATCCGTCGGCCAGTCCGGTCCAGGTATGCGAGTGCACGAATGCGTCTGCCGAATCAGCTGTGATGAGAGTGATTCCCGCCATGCGTCCTCCCCGACGACTGGCGCGCCGCCCCTGTCCGGACGACGCGCGAGTGGCTCTGGTGGCACAGGCGACCGGGCACGATCCACCGGCCCGACCGGATATTCAGGAGTGTAGGAATCAACCCACGATCGAAATAGACTGCGCGCAGCAGAAAGCAGAAAGAATCATGGGCTGTTGCCGGAAATTTGCGCTTCCCGGCAACAGCCCATGATTCTTTTCGGCAAACCTCGCTCAGCTGATGGTGCGCTCAGCTGGTGAGCACAGGTGGCGCGCTCAGCTGGTGCGATCAGGGGGCGCGCTCAGGTGGTGACCGGCCAGCTCATCCTGATCAGCCCGCCGTCGTCGTCGCGGCCAACCTCCAGGTCCTCCACCAGGCCCGTGATCACCGCGAGTCCGAGGGTGTCGTCGACGCCCTCCCCGGAGTCACCGTCCGTGCCGGGCTCCGCGAGGTCGCTCAGCGAGCCCGCGCCGTCGCCGACCTCGATGAGGAAACGCTTCTCCTGGTCGATCAGGGCCACCCGGACCGCGCCGCTCAGGCCACCACGCTGTTGCAGGCCGACGGCCCGCGAGCAGGCCTCGCCCACAGCCAGCCTGACCTCGTCGAGTACCGATTCGTCCACGCCGGCGCGTCTGGCCACCGCCGCGGCCACCAGGCGGGCTGTCCGCACGTGCTCAGGCAGGGCGCTGAATCGCAGTTCGACGGTTGCCATTTCTCCCCCTCGGGGTTACTTCCGGTGAGCGTCCGGCAGACACCGCCGACGCTTGCTGCCGACCCTACGGCCCACATCACGGCGGACCGAACCCAGGCATCGCATCGATCCGCAGTCCGACTGCAGTACGACAACCGAGAGCCCAACGGCCCGACGAAGGCCAGGCCGCCGACCCGCACGGAGCCAGCCAGACTGCCGACGCCGAACAGCCGACGGTCGGCCGCCCAGGAAGGATCTCCACCGGACGGGCCGTCGGATCCACCGGCCACGCATGGCCGAGGGACCCGACGGCTCGTCGAGCGGACGAGCCCTTGGAATCAGCCGGCCGACGGATCGGCAGACCGGTCAGTGGCCCGGGTTGATCGGTCGTTCAGGCCGCTAGGGCCGTTCAGCCCGTTCAGTCGGTCGCCTCGACGGCCTCGTCGACCGAGGAGTGGATCGGGAACACCTTGGTGAGACCGGTGATCCGGAAGATCTTCAGGATCCGCTCCTGGGTGCAGACGAGGCGAAGCGAGCCCTCGTGTGCGCGAACCCGCTTCAGGCCGCCCACGAGGACACCCAGGCCGGTCGAGTCGAGGAAGTCCACGCCCTCCATGTCGACGACCAGGTGATAGCTGCCATCGTTGACGAGCTCGACCAGCTGCTCCCGCAGCTTAGGGGCGGTGTACACATCAATCTCGCCGCCAACTTCGACGACCGTGCGGTCGCCGACTGTACGGGTCGACAGGGACAGGTCCACGGAACCTCCAGCACCTTGCCTTGCTACGTCACATTGCGTTGTACCGCGAGTCGGGCGGCCTCGGCCGCTCTCGGCTGCCGATCCCGGCCATACGATCTCCACCGCATGGTCGAGTGACCGGCCCAGGTGCCGCCGGCCCCGGCCAACTGGCCCGCCACCGCATCATTCAACCACCTGGCACCATGCCCGCACGATGGCTTGCCGCGATTGTCCGTCACTCCAGTGACACACTGGGTCCTCATGCCGCCCCGCCATCGCCCGCCCGAGGCCCTGCTCGCGACCCTGGTCGCCAGTCGGGGACGTTCGGAGCGGCTCACCCATACGGAGCATCTGCCCGCGCGCCTGGCGCGCCATGCCCCGTGGCCGGACACGATCCGGCCGGAGATTCGCGCCGCCGCCCTGGAACTCGGAATCGAGCGGCCCTGGGCGCACCAGGCCGAGGCAATGCTTCTGGCCGCATCCGGTCAAACTGTGGTGCTCGCCACAGGAACCGCCTCGGGCAAGTCGCTCGGATACCTCGCTCCCGTGCTCAGCGACCTACTGGCCGGCACCGAGGCCGCCAACGGCCGCGGCGCGACCGCCCTCTACCTCGCGCCGACCAAGGCCCTGGCGGCCGACCAACGCCGCCGGGCCACCGAACTCGCGCCCACCCGGGTACGTGCGGCCCTGTACGACGGCGACACCCCGCCGCAGGAACGCGAGTGGGTCCGCCAGTACGCGTCGTACGTGCTGACCAACCCGGACATGCTGCACCGCGGCATCCTGCCGGCCCACCCGCGCTGGGCCTCCTTCCTCAAGGCGCTGCGGTATGTGGTGATCGACGAGTGCCACAGCTACCGGGGCGTCTTCGGGTCGCACGTCTCCCAGGTACTGCGCCGGCTACGGCGGCTGTGCCACCGCTACGGCTCCGACCCGACCTTCCTGCTGGCCTCGGCCACCACCTCCGAACCGGCCGCGGCGGCCGAACGCCTGACCGGGCTGCCCGCCGTGGCCGTCACCGACGATGCCTCGCCCCGCGGACCGATGGTCTTCGCGCTGTGGGAACCGCCGCTGACCGAACACGTCGGAGAGCACGGCGCACCGGTGCGCCGAACGGCCACCAGCGAGGCCGCCTACCTGCTCACGGACCTGGTGGCGGGCAGCACCCGCACGGTGGCCTTCGTCCGCTCCCGACGCGCCGCCGAACTGGTCGCACTGCAGGCGCAGGACAACCTCGACGACTCGCTCGCCGGGCGGGTCGCGGCCTACCGCGGCGGATACCTCCCGGAGGAACGCCGGGCGCTGGAGCATGACCTGCAGTCCGGCCGACTGCTCGGTCTGGCCTCCACCTCCGCCTTGGAGCTGGGCGTCGACGTCTCCGGCCTCGACGCGGTGCTGCTGGCCGGCTACCCGGGGACCCGGGCATCGCTGTGGCAGCAGGCCGGCCGGGCAGGCCGGGAGGCCCAGGGGGCACTCGCGATCCTGATCGCCCGCGACGACCCGCTGGACACCTACCTGGTGCACCACCCCGAGGCACTCTTCGCCCGGCCGGTAGAGGCCACCGTGCTGGACCCGGACAACCCGCACGTCCTCGCCCCGCACCTGTGCGCGGCGGCCGCCGAGTTGCCCCTCGGCGAGGCGGACCTGAAGCTCTTCGGGCCGTCGACCGCGCAGCTGCTGCCGGTCCTGGAACAGCGCGGGCTGCTGCGGCGCCGCTCGGACGGCGCCTGGTACTGGACCCGGCGGGAACGGGCAGCCGACGCCGTCGACCTCCGCGGCAGCGGCGGAAACCCGGTCCAGATCGTCGAGGTCTCCACCGGACGCCTGCTGGGCACGGTGGACGCGGCCGCCTCCCACACCACCGTGCACACCGGGGCCGTCCATCTCCACCGGGGGCGGACCTACCTGGTCCAGCACCTGGACCTGGAGACCTCGGTGGCGCTGGTCGAGGCCGCCAACCCCTCGTACACCACCTCCGCCCGCGACACCACCAGCATCTCGGTGCTGTCGACCGACCGGACCGTCGAGTGGGGCGAGGGCAGGCTGAGTTTCGGCTCGGTCGAGGTGGTCAACCAGGTCGTGGGCTTCCTGCGGAAGCGGATCTCGACCGGCGAGATCCTCGGCGAGAGCAAACTCGACCTGCCGCCGAGGACTCTGCGCACCCGGGCCGTCTGGTGGACCGTCACCGAGGACCAGCTGCTCGACGCGACCATCCCGTTCGACCTGCTGCCGGGCGCCGCACACGCGGCCGAACACGCGTCGATCGGTCTGCTGCCGCTCTTCGCGACCTGCGACCGCTGGGACATCGGCGGTGTCTCGGTACCGCTGCACACCGACACCCAGCGGCCCACCGTCTTCGTCTACGACGGCCACCCGGGCGGGGCCGGCTTCGCCGAGCACGGATTCCATCGCGCGGTCGAGTGGCTGACCGCGACCCGCGACGCCATCTCGGCCTGCGAGTGCGACCGCGGCTGTCCCTCGTGCGTCCAGTCGCCCAAGTGCGGCAACGGGAACGACCCGCTGGACAAGGCCGGCGCCGTGCGGCTGCTGACCGTCCTGCTCGCCGGCGCCCCCAAGCCGCCAGGGGAGCCCGCAGGCTCCGACAGCGCCAGCGACGGGACGGGCGGGGGAACCGAGGGTCAGGTCGGCGCGACTGCCGGATAGGGCGCAGCGGCTGCCGCGGCTGGCCGAGCAGGAACTCCGCTGGACGCCGTCGCTCGCGCCGCCGAACGACCGGACCGGCCCGGCCCTCGCCCGCGCGGTGGCCGGGCCCACCGGGACACGCACCCCTCGCACGGGGACCTGGACCAGCACCTCCACGCTGTCCGCCCCGGGGTCCACCGTGCACGAGACCAGCGCGGCCTGTTGAGCCGCGGCGACTGCCGCCGCCCGCGCACAGCCTCCGTCCGCGTCGAGCAGCAGGTGATCGGCGGCCGCGAGGGCGGCCAGGTCGGCCGCGGCCTCGGCACGGTGTCGGGCGGCGAGCACCGAGCCCAGGGCGAGAACGAAGCCGAAGACGGCGCACCCGAGCAACGTCAACACCGTCAACCAGAGCGTCGCCGAGCCCTGGTCGGGCGCTGCGGAAGGCCGCGTCGACGCGGCCGCAGGGGACGCTGCGGAGGCCGGGGGCGCCGGGGACGCCGGGGACGCCGGGGACGCCAGCCTCGTGCCTCGACGGGGGCTTCTCAACCTGGTCATTCCAACCCCTCCACCATCACGTCCTCCCGGGCGGCCACCGCGTCCGCCGTCAGCCGCACGGAGAGCACGGCTGCCAACCTGCCCGGCCCCAGACACTCGGCCTCCACCGCCACCCGGACCATCTCCTTCTCCGTCGTCAGCCGCACCGACGCGCCGCGCGGCGCCACCGCCTGCGCGACCGCAATCGCGTCGCTGTCTCCCCTGGCAGCCGCGCGGGCCCCGACCCGCGCGGCATCGATGCAGCGCAGCTGTACCGCCGTGGACAGCACGCCCCAGAGCAGCACGGCCGCCAACAGCACCAGCACGGGCATCAGGACGGCTGTCTCGGCGGTCACGTAGCCAGCGTCCGCCCCACCCCGGCCGGGCGTGGCGAGCCGAGCGGACCGGGCGCGGTGGCCACGGCGGGTGCGGCCGCCACGGCCACGGCCACGAGCGCGAACAACGACGACAGCGACGGCAGTGACGGCAGTGACGGCAGCGACTGAAGGGGCTGCTCGGGCCCGATCCGAGCACCGGGCCGGCAGCCGTTCAGACCGCATGGAGGGCCCGGTTAAGCAGCTCGGTCATGGCGTCCGTGACCGCTCCACCCGTCAGCACCTTGTACAGCAGCGCGGCGAAGCCGCACGCCGCCACCGTCCCGACCGCGTACTCCGCTGTGGACATCCCGCTGTCCACACCGCCGGCGACCCTCCGCCGGATCCATGCGCCGAGCCACCGCCCACGCCCGCGCTCACTCGATCCGCTGGAAGGCGTAAGCGCGACTCGGTCATACGGCTGGGAGGTAACGAGGGCCGAAGCGGAGGCCGGGCCGACAGAGAATTCATTCATGGACGAACCTTCCTTTCTGTCTTTCTGACGATTTCCGTTTTCAGCACGATGATCAATTGCGCATCCGGCACGCGACCCAGCGCTCAGATTCGATGCGCAAAGGACGCCGCCAATCCCATGACCACCGGGACGATGCCGATCAGGACGAAGGCCGGCAGAAAACACAGGCCCAACGGTGCCGTGGCCAACACACCCGCGCGGCGGACCCGTTCATGGGCTGCTCGGGACGCCGTCGCTCGCTGGGCAACGGCAAGCCCGGAGAGCGGAGCTGCCGGCGGCGCGCCGCTCACGCTCGTCCGGACGAGGCAGCGCGCCAGGGGCGCGAGAGCCGGACAATCGTCGCCAAGGCGCCCCCAACAGAGCACCGGCGGCGCACCGAGCGAAAGCTCGGACGCGATGGCCGACAAACGCGCTCCCAGCGGACCGCCGACCGTCTGCGCGACTGCCGCAGCAGCCTGGGCCGGCGTGGCGGACGAACTCAGACAGGCAGCCAGCAGCTCCGACGCCAAAGGAAGTTGGGCGACCAGCTGAGCGTCCTCATGCTCCCTGCGACGGTCCGCTGCCGAACGCTCTGCGGGCAGCCACCGCTGCAACGCCACCGCCAGCAGCACGCCGACCAACAGCCCGACCGGACCACCGACGGCCACCGCCACCGCCAGCCCCGCCAGCCCGGGGCGCGCCGACTCCTTCCACAGACGTCGCCACGACCAGGGCCACCGCCGACCCCGCGCGGCCCGTCCCCCAACTCCCAAGCCCGTGGCGCTCATCGACACGCCAGCCGGACCGAACCCGTCCAACCCAGCGGACCGTTGATCGAGGGGTTGCGGTGCCGTGTCCTGCCACGGTTCTTCCAGCCGTGCCGCACGCCGTCGTGCCCGACGCCTACGCAGCAACCAGCTGCCCAGCGAGAACGCACCGCCGCCCGCTCCCAGCACTCCCGCCAGCCCGAGCAGGTCCACCACCGCCGACAACGGCACCGCGCAGGAATCGAGGATCGTCCCGCTCACCACGCCACCCCCACGGGTGCTGCGGTGAACCGCAATCCGCGCCGACTGCCAGCTCGCTCCGAGCCCTTACCGGTACCGACTCCAGTAGCAGCCCCGGCTCCAACTCCACTGCCCAGTAGTCTTCCCGCACCCGCGAGATGCTGGGCGCCTCGGACGATCCTTCCGGTCCAGACGAGGCCGGCCACCTCCAGTGCGGCTCCGGCGCCCAGACACCCCAGGCCCAGCGGGGTATGCAGCAGAACCGTCACCGGATGCGCACCGAGTGCACCGCCGAGCAGCAACCCGAAGACCGGCAGGGCCGCCAGCAGCACTGCGGTCGTCCGAGGCCCCGCCAGTTCGCTCCTGATCTCGTCCTCCAGCGCGCGTTCCGCACGCAGCGCCTCTGCCACCCGGTCGAGTCCGGTCGCCAGGCCGGTACCACCGTCCGAAGTGACCTGCCAGCAGGCCGCGATCGCCGCTGCACCGCCGCCCCCGGGGAGTTCCGCCAGCCAGCGGAAGGCCGCGGGCACGTCTGCTCCGTACCGCCCGGCGGCCAGCCGGACGATGGCCTCCTGTCCCAGGCGAACATCCAGGCCCCCGGACGACCGGCCACGGCCCGCAATCGACTCCAGGGCCTGTTCCGGGGTGGCGCCGCTGCGCAGCTCCCCTGCCAGTGCCGCACAAAACTCGGTGATCGCCGCTGCCCTGCCCCGCGCCTCCCGCGCGACTCGCCGCCGCAGCCGGCACCGGCGCAGCGGAAGCACCAGGAGGGTTGCGACCAGCGCTGGAACCGGCGATCCCGTCACCCACCACAGGGCCAAGCCCACAGGAACCCAGGCGAGTTCAACGATCAGCCAACGGGAGCGCCCACGTGCACGGAAGTGCCTGGGCACTCCCGAGTCGACCTCCGTCGCAGACTTAGCCGCAGCCGCAGCCGGACCGACCAGCACGGCCCGCCCCCGACGCCGCCCTCGCGCACGGCCGTTCAGACCGGCCCACGCGGAGAGCGTTGCCAGACAGAGCAGCAGGGCCAGGACCGCCTGCACGGCGCGCCCGCTCATCCGATCCCCCAACCCACCGGAACCCCCCTCGCGGCACAGAGCCGCTCCAGACGCCTCCAGCCGGCTCCACGGGAGACCGTGCCGTCCAGGGCGAAGACCACGGCGGGTACGGTGACCGCCAGCCCGGACTCGTCGCCTACCAACGTGTGCAGCTCGGCGACCCGGCGCAGACCGGTCCTCGGCTCACGGACCAGGTGGATCACCAGATCGATCGCCGCTCGGACCTGGCTGTGGACGGCGAGCCGTTCGAGGCCCGCCATGGATCCCAACGCCTCCAGCCTGACCGGCACATCGGCCGCCGTGTTGGCGTGCACCGTGCCGCAGCCACCCTCGTGGCCGGTGTTGAGGGCCGCGAGCAAATCCAGCACCTCGACTCCCCTGACCTCCCCGACGACCAGCCGGTCCGGCCGCATCCGCAGGGCCTGCCGGACCAGGTCCCGCAAGGTGATTTCCCCCAGACCCTCCTGGTTGGGGGGACGGCTCTGCAGTCGGACCACATGCGGATGCGCGGGCTGCAGCTCCGCCGAGTCCTCGGCGATGACGATCCGCTCCCCTGGGCCGACCAGCCCCAGCAGCGCGGCCAACAACGTGGTCTTGCCGCTCCCGGTGCCACCACTGATCAGCAACGAGAGCCGGGCTCGCAGGATTGCGTGCAGGAGCTCCGCACCCGCCTCCGACAGGGCGTCGGCAGCCACCAGCTCGTCCAGGGTGAACGGCCGCGGCCGACAGATCCGCAGCGAGATGTGGGTGCACCCGGTCGCGATCGGCGGCAGTACGGCGTGCAGGCGTGTCCCGTCGGGGAGCCGGGCATCGACCCAGGGTCTGGCGTCGTCGAGCCGGCGGCCCGCGGCGGTGGCCAGGCGGTGAGCGAGGTGGCGCACGGCCTCGGCGTCCGGGAAGCTGACTCCCGGCTCCCGGCTCAGCCCACCCCCACGGTCCACCCAGACCTCGTCCGGACCGTTGACCAGCACATCCGTCACGTCGGGCGCCGAGAGCAGCTGGTCGAGCGGGCCCGCTCCGACCAGCTCGGAGCGCAGGGTGCGGACGGTGTTCAGCACGTCGTCGTCGCCCAACGGGGGCTGTGCGGCCCGCAGCGCGGCGGCGACCGAGCTGCTCGTCGGCGCGACGCCGGCCTCGGCCAGGCGCAGCCGCACCGCGTCGATCAGCGCCGCCCTCCCCTCCGGGTCCGAACCCCGGCCGGGGCCCACGCCGGCGCGTCCGGACCGGCGCCGCGGCGGCGCCGGGCTCGGGCGCTGCCGGACGCGGTTGGGTCTGGCCTGCCAAGGGATGTGACGCTCCGAAGGATGCCGGGTGAAGTGCATGCGGTTGCTCATGAGGTGGTTCCTCCTTCGATGACGGTGGGCGGCATGACTTCGTCGAGGTACGCGGCGCAGAACCGGGCGAGGGGTCCGTGCGTGCGCAACCCGGGCGGCGTACCCCGCTCGGCGTCGACCGTCAGACCCGGCTCGTGCGAGACCTCGCCGGCCAGTCGCAGCCCCACCCCGCGGGCGATCTCCTCGCTGCGGAGCCCCAGCGGCCCCGGCAGGCGGATCACGGCGCGCAGATCGGCCAGCCGCATCCGGGCTGCAGCCGTGACCCGGCCTGCCGCGGCCATCGCCCGTAGCTCCGCCGGGATCACCAACAGCCCGGTGTCGGCCTGTTCCAGGGCCTGCGAGGCGGCAGGCTCGAGATGTCTGGGCAGGTCGAGCACCACGAGCCCGCCCCGCCGTCGAGCAGCCGCCAGCACACTGCGCATGGCCTCCGGCGGGATCACCAGTGAGTCGCTTCGATCCCAGGAGAGCGCGGTGAGGCTGTGCAGCAACGGGAGAGCCTTGGCCAGCTCGTGGCCGCTCACCCGGCCGCGGGATCCGGCGAGATCCGGCCAGCGCAGGCCCGCTGTCGCCTCGCCGCCCAGCATGACGTCCAGCCCTCCGCCCAGCGGATCCGCGTCGATCAGCATGGTCCGATGGCCGGCCCGAGCTCCGGTGACGGCCAGCGCGCAGGCGAGTGTCGAGGCTCCGGCGCCGCCCCGCCCGCCCAGCACCGCCACGGTCACCGCCGGGGGGCCGACCCCCTCCATCGCGTCGGCGATCCGGTCGAGCAGCCAGGCCTGCGCATCGGGCAGGAACAGCACCTGTTCGGCGCCGAGTTGGATCCCTCTGACCCAGACCTCACAGTCGTCGAGATCCAGGCCGAGGAGCAGCACACCCGCTCGCCGGGCGAGCCCACTGCACCGCTCCGACAGGTCGTCGCCGACGAGGACGAGCGGGGCGGCCTCCCAGAGGTGGCGCGGCGGCGGAGCGCCGGAGAGGAGCTGTGGCTCCGCACCGGCGGCCGCGCAGAGACGGAGCAGGTGTTCGGCGAGCGCGTCGTCCTCGGTGAGGATGAGCGGCCCGCTCGGCTCGAAGTCGTCGGGCGCGGGACCGTACTGGTTGACGATCGTCGTCGGCATGGCTGCCTCCCCGGAGCGGGATGATCGCCGACCTGCCGTCGACCGCGCCAGGGCTCCGCCGAGGGCGGCGGGGCGAGGGCGGGTCGAGGGCGGCGGCGACGAGGGTCGGATCTCAGCCGTGCGCACCGGCGCCGACGGGCGAAGCGCTCCCCGTCGGACCGGGCTCACGGCCTCGGCTTGGCCCTCACAGTGCCGCGATGCCTGGAGCCCGTCAGCCCCCCTTGAAAAACCTGTGGATAACCGCGGCGATGTGGACAACCAACGTCACCCGTAGGCACCCGTTTCACCCCTCCGGCGACGCCCCGGGCAGCGATGTGACAACCGTCCGGGCATGTCGGCGACGATGCGCAGTCAGCTACTCAGCGTAGTCATCGAAGGGGGCAGTCAGGCCCGACACCTTCGTGCGAAATGTCGCCCCTCGAATCCCGGCTCATCGCCAGTCTGCCCTGAAGACCCTTGCAAAATGGGCCCGGACATGCGACGACCCCCGCCGGGGGGGAGAGCGGGGGTCGTCTATCCACGGTCCGACTCGGGGGGGAGGAGCCGGACCGGGTTAGCACGGTCGCGAACGATCCGTGACTTCCATGGTGTACCCGAGCGGCCAGAAACACAAACCCAGACACCCCCTAGTCCACCGAATGGCGGCCCCTCCGAGGCTGCCATCTATCCTCGGTTCCTGTGGACACCAGCGAGAACGCCGACATCGCCGACGATGGCGACAGCTCCGGACCGGACGCCGCACAGCAGGGCGCAGCGACCCTCGACAGGAGCACCCCGCACCCTCCCGAGCAAAGCACCACCACAGCCGCCGGCAGCTACCCCGAACCGGCCGAGCGACCGACCGGCGTGCGCCCGTTCGCCGCGCCGGCCCGGACGGCGGCCTTCTTCGACCTCGACAAGACGATCATCGCGAAGTCGAGCGCCCTCGCCTTCAGCCGCCCCTTCTACCAGGGCGGTCTGATCAACCGTCGGGCCGTGCTCAAGAGCGCCTACGCCCAGTTCGTCTTCCTGGTCGGCGGCGCGGACCACGACCAGATGGAGAAGATGCGGCAGTATCTCTCCACCCTGACCCGTGGTTGGAACGTCCAGCAGGTCCGCGAGATCGTCGCCGAGACCCTGCACGGCCTGATCGATCCGCTGATCTACGAGGAGGCCGCCTCGCTGATCGAGCAGCACCACGCCGCAGGGCGCGACGTGGTGATCGTCAGCAGCTCCGGGTCGGAGGTCGTCGAGCCCATCGGCGCGATGCTCGGCGCCGATCGGGTGATCGCCACGCGACTGCAGATCGAGGACGGTCGCTACACCGGTGAGATCGAGTACTACGCCTACGCCGAGAACAAGGCGGCCGCGATCCGCGAGCTGGCCCTGCGCGAGGGCTACGACCTCGCCGAGTGCTACGCGTACAGCGACTCCATCACCGACCTGCCGCTGCTGGAAGCCGTCGGCAGGCCGTCGGCGGTCAACCCCGACCGGAGCCTGCGCAAGGAGGCGGTGGCCCGCGAGTGGCCCGTCCTGGTCTTCGACCGGCCGATCGAACTGCACCGCAGGCTTCCCGAGTTCAGGGCGCCGAGTCGAACGGTGGTCGCGGCGGTCGCAATCGGGACGGCGGTCATGACAGCCGGCCTGGTCTGGCAGCTGGCCAAGCGTCGGCAGCCGGTCGCCTGAGGACAACCTCGACCACGAATCGGACAAAAGGTAAAGAATTCGCCCTTCGAGTTCCTTTTCACCCTAATCCGAGATACAAAGGACTCACGGCCCGCGAGACCCGGAAGGACCCGAAGAGGTCAGACCGACACCGCAGTTCAGGCCCACGGACCGCGTACAGCTTCCGAGCACCCACGTGCAGCCGACCCGCGATTCGGGCCGCCGCACCAGGCGAACGGGCAGGATCCCCGCCTGATGGGCACTTCCGGTGCACGCATGGTCACCCGGACGCTGTACCAGCGGCGACACCAGCAGTCAGGGTGTCGCCGCAACTCTGTTCCCGGACGCCCGTGGTACGACGCTCGCCATACGAACGCCCCCACTCCCGGGGCTCTCCAGCCGGGCGGCTCGAACGCCAAGTCCGCCCGGCCGACGGCCCGATGACTCAGACCATGCCGCGCTGCATGGCCTCGCAGACCGCGGTGCTCTCCCGGACCCCGAGCCTCAGCGCCAGTCCGCAGTGGGCGATCCAACGGGCCAGGCCCTCCGGAGTGCCGGTCAGATAACCAGCCAGCGCCTGGCGGTACGCGGCCGTTCCGAGCTCGACGAGCCCGACCTCGGCCGGGCAGATCGCCTTCGGGTCCAGACCCTCGGCGATCAGCACGATCCGCTGCGCGGCCCGGGCGACCAGACCGTTGTGCGTCGCGAAGGGGCGAAGCGCGAGCAGTTCGCCGTGCACCACCGCGGCGACCACCAGCGCCGGGGCGCCACCGAGCGCGGACGAGGTCCGCGCCGCCAGCAGCTGCGCGAGCTGGTCGAGCCGGGCCGCCGCCTCATCGGAGGACGGGGGCGCCGGCAGGGTCGCGGTCGACGCGCCGGACGTCGGCACCGCGTTGAGCGACTCCGGCGCGGACGGGGCCGCGGCCACTCCCTCGACTGCCTGCAGTTCCAACGGGAAGAGGTCCTCGACGGGCTCGTCGGCCTGGCGCGGACGCCCCGCCGAAGCGCTCCCGTCACCGGCCGCCAGCAGGTGCAGCCGCGCCAGCACCTGGAGCGGGGACGTCCGCCAGACGCTCAACAGCTGTCCGGCCTCGGCCGAAATCCGCAGCGCGCCACCGACCGACCGGTCCTCCCGGCCCGCACTGAAGTCGCTGCGCCGGCGTACCTCCTCCAACGGCCAGTCCGCGCCGTCCAGGGCGGCCGACGCCCGCGCGCCGCGCAGGGCGGCCTCGGACGTGACCTCGGGGGCGCGACGGCGCATCACGCGGTGTCCGTACAGCCGATCGATGGCCTTGCGGACCTCGGCGACGGACTCGGGCACCCCGGGGAGCTCAGCCAGCGGGGCAAGCGGATCTGTTCCAGTGCTCACCTACCCGAGAGTAACGACTCTCCCGTCCCGCCCTGCACAGCGACCTCGCTGTCACTCATTCGAGCCAATCGTCATTTCCCCCGGGCGTGGCGCCCTAAACCACGGTTACCATGGCCGCTATCGGTGACGATAACGGTTACCAACAACTTGTGGTCGACGCCCAGGGGGGCGATCGGCGGAGCGAAAGCCGGGAATCAGATGAAGATCGCCTTCGTCGGCAAGGGCGGCAGCGGCAAGACCACGCTGTCGGCACTGTTCATCCGCCACCTCGCCGCCGAAGGCCGCCCGGTCATCGCGGTGGACGCCGACATCAATCAACACCTCGGCCCCGCACTCGGACTGACCGATGATCAGGCCGCCGCTCTCCCCTCACTCGGCGCCCGACTGCCCGAGATCAAGGAATACCTGCGCGGCAGCAACCCCCTGATCGAGTCCCCCGAGGCGATGATCAAGACCACGCCACCCGGCCGGGGTTCACGCCTGCTGCGCATCGTCGAGGAGAACCCGGTCTACGCCTCCTGCGCGCGGCCGGTCGCCCTGGACGAGGGATCCGTGCGGCTCCTGGTCACCGGCACGTTCACCGAGGAGGACCTCGGAGTTGCCTGCTACCACTCCAAGGTCGGCGCCGTCGAGCTACTGCTCAACCATCTGATCGACGGTCAGGACGAATACGTGGTGACCGACATGACCGCCGGGTCCGACTCCTTCGCCTCCGGCCTCTTCACCCGCTTCGACCTCACCTTCCTGGTCGCCGAACCGACCCGGAAGGGCATCTCGGTCTACCGCCAGTACAAGGAGTACGCCCGGGACTTCGGCGTCGCGCTGCGCGTCATCGGCAACAAGGTGCAGAGCCCCGAGGACCTGGCGTTCCTGCGTGCCGAGGTCGGCGACGACCTGCTGACCACCTTCGGCCAGTCGGAGTGGGTTCGCCGCCTCGAACAGGGTGCCGAACCGCCGCTGAGTTCCCTGGAGCCCGCCAACCGCGCGGTGCTGGCGGAGCTCAAGAGCCAGGCCGACGCCGCGTACGCCACCCGGGACGCCCAGCGGTACACCAGCCAGGCCGTCCACTTCCACCTGCGCAACGCCGAGAGTTGGGGCAACGCGAAGGTCGGCGTGGATTTGGCCAGGCAGGTGGACCCGGAGTTCGTCCTCGGCGAGGAGAACGGCGCGCAGGCCTGCGCCGCCGCCGAGGCCCACGCCTGAGCGCCCCCTCACGGCTGACCGCACTGCCCGGCCGCCGGCGTAGCACCCCCGTCCGGGTGCGACGCCGGCCGTTCGGCATGCGCCCGGCGTCGACCGCCCTCGGCGCGCGTCCGTGCCACGCGCGAGTCGCCCCCTTGTGCCGCGTCAGGCAGCCTTCACCCCCGTCGCGACGCCCGGCACGCACTCTCGCCGCACCGGCCGAAGGCTGGGGGAGCCGCTCCTTGACGGGCAAAAGTTGCCTGACGCGGCACTAGCAATCACCCGGTGGGGTGAATCTGGGCCCGATGGCTCCCGCACATACTTACGCTATGCGAAGCTTCCATTACCCACCGTTTACCAAGTCTTGATCAACCAGAGTTCCGATGGCTCACGGGCCGCCCCACCCGTCGGCACCGTGCCCGCGCCATCCCGCCCCACCGTCGCGACCCACGACAGCCGATCCGATCCCTGGTACCGCACCGGACTTGACTGCGTTCGTTCCTCCGGAAAGACGGGACGCCATGACCCACGACAGCACTCTCCGCCCCGCCGACACCACACCTGACAGCCACTCCCCGCCCACTCGGCCCGACTCCCAGATCGGCCTGCGCGCCAAGCTGCCCACGGCCCAGGACCTGCCGGCCTCCCTGGTCGTCTTCCTGATCGCCGTTCCCTTCTCGCTCGGAATCGCGCTGGCGACCGGAGCACCGTTGACCGCCGGGCTGGTGGCCGCAGCGGTCGGCGGCATCACCGCCGGTCTGCTGGGCGGCACGCCGCTCCAGGTCAGCGGGCCCTCCGCAGCGTTGACCGTGATCACCGCCGGGCTCATCACCCAGTACGGCTGGCGTGCCACCTGCGCCATCACGGTGGCCGCCGGCCTGCTCCAACTGCTGCTCGGGGCGGTACGCGTGGCGCGCTCCGCGCTCGCGGTCTCGCCCGCCGTGGTGCACGGCATGCTGGCCGGGGTGGGGATCACCATCGCGGTCGCGCAGCTCCACGTGGTGCTCGGCGGCTCCCCACAGAGCTCCGCGCTCGCCAATCTGATCGCGCTGCCCGCCCAGCTCAGCGGTCCTCACCCGCCCGCACTGGCCGTCGGCCTGCTGGCGATCGCGACCCTGTACGGGTGGCCGCGGCTGCACCAACTGCCCGGCGCGGCCGGACGGATCGGCTCCTGGCTGAACCGCGTGCCCGCGGCGCTGGCCGCAGTCGCCGGCGGCACCGCCCTGGCCATCGCCGGCAACTTCCAGCTGGCCCGGGTCGAGCTGCCCAGCTGGCGCGATCACGACTTCGCCGCCCTGCCGCACGGCTCACTGCTCGGCATCCTCGGCGCCATCCTCACCGTCACCGCGGTGGCCAGCGTGGAGTCCCTGCTCTGCGCGGTCGCGGTGGACCGGCTCAGCGGCGGCGCCGGGGACCTCGACCGAGAACTGCGCGGGCAGGGCATCGCCAACATGCTCACCGGCGTGCTCGGCGGTCTGCCGGTGGCCGGGGGCGCCGTCCGCAGCTCGGCCAACGTCCGGGCCGGCGCCCGCACCCGGTGGTCGGCCGTCCTGCACGGGGTCTGGGTCCTGCTCGCCGCGCTCGCGCTGACCGGGGGCCTGCGCCGGATCCCGCTGGCCGCACTGGCGGCGCTGGTGATGGTGGTGGGCATCCAGATGGTGAGCTTCGCGCACATCCGCAAGGTGCACCGGCACCGGGAGTTCCCGGTCTATCTGGTCACCGTGCTGGGCGTCGTGCTGCTCGACGTCCCGCTCGGCGTCGCACTCGGCGGCGCGACCGCGATACTGCTCGCTCTCTACCGCCTCACCCGGGCGCACGTGGACGTCGTCGCCAGGCCGGACGGCTCGTACGAGGTGGAGATGCACGGTCCGCTGACCTTTGTCACGGTGCCGCGGCTGACCAGGACGCTCGGCGCGATCCCGGTCGGATCACGCGTCACGATCTGCCATGACGGCTCCTTCCTCGACCACGCCGCGTACGAGGCGCTGCACGCCTGGCGAGGCGGGCACATCGCCCGCGGCGGCCAGGTGGCGATGCTGACCAAGCGACAGGAGGACGAGGCCCTCGACCCCGACGGCACGGTGCGCTCCGGCAGTTCACCCGGTCCGCACCGCTGCCGTGCCTGGACTCC
The DNA here is from genome assembly GCF_000744225.1 of Kitasatospora mediocidica KCTC 9733. Taxonomy (GTDB): domain Bacteria; phylum Actinomycetota; class Actinomycetes; order Streptomycetales; family Streptomycetaceae; genus Kitasatospora; species Kitasatospora mediocidica. The sequence continues at coordinate 1,953,455 of NZ_JQLN01000005.1, read as the reverse complement.
GTGGATGGGCCATCACTGCATCGACCAGCAGGAGGACCCGCACGGGCGACTGCTCGACGGAGTGCGCGGCTTCCAGACGCACACCGCACCGCTGGTCCGTCCGGAACTCGCGCGGCTTGCCCGGGAGGGTCAGACACCGTCGCAGCTCTTCCTCACCTGTGCCGACTCGCGCATGGTTACCAGCATGATCACCAGCAGCGGCCCGGGCGACCTCTTCACAGTCCGCAATGTCGGCAACCTGGTCCCCGCACCCTACGAGCCCGGCGCCGCCGACGACTCCGTGGCAGCCGCGGTGCAGTACGCCGTCGAGGTCCTGGAGGTGCGCAGCATCACCGTGTGCGGGCACTCCGGCTGCGGAGCAATGAAGGCCCTGCTCAACGGCGTTCACGAGCAGCCCGGCAAGCCCACCCCGCTGGCCCGGTGGCTGCGCAACGGACGTGGCGCGCTGGCCAGGCTCGCCCGGGTTCCCGCGGAGTTCGAGGACCGCCCGGTCGCGGACGAGGTCGAGCAGCTCTGCATCACCAACGTGGTCCAGCAGCTCGACCAGTTGCTGGCCAATCCGGCGGTGGAGCGCGGCGTCCTGGCCGGCACGCTGCGCCTGGTCGGGATGTACTTCGACTTCGCCACGGCGCAGGCCTACGTCCTGGACCCGGCCACCGGGCGCTTCGCCGCCGTCGCGGGAGCGCGCGAGATCGCCAGCGCGGCCTGAGGTCGAGACGGGTGGGTGCCGTGCCGTGCGGTGCCGGCCGTGCGGGGTTCGTGCCGTGTCCTGTCGTCAGGAGTCCCGTGGTCCGGACTTCTGACGACACGGAACGCCCCTGCCAGGCCGGAGGCATCGGCCTGGCAGGGGCGGCACAGTCGGGGCGGCGCGTTGAGGTGCCGCCCGTTCAGGGTCCGCGCGTTCAGGGGTGGCGCGGAGTCGGCCGACCGCAGCTGTCAGCTGGTGATCTTGTTGAAGATCTTCGAGTAGGCGTACCCGGCGGCCTTGTCGTAGCCGTCGACCTCCCAGAAGGACAGCTCCTGCACGCCCTTCGAGGCCGCGAAGCTCTCCAGGGTGCCGGCGTTGGACTGGGTGAAGTTCTCGTTGTCGTCATTGCGACCGGCGATCGGGGTCAGCCCGATCTTGGCCCAGACCTGGGCCGAACTCCCGCCGTAGATAGCGGCGAGCTGCCCGTGGGTGGCGTTGGCCGCGGACTCGGCGTCCTTCAGGGCGTTCTGCCCGTCGCCGAAGTCCATGGTCATGATGTTCACCAGGTTCACCGCGACGCCCTTGCTCTTGGCGTCCTTGAGCAGGTTGAGAGCGTTCGACTCCAGACCGGTCGGGTCGACCGGCACCGTGAAGTCGACCTGGACCGAGGGGTTGGACTTCTGCAGCGCCGCGAGCGCCTGGTCCCGGCGGGCGTTGGACGCGGTGTCGTCCAGCACGCTGCCCTCGATGTCGAAGTCGAGCCTGGTCACACCGTAGGTCTTGACCACGTTGGCGTACGCGGCGGTCAGGCTGGAGACCGAGGTGCAGGTTTGGGCGAGCTCGCCGCCGGCCTCTCCGCCGAAGGAGATGATGACGTTGCCGCCGGCCGACCTGAAGGCGTTGACCTGGGAGGTGAAGGCGCCGAGCGAGTCGTTGCCGTCCTCCCACATCGGGGTGCAGCCGGACTTCGGCGTCAGAAAGGCGAGCGTGTAGTACTGCAGGCCGCTGGCCTTGCGGTCGGCGGCCAGGTCGCCGGTGTCCGACCCGCCGATCTGCAGGTAGGGCGCGGCGTAGTGCGCGGGGAACGCGGTCGCTGCCTGGGCGGGGGCGGCGGTGACTGCGGTCAAGCCGAGCGGGAGGGCGGTCGCGGCGAGGGCGAGGGCTCCGAATCGAAGTTGCTTGTTCATGACAACCTTTCAGATCCATGGACGGCCGGGGACTGGTGCCATGGGGGCCGGGACGAACAGGACCGCGCCGCGCATGCCGTGACGTGCGGGTCGCGGCATGCGCGGCAGTCGATGCCGACATGGGCGCGGCGCGACATGCAGTTAGTAAAGTTTCCTAACCACAAGTGGATGGTGGCGTCCCACTCCCTCCGCGTCAAGAGCTCGCGCAAAACGCCGACCGCCGCGTCATGCGGCAGCCGGCGTCTGCGACATCCGGTCAATCCGTCGGATCCGGGCGATCCCGCTACCCCAGCAGGTTGTCGAGGTCGGCCGGGGTCACATAGCCGGGCCACCGACCGTCGCGGAACAGATGGACTCCGGCGTCCTGATAGCACTGGTCGACCAGTTGGGAGCAGATCTGGTGCCGAGTGTCGCCCACATAGTCCTTGAGGGAACCGCTGCCCGGAAGCCGGAAGCGGTGCGCTGCCAGCGCCGCGTAGTCGAGGAAGCTGTAGGGGACGCCGAGGTAGCCGCGTGCCGCCGCGACGATCGCCGCGCGCTGATCGCTGGTCAGCTGGATGTGGCCGCTCGACCAACGCACCTGACGCCCGTCGTAGGCCGAGACCGGCGTCAGCCGGGCACCGCCCGGCTCGGCCTCCACCAACTCGTCGTCACCGACCAGAACGAAGGCGTGCTCGACGTCGGCGAAGCCGTCCCCGTTGAGCCACTGCCCGACATGGATGAGGGCACCCGCGGTGCCGTGCATGCGGACGACCGCGAAGTCGCCCGGTCTCGGAAGGGGTGCAGGACTGGCAGGCGTTCCCGACATGGCTGGCCTTCCCCGAAGCACCGCACCGGCGCCGCGCGTTCGCTCCCCCTGGGCGACCGCGCGGCCGGACAGCGGCAGCACGTCGCGCGGTTGGGGCACCGCGATGCGAGTACGGCGAACTGACAAAATGACAGACAGACTGACGAGCAGAAACCGTGTGTAGTGGGCCCGCGCCGGCTTCAGCGGACTGGTTACTCCAGGGGACTACCGCACTCACTGAGCGTCAAGACTCGGTGCGGCGACGATCGGGAGACGATCCGGGCGTCACCCCCGACAGACCCACCCGGATCCGTTCGGCGAGGCTCCCCGAACCGTAAGAACCGGCCCCGAGTGTCGTACCTCTGCTCGAAAATCGCCGCCCTGTACGAAAATCCGACCTTCCCTCGAGAAGAGGTCTACACCAATTTTCCGGGTGGCCCTTGTCAACCGACCCTTCGCCTGGTGAGCTGTCCGCTGGGACACACGGGACAATCCCACCAGAGGGAAAAAACCCGCAGCACTGGCGCTTCTCTCCCCGGGGGGGAAAGCACCACGAAGAGACTCGATGAGGAGTTCGCGTTGAGCAACGAGAGCCTGGCCAACCTGCTCAAGGAGGAACGGCGCTTCGCTCCGCCCGCGGAGCTCGCCGCCACCGCCAACGTCACGGCAGCCGCCTACACGCAGGCATCCGAGGACCGCCTCGGCTTCTGGGCCGAGCAGGCCCGCCGGCTGGACTGGGCCGTCGAACCCACCCAGACCCTGGACTGGTCGAACCCGCCCTTCGCGAAGTGGTTCGCCGACGGCAAGCTCAACGTGGCCTACAACTGCGTCGACCGCCACGTCGAAGCCGGCAACGGCGACCGCGTCGCCATCCACTTCGAGGGCGAGCCCGGCGACAGCCGCTCCATCACCTACGCCCAGCTCAAGGACGAGGTCTCCCGAGCCGCCAACGCCCTCACCGAGCTCGGCGTCGCCAAGGGCGACCGGGTCGCGATCTACCTCCCCATGATCGCCGAAGCCGTCATCGCCATGCTCGCCTGCGCCCGCATCGGCGCGGCCCACTCCGTCGTCTTCGGCGGGTTCTCCGCCGACGCCGTGGCCTCCCGGATCCAGGACGCCGACGCCAAGCTGGTGATCACCGCCGACGGCGGCTACCGCCGCGGCAAGCCCTCCGCCCTCAAGCCCGCCATCGACGAGGCACTCGCCAAGTGCCCGCAGGTCGAGCACGTCCTGGTGGTGCGCCGCACCGGCCAGGACGTGACGTGGACCGAGGGCCGTGACGTGTGGTGGCACGAGATCACCGAGCGCCAGTCCGTCGAGCACACGCCCGAGGCGCACGACGCCGAGCACCCGCTCTTCATCCTCTACACCTCCGGCACGACGGGTAAGCCCAAGGGCATCCTGCACACCTCCGGCGGCTACCTCACCCAGGCCTCCTACACCCACCACGCCGTCTTCGACCTCAAGCCGGAGACCGACGTCTACTGGTGCACCGCCGACATCGGCTGGGTGACCGGGCACTCGTACATCGTCTACGGCCCGCTGGCCAACGGCGCCACCCAGGTCATCTACGAGGGCACCCCCGACACCCCCCACCAGGGCCGCTTCTGGGAGATCATCCAGAAGTACAAGGTGAGCATCCTCTACACCGCGCCCACCGCGATCCGCACGTTCATGAAGTGGGGCGACGACATCCCCGCGAAGTTCGACCTCAGCTCGCTGCGGGTCCTGGGATCGGTCGGCGAGCCGATCAACCCCGAGGCGTGGATCTGGTACCGCGAGCACATCGGCGCCGGCAAGACCCCGATCGTCGACACCTGGTGGCAGACCGAGACCGGCGCCATGATGATCAGCCCGCTGCCCGGCGTCACCCACACCAAGCCCGGCTCCGCCCAGCGCGCGCTGCCCGGCATCGCCGCCACCGTCGTCGACGACGAGGCCAACGAGGTCCCCAACGGCTCCGGCGGCTACCTCGTCCTCACCGAGCCGTGGCCCTCCATGCTGCGCACCATCTGGGGCGACGACCAGCGCTACATCGACACCTACTGGTCCCGCTTCCCCGGCCGCTACTTCGCCGGCGACGGCGCCAAGAAGGACGACGACGGCGACATCTGGCTGCTCGGCCGGGTGGACGACGTCATGCTCGTCTCCGGCCACAACATCTCCACCACCGAGGTCGAGTCCGCCCTCGTCTCCCACCCCAAGGTCGCCGAGTCCGCCGTCGTCGGTGCCACCGACGCCACCACCGGACAGGCCATCGTCGCCTTCGTCATCCTGCGCGGCACCGCCACCGACGACGCCGGCCTGGTCGACGAGCTGCGCAACCACGTCGCCAAGACGCTGGGCCCGATCGCCAAGCCCAAGCGGATCCTGGTCGTCAACGAGCTCCCCAAGACCCGGTCCGGCAAGATCATGCGTCGCCTGCTGCGCGACGTCGCCGAGAACCGCGAGATCGGCGACGTCACCACCCTCGCCGACAGCTCCGTCATGAACCTCATCCAGTCCCAGCTGCCCACCGCGGGCAGCGAGGACTGATCCCTCCAGGATCGCGACGGAACACGTCGGAACATGACGGCGGCCGCCCCCGCAGCGCAAGCGGGGGCGGCCGCCGTCGTATCCGGCTGACATCCGCGGCCTCGGCCCGTCCCGCGCCGGTCACGGGGCGGGCCGCCGCCGCGTCAGTGCGGCTCCTGGTCGGACGCCAGTCCGCGCAGGGTGTCGTACGCCGTCTGCAGGAACCGCCTGCGCCGGGTGGGCGGGGAGCTGATCAGCGCGACCAGGCCTGTCCTGGCGACGGGGTCGAATCCCGCGAAGGCGGCGAAGCCACGGGTGCTGCCCTCGTGGAAGACCACCTGCTCCAGCATGCGGTCACCCGTCGCCGGCCTCCCGCCCTCGGCGTCCGCGGCACCGGCCGCGGGTTCGCCGTCGACGGGGACGCCCGAGCGCTGCTTCCAGCTGAGGCAGACCCGCGTCCCGGTCAGCCGCCGGGCCACCCGCGGACGCCGTACGTCCCCGAGCGCGGTCCGCAGTGCCGGGCCGGCGACGAAGGGGTCCAGGTCGCCGCCGCGCGACTCACCGCGCCGCACGCCCGGCGCGGCGTCCAGCGCCAGATGTGCCTGGAGGTAGCGCAGCATGTCGTCCGCGCTGGAGCGCAGGGCCGCCGCGCCCGGCAGCGCGGGGATCCGGAAGGACGGCACCCGTCGTCCGCGACGGTAGCCGCCGCCGAACTCCTGGCCGGGGCCACAGGACGTGTCGACCAGTCCGAGCGGATCGCAGACCCGGTCGGCCAGCAGATCCTGGTACCGGGTGCCCGCCGCGTTCTCCAGCAGCAGCCCGAGCAGCCCGCAGCCGAGACTGGAGTAGCGGACCTGGACGCCGGGGGTGCCGCGCACCGGCGTCCGGGCCAGGGATCGCAGCAGGTGGGCGACGTTGAAGGTGGCGCAGGGCCGGGTGAACCACTGCGGCATCGCGTTGGGCAGCAGGCCGACCGGCAGCCGCGGAAGACCCGAGGTGTGGGTGGCGAGGTGCAGCAGGGTGATCGGCCGTTCCCTCGGGTAGCCGGGGACCGCGCCGGCGGGCAGATACTTGTCGATCGGATCGTCGTACCGGACCTCGCCCCTGGCCACCATCTCGGCCAGCAGCAGTGCGGTGAAGGTCTTGGTGACGGATCCGAGTTCGAAGCGGGTGTCCGCCCTGACGGGACGCTCGGTGGCCGGGTCGGTGAAGCCACGACAGGCCACCGTCCGCTCCGCGCCCTGGATCACGGCGACGGCGACACCGCTGTCCGGTGGGAGGCCCTGGAAGAGCGGGCGCAGGCGGCGTTCGAGGCGGAGCGGGTCCGGTGCGCTCTGACCGCTGGTGAGGGCGGTCCGCGAGCGGGCGACGACGGCGCCGGGGACGAAGAGGGCGGGGGCGGCAGCCGGGGCGGCGGGCACGGCGTCCGGATACGGGGGACGATCCAGGTACGCGGTGCGGCCGGTCAACGCGGGGCGGTCGGTCACGACGGCACGACTCGCGAGTGCGGCGGGAAGGACCGGAAGGGCGGGAGCGACAGGACGAGCGGGGCCGGCGGACGGTGCCGGTAACAGGGGCGGTGCGCCCTGCGCTCCGTCCCCACCTCCCGCTGCCGGGAAGGGCGCTGCGGACCGGTCGGCCGGTTCCGCCGCTGCGGGCCCGGCCGAATCGGCCGGTTCCTGAACGGGCATGGGGTTCCTCCACGTCACGTCGAGAGGCCGCCCTGAGCGGGCGGCGCACTGGCTCGACGATATGGTCGGCGCATCGGGGTCGCATGTGCTCAACGCCGTTAGGGGAAAGGGCAGTCAGACCCAGAAGTCGGATCGGTTCGGACCCGGCGTCACCGCGTCCGCAGTCAACCGTCGGCGCTGACAGCCCAGTTGACCGCCGTCCCGCTCGGGGCCCGGAGCCGTCCTCTCAGCAGGTGAGGTCCGCGCGGCAAACCAGGGCCAGTGGCCATAAAATGCGACAAACCGGATTTTCGGCTCCCGGCACCCCGTAGACTGTCAACGTCGCGACAAGATCCGCGACAGTCTCCGAGGCGCGCCGGGAAGTCTGGTCGGCACTGCACCACAGGTGTATCCACACGTCGTCCCGTGCCCAGGAGGCCTCCCGCGTGGTCAGCCCGCCGCCCACCGAACCGCCCACCCAGCGCCGCCAGTTCCTCGGCAGGCTCTCGCTGCCCGAACGCCGCTACCTGACGGATGCCCTGCGCACCGAGACCGTCGGAGGCATCCTGCTGCTGCTCGCCGCGGTCGTCGCACTCATCTGGGCCAACGTCTGGCCGGCTGCCTACGCGAGCGTCCTCGACTACACCGTGGGGCCCTCCACTCCGCTGCACCTGGACCTCTCGCTGGAGAACTGGGCCAAGGACGGCCTGCTCAGCGTCTTCTTCTTCGTCGCGGGCATCGAGCTGAAGCGCGAGTTCGTGGCCGGGGAACTGCGCTCTCCCAGTGCCGCCGCGCTGCCGGTGGTCGCCGCGGTCAGCGGGGTGGCACTCCCCGCGATCGTCTTCACCGCGGTCAACAGCGGCGGCGGAGGCCACCCGGGCGGCTGGGCGATCCCGACCGCCACCGACATCGCGTTCGCCCTGGGCGTGCTGGCCGTGGTCGGCACTCACTTGCCGTCCGCCCTGCGGGCCTTCCTGCTGACCCTCGCGGTCGTGGACGACCTGATCGCGATCCTGATCATCGCGGTCTTCTACAGCTCGGGGATCAAGTTCTGGGCGCTCGGTCTCTCGCTGGCGGGTCTGGTGCTCTTCTGGTTCCTGCACCGGCGCGGGGTGCACGGCTGGTACCTCTTCGTCCCGCTGGCGTTCGTCATCTGGGCACTGATGCACGAGAGCGGCGTGCACGCCACCGTGGCCGGTGTCGCCATGGGGCTGCTGCTGCGCTGTCACCGGGAGGAGGGCGAGGAGCACTCCCCCGGCGAGCACATCGAGCACCTGGTCCGGCCGCTCTCCGCCGGGGTGGCCGTGCCGCTCTTCGCGCTCTTCGCGGCCGGGGTGACGATCTCACCGTCGGCGGTCCGGGCCGTGTTCACCCAGGCCATGCCGCTGGGCATCGTGCTCGGGCTGCTGCTCGGGAAGACCTTCGGCATCTTCGGCGGGACCTGGCTGGCCGCGCGGTTCACCCGTGCGGAGCTCAATCCGCAGCTCAAGTGGGCCGACCTGTTCGCGGTCTCGACCCTGGCGGGTATCGGTTTCACGGTGTCCCTGCTGATCAGCGAGCTGGCGTTCCCGCACGACGAGGCGCTGGCCGACCGTGCGAAGGCCGCCGTCCTGATCGGGTCGCTGCTCTGCGCACTGGTGGCGACGGCGCTGCTGAAGCTGCGCAACCGGCACTACCGTCAGCTCTGCGAGGAGGAGGACCGCGACAGCGACGGCGACGGGATCCCCGACGTCTACCAGCAGGACGTCCTCGGCCTGCCGCAACGGGCGCAGGACGCACGGACGGACGCGCGGACGGACCGGTGGCAGGAGGGGCCGGCAGGTGCCGCCGGGTGACACGTCGTCGGTTGCGGGCGGGCCGAAGTGGTGCCCGACTGGCCGGTAGGGGCATGATCTGAGCTGTCCGAAATCTCAGCAGAGGAGAAGACCAGATGTCCGCAGGAACCGCAGGCCCGACCGGAAGCTCCCGCCTGCCCTACGAAGGCGAGCGGTCGGTCGGGCAGCTGTTCGCCGCGGCCACCGCCGATCTCTCGGCCCTGGTGCACGACGAGATCGCCCTGGCGAAGGCCGAGATCCGACAGGACGTCAAGCGCGGCATCTTCGGAAGCGTCAAGGGCATCGTGGCCGGCGTCTTCCTGCTGGCCTCGCTGCCGATGTTCAGCTTCGCGCTGGTCTACGTGCTGCAGCGGCTCGGCTGGCTGCCGTTCTGGGGCGCGTTCCTCACCGTGGCGGGCGCCTATGTGGTGATCGGCCTGCTCCTCGCGTACCTGGCGGTCCGGACGCTCAAGAAGATCGAGCCGCCGCGTCGCACCATCGAGGGCGCGCAGGCGACGGCCGACGTCCTGAAGAACGCCAGGCCGCGGCCGGCCACCGCGGCCGAGCTCGCCGCGCTGGAGCGCTGACCGACCGTCTGCGGCACCTGCGGGCGCAGTGATCCTGCCCACAGGAGCCGCATTCGCTGTAGCCCGAACGAGTGCCGGGGCCGTGTTCCCGGCTCGAATGTGAAACGCTCTCGCTATGCCGCTTGACCAGAACCCCGACCTGCCCGTGCCGGGCGCGCCTGCGGGCCCCGCCCGGGAAGCCGAGCAGGTGGGCTCCGCAGGCGCGCCCGGCACGGGCGGCGGCGCCCGGACGGAGCCGCACGCCCTCCGTTCGACCCGCTGGAACGTCCGGATGCCCGGACCGTGGACCCACCGCGACCTGGCGGCCAACGGTGCGCGGTTCCACATCGCGGAGCAGGGCAGCGGGCCGCTGGTGCTGCTGGTACACGGATGGCCGCAGTACTGGTGGACCTGGCGGCACCAGATGGCCGCGCTGGCCGCGGCCGGCTACCGCGCGGTCGCCCTGGACCTGCGCGGCATGGGCGGCAGCGACCGCACCCCGCGCGGTTACGACCCGACCAACCTCGCCCTGGACATCACCGGCGTGATCCGTTCGCTGGGTGAGCACAGCGCTCACCTGGTCGGGCACGACACCGGCGGCTCGCTGGCCTGGGTGGCCGCGGTGATGCGTCCCTCGGTGATCCAGAGCCTGACGGTGGTCTCCGCCGCGCACCCCCGCCGGCTGCGCCGCGGCCTGCTGCAGGACCGTCGGCAGATGGCGGCCTTCGACCACGTGTTGGGCTTCCAGCGTCCCTGGATACCGGAACGACGCCTGGTCGCCGACGACGCCGCCCAGATCGGCGACTACCTCACCGCCTGGACGGGATCGAACGGGCCGGACGACGAGGCGCTCCTGAACTACCGCAACGCGATGCGGATCCCCAGCACCGCGCACTGCTCGATCGAGCCGTACCGCTGGCTGGTGCGCTCGCTGGCCCGTCCGGACGGCATCCAGTTCGTCCGCCGGATGAAGAAGCCGGTCACCGCACCGACGCTGCACATCCAGGGCGCGGCGGACCCGGTGCTGCTCTCGCACACCGCGCTCGGCTCGGGCGGCTACGTCGAGGCTCCCTACCGTTGGCGGCTGCTGCCGGGCGTCGGGCACTTCCCGCACGAGGAGGCTCCGGAGGAGCTGAGCAGCGAGCTGGTCAGCTGGGTGCGCGAGCACAAGCGGTAGCGGCGAGAGCGCCCGACTGTCCCTCAGGTGGGCGCCCCATACCCCCATTTGACTTATATGACTAGATGTTCCTATGACTGCGGCATAGGCCATTTCGCCCGGAACAGGGTGGTTACCTCAGCGGGCTCAGGGGCATCCATCCACCATGACCTGGACGCCCGATCGCACCGCCGCGCCCCGCGGACGGCGCCTCACCCGCACCCCACAGAATCCCTCGTACCAATCCGAACGACCGCAGGCCACACCACAGTCGCTCGCCGAACCGCATCCGCTGGGCATTCCCCGCATCCTCGGCCGCCGCGCCCGCTGGGTCGGCGCACGACTGCGGCGCGAGGCCTGAGCCCCGCGCCGCCTGTCGCGCTCCGTCCACCACTGTGGACGACGTTTCAGCCGATGAGGCCCGGCTGGAACGTCGTGACGCAGAGCAGGGCCACCGTCGCCACCGACATGATCGGCACGAGGATCTTGGTCTCCACCTTGTTGCCGGTGTGCTTGATCAGCACGATCTCGTAGCGCTGCTTGTGCGGCCAGAGCAGCGGCGCACCCATCTTCGTGAGGCAGTCGCCGATCAGGTGGGCGAGGGTGCCGAGCGCGACCGCGTACGGCAGCCAGCCCGGCGCGTTCGGCATCCACTTGTCCATGATGACCGTGCCCAGCGTCGCGAGACCGATGACGGTCAGCCAGGTGTGGTGGCCATGGCCCGGCACGTGCAGGCGCAGCGCCTTCACCGCCATGGCCAGCAGGAAGAACGTCATGCCCAGCGTGAAGTACCGCCCGCCGTACGTCACGCCGGCCCAGGTGCCGCCACCCATCAGCGCCACGAAGAGGAACGAGTGGGTGGCGTGCCGGTGGCCGCCGGAGGCCCAGGCGACGAAGCGGCAGAGGGCCTTGGAGACCGGGCCGAGGAAGTTGGCGATGGTGCCGTCGTGGTGGTCCAGGTCGGGCAGCAGGGCCGCTCCGGCGCAGAGCACGGTCCCCAACAGGATGTCGGCCGGCTTCAGGTGGGTGTGCAGCAGCAGCGGCGGCAGAAAGGGCGCGGAGCCCGCGTAAAGCAACGCGCCGCTGACCGCGTGCGAGTGACCCATCATGGCGTTCGGTGACCTCCAGTTCGGCGCCCGCTGCGGTCGGATTGAGCCGAACGGGTGAGCGCCGCCGACGCTATCAGGAGGAACTGACGGTTCGCCGGATGGCGTTCCGACACACCGTCACCAGGCGCGATGCCAGGAGACACGGCCTAGAGCGCGCAGCCCTGGGTGTCCACCTGGCCGGTGGCCGTCGCCCCGGCCGTCGCGTCCGCCTTCACCTCGGCCGCCGTCAGGGCGTATCCGGTGTCCGCGCTGTCCAGCGACTTGGCGAAGACCACGCCGTACACCTCGCCCTCCGGGGTCAGCAGCGGACCGCCGCTGTTGCCCTGGCGGACCTCGGATCGGACCGAGTACACGTCCCGGACCACCTGGCCGCGGTGGTAGATGTCCGGGCCGTTGGCCTGGATCTCGCCGCGGATCCGGGCGGGCTGCACGTTGAACGGGCCGTTCTCGGGGAACCCGGCCACGATCGCGCTGTCGTTCGTCCGGGCCGTCCCCGCGAAGACCAGCGGGGGCGCGTTCAGCTTCGGGACGTCCAGGATCGCGATGTCGCGCTGCCAGTCGTAGCGCACCACGGTCGCGTCGTAGAGCGGGCCGGTGCCGCCGATCTGGACCGTCGGCTCGTCCACCCCGCCCACCACGTGGGCGTTGGTCATCACCCGGTGCGGGGCGAAGACGAAGCCGCTGCCCTCCAGCGTCTTGCCGCAGGAGGTCGCGGTGCCGACCACCTTCACCAGGCTCTGCCGGGCCCTGGCCAGCGCCGGGCTGCCGGCCAGCGCCGGGTCCGGGGCCTCCACCTCGGTGATCGGCTCGTGCTCGAAGGGGTTGAAGACCTGCGGGAAGCCGTTGCTCGACAGCACCTTGCTGAAGTCGGCGAACCAGTTGGGCGCGTCCCCCGGCAGCGCGTCCTGCACCCCGCTGAGCACCTTGGAGGTCCGGACCTGCTTGGAGACCGTCGGCATGGACGTCCCCGCGAGCGCAGAGCCGATCAGCCAGGCGACCAGCAGCATCGACAGCACGTTCACCACCGAACCGCCGAACGCGTCCAGCGCCTTGGCCGGACTGCCCCCGATCCGTCCGCGCAGCTTCCAGCCGAGCTGGGTGGTGGCAGCCTGCCCGATCGCCGCGAAGACGATCACCACGACCACCGCCACCACCGACGCGGTGGTGCCGGGACTGAGGTGGCTGAGCAGCAGCGGCAGCAGCTCGACAGCGATGAGCCCCCCGCCGAGGAACCCCAGGACGGAGAGAATGCCCACCACGAAGCCCTGCCGGTAGCCCGACACGGCGAAGCCGATCGCGGCGGCGAGCAGAAGCAGATCCAGCACGTTCACGCTGCCACCCTCCCATGGACCCGGAGCCGCTCGGCACCGGACCTGCCAACCCCGTCCTGCCCCCGTCCGGGCCCGGGCATGCGCGTGGCAGCCCGGCGGACGGGGGACCGACCCGGTGACCGGCACGCTCGGTCGGGCGCGGTCCAGGGGTGGGGCTGCCAAGGGTAGGGCAGCTACACCAGTTCGACCGCACGGGAGCTGTCCCAGGGGAGCTCCAGCCCGCTGTGGTGCAGCATCCGGTCGATGACGCCGGCCGTGAATCCCCAGACCACCCGGTCCGCCACCTCGAAGGCCGGCCCGGAGAAGCCCGACGGATGCCGGTAGCGCCCTCGGCGGGCCGGGTCGGTCAACTCGGCCAGCGGGACCCGGAAGACCGCGCCCGTCTCCCCCGGATCCACCGGCGCGACCGGGCTCTCCCGCCGCCACCAGCCGAGCACCGGAGTGACCACGAAGTCACTGACCGGAATGTAGAGAGCGGGCAGCGTCGCGAAGACCTGGACCCCCTCCGGGTCGAGCCCGGTCTCCTCCGCCGCCTCGCGCAGCGCAGCGGCCACCGGGCCCTCGCCCTGCGGATCGCCGTCCACCGGGTCCAGCGCCCCGCCCGGGAACGAGACCTGGCCGGCGTGCGAGCGCAGCGAGCTGGACCGCTCGATCAGCAGCAGGTCCGGCCCGTCGGCGCCCTCGCCGAAGAGCAGCAGGACGGCCGAGTGCCGCCCGCCCTCGGCCGGCGGCAGGAACCGGCTCATCTGCTCGGGACGGACCGTCTCGGCCGCCGCCCGCACCGGCAGCAGCCAGCCCGGCAGACCGTCACGGACCAGCAGGGCCGACTCGCTGCTGCTTCTCTTCACTCGGCTGTTCCCTTCCGAAGCGCCGACTGCGCGCACTACGCCTGCGGTGCCGCGGCTGCGGCGGGGGCGGGGGCGGGGGCGGCGGCCTGCCCCGGATAGTCCGCGGGCGGCTTGAGCCGCTGCCCGGGCTGGCCGCCCATCTCGTACTTCAGCAGCTTGCGGGCCTTCTCGGGATCGGTTTCGCCCTCTCCGTACGACGGGCAGAGCGGCGCGATCGGGCAGGCCCCGCAGGCGGGCTTGCGGGAGTGGCAGATCCGGCGCCCGTGGAAGACCACCCGGTGCGACAGCATCGTCCACTCCGACTTGGGGAAGATCTCCGCGACCACGGCCTCGACCACCACCGGGTCCTCCTCGGTCGTCCACCCGAACCGCCGGGCGAGCCGGCCGAAGTGGGTGTCCACCGTGATGCCCGGGACCCCGAAGACGTTGCCGAGGACGACGTTGGCCGTCTTGCGGCCGACGCCGGGAAGGGTGACCAGGTCCTCCAGCCGGCCGGGGACCTCGCCGCCGAAGTTGTCGCGCAGGCTGATCGAGAGCCCGATCAGCGACTTCGCCTTCATCCGGAAGAACCCGGTGGGCCGGATGACCTCCTCCAGTTCCTCCGGGACGGCCGCCGCCATGGCCTCGGGGGTGGGGTACTTCGCGAACAGCGCGGGCGTCGTCTGGTTCACCCGGAGGTCGGTGGTCTGCGCCGACAGCACGGTGGCCACCAGCAACTCGAACGAATTCTCGAAGTCCAACTCGGGGTGGGCGTACGGATACACCTCCGCCAGCTCGCGGTTGATCTTCCGCGCCCGCCGCACCATCGCGAGGTGCGACTCGGGCTTGCGCGGCTTCGCGGCCGGCTTGGCGGTGGCCGCCTTCGCCGCCGGCGCAGCCTTCTTGACCTTGCTCTCTGCCATGCACGAAGGCTACGCCGAACGGCCGCCCCCGCACGCGAGATCAGCGATCAGGCCTGGTCCTGGCGCCTCGGAGCCGAGGTGGTCCGCGGCGGCGAGCAGGACGGCCGCGTTCTCGCAGACGTACGCCGTGCCGCCGCCCGGCGGCCGAGGCGCGTCCCGGAACAGCTGGCGGAGCGTCAGCACGGCGAGCTGCCCGGCTGCGGCCATGGCGCTCAGCACTCGTCCGGTGGCGATGTGACCGTCACCGGGATCGGCGTCAGCCAGCCGCAGCGAAGGATCCTCACCTTTTGGGCAGCAGATGTGGATGGCATACTGGACTTACATACATCAACAACATGAGGAGGGTCGGCATGTCCATCACTCAGATCGACCTTGATGACCAGGCACTCGCTGACGCAATGCGGCTCATGGGCACCACCACCAAGAAGGAAACCGTCAACGCCGCTCTCCGTGACTACATCAACCGGGTCAAGCGTCTCGAGGCCGCCGAGAGGCTCGCTGCGCGCGGGGCCGCCGGCGAGTTCGAGCAGGCCGCCGCCGGCCGGGCAGCCGCCAAGGCCGCCCACCGGGCGGCGTTCGAGTGATCACGTACCTGCTCGACACCTCTGCCCTGTGGCACCTGTTCCGCACCCCGGCGGCGCTGGCGCCCTGGGAGGGGCACATCGCCGCCGGGGTTTTCCACATCTGCGAGCCCACCCGGACCGAATTCCTCTACTCCGCCACCGGGCCGGCCCACCGGGACGAACTGGCAGAAGAGATCGACGCGCTGTGCCATCTGTCGCCGGTGCCGAAAACGGCCTGGCGCTGGGTCGACACCGCGCAGTACAAACTGACCCAACGCGGGCAACACCGCGCAGCCGGCGCGATCGACCTACTCGTGTGCGCCACAGCCGTCCACCATGGGCACACCGTCCTCCACGTGGACAACGACTTCCCCACCGTGGCGGCGGTCCTCAAGGAGGTTCAGGAACGAGACGCCCGAACCTGACGAACGACCCACCAGCAGGCGGCAGATCGCCCGGCGCGGGGGAATGAAGCAGCGGGGGATAAGGACTAGACCACTTCGGATGTCCGGGTGGAGACTCTTCGCCATGAGCGACGCGACAGCCCTGCTGGGTCGCGACGGGCTGCTCGTCCGGTGCCGGGCGGGCCTGGCGGACGGCGGCGGGGTGCTGCTGACCGGGCCGGTCGGGATCGGAAAGTCCGCAGTCCTGGACGCCCTGGAGGCCGAGGCGACCGAGGCCGGTGTGCTGGTGCTGCGCTGCGACGCGTCGGCGGCTGAGGCTTCACTGCCGTACCTGGCGCTGTACGACCTGTTCGCGCGGCCGATCGCCGAGCAGGAGGGGCTGCTCGCGCCGCATCTGCGCGCGGCGCTGGATGTCGTGCTGCTGCGCGCGCCCGCGAGTGACGGGCCGCCGGGTGGCCAACTGGCCGTCCGGGTCGCGGTGCTGGAGCTGCTGCGGGCGCTGGCCGGGCAGCGTCCGGTGCTGCTGGTACTGGACGACGCGCACTGGCTGGATCCGGCCAGCGCGCAGGTGCTCGGCTTCGCCGCCCGTCGGCTGCACGGACAGCGGGTCCGGGTGGCCGCCACCGAGCGGGTGGCGGTGGGGCGCGAGCCGGGCTGCCTCGACCTGTTGCCCGGGCCACGGACCGAACTCGCCGTCGAGGCCCTGCCGCAGGCCCAGGTCGGCGAACTGCTGCGGGTCCGGCTCGGGTTGGCGCCGGCCGGCCGGCTCTCCGGGCGGATCCGCTCGGTCAGCGCCGGCAACCCGTTCTACGCCCTCCAACTCGGGGAGGCCGCCCTGCGGTTGGCACAGCCGCCGAGCCCCGACCAGCCGCTGCCGGTACCGCAACGGCTGCGCGAGCTGTTCGCGGACCGGCTGGCGGCCCTGTCGCCGGAGGCCACCGAGGCCCTGTTGCTCGCCGCGGCGGCCGCCCGGCCGTACCGCATGCTGCCAGAGGCGACCGAACGAGCCTCGGAGGATGCCGAGTTGACGGTGGGCTCACGGTCCGAGCCGCACGCGGCCCATCCGCTGCTGCGCGAGATCGTCTACGCCGACGCGACGCCGGCGCATCGGCAGGCGTGCCACGCCGCGCTCGCCGAGCGGCTGCACGATCCGCTGGAGCGGGCCCGGCAGCACGCACTGGCCACCACCGGCGCCGGCCGCGAACTCGCCGAGGAGCTGGCGGCCGCGGCGCGGATCGCGGTCGGCCGGGGCGCGCCCGCGCTCGCCGCCGAGCTGTCCCGGCTGGCGTCCGAACGCACCCCCGGCGACCCGGACCTGGCCGCCGAGCGGCTGCTCGACTGCGCCCGGCACGCCCACGACGCCGGCCTGATCGACCAGGCGAAGGAGGCCTGTGAGGCGGTCCTGCGCGGGACGAACGGCGGCGCCCGGGTCGGCGCCCGGCTGCTGCTGGCCGCCCTCGCCGGAGGCGACCGCGCCGCGGTGCCCGCGCTGCTGGACGCAGCACAGATGGACGCCGCGCAGGCCGAGGCCGGCGACGCGCCGCGGCTGCGCGCCGCCGTGCAGCTCTACCGGGCCGAGCACGCGATCAGCACCGGGCAGACCGACCTCGGCCTCGCCGCGCTGGCCGAGGCCGAGCGCCACGCCGAGCACAGCGGGGACGCGGACCAGCAGATCGGGGTGATCGCGTTACGCGCGCCGATCGAGATGCAGTTCCGCCCCGCCCGGGTGCTGCCCTCGCTACGCCGGGCGGCGGCGCTGGCGGCCGGACGGGCGGGCGGGCCCGCGCAGGGCGCCCCGGCGCTGACGGCGGCCTCGGTCCAGGTGCGCTGCTGCCTGGTGGTCCGGCTGCTGCGCGGCGGCGAGGTCGCCGAGGCGATCGACGCGGTGAACCTGTTGCGCAGTGACGTCGAGAGCGCGGGCCGGGTCAAGGACCTGGGCGACGTGCTGCACATGGTCGCCTCGGTCCACGAGCGGGCCGGGCTCTGCTCGCAGGCGTACCGGGCGGCGCTGCTCGGCGGGCGGATGCGGGTGGAGCTCGGGCCGACGCCCGCGCCGGGGCTGGTGCTGCGCGCGGCCGCCGAGCTCAACGGCGGCACCGCCGAGCGGGCCGGGGAGCTGGCCGCCGCCGCGCTGCGGGCCGGGGAGCTGGCCGGGGACGTCGAGTGGTCGGCCTACGCGCTGGGGCTGCGCGGCCGGGCGGACCTGCTCGGCGGACGGATGCCGCAGGCGGCCGAACACCTGGGCCGCTGCCGCTCTTTGCTGCGCGGCCTGGGCCTGGTGGATCCCGCGCTCTTCCTCGTCGACGCGGATCTGATCGAGGCGCTGGCCCGGTCGGGGGCGACCGGGGAGGCCTGGCGGGTGCTGGACGAGGCGACCCGCGAGGCGACCCGGCTGGACCGGCAGGTGGTGCGGCTCGGGCTCGCCCGCGCCCGTGCGGTGCTGGTCGCGCTGGGCGGCGATCCGCGCGGCGCGGCGGACCGGCTGCGCGCGGAGCTGCCGCCCGCCCACCCCTATCCGCTGGAGAGTGCCCGGGCGCTGCTCACCCTCGGCGATCTCGAACGCCGGGCCCGGCGCCGGGCGGCCGCCCGCGCGGACCTGCGCGGCGCGGCCCGGGCCTTCGCCGCCGCGCACTGCCTCCCCTGGCTCGACCACACCCGACAGAGGCTCGCCCAGCTGGACGGCCCGGCGGCCGCGCTGAGCGAACTGGAGCGCCAGATCGTCGAGTTGGTGCAGCGCGGCTCGACCAACCGGCAGATCGCCGCCACCCTGCACATCTC
The DNA here is from genome assembly GCF_000744225.1 of Kitasatospora mediocidica KCTC 9733. Classification (GTDB taxonomy): domain Bacteria; phylum Actinomycetota; class Actinomycetes; order Streptomycetales; family Streptomycetaceae; genus Kitasatospora; species Kitasatospora mediocidica. The sequence continues at coordinate 1,935,138 of NZ_JQLN01000005.1, read as the reverse complement.
GGTCAAGTCGGTGGAGGGCAGCCTCACCCGGCTGTTCCGCCGGTTCGGGGTGCATGACCGGACCGAACTCGCCGTCCGACGACTGGCCGGCTGAGCCACCGTCAGCCCGTACGGACGGCCACGCCCGGGGCGGTGCAAGGGGTCGGCCGCCGTCCGGACGAGGGGCGCAAGGGTACCCCCTCGGGTTTGCAAGTAAAGGTCAAGGGCGGCAGTTCACCTTTGATTCATTGACCGTACCTGAGGTGAAGACTACGTTTCCGCTCGGCACGGGTCGGAGTCGGCACTCCGGTCCGTGCGGGATGAGCTCGTGGGCGACCCGCCCTACGAGCCTGGTCCGCCCCTCCCCACCGGGGCGATGTCAGAAAAGGAGTCCGAGTGGACATGCACCATTCGGCACGCCGTGGACGGCCCGCACTCCTGGCCCGGTTCTCCGTGCTGGGCCTCCTGGTAGCGATGGTCCCCACCGCCTTCGCCGCCGGCACCGCCAACGCAGCCGCCAGCGCGAGCACCCCCGCCGGACCGGCCGGGATCACCGTGGCCCGCTCCTGCGCCGAGCCGACGCATCCGGGCGAGATGGCCTGCCTGGCGCTCAAGCGCACCGACGTCCACGAGAGCGCCCTGGCCGCTCCCGCCGTGCCCTCCGGCTACGGGCCCGGCGACCTGACCAGCGCCTACAACCTGCCGTCCGGCGGCTCGGGCCAGACCGTCGCGATCGTCGACGCGCAGGACGACCCGAACGCCGAGTCGGACCTCGCGTCCTACCGCTCGAACTACGGCCTGCCCGCCTGCACCACCGCGAACGGCTGCTTCCGCAAGATCGACGAGAACGGCGGCACCAACTACCCGTCGCCGGACACCGGTTGGGCCGGTGAGATCTCGCTCGACGTCGACATGGTCAGCGCGGTCTGCCCGAACTGTCACATCCTGCTGGTGGAGGCCACCTCGGCCAGCGACGCCGACCTCGGCACCGCGGTGAACCAGGCCGTGGCGCAGGGCGCGAAGTTCATCTCCAACAGCTACGGCGGCTCCGAGGACTCCTCGGTCACCTCCTCGGACGCGGCGTACTTCAACCACCCGGGCGTGGCGATCACGGTGAGCGCCGGTGACTCCAACTACGGCGCGGAGTACCCCGCGACCTCGCAGTACGTCACCGCGGTCGGCGGCACGGCGCTCACCCGGGCATCGAACGCCCGCGGCTGGAGCGAGAGCGTGTGGAACACCAACTCCACCGAGGGCACCGGCTCGGGCTGCTCGGCGTACCTCGCCAAGCCGTCCTGGCAGCACGACACCGGCTGCTCGCACCGGATGGAGACGGACGTCTCCGCGGTGGCCGACCCGGCGACCGGCGTCGCGGTCTACCAGACCTACGGCGGCAGCGGCTGGGCCGTCTACGGCGGGACCAGCGCGGCCTCCCCGATCATCGCCTCGGTGTGGGCGCTGGCCGGCGCCCCGGCCGCGGGTGACCGGGCAGCCCAGTACCCGTACAACCACACCAGCAGCTTCAACGACGTGACCACCGGCAACAACGGCTCGTGCTCGGTGGCGTACTACTGCAAGGCCGGTGCCGGCTACGACGGCCCGACCGGCTGGGGCACCCCGAACGGCACCAGCGGCTTCAGCTCCGGCTCGCCCGCACCCGGCGAGACGGTGACCGTCGCCAACCCCGGCAACCAGAGCGGCACCGTCGGCACCTCGGCCTCGGTGCAGGTCAGCGCGACCGACTCGGCGGGCAACGCGCTGACCTACAGCGCCACCGGCCTCCCCGCCGGCCTGACGATCAGCTCCACCGGCCTGATCAGCGGCACCCCCACCACCGCGACGACGGCCAACGTCACCGTCACCGCCTCCTCGGGCACCGCCTCGGGCAGCACCACCTTCAGCTGGACCGTCAAGGGCGGCAGCACCGGTGAGACGGTGACCTTCCGCAGCCCGGGCAACCAGAGCGGCGTCACCGGCACCGCGGTCTCCCTCCAGGTCGCCGCCAGCGACTCGGCGGGCAACGCCCTGACCTACAGCGCCACCGGCCTCCCCGCCGGCCTGACGATCAGCTCCACCGGCCTGATCAGCGGCACCCCCACCACCGCGACGACGGCCAACGTCACCGTCACCGCCAGCTCGGGCACCGCCTCGGGCAGCACCACCTTCACCTGGACCGTCACCTCCGGGGGTGGCGGCGGCTGCGGCGGGCTGACGGCCTGGAGCGCCGCCACCTCGTACGTGCCGGGCGCGCAGGTGTCCTACAACGGCCACAAGTGGCTCTCCACCTGGTACTCCACCGGCTCCGCACCCGGCGCGCCGGCCTCCTGGGCCGTCTGGTCGGACCAAGGGGCCTGCTGATGACCCCGGCGGGTACCGAGACGGACCGGTAGCCCGCCGGAGACCGGGGCCGCGATGGCAGGGGAGCCGTCGCGGCCCCACCCTCATGCCCGGAGCCGGGGCCCGGTCAGGGGGCGGCCTCGTGAGGACCGTCGGTGGTGACTACCAGCGGGTGGTCTCGGTGAAGAAGTCCGGGATATCGATGGCCTCGCCGGCCGCCACGGCGCTGCGGTAGACCAGCGCGCCGACCGCGAGGTCGAGCACCCCGAGGCCGAACGGCGAGAAGACGACCGGGCGGTCGGTGCCCACGGCGGCCCGTCCCTCGATCACGTCGGCCAGCGTGCCGGTGACGAAGTCCCGGTTGCCGTAGAGCTGTTCGGCCAGGTGCGGCGAGGTGTTGGCCTTCATGCAGTGCTCGACGTCGTCCACCACGTTGTACGAGCCGCCGATGATCTCGGGGCCGATGTCGCGCAGCGAGATGTTCAGCACCAGCTGCCCGGGGGCGAAGGCGTCCGGCGCCACGATGTACGGCTCGCCCACCGTGGTGGCCAGCACCACCACGTCGGCGCCGGCCAGCGCGGCCGAGAGGTCCTGCTCGGTGGCCGCCTGGTAGCCGAGCTCCTTGCTCGCGTGGTCCGCCAGCGCCTGGCCGTACTCGGGGTTGGTGTCGTGCACGACGACCGTGCCCACCGACCACTCCTGCGCGGCGAAGAACTCCAGGATGTTGCGCGCGATGATGCCGGCGCCGACCACGGTCAGCTTGCCGGCGCTACGGCCGCCGCTCAGCACCTCGGCCGCCAGGACGGCCGAGGCCGCCGTACGTGCCGCGCTGATCTGGGAGGCCTCCAGGAGCGCGAAGGGGTATCCCGTCTCGTAGTTGTTGAGCAGCAGCGCGGCCGAGGCCCGCGGGAATCCGAAGTCGATGTTGCCCGGGAAGCTGCTGATCCACTTGATCCCCGCCACCCCGACCTTGCCCCCGAGGTACGCCGGCAGGGCGATGATCCGGCTCTCCGGCTTCTCGGGGAACCGCAGGAAGTAGCTGTCCGGGTTGACGGACTCGCCTGCCGCGTGGGTCAGGTAGGTCTCCCGGACCTCCTGGACGATCTGCTTCCTGCCGCGCTCGATGATGCTCCGCGCGGTGCTGCCGGCGATGACGCTGAAATCGAACACCTGTGATCCACTCCATCGGGGGCCGCAGCGGATGCTGCGGCCCCGGTCTTGTCGGGCGCTGCGGCCCCGGGTCTGTCGGGGACGGTCAGCCGGCCGAACGTACGGTCTCGTGTCGAACGAACGTATCGGCTCCCAGCACCTCCTGATGGACCGCCTGCTGCGGGCGGCGGCCGCCCAGCCAGGACGGCAGGTACCAGTTGCGCTCGCCGAGCAGGGTCATCACCGAGGGCAGCAGCACCGCCCGGACGACGGTGGCGTCCAGGAAGACCGCGACCGCCAGGCCGATGCCGAGCTCCTTGAAGTCCTGCATGCCCAGGGTCCCGAAGACCGCGAACACCGCCACCATGATCAGACCGGCGCTGGTGACCACCCCGGCGGTGTTGCGGATGCCGCTCGCGACGGCGTCGCGGTTGGACGCACCGTTCTCGTGCGCCTCACGGATCCGTGAGACCACGAAGACGTGGTAGTCCATCGACAGGCCGAACAGCACCACGAAGACGAACAGCGGCATCCAGGACTCGATGGCGCCCGGCGCCTTGGTGCCCACCAGCGAAGCACCCCAACCGTGCTGGAAGACGGCGGTCATGACGCCGTAGGCGGCGGCCACCGAGAGCAGGTTGAGCAGGATCGAGGTCACCGAGATGACCAGCGAGCGGAACGAGAAGAGCATCAGCAGGAAGGTCACGCCCATCACGAAGGCGAAGACCGGGACGATGCTGGAGCTGAGCTGGGCGTTGTAGTCCACCGAGAACGCCAGGTCACCGCTGACCAGCGCGGTGGTCCCGGAGGCGGCGCCCAGGGTCTGCGGGATGATCTGGGTGCGCAGGGCCTTGAGGGCACCCTTGGAGGTCGCGTCGGTGCCGTTGCCGATCAACGGCACGTTGATCTCCGCGATGTTCTCCTTGGCGTGGACCTGCACGTCGATCGCGCTGCCGGTCTGGCCGGACGCGAGGGCTGCCTTCTTGAAGTCGGCGATGGCCTGGGTGGTCTGCGCGGAGGTGATGTCCGCGGACTTGACGATGACCTGGGCCGGAGCGGGGGCGCCGGGAAACTCCTTGTTGATCTGCTGCGAGACCGACACCAGCGGGTTGCCGGAGGGCAGCAGCTTGTCCATGCCGAGCTTCTCGGTCTTCATGCCGATCGCCGGGGCGGCCAGCACCAGCAGGCCGGCCACGGCCAGCGAGGCGAAGACGCCGGGACGCGACAGCACTCCGCGCAGCAGCGCGTTGTTCTGCTTGGGCTTCAGGGCGGCGGCCTTGCGGCGCTTGGTGATGAACGGGACCTTTCCGTAGTCGACCCGGTCGCCCAGCATCGTCATCAGGGCGGGCAGCACGGTCATCGAGCCGACCACCGCGACCAGCACGACCTCGATGGTCGCGATCGCGAAGCCCTCGAAGACGGTCAGACCGGAGAGGAACATCCCGGCCATCGCGACCATCACGGTGAGGCCGGAGATCAGCACCGAGTGCCCGGAGGTCGCCGCGGCGATCCGCAGCGCGCTGGCCGGGTCACGTCCGGCGGCGCGCTCCTCACGCTCGCGGCGCAGGTAGAAGAGGCAGTAGTCGACGCCGACGGCCAACCCCATCAGGAACATCACGGAGTTGGTCATCCCGTCGACCGGGACCAGGTGGCTGGTCAGCGCGAGCAGCCCGAGCGAGCCGACGCAGGCGGTGACCGCGAGCCCGACCGGCAGGACGGCGGCGACGAAGGCGCCGAAGACCACCAGCAGGATCGCCAACGCGACCGGCAGCGCGGTGAATTCGGCGCGGGCGAAGTCGGATCCGAGGCTGTCGTCGATCCCCTTCAGCGCGGTGGCCGCGCCGAACTCGCCGAGGGTGAAGCCCGGTTGGGTCCTGGCGGTGGCGCTCACCGCGTCGATCACCGGACCGACCCGGTCCGCCGCGGTGTCCGGGTCACCGGAGACGTCGAACTGGATGAGCGCGGAGTGCCGGTCCGCGGAGAACAGTTGGGCGGCGTAGGGGTCGGTGACGTTCTGGGTCAGCCCGGTGTGGCTGATCGCGTCGATGGTGGCCTGCACCGCGTTCTGGAAGTCCGACGCGTCCGTGGTGAGCGTGTCGCTGTGGACCAGGATCAGCTCGTTGGCCGGGTCCTTGAGGCCGGCGTCGTTGAGGATCCGCTCGGCCTGGCCGGACTGTCCGGTTCCGTAATCGGCGTTGGTGAGATTGACCTGACCGGCGGCGCCACCGATCACGGTGACGAGGATGACCAGGATCAGCCACCCGAAAACGGCGGTCTTCCGGTGCTGGGAGCTCCATTCGCCCAGCACGGCGGCGATGTTGCGTCGACTTGCCATTACCTCTCCTGCGGTCAGCGGCAAAGATCAAAAGCCGCGGTACGTGGGGTTGACGGTGCGTACCGGCATGGGGGGAACCGGAAGAATGAGGTAGACGCTATGCCGTCCCGGGCCCGCTGTGAGCCCTCTCGCGAGGCAGCATCCTGCGGTGGCAATGTGCTGCCAGCCGACGGGCTCCGGAGCCTCTTACTGCCGTCTTTCACCGGTGCTACTGTCGGCACCGATGGGGGATTTCCATTCGATGCACACCGGGCTCTGCATTCTTCGACGGAGTTCGTGAATTCGCGTCCGCTTTCTTCTGAAACATATCCGAGGGAGGGAAGGAAAGTCATGGACATCGCCATACAGGCATCCGGGTTGGGAAAGCGCTACGGGGACCACCAGGCACTCGCCGGGGTCGACCTGGAGGTCGCGGCCGGCACCGTGCTCGGGCTGCTGGGCCCCAACGGCGCCGGCAAGACCACCACGGTCCGGATGCTGGCCACACTGCTGGAACCGGACTCCGGCCGGGCCACGGTGGCCGGCTTCGACATCGTCCGCCAGCAGCGCGAGGTACGGCGGCGGATCGGCCTGGCCGGCCAGTACGCGGCGGTCGACGGCCTGCTGACCGGGCGGGAGAATCTCGAACTGCTCGGCACTCTCCTGCATTTGGGACGCAAGGGGGCTCGTTCGCGGGCGTCCGAGCTGCTGGCCAGGTTCGAGCTGGAGGGCGCGGCCGAAAAGCCGGTGCAGACCTACTCGGGCGGCATGCGCCGTCGGCTGGACCTGGCGAGCGCCCTGATCGCCGCACCCAGCGTGCTGTTCCTGGACGAACCCACCACCGGTCTCGACCCGGCCAGTCGCCAGGTGCTCTGGCAGATGGTCCGCGAGCAGGTCGGGCAGGGCGTCACCGTCCTGCTGACCACCCAGTACCTGGAGGAGGCCGACTTCCTGGCCGACCGGATCCTGGTCATCGACAAGGGCCAGGTGCTGGCCGAGGGCACCCCGGACGAGCTCAAGCGCAAGGTCGGCGAGGAGTGGCTGGAGGTCGGCCTTGCCGACGCGGACGGCCTGGAGGCGGCGCTGGCCGCCCTGGCCAAGGTCGCCGTCGCCAGTCCCACCGTGGACCGGGCCAGCCGGCGCATCTCCGTCCAACTGGCCGACGGCATGGGCGCGATCACCGCGGCCGCCGCCGCCCTGGAGGGCACCGGCGTGGAGGTCGTCGACTTCGCACTGCGCCGTCCCTCGCTCGACGACGTCTTCTTCCACCTGACGGGACGGGAGACCGACCAGGGCCAGGACGCCTCGGACGCCTCGGACGCCTCGGCCACCACCCACGACAAGCGCGCCAAGGAGAACCAGTGAGCGCCACCAGCTTCGGCACGGTCGCCCCCGGCGGCTTCGGCACCGGCGTCAGCGACACCGTCGCGTTGATCGGCCGGCACCTGCGCCATCTGCGCCGGACGCCGGAGAAGATCATCGCGGTCACCCTGACCCCGGTGGCGATGGTCGGCATCCTCGGCTACCTGTTCGCCAGTGTGGTGAGCGTCCAGGGCACCGCGCAGTACCACGACTACGTGATGGGCGGCGTCTTCGCGCAGGTCGCGCTCTCCTGCGTGGGCGTCGCCGCACTCGGCGTCTCGGCCGACCTGCGGACCGGTCTGATCGACCGCTTCCGCTCGCTCCCGATGGCCAGATCCACCGTGCTGGTCAGCCACACCGCGGCCGACCTGGTGACCAGCGCGGTGGCCGTCGTGGGGGTCTCACTGGCCGGGCTCGCGGTGGGCTGGCGGATCCACAAGGGTTTCCTGCCGGCCGCGCTGGGTTTCGTGCTGATCCTCGCGTTCGCCTACGCGATGCTCTGGCTCGGCGCGCTGCTCGGCATGGTGATGCGCAACGCGGAGGCCATCAACGGTGTCTCGGCGCTGGTGCTGGTGATCTTCTCGTTCCTGTCCAGTTCGTTCATGCCGCTGACCGGACTGCCGACCTGGCTGCGGACGGTGGCCGAGTGGAACCCGGTGAGCGTGGTCTCCGCGGCCTGCCGGCAACTGTGGGGAAACGCCCCCGCGGCGGCGCACGGCAGCCTGGCGGTACAGCATCCGGTGCTCCTGGCGCCGATCCTGCTGGCCGCGATGATCGGCGTCCTGATGCCGGTCAGCATGCGCGTCTACCGCACGGCGGTCGTGCGCTGACGGATCGACCAGGTGATCCGGGCCCCCTCAGGGCGGGCCCGGATCACGTCCGTACCGGCCTGCGGCCCGTACGGTACGAGCCCCAGGAGGAGTCATGCCCCCGCCCTACTCCGCCTCGACCCCCGCGCCGTTCCTCGGCGGCAGCGACATCCCCTGCAGCAGCCCGCGCTCACCGGCGATGACGCCGGCCTGGAAGCGGCTGCGGCCGCCCAGTTCGGCCATCAGCTCGGCGGTGATCCGGCGCGAGGTGCGCACCGAGACGCCGAGCTTGCGCGCCACCACCTCGTCCGTGTGGCCCTGTGCCAGCAGGCTCAGGACCGCTCTGGCCTGCGGGCTGAGGCTGCTGTTGCCCGGATGCGGCATCCGCGACCCGTACGGCGCGGCGGCCTCCCAGACGTGCTCGAACAGCGCGCACAGCGCGGAGACCAGACCCGAACCGTGCAGCACCAGCGCGCCGACCCCGGTGTCGTCCGGGTTGGTCGGGACGACCGCGACCTCGCGGTCGAATATCACCATGCGCATCGGCAGCGACGGCGCCACCCGCACCCGGCCGCCCATCGAGGTGAGCCAGTCCAGATGCGCGGTCGTGCCGGAGTCGTTGGCCGAGCTCTCCAGATAGACGCTGCGCATCTGGACCCCGCGGTCGAAGACCTCCTTGTCGGCCGCCTGACTGGCCGCCCGGGCCGCGGCCGACTGTCCGCCGCCGGTGGCGAAACCCATGATCTCCGAGGTGCAGGAGTGTGAGAGCTCCTCCAGCCGGAGACGGATCTCGTCGACGCCCGACAGCTGTTCCACCCCGAGGTTGCGCTGCACCCGGTGGCTGTCGGCGTACTGGGCGATGAGCTTCGCCGCCTCGAGTCTGCTGCCGGCGATCTGCCGCTGGCGCTCCGCGAGATCGGTTTCCTGGCGGCTGATCAACGACGCCAGACTGACCTCGGGATTGACCAGGAGGAGATAGCCGGGCTGTTGCTCCGAGTGCCGCACGAGGGCGAGTCGGGCCAGGACGTCCAGACTGCAGCGGACCCGGTCCTCGCTCCAACCCAGGTGTGCGGCCAATCCGGCAACTCCGACCTGGGGAAACATCAGAACCGCTCGGTAGACGCCTTCAGCGTCCGGATCGAGTCCCAGCACCCCGAACATGCCCGCCGCCCCCTGTATCCAACTCACCATGACGCCATGACCATTGGTGGATCATGACGCATGGTACGGCACCCGATCGGCAGTCGCCGGAGTTCCGCCGAAGGCCCAGGTGAGGGAGAACGCGACGGGCTTCATCCACAGGAAAGGACCTGACATGTTCATTCTCACCGGACGAATGATCAGGGGAGACGAGTCCCTGGAACCCGCCGATCTCGCCCGACTGATCCGTGCGGCCGCCGAACCGGAGGACGGCCTGGAACACGTCTACGTCGAAACCGATCCGCTCGGCGCGGACGTGGTGCTCTTCCTCTCGCCGCCGACCACCGGAGGACACCATTCCTCTGCCATCCGGATCACCCGCCGATGCCTGGCGACCAGCGACGTTCTGCGCGGCTGGCAGCTGGGCGCCGGATTCAGCCGGGATCTCCTGCCCTTGATCAGCGAGTAGGCCCACTCGAATTACCCCTTGCAGGGTGTTGTCACCGCAGGACCCTGACAGTCCCGGGCAATGACACGGAACGCGTGTGCGAGACAGACTTACGTGTGTCGGGAGGGACAGTGATTTCCTTCCGAAAGTGGTCGCCAGTCGACTCGGACATGAACACCGGCTAATTCGCCGCCAATTCCGTAGCATTCGCCAGCCACAAGGGGATCTTCACATGACCGGCTTCAGCACTCTCGCCGTCCGCGTCAGCACCGTTCTCGCTTTCTGCCTCGGCAGCGCCATTCTCGCCGCCCCGCTCGCCCTGGCCGGGCCCGCGCTGTCCGACGGCCCCGCCGTCGTGACCGGTTCCACCAGCGGCGGTGGCTCCTCCCCCGCCGGCGACATCATCTGGGACTGATTCCGCCACACGACGCCGAAGGGGGGATGGGCACGTGCCCATCATCAGAACCCCGCAGGAGTTCAACGAGGAGGACCTCTTCGTCGACCTGCGGGAGATGTACGGATACCCGATCTACCTGAAGTGCGAAGGCTTCAACTTCGCAGGCTCCGTGAAGCTCAAGGCCGCCGCCAGCATGGTCGAGGCGGCCGAGCGCAGCGGACTCCTGCACCGGGACTCGATCCTGATCGAGTCGTCCTCGGGGAACCTCGGCATGGCCCTGAGCGTGATCGCCGCGGTCAAGGGGTACCGGTTCGTCTGCGTGGTCGATCCGCGGACCAACCTCTCCACCCGCCAGCTGATCGAGTCGCTCGGCGGCGAGGTGCACATGATCACCGAGCCGACCGGCGGCGGAGGCTTCCTCGGGGCGCGACTGGACCACGTCCGCAGCCTCTGTGACGCCGACCCGCGCTACCTCTGGCTCAACCAGCACGCCAACCCGAACAACTGGCGGGCCCACTACCGCACCACCGCGCCGGCCATCGACCACCGCTTCCCGCAGCTGGAGCTGCTCTTCGTCGGCGCCGGCACCACCGGCACGCTGATGGGGTGCGCCCGCTACTTCAAGGAGCACAACCCCGGCGTCACGGTCGTCGCCGTCGACAGCGTCGGTTCGGTGACCTTCGGCGGCGAGCCGGGCCTGCGGATGCTCCCCGGCCTCGGCGCCGGCGTGCGGCCCGCGCTGCTCGACGAGGACTACGTCGACGACGTCGTGCACGTGCCCGAGATCGACACGATCCGTACCTGCCACACGCTGGCCCGCGGCGGCTTCCTGTTCGGCGGCTCCACCGGCACGGTGGTCAGCGGCGCGCTCAAGTGGCTGGCCCGCAACCGCCCCGGCCAGGACGTCACCGCGGTGGCCATCTCGCCCGACCAGGGCGACCGCTATCTCGACACCATCTACCAGACCAATTGGGTCCGTGACATCTACGGCCTGGACGCACTCGAGCTGCCAGCCGAGCCGGACGCGGTCGCCTCGGGAGTGCACTGATGACGCGTGAGACTCATGCCTACGAGCTACCGCTCTCCGCTGCCCAGCGGGAGATGTGGTACGCGCAGCAACAGGACCCGGGCAACCCGGAGTTCACCATGGGCGACTACCTCGACCTGACGGGTCCACTGGACCACGCCCGGCTCGAGGACGCCTGGAGCCGGGCGCTGTCCGAGACCGACTGCCTGCGGGCCCGGTTCGACGAGCGCTCCGGCGAGCCGGTCCAGATCATCGAGGCACCCGGCCCGCGCACCCTGCCCGTCGTGGACCTCACCGGCGAGGACGACCCGGAGCAGGCCGCCGCACGGCTCCTTCACGACCTGATGGCCCGCCCCTCCCAGCTGGGGAGCGGTGCGTTCGACGCCGTCCTGCTGCGGCTCGGCCCCGAGCGTGCCCTGCTGCACGTCCAGGCCAACCACATCGTGGTGGACGGCTTCAGCCGCGCGCTGTTCTACGGCCGGCTGGCCGAGCTCTACACCGATCCGACCGACGCGTCCCCGTCGATCGGCCAACTGCCGCCGCTGCGCGCACTGGTGGAGGACGAGCAGGCCTATCTCGACTCCCCCGCGCACACCGCCGACCGGCGTTTCTGGTCCGAGCACTTCGACGGCACCCTGGAGCCGACCAGCCTCTCCACCCGGCTCCCCGGGGCCCCCGGCGCCACCCTGCGCAGCACCGGACTGATCCCGGCCGCGCTGGTGACCCGGCTGCGCGAACTCGCCTGGGCGGACCGGGTCACCTGGCCGACCCTGCTGGTCGGCGCCACCGCCGGCTACCTCGCCCAACTGAGCGGGACGGACCGGCTGACCCTCACCCTGCCGGTTCCCGCCCGGGTCGGCGCGGTGGCCCACACCGTCCCGGGGATGCGGGCCAACTTCCTGCCGCTGTCGCTGACGGTCCACCCCACGCTGCGCCGCGCCGACCTGTTGAAGCAGGTGGCCGGCGAGATCCGCGGCACGCTGCGCCACCAGCGCTACCGGGGTGGCCGGATCAGCCACGAGCTCGGCCTCACCGGGGACGCCGGCCGCAGCTTCGGCCCGACCGTCAACGTGCTGGAGAGCGGCGCCGACTTCACCTTCGGCGCCTGCGCCGCCCGGCTGCACAACCTGTCCACCGGTCCGGTCCCGGACCTGCAGATCGTCTACCTGGACACCGCCGACGAGGGCTGCACGGTCCGGCTCGACGCCAACGGCGCCCGCTACACCGCCGACGAACTGGCCGGCTACCAGCAGATGTTGCTGGACTACCTGGCGGCCTTCGCCGCCGCGGACGGACAGCTCCCGGTCAGCCGGATCGCCGCGCTGCCCGCCGCCGAGCGCGAACGGCTGCTGGTGGAGTGGAACGCCACCGCCGTCGACGGCGGCTTCACCGATGTGGTGCGGCAGGTACGGGAGTTCGCCGCGCTGTGGCCCACCCGCACCGCCGTCGAGGACGACCACGGCCGGCTGACCTACGCGGAGCTGGCCGCCCGGGCCGGCGCGCTCTCGCGCAAACTGACCGAGGCGGGCGCCGGTCCCGACACGCTGGTCGCCGTCGCGGCCGCGCCGGGCACCGGCTTCGTCGTCGCGATCCTGGCTGTGCTCAGCGCGGGCGCGGCCTGGGTGCCGCTGGACGTCCGGGCACCGGTGGCCCGCAGCGGCGCGCTGCTGTCGGACAGCGGCGCGGCCGTGCTGCTCTTCGGCGACGACCAGGAGGAGTACGCCCACCAGCTGCTCGCGCTCTGCGACGGCGCGCCCCGGGTGGTCGCGCTCGACGACGCCGCGGACGCCGGGGTGCTTCCGGTGCCGGCCCGGCCCGCCGACCTGGCGTACGTGATCTTCACCTCGGGCTCCACCGGCAAGCCCAAGGGCGCCATGGTGCACCGCGGCGGCCTGGTCAACCACCTGCTGGCCAAGGTCGCCGAACTGGGCCTGACCGAGGCCGACACCGTGGTGCACAACGCGCCGGTCACCTTCGACATCTCGGTCTGGCAGATGCTCTGCCCGCTGGTGGTCGGCGGCCGGCTCCGGGTGGTCTCCCGCGAGCTGGCCGGCGACCCGCACGGCCTCTTCGGCCTGACCGACGCGGAGCGGGTGGCGATCCTGGAGGTCGTCCCCTCGCTGCTGCGGGCGGCCCTGGACGACTGGGAGTCCGGCGCCCGGACGCCGGCCCTGGAGCAGCTGCGGCTGCTGGTGGTCACCGGCGAGGCGCTCCCGGCGGACCTGTGCCGCCGCTGGTTCGAGCACTACCCCGCGATACCACTGGTCAACGCCTTCGGCCCGACCGAGTGCTCCGACGACGTCACCCACGCGGTGATCCGCTCGGTGGCCGACCTCGGCGCGGTCCGGGCACCGATCGGACGGGCCACCCGCAACACCAGCCTCTACGTGCTGGGCGACGGACTCCAGCCGGTCCCGGTCGGGGTCCCCGGCGAGCTGTACGTCGGCGGCATCGGCGTCGGGCGCGGCTACCTGGACGACCCGCGCCGCACGGCGGCGGTCTTCCTGGCCGACCCCTTCCGTCCCGAGCCCGGCGCCCGGATGTACCGCACCGGCGACCGGGTGGTCCACCGGCCGGACGGGCAACTGGAGTTCCTGGAGCGGGTCGACCAGCAGGTGAAGATCCGCGGACACCGGATCGAGCCGGGAGAGATCGAGGCCGCGCTGCGCTCGCTGCCCGGCGTCACCGACGCCGTGGTCGACGTGGCCCAGGACGCCCAGGGCAGCAGCCGGCTGGTCGGCTTCGTCTGCGGCGACGCCGAACTGCACACCGTGCGCGGCGCGTTGGCTCGCACCCTGCCGGACTACATGGTGCCGTCCGCCTTCGTCCAGCTGGACGTCCTGCCGCTCACCCCGAACGGCAAGGTGGACCGCAAGTCCCTTCCCGCACCGGACTTCTCCGCCCTCGCGGCGGGCCGCGCGCCGCGTACCGAAGGGGAGGAGCTGCTCTGCCAGGTCTTCGCCGAGGTGCTCGGCCTCCAACGGGTCGGCATCGACGACGACTTCTTCGAGCTCGGCGGGCACTCGCTGCTCGCCACCCGGGTGATCAGCCGGCTGCGCACCCGGATCGGCGTCGAACTGCCGATCCGTACGCTCTTCGAGGCACCCACCGCGGCCGCCCTGGCGGAACTGCTCGACGAGGCCGCGGCGGCCGGCCCCGAGCTGGTCGCGGGCGTCCGTCCGGATGTCCTCCCGCTCTCCTATGCTCAGCAACGGCTCTGGTTCCTCAGCCAGTTGGACGCCGGCGGGGCGACCTACCACCTGCCGCGCGCGGTGCGGCTGACCGGCGACCTGGACCGCGCCGCGCTGGAGGCGGCGCTGGCGGACGTGGTCGGCCGGCACGAGAGCCTGCGCACGGTCTTCCCGGTCACCGCCGGACGGCCGCGCCAGGTCGTGCTGCCCGCCGACGCGGTCCGCCCGCAGCTCCCGGTGGTCCCGTTCACGGCGCACGGCCCGGACGAGCTGGCCGCCGAACTGGCCGCGCGAGCCGCCCACCCGTTCGACCTGGCCACCGAACTACCCCTGCGGGCCGTGCTGTTCGAGATCTCCGAGCGCGAGCACATGCTCCTCCTCGTCCTGCACCACATAGCCGCCGACGGCTGGTCGGTGCTGCCGCTGGTGGAGGACCTGAGCCTGGCGTACACCGCCCGGCAGTCCGGCCGGAGCCCGCAGTTCGAGCAACTGCCGGTGCAGTACGCCGACTACAGCCTCTGGCAGCGCCGTCTGCTCGGCTCCGAGGAGGACCCGGACAGCCTGTTCGCCACCCAGCTGTCCTTCTGGACCAAGGAGTTGGCGAACCTCCCGGAGGAGCTGGCGCTGCCCGCCGACTTCGCCCGGCCCGCCGTGACCAGCTACCGGGGCGGCACGGTCGCCTTCCGGGTCGAGCCCGCGTTGCACGAGGCGCTGGGCGAACTGGCCCGGGCCGGCGGGGCGAGCGTCTTCATGGTCGTCCAGGCCGCCCTCGCCGCGCTGCTCTGCAAGCTGGGCGGCGGCGACGACATCCCGCTCGGCACCCCGATCGCCGGGCGCGGCGCCGAGGCGCTGGACCGGCTGGTCGGATTCTTCGTCAACACCCTGGTGCTGCGCACCGACGTCTCCGGCGACCCGACCTTCCGCCAGCTGATCGCCCGGGCGATGGACACCTCGCTGGCCGCCTTCACCCACCAGGACGTGCCGTTCGAGAAGCTGGTGGACGTGCTCAGCCCGAGCCGTTCGCTGGCCCGTCAGCCGCTCTTCCAGGTGATGCTGGCCTTCCAGAACAACGCGGAGCCCGCGATCGGCCTGCCCGGCCTCGACGTGGCGGTCACCCCGGTCGGTACCGGCACCGCCAAGTTCGACCTGGCCTTCGAGCTGGCCGAGCAGCGCACCGCGGCGGGCGCCGCGGCCGGGCTGAGCGGCACCCTGGAGTACAGCGCCGACCTGTTCACCGAACGCACCGCCGAGGGCATCGCGGACCGGCTGGTCCGGCTGCTCGGCGAGCTCTGCGCGGAGCCGGACCGCCCGCTCAGCCGGGTGGACGTGCTGCTGCCGCAGGAGCGCGAGCAGCTGCTCGGCAGCTGGAACGGCACGCGCGCCGCGCTGCCCACCGCCGTCCCGGCGCGGGTGCTGCCCGAGCTGTTCGAGGAGCGGGTCGGCGCCGCCGCCCCGGCGGACCGCGCGCTGCTCTGGTACCAGGGCGGCACGGTGGCCGACGGGCTCGGCTACCGGGAGCTCAACGAGCGGGCCAACCGGCTCGCCCACCACCTGATCTCGCTGGGCGTGGGCCCCGGCCGCACGGTCGCCCTGGTGCTGCCCCGCTCGATCGACGCGGTGGTCGCGCTGCTCGCGGTGCTCAAGGCCGGCGCCGCCTACCTGCCGGTCGACCCGTCCTACCCGCAGGAACGTATCGCCTACCTGCTCGGCGACGCCGATCCGGCGGTGGTACTCAGCACGGCGGACGAGGCCGCCGAACTGCCGCCCGCCGTCGGGCCGGTGCTGCTGCTGGACGACCGCCCGCTCGCGCGGATGCTGGCCGACGGCCCGGCGCACGACCCGACCGACGCCGACCGCACCACGCCGCTCACCGCGCTGCACCCGGCCTACGTCATCTACACCTCCGGCTCCACCGGGCGCCCCAAGGGCGTGCTGGTGCCGCACTCGGCGGTGGCCGCACTGGTCGGCCAGGGCACGCTGTTCGGCGTACGGGCCGGCACCCGGGTGCTGCAGTTCGCCTCGTTCAGCTTCGACGCCGCCGCCTGGGAGATCCTCACCGCGCTGACCTCCGGAGCCGTCCTGGTGCTCGCGGCGGACGAGGACCGGGCGCCCGGCGAGCCGCTGGCCCGCCTGGTGGCCGGGGCCGGTATCGAGGTGCTCTGCCTGCCGCCCACCGTGCTCTCCGCCTGGCCGGCCGACCAGCCGATGCCCGAGGAGCTGACCGTCATCGTGGCGGGCGAGGCCTGCCCGCCCGAGCTGGTGGAGCGCTGGTCCCGCGGGCGCCGGATGCTCAACGCGTACGGCCCCACCGAGACCACGGTCTGTGCCACCGTCAGCGACCCGCTGGCCGGCGCCGTCAGACCGCCGGTCGGCCGCCCGCTGGCGGGGACCAGGGTGTACGTCCTGGACTCCTTCCTGCGTCCGGTGCCGCCCGGGGTGGTCGGCGAGCTCTACGTCGGCGGCCTCGGGGTGGCGCTGGGCTACCTGCACCGGCCCGGGCTGACCGCGCAGCGGTTCACCGCGGACCCGTTCGGGGAGGCCGGCGCCCGGATGTACCGCACCGGCGACCTGGTGCGCTGGACGTCCGCCGGGCAGCTGGACTACGTCGGCCGGGCCGACGAGCAGGTCAAGATCCGCGGCTTCCGGATCGAACTCGGCGAGATCGAGACCGCGTTGCTGGCCCACCCGGGCATCGAGCAGGCGGCGGTCCTGGTCCGCGAGGACCGGCCCGGCGACCGGCGGCTGATCGGCTACCTGGTCCGCTCCGAGCCGGACGCCCAGGGCCCCACGCCGCACGAGATCCGCGCCCGGCTTTCGACCCTGCTGCCCGATTACATGGTCCCCGCGGCCTTCGTCGAACTCGCCGCGCTGCCGCTCACCGGCAACGGCAAGCTGGACCGCAGAGCACTGCCGGCACCCGACTTCGGCTCGGCCTCGACCGGCCGGGCCCCGGGCAACGCGCGCGAGGAGGCGTTCTGCCAGATCTTCGCCGAGGTGCTGGGCCTGGAGCACCTGGGCGCCGACGACAGCTTCTTCGACCTGGGCGGCGACAGCATCAGTTCGATCCAGCTGGTCAGCCGGGCCCGCGCGGCCGGGCTGGTGGTCACCGCACAGGAGGTCTTCACCCACCGCACCCCGGCCGGGCTGGCCGCGGTGGCGCAGGCCGGCGGGAGCACCGCCGCGGTCGGCACGGACGACGGGGTCGGCGCGCTCGCGGCCACGCCGATCGTCCACTGGCTGCGCGAACTCCAGGGCCCGGTGGACGGGTTCCACCAGGCCGTGGTGGTGCACACGCCGGCCGGGGCGAGTGCCGGATCGCTCACCGCCGCGTTGCAGGCGGTGCTCGACCACCATGACGTGCTGCGGATGCGGCTGGTCGACGGACCCGCTCCCGAGTCGGGCGCGGCCTCCTGGTGGACGCTGGAGATCGACCCGCCCGGCACGGTCGACGCGGCATCGATCCTGCGTACGGTCCGGGCACCGGACGAGGAGACGGACCAGGAGGCGGTCGGCGCACTGGTCGCCGCCGAAGCCGCCGCCGCCCGGGACCGACTGGCCCCGCGCGAGGGCGTGATGGCCCAGGCGGTCTGGTTCGACGCCGGTCCCGACCGCCCCGGACGGCTGCTGCTAACCCTGCACCACCTGGTGGTGGACGGGGTGTCCTGGCGGATCCTGCTGCCCGACCTCGGCGAGGCGCACGCGGCCGTGCAGGCCGGCACCGCCCCGGAGTTGGCCCCGGTCGGGACCTCGCTGCGGCACTGGTCCGGCCTGCTCGCCGAGGCCGCCGCCGGAGCCGCCCGGGAGGCCGAACTCGAACTCTGGAAGGCCGAGTTGTCCGGCGAGGACGCCTCGCTCGGCGTGCCCGGGATCGACCCCGACCGGGACACCGTGGCCACCGCCCGGACCCTGCGGACCACCCTGGACACGCTCACCACCGCTCCGCTGCTCACCCAGGTCCCGGCCGCCTTCCACGCCGAGGTCAACGACGTGCTGCTGACCGGGCTGGCCCTGGCGGTGGCCGACTGGCGCCAGCGCCGCGGCACGCCGGGCTCCGCCGTCCTGGTGGAGCTGGAGGGCCACGGACGCGAGGAGTTCGCGGACGGGGTGGACCTGTCCCGGACGGTCGGCTGGTTCACCACCGCCTTCCCGGTCCGGCTCGACCTCGGCGCGGTGGACCTGGCGGACGCCTGGGCCGGGGGACCCGCGGCCGGTCAGGCACTGAAGCTGGTCAAGGAGCACCTGCGGTCGCTGCCCGACCACGGCCTGGGCTACGGCCTGCTGCGGTACCTCAACCCGGTCACCGCGGCCGTGCTGGCCGCCGAGCCGCGCCCGCAACTCGGGTTCAACTACCTGGGACGGCTGCCGGCACCGGGCGGCGAGGACTGGTCACTCACCCCGGAGGCCGCCGCCCTGGCGGCCGGCGCGGACGACGGGCTGGCGCTGCCGCACGTGCTCGGTGTCAACGCCAGGACCGAGGAGGGGCCCGACGGGATCCAGCTGGTGGCCGCCTGGACCTGGGCCGGACAGCTGCTGCCCGCCGAGGACGCGCAGGACCTGGCACTGACCTGGTTCCGGGCGCTGCAGGCCCTGGTCACGCACGCCCAGGGGCCCGGCGCGGGCGGCCACACGCCGTCCGACCTGGAGCTGGTCGCGCTGAGCCAGGACGAGATCGACGAGTTCGAAGACGAGTTGGACGACTGGGGGACGGAACTGTGAAGGGTGCCGGGAGAGGCACGACGTCGAACGCCGCACGGCGTTCCAATCTGACCGACGTGCTACCGCTGACCGCGTTGCAGGAAGGGCTGATGTTCCACGCGGAGTACAGCCGACAGGAGTTGGACGTCTACACCACCCAGCTCGTGCTCGACCTGGCGGGCGCGCTGGACGCCGACCGGCTGCGGGGGGCAGTCGACGCGCTGCTGGAGCGGCACCCGAACCTGCGGGCCGCCTTCCGCTACCGCAAGTCCGGCGAACCGGTCCAGGTGATTCCGCGGACGGTCCAGCTCCCCTGGGAGGAAGTCGAGCTGGGCGAACTCCCGGCGCAGGACCGACGCGCCGAGACGGACCGCCGGGCCGACCGGGAGCGGGTCCGCCCGTTCGACCTGGCCCGCCCGCCGCTGCTCAGGTTCGCCCTGCTGCGGTTCGGACCGGAGTCCAGCACACTCATCCTGACGGCTCATCAGATCCTGTTCGACGGCTGGTCGATGCCGATCGTGGTTCAGGAGCTGTTCGCCCACTACGCCGACCCCGGGGTCCGGCTTCCCCGGGTCACCCCGTACAAGTCCTACCTGGCTCACCTGGCCGCACAGGACCGGCCGGCCGCCGAACTCGCCTGGCAGCAGGCGCTGGACGGCGTCCAGGAGCCCACCCGGCTGACCGGCGACGTGGTCGCCGGTCAGGCCGGCCAGCAGCCGCCCGGGCAGCACACGGTGGAGCTGGACGAACAGGCCCTGGCCGAGCTCACCGGCTGGGCCCGCGAGCGCGGGCTGACCCTGAACACCGTGGTGCAGGGCGCCTGGGCGGCCACCCTTGGCACCCTCACCGGGTTGCGCGACGTGCTGTTCGGCGGCACCGTCTCCGGTCGGCCGCCCGAGCTGCCCGGCGTCGAGACCATGGTCGGCCTGTTCATCAACTCCCTTCCGGTGCGCGTCGACCTGGACCCGGCCCGGAGCTTCACCGAGATCCTCGGCCGGCTCCAGGAGCAGCAGACCGCGCTGCTCCCGCACCAGCACCTGAGCCTGACCCGGATCCAGCAGCTCGTCGGAGTCGGCGAACTCTTCGACAGCGCCCTGGTCTTCGAGAACTACCCGCTGGACCCGGCCGCGCTGGGCGAACCGGTGCACGGCCTGCGGCTGGTGGACCTCCAGGCCAAGGACGCCAACCACTACCCGCTCAGCCTGATGGCGCTGCCCGGCGCCCGGCTGCGACTGCAGATCGGCCATGACCCCGCCCGGTACTCCGCGGCGGCGGCCGAGACGGTCGCCGAACGGCTGCTGCACATCCTGCGGACGATCGTCGCCGAGCCGGACCGTCCGCTCGGCCGGCTCGACCTGCTGCTGCCCGGCGAGCGCGACCGCGCGCTCGACCGTCCGGCGCCGCCGACGGACGGGCAGCACTGGACGGACGTGGTGGCCCGGGTCCGGGCCTTCGCACTGGCCGACCCGACCGCCGTCGCCGTCGAGGACGGCCGGGAGAGCCTGGACTACCGGGAGTTGGCCGGCCGCGCGAGCGCGGTGTCCGGCGCGCTGCTGGCGGCCGGCGTGGGCGAGGGACCGGTGGGCATCCTGGCCCGGCCGGGCGCGCGCTTCGTCAGCGCCGTGCTCGGCGTGCTCGGCGCCGGCGCGGGCTGGCTGCCGCTGGACGTGACCGCCCCCGTGCGGCGCTCCGCGACCCTGGCCGCCGAGGCCGGTATCAGCGCACTGCTGGTCGAGCCCGAACTCAGCTCCATGGCAGCGGAGTTGCTGGCCGAAGCCGGCCCGGGGACGGCGCTGCTGGAGATCACCGAGGCGGCCGACACCCCGACCGGGCTGGTCCCGCTCACGGGTTCCGGCGACGACCTGGCCTACGTGATCTTCACCTCCGGCTCCACCGGCAAGCCCAAGGGCGCCATGGTGCACCGCGCCGGCATGGCCAACCACCTGCTGGCCAAGGTCGCCGACCTGGAGCTGGACGCGCACAGCGTGCTGATCCACAACGCCCCGGTGACCTTCGACATCTCGGTCTGGCAGATGCTGGCGGCACTGGTCGTCGGCGGCCGGCTGCGGGTGGTCGACAAGGAACTCGCCGCGGACCCGGACGCCCTGTTCGGGCTGGTCCGACCCGAGAGCGTGACCGTCCTCGAAGTCGTCCCCTCCCTGCTGCGGGCCGCCCTGGACGGCTGGGACACCGGCCGCGCGAGGCCCGAACTCCGGTCTCTGGAATGGCTGGTGGTCACCGGCGAGGCGCTGCCGGCCGAGCTGTGCCGCCGCTGGTTCGACTACTACCCGCAGATCCCGCTGCTGAACGCCTACGGCCCCACCGAATGCTCGGACGACGTGACGCACGCGGCGATCCGCTCCGCCGACGAGGTGGCCGCCGTGCGCGCGCCGATCGGCCGGGCGATCCGCGGCACCGGGCTCTACGTGCTGAACGACAGCCTGCAACCGCTGCCGGCCGGGGTGCCCGGCGAGCTGTACGTCGGCGGGACCGGCGTCGGCCGCGGCTACCTGGCCCAACCCGGGCGCACCGCACCGGTGTTCGTGGCCGACCCGTTCACCGACCGGCCCGGAGCGCGGATGTACCGCACCGGCGACCGGGTGGTGCGCCGCCCGGACGGGCAGTTGGAGTTCCTGGAGCGCCGCGACCACCAGGTGAAGATCCGCGGCCACCGGATCGAGCCGGGCGAGGTGGAGGCCGTGCTGCGCTCGGTCGCCGGGGTGGCCGACGCGGTCGTCGTGGTGGGCAAGGACAGCCGCGGCGAGGCCCGGCTGATCGGCTACCTGGCCGGACCGGTGGACCCGGCCCAGGTCAGGGCCGCGGTCGGCGCACTGCTGCCCGAGTACATGGTGCCCGCGGCCCTGATGGCGCTGCCGGCCCTGCCGTTGACCGCCAACGGGAAGGTCGACCGCAAGGCACTGCCGCCGGTCGAGGTCTCCACGGACACCGGCCGCGGCCCGCGCACCCCGCAGGAGGAGGTGCTCTGCGCGATCTTCGCCGAGGTGCTCGGACACCCCCGGGTCGGCATCGACGAGGACTTCTTCGAGCTGGGCGGCCACTCGCTGCTGGCCACCCGGCTGGTCAGCCGGGTGCGCTCGCTGCTCGGCGTCGAGCTGGCGATCCGCGCGGTCTTCGACGCCCCGACAGTGGCGGCCCTGGCGGGCCGGCTGACCGAGCGCGCCGACCGGCCGGCGCTGGTCGCCTCGGCCCGCCCCGAGCGGCTGCCGCTCTCCTATGCGCAGCAGCGGCTCTGGTTCCTCAACCGCCTGGAGGGACCGGCCGGGACCTACAACATGCCCTGGACGCTGCGGCTGGAAGGGCCGTTGGACCGCGTCGCACTGGCCTCGGCGCTGACCGACGTGGTCGGCCGGCACGAGAGCCTGCGCACCCTCTACCCGGAGCTGGACGGCCACCCGCACCAGCTGGTCCTGGCCCCCGAGCTGGCCACCGTCGAACTCTCCGTCCGTCGCACGACCGAGGCCGAACTCGACCTCGCCGTGGCTGACTTCGCCGCCCAGGGCTTCGATCTCGGGAGCGAGCCGCCACTGCGCGCCGCGCTCTTCACGGTGACGGAGCGGGACCACCTGCTGGCACTGTCGATCCACCACATCGCCGGGGACGGCTGGTCGAACGCACCACTCTCCCGCGACCTGTCGACGGCCTACGGGGCCCGGCTGGCCGGCCGCGCCCCGCAGTGGGACGCGCTGGCGGTGCAGTACGCCGACTACGCCCTGTGGCAGCGCGAGCTGCTCGGCGACGCGGCCGATCCGCAGAGCCTGGCGGCCGGCCAGATCGCCTTCTGGCGCGAGGAGTTGGCCGGACTGCCGGACGAACTGCGACTGCCGACCGACTTCCCCCGGCGGGCCACCGCCAGCTACCGCGGCGGCGCCGTGTGCTTCACCGTCTCCGCCGCCGTGCACAGCGCCGCCCTCGCGCTGGCCAGGTCCACCGGCAGCAGCCTGTTCATGGTGGTGCAGGCCGCGCTGGCGACCCTGTTCGGCACGCTCGGCGCCGGTGCGGACATCCCCCTCGGCACCCCGGTGGCCGGCCGCACGGACGACGCCCTGGACGAGCTGGTCGGGTTCTTCGTCAACACCCTGGTGCTGCGCACCGACCTGTCGGGCGACCCGACCTTCCGGGAGCTGCTGGCCCGGGTCCGGGCCGCCGACCTGGCGGCCTTCGCCCACCAGGACGTGCCGTTCGAGCGGCTGGTGGACGCGCTCGGCCCGGCCCGGTCACTGGCCCGCCAGCCGCTGTTCCAGACGCTGTTGGCGTTCCAGAACAACGCCGCCCCCGTCCTGGAACTGCCCGGCCTGCGGACCACGGTGGGTGCCGTCGACACCGCCAGCGCGAAGTTCGACCTCTCGTTCGAGCTGGCCGAGTCCTTCGAGCCGGAGCGGCAGACCCCGGCCGGGCTGCACGGGCGGCTGGAGTTCAGCGCCGACCTGTTCACCCAGGACGGCGCCCAGCTGCTGGCCGAACGCCTGGCGCACCTGCTGGCCCGGCTCGTCGAGCAGCCCGACCGCCCGCTGAGCGCCTGGTCCGCCCTGCTGCCCGGCGAGCACGGACAGTTGCTGGAGACCGGCACCGGACCGGCCGCCCTTAGCTCGGAGCGGTCGCTGGCCGAACTGTTGGAGGCCCGGGCCGCGGCCACCCCGAGCGCCGCGGCGCTGGCCTTCGAGGACGTCGCGCTCAGCTACACCGAGCTGCACGAGCGGGCCAACCGGCTGGCCCGCGTCCTGGTCGAGCAGGGAGCGGCTCCGGACCGGCTGGTGGCGATCATGCTGCCGCGCTCGGTCGACATGGTCGTCGGCGCCCTCGCGGTGCTCAAGTCCGGGGCCGCCTACCTGCCGATCGACCCGTCCTACCCGGCGGACCGGATCGGCTACATGCTCAAGGACGCCCAACCGGTCCTGGCCCTCGGCCTGACCGGCACGGCGGACGCCGTCCCCGGCCTGGACGGCGTGCCGCTGCTGGCGCTCGACGCCCCGCGGACCGCCGCGCTGCTGGCCCGCACCTCCGGCACCGACCTGACCGCCGCGGACCGCCGCGGCGAGCCGCACCCGGCGCACGCCGCGTACGCCATCTACACCTCCGGCTCCACCGGCCGCCCCAAGGGCGTGGTCGTCCCGCGCGCCGCGCTGGCCAACCATCTGCTCGACCTGGCCGGGCGGTTGGAGTTGGCGGCCGGGGACAGCCTGCTCTCGGTCACCACCTTCGGCTTCGACATCGCCAACCTGGAGCTGCTGGTCCCGCTGCTCAGCGGGGCCCGGCTGGTGCTGGCGCCGCCGGCCACCGTCCGGGACCCGGCCCGGCTGGCCGAGCTGATCAGGAGCTCGGGCGCCACCGTCATGCAGGCCACCCCCACGCTCTGGCACACCCTGGTCAGCGAGCAGCCGGACGCACTGCGCGGCCTGCACGTGCTCACCGGCGGCGAGGCGGTCAGCGCGGCGCTGGCCGAGGCACTGGACGGCGCGGCCGGACAGGTCAGCAACCTCTACGGGCCGACCGAGACCACCATCTGGTCCGTCCTGGCCGAGCTCGGCCAGCGGGCCGAACCGGACCACCTGGGCGCACCGCCGATCGGCCGCCCGCTGGCCGGCAACCAGGTCTACCTGCTGGATCCCGCCCTGCAGCCGGTGCCGGCCGGGGTGGCCGGTGAGCTCTACATCGCCGGCGCCGGGCTGGCCCGCGGCTACCTGAACCGGGCCGCGCTGACCGGACAGCGCTTCGTCGCCGACCCGTTCGGCCCACCTGGCACCCGGATGTACCGCACCGGCGACCTGGCCCGTTGGCTGCCCGACGGGAGCCTGGACTACCTGGGCCGAGTGGACCACCAGGTGAAGATCCGCGGCTTCCGGATCGAGCTGGGCGAGATCGAGGCCGTCCTGCTCGACCACCCGACGGTGGCTCAGGCCACCGTGGTGGACCGGGCGGACGAGCACGGCGAGAAACGCCTCTTCGGCTACCTGGTGCCGGTCGCCGGGGCGGAACTCGACCTGCCGCAGCTGCGCGCGCACCTGGCGGCCGGGCTGCCGGACTACATGGTGCCGGCCGGCTTCGTCGTCCTGGACGCGTTCCCGCTGACGCCGAACGGGAAGGTGGACCGCAAGGCGCTGCCGGACCCCGCCGGCGCCGCCACGGGGGCCGGCGGCGAGCCGGGACGGCCCGCACAGAACGCCGTCGAGGAGACGCTGCTGCGTGTCTTCGCCGACGTCCTGGGGGTGGACCGGGTCGGCGTCGACGACAGCTTCTTCGAGCTGGGTGGCGACAGCCTGCGCTCGATCCGGCTGGTCAGCCGGGCCAGGGCGGCCGGCCTGGGGATCACCCCGGCGGACGTCTTCGTGCACCGGACACCGGCCGGCCTGGCCGGCGCGGCCACCCGGCTGGCGGCGGCCTCGCTGGGCGAGGCGGTCGACCTGCTGGGCGACGCCTTCGCCAAGGTCCTGCCGATCCGGCCACGGGGCGGCCGGCCACCGCTCTTCTGCGTGCACGGCGCGGTCGGCCTCGGCTGGCCTTTCCTGACGCTGGCCGCGGAAATCGACCCGGACATTCCCGTCTACGGTTTCCAGGCGGGCGGAATCCTGCACGCGGAAAGCCGTCCGGAGGGCGTCCCGGGAATTGCCGAGGAATATGTCGCCCGCATGCTGGAAATTCAGCCGGACGGGCCGTATCATATTGCTGGCTGGTCGTTCGGCGGACTGGTGGCCCATGAAATGGCCATTCAGCTCCAGGCAAGCGGCAGGCAGGTGGCGCTGCTGGCGAACCTCGACGGTTTCCCGGCGGCACCCGCCCCGCACACCGCCGACCGTCCCGCCGTCGACCTGAGCGACCGGGCGCTGCTCACCGAACTCCTGCGGCGCGCCGGCGCCGGCCCCTCCAGCGCAACTCCGCCCGGCACCGAGCTGGACACCGCCACCGTCCTGGCCCGGCTGGAACAGGACGGCAACCCGCTCGCCGAGCTGGACGAGCAGCAGTTGGAGAACCTCCTCACGCTGATCCGCACGCACAGCGCGCTCGGCGAGGCGCACCGGCCCGGGGTCTACCGCGGCGACCTGCTGCTCTTCGCGGCGACCCGCGCGCTGAGCGCGAACGCCCCCACCGAGGCGGCCTGGGCCGGCCACGTCGAGGGCCGGATCGTGCGCCACGAAGTGGACAGCGACCACGACTCCATGCTCGACCCCGAACCGGCCGCAGCGATCGCCCGCATTCTCTCGGCGGCGCTTTCCGAGGCCCACTGGTCAATTCCGTAGCCCCTCCAAAGGATTTCCGAGCGGAATTCCAGGGCGGATCCGCACACCCTCTTCCCGACCATTCGACAGGAATTGAGAAGGCCATGAGCAACCCCTTCGACGACGAGACCGGAACCTTTCTGGTGCTGGCGAACCACGAGAACCAGCACTGCATCTGGCCGGCCTTCGCCGAGGTCCCGGGCGGCTGGACGGTCGTCAAGCCCGAGGGCAGCCGCGAACAGGCGCTGGCCCACATCGAGACCCACTGGACCGACATGCGCCCGCAGAGCCTGATCGACGCGGCCGCCTGAACCGCAGCACCGAGCACTCCAGGGCCTCGCCCCCCGAGCACCGCCGAAGAACCCCTCCCCGACCGAGCAAGAGCAAGGAGCACTGCCATGAGCGCCACCACCGCCGCCGACGTGGACAAGGTCCGCGAGATCATCGCCGACGCCCTCGACCTGGAGGCCGAGGAGCTCACCCTCACCGGCCTCTTCATCGAGGACTACGGCGCCGACTCGCTCAGCGCCATCGAGGTCCTGGCCAGCCTGGAGAAGGCCTTCGGCGTGACCATCCAGCAGGACGAGCTGCACCACATGATCAGCCTGGAGGCCGTCCTCGAGGTGCTCTCCCGGGCGGCCGCGCGATGACCGGACCAGGAACGGACGACCTGCCGTCAGCGGGTCCGCAGAGCCACACCGCGGCGGGCCACCACCGGGTGGTCCTGACCGGGCTGGGCGTCCTGTCCAGCATCGGCACCGGCGTCGAGGAGTTCACCCGGGCGCTGCGCGCCGGGGAGTGCGGGGCCGGCCCGATCACCAAGTTCGACACCACCGGGTTCCCGCACACGCTGGGCCACGAGGTCACCGGCTTCGACCCGGCCCGCTGGATCCACCGCACACCCGTCGAGCAGCTCGGGCGGGCCACCCGGTTCGCCGTCGCCGCCGCCCGGATGGCGGTCGAGGACGCCGGCGTGGAGCCGGAGCAACTCGGCGCGCTGCGCGGCATGATCACCATCGGCACCACCGACGGCGAGTCGAGCGAGCTCGACGACCTGGTGGAGGCGGCGCTGGCGGAGGGCACCGGGCGGACCGACCCGGTGGCGGCCGGCCGGCTGCCGGCGCACCGGCTGGCGGTGGCGGTGGCCAAGGAGTTGCGGCTGTCCCGGGTGACGCCCGCGGTCCTCGGCACCGCCTGCGCGGCGGGCAACTACGCGATCGGGGACGGCTTCGACGCGGTCCGCTCGGGCGAGGTGGACTTCGCCCTGGTCGGCGGCTCGGACGCGATCTGCCGCCGGACCTTCGCCGGGTTCTCCCGGCTCGGCCTGGTCTCCCCGGACCGCTGCCGCCCGTTCGACGCCGACCGCGAGGGCCTGCTCACCGCGGAGGGCGCCGGCGTGCTCGTCCTGGAGACCCTGGAGTCGGCGCTGCGGCGCGGCGCCCGGATCTACGCCGAGCTGCTCGGCTACGGGCTCAACTGCGACGCGCACCACCCGACCGCGCCCGACCAGGCCAGCGTCGGCCGCTGCATGGAGCTCGCGCTCGCCGACGCGGGGGTCAAGCCGGCGGAGGTGGACCTGGTCTCCGCCCACGGCACCGGGACCAAGACCAACGACATCACCGAGACCCGGGCGATCCGCGAGGTCTTCGGCGACACGCCGCCGCGCGTGGTGGCGCTGAAGTCCATGCTCGGCCACTCGATGGGCGCGGCCAGCGCGCTGGGCGCCGCAGCCTCCGCGCTCGCGCTGGCCCACGGGTTCATCCCGCCCACCGTCAACCACCGCACGACCGATCCGCAGTGCCCGATCGACTGCGTGCCCAACGAGTCGGTACCGGCCCGCCTGCGGGTCGTGGTCAACAACGGCCTGGCCTTCGGCGGCAACAACGCCTCCGTCGTCCTCGGCCACTTCGACGAGCAGTTCGCACCGCACGGCAACCAGAAGGAGCCGGCCTCATGAGTACGACCGCGATCCGTCGGGATCGCCCCGTCATCACCGCCTGGTCCGCTGTCTCCGCCTTCGGCATCGGCCGCACGGCCTTCGCGGACGGCGTCCTCGCGGGGCGCCCGACCGCCACCGTTCCGGAGCCGGACGCCTTCCACCCGACGGACGAACCGGCCTGCCTGGTCCCCGGGTTCGCGGTCCGGGAGGTGCTCGGCAAGGCGGGCACCCGGACCTGGGACCGGTCCACCGGGCTGGCCGTCACCGCGGTGCGCGAACTGCTCGACGAGGCGGTGGCCGACCGGTGCCCGGTGGCCACCGGCACCGGCACCGCCCTGGTGCTCGGCACCACGGTCGGCAGCGCGCAGAGCTCCGGCGAGTTCAGCCGGGCCTCCTTCGAGGGCCAGAAGCCCTACGACGTACCGGCCCAGCTGATGCCGAACGTGCTGATGAACGGTCCGGCCGCGGCCACCGCCATCCGTTTCGACCTGAAGGGCCCCAACACCACGGTGGCGGGCGGCCGGGCCGCCGGCCTGCTGGCGCTCGGCTACGCCCGCCGGCTGCTCGCCGCGGGCCGTGCCGAACGCGCCCTGGTCGGCGCGGTGGAGGACTACTCCAGCACCCGTGCCTGGCTGGAGCAGAGCACCCGGATCCCGGCGGCCGACGGCGAGGGCGGTACTCCGCTCGGCGAGGGCAGCGCGGTGCTGCTCCTGGAACCGTCCGCCACGGTGCCCGAGGGGCGCCGGGTACTGGCCGAACTGCTGTCCCTGGAAGTGCGGGTGGACACCGAGGAGGATCCGGCCCAAGCGCTGGGGAGCTGTGTGCGCGAGGCGCTGGCCCAGGCGGGCGCCCGGCCCGAGGAGTTCTGGGCGGCCGTCGTGAGCGGCCTGCCGGGAGCGTCCGGGCGGCGCGGCACCGCCGAGCTGGTGGAGATCTTCGGCGCCGCGGCCACCGGCCGGGTGGCGCCGCACGAGCTGATCGGCGACACCGCCGCCGCCTCGGCGGTCTTCCAGGTCGCGACCGTGCTCGCGTTGGCCGACCAGGACCCGCTGGCGGCCGGACGCCTCGCGGCCATCACCTCGATGGACCGCGACGGCGTGGTCGCCTGCGCCGTGCTGCGCCTGCGGGGAGGTGTCCGATGACCACGACCGACGGACCGGGAGTCGCCCTGATCAGCGGCGGCTCGCGCGGCATCGGCCGGGCGGCCGCGTTGCGGCTGGCGGCGGACGGCTTCGACATCAGTTTCTGCTACCGCGCCGACGACGAGTCGGCGAACCTGCTCGGCAAGGAACTCGCCGTACTGGGCGTCCGGTTCCTCGCCGACCGGCTGGAGATCAGCGACCCGGAGGCGGTCCGCGCCTGGGTGGCCCGCACCGAGGCCGAACTCGGCCCGATCACGGTCGCGGTGGCCAGCGCCGGGATCACCCGGGACAAGCCGCTGCTGCTGATGTCCGACGACGACTGGCAGCAGGTGCAGGACACCAACCTCAGCGGCACGGCGCACCTCTGCCGGGCCGTGCTGTTCCCGATGATCAAGCGCAAGTCCGGCTCGATCGTCACCCTCTCCTCGGTCTCCGGGGTGTACGGCAACCCGGGCCAGAGCAACTACGCGGCCTCCAAGGCCGGGATCATCGCGCTGACCCGGGCGCTGGCCAAGGAGGTCGGCCGCTACCGGATCCGGGTCAACGCGGTCGCCCCCGGCATGATCGAAACCGATATGACGGCCGTCCTGGACGGCAAGCAGCGGGCCGGCGCCCTGCAGAGCATCCCGCTCGGGCGCTTCGGCACCGCCGACGAAGTCGCCGAGGCGATCTCCTACCTCGCCTCCGACCGCGCCGCGTACGTGACCGGCTCGGTCCTGCAGATCGACGGCGGCATCGTCCTGTGAAACCCCACCGCTCACTACCTCGCCAAGGAGAAACCGCGCCATGACCGTTCCCGCCCTGAACGCCTCCCGCAACCTCACCCCGCTGGTCGACACCGAGCTGCTGCCCTCCCCCACCGGCGAGATCCGCGCCGCGCACCGGCTCTACGAGCACCTGATCGGCATGTGGGCCACCGGCGTCATCGAGGCCGCCCAGGACCTGGGCGCGTTCGCCGCGCTCACCGTCGCACCGGCCACCGCGTCCGGGCTGTCCGAGCTGCTCGGCACCGACCTGCGGGCCACCCGGGTGCTGCTGGACGGCCTCTACGCCTATGACGTGGTCGAGCGCAGCCGCGGCGCGGACGGCCAGGCCGTCTACACGCTCCCCGCCGAGCTGCACCAGGTGTTCGCCCCCGACGGCCTCTACAGCCTGGCCGGCAAGATCGGCCACGACCGCAACGTCGCCTGGCACGCCTGGCGCAACCTGGCCGACGCGGTGCGCTCCGGCGCCCGCGGCGAGGACGGTGCCCAGCAGCTCAACCAGATCTCCGAGAGCGACTACACCTCACTGGTGCGCGGCATCAACTTCTGGGCCCCGCCGATCACTTCCGCCCTCGCTGACGGGCTGCGCGAGCTCGGCTGGACCGACGGCGAGGCGGCGACGCTGCTGGACGTGGGCTGCGGCACCGGCATCTACAGCCACCTGCTGCTGGACGAGTTCCCCGGGCTCCAGGCCCGCGGCCTGGACGCCGAGCGGATCATCCCGATCGCCACCGAGCAGGCCGCCCGGCTCGGCGTGGCCGACCGCTTCGACCCGGTGGTCTGCGACTTCTGGAACGACGACTGGGGCACCGGCGTCGACCTGGCGCTCTTCGTCAACATCTTCCACCTGCAGACCCCGGAGTCCGCACGGGAGTTGCTGCTGAAGTCGGCCAAGTCGCTGTCCGAGGACGGTGTGATCGCGATCGCCGACCACATCGTCGACGAGGACGGCGGCGTCGGCTCCACCCAGAACCGCTTCTTCCGGCTGTTCGCCGCCTCGATGCTGGCCACCGGCGGCGGCGACTCGTTCACCGTCCAGGACTACGACCAGTGGCTGGCCGACGCCGGGCTGCGCCGGGTCGCGCTGATCGACACCCCGATGCACCGCGTCCTGCTCGCCCGCCGCGCCTGATCGCCGGCGACCCCGCTCGCCCGAACCAGCCACCCGAACGGCCCCGGCGCAGTTGCCGGGGCCGTTCGCATCACCCGACACCCGACCTCCCGAAGGGGACCAGATGACCACCGAGGAGCCGGCGCCCGCCGTCCGGGTGCTGCACGGCGCGCCCACCCCCGAGGAGCTGGCCGCGCTCTGCGCCGTCCTGCTCGTCCGCGCCCGGCGGGCCCCCGCCCGGGTGACCGGTCGGCGCGGCCGGCCCACCCTCTCCTGGCAGCGCGCCCCGCAGGTCCCGCACGTCCCCAGCACCTCCTGGCGGGCGATCGCGTGAGCCCGGCCACGGCAGTGGGCCCCGGAGCGATGCTCCGGGGCCCTGGTACTACCGGCGGCGGCTCACCCGATCAGGTCCAGGCTGCCGACCACGTGGTAGGTCCCGATCAGGTTGTAGCCGCCGGCCACCACCATGAAGAGCAGGGCCGCCACCGCGAGCACCGTGTAGTGCAGCCGGCCGGCCAGGCCCCACCAGCGCCGGTACCAGGCGAGGACCGCGCAGAGCAGCACCCCGGCGGTGCCGACCAGAGCCGCCGCCAGCAGCGCCGGCACCAGCTTCAACAGGCCCGAGTCACCGAGGAAGAGCGTCTCGTCGAAGGCGTTGGAGTCCGAGGTCAGGTAGGCGAACATCCCCGTCGCGCCGACGATCAGCAGCCCGGTGCAGCCGGCCAGCAGGCGGGCCAGCCGGGGCGCCGCCGGGCGCTCGGCGCCGTTCGAGCGCTTCGAGCGGACGACCGCGCCGAGCACCCAGCCGAGCAGGCTGAGCAGCACCAGGCCGAGGCTGTAGAGCGCCACCTGCTGGTGCAGTCCGGGCGCCTGGTACCAGGCCAGCGGCTGGAACTCGATGGTCGGGTCGGCGTCGGTGAGCAGCGCGGTGACCTGACCGTCGGTGTCGGTCTCGAAGGCGATCCGGGCCTGTCCGCCCTGCTGCTGGAAGAGGCCGGGCTGCACCTGCACCCAGTGCTGCTCGTCCTCGTCCGGATTGCGGCTGAGCGGTCCGGTGGTGGTCAGCACGCCGTCGGCGCCGGCCGACACGTGCACCGAACCCATCAGCGCACCGGCCTTGGTGAGGTTGCTGTGGCTGGTGCGGGTGGAGCGGTAGTCCCCGGTGAAGCGGGCCAGGTCACCGGGGATCGTGGCGACCGGCGCCGCGGCGGCCGGGGCCGGGTAGAAGTGGTCGACGAAGTCGTTGACCAACTCCTCGGTGGCGTACGAGGCGTGGGTGTCGACACCGTCACCGTTGTAGGTCACGTAGACGCCGACGCCGCGCTGCGGCAGCAGGGCGAGGTTGCTGTGGAAGCCGGGGACGTCGCCGTCCTTGACCAGCAGCTGCTGCCCGTTGCGGTCGCGCTGCTCCAACAGGTAGGCCATTCCGGGCAGTCGGGGGTCGACGCCGAAGTGCCGGCTCTGCATCAGCTGGGCCGTCGCGGCATCGAGGATCCGCTGGTCGCCGAGCCTGCCCGACTGGAGCTGGGCGAGCAGGAACCTGCCCATGTCGGCGGCGGTGGTGACGGCACCCGAACCGGTCGGCGCCCAGGGACCGTACTGGCCCTGGTTCACCACCTGCCCGCCGCCCTCGGGCCGGTAGCCCAGGGCCGTGCCGGCGTCGACGGCTGCCGAGTGGACCTGGCTGAAGCTGGTCCGGTCCATGCCCAGCGGCTGGAGCACATGCTCGCTCAGATAGCGGTCGAAGGGCTCCCCGGAGATCACCTCGACCAGGTATCCGGCCAGCGCCACACCGTAGTTGTCGTAGGCCGTCGCGGTTCCCGGCGGGCGGACCCGGGCGGGCTGGTGGGCGGCGAGACTGGCGCCCAGCGATCCGGCGTCCTGCGGCTGGGCGACGGCCAGGCCCATGAACGTGTCGTCGAAGCCGGCGGTGTGGGTGAGCAGGTTCTCGGCGGTGACCGGGTGGCCCGGGTAGCTGTCCTTGATCTTGAAGCCGGTCAGGTACCTGTTGACGTCCGCGTTCAGGTCCAACTTCCCCTCCTGCACCAGCTGGAGGACCGCGACGGAGGTGAAGACCTTGGCGTCCGACCCCATGAAGAAGTCGGTGTCCTGGGTCACCGGTGTCTTCTTCGCAACGTTCGAGACGCCGTATCCGGTCGCCAGTACGGTCCGGCCGCCGGCCACCACCACCACTGCGGCACCTGGGATTTGATACTTCGCCAGCTGTTTCGGGATGATGCCGTCGACCAGGGCGCGGACCTGGGCGGCGTTCGTCGGATCCGGCGCCGCGGCGGCCGCGGCGGCCGGCCCACCGGCCGGCCCGGCGGCGTAGGCGGGTGTCAGGGTGCACACCAACACGGTCAGGGCGGTGAGCAGCAGCACGGCGAGGCCGAGCGGGCTGAGGACGGATCCGGTGCGGCGGGTTCGAGCGGTCATCGTGGACTCCCGGTGGCGACGCGCAGGGCGCTGGAGCGGGCCCGCCGTTCCCGGCCCGGCCCCGCTGCTGACACCCAGAACGCTAGGCCGCGGCCACCCGCCCGCGACATGGTCTTGGGGGGTGTCTGCGGGGGTGTACCCAGGTACCGCCAAGAGGGGTCCAGGGCCCAGTGATCGGCGATCGCAACAGCGGCAAGCTGAGTAGCAGAAGAAATCGACGGGTAGTCATCCAGGCCGAGCGGCCGGGGAAAAGGGGACCGACACATGAGCATGGACATCAGCCACGGTGGCGCGGCGGGTTCGCGGATCGGCGGCGGGCTGACCGCGGTCGGACGGGGAGCGGTGCTGGCCGGGGTCGCGGTGGCGGAGGTGGCGCTGCTGTCCCTGCTGATCACCGCGATGGGCCTGCTGGGAGCCGGCATCGGCCTCTTCCTGGTCCCGCCGATGGCGGCGGCGATGCGCGGCACCGCCGACCTGACCCGGCGGCTCTCCCGTGACTGGTCGGGCGTCCCGATCGCCTCCCCCTACCTGCCCCGCCCGGCCTTCTCCGGCGGCCTCAAGGGCTGGTGGGAGCGTTGCCAGTGGGTGCTCACCGACCGGGCGACCTGGCGCGACATGGCCTGGATGCTGGTCAACCCGGTGGTCGGGCTGGTCCTGGCACTGCTGCCGCTGGCCCTGGTCGGCTACGGCCTGTTCGGCCTGCTGATGCCGATGCTCTGGCACAGCATCACCCAGAACGGCGGCAACGACTGGTACTTGATGGTCAAGGTGACCGGCTCCGGCAGCGCCTTCGCGGCGGCCGCCCTGGGCGTACCGATCGTGCTGGCCGGCGCGCTGTCCGGCCCGGCCCTGCTGCGGCTGCACGCCCGGTTCGCCCAGAGCCTGCTCGGCCCGACCGCCGCCAGCGCCGCCGCGCTGAAGGTGCGTCACCTCACCGAGACGCGGCACGACGCGCTGACCACCCAGGCCGCCGAACTGCGCCGCATCGAAAGGGATCTGCACGACGGTGCGCAGGCTCGGCTGGTCGCGATGGGGATGAACCTGGGCGTGGCCGAGCGGCTGTTGGAGCGTGACCCGGAGGCCGTCCGCGCCCTGCTGGTGGAGACCCGGGAGGCCTCCGCCTCGGCCCTGAACGAGCTGCGCGACCTGGTCCGCGGCATCCACCCGCCGGTCCTGGCCGATCGCGGACTGGCCGACGCCGTACGGGCGTTGGGCCTGGACAGCCCGCTGGACGTGACGGTCTCGGCCGACCTGGCCGGCCGCCCCGAGGCCCCCGTCGAGTCCGCCCTGTACTTCGCGGTCTCGGAGGCCCTGACCAACGCCGCCAAGCACGCCGACGCCGCCCGGGTCGACGTCCAACTCTGGTACGGCGACGGCAAGCTGCGCGCCCAGGTGACCGACGACGGGATCGGCGGAGCAGACCCGTCGCGGGGCACCGGACTGCGCGGCCTGGAGCGCCGGCTTGCTACCTTCGACGGAGTCCTGGCCGTCAACAGCCCGATCGGCGGCCCCACGACGCTGACCATGGAGCTGCCGTGCGCGTTGTTCTCGCCGAAGACCTCTTCCTCCTGAGGGACGGCCTGGTCCGAATGCTCCAGGCGTACGACTTCGAGATCGTCGCCGCGGTGGACACCGGACCCGATCTGCTGCAGGCCCTGTTGGAGCAACGTCCGGATGTGGCGGTCGTCGACGTGCGACTGCCCCCGACGTTCACCGACGAGGGCCTGCAGGCCGCGTTGGAGGCCCGCCGGCAGATCCCCGGTCTGCCGGTGCTGGTGCTCTCCCAGTACGTCGAGCGGCTCTACGCCAAGGAGCTGCTGGCGGACGGCAGCGGCGCCATCGGCTACCTGCTGAAGGACCGGGTCTTCGACCCCGACCAGTTCGTCGAGACGGTCCGCCGGGTCGCCTCGGGCGGCACCGCGATCGACCCGCAGGTGATCGCCAAGCTGGTGACCGGCGCGGAGCGCGGCAACGGCCCGCTCTCCCGGCTGACCCCCCGCGAGCGCGAGGTGCTGGAGCTGATGGCCGAGGGCCGCTCGAACGGGGCGATCGCCGAGCGGATGGTGATCACGGAACGGGCGATCAAGAAGCACACCGCCAACATCTTCCTGAAGCTCGACCTGCCGCCCTCCGAGGAGGACCACCGCCGGGTGCTGGCGGTCCTCGCCTACCTGGAGGTGGGCGGGTGACAGGGGCCTCCGAGGGAGGCCCCACAGGGGTATCCCGGCGTACGAATGGCTGCGTACGCAGCCCCGGGACCGCACCCCTCCTCATATGATCTGAGAAGCATGCGTCATTCTTAGTGATAGATCGCATTGTTTGTGCGTCCGGCATGATGGGGAACAGCAAGCACTTGCGCCGTCCGTGACCAGCCACGGGACGGCCGAGAAGGAGGAAGCACGTGGACGACGTTCTGCGGCGGGCCGCGCTCTTCGCGGCTCTCGACGACGAACAGGCCGGCGAGCTGCGCGCTTCCATGACCGAGGTCACCCTCGCCCGTGGTGAGTCGCTCTTCCACGAGGGCGACCCGGGCGACCGGCTCTACGTG
Source organism: Kitasatospora mediocidica KCTC 9733 (assembly GCF_000744225.1). Classification (GTDB taxonomy): domain Bacteria; phylum Actinomycetota; class Actinomycetes; order Streptomycetales; family Streptomycetaceae; genus Kitasatospora; species Kitasatospora mediocidica. The sequence goes on along the minus strand of NZ_JQLN01000005.1, from coordinate 1,899,118 downwards.
GTCGCCGAGGGCAAGGTCAAGCTGCACCGCGCCTCGCCGGACGGTCGCGAGAACATGCTCGCGGTGCTCGGCCCCAGCGAGATGATCGGCGAGCTCTCGCTGTTCGACCCCGGACCCCGCACGGCCACCGCCAGCGCGCTGACCGAGGTCAAGCTGCTGGGCCTGGGCCACGGCGACCTGCAGCCCTGGCTGCACGCCCGTCCGGAGGTCTCGATCGCCCTGCTGCGCGCCATCGCGCGCCGCCTGCGCCGGACCAACGACGTGATGTCCGACCTGGTCTTCTCGGACGTCCCCGGCCGGGTCGCCAAGGCACTGCTCGACCTCTCGCGCCGCTTCGGCGTGCAGTCGGAGGAGGGCATCCACGTCGCCCACGACCTCACCCAGGAGGAGCTGGCCCAGCTGGTCGGTGCCTCCCGCGAGACGGTCAACAAGGCGCTGGCCGACTTCGCCGGCCGCGGCTGGCTCAAGCTGGAGGCCCGCGCCGTCGTCCTGATGGACGTCGAGCGACTCTCCCGCCGCTCGCGCTGAGCACCCCGCTCCACCGGGACCACGGACTCAGATGAGTCCGTGGTCCTCGAGGTATCGCAGCTGGGCCCGCACGGAGAGCTCGGCGGCCGGCCAGAGCGCCCGGTCCACGTCGGCGTAGACCCGCGCCACCACCTGTTCGGCGGTACGGCAGCCGGCCTCCACCGCGGTCTCCACCTGGGCCAGGCGCCCGGCCCGGTGCGCCAGGTAGTACTCGACCCCGCCCAGCGCGTCGCCCAGCACCGGCCCGTGTCCGGGCAGCACCGTCCGCACCCCGTGTTCGGCGGCCAGCGCGCGCAGCCGCCGCAGCGAGTCGAGGTAGTCCCCGAGCAGGCCGTCCGGGTGGGCGACCATCGTGGTCCCCCGCCCCAGCACGGTGTCCCCGGTGAGGATCGCGCCGTCGGCCGGCAGGTGGAAGGTGAGCGAGTCCGAGGTGTGCCCGGGGGTGGCGACGACCCGCAGCTCCAGGCCGCCGACCTCGATCACCTGGCCGCCGTGCAGGCCCTCGCCGCCGAGCCGGTGTGCCGGGTCGAGCGCCCGGACCTCGGTGCCGGTCAGCTCGGCGAACCGGGCGGCGCCCTCGGCGTGGTCGGCGTGGCCGTGCGTGAGCAGGGTCAGCGCGACCCGTCGGCCCTGCTGCTCGGCGATCTCGATCACCCGGCGCAGGTGGCCCTCGTCCAGCGGTCCCGGGTCGATCACCACGGCCCGGTCCGAGCCGGGCTCGGCGAGCAGCCAGGTGTTGGTCCCGTCCAGGGTCATCGGGGACGGGTTGGGGGCCAGGACGCAGTGCGCCCTGGGTGTGGCGGCCCCGCCGACGGTGTCGGCGGGGTCACCGGGAAGCAGACCGGTCACTGCGTGCCTTCGAGTTCGTCCAGGCGTCCGCCTTCGGTACGCCGGGCCAGCGGGCGGGGAGCGAGGGAGCGGACCAACGGGCGCCAGGTCGGGTCGGTCGCACCGACCACGGCCTCGCGGCAGAGCCGACGGCCCGGCGTGCGCCGGGCGTCCAGGCTGCGGGCGTGGAGTGCACGCACCGTACGGCGAGCCACGTCATTGTGGATCATCGGTTGGAGGTCCTTCCTCGGGATAGCTGCCATCGATGGTCAGCTCTTCATACCCTGACCATCGGACGGTCATTCGATCACCCGACAGCTCGGCCGTGCCGAGGACGGGAGCCAGATCGCGGGCCACCGACGCGTCGAGCGCCTCGCGCGCCGTACGGACCGTCAGCAGCTCGCGCAGCACCGACAGCGTCGGCGGGAGCATGCCGTACCGGCCCTCGGCACAGCCGCGGACCGCCTCGGCCGGGGTCAGCCAGGCCACCCGGTCCGCCTCGCCGACCTCGTCCGCGGCCTGCTGGCCGGGCGGCAGCGCGGCGACGAAGAACCAGGTGTCGTAGCGCCGGTCCTCGAAGGCCGGGGTCACCCAGCGGGCCCAGCCGCCCAGCAGGTCGCTGCGCAGCACCAGGGCGTTGTCACGGCAGAACTCGGCGAAGGAGAGCTCATGGGCTTCCAGCGCGGCGCGTTCGGCGCTCCAGTCCCGCGCCGGGGCGATGGTCCGCTCGTCCGGGCCGGCCAGCAGCACGCCGGCCTCCTCGAAGGTCTCCCGGACCGCCGCGCAGACCACCGCCTGCGCCGTCGCCCGGTCCACGCCCAGCCGGGCCGCCCAGGCGTCCGGGCTCGGGCCGGCCCACGCGGGCGCGGCCTCGGCGTCCCGGGGGTCGACCCCGCCGCCCGGGTAGGCGTACATCCCGGCCGCGAACGCCATCGACGTCCGGCGGCGCAGCAGGTACGCCTGCGGCCCGTCGGCGGCGTCCCGCAGCAGCACCACGGTGGCCGACGGCTTCGGCACGGGCGGGATCAGCTCGCCCGCGGCCAGCGCCCGGATCCGGGCGGGCCAGCCGGGCGGCATCGAGGGGGCGGCCGGAGTCGAGCCGGAGAGGTGCGCAGCCATGCCCGGATGCTATGCACCCGGGCACGGCTCTGAACAGACCCGATCACTTCCGGACCTGTCCCGGAGTGGACCCTCAGCCGCGGACGCGGACCTGGATCTCGACCTCGACCGGCGCGTCCAGCGGCAGCACCGCGACGCCCACCGCGCTACGGGCATGCACGCCCGCCGCGCCGAGTGCCTGGCCGAGCAGCTCGCTGGCGCCGTTGACGACGCCCGGCTGCCCGGTGAAGTCGGGGGCGGAGGCGACGAAGCCGACCACCTTGACGACCTGCTCGATCAGGTCCAGGTCACCGATCACGGACTTCACGGCGGCCAGCGCGTTGAGCGCGCAGAGCTGCGCCAGCTCCTTGGCCTCCTCGGCGGTGACCTCGGCGCCCACCTTGCCGCTGTTCTGCAGCTTGCCCGCCACCAGCGGCAGCTGGCCGGAGGTGAAGACGAACTCGCCCGCACGGACCGCCGGCACGTACGCGGCCAACGGCGGCGCCACCTCGGGCAGGGTCAGGCCGAGCTCGGCCAGCTTGCTCTCGACCTTGCTCATGCCTGGGCACCCTTCTCGCGCTTGAGGTAAGCCACCAGCTGCTCGGGGTTGTTCGGTCCGGGAACGACCTGGACCAGCTCCCAGCCGTCCTCGCCCCAGGTGTCCAGAATCTGCTTCGTGGCGTGGACGAGCAGCGGCACGGTTACGTATTCCCACTTGGTCATGAGGGTGACTCTAGACGGTTGCCGAGCCCCCTGAGGCGATGTGAGGTGGGACACAAAGCGGGCAAGAATGCCCGTCGTCACCCGGATGCTCCCGGCATCCGGCCCGGGTGCTGGTTACCCTCGCGAGGAGGGGCCCGGTCCCCGAGAGCCAAGCGGTCGAGCCAGCAGCGGACGGAGACGGAGCGTGGCAGGTACGGAGGAGCCCGGCGACGCGCGCGGCGGCCCCGACTGGGAGGGCGTCCGCCTGCACGTGGTCAGCGGCAAGGGCGGCACCGGAAAGACCACCGTCGCCGCCGCGCTGGCGCTGGCGCTGGCCGCCGAGGGGCGGCGCACGCTGCTGATCGAGGTCGAGGGCCGGCAGGGCATCGCCGAACTCTTCGGCATCTCCGCGCTGCCGTACGAGGAGCGCAAGGTCGCCGCCGTCGCAACGGGCCGGTTCGGGCCGCCCAGCCGGGCCCGCGGCACGGGTAGCGGCACGGGCGAGGTGTTCGCGCTGGCCATCGACACCGAACAGGCGCTGCTCGAGTACCTCGACATGTTCTACAAGCTCGGCCGGGCCGGGAAAGCGCTGCAGAAGGTCGGCTTCGTCGACTTCGCCACCACCATCGCCCCGGGCGTCCGGGACGTCCTGCTCACCGGCAAGGCCTGCGAGGCGGCCCGGCGCAAGGGGCCGGACGGGCGCCGGGCGTACGACGCGGTCGTGATGGACGCGCCGCCGACCGGGCGGCTCACCCGGTTCCTGAACGTCAACTCCGAGGTGGCCGGGCTGGCCCGGTTCGGGCCGATATACAGCCAGGCCCAGGCCGTGATGGGCGTGCTGAAGTCGCCGGAGACGGCGGTGCACCTGGTCACGCTGCTGGAGGAGATGCCGGTCCAGGAGACCGTGGACGGTTTCACCGAGCTGCGGGCGGCCGGCCTGCCGGTCGGCGGGGTCATGGTCAACATGGTGCGGCCGCCGGTCCTGGACGCCGCCGCGGTGGCCGCCGCGCACGGCGACCACCGCGAGGAGGTGGCGCTCGCGCTGGTGGAGGCCGGCCTCGGCGGCCGGTCCCGGACGGCGGCGACCCGCCGGGCCGCCGTGGAGCCGCTGCTCGACCCGCTGCTCGACCAGGCCCGCGAGCACGCCGAGCGGGTGACCCTGGAGCACGAGCAGCGCGCGGACCTGGCCGAACTGGGGCTGCCGTCCTACGAACTGCCACTGCTCAGCGGCGGGGTGGACCTGGGCGGGCTGTACCGGCTGGCGGGCGAGCTGAAGGCACAGGGGGCGGCATGACCAGCGAGCGAGACCTCTCCGTCGACCGGCTGATCGATGACCCGCGGACCAGGATCATCGTCTGCTGCGGCTCCGGCGGGGTCGGCAAGACCACCACCGCCGCCGCGATCGGCCTGCGCGCGGCCGAACGCGGACGGCGCACGGTGGTGCTGACCATCGACCCGGCCCGCCGGCTGGCCCAGTCGATGGGCCTGACCGAGCTGGACAACACCCCGCGCCCGGTCAAGGGCGCGGCCGGCCCGGACGGTCCCGGCGAGCTGCACGCCATGATGCTCGACATGAAGCGCACCTTCGACGAGGTGGTGATCGCGCACGCCGATCCCGAGCGCGCCAAGGCGATCCTGGAGAACCCGTTCTACCAGTCGCTCTCGGCCGGGTTCGCGGGGACGCAGGAGTACATGGCGATGGAGAAGCTCGGCCAGCTGCGGGCCACCGGCACCTGGGACCTGATCGTGGTCGACACCCCGCCCTCCCGCTCGGCGCTGGACTTCCTGGACGCGCCCAGCCGGCTCGGCTCGTTCCTCGACGGCCGGATCATCCGGGTCCTGATGGCACCGGCCAAGGTCGGCGGCCGGGGCGCGATGAAGTTCCTGAACGTCGGGGTGGGCATGGTGACCGGCACCCTCGGCAAGATCTTCGGCAGTCAGCTGCTGACCGACCTGCAGACCTTCGTGGCCGCGATGGACTCGATGTTCGGCGGCTTCCGCGAGCGGGCCGACCGGACGTACCAGCTGCTCAAGGCCGAGGGCACGGCCTTCCTGGTCGTCGCCGCGCCCGAACGCGACGCGCTGCGCGAGGCCGCGTACTTCGTGGACCGGCTGGCGGCGGACGAGATGCCGCTGGCCGGACTCGTCCTCAACCGGGTGCACGGCACCGGCGCGCCGCAGCTGACCGCCGAGCGCGCGCACGCCGCGGCGCAGAGCCTGGAGGAGAACGGCGCGGATCACGAGTCCGAGCAGGCCGAAGCCGACGTGCTGGCCGCCGGACTGCTCCGACTGCACGCCGAGCGGATGGAAGTGATGGTCCGTGAGCGCCGCACCCGGGACCGGTTCGTCTCGGTCTATCCCGATGTGCCGATCGTCGAGGTGCCGGCCCTGGCCGGCGACGTGCACGACCTCGACGGGCTGCGCCAGATCGGCCGGCGCCTGAGCGGCACCGACGACGACTGAGCCTCAGCCCCCACTGAGGCATCCGTCTGCGGCATCCTGCTGGGGCAGCGAGCCGCGCCGTCCAGCTGCGTCGTCCAGCTGGGCATCCGTTTGCCGGGTATCCCAGCATCTACGTGTTGGGACCCGGTGCTGACCGGGCCTCAGCCCGCCTGGGCGTAGTCCGACAGGATCACGCCGGTCGCCAAGGACTCCTCGTACTCCGTGCGGGCGGTCTCCAGCAACCGCCGCCACGACATCACCGTCGGACGCCGGCGCAGCAGCGCCCTGCGCTCGCGCTCGGTCATTCCCCCCCAGACCCCGAACTCGACCCGGTTGTCGAGCGCGTCGGCCAGGCACTCGGTGCGCACCGGACACCCGCTGCACACCGCCTTGGCGCGGTTCTGCGCCGCCCCCTGGACGAACAGCTCGTCCGGATCGCTCGTGCGACAGGCAGCCTGCGCACTCCAGTCATCTACCCAGCCCATGCCGGCGCCGTCCTCTCCCGAATCGAGGCTCCCCCACGGCGGCAACGGCATATTCACCGCTGCCAGTTGAGGACGTTACGGAAGATTGGCGAAGCGCAACAGCCCCCCAGGGCCCAATCTCGAATGACCCGATTGGACTATGGGTGCCCGTCAGATCACTCGTTGGAGTGATCGCAGGTTGCAGGCCTTGCGGGCGCCTGGATCGCCCCTTTCGTCACGCTGTGCCACAGCCGTCGGCCCAGGAGACCCCGACGACGCCACAGAACGGCCGTGACAGCTATCTCATACCCCATCAATTCGGACAACTCTCAACACTCACAGGAGTCTCGGGAGTATACGGAGCGAAGCTGTCACGCCCCCTCGTCAAGCGTAGGCGAACGCGTGCCTTCAAGGGCGGGAATCCGCAACGTGGAAACGTAGAGTCGCCCCCATGGCACCGAAGCGCCCCACATCCGCCCCGCGCCCCGGCGAACCGGCAGGCCGAAAGGGCACTCCTCCCGTCGAGCTGGCCGGCCAGGGGGCGAAGTTCCTCGGGGTCAGCGTCCTCTCCGGCTTCCTGCTCGCCGGCCTCGCGCTGCCCGCGGTGGGCGCGCTCGGCATCGGGGCGAAGAAGGGCGCGGAGAGCTTCGACAACATCCCGGACGACTTCAAGACCCCCACGCTCTCGCAGGCCTCGTTCATCTACGACAGCAAGGGCCAGCAAATCGCCAAGGTGTTCGACCGGGACCGCACCATTCTGACCCGGGATCAGATGTCCCCGATCATGCGTCAGGCGCAGGTCGACATCGAGGACAACCGCTTCTTCGAGCACGGCGCGATCGACCCCAGGGGCGTCGTCCGGGCGATCAGCAAGAACGCCGAGTCGGGATCGGCGACCCAGGGCGCCTCCACGCTGACCCAGCAGTACGTGAAGAACGTCTTCGTCGAGCAGGCCGGCGACGACCAGGCGGCCTTCCTGGAGGCCACCAAGAAGAGCCTGGGCCGCAAGATCCAGGAGCTGAAGTACGCCATGAAGCTGGAGGAGGAGCTGCCCAAGGAGCAGATCCTCACCAACTACCTGAACATCACCTTCTACGGCCACCAGGCGTACGGCGTCGAGGCCGCCTCCAACCGCTACTTCGGCAAGAGCAACAAGGACCTCACCGTCGCCGAGGCCGCGACGCTGGCCGGCCTGGTGCAGAACCCCTCGGCGTACGACCCGATGCTCCACCCGGCCGCGGCCAAGACCCGCCGGGACACCGTGATCGCCAAGATGGCCGAATACCGGCACATCACCGCGCAGCAGGCCAAGGACGCCACCGCCACCCCGCTCGACCTGAACTACCACGAGCCGCTGAACGGCTGCATCACGGCCAGCGCCGGCATGGGCTTCTTCTGCGACTACGTCCGGCACGTGATCAAGGGCGACCCGGTCTTCGGCGCCTCCGCCGCCGACCGCAACAAGCTCTGGAACGACGGCGGGCTGAGGATCTACACCACCATCGACCCCGACAAGCAGGCCGCCGCGAACAAGGCCGTCACCACGAAGGTCTACACCACCGACACGGTCTCGGCCGCGATGACCATGCTCAAGCCCGGCACCGGCGAGATCCTCGCGATGGCCCAGACCCGCCCCTACGGCCTGGACGCCACCAAGCACCAGACCGTGGTCAACCTGAACGCGGACGCCGCGATGGGCGGCGGCAACGGCTTCCAGCCGGGCTCGACGTTCAAGCCGATCCTCGCCGCGGCCGCGCTGGAGTCCGGCACCCCGCTGAACCAGCAGTACCCCGCGCCCGCGCAGATGCCCTACCCCAGCATGACCACCTGCGAGGGCACCTGGACCAACAGCGGCCACGACCTGGTGGCCAACGACAGCCCGTCCGAGGTCGGCCCGTTCGGCATGCCCGAGGCGATGGCCCGCTCGGTCAACACCTACTTCGTCCAGCTGGAGCAGGACGTCGGCCTCTGCCCGATGAAGCAGATGGCCAACAAGCTGGGCATCCGGGGCAAGGCCAGCGGCGCGCCGCTGGAGGAGGTCCCGGCGATGACGCTGGGCGTCGAGGAGATGAGCCCGCTGGACATGGCGGGCGCCTACGCCGCGTTCGCCTCGCGCGGCACCTTCTGCACCCCGGTCGCGATCAGCTCCGTCACCGGAAGCGACGGCCGCAAGCTCACCGTCCCGGCGGCCGACTGCGAGCAGGTCATGCAGCAGGGCACCGCCGACGCCATCAACACCCTGCTCAACGGCGTCACCGAGAAGGGCACCGGCAGCGCGCTGGGCCTCGACGACGGCCGCATGATCGCCGGCAAGACCGGCACCACCGACGAGCGCCGCGCCGCCTGGTTCGACGGCTACACCCCCGACCTGGTCGGCGTGGTCTGGCTCGGCGGCCCCGAGGGCGGCGTCAAGATGGACGGGAGCATCAAGATCGGCGGGCGGTCCTTCGCCGACAACAACGGCGTGTACGGCTCCACCGGCCCCGGCCCCGCCTGGCAGGAGGCGATGAGCGAGGCGCTCGCCGGCACCCCGCGGAGCACGTTCCAGCTGGTCACGCTGCCGGCGCCGACGGCCGGCGGCTCAGCATCGCCGAGCCCCGGCCAGAACCCTGGGCAGAACCCGGCGCAGCCCGCCGGCCAGAACTCCCCCGCGACCAACCCGCCGCCGAACCCGGCGCCGGCGGCCGGCCTCAACCCGCCGCCGGGCGGCGGCACCACCCGCGGTCCGGGCACCGGCGGGATCGGCGGCGGGATCGGCGGAGCCGGCAGCCTGCCGCCGATCCCGGGCGGCGGCATCGGCGGGATCACGGGCGGCGGCAAGCCCGGCAAGCCGACCGCCCACCACTGAGGGGGAGGGGGCGGGGCCCCGCCCCCTCCCCCTCTCCTCGCCTACTTCTCGCCTACTTCTGCAGAGCGGCCTTCACGGCGGCGGCCACCCGGCCGCCCTCCGCCACACCGTCCACCTTCGGCCGGACGATCTTCATCACGGCCCCCATCGCCTGCGGCCCGCTCGCCCCGCTCTCGGCGACCGCGTCGGCGACGATCGCCGCCAGCTCGTCGTCGTCGAGCTGCTTCGGCAGGTACTCCGCCAGCACCACACCCTCGGCCCGCTCACGCGCCGCGGACTCGGTTCGGCCGGCGCCCTCGAAGGCGGTGGCAGCGTCCAGGCGCTTCTTCGCCTCCCCCCGGACGACCTGCAGCACCTCGCCGTCCGTGAGCTCACGCTTCACCTTGCCGGCCGTCTCCGCTCCGGTGACGGCGGCCAGGGTCAGCCGAATGGTGGACGAGCGCAGCTCGTCCCGAGCCTTGATCGCGGCCGTCAGGTCATCCCGCAGCCGCTCCTTGAGCGTTGTCATGCAGCCGAGTCTTACACCTACGCCCTGCCCCCGCCCCCGATTAACCCCGCCACCGCCTGAGCTCCGGGCGATCACCAGCCGATCGCCGGCCGATCACCGACCGACCGCCCTCAGGGCGCACGCTCCCGGCGCGTCAGGGGGCGTGCACTCGCCGTGTCATGGTCTGCGACGATGGGACGATGCGAAAGCTGTACTCCGTTCCGCTCGGAATCGCCGCGACCGGCGCCGCCTGCCTCACCTACTCCGTCGGGTACGAGGTCCGTGCCTTCCGGCTGCGCCGGGTGCAGGCCGCCGTCCTGCCGAAGGGGGCCAAGCCGGTCCGGGTACTCCAGGTCTCGGACATCCACATGGTCGTCGGGCAGCGGAAGAAGCAGCGCTGGCTGCAGAGCCTGGCCGGCCTCCGCCCCGACCTGGTGGTGAACACCGGCGACAACCTCTCCGACCCGCTCGCCGTGCCCGCCACCCTGGCCGCCCTCGGCCCGCTGATGGAGTTCCCCGGCGTCTACGTCTTCGGCTCCAACGACTACTACGGTCCGACCCCGAAGAGCCCGACCCGCTACCTCAAGGCCCTGAGCAGCGGAAACCACGGACTCAACAACGCCGACGGCACCGGCCGACGCGGCATCACCGGCGCCGTCCACAACCCGTGGGAGAAGCTCCGCGACGGCTTCGACGGCGCCGGCTGGCTCGACCTCACCAACAGCCGCGGCCGGCTCCCGCTGGCCGGCCTGGACGTCGAGTTCACCGGCCTGGACGACCCGCACATCCGCCGTGACCGCTACGCCGACGTATCCGGCGGACCGTCAGCCGACGCCGACCTCTCCATCGGCGTGGTGCACGCCCCCTACCTCCGCAGCCTGGACGCGTTCACCGCCGACGGCTACCCCCTGATCCTGGCCGGTCACACCCACGGCGGCCAGCTCTGCATCCCCTTCTACGGCGCCCTGGTGACCAACTGCGACCTGGACACCAAGCGCGTCAAGGGCCTCTCCACCCACCGCGCCGGCGGCCGCGAGTCCTACCTCCACGTCTCCGCCGGCTGCGGCACCAACCGCTACACCCCCGTCCGCTTCGCCTGCCCCCCCGAAGCCACCCTCCTCACCCTCACCCCCCGCCCCTGACCCCTCCCCACACCCGCCCAGAAACCGGATTTCGTCTCCTGACCTGCGTCGGGTAGAGTTCTACTCGTTGCGAAGGAAACAGAGCGACAAACCGCAGGACCGGGGTGTGGCGCAGCTTGGTAGCGCGCTTCGTTCGGGACGAAGAGGCCGTGGGTTCAAATCCCGCCACCCCGACCCAGTAGTACGAGTCAGGGCCCTATCGGAGAGATCCGATAGGGCCCTGACTCGTTCTGCGTGACCACCTGAGTGACTGAGGCTCAGGATCTCGCTTGAGTAACACGAACCGGTTCGCCAGCCGTGACAGTCGCCAGTACCGCCCGCTCCCGAAGGTCACGAGGCGAGGGCGTGGTCAGTCCAAGCCAGTGTTGGTAGCAGGGGGACCCGCTGGTGGGCCCGCCGCAGCGCGGCGGGCCCGTTCGGGTCACCGGGCAGTCAGCTGAGTGCCCACTGCTGGGTCCAGCCGCTCTTGCAGGTCCACACGCCCAGGGTCTTGAAGTCCTCGTCGTAGGTCAGGCAGTCGTCGGAGCTGATCCGGATCTGGTAGGTGCCGTTCCCAGTGCTGGCGAGCTCCCATTTCTGCTCGTCGGCACCGTTCCAGGGCTGGGTCTCGGCGAGATAGCTGCCGGTGTTCTCGGTGAGAGCCAGGCCGGAGGAGACGTTTGTGATCTTGTAGCGGCCGCCGCCCAGGGAGGTGAACTGCCACTTCGAGTCGCTGCCGCCCCGGATCCCGGCGACGACCGGCGCTCCGGCGTTGGAGCCGGTGACGACGGCGCCCAGGCCGTCCGACAGGCGCAGGTACGGCGTGCCGTCGATCACCTTCCCGCCGTCACCCGTTCCCCCGCCGCCGCCGTCCACGATCACGCCGCCCCAGTGCCAGCTCTGGTGGCCGAGGCTGCCGTTGGCCGCCGATCCGCAGCCCCAGACCTGGAGCCGGGTACCGTTGCTGACCACGCCGTTGGGGACGTCGATGCAGACATCCTTGCTGCGGTCCGTGGGGTCCTCCATGTGCCGGAAGGTGCCGTCGGGCGTCAGGTACCAGCGCTGACTGGCGGCCTCCACGCAGTCCCAGAGCTGGAGCTTGGTCCCCTGCGCCGTGTTGTCATCGGGCAGGTCGAGGCACTTGCCGTTGGCACGGAGCTGGAAGCCGTTGTACGTCCAGGACTGGTTGCTGCCGCCGTGGCAGTCCCACAGCTGGATCGGGGTGCCGTTGGCGGTGCCGTTCTGGTCGACGTCCAGGCAGGCGTGGTGGCCGGAACTGGCGTCCGGGCTCAGGCTGTTGGTCTGCTGCGGGGTGGACCGGGCGGGAAAGTGGAGGGTGCGGTCGGTGTGACTGCAGGCGATCTTCCCGCACGGGGGGTGGCGCACCGTGTCCGTCTCGCCGTCGCTCCCCACGAAAGCCCAGTTCGAGTAGCCACCGTCCCCCTTGTTGGTGAACGTCGACTCGCCCTTGAAGACCCAGAGCCGGAAGTCGTCGTAGCCGAACGGGCCGCCCTCCGAGTCGTGGTGCTGCAGCTTGAAGGTCGTGTCGATCAGCACGCCGTGCATGTTCGCCGCATAGGGGTTGACGAACCATTTGGTGTCGTAGGCGTCGGTGCCGTCGTACTTGAACACCAGGATGTTGTAACCGGGCGCCGTGGCCTGGAACTGGGTGACGGCGTCCTGGGTGAACTTCGCATTGTCGCTCTTGGCGCCCCGAGCCGCCGAGACGAAGACGTTGATCTCACCGAAGATGGAATTGATCAGGGCGCTGATGCAGTTGCCACCCCCTGGGGTGTCCTGCCCCGCGCAGCCGTTGGCGCCAGCTGCGGCAGCACGCTGCGGTGCGGCCAGGCCGCCCACCCCTGCCATCGCCAGGGCCATCAACAGAACCGCCGTGACGGCGCGTTGGCGCAACGTTTGTTTCAGGCGCGAGAAAGCGCGCATGGTGAACCCCTGATTCCTCACTGGAATGTGCGAGATCCGGATGCTAGATCCACTTCTCGACCGATCCAGACCACCTTGACGAACCTGATACGCCCGCCAGATCGATCTTGACGCGCCGTCCGTTGACGAGGGGTTTAGATCCCCGGCGCGGAGGCTCCAAGCCGCAGTGACGCGCCACAACGTGACCATCTGCCCGTCAGGATTCACCTACACCTCGGGCGCGCGGACCTTCCTTGCCGGCACGTACTCGGAATTCGGCTACTACAAGGACAGTACGGGCTACCACGACCTGCCCCAGCAGACTCTGACGGTGGCCCCGCCGTCCGGGCCTCCGGCGGATCCGACCCAGGGGAAGACCCTCACCTGGGACGAGGAGTTCAACCAGCCCATCGCCTACGGAACCCGCTGGGTCGGCACCACGACCAGCGCCTACCAGTACGGCACTCACAACCCCAACGACGACAAGCTCGACTGGCTGGCCCAGTCCGCTGTGACCGTCGCCAACGGTGTCGCCACCTTCACCGCCCAGCCCAGCTCCCACGTCCTGGAGAACGGCAAGCAGGCTTGGACCACCGGGCTGCTCACCACCGAGGGTTCCTCGGAGGGCTTCCAGGTCCGGACGGACGACTACATCGAGACCCGGGTCCAGATGCCTTCCGGCATCGGCGCCTGGCCCGCTCTGTGGAGTTGGCGCAACGGCGACAACGAGATCGACAAGTACGAGTACCACCCCGACAACCCGAACCTGCTGGAGCTGACCAACCACGTCCAGGCGTCCCAGGACTACTACACCAATGCCGCCGGGGTGGCTCCGGGCGACTGGGTCGTCATCGGGACACACTACGGCGCCACCTCGGTGGACTGGTACGTGAACGGCGTGAAGGTCTTCTCCGACGGGACCGGAGTGGGCGCGTCCTGGTCGGCCTACCTCATCCTGAACCTCTCGGTGGAGGCGGGGACCTATCACCCCGGGCCGCAGAACTCCACGCCGATCACCTCGGCCGCCGACTACGTCCGGGTGTACCGGTGAGCGCACGCACCACCCCCTCCGGCAGCACCGCCTCGCCGGCAGCAGACGAGTCGTCCACCCCTCCGACGTCCAGTCAGTTAACGTGGCGCGATACCCCATCGGCCGCTCCAACCGGTCGCCCCGGCACCCTGACCGGCGGGCGTCCCCGGACGCCCCGGGCGTCCCACGCACCGCAGCACGTTGGCTCTCAGACAAGGCAGGTGCTTGCTATGACTCACGGACCAGGATCGCGACGGCAGTTGGCGCTGTGGACGGTCGCGGCAGCATGCCTGCTGGCAGCAACCCCAGCCATGGCCGCAGGCCCCTCCGACTCGCACTACGCCGTGGTCAGCATCACCGTCCCGCCTGCTCCTCCGGGTGGGTCGACGACCGTCAACGTCCTGGTGGTCAACGATGGACCGGACACCAGCGCCTCGGCCCACAGCGTGCGGGTCACCCTGCCGAACGGCGCCACCACCACGGGCGCCTCTTTCCCCTCGACCTGCACCACCGACGGGACCGGCACCGTCGTCACCTGCACGTTTCCGCCGGGCCTGCGCGCGCTGCGCACGGCCACCGTGCTTCTCCCGGTGCAGATTTCGCCGACCGCTCCTCCGCACGGCGAACTGGACGGCGGCTGGGTGCACCTCGAAAGTGCCGATGACCAGGTCAGCCCACTGCACGACGTGGAGTTCGACATCGTGACGCCGTAGTCCCCGGGTGCCCGGGGACCCCCGCCCCGGGCACACCTCGAACAGGACCGCACCGACATTCATCGGCGACACCGTCGGGCCCGCGAGAATGTCCGGTGACAGGGCTTCGGCCATCAGGACCCGCGAGCGACGGCGACGTGGACCGTGGTTCAGCTGCCGCCGCCCCTGGGCTCCAGGTCGCCGATCACTCCGAGCCGGATGCCGAACCACGGATAGGTGAGGTTGAAGAACACGTTGTCCTGGGGCTGGAGTCCGACCGCGGAGGGCCACATCTGATACGCGCCGGCGTTGGACACCCCGCCGTGCGCGCGGCGCCAGACCCGTGCGGAGTCGCCTCCGGTCGGGGGCGGCGTGATCGTGTCGGTCGACTCGACCGCGTTGCCGCCCTGGTCGAGGGTGCCCCACGGTGAGGTGCTCCTCGCCTGGCCGACCGTACTGAGGCTGCCCTGGTAGGCGCTCGCGTAGCTGGCGGGATCGAGTCCGAACGGGTTGACGGTGGCACAGACGTCGGGCTGCACCTCGCCGGGGCACCAGTTCGGCGCCGGCTGGCCGGTGGCGTGGTACGAGGCGAGGGGCTGGGTCGCCGCGTTGACGACATCGCCGGTGGTGGGGTTGAGGACCGTGGGGGCGGGAGCGGTCGCCTCGCCGTCGCCGAAGACTCCGGGATTGGTCGGGTACTTCCAGTAGGAGTAGGTGCCGCCGCCGTTCGGGTCGTAGTAGGCCGCCTTGATCCACTCGTCCTGGCTCGGTACGACGAAGCCGGAGTCATGGGCTCGGGTCGCGTCCGGCCGGGCGAGGTCGTACATCCCGCGCTCGGTCTCCGGCGACAGTTCGACCTGGTAGGTGACGTAGTGGAAGCCCTGGCTGCTGCTGTCCTGCTTGGAGATCAGTCGGCCGTTGTAGAGCGCGTTGACGAAGCGCGCGGCCTTCAGGAAGTTCGCGAAGCCGTACGGCTTGTCCGCCCACTCCGGATACGCCACGGAGTAGTGGCAGCCGTCGCCGCCGGCGGCGGAGAAGTTGACCGAGCCGTACTTCGGCCAGGCCGACGAGCTCTCGGTCCTGTCGTAGAGGCCGTGGGGGTCGCGGCCCGCAGGGTCAACCGTGTTCAGGAAGGCCACCCACTCGCCGACCGTCACCTCCAACTGCCCGATCTCGTAGGGGTCTCGGACGGCGCCGACCATCAGGCAGTCACTCGACGTCGGCGGGGCGTCGGTGCACGTGCGGTAGACGGCATCCGTGAACGGAACGACACCTACCGCCGGGTTGCCGGGCGCACCGACCTTGGCGGTCGTCACGGTGATGACCGCGCCCCTACCGTGAGCGGCCTGGTCGGATGAACGCGATCCGGCGGCAGCGGCACTCGAACCGAGCATCGCGTGCGAGGTGAGCAGCACCGACACTCCGCACGTTGCCAGGACGGCCCTGCTGAGACGAGTGCGACTGGAGACGACGTGCATGGGCAAACCCTTTCGGCCCTTGCGGCTCGCCCGTGGCCGCAAGCGGCGCGGAGCGGTCCGACGATCACAACAGCGGGTGACCACAAGCTACCTCTCTCGTTACTCTCCGCACTCGCGACGTGGCGGGACCCGAGCCTCCAGTCCGTCAGCCGTTCGTTGGTACAGCAGCGAAGTACAGCAACCGGGGCGTCCAGCAGGTGGCCCTCAGCGCATCTGGCATCGCCTCTGACCTGTGCAGACGACCTCAGTGACCGCCCCGCCCGTGATTCGGGACGAAGAGGCCGTGGGTTCAAATCCCGCCACCCCGACCCAGTAGTTCGACTTCAGGGCCCTACCGGAGAAATCCGGCAGGGCCCTGACTCGTTCTGCGTGACCAACTGAGTGACTGTCCCTCAGAGCCGAACTTGAACAGGTCGTCCATGACCACCGCGCCGGTCTGGATCACGGGCCCCCTTGATGACTCAGCCGGCCACGCGCGGGCAGGCCCGCCCACTGTTCGACCCCGACTCATACGGGTGCCCGGCTTCGACCAACCGAATGAGTTTCACACCCCACGCCGTCAGCACACCGCGCAGCAGCCCCGCCCCCGGAGACCGCGTACCTACCATGCGCCGTGAGCGCCCTGCAGAACGGGGCTTCCACCTCCAGAACGGTTGACGAATGAGATCAAGGATCCGTGGTCGGCTTCGGGCCTGGGCCACCGTCGGTGTCACGCTCGCGGTCGCGGCAGGTACAGCTGCCGCCGCACCTGCGGATAACTCGCACAGCGACCTCGGGCCTGACATCGCGGCGATCATGAACAAGCCCGCGTACAAGCACGCGCAGTGGGGTCTGCTGGAGATCGACGCCGAGAACGGGCGGGTCGTCCACTCGATGTACCCCGACCAGTTCTTCATGCCGGGTTCGACCGTCAAGCTGATCACCATCTCCGGTGCCTGGCACGACCTCGGCCCGGACCACCGCTTCACCACGCCGGTGAACGCGGTCGGCCACCTCAACGGATCGACCCTCACCGGGAACCTGGCGCTCGTCGCTCAGGGCGACCTCACCATGGGCGGCCGGACCAAGCCGGACGGGTCGGTCGACTTCACTCCCATCGACCACACCTACGCCGACGACGTCCCGGGCGCCACCCTCACGCCCGAGGACCCCCTCGCCGGCCTGGACCAGATCGCCCAGCAGGTCCGCGACTCGGGCATCACCACGGTCGACGGCGATGTCGTGATCGACGCACGGCTGTTCACGCCCCCGCCGATCACCCCCCAGCCGACGCCCCTCATGATCAACGACAACGTCATCGACCTGTTGAGCACGCCGACCTCCCCCGGGCAGCCTGCCCAGCTGAGCTGGCGCCCGCAGGTCGCGCCGTACCGGGTCACCTCCAACGTCCAGACGGTGGAGGCCGGTGGCACCACCGACATCCAGGTCTCCACGTCCCCCGACGGCACCGCGATCACGCTCTCCGGCACAATCGCCGCCGACGCCCAGCCCGCCCTGAAGAACTCCCAGATCCAGGACCCCAACGCCTTCGGGCGCACCGCCCTGATCGAGGCCCTGGGCCGCGCCGGGGTCACCGTCACCGCCCCACCGACCGGGCCCAACCCGGACAGCACACTGCCCGCCTCGTACACCGGCGATCCTCAGGTGGCCGCCTTCGTCTCACCGCAGTACCGCGACTACGCCAAGCTGATCCTGAATGTCAGCCACAACCTCGGCGCCAACCTGGCCCTGTGCAACATCGCCGTGAACCACGGCAGCAACAACTGCTTCGACGCCTTCCCGGTCATCCACGACTTCCTCACCCAGACGGCAAACGTCGACCCGACCCAGTTCCAGATGGCGGACGGACGCGGTGACGTTCCCGTCGACCGCGTCACCCCCACCGGGCTCAACCAGTTGCTCGCGTACTGGCTGCGCACCCCCGACGCGGACGCGTTCCGCACCTCACTGCCGATCCTCGGTGTATCCGGCACGGGTGCTCTCTACTGCACCACCGACTGCCCAGCCAAGGGCAAGGTCTTCGCCAAGCCCGGCACCATCATCGGCGGCGACCTGCTCAACCAGCAGATCGCCATCAACGCGCAGACGTACGCGGGCTACCTGCAGGCGGACGACGGCCACCTCTACACCTTCTTCATCGGCGTCAACGGCGCGGCGGCACCGACCATCCAGGGATTCTTCGACACCAACGACGACGTCGACCAGATCGCCGTCATCCTCCAGCAAGAGGCGTGCGCAGAACACGGCGCCGACCGCTCGCACCACAAGGCCGTCAAGTCCGCGACAAGGCCACTACCCCGGGCAGGTACAGCAGAGAAGTACAGCAACCGCCCCGTCCAGCAGTGACCACCAGCGTCCCCGACACCGTCTCTGACCTGCCCGGACGACCTCGGCGACCACGCCGCCCGTAATTCGGGACGAAGAGGCCGTGGGTTCACATCCCGCTACCCCGACCCAGTAAGACCAGCTCAGGGCCGGTGCTCCGCAAGGAGCACCGGCCCTGACTGCTTTTCCGGGCCCTGGGAGAACCGCTGGGAGAAATCACGTCCCGCAGGATCTCCTGACCCGTTCTCGATCGCGCTTCGTCGACGTAGATGGCGCAGGAGCGTCCGTTGGCTCCGCTACTTGGCCGTGGCGCGAGGCTGGGCCGTCGGGATCCGTTGGACGAAGAACAGTGCGACGACCGAGGCGAGGGCGAGGAGGGCCAGCGCGGCACGCAGGCCGTCGATCCTCGCGTCGCTGTTCGCGTCGAGCGCCGCGTGGGTCGTCTCCGCGCTCGCGCCCGCTTGCGCGAGGGCGTCCTGGAGCTGCGTGTCCGACAGGAAGGGCACGCCGCCCTGGAGTTCGACGCTCGCCTGACTCTTGACCTGGGGTGGGATCGCCGGGCTCTGCTCGATGTTGGTGATGAACGAGCTCGTCATCATCGTGATCAGGATCGACCCGGCGAGTGCTGTTCCGATCGAGGCGCCGAGATTGGTGACGGTGTTCTGGATCCCGCCCACTTCGGCGCTCTGCTCATCCGGTACCGCGGACACGGTGACCGCCCCGAGCTGGGATGCGAGCAGGCCGATGCCGAGGCCGATCAACAGGAGTGGAATCGTGACGATTCCCCCGCCGGCATCGGTGTCGAGAGCAGCAAGCAGGACGACGGTACCCGCGAGCATCGAGAGGATCCCGAGCCGCACGATCAGCCGCGGCGACACGTTCGGGAGCAGGCGCGGGACCGCGACCGCCGCCGCGAGCAGCGTGACGGACAGCGGGAGGATGCGTACGCCCGTCGCGAGCGCGGACAGGCCAAGTGCTACGGACAGGTACAGCGGGACGACGAAGAACACACCCATCTGCACGAGGAACTGGAAGAAGAACATCGTCAGTCCGCCGGTGAGCTGCCGGTTCCGCATGAGCCCCGGGTCCACGAGCGGTTCCTTGTGCTGCTCCACAAGGTGGCTCTCCCAGCGGAAGAAGACCCACACCAGGAGCATTCCTCCCAGCATGAGCCACACGACCATGGAGATCCCGAGCCAGGAGGGCGCATCCGGCTTCGGCGTGAACCAGCCCCAGTCGTCCGAGCGGAGCACACCGTAAACGAAGACCCCGAGCCCAGCGGCACTGAGGCAGGCGCCAACGAGATCGATGCGCGGTCGTCTGCCGGGTGGCGTGTCGCTGACGCGGCGGGCGAGGGCCAGAATGCCGACTACGATCACGACCTCGCCGGCGAAGACCCACCGCCAGGAGAAGTACGTCGTCGCGACACCACCGATGATCGGCCCCAGCGCGATGGCGATCGCCCCTGCCGCCGCGACGAGCCCATAGGCGGCCGGCCGCCGCTCCGGGGGGAAGTTGCCGGCGACGAGCGCCACGATTGCGGGCATGATCAGCGCTGCTCCGATCCCCTCGAGGAATGCCCAGCCGATCAGGAGGACCGTCAGGTTCGGTGCGAGCGCCGTGGTCAGGGACCCGGATGCATAGACGACACAGCCGATCATGAACGCACGCTTGCGGCCGACGAGCGCGCCGACCTTCCCGCCGAGGATCATGAACATCGCCATCACGAGCGTGTAGGCCGTGATGGCCCCCTGGATCCCGGTCACCGTCGTGTCCAGGTCCTGGGCCACCGTCGCGATCGAGACGTTCATCACCGAGCTGTCGAGTGCCATCAGGAACTGCCCGGCCGCCAGCGTAAGGATGACAAGCCGCGCCGTTGCCGTCTTCACGGGGGCACCCGTTCCAGTCGTCATGGGCGGATGATCCCAGGAGTCCCGGCGCTCGACCCTCGACCCGCCGGGGTGATCAGCCGGTTGGGGGAACGAGCGACGAGCGCCACGATCACGACCTGCTCGCGGCTGACGTTGTGTTGGCAGGGCGGGTAGGATCCGCGGGCATGGCCCTGAGCATGAGCGACGTGGACCGGTTCGAGGCTGCCAGGCCGCGGCTGGAGGCTGTTGCGTACCGGCTGCTCGGCTCGGCGGGTGAGGCGGAGGACGCCGTTCAGGAGACGTTCCTGCGGTGGCAGGCGACGGACGTCGAGCGGATCGAGGTGCCTGAGGCCTGGCTGACGAAGGTCCTCACCAACTTCTGCCTCAATCAGCTCACTTCGGCACGCGCCCGGCGTGAGACGTATGTGGGGCAGTGGCTCCCCGAGCCGCTGCTCGCCGGGGATCCGATGCTCGGTCCGGCCGACACCGTGGAGCAGCGCGAGTCGGTGTCGTACGCCGTCCTCGTCCTGCTGGAGCGCCTGTCGCCCAACGAGCGGGCGGTGTACGTGCTGCGCGAGGCCTTTGACTGCCCGCACCGGGAGATCGCCGAGATCCTGGACATCACCGAGGCCGCCAGTCAGCAGATCTACCACCGGGCCAAGAAGCACGTCGCGGACGGCAGGGCGCGCACCGAGATCGACGCGGCCGCCGCTCGCAGGATCGTCGAGGAGTTCCTGGCCGCGGCGACCAGCGGCCGTACCGAACCGCTCGTACGCCTGCTCACCGAGGACGCCGTCTCGGTGGGCGACGGCGGCGGGAAGGTCCCGGCCCGTGCGAAGGCGTGCGAGGGGGCGCTCGCGGTCGCCAAGTTCCTGCGCGGCCTGTTCAGGCCCAGCGAGGCCAAGCGGGCCTATGTCGGCGGCGCGCCCGAGATCCACGCCACGACCGCCAACGGCGAGGCCGCCCTCGTGGCGGTCGTGGACGGCCGGGTCATCGGGGTCACGTGCCTGGAGGTCACGGCGGAGGGCATCGCCGGGGTCCGCAGCCAGGTCAACCCCGACAAGCTGGTCCGCGCGACCGGGCGGTGGGCCGCCGCGGACCACGGGGAATCCCCGCTCCACATCCTCTGATCCGACCCGACGCACGCTGTGACGTGCCTCACACCCCGATCCTGTCAGGAAACGCCGGGCTGCCCGGTTCAAGGGGCGGAACCGCGCAGGACAACGGCGGACCCCACGCAGACAGGAGCAGGCACATGCAGCACAGCATCGTCGTCCTCGGCGCCGGCTACACCGGAGCCGTCGCCGCCGGCCGCCTCGCCAGGAGGCTGCACAGCGAGGACGTCACCATCACCCTCGTCAACCCCGAGCCCGACTTCGTCGAGCGTGTCCGGCTGCACCAGCTCGCGGCCGGCCAGGACCTCGCACCCCGCCCGTTCAGCGAGATGTTCGCGGGAGCGGGCACAGGCGCGGGCACAGGCGCGGGCGTGGAGCTGAAGCTCGCGAGGGTCACCGCCGTGGACGTGGACCGCAAGACGGTGACGGTCGCCGCCGTGGACGGCCCCGCGCGGGAGGAACTCGCGTACGACACGCTGGTCTACGCACTCGGCAGCGGCTGGAACGACGAGGGCGTTCCCGGCACCGCCGACCACGCCCACGAGGTCTCCAGCCGCCCCGGGGCCCTGCGCCTGCGCGAGCGCCTGGCCGCCCTGGGCGCCGGCCGGGCCGTGGTCGTGGTCGGCGGCGGCCTGACCGGCCTGGAGGCCGCGACCGAGATCGCCGAGGCTCGCCCGGACCTCGATGTCGCCCTGGTGACTAGCGGCGCTCTCGGCGACTGGCTCTCGGAGCGGGGCCGCGCCCACCTGCGGAAGGTGGTGGACGAGCTCGGCATCACGGTCCACGAAGACACGGCGGTCACCGCCGTGCGGGCGGACTGCGTGACGACGGCCGACGGCACGACGATCCCCGCCGAGGTCACCGTCTGGACCACCGGCTTCGCCGTCCACCCGATCGCCCGTGCCAGCACCCTGGAAGTCACCGACCGCGGCCAGATCGTGGTCGACTCCACGATGCGCTCGGTCTCCCACCCGGACGTGTACGCCGTCGGCGACGCGGCGATGGCGATCGGCCCGGCCGGAAAGCCCCTGCGGATGTCCTGTGCCTCGGGTGTTCCGATGGCCTGGCAGGCCGCCGACGCGCTCGCCGCCCGTCTCACCGGCACCAAGGTCCCCCGGGTCACCATCCGCTACTTCCAGCAGTGCATCTCGCTCGGCCGCAAGGAGGGCCTGGTCCAGTTCGTCACCGCCGACGACCGCACGGTCAGCCGCGCCCTCACGGGCCGGGTGGCCGCCCTCTACAAGGAACTGATCTGCCGGGGCGCGGCCTGGGGCGTGGCCAACCCGACCGCGGGCATCCCGTCCCGGCGCCGGCGTGTGGTGCGGCAGGAGACCCGAAGCCGTCCAGAAGGTGCGGAGGCGACTGCGGCCGCCTGACTCCGTCGGCGGCGCGAGTCAGGCGTCGGGCCGGGAACGCCGACGGGGCGGCGGGCGCCGACGCGGTGTCGGAGCACGCCGCCCCAGGGCGGGTGAGCTGCGGGAGGTGACCCGCGCCGGCATCACGGTTACTTCGGGTCGCGGTTGAACGTCGAGGTCGACCAGAAGTAGCCGAGCAGCGCGAGGCCCACGCACCAGGCGACGGCGAGCCACCCGTTGTGGCCGATCGCGGTGCCGAGGAGCAGGCCGCGCAGGGTTTCGATGGTGGGCGTGAACGGCTGGTACTGGGCGATGGGTTGGAACCAGCCGGGCATGGAGTGGATCGGGGTGAAGGCGCTGGAGAGCAGTGGCAGCAGGATCAGCGGCATCGCGTTGTTGCCGGCGGCCTCGGCGTTCGGGCTGATCAGGCCCATCCCGACCGCGATCCAGGTGAGCGCCAGGGCGAAGAGGACGAGCAGCCCGAACGCCGCCAGCCACTTCAGGGCGGTCGCGTCCTTGGAGCGGAAGCCGATGGCCAGGGCGACGGCGCCGACGAGGAGCACGCTGGCGACCGACTGCAGCACGCTGCCGACGACGTGCCCGACGAGCACCGAGGGACGGTGGATCGCCATGGTGCGGAAGCGCGCCATGATGCCCTCGGTCATGTCGTTGCAGACGGACACCGCGGTTCCGATCACGGTGCTGCCGATGGTCATCAGCAGCAGACCCGGGACGACGTAGGCGATGTAGGCGGATCGGTCCGGAGTGCCGCCGCCGATGCCCGCGCTCATCGTGCCGCCGAAGACGTAGACGAAGAGCAGCAGCAGCATGATCGGGGTGAGCAGCAGGTTCAGGGTCAGTGACGGGTAGCGGCGGGCGTGCAGGAGGTTGCGGCGCAGCATCGTCGAAGAGTCGCGTACGGCGAGGGACAGGGAGCTCATCGGGCGTTCTCCTTGGGCTGGTTGGGGATGTCTGCGCCGCCGGTGAGGGCGAAGAACACGTCGTCGAGGTCGGGGGTGTGCACGGTCAGCTCGTCCGCTTCGACGGCGGCGGTGTCCAGGCGGTCGAGGATGGCGCGCAGGTCGCGCTGGCTGCCGTCGCTGGGGATCTGCAGGGCCAGGGCCTTGTCGTCCCGGGTGGCCCCGCGTAGGGCGAGGGCGGCGTTCCGGTAGGCGGCCGGGTCGGCGAAGCGCAGTCGCACGTGCCCGCCGGGGACCAGCCGCTTCAGCTGGTCGGCGGTGCCCTCGGCGGCGATCCTGCCGTCGTTGAGGACGGCGATACGGTCGGCGAGTTGGTCGGCCTCCTCCAGGTACTGGGTGGTGAGGAAGACGGTGACGCCCTCGCGGACCAGCTCGCGGATGATCTGCCACATGGTGTGCCGGGAGCGCGGGTCGAGGCCGGTGGTCGGCTCGTCGAGGAAGATGATCCGCGGGTTTCCCACCAGCGTCATGGCGATGTCCAGGCGGCGCTTCATGCCGCCGGAGTAGCTGGAGGCGGGCTTCCCCGCCGCCTCGACCAGGTCGAAGCGCTCCAGCAACTCGGCTGCGGTGCGCCGCCCTTCGCTGCGGGAGAGGTGGTGCAGGTCCGCCATGAGGAGCATGTTCTCCTCGCCGGTGATCAGCCCGTCGACGGCGGAGAACTGCCCCGTGACGCCGATCGCGGCGCGCACCGCCTGGGGATCGGCGGCCAGGTCGTGGCCGCCGATGTGGATGTCGCCGGTGCCCGGGTCGGCGGAGACGAGGGTGGAGAGGATCTTCACGGCGGTGGTCTTGCCGGCGCCGTTCGGGCCGAGCAGGGAGAAGATCGTCCCTTCGGGCACGGCCAGGTCGACGCCGTCGAGCACGACCTTGTCGTCGTAGGACTTGCGCAGCCCGTTCGCCGCGATGGCCAGGTTGGTCATGGTGAGAGTGCTCCTCAGGTGCTGCTGATCAGCGGGTGCAGGTCGGAGGCTGTGGGTCGGAGGCTGTGGGTCGGAGGCTGTGGGTCGGAGGCTGCGGGGGCAGACGCTGCGGATCAGAGGCTGCGGGCGGTGATGTCGCCGTGGGCGGTGGTCGCGTGGATGTCGAGCTCGGTCGTGCCGTCGTTCTTGAGGCTGTTGCTGATGCGGCCGTGGGTGGTTCCGGCGTCCAGGGAGGCGGAGGCTCCGGCGGCGGCGCCGACCGAGATGTCGCCCATCTGGGTGGTCAGCACGAGCTGCCCGCGCACGGCCTCGGCGATCCGGATGTCACCCCTGGCGGTGCTGATCTGCGCGGGGCCTCCCAGGCGGCCGACCTCGACGTCGCCGTCGACCGCGGTGAGGCGCAGGCTCGCGGCTTCGTCGATCTTGGTCTGGCGGTACGCGCCTTCGAAGACGACGTCGCCCAGGCGGCCGACGGCCCGCAGTTCGGCGCAGGCCGTCTTCGCCTCGACCCGGGAGCCGGCGGGCAGCTGGATGGTCACCTCGATGGCTCCCGAGGCACCGAGGTACTGGTTCTTGGTCGGGACCTCGATCCGCAGGACTCCGTCGCGGTAGTCGACCGTGGCCTGCTCCGCCGCCTTCACATCGCGGCTCTTCGAGGCATCCGCGGGCAGGACCTCGACCGCGGTGTCGGCCCGGTCGGCGGCGATCAGCTGCACGCGCCCCGCAGGGATGTCCAGGACGGCGGCGATCGGGGCGGGGGTGGCGAACTTCTGCATCGTTCTCTCCTCTGAACTGTTGTTGCGAACAGTGGAAACGCTACGTTGCATTCCACTGTCCGACAACTGCCCAGATGCTCAAAATTGCCATCGCTACAGGTGGATGGCATGGAATCGTTGCAGTGATTCTGAAGCCTAATGCAACGACAGTCGCCCTATTCGTTGCAATGGATGGAAACTGAACGCTATAGTGAGGGCATCACGGAGGACGAAGGGAGATCGCGGTGCCGGGAGGCAGACTCACTCAGCAGGAACGCCAGCAGATCGCGTCGGGGCTGGCCGACGACCTCGCCTACGCGGAGATCGCCAGACGCCTGGACCGCCCCACCTCGACGATCACGCGGGAGGTGATGCGCAACGGCGGCCCGACCGACTACCGCGCCGACCTGGCCCACCGCGCCACCGAACGCCGCGCCCACCGGCACAGCCAGCCCGCGCCGCGGGAGCCGCAGGCGCCCGAGCAGCCGCACGGACGCGACGCCGACGCCGTGCGGGCGTACGAGGACGCGTTCACCGCCGTCCTCATCCAAGCGGGCACCCCCAAGATGGGGGCGCGGTTGATGGCCTGCCTCTACACCACCGACGCGGGCAGCCTCACCGCGGCCGAACTCGTGCAGCGCCTCCAGGTCAGCCCGGCGTCCATCTCCAAAGCGATCACGTTCCTCGAGAGCCAGGGCCTGGTCCGCCGGGAACGCGACGAAGGCCGCCGCGAGCGCTACGTCGCCGACGAGGACGTCTGGTACCAGTCCATGATCGCCAGCGCCCGTGGCACCATCCAGATCGCCGAGACCGCCCGCCAGGGCGTCGGCGTCCTCCGACCCGACACCCCGGCCGCCGTCCGCCTGGAGAACATCGCCCGCTTCCTCGACTTCGTCTCCGAGAGCATCACCCGGGCTGCGGACCAGGCCCGCGACGTCCTTCACACGAAGACCCGAACACCCCTGGAGGCCGCCGCCGAGCCGGGGTCAGATCTCGGATAGCCGGCCTCGATCCCGGGTCGGGACCCCCGTGCGCTCCGGTGTTGAGCAACGTCGATCGCCGTCAGGCGTCGGCACGCTCGCGGACGCGGGCTGCGACGGGCGCGCGGACTGCGGGGGCGCGGCCGGCGAGGCGGCAGCCGAGGCAGTCGGGGTGACCGTGGCGGGCTGCGGCGTCGCGGGTTCGCCAGGGGCGGTCGGCGGAGCGGCGGGGGCCGGTGGGCTTGCCCCAGGCCGCGAGGTGGAGGAGCCAGGCGGCGAGGGCCCCGAGGGCGGTGAGGGCCAGGCCGCAGCCGAGTCCTGCGGTGGAGCCTGCCGCGAACGCCACGCCCGCGACGGCGGCACCGGCGACGACCAGGGCGGTTCCGGTCCAGCCGGCAACGGTGTGACCCATGTCGTGATCGTCGTGTGCGCCCACGTCTCCTCATTTGGTGTGATGGGTCCCGCGACCGACGCCAGAGGGGCAGCGGCCACCCTACGATATATCTCACGAGCTAAGTAACTTAGACCCTAAGGAGATTTCCTGTGGAGGGCAAGCCCCGCCCCGAGGCCACGACCGAGCAGGCTCTGTATGCGATGGACCGGATGGTCGCCCTCGCGCAATTCGGGCAACAGGACATCGCCTCGCTGCTGGGGCTCAACGTCACCGACCTCACCTGTCTCGGCTTTGTCATCGAGGCGACGCTGGCCGGCGAGCCGCTGGCCGCCGGCGACCTCGCCGAGCAGGCGCAGCTGACCACCGGCGCCGTGACGGGCGTGCTCAACCGGCTGGAGAAGGCCGGGTACGCCCACCGCGAGGCGGACCCGGTTGACCGGCGCCGGGTGCGCGTGGTCATGGAGGACTCCGCGCAGGCCCGCCTGATGGAGGTCTACGGTCCGTTCTACGAGCGCATCGGGGCGCTGTTCACCGACTACACGGCTGACGAGGTGGCCGTGATCGCGGACTGGTTCAGCCGGGCGAAGGGTGTTCTGGAGGAGTCACTGAACGACATCCGCAGCGCCAGGAAGTGACAGTCGGCGGGCGCTCGGGCCCAGAGGCCGATCGCGCCGTCGATGCGTTCGCGCAGGAGGTCGGCATGGCCGTTGTGGCGGGCGTATTCCTCGATCAGGTGGACGAGTACCCAGCGCAGCGAGACCGTTCCTCGCCAGGTGTCGTCGCCCAGGATGTCGAGGTCGGGTGCGGCGGTGACGAAGGTGTCGGCGAAGGACACCTCGGCGCGCCAGGCGGTCCAGGCGGCCGCGACGAGGCCGGGGTCGGGGTCGGGGTCGGGCCGGGCGCCGTCGAAGTCGGCGTCGGGGGTCGCCGGGGAGGAGAAGAGAAACCGCCGACGCCGCCGGTACCGATCACCGCTGTCCCCACAAG
The DNA here is from genome assembly GCF_000744225.1 of Kitasatospora mediocidica KCTC 9733. GTDB lineage: Bacteria > Actinomycetota > Actinomycetes > Streptomycetales > Streptomycetaceae > Kitasatospora > Kitasatospora mediocidica. Next base: position 1,871,795 of record NZ_JQLN01000005.1, on the reverse strand, counting down.
ACCTCTCCCTGTTCGTCCGGAAAACTGACCCGCCGTCAAGTTCATGGTGGCCGCTACAGTACGGCTGTGATCGACATCTTCGAGGAAGTCACCCGCTCAGGGGCCCGGCTCGGCGCCGCTCTCGACACGCTGACCGACACGGACGTCCGTGCGGCCGCGAGGGTCTCCGGCTGGACGCGTGGCCACGTCCTGACCCACCTGACCGGCAGTGTGGACGCCTACCTCTGGCTGCTGGCCGTGGCCCGGACCGGCGTCGAACCCGGCCCGAGGACGGGTGGCGAGGCACTCGACGGCACCGACCGGTCGGCCGCCGAACTCGCCGCCGACCTGCGCGGCCGACTCGCCCGCCTGGCCGAGGCAGCCGCGTCGATGCCCACCGACGCCTGGGACACCCTGGTCACGGCGCTGGCGGGCTGGCGGCACCCGGCCTGGTACACGCTCTACCGCTGCTGGCGGGAACTCGAACACCACCACGTCGACCTGGACATCGGCTATCGCCCGGCCAACTGGCCGCGCACGTACGTGACATGGGCCCTCGACGACACCCTCGCCGCGCTGGCCGCGCGCGACTTCCCGATCTCCCGCGTCGAAGCGCCGGACCTCGACCGTTCCTGGAGCCTGGCCCCGACCGGGCCTGTCGTCACCGGGCCCGGCCACGCCCTCCTCGGCTGGCTCAGCGGCCGCGCCACCGACGCCGAGCTCGGATCCGACGCAGCGTTCGCATCCGACGCCGCGTTCGCCACCGGCCGCCCGTTGCCGGCGCCGCCCCGCTGGCCGCTGCCGCCGGCACCCGGCTGGGACTGAGCTGGGACCGAGCCCGGCTCAGGGCTGCTGCGGAGGTCCGATCAAGGGGGCGCGGACGGGGGCGGCGAGGCCGATGAAGACGACCAGTTCGTGGCCGCCCGGGTTCGTCTGGAACGGTACGGTCTGCCAGTTGTTGGCCAGCCACACGTTGCCGGAGGGGTCGATCTGGACACCGGTGTTCCGGACCAGGCCGTCACTGGTGTAGCCCGTGTCCGGCGGCGAGATCGGCTGGCCGGTGGTGGAACCGGGCGGGCAGGACGACAGCCGGGCCCCGCAGAGTCGGACCAGCCGCTGTCCGCCGAAGTTGGCGACCCACACGGTGTCGTCCCCGTCGACGGCGACGCCCCACGGCAGGACGAGTCCGGCGTTGCTGAAGGGTTGGTCGGGGGTCGTTCCGTCGGGCCGGATCATGGTCACGGACGCGCCCGGTGCGCCGGGCACCGCGTTCTGCACCGCGTCCGCGAGGCCGGCCGACGTGCCGTCCTCGCACGGCAGCGGGACGACGCCGCTGTTGGCCACCCAGAGGTTGCCCAAGCTGTCCGAGGCGATACCGAGGGGCTTGCTGAGGCCGCCGCCGGTGACGGAACGGGTCGGCGTGCCGTCGGGCGACAACATCACGACGCTCTCGCTGCCGTTACCGGTCACCCACGCCTGGCCCGCCGGGTCGACGGCGATGTCGAACGGCTTCACCAGGGCGTCGGCGGGCGGGGTGATGCTGCGTGCCTGCTCCGGGTGTCCCTGGGGGATCCGGGTCACGCTGCGGCCTCCGCAGTTGGCGATCCAGATGTTCCCGTCCCGGTCCGACACCGTCCCCTGCGGCTGGACGATGTCGCCGGAGCGCCAGCCGCGCCGGGGGGAGAGGGCGCGTCCGGTCGGGCCGAACTGGGAGACGCTGCGGTAGAACCTGCTCGGGTCCAGGGCGCAACCGGAGCCCTGGAAGCCGAAGTTCCCGGCCCAGACATCGCCCTTCGGGTCCAGCGTGATCCCGAACCCCGCTCCGTAGAGACCGCCTCCCCGGTAGGGCGCGCCGGGCGCGTCCTGGCCGGTCGGCGTGAACCTGAGGATGTGGTCGTCCCCGCAGACGGAGGCGTGCGGGTCCGCGTCGAACCGGTAGTTGTTGGTGACCCAGGCGTTGCCGTCGGCGTCGAACGCGATGTTGCCGGGGCCGTTGAGTTCGTGGCCGTTCCCGTCGTAGCGCAGCGCCAGCGTCCAGGCGTCGGGCGCGGCCGACAGCGCGGGTTCGTAGAGCGGCTTCGTGACCGCCAGTGCGAAGAGTTCGCCCACGTGGTTGCCGGGCGCGTGGGCGATGTCGACGGCGGCCTGCAGGGTGTCCTCGGGCGCCGGCTTCCCGGGCTGCTGCGCCAGGCCGAGCAGCGAGCGGCAGGTCGTCCCGTCGACGCAGCCGGCCAGCAGGTCGGCCAGCGAGTTGAAGGTGCGCAGGGTCGAGGTGAGCGGGCCGTTCGGCGGGGCGTCGAGCAGCCGCGCGACCTCTCCGGTGGTGACGTCGGCGAGATTGTGCGAGATCGCGGCGGCGTTCCGCAGGCCGGGACGGGACCCGGAGATGTCGGCGCCGTCGGTGAACTGGGCCATGGCGTAGGCGGTCGCGACCGTCGTCCGCTCGTTGATCACCACGTCGGGCCCGGGCCCGGGCGTGCCGAGGACGGCGGCCAGCCGGACCGGACCACCGTGCCGCCCGCCGTCCCGCCCGCCGCGGCGGACGTCGGCGATCAGGTACAGGACCGCAGCGGGATTCGAAGGCCGGCCGTAGGAGAGCTGGAACCTTCCCTGCGCGTCGCTGCGCGTCGTCGCCAGCGGCGTGGCCGGGCCGCCGCGACGGTCGCCGGCCTCGTAGAGGGTCACCTCGGCAGAGCCGAGCGGGGTGTCCCCGCTCCGCACGGTGCCGCACTGCTGCAGCGGGTCGCGGGTGGACAGCGGGCCGCCGTCGCCCGCCACGGCGGACCAGGCGGGGGCGGACAGCGCCGCCAGAACGGCTGCCAGCAGGAGGACGCCGCGGCGACGACGCATGGGGAGCTCCGTTCCGTCGACGACGGGGAGTCGGCCCCGCCGCCTGGATGAGAAGCGGCCCCGGATCCGGACCGCAGCGCCGAAGGTCCCACAGGCGACCGCCGAGCATGCGCGGGCGTGCCCGAGCGGCGGACGAATTACGCGGAACAGCGGAACAGCGGAACAGCGGAACAGCGTGGCTCGGCGCGCGGGGACCGGTGCCCGGCAGCGCTCAGGCCTCCTCGGCGTTGACGGCCTCGTGCTTCAGGCGGCGCCAGGCGATGGTTCCGCCGATCGGAGCCGCGACAACCGAGCCGATCAGGAACGGGACGAGCATGTGGTCACCGCAGTAGTGGATCGTCAGCACGGACAGGACGCCCGTCACGACGGCTGCTGCCACGAACTGCTTCAGCTTCCCCCGGTACGTGGAGCTCAGGAACAGCTGGCGGTCCGGCGCTGCGACCAGTTCGTCAAGCGCCGCCGCCGGACCGGCACTTGCCGCCTTCGGACGCTTGAAGTACAGGAAGTACAGCCAGTGGCCGCACGGCTCCCAGGCGTCCAGCGCCAGGTCGGCCGCGACCGACGCACGCTCCTTCGCGTTGTTGGCGATCTCCCGCCGGTACTCCCAGCGCATCGCCGCCTGCGTGTCACGGCGGCACACGAAGCGGCCGAGCCGGTCGAGGCCCTCCATCTCCCAGCCCTGGTCGCCGTAGTGGTTGAGGTACGTTCGGTCGGCGTAGATGTCGGCGGTCCACTTCCAGGTCTCCGCCCCCTCCCCCGGCCCCTCACCGGTGCGCCCCTCGACGAGGCTGGCCGCGAAGGTCTCCGGCGCGCCGAACTCCTCGTACGCGTCGGCGGATTCGGCCTCGGCCAGGTAGCCGGTGAGGTCGGCGACGGTGGTCGCCACCTGCTGTTCCGGCAGGCCGGCGGCACGCAGCAGGCGGGCGAGCTCGGCGAAGTAGTCGCCGCCCGAACCTCCGCTGCCACCAACACTGTTACTGCTGCTGTTGTTGTTACTGCTGCTGCTGCTAGTCACGATGTTCCCCCCGGCTGTGCGCTGTTCAAGGTGGTCCTGACCGCGGTGTGGAACTCCAGCCACGACGCGCTCTGCTCGACCAGGGCCCGCCGACCCTGGTCGGTGAGCTGGTAGTAGCGGCGTCCCGGTCCGCGTTCGGCGGCCCTGAACTCCCCTACGGCCAGCCCGGCTTCTTCGAGCCTGTTGAGCACGGGGTAGAGCGTTCCGCCCTTGATCTCGCCAAGTCCGGCGGCTGCCAAGGCTTTGGAGATCTCGTACCCGTAACTCTCACCCTCGGTGAGACAGGCGAGGACGAGGAGGTCAAGGACACCCTTGAGCCAGCTGGATCTGCGGTCTGCGGCCATGGCTGTATTCCATCACCAGCTAGATAGGAATGCAACCTATCTAGCTTTTCGACCTACCAGGCGGAACCGGCGCCGGAGAGCGGCGGCCTCAGCGCTTGCGGGCGAGGGTGACGCCGTCGCGGACGGCCAGCATCACCGAGTCGACCCGGTCGTCGGCCACGATCAGGTCGTTCAGCCGGCGCATCGCCACGTGGTCCACACCCTGGCAGGCCGGGTCGAGGACGCGACCGCCGAGGAAAACGTTGTCCAGAACGACGAGGCCGCCGGGGCGCAGCCGCTGGACGATCTCCTCGTAGTAGGCGGCATAGCCCGTCTTGTCCGCGTCGATGAACGCGATGTCGATGACGGGCTCGACGGGGAGCGCGCGCAGCGTGTCGATGGCCGGGCCGATCTTCAGGTCGATCCGGTCGGCCACGCCGGCCCGCTCCCAGTAGCTCCTGGCGATGGCGGCCCACTCGTCGTTGACGTCGCAGGCGAGCAGGCGGCCGCCCTCGGCCAGTCCGCGGGCGATGCAGAGCGAGGAGTAGCCGGTGAAGACCCCGACCTCGACGGCGTTCCGCGCGCCGACCAGCTGGACCAGCATGGTCAGGAAGGCGCCCTCGTCGCGGGAGACCTGCATGCCCGCGGCGCGGCCGGTGACCTCGCGGGTCTCGACGATCAACTCCTGGAGAAGGTCGTCGGGTGGCGTGCACTGGGTCAGCAGATAGTCGTCGAGCAGCGGGTGGACGAGGTCGAGGTCCTCGCCCGCGACGGGGGCCGTCCACTCGACACCGAGGTCCTCCTCCTCCCCGGCGAAGCGCACCAGGTGACGGGTGACGATCTCCTGGACATCGGCCAGGGCGTCGAGGTCACCGGCGGTCGCGATCAGGTCCAGCTGGTGTCCGATCGGCGCGAGTACACAGGTCCCCTGACGGAAGGTGATGGTGCCGCGGCCGTCGGCGGCGAGTTCGGCGCTGGCCTTGTGACCCAGGTGCGAGACGAGCTGCTTGATGTAGCGCTCGGGGCGAGCGGTGGTGACGCGGGCTGTCGTGACGGGCATCGAACTCCTTGGGTGCATAGGCTCAGACGTCAAGCGATGAACTTTCTCAACGCTTGATCGGAACGGATTCTGCTGGCCGGAGCAGGTGTTTGTCAAAGCATCGAGGTTCGTAGACACTTGCACCATGGCTGACGACCGCACCGCACCCTCACCCACGCCCGAGTCCGCACCCGAACGCGAGTCCGAGCCGGTGATGCTGCTGGCACCGGCCCAGTTCAAGGCCCTCGGGCACCCGGTTCGCCACCGCATGGTGAACGTCCTGCGCCAGCGCCCGGCCACCCTGCGCCAGTTGACCGGGGCGCTGGGGATGACCAAGGGGACCCTCGCGTACCACGTGCGCGTGCTCCGCGAGGCCGGGCTCGTGCGGCTGGCGGAGACCCGGCAGGTGCGCGGCGGCACCGAGCAGTACTTCGCCCTGGTCAGCCGCAGCTTCCAGACACCCGAGGATGCCAAGGTCGGCCCCGAGTTCCTGGTCAAGGCGGCCCTGGACGAGATGCTGCCGCCTGCCCCCGGCCAGGCCGACCACACCTACCTGCGCCACCTCTGGCTGACACCGCAGGAGGCGCACGCGCTGGCCGCGCGACTCCGCGAGCAGGACGGCGAGTTGGCGCCGACCGACAGCTCCCGGGGCGAGGCCTACGGGCTGCTCGTCACCCTCTACCGGGCCGACATCCCCAGCCTGGAGCCGGACGAGGACCCGGCCCCCGCCCCCGACGAGGGCTGAGACCGGCCGGTCCCGGCGTATCAGCGGTCCTGTCAGCGGTCGTATCAGCGGTCTGTCAGCGGTCCCTTCACCGGTCATCAGCGGGCTCGGACACAGTCGTCTCACGGAACGAACGACGACGACGAACCGAGGGGACCATGACCACCCAGTCCACCCGTCCGGCGATAGCAACCACCGGACTGCGCAAGGCGTACGGCGACAAGACCGTCCTGGACGGCATCGACCTCCACGTACCGGCGGGGAGCGTCTTCGCCCTGCTGGGCCCCAACGGTGCCGGCAAGACCACCACCGTGCAGATCCTCTCCACGCTGGTCGGCGCGGACGCCGGCCAGGTCCAGGTGGCCGGGCACGACCCGTCCACCGATCCGGACGCGGTCAGGGCCGCGATCGGCGTGACCGGTCAGTTCTCGGCGGTGGACAAGCTGCTGACCGCCGAGGAGAACCTGCTCCTGATGGCGGACCTGCGACACCTGCGCCGAGCCGACGGCCGGCGACGGGCCGCCGAACTGCTGGCGGCGTTCGACCTGGTCGAGGTGGCCCGGAAGCCCGCCGCCGCCTTCTCCGGCGGGATGCTGCGCCGGCTCGACCTGGCAATGACCCTGGTCGGCGACCCGCGGATCATCTTCCTCGACGAGCCGACCACCGGCCTGGACCCGCGCAGCCGCCGCGGCATGTGGCAGATCATCCGCGACCTCGTGGCGGGCGGGGTGACCATCTTCCTCACCACCCAGTACCTGGAGGAGGCCGACCAACTCGCCGACCGCATCGCCGTGCTGGACCACGGGAAGCTGGTCGCCGAGGGCACCGCGCACGAGCTCAAGCGGCTGGTCCCGGGTGGGCACATCAGCCTGCGGTTCACCGACCCGCAGACCCTGGACCGGGCCGCGCGCAGACTCGGCGAGGGCTCCCGCGACGAGGACGCGCTCACCCTGCTGGTCCCCAGCGACGGCGGCGTGCGGTCGCTGCGGTCCGTGCTCGACCTGCTCGACGCCGAGGGGATCGAGGCCGACGGGCTGACCGTGCACACCCCCGACCTGGACGACGTGTTCCTCGCCCTGACCGGCAGCCCCACCGCGACAGCCGGCACCACCGCCGCCGCCACCACCAGCGCCACCCCGGAGAAGGAGACCACGCGATGAGCAGCACCTCGTACGTCCTGCGCGATTCGGCGACGATGCTGCGCCGCAACCTCAAGCACGCCGTGCGCTACCCCGGGCTGACCCTGGGCACGCTGATGGTCCCGCTGATCTTCCTGCTGCTCTTCGTCTACGTCCTCGGCGGCACGCTGGCCAGCGGTATCGGCCACGGCAGCAGCTACATCAACTACCTGGCCCCGGGCATCATCCTGATGACCGTGGCCACCGGCTCGATGACCACGGCGGTGTCCGTCTGCACCGATCTGACCGAAGGCATCATCGCCCGGTTCCGCACCATGTCGATCTCCCGCGCCGCGGTGCTGGTCGGACACGTCGTCGGCAGCGTGATCCAGACGATGGTCAGCATCGCGCTCGTCATCGGCGCCGCACTGCTGATCGGGTTCCGGCCCTCCGCCGACCTCGTGCACTGGCTCGCCGCGCTGGGGATCATCGCCCTGCTCAGCCTCGCGGTGACCTGGCTGGCGGTCGCGCTCGGCACTCTCAGCAAGAACCCCGAGGGCGCGAGCAACCTGGTGATGCCACTCGCACTGCTCCCGTTCGTCGGCAGCGCGTTCGTCCCCACCGGCTCGATGTCGACGGGGGTCCGGCTCTTCGCCGAGTACCAGCCCTTCACGCCGGTCACCGAGACCGTCCGGGGGTTGCTGATGGGCACCCCGATCGACGACAACGCGGTCATCGCCGTCGCCTGGTGCCTCGGCATCAGCGTGGCCGGCTTCCTCTGGGCCACGAAGCTGTTCAACCGCCAAGCGTGACCGCGGCCAACTCCCGCAGCCGTTCGAGCCCCAGCCCTTCGAGCCCCAACTCGGCACCCTCGCGCGCCGCCTCGTCGAACTCCTCGCCGAGCGCGGCGCGCGCCGCCGTCTCCAGCCGTACCGCGTCGGGATGCGACAGGTCGGGACCGCCGCGCACCGCGACGCTCGCGGCCAGCAGTAGGGCCACCGCCCGTGGCCGGCCCTGGCGCAGCGCCTGGTCCGCGATGCCGACCAGCACCCGGGCGACGGTGGGTGCGTGCAGGGTGCCCACCGCGAGGTCCAGGGCCTCGGCTCGGTGCGTGCGGGCCGCGTCCAGATCGCCCTCCAGCGCGTCGAGTCGTGCCGCCGAGTCGAGTACCATCGCCCGGAACACCGGGTGGACGGCGATCGGCCGCAACACCGCTTCAGCCCGCGCGAGTTCGGTCCGCGCCGTGCGCAGATCGCCGGTCCAGCAGGCGAGTTCGGCCTTGGCCTGGGCCATCCCGGCCAGGGCGTCCGGCCAGCCGACCTTGCCGGCCTCCCGTTCGGCCTCGGCCATCGCCGCCGCGCTGCCCGCCACATCGCCCAGCAGCCAGCGCAGTTGGGCCTCCTTGACCCGCATGGACAGCACGTCCTCGACGATCCCGATCTCCGTGGCGAGGACGACGGCCTGCTCGTAGTAGCCGAGCGCGGCGACCAGGTCCCCGCGTTGGGCGACCAGGTCGGCCAGCACGGTCAGCGCGAACGACAGGCCCCACCGCTCGCCGATCGAGCGGAACCCCGCCAGCGCCGACTCGATGTCGGCGGCCGCCTCGGCGTGCCTGGCCCCGAGGTTGAGCAGCGCCCGGCCGCGGTGCAGCCGGACCTGCGCCGCCACCCACGGATCGTCTTCGGGCATCGGGGCGTTGAGCGCGTCCAGCGGCGTTGCCGACCCCTGCTGGGCGCTCTGCCACATCCGGTCCAGCGGTTCGAGGAACTGGATCAACTGGTTGCGGGAGTGCGTCCGTTCGGCCAGCAGGATGGCCTTGCGCAGCAGGCCCTCCGCCTGGCGCTCGTCGCCCAGCCCGGCCGTGGCGAACAGCACCGAGACCGCCCAGGCCACCGCCAGCGCCTCCGCCTCGACCCCGTCCGCCGCCGCCGAGTCCCCTGCCCCGGCCCCGGTCCCGCCCGCCACCGGCGCTCCAGCCTCGTCCACCAACGCCAGCGCCTCGGCGGCGAGTTCGGCACCCTCCGCCTTGTGGCCACTGAGCCACCAGTACCAGCCGGCCGCCGCGACGATGCGCACCGCGGTCGGGGCGTCCCCCGCCGCGATGGCACCGCGCAGCGCGGCGGTGAGGTTGTCGTGGTCCGCGCCGAGCCGGGCGAGCCAGACCAGTTGCCCGGCCCGGCGCAGCTGCGGGTCGGCGGCCTCGGCGAGTTCGGCGAAGCAGCCGGCGTGCGCTTGGCGGACCCGTTCCCGCTCGCCCGCCTCGTCGAGCCGTTCGAGGCCGTATGCCTTGATCGTCTCCAGCATCCGGTACCGCCCGTCGCCGGTGGCCACCAGCAGCGACTTGTCGGTCAGCGCGTCGAGCAGCTCCCAGACGGCCGAAGCCGCCACCTCGCCCCCACCTCCGCCACCGCCAGTACCGCCACCACCGTCGGCGCACACCCGCTCGGCCGCCTCCAGCGTCGCGCCACCGGAGAACACCGCGAGCCGCCGCAGCACGGCCCGTTCCGGCCCGGTCAACAGCTCCCAGCTCCAGTCGACCACGGCCCGCAGGGTCTGGTGCCGGGGCAGCGCCATCCGCGAGCCGCCGGTGAGCAGCCGGAACCGGTCGTCGAGCCGGCCGGCCACCTGCTCGACGCTCAGCGTGCGCAGGCGCGCCGCGGCCAACTCGACGGCCAGCGGCAGCCCGTCCAGCGCCCGGCAGATGCCCACCACGGCCGCCACCGTCGCCTCGGTCACCTCGAACCCCGGTCGCGCCGCGGCTGCCCGGTCGGCCAGCAGCCGGACGGCGGCGTACGAGGTCGCCTCCGCCGCACCCGCGCCCTCCGGCGGCAGCGCCAGCCGCTCCACCGGCCACAGGGCCTCGCCGGTGAGCCCGAGCGGCTCACGGCTCGTCGCGAGGATCCGCAGGCCCGGGCACTCGCCCAACAGCCGGTCGGCCACGGCGGCGACCGCCTCGATCAGGTGCTCGCAGTTGTCCAGGACGAGCAGCGCGCTGCGGCCCCGCAGCGCCGCCACCAGCCGGTCCAGCGGCTCGCCCACCGGGCCCAGCGCCATCGATCCCTGCTCGCGCAGGCCCATCGCGGCCAATACCGCCTGCGGCAGGTCCGCGCCGTCGACGACCGGCGCGAGCTCCACCAGCCAGACGCCGTCCGGCAGTCGGTCGACCAGCGGGCGCGCCGCCTCGATCGACAGCCGCGTCTTCCCGGCGCCGCCCGGCCCGGTGAGCGTGGTGAGCCGGTACTCGTCGAGCAGCCTGCCGACCTGGGCGACGTCCCCGTCGCGGCCGACGAAGCTGGTCAGCCCGGCCCGCAGGTTGGACATCGGCCGGGGCCTCGCCGCGGCCGGCACGGGCGCCGCCGGGAAGGACAACGGGACTGGCACCGGGTCGAGTTGGCCGCGCAGCACCGCGGTGTGCAGCGCGGACAGCTCGGGCGACGGGTCGGCGCCCAGCTCGTCGGCGAGGACCTCGCGCGCCCGTTCGTAGGCCGTGAGCGCCTCGGCCGGCCGCCCGGCCGCCACCAGCGCCCGCATCAACGCGCCCAACAGCCGCTCCCGCAAAGGGTGTTCGGCTACCAGCGAGGTCAGTTCGGAGGTCAGTTCGCGGCCGCGGCCCAGCCGGAGGTCCGCCTCGATCCGATCCTCCAGCGCCACCGCCCGCAGCTCCGACAGCCGGGCCACCGGCGCCCGGAAGAAGTCCCCGCCCGCCACGTCCAGCAGGGCAGGCCCCCGCCAGAGGTCCAGCGCCTCGCGCAGCAGCCGGGCGGCGTTCGCGGGGTCCTGCGGCAGCGCCGACCGCCCCGCCTCCGCCAGCCGTTCGAAGCGCGTCACATCCACCGCGTCCGGCTCGACCACCAGGCGGTAGCCGGCCGGATGCGACTCGACCTCCACCCCGGGCAGCGCCCGGCGCAGCCGGGAGACCAGCGCCTGGAGAGCGTTCCCCGCCCCCATCGGCGGGTCGTTCTCCCAGATCCCGTCGATCAGCAGGTCGGCCGGGACCACCCGGCCCGGTTCGAGCGCGAGCAGGATCAGCAGGGCGCGCAGTCTGGCACCCCCCACGGCGGTGGCGCCGCCGTCATCGGTCCGGACTTCCAGTGTCCCCAGCATCCCGATCCGCATGATCACGATTCTGCCGTGCCGACGTCCCCGCGCGATAGCCGCCGTCCGCCACCGGCCGCCGCCGACCACCCCCGGGCAGAGCCACCGGTCGTCAGCACAGAGTCAGGGCGGCGTCAGCGGAGCCTGGCACAGTCTTCCTTGTGACGGGACGGGAAACCGGACCGGACGCACGGATAGGTGCCCGGAGCGGTTTATCGGGGACCGGAACCCCGGTTCCGGTCGGGTCCAGCGGCCCACGCAGGTTCGAATCCTGCCCTCTCCGCCGACAGGCGCGCGCCCCTGGCGCGGCACTACACCAGGGCCGCCAGTTCACCCCGGGAGGCGACCCCGAGCTTCGGGTACGCCTTGTACAGGTGGTGCCCCACGGTCCGCGGGCTGAGGAAGAGCTGCGCCGCGATGTCCCGGTTGGAGAGCCCCTGCGCGGCCAGCCTGACGATGTGCACCTCCTGCGGCGTCAGCCCGGCCAGCGGACCGGCCGGGACGGCGCAGCCACTCGCCGAACAGCAGGCTGGTGCGGGCGAGTTCGAAGGGGCGGTCGTCGGCGGCGTGCAGCTTCAGCGCCGCCAGGTAGCCGGACTCGGCGAGCTCGTCGGGGCCCAGCAGCGCCTGGCAGCGGGCCACCAGCGCCCGTGCCCACCCGGGCGCCGCCGTCGCCCAGCGCCGGTAGCGCTCGAACGCCTCGGCCGCGCGCTCCGGTTCGCCCAGGCGCACGGCCGCCTCCACCAGGTCGGGCACGGCCCGGACGGCCGAGACGTGGTGACCGAGCGGTCCGCCGGTGAGCGCGGCCAGCCGGTCGGCCGCTCCGGCGGCCCGGCCCTGCCCCAGGTCGTGCACGGCCAGCGCCCACTGGGCCCAGCCGGAGCCGGCCGCCGGGGCTCCCCAGGCCGAGGCGGCGTCGGCCAGCGCCTCGGCCACCCGCTCGGTCACCCGCTCGGTCACCCGTGCGCCGTCCCCGCGCAGCGCCGCCACATACGCGTCGAGCGCGCAGAGTTGGCTGAGCCACTGCGGCTGCCCGGTGTCCCGGGCGAGCGCCAGCCCCTCGGCGAGGCTGACCTCGGCATCGCGGTGCCGGCCGTGAAAGAGTTCCGCCTCGGCGAGGAAGAAGAGCAGCGTGGGCAGCGGACCCACCGACCCGCTGAGGCGCGCCTCGGCGATCAGCTCGGTGGCCAGCTGATAGGTCTCCGCGTCGCGGCCCAGGATCAGCGTCGCGCCGCAGATCGGCAGCAGCTCACGCGGCCCCTCCGCGCCGGCCGCGCGCGCCCGCCGGACGGTCTCGGCGGCGGTCGGCAGCACCGGGCCGGACCGGCCGAGCGCGGGCAGCGCGGTCGCCAGCAGGTGGCGGACCAGCGGCTCGGTCGGGTCGCCGGCCGGCAGCGACAGGGCGGCCAGCCGGTCCAGCACCACTTCGGTCTGCGCCGCCCCGAGGTACCAGGCGGCGTGGAAGGCCTGGAGCAGCAGCCGGGCGGCGTCCGGCGGGGTGATCTCGCTCTCCGCGGCGGTCAGCAGCAGCCGGTACGCGTCGGGGTAGGAGCCCCGCCAGAAGTGCGCGGTGGCCCGGACCCAGGCCAGCACGGCCCGGGCGTACGGCTCCTCGGCCCACTCCCCGGCGCGCACCGCCAGCGCCTCGGCCCGGTCCGACTCGGCGGCGTCCAGGGCGGCTTCGGCGGCCAGCAGCAGGCAGCGGGCGGCCGCCGTCCGGTCGGGGTTGAGCCGGGCCGCCCGCTCATAGGCGGCGGACGCTCCGGCGTGCCCGCCGCGCGCACCGGCCCGCGCGGCGACCCGCTCCAACGCCTCGGCCAGCTCCGCGTCCTGGCCGCTCACCGCGAGCGAGAGGTGCCAACTGCCGCGGTCCTCCTGCCCCGCCTCGCGCAGCAGCCGGCCCAGCGTGCGGTGGACCGCCGTCCGGCTGTCCGGCGCCGCCTGTTGCAGCAGGACGGTGCGCAGCAGCGAGGTCCGCAGGACGTACCGGCCCTGCAGCGAGAACCGCAGCAGCCCGGCTGCCTCGACGGCCGCGAAGTCCTCCGCACGGACGCCGAGTTGCTGGGCCGCCCCGCGCACGACCGCCGGGTCGCCGGTCTCCTCGGCGGCCGCGAGCAGCAGCAACGTCCGGGCGCCGGCGGGCAGTCGGGTGACCTGGCCGTGCAGGGCAAGCTGCAGCCGTCCGGTCAGCGGCAATCCGCCGTCCAGGAAGGCGGAGTCGGCGGCGGAGCCCGGCACGGCCGCGAACTCGACCGGCAGCTCGGTCAGCGCCAGCGGGTTGCCCTGCGCCTGCGCGAGCACCCGGAACCGCACCCGCTCGGTCGCCCGGCCGTCCTCGCGCGAGGTCAACAGCGCCGCGGCGGCGGTGGGATCGAGTCCGGCCAGCCGCAGTTCGGGCAGCCCGGGGGCCGCGAACGCCCCCTCGCCGTCGCGCGCGGCGAAGAGCAGCACGACGCCCTCGCGGTCCAGCCGCCGGGCCGCCAGCAGCAACGCCTCGGCGGACGCCCGGTCGAGCCACTGGGCGTCGTCGACCAGGCACACCAGCGGGCGGTCGGCGGCCAGTTCGGCGAGCAGCGCGAGCGTCGCGAGGCCGGTGAGCAGCCGGTCCGCGGGGCCGACGTCGGCCAGCCCGAAGGCGTTCTCCAACGCGCGGCGCTGCGGCGCCGGCAGCGCGGGCAGTCTGTCCAGCGCCGGGGCCAGCAGCAGGTGCAGTCCGGCGAACGGCAGGTCGGCCTCCGACTCGACGCCGGTCACCCGGATCAACCGGTGCTCCTCGCCCGCCCGTTCGGCGGCATGGTCGAGCAGCGCGCTCTTGCCGATCCCCGGCTCCCCGCGCAGCACCAGCACCGCGCTGCGCCCCTCCCGCGCCCCCGCCAGCATGGCGTCGACGGCGGCCTGCTCCCGTGCCCTCCCGTACAGCATGGGCCGAGCCTACCCATGCGTGACTGATTCGGGCCGACCGCGTCCTGCGTACCTTCGTGACCAGTAGGAACACCGAAACGACAGCAGCTCACAAGGAGAAGGACCATGACGGATCTTCAGCAGTTGGCCGACCGGTACATCGCCCTGTGGAACGAGACCGACCCGGCCACCCGCCGCAAGCTCGTCGACGACATCTGGGCCGAGGACGCCGGCTACACCGACCCGCTGGTGGAGGTGGTCGGCCGGGATGCCTTCGACACCGTGATCGGCGCCGTCCAGAGCCAGTTCCCCGGCCTGGTCTTCACCCTGGGGTCCGGCGGCGTGGACACCCACCACAACATCGCCCGCTTCACCTGGGACCTCGGCCCGGCCGGCGGGGAGGCGCTGGTGGTCGGCTTCGACGTCCTGGTGGCCACCGCGGACGGCCGGATCGGCGCGGTGCACGGCTTCCTCGACCGGGTACCCAGCGCCTGAACCCGTTCTGGATACCGACGGAAAGGGCCGGGGAGCTGCCCCTCCCCGGCCGGATCGGGTTGGATGGGCGGATGAGTAGCGAGAAGAACGACGTGCCCGCCTGGGAGCAGCGGTTCCGGGCGGCGCGGCTCTCCCTCCCCGAGTGGGCCGACGAAGCCCCCGACCGTTCGCTGTACGTCTCGAACGCGACCGGAACCTTCGAGGTGTACGCCTGGGACCGGGCCGCCGACACCCACCGCCGGGTCACCGACCGCCCCAACGGCACCACCGACGCGGCGCTCTCGCCCGACGGCGCCTGGGTCTGGTGGTTCGACGACACCGACGGCGACGAGTTCGGCGTCTGGCGTCGGCAGCCCTTCGGGGGCGGCGCCGACGAGCCGGCCGTCCCCGGCCTCGCGCCGTCCTACGAGGCGGGTCTGGCGCTGGGCCGGGACGGCACCGTGGTGGTCGGCCGGTCCACCGACGAGGACGGCACCACGATCCACCTGCTGCGCCCGGGCGCGGAGCAGCCCGTGGAGATCTACCGGCACGCCGAGTACGGCGGCGTCGGCGACCTGTCGCACGACTGTGCGCTGCTGGCCGTCGACCACACCGAGCACGGCGACGCGATGCACAGCGCGATCCGGGTGCTGCGCACCGCCGACGGGTCCACGGTCGGCGAGCTGGACGAGGTGACCGGCCACGCCGAGCCGCGCGGCCTGGCCTGCCTGGGCTTCGCCCCCGTCCCCGGCGACAGCCGCCTGCTGGTGGCCCACCAGCGTCGCGGCCACTGGGAGCCGATGCTCTGGGACCCGCTGACCGGCGTCGAGACCGAACTGGTGCTGCGCACCGCGGAGGGCGGCACGCTGCCCGGCGACGTCTCCGCGCAGTGGCACCCGGACGCCAAGGCACTGCTGGTCGAGCACGAGTTCGAGGCCCGCAGCGAGCTGTTCCGCTACGACCTCGCCGACGGGGTGCTGACCCGGCTGGACACCCCGCGCGGCACGGTCTCGGGCGCCACCGCCCGGCCGGACGGGACGGTGGAGTTCCTCTGGTCCTCGGCCGCCGAGCCGTCCGCCGTCCGCTCCACCGCGGGCACCGTGGTGCTGCGCGCGCCGGGCTCGGTGCCGCCCGGATCGGTGCCGGTCGAGGACGTCTGGGTGGACGGCCCGGGCGGCCGGGTGCACGCCCTGGTGCAGCGCCCGGCGGGCGAGGGCCCGTTCCCGACGGTCTTCGAGGTGCACGGCGGCCCGACCCACCACGACAGCGACTCCTTCGCCGCCGGCCCGGCCGCCTGGCTGGACCACGGCTTCGCGGTGGTCCGGGTCAACTACCGCGGCTCGACCGGCTACGGCCAGGCCTGGACGGACGCGCTGCGCGAGCGGGTCGGCCTGATCGAGCTGGAGGACATCGGCGCGGTGCGCGCCTGGGCGGTGGCCTCCGGCCTCGCCGACCCGGCGAGGCTGATCCTCTCCGGCGGCTCCTGGGGCGGCTACCTCACGCTGCTCGGCCTGGGCGTGCAGCCGGAGGACTGGTCGCTGGGCTTGGCCGTCGTCCCGGTGGCGGACTACCTCACCGCCTACGAGGACGAGATGGAGGCGCTGAAGTCCCTGGACCGCACGCTCTTCGGCGGGACCCCGCAGGAGGAGCCCGAGCGCTGGCGGACCTCCTCGCCGCTGACCTACGTCGAGCGGGTCAAGGTGCCGGTCTACATCAGCGCCGGTCTGAACGACCCGCGCTGCCCGATCCAGCAGATCGAGAACTACGTGACGCGGCTGGAGCAGCTGGGCACCCCGCACGAGGTCTACCGCTACGACGCCGGGCACGGCTCGCTGGTGGTGGAGGAGCGGATCAAGCAGCTGCGGCTGGAGATCGACTTCGCCCGCCGGCACCTGCCGCAGTAGTCCGCTCTCAGCTCTCCAGGACCGGGTCGAGCCCGAGGGCCCGGTCCTGGGCGGCCTCCGCCTCGCGGCGCAGCAGCCGGAACCACATGAAGCCGACGAAACCGGCGAAGACGAACCACTCCAGCGTGTAGCCGAGGTTCTGGAACGCCCGGGCGGTCAGTCCGTCGCCGCCGTCCGGCTGGGTCGTCGGCACCGCCGTCAGGCCGGCCTGCACGTCGTCCTCGGCCACCCAGCCGTCGTACGTCGGGTACGGCAGCAGGTTGACCAGGGTGGCCGGGTTGATGGTGCCGAGCTGGCCGGCCGGCAGTCCGCCGACCACCGCGCCGGCGCTGTCGCTGGTCTCGGGCGCCTGGAGGCGGCCGACGACGCTCACCTGACCGGCGGGGGGCGCTGGAGGCGTACCGGGGGCGCCCGCCACCCAGCCGCGCACCACCGCGACGGCGTGACCGTCCGCCGTCCGCAGCGGGGTGAGCACGTAGTAGCCCTGCCGGTCGTCCACCGTGCGGTTGGGGACCATCAGCTGGTGGGCGGCGTCGAAGGTGCCCGAGACGCTCACCTCGTGGCCCACCGAACCGGCGCTGACCAGCGGCGCGGCGGCGGTCAGCACGGAGTCCAGCGGGCTGGCGGCGCCGGGCGTGGCCAGGGGCGCGGTGGTCTTGGCGTGGTGGCTGACGACCCGGTCCTCGAACCGGCCCAGCTGCCACGAGCCCAGCCACAGGCAGACCGCGATGGCGGCCACCGCGAGGACGGTGTTGCCCAGCCAGCGCGGAGTCAGGAGGAACCGGTACACACCCCCACGGTAACCATCGATTCCCACCGCCCCCGCACAGGGTCCCCGTCCGCCCCCGTGGCGCGCCCGTCAGGACGCCGGCTGCGGCAGCGAGCGGTAGACCGTGCCACCGCCGCACACCCCGTCGAGCTGCGCGGAGGCCGCCACCGGTCCGTCGCCGGCCGGCCGCTCGGCGACGGTGAGCGTCCCGGACGCGGTGGACCGGTCCGACGACGGCGCCGCGCTGGCGGAGGAGCCGGCCGCCGCGCTGGACCGGCCGACCGCGCCCCCGCCGCTCGGGAGGGTGAACCCGCCACCCGGCGACTCGTCGGCGGAGCCCGGACCGCCGGACTCCGCCGCCGGGACGGCGCCGGCCGGCCGGCTCGGCGAGCCGCCCTGGGCGCCCGGCCCGCCCGTACTGCCGGTGGCCCCCGGCTGCCCGGCCCCCGGGCTGGCGCCGGCGGTGGGGTCCAGGCTGGCGCTGGGGCTCGGACCGGCGGTCGGCGCCGCCGAGGAGGACGCGCCTCCGGGCTGGCAGAGCGCGGTCGGCACCCAGGCGAAGGAGAGCTGGTAGCTGGCCGCCACGGGCAGCAGCAGCCGGCCCGGCAGGGTCGCCGGGTCCGGCAGCGCGTCGGCCGGATCCCCCAGGGTGTGGACGAGAACGGTGACCGGACCCGCGCCGCCGCTCACCGTCAGGGTGCCCGGGTCGGTCAGCAGGCAGGCCCGCCCCGAGACGTTGGAGACGGTGAAGAGGCCGTAGCGCCGACCGGTCGCGTCCGGCGTGCCGACCAGGGCGCTGGCCCGTCCGAGGTCGGCCGCAGCGCAGTCGGGCGCGGCGGGGACCGCTCCGGATGGGCCGCTGCCGGGCGCGCTCAGCGCGGACGCCCCGGCGATCGGCGGCGGCGTGGACGCCGAGGTGGCGTCGCCGTCGTCCGCCGCGCCCGTCCTGGGCAGGCCGGGAAGCGGGCGGCGGCCCTTCGACGCGGGGCCGGAGCCGCCGCGCTCCTCGGAGGGCCGGACGGTGCCGGGGCCGGCCGCCGAGCCGTCGGACAGCTGAAGGCCGCCCAGGCTCTGCAGGGTCGGCACGGCGACCGCGAGCACCGCGGCGGCCAGCCCCGCGCTGGTCCACGCCTGCCGGCGCCGGGCCCGCCGGGCCGGGACGGCCCGCCGGATCCGCGGCAGCGCGTCCGGCGTCGGCTGCAGGCCGTCCACCGCGCGGTGCAGCAGCGCGCGGAGCATCTGCTCCTCCGCGCTGTCGAAGCTCCCGGGCGCCTCCGCGCGCCCCCGCGCCTCGTGCTGATCCTCAGTCATGACTGCTCTCCATCAGCACCCGCAGGGCCGCCAGACCGCGCGAGCCGTACGCCTTCACCGCCCCCAACGAGACCCCCAGCAACTCGGCCACCTGAGCCTCCGTCATGTCGGCGTAGTAGCGCATCACCAGGACCTCACGCTGACGCCGTTGCAGCTTGCGCAGCGCGGCCTTCAGCTGATCGCGTTCGAGAGCATCGTAGGCGCCCTCTTCTGCACTGGCCATGTCAGGCATCGGCTTCGGCAGCAGCCGCAGCCCGAGGATGCGCCGACGCAGCGTACTGCGCGAGAGGTTGACGACGGTCTGGCGCAGGTAGGCGAGGGTCTTCTCGGGCTCACGGACCCGCCGACGGGCCGCGTGCACCCGGATGAACGCCTCCTGCACGACGTCCTCGCAGGAGGCCTGATCGTCCAGCAGCAGGGCGGCCAGCCGCAGCAGCGACCGGTAGTGGGCCTGGTAGGTCTCGGTGAGCAGGTCGACACTGGCTCCCGCCGTGTCGGTGGCAGCCATGGTCATCCCGGGCTCAGCCGACTGCCGCACAGCTGCCGGGCGTACGGGTTTCGCCCTTGCCCCACCCATCACCACCAGGTCTGTCACGGCCGTTGGACACTCGATCCCCCCTCAGGGTTGCCCCGTCTGGCGGACATTCTTCCGCACAGAGCGGAGCCCCCTCCACCGGAAGGGGGCTCCAGATCAAAAACCAGGGGTGGATCCGTGTGTCAGCCGAGGAATTCCGCAGCGACCAGCTCGGCGATCTGCGCGGTGTTGAGGGCCGCGCCCTTGCGCAGGTTGTCGCCGCAGAGGAAGAGGTCCAGGGCGTTCGGGTCGTCGATCGAGCGACGCACCCGGCCGACCCAGGTGGGGTCGGTGCCGACCACGTCGTTCGGCGTCGGGAACTCGCCGGCCTCCGGGTTGTCGTACAGCACCACGCCGGGCGCCCGGGCCAGGATCTCCTGGGCGCGCAGCTGGCTGACCTCGCGCTCGAAGACCGCGTGCACGGCCAGCGAGTGCGTGGTGACCACCGGGATCCGCACACAGGTGGCGGAGACCCTGAGGTTCGGCAGGCCGAGGATCTTGCGGCTCTCGTTGCGGACCTTGAGCTCCTCGGAGGACCAGCCGCCCTCCTGGAGCGAGCCGGCCCACGGCACCGCGTTCAGCACCAGCGGCGCCGGGAACGGGCCGTTGTCGCCGATCACCGCGCGCAGGTCGCCGGTCTGCTCGCCGACGGCCGTACCGGCCACCTTCGCGGTCTGCTCGCGCAGTGCGTCGATGCCGGGCTGACCGGCGCCGGAGGCCGCCTGGTAGGAGGCGACCACCAGCTCCTTGAGGCTGAGCTCGGAGTGCAGCGCGCCCAGCGCGACGATCATCGACAGCGTGGTGCAGTTCGGGTTGGCGATGATGCCGCGCGGACGCAGCCGGGCCGCGGCCGCGTTCACCTCGGGCACCACCAGCGGCACGTCGTCGTCCATCCGGAAGGCCCCGGAGTTGTCGACGACGACGGCGCCCCGGGCCACCGCGATCGGCGCCCACTGCGCCGAGACCTCGTCCGGGACGTCGAACATCGCGATGTCGATGCCCTCGAAGGCCTCCTCGCTCAGCGCCACGACCTCGACCTCCTGGCCGCGCACGGACAGCTTGCGGCCGGCCGAGCGGGCGGAGGCGATCAGCCGGATCTCTCCCCAGACGTCCTGGCGGGCGGAGAGGATGCCGAGCATCACCGTGCCGACGGCGCCGGTGGCGCCGACCACGGCGAGGTTGGGCCGGCGACTCATCGCCCGGTCCCGCCGTAGACGACGGCCTCGTCGCTGTCGCTGTCCAGGCCGAACGCGGAGTGCACCGCGCGGACCGCCTCGTTGACGTCGTCGGCGCGGGTCACCACGGAGATCCGGATCTCCGAGGTGGAGATCAGCTCGATGTTGACCCCGGCCTCGGAGAGCGCCTCGAAGAAGGTCGCGGTGACCCCCGGGTTGGAGCGCATGCCGGCGCCGACCAGCGAGATCTTGCCGATCGCGTCGTCGTAGCGCAGCGACTCGTAGCCGATGCCCTCCTTGACCCGGCCGAGGGCGTCGATGGCCTTCTGGCCCTCGGCCTTCGGCAGGGTGAAGGAGATGTCGGTCAGACCGGTGGAGGCGGCCGAGACGTTCTGCACCACCATGTCGATGTTGACCTCGGCGTCCGCGATCGCGCGGAAGATCCGGGCAGCCTCGCCCGGCTTGTCCGGCACGCCGACGACCGTGACCTTGGCCTCGGACGTGTCGTGGGCGACCCCGGAGATGATGGCCTGCTCCATCTCGCCCCCTTCGGGCTTGGTCGGGTTGGTGTTGCTGACGATGGTCCCCGGCAGTCCGGAGAACGACGATCGTACGTGGATCGGGATCGTGTAGCGCCGCGCGTACTCGACACAGCGGTCCAGCAGCACCTTGGAGCCGGACGAGGCCAGCTCCAGCATGTCCTCGTAGCCGATCCAGTCGATCTTGCGGGCCTTCTTGACCACCCGCGGGTCGGCGGTGAAAACGCCGTCCACATCGGTGTAGATCTCGCAGACCTCGGCCTTGAGTGCGGCGGCCAGCGCCACCGCGGTGGTGTCGGAGCCGCCACGGCCCAGGGTAGTGATGTCCTTGCTCACCTGGGAGACGCCCTGGAAGCCGGCCACGATCGCGATGTTGCCCTCGTCCAGGGCATTGCGGATCCGGCCCGGCGTGACGTCGATGATGCGCGCCTTGTTGTGGACCGAGTCGGTGATGACTCCGGCCTGGCTCCCCGTGAACGACTGGGCCTCGTGACCCAGGGATCTGATGGCCATGGCCAGCAGCGCCATCGAGATCCGCTCACCAGCGGTCAGCAGCATGTCGAACTCACGGCCGGCGGGCAGGGGGGAAACCTGCTCGGCGAGTTCGATCAGCTCGTCCGTCGTGTCGCCCATCGCGGACACCACGACGACGACCTCATGGCCGGCCTTCTTGGTGTCCACGATGCGACGGGCCACGCGCTTGATGCCCTCGGCATCCGCAACGGATGAGCCGCCGTACTTCTGCACGACAAGGCCCACGTGCGCTCCTCGACTAAGTCGTTTTCGGGGGTGGTGGTGGTCGGCGCGGGTGGCGTCGTCCGGTCCCCCGGGCCCCCTGCGTGAGGGGGTCCTTTCGGTCGCGGGTCAGTCTACCGAGCGGGCGGCCGGGTTCGGCCGCATTCCATATGGTGAGACTGACGTTTTACCTGGTGGACGCTCCGGTTGCGGCGCGACGGGCGACTCTGCGGGGGATCCGGGGCGGGTGCGAAAGATTCACGGGGGCGGGCGGGTTCCGCTCCGGATTTGCCGGTTGAAGATTTTTCAAGATTTTCACCGGGCCCCCGCCTGATCCGCCCGTCGCACCTGCCGTAGCCGTCGAACCCGTCGCACCCATGGCGACGACCGTGGCCCCGGCGTCCGGCCGCACCACGTGCTGCGGCAGGGTCCGGCCCAGCCGCAGCAGCAGCGCGCCACCCGCCAGCGCCGCGGCGGCGACCACAAGCCACGGCAGCCGGCCGTCCACCGCGAGCAGCACGGTGAAGAGCGAGGGCGCGACGGTCTTCGCGAGCGACCAGGAGAGCTGGTACGTCGCCAGGTACCGCCCCCGCAGCTCCACCGGCGCGGCGGCGGTGGCCAGCGAGGAGGCCGACGGGTTGTGCACCAGCTCCCCGACCGTGGCGACCACCACGGCCGCCAGCAGCCCGGCCATCAGCAGCGGCAGCGCGTGCGGCCGCAGGGTGCCCAGCACCGCCTGGCCGAGCGCGGCCAGCGCGAAGAACCCGGCGCCGGCCGCCGCGGCCGCCGTGCGGCTGCCGAAGCGCCTCGCGGCCCGCGCCACCGGGACCCCGGCGACCGCGCAGAGCACCGTGTTCACCACGAAAGCCGCGCCGGTCAGCGACTGCGGGGCGCCCAGCCGGCTCACCGCGAAGACCGGCAGCAGGACCGAGAGGGCCGAGTAGCCGAGGGCGATCAGGAAGTTGGCCGAGGTCAGGCCGAGGTACTGCCGGTCGGCCAGCACCACGCGGTAGCCGACCCGCGCCGGCCCGTCGGCCGCCGGCCCGTCGGCGCGGGCGGGAGCCGGACGGCTGCGGCCCGTCCCGGGCGTCCGGCGCGCCAGCAGGCCCGCGGCCAGGAAGCTCGCGGCGTTGAGCCAGGCCGCCACCGTGAAGCCCCGGTCGCCGAGCACGCCGATGATCAGCGAGGCGAGCAGCGTCCCCGCCCCCAGTCCGGCGTTGGCCAGGCTGCGGGCGATCGCCTGCAGTCGCTCGACGTCCGCCCCCCGGGCCAGCTCGCCGATCCGGGCCTGCTGGACGACCGGGAAGCCGCGGTCGCCGGTCGCGGTGAGCAGGGCCACGACGGCGAAGGCCGGCAGCGAGGTGGCGAACGGGTAGGCGGCGAAGGCCAGGCCGCGCAGCCCGTAGAGCGCCAACTGGAGGCGGCGGGCGCCGAACCGGTCCACCGCGACGCCGACCAGCGGCAGCGCCGCCATCGCCGCGAACCCGGTGGCCGTGAGCACCGCGCCGATCAGCGTCAGCGGCAGGCCGGTGACGTGCCGGAAGAACACCAGGCTGAACGGGATGTACATCCCCGAGCCCACGGAGTCGACCGCCATCCCCGCCAGCAGGGCGCGCTCACCCGGCACGCGCGGCACGCGCGGCACGCGCCGCCGCCGCAGCCTGCCGCTGCCCCAGCTGTCCGTGATCATGATCCCCCCAATTGCTAAGTTGAAAGTAACTTAGCAGTAAGCGACTTAGAGTCAAGCTAGTTTGTGGCAGACTGGTCCCCATGGAGCCCATCGAAGCCACCGCCCCCGCATCCGCGCCCGCCACCGGCGCGCTACCGCCGGACGCGGTGGACACGATCATCGACCAGTGGCAGCGGGCCAGGCCCGACCTGGAGACCGACGCGATGGCGGTGTTCGGGCGGATCTACCGGCTGGCCCGGGCGATGGGCGACCGGATCGAACGGACGTACCAGCGGTTCGGCATCGGTCGCGGCGAGTTCGACGTCCTCGCCACGCTGCGCCGGGCACCCGCGCCGCACGTGCTCTCCCCGCGCGAGCTGACGGCCACCCTGATGCTCACCACGGGCGGCATGACCGGCCGGCTGGACAAGCTGGAGCGGGCCGGACTGGTGCTGCGCTCCCCCGACCCCGTGGACCGGCGCGGGCTCCGGGTCTCGCTCACCGCGCAGGGGCTGGCCGTGGTGGACCAGGCCGTCAGCGCCGGGCTGGCCGAGCAGCAGCAGGCGCTGGCCGCGCTCGGCGGCGAGCAGGCCGCGCAGCTGAACGATCTGCTGCGGACCCTGCTCGCGGCCGTCTGACGCTCAGCGGTGGCCGGGTGTCAGGTGCCGAGCTCGGCGGCCATCAGGGCGCCGGCCTGCTGCTCCAGCTGCTCGTCGGTCAACCCGTCGTCGTCCGTGTCCGCGCCGTCCGGCACCGCGCCGATCGGGCTGTCCAGCCGGACGTGCGCGATCAGCGACTGCAGCGCCCGCAGCACCGCGGTGCAGGACGAGCCCCAGGTGGAGAGGTAGGAGAACTGCCACCACCAGAGCGCCTCGCTGATCCGGCCCTCGTCGTAGTGCGTCAGGCCGTGCCGCAGGTCGCTCACCACGCCCGCCAGATCGTCCGAGATCCGGAACGCGCTGGGCATCGTCGGCGCACCGTACGGGTCGAAGACCTCGTGGTAGACGTCGATCGGCGCGAGCAGCTCGGCGAGGCGCTCACGCAGCTCCACGCCGTCCGGCTCGGGCCCGGTGTCCGGCTCGAACCGGTCCTCGGGCAGGACGTCCTCGACAGCGCCGAGCCGCCCGCCGGCCAACAGCAGCTGGGAGACCTCCAGCAGCAGCAGTGACACGGCGCTGCCCGGCTCGTCGCCCTTGGCGATCTCCGTCACGGCCAGCACGAAGCTCTTGACCGAGTCCGCGATCTGCACGGCGAAGTCGTCCGGTCCCTGCGCCGGCACGGTCTGGGTGTGCACACCCGGGTGCACGCTCTTGTCAGACATCGAGCAGTCGTCTCCCTTCGAAGGCCCGGCCGAGGGTGACCTCGTCGGCGTACTCCAAGTCCCCGCCGACGGGCAGTCCGCTCGCCAGTCGGGTCACCTTCAGCCCCATCGGCTTGCAGAGCCGGGCCAGGTAGGTCGCGGTCGCCTCCCCTTCCAGGTTGGGGTCTGTGGCGAGGATCAGCTCGCTGACCGTCCCGTCGGCCAGGCGCGCCAGCAGTTCCCTGATCCGCAGGTCGTCCGGACCGACGCCCTCGATCGGGCTGATCGCGCCGCCGAGCACGTGGTAGCGGCCGCGGAACTCACGCGTCCGCTCGATCGCCACGACGTCCTTGGACTCCTCCACCACGCAGATGACCGTCAGGTCGCGCCTCGGGTCCAGACAGACCCGGCAGCGCTCGGTCTCCGCCACGTTGCCGCAGACCGCGCAGAACCGGACCTTGTCCTTGACCTCCAGCAGCGTGTGCGCCAGACGCCGGACGTCCACCGGGTCGGCCGCCAGGATGTGGAAGGCGATCCGCTGCGCGCTCTTGGGCCCGACGCCGGGCAGCCTGCCCAACTCGTCGATCAGGTCCTGAACAACGCCCTCGTACACCGCTCTGCCTTCCCACTGCTCTCGCCACTGCACTCGCCACTGCGTTCACGACGTCGGCTCTGCTGCTCGTTCGCCGCCGCCGGTGCCATCATCCAACGATTCGGGCGTCGGACACACCGTCCGACGCCCGAATGACCTGAGATGTTCAGAAGGGCAGCCCCGGGATGCTGCCGCCGAGACCGCCGAGGCCCTGGGTCAGCGGGCCCATCCGCTCGGCCGCGAGCTTCTGGGCCGCCGCGTTGGCGTCCCGGACGGCCGCCAGGACCAGGTCCGCCAGCGTCTCGGTGTCCTCCGGGTCGACGGCGGCCGGCGCGATGGTGAGCGCCATCAGCTCGCCGCTACCGCTCACCGTGGCCTCGACCAGGCCGCCGCCCGCCGAACCGCTCACCCGCGCGTCGGCCAGCTCCTGCTGCGCGCGGCCGAGGTCCTCCTGCATCTTCTGCGCCTGCTTGAGCAGCTGCTGCATGTTGGGCTGGCCACCACCAGGAAACACGGTTCACTCCTGCCTGAGAAACTCCATGCGGCGGCGCGTCGCGTGGCACGCCGTCCTCCGTCGGATCGAGCCTACGTCCTGGGCGGTGCGGCGCTCATAAGGTCCCGGTTTCGCCCGTTCCCGCCGCTCCCGCCGATCAGCCGGTGATCAACGGCCGTGCTGGATCTCCTCCAGAACGGTCGCGTTGAGCTCCCGGATGATCAGCTCCTGACCGGAGACGGTGTTCACCGGCTGGCCCGGACCGCCGGCCTCCGGGTCGTCGTCGTCCTCAGGACCGAACCCCGACGTCATCGGCGACGGCCCGGCGGGCGCCGCCTGCGACACGACCGCCGGAGCCTGCGCCTGCTGCTGGTGCTGCTGCTGTTGCTGGTGCTGCGGCTGCTGTTGCTGTACGGACGGTGCCGGCGCCGGTGCCTGGGCCTGCGGCGTGGCCGGGGCGAACTGGGCGACCGGCGCGGCGGGAGGAGCCGCCGCGGGAGCCGGCTGACGCGAGGCCGGCGAGGCACCGCCCGCCCCGCCCGCGCCACCCCAGCCGCCGCTGCCCGCGGTGGGCGCGGGCGCCTGGCTGCCGCCGCCGGACGGGTCGACGATGCACTCGATCCGCCAGTCCACGTTGAGCGCGTCGGCCACCGCCTGCTTCAGTACGTCGTCGCTGTTGCTGCTGACGAAGCTGTCGCGGGCCCCGGCGTTGATGAAGGAGACCTGGAGGACACTGCCGTCGAAGCCCGCGACCTGGCCGTTCTGGCTCAACAGGATCCAGGTGAAGCGGCGGCGGTTCTTCACCGCCTCCAGGATCTGCGGCCACATCTGCCGCACCTGCGCCGCGCCCTGCTGCGCCCCTGCGGACGGCTGCTGCTGGACCGGCGGGGCGGGCGGGGCCGCTGCCGGCTGCTGAACGGGCGGGGGCGTCGACGTCGGTGTCGGCGTCGGCTCCTGCCCGGCCGCCGGGAAGCTGCGCGGGATCGGCCAAGCCCCCGGCGCGGGCCCCGCCGCCGGAGCGGGAGCGGGCACGGAAGCAGGTGCCGGTGCCTGTACCGGCTGCTGGAACGCCGCAGGCGCCACTACCGGCACCTCTGTCACCGCTGGCACCACGGGTGCCGGCGCCATGGCCGCCACCGGCGCACCGGCGCCGGCGAATCCCCCCCCGCCCCCGAACGCCGTCCCGCCGCCCGCGGCGGCCCGCCGCTCCAGGGTCTCCATCCGCGCCATCAGCGACAGCTCGTCGCTGTACGCGCCGGGCAGCATCACCCGGGCACAGATCAGCTCCAGCTGGAGGCGCGGCGCGGCGTTCCCGCGCATCTCGGTCAAGCCGGTGTTGACGATGTCGGCGGCCCGGCTGAGCTCGGCCGCCCCGAACCGGTCCGCCTGCGCCTGCATCACGGCCACCCGGTCCGGAGGAGCGTCGATCAGCCCCTTCTCCCCGGCGTCCGGCACCGTGCCCAGGATCAGCAGGTCGCGCAGCCGCTCCAGCAGATCCGTGACGAACCGCCGCGGGTCGTGCCCACCCTCGACCACCCGGTCGACGATCTGGAACACCGTCGCCCCGTCGTGCGCGGCGAACGCGTCCACGACCTCGTCCAACAGCGCCGAGTCCGTGTACCCGAGCAGCGCGGTGGCCATTTGATAGGTGACCCCGCCCTCGCCCGCGCCGGCCAGGAGCTGGTCCATCACCGACATCGAGTCACGCACCGAGCCAGCCCCGGAGCGCACCACCAACGGGAACACCGAGTCCTCGACCTGGATCTGCTCCCGCCCGCAGACCTCGGCCAGGTAGTCCCGCAGCGTGCCCGGCGGCACCAGCCGGAACGGGTAGTGGTGGGTCCGGGACCGGATCGTCCCGATCACCTTCTCCGGCTCCGTCGTCGCGAAGATGAACTTGAGGTGCTCCGGCGGCTCCTCCACCACCTTCAGCAGCGCGTTGAACCCGGCCGAGGTGACCATGTGCGCCTCGTCCAGGATGAAGATCTTGTACCGGCTGTGCACCGGCGCGAAGAACGCCCGCTCACGCAGGTCACGCGCGTCGTCCACACCACCGTGCGACGCGGCGTCGATCTCGATCACGTCGATCGAACCGGGCCCGCCGGTCGCCAGGTCGGTGCACGACTGGCACTCCCCGCACGGCGTCGGCGTCGGCCCCTGCGCACAGTTGAGACAACGCGCCAGGATGCGCGCACTCGTCGTCTTGCCGCAGCCGCGCGGGCCGCTGAACAGGTAGGCGTGGTTGACCCTGTTGTTGCGCAGGGCCTGCTGGAGCGGAGCGGTCACGTGCTCCTGCCCGATGACCTCGGCGAAAGTCTCGGGGCGATAGCGGCGGTACAGGGCTAGGGACACGCCACCGACGATATCGGGACCGCCGGACAAACGCGTCGTCCGTCGGCCCCCCGCCCCCGCCAGGGAACGCAAAGACCCCTCGTGCACCCGCCAGAGCCCTCTTACCCTTGCTGCCTTCCGGCCCTGGGGGGGTTCAGAGAGATAACGCCACACGAGGGGCTGGCACCAGAGTAGCGGATCCCAGCCCCTACTCCCTACCCCCACCCCCATCGACGATCCGCAGGCAGCCACCCGCGACCACCTGCGGATAGGTGGTCGCGAGCACCCCCGAACATGTACTAAGCTCTCCCACGGAGGATTCGCCTAGTGGCCTAGGGCGCACGCTTGGAAAGCGTGTTGGGGGCAACCCCTCACGAGTTCGAATCTCGTATCCTCCGCCTCTGCCAGCCATGGCAGCCGAAGGACCCGACCGCACTGCGGTCGGGTCCTTCGTCGTTCCGTGGTTGCAGTTTCGGTTGCATTCGCTGCCGTTCGGAGCCGTCCGCAGCCCGCTGAGCAACGGCCCAGCTGCAGGCGGAAAGCATTCGAGCCGACGCCGCCCCAGTGCGACGACCGGCAATGGACGCTACTGCGGCGCGAGATTCGACTGGGCTGTGGCATTGGACGCCACCATCGCGCGCACACCAGCACGCGGGCCGGCGCCCGCATCGACCTACCGCCGGAGCCCACCTCGGCGAAGGTCGGGCACCGGCCAGAAGTGGTCGGCTCGTCGACCGGCGGCTAGCGTTTTATCGGATGCCTCGGCCGGGAGGAGGAACTGCCCGGTTCGGGAAGGCCCGGCGGTGCAGGCGGCGCGTGCATCCCGCCTGCTTCCCACTTCGGGCCGTGAGGCCTCAGGCTAGGAGGCGTGGTGACGACTCCGTCCGATCCTCTTGCGCTGCTGCGGTCCAAGAGCTACATCGCGCTGCTGGTGCTTGCCGCGATGATCGGTGTTCCCATCTCGGCAGCGGCCTACTTCTTTCTCGCCCTGGTCAGCGAACTGCAGGGGTGGATCTTCACCAGCCTGCCGAAGGCCCTGGGCTTCCACGGCGAACCCCTGTGGTGGCCCATACCGCCGCTGCTGCTGGCCGGCGTGCTGGTCGCGCTCACCATCCGGTATCTGCCCGGCACGGGCGGGCGTTCACCAGCTGACGGGTTCAAGGCGGGCGAGGGCCCGCCACCCACCATCGACCTTCCGGGCATCGTACTCGCGGCCTTCGCCACGTTGAGCCTGGGCGTGGTGCTCGGCCCCGAAGGGCCGCTGGTCGCCCTCGGCGCGGGGCTCGGCGCCCTCGCGGTCCGCCTCGTCAAGCGGGACGCGCCGCCCAGGGTCCAGTCCGTGCTGGCCGCCGCGGGCAGCTTCGCCGCGATCAGCGCCATCCTCGGCTCGCCCATAACCGGTGCCTTCCTCCTGATGGAAGCCTCCGGCCTGGGCGGCGCCATGATGCAACTCGTGCTGGTACCAGGTCTGCTGGCCGCAGGCGTCGGATCCCTCATATTCGTCGGCCTGGATGCCTGGACCGGCCTGGGCACGTTCTCACTGGCGATTCCCGGTCTGCCGCACGTCGGTGCTCCTACCGGCGCCGAATTCCTGTGGGCTGTGGCGATCGGGCTCATGGCCGTCCCGGTCGGCTCCGGAATCCGGTGGCTCGCGCTGTTCCTGCGGCCCTATTCCGTGCGGCGGATCGTGCCGGTCACCGCAGCGGTCGGTCTGGCGGTCGCGGGCCTGGCGATCGCGTTCGCCGCAGCCACCGGCAAGAGCTCCTCCGAGGTGCTGTTCTCCGGGCAGACCGCACTCGGACCGCTCATTACCAACAGCGCCAGCTACAGCGTCGGCGCGCTGCTGCTGCTCATCGTCTGCAAAGGGCTCGCCTACGGAGTGTCGCTGAGCTGCTTCCGCGGTGGTCCGACCTTCCCGGCCCTGTTCGTCGGGGCGGCCGGCGGCATAGCACTGTCGCACCTGCCGGGACTGCCGCTCGTCGACGGCGTCGCCCTGGGCATCGGCGCGATGTCCGTCGTGATGCTCAGGCTCCCGCTGACGTCCGTCCTGCTGGCCACCCTGCTGCTGGCGTCGGACAGCCTGACGATCATGCCGCTGGTGATTGTGGCAGTTGTCGTGGCGTACGTGGCCTCCGCCAGGCTCGCACCGCCCCCGCCTCAGGGATCCCCTTCTGCCACGACAGTGCCCCCCGAACCGCACGAACCGCGCCCCCGGCCCGATCGCGCGGCCTGATCGTGTCACTCGCGGCCGGGAACCGCCGTCGCCAGCCGCGGTAGCCGCACCGCTGTCGGCACAAGGACCGGCCCTTGCGTTCACCGCCGTCCAACGCTGTCCGCAGTCTGCCGAGTAAGCCGCTCCGCTGCCGGCCTACCCGCATGAATCACAGACTCTGGCGCGAGAACTTCAGGTCCCGGCGTGCGATCGTGGCCGGCAGCCGGGGCGCAAGCGCTGCCACGCCGCCGTCCGGCGGCAGCGAGGCGCCGAAACGGCTAGTCTGCGGGCGAAGCGGCGGTGATCTTCGCCGCCTGCACACCAGGTGGGGGCCATACCCGTGAGCTCAACGTCCAACGGCGATCCCGCGCGCCCGAACTCGCGCGCCGCGGCCTACCGTGGCGCGCTGGCCGACCCACGACCGCTGGCCCTTGCAGCCCAGACGATGATCGCGATGGAGACCCTCCTCCACGTCGCCGTGACCGTCACCGGCGGTCGCGACTCCGCCATAGCCTGGGCGGCACCGCTTTCCGTTCCCCTCTTCCTCACCGCCGTCGGACTCTTCCTCTGCTGGTTTCACCGCTGCAGCCGCAACGCCGAACTCTTCGCCCCCGGCCGGCACCAGCACTCCGAAGAAGCCACTGTCGGCATCTGGTTCCACCCATTGAAGATGCTCTGGGCCCCACGCCGCATCGCCCTCGACATCTGGAACGCCAGCGGCGGCACCGGCAGTCCCTGGCTGATCAACGCGTGGTGGATCGCCTGGCTCGGGAAGTTCTTCAGCGCGCTCCTGTATCCGGCCTTCGGCGGGTCCGTCTACGACCCGAACGCGACCTATATGTTCCAGATCGGTGTCGTTGCCGCAGGGCTGGCCATCCTAATGATCCACCAGCTCACCGCCGCTCAGGATGCCAAGGTGGGAGCAGGGGTCCGCGACACTGGGTTCTGAGCGGCGGGCGCCGCTTACGCCAGCCCTCCAGGAGAACTGGATCACTTGATCCGCGAGCCAGATCGACTCTGGCTTCTGGTCTCAGTTTTGGTCTCGTTCACCCCCGTCCAGCCGGGTCCAGCAACCGCCCAGCAGCTCGCTCCGCCGCAGGTCAGAACGGTCACAGACCCCAGCGGACACCATTCAGGAGAGCTGGAAAGCGTGTTGGGGGTAACCCCTCACGAGTTCGAATCTCGTATCCTCCGCCGGCAGATGGCCCGGACCGCACAGCGGTCCGGGCCATCGTCGTTGCCGGGCTGTCTCCCGCCGGCATCACGGCTACCGCCGGCGCAGGTGGCGAGAGGCCGCCAAGCAGGAAGACAGCCAGGTTGCCTCTGGTTGGTTGATAATCAGGCCGCTGACAGTGATCATCCCGTCCATGACCTCGCCGACCCGGATCGAGTGGTCGCCGACGCGGAACAGCTGCCAATCCGCATCGCTGTGCCAGAGGCGCGCCGTCTTCTCCCCTCGACGCTGGGCGAAGACGAGTTCCTCGCCGCACTCGTTCAGGAAGTAGCCCACGTAGTCCTTCGCGGTGATCGAGCCACCGCACAGGCGAGCCAGGAGTTGCTCGATCGAGGGCTGGGCGTCAGTCATGAGTCGGGCTCCTCAGTCGCTTCCGAGTCCTGTTGCTCGGATGACAGCGCAAGCATCCGACTGGCCGAATCGAGCAGGGTCTCGTAGGTGATCACTTCTATCCGGGTGGCGTGCGTGTTGTAGGTGCGCAGGGTCTCCGCGACCTCCCTCGGCGCGATACCCCCTCCCACATAGCGCGAGTGGCCGATCACAATGGTGGCCGAGGCCCTGCGGCTGTCGACTCCGTAGTCGGCCAGGATGGTCCGCCGGTCCTCGTCCAGTGTCCGCAGGTAGTTCTGCGCCTGGGAGACCGCTTGGTGGGGTGGCGCGCCCAGCATCAGATGGCCGCTGCGGCGAATGACCAAGCTCTCGATGTTGGCGCGCTTGAGCTCGACGACGTGCAGGGAACCATCGGCACGCAGGAGCGGGATGTCCAGGATGGTATCCGGGGTGTACTGGCGGCGCGCCAGCTCACCCACATAGGCCCCACCGAAGATCCACGCCTGATTCTTCAGGCAGGCGTGAAGCACGCTCTCGGAACTGGCCGGATCGTCCACCGCAGCCCTCAGGGCCGCGAGGCCGGCCCGCCTGGCCTTGAGCTCAAGGAACTGGGCCAACAGCCCCGCGTCGGCATCCACCAGGACATCACCCAGCAACCGGGCAGACTCCGCAGAGGCCGGACGCGGCAGACTTCGCAGGACCAGCTCAAGGTGGCCGTACTGCTGGAGTCGCCTCACCTCCCGCGTGGACAGCCGGATCCCACCCTCGCCAGCCTCGACTCCCAGGTGGTCGGCGCACTGGGCAATGCCACGGAAGAGGTCACGGGCATCCGCGGCAGTCGCGTCCGGATTGTCACGGCAGAGCACGTCAAGCACGGCAACCGCCCGGTCGGCGCCACGAGCGGCCATCCTCCGATGGAACTCCTCACCACGCTGCCGAGCGTCCTCGTCGTAGTACCCCTCCACAACTTCGAGGAACAGCTCTCCGTCGGCGTAGCCGGCGAACCGTTGGAAGCGCTGGGCAAGCCCGAAGTCCCCACAGAGGATGGCTTCTTGGGCCACATCGTTCAGGGCGTCCACCAACGGCCGGCCCTTGCCGTACGTGCGGTCCGTTCCCATGATGCGCAACACCGTGTCGATTCGCTGCTGGACGACCGCGTGCTCGGTGAGCCCCTTTGCTGCCTCGACCATGCGCTGGAGCGAGAAGCTGGATCTGAATCCCATCGAGCTAGCCTAGGGTCGGGTACTGACAGCACAGCCTTGCCAGCTGGTTGATCAGGGGTTGCCGACCAGGAGACTGTCAGGCACCGCTGAACCACGGGCGTCGCGATGACGGGCATTGCTCTGGTGGTGGAGGACGATGTTGCCGCCGAGCTGCATGACCACGTGCGCGACCCAGTTGGCCCAGGTTCCGGGATCGGCCCATGGTCTCAGTTCCGGTCTCATTCACTGCACTCCAGCAACGTTCGAAGCCTGGGCACCACCCCGCTTCACCCCAGGTCAGAACCGGTACGGCACCCCGGCGGACAGCGCCCAGGAGAATTGGAAAGCGTGTTGGGCAACCACTCACGAGTTCGAATCTCGCATCCTCCGCACCGGCCCACCGTCGAACGGCTACCGTCAGACGGCCACGAGACGGACGCGATCACCGCAGAGCTTTGTCATGTCGTCGATGTCCGAAGTCAGCAGGACGACCGGCCGCTGCTGCCGCAGCGCCATCTCGGCCACTGCTGCGTCGATCGCGTACTTGTGGCCATGGAGACCTGCGGCGATCAGCATCGCGGAAGCCGCTCGGGCCTCCTCATCTCCCACCTGCACGATCCGCAGCCCGGACAGGATCCACCGCAGACGCGCCTGATCGGTGCGACTGTGCACGGCTTCGATGATGGTCAGAGCACTGATCACCACCTCCATGCCCCGCTTCCGGGCCTCGGCGACCAGCGCGACGGCAGGCTCGTGATCACTGAGCAGCTTGGAGAGGCCCTCGGAGTCCAGCACCAAGGTGCCCTCGTGACTCAGCTTGCGACGGGCCATCCGCCCTCCTCGGCGAACACCTCGTCGAAGACCTGACGAGCCCGGTCCTGCTCCGCCGGCGAGATCGGTCCCTGCCTACGCTCAAAGTCAGCCAGGTACTCGTCCAGGATCTGACCGCGCAGCTCCCGCTCGACGGCCGCTGTGATGAACGCCGAGAACTCGCGCTTGCCCACCCGCTGGCGGATGGCCTCGGCCGTACCTTCGGGCAGGGAGAGGCTGACCCTGGTGGCTGGCCCCTCGCCGATGCTGTAGGGCATCTCAGTCATGGAGCCACATTATCAAAGAAGTAGGAATTCCGCTCTGGTCTCGATGCGCGCCTCACCTGGTTGCAGTTTTGGTTGCATCCACTCCCGTCCAGCGCCGTCCGGAGCACGGCGAGCAACGCACTCCGCCGCAGGTCGGGATACCTGCGGATGCTCCCGAACGGCTGGACGAACAATTGGAAAGCGTGTTGGGGGCAACCCCTCACGAGTTCGAATCTCGTATCCTCCGCCTTTGCCAGCCATGGCAGCTCGAAGGCCCCGACCGGGTTACCGGTCGGGGCCTTCTTCGTGTCCTGGTCTCAGTTTTGGTCTCAGTTCCGATTTTTGGGCCCCAGTGGCCGGGCCGCCGCCTGCGCCCGGGAGCGAGATCAGCTCCCGCAGGAGCACTCTGCAGCAGCCTTCGCCTCGGCCAGACTCTGGGTCGTGTCCAGAGCCTGCTCGTCGGGAGTGCAGCAGGCGGTGGTGCCGCAGCAGGCGTCCGGCGCGCCGGTCGCCTTGTCGAAGGTGTCGGCGTCGGCCTTGACGACGTACACCTCCCAGGGTTCCTTGCCCGGACCGTGCACCCAGACCTTGTCCTGGAGCGCGTAGCAGCAGGAGGTGCCTCCCCCGCCCTTCGGCCGGGAGGTGCCCCCTTCCTCGAAGGTGGCCAGGCCGGCGTCCTTGAGGCGGGTGGTGGCGGCGGCGACCTGGTCGGTGGTCTCGACCTCAACCCCGAGGTGGTCGAGGCGGGTGTCCTCACCGGGCTCGCCCTCGATGAGGACGAGCTTGAGCGGGGGCTCCGCAATGGCGAAGTTCGCGTAGCCGGGGCGGCG
Source organism: Kitasatospora mediocidica KCTC 9733 (assembly GCF_000744225.1). Taxonomy (GTDB): domain Bacteria; phylum Actinomycetota; class Actinomycetes; order Streptomycetales; family Streptomycetaceae; genus Kitasatospora; species Kitasatospora mediocidica. The sequence goes on along the minus strand of NZ_JQLN01000005.1, from coordinate 1,837,001 downwards.
CTTGGCGGGCTCGGTGCCGAAGAGCTTGGAGTAGAAGGCGATGGAGCCTTCGAGGTCGGCGACACGAAGGGCGAGCTGAACACGGGACATGGCGGTCTCCCCGATCCGGGTTCTTGTTTCGACAACTGTCGATACAGGCGAGCTTGCCACCGGATTAGATGAGCGTCAACATAGACACATGTCGAATCTGGAGCTGAAGGTGCTCGATCAGGACGAGGCGGCGGTCGCGTGCTGCTCGCCGATGGTCCGCGAGCCGCTGGGTGAAGAGGCCGCCGTCGACCTGGCGAAGATGTTCAAGGCGCTGTCGGACCCGGTGCGTCTGCGGCTACTGTCGCTGATCGCCTCGCACGAGGGCGGCGAGGCGTGCGTCTGCGACCTGACCGGGCCGTTCGACGTCTCCCAGCCGACCATCTCCCACCACCTCAAGGTGCTGCGCGAGGCCGGCCTGGTCGGCTCCGAGCGGCGCGGGACCTGGGTCTACTACTGGGTGCTGCCCGCCGCCCTTGCCAAGCTGTCGGCCCTGCTCCAGGCCCCGGCCGCCGCCGGAGGGTCCAGATGACCGAGATAGCTCCTCCCCCAGCCTCCGGCCGGGGGTACCCCCTCGGCCGCCGGGCGGCTGTCGAGTTCGTCGGGACCGGCGCGCTGGTCGCGGTCGTGGTCGGCTCGGGCATCCAGGCCACCAAGCTCTCCCAGGATGTCGGCGTGCAGCTGCTGGCCAACTCGCTGGCGACGGTGTTCGGCCTCGGCGTGCTGATCCTGCTGCTCGGCCCGGTCTCCGGCGCCCACTTCAACCCGGTCGTCACCCTGGCCGCCTGGTGGACCGAGCGCCGGGACGGCGGGGGCCCGGAGCTGCGGGAGGTCGCGGTCTACGGCGTCGCCCAGGTCGCCGGGGCGATCGGCGGCGCGGTGCTGGCGGACGCGATGTTCGCCGAGCCGCTCGTGCGCTGGTCGACGCATGCCCGCTGGGCGCCGCACCTGTGGCTGGGCGAGGTCGTCGCGACCGCCGGGCTCATCCTGCTGATCTTCGGCCTGGCCCGCACCGGCCGCGCGCACTTCGCCCCGACCGCGGTCGCCGCCTACATCGGCGCCGCCTACTGGTTCACCTCCTCGACCAGCTTCGCCAACCCGGCCGTGACGATCGGCCGCGCGTTCACCGACACCTTCGCCGGCATCGCCCCAGCCTCCGTCCTGCCGTTCATCGCCGCCCAGCTCGTCGGCCTGGCCGCCGGTGTTGCGCTGGTTGCGGTGCTGTTCGGCCGACCGACGCCCGCCGCCGAGGACGTCGTCGTCCCTCATGGCGACCACCACCCGGCCGAAGCCGCCCGCTGACCCGCCTCCCGAAGACGAAGGACCCTTTCGTGAGCACTCCCGCCGTCCCGTCCGTGCTGTTCGTCTGCGTGCACAACGCCGGACGCTCCCAGATGGCCGCCGCGTTCCTCACCCGCCTCGGCGGCGACCGGGTCGAGGTCCGCTCGGCCGGCTCCGCCCCGGCCGACACCGTGAACCCGGCCGTGGTCGAGGCCCTGGCCGAGGTCGGCATCGACATCACCGCCGAGGTGCCCAAGGTGCTCACCGCCGAGGCCGTCCAGGCGTCCGACGTGGTGATCACCATGGGCTGCGGCGACGCCTGCCCGTACTTCCCCGGCAAGCGCTACCTGGACTGGAAGCTCGACGACCCGGCCGGCCGGGGCGTCGACGCCGTCCGCCCGATCCGCGACGAGATCGAGCGGCGCATCCGCGGCCTGCTCGCCGACCTCGGTATCGAGGCCGCCGGATGAGCGGGGCCGTGCGCGTCGTCGCCATGGCGCCCGATGTGGTCAGCTGAAGAACGGGTCGTCCACGACGTGGGCCCAGCCGCCGTCCGGCTGTCGTCGGAGGATCTCGGTGGTGGTGGAGATCACCGGCTCTGGTCCGGCTCCGGTGAGGGTGGCGTTGTTCGACACCAGGGCGACGTCGTCAACCTGTCGGATGTCACGCAGTTCGAGGGTGAGGCGGGAGCCGCTGTCGACCATCTGCTGCATGGCCGCGCGGATGGCGTCCGTGCCGACCGAGTGAGTCCCGGGGGCAGGGACGAAGTGGGCGTTCGGCTCGTAGAGCGATACCAGACCCTCGACGTCGCCTGCCTCCAGGTACTCCATGAACAAGGTCCCCACCTGCTGAGGCGTCTCGGCGCGGCGCCGGGCGAGGGCGCCGACCGGCTTGTCGCCCCAGCCGGCCGCGGCGAGCATGTCGTACCAGCCGGGATGGGCGCCGTGGGGCAGATGGCGGCGCAGCAGGTCGCCCGGGAAGGTCAGCGGGGACGCCTTGTGGGGCTTGGCCTTGGCCTGGGTGAGGATGGCGTCGCTGAGCGCGTAGCCGAGGTCCAGGCGCGGGAGCAGGAGGTGCACGTCGTCGGCGAGGCCGGATGGCAGGCTCTCGCGCTGGCCTCCGAGGATGTCGGTGCCGATGCCGGCCTGGGCCAGTGCGACCTCCGTGCCCTTCCGTTCGGCGATGCCGTCCGAGGTGTGCAGGGCGATGGCGTCCCAGGCGATGGCGATACGCCGTTCCTCGACGCCGTGCTCGCGCAGGAAGGCCGCTGCGGTGTCAGCGCCGTCGACTTCGAAGCGCTGGTCGCCGTTGCCTTCCTCGGTCAGGCCGATGTCGTGCAGAGCGCAGCTGATGAACAGCAGCTCGTCGTCGTAGTCGCTACCGGCGCGCAGACCCTGATCCTGAGCATGAGCGCGAGCGAAGACATAGCTACGGACGCTGTGATGGAGAACGAATGCGGGCGAGATCCGTTCCACATAGGCATAGGTGTCCCGCGTGAGGCCCGTGTCGGGCAGGTCGAGCTGCTCGAAGACGGACAAGGGTGCATCTGTGGTCATGAGGTGTGTCTTTCGTCCGGATGCCCCGGTACGGGGCCGATCGGTTCGGTGTCTCGGCGACGCGCTGACGCGTGCCGGGTCTTGGAGGTGCTGCGCACGGCGCGTGGAGCGCCGGCGGATCGGCCTGCCGGGGATGGCCGGTTGCCATCGGTGCGGCCGGTGGAGTGGTGCGGTGTGCTGGAAGTGAGGGAGGGTCGCAGGCGGCCCCCGGCGGGTCAGTCGCGCTCTGCGAAGTCCTTGGCGGCGCGCTCGACGAAGTCGGCGACGCGCTTGGGATGTGCGACGAAGGCCGTGTGGGAGGCGTCGATGTCCTCGGTGTGCGCGTTCATCCGGGCGGCCATGTCCCGCTGCAGCTGCGGCGGGATGGAGTTGTCGTCGTTGGAGACGAGATACCAGGTCGGCTTCCGGTCCCATCCCCGGACGGTGGCGGCCTCGGTGAAGGCGAATGCGGACAGCGGCCGCTGCGTCGCGTACATCGTGCGGGCCAGCTCGTCGGAGGAGTCGCCGCAGAACACCTCGCGGAACCGGCCGGGGTTGATGTAGAGGTCGGGGCCGCCCGGGGCGCCGGGAGCGTCGTAAGGGGTCGGCGCGTTCTCGGTGGCGAGCAGCGACGGCGTGTACCCGTCCTGTGCGCTGAGGCAGCTCTCGCCGACTTCGAGGGCGAAAGCGGCCAGGTAGACCAGCCCGATCACGTTGTCGAGGCCGTCGACGGCGTGGCTGATGACGGCGCCGGCGTAGGAGTGGCCGACGAGCACGACGGGGCCGTCGATGGCCGCGACGCGGGTGCGGATCGACGCCGCGTCGGAGGCGAGAGCGCGCAGCGGGTTCGGCGGGGCGACCACGGTGAAGCCGTCGGCTTCGAGGCCGGAGATCAGTCCGTGGTAGCCGGACGCGTCCGCGAACGCGCCGTGGACGAGGACGAAGGTGGGCTTGGCGTCGGTCCTGGTTGGGTCGGTCGTCTCGGTCCTGGTCGGGTCGGTCGTCTCGGTCCTGGTCGGGTCGGTCGTCTCGGTCATGGTCGGGTCGGTCGTCTCGGTCATGGTTGTGCCTTTCGCGTCGGATGGAACGGTGGCGGCTGCGCGGCGCGCAACCTCTTTGGTGCGGAACCGTTTTGGGGCTGATCGCCGGTCAGGTGGCCGGTGCGAACGTGGTGATCGCGTCGACGAGTTCGTCGGGGGCTTCGAGCGGGATGAGGTGCCCGGTGTTCGCGATCACCACGAACTGCGCTCCGGAGAGGTAGGGGACGAGGTTGCGGCGCAGCACGTCGACGGGTTCGACGCGGTCGTGCTCGCCGGCGATGACGAGGGCCGGGACGCTGATCATGCGGGCGTGTTCGGTGATGTCCTCGGCGATTCCGCGCAGCGGCCATTCTGTGCGGGCGGCGTCGGCGCCGGCCCGGGAGTCCGCGATGATCTGTGCCTTGACCCGGGCCGGCAGGTCGCCGGCGGTCAGGACGGTGTCCCTGGCGCCGGCAACGGACTCTTCGGTGTCGTAGGCATGGGAGAGGAACTCGCGGTACTCGGCGGTGATTTCCGCCGGCGGCCTGGCCGGTCCGGATCCGACGAGGACGATCCCCCGCAGACGGGCGGGGCGCGTCGCGGCGACGAGCTGCGCGACCTTGCCGCCCATGGAGTGTCCGACCAGCACGTAGTCGTCGATTCCGGCGGCGGCGAGGACAGCGACGGTGTCGTCGGCGAGCTGGCGGAGCGTGTAGGGCCCGGGGAGCGTGTTCGAACGGCTCCACCCGCGGAAGTCGACCGCGAGCGTGTCACGGCCCGGCAGACGGTCCACGACCACGTCCCAGGTGCGGGCGGACCCACCCCAGTAGTGCAGGAAGACCAGGGTCGGGCCCGTACCCCTGCGATGGTCGTATGCGGGCAGTGCAAGCTGCTGCGTGCTGGTCATCTCGGATCCTTCGGTCTCGCTTTGCGACTGGTTTTTCCTTGTCACCATTGGACCGCCGTCCGCCGAACGAGACATCGTCAGGACTGGACGGCCGATGGTGGAAACTGGACTCGTGGCAACGATCCGGCATATGACCTATCAGCCCGTCGACAGCGGGGCCTCCTCGGTCGAGGTGATGACGTTCGAACGGCTGCGGGAGATCAACGACAGTGGCACGCAACGAGCCGACTTCCACGTGCTCGCTCTCGTCGACGAAGGGGAGGGCACGGTCACGGTCGACTTCGTCTGCCACCCGCTCTCGGCGCGGACCGCGGTGTGGGTCTCGCCCGGCGCGGTGCACCGCTGGGACGACATCGCCGACGTCGCGGGACACCTGGTGCTCTTCGTCCCGACCGCGCCGGTGACGCACCGCACGCGGGAGCTGGTTGCCTCTCCCGATCTCGTCGCCCGGTGGCCGGTGCCCGCCGAGTCCTGGCCGTTCGTCGACGCGGCGCGCAGGCATCTCGTCCTCGAGGCGCGCGCCCTGGCCGAGGACCCGTCGACGGAGCTGCCCGCGATCCTGCTGTCCGCGCTGATCACCCGCGTCGAGCCCCCGCATTCCCAGGCGCGCTCGGCGAACCCGACGTTCCAGCTGTTCCGCGCGAGCGTCGAGGCGCACTTCCGGACCCACCACGACGTCGGCCACTACGCAGCGAGGCTCGGGTTCGCCCCGCGCACCCTGACCCGGGCGGTGCAGCAGGTCACCGGACGTACCGCGAAGGCGTACATCGTGGAACGGATCGTGCTCGAGGCGAAACGCCTACTCGCCCACGAACGCATCACCGCGGCGCGGTGTGCGAGCGAGCTCGGGTTCCCGGACCCATCGAACTTCTCGCTCTTCTTCCAGAACGCGACGGGCCTGCGCCCCGGCGCCTGGCAGGCGGCGACGATCCTCGACTGACCCGTCGACGCCCGTCCCCCGCCGGGCTACCTGCCGGCCGGAGCGACGGTCTCGACGACGTGTTCGACGACGGTCTCGACGAGCCCGGTCTCCAGTCGCAGCACGTGCCCCGACACCGACGCGAGGACCTCGCTCGTCATCAGCGGGTCGGCGAGGAGCTTCTCGACGTCGTGCCGCGCGGTGGCGACCGGGTCCGCCACCGCGCGCTCGGCGAGCACGGCGTCGTCGCCTCCGGTGCGGTCCGCGAACGCGCTGCGGAACGCCGGGTCGGCGAGCAGACCGGTGCCGCACTGCGTGTGATGCACGATCGCGACGTCCATCCTGACTCCGAGCCGCACCGCCAGATACGCGATGTCCTCGATCACGCGGCCGTCCACCCGTCCGCCCGTGTTCCGCAGCACTCCCGCGTCCCCTGTTCCGATCCCGAGGAAGCCTGCGGGCTCGACGCGCGGATCGGCGCAGGTCAGCACCAGCGGGAGCCGCTCCGGCATCGATGCGGGCATCGCCAACCGGGCGAGGTCGACGTTCGCCGCGAAAACCTGGTTGCGCTTCAAGAACTCGTCGAAGTCCGACACGATTCCTCCATGTGGTGTATCTGCAACATTGATGGCGTCGGCTACGCTACATAGGAGGAGGTGCATATGCAACATCAGGAGTCGGAAGGGCCGCAGCGGCAAGCCCTGTGGATGGCGGACCGGTGTCTCGGCAGGCGCATCGCGCGACTGCACCGGCTCGTCTCGCGGCGCTTCGAGGCGGAATTGCGGGAGTCGGGGCTCACCCTGCCGCAGGTCGAGGTGCTCTCCGAGATGACCGCCTCCGGCGAGCCCGTTCGCCCGTCGGAGATCGCCGGCTGGCTCGGCATCGAGCGCTCCACGATCAGCCGCAACCTCGACCTGCTCGCCCAGCTCGGCTACGTCCGCGCCGCAGAGACATCGGCGACCGGGCGAACGACCCGTGTCGTCGTGACCGACGCCGGCCATCAGGCACTGGCGGACGCCCAGCCCGCCTGGGAACGGGCGCAGGCGTGGATCAGCGCCGCCGTCGACGAGAACGCCGTCGACGCGCTCGACCGCTGGCTCGCCGCCCTCGAACTCGCCCCCCGGTCCCGCTGACCGCGAACGCCCAACCCCGGAAGCCCGAGCCGAATCACCGAACTCATTCACCCCGGTCCAGCCGGGTTCAGCTGCCGTCCAGCGGTTCGCTCCGTCGCAGGTCAGGACGGGTGTGAACCCTGTGTGCGCATCTGCTGGACCCGGTCAGCGGGGTGCCGTCGTGACCGGGTCGCCGGTGCGCACTGTGCCGGGCTCCAGGACGGTGAGGTAGAGGCCGACGCAGGTCAGCTTGCCCAGGGTGAGCACCGGGACCCGGTGCTCACGGGCGACGGTGCGCATCAGGGTCGGATCAGGGGGAAGGTCGCCGTGGGCCAGGGTGGGTACGACGCAGCGCGGGGTCGGCACCTGGACTTGGAACAAGGCCCCGCCGATGCGCAGCCGGGCTCCCGGCCAGGCGTCCTCGGGGTAACCGGGGGTGTTACCGGTGTCGATCACAAGGTTGGGGCGGAACCGGCGCGGGTCGAGGTCGCCCGCCGGATGGCGGCGACGCAGTCGGTCGAGGGTGCCGGTGGTGACCAGGTGGACCGCGCCGAAGTCGAAGAAGGTGCCGGCGGCAGTGCGGCCGCTGGTGATCGAGGCACCGGTGGGGTCGGTGACGGCCGACGGGGCCAGCGCCTCGGGCAAGCCGCCGTCGTAGTCCGGCACCTGGCGCTCCAGCAGGCCCTGCTCCGGAGGCTTGTCGCTGAGTACGACGGGGCGGCCGAGCAGGACCGACAGGTCCTGGTCCAGCTCCGGCGCTCCGGCGGCCAGCACGGCGCCGCCCGGCAGGACGACCCGGGCCGCACCGGTCGCGGTCGACTCGGCCCGGCAGGACAGCAGTCTGCCCCACTTGCGCGGGTGCTTGGCGCTGCCCACCGCGCCGTCCACACCGAGCACCGCGAAGGCGCGGTCACCGGCCAGTCCGCTGGCAGTGAAGTCGCCTTCAGCCAGTTCCTCGCCGAGCATCGACTTCACCGGATAGCGGTGGATCGAGCGCACCCGCGCTCGCGCCGTCATCGCGCCCCCAGCATGCGCCGGGCCAGCTGCTGAGCCGTCGTCAGGGCCTGTTCCGGCGCCGTGGTGACGTCCGGCCGGACCCCGCTGCCCTCCCAGTTGGTCCCGGTGCGCGGGTCGACCGGCGCCATGGTCGGGATGAACGCGGAGAAGCCGTCGGTCAGCGCGAAGAAGTCCCCGGGGTTCGCCGCACCGGCGCTCGGCTGGCCGATGACCACGCCGCGCCCGAGGCTCTGGGCCGCGTATGCGAACGCCTCGCCCGCCGAGGCGGTGTCCGGGCCGATGAGCAGGAACAGCGGGATGTCGGGGCGGTGGCCCAGCGGGTTGTCCGCCGGCGTCCAGCACTGCTCCGGCTCCTGGTAGCGCGCGGTCAGGGTCAGCAGGTGAGTGGGCTGCGGGGGCAGGAAGTGGCCCAGCAGCAGGGTCCCGCCGGAGGGCCACCCGCCGGGCACCCGGCGCAGATCGACGATCACCGCATCGGCGTTCGCGGTGCCGGCCAGCGCCGCCTGCGCCGCCGCCAGCGCGGCGGGGTCGTCGGTGTCGCAGACCAGCGAGAGCTCGAGCAGCGCGATGCCGCCGTCCAGCATGCCGACCTGCCGGAACCCGTGGTTCATCCGGCGCCGCGACTCGGGGTCGTCCAGCGGGGACACCGGCCTGTCGGCGCCCTCGTCGCCGGCGCCGGGGAGCCATCGCAGGCTCAGGTGCCGGTCATGGCCGCGCAGCAGGGCTTTCACCTCCGCGACGAGTGCCGGCGGATCCGCAACGCTGGGTTGCCAGTTGCGCAGCTGCGCGGCGATCGTGGCGGCCACCTCGGGGTGGACGTAGTGCTCCTCGATCCGGTCCGCGAGCAGTGCGAGTAACCGGAGTATCGACTCATGCATGAGGGTGTCCTGTCGTCGATGGCGGCGCGGGTTCCGCGGCCGGGGGCAGGAACGGGCGGCGCTCGATGATGCCGATCGCCCGGTTGACCACCGCGGCGAGGCTGATGCCGAGTTCCACATCCAGCGCCTCGGCGGCCTGCTGGGTCCGCGCGTACTGCTGCGCGACGGCCGGCAGCAGACGACGGGCCGTGTCGGTGAGGCGGACCCGGCGCTCGCGCCCGTCGCTCCCCGGTGCCGACTCCACCAGCCCGTCCCCGCGCATCCGCCGCACGCTCTGGCTGGCCGCAGCGTGTGACGTTCCGGTGGCAGTGGCCAACTCCCGCACGGAAAGTGACGGCACGTCACGCAGAGCCCGCAGCACTGGGGTGTACCCGGAGCGGAACTCGAGTCCGGCGGCGGCGTAGGCGCGCTCCACTTCGCCGTCGAGGAGTTCGCTGAGTCGGCGCAGAGCGGTCCCGAGGGTGCGCGGGTGCTGATCTTCCGTCACAACTGAACTGTAACACCGCCTTTATATTTCTTCCTCGCGATGCACGGGTTCGACGCGGCGGCGGAGGCGAAGGCCGGACGTGCGCTGGTGAACGACGAAGCCGGGCCGACCGTTGGCGCGGGCGGGGGCCGAGCGCCACAGGTCGCGGCGGAGCACCCGGGCGGCCGGCAAGCCGAGGACCTCGCGCAGGAGCCGTTTCCAGTGGCGGAGGTAGGCACTGGGGTTGAGCGGCTTCGCCGGTCTCCGAGGTGAAGACGTAGCCCTTGTCCGACCAGAGATCCCGCGCGAGGGCCCGCTCGCGGCCCTGTGCCTCCTTGCGCCGGCGGAGGATCAGGACGAGCTGCCCGGGCAGCGGCACCGCACGGCGCCCGGCCCAACAGCTCGGGCCTCCTCCTCTTCAAGCTTCGGGGCCTTGGCGATCGTGGCCACGTTGCGGGTGAGATGGTCGCGCCGCACGCGGATAGCCACGTCGACCACCAGGCGACGGCCATCGGCGCCCGCGGTCTCTCGTCAGCCTCGAAAGGCCGTTCGGAGCGCCCCCGGAGGTAGCGATGAGATCTCGGGGGCACCCGTTTTTGATCAAAGCCTTGACACGGGGTGAACGAAGCCGTTCGATGTCACTCGCCGTGTTCGATATCGTCGGATTATGGCGAGCAATGTTCACTTATGGTAGTTGCTGGTATCTCACTTCCTCTTCGCCGTGGAGCTTCTGCCGGTGAGTCACGACCCGGCGGCGGGCCGGGGGCAGTCGCTGGCTGCCGCCCCGGCGGCAGGCGCACCAGCGGTCTGGGAGGTCCAGCGGGCCGGCTTCAGGGATGGGGAAAGCGAATGGCGGTAAGGACGAATCGGCCTTCGCGGCTGCGGCGGGCAGCTGTGGCGGCGGGGGTTCTGGTGGCAGGGCTCGGCGCAGTCCCATCCGCGGTCGCGGCCGCCCCGACGCCGCTGCTCCAGGTTCCGCCCATGGGTTGGAACGCCTGGAACACCTACGGGTGCGGCGCGACCCAGTCGCTGATCGAGTCGGTCGCGGACAGCCTGGTCGCGAACGGCATGCGGGACGCCGGATACCGGTACGTCAACGTCGACGACTGCTGGATGGCCCGGGACGCGAACGGCAATCTGACCGGCAACTCCAACTACCCCGACATGAAGGCCCTCGGCGACTACCTGCACGCGCGGGGCTTCAAGTTCGGCCTCTACGAGTCGCCAGGGGCCAAGACCTGCGCCGGATACGCCGGTAGCGCCGGGCACGAAGTCAACGACGCCAACACCTTCGCGTCCTGGGGCGTCGACTACCTCAAGTACGACTACTGCGAGAGCGCCTCGTCGCTGTCCGCCCAGGTCGCCGACTTCGCCAAGATGCGCAACGCGCTGGAAGCCACCGGCCGACCGATCGTCTTCAGCATCAACCCGAACAGCGGCAGCAATACGGGCGCGGGCGTCACTCGGGACTGGGGCGACGTCTCCGACCAGGCGCGCAGCACCGAGGACATCGGGAACCAGTGGTGGGGCCAGAGCTGGCCCAACGGCATCGCCAACATCATCACCGAGAACGCCACGCTGGCTTGGCGGGCCAAGCCGGGCTCGTTCAATGATGCGGACATGCTGGAGGTCGGCAACGGCGGGCTCAGCACGACCGAGGAGCAGACCCACTTCGCCATGTGGGCGATGATGGCCTCGCCTCTGATCGCCAGCGCCAACCCGAGCAGCCTGAACGCGACTTCGCTGGCGCTGCTGAAGAACCCGCGGCTCATCGCGATCGACCAGGACACCCTGGGCCTCCAGGCGAAGGTCATCGGCGGGAGTCGATTGATCAACTCCTCGGGGTCACTGGTCCTGGCGAAGCCTCTCAGCAACGGTGACGTCGCCCTCGCGCTCTACAACGGGTCGGACAGCGCGCAGACCCTGAGCGCCTCCCTGGCCGCGGTGGGCATCCCCGGCACAGGAACCTGGACCGATCAGTACACCGGCACCGTCGCCCAGAGCAGCGCCGCCGGCATCACCACCGAGGTCCCGGCCCACGGCACCGCGGCGTACCGGGTCACCGCGCCCAGCGCGCCGGCCTCCTGGTACACCGCCTTGATCAACCCCACTGCGGGCGCCCAGAGTTACGAAGCCGAGGACCCTGCCCACTCGATCGTGTCGGGCCGCTGGATCAACAATTCCGGCGCGGTCTTCTCGGCCTGCCCGGTCTGCTCGGGCGGCGAGAAGGTGAGCTGGATCGGGGGAACGAACAAGCTCTACATCAACGGTGTCTATGCCCAGAACGCCGGCACCTACCCGGTCACCGTCCAGTACGTGAACGGGGACGGGGATCGCTACGCCTCGATCTGGACCAACGGCGAGAACCTGCAGAAGGTCTCGTTCCGCGGGAACGGCAACTGGAACTCGACCCAGACGGCGACCGTGGAGCTGACGCTGCACGCGGGCTACAACACGATCACCTTCGGCAACGAGTACGGCGGTTGGGCCCCCGACGTCGACAAGATCTCGGTGCCCGCCACCGGTTGACGTGCGGTCGTAAGAGTCTCAGTTTTGCTCTCATTCATCCTGGTCCAACGAGGTTCGGAGGACGACCAGGAGACCTCTGCATCTCAGGTCGGAACGTGTGCGGACCCCAGCGAACAGCGCTGTGCAGAATTGGAAAGCGTGTGTTGGGGGCAACCCCTCACGCGTTCGAATCTCGTACCCTCCGCAGGTCAGAGGGCTCGCACCGCTTCAGCGGCGCGGGCCCTCTGCCTTTTCATCTCAGTTGCAGTCTCAATCGACGGCGCCGCAGCCACAGGCCACACCGTCAGTGGCCATCGCTATGTTCCAGGCCATGACAGGCACAGACGATCAGCACGGCGCAGGAGTCGTCGACATGAGCGCCCCCTCGGACATCGTCGCTCGCGTCCGCGAACACGCGCTCCAAGAGAGGGGCGAGCTCCCCGCTCGGGTCGGCGAGTGGGAGGTCGCCGCAGCCGAGCGCGAACTCGGCTTCCCACTACCGCGATTGCTGGTCCGGCTGTATCAGGAGGTGGCCAACGGCGGCTTTGGTCCCGAGTACCTGCTGCTGCCCCTGGTCGGCGAGAGCCGGACAGCGGTTGCCGAGTACGGCCCTTGCGAATACTGGCCCCACGGCGTCCTGCCGATCCTGGACTGGGGCTGCGGCATGTACGCCGCGGTGGACTGCCTGGACCCCGATGCTCCGGTCCTGCTCTTCGAACCGAACGCCGGCCCCGAAGACTGGGCGGAGGCGTGGTTCACCGACTCGCCGTCACTCGCGCAGTGGCTGAATTCCTGGCTCGACGGCACTGGCTGGTGGGAGGAGGAGAACATGATGGCCGAGGACGCACCCGAGCCCCAGCCCTGGCCCGACGCCACGAGGCGGCTCGCCCCCTAGCCCAGGCAGGGAGCGTACGCCATTCTGTACGTTATGAAGACGATGAGTGCGACTGAGCTCCGCAGCAGTCTTGCGGCCGCGCTCGACTCTGTCGAGAACGACGCCGAGGAACTCGTCATCACCCGGGCCGGCCATGAGCCGCTGGTCGTCGTCTCCCTGGCCGATTACGCGTCGCTGCGCGAGACCGACTACCTCTTGCGCTCCCCCGCCAACGCCGACCATCTGCGTCAGTCCCTTCGGGACTACCAGGAAGGTCGCACCCAGAACCGCGAACTGATCGACCCCGAGGACGCCACCGAGCAGTCCGCATGAAGATCCAGTCCACCGACGGCGGCTGGACCGACTATCTGTACTGGCAGGCGAACGACCGCCGCCTCCTCAAACGCATCAACCAACTGATCGACGACATCCGCCGCAACGGCCACGAGGGCATCGGCAAACCCGAACCCCTGCGCCACGAACTCGCCGGAGCCTGGTCCCGCCGCATCGACCAGGAACACCGTCTGGTCTACGTGCTCGACGAGCAGGCCGACACGGTGTGCGTCATCGCCTGCCGCTACCACTACAGCAAGTAGCCCGTTTCGCTCTGATCGCCCCGACACATTGGGGCCCGGGCAGGGATGTCGGCCAGTCGCAGTTCCAGTTGCATTCACCCCCGTCCGCGAGTGTCCGGCCAGCCCTCGTCTGGGCACTTCTCCGCAGGTCGGGACGGTGGCGTACTCAGCTGAACCCCCGGACGAACAGTTGGAAAGCGTGTTTGAGGCAACCCTCACGCGTTCGAATCTCGTATCCTGCACCTCTGCCAGCCATGGCAGCTCAAAGGCCCCGACCGGGGAACCCGACCGGGGCCTTCGGCGTTCACTCTCCGCACTCAGACGAGCAGCGGCCGGAGGGCGGACCACTGGTCCAGGGCGGCAGCCAGGTGCGGGTCTCGGATGCGGGAGCGGTGCTGCTCGGCTGCTCGGATGAGCCCGTTTGCGCGGCGGGAGCGCAGCAGCTCCGGGCGGGAGTGCGAGCGGAGGTCAGCGCTCCGTGCCAGGTCGTCGTGGGTTCCCGGGATCGCGGTGAGGCACTCTCGGACCAAGGTGTCCGCATCGGGGATCCCGGCTCCAGCGGGCAGCGGCGCATATCGGTTGTGAAGCGTTGCGACGAACCAGGCGCGCCTCTGCACCGTGTCGAGAGTAGTAAAAACGCCCTGACTCTCACTCTGCTCGATGAGCCAGAGCTTGAGGGTGATCCACCTGTCCCAAGGTCCGGTCTCCTGAGCCATGCCGGCGTCGATCGACTGCAGGTAGTACAGCCACCAGTTGGGGCGTTCCTCGGCTTGGGCGGGCTGCCGGCGTATCAGCCAGTCGAGCCGGGCCTCGTTGGAGAGCAGAACAAGGTAGTTGAGGCGGTCGCGGGTGGCCCGGCGCGCACGAGGCGCGCTGCGCACAGCAGCGAGGCCGGGCGGGAGCGGGGCGCTGATCTGGTACAGCGGCAGTTCATCGGGGTTGAAGGTCGCCACCTCGGGACAGGAGCCGAGCAGGACGGTGGTCTGACTGTCGGGCTGCCAGAACTCTCGCAACTGCGGGTCGGTAGCGGGGATCTCCTGAAGTGGCCAGCCCTCGGATTCCAGCAGTGCACGGACTCGGCCGAACGGCGCCGCCGTTGCCGGGAAGGCCCCGTAAGCGCGCTGTAGTACGGGATTGACCACCGCGGACCCGGCTGTCTCCAGACGGTGGACCTGGATGGTGAACCGAAGACCGAACCAAGGCATGTCGGCGGCGGTCCGCTCCCAGGTGAATTCCACCAGCCCGAAGTCCCGCAGCAGCACGCCGCGAGCACGCTGCTCGCCGAAATCGGCGCCCAGCACCATCGTGACCTGGTCGGGGGTGCAGGACGAGTCGAGACCCAGGATCGTGCCGGTGGACAGCACGTCCGCGTAGAATTCAAGATCACTCACCGGTTGCTCCTCGCGCCTGGTTTTGCACGGTCTTCAGTTGGACCATGGGAAAACGTGTTGGGGGCAACCCCTCACGAGTTCGAATCTCGTATCCTCCGCCAGCACCACACAGGGGCTGACCTGCGAAGACAGGTCAGCCCCTCGTGTTTTCCCAGGTGAAATTACAGCACCGTGTCAGCACGGACCGGGGTAGGTTCCTCGCATGGCATCCATTCGCATTCGCGAACGCAAAGACGGCGGCACCACGTACACGGTCACCTGGCGTGACGGCGGCGCCCGCACAGGCAAGCAGGACTCCGAGAAGTTCGACGACATGGACAGCGCCAAGGACTTCCGCGACCTGGTGAACGGGTACGGCGAGCAGTGGCCGCCCGGGTGGGTCAAGGGCAAGGGGTTCGTCGAGCAGAAGTCGGCCGAGCCCGAGCCCGAGATCGACCCCGAGACGATGTTCGAGGTGTTCGCGCTCAAGTACGTGGACCTGCTGACCGGTGTTCAGGGCGGCAGCAAGGCGAAGTACCGGCAGATGGTCGTCTGCAACATGGTCCCGTGGTTCCGCGACTTCTCGGTCGCCGACGGGGAGTTGTCCATCACCGGCGACGCGATCAAGCTGTGGGTCAACGACCTCGAAGAGGGTCGGTGGGGGCCGTACCCGCCCGAGAAGGCGCGCAAGCGCCGCAAGTACCGGGCGAAGACCGTCCGGGACAACCACGGGTTGCTGTCGGGCATCCTCAAGTCCGCTGTCCTGAAGGGCAAGCGTGCCACCAACCCGTGCGTGGAGACTCGGTTGCCGCGGCCGGACGACACCGACGCCGACGAGATGTGCTTTCTGGAGCACTGGGAGTACGCCATCGTCCACCGGCACCTGAAGCCGGACGCCGCCGACATCGTGGAGCTCGCGGCCGGGACCGGCCTGCGGTGGGGCGAGTTGACCGCCCTGCAGAAGCAGGACATCGTGCGCCGCGGCGGCCGGCCCGCGCTGCGGGTCCAGCGGACGTGGAAGCTCGGCGAGGACGGCTCGCGGTACACGGGGCCGCCGAAGACGAAGAAGTCCCGGCGCACCATCGTGCTGACGCCCCGCCTGAGCGCGATCGTCCAGCGAGCCGCCCGGGGCAAGGCGGCGGACGCGCTGCTGTTCACGGCACCCGAGGGCGGCGCGTGGCTGCCGGCGACGTTCCGGCGTCAGCGGTGGCTGCCAGCGATCGAGAAGGCGCAGGAAGACGGGCTGACCAAGACCCCGCGCGTTCACGACCTGCGCCACACGCACGCCTCGTGGATGATCGCCGCCAAGGTGCCGTTGCCCGCGATCCAGGCCCGGTTGGGCCACGAGTCGATTCAGACCACCGTGGACCGGTACGGGCACCTGCTCGACATCCTCGACGACGAGGTGATCGCCGCCGTGGACCACGCGTTCACCCTGACCCAGGTCGCTCCCCCTGCCGATGTCCTGCTCGGCCGTGAGGATGTCGCCGCGGCAGCCTGACCCCCGGGCAGCACAGCGCCCCCGGACCGATCGGTCCGGGGGCGCTGGCGCGTGCACTTACGCAGCAGGCAGGGCGAGGGGCTCACCCTTGATCAGGCTCTCGATCTGACCGGCCAGCACATCCGCCGCCCGGTCGGCATCGACCCCGCCAGCCATCCATGCCCGGATGTCCGCGGTGTGCCGCGCCAGGTGTTCGGCCGAGACGATCCGGGGGTCTCCCACGATCACGATCCGGCTGTAGAAGACCACCAGCATGAGCGGAACCCCGTCGTCGAGTTCCGTCAGCTCGTGGGTGACTGTGTCTACGAATCCCCCTCGTCCGGGCAGCACACGGCCAGCCCCGGCGCTGCGCCACCTGCCCAAAAGCCTGTTCGACCTTACGCCCGCGTTAACGGTCCGTGCCAGGACGATCTGATCTTGCAAATGGGCGTGTATGGGGTCTAACTAGGACGCATCCGACGAAGAGTCGTTCAACCTTGTACCGAGTGCCTCGATCACCGCGCGGGCCCGTGACAGCTCCGCCGGCTCCATGCCCTCAAGATGCCCGAGGATCACCCGCACGTCCTCGGGAAGCCCGGACATCTCGCTCCCCGTGTACTGCAGCCACTGCTCGGCCGCGGCCCGCTGAACCTTGGGAAGCGGCAGCCCGAACCCGGCAGCCAGGGCCCGCAGGACTCGCGCCTCCGGCGCCCGCGTCATCTTCCCCGTGGCCAGCTTGTGAACCGTCGAGGCGCTGATCGCTTCGCCGCCCTCCGGGTCGATCGCCCGATCCGCAGCCGCCTGGTAGCTCAAACCCTGCTGCTCAAGCGCGGCGCGCACCATCTGCGTCAGGGCATCGCTGCTCGCTGTGCCGTTGGACATCCCCGGTTCCCTTCGCACGCTTCCCCCGGCGCCCTACGACGGCCCCGAGGTACTGACGGCGGGGGTCTAGACAACTCCCGTCGCGTTCGCGAACGAGGCTAACAGTCAACAACAGGCAATAACTACATCAGTACAGGCCAGATCTTGTGGCGAACACGCCACCCTTCCCCGACATATGCCAGAAGCCCCTATCCCGAGACACGTGCCAAAAGCATTCGCATTCGCGAATGCAGACATGTAGCGTCACGAAGGCGAACGGAAGTGGCACGAACGGACGTGAAGGAGGGTGTATGGCCCTGCTCGACTACGCCGGCGCCGCCGAGGAACTGGACCTTCCCGAGACGTGGCTGCGGCGGAACATCAAGCGGATTCCCCACCAGAAGTACGGCAAGTACGTCCGATTCGGACCCGAGCACCTGCAGGCGATCCGGGCCATGCACGAGGTGGTGCCAACCGGCCGGCCCGCGAGCGGTCCGACCGGCCTCGTCCCGCGGGGTGCCCGATGACCCGCGACCGCGCCGGGGATATCCGGATCACGGCCGAGCCCGACCTCGTCGAGGCCGTCCTCGCCGCGCTCCGGTCCTCCTCTACTCTCACCGTCGCCCGGGTCTCCCGAAGCATCCCGGAGGCCAACGGCCGCCAGCGTCTGTATGTGCGGGTCCGATGATCCGCGCCCACCTGCACCCCGACCGCCACACCGTGCGGCTCGACGCCACCGACGCGGCCGAGCGGCTGCTCGACGTGGTCGCCCTGGCGTTCGTCGCCGACGAGCAGGGCATCGGCGACCTGCTGCGCGAGCTGGCCGGCGCCGCCGACCGCCACCGCTCGGCCCGGACCGATCCGCGGGCGAGCGACTACGAACGCGACTACGCCGCCGCCGCGTTGGACGCCTTTCGCGAGGACGCACGCGGCGGAATCCGGCGGACGTTGGAGCAGCGCCGCACCGACCTGGTCAAGGCGCTACCCGCCATCGACGGCCTGCTCGCCGTGGATCTGACCTGGCGCTCGGCCGTGACCCTTGCCGACCGGCTGCGCGACCTTGCGGCGCGCACGGTCGCCGGCCGCCGCTCTATCGAACTGGAGTGCGAGACGTGAGTCGAGTCGGTGTTCCCGGCGCGCCGGCGGCGCGGTCGGACGTGCTGTTCCTGGCCGCCGCCCGCGCGGCCACCACCGCCGAGGAGGTGCGGGAGGTCTGGCGACAGGCGAAGGCGGCCGGTCAGCCGCAGTGGTACCTCGATCAGGTCGCCGCGGTCGGCCGCGGCAAGCCCGGCGCCCGGCCGGCCGGACTGTCGGCGGGTGCGGCATGAGGCGGCCCCGGGTGTGCGGGCTCGACCTGTCGCTGACTGGGTCCGGCGTGGCCGGCGCCGACTGGGCGCGGACCGTGGGCAGCAGCGGACGCCGGGACGACTCGTTCCTCGCCCGCCGGACGCGACTGCACCGGCTCGCCGGCGGCGTGGTCGCCCTGGTCGGCACGTGCGATCTCGCCGTGATCGAGGGCCCGGCCTACTCCCGCACCACCGGTTCGGTCTGGGACCGCGCCGGTCTGTGGTGGCTGGTGGTGGACGCCCTGATGCGCCGCGATGTGCCGGTCGCGGTGGTCGCCCCGACCGCGCGGGCGAAGTACGCCACAGGCAGGGGCAACGCGTCCAAGTCGGCGGTGGTCGCCGCGGTGCGCCGTACCTACCGGGTGCCGGTCGCCGACGACAACCAGGCCGATGCCTTCGTGCTGGTCGCCATGGGGCACGACTGGCTCGGCGAGCCGCTGGTCGAGGTGCCCGCCGGTCAGCGGTGCGCGCTGGACCACGTCGCGTGGCCTGACCGGTTCGGCCCCGCGCAGCTCGCCCTCGACGGCGGCGCCGTGCCCTACCTCGACACCGTCGAACCGGTCCGCAGGCCGCGCCGCTCGGCACCGCCGTCCGTCTCGCACGACGTGGAGCCGAGCCCGGGGCAGCTCGATGCGCTGGAGGTGCTCGGGTGACCACCGATCTCCGGATCGGGTCGCTGTGCACCGGCTACGGCGGTCTCGACATGGGCGTGCAGCGGGTGCTCGGCGGGTCGGTGGTCTGGCACTCCGACATCGACCCGGGCGCACGGCGCATCCTTCACCACCACTGGCCCGACACTCCCAATTTCGGCGACCTGACGGTCGTGGACTGGGCGGCGGTCGAGCCGATCGACATCCTTACCGGCGGGTACCCGTGCCAGCCGTTCAGCACGGCGGGACGCCGGAAGGGAACCGAGGATGATCGGCACATCTGGCCGTACATCGCCCATGCCCTTGGGGTACTACGACCCCGACTCGCACTCTTTGAGAACGTCTCAGGGCACCTTTCCCTGGGATTCGACACCGTCCTCGCCGACCTTGCCCGCCTCGGGTGGGATGCGGAGTGGGTGTGTGTACGCGCGTCCGATGTCGGCGCGGCCCACCAGCGCCGGCGCCTGTTCATCCTGGCGTGGCCTGCTGCCGACGCCGACCGCGACGTTCATCCAGGACGTGATCACACCCGAGCGGTGGCTCGCCCGGCGCGCCCGGATGCGCGAACGGCATGGCGGCACAAGCGAGATGGGGTTGCCGCTCGGGCTCGCGGTGCGGCTGCTGCCGAGCCCGACGGCATCGGAGCACACCGGCCCCGCGCACACCGGGGAAGGCGGGCTGAACCTGCGCACCATGATCGCCATGTTGCCGACCCCGCGCGCGAGCGACGGGAGCAAGGGCAGCCCGAACCAGCACGGGAGCAAGGGGGACTTGACCCTGTCGTCGGCGGCGTACCGGATTGGGGAGCCTACGGCCCGGCGGTCGCGACGTGGGAGGAGTTCACCCGCCCCGCACCCCGGCCAACTGACGATCGAGGACGCCTGAGCCCTCGGTTCGTCGAGTGGTTGATGGGCCTGCCCGACGGCCATGTGACCGCCGTTCCGGGCCTCAGCCGGGCTGCCCAGCTGCACGCGCTCGGCAACGGTGTGGTGCCCCAACAGGCCGAGCACGCACTGCGGTTGCTGCTCGACCGCGCCACGCTCGCCGCCCCGTCCCCCCGACCATGTCCGGCCGCCACGCCCCGAAGCCGTGCCCGCGCCGCCCGCAACTCGCACAGGGAGAACGCCAGATGAGCCATTCCGCCCGTGACTGGGTCTGGGAGCGGTCCCGGGCGCGCGGCACCGCGCGCCTGGTGATGCTCTCGCTGGCCGACCACGTCACCGGCCCCGAGTGCCTGGCCTACGGCAGCACCACCTCGCTGGCCGAGCGCACCGGCGCGGGCCGGCGAACGGTGGTGACCGCCGTTGACCGGGCGATCGAGCTCGGCGAGCTGGAGATCGTCCGGGGCCGCACCGGGCCGCGCGGCGAACGGGTCTACCGGCTGCCCCTGGCGGTCGGCTGGACCCCCGGCACGGTCCCGACCGGCGGCGCCGCCGATCCCGCCGGCGTGGTCGAGGGGTGCGAGATCTGCACCACGGGTGGTGCGGATTCGGCACAGCACCGGTGCGAGAACCGCACCACCGATGGTGCGGAAACGGCACCACGCGCGGCCGAAGCCTGCGGGAACTGCACCACCGGGGGTGCCGAATTCGCCGGTCAACGGTGCAGCAACTGCACCACCGGTAGTGCCGAAACCGCACCCCAGAACAGGAGAGAACAGAAAGGAAAGGGAACTGAAAGGGAGCAGCGCACGGGCGCGCGCGAGCACACCGCCGCCTCTGCTGCCCGCTTCACTCTGCCCGCCGACTGGCAGCCCGACGACGCCCTGATCGGCTGGGCCGGCGTCACCGGGCACCTGCAGCGGCTCGGCATCGACGGCATCGACCGGGCCACCGCCAAGTGGCTGGCTCACCGAGCCGCGGCGCCGGCCCGCACCGCCGAGCAGTGGCGCAGCGACTGGCAGCACTGGATTTCCCGCGAGCGGGCCACGCCGCCGCTCCACGTCGTACCCGGCAGCGGCACGGCCGGAGGAACGTCGCGGACCGCCCGCAACTCGGAGCTGTTGCAGGCGGCGCTCGCCGAACTCAACTCACGAGGGGGGAACGCAGGATGATGCCGAACGAGGTCGCCGCGCTGCTGGCCTACGTGGCCGAGCTCGACCCACGCACCGCCAACAGCAACCAGGCCGAAGCCGCCGAGCAGCTGCGCCGCTGGTGCGAACTGCTGCGCGACGTCCCGGCCATCGCGCCGGACGGTTGGGACGCCGCCGCCGTGGTGCGCCGCCACGTGGCCGAGAGCCCGTTCCCGATCCTGGCCGTCGATGTCACCCGCCCGTGGGCCGCCCACCGCCGGGCGCTGCTCGCCCGGCACACCGACCCCACCCCGGCAGTCGATCCCGACGACGTCGCCGGCTGGCAGGCCGCGATCCGGGCGCAGCGCGACGCGGTCGCCACCGGGCAGGCAGCGCCAACCGCGTCCCGCGAGGTGACCAGCGGCGACCCACACCCGGCGATCGTCGCCCGGATCGCCGCTGCCGGCAGCCCGGTCCCGGCGGAAGCCGCCGACGCGCTTCGCCCCTACCGCCCGGCGAAGGCCGCCCGGGAAGCCGCGAGCGAGCAGGGCCGATCGGACGACCTGTCCGTCGCGTGCACCTGGTGCCGGGCTCCGGTCGGCGAGCAGTGCCGGCGCCGCACCAACCGCGGGCCCAACCGCGCCGGGAGCTGGCACCGGCGCGCGACCGTCCACCCCAGCCGCCGAGAGGCCGCCCAGGCCCGGCGCGATCGACAGGAGAGTGCCGCATGACCCCACGCCACCGCCGCCGCGCCCGCACCGGCACCACCCACAACCAGACCGCCTACCGGCTCACCGCGGCGTGGCCGTCCACCACCCAGCCGACGCGGTTCCAGACCACCGACCGGCGCCGCCTCGACAAGGTCGCCCGGCAGCTGGCCGGGGCCGGCGCCACCGTGGACATCGAGGAGCACGCCGGCCACGGCGCCTGGACCGCCGTACGCCGCCTGGAGCCGACCCGGGCGCGCCAGCCGCGCACTACGGCCGCCGAGCCGCAGCACGTCGAGCCGAAATCGCGGCTCGACGACGTCGAACGGCTGATGAGCCGACCGCCGATCCCGCGCGACGGTGGCAAGCCAGCCGCGCGCACCGTCGCCCACGGCCGGGGCATCCGATGAGCGCCCCGGACCGCGCGGACGTCACCGTGCTGCTGCACCTGGTCGAGCGGGCCGAGCGCGGCAGCCTGCTGCCGGCCGAAGCCGCCATCCTGCGCGCCGGAATCTGCGATCTCGCGGTCTACCGGGAGTGGTGCGCTGAGTGGGCCCGGATCGCCGCCGATGGCCGGCGCCGGATGCACGTGATGCGCCGGGCCCTGCGCCGAGCGGTCGCCAGGGCCAAGCGCGGCCGGCAGGCCGAGATCGAACTCGCCCACCTGCGTGCCGCCACCGCCGCCGAGCCCAAGCCCGACCCGCAGGCGTACGAGGCGCTGCTCGCCGCGCAGCTGATCGACGGCATGGCGCTCGCCCGCGCCGCGCGCCACCTCGAACCCGTCACCCACCGGACGGCGGCCCACTGACCGGCCTGGGCGCCCCCGTACGCCACAGAGGGGCGCCCAGGCCCACCAACCACGTTCCACCCGCACCAGACCGGAGAAGCGCACACGTGTACCAGCCCGCTGACCTCTATCGAGCCGCCGACCAGCTGCGCACCGTCCGCACCGAGTGGGCCGCGCTGCTGATCGCTATCGAGACCCCGCCAGCCGCCGCGTGGCCGCCGGCGCAGCTCTCCACCCACCTTGCCCAGCAGCAGGCGGCCGATGCCGACCTGCTCGTCGCCGACCGGGCCCCGTTGACGCTTCGCCAGCACCCGGCGCCTGCCAACCTGACCGCGCTCGACGCCGCCGTGCGCGTCGAGGCTCTGTTGTTCGACCTGTGCGACACCTTGGCCGCCGCCGGGCAGCGCGCGATCGGCCGTCGGCGCGTGTCGAGTCCCGGACGGCCGCCGGTGTGGGCAGACGACGAAGCCGATGCCGCCGACCCCCGTCGATGGCACTTCCGCAGCCCGACCGACCCGGGCAGCCGCCGCCACGGGCTCCACTTCGCCGCGTTGTGGGTCGAGGGCCGCCTGCTCGATGAGGACACCGCGCCCGAGCGGCACCTCGACGGCAGCACGGCAGTCGCGCTGTTCGCGCCGATGCCCGAGCACCTGCGGCACGAGACGATCCGGGTCGCGCGACAGTGCGAGCAGCTGGTGCTGCGGGCGCTGGAACTCGACGAGCGCGAGACACCCGTCGAGGGCCGTCCGTGCCCGTGGTGCGGTGGCGAGCTGATCCTGCACACCGCGCCCGACGAGGCGCCGCGGGTCACGTGCGGCACCGGGCCTGGCTGCCCGGCCCCCGTACCGCTCGACGACCGGCAGCGGCGCATGTGGAGCGTCACAGAACTGCTCGGTCTCGTGGCGGAACTGGGCAGCAGCACTGCTGCATAAGCGCGAGGTCGGGTCGCTCAGTCCCGCGAGACTGGTCGCTCGGCCGGACGCGTAGGCAGCATGGTGCCTGAGTTAGGGGTTTTGATCCTCAGGGGCGGCACCAGCCAGCATCTCAGCCCACTCGTGCTGGCTGGACTGTCCGCAGTGGAAGTCCTTGAGCCGGCTCACCAGCAGCTGCGGGAACGTGCGCAGGCATTGGTCGAGGGGGAGCGGCGACCACTGGACCGCAGTCGTCAGGAGCCTCTCAGGGTCGCTCACGACCTCCAAGAGGACGCCGTTGCGTTCCTGGGCCTTCTTCGCGAGCCAGTCCGACTCAAGATCAGCTTGGTTCGGCTCAACCGCCACGTAGAGCCCCTTGCCAATGCCCGCCGCCGCAAGTCGCTCGACGAACTGAAGGATCTCACTCTGACTAACGGACTTCTGCTTTGCCTCAGCGCTCAGGACCACGATCCTGTCGCCAGGGCCGGTTTCGACAGGCCCACCCGCCTCGAACAGTTCCGGCTGGGGTGCGGATTGACTAGGGGCCGGAATCTCGACGGCGACGTCACCCGGAACCTTCCGGCTGGGGTCGTTGATCGCGTCAGCGTAGACCATGCCTGGGTGCACGAGGTCAAGGCAGGCGGCGACCAGAGCTTGGCCTCGTCGGCCTCCCTCCCGGTTCGAGTTGATGAACTGCTTCGCGAGCGAGCCGAGCACGGGAAGTGGCAGCACGTCTGCGTCGATCGTCAGGACGGTGGCAGGGTTCCCGTCCTCGATGCGCGCCCGAAGGAAGGCCGCCAAGGCGTGGACAGCCGACTCGCCTTCGAGGAAGTCCACCGCCTCAAGACACTCGATCAAGTACTCAAGGTCGGCGCGACCAGGCTTGTTCTCGTCGATGAGCGTGTTGACGACCATCTTCTTTGCGAAGTACGGCTGGTTGTTCAAAGGCTCGGCGCCTGTGGTCCGAAGATCGATCTCATGCTCGACACAGAGCGGCACGAGTACGTTCTTCGCCACGCCGCGTGCCGAGTAGCCGCGGTGGACGCCGGTCTGGAGAGCCAGAGCGTTGACCTGCTTGTTCGTGGCCTTGGCTAGCAGCGCTGTCCCGAGGATCGGCGTGTTCGACTTGCTGATGGCCTTACTCACCCGCCGAGTGCGCTTGAGCCACTCGTCCGGCACCTCCTCTGCCGACTGGGCAAGCTCCAAGGCCTCAAGGAATATGGCCTTGGCCTGCGCGGGCGACACCGAGAGGACCTTCTTACCCCCGCTTTGAGCCATGACCGTACCCGCGCTCCTTGATCGACCAGAGGTGACGGTGACCAGGCTCGCACACGTGTGGCTACCTACGGTACTGGTTGTGTCAGGAGAGGTCGGCCGACGGACCGTCCGAGCAGGTCTGGTGCCGCGATGTCCGTCTCGTCTGGCACTCTGTTCTCTGTGACAAATCGTGGCATCGCAATCTCCCTGTTCTCTGGCGCTGGCGGACTCGACCTTGGGGTCGAGGCGGCCGGCTACGAGGTGCGCGCCGCCGTGGAGCGCGACCCAGACGCCGTGGCCACGATGGAGAAGAACTTCTCTCACCTGCAGACCGAAGTCATCCAGAAGGACATCCTGGAGACTCCCACCCGAGACCTCCTGCGTGCAGCGGGCCTCAAGGGCAAGGAGCGGCCGGACCTTCTGGTAGGTGGCCCTCCCTGCACACCGTTCTCAAAGTCGGGCTTCTGGCTGGAGTACAAGCGGAAGGGGCTGGACCCTGATGCCTCTTTGCTGCAGGCATACACGCGAGTTCTCCGAGAGTCGAAGCCTCGCGCGTTCGTTCTTGAGAACGTCTACGCCCTCACCTACAACAACAAGGCGTCCCGTCCCGCCTATGAGCGGCTCCTGAGGGAGATCGACGAGGCGGGCTACGTCTTTGAGTCGAAGGTGCTGAACGCCGCCGACTATGGCGTGCCGCAGGCCCGCCCTCGGCTGTTCATCATTGGGGTTCCCAAGGGCAAGACCCTCCCGCAGCATCCGGAGGCGACCCACGGCGGGAAGTGGGAGCGTCGCGCAACCGGCGACGTCAACCAGCCGCACGTCACAACAGGACAGGCGCTCGCGGGAGTCGTGGCTGAGCCCGAGCCGGGCGAGACTGTGGGCGGCAAGTACGGCCATCTCCTGCCCGACATCCCGCCGGGAGAAAATTACCTCCACTACACCGAGGAGAAGGGCCACAAGAACCCGGAGTTCGCGTGGCGCTCCCGCTACTGGTCGTTCCTGCTCAAGCTCGACCCTCAGCGGCCTTCCCCGACGATCCAGGCACAGCCTGGGCCGTACATCGGTCCGTTCCACTGGGAGAGCCGGCGCCTCAGGGTGCCGGAGCTGAAGAAGCTCTTCACCTTCCCTGACGAGTTCGAGTTCATTGGCAAGCGGAGTTCGGTTCAGTCTCAGCTCGGAAACTGCGTGCCACCCCTGCTCGCCGAGAAGGTCGTGCGCGCGGTCGCCGAGCAGATCGACTGACCGCCGCAAGCTGACGCAGCCCGATCAGGCTTGCATCGTTATGAAGTCGTGCCCTACAGTTCGAAGCGCTTCCGGCGTGCCCGGAGAGCGAAGGCTCCCGACCCGTCACCACATCTCGGTGACGGGTCGTTCGCATACTCGGCCCCGATCCACTCCGACACCGGACGTTCACGGGAGGTGAGATGCGGCGACAGCGCCCATGCCTGGTGTGCAGTCGGCTCACCAGGAATCCCAGCCGGTGCGACACCCACCAGGCCGAATGGCAGGCCCAGCAGGATCAGCGGCGGGGCAGCGCCACCCGGCGCGGCTACGACTCCCGGTACCGCCGCACCGCAGCCGCCACCGTGGCCAACCATCGCGCGAGCGTCGGCGACTGGTGCCCAGGCTGGCGCCGTCCCGGCCACCCGGCCACCGACCTGACCGCCGATCACGTCGTGCCGCTGGCGGCCGGCGGCTCGAACACGGCCAGCAACCTGGCCGCGCTCTGTCGCTCGTGCAACGCCGCCAAGCGTGACCGCTGACCGCACCACCACTACCGAGCGTCACATTTCTGGTGCGTGCAGCCGCATACCGGGGGGTGGGTAGAAGTCGCGCGCATGATCATCTGGGGACCCGGCCCCGTGCCCGAAAGTTTTTCGTACGGGTTGACCAGCATTTTTTGACCTCGGTGACCACATAGGCACCCTGAGTATCCAGTTGCCGTGAGTAGTCAGGGGCGGTGGTCGCATGCCCGGACCGCTGCCCAAGCCCGCCCACGAGCGGCAGCGCCGCAACGCCCGGGACCTGGGCCAGGTGACCGCCCCAACCGGCGAAGTGCCCGCGGCACCGCACGAGTTGGGCGCCGAAGCGGTCGCGGCGTGGTCGGACTACTGGGGTGACGTGGTCGCCGGCGTGGTCCGGCCGGCCGACACCTCCCTCGCCGTCCGGTGGGCCCGCAACCTCGACCGGTATCACCGCATCCTCGAAATGGCCGACGCCGAACCGGTTACCATCGGCAGCACAGGCCAGCCGAAAGCGAACCCGCTCTACGACCTCGCGTACAAGATCGAGGCCAGCGTGCGGGCCGACGAGCAGCAGCTCGGGATCGGCCCGCTGGCCCGGCTGCGGCTCGGGGTGAAGTTGGCCGAAGCGCAGACCTCCCTCGCCGACTTGTCCGCCGACATCGACGCCGAGGGGGTGAGCGACGATGACGACCCGCGCTCACTCCTCACCGGCTGAGGTGCTGCCGTGGCCGGACGCCGTCCCGGTGCCGCTGTCCGCCCCGCCGCTGACCACCGCGCCGAGCGACGGCCCGAAGGTCATCAGGTGGATCGAGCGGCATTGCCGCTACGGGGAGGGTGACCGGTTCGGGCAGCCCGTGCGGTTGGAGCTGTTCCAGAAGCTGTTTCTGATCATGTTGTTCGAGCTCCGGCCGGACGGCACCCGCCGATACCGCCGCGCGTTGCTCGAAGTCCCGAAGGGCAACGGCAAGACTCCGATCGCCTCATGGGTGGCCGCCTACCTCCTGGCGACCCAGCGCTCGGCGGTCATCCCGGTGGCCGCCGCCTCCTACGATCAGGCCGAGTTGCTGTTCGGCGACCTGCGGACCGCGATCGACGAATCGCCCACCCTGGCAAGCCTGTTCAACACCTTCGAGGGAGAGGTGCAGGTCGCCGGCGGCCCCGGCCGGGCCTACAAGGTCGCCGCGGTCGCGGGCACCAACGACGGGCAGCGGCCGAGCGCCGCGTTCTTCGACGAAATCCACGAGTGGACCGGCAACAAAGCCCGTGTGCACCTGGTGATCGCCAACGGGGCGGCCAAGCGCGCCGGCTCGATCGTGATCAACACGACCACGCCCGGGGCCGACCTCGACAGCATGGCCGGCAAGCTCCACGAGTACGGCCTCAAGGTCAACTCGGGTGAGATCGAAGACGACGAGTTCCTGTTCGTCTGCTGGGGATGCCCGGAAGATCGCTACGACCTCACCGACCCCGACAGCCCCGGCTTTCAGGAGCGGCTACACCGGGCGATCCGGGACGCCAACCCGGCCGCCGGCGCCTTCCTGTCGGTGCCGGACGTCGCCGCGCGCTTCTACCAGATCGCCCGACACGAGTTCGTCCGCTACCACCTGGGGATGTGGACGACAGTCGCCGAGCGGTGGCTGCCGGCCGGCGCATGGGAGGCATGCGAGCGTCCCGGGCCGGTGCCCGACGGCGCCGAGGTCACCCTCGGGTTCGACGGCTCGTTCAACGGCGACTCGACCGCGTTGGTGGTCGTCTCCTGCCCGACGGACGACGGCGAGCTGCCGCACGTGGATGTCGTGGCGGCATGGGAACGGCCCGAGACGCTGGTCGGCGACTGGCAGGTGCCGATCCTCGACGTCGAGGAGGCGATCCGCGCCGCCTGCCGACGCTGGGCCGTCCGCGAGATCGACTGTGACCCCTACCGGTGGGCCCGTACCTATCAGGTGTTGGAGTCCGAGAACCTGCCGATCGTCGAGTTCCCCCAGAGCCCGGCACGCATGATCCCGGCGACGAACAGGTTCTACGAGGCCGTCGTGAACGGGCAGTTGACCCACTCCGGCGACCCGCGGCTCGCCAGACACCTGGCCAACTGCGCGATCAAGACCGACGCCCGCGGAAGCCGGCTCACCAAGGAACACAGGCACAGCACCCGGCGAATCGACTTGGCGGTCGCCGCCGTCATGGCGCTCGAACGCGCCGTGCAGGAACCCGAGCGACCGCCCACCCCCCAGTTCTTCAGCTGGGCCGACCTGTAGACGAAGGGGGTGATGCGCCGTGCGCTTCTCGCGCCAGGTGCTCTCCGACCTGCTCGACGTGGCCGGCCTGGTCGCCCTCGACACCGCCGCGTGGTGGTGGTGCCCGATCGCCGGGCTGGTCGTACTCGGCGGCGCGCTGCTGCTGGCCGGGTGGGTGATCGACCGGTGAGCCTGCTCCGTCGCGCCTCCCGCTCCCGCCCGGAGAAACGGTTCTACGCCCCGCCCAGCTCCGCCGGCGACCCGTGGGCGATCCCGAGCAACGGCTCGCTCGCCGCGTTCACCCCCTCCGGTGTCCCGGTGACCGAGGACACCGCCATGAGCCTGCTCGCGGTGGCCGCGTGCGTGCGCATCCTCTCGACGAAGGTTGCCGGACTGCCGTTCGACGCCGTGCGGATGCGCGGAGCACTGCGCGAGACCATCGACCCGGCGCCGGTCATCGTCGGCGACCCGTTCGGCGGCGCCAACAACATGGCCTACCCCACCCGCCGGGTGGGCTTCGTGCAGCTCATGGTGTCGCTCTTGCTCCGCGGCAACGCCTACGCGCTGGTCCTCGCCCGCGACGCCCTCGGCCGCCCGACCCGCCTGCAGGTGCTGCACCCCGACCGGGTGCGCTGCGGATGGGACCCGGCCGGGTCCGGGCAGCGCGTCTACCAGGTCAACCGCAAGCCGGTACCGGCTGCCGACATCGTGCACATGATGGGCATGTCCCACCCCGAGGCCGCCACCGGCATGAGCCTGATCGCCTACGCCCGCAACGCCATCTCGCTGGGGCTCGCGGCCGAGGAATTCGGCGGCAGGTTCTTCGGCAACGGCGCCCACATGAGCGGCATTCTCGAAGTCCCGGGCGACCTCGACAAGGAGCGCGCCCGCACTCTCAAGGAATCGTTCACCGCCTCACACGCCGGGCTGCAAAACGCCCACGCCATCGGGGTGTTGAGCGGCGGCGCCCAGTTCAAGCCGATCAGCGTCAGCCCCGAGGACGCGCAATTCCTCGGGACAAGGGCGGCCCAGAACCTCGATATCGCCATGCTTTTCGGGGTCCCGCCGCACATGCTCGGCCAAGTGGACCGAACGACCAGTTGGGGCACGGGAATTGAGCAGCAGTCGCTCGGTTTCCTGCGCTACACCCTCGAAGCGTGGACGGGCCTGTTCGAGGACGCATGGTCCGCGATGCTGCCCCGCCCGCAGGTCGCCCGCTTCAACCTCGACGCCCTGTTGCGCACCGACACCGCCGGACGATTCGCCGTCTACACCCAGGCCAGGACCGCCGGAATCATGACACAGGACGAGATCCGCGCACTGGAGAACCTCGGCCCGCTGCCCGACGGCAAGGGGGCCGACATCAACGCGCCGCTGAATTCCTCGGCGTCCCCGAAGACCGCGGACGCCGACCCGGGCGCCGCTTCCGCCAAATCCGACGCAGCGTCAGGAATGGAGCCGTGATGGATCTCAGCGCCCGCAACACCACGCCGGCCGCGATCGAGCGTCGCTCGATTCCCTTCCGCGGCGACGAGCTGCGCTCGGCCCCCGACGGGACCGGCGGCGAAGTGCTCCGCTTCGAGGGATACGCCAGTGTCACCGAAGTCGGGTACGAAATGCAGGATTGGCTCGGCCCGTTCACCGAAGTCGTGCGGGCCGGCGCATTCACCCGCACCCTTGCCGAGAATGCCGACGTGCCGTTCCTGCTCAACCACGCCGGCATGACCCTGGCGCGCACCAAGTCGGGCACGCTGCGGCTGGCCGAGGACTCGACCGGCCTGCACGTCGAGGCCGACCTCGACCCGGCCAACCCCGACGTGCAGGGGTTGCGCTCCGCCATGTCGAGGCGCGACCTCGACGAGATGTCGTTCGGTTTCTGGGTCCGTTCCCAGCAGTGGTCACCGGACTACTCCCAGCGCGACATCCTCGACGTGGACCTCGACCACGGCGACGTGAGCGTTGTCAACTACGGTGCAAACCCGGCAACTTCGGCGCAGATGAACGCCCGCGACGCGGCGCAGGACTTGCAGCGGCTCACCGCCGACGAGCGGCGCGCGCTGTTCGATCGCCTGGCCGTCGAGTTCGCCCCCGCGCCGCCGGGTCTGCGGCTGTGGCAGGCCCAGGCCGCCGCCCTCGACCTGTAGCCCCTCCCCCCTTCGCTCGCCCCGACGGCCGACCGGCCGCCGGGCGCTTCCGCCTGCCCCGGCTCAGCCTTCGAGCGGGCGCTGCCATCCACCAACTCACCACATAGGAGCGCTAGTTGTCCGCGCTTATCTCTTCCCTGATCGAGCGGCGCGGCCAGGTCAAGGCCGACCTCGACGCACTGCTCGCCACCCCGACCGCCGAAGCCCGGGACCTCACCCCGGCCGAGGCCGAGACCTTCAAGACCACCACGGCCGAGATCCGCGCGCTCGACGAGCGGATCGGCGAGCTGACCGAGCAGGCCGAGCGCGACGAGAAGGCGGCCGAGACCGCCCGGAAGTTCGCCGCCACCGGCGAGCACCGCAGCCCCGCCGACCTGCGCGTCGTCGAGCAGCCGGTCTACCGCTCCGGCGCCGGTGGCGCGTCGTACTTCAAGGATCTGTTCCTGGCCACCCGCAAGGGCGACCACGCCGCGGCCGAGCGACTGCGCCGCAACGACCGGATGGTCGCCGAGAAGCGCGCGATCTCCACCGTCAACGGGGCCGGCGGCGAGTTCGTGCCGCCGGAGTAGCTGGAGGAGTCGTTCGTCCGGTTCGTGCGTCCGGGTCGGGTGACGGCCAACCTGTGCGTGCAGGGGGCGATCCCGCCCGGCACCGACAGCCTGAACATCCCCAAGATCGCGTCTGGTACCGCGACCGCGCCGCAGGGCACCCAGAACACGGGTATCCAGCAGACCGACATCACCACGACCAGCATCGCGGCATCCGTCAACACCGTGGCCGGCGGCCAGACGATCTCGATGCAGCTCGTCGAGCAGTCGCCGCTCAACATCGACGACATCATCCTCGAAGACCTCGCGGCCGACTACGCCCAGAAGCTCGACGCGGGCCAGGTGCTCGGCGGGACCGGCACCGGCGGCACCGCCATGGGCCTGCTCAACCTCGCCGGCACCATCCCGGTGACGTGGACCCAGGCCACCCCCGCGCTCGGCGGCGCCGGCGGGCTCTACTCCAAAGTGGCCAACGCCATTCAGTTGATCAACACGAGCCGGTTCCAGACCCCGACCGCGATCGTCATGCACCCGCGGCGCTGGTGGTGGGCGGTGGCCCAGTCCGACGCCCAGGGCCGCCCGCTGGTCGTGCCCAACGCCGGCCACCCGATGAACAACCTCGGCACGATGGACAGCATCGACGCCGAGGGCCCGGTCGGCTCCATGCTCGGCCTGCCCGTCTACGTGGACGCCAACATGCCCACCAACCTGGGCACCGGCACCAACCAGGACGCGATCCTGATCGGCCGCTTCCGCGACTTCTACCTGTGGGAGGGCGACATCAAGGCCGAGGCGTTCCAGCAGACATACGCCCAGAACCTGAGCCTGTTCGTCCGGCTCTACAACTACGTCGCGTTCCAGGGCGCCCGCTACCTGTCCTCGACCGCGATCATCACCGGCACCGGCGCCGTCACCCCCGCGTTCTGACCCACCCCAACCCCCACCCCGCTAGCGGGCCCGGCCGACTACTCCACGGTCGGGCCCGCTCACAACTCCCGGAAGGTGTAACCCCGTTGAACCCGATCAACTACGCCAAGGGCCTGCTCGACGAGCTTGAGGGCGCGCTGCGCACCGGCTCGACGAAGCTCGCCGGCGAGATCAAGGCCGAGCTGGAGAAGATCGCCCCGCACGCCCGCCGGGCCATCGTCGATCTGCACGGCGTCGTCGAGGACAAGACCGTCAAGCTCGGCGACGGTACCGAGGTCGAGAACAAGCTCGTGACCGACATCAAGGCCGTCGGTGCCCGCCTCGACGAGGCGCTCGCCCCGAAGACCACGAAGACCGCAGCGAAGAACCCGACCGGGTTCACCACCCCGCCGGCCGGCCCGGCCGACACCCCGTCGGCGAAGTAGCCGCCGTGCCCGGCACGGACCCGCTTCGCCATCACCTGCGCCGGGTCCGCTCCCAGCACCGGGCCCGGCGCCCCCACTCCGGGCACCGCTCCCACGTCGGCAGCACCCACCGCCGCCGCGCCAGCGCCCACGGCCACCATCACAAGGCCGCCCATCACGCCAAGCACCACCATCCGCGCGGCCCGCGCGCCCGCCATCTCAAGCACCACGCCAAGGGCAAGCACCTGCGCCACGCGCGCCATGTCCGGCACACCGGCCGCCACCGGCACCACGCCGCCCCGCGGCACCGCACCCATGTGCAGCACCGGCGCCACGTGCGGCACACGAAGCGCCACGCCGCCCACCTACACCGCAAGCGCGGCAAGGCCCGGCACCGCCGCACCCTTCACCACCACCGGCTACAGGCCGCCCACCACCGCCACCAGCGCCGCCGGCACCTGGCCCACCACCACGCCGCCCACCACCGGCACGCCGCCGCCCACCACCGCGGCGCGCACCACCAGCACCGAAGCGGAGCACACCACCGCGCCCACCGCCGCTACCGCTGAAAGGGGTTGAGCCAGGTTGGCGCCGTTGATCTACTTCACCGGGCAGGACGTTGCGCTGTCGGTCACCGTCCTCGACGACACCGGCACCCCGGCCTACGGGTCGCCGACCGTCCTGACCGTCACCGCCCCCGACGGCACCGTGACCACGCCGCCCACCATCTCAACCGGCGTCGGCACCTACACCGCGATCGTGCCGGCCGTCGCCCACGCCGGCGTCTACGTCTACCGGTGGACCGCCACCAACGTGGGCGTGGCGTTCGCCAGCGAAGGTCAGTTCCAGGTCCGCCCGATGTCCATCGAGCAGATCGTCGATATCGCCTCCGTCCGCGCACACCTCAACATCCCCCAGAACACGAACAGTTCGGATGACGAGCTGCAAGGATTCATCCTCGCCGCGGGCGAGTTGGCGAGGGACGTGTGCGGGCCCTTCCTACCCGAGCAGCACGTGCAGTGGCTCGACGGCGGCGGCACCACCCTCGAACTCGACTGGCTTCCGCTCGCCTCGGTCCAGTCGGTCACCGAGTACTACGGCCTGTCGGCCTTCCCGATCACCGAGCAGGCTCTCGGCAGCCAAACGAACGCGTTCGCGTTCACCGCCGACTACAACGTCGGCACGCTAACGCGCCGCACCTTCGGCGGGCAGGCCGCGCTCTGGGCCATCGGCACGAAGAACGTCAAGGTGGTGTACACCGCCGGCCGCGCCGGGCAGGTCCCCTACACCGTCCGGCTCGGCGCGCTCGAACTGATCCGCCACCTGTGGCAGCTGAGCCAACAGGGCGGCCGGCCCCGCTTCGGCGGCGCCGGCGACGGCGGCGACACGCACGTGCCGATCGGCTTCGCGATGCCCGACCGGGTTCTCGAACTCTGGGGCCCCTACCGCCGGCCGCCGGGGATCGCATGACGACCCCGATCGGCGCCGTCCCCGCAAGCTCGATCACCGCCGCCCGCGCGTGGATCTTCACCCACCTGCAGACCACGCTCACCCCCGACCCGACCTCGCCCACGAGCGAGCTACTGGTCGCCGACGGCGACCCGGGCCCCTACCAGCCCGACGACATCGTGAGCGTTGGCGAGGTCCACCAGACCTACGCCCCCGAATCCGGCGTCGGCAGCGGCGGGCCCGGATGGCTGCGCGAGGAATACCAGCTGCACATCACGGTCGATGTGTACCGCGGCGGCGACAACCCCGCCGGCACCTTCGCCCGCGCCCGCGCCCTGGCCGACCTGGTCGTCGCCGTCGTCCGCTCCGACCCCTCCCTCGGCGGCGCCGTGGACCGCGCCCGCCCCGCCGGCGCCGCGCACACGACCGGTTGGGACGACGAGCACCGCGGGCGGCACGTCTCGATCGACCTCACCATCGACTGTCTCAAGATCATCTAGGACCGCCCTTGCCTGCCTTCCTCTACACCGGCCCGGACGACGGCCGGTACTACCCCACGCTCGGCATCACTCCGACCCCGGGCCAGAACTACGAACTCGCCGACGACCCCGGCGGCGGCGCATGGACACCCGCCCCGCCGGCGACCCGCGCGCGCACCGCTCCCAAGACCACCACCGCCGACCCGGCGGTCGAGCCCGAGGGGGTGATCGCCGGTGCCTAAGCCGACTCATCTCGCGGCGCTCGGCGTGGCCACCGAAGTGGCCGCCACCCCCGGCATCCCGGCCGCGCCGACGATGTGGGTGCCGTGGAAGACCTGCACCCCGAAGGACATCGTCAACAACAGCGAGGACAAGGGGATTCGGGGCGCCCCGGTCGAGGTGTACGGCATCGTGCAGGGGCAGAAGGGCAGCACCCTCGACCTGGGCGGCGACGTCTTCGCCGACAGCATCGGGCACGTGCTGGCCGGCATCCTCGGTGACATCGTCGTGACCGGCGCCGCCGCGCCGTACGCGACCGCGTTCTCGGTGCTGTGCACCGGCGACACCCAGGCCGTCAGCAAGACGTGGACGATCGTTGACCCCAACTTGGGGGCGTGGCAGTACCCGGGTGTGCGGCTCAACGAAGTCACGTTCAAGTGGAACGCCGATGGCTTGCTCGAATGGAGCGGCAAGGGCGACGGCTGGGCGTTCGTCACCCTCGCCTCACCGCCCGCACCGGCACAGGGCAGCCTGCGGCCGTTCGCCAACTGGTCGATCCTTACCAAGCTCGCCGGTGTGCAAATCGGCGTTCTGGACGGCGAGTTGAACATCAAGCGGAAGGTCGATGTCATCCGGGCGGCCAACGGCAGCCAGAACCCGGTGTCGGTGTGGGGCGGCGACATCAGCGTCGAGGGCAAGCTGACCACGATCATGGAGGACTCGACCCAGCGTGCTGCCTACCAGGCCAGCACTGTGCAGAGCCTCGACGTGTCGTGCACCCAGGGCGCCGGCGCCACCGCCAACGGGCTGGCGCTGCACTGCTCGCAGATCTACTACCCGGAGGCGACGCCGTCGCCGTCAAAGGAGTACTGGGAGTTGCCCATCACCTTTAAGGCCATCGCCAACGCGGCCGATGCCGGCGCGTCCGGCGGTTACTCCCCCATCAAGGCGACGCTCACCAACGCGCTGCCGAGCGGAACCTACAAGTAGGAGACACAGTGAAGCGCGTGAACCTCACCACCAGCCCCGGCGCGTGGGTCGATCTGCGGGAGCCGTCGGAGGTTCCGGAGCGGCTTCGCCGGCCCGCCCGGCGCCTGCAGATGAGCCTCGCCGCCAACCCGGCGTTCGCCGCCGTGATCAAGGAAGCATCGGCCACCGGCCCGCGGTCGGTCGAGGACATCGACGAGGCCGAAGCCCTGGCCATGGCCCAGCAGATGGGCGCCGACGCCTACGACGCCATCGACCAGCTCAACGACCTTGCCGTCGTCGGCCGGGTCATGGGCTGGTCGTTCGAGGGGCCGATCACCACCGACGCCCTACAGGACCTGCCCGGCGCGATCTACGACGAGCTTCGGGCGCTGTGCGCCGACGGCGCCCTCGACGCCGGGCTCGACCTACGCCCGACGATGGACGACGCGTCCCCTACCGTGCCCTCTACCGCCTCCGCGTAGCGCTAGAGGGGAAGTTCACGTACACCGCCGACCAGTTGCCGATGGAGCAATACCGGTTCTGGCGCCTGTGTCAGGTGGTCGGACCGCCCCACACCTGGGAAGACCTGCCGGCCGAGCAACTCGACTGGGTGCTCGCCATCGACGACGCGGTCGCCCAGGCCCGGCGCAACGCGCAACAGGACGGGGGCGGCGGTGAGTGACGACAGCGACGTCGGCGGCCGGGTGAGCGGCGTCCGCGAGATCGGCGAGGCGCTGACCCGGATGGAACGCCGGGTAGACGCCGCCACCATCAAGGCACTCAAGGCGTCCCAGCGCGTGACCCGGACCGCGATCCGGGGCCGGATGGGCGGGCGGCCCCGGTGGGGCCACCGCGGCGCGTCCTCGCGCACCGGCGAGAACATCACCGTCGATCGCACCCAGGGCCGCATCACCCGCGCCGGCGGCCCCGGCAAGCTCTCGGGCTCGCTGCGCGCCTCGATCAAGTCCTCGAAGCAGCCCCGCCGCAAGGGCCAATCCCTATCGGCGGCCGTGATGTCCGGCGGCGCCGGCGGCCCGCAGAACCTCTACAAGCGCCACGTCGAGGCCAAGTACCCGTACTTCAAGACCGGCGCCGAAGCCGCAGAGAAGAAGCTCCCGAAGATCTGGGAGGACCTCTGGCGCGACGCCGTGCACGGCCCCGACAGCAGCTAGACCGCGGACGGGGGGTGAGCCGCTGTGGGCGCCCTCCCTCCGGTGTTCATCGAGTTTCTCGGCAAGTCCACCGGCCTGATGGCCACCACAGCGGCGGTCAAGACCGAACTCGCCGAGGTCGAGGCCGAGGGCGGCGGGAAGCTCGCCGGCCTGGGGGCGGTCGGCACGGCCGCGCTCGCCGGGATCGGTGCCGCGGCGGCGGGTGCCGCTGTGCACGCCGTCCACATGGCGGCCGACTTCCAGACCGCCATGACCCGGGTGCGCACCGGGGCGGGCGAGAGCGCCGCCAACATGTCGTTGGTCTCCAACGGCGTGCTCGCTATGGCCGGCCAGGTCGGCCAGACCACCGAGCAGCTGACCTCGGGCCTGTACACCGTCGAGTCCGCGTCGTTCCACGGCGCGGACGCGCTGACGGTGCTTCGGGATTCCGCGATGGGCGCCAAGGTCGGGGCCGCGGACCTCTCGACCGTGACGGACGCGGTCACGACCGCGCTCAACGCCTACAAGATGGGCGCCGGGGACGCCGCGGCGGTCACGAACAGCTTGATCGCGACCGAAGCCGAGGGAAAGACCAACCTCGAAGACCTGGCCGGGTCGATGGCCAACGTGCTGCCGGCCGCGTCGGCCGCACACGTCGGCCTGCAGGAAGTCCTCGGCGCCATGGCGACGATGACGGCGCAGGGCACCCCGGCGGCCGTCGCGGCGACCTACCTGCGGCAGACGATCGGCGCGCTGTCCAATCCCAGCGGTAAAGCGGCGCAGGAAATGCAGTCGCTCGGACTCAAGGCCATTGACGTTTCCCAGAATCTTGGGAAAAACGGCTTGGCGTCCACGCTGGAAATGCTCACGAATGCCATTCAGTCCAAAATGGGGCCGTCCGGTACGGTCCTGGTCGAGCATCTCCAGAAAGCGGCGAAGAGCAGCACCGATTTTCAGAAGGTGCTCGCCCAGTTGCCGCCCGCGCAGCAGACCTATATCGGTGCGCTCGCCGACATGGTCGGCGGCACTAAATCCATGCAGGCCGCCCTCGAATTGACGGGCAGCCATATGGCCGACTTCAAGGCGAATACCGCCGGAATCGCCGAGCACGTCAAGGCGGGCGGGAATTCGATCGAGGGTTGGGCGGACGTACAGAAGACGTTCAACCAGCGGCTCGCCGAAGCAAAGGCGACCGCCGAGGCGCTCGGAATTCGGATCGGCCAGGTTCTCATGCCGGCGATATCCGCCGTGCTGGGCGGGGTCATGTCCACGGTGACGTGGTTCCAGAAGCACCACGACGCCGCGATCATGGTCGGCGGCGCGCTGGCCGGCGTGCTGGCGGTCGGCCTCTACATGGCCGCGGCTGCCGCGTGGACGTTCACGGCCGCGCTGCTCGCCAACCCGCTGACCTGGATCGTTGTCGCGGTCATGGCCGTCGGTGCCGCGATCGCGTGGCTGGTCGTCCACTGGTCGAGCGTCTGGGCCGAGGTCAAGAAAGTCGCCGAGCTGGTCGCCGCCGTCGTGGTCGGCGCGTTCGTTTTCTTGGCCGCAGAAACGTTTCGCCTCTGGCGGATGATCACCGGCGGAGTATCGGCAGCTTGGCGCTCGATCGCCGCGTTCTTCTCGGCGGCCTGGCATTTTGTGGCAGATCCGGCCGTCGCTGCCTGGCGCTGGATCGAGAACACTACGAAAGAGATCTTCGGCCGGGTGACCGCTTTTTTTCGCAAATGGTGGCCGCTTCTGCTGGTGATCTTTGCCCCGCCGATCGCGCTTTTGCTTGCAATCTGGAATCACTGGCACAAGCAGATCATCGGCACAGCGCTGGCGATCTGGGGCGCCGTGTCCGGGTTCTTTGTGAAAACCTGGCAGGAAATCTGCGCGGTCGCGTCGTTTTCCTGGCGAATTTTCAAGCAGGCCGTAATCACGCCGTCGCTCGAACTCTGGCAATGGCTGTCGGGACTGTGGACGGACGCGATCGGCTGGCTGTCCGCGAAGTGGCGGATCATCGAGCTGACGGCACAGATGATTTGGCGTCAGATCCGCTCGGCCGTGATCGAACCGCTTCTCGATGCCTGGCGGTCCGTGACCAGCACGGCCGACAAGATCGGCTCGGCGATCTCGGGTGCGTTCGACGACGCGAAGCGCGAAGTCATGGGCGTGGTACGGGACTTCGAGGATGTCGGCTCGAACATCGTCAACGGGATCGTGCGCGGGGTCACGGGTGCCGCCCACTTCCTGACGGACAAGATCAAGGGGCTGGCGAACGACGCGTTGAAGTCGGCGAAGTCGTTCCTTGGGATCGCCTCACCGTCGCGGGTCATGGCCGACGAGGTCGGGCAGTGGATTCCGCACGGCATCGCGGCCGGTGTCGCCGAGCACGCCCACGTGGCCGCCGGAGCCGTCGCCCAGCTGACCGCCGGCCTCTCCGCGCAGACCGTCACCCCGAACTTGGCGCTCGCCGCTCCCAACGGCGCCGACGGCATGGGGAGTTACGGCAGCTCGGGCTCGGTGGTCGAAGTGACGACGATCGTGCAGCTCGACGGCAATGAGCTTTTCCGCGCGGTGCAGCCGCACGCGCTGCGCAACGACCGCAGGAACCCCCGGGCCGGACTCGTCTACGTGCGGGCCGCCCACTGACGAGAGGAGGGATCGACCGATGCCCGCTGCCGGGATGCTGCCGGGCTGGCCCCGGATCAACCTGCAGATCGCGTTCAACACGGGCGGGACGCAGGGCGGTTCGCCGCTGTGGAACGACGTCACGGGCCGAATCCGGGGCAGTTGGACGGCGACCGGCTCGGGCCGGCAGTACGAACTCGACTCGGTGCAGTCCGGCACCGCCTCGTTCACCCTCGACAACACCGACGGGGCGTTCGACCCGGGCAACGCGGCAAGCCCGTTCCACGGCAGCATCAAGCCGTACCGGCTGCTGCGGGTCACCGCCACGTGGCCGCCGAGCGCCAACCAACTGCCGCGCGACTTCGCCACCGGCGCCGGGACCGGCAACGCGGTGGCGACGGTGGGCACCCTGTCCACCGCGACGGTGGCGGCGGCCCCGAGCGGCCAGACCCAGGCCATTGCCTGGGCGCTGCCGCCCTCGACCGCCGCCGCCGTCGGCCAGGGCCACAACGGCGCGTTCAGCCAGTGCGACCCGACCGGCATCCCGGTGATCGGCCAGCCCGGCCAGTCACCGGGACAGCCGTGGTCGCTGAGCGTCTACGTGTCCATGGCCACCGGCGGACAGGCCGGCCTGCAGATGTGGGCCCGCATCTCCTGGTACGGCCAGAACGGAACGCGGATCGCCACCACCGACGGCGCGCCGACCGCCATCCCGACGCAGCCCGGGTGGGTGCGGGTGCAGTCGAGCGGCACCGCCCCGGCCGGCGCGGTCTGGGCCCGCGCCGAGCTGACCACCTCCCAGACCACCACCGTGGCGAGCACCCTG
This sequence comes from Kitasatospora mediocidica KCTC 9733, assembly GCF_000744225.1. Classification (GTDB taxonomy): domain Bacteria; phylum Actinomycetota; class Actinomycetes; order Streptomycetales; family Streptomycetaceae; genus Kitasatospora; species Kitasatospora mediocidica. The sequence continues at coordinate 1,796,792 of NZ_JQLN01000005.1, read as the reverse complement.
TTCATGACCGGGTGGCAGTTCGAGCAGGCCACCGCGCCGAGCGCATGGGTGGACCCGGGCACCACCTACCCGGTGTGGTCCGGCTACGTCGAGCGGATGCGGCAGCAGTGGCCCAAGGGCGTGGCCTACGGCACGGTCGAAGTCGGGTGCGTGGACGCCCTCGCGGGTATCGCCCGGCTCACCCTTCAACCCAGCCTGCAGCAGCGGCTCGCCGCGCTCGGCCCCGACGCGATGTTCGCCTTCAACGAGCCCTCCGGAGCAACGCAGTTCGCCGACGCCACCGGCCGGCGCGCCGCCCGGCTGCCGCAGGTCGCCCCGTCCGGGGCGGGCAGCGCCACCATCACGAGCGGCAACTCGGTGCAGGGCGGCGGCTCGGTCGGGAACGCGGGTCCCGTCGTCACCCTCACCAACCCCGGCGCCGGGCAGTCCACCAACCAGCCCGGCATGTTCATCGGCCCCCCGCCGAGCGGGCCCTTCGGGCCGCCCGAAACCGGCGGATGGACGAGGATCGTGTGCTTCCGCACCACCACCACGCCCGCCGTCCGCCAGGCGCTGTGGACCTCGTTCGCCCCCGGCGCGGTCGGGGGCACCGGCTCGAAGTCGTACGTCGAGATGTTCATCGACAGCTCGGGCCACTTCGGCGCCGGGATCTCCAACGCCGACGGCAGCGCCGCCTCGACCGTCGGCGTGGCCGACATCGCATGCTGCGACGGGTCATGGCACATCGGGATCGTCCAACTGAGCGCCGACGGAACCGTGTTCACAGTCGCCTGCGACAACCACGGCTACATCGGCACCACCACGGGCGACTACCACACCACCGGGTGCACGACGGACTCGATCGGCGGACTGGTCATCGGCAGCTCGGCGTACCTGCTGTTCTCCGGTGACATCGCGTACGCGACCGAGATCCCGTACGAGATCGGCAACGACGACGCGTACGACATCGGCGTCGGCTTCTCGCTGGGCTGGTCCGGCGACACCTCGACCCAGCGAGCGCAGCGAATCCTCTCCATGGGCGGGTACCCCGGCCAACTCGCCTCCCTCAACGCCGCCGAGGTGATGGGCCCGGCCGACTTGGCAGGCCAGAACGCGGGCGCGACGCTGCAGGTGGTCGCCGACTCGGAAGCGGGGCAACTGTACGCGGACGCCTCCGGCGTCGTCACGCTGGCCGGCCGCCGCTGGCGCTACCTGCAGACCGCCCCGGCCGTCCTCCTGGGCGACGGCCCCGGGGAGGTGCCCTACCTGGGCGACCTGTCGGTCGATCTCGATCCCGATCACGTCTACAACACGATCCAGATCACCAACCAGACCGCCGCCGGTCAACCGCAGCAGCCCGACACGTTCGCCTCGAACGCCGTCTCGGCCGGCGAGTACTTCCCTTCCAGCCTGGCCCGCACGATCAACGTCCAGGACCAGACCGAACCCCTGTACGCCGCCAACTACCTGGCCGGCCAGTACGCCGAGCCGCAGCCGCGGGTGTCCCGTGTGACGCTCGACCCGTCGAGCAACCCGGCGCTCTGGCCCGCCCTGCTGGGCCTCGGCTTCGGGACCCGGGCACGCCTCATGCGCCGCCCCAACGCCTCGCCCTCGACGATCCAACTCGACACCTATGTCGAACAGTTGGAGTGGCGCGGCGACGATCAGGGGCAGTTGCAGCTGTCTTTGCAGCAGTCCGCCGCCGCCCCGTACAGCGGGTGGCTGATCGCCGCCGCACTGCACACCACCCTCGCCACCCCGGCCGCCGCCGGCGCCTCCACCGTCACGCTGTCCGCTCTGAACGGCTCGGCCGCCAACCCGGCTGCCTCCGTCCTGCCGGGCGGCACCACGCTGACGATCGGCTACGGCACGCCGGTGGCCGAGACGGTGACCGTCGCCCCCGGCGGCGTCGCCACGACCAGCCCCGGCTACACCAGCGTCGCCGTCACGCTCACCGCCCCGCTGGCCAACGCCCACGTCTCGAACGAAGTCGTCTGCCAGCCCCTGCCGGCGGGCGTAACGCTGCCCACCCCGGCCGCCTACCCGGCGAGCCTCGACGCCGCCGCCACCCTGACCGCCACCGGCGGCCCCCGCGCCGCCTACTGAACGGAGGTCCCGTTCCTTGGCCGGACTCCCGGTCCCCGTCCCCTACTCCTGGTCCGTGGCGGATGTGTTCACCGCCACCATCGGCAACAACACCCGCGACAGTCTGAACTTCCTTCTCGGGCCGCCGGTTTGCATCGCCACACAGGCAACCGTCCAATCCATCCCCTACCAGGTATGGACACCCCTTTCCCTCGACACCACCCAGCTCGACCCGTACGGAACCCACAGCAACACCGTCAACAACAGCCGCTTCACCGCGCCGGTGCGCGGCTGGTACACCGCGTGCGGCGTCGCGTCCATCAACGCCAACGGCACCGGGGCCCGCGGGGCCCGCCTACAGGTCAACGGCCAACCGGTCGCGGGCGGGTGCAGCTTCGGCCTACCGCCCTCGTCGAACGCCTCGGGGATCGCCACGCCGACCCGCGACATCCTCATGAACCCGGGCGACTACCTCGAAGTCGCGTCCTGGCAGTCGTCCAGCGGCGGCGCCGCCCCGACCGGCATCTACACCGACATCTGCACCGCTCTGTGGGTGCGCTGGTCCCACTCCTGAGCCCCGCCAACGACGAAGGGAGCGCCCTTGAGCGGGCTGCCGCTCACCACCCCGTACAGCTGGAACGTCGCCGACTCCTTCACCGCCAGCATCGGCAACGGCATCCGCGACCAACTGACCTTTCTCCAAAAGCCTCCGGTGTTCGTCGGCTACCAGGGCACCTCTCAGAGCCTCGGCAACCAGACGTGGACCCCGCTCGGGATCGACGTCGCCGCGATCGACTCCTACGGCGGCCACTCCACCACCACGAACCCGAGCCGCTACACCTGCCAGCCCGGGGCCGGCGGGTGGTACACCGTGTGCGGCGTCTACGCCCCTACCGCCAACTCCACCGGTTTCCGGGCGGTCAAGATCCAGGTCAACGGCGTGGCCGTCTACGGCGCGAGCATCTACGCGCCATCCATGGGGCCTGAGGTCGGCCTCGCCACCCCGACCCGCGACTTCCTGCTCAACCCCGGCGACTACGTCGAGGTCTGCGGCTGGCAGTCGTCCGGCGGCAGCCTCGGCACCGTGCTCGACAGCGACATGCGGTCCGGTCTGTGGGTCCGGTGGTCACATGCCTGAGAAGCTCAACTTCGCTTCGGTGTGCGCGAGTTGTGGCGCACCGCCGGTGGTGCAGTGGCAACGCCGCTCCGCCGACAACCCCGGGCACACGGTAGCCGTGTTCGCTTGTGCCGCCCACGGCATCACCCGGGACCTGGCCGCGCACATCCACGCCGCCACCTGCACCGCCCCCGCCGCCGCGCACCTTCCCGGGTGCGACTGCACCCCCGAGCCGCTCGCGGCCGGCCCGGCGTTCGCCACCCCGACACCCACCGCTCTGCCACCGGGCTGGTGAACAGCACCCGCCCCTCGATCACTCGCCCCCGCGCCGTCCGGCCGGGGGCTTCCTCATGTCCGGAGGTTCCTTGACCACCCGCCCGCACCGCTACGTCGCCGCCCACGAGCAGCACGTCGCCCACCGCTATACCGTCCACTACCCGCCGCATCCGCCGCGCGAGGGCGATCCGCACTACCGCGACTTCGAGCACTTCCGCCGCCGGACCCGCGACAACGCGGTGTGTCACTTCGCCGAGCGCCGGCACGGCGACACCAGCGAATGCGACGGCACCCTCGAACTCCACCATGCGCACGTTGAGTTCGCGCTGACGAACGCCGTCGATCTCGCGCTGCTCGAAGCCGACTACCCGGGCATCGGCGACCCCGAGACGGTCGGCGCCTGGGTCGAGTCCGCTGACAACCTCGTCTGGTACTGCGCCCGCCACCACCGCGGCCCCGGCGGCGTCCACACCGCCACCGCCTCCGACTTCGAGGCCGAGGTGTACGTGCGGGGGCTGATCACGTGAGCCGGCTGTCCGTCCTCGACGACACGCTCGCCGCCCGCGCCACCCGCGCGTTCGGCAGCATGCCCGCCTTCTACCTGCTGACCCTCTACGGCCTGCTCCCGCTCGCTCTGCCGAGCGCACAGACCACGCTTCTGTACTGGTCCAACTGCGTGCAGCTGATCGCGCTCCCGTTGCTGATGGTTGGTCAGAACGTGCTCGGCCGCGCCGCCGAGCAGCGCGCCAACGAGACCCACGACGCCGTGCTCGACGAACTCGCGCTGCTGCGCGCCCTCGTCGCCGGCCAGACCGCCCCGCCGCCGGCGGCACCATCCCCACGCCCCGGGAGGAACCCACCATGCCTAGCCGTCCCACCGACCCCAACCTCGACCAGGCCGCACAGGCCGCCCTCCTGACCGAGAGCCACAACGGCCCCACCGAGCCCGACGAGCAGCAGCTGCTCGCCGCCCAGTTCGGCGCCCCGAACGCTGCTGGCGTCTACGGCGCCCCGACCCCCGAGGGGACCCCCGCATGAGCATCGACACCATGATCGCCGCCGCCGAGCGCACCCTCGGGCTGACCGGCCGGCCGAACTACATCACCCAGGACTACGCCGCCCGCGACGGCGCCGAGTTCCTGTCCGCCGCGTGGTGCGACGAGGGCGTGACCTACTGGGCCCGCCAGTCCGGCGAGTTCACCGCGGCCTGCTTCGGCGCCGACTACGCGTACACCGTCGCCCATGCCCAGCGGTTCGCCGACGCCGGCCAGTGGCACGCCGGCGCCGGCGGCATCGCGCGCGGCGACGTCGTGTTCTTCTCCTGGTCCGGCGGCACCACCATCGACACCATCGAGCACGTCGGGATCGTCACCGGCACCTCGGGCAGCTACGTCTACACCGTCGAGGCCAACACCGGCGACCAGGTCGCCCGACGCGTGCGCACCGCCGGCGTGATCGTCGGCTACGGCCGCCCGGCCTACAGCGGCGCCCAGCCCAGCCCGGCCGCCCCGGCGTGGCCCGGCCGCACCTTCAAGCTGACCAGCCCCATGATCCACGGCGACGACGTGCGCACCTGGCAGCAGCGCATGCACGACCGCGGTTGGAACATCGTCGCCGACGGCTGGTACGGCTCCGCCTCCGCCAGCATCTGCACCCAGTTCCAGCGCGAAAAGGGCTTGACCGCCGACTCGGAGGTCGGGCCGATCACGTGGGCCGCCGCCTGGACTACCCCCATCACCTGAGCCGAGAGGACAAACCCGTGACCGACTCCACCCGCCGCACCGTCCGAACCGCCCTGCAGACCCTGCTCGGCCTGCTCGCCGCGCTGCCGCTGCTCGTCTCCACCAGCGGTCTGCCCGCCACCCTGCCCGGCCTCGGCGTCGCCCTCGCGGTCGCCGCCGCGGTCACCCGGGTCATGGCGCTCCCGACCGTCGAGCAGCTGCTGCCCGCATGGCTGCGCACCCCGGCCCCGGCGCCGACCACTGCGGGGGTCACCGCCGAGTGAGTGCCCCGACAGACGGCGGTCAGCTCGACACGCTCGCGCTCTGGTGCGGCGCCCTCGTCGCCGTCGCCAGCGCCGCCGGCCTGCTCTGGCGGATCACCCGCTCGATTCACCGTCTGGTGCGCCACGTCGAGGACGCCGTCGCCGACTGGGCCGGGACCGACGAACACCCCGGCGTCATGGCCAGGCTCGACCGGATCGAGCACCGTATCGGCGCCATCGTGCACGAGCTGCACCCCAACTCGGGCACGTCGCTGCGCGACGCCGTAGACCGCGTGGACCAGCGAACCGCTCGCCACCTCGACCCACCGTAGACAGCACTGCGCCCCCGTACCGGCTGCCTGCCGGTACGGGGGCGCCTTTGTCGTTGCTGGTCAGATGAGAGGCCGAACGAGCGAGTCGTACCGGGGCGCGTCCGGGTAGGGCTGCATCGTCCCCATCCACCGGTACCCCCACCGCTCGTACACTGCCCGGACCTTCGGGTGTTCCTCCTCGACCAGGAGGTGCGAGCGCTCTTCGATCCGGTGAGACATCAACTCTTCGTGCAGAGTGTGGGCGATCCCGGTGCCGCGCCAGGGCTCGCGCACCATCACCTCGCACAAGGCGAACGTCCGGGTGTCCGTCTCCGTCAGTTCCGCGTCAGGAACCGGTGTCAGCAACCCCGACCAGCGGTAGGCAGCGGTCCGGGCGAAGCCGTACGCGTAGCCCACCGGCTCGCCGCCGATCTCGCCGAACGCACAACCCCAACGGGATCCACGAGCGTGGGCGTGCAACCGCTCGGTAAACCTCTCGATCGAAAAGAACGGATCCGTGGCAGCCTCATCGCGGTACACCTCGGCGTAGACCGCGAGCAGCTGGTGCTCGACCGCGGCGAAGTCCTCGGCGGCGTAGTACGTGACTGTCAGCGTTGCGGCGTCCAACGGTCCGACACCCCTCTCAGGCGGTGGTGGTAGTCACGTCGTACCGTTCCACGAACTCGTTCGTCTCGGGAAGTGCCCTCTTGGCCACATCGTCCCGAAACGTGTGCAGCTTGGCAGCCCATCGCGGGCAGTTCACTGAGCCGTACAGGTCGAGTGCCTGCCCAGCGGTCGCAACGGCCTTCTCCGGTTCCTGGGCTGCTAGGTGGCACTCCGACAGATGAACCAGCTTGGCGAAGCGGTTGCGCTGGAAGGCGGACCCGAGCAGGCGCATCCCCTCCTCCTCCTGCCGCACCGCTTCCTCCGGCTGGCCGAGTCCCATGTGCGCCATCGCAGCCGCGCCGAGCAGTTCCCCAGGGCCGACGAACCTCAACCACGCCGGTGCACTGTCACTGGCCTGGTCCAGAAGTGCGTCAGCGCGGGCGAGCGACGCCCCGCACCGGGCGCTCTCCCCTGCTGCGCCGTACCCCAACGCCAGGCGGCCATGGAGCAGGGCGCCGAGACGGGGGTCGCGCCCGCCGCGGGTGGCGTCGAGCGCGGCCCGCGCGATCGTCACTGTTTCCGTCGCTCGACCGAGTTCCCAGGACTGGCGTGCCATGTAGGCCCAGATCCGTGCCTGCAACAGGCGGTCGCCGGCCAGCAGGGCGCCACGTAGTCCGGCGTCGAAGTTGCGGGCGGCGCGGGTGTGGTCACCGCTGTCGAATGCGAACCATCCGGCCGAAGCGCTCAGCTCGCCCTGGACCTGGTACAAAGCCTTCTCGACATTCGGTCCGTACAGACAACGTCCCATGGCGTTGGCGATCTGTCCGGCGTAGTTCTCGGCGACCTCGGCGAGTTGCTCACCACCGTAGGCGTCATCGACGGCGTGTAGCTGGTCGATGCTCTCGCGAATCCGGGCAACATCGCTCATCCCTATGCGCCCGGCGGCAGGCAGCGGGGCAAAGGCGAAGCTCAGCAGGTTGCCGGTCGCGGCGATCATGAACTCGCGGCGGAGCACGGGGGCGTTCTCCTGACGGTCGATCGGATGTCCTGTCAGCAGCGTAGACGGATCATCCAATCGGGCAAGTTGGTGCACTCGGGTGCCGGTGAGAGCGAAGCCGAGCCTGTCCGCCGGCACTTTGAACACGCTCATCAGTGCCGCGATGTAGTGCAGGTGAGGCGTCCTCGCCTCGCCCGAGAGCCACCGGCGCACCTGTCGGTCGGTGGCGTTTCCGGGAGCGCCGAACAACTTCTGTTCAGCGGAGTTGACCGCGGCGGCAAGCTCGCTCGCCTTGAGGCCGTGCTCCGTCATCAGAGCGCGTAACGGAAGGTTCGGGGTTGGGTCCGCCATCGTCAGCTCCCTCCATACCGGTACCGGAGGTTACCCCCTGACGCCGGGTCATCACAGCGTGAAAACGTCCGGGTCGCTGAATCGGGCGAGCCTGAAACGTCCTATCCCGCTTGGCACCCAGAGTCGTTGACTAGGTATCAGCAGATCGGCACGGGAATCACAAAGCCCGCTACCTGCGGGAATGAGCCGAACCTGCCCAGCTCGAACACGTCGTCGGCAGCCGCTGGCGACCAGCCACCATTCATCCCTCGCGGGTCTCACCAGCGGGGCGCAACGGAAGGATCGGCACATGATCATCACCATCGCGGCCACGGGCGACGAGGACGAGAAGACCGGCGGCAACCAGGACCACGCCGACGGCAACGAGAGCCACGGCCAGTAGTACGAGAGTTCGCTTCCCGGGCCCTGCGAGCGCGCCGGGCCCGGGGGGCGGATTCCCAGGCCAGTGACCACCACCACCGAGCTCGCCCCGGCCGAAGCCCCGCCAGCCGTCGTCGCTCACCTCCCCTACGACCTCCGGTCCGCAGGAAGTGCGCGACGAATGGTCCGCCAAGCGCTCACCGAGTGGCGAATTCCTGAGCTGGTCGAGGACGCTGTGCTGATCACAACCGAGTTGGTCAGCAACGCGGCCAAGACCGGGTGCAAGCGCCACATGACCGTCAGCATCACGCGGATCACCCAGCAGACTGTGCGCATCTCGGTCCGCGACGGCTCCCGCGCGCTGCCATGCCTGATCCTCGACGCCGGCAAAAGCGAGGGTGGTCGAGGGCTCGCCCTAGTTCACAGGCTCACAGGTGGTCAGTGGGGCGCCCAACTCGAACCGCTCGGCAAGATCGTGCATGCCGACCTGCGGACCCACCGCAAGATCAGCTGACACCCCCCATTCTCCGCCCGCTGCCGTGTGCAACCACCACGGCCGAGCGGACCGGTGCCGGTTGCGCACGCCCCCCGTCGTCGCAGCCGGCACCACCCCAACTGCCGCCGCCCGACCCCCCATGCCGGACGGCGGCCGTCAACCCTCCAGGAGGAGCAGATGAGCACCACCACAGCGACCGGCGTCGAGCTGGCCGAGCTCGGGAAGTTCTTCAAGATCACCGCCCGCCGGTTCGACGCCGGCGAGGCCGCGCCGGAGATGTTCAGCACCGCGATCGACGCGGCGTGGCACCAACTCGCCGAGGACGCCGAGGCGCACAGCGCGTTCACCGCGGAGCACGCCGGCCGCGCGATCGTTCACGCCGAGACGGGGGGCCGCGGGTTCATCGCGTGGGTCGCCGCCTACGAGGAGGCGTACGGTCCGCTCCCGGAGATCTGGTTCACCGACGCCAGCGGCGTCGTGGACACGACGGCGCTCGCCGCCTACCGGAAGACCGGCCAGGTGGTCGCCGAGTGGAACTGTTCGCCGGCCCCCGGCGACGGCGACGGCCACACCCCGGCCGAGATCGCCCGGTGACGGGTTGATCGCCATGCACTACGACGGAGCGTCCCGGCCCACGGCCGGGGCGCTCCGCCTCGTTTCTCCCCGGGCGACGAGCCCGGCCATCGTGGACGTGACCGGCTACGCCACCGCCATGTTCGAGCACTGCCCGTTCCTCGAACGGTCCGTCCTGCACGAGATGACCGGGTGGACGGTGTACGAGATCGCGCCCGGTGCCCACCGGTACGCCGTCGAGGCTGAGTTGTTCCACGCCGCCGTTCAGGCGGCGGAGTGGATCCGACCGCTGATGGGCCGGACGGACGGCGCGTTCGTCTGCGAGAACATCGTCATCACGGGTACCGTCCCTGACACCGACCACCATGAGTTGATGGCCTGGCCGCACTGGGCGTTGAAGCACCTCTATGGGCCCGTGGGTGTGATGTTCGGCAAGTTCACTCAAGGCGCGCACGAGCTGGACAAGTTCGGCCGGAGCATACCGACACCACCGTTCTCGTTCATGCCGGTTCGCGCGGCCGTGCGCCCCCGCGATCCCCAGTTCTTGAAGGACACGCCCGATCTTGCGCGGGCCGTGGCCGTGGCGAACGACGATGGCCGAGACGTGTTCGAACACATCCCTTGCGATTGGAAGGCGGTGCGGGCATGGGCGACTTCACTCCCTGTCCCCCCGAGGCAGTGACGGCGGCAGAAATCATTTGTGGGCCCGTGGAGTTGAGAGCGATCACGGATCGGCGAGGGTCGGCCGTGTGGAAGGCGACCGGGCCGCTCGGTGCGGTGGCGGTCAAGCTGGGGTACAGCGCCGACGGCGTGACCGCAGAGATCACCACGCGGGAGGCCGCCGTACTCGACGCCCTGCCGGACTACACCGTGATCGCCGGGCGTTCTGGTCCCGACGTTTGGTACGTCACCACCTGGCTCGACGGCCCGTCCACCTGGGACCTGTTCGAGCCGGTTCGCAAGGGCCCCGACGGTCGTGTGACTGCCCTTGCCGGTGCGGTGGCGCTGTGCCGGGCTGTCGCTGAGTTCCATGCCGCTGGCTGGGCTCACGGCGACCTGCAACCGGCCCATGGGATCCACACTCCGGCTGGCGCGAAGTTGATCGACTTTGCGCTGTCGTTGCGTCAAGGAACTTTGCCGTGGCGGAAGTTCGAGGGAGGCATGACCCACCTGGTGTCACCGGAACTCGCCGCGTGGATCAACAGCGGTCTACAGCCGGTGGAACCGTCGCCCACCGCCGACGTGTACGCACTCGCCGGGACGTTGTGGACCTGCGCAACCGGCCGGTGGCCGTTGGACTACGACGCCGCCAGCATCGACGTGCAGCTCACCAGCCCGGCCGACCTCCGGAAGGCCATCGCCGCCGGCATCCCACTGACCACAGAGCGCCCGTGGCCGCAGCTGCAATCGGCACTCGGCACCGTCCTTACCGTCCCCGCCGCTGACCGGCCCACCGCTGCGGAACTCGGAGACCTCCTCATGGATGTGCAGCTGTGAATGTGCGCCCGGCATCCCCCGACGACGCCGCCGAGCTCGCCCGGATCCACGCCGCGATGGTGGGCGTTGATCTCACCGGGCCGTGGCGCGACCGACTCGCCCAGTACCTGCGCGGGCAGCTGGGCGGCGACCGACTCGGCGCCTTCGTGATCGACGCCCCGGCCGGCGGGCTCGCGGCGTGCGCGATCGGTGTCGTACACCAGGGGCTGCCGGGCCCCGACCACGCTGGCGTCTTCGGACAGGTGCAGACCGTCGTCACCGAGCAGCCGTTCCGCCGACGCGGCTACGGTCGAGCGGTCACCCGGGCGCTGGTCGAGTGGCTGACTCGCCAGGGCTGCACCCTGGTGACGCTCAGTGCCAGCGACGACGGCGCACCGCTATACGCGTCGCTGGGCTTCACCCCGAACCGGCGCGCCATGCGTCTGGTCGGCACGCCCTACCACCGGGCGTGACTGTGGCGGCAGGGCTGGGGCTACTGCTCTCCTCGCTCGCTCGGGTCCGTCACGAACGAGCCCATCCCGAACTCGGTCCGAACCAGTTTCAGACGGCGCAACTCGGCGAACACCTTCCCCGCGGTCACCTTCGCCACCGAGAACTCGTCCTCGATCATCCGACTGGAGATGAGACAACCAGGCGTGTAGCCGTCGGCCCCTTGCCCGATTCTGGCGCCGAGCACGGCAACAATCTGCGGCCACTTCGGGCGGGTGGGGTCAAGGTCGGTCACGGGGGCAACCGTATCCGGCTGCACGCCACCACGCCTGGCTACTGCCAACAGTAGGGAGCTATGGACAGGTATAGGGAGGTCCGTTATTTTCATGAGAAAGCAGAACCCCCGGAAGCCGATTAGGGCCGGCGACCGGGGGTGACACATCGACAGCTTTAGGGAGCTGCCAACATGTCCGACCTTACATTCTGGGTTTGGCTCTACACATGCCTCGGGGCCTTGGTGCTCGCGTTCGCCTCGGCGCTGTACCTCAGCAGCACAACGGAGACCCCGACCGGCCGCCACCGCGCCGGGGCGCCTCGCCCGGTGCGGGTCGAGCTGGAGGGACTCCGCGCACCCGCCTACTACCGCCGCACCCCCGAGCCATTCCCGGTGACCACGCCCAAGCCGAGCCCGGCACCCGTCCACCTGCCCGCGCCCGAGCCCGAGCCCGAGCGAATCGCACCCGCCGACCCGACCCGGCAGCAGATCGAGGCCGAGTACCGTCCGATCACCGGCCGCGTGGTGCCGTTGTGGGACAAGACGGAGGAACGGCGGCGTCAGGTCCGACTCCGGGCCCTCGCGGCAGTGGCCGAAGGACTGCCCGACCTTGAGTACACCTTCGAGGGTGCACACAGCCTCGGGGCGGTGGCGTGATGACTCTCGCCGCCACCAGGATGCCCACATGCGGCGCCCCGCGCCCCGGACAGTCCACCGGCGCCCCGTGCAGCCGTGAGCCGTTCCACCGAGACGACCACGCGAACACCGCCGGCGAGACGTGGCCCCGCCTCGCTCCGGTGCGCTGCGCCCGGTGCGGCGGTCCGGCCCCCAAGCCGGTCCCGATAGGGCACCGGGAAGCCCCGAGCGGCCCCGGGGTCACCCTCTGGGCGTGTTCGTCGAGCTGCCTCTCGTAGCCCGCCAACCCCACCGGCACAGCCCCGCCCAGCACCCGCCGGGCGGGGCTTCGTGCATCCTGTGCAGGGCAAGCCGCAGTCCGCCATACGCCTACAGTGTGTGACGAGAGCCCCGGGCGGCGAGCGCCCAACTCGGCCGACGATTTCATGATCATCTGTGCTGTCATGTCAGCACGCGGGGGCATCAGGCGGCACCCGCCAGCATCGAGCGGCATGGATCCTGTGCCGGTTTGTCCTGATTCCGAGCATCGCCGCAGGTCAAATCTCGGCAAAAGACGAGTTCGAATCTCGTATCCTCCGCCCTTCGCCCGCCAGGGCTGACAGAGGGCCCCGACCAGATTGGTTGGGGCCCTCTGCCGTTTCATAGTCCTCAATGACGCGGTTGCTACGTCTCAGACCGAGCCGCCGAGAGAGCGCTCGGCGTTGTCGATGAGCTCCTTGTACGTGATGACCTCAACCCGGTTCACGTGTGTGTTGAACGTCCGAAGGGCTTCGTTGATCTCCTGCTCCGGCACGTCCGGCTGGAGAGCCGGGTGGCCGATCAGAACGATGGCGCTTGCTCGACGCGTCTCGATGCTGAAATCCTCGAAGATCCGCCGACGGTCCTCGTCCAGCCCGACCAGATAGTTGACCGCTTGGCCAACGGCATCGTGCACGTGCGCAGTTGGCACCCACGCTCCGCGGTGTCGCTTCACCAAGGCACCCGTCATGCTCATAGCCCGCTTCAGCTCGACGATGTGAAGACTTCCGTCGCCGCGAATCAGCGGAATGTCGATCTCATCACCGGGTACCAACCGGCGCTGAGCGGCTTCTCCGACGAAGCGCCCACCGAAGATCCAGTACTGCCCTTCCAGAGCCCGCTGCAGGTCCAGCTCTGTGGCCGCTTCGTCCTCCGCCACCTTGCGTAGAGCGGCCAGCCGGGCGGACCTCTTCTGGAGTTGGGCCGCCCGGAGAATCATCTGACCTTCTGGATCCGCGGCCAGGAGAGCCCACGCCTCTGGTGACGCAGCAATCCGCTGAGCGGCTTCCTCCGGATCATCAATGTCGATCCGCTCCTGAAGTACCCTCTCCAACCAGATCATCTTCTCCGCCCGACCACGGATGAGTGAGTACCGTCCCGGTCGTTCGCCTGGGGCTACGAGATACCGTGCGTCATGGCTGAGCGAGTCGATGTGGGCAAGCAGCCCCTCCGCTCCCGCGTCCGGATGCTCCTCCAGGTATCGCCTCCCCGCATCGGCTGCGAAGTTGAACTTGATCTCAAGCATGCCTGCGACGAACCCCAGCAGCCCCTCGTTACGCGCGCCATCCTGAAACAGGCGGTAGCGCTCATCGAAGTCCGGCTGCAGGATACGCCCCTCGGCGTAGTCGATGGAGTCCTGCAGGAGTCGCACAACTCCCCACTCACCTAGCTCAGCGGCCTGCCCGCGCGCTGCGCCTAGGAGTTGAACGAGTACTCTGCCGCCCTTGCGGTGTCCTCCCCGTCCACTTCTCATGTGCTCGAGCGCAGAGGTGATCACACGCTTCACGTCGTCGTTCGCTACCTGCTCGTGGACGTACTTGAGCTGTAGGTCCAGCGAGAAATCTGATCGGACACCCATGCAAGTGAAGTATGAATGATGGGTCCGACAATCCTCTCAGCATCGCGCGACGCGAGCAGGTCTCCCAAAGAGGTCGGTTGGACCGTGACTGCCATGGCCCGTGCCAACTCCCATAGTCCCCACTTCCACGCAGGACCGAGATCACGGGTGAGCACAACGCCGCCCGCCTCGACCGTAAGGGGCCTGCGTCAGGTGGGCCTTGCGCCTCAGCCGGATGCGCCTGCGCTCGTCCTGTCCGTTCTGTTCCTGCGGTCTGCCCCTTTTTGCCGGGCCTTCTCCTTCTCGCGAGCGGCCTCCTCCAGGGCCTGCATGATCTCCTCGTCGACCAGCGTCCCGGCGGCGTCGTGGTGGGCACGGGCGGTCGTGGAGTCCACGCTGACCAGCGACAGGTCGGTCTTCCCGCCTCTGGGGGCCTCGGCGATGAGGCTTCGAGCAGGGTGCTGAACACTCCGGCGTCCCGCCAGACCCGGCCCACCGGTCCTACCTGGTTCTGCCCCAGGACGGGGGCAGAACCAGAAGGCTAACCACAACCTCACCCGATCCCCCGAACTCAAGCCACCACGGCAGTCGGGGCCTTCGGCTTTCCCTGGCCCTGGAGTCGCCAGTGCAAATCGGCGTGAGAGGATCCGCCTGCGCTGCCCGGCAGCGCACGGCATCCGCCATAAGCGGACCTCACAGGGGGACACCATCAGAACTCGGATAGGCGCCGTCAGTGGCGCCCTCGTACTCGGCGCGCTCGCTCTGCCGGCCCTCGGCCAGGCGAGTGTCTCCGCCGCTGTCACCGACCTCTACGTCAGCAACACCGCCGGCGCCAACTGCTCCGACTCCGGTGCGGGCAGCCAGGCGCAGCCGTACTGCACCATTTCGGCCGCCGCAGCGGTCGTGCAGCCCGGCCAGACCGTGCATGTCGCGGCCGGCACCTACCCGGAGCAGGTCAACATCACCCACTCCGGCACCGCCGCCGCGCCGATCACCTTCACCGGCAAGGGCGTGGAGTACAGCAACGCGACCTTCGTCGGCAGCAGTCCCGGCAGCAAGGCGCCGACCGCGTACGCCTTCTCGCTCTCGGGCGTTCAGCACGTCCGGATCAAGGACTTCTGGACGAACGGCAGCTCCGGCAACGTGCTGGTCGACGGCTCCTCGGACATCGCTCTCTCGGGCGACCAGGTCCAGGGCTGGTACCAGGCTCCGGCGATCCACGTCACCGGCTCCTCGAGCGCGGTGACCATCGCGCAGAACCGCTCGCTCGGAGGCACCGGCTCCTTCGGCCAGGTGGACCCGGGGGCCCAGGGCGTGGTCATCGCCACGAACGTGATCCGGAACGGCCTCAGCTTGGACGGCCGGGCCGCCCTCACCGTCAACGGTGCTCCGGGCACCGTCGTGGTGAACAACACCATGTCCGGCGGCTGCTCCGACGCCCTGGACGTCACCGGTGCGGCCACCGGCACCGTGATCGAGAACAACGTGATCTCGACCGGCGACGCCGACAACCACATGAACAAGCTCTGCGACACCGCGGCGAACTTCGTCGGCCTGAAGGTGGACCAGGCGGCCACGGCCGGCACCAAGGTCGCGTACAACGTCTACGACGACAAGGACGGCAGCCCCGCCTACAACTGGGCCGGCACGAAGTACAACACCGTCGCGGACTACGCCACTGCCAGCGGCCAGGGCTCGCACGACATCATCGGCAACAGCGAGTTGCGCTGGACGGAGGAGCCCAGCCAGCCGGCCTCCCCGCTGGTCGACTCCGCCGACGAGAACGCGCCGGGCATGACCGCCGGCGACGAAACCGGCAACCAGCCGGTGGACGACCCGTACACGCCCAACACCGGTACCGGCAAGGGCATCCGCGACCGCGGCGCGTACGAGCTGCAGAACTTCGGTACGTACTACAACCCGCTCGGCCCGGTCCGCCTGCTCGACACCCGCAACGGCACCGGCGTCACGGTCGGCGCGGTCGCACCCGGCGCCACCGTCGAGCTGCCGGTCACCGGTATCGCGGGCGTCCCGGCCACCGGCGTCACCGCCGTCACCATGAACGTGACCGTCACCGACCCGACCCAGGCCGGCTTCCTCACGGTCTACCCGCACGGCGATGAGCTGCCGGTGGCGTCCAACCTCAACTGGACCTCCGGCGAAACGATTCCGAACCTGGTGACCGTACAGGTCAAGGACGGCAAGGTCTCGTTCCACAACAGCAGCGCCGGCACGGTGAACCTGGTCGCCGATCTGTTCGGCTACTACTCCACCTCGGGCAGCAGCTACAAGTCCACCGCCCCGGTACGCCTGCTGGACACCCGCAACGGCCTGGGCGCGCTGCAGCAGGGCAACCAGATCGACCTGCAGGTCGCGGGCGTCGACGGCGTCCCGGCCAGCGGCGTCTCGGCGGTGACCCTCAACGTCACCGTCACCGGGCCGACCGACTACGGCTACCTGACCGCCTACCCGCACGGCACCAACCGTCCGACCGCCTCCAACCTCAACTGGGCCCCGGGACAGACCATTCCGAACCTGGTCACCGTCCCGGTGGTCGACGGCAAGGTCTCGCTCTACGCCGGGGGCGGCATCGGTTCGGTCCACGTCGTCGCCGACCTGGCCGGCTACTTCGTCAACGGCGGTGGCACCTACCACGCCCAGGCCCCACAGCGTGTGGCCGACACCCGGACCGGCTATGTCGCCGGCGGCTCGGGCGAGTGGGTCGCGCCGCAGCAGATCGGCCCCGGCCAGACCCTGGACCTGTGTGTGACCTGCGGCCTGGAGAACAGCACGGCCGTCACCCTGAATGTCACGGTGACCGACACGGCGGCCCCGGGCTTCCTGACCGTGTACCCGCAGGGCACCAACCGCCCGGTGGCCTCCAACCTCAACTGGGTGGCCGGCGAGACCATCCCCAACCAGGTGGTGGTCCAGCCGAACAGCAACGGCGAGGTCTCCATCTACAACGGCGGCTGGAGCCCGATCGACCTGGTGGTCGACGAGAGCGGCTACCAGATCGGCTGACCCACCACGCACCACCCGAGAGCGCCGGCCGCCAACGAGGAGCTGTCCGCCCGATCATGTGACGATCACCCGCCTTGGTCGTTGGACCGGGCATGGGGCGGGGCGGTTTGACGGATGCCGAGTGGGAACGGTTGCGGCCGTTCCCACCGGTCGGCAACAGGCGTTGTGGCCGGCGGCGGGACCACCGTCAGGTCCCTCGGCGCCGCCCTCTACGGTATCGCCCTGCTCCCGCTCGCACGGTCCACCAGTCTGGCTGCGACGTGACTGCCAGTCATTTCCCTTTGCTGACAATGGAGAAGGGCGGACGGTAATCTCTGGCTGTCTGTCAGATCTATTGGGGGGTCTCGATGACCGGCATTGAGGTCGCGGTCGCCTGCATGGTCGCGTGGGCGGCCCGCAAGGCAAAGCGGGTGGCGGGGCGGGTAGACGCGGAAGTGGACCACGGGCTGGATGCCGCGATGGACCACCTGCACGACGTGGTCAGCCGCAAGCTCGGCGAGGACCGCGCGCTGGCGCGGCTGACCGAGGATGCCGAGGCGGGGCAGTCGGAGCCCACGAACGACACGCGCCAGTGGCTGCAGTTCAGCTTGCAGGACGCGGTCCAGCGCGATCCCGGCTTCGCCGAGGCCCTGCAGCAGGCGGTGACCCGGTATCAGGCCGCCGCCGAGCAGGGGGGCGGCCAGGCCGGCGGAACCACGCTGACCGGTAACACCTTCTCCGGGCCCACGGCCCTGCAGTTCGGCAGCAACAACCGGCAGGAGAACCACTTCGGGCCGCGGGCATGAACGATCCGACGCCCCACTCCCCGGGTGGGGACGGAGTGTCGGGGAGCACCTTCGGCGGGCCCACCGGTGCCCAGGCCGGGAGCCACAACACCCAGCACAACACCTTCATCCTGGCGCCCGCCCCGCCGGAGAGCACCGGACGCCGCTGGCGGACCACCGTGGGCATCGCCGCCGCCCTGGTGCTGATCGGCACGACCGTGGTGGTCGCGGTCGAACTCTCCGGCAACGGGCGCACCCGTGACACCGGGCAGGTAACGGGCACCTCCGCCGCCGGCGCTCCCGCGGCGGACACGTCCGCGCCGGCCGCGTCACCGACGCCGGCCAGGTCGCCCAGCCGGCCCGCCGTCCCGGCGCCAGTGGCGTCACTGAGCCCCGACTCGGACACGATCCAGTTCCAGGGGCAGGTGCGCATCGCCGAGTCGGGACCGCGGCTCGACCTGGTTCCGCCGGGCAGGGACAACTCCTATCTGCGCGACCTCACCCTGAGTTTCGCCGACCCGCCACGCATCACGGGCGACGACTACACGGGCTACAACCCGACACCGCTCGCCATGTGGACCGACACGACCAGGATGCCCACCAGGCAGGAGTGCGCCGACCTGATCGCCACCAAGGGCATCGGGACCATCGCGGTGAAGAAGGGGACGGTGTTCTGCGACCACACGCACGAGGGACGGATCGCCGTGCTGACGATCACGGACACAAGCAACGACTACAACACCGGGGAGATGGCCGAGGCCGTCGTCTGGGCAAAGGTCTCCGGTTAGGGCCGTCTGGTCGATCGTTCGGATCAGCGCCCGGTGTTGGGCTCCCGGCTGGGCGTGCGGCTGGGCGTGCGGGCGAAGCATCCTCGTACTGGGTCGACTTGGGCTGCCGAACTGCCCCTCCCTGTCACAGCATCAGGTGCACCACAGTGGTCAGCAGGTAGGCCACCACGAAGACAACCGCGGTGCGGCGCAGGCTCATTGCCCAGAGCAGGACGGCGGCACTGCCGAACCAGACCAGGTCCAGCGCCGCCCGGGCCACGCCGTGCAGCGGCACTGTCGCACCCGGCGCGCCGAACACTGCCCAGACCACGACGTACCCGACCAGCAGGACGAGGGCGAGTGCCCAGCGACCCGGCCGAGCCACCCGCCGGGTGAGCCCGAACCGCACGGCGACGGCGTAGACGGCGAGTTCGAGCAGAAAGGCGAGCAAGTCGTCCGCCAAACGCAGCGCCTCGGTCACCGCGCACCCCCGGCAACCCGCCGCGCCGTCTCCAGGTGCAGCAGCGCCAGCGCGCCGGCTCCGAGCGCCATCCCCGGATTGCGGGTGCGCACCCCGATCGCGGCATCCCCCGCCTGAACCGCACCCGCGAGCAGCAGCACCGCCGACAGCGCCGATCCACCACGCCCGCGCGCCAGTTGGCGCAACAGCACCGCCCCCAACGGCAGCGCCCGGGCGGCGTACGCCTCAGCGTAGAACCGCACGCCCCCGGTCACCGGCTCCTCCTTCGGCAGCCCGATCCCCGGGTTGATCAACCCGGCCGCACAGGAGGCCATCGAGAGCACCGCCGCAGCGGCATTAGCGATCACCAGCGGCTTCGACAGCGCGCCCGTTCCAGTCCCACCCATATCAAACACACCTCAAACGATTCGAACTATGAATGATTCAATAGAGATAGTATCGGTGCCATGAGCGCTGTCAACCCTCTTTCGCTGACCTCCTCGTTGTCCTTCCGCCTCGGCACCCTGGGCACCATCGCCACCACCCGCTTCACGGCCGCGATCGAGGACCACGGACTCAAGCCGAAGCACGTCGCCCTGCTGGCCGCCCTCGACGCGGGCGCGGCCTCCTCGCAGCTGGAGCTGGCGCAGGCGATGGGCGTGGCGCCGAGTCTGGTGGTGAGCATGGCCGACCAGCTGGAGGCGCTGGGCGCGGTGGTGCGCGAGCGCGACCCCGCCGACCGCCGCCGCCAGATGCTCGCCCTCACCGAGGACGGCCGCGCCCTGTTGCACGAGTGCGCCGCCCAGGCGCACGCCATCGACGCCGAGTTGGCCGCCGCTCTCTCCCTCGCCGAGCGCGAGTCGCTGCGCCGGGCCCTGGGCGTACTCGCCCGCGAGGCCGGCCTGCCGGTCGAGGAGTAGCCCCAAAGTTCTGCGGCGACCCTGGTCACCTGGGCAGCGGGCCCTCGTTGTCCAGGCGCTTGACGAAGACCCGGGCCGCGCGCATTAGGCCGACTGTGGGTGAACTCTTCGGGCCCATACCGGAATGCCGACCTCCCGGGGGATCAACCAGGGGAGGTCGGCATTGGCGTCCTTGCCGCGCCGTGCAGTGCCCAGCACCGCCGCTTTTGCTGCGGCGACCGGCGGCCCTGCTCGGTCTGCTCGGTCCTACTCGGCCCTACTCGGTCCTACTCGGTCCTGCTCGGCCCTACTCGGCCCGCAGCGCGGTGGCGGTCCGTGAG
This sequence comes from Kitasatospora mediocidica KCTC 9733, assembly GCF_000744225.1. Classification (GTDB taxonomy): domain Bacteria; phylum Actinomycetota; class Actinomycetes; order Streptomycetales; family Streptomycetaceae; genus Kitasatospora; species Kitasatospora mediocidica. The sequence continues at coordinate 1,776,711 of NZ_JQLN01000005.1, read as the reverse complement.
CGTGCCGCCCAGCCGGCTGGCAGCAGTGCCCCGAGCAGGGCGATCACGACCCCGGCGGCCAGCAGCGGAAGGAGCAGCCCGGCGGTGTAGACGTGAGTCACGCTCGGTGGCAGGTGCCGGCCGATCGCGTGCCCCATCGGAGCCTGGGTCGCCTTCTCCACCACGACCCCGAGCGGTACCCCGACGAGTCCGGCGATCAGGCCGGTGAGTGCCACCGAGGTCAGCACCATCGCGACGGTCTGTCTGGGCGTCATCCCGAGGGCCTTGAAGATCCCCAGGTCGTGGACCCGCTCCCGGGTGTCCTGCACAACCATGCTCAGCACCCCGAGCGCGGCGACCACGGTCAACATCAGCGTGAACATCGCCACCAGGGTGCCCATGATGATCACCAGGAGGTTCGTGTCGGACGAGTTCGACTGGACCGAGGCGTTCAGCGGGGTCAGCGCGGCGGTGGCTGCGGTGGACCAGTCCGTTCCGTTGGCGTTCGAGGCCAGCTCGACGTTGAACTGGTCGATGCGCGGGGTCAGTCCTGCGGCGGTGAAGGTGGCCGCATCCGTCATGGCCGTGTAGTCGGATCCATGGGTGTCGAAGTTGATGCCGACGACCTTCAGTGACACTTGCTTGTTCTGCTGCACCACGGTGACGTCGTCACCGACACGGATCCCCACCGCCGAGGCCAGCTTGTCACCGACCACGGCCTCTCCGGGCGCCGAGTACCAACGGCCGGACAGCAGCTGCATGTTCGTCCAGGAGAAGTCGCCGCTGACCGTGTACAGGACCGGCGGTTCGCCGCCGATCGGCGCGCCGACCAAGGTCGCGCCGCTGTCGCCCCAGCCGAACGCGGCCTTCGTGCCCGGGACCTTGGCGAGCGCGGCGGCCACCTTGGTGGCATCCAGGTACGCGTGGCGCGGGTCGTTGGGGCCGTAGAGACCCCACGGCGCGCCCACGTCGGCTGTGGGTATCACGATGTCCGACGCGACGTTGAAGCCCGAACTCATCGTAGTGGCCTGGTACTTGCTGAACGCGGTCCCCAACCCCACCGCGAAGGTGACGCTGACCGTGCCGAGCAGCACCGCCGCGCCGACCAGTACGGCCCGGGCCGGGCGGGCGAAGGGCTGGGCCAGCCCCAGCGACATGGCCCGGGGCAGCGGCAGCCGCGAGGCCAGACGCTGCGCAGTCTGACCGCGCCCGGCCTTCGGGGCGCGGCTGACCACCAGAGCCTGCACCGCCGGCATCCGGCCGGCCCGCAACGCCGGGATCGAAGCCGTGACGCCGACGATCAGCAGGGTGCCCAGCGACACCACGGCGCTGACCCAGAACGGAATCGTGGCACTGGCCGCGCCGAGCTGCTCGGATGCCCCGTTCAGGATCGGCCCGGCCGCGAGATTGCCGAAGACCGTGCCGAGCACCACGCCGAGTGTCGCCGGGATCATGGCCTGCGCGGTGTAGGCGCGGGCCACCTGCGAAGGCGTGAAGCCCAACGACTTCAGAATCCCGATACGCCGGATTCCCGAGGCCACCGCGCCGCTGACCACGATCGCGATGATCAGCACGGACAGGACCAGCCCGAGGATCCCGAAGGCGATCAGGAACGGCACGAAGGCCTTGGCGTTGCCGGTCGCCTGCTGTTCCGCGGTCAGATACGACTGTCCGTCCTCGACCGCGCCGGCCGGCACGGCGGCGGCCACCGCCTGCTTGTCGGTGGCGATGTCGGCGTCGGTCCCGGCCCTGGCGAACCGGTAGAGCATCTGCTCGTCGGTTGTGGCCCCGGCAGTGGTCAGCCGCGCGAAACCGTCGGCGGTGGCGAAGCCGGTCGCGCTGTTGGTCACCGAGTCGGCGAAGCCGACGACCTTGAACGACGGCTTGCCCGGCAGGGAGGAGAACACCACCGAAGAGCCGAAGCAGGCGTCGGCATAGTTGTTGGCCGGGAGGGCGATCTCGCCCGGACTGGTCGGCCAGCGCCCCTGGGTCAGCACCAGCTGGTCCATCCCGGAGGTGCTACCCAGGTCGGGGCGGGTGGTGACGGTGATCGGATGGTTGTCGTGACCGGCCCAGTCGGTCTTGGGGCAGTCGGTGCCGACGGTCGTGTCCAGGGCGGCGGCGATCGGGTACGGCCCGGCCGCCTCGGTGACACCGGCGACGTGCGCGGTGGCGGTGGTCTGCACGGCCGTGACCTTCGAACCGTCGAACTGGACCGCCAGGTGCGCTCCGTCCCGGGTGGTGAAAGCGTGCTCGAACGGGGCCTGCACGGCGGTCAGCAGGCCGAGGGAGAGTACGGATGACAGCACCGCGGTGAACGTCGTCAAAGCCATGACGAGGGTCTGGACCCGACGTCGGCCCACGCCGGAGCGTACGACCTTGCCGAGCGCGCTCACCGGCGCGCCTGGGCGGCGGCCAGGCCGGCACCGCTGCCACTGTTGACGACGTCCCGCGCGACCGCACCGTCCACCAACTCGATGGTGCGGTGCGCGGTGGTGGCGGCCAACTGCACGTCGTGGGTCACCAGCACGATGGTCTGGCCCTCGGCGTTCAGGTCCAGCAGCAGCCGGCGCACGTCCTCGACCGAGCTCGAGTCCAGCGCGCCGGTGGGCTCGTCAGCCAGCAACAACGCCGGCTTGTTCATCAGGGCCCTGGCCACTGCCACCCGCTGCCGCTCACCTCCGGACAGCCGCTGCGGATAGGCCTTGACGTGCCGCTCGATACCCAGCGAGCCGAGCAGCTCGACGGCCCGGCGCTTCGCCTCGCCCTTGCCCATCCCGGCCAGCTGCGCCGGAACCATGACGTTGTCCAACACCGTCAGATCGTCGAGCAGATTGAAGAACTGGAAGATCATGCCGATCGAGGCCCGGCGGTACTTCGCCGATCCGGCCTCACCCAGCTGATCGACGCGCGTGCCGTCGACGGTGACACTGCCGCTGGAGGGCTTGTCCAAACCGGCGATCAGGTTCAGCAGCGTGGACTTCCCACTGCCGGAATGGCCGAGGATCGCCACACAATCACCGGACGCCACAGACAAGTTCACACCGGCCAGCGCGGGCGGGCCGTCATCGTATTTCTTCGTCGCCTCGCGGACGTCGATCATCGGCGCATTCGTCATGTCCACGAACCTACGAACAGAGCGTGATCCGTCGCGTCGGCCGGTGGATGTCACCGTTCCCCAGGCCGTCGCCCCGTGGGGGTACAGGCGCGTACACCCCTGGGGTGACGCGCGGAGCCGACGCCGCTGAATACGATCTCCGCATGGAAGAGCTTCTCCAGCGCCTCTCGACATCGGAGCGCATGACCTGGCTGACGGACCGGGCCGTGGTGCTGGCCACCGCCTGCTTCTACGCGCTGATGCTCTGCTGGTCGATCGCTCAGGTTCAGGACCACGAGGGCCTGTTCCGGTTGCCCGGCCTCGGGACCTACCCGCTGATCGCTCTGTGCGTCGTGCTCGCCCTTCCGGTTCTGCTGATGCGCCGTCTGCCGGCGGCGGTCTTCGCGGCGATCCTGGGCGAATCGGTTCTCGGCGACCTCTTCGGCGTGCGGCCCTGGATCGTGTTCGTCCTGCTCGTCGTCCTGGGCGGGCACCTCGCCGTCCGGCGGCCGACGGCTGCCGCCGTCGGCTCCGTCGCGGCCGTCGCGGCCGCGTTCGTCGAGAACATCCACGTCTACCCCGGGGAGACCCTCGGCGACGCGGCCCAGTGGGCCGGGCAGTTCGCGTTGTGGTTCGCGGTCGCGTGGGTCTTCGGCGGGGTGTACCGCAAACGCCGTGAATACCTCGGAGCCTTGCACGAACAGAGGGCGGCCCGCGCCGTCATGGCCGAGCGGCTGCGGATCGCCCGCGAACTCCACGACAGCGTCGCGCACAGCATCGGGATCATCACGGTGCTGTCGGGAGCGGCGGCGCGGGTCGTGGAGACCAAGCCCGAGCAGACCCGGCAGGCGCTGACCGGCATCGAGACCACCAGCCGGGAGACGCTGCTCGAGCTTCAGCGCATGCTCGGGGCGCTACGCCGCGCCGAACCGGACGACGCCGTGCCGCAGGCCGCTCCGCTGGCGCCGGCCAGCAGCCTGGCCGACGTCCCGCGGCTCGCCGAACGCACGGCCGACGCCGGGGTGCGGGTCCAGGTGACCTGGCGGGGCGAACGGCGTCCGCTGCCACCGGAGATCGAACTGTCGGCGTTCCGGATCATCCAGGAGTCGGTGACGAACGTGGTGCGGCATTCCGGGGCGCGAACGTGCCGGGTCGCGGTCGGCTACGAGCCGGGGGAGGTGACGGTCGAGGTGGTGGACGACGGGGACGACGGTCCCGGCGGGCCCGGCCGTCCCAGGCACTCGGCGACGGCCGGCGGGAGCGGCTTCGGCCTGCTCGGCATGCGCGAGCGGGTGACGTTGCTGTCCGGCCAGTTCAGCGCGGGCCGGCGTCCGGAGGGCGGATTCCGAGTGGCAGCGAGGCTCCCGGCATGAGCGTGCGGGTACTGCTGGTCGACGACCAGCCACTGATGCTGGTCGGGCTCGGGATCCTGATCGGCGACACCGATGACCTGGAGGTGGTCGGCGAGGCAGGCGACGGCCACGAGGCGGTGCGCCTGGTACGTGAGCTGCGGCCGGACGTCGTGGTGATGGACATCCGGATGCCGGGCATGGACGGGATCGAGGCGACCCGGCAGGCGACCGCCGAGCCGGACCCGCCCAAGGTGCTGGTGCTGACGACCTTCGACGACGACGAGTACGTCTACGGCGCTCTGCGCGCCGGCGCCAGCGGATTCCTGCTCAAGAGCATGGCCCTGGACGCGATCCTGGGCGCGATCCGCGTGGTGGCGGCCGGCGACGCGTTGATCGCGCCGAGCGTCACCCGACGGCTGATCGCCGACTTCGCCGGAAGCTCCGTCACCCCCGCGGCCCCCACACCGGACACCGAACCTGCCGCAGACTCACATCTCATCGCGGGGATCACCGGCCGGGAGCGCGAGGTGCTGGCACTGGTCGGACAGGGACTGTCGAACGGTGAGATAGCCGAGCGCTTGGTGATCAGCGCGGCGACGGCGAAGACCCATGTCGCGCGCCTGTTCGCCAAGCTCGAGGCCCGGGACCGCGTCCACCTGGCGATCATCGCCTACGAGAACGGACTCACGCCGGGTAGACGATAGGGCAGGGTGAGAAGATCGCGCGCCGTCGTCGTACACGCTCGCAGTCGTTCAGCTCAGTTGACCGGGCGGGCCCTGCTGCGGCTGGTCGGCGGAGCTAGTGCCGCGTCAGGCAACCTTTGCCCGTCAAGGAGCGGCTCCCCCAGCCTTCGGCCGGGAGGTGCCCCCCTGGTGCGTGCTATCGGCGTGCCGGCCGGAAGTCCTCGTACTGGACGTAGTTGGGCTTTCGGCCGGTGCGGCGAGAGTGCGTGCCGGGCGTCACGACGGGGCGAAGGTTGCCTGACGCGGAACTACGGACGGGTGAAGGTCATGTGGGTGATGCCGCTGGGCGTCGTCACCGACTCCACCTGGAAGCGCTGTTCCAGCCCCTCCAGACCGTCCCACAGCCGCTCACCGCGGCCCAGGACGATCGGGACGACGGCGATGTGGAGGTGGTCGACCAGATCCTCCGCGAGGAACTGCCTGACCGTCGTCGGGCCTCCGCCGATCCGCACATCGAGGCCGCCCGCCGCCTCGCGGGCCTGCCGCAGCACCTCCTGCGGCGAGGCATCGACGAAGTGGAAGACCGTGCCGCCTTCCATTTCCAGGGACGGGCGCGGGTGGTGCGTCAGCACGAAGACCGGGGTGTGGAACGGCGGGTTGTCCCCCCACCAGCCCTTCCACTCCTCGTCGGTCCACGGGCCGCGCTGCGGGCCGAACTTGTTGCGGCCCATGATCTCCGCCCCGATCCCGGCCCCCCAGGTCCAGGCAAGGGCATCGTCGACACCGCTGCCGCCACCTGCCTGGCCGATCATTGCCTGGAAAGCGCGGGTCTGAAAGAACCAGTCGACCAGCCGAGTCCCGGCATGCCCGAACGGGGCGTCCAGGCTCTGCCCCTCCCCGGCGGAGAACCCGTCCAGCGACACGCTGAAGTTGTGCACTCGAACACGCGACATGACACTCACGTCCCTCACTCGGACTCCCTCGTCAAACGGAGCCTAGACGCGCCCACTGACATCAGCCGGACCACTCGCCGAACGGGAATGCGTGTTGGGGCAACGCCTCACGGGTTCCACTCTCGTATCCGCCGCCGGCCGATGGCCCGGACCACCCGGTGGTCGCCTCTCGGCAGGCGCCGACCGGGTCAGTGCCCGGTCGGCCGACCGCGATGTGGCGCCGCCTGGATGAGGCGGCATTCGTAGGCGAAAATCACGGCCTGTATCCGGTCGCGGAGTTCGAGCTTCTGCAGGATTCGCCCCAGATGGGACTTCACGGTCGCCTCGGCGAGGTACAGGGTGGCGGCGATCTCGGTGTTGGACAGGCCGCGGCCCACCTGCACGAGGACCTCGCGTTCACGGGCGCTGAGGCGGCCGAGCCGGCTCAGTCGGCTCAGTCGCTCGTCGTGGTCGGTGCCGGGGCCGGTGCCGGTGCCGGTGCCGTCGGGGATGTGCGGACGGAAGTGCTCCAGCAGGCGGCGGGTGATCCGTGGGGAGACCACCGCGTCGCCTGCGGCGACACTGCGTATCGCGGTGAGGAGTTCCTCGGGCCTGGTGTTCTTCAACAGGAACCCCGAGGCTCCGGCGGTGAGTCCGGCAAAGGCGTACTCGTCCAGGTCGAAGGTGGTGAGGATCAGCACTCTGCTCTGCGGGGAGACCTCGACGACCTGTCGGGTCGCCTCGATCCCGTCGGTCCCGGGCATCCGGACGTCCATGAGGACCACGTCGGGACGCAGTTGCCGGGCGAGGCGTACGGCCTGGGTGCCGTCCGCGGCCTCGCCGACCGGTGCCATATCGGGTTGGGCCTCCAGGACCGTGCTGAAGGCCATCCGGAGCAGCGCTTCGTCGTCGGCGATCAGGATGCGGATCGTCATGCGGACGCCGCTCCGCCGCTGCTGAGGAAGAGGCGGGTACGGACTCCCCAGCCCCCGCCCGGCAGTGGTCCGGCCCGCAACGTCCCCCCGTAGGCGGCCGAACGCTCGCGCATGCCCGGGATGCCGTGGCCGGACGGTGTGGCGGCCGGAAGCGGCGGGCAGGGGCCGCTGTCGGTGACGTCCACGGTGACGGTCTCGGCCGAGCACTGGATCCGGACCTTCGCGTGGGTGCCGGGGGGTGTGTGCTTGAGGGTGTTGGTCAAGGCTTCCTGCACCAGGCGGTAGACGGTGAGTTGTGCGGTGGCGGGTATGTGGCTGTGGCCGCCGTCGACCTCGAGGCGGGTGGGCAGCCCGGCGCCGCACATCTGGTCGGCAAGGGTTTCCAACTGGGCGATGCCGGGCGGCGGGTGGCGCTCCGCGTCCGGTTCGTCGGTCCGCAGGATGCCCAACGAGCGTCGCATGTCGGTCAGGGCCTGTCGGCCTGTCTCGGAGATCTGGAGCATCGCGGTGGTGGCCCTCTCGGGCGACCGGTGCTGCGCGTAGACGGCGGCATCGGTCAGCGCGACCATGACGGACAGGTTGTGGGTGACGATGTCGTGCATCTCCCGGGTGATGCGTGTCCTTTCCTCGGCGACGGCCAGTCGCGCCTGCTGGTCGTGTTGTTGCTCCAGGCGTACGGCCCGTTCCTCCAGAGCCGCGAGGTAGGCGCGCGTGGTCCGCGCGTTCACACCGAGGACAGCGGCGGCAACGGCCATCGCGGTGAGCGCGACGAAGGGCGTCAGGAACGCGCCGTCCGCCGCCCAGCGCAGGCAGGCCAGCAGGGCGCCTGCCTCCACGACGGCACCGGCGACCAGCGTGCGGCGCCGGCCCGAGTTCGCGGCGACCGCGTGGAGAGCCACCAGCAGGGCGATGTCCGCCGGCAGTTGGACGTCCAGGAGCCACTGGACGAAGGCCGCGACTGCCACGGCGCCGAACACCGTGAGCGGGGCCCGGCGCCGCCACACCAGGGGCAGTGCGAGGGCGGTGGTGAGGACCGCGGCCACCGGCAGCTCCTGCGGCGTGCGCGTGGTCACGACGTTGAGGAGGAGAAGCACCGGCAGCAGGGAGTCCCAACGTCCCGTAGTTGTCACCAGCCGCGTCGCTCGTGCGGAGGCCAGGTCGGCGTACCTCGCCAGCCGTAAGGTCGTGCCGGTTACCGCGGCCTCCTCGGTCATCACATGTCCTGTCGATTCAGCGTCATGGCGGCTCCGGCGGGGCCGGCACCGCGGACGGCCGGAGCCGGGCAGTCCGGGGCAGTTGGGGTGGGGTCGGACAGCAGAAGCTGCGGCCCTGTCACGGTAGGCCGCCGGCCCGCGAAGCACATGAGCCCACCGTCTGACCGCACCGCGCCGAGATACGACCGCAGGAGGAGCCCCGCTACCTCCCGTGGTCGTACGGCGGGCGCCGATCCGACGTGCTCGACTGCCACTCCGGTCGCACCGGGACCTGCCACGGATTGCGACCCCGGTCGCTCCCGACGGCGACCCGGGATCGATGTGGCACCCCACACCCGGCGCCGACGATGGCCTGGTGACCGAGATCATCGCGGGACTGTCCATGTCCCCTCCGGAACTTCTTGCCGTGCTGGGTGCGCTCGCGCTGGTGGTGGCGCGCTGGCTTCCCCCCTCCACCCGCCCACGCGTCACGATCGCGGCGGGGGCGGTGTTCGCGGTGTCCGCGATCGTGCTGAGTGTGGTGGGGATCCGCTGGCAGCTGCTGCCGGTCCTGGCGGGCGCTGCCCTCGCGTTCCCGTTCGCCTGCGTCCCCCTGTTGCGACGCCGCACCGGCCGGCCGGCGTGGCGGGCCCGCTGGTGGTTGGCGTTGCCGGGATCGGTGGCGTGCGTCGGCCTGATCGCCACGGGCCCGGTGGCCGCCTGGGCCTTTCCGGTACCCGTGTTCCCCGAGCCGACCGGCCACTTCGCCGTCGGCACCCGCGTGGTGCAGTGGACCGACCCGCTGCGCCCCGAGACCTTCACCGCCGATCCGAACGACCGGCGCACAGTCGTGGTCCAGCTCTGGTACCCCGCGCAGAAGAGCCCCGCAGGCGCGCAGCGGGCGCAGTACCTCGGGCGCACGGAGCACGAGGCGCGCACCGTCTCCGACGCCCTCGCCCGCGGAGTCGGCCTGCCGGGTTTCCTGGTCGACGGCGTCACGCGTGCCCGCACCCGTTCGGTCTTCGACGCCCCGGTGGCCACTGGGGGCGAACGGTTCCCGGTCGTGCTGTTCTCTCCCGGGTCGGGCGGAGTGCGCACCCAGAACACCGCCTGGGCCGAGGAACTGGCCAGCCACGGCTACCTGGTCGCCGCCCTCGACCACCCGTACGACTCCGCCGCCGTCGTCCTCGCCGACGGCCGGACGATCACCAACGAGACCTTCTCCAGCGGCGACCCGGCCAAGGACGACGAGCTGGCGGCCGGCTGGACGGCGATTCGAGCCGCCGACCTCAGCTTCGTCGTCACCCAACTGGGCCGTGTGGACCACGGTGAGATCACCGACCCGCTGACCGGACGCCTGGACACCAGCCGGGTCGCGGTGACCGGCCATTCCATGGGTGGTGCTGCCGCCCTGCAAGCAGCTCGGCAGGACCGCCGGTTCGACGCCGTCATCGATCTGGACGGCTACCCCCACGGCCCCACCTCGCCCTCCCTCGACCAGCCGACGCTCGCGCTCACCGCGGCCATCACCCCGGCAACCGACCCGCGCTACCTCCCTCGCCTCACCGACGCGCTCAAGTCCAACACCGCGACGAGCTACCGGCTCACCATCCCCGGCGCCGCACATCTCACCTTCATGGACGCCCCCCTGTACCTGCCTCCCGTGCCCTCGATCGTCGGCTCCCTGGGCCGCGCCGAAAGCCCGCGCATCGTCGCCGCAGCCACCCTCGCCTTCCTGGACGCCACCCTGCAGGGCGAACCCGGCGCCCTGACGGGCGTTCTGCCGGCGTACGGCAACCTCAGCGTCTACCCCCCGGACCACAACCGCTGATCAGTCGGTGCGTTGGCCTCGTCCAGGGTCGAGGGCACAGGGCGTGTCGGCAACGGAGACTTCTCGGATGCGGCCGGGTGTGATCACGACGTCGGGGCCGTCTGGTGGCATGCCTGGCGGCCTGACCGCATCACAACCTGCGCGGCACCATCTACAGGCCGCGATAGACGTCACGGCGGTTGCCAACGGCCATGACCCACACGATCAGTTGACCGTCTTCGAGGGTGTACACGATGCGATGGTCCCCGACCCTGAGGCGCCACCGCGCAGCGTGCCCCTGGAGGGCCTTGATGTCGAACGCGGCCGTGTCCCCGCCGTCCAACCCCTTCTGAAGTTCAGTGAGGCGGCGGAGGATCCGCAGAGCATCAGGGCGGGAGATCTTGAGCATGTCGCGCTGGGCATGCGGGGTGAACCGCGTGACGTAGCCCACGAGATCAGGCGTGATGGGCGCGAAGGAGGGCGGCCATCTCTTCGAGCGAGACCGATCCAGCGGTCCCTTCGGATTCAGCCTCGTCGGCCAGCCCGTTCAGCCAGGACTCCTCGGCCTGCTCCGCGAGCCGGCTCAGCCGCTGGTACTCGTGGATGTCGATCACCACGGCTTCCTGCTTGCCGCGTCGAGTGATGATCGTCGGGGTGTCATCCCTACGCGCGCGATCGAGGACGTCCGCCAAGTGGCTGCGGACCTCAGCCATGGATGCAATCACAGGCTCGCTCATGCAATGAATGTAGCAGATGTACATCTGAGTCGCCCCGACGATTCGGCGAGACAACGTTGGACGGGTGACGGGCCGGCCCCGCCCGCGGTCAGTCGTCGGCGCCCAGTCGGCGGGCCAACACCCGGCCGCGTTCGGTCTGCACCGCTGCGGCCTTCCCGGCCGCGTAGCGGAGCAGGCCGAACGGCGCGTGCAGCCGCAGGGTGTCGGCGACCAGGGAGCCGCCGTCGCCCCGGGCGGTGACGGCGAAGCGGTAGTCCATCCGCACGCCGCCCGGGCTGACCACCTCGCCGCTGACCGTCGCCTCGGCCGGCAGCCGGGCGCCGTCGGTGCGCAGGGTGACCCGGATGACGTTGTCGTGCCGGACCAGTCCGAGGAACCGGAAGCGCTCGACGGCCACGTAGTGCGTGACCCCGCCCTCGCGCCGTACGTCCCGCACGTCCACGAGCAGCGGGGAGAGTCCGATGTAGTTCGCGGGCTCCGCAAGATGCGCCAGCACGGCCGCGGGCGTTGCCGCGACGTCGTAGCTGTGGCTCAGTTCGGTGCTGGGCACGTCCAACTCCCCTGTCCTGTCCGGCTCCGGCCCCCGCCGCGAACCGGGAACCCGGTACCGGGGACCGGGAGCGATCAGTGGATGATCGCACCATCCTGCCGCCTCCGCCAGGCTGCCAGGATGCCGGGAGCTCCTTCGCAGCAGCACGAAACCCGCCCCGGCGCGTCATCCTGAGGGGACATCAACTCCCTTCCCGCCCGACGGCCGGGGTGCCGGCCTGGGCGAGGAGGTGCAGTGCGGCCGCCGAGCCCGAACCGGCCTCGGCGGTCGCCACGACGATGCGCTGCCCGCTCTCCTGCGGGATCGTCAGGGTCTGCAGGTTGAGGTGCATCCGGCCGACCAGGGGGTGGTGCATCCGGTAGGCCGCGAGCTCCCAGTTCCGGACCTGGTTCTCGGACCACATGGTGGCGAATTCCGGGCTCTTCATGGTCAGTTCGCCGATCAGCACGGCCAGCATCGGATCGTCCGGATACTGCCCGGCGGCAAGCCGCAGCTTCCCCACCACAGCCCTGGCCTTCCTCGGCCAGTCCACGAACAGATCCCGGGTGTGAGCGTCCAGGAAGACCAGCCGCGCCATGTTGGGGCGCCGGTCCGGCTGATCGGGGATGCGCGGGTCCAGGTGTCCGGCGAACAGGGCGTGTCCCGTACGGTTCCAGGCCAGCACGTCGCTGCGGCGCCCCAGGACCACCGCAGGTGCGGCACCGAGCGCTCCGAGCAGCTGCCTGGTCGCGTCGTCCGCATGCTCGGGCGCCAGCCTGCGGCGCTTACCGCCGCGACGCGTGGCCTGGGCCAGATCGTGCAGGTGGGCCTGCTCCACCTCGTCCAGGCCGAGAGCCCCGGCGAGAGCGTCCAGCACCTCCGGCGAGGCGTTGAGCGACACGCCCTGCTCCAACCGCGTGTAGTAGGACAGGCCCACCCCCGCCAACCGGGCCAGCTCATCGCGTCGCAGCCCGGGCACGCGCCGTCGTTCCCCGAAGTCCGGCAGTCCCACATCCGCCGGCTGCAGCAGCGACCGGCGCATCTGCAAGAACTCGCCCAACCGCACCGTCCTGTTCATGCGGTCGAGTATGGACGCCCCGGTGCCGCGCAGCCTGCCCCTGCCGGGGTCAGCCACCCGTGGGCGCCGTGCCGGTGGCGACGGGCGGGTGGGACATTCCCGCCACGGTGTGACGAGGCGCGATGTTTTGCGGGGGCTCCCCGGGCTACCCCTGGCAGGGGCAGGCTGTGCGGCGCCCGGATCCACATACTTGGCGACATGGACGAGGGGCCGCCACCGGGGCGGTTCCGCCGGCCGCGCCAGGCGCGCCGATCGCAGCAGCAGCCGCAGCCGGCAGACGTCGACACCACCAGCACCACCAACTGACCGCCTACGCAGGTGCGCCCATCCGGCGTGCCCCCATCCGGCGCGTCTTCACCGAAGGAACTGGACATGAGCGACACCATCTACACCACCACCGCCACCTCCTGGGGCGGACGCGACGGCAAGGTCGCCACCGAGGACGGCCGTCTGACCGCGTCTCTGTCCATGCCCAAGGAGCTGGGCGGCGACAACGGCCCCGGCACCAACCCGGAGCAGCTGTTCGCCGCCGGCTACGCGGCCTGCTTCCACAGCGGCCTGCGCCTGGTCGCGGGCGCCAAGAAGCTGGACGTCCGGGAGTCGGCGATCTCGGCGACCGTCTCCATGGTCGGATCGCTCGCCGAGGGCAGGCTGGGCCTGGCGGTCCGGATCGAGGCCCAGCTGCCCGGCGTGGACCCCGAGGCCGCACGCGAGTTGCTCGCGGCCACCCACCAGGTGTGCCCCTACTCGAACGCCACGCGGGGCAACGTCCCGGTCGAACTGGTGCTGGTCGGAGAGAACTGACGCGCACTCGGTCGCGCACCGGGACGGTCGGTCGACTTCCGCCCGCAGCGGGCTCGGGTGCTCACCGGAAGCGGCAGCGCGGAACAGCAACGCCGTGCCGGTGAGCACCCCGCACCCGAAATCCGTGGAGAAACCATGAAAAAGCTACCTACAGCAGTGGCGCCCTCGCCCTGGCCGCCGGAATAGCGACGTTCGGCTCCGGGTGGCGGCGACCAGCTGCCACCCGCCCCAGCAGACGGCGACAACTCCCAGCACCAGACCTGGCCCCCACGTCAGCCGATTGGCGCTCCGTTTCTCCCGGATGACCTGCGGCTCGATGGCTACGCTCGCCCCGTGCGAAGGGTTGAGCAACACGCGGAAGGCGCCGGACCGTTCGTCACCCGGCGCACCTGGATTCTCCCCGAGGGGAGAACGACGGTGTGGGAATCGCGGTTGGCGCGCAGACGCGGCGTGCTCGCCGTTGGCGCCGGACCCGGGCCGGCAAGTGCCGATGCCGTGGGGCTCGGACGGCTGCGCAGACTCAACCTCATCGCCTCGGTCGCCTTCGTCATCGGCGGTGCCCTGTTCGCCGTCGGCGCCGCCGTCGCCCAGTTCGGCTCCGGCACTGCGACCCTGAGCGCCTACATCTACTTCACGGGGGGCCTCTTCTTCAGCACGGGCGGCTACTGCGCGCTGCTCCAGGTCGTCAACGCACCTCGCCACTCAGGGGAACCAGGTCCGCTGATCACACCCCGCTGGACATGGTGGAGATACGAGCCGATGAACGTCGGCTGGCTCAGCACGGCGGTGCTCTTCGCGGGGACGCTGGTGTTCGCGGTCAATCTGCTGGACTCCTTCCTCCAGGGGCTCACCGTTCAGCAGGTCAACCGGCTGATCTGGTCGCCCGACGTCGTCGGCTGCGTGCTGTTCCTGGTGTCCGGGCATCTCGCCTTCGTCGAGATCTGTCATCGCTCGCGGCCCTGCGTCCGCTCGCGGAGCCTGGGATGGTGGATCACCGCGGTGAACCAGCTCGGTTCCGTGCTCTTCATGGTCTCGGCGCTGGCCGCCTTCACCCGGCCGAGCACCGGAAGCCTGGTCAACGCCACGATCGCCAACTGGGGAACCCTCACCGGCGCGCTGTGCTTCTCCGTCGGTGGCGCGCTCCAGGCCCTTGAACACCCCTGAGGAGCACGGTCCATCCCAACGGCCCGCCGGGGCCACGCGGCCCACGGCCGGCTCCCAACGTCAACTCGCCTCACCGAGGAGCGAGTCGGTGAGCCGGTCGGCCGCCGCTCCGTCCAGCGGTGCGTGGCCCAGCAGGAAGCGGTACCAGAAGACGCCGTAGACCTGGTCCACCATGAGGTCGAGGTCGCGGTCGGCCGCGAGGTCGCCGCGCTCCTGGCCGCGGGCCAGCACCTCGCGCAGGACTGCCCGCCGGGCTTGAGTGAATTCCCTCAGCAGATCCGCGAGTTGGGGGTCCCTGGCGGCCTCGCGGACCAGCGTGCGCAGGGCGGGGGCGGTCGGTGGGGTCCGGGCGCTCTCGAAGACGGCGCCGACGACCGCACGGAGGTCGCCGTGCAGGCTGCCGGTGTCGGGGGCCGGCACTTCGCGTTCGGCGTGGTCGGTGAGCGCGTCCAGGAGAACCGTCCCCTTCGAGGGCCACCAGCGGTAGAGGGTCTGCTTTCCGACGCCGGCCTCGCGCGCGATGGTGTCCACGGTGACGGGGGCGCCGTCGGCGTCCGCGATCAGGCGCAGTGCCGCGTCGAGGATCGCGCGGCGGGTGGCCTCGTTGCGCTGTCGCCCGGTGTGGGGGCGGGGGCCCTGCGGGCTCGCAGGGGGGCCGGCGGGGTCTGCCATGCCGCACTTCCGATCTTTGGCTTTCGAATCCTTCAGTTGACGAGACCGTCAGTCTCGATGATACTCACTCTATCGAGACTTACGGTCTCGTCAACTCTACGGCCTTCGGGCCACGGAAACGGGGAGCGGATCCGCCATGACCTCTGACACCTCAACCACTGCCGCCAACGCCACACTCAGCGCCTCGGCCGGCCGGCAGGTCGTCGTGATGGGCGGCAGCTCCGGCATCGGCGAGGCCACCGCGACGCTGTTCGCCGCGGACGGCGCCGAGGTGGTCATCACCGGCCGCAGCCAGGACAAGCTGGACCAGGCCGTCGGACGGATCGGCGGCAAGACCGGGTCGTACCGCATGGACGCCACCGACCAGGCGGACATCTCCGCCTTCTTCGAGCACTCCGGCCCCATCGACCACCTGGTGATCGCGGTCAGCGGCGCCGCGGGCGGCGGACCGTTCGCCACCCTGGACCTGGCGGAACTGGCGGCCGGGTTCGACGGCAAGTTCTGGCCGCAGGTACGCATCCTGCAGGCCGCGCTCCCGCGGCTGAGCCGGGACGGATCCGTCACCCTGATCACCGCGGCGAGCGCACGGGCCGCCTTCCCGGGCACCGCCGGACTCGCCGCGATCAACGGCGCCCTGGAGGCGATGGTTCCGCCGCTGGCGACAGAGCTGGCGCCGCTGCGGATCAACGCGGTGTCGCCCGGCGTCATCGACACCCCGTGGTGGGACCGCGTCCCGGCCGAGCAGCGCCAGGCCCTCTTCGACGGGCTGGCCGCCTCCAGTCCGGTGGGCCGCGTCGGCCGACCGCAGGACGTGGCCCGTGCCATCCACGCGCTGGCCACCAACGGGTTCATCACCGGCGTCGTCCTGGACTGCACGGGCGGGGCGAACCTTCCGACCGGCCGCTGAGGTCGTGGCAGGGCACCGGGCCTGCCGCCAACCGAGTGTTCTGAAGCCGCCGGGCACAGGCGCGCGCGGTGTGGCGGGGCAGGTCCGCTGACTCGGCGGCCACACTCGTGCTCGGGACCGGCGCGACCGGCGGCACCGCAGGCGGGCGGGTGACGTCACCCGCCCGGACTTCGGGCGCCCTCGTTCCGTCGACGTCGCCACCGGCCGCCCGCCGACCAACGTTGAGGATGCGGAGACCCCTGATGCGCGATTCGACAGCCGACAGCCTCCACCGGGAGAACGACGCCCGCACAACCGCACGACGCCGCTTCCTCGTCGGCGGCGCCACCGCACTGGCTTCCGTTCCGCTGCTCGGAAGCGCCCGCGCGTTCGCGCAGCCCCGCAGCATCGCCGATCCGGCCCAACCGCCCGTTCCTGACGACTACCTGCCGGGCCCCGACGAGGCGTTGCAGTGGCTGGTCGAAGGCAACGAGCGCTGGGTTTCGGGCCAGCTGCTGCATCCGCATCAGACCGTGGCCCGCCGGATGGCCGTGGCCGCGGGGCAGCACCCGCTCGCGACCGTCTTCTCGTGCATCGACTCCCGGGTGCCGCCCGAGATCGTCTTCGATCGTGGCGTCGGGGATCTGTTCGTCGTACGGACCGCGGCCCAGACCAACGACGGGCTGATCCAGGGCGCGGTCGAGTACGGCGCCGAGGAGTCCGTGACCCCGCTGGTCGTGGTGATGGGCCACCAGCGCTGCGGCGCCGTCACCCTCGCGGTGGAGGCGCTCAACAACGGCACGGACGTGCCGGCGCACCTCGTGGACGTCGTCGAGGCGCTGACGCCCGCCTACGACGCGGCGAAGCCGCTGCCGGGCGACCAGGTCGACAACACGGTACGCGCCCAGATCCGGCTCACCGCGGATCAGTTGCGGGAGGACCCGTTGCTCGCACCGCTCGTCGGCGAGCAACGGGTCCGGGTCGTGGGTGCCTACTACTCCCTGGACACCGGGTGCGTGGAGTTCATGCTGCCCTGACGACGACGCCAGGCCTGGACATCGGGAGAGGGTCCGGCCGGCCGTGCCCGGCCGGGGCGCTCAGCCGCCGGCGATGCGGCGGTCCCGGCGGCGGCGCTTGACGGAGGCGAGGTAGGTCCCCAGCGACAGGACGATGACCATCAGACTGCCGACGAAGATCACCAGGTCGAGGTTCGAGATACGCATCACCGCAAGAATGATGATTCCGGTGAGCAGGGCCACTCCCAGCCCCTTGAAAGGGTTCACTGCTTTCCTCTGCTCATTTCCATGCGGACACCCGGGTGAAATAGGACTTCAGTACCGACGAGAAAAGCCAGTAGGTCCGCACCACGGTGTAGACCAACTCCGGGAGCAGCAGGGCCTCGACCAGCATCGCCTTCCAGCCGAGACTGTGGACCCGTAGCGCCGGGTAGACCACCCAGAAGGCGATGAGCACCAGGAAGACGGGATCGACGGCGAACCCGTGCGCCACCGCCATCGCGATCTGCATCGACCCGAATCCCAGCACGTAGGCGGAACACAGCAGCACCATGACGATGGTGGCTATGGAGTGCCAGGTGAACCGCGTCAGGCCGCGCCCGCGCAGCGTGTCCACGGTGCCCCTGCTCCACCGCTCCCGCTGCTGGATCAATTCCCGCAGGGTGGGCATCAGATCGGTGTAGGCGATGCACATCTGATTGGCGGTCACCTTCCACCCGGATTCCTTCAGCGCCAACGTGGTCTCGTAGTCCTCGACCAGATTGCTGTGGTCTTCCCAGAACACCTCGCCGCGCCAGTCCAGCAGGCTCTGCAGCGCCTCGCCCCGGTAGAAGGATCCGGCCCCCGACATGGTGTGGACGTCCTGGCGGTAGCGCGAATTGGCGGCCCGGCCGTATTCGATGATCTGCATGCCGGTCAGGTAGCGCTGCCACGGGCTGCGCCACTGGTTGGTGCGGCCGAGGCAGGCGGCGCTGACGCCACCGAGCTGCGGGTCGGAGGCGATGACGTTGCACGCCCGCTCGATGAACCGTGTGTGCAGTTCGGTGTCGGCGTCCATGACCAGAACATGGCGAACCCTGCCGGTCAGCGACCCGCCGATGTTCTCCCTGAGCCAGCGGATCCCGTAGTTGAGGGCCCCCGCCTTCTTGTGCGGGTTGTTCGGCAGGTTGAGGACCACCGTGTGCGGGACGCCCGGTTCCGCCGCGAACTCCCGGGCGAACTGCTCGGTCCGGTCGGTCGAGTTGTTCACCACCACGACGATGAGGTCGGGAGGCCGGGTCTGACCTGCCAGGGAGCGAAGTGCGGTGAATACGCCGATTTCCTCGTTCCGCGCCGGGACAATGGCAACGGTGTCGCAGAAATCGTTTGTCGCGGCTTCACTCAGGGCGACGCGGCCCCGGCGGTGGCGATTGCGCGATACGCGCGGCTCGTCAGAGTCCGCACGTCGTGCAGTCGTGGTGGACAACCTTCCCCCTGTGGTCAAACGTACCGGCCCGCACGTTGTGCCACATGGCATGCAAAACGGTAGAAAAGGACAGACCGGTGGCTTCGTGTTGCCTTCGCCCACGCACGGGGTACGGCTCGGGAAGTATGGTCGCACACACTTCCATCACGAGCAGCATGGATCGCGTGATCATTAGGTCACACTCGCGCAGCCGACTTGCATCCACCGGCCAGCCCGTCAAATCAGCCTGAACTGCGCCGAAACGGCAGATGTCCGGATAGCGGAGCCACGGCGGAGCCGTACCCGGTTTCAGCTGTCCGACTATCCGGCTATGCCGGATTTGTAAGGACTTTACCTCCACGGCCATCTCATGCCGACGGAGAGCGAGGCCCGCGAGCACGTCGATCACCGGCAGCCGAAGGGTGCGGGGATCCTCAGGGTTAGGATGACCGCCACATATCAGCATTCATTTCTGATGCGACGTGGGCCGCCAGTAGCCTCCGCATCTCCCTGAGGAGTTTCCGTGAGGTCCGACCGCCCCAAGAAGTCACGCCATCCCGCATGGAACGCCATCGGGTTCGTGGCTGTGGTGGTCGCGGTGGTCGCCGGTGGCAACGAGCTCCTCCCGAAGGGGCAGGCCGCGACCCCCACCGCCGCACGGAGCACGCCCGGGGTCACGGCGCCGGCCCAGCCCAGTGCGTCGTCCGCACCGGCGGCGGTCCCGGTGCCGGCCGCGGGCCCCTCGACGACGGCTGCGAGCGTCCCGGCGGGGACCCTGTTCGACGACTTCAGCTACAGCGGCCCCGACGACCCCTCGCTCGGCGCCCACGGGTGGCAGGCCCGCACCCAGGCGGGCGGCCCCGGGATCCAGGACACCTGGTCGACCGCCGGCGTCAGCTTCCCGGCGGTGGCGGATGCCCAGGGCGGCCGCGCACTGCAGTTGCAGGTCGTCACGGACGGGACCACGGCGGGCACCAAGCAGGCCGAACTGGTCAGCAGCGGCGCCGACTTCTTCACCGGAACCTACGCCGCTCGGATCTACTTCAACGACCAGCCCACCAGTGGCCAGGGCGGCGACCACATCGTCCAGGCCTTCTACGCGAACTCGACCAGCGAGAAGTCCTCGCTCTACAGCGAGCTCGACAACGAGTACATGCCCGACGGAGGTTGGGGTGCGCCCGGCCCCGCGCTCGACACCACCAGCTGGTACGACGCCTCGAAGCCCGACCGGGTCACCCATCGGTCGCACTCCAGCCTCCAGGGCTGGCACACGGTGATGATCACCGCCGTGAACGGGACGGTCGTCTACTCCATCGACGGCCAGAAGGTGTTCACCAGCCAGGGCCGGTACTTCCCCCGCGAGAGCATGGGCATCCACTTCAACGCCTGGCTCATCGACCTCCCCTTCACCGGTGCTCCGCGGACGTGGGACATGCGGGTCAACTGGGTCTACTACCAGACCGGCCAGGCCAAGTCCCTGACGGAGGTCCAGAAGACCGTTCAGGGCTATTACGCCAAGGGCACGCACTACGTGAACACCCCGGCCAAGCCCTGAAGGCGCGGGCGGTCGCGTCAGGTGCTGATGGTGGCGAAGGGTTCGAGGCCGTAGGTGCGGGCGTAGCCGTTCTCGGTGCCGACGAGGAGCTCGACGACCTGACCATCGGCATGGCCTGGCACCCCCGCAACGCAGCCGACAGGGCCCACCACTGGCTCCGCGACGCCATCCGCCGGACGCTTCGCACCCCCGACGGCCCAGCCACCCAACCCGCCTGACGCACCCCGGTTGCCGCACCCCGGTTGCCGGACGTCCGGGACCGGGCCACCGACCTGGCCCGACCGTCGGCGCGTGCCGGATGATGGGACCAGCAGACGTGAGGGGCAGAGAGTGACAGACAGCGAATCCATCGGGTCGGAGTCGGACCGTCGGCCGGAGTCCGGGGGGCCGGAGACCGTCATGGCCCTCGCCCGGCCCGAGAGCGGGACGGCACCGGGGCCGAGTGCCGAGACCCCGGACGGGAACGCGCGGCGCAGGCGCTCCCTGCCCCGACGGCTGGCCGTGATCGTCCTCGTCCTCCTGGTGCTGTGCCTCCCGCCCTGGTGGACGCTGTTCGCCTCGGGCGCCGACTGGCCGTTGCCGGTCTTCCTGACCGGCACGGCGGTCTTCGCCGGCTGGCTGGTCTCCTTCCCGTTCCTGATGGTCGCGGGGCACGGGTCGCGCCGGGTCGACCGGGCCGCCCGCGTCGCGGACACCAGCCTCGGGATGATCTGGGTGCTGTTCACCTGGTCGGTGCTGGGCGGCCTGCTGAACCTCGTGCTGACCGGGCTCGACGTCGGCGGCGCCGGCCGGGCCAGGACCGTCGCCGTGGCCGTCGCCGCGATCTCGGCCGGGCTGCTCGCCTGGGGACACCACGAGGCCATGCGGGTGCCGCGGGTGAAGCGGCTGGACGTCCATCTCCCGCGGCTCGGCAGCGGGTTGGACGGGACCCGGGTCGTCGTGCTGGCCGACACCCACTACGGGCCGATCGACCGGGCGGCCTGGTCGGCACGGGTGACCGAGGCGGTCAACGCGCTCGACGCGGACGTCGTGGTCCACGCCGGCGACATCGCCGACGGCACCCCCGGCCAGCGCCGGGAGCAGTCCGCGCCGCTCGGAACGGTCCGCGCACGGCTGGCCAAGGTCTACGTCACGGGGAACCACGAGTACGGCGGGGAGGCCCAGGGCTGGCTGGACCGCATGGCCGAACTGGGCTGGGAGCCGCTGCACAACCGCCATGTCGTGGTGGAGCGCGGCGGCGACGCCCTCGTCCTCGCGGGTGTGGACGACGTGACCGCGGAGTCCTCCGGCCTGGCCGGACACCGCGCGAACCTGCTCGGCGCACTGGCGGGCGCGGACCAGGACCACCCGGTCCTGCTGGTCGCCCACCAGCCCAAGTTCGTCCCCCAGGCCGCTGCCGCCGGCATCGACCTCCAGGTCTCCGGACACACCCACGGCGGCCAGATCTGGCCGTTCAACTTCCTCGTGCGGATCGACCAGCCGGTGGTGCACGGCCTGAGCCGGCACGGGGAGCGGACCCAGCTCTACACCAGCCGGGGCACCGGCTTCTGGGGGCCGCCCTTCCGGGTCTTCGCACCGAGCGAGATCACGCTGCTCACACTCCGGTCGGGCGACCGGTAGGGGGGGCTGTCGGCGGGCTGACCCCGTAGAGGCCTAGGCCGGGATGCCCGGCGTCGCGGGCCCGGCGGGAATCGTCAGACACGGCCTGGCCCGCCGGGTATCCGCGCGGGCTGGCCAGACCGGCATCGTAGGCGGCGATGGCGAGTTGGACGCGGTTGTGCAGGCCGAGCTTGGCGAGGATCTTCTGGATGTGGGACTTCACGGTGGACGCGGCGAGGTTCAGCGCCTCGCCGATCTGCCCGTTCGACAGGCCGTCCGCGACCAGCAGCAGCACGTCCGCCTCCCGGGTCGAGAGCAGGGCGCGCAGCGCAGCGCCGTCGGAGTCGGCGGGCGCGGCGGGCGTGTCCGCGAAGCGCTCCAGCAGGCGGCGGGTGACGCTCGGCGCGAGGATCGCCTCGCCGTCGGCCAGGGCCCGGATCGCGTCGATCAGCCGGTCCGCCGGGGCGTCCTTGAGCAGGTAGCCGGACGCCCCGGCGCGCAGGGCCTGGACGACGTAGGCGTCCACGTCGTAGGTGGTCAGGATCAGTACGCGGGGCGCGCCGGGGCGGGCGGCCGGTCCGGCGAGCAACGCCCTGGTGGCCGCCACGCCGTCCAGTCGCGGCATCCGGACGTCCATCAGCACCACGTCGGGGGCCAGCCGGCGGACCAGTTCCACGGCGGCGGCGCCGTCCGCCGCCTCGCCGACGACCTCCAGGTCGGGTTCGGAGTCCACGATGGCGCGCAGCGCACTGCGGACCAGCTGCTGGTCGTCGGCGATCACCACACGGACGGGCGGGCGTACCGGCACGGTGTCTCAGTCCCTTCCCTCGAAGTCCTGGTCGGGCAGCGGGATCTCGGCCCGGATCTCGAAGCCGCCGTCGACCGGGCCCGTGTGCAGTGTCCCGCCGTACACCGCCACGCGCTCGCGCATCCCCAGGATCCCGAGGGCCGTCCCGTCGGCGACCGTCGAGACCCCGGCGCCGTCGTCGGTGATCCGCAGCCGCAGCAGCCGCGGTTCGCAGCAGACGGCCACCCGCGCGTGCGCGCCCGCCCCGGCGTGCCGCACGACGTTGGTCAGCGCCTCCTGCACGATCCGGTAGCCCGCCGTGCCCGGACCCATCGGCACACTGGCCGGCTCGCCCTCGGTCTCCAGCCGGACCGGCACGCCCGCGGCCTCGATGCGGGCCACCAGATCGGCCAGCCCGGCCAGCCCGGGCGCGGTGTCCCACTCGGCCGCCGTCCCCTCCTCGGGACGCAGCACCCGCAGCATCTGGCGCAGCTCCGTCATCGCGGCCCGGCTGGTCCGTCCGATGACCCGCAGGTAGCCGGCGGCGGCCTCGGGGTCGGTGGCCAGGGTGCGCAGGGCCGCGTCCGACTGGATGGCGATCACACTCACCGCGTGGCCCAGCGCGTCGTGCAACTCCCGGGCGATCCGCAGCCGTTCCTCGGCGATGGCCTGCGCGGCCCGGGCGTCCGCCTCGCGTTCCAGGCGTTCGGCCCGCTCGATGAGCCCGGCGACGTACGAGCGGCGGGTCCGTTGGGCGTAGCCGAGCACCCAGGCGAGAGCGACCGCCAGGGTGACGGCCGTCGCGGACACCAGGCGGTCGCCCCCGCCCGACCTGGCGAACAGCAGGTAGCCGGGCGCCGCGAGCAACCCGAGCGTCGGCGCGAGCACGGTACGCGGCGGACGGCCGAAGGCCGCGGCGGCGTAGCAGGCGGCCAGCAGGCCGGGCAGGCAGGCGCCCGTCGGCACCCCGGCCGCCGCCGAACAGAACCCGGCGACGGCGGTGGCCGCCACGACCGCGAGCGGACGGCGCCGGCGTGCCGGCAGCGGCAGCGCCTGCCCGGCCGCGCCCGGCCACATCACCCAGCCGGGCAGCACGGCGTGCGGGTGGACGGTCCCGCTGACGGCGAAGAGCGCGACGCCCGCCACCACCAGCGCGTCCACCGACCAGGGACGCTTCCAGAGCGTCATCCCTGCTCCCCTCGCCCGTCAGGCGTCGCTTCGCCGCAGCCGCAGCGTCGCCATGGCTGTCACCGCCGCCACGAAGAGGACCAGCACGCCGCAGCCGGCTCCCGGGGAGAGCATTCCCTGCGCGCCGACGACATGCCACATCGACTCTCCGGCACTGCTCGGCAGGTACTGCCCGATGTCAAGCGCCAGGCTGTGCGGCAGCCCGCCGACCAGGATCGGCAGGATCAGCAGCAGCCCGAACAACGCCCCGACGGCGGCCGCCGTGCTGCGCACGATCACGGCGAGGCCCATCCCCAGCAGCGCGGCCAGCATGAGGTACGTGCCGCCGCCGAGCACCGCCCGCAGCGCGCCCGGGTCACCCAGGCTCACATGCGGCGCGGGCCCGGACAGCATGGCCTGACCGAGGAGGAAGGAGACGAAGCAGATGGCCGTCCCCGCCACCCAGCTGAGGACGGCGAGCGGTACGGCCTTGGCGGCGAGCAGCAGTCCGCGCTGCGGGGTGGCGGCCAGCGTCGTCCGGATCAGTCCGCTGCTGTACTCGTTGCCGACGACCAGGACGCCGGTGACGCCGCAGAAGATCTGCGTCAGCAGGATGCCCTGCAGGCTGCGGGCGGCGGGGTCGAAGTCCAGCTGGGCGGCCGAACCCAGCGAGGCCCAGCGGGCGTTGATGCTCGCGCAGACCACGGTGGAGTCCAGCAGCATCAACGCGGCGGCGGTGAGCAGCGCGTACCAGGTGCCGCGCACCGAACGGAGTTTGATCCACTCGCTGTCGACCGCCGCCCGAACCCTTCGCACCGGTCCGGGCCGCCGCAGCTGCCCCGCACTCGCCGTCAGCCCGCCCATGAGGTGTCCTCGCTGCCCTGCTCGATCGGCGCCGCGGTGCGATAGGTCACGGCCTCGGCGGTCATCCGGAAGTACGCCTCCTCCAGAGAGGCCTGAACATCGGCCAGTTGGCGGACGACCAGCCGGCGCGCGGCGGCGATCTCGCCGATCCTCCGGGACGGCAGGCCCCGGACCCGCAGCGTGCCGTCCGTCTCCCACAGGGGAGTTGCCCCGATCGCGTCCAACTCCCGTGCGAGCAGAGCCGGATCGTCGACCCGGACCCGCACCTCGTCCGCCGAGTGGGCGGCGATGAACTCGCTCAGCGGTGCGTCGGCCAGCAGCCGGCCCCGGCCGATCACCAGCAAGTGGTCGGCGGTCAGCGCCATTTCGCTCATCAGATGGCTGGACACCAGCACGGTCCGGCCCTCCCCGGCCAGCGAGCGCATCAGGGTGCGGATCCACAGGATGCCGTCCGGGTCCAGGCCGTTCACCGGCTCGTCGAACAGCAGCACCCGAGGATCGCCCAGCAGGGCTGCGGCGATGCCCAGGCGCTGGCGCATGCCGAGCGAGAAGCCGCCGACCCGCTGACGGGCCACCGACTCCAGGCCCACCGCCCCGATCACCTCCAGTACCCGGCGCCGGCCGATGCCGTTGGCCACCGCCAGGGCGAGCAGATGGTGGTACGCGCTGCGCCCGGGGTGCACGGCCCCGGCGTCGATCAGCGCGCCGACCTCGTGCAGCGGCCAGACCAGCCCGCCGAACGGGCGGCCGCCGACGGTCACCGTGCCGGAGGTCGGCAGGTCCAGGCCGAGGACCATGCGCATCGTGGTGGACTTGCCCGCGCCGTTCGGCCCGAGGAATCCGGTGACCCGCCCCGGTTCCACCCGGAAGCTCAGCCCGTCCACGGCGGTGGCCTCGCCGTACCGCTTGGTCAGCCCGTCCGCCTCGATCACCGCCGCCGCCCCGGCACCCGGGGACTCACCCTGCGTTGTCGTCATGCTCCCGACGCTACGAACGCCACCACGGCGCGTGCCTCGTCCGGCAGGACGAAGCCGCCCGGCCCCGGCCCGCAAACCCCCTCCCCAGGGAGGAGTCCGGGCCGGGCCCCGGCTCGGCCGCGGCCACGGTGCTGTCGCAAATCCGCCGGACAGGACCCGTCACCAGGTGCTGAACTGGCGTCATGACCACGTTGCACGACAAAGCCCTGATCTTCCGCTCCCTCCACCGGGGCGGCACGCCGCTGGCCCTCGCGAACGCCTGGGACGCGATGAGCGCCCGTCTCGTCGAGGACGCCGGGGCCCCCGCGATCGCCACCACCAGCGCCGGTGTGGCCTGGGGGCTGGGCGCCGCCGACGGCGACCGGCTGGACCGCGACCGCGCCCTCGACCTGATCGCCCGCGTGGTGGCCGCCGTCGGCGTGCCCGTCACGGCCGACATCGAGAGCGGCTTCGCGAAGGACCCGGACGGCGTCGCCGAGACGGTGCGCGGTGTGCTGGCGGCCGGCGCGGTGGGCGTCAACCTGGAGGACGCGCTCCGCGACGGCACCGCCCCGCTGCGCGCCGTCGCCGAGCAGGCCGAGCGCCTCGCCGCCGCCCGGGCCGCCGCCGACGCGGCGCAGGTCCCGCTGTTCGTCAACGCCCGGGTCGACACGTATCTGCGCGCCGTCGGTGACCCCGCCACCCGGCTGCAGGCGACGCTGGACCGTGCGTCCGCCTACATCGCGGCCGGCGCCGACGGCATCTTCGTCCCCGGCGTCACCGACCTGGAGACCGTCTCCGCGCTCGCCGACGGCCTGCCGGTCCCGCTGAACATCCTGGCCGGCCCGGGCGCCCCCACCCTCGCCGACCTCGCCGCCCACGGCGTCGCCCGTGTCAGCCTCGGCTCCGCCGTCGCCGAGGCCGCCTACGCCGTGGTCCGCAACGCGGCCCGCGAGCTCCTCACCACGGGCACCTACACGAGCCTCGCCGACCCGATCGCGTACGGGGAGCTGAACACGATCCTGCGCGACTGACGCGGCCCAGGGCGGACGGCTGCTCGGCGCATCCCTGGGTAGCGCCGAGCAGCCGTCCGTCCCGGGAGCCTCACTCGCTGCGCAGCACCTCCGCGATGGTGAGCCGGGCCGCCGAGCGGGCCGGCAGCAGCGCGCCGAGGACCGCGATCGCCACACCCGCCAGGAGCAGCAGGGCGAGGGCCGGGGCGTGCCAGACGTTCATCATGCTGGGCGGGAGGGCATTGCCCACCGCGGCGACCATGGCCGGAACGACCAGCCGGTGGGCCGCGAGCCCGATCGGGACGCCGAGCAGGCCGCCGAGCACGCCCAGGGCGGCCATCGAGGTCACCATCATCAGCGTCACCTGCCGTGGGGTCATCCCGATGGACTTGAGCATGCCCAGATCGCGGCGTCGCTCGCGGGCGTTGAGCACGACGGTGTTGAAGACGCCGAGCGCCGCGACCGCGGCCAGCAGCAGGGTGAGCACCGTGGTCGAGCCGACGATGGTCACGGTGAGGGAGTCGGTGCCGCCGCCGTGCGCCGTCGGGTAGAGGCCGGGGACGGCCGCCGCGAGCGCGGCGTCATAGGCGTCGACGTTCGTACCGGGGGCGAGCCGGACCCAGTACTGGTTGACGTACCGGGTGGTCCCCGGGTCGGGCACAAGCGCGGTCAGCGTCTCCCAGGGCGCCTCCACCTGGTCCGCGTCACCGGTCACGGTCTCGCCGACGATGGTCACGCCCTGCTCGCGGCCGGCCAGTTGAAGGGTGAGGTGGTCGCCGACGGTCAGTCCGTGCTTGGCGGTGAACGACGACGCGACGACGACCTCGCCCGGGCCGCTCGCCCAGCGCCCCTTGAGCATCGCCGTACTCATGCCCGCCGAGTCCCCGCGCATGAACCAGCCCCGCACGATCTGGGAGCTGCCCACCATGTGCAGCTCGACCGGCGCCATGGCGGTCACCTGCGCCGTCCCGGGCAGGGAGCGCAGCTTCGCCTCGATCGCGGCGTCGGCCAGCGTCGGCGCACGCTCGCCGATCTCCGCGTCACCCACGTAACTCACGGACTGGACATGGTCGTTCCCCGCCTCGATGTACGCGGCCACCGAGGAGGACAGCCCGCTCGCGAGGGTCACCGTGGTCACCCCGAGGACGAGCGTCGTCAGCGTCAACGCCGACCGGCCCGGACGGGCGAACGGCAGGCCCAGGCCCAGGCTGACGGCCCGCGGCAGCCGGGTGCCGCCGAACCAGCGCTGGACGCGCAGCCCCCGCCCGGCGCGCGGGGCGCTGCCCGCGCTGATCGCCCGGGCGGCCGAGAGCCGGTGCGCGCGCAGCGCGGGGACGAGCGCGGCCAGCACGATGACGGCGGGCATGCCCAGCAGGGTCAGCACGTCGACCCAGGGGCTGAGGGTCGCGGTGAAGTACCCGTAGTCGAACCCCGAGAACACCGTGTGCAGCAGGGGCTGCGCCGCCAGGTCGCCGAGGACCGTGCCGAGCACGGCGCCGACGACGCCCGGTGCCAGGACCATCACCAGGTAGACCGCGACGACCTGGTTCGGGGTGAACCCCAGGGACTTGAGCACCCCGATGTGCCGGTATCCCGAGACGACGGCGCCGCTGACCACGTTGGCGACGATCAGCACCGCCACCACCAGGCCCAGGACGCCGAACGCCAGCAGGAACGGCACGTACGCGTTGGCCGTGGCGGTCATGTCCTGCTTGACCGTGAGGTACGACAGCGAGCCGAGCAGCGCGCCCTGCGGCAGCCCGGCCGTGACCGTCGCCAGGCCGGCCCGGACCTGATCGGCCGTGCCGCTGCCGGTGAAGCGGTAGAGCACCTGGCTGGCCGTCGGGTGCAGGGCGGGCATCTGGTCCGGGGAGACCCAGGCACCGGCGCTCTGGCTCAGCGTGGACGCGAAGCCGACGACGGTGAGCGACGGGGCACCGGGCAGCAGCAGCCGGCTGCCGACCGCCTCGTTCGGCCCGTAGTGCTCGCCCGGCGGCCGCATCAGGACGATCTCGCCGGGACGCTCGACCCAGCGGCCCTCCCAGAGGTCGACGCGGTCCACCGGGCCGGCCGGGTCGGCCCGGCCGACGACCGTGATCGGTCCGGGCGGCGGCGCGTCCACGCCGGGCGCCTGGACGGCCGTGTTGCTCGGGGCGGTGAGCACGGCCTGCGCGAACGGTCCGGCGACGGCCGCCACACCGGGCCGGGCGGCGGCCTGCGCGAGCTGCGCGTCGGTGACCTTGGCCGGGTCGAAGGTCGCGGTCAGCTGGGCGCCGCGCTGCTGGTCGAAGGTGCGGTCGAACGGGGCCGAGGCGGCGTCGAGCAGCCCGAGGGCGACCACCAGGGCGACCGTGGAGGTGAGCACCACCAGCGCGATGACGAAGGTCTGAAGTCGGCGGCGCCGCACGGCCGCCCGGGAAACCTGCCACACCGCGCTCATGCCGTCCGCTCCAGGCTGCGCTGGCGCACCACGCGGCCGTCGGCTACCTCGACCAGCCGGCTGGCGCAGCGGGTGGCCAGGCGCTGGTCGTGCGTCACGATCAGCAGGGTCTGACCGATCTGGTTGAGGTCGATCAGCAGGTCCATCACCTGCTCCCCGGCGTGACTGTCCAGCGCACCGGTCGGCTCGTCCGCCAGCAGCAGGGCCGGGCGGTTCATCAAGGCGCGTGCCACGGAGACCCGTTGACGCTCTCCGCCGCTGAGCGCCGCCGGATAGACGTTGCGGCGATCGGCTATGCCGAGCTCGTCCAGGAGCTCCAGCGCCCGCCGACGCGCCTGCGCCACCGACACACCGGTCAACTGCGCGGCCAGCGCGACGTTGTCCAGCGCCGGCAGGTCGTCGAGGAGGTTGAAGAACTGGAAGATCATGCCGATCCGCCGCCGCCGGAACAGCGCCAGCCCGGTCTCGCTCATCGAGGCCAGATCCTCGCCGTTCACCACCACCCGGCCGGACGTCGGCCGGTCCAGGCCCGCGACCATGTTGAGCAGCGTCGACTTGCCGCAGCCCGACGGCCCCATCACCGCGACCGCCTCCCCCGCCCGGATGTCCAACGAAACCCCGTCCAGGGCCGTCGATTCGCCGTACTCCTTGCGTACGCCGTCCAGGTGGACGACGACCTGGCCCGCCTCGGTACCGCCTGCGTTGCTGCTGTCTCCCGTAGTCATGGCAGGAACCTACGGGTGGCGGCGCGACCTGCGGATCACTCCACCGGTGTATCCGCGCCGCCTCGTCATCCCGGAGATGTATGCCGGGCCGCTTCGGGCGCTGCGCGTTGGACCTGCGGATGATGCCAAGACCCGTGCCGGAGTGCGAAGGTGATCATGTGTGGGGAACCGAGTCGGACGTACTGATCGTGGCGCTGGCGACGGCGGCCTGTGGGGCGGGTGCGGGGTGCGGATGGCTGGGCACGGCCCTCGTCCGGGCCCGACGCCTGCACCGCCGAGCCCTGGAAGAGCGGGCCTGGCTCCTCGAACGGGAGCGCGAGAGCGCGGCCCGCACCGCCGTCGACGGTGAACGGGCGCGGATCGCCCAGGAGTTGCACGACATCGTCGGGCACAACGTCAGCCTGATGGTGGTGCAGACCGGGGCTGCCCGCGAGGTGCTGTCCAGCATGCCCGAGGAGGCGGCGGCGGCGCTGCTGGCCGTCGAGACGGCCGGGCGGGACGCGATGACCGAGCTGCGGCACCTGCTCGGCCTGCTCGCGCCGTCGGCCGACGGCGCGGACGGGCCGTACGGCGGGCAGGGCGGGCACGGCGGGCACGGCTTGGACGAGCCGGGCGGCTCGGGCGGCGCGAGCCTGACGCCGCAACCCGGGCTGAGCCGGCTCAGCCCGCTGATCGACCGCATCGCCTTCGCCGGACTGCCCGTCGAGGTGCGGATCTCCGGGGAGCCGCGCGCGCTCCCGGCGGGGATCGACCTGACCGCGTACCGGATCATTCAGGAGGCACTGACCAATGCGCTCAAGCACGGTGACGGGGGGAAGGCCGAGGTGACGGTGCGCTATGCCGACAGCTACCTGCGGGTGGAGGTGCTGAACAGCGGGCCCAGCGTGCTCTCCGGCACCGGCTCGGGCACCGCCAGCGGCACCGGCACCGGCACCGGCTCCGGTGCGTGGGAGTCCGCCCCCGGCCGGAAGAACGGCACCGGCCGCGGACTGCTGGGCCTGCGGGAGCGGGTCGCCGTCTACGGCGGCGACCTCGACGCTCGACGGCGACTCGGCGGCGGCTACCGGGTCCGCGCCCGCATCCCGCTGGACCGCCCGTGAGCACCCCGCCGAGCAGCGAGCCCGCACCCCGCGTGCTGATCGCCGACGACCAGGCCCTGATCCGCACCGGCTTCCGCATGATCCTGACCGCGCGCGGCATCGAGGTGGTCGGCGAGGCCGCCGACGGCGTCGAGGCGGTGGCGGCGGCGACCCGGCTCCTGCCGGACGTCGTGCTGATGGACATCCGCATGCCGACCATGGACGGCCTGGAGGCCGCCCGGCAGATCCTGCGGCAGACGCCCGCCTGCCGGGTGATCATGCTGACCACCTTCGACCTCGACCACTACGTCTACGCCGCCCTGGCCCTGGGCGCGAGCGGCTTCCTGCTCAAGGACGTCACCGCCGCGCATCTCGCCTCCGCCGTCCGTCTGGTCGCCACCGGTGACGCCCTCCTCGCCCCCTCGATCACCCGCCGCCTCGTGGAGAAGTTCGCCTCTGGCGACCAACAACGCAGCGCCTCTGGCGACCAACAACGCAGCGCCTCTGGCGACCGACAGCACAGCGCCGCCGGCGACCAGCGGCCGAGCAGCACCCCGCCCGCCCCCGCCCCCGCCGTGCACCGCGACCTCACCTCCCTCACACCCCGGGAGCTCGAAGTCCTGACCCTCCTCGGCCGCGGCCTCTCCAACACCGAACTGGCGCGCCGGCTAACCCTCAGCGAAGCCACCGTGAAGACCCACGTCGCCCGCATCTTCGCCAAACTCACCCTGCGCGACCGCGCCCAGGCGGTCGTCCTCGCCTATGAGACCGGCCTGGTCTCCCCGGGCGACGCCTGCTCCTGACGCCCGACACCCGACGTCCGACGTCCGACACCCGACGTCCGCCGCTCAGGCGGTCTTCGGCTGGGCGGTGCGGCGGGCGTAGGCGCGGGCCGCGCGGGCGCGGTCGCCGCAGCGGACCGAGCACCAGTGGCGAGCGGCGTGGGTGCGCAGCAGGTGGCGGGTGCAGGGGGCGGAGCCGCAGGTGGCGAGGCGTTCGGCGTCGGGGCCGGTGAGCAGGTCGGCGGCATCGGCGGCGAGGACCGCGAGGGCGTGGTCGACGAGGCGGTCGGTGGGGTGCGGCTGGGCGCGGTGCAGGCCCTGGGCCTCGTCCCAGCGCAGCAGGGGAGCCGAAGGGACGCTGGTCAGCGCCTCGTTGACGGCGGTCAGGGCCTCGGGTGGCGCCGGGAGAGCAGTGATCCGCGACACGAGCAGTGCTCTCACCTGCTGACGGAAGTCGCGCAGCCGCCCCGCGCACACCTCCTGCAGGCGGGCGTCGGCCGGCGCGAGACCCCGCTCGACCAGCCACTGCGCCGCCGAATCCGGCGAGCCCAGCAGGTCGAGGCCACCACTGGGCAGCACGAGGGCGCTGTTGGCGAAGTCGAGCGCGGGGTGGCGCTCGGCCCCCGGCGCGGGCGGCGGAGCGAGGTGAGCGGGTGCGTCGGTCACGGGCACGGTCTCCTTCATGGCTCTCATGTTAGACCTTGCGGTTTGCCGTGAGAGTTGGATAGCTTTCCCTCACGGCAAACAGCCGACTTAACCGTGAGGTGTTCTCATGACCGGTACCAGCGCGACCGCGACCAACGAGCAGATCACCGTCCGCGTCTTCGGCGGACCGACCACCCTCATCGAGGTCGGCGGCCTCAGGCTCCTCACCGACCCCGCCTTCGACGCCCCCGGCGAGTACCGGCGCGCCGGCGGCAGCGTCCTCACCAAGACCGCGCCCTCCACCGTCGACCCCGCCGAGCTCGGCCCGATCGACGCGGTGCTGCTCTCGCACGACGAGCACGCGGACAACCTCGACCACTCCGGCCGCGCCCTGCTGGCGACCGTCCCCCTCGTCCTCACCACGCGCGGCGGCGCGGACCGCCTCGGCGGCACCGCCCGCGGCCTCGCGCCCTGGGAGTCGGTCGAGCTGGGCCGTCCCGACGGCGGCGTGCTCACCGTGACGGCCGCCCCCGCCCTGCACGGACCGGAGGGCTGCGAACCGATCAGCGGCGAGGTGGTCGGCTTCGTGCTGACCGCCCCCGACCTGCCCACCGTCTACGTCAGCGGCGACAACGCCTCACTCGCCCTCGTCGAGCAGGTCGCCGAGCGGTTCGGCCCGGTGGACACCGCCGTCCTCTTCGCCGGAGCGGCCCGCACCAAGCTCTTCGACGGCGCACTGCTCACCCTCGACAGCGCCCAGGCCGCCGAGGCCGCCGTGATCCTCGGCGCGCGCAAGGTCGTCCCCGCCCACTTCGACAGCTGGGCCCACTTCAGCGAGGGCCGCACCGAGCTGCTGGACGCCTTCACCGCGGCCGGGCTGACCGACCGCCTCCAGCTGAGCTGAGCCCCGCCGCGCCGCCCATGGCCCGCCCCACGCCGACCGGACGCCGACCAGACGCCGACCTGCGCCGAACGGGCGGATCGCCGTCCGGTCGGCCGTCCGGGCGTTTGCGCCGCGCAGGCGGTCGGTACGAGTGAGCAACTCACCGACACGGAGGCACCGATGACCGACAAGGGATTCACCACCTGCCTGTGGTTCGACGGACAGGCCGAGGAGGCCGCGAACCACTACACCTCGATTTTCAAGGACTCCCGGCTCGGCCGGACCGTGCGAACCACCGAGGCCGGCCCCGGCCCCGCCGGCAGCGTGCTGACCGTCGAGTTCGAGCTCAACGGCCAGAAGTTCGTCGGGCTGAACGGCGGGTCGCAGTTCACCTTCAACGAGTCCGTCTCGTTCCAGATCCCGTGCGCCGACCAGGGCGAGGTGGACTACTACTGGAGCCGGCTCACCGCGGGCGGCAGTGAGGTGGCCTGCGGCTGGCTGAAGGACAAGTACGGGCTGTGCTGGCAGGTCGTCCCCACCGTGCTCATCGACATGATCAGTGACGCTGACCCGGAGAAGGCGAAGCGGGCCACCGAGGCGATGATGTCGATGACCAAGTTCGACATCGCCGCACTCCAGAAGGCCTACGAAGGCCGGTAGGGCCTGCACGGGCCCGGGCCCTGTCAGGCGCTTACGGACAAGCCGGACCCACCCCGGTCGCCCTCGGACGATCGGGGTAACATCGGAATAGGGGAATGCCGGGGGGTGACCGATCTCCGGGCGGCTCCGAATCAGGCTGTACGAATGTGGCACACACCACACAGTCGCGGTCGACCTGTCCCGTAATAGACCGGAGAAACGTGTCGATGGCGCACGAGGAAATCATTGTCGGCCTCAGTCACGACCCGTCGACGGCCGACTCGTCCGCCACCGGAGAACTCCCCGGGCTCCCCGATCTGCCCGGACTCCCTCCGCTGCCCGGACTCGCCGGCCTGCTGCGCAGCTGGCGCACCCGCGCCGGCGAGCGGCTCGGACTCGGCAAGCCCCTCCCGCAGGTGGAGCTGGCCAACCGGGTCGGCATGAGCGAGCGGTGGTACCGCGACCTGGAGCGCGGCGCGACCGCGCGCCTGGACCCACGGGTGCTGGCCCTCCTCGGGGACTCCCTGCTGCTCGACGCGGACGAACGCGCGACGCTCTACCTCTACGCCCTGGGCGGGACCCCGTACGCCGCCCTGTCGAAGCCCGACGACGCCTGCGGCCTCGGCCCGCTGCGGGAGCTCCTCGACCGGCAGATGCCCAGGCCGGCCTACCTGACCAACAGCTCCTGGGACATCGTGGGCCACAACCGGGCGATGGCCGAGTGGTTCCCGTGGGTCCTCACCCCGGACGCCAACCTGATCCGCTGGGGCCTGACCCTGCCCGAGGCCCGCGAGCAGCTGGTCGACTGGCCCCGGCACGCGCGGATGTACCTGGCGATGATCCGCTTCGCGCTGGCCCAGCACCCGAACGACGCCGGGCTGGTCACCCTGCTCCAGGACGTGCTGCGGGACCCGCTCTGCCGGGAGCTCTGGGCGGAACGGCTCTGCGTCGTCGCCAACCGCGACGGTCACAGTTTCCGCCTGCGCCTGCCGCACGTCTCCCCCGATGTCGTCGATGTGGTCACCCAGGTCCTGATTCCGGCCGGCCGACAGAACCTGCGCTTCGTCGTCATCACCTGAGCCGGCACCTGAGTCAGCGCTCCGGCCCGGCCGGTTGCCCTGCTCCCTATTGAATACACGCCGACGCGCCCCGGGTTCAATACCCGCCGACCGGCAAATATTTTCCGGTCCGCCCGATCGCCGGATTCCACCTGGATTCCGGGGTCGGCAAATAATTGCCGGTTGACAGCCGAGACAACGCGTTGGAAGTCTTTCGCCCTGCCAGGACGCCGTCTGCCGTCCTGTGGCGAGAGACTCCGGAGAGCGCACGTTGTACGCATTCACGAATCCACCGAAGACAATCGGGAACACTAATGATTTCCCGGCCGACGCCACCGGATCCGAAATGCACGGGCCCGCTCGGCGCATCGAGCGCGTCGAGCGCGTCGGCGTGGTCGGCTCCGGCGCGATGGGCGCCGGCATCGTCGAGCTGTGCGCGCTGCGCGGGCTGGACGTCCGGCTGGCGGTGTCCCGGGAGTCCTCGCTGACCTCCGCGCCGCAGCGGATCGCCGCCTCGCTGAACCGCCGGGTCGCCAAGCAGAAGATCACCGAGGACGAGCGGGACGCCGCGCTGGCCCGGATCTCGCTCACCACCGACCTGGCCGACCTCGGCGACCGGCAGCTCGTGATCGAGGCCGTCCCGGAGGACGAGTCGATCAAGCTCGACCTGTTCGCCACCCTGGACAAGGTCGTCGAGCCGGACGCGATCCTGGCCTCGACCACGTCGGCCATCACCATCACCCGGCTGGCCCGCGCCACCACCCGCCCGCAGCGAGTGATCGGGATCCACTTCTTCAACCCGGTCGTCTCGATGCCGCTGGTGGAGCTGGTTCCGACGCTGCTGACCGACGAGGGCGTCAACCGCCGCGTCGAGTCGTTCGTCGCCGACACGCTGGGCAGGCAGCCGCTGCCCACCCGGGACCGCAGCGGCTTCACCGTGAACGCGCTGCTGGTCCCGTACCTGCTGGCCGCCGTCAGGATGGTGGAGTCGGGCTTCTCCTCGGCCGAACTCGTCGACCAGGGCATGGAACTGGGCTGCGGACACCCGATGGGACCGCTGCGGCTGTGCGACCTGATCGGGCTCGACGTGGTCGCCGCCGCGGCCGACGCGCTGTACGGCGAGTTCAAGGAGCCGCTGTACACCCCGCCGCCGCTGCTCTCCCGGATGGTCGAATCCGGCCTCCTGGGCCGCAAGTCCGGCCGCGGCTTCTACGAGTACGCGTAGCCGGCCACCCGCAGCCGGACGGCCAACCACAGGTAGCCGCCCCGGTCCAGCTCTCCCCACCACCCTCACCCGCAGGAGCTTCGGCGTGCATTCCTACATGAACATCAAGAAGTCGGCCCGGATCAGCCACGACTTCTGGGAGGTCACCACCAAGGCCGGGATGTTCGACATCATCGCGGCCGGACTCGGCGACGGACGCCACCGATCGCTGGCCGACGGCCACGAGTTCGTGAACATGTCCTCCTACTCCTACCTCGGTCTCGACACCCACCCGAAGATCGTCCGGGCCGCCGCCGACGCCGTGCTCGCCGAGGGGTCGTTGAACACCTCGACCTCCCGGATGCGGATCCGCTTCGGCGTGCTGAAGGACGCCGAGGACGCGCTCTCCGAGCTGTTCGACGTGGAAGCCGTCACCGTCGCCTCCTGCGCGGCGGCGGCCTGGGCGAGTCTGCCGCTGATCGCCTCCGGCCTCTTCACCGACGACCAGCCGCCGTTGATGGTCTTCGACAAGAACGCGCACTTCTGCCTCAACGCGATGAAGCCCAACGTCGCCGACGAGGCCCCGGTCACCACCATCGCGCACAACGACCTCGACGCCCTGGAGGAGTTGTGCCGCACGCACCCCCAGGTCGCCTATGTGGCCGACGGCGTCTACAGCACCGGCGGACAGGCCCCGGTCGCCGAACTCCTGCGGCTGCAGGAGAAGTACGGCCTCTTCCTGTTCTTCGACGAGGCGCACGGAATCTCCACCGTCGGCGAGCACGGGCGCGGCGTGGTCCTGGAGGAGATGGCGAAGGCCGGTGGGATCAACGACCGTACGCTGATCATCACTTCGCTCAACAAGGGGTTCGGCGCGTCCGGCGGCGCGATCTTCCTGGGCCGCAAGGGCTCCCAGCAGCGGCGCGACACCGCGCTGCGCAACGGTGGCCCGCTGATGTGGTCGCAGCGGATCAACACGGCCGGCCTCGGCGCGGTCCTGGCCTCGGCCGAGATCCACCGCTCCGGCGAGCTCAAGGAGTTGCAGACCAGGCTGCGGGAGAACGTCGACCTCTTCGACCGCCTGGTCCCCACCGCGCTGAGCGGCGACTGGCTGCCGATCCGCTTCGTCGACATCGGCTCCGAGGACGCCACCGTCCGGCTGGCCGAGGGCCTGCTCAAGCACGGGTACTACGCCTCCCCGATCTTCTTCCCGGTGATCGCCCGGGGCAAGGCGGGCCTGCGCCTGATGCTGCGCGCCAACATGAGCAGCGCGGAGATCACCGAGTTCGCCGCCCTGCTGCACGAGTTGCGGGACCGGCATGTCTGAGCGAACCGTGACTCCCGCCCCGGCGGCGCCGGACACCACCGTGCGGCCGGAGCGGCGCACCATGGCGGTGGCCTGCCTGATGGTGTTCATGGCGCAGATGGCCACCACCATCTACCTGCCGTCGCTGCCCGCCGTCGAACACGACCTGGGCGTCTCGCGCGGGGTCGCCACCCTCTCGGTGTCGCTCTTCGTGATCGGCGCGGCCGCTCCCGTGGTGCTCTGGGGGCGCGCGGCGGACCGCTACGGCCGCCGTGCCTCGGTACTGGCCGCGCTGGCGCTGTTCGTCCTCTCCAGCGCGCTGCTGGCGGTCAACACCTCGCCCGCGGGCCTGCTGGTGCTGCGCTCGGTGCAGGGCATCGGCGCGGGCGGCGCGGCCATCATCGCGCGGATCTTCGTCCGCGACCTCGGCAGCGGCGACGCGCTCGCCCGCCGGCTGTCGGTGCTCTCGATCGCGTTCGTCACCGCGCTGGGCGGCGGCCAGTTCCTGGGCGGCCTGATCGGCCGCTACGCGCACTGGCAGGCCGGCTTCGTCCTGCTGGCCGTGGTCGGGACGCTCGGCGCGCTCGGGACGACGACGCTGCCGCTCGACCCCGGACGCGGACGCGACGGGCAGGGCGGCATGGTCGGCATCTACCTCCGGATCCTGACCATCCGGGCGTTCCTGCTGCCCACGGTGGCCGGCGGCCTCGGCTTCGCCACCATCGTGCTGCTGCAGGAGGTCGCGCCGTTCGTGATCCAGCAGCACTTCGGCATGAGCGTCGAGGCGTACGGCAACTTCGGGCTGCTCTTCGGGCTGGCCTACTTCGCCGGCGCGATGATGGTGAACCGGCTTGCGGCCAGCGCCGGTTCGGCCTGGCTGATGCGCACCGGGGCGCTCGTGATGACCGCCTCCGGCCTGCTGATGACCGTCCTGTGGCTGGTGCCCGGGCTGCCGCTGGGCGCCGCGCTCGCACTGTTCGTGCTGCTCTACTGCGCCACCACCTTCGGTCAGGCGGCTCTCTTCCCCAGCAGCATGGCGGTCGCGGTGGGCCGGGTGAAGGAGCACGGGGCGTACGCGGTGGCCCTGTGCGGGTTCCTGGCCCAGTCGATCGCCGGCGTCGCCTCCACCCTGGCGGTGCTGCTGCACGCCGACCTCGCCTGGGCGTCGGTCGCCACCGTGCTCAGCGCACTGGCCTTCCTGCTGGTCCTGCGCAGCGCCTCCGGCGCCCGCCCGGCGGCCGCCGGCTCCTGACCCGGCCGGACGCACCGGCACAACTCTCCACCACCACAAGCCTGTTAACAGCAGAGGCTCCGATGACGCAACTCCGCTCACGTATCGACACCTCGTCAGAAATCTTCCGCCGCAACGTCGAAGCCTTCGAAGAGAAGCGCCGGATCATCGCGGACGCCCGGGCCGCCGCCGTCGCCGGCGGCGACGCGAAGGCCCACCGACGCCATGCCGAACGCGGCAAACTCACCGCCCGCCAGCGCGTGTTCGGGCTGCTGGACCCCGGCACCCCGTTCCTGGAACTCGGCCAGCTGGTCGCCCACGACGTCTACGACGAACCGGTGCCGTCGGCCGCGCTGATCACCGGGATCGGCGTGGTGGGCGGGCGGCCGACCATGGTCTTCGCCAACGACGCGACGGTGAAGGGCGGGACGTACTTCCCGCTCACCGTGCAGAAGCACCTGCGGGCGCAGAAGGTCGCACGCGAGAACGGCCTGCCCTGCATCTACCTGGTCGACTCCGGCGGCATCTACCTGCCGCTGCAGGAGGACCTCTTCCCCGACGAGTACCACCTCGGGCGGATGTTCCGGAACATCGCCGAGATGTCGGCCCTCGGACTGCCGCAGATCGCGGCCGTCATGGGGTCGTGCACGGCCGGCGGCGCCTACATCCCGGCGATGTGCGACGAGGCGGTGATCGTACGGGGCAACGGCACGATCTTCCTCGGTGGACCGCAGCTGGTCCGCGCCGCCACCGGCGAGGTGGTGGACGCCGAGACGCTGGGCGGCGCCGACCTGCACACCCGGGTCACCGGCGTCGCCGACCACCTCGCCGAGAACGACGAACACGCCCTGGCGCTGGTGCGGGAGATCGCCCTGCGCAACGGTCCCGGCCCGGTGTCGCGCCCGCCGCAGACCCCGCGCCCGCCGCTGTACGACCCCGCCGAACTCCCCGGCATCATCAGCGCCGGCCTGCGCGAGCACATCCCCGCCCGCGAGGTGCTGGCCCGGCTGCTCGACGGCAGCGAGTTCGCCGAGTACCGCAGCCGGTACGGCCCGACCATCGTCTGCGGCACCGGGCACATCGGCGGCTACCCGGTGGGCGTGCTGATCAACGACGGCGTGCTGTTCCCCGAAAGCGCCCAGAAGGCCGCCAACTTCATCGAGATCTGCGCCCAGCGCAACATCCCGCTGCTGTTCCTGCACAACATCAACGGCTTCATGGTCGGCGCCGAGTACGAGGCCGCCGGCATCGCCAAGCACGGCGCCAAGCTGGTCAACGCGGTCTCCTGCGCCCAGGTCCCCAAGTTCAGCCTGGTGATCGGCGGCAGCTTCGGCGCCGGGAACTTCGCCATGTGCGGCCGGTCGATGGGACCGCGGCTGATGGCGATGTGGCCGAGCGCCAAGTCGACCGCCGTCGGCGGCGAACAGACCGCGACGGTGATGGCCCTGATCCGCAGCGACCAGCTGGCCAAGCAGGGCGAGGTCCTCTCCGCCGAGGAGGAGGAGTCGATCAAGCGCCCGATCATCGACACCTACGAGCGGCAGTCGCACCCGCTGTACTACGCGGCCCGGATGTGGGTGGACGCCGTGGTGGACCCGACCGAGACCCGCGAGTGGCTGACCCTTTCCCTCGCGATGGCCGCCGACGCCCCCGAACGTGAAACGCGCTTCGGCGTGTTCAGGATGTGATGGAAATGCTCAAGCGTGTCCTGATCGCCAATCGTGGCGAGATCGCCCGGCGGATCGCCCGCACCTGCCGACGGCTGGACGTCGAGTACGTCGCCGTCTTCTCCGACGCCGACCGCTCGGCGGCCCACCTGGAGGGCGCAGTCGAGTGCGTCCGGATCGGGGCCGGGCCCGCCGCGGACAGCTACCTCAACATCGCGGCGCTGGTCGACGCGGCCCTGCGGACCGGCTGCGACTCCGTCCACCCCGGCTACGGATTCCTCTCCGAGAGCCCGCAGTTCGCCACCGCGGTGGCCGACGCCGGCCTGGTGTACGTCGGACCGGACGCCGCGATGATCACGGCCATGGGCGACAAAGCGACCGCCCGCGCCCTGATGGCCGAGGCGGGCGTGCCGGTCCTGCCCGGCTCCCCGGACGCCACCGAATCGGCCGCGCGACTCGCCCTCGACGCCGGGAGGATCGGCTACCCGGTGATCCTCAAGCCGGTCGCCGGCGGCGGTGGCAAGGGCATGCGGGTGGTGCAGTCCGAGGCGGAGCTGCCCGAAGCCGTCGCCGCGGCCGTCCGGTTGGGACGCAGCAGCTTCGGCGACGGACGGCTGCTGGCCGAGCGCTACGTCCCGCGCCCGCGGCACATCGAGGTCCAGGTCTTCGGCGACACGCACGGCAACGTGGTGCACCTCTACGAGCGTGAGTGCTCGCTGCAGCGCCGGCACCAGAAGGTCGTCGAGGAGGCCCCGGCCGCCAACCTGCCCGTCGAGGTACGCGAGGCGCTGCTCGACGCGGCGGTCCGGGGTGCCGGCTCGCTCGGGTACGTCAACGCGGGCACCTTCGAGTTCATCCTGGACGCCGACGAGCGGTTCTACTTCCTGGAGGCCAACACCCGTCTCCAGGTGGAGCACCCGGTCACCGAGGAGATCACCGGGGTGGACCTGGTGGAGTGGCAGCTGCTGGTCGCCGCCGGGCAGCCGCTGCCGCGGGCGCAGCACGAGATCACCGTCAGCGGGCACGCGGTGGAGTGCCGGGTCTACGCCGAGGACCCGGAGGAGGGGTTCCGCCCCGCGCCGGGCCGGGCGCAGCACGTCGAGTGGCCCGACACCATCCGGGTGGAGGCCGCCTTCGACCAGCCCGACCTGGTCACCGCCTTCTACGACCCGATGATCGCCAAGCTGATCGCGCGGGGACCGGACCGGCCGACCGCCCTGCGCCGCCTGGTCGACGCGATCGACGGCACGTCCGTCCTCGGACTGACCACCAACCTCGGCTTCCTGGCCGACCTGCTCCAGGAGCCGCGCGTCGTCGCCGGACGGCTGGACACCCACCTGGTGGACGGCCTCGTCGAGCGAGCCACCCGCCCCGACCGGTCCGCCCAGGCCACGGCCTGCGCGGCCGCGATGGAGATCCCGCCCACCGGCGACGCCGACGCCTCCCCGTGGAGCGGCACGGTCGGCGCGCTCGACCGTCAGGACCTGGACCCCCGCGCGCCGTTCGGCCGGGTCCCGGTCCGCGACGCCGCCGGCCCCCGGGAGGCCTGGCTGACCGGCGTGCGCGGCAACCGGGTGGACGTCCTGGTGGACGGCCGGCCGTTCGGCGTCTCGGTGGCCCGGCGCGGCCCGCTGTTCCACGGCACGGTCGGGGACGTCGCCTGGACCGGCCTGCGCACCCCGGGCGGCTACGAACTCGTCCTGGCCGGCCACCGGGTGACGCTGGCCACCCGGACCTTCGAGCAGGGCGACGGCGACAGCGTCGACAACGTGGTGAAGTCGGCCATGCCCGGCACGGTGGTCGGCCTGTCCTGCGCGGTCGGCGACCGGGTGGAGAAGGGCGCCGTGCTCGTCGTCGTCGAGGCGATGAAGATGGAGAACCGCATCCTCGCGCCGTTCGCCGGCGTCGTGGACGAGGTGAACTGCGCGCTGCACGACATCGTCTCGGCCGACCAGGTCCTGGTCCTCCTGACGGCGGACGTCGCCGCCGAGGCAGACGCCTGACGCCCTGACGCCGTACCACCTGCGGGCCCCCGCCGCCGAAGCGGCCGGGGCCCGCAGGCATGTCCCGGACCGGCGGCGCTGTACCGTTCCGCCCCGGTGATCGACGCATGCAACCCGTTCGGCGCAGCGGGAGTACTTACGGGTGGAGAGGCGCCACTCCTTCCGTTCACCCCCTGCGCGATCTAGGAGAACCATGACCCAGCCCCGGACCAAGACGCTCATCGCGATCGCCGCGGCCGCCGTCGCGCTGGCCGGCCTCGCCCTGAGCCCGTCCGCGAGCGCCGACTCCACCCCCGGTGTCCCCGCGGCCGTCGCCGACCAGCTCGCCGCGGCGAAGGCCGCAGCGAAGGCGTCGCCCACCAGCACCGCCGTCCCCGTCCCCACCACCGTCCCCACCACCGCGCCGACCGGCAGCCCGCAGTCGCAGACCGTGGGCAGCGGCGTACTGGACGGCTCCCCCTGGTCGGTCACCCTGACCTACTACCCGACCACCCCTGCGGACTTCGCGCCCGGCGAGAAGTCCACGGGCAGCCTGGTCTGCCTGCGCACCAGCCTCAACAACCAGCCCACCAGCCGTTATGGCGACTGCGCCGGCGTCAAGGGCCTCACCGACACCTCCCCCAGCGGCATGTACGGCCAGCACATGCTCCCGGGCGGCGCCAGCATCTTCATCGCCCAGCCCGCCGCCGACGTCGCCGGCGCCACCATGACCTTCAGCAACGCCGCACCCACCACCGCCACCACCGCCACCATCCCCGGCACCGCCTTCACCGCCTACGCCATCCCCGTCCCCGCCGCCTCCCACATGCACGGCCTCGACGAGTACGACACCCAGCACCACACCGTCGGCCACCAGAACTTCTGACCCTCTCCCCGACCCGCAACCCGAAGGACGCCCATTCCCGTGCGCAGCCGCACAGACCGAGCAGGCGAGGACGCCGGCTTCAGCGAGTTCGTGGTGGCCAGATGGGGAGCACTGGTGCAGACCGCCTACCTGCTCACCGGTGACTTCCACGAGGCCGAGGACCTGGTGCAGACCACCCTGGCGAAGGCGTATCCGCACTGGCGGCGGATCGACCCGGACACCACCACGAGCTATCTGCGGCGCGCACTGGTGAACAACAACCGCAGCCGGCACCGGCGGCGAAGGGTCAGCCACCTGCTGACGCCCTTCCTGCCGGACACCCCGGCACCCGCGGCCACCCACACCGGTGAGGACCGCGACCTGCTGGTCGCGGCCCTCGCCGGGCTGCCCGAACGCCAGCGGGCCGTGGTGGTGCTGCGCTACTGGGAGGACCTGAGCCTGGAGCAGGTGGCCGACGAACTCGGGTGCAGCGTCGGCACGGTGAAGAGCCAGGCCTCCCGCGCACTGGCCAGGCTGCGCCTGGACCCCACCCTGCTCGACCACGCCGCCGACCTGTTGGGAGCGACCCCATGACCGATCAACTCCAGGACGCCCTCGCCCGTTCGGCCGGACGGGTCACCCCGTCACCCGCGCCGGTCACCGAGATCCTGCGCTCGGGCCGGGCCCGGCGCACCCGCCGCCGCTGGGCGCTGACCGGCGTCGCGGCCTGCGCCCTGACCGGCACCCTGGCCGGACTCCTGGCCAGCGTCCTCACGCTCACCGCGGACCCACGTGATCCGTCCGGACCGCCGAAGGCCCAGTTCGCCGCCGCGCCGTCGTCCCCCGTCGCGGGCCAGCTCTCGACGATCGTCGGCAGCGGTGAACTGGACGGCGCCGCCTGGTCGGTGACCCTGACCTACTACCCCACCGTCCCCACCGACTACCTGCCCGGCACGGGGAACGCCGGCCAGCTGGTCTGCCTGCGGACCAGCTTCAACGGCCGGACCAACAGCCCGTACGGCGACTGCGCCGGCGTGAAGGGCCCCACCGACACCGCCCCCAGCGGCATGTACGGCGAGAAGACCTTCCCCAACGGCGCCGGCATCTTCATCGCCCAGCCCGTCGCCGGCGTCGCGGGCGCCACCATGACCTTCAGCAACGCCGCACCCACCACCGCCACCACCGCCACCATCCCCGGCACCGCCTTCACCGCCTACGCCATCCCCGTCCCCGCCGCCTCCCACATGCACGGCCTCGACGAGTACGACACCCAGCACCACACCGTCGGCCACCAGAACTTCTGATGCCCTTGCCATCGAGACGAATGGACATGGATGTGAGACAGCAGGCCATTCTGCGTCTCACTCGCCCTCCCTAACGTGGAGTCCATCGAGTTGAGCGGATCAACTCGGCAGACCCAGGGGAGTCATCATGCGCACGGTCGTCCAGCACTCGTTCGGCGGTCCCGAGGTTCTCGAACTCGTCGAGGCCGACCGGCCGACGCCGCTCCCGGGCGAGGTGCTCGTCCGGGTGCACGCCAGCGCGCTCAACCCGGTGGACGCCGGGGTCCGGGCCGGGCACTACCCGTTGCTCGGCCGGCCGCCGTTCGGGCTCGGCTGGGACATCTCCGGGGTGGTCGAGGAGGCCGCCCCGGGAGCGCGGTACGCGGTCGGCGAGGAGGTGTACGGGATGCCGTTCTTCCCGCGCGCCGCGAACGGCTACTCCGAGTACGTCGCCGCCCCCTCCCGCCAGCTCGCCCGCAAGCCCGCCTCGCTCGACCACGTGCACGCCGCCGCGCTGCCGCTGGCGGGGCTGACGGCCTGGCAGGGCCTGGTGGACGCGGCCCAACTCGCCGCCGGGCAGCGGGTGCTGATCCACCGCGCGGCCGGCGGTGTGGGACATCTCGCGGTGCAGATCGCCAAGGCCCGCGGAGCCCACGTGATCGCGCTGGCCAGCCCGGGCAAGCACGCGTACCTGCGCGAGCTCGGCGCCGACGAGGTGATCGACTACCGGACCACCGACTTCACCGAG
The DNA here is from genome assembly GCF_000744225.1 of Kitasatospora mediocidica KCTC 9733. Lineage (GTDB taxonomy): Bacteria > Actinomycetota > Actinomycetes > Streptomycetales > Streptomycetaceae > Kitasatospora > Kitasatospora mediocidica. The sequence continues at coordinate 1,731,922 of NZ_JQLN01000005.1, read as the reverse complement.
GCCGTGCGGGAACTCGACGTGGTCTTCGACTCCAACGCCGAGGGTGAGCGCTCACTCAGCGTGCTGCGGCCGGGCGGTGTGCTGGTCAGCATCCTGGAGCACGGCAACCAGGAGCTCGCGGCCGCCACCAGGGCGGCGGGACGGCGCTTCGCCGGGGTCTCGGTCGAGCCGGACTACGCCTCCCTGGAGGCGATCGCCACACTGGTCGACGCCGGGCGGATCCGGCCGCACGTCACCGAGACCTTCCCGCTGGCCGAGGTGGCCAAGGCGCACGCGCTGCTGGAGACCGGCCGCACCCAGGGCAAGATCGTGCTGACCCTCTGACCCCTTCCCGCACACCGGATCCCCCGATCGCGCGAACCGGCGCCGGGTAGCGTGGCGGACAGACGAGCGCGAGGGAGCGGCAGATGGACGTCCTCACCGAGGCGTTGGCGTCGATGCGGACCGGGCGGCCGGCATCGGTGCGCACCGACGGCCGCGCGCCCTGGGGGCTGCGGCTGCCACCCGTGGCCGGCGCGAGCTTCCATGTGGTGCTGCACGGCACCTGCTGGCTGATCCCGCTGCCGGACGCCGATCCGCACCCGGAGCCGATCGCGCTGGGCCCCGGCGACGTGGTGTTCCTGCGGGACGGCCGCGGGCACATCCTCGCCGACGATCCCGCCTCGCCGCCCGCGGAGGCCCGGCCCGAGCAGTTCCGTCAGCGCCCGCCGATCGGTTCGCTCGCGATCGGCGGCGACGGCCCGCGCACCAGCCTGCTCTGCGGCAGCTACCACCTGGACCAGGGGCGGCCGCACCCGCTGGTCCGCCAGCTGCCCGCGGTGATCCACCTGCCGGCCCGGCACGGGCGGCGCACCGAGCTGGCCGCCGCCGTCCAGCTGCTCGGCGCGGAGCTGGACAACCCGCGGATCGGCTCGGACGGGATCGTGCCGGCGCTGATCGACTCGCTGCTGCTCTACATCCTGCGGGCCTGGCTGGAGGAGCAGCCCGAGTCCGCCACCGACGGCTGGGTCGCCGCGCTGCGCGATCCGGCGGTCGCACCGGCGCTGGCGGCGATCCACGACGACCCGTCGGCGCCCTGGACCGTCGAGTCGCTGGCCTCCCGCGCCGGACTCTCCCGGGCGGCCTTCGCCCGGCGGTTCGCCACCCTGGTCGGCGAACCGCCGCTCTCCTACCTGAAGAGCTGGCGGATGACCCGGGCGGCCGAGCTGCTGCGGGAGGCGGACGTCCCGCTCAGCGCGGTGGCCGCCCAGAGCGGCTACGGCTCGGAGTTCGCCTTCGGCAAGGCCTTCAAGCGCGAATACGGCCTGGCCCCCGGCAGCTACCGCCGCCAGGCCCAGGCCGCCTGAGAGCCTTGCCGGCCGACCGTCAGGGCCGCGGCACGGCCAGCTCGATCTCCCGCATCGCCTCGTCACCCGGGATCGGCACCCGCAGACCGCTCGGCAGGAAGCCGGCCTTCGCGTAGAACGCCTGGGCCCGGGTGTTCTTCTCGTGCACGTACAGCCGAACGCGCTCCAGGCGCGGTTCGGGCAGCGCCCAGGACCACGCCACGGCGGCCCGGAACAGCTCATCGGCCACGCCGCTGCCGCGCGCCTCGGGCCGCACGAAGACCCCCACCAGATGCGCCTGCGGCACGGTCGGCGGCCCGCCGAAGGCCGCCTGGTTGTCAGGGAGTTCGACGAGCACGACGACCGACCCCAGCCAGCGCCCGGCCGCGTCCTCCGCGATGAACTGGCGCGACGTCCGCCCCTCGGCGGCGGCCGCCACCCGGTCCCGCCAGATCTGTTCGGGCCGCGCCAGGGCGGCCTCGTAGGTGTCAAGGAAAGCCAGGTGCGCGTCCGGGTCCTGCAACGCGATCAGCCGGAAATCCCTGACCTCGGGCCATTCCTCGGACCGGACGGGCCGGACGGTATGGGTCATCCACCGATCGTCGCACCACCCCCGGTGCCACCCGCAAGGGAGTTTCGCCGGCCACCGGCGACACATCACCACAGAACGGATAATAAGTCGCCGTTTCACACCCCCAGCTGGAACGATCCGGGCATGTCACGAACATTCGAGGAACTGGTCGCCGAGGCCGAGTCGGTCGACGTGTCCGGCTGGGACTTCTCCTGGCTGGACGGACGAGCTCGCGAGGAGCGCCCGTCCTGGGGCTACCAGCGGCTGATGGCCGAGCGGCTGGCGCACGCCACCGCCGCCCTGGACGTCCAGACCGGCGGCGGCGAGGTCCTCGCGGGCGCGTCGAAGCTGCCGCCGCTGGCGGTGGCCACCGAGTCCTGGCCGCCGAACGTCGAGAAGGCCACCCGGCTGCTGCACCCGCGCGGTGTCGTGGTGGTCGCTGACCCGGACGAGCCGCCGCTGCCCTTCGCCGACGACGCCTTCGACCTGGTGACCAGCCGTCACCCGGTGACGGTCTGGTGGGAGGAGATCGCCCGCGTCCTGCGCCCCGGCGGCACCTACCTGTCGCAGCAGGTCGGACCGTCCAGCGTCTTCGAACTGGTCGAGTACTTCCTCGGCCCGCAGCCCGAGAAGGTCCGCCGCGGACGCCACCCCGACGACGCCCGCCAGGCCGCCCAGGCCGCCGGCCTGCGGGTGGTCGACCTGCGCTCGGAGTCGCTGCGCACCGAGTTCAACGACATCGGCGCGGTCGTCTACTTCCTGCGCAAGGTGATCTGGATGGTCCCCGGCTTCACCGTGGACCAGTACCGCGACCGACTGCGGCAGTTGCACGATCTGATCGAGCGCGAAGGCCCTTTTGTCGCGCACACTTCACGATTTCTGATCGAAGCCCGGAGCTGACTTCCCCAAACGTCGCCCCCACCCGGCAAAGGGAATTCCGGCAACTCGCGCAAATGCCCCATCGGCAACTGTTGCGCGAATAGCCGATGGTGAGCGGAAGTCCGCTGTGAAACAATCCGCACGCGGTACGAGGTAGCGCCCCACAAAGGCCTCTCCCCGCCACCGTGATCGAACGGATCCGAACCGATTGCCCTTGGGGGGCATCATCAGAACTCGCATAGGCGCCGTCACCGGCGCCGCAGTGCTCGGCGCTTTCGCGCTTCCGGCCGTCGGAATCGCAGGCGCCTCCGCCGCTCCGACCGACCTGTATGTCAACAACGCCGCGGGCGCCAACTGCTCGGACGCCGGGACCGGCGCCCAGGGCGCGCCGTTCTGCACCGTCTCCGCGGCCGCCAAGGTCGTCCTGCCGGGCCAGACCGTCCACGTCGCACCCGGCCAGTACAACGAGCAGGTCACCCTGACCCGCTCCGGCACCGCCGCCGCGCCGATCACCTTCGAGGGTGCGGCCGTCTCGGGCGGGAAGCCCGGGGACGGGCCAGGTGGCCCGATGGTGGGCCCGGCCTGGGGAGCGGCGGCCGGACACGGCCTGGTGATCTCCGGCGCGCAGTACGTCACGGTCAGCGACCTGCTCTTCCAGTCCCAGGGCACGGGCATCGAGCCCGTCGTGGTCGACAACGCCTCCAACGTCACGCTGCTGCACGTCGCCAACTACGTCGGCGGCACCGTCACGCCCGCGGTCCGGGTGACGAACGGTTCCAGCAAGGTGACCGTCGCCCGCTCCCAGCTGAGCGCCGTCGTCGTCGACCAGGGCGTGACGGACACGGTCCTCAGCACCAACCTGCTGGGCGCCGTGACGGTCCTGGGGTCCCCGGGCACCGTCGTCACCAGCAACACGATCACCAACAACTGCCTGCACGACGGGATCGACCTCGCGGGCGCCTCGACCGGTGCCACGGTCGAGAACAACGTGATCGACACCAGCAACACCAACACGTTCCCGTCGACCGCCTGCGCGGCGGGCGCCACCGACACCGCGCTCTCGGTGTCGGCCGCGGCCGCGAGCACGGCCAAGGTCGACTACAACGTGCTCAGCCCGGTCAGCGGCGGCACCGCCTACGACTGGTCCGGCACGGCGTTCAAGGACCAGGCGTCCTTCACCGCGGCAAGCGGCGGACAGGGCACCCACGACTTCGTCGCCAACCCGGCGATTCCCTACGACGGCAGCCGTCCGGCGATCTCGCCGATCATCGACTCCGCCGACGAGAACGCCCCCGGCGAGCTCCCGGTCGACGCCTGGGACTGGGCCGCCAAGGACGACCCGCTGGTGCCCAACACCGGTACGGGGTCCGGCATCAAGGACCGCGGCGCGCAGGAGAACCAGAGCTTCGGCAGTGTCTACACCCCGACCGGCCCGACCCGCGTGCTGGACACCCGGGACGGCACCGGCGGCAGCCTGGGCGCGGTCAAGGGCGGCGGCACCGTCGACCTCCAGGTCGCGGGCGTCGGTGACGTCCCGGCCAGCGGCGTCACCGCCGTCACGCTCAACGTCACCGTGACGGACCAGACGTCCGACGGCTTCCTGACCGTCTTCCCGCACGGCCAGAGCCTGCCGACCGCGTCCAACCTCAACTGGGTCGCCCACACCACGGTCGCCAACCTGGTCACCGTCCCGGTCGTGGACGGCAAGATCTCCTTCGCCGCCGGCGGCGGTATCGGCAGCACCGACGTGATCGCCGACCTGGCCGGCTACTACAGCGCCAAGGGCAGCATCTTCACGCCCTCCGGCCCGACCCGGATGCTGGACACCCGGGACGGCACCGGCGGCGCCAAGGGCCCGGCCCAGCCCGGCGGTTCGGTCGACCTCCAGATCGCCGGCGCGGCCGGCATCCCGGCCACCGGCGTCACCGCCGTCACGCTCAACGTCACCGTGACGGACCAGACCTCGGCGGGCTTCCTGACCGTCTACCCGCACGGCAACACCCGGCCCACCGCGTCCAACCTCAACTGGGCCACCGGCCGGACCGTCGCCAACCTGGTCACCGTCCCGGTCATCGACGGCAAGGTGTCCTTCGCCACCGGCGGCGGCACCGGAACCGCCGACGTGATCGCCGACCTGGCCGGCTACTACAGCGCCAGCGGCTACACCACGTACTTCCCCGAGGGCCCCTGGCGGGCGATGGACACCCGCGAGGACTTCGGGGGCGGTGAGGGCCCGGCCCGTCCGGCCGGCGCCATCCCGCCCGGCGGGACGCTCGACATCGACTTCTCGGGCGCCGTCGCCACGGCGGTCACCCTGAACGTCACGGTGACCGACCCGAAGGCCGAGGGCTTCCTGACCGTCTACCCGCACGGCCAGGCCCTGCCGACCGCCTCGAACATGAACTGGGTCGCCGGCCAGACCGTCGCCAACCAGGTCGTGGTCCCGGTCAAGGACGGCAAGGTGTCGTTCCACAACAGCAGCTCCGGCAGCATCCAGCTGGTGGTCGACGACTTCGGCCGGCAGAGCTACCAGGGCTGAGCCCGGACAACCGGTGGCCCGCCTCCTCAACCAGGAGGCGGGCCACCGCCGTTCCACCCACGCATTCGCCTGTCCTTGGGGGACACCATCAGAACTCGCATAGGCGCCGTCACCGGCGCCGTCCTGCTCGGCGCGCTGGCACTTCCGGCCGCGGGCCAGTCCGGCGCGGCGGCCGTCGCCACCAATCTCTACGTCAACAACGCTTCGACCGCCCACTGTTCGGACAGCGGCAGCGGCCTTCAGGAGCAGCCCTACTGCACCGTCTCGGCGGCAGCGGCGGCGGTCCTTCCCGGCCAGACCGTGCACATCGCCAAGGGCACGTACCCCGAGCAGGTGAACATCACCCGCTCCGGAACGGCCGACGCCCCGATCACCTTCACCGGCGACCTCTACCCCGGGGAGGAGGTGCAGTCCGCCGCCACCGTCGGCACCAACTCCCCCGGCGGCAGCGCCCGGGCCCTGTCGGTCATCGGCGCCTCGCACGTGCGGATCAGCAACCTCAACCTGGCCGCGACGGACGAGGGGGCACACGTCGAGAACTCCACCGACGTCACCCTGCTGAACGCCACGGTGATGGGGGCCGGGACCTCGACCATGGGTGTCCACGTCACGGGCGCATCCGACGGCGTCACCGTCGGAAGGGTCGACTTCTGGTACATCAGCGGCACGAGCATCGCCGTCGACGGCGGCGCGAAGAACACCGTTCTCACCACCAACCTCGCGAAGTCCGCCATCGCGGTCACCGATGCGCCGGGCACCGTCGTGGTGAGCAACTCCGTCAACGACGGCTGCGGGAACGGCATCGTGCTGGCCGGGGCATCGACCGGTGCCGTTCTGGAGAACAACAGCATCACCGAGCTGAACCTCCCCGGTGTCACGCCCGCCTCCTGCCAAGGCATCCCGAACCCCGCCGTGAGCGTCTCGTCCGGCTCGGTGCAGGGCACCCGGACCGACTACAACATCATCGACACGACCACCGGCCAGACCGCCTACAGCTGGGCCGGTACCGCCTACAGCGACCGCGCCGCCTTCACGGCAGCAACCGCCCAGGGCACGCACGACGCCTTCGCCGACCCGACCGTCCCCCAGTCGGGCGACCGGCACGCCAGGCCGCTCCCGGGGATCGACTCGGCCGACGAGAACGCCCCCGGCGAACTCCCCACCGACATCTACGGCTTCGCGGCCAAGGACGACCCGCTGACGCCCAACACGGGCACCGGCGCGGGCTACCGTGACCGCGGCGCCGTCGAGTTGCAGAACGTCGGCAGCGTCTACACCCCGGTCGGCCCGACCCGTGTGCTGGACACCCGCAACGCGATCGGCGTGCCCACCACGACCCCGCTCGGGTTCGGCCAGGACAACCTCCAGGTGACCGGCGTCAACGGCGTTCCGGCCACCGGCGTCACGGCCGTGACCCTCAACGTCACGGTCACCGCCCCGACTTCGTCCGGCTTCCTGACGGTCTACCCCACCGAAACCGGCTCCTTGTCGTCGAACCTCAACTGGACGGCCGGCGAGACGATCGCCAACCAGGTGACGGTCCCGGTGATCGGCGGCAAGATCGCGTTCCGTCAGGGCGGCGGCAACGGCACGGTCCATGTGATCGCCGACCTGGCGGGCTACTACAGCGCCAGTGGCAGCGTCTTCACCGCCGTCGGCCCGGTGCGCGCGCTGGACACCCGCGCGGGCATCGGCGTACCGACCGGCACCCCGGTCCCCGCCCTCAGTACCGTGGACCTCCAGGTCACCGGCAGGAACGGCGTTCCGGCCACCGGCGTCACAGCGGTGACCCTCAACGTCACGGTCACCGCCCCGACCTCGTCCGGCTTCCTGACCGTCTACCCGCACGGCCAGGCCCTGCCGACCGCCTCCAGCCTCAACTGGACGCCCGGCGAGACGATCCCCAACCTGGTCACCGTCCCGGTCGTCGACGGCAAGGTCTCCTTCTTCAGCGGCGGCGGCAACGGCACCGTGCACATCGTCGCCGACGTGGCCGGCTACTACAGCGCCACCGGTCACAGCACGTTCTACCCGTACCGGCCCGAGCGGCTGTTGGACACCCGCGCGAGCACGCCCGACTACTGCGGCCCGCTCAACGCCAGCCGTCCGGCGGCCGTGGTCGCCCCTGGCGCCACGCTCGACATGGACGTGTGCACCGTGGGGCTGACCTCCCTCACCCTCAATGTGACGGTCACCGACACCGCCGCCGAGGGCTTCCTGACGGTCTACCCGCACGGCCAGAGCCTGCCGACGGCCTCGAACCTGAACTGGACGCCGGGCGAGACCATCGCCAACCAGGTCGTGGTCCCGGTGATCGACGGCAAGGTGTCGTTCCACAACAGCAGCTCCAGCAGCATCGACCTGGTCGTCGACCAGTTCGGCTACCAGGGCCTCTGACCGACCCTCACCACGGACGGCCCGGTCCCCCCACCTGCGGGGGGGCCGGGCCGTCCGTCGTCCGTTCCGGCGGCGGGCGCCGCCTCAGGCCTCGCCCTCGGTGTCCACGTGCGGCATGATCCGGTCCAACCAGCGCGGCAGCCACCAGGCGTGCCGCCCGAGCAGCGTCATCACCGCGGGAACGAGCAGCAGCCGCACCACCGTGGCGTCCACCAGGACGCTGACCGCCAGGCCAAGGCCCAGCATCTTGACCACGATGTTGTTGCTGAGGATGAACGCCGCGAAGACGCTGACCATGATCAGCGCGGCGCAGGTGATCACCCGCGCGGTGATCTCCAGCCCGTGCGCGACACTGCCCTTGCTGTCCCGGGTCCGCAGCCAGGCCTCGTGCACCCGGGAGAGCAGGAAGACCTCGTAGTCCATGCTCAGCCCGAAGACGATGGCGAACATCATCATCGGCACATAGCTCTCGATCGGCACCTTCCCGGAGACCCCGAGCGCGGGACCGCCCCAGCCCCACTGGAAGACCGCGACCACCACACCGTAGGAGGCCGCGATCGACAGCAGGTTGAGCACGGCGGCCTTGACCGCCACCAGCAGGCCGCGGAACACCATCAGGATGATCAGGAAGGCCAGTCCGACCACCACCGCGATGATCAACGGGAGCCGCGCGGCGATCAGTTCGAGGAAGTCCTCCTGGGCCGCGGTCGTCCCGGTCAGGTAGGTCTCGGCGCCGGTTCCCGCCACCGCCTGCGGCAGCACGTCGTCCTTGAGGTGGTTGAACAGCCGGGTGGTGGTCGCGTCCTGCGGCCGGCCGGTGGAGATCGCGGTGCCGATCAGCACCTGCCCGTCGCTGGTGGGCTGCAACGGGCTGATGCTCGCGGCGTCGGGCACGCCGGTGAGCGCCGTCTGGAGCTTGCCGGCGAGCGCCGCGCGGTCGGCGGACGGCACCGCGCTCTGGTCGACCACCACGGTGAGCGGTCCGTTGGCCCCCGGTCCGAAGCCCTGGGAGATCAGGTCGAACGCCCGGCGGTCGGTGAAGCTGGTCGGGTCGGCGCCGTCGTCGATGTGCCCGAGTCTGATCGAGAAGAGCGGGATCGCCAGGATCCCCACCACCACCAGGCCGCCGACCAGGAACCACCACGGCCGGTGCTCCACCCGCTGGGCGTACCGGTGCCAGCCGCCCTTCTCCATGGAGCCGGGCGCCGAGCCGCCCTCGGCGACCGGCGGCCGGACCTGGAGGCGGTCGATCCGCCGGCCGACCAGGCCGAGCAGGGCCGGCACCAGGGTGAGCGCGCCGAGCACCGCGGTGACCACGGTGACCGCGGCGGCGGCGCCCAGCTTGCCGATGAAGCTGACCCGGGAGACGTACAGCCCGGCCAGCGCGACGACCACCGTGCAGCCGGAGACCAGCACCGCGCGCCCGCTGGTCGCCACCGCCCGGCCGGCCCCGGTCACCGGGTCGTCCCCGTCGATCAGCTTCTGCCGGTGCCGGGTGATCAGGAAGAGGGCGTAGTCGATGCCCACCCCGAGGCCGATCATGGTCGCCAGTGTCGGCGACACGCTGGCGAAGGTGAAGGCGATCGCCAACAGGCTCAGGCAACTCAGTCCGACGATCACACTGATCAGCGCGGTGACCAGCGGCAGTCCGGCGGCGATCACACTGCCGAACCCGATCAGCAGCACCACGATGGCGACGGCGAACCCGATCCCCTCGCTGGTCAGGTCACCGGCCTTGGGCCGGGCCAGCTCGCCGAGCGGCCCGCCGTACTCGACCTGGACGCCGGCGGCCCGGACCGGCGCCACCGCGTCGTCGATCCCGGTGAGGTAGGAGTGGCCCAGCGAGGTGGGGTTGGTGTCGAAGCGGACGGTGATGTAGGCGGTCTTCCCGTCCGCCGAGACCGCGCCGGCCGGGGGCGGCGAAGTCTGCGACGGCGACGGCAGCGGGTCCACCGCGGCCAGCACGTGCGGGAGTTTCTGCAGCGAGGCGACCGCCTGGCCGACCTGGTCCTCGACGTCGGTGAGCGGGCCCTGGGCGTCGTGCATGACGATCTGGGCGCTGATCCCGCCGGTGCTCGGGGCGTGCGCGCTGAGCACCTCCAGGCCTTGGTGCGACTGGGTGCCGGGCAGCGAGAAGTCGTCGGAGTAGGTCCCGCCCACGGTGTTCTGCAGCACGTGCAGACCGGCGAGGGCGACCAGCCACAGGACGATGACCACGACGAAGTGGCGCGCGCACCACTCGCCCAGGGCGCGCAGCCCGCGCACCCTGTCCGCAGTCGGCGCCGCGTCGGCTCTCCCGCCGTTCGACGAGGTCATCTGCGTCCTCTCAAGAGTTGTGGTGATGTGTGAACGGACCTGCTCCCCTCTTTCCGTGCCGGTGCGGTGGATCAGCCGGGCACCCTCCACTGCTGCGCGGCGGTGCCGTTGCAGTCCCAGATCCGCAGCTTGGTCCCGCTCGTGGAGTCGCTGCTCGGGACGTCCAGGCAGCGGCCGGACGGCGGGTTGAGCAGCGGCCCGTCGGCCCGCGGCCACCACTGCTGGGCGCCCGTGCCGTTGCAGGTCCAGAGCTGCACCTTGGTACCGGCGGCCACATCGCTGCCGCTGATGTCCAGGCACTTGCCCAGCGCCTGCAACGTCCCGTCCGGGGCCACCGTCCAGCGCTGTGAGGCGGTGCCGTTGCAGTCCCAGAGCTGAACGGCGGTGCCGTCGGTGGTCTTGCCGGCCTCGACGTCCAGGCACTTGCCGGCCAGGCCGGTGACCGGGCCGCTGTGCGGGTCGGCCGGGCCGACGTCGAAGGACGGCGGCGCGTCCTGGCGGGCGTGGCCCCAGGCGGGGTCGGGGTCGGCGGCCAACGTGTACTCCAGCGTGCCGCCGGAGGTGACCAGCGCCTCGTCCGTCCAGGGGCGTTGCGAGTCCGCGCCGTCGACGCGCAGCCCGCGCACGTACCGGACGGTGTCCGAGGCGCCCGGCGCGCTGACGTCGATCGAGACCCCGTTGCCGCGGGTGATCGTGATCTGCGGGAAGAGCGGGCTGGCAAGCACCAGTTCGGCACGGCCCGGGACCTGCGGGTACATGCCGAGCGAGGCCCACACCACCCAGGAGGACATCTCGCCGAGGTCGTCGTTGCCGGGTTCGCCGTCGGGAAGGTCCGAGAACAACGAGGTCAGCACCCGCCGCACCACGTCCTGCGTGCGGTCCGGGCGGCCCGCGTAGTCGTACGCCCAGGGGGTGTTGAAGGAGGGCTCGTTGCCCATGTACGCGTAGGGCGCGTTCGGGCCGGCGTCGAACTGCTGGAAGAAGGAGTCCAGTCGGCCGGTCACCACGCCGTCGCCACCGATCGCGTCGAAGAGGCCGCGGTGGTTGTAGGGGACCATCCAGGTGTACTGCGCGCTGTCGCCCTCGACGAAGCCGTCCTGCCAGGTGGGGTCGAAGTTGGGCCAGCTGTGGTCGGCGTTGCGCGGCTGGATGTAGTGGCTGGTGGTGTTGAAGAGGTTGCGCCAGTTCGCCGAGCGGCGCAGGAAGGCGTCATGGGTGTCGGCGTCGCCGATCCGCCCGGCCAGCTGGGCGAGGGCGAAGTCGGAACTGGCGTACTCCAGCGTGTCGGAGGCCGTCCACTGCTCCTGGTCGGTGCCGACCGCGACGAACCCCTCCGCGTCGTACGGCGCGAGGCCGCCGCGCTCGCGCGCGTCCCGGGTGCCGGCCACCGCGCGGCGGACCAGGTCGGCGGCGTCGAAGTCGGTCCCGCCGAACGCGCTGATGTCGGAGGCGATGATCGGCAGCGGGTCGCCGATCATCACGGCAGTGGGGCCGTTCGCCAGCGTCCAGCGGTCGAAGTAGCCGGCCCGGGCGCCCTGGTCGAGCACCGACCGGGCGATGTCCGAGGCCTGTTGCGGCGCCAGCAGGGCGAGCAGCTGGACCTGCGAGCGGTAGACGTCCCAGCCGGAGAAGTCCGCGTACTGGACGTGCCCGGCGGCGGTGGTGTGCACCGCGCCGTCGAAGCCCGGGTAGCGGCCGTCCACGTCGCTCAGCACGCTGGGGTGCAGCGTCGCGTGGTACAGCGCGGTGTAGAAGGTGCGTAGTTCCTTCTGGTTGTCGCCGGCCACCGCGATCCGGCCGAGCATGTCGTTCCAGCCGGCCCGGCTCGCGGCCTTCACCTGGTCGAAGCTGTTCCCGCCCTGCTCGGCGGTGAGGTTGGCCCAGGCGTTGTCGGCGCTGACGAAGGAGAGGCCGACCTTGGCCGTCACCGAGCGGTTGGCGCTGGTGTCGAAGGAGACCAGCGCCATCGCGTTCGAGGCGCTCTCCGCCAGCTCGGGGTGGACCGGGCGGGCCTGCCGCCGCTGGGCGCCCGTGCTCCCGCCGACGCCCTCGGTCGGCTTGTCGGGCTGCGAGGCCACCCCTTCGGTGTGCCCGCTCGCGGTCTTCCGGGTGGTGTCCAGGGTTCCGTCGGAGACGATGCCGGAGCTGCTGAACGGACGGTCGAACACGGCGGTGAAGTAGATCCGGTAGTGATTGCCGGTTCCGCAGAAGCCGCCGCTGTCGGTGTAGCCGGAGACCCGGTCCGAGCCGATCGTCACCGATCCCGAGGCGCTGTTGAACGCCTTGCCCGCGTCGATGGTGAGCGAGGCCGTCTGCCCCGCCGGGTAGCTGAACCGGGCGATGCCCGAGCGCTGGGTGGCGGCCAGCTCGGTGGTCACGCCGTTGTCGAAGGTGACCGCGTAGGCCCCCGGGGAGGCCGACTCGTGGGCGTGGCTGAAAGTGGAGTGGCCCACCGGGGCACTGCCCAGCACCGGCATGAAGGGGATGTTGCCGTAGTCGCCACAGCCGGCCCCCGAGATGTGGGTGAGGCTGAATCCGCGGATCCGCTGGTCGTTGTACTGGTAGCCGCCGTGCTGGTAGTCGACGGTGTCCGGGCTCCACTGGACCATGCCCAGCGGCGCGGTGGCACCCGGGAACGTGTTGCCCGCGCCACCGCCGTTCCCGAAGTCCGGGGACCCCTGCTTGGTGCCGACGAACGGGTTGACGTACTGGGCCGGGTCACTGACAGTGGTGCGGACCGCGCGGCCGCCACCCGCCGACGCGGCCCCGGCGGGTGCGGCGACCGACCCGGCCAGCAGGGCGGCACAGGCCGTCAGTGCGATCGTGGCCAGCCGCCCAGTCGTGACAATCTGACGAGCACTCATATACTCATCGTGACGGCCTCGCCCCGACAGTCCGGCCATGACAGGCTCACAGTCACCCATCCGGCCGATCCGGCCTAGAGTTTCAGGACTGACCCGGCAGGGAGGGGAACGATCATGGCGGACATCGACGGGCCGCACGGCGCAACCCAGCGCGCTGCGGCGTCCGGCGGCACCGAGAGCGCCGAAGCGCTCCTGATCGGGGAGGCCCGCAAGGCGTTCTTCGTGATGTTCGGGTTCCTCTGCCTGATCTGGGCGATCCAGCTCGGCAACTGGTCGGACAGCGGGCTCCTGGTGCAGCGCTTCGGCATCCTCGCCCACCAGCCGGACCGACTGCCGGAGGTGTTCACCGCGCCCTTCCTGCACGTCAGCTGGCAGCACCTGGAGGGCAACTCCGGCCCGCTCTTCGTCTTCGGCTTCCTGGCGGCCTACCGTGGGGTCAAGAAGTTCCTCGCACTCACCCTGCTGATCGCCCTGACCAGCGGACTGGCGGTCTGGGTCTTCGAGCGCGGCGACGTCGTGACGGTCGGCGCCAGCGGGCTGATCTTCGGCTACTTCGGCTACGTGGTGCTGCGCGGCTTCTTCGACCGCCACCTGATCGACAGCCTGATCGGCCTGGTGATGGGCGCCTCGTTCGCCTACCTGGTCACCGAGGCCGTCCCGGGGACGCCGGGGGTCAGCTGGCTCGCCCACCTCGGCGGCCTGACCGGCGGCCTCGCCGGAGCCTGGCTGTTCCGCGAGCGCGGTACCCGTACGCCGCGCGAACCGCGCGCCCCCAAGGGCCCGCGCGAGGGCCGCACGAAGAACGCGGCGCTCCCGACGCAGTCCACGCCGGCCGCGGGCTCCCGCGCCGACCTGCTGAAGGAGCTCGACGACCTGGGTCTCTGAGCCCACACAGGTATAGACCAACCCGGAGCAGACGGCTACCGTGGGCCCCCTGCCCCCTCCAGCCCCCTCTGCTCCGGAGCCGCGCCGTGCAGTCCTCCGTCCTCGCTTTCGCCACCGACCTGATCGACGAGGGGGCGGACGGTTTCTTCGGCAACCTCACCGACCGGGCCGGCGTCGGCGCGGTCACCCTCGCCTCGGTCTACCACGAGGCCCGGGACGTCTTCCCGCACAACCCGCACCGGGTGATCCGCTATCTGGAGCCCGGCGCGGCGTACTTCCAGCCCGACCCGGCCCGCTGGGCCGGCCGCCGGCTGGTGCCCCGGGCCGCCGCGGTGATCGGCGCGCGCGACCCGTTCGCCGAGGCCTCGGAGGAGACCCGCCGGCGCGGCCTCAAACTGCACGCCTGGACCGTCTTCTGCCACAACGACCGGCTCGGCTTCCAGCACCCCGACTGCTCCCCCGCCAACGCCTTCGGGGACCGCCACCTCACCGAGCTCTGCCCCGCCAACCCGGAGGTCCGCGCCTACGCCGGCACGCTGGTGGACGAACTGGCCCGGTACGGCGTCGACGCGATCCGCGCCGAGTCGCTGCACTTCCACGGCCTGCGGCACGGCTACCACCACGAGCGCTACTTCGAGAAGCTCGGCCCGGTGACCGAGGCGCTGCTCGGGATCTGCTTCTGCCCGCACTGCCTGGCCACGGCCGACGCGCTGGGCGTACCGGCCGCCGAGGTCCGCCGGTTCGTCGCCGCGGAGATCCGCCGCCGGCTGGCCGACGACCAGGCCGCCACCGAACCCGCCGCCCTGGACCAGCTCGCGAACGGCGCACTGGCCGCCTACGTCGACGCGGGGACCACCACCGTCACCTCGCTCACCGCCGAGCTGGCCGAGCGGGCCCGGCGGCACGGCATGCGGCTGACCTTCATGGACGGCAGCGGCCCCGGCGCCGGCTGGCTCTCCGGCATCGACCTGCCCGCGCTGGCCGCCACCGGCGTCCAGATCGAGACGCTCGGCTACGCCAAGACCCCGGAGGCGGTCCGCGAGAAGGTCGCCGCGTTCGCCCTGCACGGCGTCCGGCCGGCCAACCTGGCGGTGATCCTGCGTCCGATGGCGCAGGACTGCGACGGTCCGGCCAACCTGGCCGCGAAGATCGCCGTGCTGCGGGAGCTGGGCGTCCCCGAGGTCGAGTTCTACAACTACGGGCTGATGCGGCTGTCCTCGATGGACCGGATCGGCGCCGCCCTGCGCGGCTAGGCCGTAAAGCGCTAGCGGCGCCGCTTGGCGGTGCCGAAGAGGTTGCGGGAGATCTCCCGGCCCAGCTGGGTGCCGGCCGAGCGGGCGAAGGACTTCAACGTCGGGTTGGCGAGCAGCGAGCCGAGCAGCCCGCCCGCCTCCGGGTGCTCCTTCTCCTTCTCCTTCTCCTTGGGCTGCCCCTGCTCCTTCTCCTTGGGCTGCTCCACCGCACCCGCGGACCCGGCCGCCAGCTTCTCGTATGCCGACTCCCGGTCGACGGCGTCCCGGTAGCGGGCGTTCAGCGGCGAGGCATCCACCGCCGCCGCCAGCACGTCCGGGGCGACCGGCCCCATCAGCGACTGCGGCGCGCGCAGCCGGGTCACCGCCACCGGCGTCGGCGCGCCCTTCTCGGAGAGCACCGTCACCACCGCCTCGCCCGTCCCGAGCTGGGTCAGCACCTGCGCCAGGTCGTAGCCGGACCGGGGGAAGGTCGAGACGGTCGCCTTGAGCGCCTTGGCGTCGTCCGGCGTGAAGGCCCGCAGCGCGTGCTGCACCCGGTTGCCCAGCTGGGCCAGCACATCGGCCGGGACGTCCTTGGGCGTCTGGGTGACGAAGAAGATCCCGACCGCCTTCGAGCGGATCAGCCGGACGGTCTGGGTGATCGCCTCCAGGAAGGCCTTCGACGCGCCCTTGAAGAGCAGGTGCGCCTCGTCGAAGAAGAAGACGAGCTTGGGCTTCTCCGGGTCGCCGACCTCCGGCAGCCCCTGGTAGAGGTCGGCGAGCAGCCACATCAGGAAGGTGGAGAAGAGCCGCGGCCGGTCCTGGACGGCGGGCAGTTCGAGGACCGAGACCACCCCGCGCCCGTCCTCCCGAACGCGCAGAAGCTCGGCGGTGTCGAACTCCGGTTCGCCGAAGAACGCCTCCGCCCCCTCCGCCGCCAGCAGGGCGAGCGAACGCAGGATCACCCCGGCCGTCGCGGCGGAGAGCCCGCCGATCCCCTTCAGCTCCTCCTTGCCCTGCGGCGAGGTGAGCAGCGAGATCACCGCGCTGAGGTCCTTGAGGTCGTAGAGCTCCAGGCCGTGCTTGTCGGCATAGAGGAAGACCAGCCCGAGGGAGGCCTCCTGGGTCTCGTTCAGGTCGAGCACCTTGGCGAGGAGCAGCGGGCCGAAGCTGGTGACGGTGGCTCGGATCGGGATGCCGGCGCCCTGTCCGCCGAGCGAGTAGAACTCGACCGGACAGCCCTGCGGCGTCCACTGCTGCCCGACCTCGGCGGCCCGGGCCGCCGTCCGCTCGCTCGGCTCGCCGGGCGCGGAGATCCCCGAGACGTCCCCCTTGACGTCCGCGAGGAAGACCGGGACGCCCTGGGCGGAGAGTTGTTCGGCGATCAGCTGGAGGGTCTTGGTCTTGCCCGTCCCGGTGGCCCCGGCGACCAGCCCGTGCCGGTTCAGGGCGCCGAGCGGGATCCGGACCTGCGCGGCCGGGTACGCGGTACCGTCCTGGATCGCCGCGCCGAGGTCGAGGGCGGGACCGTTGAACGCGTAACCGGTCGCGATCTCCTGGACGGGGGCGGGGACGGTGCTGGGGTTCGGTTGCTCGGGCATCCCGCGCTCCTCCTGGTGTGACATTCACCATCAAACCGTCGTAATCTCCCATTCCGAACGTTCGGAAGGCGCTGCGGCACACCGGTGCTTCGTCCACTGTTCGCGACATAGACGCAGGTCGGACACCCGGAGCGGAACGAGGGGCGCCGAGCTTGCTGTGCCACGCCCCGCCGGAACGGTAGGCTTTCCGTGTGATCTTCAAGCGCATCGGCAACGGGCGGCCGTACCCGGATCACGGCCGGACCAGCACCCGCCAGTGGGCGGACGTCGCCCCTCGCCCGGTGCGACTGGACCAGCTGGTGACCACCAAGGGCCAGTTGGATCTGGAAACTCTCCTGGCCGAGGATTCGACCTTCTACGGGGACCTCTTCGCCCACGTGGTGAAGTGGCACGGGGACCTGTACCTGGAGGACGGGCTGCACCGCGCGGTGCGCGCCGCCCTGCAGCAGCGTCAGGTGCTGCACGCCCGCGTGCTCGAAATGGAATAGCTCCGCCGCCCTCCCCTCCTCCCCACACTTCCCTCCTCGCAACGCGGTCCTCATGGCGAATCTCCATGGGGACCGTCCCATAGGCGCCCCACCCGGCCCGGGGACGGCCGTTCGGGGGAGTCGGCTGACTGCTCCTCACCCGGACGGGGTGACGGACAGGTCGTCAGTACACCCTTTCGAGTGTCCCTATGCGCCAAATGATGATCATTTATTACCTTCATGTCGCAAACCGGACTAGGCTGCTGACCACGGCAGCGCCACGCTCCGGGTTTCCGGATTCTCCGCCTCGGTGGCCCCCTTTCCCACCCGCCACCAAGGCTGCCCTTCCATCAAGGGGAGACAGACTGTGAGCATGTTGACCCCCCAGGGTTTGAAGGGGAAGCAGTTCCGGGTCACCGGCACCAGCTACCCGCGGCTGGGCCCGCCGCCTCGGCGCGGTCGGCGGATCATGATGGTCGTCAGCTCGACGCTCGCCCTCGCGCTGATCGCGCTGGGCGGGGTGCAGCTGGTCGGCATCTTCACCGGCAAGGCCAAGCACGGCGCCGCGCAGGCCTGTGCGTCGGCGAAGCCCTCGGGCAAGCCGCTGGCCGCCCCGGTCGCCGCCACCGGCCCGGCCTCGGCCGCCGCCTCTGCCGCCTCCCCCTCGGCGGCCGCGTCCGGCGCGACGGAAGGGGCCTCCCCGGCCGTCTCCGCCGCACCGCTGCCGGTCGCCGCGGCGAGCGCCATCCCCCAGCCGCAGACCGTCACGGTGAACGTCTACAACGCCACCGACAAGGCCGGCCTGGCCGCCAAGACCGCCGACGAGCTGAAGAAGCGCGGCTTCACCGTCGGCAAGGTCGGCAACGCCCCCTCCGCCCTGGACAAGAAGCTGCCCGGCACCGCCGAACTGATCGCCGGACCGGCCGGCATCGGCGCGGCCACCCTGCTCGGCTCACAGGTCGCCGGCGCCGCCTCGATGGCCGACACCCGGACCGACGCCAGCGTCGACTTCGTGGTCGGCGACGCGTACACCGCCCTGCTCGACCCAACCGCCGCGGCCACCGCGCTGGCCGACGCGCTCAAGCCCTCGGCGGCAGCCTCCCCGGGGCCCGGGAGCTGCTGACCCGCACGACCCGTGGCTGAGGGCCCCTGCTCCGCGGAGCAGGGGCCCTCAGCCGTGTCCGTTCCCTGCGGGCTCAGCCCGCGGTGCCGTAGAGGCGGTCCCCGGCGTCGCCGAGGCCCGGCACGATGTAGCCGTTCTCGTTCAGGCGCTCGTCCAGCGCGGCGGTGACCACCGTGACCGGCTGCGCCGCCAGTTCCTTCTCCAGCACCTCGATGCCCTCGGGCGCCGCCAGCAGCACCACGGCGGTCACGTCGGTGGCGCCGCGCTCGATCAGCAGCCGGATCGCGGCGACCAGCGTGCCGCCGGTGGCCAGCATCGGGTCCAGCACGTACACCTGACGGCCGGAGAGGTCGTCCGGCATCCGGGTGGCGTACGTGGAGGCCTCCAGGGTCTCCTCGTTGCGCACCATGCCCAGGAAACCGACCTCGGCGGTCGGCAGCAGCCGGGTCATGCCGTCCAGCATGCCGAGGCCGGCCCGCAGGATCGGCACCACCAGCGGGCGCGGGTAGCTGAGCCGGGTGCCGAGCGTGACCGCGACCGGGGTGGTGATCTCGACCTCGTCGGTCCGCACGTCCCGAGTGGCCTCATACGCCAGCAGGGTGACCAGCTCGTCGGTGAGACGACGGAAGGTCGGTGAGTCGGTGCGCTCATCGCGCAGCGTGGAGAGCTTGTGGGCCACCAGGGGGTGGTCGACGACGTGGATCCGCATGGTCCCGAGCCTAGCCGCGCCTGGACACCCGTACGACCGCCGCGCCCGCACTCGTCCACACCGGTCCGTACTGGTCCGCACACCTGTCGTCCCTCGGGTCTCCACAGGTGCCACGACTCTCCTGTGGTATCAATCCGGGACTTCTGGGAAGGTCAGACCGTATGAAGAGGAACCCGGGCCCGGTCGACGGACCCCCCGAGGAGCCCACCGGCCAGGCGCGCGCCGCACCGTCCGAGACGGAGGCGCAACGCCGCCGGCGGCGGGCCGTGTTCCTGCGCGAGCTCGCCGAGGCCCGCGAACTGCGGGCCAGGGTGCAGCCGAGGAAGACCAAGGAACGCCGGATGCGCGAGGCGTTGCGCATGCGGACCTTCCGGATCTGACGTCCCGCGCGCCACTCCCGCGCGCCACCCCGGGCCCGCCGCGCCGCCCCGATCCCGCGATTCCGACACGACCTGCAAAGACGCGCTGCCGAACACCCCCCGCAAGGCCGGGCTTTCTGTCACGATTCCCGATGGGACGGTCCGAACAGCGGACCGCCTCTGGTGCGGGGGCGGCCAGACCGCGTTCGCCCGAGATCGCCTACGGCCGAGACCATTTGGGAGTGTCCCTGGTGGCGTACTTCGCTGCAGTGCTTGCTCGCACCGAGGACGGGTGGGATGTGAGCGAGACCGAGTTGGACAGTGTCGAAACTCTTGCCGATCTTGCCGACCTGGCACGCGAAGCGGCAGAGGACGACAACACCGTGCTGGTGTTCATCGAGCAGGAGGACGCGTGGTTCGCCGTCGTCCGGGTGGACGGCGAGGAGGATCCACGGATCTTCGTGTCGGACGCCGCGGCTGCCGCCCGCAGCTCCTACGGGGACGTCGTCCTCACCGAGGAGCTGGTCGGACGGGCCGGCGACAGTGAGTTCGACGACCTCGACAACCTCGTCGCCGAACTGGAGGAGAGCGACGACGCCGAGTCGAACGCCGACTCCGAGGAGGACGACGAGGACGACGGTCCGGTCACCGGCCCCGGTGGGGTACCGGTCGGACCGCTCGGCGACGCCGAGCTGCTGAGCGAGTTCGGGATCTCCGGCCCCGAACTCCTGGGCCTCAGCGGCGAGGGCGCCGAGCCCGGCGAGGCGCTCAGCGAGATCGCCGACGCGCTGGGCTGCGCCGAGGTCCTGGAGGCGGTGCGCTGAGGGCAGGCGGGGTCGGGGCCGGGTTCCGGGTGGCCGACACTGGTGGAATGCAGCCCCACCCCGCCCTCGCCCCACTCCCGGCCCCCGTGCGCCCCGACCCGGTACGCGACCGCTGGACGGCCTCCATGCGCCTCGCCATCGCCGAGGCCGCCCTGGCGCTGCCCACCGGCGACGTCCCGGTCGGTGCGCTGCTCCTGGGCCCCGACGGCACCGTCCTCGGCCGCGGCCACAACGAGCGAGAGGCCGTCGCCGACCCGACCGCCCACGCCGAGATCCAGGCCATCCGACAGGCAGCCGCCGCCGTCGGAGAGTGGCGCCTGAGCGGCTGCACCCTCGTCGTCACCCTGGAACCCTGCACCATGTGCGCCGGCGCCATCGTCCTGTCCCGCATCGACCGCGTCGTCTACGGCGCCCTCGACCCCAAGGCCGGCGCCGCCGGCTCGCTCTTCGACGTGATGCGCGACCGCCGCCTCAACCACCGCCCCGAGGTCATCCCCGGCGTCCTCGCCGACGCCTGCGCCGCCCAGCTCCGCACCTTCTTCGACACCCACCGCTGACCCCGCCCCCACAACGGATTTCCTCCCCGCCCGACCCGTCCGGTAGAGTCTCCCTCGGTAGCGTGTCCGAGCGGCCAAAGGAGCACGCCTCGAAAGCGTGTGTGGGGGCAACTTCACCGTGGGTTCGAATCCCACCGCTACCGCCAGCTAGCAGCACGACGAAGGGCCCCGACCTGAGACGGTCGGGGCCCTTCGTACGAGCGGAAGCTCGACACGTACGTCCAGATAAAGCTGAGGATGGACGGAGGGGGGAGCGGCCCCGGGGGGACAGAGGCCGCTCCCCCGCGGAGACGTCCCACAACCGGAGCCGCGTCGGGGGGAAGCCGCGGCACCGGTCCCACAGCGGGGAAGCTCCGGATCCACGTACCGGTGATTCCTGCCAGATCCCCGGTACGACATCCATCCTGCTCCCACGGGCGGGACCCGGCATCCGGGTAAAGGGCACCTGCCCCTGGGACCTTCGTCCCAACAGGTGAACGCGTTGCAGACCTCCGTTGCGCCGTCCGGTGGATAAGCTGCGCCTGAGACAGGGCCGAAAGGGCGTACGCCGGAGGAAGCAGGGCGGTTCGATGGCACAGGCAAGGAAGCTCGGCATGTACCTGCTGCTGATTTTCGTGGGCTACACGATCATCCACTCCCCCGCACGCGCGGCGGAGTTGGTCCAGTCGGGTTTCGTGGGCGTCTCGGACGCCGCCAAGTCGGTGGGCGCGTTCATGACCGGCTTGATCAAGTAACCGGCCGGGCAGCGGCGATCAGGGGGTGGACGGCTCGGCCCGCCGCCGCGGGCGCGGGCTACCGTGGCGGGGTCCGTCAGCACCGTCACCCTCATCACCGCTAGGAGCGCCATCGTGATCCGGCACCTGGTCCTGTTCAAGCTCAACGAAGGCATCGCCAAGGACGACGAGCGCGCACTCGCCGCCGCCAAGGGCTTCGAGGGCCTCGACCAGCAGATTCCCGAGCTGCTGGAGTGGCAGATCGGCTGGAACATCAGCCCGCGCGACGTCGCCTACGACTTCGCGCTCAACAGCCTGGTCGCCGACGCCGCCGCCCTGGAGGCCTACGCCACCCATCCGGCCCATGTCGTGGTAGCCAAGCAGTGGCGGGAGATCGCCACCCTCGTGGTCGCCGACTTCGAGGTCTGATCCGGGCACCAGCCCGTAGATCGCACCCGCACGACCCAACGGCCCCCCGCCCCACCGCTGCCTCCCCTCGGAGCCGCGCCCGGGACGGGGGGCCGTGCCGCGCCCGGCCGGGCTCGTCCGACTGGCCGTCAGCCCGCCACCCCCGCCGCCAACACGCCTCGGTGCGGTGCTTGAAGGAACTGCGCCCGGCTTGTGATGCTATGACCGATTTCGCCGGGCACAACAGGGTGGTGAACCGAGGAGGATGACACGTCCGTGCGGATCCAGGACGGTACGCCGGACACCGGCATGAGCAGGACCAGTGGCACCGGCGACGGTACGACCAGCACGCCCGAGGCCACCGGCTCGACCGGCACCACCGGTACGACGACCACGACCGGCGCGGGCACCGTGGTCGAGCAGGAAGAGGACGCCGAGACCGCGAGCGGCCTGCCGGGCCGCCCGATCGACGTCCGCACGCTGACCCGGGTGCTCTTCGAGCGCCTCTCCGAGCTGCCGCCCGACGCGCCGGAGCGGGAGCAGGTCCGGGCGGCGCTGATCGAGGTGAACATCCCCCTGGTGCGCTACGCCGCCACCCGGTTCCGCAGCCGCAACGAGCCCATGGAGGACGTCGTCCAGGTCGGCACGATCGGCCTGATCAACGCGATCGACCGGTTCGACCCGCACCGCGGCGTGCAGTTCCCGACCTACGCGCTGCCCACCATCCTCGGCGAGATCAAGCGCTACTTCCGCGACAACGTCCGGACCATGCACGTGCCGCGCCGGCTCCAGGAGCTCTGGGTGCAGGTCAGCGGCGCCATGGAGGAGCTGACCGTGACGCACGGCCGCACCCCCAAGGTGCCGGAGATCGCCGCCAACCTGCGGATCCCCGAGGAGGACGTCCGGGCTTGCCTGGACGCCGGCCGCGCCTACAGCGCCGCCTCGCTGGAGGCCGCCCAGGAGCACGAGGGCGGCCTGGCGCTGCTCGACCGGCTGGGCTACGAGGACTCCGCGCTGACCGACGTCGAGCACCGCGACATGGTGCGGCACCTGCTGGTGCAGCTGCCCGAGCGCGAGCGGCGGATCGTCATGCTGCGGTTCTTCGCCAACCTGACGCAGTCCCAGATCAGCACCGAACTGGGGATGTCCCAGATGCACGTCTCCCGGCTGCTCACCCGGATCCTGACCCGGCTACGGACCGGCAACGACTGGGAGGAGTGAGCGCGGCGGTCACGGAGCGTACATTGCTGCGTGCTACCGCCACGTGACATCTTGCGACGTTCGGGTTTGCCGGGGACCGTGATCCGGTATTCAAGCGGTGGGGGGCGTCGGCAACTCGGCGCGCACCGGGGATGTGCCGAGCGGCGGATCCCGTCGGAGACACCACGAGGGGGTGGGTGCATGTCCGCAGAGCTGGGCAGCGCAGAGATCCACGGCAGCACGGCGGTCGCCGAGCACGCTCCGCAGGAGCACGCCTCGACCGTCGGGGCCACCGTGCCCACCACGCCCGTCGTGTCCGTCGCGCTCCCGGCGCCGCGTCAGCAGCCGGCCCTCGGGCCCGGCCTGGACACCCGCACCCTCTCCCGTTCGCTCTTCCGCCGGCTCGCCACCCTCACCGCGGGCAGCGACGAGCACACCTACGTCCGCGACACCCTGATCGAGCTCAACCTGCCGCTGGTGCGGTACGCCTCCGCCCGCTTCCGCAGCCGCAACGAGCCGATGGAGGACATCGTCCAGGTCGGCACGATCGGCCTGATCAAGGCGATCGACCGGTTCGACCCGGAGCGCGGCGTGGAGTTCCCGACCTTCGCGATGCCCACCGTGGTGGGCGAGATCAAGCGCTTCTTCCGGGACACCAGCTGGTCGGTCCGGGTGCCGCGGCGGCTGCAGGAGCTGCGGCTGGCGCTCACCAAGGCCGGGGACGAGCTGTCCCAGCGGCTGGACCGCTCGCCCACCGTCGCCGAGCTGGCCGTCTGCCTGGGCGTCAGCGAGGAGGACGTGGTCGAGGGCCTGGCCGTCGGCAACGCGTACACCGCCAGCTCGCTCGACTCCAGCCCCGGCGAGGAGGACGGCGACGGCCCGCTCGCCGAGCGGCTCGGGTACGAGGACCTCGCCCTGGAGGGCGTCGAGTACCGCGAGTCGCTCAAGCCGCTGCTGGCCAAGCTGCCGCCGCGCGAGCGCCGGATCATCATGCTGCGCTTCTTCGGCAACCTGACCCAGTCGCAGATCGGCGAGGAGATCGGCATCTCCCAGATGCACGTCTCCCGGCTGCTCACCAAGACCCTCACCCAGCTGCGCGAGGGCCTGATCAGCGAGGCCTGAGCCGCTCCAGCTCTACGGGCGGGTGCCGATCACCACGGTCGCGTACAGCTCGTCCGAGCCGACCACGCGCGGGAGCAGGCCGTGCCGGGCGAAGGCCTGCGCGGTGTGCGGGGCCTGGCGCTCGCTGGTCTCGATCAGCAGGTGGCCGCCGGGGGCCAGCCAGTCGGCCGCCTGGGCGGTCACCCGGCGCTGCACGTCGAGGCCGTCGGCGCCACCGTCGAGGGCGACCAGCGGCTCGTGCAGCCGGGCCTCGGGCGGGAGCAGCCCGATCTCGTCGGTGGGCACATAGGGCGCGTTGGCGACCAGGACGTCGATCCGCCCGCGCAGCGCGGCGGGCAGCGGCGCGTAGAGATCGCCTTCGTGGACCCGGTCGCCGCCGGCGAGGTTGCGTCGGGCGCAGCGCACCGCGGCGGGGTCGATGTCGGCGGCGTGCAGCTCGGGCCGGTCCAGGACCGCGAGCAACGCGGCGCCGACCGCGCCGGAACCGCAGCAGAGGTCGACGACGACGGCGCCCGGCCCGGCGAGTGCGGCCGCCTGGCCGACCAGGAACTCGGTGCGCCGCCGGGGGACGAAGACCCCGGGTTCGACGATGATCCGCAGGCCGCAGAACTCCGCCCAGCCGAGTACCTGTTCGAGCGGCAGGCCGTCGACCCGCCGGTCCACCATGGCGGTGAGCTCGGCGGGGTCGCGGGCGGTGGAGAGCAGCAGCCGCGCCTCGTCCTCGGCGAAGACACAACCGGCGGCGCGGAGCCTGCCGACGAGGGCGGGAAGCGGGAGAAGTGCGGGGGAAACCGACATGGGAAACCTTTCGGAACGCCTCTGGGCGCTCCCGCGGTCTCGCACCTATGCCTGGTGGACCGCGTGGTCGTGAAAGCGGAGCGCCCGACCTGATACAGCGGTAATCGGACTCACCTCCTCGGTTGCACGACTCGTGACGGGCCCACTGTAGCGGCTGGCGTCAGTCGTCCAGCAGGTTTTTGCGCAGCCCGGCCAGCACGGTGTCGTCGAGCCCGAGACCGGTGCGCCAGAAGGCATCGAAGGTCGGCCAGCCGGCGGCGACCTCCTCGTAGGCGGCCTCAAGATAGCGGCGGTCGGCGCGGAAGAGCGGGAGCAGCAGCGAGGGGTTCTGCATCAGGCCGCGGGTGCCGAAGCTCTCGACGATCTGCTCGATCAGCGCCCCCGAGCGGACGTTGGTCAGCAGGTAGTCCTCGTAGACGGTCTCCAGGTCGACGCCGAGGACGGTGAGCAGCAGCGCCGCCGTCCAGCCGGTGCGGTCCTTGCCGGCCGTGCAGTGGAAGAGCAGCGGGGTGCCGTCGGGTGCCGCCAGCAGGCGCAGCACGGTGGCGAACCGCTCGCGGGCGACCGGGTCGGTGACGAACCAGCGGTAGAGGCCGATCATCATCTCGGCGGCCCTGCCGTCGCCGAGCAGGTCGTGCTGCTTGACCGGGTCGCGGTCGGCGAGGGCGTCCCGAAGTGCGACGTAGATGTCGAAGTCGGCGGCGAAGACCGGCAGGTGGTGCAGGGTGATGCCGTCGGGGGAGGTGCGCTGCACGGTGACCGGCTGGGCGGAGAGTTCGGCGGCCGCGATGTCGGCGACGGGCAGTCCGGGGACCCTGTCGGGACCGGCCTCGCGGACCTCGTCCAGGCTGCGCAGGTCCACGATCTGGCGCAGTCCGAGCCCGCCGAGCAGCTCCACGTCCTCTTCACCGAGACGGTTCAGTCCGTCACTGCGCAGAGCGACGCCGTTGCGCAGCACCCGGCCGTCGGCTGTCCGGTAACCCCCCAGATCACGGGCGTTCACGGCACCCCGCAAACCCAGGCTTCGGGCGGAAAGTTCGTCGGCGGCCGTGCTCGGCTGCTCAGTCACAGTGGTTCCTCCTGGATTATCGGACAACGGAGTTGCGCAAAGGGGGGGTAAGTCACTTTGGCCCCTTCCTTCAGTCGCATCTATCAGACAAGGGTACGAACCTGTACGTCGAGTGAGCGCCCTTCACATGAGCCGGGCACTCTTGACGCTGTGCACGTCATATTCCTGCAGGTGACGTGCTTGTGGGGCAGAACATGTCATGGACTTGCAAAATCCTGCTCCCTTAAGTCTTCCCTAACTCACAGTTAGTGCCTAACATGGCGCCCGCGTGAACATATGTGACAGATTCGAGGTCCTCTCACCCGTTTGGCGGCATGGCCGGGTATTTCTGCCCCACCATGGTCGCAAGTGAACCGCAGCGATTTTCGTGCGGCACGGGGGACGCGAAAATGATCATCCGGGGCGGACGTCGGGGTCGTCTGCCCTGCTCAGGGGAGGAACACCGAACTATGGGTCGAGCGACCCGTCGCGCTGCCGCCTGCGCGGCAGCCGGTCTGCTGGCAGCCGGTCTGCAGACCGTGACCGCGCACGCCGCGGCACAGAACCGAATCGACCTCACCGTGCTGGTGGTGGACGACGGTGGCCCTGCCACCGCCGCCATCGCAGCGGAACTGACGAGTGAGGGCACCCCGTACACCACGGTGAAGCTCTCGGACCCGAACCGTCCGACGATCAACGCCGCCTTCCTCAGCGACACCGTGAACGGCGCCCCCCGGGCGAAGTTCGAGGGCGTCGTGCTGCCCAACGACAACCCCTTCGGCACCGGCTCCGCCGAGATGACCGCGCTCGCCACCTACGAGGCGACCTTCGGCATCCGGCAGATCGACGCCTACACCTATGCCCAGCCCTCGGTCGGTCTGAACTGGGCTCAGAACCCCGGCTACATCGGAACCCTGGACGGCACCCAGGGCGGCGTCACCGCCGCCGGCACCGCGGGCCCGTTCGGCTACCTGAAGGGGAACGTCCCCTTCGAGGACAACGACCCCAACGTCAGCGAGAGTTACGGCTACCTCGCCACCCCGCTGACCACCCTGCCCGCCGGTTCGTCGTTCACTCCCCTGGTGGACGCGCCGATCCCGGGAAGCACCTCGCGCGGTTCGCTGGTGGGCGAGTACGCCCACGACAACCGCCGGGAACTGGTCGTCACCTTCGTCTACAACCAGTACCAGCAGCAGTTCCGGCTGCTGGCGCGCGGCATGGTGGACTGGGTGACGCAGGGCGTTCACCTCGGCTACGACCAGAACTACTTCGCGGTCCACTCCGACGACCTCTTCCTGTCGGACGACCGCTGGAGCAGCACCCTCAAGTGCACCCCGGGCGACGTCACCTGCCCGCCCAACACCAGTCCGGACGAGAACCCGATCCGGATGACCCCGTCCGACGTGGACACCCTGGTGGCGTGGGAGCAGGCCAACAACTTCACCATCGACTTCGCGTTCAACGGTGGCGGCAGTGCGGACTGGGAGTCGGACAACAACACGACGACCGACCCGCTGCTGACGAAGTTCCTGGCCGACCAGTCGTCGTTCCGGTTCATCAACCACACCTGGGACCACCCGTTCCTGGGCTGCCAGCAGGACGTCACCGTCGTGCCGTGGAAGTGCCAGACCGACGCCGGCGGCAACGACGTGTGGGTCAGCGAAGCCACCATCCAGAGCGAGATCCAGCAGAACATCACCTGGGCGCAGCAGCAGGGGCTGAAGTTCGACCCCGCCGCGCTGATCACCGGTGAGCACTCGGGCCTGGTCACGCTGCCCCAGCAGCCGACCGACAACCCGAACCTCGCCCCGGCGCTGGCCGCCGCGGGCATCAAGTTCACCGGCAGCGACGCGTCCCGCGAGCCGGCCCAGCGTCTGGTCGGCTCCACGCTGACCGTCCCGCGGTACCCGATGAACGTCTTCTACAACGCGAGCACCGCCGCGTCGGAGACCGACGAGTACAACTGGATCTACACCAGCAAGGCCAACGGCGGCAGCGGTCTCTGCGAGACCTCGGGCAACTCCACCTGCCTGTCGGCCCCGCTGGACGAGGCCACCGGTTACACCTCGTACATCGTGCCGCTGGAGACCCGGATCGACCTCGGCCACGTGCTGAACAACGACCCGCGGCCGCACTTCATCCACCAGTCCAACTTCGCCGAGGGTCAGATCGCCTACCCGGCCCTGACCAGCATCCTGAACACCTACAAGGGGCTGTACAACACCAACACCCCCCTGGTGAACATGAGCGAGACCGCCATCGGCACCGAGCTGCAGAAGCGTGCCGCCTGGGCCGGCGCCGTCTCAGGCGGCCAGGTCACCGGCTACCGGATCGGCAACACCGTGACGGTCAGCGCGCCCTCGGGCGTGCAGATCGAGGCGACCATGCCGACCGGCACCACGCAGAAGCAGCTGCTCGGCAGCACGGCCTTCGGGGCCCCGTACGCGGGCACCCTCTCCGGCTGGGCCTCCCCGGGCGCGTTCCAGGGTTCCGTCACGCTCACCCTGAGCGCGGCGAACACCCCGAGCGGAGCCGCTGTCGTCAAGGCGAACACCGTCAAGATCGCGCCTGCCGCGCCGAAGGCCGTCGTGCCCCAGGGCGTCCTCAAGGCGGTCCCGGCCGGTCCGGGAGACACCAAGCGGAGCAAGGGCAAGTCCCTCGTTCCGAGCAGCAGCAAGTAGTGGACACCGGCCGGCTGCCACCCGCCGCCGGCCGGTGAACACACCGTAGGCAACGCATCGGTGGAGGCCCACCACGCCTCCACCGATGCCGCGCCCGGCCGCCACCGGGCGCCTGACAGGGAGAGGGAAGCCAGGATGCGCGTCACCCTACTCACCGAGGGGACGTACCCGCACGCGCACGGCGGCGTCAGCGTCTGGGTCGACCAGATCGTCCAGGGCATGCCCGATGTCGAGTTCGACATCATCGCCGTCACCGGCAGCGGCACCGAGGGCCTGGCCTGGGAGCTCCCGGCGAACGTGCGCAACGTGACGACCGCACCGCTCTGGGGCCCGGCCGACGACCGCAAGCCGCCCCGCGGCCGTTCGCTGAAACGATTCCTCGACGCGTACGAACGCTTCCTGCACGCCATCCTCGACCCGGTCTACACCACACACTTCGGCACCGAGCTGTACGGCTTCGCGGACTACGCCCGCCAGGGCCTGCTCAGTTCCGCGCTGCGCAGCGAGCCGGCCCTCAAGACGCTCCAGCACGTCTGGACCCGCGCCTACCTGCCGACCGCCGCGTCCAACCCCACCCTGCACGACGCCCTGCACGCCACCGACCTGTTGGAGCACGCGCTGCGCCCGCTCTCCGTCGAGCCGCCCCACGACGGGGTCGCGCACGCGGTCAGCGGAGGACTGGCGGCGCTGCCCGG
This sequence comes from Kitasatospora mediocidica KCTC 9733, assembly GCF_000744225.1. Taxonomy (GTDB): domain Bacteria; phylum Actinomycetota; class Actinomycetes; order Streptomycetales; family Streptomycetaceae; genus Kitasatospora; species Kitasatospora mediocidica. Next base: position 1,702,609 of record NZ_JQLN01000005.1, on the reverse strand, counting down.
GTTGATAGCGTCCCAGCAGTTCGCGGTGCCCTTCCTGCTGACCGAGCACGGCATCTACCTCAGAGAGCGCTACCTCGGCTACCGCACCGGCCCCTACCGCTGGCCGGTCAAGGCCCTGTTGCTCGGCTTCTACCGGATGCTGGCCGAGGAGAGCTACTCGCGCGCCGCGCTGGTCACCCCCGGCAACCGGTACAACCGGCGCTGGGAGGAGCGCGGCGGGACCCCCTCGGACAACATCCGCACCGTCTACAACGGCGTGGACCCCGACCTCTTCCCGGCCGCCGGTGCCGAGCCCGCCACGCCCACCCTGAGCTGGGCAGGACGGGTCGACCCGATCAAGGACCTGGAGACCCTGATCCGCGCGTTCGCGCTGGTCAGGGAGGAGATGCCGGACGCCCGCCTGCGGATGTTCGGCGGCACCGCGCGCGGCGCCGAGGGCTACCGGGACGGCTGCATAGCCCTCGCCGCGGAGCTCGGGCTCGGCGACTCGGTGGTCTTCGAGGGGCGGGTGGAGGACATCCAGGACGCCTACGCGGCCGGCAACGTGGTGATGCTCAGCAGCATCAGCGAGGGCTTCCCGTTCACCCTGATCGAGGCGATGTCCTCGGGGCGGGCGACGGTCTCCACCGACGTTGGCGGTGTGCGCGAGGCGGTCGGCGAGACCGGTCTCGTGGTGCCGCCGCGCGAGCCGGCCCCGATGGCCCGGGCCGCGCTGGAGCTGCTGCGCGACCCCGAGAGACGGGCCCGGATGGGCGAGCAGGCCCGGCTGCGGGTGATCGAGCAGTTCACCCTGCGACAGAACATCGACGGCTTCCGCGGCATCTACACCGAGCTGCTGGGCGAGCGCCGTTGGCTGCCGAACACCGTGGTCGCGGTCGACCCGGTGGCCGAGCCCGTGCCGGTGCCGGTGCCCGCGATCGGCCCGGCGCAGGAGCCCGAGGTCGGCTACGGCTGGTGGGAACGGGAGGCCCGGTGAACACGTGTCACGACAGTGCCGTCCGCACGGCCGCGCGCCGCGCGGGAGCAGGCCGGTGAGCGGCCCGCTGCGCCTGGTCCCCGACGAGGGAACCCCCGGCTGGGCCGAGGAGACCATGCAGCTGAAGACCCTGCCGCGCCAGCGCAGGCGGCCGCGGCTGGCGAGCGCGCCGGACGCTGCCCCCGAGCTCTCGCCGGACCCCATCGACGAGCTGGCCGAACGGCTGGCCGACATCTGCGCCGACGCGGTGCACCCCTACGAGATCGCCGCCTTCCTGGAGTCGGACGGGCTGACGGACGAGCAGGCCGCGCTCAACTACGGACGCCCGGACGCCTTCACCCTCGCCGAGGAGCTGTACGCCAAGGTCGACCGCCGCTACCCGGGTCCGCCCGCCGCGGCCGCCGACCCGTGGCGGGCCGACCCGTGGCGCTGCGTGCTGCGAGGCCTGGTCTTCGCCCTGCCGGGTCTGGGCTACCTGCTGGGCGCCGACCTGTTCGCCGCCCACCGGATGCGCTTCGGCATGCCCTCCGGGATGGCGGCGATGGCCGGGGCCACCCTGCTGAGCTGGGCCTGGAACCAGGCGCTGGCGCACCGCGCGTACAGCTGGCTGAGCCGGCTCGACCGGCGCTCGGCCGGACGGGCGCTGGCGCTGGGCGCGCCGAGCGGCGCGCTGCTGGCGGCCACCGCCGGCTACGTGCTGGGCGGTCCGCGGTCGGCGCTCTGGTTCACCGGCGGTCAGTCGGCGTACCTTGGGGCTGCGACCGTGCTCCTGGTGCTCGGCCAGGAACGTTTGCTGCTGGCCGCGTTGGCGCCCTCGGTGGTCGGCGCGGGGCTGGTCCTGGCCCTGCCGCTGCCGACCGTGGTGCGCGCTGCGATCCTGCTCGCCACCCTGGCGGGCGCGGTCGCACTGGCCGGCTGGCAGGTCGTGCGCTGCCTGCGGAGCGCGCCGGCCACCGGCGGCAGCGAACCGCCCCGGCACGAGATCGCGGCGGCCGGCCTGTTCGGGCTGGCCGTGGGGACCCTGACGCTGGTGGCGGGGCTCGGGGCGACGGTGCACCACGCCGTCCGTCCGGCCGACCCGCCGGTGCCGGGGGGCGGCACCGGGGCCGCCATGGTCGCGCTCACGCTCAGCCTCGGCCTGGCCGAGTGGCTCCTGTACCGGTACCGCAGCCTGGCCACCACCGCGCTGCGCACCAGCCACAGCCCCGGCGGCTTCCGCCGCCGAACGGCCGGGCTGCTGGCCGGCTGCCTGGTCGGCTACCTCACCGCGGTCGGCACGCTGGACCTGGCGGCCACCCGGCTGTGGCCGCACACCCCCCTGCTGGACCCGCCCCGGCTGGGCGCCCTGCTGCTGCTCGCCGCCACACTCTGGACGGCGCTGCTACTCCAGGCGCTCGGCCTGAGCTGGCGTACCGCCGGGCTCTGTATCGGCGCGGCCGGCTTCGAGTCCGCCGCCCTGTTCACCGGGGCCGACCCGTTGCGGGTACAGCTCTACGGCTGCGGAGCAGCCGCCGTCCTGCTGTTCCTGCTCGCCACGGTCGTCCTCGGCCGCACCACCACGCACCGCTGACAGTCCCGCCACCACACCACAGATAGGGCATTCCACGTCATGAGTACTGTCGCAGTCACCGGGGCCGAGGGATTCATCGGTTCCCACCTGGTCGAGAAGCTCGTCTCGCACGGTCACCACGTCCGGGCAATGGTCCAGTACAACTCGTTCTCCTCCTTCGGCTGGCTGGAGACGCTGGACCGCGACACGCTCGGCTCGGTGGAGATCGTTCTCGGCGACGTGCGCGACCCCGGCTCGGTGAACGGGCTGGTCAAGGGCAGCGAGGCGGTCTACCACCTGGCAGCCCTGATCGCCATCCCGTACTCGTACCAGGCGCCGCACTCGTACATCGAGACCAACGTCACCGGCACGCTCAACGTGCTGGAGGCCGTCCGGCACCTCGACATCCCGCGGATGGTGCACACCTCGACCAGCGAGACCTACGGAACGGCGCAGACCGTGCCGATCACCGAGGACCACCCGATCAACACCCAGTCCCCGTACGCGGCTTCGAAGGCCGGCGGCGACCGGCTGGCGGACTCCTACCACGCGAGCTTCACCACCCCGGTGGTCACCCTGCGTCCGTTCAACACCTTCGGGCCGCGCCAGTCGATGCGCGCCGTGATCCCCACCGTGATCGCCCAACTCGCGGCCGGTGAGCGGGAGATCACCCTGGGCGACCTGCGCCCGACCCGCGACTTCACGTTCGTCAAGGACACCGCGAACGCCTTCTTCACGGTGGGCACCGCGCCCGCCGAGACGGTGGTCGGCCGGACCTTCAACGCCGGTACGGGCGGCGAGATCTCGATCGGCGACCTGGTCACCCTGGTCGGCAAGCTGATGGGCGTGGACGTCACCGTCAAGGAGGACGAGCAGCGCATCCGCCCCACGAACTCCGAGGTGATGCGTCTGGTCGCGGACGCCACCCGGCTTCGCACCGCGACCGGTTGGGCGCCCGCGCACTCGCTGGAGGAGGGGCTGGAGCAGACCATCGCCTTCTTCCGCGACCCGAGCAACCTGGCCCGCTACAAGACCGACATCTACAACGTCTGAGCCGGTCCGGGCCCATCCGGGCCACCCGATTCCGAGAGCACAGTGCCCACGGCCGGTACCTGCCCCTCCGGCCGCACCCGCACCACGTCCGCTCATCTCCTTCGTTCATGACCTGTGGGGGAACCACATGCACGCAGTGATTCTGGCCGGTGGCAAGGGCGTTCGGCTTCGGCCGTACACCACGGCACTGCCCAAGCCGCTGGTTCCGATCGGCGACCAGCACGCCATCCTGGAGATCGTGATGCGCCAGCTGGCGAGCGCGGGCTTCAAGACGGTGACACTCGCCATCGGCCACCTCGGCCACATCATCCGCGCCTACGTCGGCAACGGTTCGCAGTGGGGGCTGCGGGTCGGCTACGCCGTCGAGGACACACCGCTGGGCACCATGGGTCCGCTGCTCACGCTGCTCGACCGGCTGCCCGAGAACTTCCTCGTGATGAACGGGGACATCCTGACCGACCTGGACTTCTCCGGGATCCTCAAGCACCACGAGGCCAGCGGGGCGCCGCTCACCATCGCCACCTACGCCCGCCAGGTCAAGATCGACTTCGGCGTGCTGGACACCGCGGACGGCAGCATCACGGGCTTCCGCGAGAAGCCCAGCATGGACTACCGGGTCTCGATGGGCGTCTACGGCGTCTCGCGCTCCGCGCTGTCCGCCTACACGCCCGGGCTGCCGCTCGGCTTCGACGACCTGGTGCTCGACCTGTTGGCGGCCAAGACCCCGCCGTCGGCCTACGAGTTCGACGGGTACTGGCTGGACATCGGCCGCCCCGACGACTACGACCGGGCCAACGCCGAGTTCGCGGAACGCCGTTCGCTGCTGCTCCGGGAGGCCGCGCCGATCGGCGAGGGTCTGCACGCGGTGCACGCCGCACTGGCCGCCGCCGACCGGGCGCCCGTCACCCGCGCGGCCGTCGACCTGCCGGACGAGACCGAGCCCGAGGCCACGGCCGCCTCCGACGGGCGGGCCGCGTGAGAATCCTGCTGCTCGGCGCGGACGGCTTCCTCGGCCGTCACGTCGCCACCGCCCTGCGCGCCCTCCCCGCGGCCGAGTTGGTCACCGGCGGGCGCCGGGACAGCCACGACCTGCGGGTCGACCTGACGACAGCCCAACTGCCGGAACTGGCCGACGCCCTGGCGGCACTGGCCCCCGACGTGGTGGTCAACTGCGCCGGGGCGGTGGCCGGCAGCGCGCTGCACCAGAGCGAGGTGAACGCGCGCGGCCCGGCGCTGCTCTGCGAGGCACTCCAACTCGCCGTCCCCTCGGCCAAGTTGGTGCACCTCGGCTCGGCCGGCGAATACGGCCTGTGCGAGCAGGGCGTGCCGCTGAGCGAGAGCTCCGACACCCGTCCGGTCGGGATCTACGGCGCCACCAAGCTGGCCGGCAGCCTCGCGGTGGCCGCCTCCAAGCTCGACGCCGTGGTGCTGCGGGTCTTCAACCCGGTGGGCCCCGGCGCACCGGCGGCCTCGCTGGCGGGCGAACTGGTGAAGGCCCTGGGCGGCGAGGAGGACATCACGGTCGGCGACCTCTCCGCCTACCGCGACTTCGTCGACGTCCGGGACGTCGCCCGTGCGGTCGCCCTGACCGTCACGGCCGACGGACCGCTCCCGCGGATCCTCAACATCGCGACCGGCCGGGCCCAGCAGGTCCGGGCGATCGCCGACGGGCTGGTGGCGGCCTCCGGCTTCACCGGCCGGATCCACGAGAACGGCGCGGGTTCGGAGCGTTCGGCCGCGGTCTCCTGGCACCAGGCCGACATCTCGGCGGCCGGGCGGGCCCTGGGGTGGCAGCCCGTCATCCCGTTGGCCGACACCCTGAACGACCTCTGGCTGGCGGCCAACGCTAGATGACCGTCACAGAGTCCCGCCTGCTGGTGCCGCTGTACGTCCACCCCGCGGTGGACCCGGCGGCCTGGCAGGCGGTCGCGGCGGCGGGGCCGTCGGCCGTCCGGGGCGTCGTGCTGAACATCGCCGACGGCCCGGGCCCGGCCCCCGACCCCGCCTTCGAGCAGGCCGCGGACCGGCTGCGCGCAGCCGGCATCACGCTGCTCGGATACGTCGACACCGCCTACGGCCGCCGCCCGCACGCCGAGGTGGTGGCTGAGCTGTTGAACTACCGCCAGTGGTACGGCACCGACGGCGTCTACTTCGACCAGGCGGCCAGCCACGCGGACGCCCTCCCGCACTACCGCCGGCTCGCCACCGCCGCCCGCGCGGCGGGCTGCGCGACCGTCGTGCTGGGCCACGGCGTCCACCCCGAACCCGCCTACGCCGAACCCGAACTGGGCGACCTGCTGGTCACCTTCGAGGGCAGCTGGACCGAGTACGATGCCTTGGTGCTGCCGCTCTGGACCGGCCACCACCCGGCCACCCGGTTCTGCCACCTGGTCTACGACGTCCCCGCCGAACGAGCCCGCGCCGCAGGCGCGTTGATCGCCTCCCGACGGGCCGGCGCGGGATGCGCGGTGGCCGGGAGCGGTGCCAACCCGTGGGGCGTCCCACCGTACGGGCTCCCCGCCCCCGCCGACGCTCCCCCACCAGCCGCCGCCACGGCACTCCCCCACCTGCGACCCTGATCCCGATTCCCTGGAGTGCTCACCGTGACGCGCCGTACCTCCGTACTGCTGGCCGCCCTGACCCTCTCCACCGCACTGTTCGTCACCTCCTGCAGCAGTGACGGCGGCGGCGACGACGGGGACGGCGACGCGAGCGGCTCGCCGACCGTCGCGACCTCACCCACGGCGCCCGGCTCCTCCCCGGCGGCCCCGCCGGCCTCGTCCGCGGCCCCCTCCTCGCCCGATCCGTCCACCGGAGCGCCGGCCACCAGCGCCACCCCGGGCGTACCGTCCTCTCCCGGCGCGCCCAACCCGTCCGGCTCGTCCGGCTCGACGGCTCCGCAGGCGATCTGGCATCCCTCGCCGGGCACCGCCTGGCAGTGGCAACTCAGCGGCACGGTCGACCAGTCGGTCGACGTCCCGGTGTACGACATCGACGGCTTCGAGAACGACGCCTCGGTGGTCGCCTCGCTGCACGCCAAGGGCCGCAAGGTGATCTGCTACATCAACGCCGGTTCCTGGGAGACCTTCCGCCCCGACGCCGGTGCCTTCCCGCAGGCCGTCCAGGGCTCCGGCGACGGGTGGAAGGGCGAGAAGTGGCTCGACATCCGTCAGCTGAGCGTGCTGCGCCCGCTGATGACGCAGCGCTTCCAGATGTGCAAGGCCAAGGGCTTCGACGCGGTCGAGCCCGACCTCCTGGAGGCCTACGCGAACAAGTCGGGCTTTCCGCTCACGGCGGCCGACCAGCTGGCGTACAACAAGATGATCGCCGACATCGCCCACCAACTCGGGCTCGGCGTCGCCCTGAAGAACGACGTGGCCCAGGTCTCGGACCTGGTCGACTACTTCGACTTCTCAGTCGACGAGCAGTGCGCCGAGTTCCAGGAGTGCGACGGGCTCACGCCGTTCATCAAGCAGGGCAAAGCGGTCCTGCACGTCGAGTACAACGTGCCGAACTCGCAGTACTGCGCGCAGTCCAAGCAACTCCAACTCAGTTCGATGGAGAAGCACCTGGAGCTGGACGCGTGGCGCGCGCCGTGCTGACGGCCCGCGCCTGACGGGTGCCGCCCTAGATCGCGAGCCAGACCACCGCACCGACGACCAGCACGGCCACGATCGCCACCACGGCGATCAGGCCACTGCGGTTGCCGCTGCGGTGAACGGAGACGTTGCCCGGGGCCTGCGGCGCCGGCGTCTCCACGAAGGCGCGGAACATCTGGGTGCTGCCGGCGGGGTCTTCATAGTTCTCAGCCATGGCATGGGACTCTAACGAACTTCGGCCCGCCCGTGCTATTGCGACCGGCGCATGAAGATCTTCCGATCAGCCGCCCAGCACGGAATGGCCCACGGTTCCCGCTCGTTGGTCCCCTTCATGACCGATAACCGACGTGACCCCCGCCGCAGTGTGACGCTCGGCACCTCTGACCTCACCGTCTTCCCGCTCTCCTTCGGCGGCAACGTCTTCGGCTGGACGGCCGACGAGGCCCAGTCGTTCGCCGTGCTGGACGCCTACGCCGCGGCCGGCGGCGACTTCGTCGACACCGCCGACGTCTACTCGGCGTGGGTGCCGGGCAACAAGGGCGGCGAGTCGGAGACCATCCTCGGCAACTGGCTGCGCTCGCGCGGCAACCGGGACTCGATCGTGGTGGCCACCAAGGTCGGCGCCCACCCCGACGCCAAAGGCCTGAAGGCCGACAACATCCGGGCCACCGTCGACGGGTCACTGGGCCGGCTGGGCATCGAGCGGATCGACCTGCTCTACACCCACTTCGACGACCTCGAGACGCCGGTCTCCGAGATCATCGGCACCCTGGACGCCCTGGTGAAGGAGGGCAAGGTCCGCGAGATCGCCGCCTCCAACATCAGCGCCGAGCGGCTGACCGCCTCGCTGGAGTTCTCCGACGCCGAGGGCCTGGCCAAGTATGTGGCCATCCAGCCGCGCTACAACCTGGTCTCGCGCGACAGCTACGAGGGCGAGTTGGCTGCGGTCGCCGCCGAACACCGGCTCTCCGCGCTGCCCTACTCCGCGCTGGCCTCGGGCTTTCTGACGGGCAAGTACCGCCCGGGCGGCCCGGCCGTGCAGAGCGCGCGGGCCCAGGGCGCGGGCCGCTACCTGGAGGAGCCGCGCGGTCCGCGCGTGCTCGACGCGCTGGACACCGTCGCGGCGGCGCACGGCGTCGAACTCGCCGCCGTGGCCCTGGCCTGGCTGGCCGCCCAGCCGACGGTCGCCGCGCCGATAGCCAGCGCCCGCACCGTCGAGCAGCTGCCCGCGCTGCTGGCCGGCGCCGCGCTGGAGCTGACGGCGCAGGACCTCGCCCTGCTCGACGACGCCTCGGCCTGAGCCGCGGCGTCGGCACAGCGCGGGGCCCCGTCCACAGGCTGTGGACGGGGCCCCGCGCTCAGGACGTGCGCCGGCTCAGCTGGGACGGCCCAGGTGGGTCGGGTAGTAGGAACGGCTGAGCGTGGAGATCCGCACGCTCCGGCCGGGACGCGGGGCCTCCACGTAGGTGCCGCCGCCCAGGTAGATCGCGACGTGGTGGATGCCCGAGGCCCGGCTGCTGTCGGACCAGAAGATCAGGTCGCCGCGCCGCAGATCGGCCGAGCTGATCGGAGTGGTCGCCGCGTACTGGTCGTCGGCGACCCGGGGGAGGTCTATCCCCGCCCGCTGGTAGGCCTGCTGCACCAGCCCGGAGCAGTCGTACCCGTCCGGGCCGTCGCCGCCCCAGACGTACGGCTTGCCGAGCTGGGCCAGCGCGTAGTCGACGGCGGCCTCGACGCCGCTGCCCGCCTGCTGCGACGGCTGCGCCTGCTGGTCCTGGGAGGACTGGTCGCCTCCCGCCGTCCGGCTGACGTAGACGTCGTAGTGGCTGGTGTAGCGCCACTCACCGCTCCCGTTGACGAACCAGTACCTGGCTCCGTCCCACCCCTGGCGCCGACCGCCGCCGGACGTGGGGCGGGTCTCGGTGGACCCCGAGGTCCCGGAGGTCCGGCTCAGGTAGACGTCGTAGTGACTGGTGTACCGCCACTCACCACTCGCGTTCCGGAACCAGTAGCGCGAGCCGTCCCAGCCCTGCCGGATACCCTCGTCGCCGGCGGTGCTCTCGGACGCCTGGCCGGCCGGAGAGCTGGCCGACCCGGACGACCCGGACGACCCAGAGGTCGCGGAGGCCCCGGAGGTCCGGCTCAGATAGACGTCGTAGTGACTGGTGTACCGCCACTCACCACTCGCGTTCCGGAACCAGTAGCGCGACCCGTCCCAGCCGGCCCGGCTCGGCGCCGACTCGGCGTTGGCCGTCCCGGCGCCGGAGCCGAGCCCGACCACGCCGGCGCCGGCCAGCACGGTGGTGGCGAGGCAGGTGCCGCGCACGGTCCGGGCGAACCGGGTCGGGCGGGCCGTCCCGCCCGCCGGGGCGAGGCGCCGGGCGCTGCCGCTGCTGCGTGAGACGCAGTGCAGGCAGCCGCAGCCCCTAGGCTCCGCCAGATCGCCACGGCGTTCCTCGAAGCCGATCAGGGCGGGGTCGGTGGATATCCTCATGCTCGATTTCCTTCCTTGCGAGCCGCGTTCTTGGTGGTCGGCCGGGCGGCGGGTGCCGGGACCGTGCCGGGCATCGCACTGGGCACCCCGGCCGGGGCGACGAACGCGACGAGCAACTGCTCCATCAGGGCGCTGCGCGCCGCGTCGTCCAACTCGTGCGTGGTGGCCCGCTCCAACCGCCGGACGGCCAGCGCGGCAGCCTCCACCGCGTCGTCGACCAGCACCGTGCGCAGGCCCGCGTCCAGATCGGCGAGGCGACGGCGGCGCATCGACTCGGCCACCTCCGGCGCGTAGTCGAGAGCCTGCGGCTGCACCGAGTAGACCTCCAGCCCGGCCGGCGCCGCCTCGGCGGCGAGCGAGCGGGTGAGCTCGTCGGCGAACCACTGCCCGTCGCGCAGCGCCGGACCCGGACCCGCGTTGCTGTCACAGGGCAGCGTGCTGGCGGTGCGGGTGAGGACGGCGTGGATCTGCTCGCGCAGGTAGTCCTCGTGGTCGGCGACGGCGAACAGCGCCCGCGCGGTGTCCTTGATCCGCCAGACCACCAGCAGCCGGACGACGATCGGCGTCCCGGTTCGGTCGGTGACCTGGACGGGCTCGCTTCGCCAGTGCCGCAGCCGGACGTCGACCTGGCGGCGCCGCAGCAACGGGTTGACCCAGAGCAGTCCGGAGCGGCGGACCGTGCCGCGGTAGCGTCCCCACCGGCTGAGCACCCGGGTCTCGCCGCCCGCGTTGGTGAGCAGTCCGGCGAGGGCGATCAGACAGGCCAGCGAGGTGGCCGTCACGGCCGCGAGCGCGCGGGTGGTGACGACCGGTCCGCCGGCCGCCAGCGAGTCGGGCGAGCGCAGGTCGGGCAGCGCGTCGCTGAGGTGCGGGATGAGGCCGACCCGGGCCAGCACGAGGACGATGGAGCCCATCCCGAGCAGCAGCGCGAACAGCGCGATCCACCCCGGCAGGGCGACCGCGCCGTGCTCGCGAAGATCCGGGTCGGCGCGCGGCGGACGGCGGGCGGCGATCTCGGCGCGGGCGTCCACAGCCTGTGGATACTGCGCGGTGTCGCCACGACGTGCCGCCGCCTCCGCGGTTCGCCCACTCGGACGTTCACCCGATCGGCGGGGCAGCCGCTCGTGCACCGGCACCGGACCGGGGGCCGGCGTGGCGACCGGAGCGGCGGCGACCGGAGCCGGGGCGGGGACGGGCGGTAGCGCCTTGGGGATCGAGGTCGCCCCGACCGGGGTGCGGTGTGGCATATCGGTTGGGGCTTCCATGCTCGGATCCTCCGGGTCGGTGTGTCGCGCAACTGTCGGCCCGGATCTGACGGGCTGTGCCAGAGCCAGGCTAAGTACATAAATCCGTATATGCGACATTTGGCATGTGGCGTGTCGCGATTAATCTGACGATCCGTCGAGACGGAAGAACCGCTGGTCACTGTGGGTGCATCGACTCGGTCGACGCACCGTCACCTCCGCCGACTCCCGGGACCCCGGGCGAACACCCTGCGGGTGAGCAGCGACAGACCCGCCAGGATCAGCAGCACCCCACACCCCGCCGCCCGCCAACCGCCGAGCGAGGTGTGACGCACCGTGGAGATCGCGTCCGGCGGCAGCGGCAACGGCAGCTCCCGCGCGGCCATGGCCGAAGCGGAGTCGCCGGACGGCGACGGGAGCTGCGAGGACGCGGCGGAAGAGGGGGACGGGGACGGGGAGGGGGTTGAGGAGGGGGAAGTCGGCGGGGCCGACTGTGCGGGAGCGGAGGAGGGGGTGGGGACCGGGATGGGCACCGCGACGGAGATCGGCGTCTTCGTCGGCGAAGCGCTGCCCGCTGGAGTCGGGGTCGGGGTCGGAGTCGGGGTCGGGCTGGAGCTCGTAGTCGCGGACGACGGCGATGCGCTGCCCGAAGCCGAGACGGACGGACTGGCCGATGCGCCGGCCGATACCGCCACCGGAGCCGACGCCGTAGCCGTAGCCGACGGACTGGCCGAGGCCGACGCGGACGCCGACGCGGACACCGAGGCTGAGGCCGCCCCGGACGCCGAGGCCGAAACCGAGGCCGACGCGGACGCCGACGCGGACGCGGACGCCGACGCACTCGCCGACGCACTCGCCGACGCCGTCGCCGTCGCCGTGGCGACCACCACCCGGACCACGTCCCCCCGGGTGGCGTTGCCCGCACGGTCGGTGGCCGTGGCGGTCAGGAACTGCTCGCCCTGCGCCAGGTCGCGGGCCGCGGCGCACGTCCAGCCGCCGTCGACCGCCGCCACCGCGCTGCACAGCGCGCCGTCCGTCCCGGAGACCACCGTCACCGTCGACCCCGGCTCGGCCCGGCCCGCCAGTCGTGGCCGGACCACGTGCAGTTCCTCGCCCGCCTGCGGCGAGCTGAGGACGGGCTTGGCCGGCGCGGCGGTGTCGACGATCAGCGCGGTCACCGGTCCGTTCGTCCGGTTGCCGGCCGGGTCGACGGAGGTCGCCGTGAGGTGGTGCGTCCCCTCGGCCAGTTCCTCCACCGGCAGGCAGGACCACGAGCGGTCCGGTCGGACGGCCGTGCGGCACAGCTCCGCGCCGCTCTCGTCGGTGACCGAGATCGTCGTCCCGGGACCGCCGGTTCCGGTGATCAGCAGGCCGGGGTCGTTGGTGTACTGCGGGAGGGTGAAGAGTGGTGCGGGCGGCGGCGTGGTGTTGACGGTCAGCTGCACCGGATCCCCGCGCAGCACCACTCCCCCGCTGGTCGTCTCGGCGGGCAGCACGGTGTGCCGGCCCTGCGCGAGCGGCGTGTCGGGCCGGCAGGACCAGGTCCCGTCGCCGCCCACCGAGGCCCGGCAGAGCGCCGACCCGCCCTCCTGGACCTCCACGGTCGCGCCGGCCACGCCGCTGTCGCCGCGGAACTCCGGCCGGGTGTCGCCGACCGCCGCGCCGCCCACCGGGCTGGTGAGCTCGGGCTTGGCTGCGACCACCGCGAGCTGCACGGCCTGGTCCTCGACCTGCCCCGAGTCCGCGAAGCCGTCCGCGTCGACCAGTTGGGACGGGTCGCGGCCGATCCGCAGCCGGCCCCAGGTGTCACCGGCGGAGACGTTCGCGGGAACCGTCCACTCCAGGGTCGCGCTGCTGGCGCCCGGCGGGACGTCGACCTGGGCGCGTTCGGTGGCGTCGAAGCGGCCGTTGCGGTCGAAGTCGATCCAGCCCGCCAGCGTCGCCGGGTTCTGCCCGGGGCTGACCGGCACGGTCAGGTCGTAGTAGCCGCCGATCGCGGCGTCGCGCGGGAACGCCACGGTGGGGTCGTTGGCCACGTGCTCGACCCGGCCGGGCAGGAGCTCGGGTGGCACGGGCGCGGGCACCGCACCACGGACGTGCTCCGGCGTCAGACCGGTCGCATCGGACCCGAGGAAGAGGTCCGAGACCACATGCGAGGCTCCGCCGTACCCCGACGGCGCGCTGCCGAGCGACTCGTCCAGGGTGATGGTGTACGCCTGGCGCAGCGCGGCGGGCGGCGTGCTGCTGCCGGCCGGGGCGGTGGTGCGCTGCTCGACCCTGAGGGTGGCGGTGTCGAAGGTGCCGTCCAGTTCGACCGTGCCGGCCGGATCGGCGGTGGCGTCGCCGGTGCCGTCGGCGGAGGCGGGCGCGAGCATCCCGTCGCCGACCGTCCAGCCGGACCAGGGGGAGCGGCTGGTCAGCGCGGGCCCGGCCGGGGTACCGCCGATGACGGTCAGCCGGGTGGCGCTCTCGGTACTGCCGTCCGCTCCGGTGGCGACCGCGGTCAGGCCGCTGACGTGCAGCCGGGGATTGCGGACCGGGCGGGAGAAGGTGAGCCGCAGGGTCCCCAGGGTGCGCCACGCGCCGTCGGCCTGTGGGCGGTCCTGGCTGAGCTGGAAGGTCTGGGCCGGCGCACCGGCGTGGACCCCGTCGGTGTAGGCCGGGACCCGCTGGGATCCCCGGTCGGCGGCGCCGTCCAGGGTGCCGGGGCGGGCCTGGGCGGTGACGCCGGGAGCCGCCTCGAAGTCGAGGTCGACGGTGAGCCCGGAACGCAGCACCGCCTGGTGGTCGGGCGACCAGCTGTCGGGCGACTGCTGCGCCTGGGAGACGGAGGGGAGCCAGCCGAGCGTCAGTCCGGCGGCCAGCGCCACGGCGACGACGACCGGACGGCGGTTGCGCCGGGGCGTTCTCGGGCTCATGGAGACCCTCCTGTGCACACGATGTGACAAGAAGGAATCACGATCTAACGGGAAGTCATCGCCCGACTTCCCCGCCACGCCGCCCCAACCACCCGTCCGGACGCCCTGACGGGCGCGGCGGGCGAATCAATCGGCCGACTGGCACGGAAACGCCGAAGGCCCCCTCGGTGGAGGGGGCCTTCGGTTCGGTGCGCTCAGCAGGATTCGAACCTGCAACCTCTTGATCCGTAGTCAAGTGCTCTATCCGTTGAGCTATGAGCGCCTCAGGGAGACCGGAGTCGCCCTGCGGTACTGCTCGGCCAGCCTACCCGATCCCGGGAGGACAACCTCGCGCTTCGCAAGCGACGAGGCCCCGGCCGGAGCCTGGGGCCTCGTCATCGCGGTGCGCTCAGCAGGATTCGAACCTGCAACCTCTTGATCCGTAGTCAAGTGCTCTATCCGTTGAGCTATGAGCGCTCGCCCCGGCGATTCGATCCTCCGGGGCGGTGCGGGGACAACATTACATGACCGTCGACCTGGGGTGAAATCGGATATCTCCGCTCCCCCGGCAGGCCGCTGCCAGGCCCCTCCAGAACCCCGCCGGGCCTGGCAGCGGCCTAGCGGGAACGAGAAGAGCCCCCTCGACCGAGGTCAAGGGGGCTCTCTTCGGAGCGGAGGCTCGGGGATTTGAACCCCGGATGGGCTTTAAGACCCAAACCGCATTAGCAGTGCGGCGCCATAGACCGGACTAGGCGAAGCCTCCATTCACCCGGACCGCGCCACCAGGTGGCGCACTCCGTGTGCATGTGATGATGCCACAGCCTGGGGGCTCGGCACCAACCGTTGACAACGTTACTAGGCAGGTCGTCCTCTCGGCAAAAACAATGGGATACTCCAAGCCCCGGAGCAGCCCGGTCCGCAGTGGCGAGCCGCAAGTCGTAAGTGGTGAGGAGACCAGTCGACGTGAGCAGCAGGCCGACCCGAGGCGCTGCTCGCCTCGCCGCGATACTCGACGCCCTCCCCGACGCCCTGTTGCTGGTGAACAGCAACGGCACGGTGGTCGACGCCAACAACGCCGCCGTCCGCAGCATGCAGACCCCCGGGACCTCGCTGGTCGGGATGGGCGTGCTGGACCTGCTGCCCGAGTTCGACCCCAGCCGGATCCCCGGCTCGATGCGTCCCGCCCCGCGCGACCAGGACGAGGCCGACCTCCCGGTCCGGATGACCGCGCGCCGCACGGACGGCAGCACCTTCCCCGTCGAGGTCTCCGGCAACGACTTCGCGGACGAGAACTCCAGTGAGGGCCGCGGCTACGCGCTCTCGCCGCTCGTCCCCTACGACCTCTACCGCGCCACCGGCTCCCGCTCGGGCACCGACGACCTGCTGCTCCTCCTGGTCCGCGACCTCTCCAGCCGGCTCGGCGTGGAGGCGGAGCTGCGGCGCCAGCACAAGCAGACCGAGATGATCCTGCGGGCCGCGGCCGAGGGCGTCCTCGGCGTCGACCTCGAAGGCCGCGTGGTGCTGGTCAACCCGGCGGCCGCGCACATCCTGGACTTCCGGGCCAGCGAGCTCGGCGGGCGCGAGCTGCACCCGCTGATCCAGCACTCCCGGGCGGACGGCACCCCGCTGGCCGCCGAGGAGTCGGCCCTGCTGGACACCCTCACCTCGGGCCGCAAGCACCGGGTGCGCGGCGCGACGCTCTGGCGCAAGGACGGCCGGGCGGTCACCGTCGACCTGACGACGGCGCCGGTCCGGGACGGCGACCAGTTGGTCGGCGCCGTGATGACGTTCACCGACCGGACCAGGGAACTGGCCCTCACCGCCCGCAACGAACACCTCACGGCGGTCCTGGAGACCGAGGTCAGCGGCGCCCTCGCCGCGCTGCGGCGGCGGATCGACACACTGGCCGCCGACCCCGCCGGCCAGCTCTGGCCGGAGGCCAACTGGACGCTGCGCGCGCTGGCGGACGAGTGCCGACGGTTCGGCGTGCTGATCGACGGCGTGCTGAGCCACCAGCGGTTCGAGCGCGGCGCGGACGGCGCCACTGCCGCTGCCGCTGCCGCCGCCACCGCTCCGGTCAGCGCGGACGCCTCCGAGGGCCGTGACGTGCGCGAGCCGCGCGAGAGCGCGGACGGGCTGACCCGCGAGGTCGCCACCCTGGACGAGCTGGTCGACCGCGCCGTCGAACTCGCCGGGCAGCTGGTCGGTACCGGCCGACTGCGCTTCTCGGTGCACGCCGCGCCCGTCGAGGTGACCGCCGACCACGAACGGCTGGCCCAGGCGCTGGCCCACCTGGTGGCCGACGTCAGCGGCCTCACGCTCGCCAGTACGGCCTACGGCCACTCCGGCCCCGACGGCGCGGCGGGCCTGCCGACCGTGGTGCTGGCCGCCGCCCAGCGCGGTGAGGTGGCCCGGATCGAGGTCCGCGGGCCGGGCCGGGGCGGCAGTCGGGTGCACCTGCCGATCGCCCTCGGCCTGGTCGAACGGCACGGCGGGGTGCTCCAGCCGCACGAGCTGCCGAACCACGCCGGCACGACGTATGTGGTGGAGCTCCCGCTCGACCCGGCGGCCGCCCGCGCCGCCGCGGCCCGCGCCGCGTCCGGCGCCGGACGGCTCGTCCCGCGCGAGACCGACACCGCCGTCCTGCCGGACCTGCCCGGCGTGCCCGAGCTGACCGCGAGCGCGGACGGCGACGGCAGCGGTAACGGCGACGGCAAGGCCACTGCGGCCGCCCCGGAACGGCCGGCCGCCGAGCCGGTCGCGAAACCGGCGGCCGACGGCAGACCGGCACCGGAGGGCAGGCGGTCCGCCCGCGCGGCGCGTGGCGGGGAGTCCGGCCCCTCGCTCGGCCCGCTCGCGCTCGGCCCCGGCCCGTCGGCTGCGGCCGAGCCGGAGTCCGCTCCGGTGACTGCGCGGACGAGCGGCCCGGCCGCCATCCCGGCGCAGGCCTCGGCCGAGCAGCCGCGCACCCCGTTCGCCCTGGGCCCCGGCCCCAGCTCCGCCGTCGGCCCCGACGCCGCAGCGGGCGACGCCGCACCCACCCCCGCCCCGCCGACCTCCCGTCGGCGCCGGGCGCTGCCCTCGCCCGACGGCCCGCCCGAGGAGCCGGCGGCCCTCTCGCTGCCCGGCGTCCCCGAGGCCGGTATGCCGTTCTACCCCGGCCTGGAGCACTCGCTGCCGCCGATGCCCACCGAGGCGCCCGCCGGTGCCGGCGGCCCGACCGGCCCGTCCGCTCCGGCGCAGCCCACCGGGCGACGGCGGCGGCTCGGCATCCCCGGCGTCACTGGTGGACCGGCCGACGGCGCCGCCGATCCGGCGTCGGCCGACCGGCAGGAGCGTGCGGAGGCCGGCCCGGCCGCGCTGGAGGCCGGCCCGGCGCGTCCGTCCGCCGAGACGCCCTCGACGGCGTTGGCCCTCAGCGAGACGTCCGTCCCCCCCATGCCCAGCACTCCGCCCAGCACCCTGCCCGTGCCGCAGCAGGTCCCGGTCGGCAGCGGGCTGGGCGAGCTGGCCCCGCCGCGTCCGGCCGGCGGTTTCGCCAGCGCGTTCCCCGGTGCGTTCCCGGCACCGGACGCCCCGGCACCGGTCCCCGCACCCGTCGAACCGCGGCAGGCGCCGCGCGCGATCGCCGAGTTGGGCCCGGCCCCCGCGCAGGTGGCCGGCGAGGCCGAGGGCGATCGCGGCCTGCCGCGCCTGACCGGCGAGGACGACGCGGCGCCGCCCACCGGCCCGAACAACACCCCCCGGGTCCCCGAGTACCCCGACTACCCGACGATGGTGAGCCCCGCCGCCGACGGGCGTCCGCGCCGGCTGCTGGTCTGGCCGGAGCCCGACCCGTCCACCAAGCAGGCGCTCCAGGAACGCGGCTACCGGCCGGTGATAGTCCGCTCCCGCGAGGAGGTGGACGCGCAGGTCGCGGCATACCCCGCCGCGCTCTTCGTCGACCCGCTGACCGGACCGATCACCCGGACCGCCCTCCAGTCACTGCGCACCGCCGCGCTGAACAGCCGGGTCCCGGTGCTCGTCACCGCCGGCCTCGGCCAGGCCGACCGGGACGCCGCGTACGGCGCGGACCCCGCCGTCCTGCTCCGGGCGCTGGCCCCGCGCGACAGCGCCAACCACGCCGCCCGGGTGCTGCTGGTGGAGTCCGACCCGGACATCGCCGCGGCCCTGATCAGCAGCCTGGAACGGCGCGGTATGCACGTCGAGCACGCCATCTCGGAGATCGAGGGAGTCTCCAAGGCGAGCAGCGTGCAGCCCAACCTGGTGGTGATGAACCTGCTGAAGATCCGCCGCCGGCGGCTCGGGCTGCTGGACTGGCTGCGTTCCAACGACCGCCTGCACCGCACCCCGCTGGTCGTCTACACCGCCGTTGACCTCGACCCCGCCGAACTCCCGCGCCTGCGCACCGGCGAGACCGTGCTCTACCTCGCCGAACGCTCGACCACCGGCGACGTGCAGTCCCGGATCGTCGACCTGCTGGGCCGGATCGGCGCCCTCGGCGAGCCGGGCCAGGTGCTCGGGATGACCGGGAACTAGTGCCGCGTCAGGCAACCTTCGCCCCGTCGCGACGCCCGGCACGCACTCTCGCCGCACCGGACCCCGCTCCTTGACGGGCAAAAGTTGCCTGACGCGACACTAGGACAACCCTCACGCTCCGCGATCAGTTGGCGACTTTCCGCCACAACGGCGGCGGGTGGGACGTACCCTGACGGAAGGTCAGGCCGTGGGCCGACCCCGAGCCGCTGGGGGCTGTCATCAACCGTCACGAGGTATCGACGATCCAGGCCACCTGCACGCCCGGGGTGTTCGCGGCGGAACTCGCCAACGCCCGCGAAGAGGCCGGGATGAGCCAACCGCAGCTGGGGAGGCTGGTGAGCTTCACCAGTTCACAGATCTGCCGGGTCGAGGGCGGCAGCCGCAAGCCGTCGTTGGAGTTCGCCCAGGCCTGCGATCGGGCGCTCGGCACGGGGAGGCTGCTGGAGCGGATGTGGCGGCGGACGGACTGGCACGGGATCCTGCAACACCCCGACTGGTTCCGCGAGTACGCGGGCCTGGAGGCCGAGGCCGTCCGTATCCGGATGTTCCAGCTCCAGGTGGTGCCGGGCCTGCTGCAGACCGCCGACTACGCCCGCACCCTGTTCCGCGCAGGCCAGCCCCAGGCGACGAGCGAGGAGATCGAGAGCCACATCCGCGCCCGCCTCGCCCGGCAGCAGATCCTCGGCGGGGAGAATCCGGTGCACTTCTGCGCCGTGCTGGACGAGGGCGTCCTCGTCCGGACGTACGGCGGGCACACGGTGATGCGGGGTCAGCTCGCGCACCTGCTCAACGCGGCCCAGCTGCCCAACGTGACGATCCGGGTCGCGCCGTTCACCGTGGACGCGCGGGCCGCCTTCGACCAGAGCTTCACCCTGCTGACCCGCGCCGAGGAGGCCGACGCGATCTACATCGAAGGGGTCCGGCACGGTCAACTGGTGGACGATCCGGCGGAGTACGCCCACTGGTCGCGGCTCTATGATCTGCTGCTGAGCGAGGCACTGCCCGAGGCGGCCTCGCTGGAGAGGATCCGCACAGCAATGGAAGGACTCCACCCCATGACCGTCCCCACGTTCGACCCGGCCACCGCTCCCTGGCGCAAGAGCACCTACAGCAACGGTCAGCAGGCGGGCAACTGCATCGAGATCGCCGACAGCCTCGCGGGCATCGTCCCCGTCCGCGACTCCAAGGACCCGTCGGGCCCCGCTCTGGCCTTCTCCGCGGAGGCGTTCGCCTCCTTCGTCGCCGGGATCAAGCGCGGAGACTTCGGGGACGTCTGAGCGAGGCGCGTTGCCCCGGCACGGGCGTCACCGGGCCGGGACAACTGCCTTCTGCTGCCTACTCCTTGCCGAGGACCGTGACGTCGAGCAGGCCGTCGGCGTACTCGGCGCGGATCACCTTCTTGTCGAACTTGCCGACCGAGGTCTTCGGCACCGCCGCGACCAGCGACCAGCGCTCGGGGAGCTGCCAGGAGGCGACCCGGCCGGCCAGGAAGGTGCGCAGGCCGGGCAGGTCGACGGTGGCGCCGGGGCGCAACACCACGGTGGCCAGCGGGCGTTCGCCCCACTTCTCGTCGGGGACGGCCACCACGGCCGCCTCCAGTACGTCCTGATGGGCCATCAGATGGTTCTCCAGCTCGACCGAGGAGATCCACTCACCACCGGACTTGATGACGTCCTTGGCCCGGTCGGTCAGGGTGAGGAAGCCGTCCGGGGTGATCGTGCCGACGTCGCCGGTGCGCAGCCAGCCGTCCTCGGAGAACTTGTCCTCGGGCCGCTCAGGCTCCTTGCCGGCGCCGCCGTAGTAGGCGCTCGCGATCCAGGGGCCGCGGACCTCCAACTCGCCTGCCGACAACCCGTCGTGGGGCATCCGCGCGCCGTCGGGGCCGATCAGCCGGGCCTCCACGGAGGCCGGGAAGACGCCCTGGGTGAGCCGGTAGGCCCACTCCTCGTCCGCGTCGAGCCCGCCCGGGGGAAGGGCGAAGGTGCCCAGCGGCGAGGTCTCCGTCATGCCCCAGGCGTGCACCACCCGGATGCCGTGGCGCTCCTCGAAGCCGCGCATCAGGGCCGGCGGGCAGGCCGAGCCGCCGATCACCACCATCCGCAACGAGGAGGTGTCGTACGGGGTTTCGCGTCCGGTCGGGTGGTCGAGCTCGTCCAGCAGGCCGTTCCAGATGGTCGGGACGGCGCCGCTGACAGTGGGCTTGACCAGGTCGATCATCGTGGCGAGCGGCTGCGGCTGGAGGAAGCGGTCCGGCATCAGCATGCTCGCGCCCGACATGAAAGCGGCGTGCGGGATGCCCCAGGCCCCGACGTGGAACATCGGCACCACCGGCAGCGCGGTGTCCTGCGGGGTGAGCGCGAAGGTGGCGGCGGAGTTCACCTGGAGACAGTGCAGGTAGATCGAACGGTGGCTGTAGACCACGCCCTTGGGGTCGCCCGTGGTCCCGGAGGTGTAGCAGATCATCGCCGGGCTGCGCTCGTCGATCTCGTCCTCCCACGGGTACGCGGTGGGACGGCCGGCGATCAGCTGCTCGTACTCGTGCACGGTGCCGGCGAAGCCGGCCAGCAGCGCCAGGTCACCCGGGCCGCTCACCACGATGTGCTTGAGGGTCGGGGCCAGTTGGGGCAGTACCCCCGCGAGCAGCGGCAGCACGCTGCCGTTGACGATGATCGCGTGGTCGGCGGCGTGGTTGATGATGTAGGCGAGCTGGGCCGGGGCCAGCCGCAGGTTGAGCGTGTGCAGCACCGAGCCCATCGACGGGACGGCCAGGTAGGCCTCCACGTGGTCGGCGTTGTTCCACATCAGCGTTCCCACCACGTGCTCGGGCGTGACACCCAGCTCGTCGCGGAGCGCGTACGCGAGCTGGGCGGCGCGGGCGCCGACCTCGGCGTACGTCCGGACCACCGGGCCGGTTCCGTCCCAGGTGGTGACCGTGGCGCGCCCGTGCACAGTCGACCCGTGTGCCAGGATCCGGGCGACGGTGAGTGGTACGTCCTGCATGGTGCTAAACACGGGGCCTCCTTGACCGGGCGGGCTGCGCGGCTCCGGGTGGATCACTACCGGCGGGTAGCAAGAGCCGCCCTCTGATTCTGTCGCCGCCCGCGCCGGTTGTCAGCATCGGCGCAACGGATGAGACCAGGAGCTCAGGAACACGTGTGCGGGTCCGAACCGCGCGGCGGCGGGCAGCCGTGTCACTGGATGGAGGGGTCCGGCTCCGGCCCCCTCGTCGACACGAGCGCGGAGGTACCTCCCATGCCCTGGTACGAAGGCCCTTGCAGGATCACGGTCGTCGGGGTGTCCGCGAGTTTTCCGCAGCGCGTGGTGGTGAACATCCGCCGGGGCGCCACCGTGATCCTCCCCGGCACGGTCGGTGCGAGCCGGCTGATCGACGACACCGCCTCTCGGAACGGGTGGGACCTGGCCCTGGAGCACGAGTACGGCGGCGCATGGCGGCCGAACATCCGTGCGGTGCTGGGCAAGTGGACCGAGGCGGACGGGCTGCGCAGCCAGCTGATCCACAGCAAGGACGTCGACTGGCCGGGGCGCGACAACCGTGAGCGCAACCTGATCATCCGGATCGAACGGGCCGACGTGCCACGGCCGAGCGCCCAGCCAGTGGCCGCCGCGACGCGGGCGGGCACCGAGTGGACGGCGCCGCGGGACGAGCGGCAGGGCCTGGCGCGGAGGGCCACGGAGAGCGTGGAGCGGGGAGCCGGGGCGGGGGCCGAGTGGGGGGCCGGGCGCGTCGCCGAGCGCGTCGCGGGGCTGAGCTCTGGGGCTGGGGCCGGGGCTGGGGTCGGGCGGGGTGGTGCGGTGCCCGGGATGCCGGTCGGTGCCCCGACGACCGCCGCCCGCGCCGCGCGGCCGGCCACCAGTAGCGGCGCCGAGGCCCCCGTCGGCGGCGCCGGCCGGATCAGCACCAGCGGTGGCGGGGCCCCGGCCACCGGCGGGCGCGGGACGGCCACCAGCTCCGGTTGAGCCCTGCGCGCTGCTCGCGGCTGCGGATCGCGGCCGGGCGGCCGGGCGGCCGCCTCAGCGCGCCACGACGGCGTCCACCTCGTCGCGGTCGATGTCGAGGCCGACGCCGCCGTAGGTGTCGTGGACCTCGCCCTGGTACTGGTGGACCCGCTGGTGCACGGTCCACTGGTCGTCGCCGAACGCCCCGCCGCCGTCCGTGACGTCCCGCCCGTCCCACCGGGCGTACCAGAGCGCGTCCGGCACCGGGGCGGCTCCCGCGCGGACGGCGGCGGAGAGGTCGGCGACGCCGGATTCGGTGCTGGAGTAGAAGCCGGACCAGTAGCCGGAGGCGTGCAGCGCCTGCGTCCAGCCGAGCGTGAAGTCCACCACCGCCTTCGAGCAGACCGGATCGCCCGTGGGGTAGGCCTCGATGTCCAGGTAGACCGGGCCGCCCGGTCCCAGGCCGACCGCACTGGCGCCGCGGACGGCCTCCGCGGCCTCGTCACGGCCCTGCTGCACGGCCTTCGCGGGGTCGATCTTCTGTGGCTTGTGCGGATTGGTGCTGCACGGCGCCTGCGGGCCGACGTGGGTGGGCATCAGCCGCCAGCCGAGCGCGCGCACCTGGCGCACCCAGTCGGCGGTCAACAGGGGCTGGCCGCAGGCGCGCTGCCGGCCGCTGGTGTAGATGCCCACCGCTCCGAACGGGGAGGAGGCGCGCCAGGCCCGCATGGCCTCCAGCGGCGGCGCGCTGCACGCGTCGAAGCCGGGTCCGGCGAAGCGCTCGTGCGGCACGGCCCGCAGCAGGGCGCGACCCGGGTCCGCGAGCACGGTGACCGGCACGACGGCGGCGACGGCGGCGACGGGGACGGCCGGGAGGACGGTGACAGCCCCGGGAAGGCCGGACCCTCGGGCCGCGCCGCGAGACCCCGGCGCCAGGTGGCCGGACACGCCGGGCCGGAGCTGGAGGGTCTCCGCCCGGGCGGCGGTGAGCGCGAGGTCGGCGCTCCGCGCGGCCGCCCCATCGGTGGCCATCAGCAGAACGAGGGCGGCAGCCGAGAGTGCCGCAGGACGGAGATAGCGGACCATCCTGTGATCCTGAGGTCGGATCAGGTGACGGTCGCAAGGACGCGCCGCGCATTCGGGGCACCTCACCCGGGTGGCGGACAACCGTCCCGCCGCACCGGACATGCCGGTGGGCGGTGCCGTTGCCGACACCGCCCACGGACCGGAATGCGGTGACCCTTTCCGCCGCCGGTCGGTCCTGCCGAGGCCCTGGAACCACCTCGTCAGGCGTGCGCTCAGCCGATGACGGGCGCGAAGTTGATGTGCACGTTCTTGTTGGACTGGTCGGCGTAGATGAGACCCGAGTTGCCCTTCACCGCAAGGGTGTTGTTCTGGTTCGAGGCACCCGAGCCGGTGGCGGTCTGCTGTGTCCAGTTGTAGTTGCCGTCGACGGATCCGAAGACGTTCCCGCTGCCCACGTTGGAGACGACGCTGCTGTTGGAGTGGTCACCCGCGAGGGAGCCGTTGTCGGCAGCGGCCGCACCCGCCCCGGCCAGCAGCAGGCCGGCGGCGAGCGGGGCGGCAGCGAGAGCGACGATCACGCGAGCGGTACGGAAGCGAGCCATGGAATCCTCCAAGAAGCTGAATTCGAAGAACTGGTACGGGAGTTCGCGGCCAGACGAACCCCTGCGGCTGCGACGCCGAGAGACAGACTTCCGCAACAAATCGACAAAGCACCAGCCCCCCCAGGGCTTTTACCTCGAACGCGTGATGCCGGAGCGCTAAACCCCGACCGCCGGGACGCCGATACTTATCGGTCAACCGCGCAGCTGGACGCTTCTGCCCAGGCACTCCGTCCCGGCACGAACACCTGCGAAATGGCTCAGAACAGCTTGCCCGGATTGAGAATTCCCAAGGGGTCAAACAATCCTTTCATCTGCTTTTGCAGCTCCAGCCCGACCGGCCCCAACTCCTTTGCCAGCCAATCCCGCTTGAGCAGTCCGACGCCGTGCTCGCCGGTGATGGTTCCGCCCAGTTCCAGGCCGAGTGCCATGATCGCGTCGAAGGACTCCCTGGCCCGGGCCACCTCGTCCGGGTCGTCCGCGTCGAAGGCGACGATCGGGTGGGTGTTCCCGTCGCCCGCGTGGCAGACCACGCCGATGGTCAGCCCGTAGCGCTCGGCGATCTCGGCCACCCCGTTCAGCATCGCGCCCTGCCGGGAGCGCGGCACCGCCACGTCGTCGACCATCGTGGTCCCCAGCAGCTCCAACGCCGTCAACGCCAACCGGCGTGCCTGAAGCAGGAGTTCCGACTCCGCCTGGTCCTCGGCCGGCACCACGTCGGTTGCCCCGGCGGCCTCGCAGAGCTCGCCGACCGCGGCCAACTCGCGGGCCGGGTCCGGCCCGTCGAACGCCACCAGCAGCAGCGCCTGAGTGCTCTCCGGAAGTCCCATCTGAGCCAGCCGGTTGACGGCCCGTACGCTGACCGCGTCCATCAGCTCCATCAGCGACGGGGTGAACCCGGCCGCCATCACCGCGCAGACCGCCTCGCAGGCCGCGTCCGCGGTCGCGAACTCGGCCACCATCGCCAACTGCGGCGCGGGGGCCGGTCGCAGGGCCAGCACAGCGCGGACCACCACGCCCAGCGTCCCCTCCGAGCCGACGAACAGCCGGGTCAGGTCGTAGCCGGCCACCCCTTTGGCGGTCTGCCGCCCGGTCCGCAGCAGCCGACCGTCGGCCAGCACCACGTCCAGGCCGAGCACGTACTCGCTGGTCACCCCGTACTTCACGCAGCACAGGCCGCCCGCGCCGGTGCCGATGTTGCCGCCGATCGTGCAGGATTCCCAGCTGGACGGGTCCGGCGGATAGGCCAACCCGTGCTCACCGGCCGCCCGCGACAGCACCGCGTTGACCACGCCGGGCTCGACCACGGCGATCCGGTTGACCGGGTCGACCTCCAGGATCCGGTCCATCTTCACCAGCGACAGGACGATGCACCCCTCCACCGCGTTCGCCGCACCCGACAACCCCGTCCGCGCCCCCTGCGGCACCACCGGCACCCGCAGCTCCGTCGCGGTGCGCATGACGTGCTGCACCTCCTCGACCGTCGACGGGAACACCACCACCGCCGGCGCCCCCGAGGCACAGAACCCCGCCATGTCGTGCCGGTACGCCTCCGTCACCGCCGGATCCACCACCACCGCACCCTCCGGCAGCCCCACCACCAAACGCTCCACCAGCCCACTCACCAGCCAGCCTCCTCTCACCCCTGGGGCGGCACCGGTCACACACCCCACGCCCCGCACTCTGCCCCAAGGGACCCAGGGAACGACACAGGGCGGGTACCGGCTGCTCGCCGGTACCCGCCCTGTGGCTGGGTCTTCCCCACCTGCGGAGGATGTGGGATTCGAACCCACGGTGAGGGGCTACCCCACGACAGGTTTCACGACCGAAGCCAGCCCCGCCACCCCGGATGCTCTGACCTGGGGCGGGCTTGGAATAGGGCCGCTGAAACGGCGGCGCTTATTCCGCTGGTGGCCGATGCTGCTCCGGGTGAGGGGCACCCGAAGCAGCACGGCCTCTTCGAAGCTGTTGACTGTTGGTCAGGCCGGGGCGTCGGTCAGGCCGACGATCACCCTGTCAGAGAGCCGCACCGTGTAGAGGACCTTGGTGTCGGGCGCGCCGTCCTGCCAGTGCTCGGTCAGGATGAGCGTGGACTGGCCGTCGGCGTCGCCCTTGTAGCTCAGCTCCCAGTTCTTGACGACTTCCGAGCGGCGCAGGACCGGATCGGCGTGGTGTTCGGAGCCCCAGGTGGTGAGGGCTTCGTCGAGCTTCGGGTCCAGGTACTCCTTGCGGATGTCGAAGGTGTTCTTGCCCTCGCTCTGCTGCTCGAGTACGGCGTCGTAGTAGTTCTGGAAGAACGATGCGACCTCGCGCTCGGCCGGTGCCTCCCGCCGTGAGGGGGCGGTGGCCGGTGCCTTCGTGCCGGCCGCCTGGGCCGGTAGGGCGAGCAGCCCTGAGCTTGCGATTACTGCCGTGGCGCAGATGCCGATCGCTGTCCGGCGAAGCTTCGACCGGTAGGACATGGGGGGCTCCTTGGGGGGGCTGGTTGGGTGGGACGGAACGACCTCAGCACGCCTTCGGCAGCCGGGTACAGCGACTGTTCGGGTGACTGCGGCCGACTTCGCTCCGGGCCCCCGAGGTGCCCGTTCTCTCCGTTGAGGAGAAAGGTTTCCGTCCCTCCGTCAGGAGGGCGACAGTGCTCGACACATCGACCCGTATGACCGATAGGCCACCACCCGCGCGCGGGCAGGCTCGACTCCTCGAGACCGATGGCCACCCACACGTCCTAAAGGCCCTAGTCGCGCTGAGCGAGGAGCAGGCCGCCACGCCGCTGGCCGAGGTACCGTACGCCGCGCGGAAGGCGGGCACTTCGCTCTGGCTGGCGTCCGGGGTCGACCCGACCGAGGTCGCTCGCCGCGCCGGCCACAGTGTCGCGGTGCTCTACCGCTTCTACGCCAAGGTGCTGGACGGCAAGCGGGAGCAGGCCAACGAGAAGATCGAGCGGGCTCTGAATGAGGCCCAGGATGGCCCGGACGCCCCTACGGAGTAGCCCGGATCTGTCCCCCGTCTGGCCCCGACACAGTGGTCAGGACCGGTACACAGGTGGGACACCCCGGGACAGGAATCGAAAAGAGGGGGTATCGGCATTTTGCCGATACCCCCTCTGATCAGGGTGTTCCCCACCTGCGGAGGATGTGGGATTCGAACCCACGGTGAGGGGTTACCTCACGACAGTTTTCAAGACTGTTCCCTTAGGCCGCTCGGGCAACCCTCCTGGCGGAGGTCAGCCTAACGGGTCTGGGCGGGTTCGTCGCACCTGGTTTGGGGGTGCGGGGGTGGGTCAGTTGTCGCCGCTGCGGCTGCCGAGGGTGACGGTGGTGGTGGCGGGCTGGCCGTTGCGGGTGTACTCGACCTGGACCTGGTCGCCGGGCTGGTGGGTCCAGATCTCGCTGACCAGGGCCGGGCCGTTGTCGATGGTGACGCCGCCGAGCTTGGTGACGACGTCGCCAGGCTTGAGGCCGGCCTTGTCGGCGGGGCCGCCGGGGGTGACGGCCGGGGTGTTCTGGATGGCGGCGGTCTGGATCTGCGCGCCGTCGCCCTGGTAGTCGTCGTTGCGCAGGACGCCGAGGGTGGCGTAGACCGGGGTGCCGGTCTGGATCAGCATCTGGGCGACCCGCTTGGCCTGGTTGATCGGGATCGCGAAGCCGAGGCCGATGCTGCCGGCCTGGCCGGTGCTGCTGCCGCTGGAGTTCGACTGGATGGCGGAGTTGATGCCGATCACGGCGCCGCTCGCGTTGAGCAGCGGGCCGCCGGAGTTGCCGGGGTTGATCGAGGCGTCGGTCTGCAGGGCGTTCATGTACGAGACCTGCGCGCCGCTCTCGTCGCCGGAGGCGACCGGGCGGTTCTTCGCGCTGACGATGCCGGAGGTGACGGTGCCCTCCAGGTCGTACGGCGCGCCGATGGCGATGGTGACGTCGCCGACCGCGACCTGGTCCGAGTCGGCCAGCGGGAGCGGGACGAGCTTGTTGGTCGGCGGGTTGTCGAGCTTCACGACGGCGACGTCGTAGCCCTTGGCCTGGCCGACCACGGAGGCGGAGTAGGTCGAGCCGTCCGAGAACTTGACGGAGAGCTTCCCGCCGTTGGCCGCCGGGGCGACCACGTGGTTGTTGGTGAGGATGTGGCCCTGGGTGTCGAAGACGAACCCGGTGCCGGTGCCGGACTCCTGGCTGCCCACCGCCTTGATGGTGACGGTGCTGGGCAGCGCCTTGGCGGCGATGCCGGCCACCGAGTCGGGGGCCCGGCTGATGGTCTTGGTGTTGTCGCCGGCGGTGATGGTGGTGCTGCTGTGGCTGCTGCCCGCGGCGAAGCTGGTGCCGTTGTTGTTGTCCTTGATCGCGGCGCCGGCGACACCGCCCGCGAGGCCCGCGACCAGCGCGACCGCGGCCACCAGGGCGACCAGGCCGCCGCGCTTCTTGCGGGGCGCGGCCGGGGCACCGTACGGGCCGGCGAACTCGCCCGGGTAGCCGGGACCGCCCGGGCCGGCGGGCGGGGTGCCCCAGCCGCCGAGCGGCTGGCCTGCGCCGAACGGGTGGTGCTCGCCGTGCGGCGCCGACGCGGCGGGCACGCCGGGGGTGATCGGGGTGCCGGTCTGGGTCGGCGCGGCGTACGGGTTCTCGGGTGCCTCGGCCGCGAGCGGCACGGCCGGGACGGCCGGGACCGACGGCACGGGCGGCGGCGCGTCCAGGTAGGACGGCGTGGCAGCCGGCGGGACGGGGGGCGGCGCGTCCAGGTAGGACGGCGCGGCGGGTGCCTCGGTCGGCAGCACCACCGTCTGCTCGGCCGCGGACGGCTCCGCGTCCGACGGGACGGGCTCCGGCGCGGCCTCCGGGGCGTTGAGCTTGGTGAACGCGAGGGTCGGCATCGGCTCACCCACCGGCGGCGTGCCCCCCTGCTGCCCGTGACCGCTGGAGGGCTGCTCCCCCTGCGGCCCGGCGGGCCCACTCTCGTGCTCGGTGCTCACGGACGACCTCCATCGCTGACAGGACCTTGGCCCATAGTTTTTCCCATGTGTGATCTGGTTGCCGTAAGGAGCCCCCTGAAGAACTACTAAGAATCCTTAGGTAGGCCGAACAGCCCCCGTCCGCCGCAGCCGGGATCCCCCCACTGCAGAGTCCCGCGATGCGGACGGCGCACCCGCTCGACCTTGGCGGATTCTGCAGGTCGGGCTACCCTTGCGCTGCCAAATCTGACACGCGGGAGCTTGGACCCACCAGGCTGAGAGTGCGCTGGTCGACCGTACGCCATGACCACTCGGGCGGTGCGGGCGAGGGAGCGCTGACCGCCGGAACCTGACCGGGTAATGCCGGCGTAGGGAGTATCGGCCATGACGGCTGCTTCGCCTTCCCCATCTCCGTCCGCGCTGCTGGACCGTCCGCAGGGTGCCCCCGGCGCCCGTGCCGAGGCGCCGCTGACGCTGGACACCGCACCGCCTCGCACGCTGGGCTTCAGGGAGCAGTTCGCGCTCTGGGCCAACCTGGGCATCAGCCTGATCGGCTTCACCAGCGCCGCGACGGTGCTCGGCCAGCCGGGCAGCGAGCTGTCGTTCACGGCCGCCACCACGGCGATCGTGGTGGGCACGGTGATCGGTACCGCGATGCTCGCCGTCGCCGCGCTGATCGGCGCCCGGACCGGCGCGCCGGCCATGGCCGTGCTGCGCGGGCTCTTCGGCACCCGGCTGAGCTTCGTGCCGACCGTGCTGAACATCGCGCAGTGCGTCGGCTGGGGGGTCTACGAGCTGATCGTGATCGCCTGGGGCGCGCAGACGGTGGCCGGCACGCAGGGCTGGCGCTGGCTCTTCGTGGTGCTGGCCGGGGCGCTGACCACGGTGCTGACCATCTGGCCGCTCGGCTCGATCGCCGCGCTGCGCAAGTACGTCGCCGTCGCGGTGGGCGTGGCGATGGTCTACTTCACCGTCCAGCTCGGGCGGCAGGGCTTCCCGGACCCGGGCGCCGGGAACTGGAAGGGCTTCCTCGGCGCGACCGACGCGATCATCGCCGTCTCGATCTCCTTCGTGCCGCTGGCCGCGGACTACACCCGGCACTCGCGCACCGCGCGCGCCTCGTTCTGGGGCACCTTCTCCGGCTACACGATCGCCCAGATCTGGTGCTACCTGCTCGGCCTGATCGCGCTGCTGCAGTCGCACGGCAACGCCGACAACCTGCTCGACTCCTTCACCGGAGTGGCGGCCGGCTGGGCGTTCCTGCTGGTGCTGGTGCTGCGCGAGGCGGACCAGTCGTTCGCCAACGTCTACTCGACGGCGATGTCGGTGCACAACCTGTTCCCGCGGGTGGACCGGCGGCTGCTCACCGGCGGGATCGGCCTGCTGGTGACGGGGCTGGCACTGGAGATCAAGGAGTTCACGGCCTCCTACTACGCCTTCCTCGGTCTGATCGGCGCGGTCTTCGTGCCGCTCCTCGCGGTGCTCGCGGTGGACTTCTTCCTCGGCCGCGGCCGGCAGGGCTGGGACATGTCGCAGGACGCGCCGAGCCGCCCGCTGATGCTGCTGCCGTGGGTGCTGGGCTCCGCCACGTACCAGTTCCTGGCGCCGACGGCGATCGCCGGCTGGTGGACGAACTTCTGGACCCACCTGCAGACGCTGGTGCACTTCACCCCGCAGGGCTGGACCTCGGCCTCGCTCTTCTCCTTCCTGGTGGCCGGCCTGGTCACCTGGGCGATCACCCGGCTGACTCCGGCCGCGGCGCAGAAGCAGGCGGCGAAGTAGCGGCTCCCGCAGTTGAGCGGCTCCCGCAGTTGGGGGTGCGGCCACCTCCGCTTCACCCGCAGGTCCTAGGGTTGGAGGGTGAGCACTTCTCCCTCCAACCCCACGTCCGTCCAGGTGGTCGCCCACCGTGGCTCCTCCGAGGCGCTGCCCGAGCACACCCTGGCGGCCTACCGCCGGGCGTTGGAGGAGGGCGCGGACGCCGTCGAGTGCGACGTACGGGTGACCGCGGACGGGCAGCTGGTCTGCATCCACGACCGGACCGTGCGCCGGGTCTCGGACGGCGGCGGAGTGGTCTCCACGCTCACCCTGGGGCAGCTGGAGGCGTTGGACTTCGGCTCCTGGAAGCCGGTCGCCGACGACGGCGGCGACGGCAACGGCGGCGGACCGGTGGTGGCGGCCGAGCGGCGCTCGGTGCTGCGGCTGGAGAGCCTGCTGGAACTGGTCGTCGACTGCGGCCGCCGGGTGGACCTGGCCATCGAGACCAAGCACCCGGTGCGCTACCGCGGCCGGGTCGAGAGCGAGCTGCTCTCGATGCTCGACCGCTTCAAGATCGCCGCGGACCCCGCCGAGGCGCCCGACCGCTCGCACGCCCGGATCATGAGCTTCTCCGGGCTGGCGCTCGGCCGGGTCCGGGCGGCCGTGCCCGAGTACCCCCGGGTCTATCTCTTCGAGCACACCCTGCCGCTGCGGCTGTGGCCCGGCGGCGGGCTGCCCGGCGGTGCGACGATCGCCGGACCCGGCATCGAACTCAT
This sequence comes from Kitasatospora mediocidica KCTC 9733, assembly GCF_000744225.1. Classification (GTDB taxonomy): domain Bacteria; phylum Actinomycetota; class Actinomycetes; order Streptomycetales; family Streptomycetaceae; genus Kitasatospora; species Kitasatospora mediocidica. Next base: position 1,671,203 of record NZ_JQLN01000005.1, on the reverse strand, counting down.
CCGCAAGCAGCCGGAGTTGGTGGGCCGACTGCGGGCCGCCGGGCACCGGGTGCACGTCTGGACGGTGGACCGTCCCGAGGATGTCGAACTCTGTCTGGAGCTCGGCGTGGAGGCGATCATCACCAACCGCCCGCGCGCCGTCCTGGACCAGCTCGGCCGCTGAGAGAGGCCAATCCGCGCGGCCGGCCCGCGGGCTCCCGGCCGGCAGCCCGGACGGGTTGGCGTACGCGGGCGTGAGGCGAGGCGGCGTCCGCGGGACGGCGTGCGGAATCCCACTCCCCCCGATTGACGCAGGGTAAGCGTCGAATCACCTTTTGCGCACAGTGTGTTGCGGCTCCGCAAGGGTTTTGTCATTGACGTGCCACGATCGAGTTCACCTCGTTTCCGGCGCATTCCCCCGGGGCATCCATCCCTCGGCAAGCGCTGAAGGAGGTCCGGGGGTGGCGTTGATGGTGGCGCGCGAAGTGCCGACTTCATCGACCATGGCGGTGCCGCACGGTCCGGCCAGTGTCGGGGCCGCACGGCGTCGGCTGCGGCGAGATCTGGGCGACCGAGAGGTGCCCGAAACCGTCATCGATGACGCGGTTCTGATCCTTTCCGAACTACTCAGTAATTCCTGCCGCTATGCGCGGCCACTGGCCCGATTGCTCGATCTCGACGGGGGGGCCGGGGAGGAATTCGGCGATCCCCGGCACCCGGTGGCGAACGCGGCGAACTCCGCGCATGCGGTCAATGCGGCGCACCCGGCGAACTCCGCCGTCGCCCGCCCGGCGCACGCCCCGTGCGTCGAATGCGCGGTGGGCCCGGTGGGCGGACCGGACGGACGGACGGCGGCCGCCCGGGCCGACGGCCCGCGCGAGCACACCGAGGACGACGACCCCGGCGGCGTGCTGGTGCGCTGGCAGATGCACACCGACGGGCTGTTGACCCTGGAGGTCACCGACGGCGGCGCGGCGACCCGGCCACTGCCGTCCAGCCCCTCGCTCACCTCCAAGGGCGGCCGGGGCCTGAGCATCGTCGGCGAGCTCGCGGCCGACTGGGGTGTGCGCGACGCGCCCGGCGAGGTGACGGTCTGGGCCGCGCTCCCGGCCCGCATCGGTCACGCGGTCGCCCACTCCGCCGACCAGGGAACCGAACACGCGCGCTCGGCCTGACCGTCCGTTCGCGGGGGCGGCGCCGGGAGCGGGACGAATCGGGACGTCCGGCAAACCTCAGTAGGCTGCCCGGGAGACAGAGACCACCGTCCCGGGAGAGCCGCACCATGGCCAAGAAGGCCGCCAAGAAGTCGCCCCAGCAGAGCAGCGCCGCCGCACCGGCCGGCACCGTCCCCGTCGTCGGGGCCCGCGAGGACTGCCCCTGCGGCTCCGGCCGCCGCTACAAGGCCTGCCACGGCCGGGAGGCCGCGCACGCCGTCCAGGAGCTGGTGCACCGTCCGTTCGAGGGACTCCCGGGTGAGGCCGACTGGGTGGCGCTGCGCGAGCTGGTGCCGGCCGCCACGGTGCCGCTGAAGCTGAACGCCGCGACGGCCGCCACGGCCGAGGGTGACGTCCCGTCGGTGACGCTGGCGACCGTGCTGCCGCTCGCCTGGCCGGCCCTGCGCCGCCCCGACGGCTCGATCCTGCTGGGTCTGCAGACCCAGTCCTCCTCGGGCGACCTGAGCCGCGACCTGGCGGACGCCCTGGTGCAGGCCCTGACGGCCGAGCCGGGCGCGCCGGTGCCGACCCGGCGGGCCCCCGCCGACGGTCCGCGCCTGCAGGAACTGCTCGACCTGGACGGCGCGTTCGTCCCGGCCGTGCACACCGGCTTCGAGTTCTGGCTTGAGGACGCGGAGTCCGCCACGGGCGAGGTGGCCGCCTCCCTGGAGCGTGCCAACGCCTCGGCGATCCCCACCCAGAAGCTCACCGGCGTGGATTCCTCGTACTGGTGCAGCACTCCGGAGAAGAACCACCTGCGCTGGGTGATGACCGTCCCCGAGGAGCAGCTGCTGGACGCGCTGGCACGCCTCTCGGCGGCCGGCGACGCCTCGCTCGGCGAGGGCACCAAGCTGGTCGGCTCGTTCCGCGCGCACGGGCTGACCGTGCCGGTCTGGGACCTGCCGGTGGCGATGACGGCCGCCGACTGCGAGAAGCCGGCGGCGGCCTTCGCCGAGCGGCTGACCGCAACGCTGGCCGCGCCGGCGCCGCTGACGGCCGAGGAGCGCCGGGCCCGGGCCAACCTGGTCAACCGTCAGGTCACGCTCAACTGACGCCTCCTGGCGGAGTGTGATCATTTCTGGACGCCAGAACGTGAGTCCGGTCACATTCCACCCTGCGGCCCCGAAAACTCGGGAGGCGGGCCGTGCCGAAAAATTGGCTACGGCGCAAATCCTTGTTACTGTTTAAACAGTCCGGTCGCTGGTGCATCCCCCGTCGCCAGCGGCCGGATCTTCAATTTCCGGGGCAGACCCCCGCGGAGCGGCCCGAAGGCCCCGCGCAGAGGCCGCCGTTCGCCCCCTCAACCGCAAGCCCGGCCCGCTCAGTAGGCCAGTCGAGTGCCGTCCGGCGTCGCCGTCCCGGCCGCGACCAGCGGCTCCAGCAGCGTCTCCACCGCCGGCAGCCGCACGCCGCCGCCCGGCAGCGCCACCGGCCGTCGCAGCCAGCGCACCGCCTCCAGGCCACCCGCCCCCGAACGCGACGGCGGCAACACCAGATACCCGCCCGGCCCGTGGTACCGCACGGAGCTCGGCACCCGGCCCGGCCCGCCGCCGGGCAGCAGCGTCTCCTCCTGGGCCACCAGCAGCTCGGCCAACTCCTGGTAGGAGTAGGGCGCGACCAGCAGCGCGTAGCGGGTCGGCGTCGCCAGCACCGGGCCGGGCTGGATCCGCAGCGCCGCGAAGTACTCCAGCACCCGCGCTCCCGCCGCGGCGGGCAGGCTGACGGCCGCCACCGCGCCGCCGGTGGCCACGATCAGCGAGGCCTGCGGGCTGTGCCGCTCCCACCACCAACGCACCATCCCGGCCTCGGTGGTGGCCGCCAGCAGCGGGTGCTCGTGCGGGTGCGCCCCGGGGACGGCGCAGGCCGGGTTGGCGCACGAACACGAGAGCCCGCGCGGGCCGCCGTCCGGCTCGCGGCCCACCATGACCGCCCCCGGCACCACCGGCCAACGCCACCGCTCGGCGCAGGTCAGCGCCGCCTGCAGCAGCGCCCGCCGGTTCCTGCGGTGTCTTCCGGACATCTCGGACATCTCACGCATGGGCGCTCGTTCCTTTCCGGGACCGTGTGGGCCGCGACCGCCGGGACCGCCGAGAGCACCACCATCGGCGCGCGTAGCGCCGGGAGCCGGACCATCGGGGAACCACGGCCGTCGAGACCGTCGAGACCTGACCTGACGCGGCCGGGGAGCCGCAGGCTTGCTCATGTGGCACCGAACCGCGACGGACGGGCGACGGCTGCCTTGCATGCCGCGGCTGCGTCCCTGGAACGAGAATCCCTCATGCGACCGAATGGACGCCTTCCGGCACCCTTCGGTTCCACCGTACGAGTGAGTGACTTCTGGTCAACAAGGTTGCCGGGCGGGAGACCCCTACGATCCGGGCAGGGTCCGGCAGCCCCTCGTTGGCTTGTGCCCGCAACCCGGGTGCTCCATTCCGCGACGGTCCGGTGCGCTCCGCCCGTTCGGTCCGCCGAGCGGTCCGGGCGGCCGGGAACTCCGCCGTGGCCCGGGCTCGGGCGCAGAACCAGCCATCCGGCGGGGGTCCGATCCTGGACACGCGCCGACCGTCCTGTGTAGAAGTGGGGCACTACGAGTGGTTTGGCAGGTCTCGCCCCTCGGGGTTCCGGATGACAGGTACCACAGCGCTGGGAGTTGCGGCATGAGTGACAACCATCCGTCCGCCGCCGGCGGCAGCGCGGGCAGCGGCGCTCCTGACCACTCCGCGGCGGGCGGCGACGCGGCGTCACCGGCGCCACCCGGCACCGGGCGACTGGCCACCCTGCTCGACCCGCCGCAGCACACCGCTGCCGCCGCCGCCTTCCGGTCGGCCGACACCGTGACACCACTCGACTCGGACCGCACCGCGGAGCCGCGGCAGGGCGGCGGCCCGTCTGACGACCCGTCCGACGCCGGTGTCGGCAGCCTGCTCGACGACCGGCCGCAGGACGGACGGCTGGCCGCGCTCGACTGGTTGAACCGGCACACCGAGCGGCTGGCCCGGGCCCGCGGCCTGGCCGCCACCCTGAGCACCCTCCTCGACTCCGGCGCCACGCTGCTCGGCGCGGGCCGCGCACTGCTGGTCCCGCTCTCCCGCGAGTGCGCCGACGGCACCTCGGGCCGCCGCCCGGCCGCCGACTGCGAACACCCGCACGCGGCGCACGGCACCCTGGTCGGCCTGGCGCTGGACCGGGCGGCGCTCGGCGCGCTGGAGACCGTCCCCAGCGAGAACGGCCCGTTCGCCGGACTGCTGCGGCCCTTCGACCGGCCCGACCAGGTGCTGCACCCCGACCTGGCCGGCGACCCGTCGATCGGCGCACGGTTCCGCGAGGTCGCGGCGGCCCTGGAGATCGGCGCCTGCTTCGCGCTGCCGCTGGCCACCGAGGAGGACGGCCCGCTCGGCGCGGCCGTCTGGTTCTACGAGCAGCCGACCACACCCACCCACGAGCAGCGGGAGCTGGCCCGCCGCTACTGCGCCTTCGCGGCGGCGCTGCTGGCCGGCCGGCTGGAGGCGGAGCGCCGCCGCCGCTCCACCGAGGCGCTGCGCCGCGGCCTGCTGCCGGACCACCTGCCGTACGTCCCCGGGCTGCGGCTGGCCGCCCGCTGGGTGCCGGCCGGCCTGGACCTCGCGGCGGGCAGCGACTGGTATGACGCCATCGCGCTGCCGGACGGCTCGGTCGGGCTGAGCGTGGGCAGCGTCTCCGGCGACGGTCCCGGCGCGGGCCCCGGCTCGGCGCCGGGAGCCGCGACCGCGATGGGCCGGGTCCGCGCCGCGCTGCGGGCGTACGCGGTACTGGAGGGCGAGGACCCGGTCTCCGTGCTCGGCGATCTGGAGCTGCTGCTCAAGACCACCGAGCCGGCCCGGACCGCCACCGCGGTCTACGCCTGCGTGGAGCCCGGCGAGCGCCGGATCACCCTGGCCGGCGCCGGGCACTGCCCGCCGCTGCTGGTCACCCGCTACGGCGCCGAGTTCGTGGAGACCTCGCTCTCCGCCCCGCTGGGCATGCTGAGCTGCTGGGAGGCGCCCAGCGTGGAGCTCGGCGCGGAGCGCGGCGACCTGCTGCTGCTGTACACCGAGGGCCTGGCGCGGCGCTGCGGCAGCAGCCTGCACGCCGGGCAGGCCTGGCTGCGCAAGACCGCCGCGGACGCCCCCCGGGAGATCCGGCAGGACCCGGACCGGCTCTGTTCGTACCTGCTGACCAGCTGCGTCGGCGGCGCGGACGAGGCCGCGGCCGATGCGACCGACGACCTGGTGCTGCTCGCGGCCCGCTTCGAGTAGCGCGGGCGGCCCGGCCCTCCCGAACGGGTGAGCGGTCCGGCGTCCGTACCATGGGACGCACGGCCGCCCCACCGCGTCGCGATCCGACGCGTCCGAGGCGGCGAGAATCGCGAGGAGGCGACGTACGTGACCGAGGACCGTACCCCGGCAGCGGCCGACAACCCCGAGGGGGCCGGCACCGAGGAGACCGAGGCCGACCAGCCCGTCAAGGGACGCAAGAACGGCCTCTACTCCGAGGTGTCCGACGAGCTCGCCGCTTCGATGAAGTCCGGCTGGGCCGACACCGAGCTGCGCGGTCTCGAACCGATCCCGCAGGCCTCGTACGCCGCCGCCCGCCGCGCCGCGCTGAGCGCGCAGTTCCCCGGCGAGCGGATCGTGGTGCCCGCGGGCAACTTGCGCACCCGCTCCAACGACACCGAGTACTCCTTCCGTGCCGCGAGCGAGTACGTGCACCTCACCGGTGACCAGACCGAGGACGCGGTGCTCGTCCTGGAGCCGCTGCCCGAGGGCGGCCACCTGGCGTCCTGCTACCTGCTGCCGCGCTCGAACCGGGAGAACGGCGAGTTCTGGCTGGACGGCCAGGGCGAGCTGTGGGTCGGCCGCCGCAACAGCCTGGCCGAGGCCGAGCAGTTGCTCGGCCTGCCCACCCGCGACGTCCGCAAGGCCGCCGAGGAGCTGAAGGCCGACGCGGCCACCCCCACCCGCATCGTGCGCGGCTACGACGCCGGCCTCGAGGGCGCCCTCGCGGAGATCACCACCGAGGACCGCGACGACGAGCTGAAGGTCTTCCTGAGCGGCCTGCGGCTGGTCAAGGACGACTGGGAGATCGGCGAGCTGCGCGCCGCCTGCACCGCCACGGTCAACGGATTCACCGACGTGGTCCGCGAGTTGGGCCAGGCCGTGGCCACCTCGGAGCGCTGGATCGAGGGCACCTTCTGGCGCCGCGCCCGGGTCGAGGGCAACGACATCGGCTACGGCTCGATCTGCGCCGCCGGACCGCACGCCACCACCCTGCACTGGGTGCGCAACGACGGCGACGTGCGTCCCGGCGAACTCCTGCTGCTGGACGCCGGCGTCGAGACGCACACCCTCTACACCGCCGACGTCACCCGCACGCTGCCGATCAACGGCACGTTCAACCCGCTGCAGCGCAAGATCTACGACGCCGTGTACGCCGCCCAGGAGGCGGGCATCGCGGCCGTGAAGCCCGGCGGGCAGTTCCGCGACTTCCACGACGCCTCCCAGCGCGTTCTGGCCGAACACCTGCTCGCCTGGGGCCTGTTGGACCCGCAGACGTACGACGTCGAGAAGGTCCTGGAGCTCGGTCTGCAGCGCCGCTGGACCCTGCACGGCACCGGCCACATGCTCGGCCTGGACGTCCACGACTGCGCCCACTCGCGCCGCGAGGTGCACGCGGACGCCGAGTTGGTGCCCGGCATGGTCCTGACCGTCGAGCCCGGCCTGTACTTCCAGCAGGACGACCTGACGGTCCCCGAGGAGTACCGCGGTATCGGCGTCCGGATCGAGGACGACATCCTGGTCACCGCCGACGGCAACGAGAACCTCTCGGCCGGCCTGCCCCGGCGGTCCGACGAGGTCGAGGCCTGGATGGCCGGCCTGACGGGCTGACGGTTGCCACTGAGGGTGGTGCCCGGATCCACCGGTCCGGGCACCACCCTCAGGTCATGACGATGCCGTTCCAGTACACCGAGGGCCCGGTCGCGGAGTCCGGCCCGGCGTACACGTAGCTGGTCACTCCGTGGTAGTCGGACGCCTTGGTGAGCCCGAAGACCGACAGGTCCGCCTGGGCCTGCGGGCACTTCGTGCTCGGGTCCATGGTGAAGGCGGGCCGGGTGATGCCGTCGGTGCCCGCCTGGTGGGTCTCGGTGAGGACCGCGATCAGCTGGTCGAGCACGCCGGCCTGGTGCCAGAGCGTCTGCTGGGCGGCCAGGCCCTGGGCCGTGTGGGACGGGTTCACCTGGTACAGCGCGGTGAGCTTGGTGTAGTCCTTCGCCTTCGCGGCGGCCAGCACGTCCGACTCCACGCGGTACGTCGGGTCGGTGGTCTGCCCCTGGGTGACCTGGCAGTTCTGGTCGTAGGAGTCCAACTCCGGTCCCTCACCGGGCAATCCGGTGACCGGCTCGACCGCTGACTTCCCGGAGAGGTCCAGGCTGCCCAGGATCGACTGCAGGCCCGCCTCGTAGCCGGCCTTGAGCCCGTCGACCGCAACGAACACCTGCTGGCTCCGGAAGCCCCACATCCGGGCGGTGAAACTCTCGCCCGACGAGCAGCCGACGTGCCAGGTGGCGAGCGAGGCCTTGTGGTGGGCCACCGTGACGACCGTGTGGGACTCCGCGGTGAGGGTCTGGATATCGGAGTTGCCCGACGCGTCCTTCTCGTGCGGATTGTCCGAGGAGTAGCAGTACGGCTGGTGCGCGTAACCGTCGGAGGCGTCCAGGCTGCCGTCCCCGGGCCCGACCCCCTGGACGGCCTCTGTCGCGGAACCGTAGACGGTGACGTCGACACCGTACGGCTGGCACACTCTTTCCTGGTTGACCGGTGCGGCCTGGGCCGCCACACAGAGGTCGTTCAGGCCCTCGACCGTGACGGCCCACCCCGCCGGGACGGTGAAGGTGACGTTCTTGAAGGTGTAGGGAGTTCCGGTCGCGGCGCTGCTGCTCGACGCCCCGTCAGGAGACTGCTGCCCTCCGGCCGCCGGGCCGCCGGCGGTCACCATGCCGGAGGCGGACGGCGAGGGCGGGGACGACGCGACGACCGGGGACAGGGTCGGCGACGGCTGGGGGCTGACGCTGATGCTCGCGGCCGGGGGTGGGGTCTGCTTGGCCATCGGGGCGGCGTGGAAGCCGACGTAGCCGATCGAGGCCGCGGCGGCCAGCCCCAGCAGCGGAAGCGCCACCGTGTACAGCGGCCGGGTGCGCCGCATCCGGCGGGCCGGCGGGGCGTCGGTGCGCAGGTCGTGCGCCGAGAGCCGGCCGGCCCGGGCGGCCAGCGCCTCGCGCAGCAGCTGTTCCAGCGGCGTCTCCACCGGACCGTCGTCGCCTGCGTCCGGGACGGGGCGGTTCTTGTCGTCGGTCATCGTGCCTTCTCCAGCTGCTTTTCCAGCGCGTCGAGAGCACGGCTGGCGGTGGACTTCACGGCGCCTCTGGACAGTCCCAGGGTCTCGGCGATCTGTGCCTCGGACAGATCCGACCAGTAGCGCAGCACGAGCACCTCGCGCTGGCGGTCCGTCAATTCCTGGAGGGCGACGACCACCCGGCGGTGCTCGTCGTTGAGGATGGCATGGTCCTCGGCCGAGGGCGCGTCGGCCTCGTGCGGCGGCACGTACTCGCGCGCCGTCTTGCGGCGGCGCAGGACCGAACGGGATCCGTTCACCACCGCCGTACGCAGGTAGCCGAGCGCGTTGTCCAGGTTGTCGAGCCGCTCGCCGTGCTTCTGGTAGAGCGCGGTGAACGCCTCCTGGACCACGTCCTCGGCGATGTCCTGACGGTCCACCAGGAGCAGGGCCAGCCGCACCAGGCCCAGCCGGTGCGCGTGGTAGAGCTCGGTGACGGTGGGACGCTCCTCGCCGTCGGGCCGACCGCCGCGCAGCAGGCGGAACCCGGAACGGCGCTTGGCCGGCTCGGGCTCGGCGGCTGCGGAGGTCTCGGCGTCCTCGGAGCCCTCGGGGCCTTCGGAGCCGGCGGGCTCAAGGGCGCCGAAGAGCGACATCAGCGTACCCAGCGGGGTACGGCCCCACCCGACCCGCACCGGAACGACTGTCGGCAGGCCCGGCGCCAACGCCACGGACATGGACTTTCTGCTTTCCCCCAGGACGCCGGCGGACCGCAGCCCGGCCGCCTGCCGCGTCGACATGATGATCAAGGTTCGCGATTGACGAGACTGCTCCACCGCACCGATGTCTCATGATCCACACCGGTCGCCGCCGGCCCCCCACCGGCGCCGCCTCCCCCGTCCCCCCACTGACCTAGACGTCCATCCCCCGGCGAGGTTGCAGCCGGGTTCCGAGAAGTTTTCAGGACCGGATGTCGCCGGCCCTCAGCAGACCAGGCCGAGGTCGATGGCCGTGGCCGTCTTCGGGTCCACCGGGCGCCGGCCCTCGGTGGGCCAGCCCTCGCGGATCCAGTACTCCAGGCCGCCGATCATCTCCTTGACCTCCCGGCCGAGTGCGGCGAGCTTCATCGCGCCCTTGGTGGAGCCGTTGCAGGCCGGGCCCCAGCAGTAGACGACCAGCAGGCCGGGCGGCAGCTCGGCGACCCGCTCGGGGGTGATCTCGGCCAGCGGGAGGCTGATCGCTCCGGGGAGGTGGGTCCGGCGGTGGGCGCCCTCGATCCGGACGTCGAGGACGGTGAAGTCCTGCTGCCCGTCGCGCATCGCGTACCAGACGTCCGCCGGGTCGGCCTGGCAGCCGAGGCGCTCGGCGAAGAAGGCGAAGGCCCGCTCGGGGGAGACGGCCGGGATGGCGGTCACGGGCGAGGGGGTGGAAGGCGAAGCGGTGGCGGCAGTGGTCATCTTCGGTCTCCTGGTGGGCGGTTGCGGAACTCCCTGGTGCTGAATCGATCTTCTGCCCCGGAAGCCCCTCCTCGACAGTGGCGTGAACGACTACACTCGCCAATATCTCGCCAAGCACAGCAGGGGGTTTCCGATGGCCGAACAGCGCAGCCCACAGCCGGTCCCCGTGTCGATCGGGCGCCGTCCCGAGCCGGTCCACACCATCGCGGTGTACGCCTTCGACGGTATGGCGCCGTTCGAACTCGGCGTGGTCGTCGAAGTGTTCGGGCTGGCCCGGCCCGAGCTGTCCGGCCTGCTGGCCACCCCCTGGTACGGGCTCAAGGTCTGCGCCGACGAGCCCGGCACCCCGCTCTCCGCGGCCGGCGGCTTCTCGCTGACGGCCCACCACGGCCTGGACGAACTCGCCGCCGCCGACACGGTCATCGTCGTCGGCGTCCCCAACACGTTCAGCGGCGAGGTCTCCCCCGGGCTGGTCGCCGCCCTGCGCACCGCCCACGAACGCGGCGCCCGGATCGTCTCGATCTGCTCGGGCGCCTTCGCGCTGGCCGCCGCCGGACTCCTGGACGGCAAGGAGGCCACCACCCACTGGCGGTACGCCGAACTGCTCCAGCAGCGCTATCCGAAGGTCCGGGTGAACCCCGAGGTGCTGTACGTCGACAACGACGACCTGCTCACCAGCGCGGGCAGCGCCGCCGGCATCGACCTCTGCCTGCACCTGGTCCGGCGCGACCACGGCGCCAAGGTGGCCAACACGGTCGCCCGGCGCTTCGTCGTCCCCCCGCACCGGGACGGCGGGCAGGCCCAGTTCATCGAGGCGGCGGTCAGGCCCGTCGAGGAGGAGGACGACGGCGTCACCCGCAGCATGCACTGGGCGCTGGAGCACCTCTCCTCCCCGCTCACCATCTCGCTGCTGGCCCGCGCCGCCCAGATGTCCGACCGCTCCTACCTGCGGCACTTCACCGCCCGCAACGGCACCAGCCCGATGCGCTGGGTGATCACCCAGCGGATCGCCGCCAGCCTCCCGCTGCTCGAATCGCTGGACGGCACCGTGGAGGAGATCGCGACCGCCGTCGGCTTCGAGAGCGCCGCGACCTACCGCCACCACTTCGGCCGCACCATGCGCACCTCACCGACCGCCTACCGCCGCACCTTCGGCCGCACCTCGGCCTGACCGTCCGTCGCAGCCAACGGCCGAGCGCCGCACGGCCGGTGGGACCGGGCGGCGCCGACGAGGACGGCGGCGTCAGTGACCGGCGCGGGCGGCGTTGGCGAGGATGGCGTCGTGCAGCCACTGCGCGAGGCCGGGGGCGATCTTCTCGTAGGTCGCCGTGAAACGCGGGTCGGCGACGTACATCGCGGCCAGGCCGCGGTGGATGCGGTAGTCGCAGTCGTAGTGGTTGGCGGTGATCTGCGCGCGGTGTGCCTCCGCGAGGTCCATCGCCTCGACGCTGTCGGGCGCGTGGCCGGCCGCCATGGCCTCGGCCAGCCGCCGGTGGACGGCGTCCGCCTCCGCGGTGACCCGCTGCCAGTCGGCCTTGGAGTAGCCGCCGGTCCGGCGCCGCGCCTGCTTCCAGGGGTCGGTGTCCGCGTACCGCTGCTCGGCCTCGGCCTCCCAGCTCTCGTCGTAATCGGGTCCGAAGACCTCGAACTTCTCCTCGGGCGTCAGCTGAATGCCCATGCTCGCTGCCTCCATGGCGTGTTCGACGGCCGCGGCCAGCTCCTGGAGACGGTCGATCCGGGCGCGCAGCAACCGGTGCTGGCGCCGCAGGTGCTCGGTGGGACTGGTGTCCCCGTCGTCCAGGACGGCCGCGATCTCCTCCAGGGAGAACCCGAGTTCGCGGTAGAACAGGATCTTCTGCAGCCGGTCCAGATCGGCCTCCCGGTACAGGCGGTAGCCTGCCGCGGTGCGTCCGCCGGGTGACAGCAGCTTGATCCGGTCGTAGTGGTGCAGGGTGCGCACGGTCACCTTGGCGACCTTCGCGACCTCTCCCACCGTGTACCCGCTCATGTCCGGGTGCTCCCTTCCTTGCTGTCCACCACCCTGCGCCCTGACGTCGCGTAGGGGTCAAGCCGCCCTTTCCGGGTCACTTCCGGCACTCTGGCAGACACCCCGGTGCGAGTCTCCGACCGGCGGATCGTCAGGGGGCGAAGGAGTTGGAGGTACCGCCATCCGGACGGGGATTGCCGGGCATCGGAGCGGCACCAGAGGATGGTCGGATGATCCTCCAACAACCCGCTCTCGGTCGACGGCTGGTCGCCGAGACGGTGGGCACCGGCATCCTCGCCATGGTCGTGATCGGCTCCGGCATCCAGGCGGCCGCGCTCACCCAGGACGGCGCGGTGCGGTTCCTGGCCAACGTGCTGGCGTCGGTCTGCGCGCTGGGCGTGCTGATCGCGCTGCTCGGTCCGGTCTCCGGCGCCCACCTCAACCCGTTGCTCTCGGCCGGGGTCTGGTGGACCGGCCGGGGCCGCCCGGGCGCACTGACGGGACGCGAGCTGGCCGGTTACGTCCTCGCGCAGGTCGCGGGCGCGGTCGGCGGCGCGGTGCTGGCCAACGCGATGTTCGGGCGCCCGGCGGTCGACCTCTCGCACCACGTACGGTCCGGCGGGGCCGTGTGGACGGGCGAGGTGGTGGCCACCGGCGTGCTCCTGCTGCTGGTGTTCGGGCTGACCCGCGGCGGGCGCGACCGGTACGCGCCGGTGGCGGTGGCGGGGTGGATCTCGGCGGCCTGCTGGGGCACCGCTTCGGGGAGTTTCGCCAACCCGGCGCTCACCCTCGGGCGGGCGTTCAGCGACAGCTACGCGGGGATCGCCCCGGGCTCGGTGCCCGCGTTCGTGCTGGCGCAGCTGGTGGGCGCGGTGGCGGGACTGACGCTGGTGAGCGTGCTGTTCGGCGGCGCACGGCGGCCGACCGAGGAGAACGTCCCGGTCGAGGCGGCCGCGGCGCAGGCGGCGGGACCGGTCCGCGAACCGGTCGCGGAGCTGATCCGCACGCCACGGCTCAGCCGCGCCTAGAAGGCTCTCAGTTGCGAGAGGCGGTCAGCACGCGGCTCTCCGAGCGCTGGCTCGGCACGCCCGCGCGGCCCTTGGCCCGGCGGCCGCCGCCACCGCCGCGACCCGGTCCCGCGCTGCTCCCCGGGCGGCCGCGCCGCTGCTGTTTGGTCGGCCAGAGCAGCACGTACGCCGTGGAGACCACCACGAACCCGAGCCGCACCAGCCCCCGCCCGGAGTCGGACGGGATGAGCAACGTCCCGCCGTACAGCGAGGCCAGCGCGATCCAGCTCCACCAGGGCACCAGCCGGCGCTGGCCGACCGCGTCCCAGAGCAGCGTGCCGAGCAGGATCGACGCCGTGTAGTAGGTGTAGACGCTCGGGTCGAGCAGGATCCGGGCGTTCGCGCCGATCAGCACCACGGCGGGCCAGCGTCCGCGCCGCACGGCGATCGTGCCGAGCCCGAGCCCCACCGCGAACTGGGCCGGCCGGTCCCACCACGGGGTGGCCGGATCGGAGACGCCGAGCCAGCGCAGCGAGGAGGCGGGCTGGTTCGGGATGGTGAACTTGGCCGCCGCCATCGAGCCGAGGTTGCCCAGGTAGAAGGGCAGCCAGGCGATCGCCACCAGGCCCGCGAACCAGGCGAAGGTGCGCAGCCAGACCGGCCGGGGCAGCGCGAGGATCAGCGGCAGGAACGAGATCGCCCAGGGTTTGGAGTCCACCGCCAGGGCGAGGAAGATGCCGACGGCGGCCGGCTTGTTGCGCACCAACGCCTGCACGGCCAGCGTGGTGAAGAAGAGTGCCAGGACGTCGTCGAGGTGTCCGAAGCGGACCGAGACCTCGACCCACATCGGGATGAAGGCCAGCCCCGCGATCAGGATGCGCTGCTGGAGCCGGCGGTGGTTGGTGCCGGTGCCGCGGTAGTACCAGGCCGCCGTGCGGCCGACCAGCACCAGCATGACCAGGCCGAGCGCGGACATCGTCCCCTCGGCCAGGACCTGGCCGACCCGGTCGGAGAAGGGGGCGAAGAGCCGGGCCGCGGCCAGGCTGACCGGGCCGATCTGGAGTTCCGGGTGGTGGGCGTAGAGCGACAGCCCGCCGCCCTCGCCGCTGGCGAAGAGCAGCTGCTCACCCTGGCGCAGGTAGTGCCAGGAGACGCCGCCGCTGGGCTCGACGATCAGGAACCAGACGACGGTCCAGACCAGGAGCAGAGCGTGGTGTCTACGGACGGGCAGGCCGAGGATCCGGCCGGTGTCCGCACCGTAGTCGGTGGTGACCGCTGCCGCGCTGTCTTGGCGCACCTGTCCCTCTTCCCCGCACCGGCTCCCCCCGGCCGGACATCATATGCGATCTATAGGAACATTTGTCCTTGTTCCAGGTCACAGCGCTGGACGGCGGGACGGCGGGTTGATGACCGCCGCCGGGGACGTCGCAGGCCCGTCCCGAGACGGCCGAGGCCCGTCCGGACAGTGCGCGGACGGGCCTCGAAACCAGCCGGGAACGGCTGTCATGCCAGGTCAGACGGGGTCGGCCGGGGTCGGCCGGGCTCGGGTCGGCTTTGCCGGTCGGTCTTAGGCGTGCGAGCCGGACCGGCGGCGGCGGACCAGCACCAGGGTGCCGATACCGAGTGCCACCGCGGCGGCGCCGCCGATCGCGATCGGGGTCGCGTCGTCACCCCCACCAGTGAACGCCAGGCTCTGCTGGTCGGCGCCCGCCGCGGACTTGGCCGCCGCGACCGCGGTCGGCGCGATCGGCACGGTGACCGGCTTCGGCGGGGTGACGGGGAAGACGACGACCACGTCGGAGTCCGAGGGGGACGGCGCGGCGGGACTGGTCGCCGGCTGGGTCGGGCTCGGGCTCTTCGACGTGGAGGCCGACGCCGACGCCGACGTGGAGCTGCTCGCGGACGCCGAGGCGGAAGCGGAAGCGGAAGCCGACGCGCTGGCGGAGGCGGACGCGCTCGCCGAGGCAGAGGCCGACGCGGAGGCCGAGGCGCTGGCCGAAGCGGAAGCCGACGCGGAGGTGCTGGCGCTGGCGGAGGCCGACGGCTTCGGGGTCTTGCTGCCCGACGGGTGCGGCGGCTTCGGCTTGCTCGGCGCCACGATGCAGAAGTAGTCCGGCTTGCTGTACGCGAACTCGCCCGCCTGGGTCGGCGCCTTGTCCTGGTCCACCGGCGCCCAGTACGCGAGGTAGGTGACCTGGGCCGGCCCGGTCGGCGCGTCGCTCGGCAGGGTCAGCCGCAGCTTGATCGAGACCGACTTGCCACCCGCCACGAAGACCAGCCCGGCATCCGCCGGCTCGCCGTTGGCGTCCAGCGGGCCGAGCAGGTGCACGTCGTCCATGAACTGCGGGATGGTGCTCGGCTGCCAGCTCTTGGAGCTGGCCCGCCGGTAGTCCAGGCCGTAGGAGTCGGTGTCGAGGTCCTCGGCCTTGTTGGTGATCTGCACCGCCGGGAAGAAGACCAGGTCACTGTCGGTGTGGTTGGTCAGCTGGACGGTGAACTCGGTGGCGGTGCCGGCCTCGACCTTGTCGGGGAGGCCCTCGACCTGGAGCTTCGGCTGGGTGGCGGCCGGCTTGGACTCCTGGGCCGTCGACGGGGAGGCGCTGGCACTGGCTGCCACCAGACCGGGCAGCTGCATCGGCGCGGCGAGCGCGGTGTGCGCCCCCGTCAGGACGGTGGTGGAGGCGAGCGTGGTGACGGCCGCGAAGGCGATTCTGCGACGCATGGCTTTTGAGCACCTCACGGAGATGTGCTCGCTGGGGCTGGGACCCGGCGGAGCGCGACGGTGGAGAGGAACAGCGGACAGCTGTGCCCAAGCGTCCGGCCCAGCTGAGAGTTTGAGCGACAGTACCGGACTAACCGATGAGCATAAAAGCCGCATGCACGCTTCGCCGTAGAGTCCCCGGACCCCAAGGGCCGTGGGTGTACGACGTGGTGGCCGCGGCGCCGCGTCGGCGGCCGGCAACGGTGAACCGATACGTCCAGGAACGAGCTGGTTTCAGCCGGCCCAGGGGTCCACGTCCGGCAGCTCACGGTCGGCGAACCTGTACGCCTGGCGGCGGTGGAAGGGGTCCAACAGCAGGCCGTGGTCGATCAGTCCGGCCCGGACAGCGACCGCGCGGGAGCCCGCGTTGTGCGCGTGCGCCCAGGCGACCACCGGCACGTCCGGGCTGTGCCGGTTGCCGGCGGCGATCGCCGCAACGGACAGCTCGGTGGCGTAGCCACACCCCCAATGGGCATGCGCCAGGCGGTAGTAAAGGTTCCAGTTGCCGCGCGAGGCGATCAGTTGGACGCCGCCGATGCCGATCACCTCGTCGTCGCCGCGCAGCCGGGCCGTCCAGTAACTCAGGCCCTCGCCCTCCCAGCGCGCGACGGCGCGCTCGATCCACTCCCGGGTCGTCGCCGGGGTGGCGTGCCGGCCCTCCGGCTGGTGGCGCCAGACGGCCGGGTCGGCGTTGATCCGGTACAGCGCGTCGAGGTCGTCCAGGGTGACCGCGCGCAGGTCGAGGCGTTCGGTCAGGACGCGCCGGAAGTCGGCCTGGTCGACGATCGGCGCATCACTCATCCGACGAGACTAGGAGGACCAGCTCGGCGTCGGCAACGCCTTTGTGCTCAGTCGGTGATGCCGCCCTGCGCGTTGACCTTGTCGATCCGCACCCGCACCAGCAACTCGCCCGGCACGCCGTTGCGCGCGCCGTACTCCTCGGCCCGGTCCTCGCCCATGTAGCGGGCCGCGATCCGGCCGGCCCAGGAGCGGACCTCGGACAGTTCCTCGCTCAACTCGGCCCGGCCCTCGATCAGGACGAACGCGAAGGGCGGCCGCTCGTCGTCGACGCAGAGCGCCAGCCGGCCGTCCCGCGCCAGGTTGCGACCCTTGACGGTCTCCCGGCCGGTGTTGAAGACGAGGTCGTCGCCGTCCAGCAGGAACCAGACGGGGGCCAGGTGCGGACGGCCGTCGGCGCGGACGGTGGCCAGCTTGGCCGTCCGGGTCCCGGCACTGAGGAAGGAGCGCCAGGCGGCGTCGGTCATAGCGGTCATGCCGCCATCCTGGCGGACCACCCGTCCGCGGTCGATCAGCCACACCGGCCGTGCGCCGACGCTCACGGACCGACACGACATATCGCGTTGCGGAGCCGCTGTGGTCGACCTCACAACAGGGCCGCCCGGACGCCCGCACAACCGCGCCGAGCAGGCACTTTGGGTACGTACGGGTGCGCCGTAGCCTGGCAGGGGGGTACCGCGGCGGTTGCGCGAACGAGGACCTGTCCCGCACAGTCCTGGTGCACCGGATCCGCCCGAGCCGCTATCTGCCCGTGGCCCGGACGGACATCACGTGGGGGGAACGAAAGGTCTCCTCCCACAGCATGCGCACTCACGCGAAGCACCGACGAACGACGACCGCCCCGCGCCGCCTCCAGCTGGCCGCCCTCGGGCTCGCCGTGGCGGCCGCCGCCACCGGCACCACCGCCTGGGCCGCCCAGGCGCAGACCGTCCCCGCCCCCGTGGTCCTGGACTCCCTGTCGCTCTCCGCCGCCGCCCCGGCCGCGGGCAGTCCGGTGACCGCGACGGCCAAGGTGCACGCCGGCCGGTCGCTCCCGGTCCAGCGGCTGACCATCGCCGTCCGGGCCGCCAACGGCGACCACTACGACTTCCCCGGAGCGATCCAGACCACGCTGGGCACCTCCGAGACCAGCTTCACCCCGGGCGCGCGGGCCTTCCCCGCCGGGAGTTACCACTACTTCCTGGCGTACGAGACGGGCGGGACCTGGCACAACCTCTCGCCGGTGGGCACCTTCAGCAGCGGCGCGAGCGCCCCGGCCACCAAGCCGACGCCGTCCGCCACGCCGACGCCGACGCCGACTCCCACCCCCACGCCGACGCCCTCGCCCAGCGCGAAGCCGACCCCGACCCCGACCGCCACCCCGACGCCGTTCGCGTCGCCCACGCCGTCGCCCTTCGCGACGCCGACGCCCACGCCCACTCCCACGCCCACGCCGACGCCGAGCGCGAAGCCCACCCCGACCCCGACGCCCACCCCCACGCCGTCGCCGTCCGCGTCCGCCTCCACTCCGGCGGGCACCGGCCCGCTGGGCATCCCCGGCACCTGGCACTCGGTCTTCGACGACGAGTTCAACGGCAGCAGCCTCGACACCTCCAAGTGGACGCCCAACTGGCTCGGCTGCGCCACCTGCACCACCGGCCCGGTCAGCAGCGCCGAGTCGCAGGCCTACGCCCCGTCGCAGGCCACCGTCAGCGGCGGCTCCCTGCACCTGGCCGCCGTCCAGCAGCCGACCACCGTGAACGGCAAGACCTACCCGTACACCTCCGGCATGGTGCAGTCGAACGGCAAGGCGCAGTTCACCTACGGCGCCTTCGAGGCCCGGATCTACCTGCCGGCCTCCGGCTCGCAGATCGCCAACTGGCCCGCGTTCTGGACCGACGGCCAGAACTGGCCCACCGACGGCGAGATGGACGTCATGGAAGGCCTCAGCGGCAACGCCTGCTTCCACTTCCACTCGCCGTCCGGCGGGCCCGGCAGCTGCGCGACGGGCAACTTCACCGGCTGGCACACCTACGGCGCCGTCTGGCAGCCCGGCTCGGTGACGTACTACTACGACGGCACCGAGGTCGGCACGATCTCGACCGGGATCACCTCGGCTCCGCAGTACCTGATCCTCAACAACGCGGTCGGCGGCTCGGGCGGCACCTCGCTCGCCCCCTCCGACATGCAGGTCGACTACGTGCGGGTCTGGCAGCAGTAGTCCCCACCGCCCGGCGGGCCGGTCAGGCCCAGGTCGGCGTGTCGGTGCCCCACAGGCCCGGCCCGCGCGACCAGTCGGCCGGAGCGCCGGCGTAGCCGATCGGCGGCAGGGCGTAGGTCAGCAGGCCGTGCGGTGTCCGGACCTCCCCCAGCCACCGCGCGGCCTGGTGCGTCCCGTCGCCACCGGGCGCAGGCGTGCGGATCCCGTCGGTCAGCCACCCGGCCGTACCGGCCAGGGAGCAGCGCAGCTGGGCACTGTCCCCCGACTTCTGGCGCTCGGTCAGCGCGCGCAGAACGGCCGCCGCCAGCAGGTAGCCGGTGCCGTGGTCGAGCGCCTGGGCCGGCAGCACGCCGGGGCGGCCGTCCGCCGCTGCCTCGGTCACCGCGATCCCGCAGCCGGCCTGCACCAGGCTGTCGAAGCCACGCCGCGCCGACCACGGTCCCGACCAGCCCCACGCGCAGAGTTCGGCGACGACCAGCCCGGGACGGCGCTGCGCCAGCGCGTCCGGCGACAGGCCGTGGGAGGCCAGCGCGCCGGGCCGGTAGCCGGTCACCAGGACATCGGCCGAGTCGAGGAGCTGCTCGAACACCGCGCGGTCCTCGGCCTGTTGGAGGTCCAGGCGGGTCGAGCGCTTGCCGAAGCCGGTGTCCGCGTGCGCCTCCTCGCTCTCCGGCAGGTGCGGCGAGTCCACCCGCAGCACGTCCGCGCCGAGCAGCGCCAGCGTCCGGGTCGCCACCGGCCCGGCGATCACCCGGGTGAGGTCCAGCACCCGCACCCCGGCGGCCGGCAGCGCGGCCGGCGGCAGCACGCGGGCCGCGCCGCCGGGGAGGCGGCGGGCCTCCACCAGCGGGAGCACCGGCGCCGGTCGGGCCGGCGGGACGACGGCGACGGCCAGCCCGCCCGCCGCGTACACGGCCTCCTGGACGGACTCGGCGGTACGCCCGGCCAGTTCGACCGCCAGCCGCCGGGCCATGATCTCGTCTCCGTCCGCGTCCGTGTCCGGCAGACCGAGTGCGGACAGCAACCGGGCGCGGTGGTGCGGGTAGTTGGCGTGCGTGCGTACCCAGCCGTCGGCGGTGCGCCAGAATCCGGAGAGCGGCGCGAAGCTGACCGGCGCCCGGCCGTCGATCCGCAGATGGCGCTCGCTCACGAACGCGGTGGCCACCGCGCCCTCGTCCACCCGCACGGCCGGCACGCCGCCCCCGTTCCGCGCGGCCAGCAGCTCCGCCGCCGCGAGCGAGCAGACACCGACCGTCGCCCGCGCCAACTCCCGCACCGGCAACCCCGACGGAAGCCCGTCACCCGGCCCCTCGTACGCCACCCCCGCCACCAGCTCCGGCGCCCCGCCGAGGGCGGCCCAGGCCTGCGCGGTCGGCTCGTCGATCATCTCTGTCATACCCGCCATCCTGCCCCTGACCAGGCCGATCGCCCAACGGCGCCGACGGTGACGAGCGGGCCCGCTCTGGTGCTGCGCTCCCAACCCCGCCCGGGGTCGGGAAGCTCAATGTCCGTCAGCCGCAGCCCAGTTCGAGACCGGCGAGCATGGCCTGCACGCCGGCGCGGTACATCCGCTCGGCGGCGGTGCCGTCCTCACCGCTGACGCCCCAGCTGGTGAGCGGGGCGCGCAGGACGGCGGTGAGTTCGAGGCCGACGAGCCCGTGCATCACGCACCAGAGGCAGTAGGCGGCGCGGGTGGCTGCGAGACCCTGGGCACCGGCGCGGTGCACGGCGTCGATCAGCGGCGCGAAGGCGGCCTGCAGCACCTCGGCGTGCAGGCCGTCGGCCGGCTCGAAGTCCGGCAGCGGACGGCTGAACATGAAGACGTAGCGGTGCGGCACGTCCAGCGCGAACCGGCGGTAGGCGCAGCTGAGTTCGCTCAGATCGTGCAGTGGGTCAGTGGTGGCCGGGATGAGCGCCAGGGCGTCCGTGAGCACGCTGAAGGTGCGCTGGTACAGCGCTTCGAGGAGCCCCGGCCGCCCGCCGAACCGGCTGTAGACCCCCATCGTCGAGGACCCGGCCTCCTCCGCGACCCGGCGCACCGTGAGTTCGGGGGACCCGTGCTCGGCCAGCACGCGCAGAGCTGCGTCGACCAGCCGTTCGGCCAGCTCGGCCTGCGCGGCCGCGCCGGGGAGAGAACCGCGCGCCATGGGATCGTCCTCCGTTCGTGCCGCGTCGCGAGCAATGCCATGACCCTAGATGATGGAGTCCGAAGTCCGGGCTGGTCAGTGGTCCGCCGTGGGTGCGGGCGCCGTGCTGTTCCAGCGCTCAATTCATCTGCTCTGCTCGAACCCGAGATTCCGCCGCGCCTGCGCCAACTGCCGCGAGACGGCCACGGCCGCATGGCGCGAGGCCAGTTCGTCCCCTTCGTCGAGATGCCGTGCCGCGTCGTCGCGGCGATCCTGCTGAGCCGCGAGATAGGCGAGCCCGACCAGGTTCGCCGCCGCACCGTCTTCGAACCCGAGTTCGCGACGGAGCCGGGTCGACTCGGTCAGCCGCTCGCGTGCGACGTCGAGCTGCCCGGCGCGGTGCGCACCGATGCCGATGTGGCGGAGGATGTAGGAGGCGGTGAGCCGGTCCCCGGTCTCGTTCGCGAGGCTCAGCGCTCGGTCGAACACCTCTGCCGCCGCCACGTCATCCTGGTCGATCATCTGGTTGACGAGCCCGACCCAGAACAGCGCCTCACCTTCGCCACGCCGGTCCCCCAGCGCGGCGTAACACCTGGCGGCCTCCGCGAACAGCTCCGCTTCCCGCGGGTCGGCCAGGCCGCTGTCGAGGAAGTCGGCGTGCAGGAGCCGCCCCCGGGCGAGAGCGAGGTCGGCCGCGACCGCGTCGAGCGCGCGCCCGGCGGCGGGGAGACCGGCGCGGTCGTCAGCGAAGACGGCGCGGTGGTAGGCGAACTCGGCGAGGGTCAGGCGGGAGTCGTCAGGCACGGAAGCGAGCCTAGCGGGGCAGGAAGATCAGTGCCCTGCCCGCAACGGTCACGCCGTCGAGCGCAGCTGCGGCCGCGAGCGGCGACAGCCCCGAACCGGGTGACCGGCTCGGGGCTGTCGGCGGTGCGCTGCGCTCAGCAGTCGGCGGGGAAGTCCCCGGCGCGCACGCCCGCGACGAACGCCCGCCAGGCGTCGGCGCGGAAGACCAACGCCGGGCCGTCGGGGTCCTTGGAGTCACGCACCGGCATGACGTCCGGGCCGATGAAGGCGGCCTCCACGCAGGCCGACTTCGCATCGCTGTGGCTGGACTTGAACCACGCTGCGTTCGTCAGATCAACCTGTTCCATAGTTCCCTGCCATTTCGGAGATCAGGCGCCTGGACGCCTCTTCGTTGAGTGCGGTGTCCCAGATGTTCCCGAACGCCGCGTCGTATCGTTCGATCTCATTGGGCTTGTCCAGGTAGAGATCACCGGTGAAACCGTCCGAGTAGACCGTCGGCGGCTCGGTGTCGCTGCCATCTCCGTTGAGCGGGAACCGGAGGATGACGAACGAGCCCGTGATGACGCCCAGATGCAGTCCGGCTTCGAACGGCACCACCCTGAGCGAGACGCTGGGCAGTTCGGAGACCTCTACCAAGTGTGTGAGCTGGTCCCCCATGACGACGTCCCCACCGACCGGACGTCGCAGGACGGATTCGCCGAGCACGGCACGCAGGACAGGGGGCTCGGTGACCCTGCTGAGGAGAGACTGCCGAGCGATCCGCAGCGACGCGCGCCGGTCAATCTCCTCGGCATCCTCAACCGGGTTGCCCGCGCTGATGATGGTTCGTGCGTAATTCTCGGTCTGCAGCAATCCGGGGATCAACTCGTTTTCGTACCAGTCGAGCTGGGACGCAGCAGCCTCCAACCCGATGAACAGGTTGAACCCTTCGGGGATCACATCCCCGTACGCGTGCCACCACCCGCGCGACTTGGTCTCCTTCGCGAGCCCCTTGAGCACCTCCGTGAGCTCCCCCGGCGCGCCGTAGACCTTGCACATCGTGTCGACGTCGTGGCTACGCAGCGAAGTCTGACCGGTCTCGATGCGCCAGAGCTTCGCCTCCGACCACTCCAGGTTGCGCGCGGCCGCCCGCACCGTCAGGCGGGCGTTGTTCCGCAGATCGCGGAGGTATCGCCCGAGTTGCCTGCGCGGCACGGTCGAACCTGTCGGACCGTCAACCATGGTCTGCCCCTTCCCAACTCCAGTATGAAGCACACCCCGCACTCGAAATGAAAGCACCCGTTCTACCACTCCGCAATGAGCGACAAATGTTCGAGCCGGGTATATCGAGGCAATCCAAATGAAGTCTTGCAGATAACCGAGAGGCAGGAGCACACTACGTTCAGTAGTCCATTGTCCGTGACAGTCAGTCATTCTGACGACTCGTCACCGGGCATCCCCTGCCCCTGTGCCCGGAGGAGCCTTGCCATGTCCGAAACCGTCGCCTGCCCGCCCGCCCCGCCGATCGAGACCGCGTGCTGGTTCCCTCGCCACCCCAAGTCGGCCGGCCGGGCCCGGATGCTGCTCCGGGAGTTCCTGTCGACCCGACCGGGCGGTGAACTCTACGTCGAGGCTGCTGAGTTGGTACTCAGCGAGCTGGTCACCAATGCACTCGTGCACGCCCGCACGAGCCCTGGTCGACTGATCATGGTCCGATTCGAGCTCCCGCCGGACCGGCTGCTGCTGATCGAGGTGCACGACGCGAGCCCGAAGGCGCCGACCGCCCGCCGCGCGACCGGCCCGGAGGGGTCCGAGGCGGCGGAGTCCGGCCGGGGGCTGGTGCTCGTGGAAGCCCTGTCGACGGACTGGGGCTCACGCCCGCGCGCGGGAGGCGTCGGCAAGTGCGTCTGGGCCATCGTCGCCCCGGAGGGGTCGGGTCCGGATGCGGGTCACGACTGCGCAACTCTCTGACGCTCAGTCATTGCCTCCTGACAGTCTGTCCGCTGTTCGCCCACACGAGCAGCAGCAGAAGCAGCAGGAGTAGCGCTATGAGCACCCCGGATCACGGCCAGCAGGAACCGCCGCCACCGACATCACCCCCGACACCGCTCCACCCGCCTCAGCCCACGCAGCCACCCCTGCCGTCCTGGGGCCAGCCGGCCGAGGGCACCGCGTGGCAGCCGTCCGCCCCGGAACGCGCGGGCATGTCGAAGAGCGCCGGGATCACACTCGGGATCCTCGGTGCGGTCATCGTCGTCGGCCTGTGCGGCGCGGTGATCAGCGCATCCGGCAGGAGCAGCGCACAGCCACCGGCCACCCCGCTCGTCGTCACCGCTTCTCCCGTACCAAGCATGGTAGTTGCGACGAGTGCGGCAGCCGCTTCGTCCCCCTCCGCCCCCACGAATCACAATGCCGACTACGCCACCGGTCAGGCGATCGTCGCCTGGTACAGCGGTGGCGGCCAGGACAAGGCGGCCGCGATCGCGACGGACGCCGGCGCCATCGGCACCGACGCGACGAACCTCGACTCGCAGACCATGGCCGCCGACTGCGGCTCCCTCAACGGCCATATCCAGGACGCCCAGAACTACGCGGCGTTCCCTGACGCCGAAGGACAGGAACACTGGTCCAAGGGGCTCGACCTCTACAAGCAGGCCGCCACCGACTGCATCCTCGGCGCGAGCCTCATGGACGCCAACGCGCTGACCCGGGCCGCGAACGAACTGGCGCTGGGCGCCACCGAGATCTCGCAACTGACCGCCCGGGTACGGGAGATCAGCGCGGCCGCCGAGTAGCCGGGCAAGTCACCGCCGCTGCCGTGACCGGACCGGCCACGGCAGCGGCAACGGCAACGGCAACGGCAGCGGCAGCGGCAGCGGCGTCACACGGTGACGCGGACGGTCAGAACGCGTTCGTATGCACGGGCCCGCCGACGGTGAGCGCCCAGCCGCCGGAAATGACGGGGTTGGTCTGCGGGAGGCTGTACTTCATGATGCTGTAGGAGCCGCCCTGCACTCCGGTGGCCACCACCTTCACATCGGAGGTGGTCCAGTGGCCGGCGGCGCAGTCCGCCGACTCACAGGCGAATTCCACCAATTTGCCGGTGGCGGTGGCGGTCGGAGAATCCCAGCCCTGCCAGGTCAGGCCCTCCAAGGTCGTGGCCTTGGTGGCGCCGCAGTCCATCACGAGCGCAGCGGGTCGCGCGACCTTCTTGTGGTCGCACTGGATGATCGTGGCGCCCTGCGCGGCCGGCTGCTGGGTCGCCGACGCGCCGGCCGACGGGGCGGCGACCGGTCGCGCAGCGCCGGGCGAAGCCGCAGCCGTCGGCGCTGCGGTCGGTTGCCCGCCAGCCGGTTGCACCGCAGCCGGCTGGCCCGCTGTCGGCTGCGCGGTCGCGCTGGAGACCGGCGACGACAGCGCCGGGCTGGGCACGGTGGTGGCTGTCGTGGACGGCGCCGGAGCCGCCGACTTCCCCCCGCCACCACAGCCCGTCAGCGCGACCAGCGCAGCGGTGACAGCACTCGCGACGATCAGGCCTGGGCCGAGTCGTCGTGCCCTGTTCGAATTCCATGATGCGCGCATCATGCCCCCCGGTGAAGAAGATCAGCGATTTCCCAGGAGGACGCTGCCGCCGGACCACCGGTTGCAGCCAAGGGCGGCCTGTTTTTCCGTCAATTCAGCTGCGCTGAAAGGGACCCCGACGGCACGGCACAGCGGCAGCTCAGCCGTAGAGCGCGTCGAGCCCCAGGAGCAGCACATCGCCGCGCGCCGCCGCCTCCGCGCGCAGGGCGTCGCTGAAGCCGGCGGCGCCGAAGCAGGCGAGGGCGCACCGGCCCTCCGCGAGCAGATAGCGCGCCCCACGGAGGAGCGGGCTCAGCGGAGACAGCACGGTCCGGCAGAGCCGGCCGTCGAACTCCTCCAGGCTGCCTGGCACGTCGTCGGCGAGGAACTGCCGACGGTAGGCCGGCGTGCCGCCGAGTACGGCATGCAGCCGAGCGCCGCATCCGGCTCTCGGCCGTCTGGAACCGGTCCGTCTCGCGCTGGATGAGCGAAACCAACTCCGGTGCGACCTTGGCGAGGTAGGGGAACTCGTCGATGACCACCAGGAACGGCCCGGTACCGCGCCCCGGGGCGGCGAGGTCGAACAGATACGACATCGCGTCGTCCCAGGTGGCGAAGGAGAAGGACACCGGCGACCCGGTGTCCTTCGCCAGTGCCGCCACGGGTAGCGCTCAGGAACCGGCGACGGCCCGCAGCCGGGGCAGGATCTCCTTGCCGTAGAGCTCCAGGAAGCGGTCCTGGTCGGGGCCCGGGGCGTGGAAGACCAGGTGGTTGAAGCCCAGGTCCAGGTATTCGGTGATCCGGGCGACGTGCTCGTCCACGTCGCTGGAGACGATCCAGCGGCTCGCGGTGCGCTCGACCGAGAGCGCGTCGGCGCGGCGCTCCATCTCGATCGGGTCGTCCACGCCGGTCTTCTCGTCCGGGGTCAGGGCCAGCGCACCCCAGTAGTGGGTGTTCTCCAGCGCCCGCTGACGGTCCGGGTCGAAGGAGACCTTGACCTCGATCATCCGGTCCAGGTCCTGCAGGCTACGGCCGGACTGGGCCGCGCCCTCGGCCAGCGCGGGCATCAGGATGTCCGCGTAGAGCTCGCGCCCCTTGCCGCTGGTGCAGATGTGGCCGTCGGCCAGCCGCCCGGCCATCCGCGTGGTGGCCGGGCCGGCGCCCGCGACGTACAGCCCGACCGGGATCTCGGGCAGGTCGTAGATGGTGGCGCGGTCGCAGCGGTAGAACGTGCCCTCGAAGGTGACCCGCTCCTCCGTCCACAACTTCTTGATCAGGGTGATCGACTCCTTGAGGCGCGCGAAGCGCTCCTTGGGCTCCGGCCACACCGTGCCCGCGGGCACCTCGTTGAGGGACTCCCCCGATCCGAGGCCCAGCACCACCCGGCCCGGCGCCAGGCACCCGAGCGTGGCGAACGCCTGGGCGATGACCACCGGGTTGTAGCGGAACGACGGTGTCAGCACGCTCGTCCCGACGGTCACTCGCTCGGTGCTCGCGAGCAGCGCGCCCAGCCAGGGCAGCGCCGCCGGAGCGTGGCCGCCGGTGTGCCGCCACGGCTGGAGGTGGTCGCTGATGAAGACCGAGTCGAAACCGTGCTTCTCCGCTTTCACGGAGAAATCCAGCAGTTCACGTGGCGCGAACTGCTCGGCGGACGCCTTGTAGCCGAACTTAGTCACCTGCTGAGACCCCTCTGAGTGGACGACCGGGCCTGATGACCCCGCGTCACCAAGCTATCCGAGGGTCGCGTTACGGACGTTAAGACAACGCCAAGACTTCCGGGTTCTGGCAGTGCGCGGCGGGCGGCCGGACCGCCACCATGACCACGGCAGCGCGAGCGGGAGGCGCGCTGCCCGGTGCGGCAGTCGCTGTCGCACCGGGCCTTCGGGGTGGGAGTCAGCGGTGCGTGATTTCGTGGGGACGGCGATGGCCTTCCCGGCGGTGCTGTTCAGCTTCGCGCTGGCGGTGGTGGTCGGGTACTGGCTGCTCGTACTCATCGGGGGCGTCGGGCACGGCGGCGGACACGCGGGCGGGCACGGCGGGGGGCACGGCGGACACGGGGGTGCCGCCGTGCAGCATGGGGGAAGCGGGGGGCACGGGGGCGGTCGGGGTGTGGGCGGAGTGTTGTCGGCAGTGGGACTCGGGGGAGTTCCGATCACCGTCGTGGTGTCGCTGCTGGTGGCCTTCGCCTGGTTCAGCGCCCTGGCCGGGGAGCTGGCGGGGGGGCCGGGGCTCGGGGGAGCCCTGGCGGGGTCCGCGGCGGCGGTGGCCGGCGGGTGGGCGGGGGCGAGGCTGCTGGTCTCGCCGCTGCGCCGGCTGCTGCCGCAGCCCGGACCGCCGCCCTCCCGGCTGGACTTCGTCGGCAGCCGCTGTGTGATCCGGACCGGCCGGGTCGGGCCCGACTTCGGGCAGGCCGAGGTGCACGCCCAGGACGGCTCGGCCGCCCTGGTGCAGGTCCGGCAGAGCGACGAGGACGCGGCCGGCGCCGGCAACGCGCTGACGGCGGGCACCACGGCGCTGATCTACGACTACGACACGGACGGCGAGTTCTTCCGGGTCATGCCGGAAGTCGCCTTCGACTGATCGACGACCGAGCACCGGCCGATCGCCGACGAGACGTCAACTGACCATTCAAGAAGGACCATTCATGTCTGCACTCGCCATCGGCATCGGCGTGCTCGTCGCCGTCGTGCTGCTCATCGCACTCGGCTCGATGATGCTGCTGGGCCGGCTGTTCCGCAAGGTCGACCAGGGCCAGGCGCTGATCATCTCCAAGGCCAAGCACGTCGACGTGACGTTCACCGGCGCCCTGGTGATGCCGGTGCTGCACCGGGCCGAGGTGATGGACATCTCGGTGAAGACGATCGAGATCTCCCGCACCGGCCGGGAGGGCCTGATCTGCCAGGACAACATCCGGGCCGACATCCGGATCGCCTTCTTCGTGCGGGTCAACAAGACCGCCGAGGACGTCATCAAGGTCGCCCAGGCGATCGGCACCGACCGGGCCAGCCACCAGGAGACGATGCAGACGCTCTTCAGCGCCAAGTTCGCGGAGGCGCTCAAGACGGTCGGCAAGCAGCTCGACTTCGTCGACCTCTACACCAAGCGCGAGGAGTTCCGGGACCGGATCGTCCAGGTGATCGGCACCGACCTGAACGGCTACCACCTGGAGGACGCCGCGATCGACCACCTGGAACAGACGCCGCTGGTCCAGCTGGATCCGGCCAACATCCTGGACGCCCAGGGCATCCGCAAGATCACCGAACTCACCGCGCTGGAGCACATCCGCACCAACGACTACCAGCGCAACGAGGAGAAGGAGATCACCCGGCAGAACGTCGACGCCCGGGAGGCCGTCCTGGAGCTGGAGCGGCGCAAGGCCGACGCGGAGATCCGCCAGCACCGCGAGATCGAGACGCTGCGGGCCAAGGAGGAGGCCGAGACCGCCAAGGTCCAGGAGGAGGAGCGGCTGAAGGCGCACTCCGCGCTGCTGCGCACCGAGGAGCTGCTCGGCGTCCAACGGGAGAACCAGGCCCGGGAGATCGCGGTGGCGGAGAAGAACCGCGAGCGGGTGATCGCGATCGAGACCGAGCGGATCGAGAAGGACCGGCTGCTGGAGGTCATCAACCGCGAGCGGGAGACCGAACTCTCGCGGATCTCCAAGGAGAAGGAGGTCGAGGGCGAGAAGCGGGCGGTCGCCGAGGTGGTCCGGGACCGGATCGCGGTGGACCGTACGGTCGCCGAGCAGGAGGAGGAGATCAAGCGGGTCCGGGTGGTCCAGGAGGCCGAGCGGACCCGGCAGGCGCTGGTGATCACCGCCGAGGCGGAGGCCCAGGAGCGGCTGGTCAAGGACATCAAGGCGGCCGAGGCGGCCGAGCAGGCGGCCCACCACCGGGCCAAGGAACAGCTGGTGCTGGCCGAAGCCCGCCAGCAGACGGCCGAGTTGGAGGCGTCGGCGGCGATCCGGCTGGCCCAGGGCGAGCAGGCGCAGGCCGCCGCCGAGGGGTTGGCGGCGGCGCAGGTCAAGGAGCAGGACGCGGCGGCCGGCGAGAAGGTCGGGATGGCCGAGGCCGCGGTCCTGGAACGGAAGGCGTTCGCGGAGGCGGCCGGCATCCGGGCCAAGCTGGAGGGCGAGGCCGAGGGCCTGTTGCAGAAGGCGGCGGCGATCGAGAAGGTCGGCCTCGCGGAGGCGGCCGTCAACGAGCGCAAGGCGCTGGCGGAGGCCACCGGGATCCGCGAGCGGCTGCTCGGCGAGGCGGCCGGCCTCAAGGAGAAGGCCGCGTCGATGGCGGCGCTGGACGACGCCACCCGCGGGCACGAGGAGTACCGGCTGCGGTTGCAGGCCGACAAGGAGGTCCGGCTGGCCGGGCTCGACGTGCAGCGGCAGATCGCCGAGGCGCAGGCCGCCGTGCTGGCGGCCGGCCTGGAGGGCGCCGACATCGACATCGTCGGCGGTGACAGCGTCTTCCTGGAGAAGCTGGTCGGCGCGGTGTCGTTCGGCAAGGGGGTCGACGGGTTCGTCCAGAACTCGTCCACGGTACGACAGTTGGGCGCCGACTGGCTGGACGGCTCGCAGAGCTTCCCGGACGACCTGACCCGGGTGCTGAGCGCCCTGGGCGGCGGGATGCCCGGGCTGAGCGGCACCGCGCTGCTCCAGTCCCTGCTCAACACCGCCGGGCCGGAGGTCGTCGAACAGGTCAGGGAGTCGATGGCCGCCACGACCCCGGCAGCCCCGCAGCTGCCCGCCAAGAGCCTGAACGGCAAGAAGTAACACCGAGAGCAGCAGGAGAGAACGACGATGGGCGCGGAAGCGGACGGCTACCAGCTGCTGCGGACACGACTGGCGGACCGGGCAGCCGAGTTGGGGCGGCGGGCCGAGGCGCTGAACGCCCGTCGGCAGGAGGTGTTCGGGGCGCCGGCGCTGGAGCTGACCGGCTCACTGCGCCTGCGCACCCCCGATGACTGCCTCCCGCGCGATCTGGTCCCGGTCGGCCCGCAGACGGTGCTGCTCGGAACGGACGCGGCGGAGGCGATGCTCTCCCCGCACGCGGCGGCGGGCGGGGAGAGCGGACACACCGTGCCCGGGCTGTTGGACGACGCCAGGTTCCGCCTCGACCTGGCCGAACTGCTGCGCTACTACCGCGACGCCCGGCTGCTGCGTCTGCACCGCACCCCCGCCGGGCGGCTGCTGGCGGTCTTCCGGACCGGCGAACGCGCCGAGGACGTCCGGGTGTTGCGCTGGCAGCTGACGCGCGACGGCGCCGAGTACCTCGACAACCGGGGCGAGCGGGACCTGCCGCAGATCCCCGACTACGACGTGCGCTGGACCCGGACCGGTCGCGAGCAGCAGCTGCCCGGGCGGTTCCCGCGGATCTCGGTGGCGGACACCGTCTTCGTCGGGACCACCGGCGGCAGCCTGACCGTCACGCTGGACCCCGACACGGACACCGAGGAGCACGTCCGGCACCGCGAGCCGGTCGACGAGCCGCTGCAGAGCCTGGCCGACGCCGAGCTGTCGTACGCGATCGCCGGACCACTGGTACTGCTGCGGGTGCGCCCGTACAACGAGCCGCACGAGCGCCACCTGCTGGTCAACACCCGCACCGGCGAGGTCCGCCGCCGGGACGCGCTCGGCCAGGGCTGCCGGCTGCTGCCGGCCGACCAGGGCCTGGTCTTCCCCGGCGGGTACGAGCTGGCCGACGGCACCGGGCGCACCTTCCGGACCGACACCGAGGGCCTGCGTTTCGAGGCCGCGGTGCCCTCGCCCAACGGCGAGGACCTGCTCTACGTCTTCCGCCACCCCACCGAGAGCCGCACGCTGCTGCTGCCCTGGAACACCGTGCGCAGGGAGGCCTCCGGACCGCTGACCGGCACCGCGCACGCGCTGCTGGCCGACGGGACGCTGCTGCTGCTCCGGCCGGCCCAGGGCCCCACCCGGACCCACGACGCGCAGGTCTGGCGCACGCCGTTCGCCTCCGCCGAGCACGCCGCCGCGCAGCCGATGGGGGACGGTCCGCTGGAGCGGATCGGCAACGCCGAGCTGGTCCGCGGCCTGGCCGCCGTCCTGGACGTGGTGCGCACGGCCGTGGCCGAGCCCGCCGAGGGGGCCGCCGGATCCGACAGCGAGGCGGTCCTCCTGGACGCCTGCGCCAAGGCCGCCGACCGCCACCACTGGCTGGCCGAACCGGAGTTGTTCGACCTGCGGGCGCCGCTGGAAGAGATCCGGACGGCCGCCGAGCAGCTGGGCGCCGAGCACCGGCGCCGGACCGAGCTGATCGAGCGCGCCGCCGCCGCGCTCGGCCGGGCCGAGGCGGCGGCTTCCTCGCTGATCCGCCGGGCCCAGGGCGAACCGCCCGCCGACGCCGCCGGCTGGGTCGAGCGGCTCAGCGAACTCCGGACCTCCCAAGGAGAGTTGCTGACCCTGCGGGACCTGCCCGAACTCGACCGGGAACGCCTGGAGGCGATCGCCGGGCGGCTCGG
Organism: Kitasatospora mediocidica KCTC 9733; assembly: GCF_000744225.1. GTDB lineage: Bacteria > Actinomycetota > Actinomycetes > Streptomycetales > Streptomycetaceae > Kitasatospora > Kitasatospora mediocidica. The sequence continues at coordinate 1,639,506 of NZ_JQLN01000005.1, read as the reverse complement.
CGGCGAGATCGAGGCCACCGCCGAGCGCGCGGTCGTCTTCCTCGCCCGCCCCGACGCCTTCGCCGGGCCACTGGCCGACGCGATGGCCGCGGCCGACCGGGCCGGAGCGATCGGCACGGCGGCCGAGGCCGGACCGTTGGCCGGGCAACTCACCGCCCAGGCAGCCGCGCTGGCCACCGTGACCGACGTCGTCACCGGACTGCCGAGCGAGGACGCGACGGTCGGCACCGCCGTCCTGCTGGCCGTCGGCGAGGTGCTGGCCGCGGTGAACCGGGCCCGCGCGGTGCTGGAGAGCCGGCGCCGCGACCTGCTGGCCGAGGAGCACCAGGCCGCCTTCGCCGCGCAGTCCGCGCTGCTCGCGCAGGCCGTCACCGCGGCGCTGGAGAGTGCCGGCTCCCCCGCCGAGTGCGACGACCAACTGGCCCGGCTGCTGCTGCGGTTGGACGATCTGGACAGCAGGTTCGCGGACTCCGGGGAGGCGGCACAGCAGCTCGGCGCCCAACGCGAGGAGTTGCACCGGGCCTTCGCCACCCGGCGGCAGGCCCTGCTGGACGCCGCCGCCGCCCGCGCCGAGCGGGTCGCCGAGTCGGGCACCCGGGCGCTGGAGGCGCTGCGCCGCAGGCTGGCCACGCTGACCACCGCACAGGAGGTGCACACCTGCCTGGCGGCCGACCCGATGGCCCTGCGGGTCCGGGCCGGTGCGGCCGAACTGCGCGAACTCGGCGACCCGGTCCGGGCGCAGGAGGCCGAGGACGCCCTCGCCGCGGCCGCCCAGCGCGCCGTCCGGGCCCTGCGCGACCGGGCCGAGCTCTCCGCCGACGGCGGCGCCACCGTCCGGCTGGGCCGCCACCGGTTCGCGGTGCGCCGCGAGCCGGTCGAACTGACCCTGGTGCCGGACGGCGAGGGCCTGGCGTTCGCCGTCACCGGCACCGGCTACCGGCGTCCGGTGCGCAGCACCGACTTCGCGCGGACCCGGCCGTTCTGGACCCAGCCGCTGGTCAGCGAATCCCCCGAGCTCTACCGCGCGGAGTACCTGGCCACCACCCTGCTGGCGGCCGCCGAGCGCGGCGGCGACGGCCTGTCGGTGGAGCAGCTGACCGAGGGCCCGCTGCTCCCGCTGGTGCGCCGGGCGGCGGAGAGCGCCTACGACGAGGGCTACGAACGCGGCGTGCACGACCAGGACGCCGCCGCCATCCTGCGCGCGCTGCTGGAGCTGCGCACGGCCGCCGGCCTGCTGCGCTTCCCCGCCGCCGCGCGTACGGCCGCGCAGCTGTTCTGGGCACACGCGGTGGACGAGCCGGCCCGCGCCGCCTGGCAGCTCCGGGCGAGTTCGCTGCTGCGGGCCCGGGACGCCTTCGGCCCGACCCCGGCACTGGGCGACCTCGCGGCCGAACTCAACGCCCGGGTGGCCGAGTTCACCACGTCGCTCGGCCTGCCGGCGGGCGGCGAGCAGGCCGGCGGCTATCTGTTGGAGGAACTCGGCTCCGCCGAGCGGGGATTCGTCACCGGCGCCGGTGCCCGCACGCTGCTGGAGAAGTTCCAGCGCGCCGTGGGCACCCCCCAACTGATCGAGGACCTGCGGGCGCTGGGCTCCGACCTGGCCGCCCGTCACCAGCTGGCCACCGCCTGGCTCGGCGCCTTCGCCGCCACCGCGGGCCCCGACGCCGCCCGGGCCGACGCCCCGGAGATCACCGAGGCCGTCGCGCTGCTCTGCGCGGACGCGCTGCCGCGCTACGACTGCGCGGCCCCACTGGCCGCCACCGTCGACGGGCTGCTCGGCGCGCACCCGCTGATCGCCGACCGCCGGCTGACCGTACGGATCGACGAACTGCCCACCCGCGCCGAACGGTTCCGCACCGAGCGGGTCCCCGCCTACCGCGCCTACCAGCGGCAGCGGAGTGAACTGCTGGGCGCCGAGCGGAGCCGGCTGCGGCTGGACGACTACCGCCCGCGCCCGCCGGCCGGCTTCGTCCGCAACCAGCTGATCGACCAGGTCTACCTGCCGCTGATCGGGGACAACCTCGCCAAGCAGCTCGGCTCCGCCGACCTCCCCGGCGCCGACCGCAGCGGGCTGCTGCTGCTCGTCTCCCCGCCCGGCTACGGCAAGACCACGCTGATGGAGTACGTCGCCGACCGGCTCGGGCTGGTGATGGTGCGGGTCGACGGCCCGGCGCTCGGCCGCGCCACCACCTCGCTCGACCCGGACCGGGCGCCCGACGCGGCCGCACGACGCGAGGTGGAGAAGATCGTCTTCGCCCTGGAGGCCGGCAGCAACGTGCTGCTGTACCTGGACGACATCCAGCACACCTCGCCCGAGCTGCTGCAGAAGTTCATCCCGCTCTGCGACGCGCAGCGCCGGATCGAGGCGGTCAGCGACGGGCAGCCGCGCAGCTTCGACCTGCGCGGGCGGCGCTTCGCGGTCTGCCTGGCGGGCAACCCGTACACCGAGTCCGGAGCGCTGTTCAGGATCCCCGACATGCTCGCCAACCGGGCCGACGTGTGGAACCTCGGTGAGGTGCTCTCCGGCCGGGCCGACCTCTTCGCGCTGAGCTTCCTGGAGAACGCGCTCACCGCCAACCCGGTGCTCGCCCCGCTGGCCGGCCTGGACGGCGCCGAACTGCGCCGGCTGGTCGCACTCGCCGCCGGCGACCCGGCCGCGCAGGCCGACCGGCTGGAGCGCTCCTACGACGACCTGGACCGCATCCTGGCCGTGCTCGGCCGGCTGCTGCACGTCCAGCGGACCGTCCTCGCGGTCAACCGGGCCTACATCGCCTCCGCCGCGCAGGCCGAGGCGGACCGCACCGAGCCGCCGTTCCTGCTCCAGGGCTCGTACCGGAACATGGCGAAGATCGCCCAGCGGGTGCTGCCGCTGATGGAACCGGCCGAGCTGGAGGCGGTGATCGACGACCACTACCTCGCCGAGGCGCAGACCCTGGGCGGCGCCGCCGAGGCCAACCTGCTCAAGCTCGCCGAGCTGCGCGGCCGGGCCACCGACGGGCAGCGCGCCCGCTGGGAGCAGCTGAAGGCGGCCTACGCGTGACGGCCTCAGACCCGCTGGTTCGGCCAGTCCAGCAGCCGGGCACCCATCGCGGCCGTCTCCAGGGTGTAGCGCTGCAACGCCTCGTCCGGGTCGAAACCGGTCAGCTGGGTGATCCGCTCCAGCCGGTAGGAGAGCGCCCGCACGCTCAGGCCCAGCCGGCGGGCGGCCTCCGCCGCCACGTAGCGGGTCTCGGCGTAGGCGGCCAGCGTGTCGAGCAGCGGGCCGGCGCCGCCGCGGGCCGTCTCCAGCGGGCCGAGCACGCTGTGCACCAGATCCGCCATCGCGGCCCGGTCGCGCAGCAGCACCGGCAGCACCAGCAGGTCCGCCGCCCGCAGCAGCGGTCCGGGCAGCCCCAGCCGGGCGGCCTGCTCCAGCGCGGCGGTGGCCTCCTCGTAACTGCGCACCACCCCGCCGGGACCGCTGTGCGCCCGTCCGACCGCGACCCGGCGACCCTCCGTCAGCGCGGCGAACCGGGCGATCACCGCGCCGCCGTCCGGCCCGTCCTCGTGCACGCCGCCGGGGAGGCTGGGCGCGATGCAGACCAGCCGCCCGTGCTTGACCGCCAGTAGCACGTCGAGGTCGCCGAAGCGGCCCATCAGCTGCTGCTCCACCCGGCGCACCACCGGGTCCTCCACGTCGTAGCCGTCGCCCTCGGCGACCGCCACCACGTGCCGGCAGGCCAGGTTGAGCCCGAACCGGGCGGCATGCTCGGCGAGTCGGCCCAGGTCGCTGCGGTTGCTCAGCAGGTCGGCGATGAACTCGCGGCGGCCCGAGTCCTCCTGGTGCATCCGCTGGTGGCTGGCCCGGCTGTGCCCGTCGCCGAGCGCGGCGACCGCGCTGCGCAGCGCCAGCAGGGAGGCCGCCTCCACCGGGCGGCCCTGCCAGGCGCCGGAGACGGTCGCCAGATGCTCGTCGATCAGCTCCGGCAGCGAGACGCCCTCGCCGGCCGCCTGCTCCCCACGGCTGCGCAAGCCGTCGAGCTCCTCACGGCGCAGCCGCCGCCCGGTCCGGGCGACCTCGCCCAGCAACTCCGCCCAGGCCGTGGCCATCAGCGCTCTTCTCCCCCGTCCGTGGAATGTGACGCGTCAGCGTATCCGGCGGCGGAGGGCGTAAGTGATCTAGGACCGGCACAGGACCGACCGGTCAGGAATCGAGAAGCGCGGCCACCGGGCCGCAGCTAGCGTTTCGGCCATGGACATCGGGTCCCCGGCATCCCCGGGACCCCCGACCTCAGGAGTGACCGACCGTGAGCGACTCTTCCACCCAGGGCGTCAAGACCATCCTGCACCCCGTGACCGACCTCCCGAAGGCCAAGGCGGTGTACGCCGCCCTGCTCGGCGTCCAGCCGCAGAGCGACTCGGACTACTACGTCGGCTTCGAGGCCGAGGGCCAGCAGATCGGGCTGGTGCCCGGCGGTGCGCAGCAGGGCATGACCGGGCCGGTGGCCTACTGGCACGTGCCGGACA